>NZ_CP104207.1:0-3680000 GCF_025244705.1 Sphingopyxis sp. PET50 | reverse complement strand
TCGGCATGGTGCCCTATGTGCAGATATTGGCGCTCGCGCTGCTGGTGATGACGGTGCAGATTCTCTTCGCCCCCGTCACCAACGCGCTCGGCCGCCCGGCGATCGCGATGAAGGCGTCGCTCTGCGGCGCGATTCTCTTTCCGGTCAGCTTCCTGATCGGCGTCCAGTTCGGGCTGATCGGCCTCGCCTGGGCGTGGCTGGTGGCGATGCCGCTGCTGCTGATCGTCACCGCCAGGCTGTCGGCGCCGGTCATCGGCGTGACCCTCGCCGATATCGGCCGCGCCGTCCTGCCCGGACTGGCGCCGGCGCTGGTCATGGCGGTCGCGGTCGGCCTGATCGAACGCGCGCTGCCCGCGGGCCTTGTCGCGCCGCTGCGGCTCGCGATTCTCGTCGGCGCGGGCGGGCTGATCTACCCCGCCCTGCTCTGGCTGCTCGAAAAGGAAGCGATCGCCGAGATAAAGCGCCTCATATTGCGCCGCCCGGCACCCGCGACTCAGGACGCGATATAGTCACGCATCGCCGCGGCCTCGGCTTCGATCCGGTCGATTCGATATTTGACGAGGTCGCCGATCGACACGAATCCGACCAGCTGGTCGCCATCGACCACGGGCAGGTGGCGGATGCGCTTTTGCGTCATCTGCGACAGCGCGCCCATCACCGCGGTTTTCGATTCGCAGGTCACCGGCGATTTGGTCATCACCTCTTCGAGGCTGCGGTCGAGCGCCTCGGTGCCGTAGGAGGACAGCAGGCGGACAAGATCGCGCTCCGAAAAGATGCCGACGATGACATCATTCTCCATCACCGGCACCGCGCCGATCCGGTTCTGCGCGAGCAGATCGACCACCGCGCGCACGCTGTCTTCCTTGCTCGCCGAAATCACCGCGCCCGTCCGTCCGTGGAGAATCGCTCCGATCGTCATGCCTTGCCGCTCCCCATGTCGCTATTGTCGAGAAAACAATCTATCATGATTCGCGCGCCAAGCGAAACATCCTGCCGCGGCGCATTGCCGCTTGGTCTTGGCGCCGGGCTGGTCCATGGAAGCCGCCATGGTCAAACCCTCGCCGCTCGACAACCGCGATACGTCCAGAATCGCCTGGGGCCGCTACCGCTGCAGCTGATGCTCGGCATGGCGCTGGTGTCGACGCTCGCGGTGATCGGGGCGCTGCTCTATCTGCATTTCAGCCTGCCGCACGGCCTGACCATCCACATGATCATCGCCACCGCCGCGGGGGTCGGGCTGTCGGTGATGCTCGGCGCCGCGCTGATGGGACTCGTCTTCCTGTCGAGCGGCAGCGGCCACGACGAATCGATCGAGGATCCGTTCGAGAATGATCCGGATATGAACCATGACCGATAAGCATCACGACCCCATCCTGCGCGTCGTTCCGGCGCCGGCCGACATCAACAGCAACGGCCATATCTTCGGCGGCTGGGTCCTGTCGCAGATGGACATCGCCGGCGGCATCGTCGCGGCGCGAATCGCGCAGGGGCCGACCGCGACGGTCGCGATCGAGGCGATGGAGTTCATCGCGCCGATCCTGCTGCGCGACATCATCTCGGTCTATGCGCATCTCGAACGGCGCGGCCGCACCTCGATGGGCATCCGCATCGAGGTCGTCGCGAGCCGCGGCCGCGGAGAAGAGCAGGTCAAGGTCACCGAAGGCCTGTTCACCTTCGTCGCGCTCGACGAGAATCACCGGCCGCGGGCGCTGCCGCCGGCCTGACCCGCGTCATCGCCCCCCGTTCGTTCAGTCGCGCTTTTCGCGAAACCGCTCCACCCTGCTGCTATTCGCCGCGACCCTCACGCGCCACACGCGATTCGCGCCGCGCCGCTCGATCCCGCCGGGCTCGGGGTCGAGCGCGAAGGGGATCAGCAATTCGACCTCCGCCGGAGTGTCGCGGTCGTTGGTGACCGTCACCTCCCAGTCGCGCGGCGCCCGGCCCTTCGCGGCCCCGGCGACGACCTTGTATCGCACGCCATTGCTCGGCGCCGAGATCGAAGTCGATCCGCTCATCGATCGCCCTGTCCGCAGCAAAGGCCTCGCCGACCAGCAAGCGCTGCACGCCGGCATTTTCGAACAGCGCGACTTGGCCCGCGGGCAAGGCGAGCCCCAGCCCGTCCGACTTGCGGTTCCACAGCCGTATCACCACGCTGGTCGGCTTCGAACCCGGGATCGCTCCATTCGCTGACCTCGACCGAATAGAGCTGCTCATAGGTTACGCGGTCCTGCACGAGCATAGCCACCTGCTTCTGTTGCTTGGCGGCGACGTCGGTGCGGAACGGGATGCGATAATATTTCAGGTCGCCCAGATTTTCCGACTCGGCCAGATAATCGGCGCTGACCGCCGCGATCGCCAGCGGCACATCCTGCAGCGACTCGCGGCGACGCTGCGCGGTGACGATGATCTCGCCGGCACCGTCATAATAGCCGCCCTCCGACCCGCGAACCGGGATGATCGGCGGCAGGGACCACAGCGGATGCGTGCTGGTGATGTCCATCGGCCAGCATTTTAGCACCAGCGGCCCCGCGTCGTCCTCGGGCGCGCCCATGCTGTCCTGTTTCTCGAGCCGCCCCGCGACGACATTCAGCTGCGCGTCCGGAAAGCCGGTGACGCCGCCGTTGGCGACGGTGATCCACCCGGTCATCGCCAGCGTCTCGCCCTGCTCGCCGCGCTCGGCGACATAGCTCGCCGCCCAGTCGAACCCCTCGGCGAGATAGAGCAGCTGGATCGTCACCGTCCGCGCGACGTCGCTTTCGACCAGCACCGACAGCGTCGGTTTCGCCGACAGGTCCTTCGGCACGCCGCCATAGGTCATGCGCTCGGGCAGCCCCGAACATCCCAGCGCCTCATAACCCTCGGCGGTTTTGAGCAGCACCCCGCCGTTCGGCCCCGCCTGGATGATCGCATCCTGCCGCCGCACCCTGCCCGTCGCGCGGTCGGTGCGCTGCAACGTCACGCTGCGCTTGAGATAGGCGTCGACCAGCCCCGCCGAGCGACAGGATCCGCGCATCGCGATTCTTCTCGATCACCCCGTCGGGAAGCCCGGCTATCACGGCCGTCTCGGGGAGCAGCCCCTCGGCCACGCCCTCGAAGCGTAGCGCGGCGACCCCGGCGGGCAGCGCGACGGTGCGCGTCTCGGCGATGAAGGCGAACCCTTCGGGCCATTCGGAATCAATGCCGCCCGACGATCGTTCGGGCGCGCGATAGACGGTGACCGCGACCTCGTCGATCGCCCGCGAGGGAATGACGGGAATATCGGGCTGCGCCGACGCGGGCGCGCCGCCAGCCGCCAGTGCCAGCGCAAGGAAGAACGCCGTGCCGCGACCCGTCCCCATGGCCGCCTAGCCGCTCTTCAATTTCTGCCGGAAGCTTTGCACGACGCTGTCGTTCGCGGGCACGCGTACCCGCCACACCCAGCTCGATCCGCGACGTTCCCATGCCGCGGGTTCGGGATCGATTGCAAAGGGGATCAGCATCTCGACCTCGGCATCGAAGGGCCGCGCGTTGGTCAGCGTGACCTGCCATGTCTGATATTCGCCCTTGGCGTCGCGCTCGGTGATGACGCTGCCGAACTGCACCGCCGGACTTTGACCGATGTCATAGTCGACGCGCTCGCCGACGGCCTTGTCGCCGATCGCCGCCTCGCCGACGAGCAGGCGGCGGCCCGCCAGCGTCTCGAACACCGCCGCCATGCCCGACGGCAGCGCGAGGCCGAGCCCGTCCTCGCTGCGGTTCTGCATCCGCAGCCGGGTGACCAACGGCTGGGGCGCACTGTTGTAGGATTGATAGAGGGTGCCGAAATAGAGCTGCTCGACCGCGACCTTGTCCTTGATGAGCAGCGCGACCTGCTTCTGCCCCTTCGCCGAAACGTCGACGCGGAACGGCACGCGATAGAATTTGAGGTCGCCCAGATCCTCGGCGGGCGGCGGCGGGGCCGGCAGCCGGCGCGGGAGCGATCATCGCCGACGGCGGGGCCAGGACATGGAGCTTGTCGCCGAGGCGCGCCGCCGTGACCATCACTTCCTCTTCATAGTCGACGGTCGGCTCGATGACCGGCGGCAATTCCCAGAAGGGGTGCGTACTGGTGATGTCCATCGGCCAGCATTTCAGCACCAGCGCCCCCGGCGGGGTGCGCGGCAGCGGCGCGCGATAGCCCTTGTTGAGCCGCCCCGCGATGACGTTGAGTTGCGCCCCCGGAAAGCTCGTCACCCCGCCATTGGCGACGGTGATCCAGCCGGTGATGCCCAGCGCCTTGCCGCCCTCCGCCCGGTCGACGACATAGTTCGCCGCCCAGTCGAAGCCTTCGGACAGATAGACGAGCTGCAAGGTGACCGTGCGCGCCCGCGCGCTCTCGACCAGGATCGACAGCGTCGGTTTCGCCGACAGATCCCTGGGCACGCGGCTGTAGAGCATCCGCTCGGGCAGCCCCGCGCAGCCCAAGGCCTCATATCCCGCGGCGGTCTGCAATATCACGCCGCCGTTCGGCCCCGCCTGGATGATCGCCTGCTGCTCGCGCACCTTGCCCGTCTTGCGGTCGGTGCGGCGCAGGGTGACGCTGCGCTTCAGAAAGGCGTCGACCAGCCCCGCTGGCGACAGCAGCCGCGCGTCGCGATTCTTCTCGCGCACCCCGTCGGGCATCCCCGACACCACCGCCGTCTCGGGCAGCAGCCCTTCGGAAACCCCCTCGAAACGCAGCACCGCCGTGCCCGCGGGCAGCGTCACGACGCGCGTCTCGGTGACCAGCGCGAAACCCTGCGGCCAGTTCGGGTTGATCGGCCCCGCCCCGCGATTGGGCGCGCGATAGACGGTGACCGCGACGTCCTTCAGCGCCGACGACACCACCACCGGGGCATCGGATGGCCGCGCGCCCTGCTGCGCCGCGAGCGGCGGCGCGGCCAGTACGGCCAGTACGGCCGGGATCAGGTGCGCCCAGCGCATGACCCCGGTCTCAGTAGCGCGAATCGAAGGTGGCGGTGACTTCGGTCTTGCCGTTCGCGGGAACCGGAACCTGCCATTCGACGCGGTCGGCGGAAACGCGGTTACTCTTCAGGCTCTCGTCGGTGATCCGCACGTCGCCCCACAGCCCCGATTGCGCGAGGTCGACCGTCACCGCGCCGGGCCGCGCGTTGCTGACGACATATTTCATTTTGGTCAGCCAGCGCGAATCGCCCTTGCGGGTGCGCGACACCACGGTCGACTGTACCTTGACGTCGAAGGCGTCGCCGGTGCGCAGCGTCATCGACGACCCCATCGGGGTATGGCCGATGCTGTTCTCGCCGATGAACTGCGGGTCGCCGCGCGCGTCGCGCATATAGACGCGGATCGTCCCCGCGGGCAGCTGGTCGCCCAGCCCGCCCTTCGCCGAGGTCGAAAAGCGCAGCACGCTCGCCGCGCTCACCGGTTCGGTGGTGCTGCCCAGCCAGCCGTTGACATATTCATAGGTCGAGCGCGCCGGCGCGCCCTTCACATCGAGGAAGCTCACCTGCTTCTGCTGCGCATTGGCGATCGTCGTGCGCTCGGCCAGCGGATAGAGATAATAGTCGCCCAGCCGCTCGCGCGTGCTCGTCTCGGTCCCCGCCTCGTCGAGCGCGCCGGTCAACTGCGAAAATCCGCCCCCGCCGCCCGGACTGCCCGCGACGAGCAACGTACGCGCATTGGAGAAGGTGGTGCCGGTCGAATTGGTCAGCGTCACCCACCCCTGCATGTCCATCGCGCCCTTGGCGGCGTCGAACAAGGCGACATAGTCGGCGGTCCAGCCGAGATTGGGGGTGAGATAGGACAGCCGCGCCGGCACCGTGCCCGCCTGCGCCGCCTGCACCGTCACCGACAGCGTCGGGCGCGCGCGCAGATTGGGGGGCAGCCGGTCGAACACCGCGCGCACCGGCAGGCCGTCGTCGCGCAGCACCTCGATCCGCCCGCCGACGTCGAGCACGATGCCGCCGTTCGCCGCCAGCACCTTGGCGCGCTCGCTGCGTTCGGCGCCCGTCGCGGGATTGGTCCGGACGAGGGTGATCGACTGGCCGACCGCCTTGTCCATCAGCTTGTCGGGGGTGAGCAGGTCGAAGTCGAAATTCTGCTCGACGATCGCCAGGCCGGGCCCCGACAGCGTCACCGTCTCGGGCCGGATGCGCGCCGACACGTCGGGAAATTCGATGCGGTTGCGCCCGGCGCTCACGCCAAGCTGGCGGTCGTCCTGCACCAGCGACTGGCCATTGTTGTAGATGGTGACCGCGACATCGCCCTGCGCCGTGGCGTCGGGGTCCGACTGCGCCGCCGCGGGGACCGCGATCAAGGGAACGGCGGCCGCCCCCAAAAGCCAAGCCCCGGTCCGCCAAGCCTTTGCCAAAGCGCGCATAATCGCTCTCCCCCACATGATTGTGCGGGGAGGCTATGCCATGTCAGGACGCTTGGCTAGGGCGAAATAAGTCATGCGGCGCGTAACGGCTGATGAAACACCGCAGAGCGGCGTGCGTTTAATCTGCAACGCCCCTTGCCCGTTCGTGTCGAGCGAAGTCGAGACACCCATCGGGTTGGCGCAAGGCAGATGGGTGTCTCGACTTCGACCGCAGGTCGAAGTTTATCCTGAGCGCCTGCAAGGCAGTCGAAGGGCTCGACACGAACGGGACGGTGGGTCAGATCTAGGGCTCAGGGCTACGGTCTGAAAGACCTGCTTCGCCAATTATTCGGCGGCTTCGACCCCGGAGTCGCGCGGTGCCAGCGTGCGGCGGGCGCGGCGCGGTTTCGGCGCGGCTTCGGCGGCCTCGTCCGCCTCGTCGTCGGCGACCGGTGCGGGCGCCGGACGGCCGATCGCGGGCGGCAGCACCGCGCTGTCGATCCCGGCGCCGCCTTCGTCCTCGTCGCGCGGGCGGCGCGGGCTGCGGCGCGCGGCGCGGGTCGGCTTCGCCTCTTCGACGGCGACCTCTTCGCTCGCCGCCTCGGTCTCGGCGCGGTCGCGCACCGGCTGGCGGTTGCCGCGATTGTCGTCATTCTCGTCGCGGTCGCGGCGGTTGCCGCGGTCCCGGTTGCGATCGCCGCGATCGTTGCGCTCGTTCCGGTCGCCGCGTTCGTTGCGATTCTCGCGATTGCCGTCCTCGCGGCCCTCGTCCTGCTCGCCCTGGCCCTCGTCGAGGTCGGTCTCGTCATGCGCGTCGAAATCCTCGACGCCGCGGACTTCGCGGTGGCGGTCGTTGCGGTCGTGCTGGCCGCCGTTGCGTTCTTCCTGGCGGGCGCGGAAATCGCTGTGGACGCGGAAATAATGGTCGGCGAACTGCAGATAATATTCGGTCTGCACCCGGTCGCCCGACAACTGCGCGTCGCGCGCCATATTCTTGTATTTCTCGATCATCTGCGCCGCGTTGCCGCGCGCGCGGCTGTCGATGCGATTGGCCTGGTCGGTACCGCCACGGCCGCCGCCCGACTGGGCGCGATTGTTGTTATTGTTGTTGCGGCCGCGACGGCGGCCGTTCTGCCGGTTGTTCATGTTCAACTGAGACATCCTGTCGAAAAGCTCTAAGCTATGCCAACCCCTTATGGCCGACCGCGCTCTTGCGCGTCGTGCCCGCGCTCCCTTGCGCGGCTCTTCCTGTTACAGCTTGCGCCGGACGTTTCGTCCCGCACCAGCATCGCAATTGGGAAGCAGACCCGCCGGACCAGTATCGATGCGCTGCACCGCCAAAGGGACCCTGATCAGGCCTGTGCCCAAGCCCCTAGCCCGCTTTGGGCGCGAAACCAAGCAATTTCTTGGTCGGTTCAGCGCGCGCCGGTCAACAGCAGGGCGCGGTCGCGGCCGCCGAGGTCTTTGCGGCAGCGGACGGCGAAACCGGCATCTTCGGCCAGCTTCGATACAGAGATAAGCTGCGTCGCCCCGATTTCAAGCACCGCCAGCCCATCGGGCGCCAGCAGGCGCGGCAGATCGGGGATGATCCGCCGGTAATCGTCGAGCCCGTCGGCGCCCGCGAACAGGGCTTCCGCCGGT
This sequence comes from Sphingopyxis sp. PET50, assembly GCF_025244705.1. Classification (GTDB taxonomy): domain Bacteria; phylum Pseudomonadota; class Alphaproteobacteria; order Sphingomonadales; family Sphingomonadaceae; genus Sphingopyxis. Next base: position 3,672,022 of record NZ_CP104207.1, on the reverse strand, counting down.
TCGTGATCGGCCACATCGGGCATCAGCATTTCGTCGTCGGCGATATAGGGCGGATTGCAGAGGATCAGGTCGAATTGTTCATCGACACCTTCGCCCCAGTCGCCCGACCGGAACACCGTGCGGCCGGCCAGACCCAGCTCCTCCGCATTGTCGCGCGCATAGGCGAGCGCGAACTCGGATGCATCGACGCCGAGCCCCGTGGCTTGCGGAAACTCGCTCAGCACCGCGAGCAGCAGCGTGCCCGGTCCCGTCCCGAGATCGAGAACCCGCTTCGGCCACCCCGCCTCCCGCTCGCGCCGCGCGAAGTCCAGACACGCTTCCACCAGGGTTTCGCTGTCGGGCCGCGGGATCAGCACCCCCGGCCCCACCTCGATCCGCAGCGTCCAGAAATCGCGATAGCCGAGGATATAGGCCATCGGCGCCTGCCCCATCCGCCGCGCGACGAGGTTCGCATAATGCTCGGGCACCGCGTAGCGCCCCGGATCGAGCAGCAGCGCCTGCCGCTCGATCCCCAGCGCATGCGCCATCAGCAATTCGGCATCGAGCCGCGGCGTATCGCTGGTCGCGGCGAGCAGGTTGGCCGCGGTGCGGATATTGTCGGCAACCTCGCTCACGCCCGTTCACCCACCTGCAATTCCGTTCGTGTCGAGCGAAGTCGAGACACCCACCGGGACAGCGCCCGGCCGAGAGGCATCTCGACTTCGCTCGATGCGAACGGGTTCAAAGGGCCCAGGCTCCTCAGTTCAGTCACCCAGCCCCGCCAGCCGCTGCGCCTGGTCCTCGGCGATCAGCGCGTCGATCAGCTCGTCCATCGCGCCTTCCAAAATCTCGGGCAGGCGGTGGAGCGTCAGGTTGATCCGGTGGTCGGTCACGCGGCCCTGCGGGAAATTATAGGTGCGGATGCGTTCGGACCGGTCGCCCGACCCGACCATCGACCGCCGCGCCGACGCCTCGGCGCTGTGGATCTTCTCACGCTCCAGATCGTAAAGCCGCGCGCGCAGCACCTGCAGCGCCTTGGCCTTGTTCTTGTGCTGGCTGCGCTGGTCCTGCTGGATCACGACAAGGCCGGTCGGGATATGCGTGATGCGGATCGCGCTGTCGGTCGTGTTGACATGCTGCCCGTCGGCGCCGGACGCGCGATAGATGTCGATCTTCAGGTCGCCGTCGGCGATCGCGACATCGACCTCCTCGGCCTCGGGCAGCACCGCGACGGTCGCGGCGCTGGTGTGGATGCGCCCGCCGCTTTCGGTCACCGGCACCCGCTGGACGCGATGCACGCCGCTCTCGAACTTCAGCTTCGCGAACACGCCCTGCCCGCTGACCGACGCGACGACCTCCTTGTAGCCGCCGACCTCGGCCTCGTTCGCCGAGATGATCTCGACCTTCCACCCCTGCGTGTCGGCATAGCGGCTGTACATGCGCAGCAGGTCGCCCGCGAACAGCGCCGCCTCGTCGCCGCCGGTCCCGGCACGGATTTCCAGCATCGCGGCGCGCTCGTCGGCGACGTCCTTGGGAAGCAATTTGACCGCCAGGTCATGCTCGGCGGCGGGCAGCGCCGCCTCGACCGCCGCGAGTTCCTCGGCCGCCATCGCCTTCATCTCGGGATCGGCAAGCATCTCGCCCAGCGCCACCACTTCGCCGCGCAGCCGCACGACCTCGGCCGCCGCCTTGGCGACGGGTTCGAGCTCGGCAAACTCCTTCGACGCCGCGACGAAGTCGGCGGGCGCCATATCCCCCGTCGCCATCCGCGCCTGCAAGGCCGCGTGGCGTTCGATGATGGCGTCGATCTGACGGGCGGAAACGGAGGTCATCAGAGCGCGCGAATGATCGCGCTGATCGTAATCGTCAGTTCACTGTCACCACGAATGTTCGTGTATGATTGGCCGTCGCGCGAACCGATCGCAATGAGGGCGCGCGCCGGAATCTTCCCGGCCTTGTCAAAGCGTTTGCGCGGCGAACCGGTAGCAACGATTTCAGTTGCAAGCCCCTTGCCCCGCATCGCCGCGAGAGTTTTCATCGCGTAAGGAAGCAGCCCGTCGTCTTCGACCGCGATCACCAAGTCGAGCCGGTTGTCGACGGCATCGTCCGCCACCAGCATCGCCAGCCGCTCGATCCCCGCCGCCCAGCCGACCGCCGCGGTCGGCGGGCCGCCGAGCGCCTCGATCAGCCCGTCGTAGCGCCCGCCGCCCAGCACCGTGCCCTGCGCACCGAGCCGGTCGGTGACGAATTCGAACGCGGTGTGGCGGTAATAGTCGAGCCCGCGCACCAGCCGCGCATTGCGCTCCCACGCGACCCCCGCCGCGTCGAGCCCCGCGGTCACCGCGCCGAAGAAATCCTGCGCCTCGCTCGTCAGATACGCGTCGATATCGGGCGCGCTGTCGGCGACCGGCCGGTCGCGCGGGTCCTTGCTGTCGAGGATGCGCAGCGGATTCTTGTCGAGCCGTTCGAGGCTGTCCTCCGACAAATCGCCCTTGTGCCCCTCGAAATGCGCGACCAGCGCCGCGCGCCAGGCATCGCGGCTCGCCGCATCGCCCAGCGTGTTGAGCGTCAGCGTCACGCCTTCCGCGATCCCGAGCTCGCGCAGGAGCTGGTCGGCGAACACCAGCAGCTCGGCATCGGCGAGCGGGCTGTCGCTGCCCAGCACTTCCGCATCCAATTGATGAAACTGGCGGTAACGCCCCTTCTGCGGCCGCTCGTAGCGGAACAGCGGCCCGTGCGTCGCGACCTTCAGCGGCGCATACTGCTGCCAGCCGTTCGTGATATAGGCCCGCGCGATCCCCGCGGTGAACTCGGGGCGCAGCGTCACCGATTCGCCGCCGCGATCCTCGAACGAATACATTTCCTTCGACACCACGTCGGTGGTCTCGCCCAGCGAGCGCGCGAACACCGCGGTCGGCTCGATCACCGGCACCTCGACGCGCTTGTAGCCATAGAGCCGCCGCACACGGTCGAAGCGATCGACGACATGCTGGAACCGGTCGGCGAAGTCGCCGAGCATGTCCTGCGTGCCGCGCACCGGCTGCGGCGTGGCGATCCTGGCGGATTTGTCCTTGCTCATGGCGGCGGCGTCTAGTCGATTTTGCATATTGCGCAAAGTCCCCTCTCCCCTTGCGGGGGCATCGGGTCGGGCATGTCCCCGGCATGCCCTGAACAGCGCGGGGCGCTGTTCGCCCGATGCCGGTTGCGCAGACTTGGCAGCTTGCTGCCTAGTCGAAGCTGGGTGAGGGGTTGCGAGCCCTCGGCTCGCGCGGTCGCCGAGCGACCGCAACCCCTCATCCAACTGCGCCTAGCCACTTCGTGGCAAGGCTTCGTATCCTTCTCCCGCAAGGGGAGAAGGAGTTGTGGGATCGACGATTTCCCGGCAGAAAGCCGTCATGAAAAAAACACGCTTCGTCGCAGCCGCCCTGATCGCCGCTCCGCTCCTTCCGGCCGCCTCCGCCGTCCATGCACAGGAGGGCAACAGCCGCCCGCAGCCCGTGGTGCAGCCGCTCACCATCCCGCTCCCCGCCGACCGGCCGTTTCCGGGCACGATGCTGCTGCGCGTCGATGCGACCGATTTTGCCCGCGGCATCTTCCGCGTCCGCCAGACGATCCCGGTGCCCAGGGCGGGTAAATTCACCCTCCTCTATCCCGAATGGCTGCCCGGCAAGCACGCCCCGCGCGGGGCGATCGCCGAGGTCGCGGGGTTCCGCGCCAGCGCGGGCGGCAAGCCGCTCGTCTGGACGCGCCAGCCGACCGACGTCTACGCCTTCGACATCGAGGTGCCGCAGGGGGTGAAGAGCATCGACATCGCCTTCGACTTCCTGTCGCCGACGCGCACCGCCGAAGGCCGCGTCGTCGTCACCCCGGCGATGATGAACATCCAGTGGGAACAGGTGAGCTTCTATCCCGCTGGCTGGTTCACCCGCCAGATCCCCGTGCAGCCCGAGGTCGTCCTGCCCGACGGCTGGACCGGCGCCGCCGCGCTCGACGGGCTCCAGGTGTCGCGCGGCCGCTACAGCTTCGGCGTCACCAGCTACGAAAATCTGATCGACAGCCCGATGTTCGCGGGCAGATATTTCCGCGCCTGGTCGCTCGGCAACGGCGTGACGCTCAACGTCGTCGCCGACGAGGAGAAATATCTCGCCGCCAGCCCCGACCATATCGCGCGCCACGCCGCGCTGGTGTCCGAAGCCGTCGCGCTGTTCGGCATGCGCCACTACGACCGCTATGAATTTCTGCTCGCGCTTTCCGACGAACTCGGCGGCATCGGGCTCGAGCATCACCGGTCGAGCGAGAACAGCCGCAACCCCGATTATTTCACCAAATGGGACGAGAATGACAGCGAGCGCGGGCTGCTCCCGCATGAATTCGTGCACAGCTGGAACGGCAAATACCGCCGCCCCGACAAGCTCTGGACCCCCGATTTCCGCACCCCGATGCAGGACAATCTGCTCTGGGTCTACGAAGGCCAGACCAGCTTCTGGGACCTCGTGCTCGCTCGACCGCTCGGGCATGCAGTCGAAGGAGATGATCCTCGCCGAATGGGCGACCAACGCCGGCTTCTACAGCGTCCAGCCGGGCCGCGCCTGGCGCTCGGTCGAGGATACGACGCTCGATCCCGTGATCGCGGGCCGCAAGCAACGCGCCTTCCCCAGCGCGACGCGCACCGAGGATTATTACAACGAGGGCTCGCTGATGTGGCTCGAGGCCGACATGCTGATCCGCCAGGCCACGAACAACGCCAAGAGCCTCGACGATTTCGCGCACGCCTTCTTCGGCGGCCGCGAAGGCGACTGGGGCCAGTCGACCTATGATTTCGACGATGTCGTCGCGGCGCTGAACGCGGTCCACCCCTACGACTGGGCGAAATTCCTCCGCGACCGGATGCAGGCGCCCGGCCGCCCCGCCCCGACCGCGGGCATCGAGGCCGCGGGCTACCGCCTCGTCTGGCGCGACGCCCCCAACGTCTACGACCGCGACCGCATGGCGCAGGCGAAGAATGCCGACCTCACCCACAGTCTCGGCCTGGTCATCGACAAGGACGGCGTCGCGGGCAGCATCCTGTGGGACGGGCCCGCGTTCAAAGCCGACATCCTCAATGGCACCAAGATCCTCGCGGTCGACGGGGTGAGCTACAGCCGCGAGCGTATCGAGACCGCGATCCGCGCCGCGACCGACGGCAAGACGCCGGTCCGCCTGCTCGTCGAACGCGGCGGCCGCTATCGCAATGTCGAGATCGCCTACCATGCCGGCCTGCGCTGGCCGCATCTGGAAAAGGCCGGCACCGGACCCGACGCCTTCGACGCGCTCCTCGCCCCGAAACGCGCGCTCTGACCTTATACGCCCTCCCCTTCAGGGGAGGGCAGCGAGACTTGCCAGCTTGCTGGTTAGTCGCAGCGGGTGGGGGCCCGAAGCCTTGCGCAAGGCTTCGGGCCCCCACCCCAACCCCCTCCCCTGAAGGGGAGGGGCTTTAATCGCGCCCCTCCCGCCTTCCCTCCCCCGCCCCCAGCGGCTAAGGCGCGCGCGAATCAATAACCAAAAGGACTGCATCTCCCATGCGCATCGACCTGATCCCGGCCGGCGACAGCCCGCCCGACAGCCTCAACGTGCTGATCGAAGTGCCGATCGGCGGCGAGCCGGTGAAATATGAGTTCGACAAGGCGTCGGGCGCGCTCTTCGTCGACCGCTTCCTGCACACCCCGATGCGCTATCCCGCCAATTACGGTTTCGTGCCGCACACGCTGGGCGAGGACGGCGATCCGCTCGACGCGCTCGTCGTCGCGCGTTCGCCGATCGTCGCGGGCGCGGTGGTCAAATGCCGCCCGATCGGCGTGCTCCTGATGGAGGACGACAGCCAGGCGGCGACGAGAAGCTGCTCTGCGTCCCCGTCAACAAGACCTTCCCCTATTACAAGGATGTCGCCAGCTACACCGACATGCCGCCGATCGTGCTGCAGCAGATCGAGCATTTCTTCACCCACTACAAGGACCTCGAACCCGGCAAATGGGCGAAGCTCAACGGCTGGGGCGACGTCGATGAGGCAAAGCGCATCATCATCGAATGCGTCGAGCGCGCGAAGAAGGTGGGGTTTTAAGTCTCGACGAATGGATCGACCCTCACCCTTCCCACCGGCTCCGTCGGCGGGCCCCTTCCCTCTCCCGCCGGGAGAGGGGAGGGAGGCGCGAAGCGCCGGAAGGGTGAGGGCGGCCTGCCGATAACAAGCGACGGCATCAGGACGAGCGAGACTCGCCCTCCTCCGCCAGCACCCGCACCTCGGTCCGCGGATAGGGAATCCGGATCCCCGCTTCCTTGAACCGGTCCCAGATCGCCAGGAACACCTCGCCCTGGATATTGCCCAGCCCCGCCTCGGGGTCCGAAATCCAGTAGCGCAGCTCATGCTCGACCGCGCGTTCCCCGAATGATGTGATCCACACCACCGGCTCGGGGTCGGACAGGATGCGCGGGTTCGCCTTCGCGGCCTCGACCATGATCGCCTGCGCCAGCCGCAGGTCGCAGTCATAGGCGACCGGGACGCGCATCCGCACCCGCACGTCGCGGCTCGAATAGCTCCAGTTCTCGACCGGCTGGGTCATGAGGAGTTCGTTCGGGATCAGATGCTTCTTGCCGTCGCGCGTCACGACATTGACCGCGCGCACCCCGATCTTGGCGACGCGTCCGACGTTGGGGATCGCCCCCGGCCCCGTCGCGCCGCCCATGCTGCTGCCGTCGCCGACGACGATGACATCGCCGGGCTGGATCGAGCGGTCCATCAGCAGGATGATGCCCGCGATCAGATTGCCGACGGTCTTCTGCAGCCCGAAGCCGATGGCGAGACCCGCGGCGCCCGAAAAGACCGCGAGCGCGGTCAGGTCGATGCCGAGCAGGTCGATGCCGAACAGCATCGCAAAGACGAACAGCGCGATCGCGATCAGCTTCTCGGTCAATATGCGCTGCGCCGCGTCGATCTTGCCGTTGCGGCGCAGCACCCATTTGATCGCGCGCATCGCAAGCCTGACACCCAGATAGAGCAGCACCGCGACGACAATCGTCGATGCCACGCTGTACAGCGACAGGCGGTACTGGCCGACGTCGATGCCGATCGCCCGCATCGTCGCGGCGATGCCCTCGGCGCCCTCGCGCAGGTCGGCCCGGACGCTCATCCCGCCATCGCCGCGAACCCGCGCGCCAGGTCGGCGATCAGATCGGCGGGGTCCTCCAGCCCGATCGACAGCCGCAGCAGCGGATCGGGGTCGGTCCACGGGCAAGCGGTGCGGATGCCCGCGGGATTGCTCGGCACTACCAGACTTTCATAGCCGCCCCAGCTGAAGCCGATGCCGAAATGGTCGAGCGCCTCGATGAAGCGCGTGCGTCCCGCCTCGTCGGCGCCCTTCAGCGTGAAGCCGAACAGCCCGCTCGCGCCCTTGAAGTCGCGGCGCCAGATATCATGCCCTGCATCGCCCGCCAGCGCCGGATGCAGCACGCGCCCGACCTCGGGCCGGCCCGCCAGCCACTCCGCCACCGCGAGCGCATTCGCCTGATGCCGCGCCAGCCGAACGTCGAGCGTGCGCAGGCCGCGCAGGACAGCCGCGCAATCGTCGGGCGAAACCGCCTGCCCCAGCTGGTATGCCGCGCTGCGCAGCTTCGGCCACACCGCCTTCGTCGCGGTCAGCGATCCCATCATCGCGTCGCTGTGTCCGCCGACATATTTGGTCAGGCTCATCATCGCCACGTCGACCCCCCGCGCCAGCGCCGGGAACAGCAAAGGCGTCGCCCAGGTATTGTCGAGCATCGTCAGCACGCCCTTCTCGCGCGCCACCGCGGTGATCGCGGGAATATCCTGCACCTCGAAGGTCAGGCTGCCCGGCGACTCCAGAAAGATCAGCTTCGTCTCGGGCCGGATCAGCTCCGCAATCCCCGCCCCCACCAGCGGATCGTAAAAGCTCGTCTCGACCCCGTATCGCTTGAGCAACCCGCCCACGAAGGCGCGCGTCGGTTCATAGGCGCTGTCGACCATCAGCAGGTGATCGCCCGGCGCCAGCAGCGCGAGCATCCCCGCCGAATTGGCCGCGACCCCCGACGGATAGAGCAGGGTCCCCTCGGCCCCCGGCTCCATGTCGGTCAGCGCATCGGCCAGCGCCCACACCGTCGGCGTCCCGCGCCTAGCCGTAATAAAGCTGGTCGTGCGTCGCGTGCCCGCGCGCCTTCAGGTCGGCGATCGTGTCGTAAAGGATCGTCGAGGCGCGCCACACCGGCGGATTGACGATGCTCCCGCCCAGCCGCGGGTCGCCGGTCCATTCGGGCCGCCGCCCGCCCTGCACCAGTTTCGTCGCGGGGCGGAGGCTGTCATCGTCGCTCTTGCTCATCCGCCCCTGTTAGCGGCGCGCCGGGCAAAATCCAGTGGCGGGGCTATGACCGCCCGCGCAGCGGGCCATTCTTCATCTCACACAAAGACACAAAGAGGGCAGTTCATTCGCGAACGTTGGGCGCGAGAACTGCCCTCTTTGTGTCTTTGTGTGAGTCAAAATGGCGCTCCGCGCGATTTCTAGATCAAATTGCGTGGAATCTGAATCACTCCGCCTCCCCGAGCGAAGACGAGGGGCTCGTTCGAGCGAAGCGAGAACCTGCTCACTGCCTCGACTTCGCTCGGCATAGCCCCTCGTCTTCGCTCGGGGAGGCGGTTCAGGTTTAACGCACTATGCTCTATACCAACGCCGGCAAAGGCCCGCCCGGACCGATCAGCAACCCCAGCACCGAGCAGATCGCCAGCATCGTTATGATCCCCAGCTTGAAGCGGAACAGCAGCACCGCCGCGAGCAGCGCAAGCAGCACCGCCGCCCAGTCGACCGACCCCGGCACCGGCAGATCGAAGCCCCAGCCGCTCGGCGCCAGCCGCCGGAACAGCACATGCAGCGCGAACCACAGCGACAGGTTGGCGATCACGCCCACCACCGCCGCGGTCACCGCCGCCAGCGCGCCCTTCAGCCCCGCCGCGCGTTCGAGCCGGTCGATCCACGGCGCAAAGGCGAAGATCCACAGGAAACAGGGCGCAAAGGTCACCCACAAGGTCAGCCCCGCGCCGAGCAAGGCCGCGACGAAGGGCGTGAACGGCGCCGCGTCGCGGTACGCCGCCAGGAAGCCGACGAACTGCGTCACCAGGATCAGCGGCCCCGGCGTCGTCTCGGCCAGCCCCAGCCCGTCGGCCATCTCGCCCGGCCGCAGCCAGCCGAACCCCGACACCGCCTCCTGCGCCATATAGGCCAGCACCGCATAGGCGCCGCCGAAGGTCACCACCGCGAGCTGCGAAAAGAACGCGCCAATGTCCCACAGCACATGGTCCTTCCCCAGCGTGGCGAGGATCAGCAGCATCGGCGCCGCCCAGATCGCTCCCCACGTCAGCACCGCCGAAACGCTCTGCCGCCACGCCGAGCGCGCGGGCGCCGCGGGGACCGATGGCACCGGTGCCAGCTTCAGCCACTCCGGCCGCCAGCGCCCCGCCGCCCAGCCGGTCAGCAACGCCGCCAGAATCACGAGCGGAAAGGGCAGCGTCAGGATCGCGATGGCGACGAAGGAGGCGATGGCGATACCGCGCTGGAGCGGCGTCTTGAGCGCGCGCCCCGCGATGCGCAGCAGCGCCTGCACGACGATCGCCAGCACCGCCGCCTTGATGCCGAGGAACAGCGCCGCGAACCAGTCGAGCCCCGCCGCCATCACATAGAGCGCCGACAGGCCGAGCATGACCAGCGCGCCGGGGATGATGAACAGCAGCCCCGCGACCAGCCCGCCCTTGAACCCGTGCAGCCGCCAGCCGATCCACGTCGCGAGCTGCTGCGCCTCGGGCCCGGGCAGCAGGTGGCAGAAATTGAGCGCGTGGAGGAAGGCCGCTTCGTCGACCCAGCGCCTCTCGTCGACGAATTCGCGGTGCATCAGCGCGATCTGCCCGGCGGGGCCGCCGAAGCCCAGGCAGCCGACGCGGGCATAGGCGCGCACCGCTTCGGCGAAGGTGGGGCGAAGGGAAAGCGAAAGGTCGGTCATCGTCACGCTTCTCCAGTCGGCAAAGCCGGGTGAAAAAGCAACGCTTGGGCGAACGCCTGACCGGGAGGTTGCCTCGCCCCGATACGACCGGATTACCGCCGCGCGCCCGGAGCGGGCAAGCAAGAAAAAACTGCAAGCCCGGAAAGCCGCGCTTGCACTGACCGCTCGCGCAGCGAGCCAATAAAATCTCACACAAAGACACAAAGACACAAAGATGCCGGCCTTGCACTTCATCGGCGCGCATCGGCTGCCCTCTTCGTGTCTTTGTGTGAGTCCAAAAACACGACCGATCGGCGCAACGCCCACATCGGCATTCAAAATATCTCGCGCAAAGGCGCAAAGAGCCTATAACCTCTTCGCGCCTTTGCGTCTTTGCGCGAAATTTCAGACGCGCTGCGCGCGGAGCCATGCCCCGCGCTTGGGGCTCACGCCGCGCCGGTCGCCTTCGGCGTCGCCGGGTCGGCGCCCCATTCGGTCCAGCTGCCGTCATAGACCGCGACATCCTCCTTGCCGAGCAGGTGCGCGCCGAACGCGACGACGGTCGCGGTCATGCCGCTGCCGCAGGTGGTGACGAGCGGCTTGTCGAGATCGACCCCGGCGGCGTCGAACGCCGCCTGCAAGGCGTCGCCGCGCTTCCAGGTGCCGTCGGCGTTGAACAATTCGCCAAAGGGCAGGCTCTTCGACCCCGGGATATGGCCGGGCGCGACGCCCGGACGCGGGTCGCGGTCCTCGCCGGTGAAGCGCGCCGCCGAGCGCGCGTCGACCAGCTGCTCGGCGCCGCTGTCGATATTCGCCAGCACCTCATCCTTGGTCCGCACCGCCTTGGCGTCGCGCCACACGGTGAAGTGGCGGTGGCGCAAGGTCTGCTTGCCCATCTCCAGCGGACGCCCCTCGGCCTTCCACTTGGCAAGCCCGCCGTCGAGCAGCGCGACGTCGTGCGCGCCGAACAATTTCAGCAGCCACCAGGCACGCGCCGCGCTCTTCAGCGGGCTGTCGTCATAGAGCACGATGCGGCTGCCGTCGCCGAGGCCGAGCGACTGCATGCGGCTCGCGAATTTCTCCGCCGGGGGCGCCATATTGTCGATGCTGCTGTTCGCGTCGGTCAGGTCGGCCAGGTCCATGAACACCGCGCCGGGGATGTGGCCCGCTTCATATTCGGCGCGCGCGTCGCGGTCGGCCTCGATGAATTTCGTCGCATCGACGACCCGCAGGTCCGATGCCCCCAGTTCGCGTTCCAGCCAGTCGGTTGAGACCAAGGCGTCCATGTCATGCTCCTGTTGCGACCCGGCGGCGGACCTGTGCCTGTCCCCTCGTCGGCCATCCTGCACCTTTCCGGGGAACGGCAAGCCTATGCCCCCACCGGCGCCTTTTCAAGCGCCGAGGCGTCCTGCCCCAGTCGATGCTGCACCGCAACAGAAAAGGAGGCGCGCGATGCGCTTATTGGCTCCGCCGCACCGCGGTCGCGCGCGCGCCGGGCCGGTCGACGGCATAGGAGGCGCGATCGAGCGGCAGCGGCGCCAGCTTGTCCCCGCCGCCCGTCCCCGACTCGCGGCCGAGCACGAAGGTCCCCGCATTCTGGCCGAAGGCGTCGGCATCGCCCTCCCAATGATAGGTCACGTCGACCGCCATGACGGGCACCAGCATCGGCTTGCCGCCGATCATCAGCGGTTCGATGACCTGGCGCGGCAGCATCGCCTCGGTGGTCAGCGCCTCGCCCGCGCCGGTCTTCAATTCCATATCGTCGCGCAGCACGCTGCCCCCCGCGCCGTCGAAGAAGCGCGCCAGCACGGGCTCGGTCATCGCCGACCCCTGGTTGAGCGCGACGCGCACCATCAGCCCGGTCGCGTCGGCCGAACCCTGATTCACGATATTGAGCGCAAAGGCGACCGCGACATGCTCGGGCGTGACCCGGATCGCCTTGATCTCGAGCGCCAGCGCGATCACCGGCCGCCGTTCGGCGGCGGGACGGGTGACGAGCGGCGAGGGCGCGCGCCGCGAGGCATCGCCGGCGCCCGTCGCGGGCAGCACCGGTGCCCTGGACGCCGGAGCGGGGGCGGGTGCGGGAACCGGCGCGGCGCGCGGAGCCGGCGGCGGCGAAGGCGTCGCGCGCGGCGCGGCGGGAACCGCGCTGCGCTCGGCCGGCGCATCGCCCGCCGGCACGGGGCGGCGGCGCCAGTACCAGAAACCGGCCGCGCCCGCCGCGAGCAGCGCCAGCAGCCAGGCCCAGATCGGCGTGCCGCTGCCTTGGCCCGGCGCGGCGGCCGGCGCCGCGCCGTCGTCGGCGGGCGCCGCCACGGGATCGTCGGTCGCCGGAACCGCGCCGGTCTCGGGCGCGAAGCCCGGCGCCGCATCGGTCGCCGCAGGCGTCGAAGCGGACGTATCGCCGTCACCCCGTGCCGGGGCCTCCGTCGATGCCGTTGGGGCGGTCGGCGCGGCGGACGCGGCCGGCGCCGCGCGGCGCGTCGTCGCGCCCGTGCCCGCGGGTCCCGCCGCCGGCTGTCCGGGCGCCGCCGGCTGCGTCGGCGTCACGCGCGGCGGGGCGGGCGTCGGCGCGGGGGTCGGGGTCGGGGCCGGCCGCGTCTCGCCCGGCCCGATCGGCGCGATGCCGTTGTTCGCCGGTCCCTGCACGCCGGGCGAACGGCCGTCATTCTCGGGCGGGGGCAGCCGGAAATCGATCGGACGGCCCGTCGACGGGGCGGGTGCCGGCTGTCTCGGCCTGCTGCGCGGCGGCGGGCACGGCGATGCCCGCCGCCAGCGCGGCCGCCAGCGCGATCCGCGCGCCGCCCGTCATCCCGAAGTGCCTGTCCGTCATTCCCGTTACGCGATCCCGAAGTGCCTGTTTCGCGCGCCATCCGCTGAATTGGCGCTGAATGGCCGCCGTCATCGACGGATGACAGGGGCCGCGCGGCTCCCTAGATGGTTTCCATGTCCGATTCCACCCCTCCGCGCCTCGCGCCCAAACATCTCGGCCAGCCGAGCGAACTGCCTGCCTCACCCGGGGCCGCGACCCTCGACTATGTCCCCAACCCGCGCGCGGGCGAGCTCTATCTCGTGCGCTTCGCGGCGCCCGAATTCACCTCGCTCTGCCCGGTGACCGGCCAGCCCGATTTCGCGCATCTCGTCATCGACTATGCCCCCGGCGAGACGATCGTCGAATCGAAGAGCCTCAAGCTCTTCCTCGCCAGCTTCCGCAACCACGCCGGCTTCCACGAGGATTGCACCGTCGGCATCGGCCGCCGCCTGTTCGACGAGATGCAGCCGCAATGGCTGCGCATCGGCGGCTACTGGTATCCGCGCGGCGGCATCCCGATCGACGTCTTCTGGCAATCGGGCCCGCCGCCCGCCGACCTGTGGCTCCCCGACCAGGGCGTCGCCCCCTATCGCGGGCGGGGGTAGCCCGTCAGGACGGATCGGCCGACCGCTCGCCGAGCCTTTCCTCAATACGGGCAGCGAGCCGACGCTGGTGCCGTTCAATCGCTACGATCAGATAGAGGAACATCACCGCCATGAAGGCGAGGAACCACTGCCCGCCCGAAACCAGGGCGCCTTTGCCTTCGGCCTTGCGCTCCAGCGTCGCGGCACGCTGTTCCGCTGCTGCGACCGCCTTGCGCTCGATATCGGCAGCGGCAGTTTCCGCATAGCGCGACACCAGCTCGCCATAAAGGGCGACGGGCCGCTTCAACCTGTCGGGCAGGCGCATCGCACAGGCCCGCGTCGGCGTCGGTTCGCTGATCGAGCGCGTCACCGAACAACCATAGGGATATTCGTACCAATAGGCGCAATCCATGGAATTGCTGTCCCACACCTGGATCTGCTTGGCTACGCGAGACGATTTTGGTCTCGCAGACCTCGACCTTGGACGCGCGCTTATAGGCGCCGAGCTGGCGTTTTATGGCGGGCGCGGCGGCGGCGGCGTCGAGCGCTGTGATGAGCGAGTCAGACAGCCCGCCAAATGTCGCGAGCGGATTGCCCTCCGCGTCGGCCATGCGGCGGATCGGCAAGACATCCAGTGCTTCGATCCGCGTGTCGGGAAAGGCCAGCTCGAAGAACCGATCGCGCGACAGCATCTCTTCGTCGCTCCGGCGCGACGGTTCGAACTTGTCCCTGTAGAGGGTGTAAAACCGCTGCTGCTGCGCCGCACTGAACCTCTGCTTCCATAACGGCACCGGCTTGCCTTCAGCCTTCGGCTTGGCGGCGGCCGTCTCCTTCGGCGCTTCGGGCGGGATCAGGTCATCAAGCGCGACGGTGGCCAGTTCCGGCTGGACATCGCTCGATCCGATCTGCTTCACCGCCCCCATCACGACAAATATTGTGGCTCCGATCAGCAATATCGTTGCCAATGCAAGGCTCGAAACGCGAAGCAGGCCCAGATATCGCGATTCGGCACCTTTCGTCGTACTGTGAATATGCGGTGACCATCGCGCATATATCTGTTTCCAGCGTCCCGGACGGTCCGGGTCGATTTCCACATCATCGTTCATGATTTCTCTCCCCCATGGGCAAGACTATGCCGCCCGGCGAAAAGCGCAATATCTTGTTCGTGAAAGTTCGCCCTGGAGACTGATGCCGAAATCCGCGCCGAGACGGTCCGCTCCGCCGATAATTCTATCGAAACGCTCGATATTTCATCTTTCCGTCACGAACTGTTGACATTAGTGTCAACGATATGACCAGCGCCTCTCTCCCGCACGATCACGCCATCGCCGTCGGCGCCGACCAGATCGACTTCATGGGGCACGTCAACAACGCCCATTATCTCAGCTGGGTGCAGGAGGCGGTGCTGTCGCACTGGCGCCATATCGCGCCGCCCGACGCGGTCGCGGCGCATCTGTGGGTCGCGCTGAAGCACGAGATCACCTATCGCCGCCCCGCCTTCCTCGATGATCAGGTCATCGCGACGGTGATCCTCGAAAAGGTGCAGGGCGCGCGCGCCTTTTACGAAACGATCATCAAGCGCGGCGAGGAGGTGCTCGCCGAGGTCAAGTCGAGCTGGTGCTGCATCGACGCCGAAACGCTGCGCCCCGCGCGCCTCGCGAGCGAGGTCGTCGCGAAATTCTTCCCGGGCGAGAAGGGCTGAAGCCCTAGCTCGCCCCCTCGAGCATCGTATCGACGAGCGTTTCGAGGAATGTGCAGCTTTCGTCGATATCCTGGACCTGCCGGATCATGTCGGGGTCGTCGGGATGTTCGGCGATCCGCGCGAATTTGCCCATCTGCGCGTCGAAGTCGGTCTGGATCTGCGCCTTGTCGTCATCGGCGAGCACGGTCGCGATCGCGAGGAACTTGGTCCCCGATTCGACCATCTTCGGGTCCTCGGCCTCGCCCCCGCTGCCCAGTCCCGCCATGATGCCGAAATAGGCCATGCACTGGATGCTGCTGTCGTAAAGCTCGCGTTCGTCGGCGTCGATCGTCATCGCGGTGGCGGAAGAGGCGGTGCTTAGGCCAGAAGGAGAGCGGTAGCCAGGGTCGGATATTTCATGGTTTCCCCCAAATATCGACCCGGTCCCGCCTTGGCATGGCGCCGCCAAATCGCAAAGCCGAAAGTTGGCGGCGGAAGGCGGCTTTGGGGCGGGGAGCGGACAATCGGCCTCGATTCGCGCCAAAAACGCCGCCAGACCCCCCAGCCCTCACTCATAACTCAGATGCGTCGCCTTCCCCCGGAAGATCCAGTGCGCCAGGATCGAATATCCCAGAATCACCGGCAGCACGAACAGCGCCCCGATCAGGATGATGCTCAGCGCCTCGGGCGACGCCGCTGCCTGCCAGATGTCGATGCGGTCGGCGACCAGATAGGGGTAGAAGCTGTACGCGATGCCGACGAAGCCCAGCGCGAACAATATGCCCGCGGTCGCCAGCGGCACCCACGACAGTTCGTCCTTGTCGCGCAAGGGCTGGCGCAGGAAGATCGCGAGGCCCACGAACAGCGTCGCGGCGGCGATCGGGATCGGCAGCAGCGCGATGATCTCGGGCAGGCGGAACCAGCGCGCGAAAATACGCTCCGACAAGAGCGGCGTCGCGATCGAGATGATCGCCATCGCCAGCGCCGTCAGCCACAGCGTCACCTCGGCCCAGCGCACCGCGCGCTTCTGCAAATCGCCCTCGACCTTGTAGATCAGCCAGCAGGCGCCGACGAACAGATAGCCCGCGACGAGGCCGAGCGCCGCGAGCAGGCAGAAAAGCACCGAGGTGAAGCTCTGGTCGAACCCCAGCACATAGGCGCCGAGCATATAGCCCTGGCACAGCGCGGTGAGCAGCGAACCGAAGAAGAAGGCGGCATCCCAGCGATGCTTCTGCTCGGGCGGCGCCTTGGCGCGGAACTCGAAGCTGACCCCGCGCAGGATCAGCGCGATCAGCATCAGCGCGACGGGCAGATAAAGCTGGGTCAGGATGAAGCCGTGCGCGACCGGAAAGGCGACGAGCAACAGCCCGATGCCGAGCACCAGCCACGTCTCGTTCGCATCCCAGAACGGCCCGATCGAGGCGACCATCAGGTCGCGATTCTCGCCCCTTTCCAGCCGCGTCAGCATGCCGACCCCCAGGTCATAGCCGTCGAGGATGACATAGAGCAGGATCGACAGGCCCATCAGCCCGGCGAAGATCACCGGCAGCCACCACGGATCGATGAACGGCGTCATGGCTTCGCTCCCTCTGCCAGCGGCTCGGCGGGGCCCGGCGCGACGCCGGGGATCGGGAACATCGGCGTCGCCTCGGGCGCCGCCTTGCCGAGCCGGGCGAGGCGGTAGAGCACCGCGACATAGGCGGCGAGCAGCACCACATAGACCGCGAGATAGAGCGTCAGCGAACTCGCGACCATCGCGCTGCCGACCGGCCCGACCGCATCGGCGGTCTTCAGCACGCCGGTCACCAGCCACGGCTGGCGCCCGATCTCGGTCACATACCAGCCAGCGAGCGTCGCCGCCCAGCCCGAGAAGGTCATCGCGACCAGCGCGCGCGCCAACCAGCGCGGCATTCCCGCGACCCCGCGCCGCCGGATCGTCCACGCGGCAAACCACGACAGCGCCAGCATCAGCACGCCCAGCCCCACCATGATCCGGAAACCCCAGAACAGCGGGGCGACCGGCGGATGATTGCCCCGATAATCGTTGAGCCCCGGAACCACGCCCGCCGCCTCATGCTTCAGGATCAGGCTCGCGCCCGAGGGGATGGCCACTTCCAGATGGTTGGTGCGCACCTTCTCGTCGGGGATGGCGAACAGGATCAGCGGCGTGTGCGCCTGCGTCTCCCAATTGGCCTCCATCGCCGCGACCTTCTGCGGCTGATGCTCGAGCGTGTTGAGCCCGTGCTGGTCGCCGACGAAAATCTGCACCGGGATCAGCAGCGCGGCGGCATAGACCGCGGCCTTCAGCGTCCGCTGCACCCCTTCGCCGCCGCCGTCCTTCAGCCAGCGCCACGCCGACATGCCCGCGATCAGGAAGGACACGGTCAGCGCCGAGGCGAGCAGCATATGCGTCAGCCGGTACGGCATCGACGGGTTCAGCAGGATCGCGCCCCAGTCGGTCGCATGGACGACGCCGCCCCGGATCTCGTAGCCGGCGGGGGTCTGCATCCAGCTGTTGAGCACGATGATCCAGAAAGCCGACAGCGTCGTGCCCGCCGCGACGAGGAAGGTCGCCAGCGTGTGCACCCAGCCCGGCACCCGGTTGAAGCCGAACAGCATGATGCCGAGGAACACCGCCTCGAGGAAAAAGGCGGTCAGCACCTCATAGGCGAGCAGCGGGCCCGCGATATTGCCGACCTTTTCCATGAAGCCCGGCCAGTTGGTCCCGAACTGGAAACTCATCGTGATGCCCGACACCACGCCCATGGCAAAGCTCAGCGCGAACACCTTCACCCACAGGCGATAGGCGTCCATCCACGCTTCGTTTTTCGTCCGGTTGTACGCGAGCTTGAAACCCATCAGCGCCCAGCCGAGCGCGATGGTGATCGTCGGAAACAGGATGTGAAAGCTGATGTTCGCCGCGAACTGGATCTCGCGCGAGGATCAGCGGATCAATGGCGTCCATCGTCAGGCCTCCAACCTGTAAACCCGTTCGTGTCGAGCGAAGTCGAGACACCCATCAGGGCGGTGCAAGGCCGATGGGCATCTCGACTTCGCTCGATGCGAACGGAAGAGGGGGTAGGCGATCATGCCCGCTCTTCCAGCGACTGGCCCTTCCCGCGCCCCAGCATGCGGTCCTTGAACTCCAGCGCCTTTACCACACGCTCGCCGAGCCGCAAAAGCTGAAGCAGCCGCTCGGTGTCGAGCCGCCGCATCTCGGCATACCAGTCGGTCAGCAGCTCGATCTGTTCGTGCATCGCCGCGATGCGTTCCTGCGCGAAGCGGTCCGACGCGTCGGTCGCGGGTTCCATCAACAGGGTGCGCAGCGTCGTCAGCGTCGGGTCGATCTCGCGCTTCTTGCGCTCCTCGACGAGGGTGCGGAAGATCGCCCAGACGTCGCGCGGCGTCTCGTAATAGTCGCGCCGGTCGCCGGGCGCATGCCGCAGCTGCACGAGGTTCCAGCTTGCGAGTTCCTTCAGCCCCATCGACACGCTGCCGCGCGACAGGCTCAGCGCCTCGCTGATCTCCTCGGCATGGCGCGGCGCGTCGGCGAGGAACAGCATCGCATAGATCTGCCCCACCGTGCGGTTGATCCCCCAGCGGCTCCCCATCTCGCCGAAATGCAGGACGAACGCCTGCGCGAGCGGGGAGAGCCGGCGCGGCGGCGACGGGGAAGCTGCCGGGGAATCGGGGGCCGGGGACAGATCCATACCGCTTCTATAGCGTGAGTTTCTGAAGTTTCAATAATTATTGAAACTTCATTACAGGGATGGCGCCATGGGGAGCGGACGAGCCGATCCTCCCCCAAGGGGGAGGGGGACCACCCGAAGGGTGGTGGAGGGGCACAGGAGGTTTGCGTGACGCCGGACCGGCAAGTCCTTCCTTTCCGGCAACGTCGCCGTAGCGCACCACCTCTCCGTCAAGGCAAGCCGCCTGTGCCCCTCCACCAGCTTCGCTGGTCCCCCTCCCCGTGCCGGGGAGGATCGCTTCGCCCACTCCCATCCTTCCGCCACCCCCACGCCCATCATTTTCCGCTTTCCTAAAAAACACCCATATGGTTCATTCTGTTCGTTTCAGCCAACCACAGGAGCGACTCGATGGAAAACCAGACCCCAAACCCCGCCGACATCCCCGCACCCGGCAGCTACCACTGGACCCCGGCGCTCCAGCGCAGCTTCCTCGAACATCTCGCCGACAGCGGATCGGTCAAGATCGCCGCCATGCATGTGAAGATGACCTCCTCCGCCGCCTATCAGCTGCGCCAGCGGGCAGAGGGCGCGGCCTTCCGCATCGGCTGGGGCGCCGCGATCCTCATCGCGCGCCAACGCCTCGCCGACGAACTGCTCGACCGCGCGATCTGGGGCTATCAGGAAAGCAGCACGATCATGCGCGAGGACGACCGCAGCTTCGTCCGCCGCCAGCGCGTGGACTCGCGCCTCGGCCTCGCGATGCTCGCGCGGCTCGACCGCATGGTCGAGACCCGCGCGAGGGCGGGCGAGGAGATGCTGGCCCAGATCGTCGCCGGCGACTGGGCGGGTTTCCTGACGCTGTTCGACGCCGCCGAGGCCGCGCGCACCGCCGCGAAGGACGCGACCGGCGAAGCCGCGTCCGAGGCCGCGTCCGAAGAGACCCCCGAAAGCGGCATGGGCGCCGCCCTCGCGCTCTGGCTCGCGGGCCGCGACAACCGGACCAACCCCATCGCCGCGCTGTGGCGCGGCAGTGCGATCGCGAATGAAGTTGCGCAGTTTTCCGGGACTTTCGACACCGGCTTCGACGGGGAGCCCGAGGCCGAACCGACCCCCGAGGAGGAGGCCGAGGCGATGACCGTGTGGCATCATCATGAAACCGGCGAACTGCGCACCAATTTCCCGCCGCCCGCCGGCTTCATCGGCATCGAGGAAGGCCGGTTCGGCGACGAGGATTACGAACGCACCCTCGAACCCGAGGAGGAGGAAGCCTTCGAGGCCGCCATCGCCGAGGCCTGCGCCCCCTTGCGCAAGGCCGGCGAAGCCGCCCGCCGCGCCTTCTTCGGACTCCCCACCCCCGCGAACGACCGCGAGGCCGCGGCAGAAAAGGGTTCGCGCGAAGACGCGAAGACGCGAAGGGGGTGACGCTTGGAGGCCGGCTGTCGGGCGGCAGCGGGCAAGCGCGATCCTCCCCGGCACGGGGAGGGGGACCAGCGAAGCTGGTGGAGGGGCACAGGCGGCTTGCCTTGCCGATGAGGTCGTGCGCCACGGCTCGGTCCTTTGTATTGGGCAGGTGTAATGGGCAGGGCTTTCGGTCCAGTGTGGCGTAAACCGCCTGTGCCCCTCCACCACCCTTCGGGTGGTCCCCCTCCCCCGTTGGGGGAGGATCGGCAATTCCCGCCCTTCGCGCCCCCGAAACCGCCATCCGCGTCCCCGCGCCTCCCTCTTCGCGCCTTCGCGGCTTCGCGTGAACCAAATCGACGACCAAAGGAGACGGCTGCCCGTCGCGAACGACCGCAACGGTGAAGAAGAGAAGAATATCTCGCACAAAGGCACAAAGGCACAAAAGGGCACAAACCCGCGCCGTCAGGCGTCATAATCACTCCGGAAAAGGCGCACCGCATCAGGAGGAAAGCGCTTCGCGCGGGTTCCCCGCCTCCCTCTTCGTGCCTTTGTGCCTTTGTGCGAGAAAAATCAAAAACCGCCCGCGCCGCCCCGCACTCCGCCCAAAGGACAAGCCATGCCCGAACCCGGCCTCCCCCCACAACCCCCCCAGGGGCTTACCGTGTTGCGCCGCAACAGGGCATCTGCTACGGGCGCGACCGATCGCGATGCCCACGCATCGCCCCCTCCCATCAAGGCCCTTTTCCGCATGTCTCTGCGCAATATCGCCATCATCGCGCACGTCGATCATGGCAAGACCACCCTCGTCGACCAGCTGTTCCGCCAGTCGGGCACCTTCCGCGACAACCAGCGCGTCGAGGAGCGCGCGATGGACTCGAACGACCTCGAAAAGGAACGCGGGATCACCATCCTCGCGAAGTGCACCAGCGTCGAATGGGGTGAGGGCGCCGACCTGACGCGCATCAACATCGTCGACACGCCGGGCCACGCCGACTTCGGCGGCGAGGTCGAGCGCATCCTGTCGATGGTCGACGGCGTCATCCTGCTCGTCGACGCCGCCGAAGGCCCGATGCCGCAGACCAAGTTCGTCACCGGCAAGGCGCTGGCGCTCGGTCTGCGTCCGATCGTCGTCGTCAACAAGATCGACCGCAGCGACGCGCGCGCCGCCGAGGTGCTCGACGAGGTGTTCGAACTGTTCCTGACGCTCGAGGCCAATGACGAACAGCTCGACTTCCCGATCCTCTACGCCTCGGGCCGCGGCGGCTATGCCTCCGAAAATCCCGACGCGCGCGAAGGCGACCTGACGCCGCTGTTCGAGACCATCGTCCGCCACGTGCCCGCGCCGGGCCTGCCCGAGGACGCGCCCTTCACCTTCCTCGCGACCCTGCTCGACCGCGACAATTTCATCGGCCGCATCCTCACCGGGCGCGTCCAGTCGGGCACGGTCAAGGTCAACCAGCCGATCCACGCGATCGACATGGACGGCAAGGTCATCGAAACCGGCCGCGCCTCGAAACTGCTCGCCTTCCGCGGGCTCGACCGCGTCCCCGTCGACGAAGCCAGGGCGGGCGACATCGTCGCCATCGCGGGCCTCACCAACGCGACCGTCGCGAACACCATCGCCGACACCAGCGTCAGCGAACCGATCGCCGCGCAGCCGATCGACCCGCCAACGCTGTCGATGCGCTTCGCCGTCAACGACAGCCCGATGGCGGGCCGCGAGGGCAGCAAGGTCACGAGCCGCATGATCCGCGACCGCCTGCTGCGCGAGGCCGAGACCAATGTCGCGATCCGCATCACCGAAAGCGCCGACAAGGACAGCTTCGAGGTCGCGGGCCGCGGCGAGCTCCAGCTCGGCGTGCTGATCGAGACGATGCGCCGCGAAGGCTTCGAACTCGGCATCAGCCGCCCGCGCGTCCTCTATGGCGAGGACGAGGCCGGCAAGCGCACCGAACCCTATGAAACCGTCGTCATCGACGTCGACGACGAGCACAGCGGCACGGTCGTCGAGAAGATGCAGATCCGCAAGGCCGACCTCACCGACATGCGCCCGTCGGGCGGCGGCAAGACCCGCATCACCTTCAGCGGCCCCTCGCGCGGCCTGATCGGCTATCACGGCGAATTCCTGTCGGACACGCGCGGCACCGGCATCATGAACCGCCTGTTCGAAAAATACGGCCCCTACAAGGGCAATATCGCGGGCCGCCAGAACGGCGTCCTCATCTCGAACGGTGCGGGCGAGGCCGTCGCCTACGCGCTCGGCCCGCTCGAAGAGCGCGGCATCCTCTTCGTCTCGCCCGGCGAGGCGCTCTACGAGGGCATGATCATTGGCGAGAATGCGAAGCCCGACGACCTCGAAGTCAACCCGATGAAGTCGAAGCAGCTCACCAATTTCCGCTCGACGGGCAAGGACGACGCGATCCGCCTGACCCCGCCGCGCCGCATGACGCTCGAACAGGCGATCGCCTATATCGACGACGACGAGATGGTCGAGGTGACGCCCAAGAACATCCGCATCCGCAAGGCGATCCTCGACCCGCACGAGCGCAAGAAGGCCTCGCGCAAGAAGGAAATGGCGTAATCCGGACCGGCGGCCCCCAAAGGGCGGCCGCCGGTTCTTCCTTGGCGATGGCGCCGTCCTGCTGCGTCGCAGCATCGCGCTTGCATCACCCGCCGCTTTCGGGGAAGCTGCCGCCTCAGGTTTGAAGGAGGGCCCATGGCGATCGCGGTCGATACGGCACCCGGCGGCGGGGCGAAGGTCACCTTGCCCGCGCGGCCCGAACCGCTGATCGTCGACCCGGCGACCACCGCGGTCGTCGTGATCGACATGCAGAACGCCTATGCGTCGAAGGGCGGCTATGTCGACCTCGCCGGCTTCGACATTGCGGGCGCGGCGGGGGCGATCGGGCGGATCGCCCAGGTACTCACCGTCGCCCGCGGTGCGGGGATGCCGGTCGTCTATCTCCAGAACGGCTGGGACGCCGATTATGTCGAGGCGGGCGGGCCGGGCTCGCCCAACTGGCACAAGTCGAACGCGCTCAAGACGATGCGCGCGCGCCCCGAGCTGGCGGGGCAATTGCTCGCCCGCGGCGGGTGGGACTATGAGCTGGTCGAGGGACTCAGCCCCCAGCCGGGCGACATCCGCCTGCACAAGACGCGCTATTCGGCCTTCTTCAACTCGCAGCTCGACAGCGTGCTGCGATCGCGCGGCATCCGCACGATCGTCTTCGTCGGGATCGCGAGCAACGTCTGCGTCGAATCGACGCTGCGCGACGCCTTCCACCTCGAATATTTTTCGGTGATGCTGGAGGATGCGACGCACCACCTCGGTCCCGATTATGTGCGCGATGCGACGGTGTACAATGTCGAGAAATTCTTCGGCTGGGTTTCGACCGTGGCCGATTTTTGCGGATCGGTGGGCCAGCAGCCCGCCGACGAGATTCCCCACAGCCGTTCGCCCTGAGCTTGTCGAAGGGCCGTTCTTTCTTTCGGGCGTCGAAAAGAAGAACGGTCCTTCGACAAGCTCAGGACAAACGGAAAAAGAAAGAATGATCCGATGCCCTTCGAACCGATCAACCCGCCGCAATTCCCGGCCCCGATCGCGCCCTATTCGGCGGGCGCGAAGGCGGGAAACACGGTCTATGTCTCGGGCGTGCTGGCGCTCGGCGAGGGCGGTGCGGTGCTGCACGTCGGCGACGCGGCGGCGCAGACGCGGCACGTGCTGGACGTCATCCGGATCACGCTGGAAGCCGCGGGCGCGACGCTGGAGGACGTCGCGATGAACCATATCTTCCTCAAGGATTTCGCCGACTATGCGGCGTTCAACGCCGTCTATGCCGAATATTTCCCCGGTGCGAAGCCCGCGCGCTACTGCATCAAGGCCGAACTGGTGAAGCCCGACTGCCTCGTCGAGATCGCGAGCGTCGCGCACATTGGCTGAGGCGGCGGGCCTCTATTATGAAACCCACGGGCCGGAGGACGCGCCGCCGCTGATCCTGTCGTCGGGGCTGGGCGGATCGGCGAGTTACTGGGCGCCTAACCTTGCGGCCTTCGCGGAACATTTCCGCGTCATTTCCTATGATCATCGCGGCACGGGGCGCAGCGACCGCGCGCTGCCCGCGGAGACGTCGGTCGAGGATATGGCCGCCGATGTCGTCGCGCTGATGGATGCGCTGGGGATCGGCGAAGCCGGCTTCATCGGCCATGCGCTCGGCGGGATGATCGGGATCGAACTGGCGATCATGACGACGCGGATCGAGCGGCTCGTCGTGGTCAACGGCTGGCGCACGCTCGACCCGCACACGGCGCGCTGCTTCGACACGCGGCTCCACCTGCTCAGGGACAGCGGGCCCGAGGCTTTCCTCCATGCGCAGCCGCTGTTCCTCTATCCGCCCGACTGGATTTCGGCGCATGACGCCGACCTCGTGGCCGAGGCGGCGCAGCAGCTGGCGCATTTCCCCGGGGCGGCGACGGTCGAGAAGCGCATCGCGGCGGTGCGTGCCTATCGACCCGAACTGATCGACCTGGCCGCGACGCCGGCCTGGCTGGTGATGGCGACGCGCGACGATATGCTCGTGCCGCTCGCAAGCGCGCTCGATGTCGCGGCGCCGGTCGAATGGGCGAAAATCCATCTCTTCGACTGGGGCGGCCACGCCTGCAACGTCACCGATCCCGAAAACTTCAACCGCGTCGTCCTCGATTTCCTCAGGAGATAAGCCCATGCAAGTCGGCGTCTTTGTCCCCATCAACAACAATGGCTGGCTGATCAGCGAAAACGCGCCGCAGTACATGCCGAGTTTCGACCTGAACAAGGCGATCGCACAGGCGGCCGAGCGCCACGGGCTCGATTTCCTCCTGTCGATGATCAAGCTGCGCGGCTTCGGCGGCAAGACAGAATTCTGGGAATATGGTCTGGAGAGTTTCACGCTGATGGCGGGGCTCGCTGCGGTGACCGAGAAGATCAAGATCTACGCGACCTGCCCGACCCTCGTCATCCCGCCGGCGTTCGCGGCGCGCATGTGCAACACGATCGACAGCATCAGCCACGGGCGCTTCGGGCTCAACCTGATCACCGGCTGGCAGCGCCCCGAATACAGCCAGATGGGGCTGTGGCCCGGCGACGAACATTTCCGCAACCGCTACCGGATGCTCGACGAATATGCCCGCATCCTGCGCGAATTGTGGGAAACGGGGCGCAGCGATTTCAAGGGTGACTATTATACGATGGACGATTGCCTCGTCCGGCCCACTCCGCAAGGCGACATGAAGATCATCTGCGCCGGCTCGTCGGACGAGGGGCTCGCCTTCTCCGCCCGGTGGGCCGATTATGCCTTCTGCCTCGGCAAGGGGGTGAACACCCCGACCGCCTTCGCCTTCAACAACGACCGGCTCGCCGCGGCGACCGCGAAGACCGGACGCGACGTGTCGGTGTTCGTGCTGGTGATGATCATCGCCGCCGAAACCGACGAGGAAGCCTTCGCCAAATGGAAGTCGTACAACGACGGGGTCGATGTCGATGCGATCTCGTGGCTCATGGATCAGGGCGCCGCCGACAAGCATAATGCCACGACCAACGTCCGCCAGCTCGCCGCGCCCGAGGGTGCGGTGAACATCAACATGGGGACTTTGGTCGGCAGCTATGAAAATATCGCGCTGATGCTTGACCAGATGGCCGAGGTGCCGAACACCGGCGGCGTCCTACTGACCTTCGACGATTTCATCGAAGGGGTGGAGGCGTTCGGTACCCGCATCCAGCCCCTGATGAAAAGCCGCCGGTAGGGCCGCCGGTCAGAAGTCGATCGACGCCGATGCCTTGAAGGTGCGCGGCGCGCCCTGCAGCAGGTCGGGACTGAAGATTTCGAACGCCGACACCCAGTAGCGCTTGTTCGCGACATTATCGACGCCGAAGCGGAGCGTCAGCGGCTTGTCGGCGACCACCGCGACATAGCGCGCGCCGAGGTCGAAGCGTGTCCAGCTCGGCAATTCGAGCGTGTTCGCCTGGTTCGCCGCCTGCTCGCCGGTGTGGACAACGCGCCCGGTCAGCGTCAGGCCGGGGGCGAAGGGCAGGTCCCATTCGACGTTGGCGTTGATCAGATATTCGGGGACGCCCGGCGCGTCATTGCCCTGGTTCACCCCGTCGAGCGTGCGGCGCAGCTTGGCGTCGATGATCGAGCCGCCCGCGATGAGGCGCAGCCCCTTCGCCAGTTCGCCGTCGAAGCTGAGTTCGATGCCCTTGTTGCGCTGTTCGCCGTTCAGGCCATAGATGACTTGGCCGGGCGTCGCCGGGTCGGTCACGACGCCGGGGCGCGGACGGTCGATCTGGAAGGCGGCGAGCGAGGCGTTGAAGCGGCCGAAGCTGTATTTGGCGCCGAATTCATATTGCTTGGTCTTCACCGGCGCGAAGACCTCGCCAGCGTTGGTGACCGGCAAGGCGCCGACCGCGGCGGGCGCGGCGTCGGGTTTTTCGAACCCTTCCATGCGGTTGAGGTAGAAAGCGAGGCCGTCGGCCGGCTTGACGACCAGGCCGAACACCGGCGTCACCGCATCCTCGTCATAGGTGCCGGTCAGCCCACCGCCGAAATAGTCATAGCTCTTCGTCCGGATCGACTGGACGCGCAGCCCGGCGGTAAGCAGCACGCGGTCGTCCCAGAACCCGATCGTGTCCGAGGCGAAGGCGCTGAGCAGGCGCGTGCGGCTGATCGGAAACGGATTGTCGAGGTCGCCGCCGACCAGCGCCGACGCCGGGATCGGTACTTCGACCGCATTGTACAGATTGGTCGCGAAACCCGCGAAACCCGGGCCATAGAGGAAGTCATAGGCGTTGCGGTTGACCTGCCAGTTCATCGATCCGCCGAAGTTGATCTCATGCGTGATCGCACTGCCCAGCTTGACGCGCAGCCCCGCTTGCGCGGCTTCGTTGTTGTCGGTGCGCGGGACATAGAGCGCATTGCCGTTCGCGGCGCCGGTCGCGGCGTCGAGCACGGTGATGCCGCCATAGATGCCGTCCTCCATGCCGTCGCGCGCACCGAAGCTCGCATAGATCATCGCATTGTCGGCGATGTCATATTCGGCCTTCAGGATGCCGAAGACGTCGCGCATCTCGGTGTAGGTCCAGGGTTGCGAATAGTTCGCGTCGGCCTTGGGCACCTCGGGGATCGCGACGCCCGCAGCCAGCGCGACCTTGTGGCGCAGTCCGCGCACCTTGACGCGCTGATAGGCGAGGTCGAGCGACAGGCGGAAGGGGCCGTTATCATAATCGAACGCGCCGCCGAGCGTATAGGCGCTGCGATATTCGCCGTCGATCGACACATCGCCGGTACGCGCGACGCCGTTGATGCGGACGCCCCATTCGGCATTGTCGCCGAAGCGGCGCGCGGCGTCGAAGCTGCCGCCGAAATGCTCATCCGACGTATAGTTGACGGTGGCGCGGGTCAGGTCGCGTTTCGCGCGCTTGGGCAGCAGGTTGACGCTGCCGCCGAGGCCCGATCCGCCGGGCGCGGCACCGTTGATGAAGGCGCTCGACCCGTTGATGACCTGTACCGAGTCATAAAGCTCGGGCGCGATCAGCTGGCGCGGCGCGATGCCGTAAAGGCCGTCGAGCCCGACATCGTCGCCGGCGAGCGCGAAACCGCGAATGACGAACAGTTCGGCGGCATTGCCGAAGGCAAAGCCGGTGCGCACCGACGGGTCGTTCTCGAGCAGCTGGCCCAATGTCTGCGGCTGCTGGTTCAGGATCAGCGCCTCGTTGTAGCTCTTGATCGTGAAGGGCAGGTCCTCGGCCGCCTTGTCGCCGAACACGCCGCCGCTGCCGCCGCGGGTGACTTCGGTCTGGTTGTTGCGCTGCGCGGTGACGATGATCTCGTCGCTCCCAGCGTCGTCCTGGGCCGCGGCGGGTGCCGCGATGGCGAGCATCGCGGCGCTGGCGGACAGGCCGAGCATCGCGCGGGCGTTGAGAATGTTCACTTTTATTCCCCTTCTGGCGCGGCCCTGTGCCGCGCGTCGGATTCAGGTGCGGCGGGTCTTCATCGCCCAGCCCACGGCGAAAACGGGTATGGCGAGCGCGATCCACGACGCGGCGTCGCGGACGCCGTCGCCGGTGAGCGCGACGATCAGGCCGGCGATGCTGGCGAGCGCGAGCAGCAGCGGGATGGCGAAGACCGCGCGAAGGCCCCGGCGCCGCGTCATTCGGCCGGTGCCAGCGTGCCGCCGGTCTCGACCTCGCGGACCAGCGCATCGGTTCCCGAGCGGCGCTTGCCGAGCCAGAGATAGAGGCCCGACCCGAGGACGATCATCGTGAACAGCGTCAGGACCGCCCACAGGATCTTGAGCGGCAGCCCGCCATAGTCGCCGAAATGCAGCGGCTGCGAAAAGAGCAGCGCCTGCGCATACCAGGGCATCGGCCGCGCGTCGGTGAAGACGCCGGTCTCGGCATCGATCAGCGCCGGCACCAGCATCCGTTCGGTCAGCGGCGTGTCGCCCTGGAAGAAGACGGCATAATGATGCTTGCTGCTGAACGCGCCGCCGGGAAAGGCGATGAACTGCGGATTGTTGCCCGGAATCGCGGCGCGCGCCGATGCCATCGCCTTGTCGATCGAGCCGTAGCGGTCGGGCGGCACCGCGCCCTTTCCGTCATAGGCGCGCGTCATCTCGGCGAGTTCGCTCATTTGCCAGACCTGGATGATCGGCGTCGCGAGCGCGTTGATGACGCCGGTCGCGCCGACGACGGTCATCCAGGCGAGCGCGGTGATGCCGAGCAGATTATGATAGTCGAGCCATTTGACGCGCCGAGCTGCGCGACGTCCGAAGCGTCCCGAAATCGAGCTTCTTCATGAAGGGCGCGTAGAGGACGACGCCCGAGACGATCGCGATTACGAAGAACAGCCCCATCAGTCCCAGGAACAACATGCCGGGCAGGCCGAGGAACATGTCGGTGTGGAGCTGGAGCAGGAAATGCATCACGCCGCCGCCGTCCTCTTCGCCGGTCGTCCGGCCGGTCGAGCGGTCGAAGAGCTGGATCGTCATATCCTCGGCGGGCGAATCGGGGCGCGGCGCGGTGGTGATCGTCATCGACGGCTGGTCGTTGTCGAACGCCATGAACACCGGCACCTCGCCGGGGCGCGCCGCGAGTGCCTTCGCCAGCATCTCGTCGAGCGGCCGAAGGCCGGGCGCCTCGCCCGACGATCCGACCCCGGGCAGACCGAACTGCGGCGCTTCCTCGGTCAGTTCGTCGATTTCGTGGTGAAAGATCAGCGGCAGGCCGGTGATGCAGAGCATCAGCAGGAAGGCGGTGCAGACGATGCTGGTCCATTTGTGGACAAGGAACCAGACCCGGATGGTCGATCGTCGCATGAAGAAAGGCGGCCCTGCCTATTGCAAAATATTATCAATAGCACTCTATGGCTGCGCCGGTGCTTTAGCAACCCGTTTCGCAGCGCGGATCGCGGCGCCCAAGGCGACACAAGGGCTTGGCAAATTGCGGTTAACCCTCTTTTCACGGCGACGCCCTATGGCGGTGGATGAGGGACCACTCGACAGGGATGATCCCATGCATTTGGTCCACGAGATGCGGCGGCTGCGCGCCGAACATGCCGCCCTGACCACCCTCTCGGGCTTTCTGATGGACCTCCTCGCTGCGCCGGAGCTTCCCCGCCCGACCGAACTCGCGGCGGTGCGCAGCATGTTCCGCGACACGCTGGTGCGGCATCTCAAATGCGAGGACTGGATTCTCTATCCGCGGTTGAAGGCCAGCGGCGACGCCGAATTGTCGCGGCTGGCGCGTCAGTTCGTCGGCGAGATGGGACATCTCGCCGAAGATTTTGTCGCTTACGACGCGCGGTGGACCGAAGCGGAGATTGCGGGCGACTGGCCAGGCTTCTGCCGCGAAACCGAAGCAATACTCGATGCGATCGGAATGCGGATCGAGCGCGAGGAAAGCGATCTCTATCCCGCCGCCGAACAGCTCGACAGCTCGCTGGGCGAGATGGCGCGGCACTGACGGCCGGGGCGGCCCGGTTCTTCCGGCCCGGACCGGCTTTGCGGATATTCAGCGGTCGCGGTTGGTCACCAGCGTGAAGGGCGCCCAGCTCGCCGGATGCGCCCAATGCGGTTTCCAGCCCTCGACTGCCGATCCGTCGGCACGTCGGCCGGTACGCACCGCCTCCATCGCCATCGCCAGCGCGGTCGCGGGGGTGGCGTTCTTGTTCGCCAGCGCCTCGACGGTCAGCGCCGCGGTCGCGTCGTCGGCGACGCGCCAGTGGCTCGCGAGCAGATTGCCCGCACCGGCGTAAAGGAAGCTGCGCGCCAGGCTCGACAGCGATTCGCCGCTCGCCCCCGCCTCGGCACCCGGCGTCGCGGTGTTGCACGCCGACAGCACCACCCAGCGCGCCGACAGCGACAGTGCCGCCGCTTCGCTCGCGGTGAGCAGCCCGTCGTCGTCGGCGCTCGCCTTGCCCGGCGGGGTCAGGACGAGGCCGGGTTCGGAACCGGTGCCCATCTCGCCGGGCAACAGGCCGTGGGTCGCGAACACCACCGCGACCGCGCGCGGCAGTTCCTTGTCGGACTTGACCGCCGTTTCGGTCGCGTTGCGGCCGAGCCGGACGCCGCTGCCGCGCGCGATCGCCGCCGACAGCTTGGTGAGTTCGGTGACCGTGCCGGGCAACGGATCGAGTTTGCGCAGCTTGTCGACCGCGGCCATCGTCTTGTCCCCGCTGGCGAGCGTCAACCCGCCGCCGCGCACGCCGATGCCGCCGCGTCGGCGCAAGCTGCCGTCGGCGCTGCGCGCCGCAGCCTGGCCGCTGCCGCGCAGCACGGGCGCGCCATAGGCGACAAGGTCGGGGCGGCGCACGGTCGCCGCCGCCGTATCGTCGCGCCGTGCGAGCGCGAGTGCGCTGACCGAAGGCAAGGTGACGAAGCGATAATGGCTAGGCGAGCCAGTCGGTCGCGGCCAGGTCGGCCTCGGCGCCGCTTTCGGGATCGCCCGCGGGCGCGCTCGCAACGAGCGCGGCAAGCGGTAACCCGGCGACGGGTCCACTCGCGACGGTGTAGATACGGCCCTTCTCGGGCAGCGCGGCGGCGACGGGGGCGACAAGTTGCCGGTAGAGCCGCCACGCCGCGGCGCGGTCGTAGCGCGGATAGCGCTCGTCGATCGCGCTCTTGTCGCCGCGCGCCTCGGCATCGAGCAGCGCATTATAGTCGGGCAGCGAGCAGGTCGCCTCGTCGATCCGGCATTTGAGCCGCGCAACGTCGGCGGCGATGGGCGCGGCGCCGTCGTCGACGCGGTGCCACAGCGCCGCCGTCCGCGATATCGCAAAGGCATAGTGATGCCCTTCCGACGGCAGCAGCATCAGCACCGCCTCGTCGGCGTCGAGCAGGGCCTGTACGGTCGCGACGTCGACCGCCTTGGGAGCGACGAGCGTCGCATAATCGGGAAACTCGGCCGCGATGCGGGCGTCGAGCGGGGCGAGGCGCGCCGCCGCGGCATCGCGCTCGGCGCGCAGCGCGGCGGCTTTCGCTTCGTCGCGGCCGAGCGACTGGTCGCGATAGCGCTGGGTCAGCGACACGACCGCCTGCGCGGCATCCTGACGCTGCCGCACCAGTTCGCCGAGCGGGCCGGTGCCCGCGATCGCGCGCGCCGCCGCCTCGTTGATCGCATCGCCGGCATCGGTCAGCGTCAGATCCTGCGCCGCCAGAAAGGCCGGGTTCAGCGCGCCGGTCTTTCCGCCGCGCGCCGCCCAGCCCGCGAACATCACCATGTCGAACGCTCCCGATTGCGGGTTGCGGCGGGTGCCGCGCGCGACCGCCTTGGCGAGCGCCGCGACCGCGGGATTGGCGTCGTTGCTCGCCAGGCCCGCGTCGCGCTTGGCGCGCAGCCGGTCGGCGGCGTCGATCGCGGCGACCAGCCCGTCCTCCTCGCGCCCCTTCACCTGCGCGCGCGCGCGGGCGAGCGTGGTGAGCAGGATGATCGTGTCGGTCTTGGCATCATACCGGTTGCTGCCGCGCTCGACCGCGAGCTGCAGCGGCAGCGCCTCCTCGAAATAGGGCAGCGCCTCCTCGGCCTTGCCCTGGCCGAGCAGCGCGAGCGCGAAATTATAGCGCGACTTCTGCGTGCCGATGTCGTCGCGGCCGTCGAGCCGTTCGCTTTCGGTCATCGCGATGCGGCCCGGCCCCTCCGCCGCCGCGAACCGGCCGGCGACATTGCGATAATAGCTGATCTGGTTGTTCGCGAACTGGCGCTGGCCATCCGAATAACGGGGAGCCTCCATCATGGCGAGCAGTTCGTCGAAGACGCGGTCGGACTCCTCGTCGCGGCGCACGAGCGTCAGCGCCTCGGCATAGCGCAGCTGCAACTCCCAATTGTCGTTCCGGATTCCGGCGGCCTCGAGCTCGGCAAAGGTATCGTCGAGCGCGCGGGCGACCTCGGCGTACCGCCCCTGTTCGAGCAGGTCGCGGCCATATATTTCGAGCGATACGCGGGCACTTCGCGCCGCGCTGCTGTCCAGCTTGCCATATTCGGCGGCGCGGCGATGGAGCAGGCGTGCGTGCCCCAACCGCTGGTCGAAGGCCAGCCCGATGCCCATAAAGTCGAGGAAATAAAGCTCGCCGTCGATATCCTTGGCCGCCGCGGCGCGCGTGGCATATTCGCGCATCCTGTTCGTCAGCCGCTGATATTCGGCGTCGCCGGGTTCGCGGTCGCTACGGAAATATATCCAGATCGAGGTTTCGGTGTTGGAAAGGGTCCGTTCCGATAGCCGGGTGCGATATTGCGCGACCAGGTCGATTACGCCGAGTGCCGCCTGCACCTGCTCTTCGCCATCGAGCTTTTCGAAGCGGTCGGCCGCGGCGCGCACGATATCAGCGACCGCTTCGTCGCACGGACCGCTGCGGCATCGGGAGGACAGGGAGGCGCTTCGGTCGCAAAGGCGGGCAAGACAACGGTCGCCAGCAGCGCGGCGGAAAGGGCGAGGCTCGCCCGGCGTATCGTCATGACTTTAGTTCCCGATACGCGACCCGAATGCCTTATTGCCGCGCCAGGGGCCGAGCGCAAGAGCGGACGGCGCTTGATTTCGCGGGGCCGCTCGCCTAGCCGCGCGGGCAATAATCTGGAGATTTCAGCATGACCGACACCCCGCCCGACCATCTGTCGACCAATCCGCGCTCGCCCCATTTCGACATGGAGGTGCTGCAGCGCGGCATCGGCATCCGCTTCAAGGGCAAGGAGCGCACCGATGTCGAGGAATATTCGATTTCCGAAGGCTGGATCCGCGTCGCCGCCGGCAAGTCGAAGGACCGCTTCGGACAGCCGATGACGATCAAGCTGTCGGGTGAGGTCGAAGCCTGGTTCGAGGATATCGCCGCTGACGAGACGAAGCCGGAAAACTCCGAAGACTAATTTCCTTCGTCATTGCGAGCGTAGCGAAGCAATCCAGGGCGGTTCGCGCCTGCTCTGGATTGCTTCGCTACGCTCGCAATGACTTGGATTGGGGAACAAGCCCTTGAAGGCTTACTGGCCGAGCGAGGCGACGATCCGTTCGAGGTCGTTGCCCGGCTTCCAGTCGTTGCTGGCCCAGACGGGCGCTTCGAAGCTCGGCGCCTTGCGCGGGGTCGCGCCGCGGCCGGGATAGATGAAACCCTGTACCGGATTGGCGCGCAGGCCGAGGTCGCCGATCGGGGCGTACCAGACGCGGACCATGCTCCAGTCGCCGGCATTGCTGACATCGACGACGCGGACGTCGCGCTCGATCTGGCCACGGCGGCCGCCGATCGGCGACCAGTTGGCATGGTCGATCAGGATTTCGCGGTCGCTGACGATCTTCTTGACCACTGCGACATGGCCGATCGGCATGGCGCGCGTGCCGGCGAAGGCCATGACGGCGCCCTCGCGCGGCTCGCCGCCGCGGTCATATTGCCCCTCGGCCTGCGCCCACCAGGTCCCGGCATTGCCGCGGATCTCGACGCCCGATTCGGCGCGGGCAAAGGGAACGCATTGCAGATAGTCGCGCGCCACGGCGGGGGTAGCGGTCAGCGCGGCGGCGAGCGTCATCAGACATGCGGCAAAGGCTGCTGCGAAGCGGCTGGCTGACATGGAAAGCGACCCCCGTTTGGCTTGTGTTCAAGCGTTGGAGCCTGATTGCCATAACTTGTGCGCCGCAACACCCGCGGCGCGACGAATTGCATCGCGGACGGGGTGAACCGGGGAAGGTTTTGAAAACCCGATCCATTCGTCGATGGACAGGCTCGTTTCGCCGCTCAGGCTGCGGCGGTCACCTGCCCGGCGACGGGCCGGAACAAGGTCAGCACGTCGGCCGCGGGCATCGGCCTAGCCGTAATAATAGCCCTGGATGCTGCGGCAGCCGAGGCTGCGGATCGTCTCCACCTCGACCTCGGTTTCGGCGCCTTCGGCGGTGGTCGACATGCCGAGGCTGTCGGCGAGCGCGACGACGGCGCGGATGATGGCGATCGATTCGGTGACGCCCTTGGCGGCGCCGACGACGAAACTGCGGTCGACCTTGATCGTCGAGAATTGCGTCTTGCGGAGGTATCCGAGCGACGAATAGCCGGTGCCGAAATCATCGAGGCTGAGGCGGATGCCGAGCCCGATGAGCTGGTCGAGCAATTGCGCCGCGCCGCCGCCGTCGCGCAGGAAGACGCTTTCGGTGACCTCGATCTCCAGCCGCTGCGGTGGCAGCCCGCTCTGCGCCAGCGCCGAGACGACGACCGAGGCGAAGGCCGGGTCGGTGAGCTGTTCGGCGGAGACGTTGACCGCGACCTTCAGGTTCGACGGCCAGCGCATCGCCTCGTGGCACGCGGTGCGCAGCACCCATTCGCCGATCGGCGAGATCAGGCGGCTATCCTCGGCGAGCGGGATGAAACGGCCGGGCGAGACATTGCCGAGCTTCTGATTGTTCCAGCGGATCAGCGCCTCGAAACCGTTCAATGTGCCGTCGTCGGCGGTGACGACGGGCTGGTAATAGAGTTCGAACTCGCCGCGCTCGAGCGCGCCGCGCAGCTCCTGCTCCATCACGCGCCGTTCCTCGGCCTGCGCGTGGAGCGACGCGACATAGGCGGCGACGACATTGCCGCCCTTGTCCTTGGATTTATAGAGCGCCAGGTCGGCGTTGCGGGTCAGCGTCTCGACCGTCGCTCCGTCCTGCGGCCCCATGGCGTAACCGATGCTGGCGCCGACGAACAATTGGTGGTTGTCGACGACATAGGGGCGGCTGAGCGCGGCGATGACGCGCTCGGCCGAGCGCCTCGGCTTCTTCGGCGGACTGCACATTGTGGAGGATGATCGCGAATTCGTCGCCGCCCAGCTGGCCGCAGGTCATCCCGCGCTCCATCATGCCCTTCAGCCGGGCCGACACCTGCGCGAGCAATTTGTCGCCGACCGGATGTCCCAGCGTGTCGTTGACCGCCTTGAAGCGATCGAGGTCGAGCATCAGCATCGCGCAGCGCGTCTTGGCGTCGATCGCATGGGTGAGCGCGCGCTGGAGATCCTCATTGAGACTGAGACGGTTCGGCAACCCGGTCAGATTGTCGAAGCGTGCCATCTTGGCGATCTGCTCGGCCGAGGCGCGCTGTTCGGTCACGTCCGATCCGACGCCGCGAAAGCCCAGGAACTTGCCCGCTTCGTCGAGGCGCGGCGAGGCCGACAATTCCCACCAATGCGGCTTGCCGTCGATCGTGACCGGCACGATCAGGTTGGAAAAGCTCTCGCGCCGCTTCATCCGCTCGGCCATTTCGTGCAGGCTCTTGGGGAAATTGCCGGTCGCCCAAGCGTCGCCCGACAGCGCCTGGAGCAGCGGAATGCCCTCGAGTTGCTCGGCTGGCGCGCCGAGCGCGAAAGCGAGCCGCGGCGAGACATGGACCAGGCGGCGGCTGTTGTCGGTCTGCCACAGCCAGTCGGCCGAGGTTTCCTCGAATTCGCGCAGCAACAGGCTGACGGTCTCGGTCTTTTCGTGCAGCACCTCTTCGGAGCGGCGGAAGCGAATATGGCTTTGCGCGAAGCGGATGCAAAAGCCCGACAGCAGCACGCCCGCGGCGACCGCGATTCCGGCCTGCGCAGGCGCCCCTGCCACGACGAGTGCCACCGCCGCCGACAGGCTGACCGGCAGGATGAACAGCAGGCACGCCATCGGCAGCGTATGCACGACGATCGCCAGCGTCAGCATCATCAGCAGCGCGACGGTCCACATCGACAGGATATGGTCGAGCGACGGGTGCAGGCCCTGAAGCCAGAATGGCGCCGACCAGACCGCGGCCGAATAGATGGCGTGGCGATTGCAGAGACTGAATTCGGCGGCGCCCGAATGGTGAATTTCGCCGAGCGGCAGGCGCGAGACGACCATCCACGACCAGAGGCTGAACAGGATCGCAGCGGTGGCCCAGGCCGCGACGATGGTCATCGGCACCGCGCTCACCATGGTCAGCGCGGCGACGATCGTCATGCCGAGACCCATAACGAGCCTCAGCTTGCCGTGTCCGCGCAGCGGCGCGAGCTGAAGCTGCCGCAAGTCGCCGAGTTCCGTGTCGCGCGGCGTCAGTCCCAGCAGCGCGCGCGCCGGAATCCCGTCGGTCGGTATCGGATCGTTCGCCACCCTGGTCACCGGACCGGTCTAGCGACATGGGGTTACCCGAAAGTAACTATCCGGCTGGCGCGTCCGGCTTTTTTCGTCCCGGCGCGGGACGAAAATCAGGCGGCGATGGCAAAGGGTTGGATTTCCCCGGCCAGATATTGGGCGCGCGCCTTCGACCGGCTGAGCTTGCCCGAGCTGGTGCGCGGCAGCGTGCGCGGCGGGATCAGCTCGATCAGGCAGTTCATGCCGGTGATCGCGCGGACGCGCTCGCGGATCGTCTCGCGCAGCGCGGCGCGTTCATCCTCGTCGCTGGTGCGGCACTGGACGAGCACCGCCGGCGTCTCTTCACCGCCCGGCGCGGTGATCGCGAAGGCGGCGATGTCGCCCGACTTGAAGCCCGGCAATTGTTCGACCGCCCACTCGATGTCCTGCGGCCAGTGATTCTTGCCGTTGATGATGATCATGTCCTTGGCGCGGCCGACGATATAGATGTAACCGCCTGACAAATAACCCATATCGCCCGTGTCGAGCCAGCCGTCCTTCATGCAGGCGGC
Organism: Sphingopyxis sp. PET50; assembly: GCF_025244705.1. GTDB lineage: Bacteria > Pseudomonadota > Alphaproteobacteria > Sphingomonadales > Sphingomonadaceae > Sphingopyxis. Next base: position 3,634,737 of record NZ_CP104207.1, on the reverse strand, counting down.
GGTCGCTTCGGGGTCGCGGTAATAGCCGGTCATCAGCGACGGGCCGGTGCACCACACCTTGCCGACGGTCTGGTCGGGCAGGACGTTGCCCGCTTCGTCGCGCACTTCGATGGTCATGTCGCGCGCGGCGCGGCCGCAGTTGACGATCGCACGGTAGCGCGTCGGGCGGCCCGCGTCGTTCGCGGCGCCCGACAATTCGGTTTCCTCGACCAGTTCGACGACGATACCCTCGCCCGGCGGCATGATGCTCACCGCGAGCGTCGCTTCGGCGAGGCCGTAGCTCGGCAGGAAGGCGCTCGCCTTGAAACCCGCATCGGCAAAGGCATCGACGAAATGCTGCATCACGTCGGGGCGGATCATGTCGGCGCCATTGCCCGCGACGCGCCAGCGCGACAGGTCGAAGCGGTCGGCGACATGCGTCTGGCTCGACACGCGGCGCGCGCAGATATCATAGCCGAAGGTCGGCGAATAGCTGAGCGTCGTGCCTTGGTTGCGGCTGATCAGGTCGAGCCAGGCGAGCGGGCGGCGCGCGAAATCCTCGGTCTTCAGATAGTCGACCGACACCTGGTTGGCGACCGGGGACAGCAGGCAGCCGACGAGGCCCATGTCGTGATACCAGGGCAGCCAGCTGACGCAGCGGTCGCTGTCCTGCACATGCATGCCGTGGCTGTGCGCGGCGAGATTGTTGAGCAGGGCGCCATGCGTCACGGCGACGCCGTGCGGGAAGCGCGTCGAGCCGCTGCTGTACTGGAGATAGCAGGTCTCGTCGGTCTTCTGCTCGGGCAGCTCGACCACCGGCGCGGGGCGCGTCTCGAATGCGCTCCAGTCCATCGGCACGACATTCTGCTTTTCGGCGGCCTCGGTCGCCATGGCGGCGATTTCGGGCGGGCAAAAGAGCATCGTCGGATCGCAGCTGGTCAGCTGGACGACAAGCTGGCCGACATAGGAGTCGCGCCCGCCGAAGCTGGTCGGCAACGGCAGCGGCACCGGCCAGGCAGCCGGCATAGATCGTGCCGAAGAACAGCGCGGCGAATTCGGGGCCGGTCTCGGCGATCAGCGCGATGCGGTCGCCGGGCTTCACCCCCGCGGCGATCAGCCGATAGGCGGTCGCGATCGCATCGGCCTTCAGCTCGCTATAGGGATAGGGACGCACCAGCTTCCCGCGCGGATCGTGGAAATTGAGCCCGCGGCTGCCGCTGGCGGCATAGTCGAGCGCTTCGCCGACGGTGGCGAAGTCCGAAAAACGGCGCGGCTGGAAACATTCGGTCGGCGTCGGCACGAGCGCGTCCGCCGCATCTTTGTTGGTATCGGTCATAGGGGCTCCGGCATCCCGCGATGCGGGCCGCGCGGCAACAAGCATGTCATCTTTCTGGGCCATACGTGCTGCGCGATCCCTTTATCGTTGGAACAAATCGCCTGTTTTCAGGCATTGATGCCCGATATGGCGGCGCTGGTCGTTCTCAATCGGGCCCGACTGTGGCATAAACATGGCATGGTCAAAAGCGCGGCGCGATCCGGCCGGGCCAGAAAGCCCCTCGATGCGGCGCGGCTCGACGAGCTGGCGCTGGCCTATGTCGCGCGCTTCGCGACCAGCCGGGCCAAATTGGCGCGCTATCTGGCACGCAAGCTCGGCGAATCCGATTGGACGGATCCGGCCGATCCAGCGACGGCGTGCGAAGCGGTCGTCGCGAAAATGGAACGGCTCGGCTTCGTCGACGACCGGCACTATGCGGCAATGCGGGGCGCCGCGATGACGCGGCGCGGGCTGGGCGTGCGGCGGGTCAAGGCGCAACTCTGGGTCGATGGTATCGACGCCGCCGATTCGGGCGAGGCTGTCGAGGCCGCCGAGGGTGCGGCGCTGTCCGCCGCGCTCGGCTTCGCGCGCCGCCGCCGATTCGGCCCCTATGCAGCCGCCGCGGCGACCGATCCCGCACAGCGCGAGCGGCAGGTTGCGGCCTTTGCCCGCGCCGGCCATTCGCTTGCCCTCGCGCGGCGAATCCTTGCGGCCGCGCCGGGCGATCTGGCCGCGCTGGACGAGGAGGCGGGGCTCGATTAGGAGCGGGCTTTCCGGGGCGGCGAAAGGATGTGGCCGATGCGTGCGTGGATGACCGCTGTCGCTCTTGCGATGGCATTGCCGGTCGCGAGTTGCGGCGATTCGGATGCCGCGCGCCCGGCGACGATTCCGGTCACGATCAAGGCGCCCGACAAGACCCATGTCTTTACCGTCGAGGTCGCGCGCACGCCCGAGGAGCAGGAAAAGGGACTGATGTTCCGCACCAGCCTGCCCGAAAAGGGCGGCATGCTCTTTCCCTTCGCCAAGCCCCGATACGCCAGCTTCTGGATGAAGAACACGCTGATCCCGCTCGACATGGTCTTCATCCGCACCGACGGCAGCATCGACCGCATCGCCGAGAATACCATCCCCGAAAACCTCGAGCCGGTGGTCAGCGGCGGCGAGGTGAGCGCGGTACTCGAACTCGCGGGCGGCACGGCGGCGAAGCTCGGCATCGACGAAAATGCGACCGTGACCTGGAATGACAAATGATCGGGCGCCCGCGCCGCCATTGGCGCTTGCGAAACGCGCCCCGATGCCTGTAAACGCGCGGCCATGGGCATTTTAGGCAAGATTTTCACTTGGTGGGACGGCGCGACCCTCGGCACGCTGCTGAACAGTTGGGCAAACGGCGAAAAGGTCGGCGAGGACGCTCTCGGTAACCGCTATTTCCGCGCGCGCAAGGGCAACCGCCGCTGGGTGCTCTACAACGGATCGAACGACGCCAGCCGGGTACCGCCCGAATGGCACGGCTGGCTGCACGGCACGCTCGACGAATTGCCCCAGGACGCCCTGCCCGCGCCGCGCGCGTGGGAGCGGGAAGCGACGGCGAACCTGACCGGTACCGGTGACGCCTATCGCCCGGAGGGGGCGCTCGAACGCGGCGGCCGACGCGCCGCCGCAACCGGCGATTACGAGGCGTGGCGCCCCGGCGCCGAGTAAGCTTCATGGCGCCCCGCCCGATTCCGACCGCGCTGATGGCGCTTCTGGCCGCGACGGCGCTGACCGCCTGCGACCGCGGGGCGAAAAAAGGCAATGGCAGCGCCACGGTGCAGACGGTCGCCAAGTCCGAACGCGTGCCGGCCGAAGTCGGCGGGATCGAGGGCGCGACCCCGATGGCCGAACGCATTGCCGTCGTCGGCCTGCTCAACAAGCGCAACGGGCTGGTCCGCGAGCTCGAGATGAAGCCCGGCGACACCGCGCGCGTCGGCCGCGCGATCGTGCGCCTGCGCGCCTGCGAACAGACCGCGCCGTGGGAGGACCCGCCCGAAACCGGCGCCTTCGTCCAGCTGACCGTGCAGGATCAGCGCGACGACAAATGGTATCGCGTCTTTTCGGGCTGGATCTTTCGCGAGCGGCCCGAGCGCAATATCATCCAGCACCCGATCTATGACGTGTTCGTCAAAAGCTGTGCGATGACATATCCGGGCGGCGAACCCGTCGCGCGCTCCGCGCCCAAGGCTGCGGCACTCAAGGCATCGAGCGCGCCCCAGTCGCCCGCGACGAACGGCGGCGAAGGCACGCCCGAAACGCCGGCGCCTGCCCCCAAGGCCGCACCGTCGGCGCCGCCACCCGACAACACCGAATAAAGCCGCGCCAGATAATCGCGCTGCGGGATTTCGATCGCCCCCAGGGATGCGAGATGCGGGGTGATGAACTGGCAGTCGAGCAGCCGCCAGCCGCCCGCGCGCAATCGCGCGACGAGATGCGCCAGCGCGACCTTCGATGCGTCGCGCGCCCGGCTGACCATCGATTCGCCGAAAAAGGCGCGGCCCAATGTCACACCATAAAGCCCGCCCACCAGCTCGCCCCGTTGCCAGCATTCGACGCTGTGCGCATGGCCGAGGCGGAACAGCCGGTCATAGCTCGCCTTGATGACCGGGTTGATCCAGGTCGTGGGCCGGTCGTCGGCGGGCTCGGCACACAGCGCGACCATATCGGCAAAGGCGCGGTCGGTGGTGACGTGGAACCGCTCGCCGACGATGATTTTTTTCAGGCTGCGCGACAGGTGGAAGCCGTCGAGCGGCAGAATCGCGCGCAGCCGCGGTTCGACCCAATGGACCGACGGGTCGTCCGCCGCGTCGGCCATCGGGAACAGCCCTTGGGCATAGGCGCTGAGCAGCAGCGCCGGGTCGATGGTCTCGATGTGTTTCAGAGCGCTGAGCTTCACGAATTTCAGCGTCATGCGATCCGATTCGCCGATCGCCAGATATTTGGCTCGGTCAACCTCGCCCTCGCGCAGGGAAGGCGGCAATGTCCAGACGCCCTTGGGATAATCCTTCGTATCTTTCGGGTTGGCATTGATTTCGCTCTTGTCGAGCCAGCTTGAAACCCGCCGCCTCGGCAAAGGCGATGATCGAGCTTTCCTTCATATAGCCCGATTTCTCCTCCTTCGCGGGGTCGTCACTCTCGTCCAGCCGATGTTCCTCGACGCCCAGCACGCCGCCGGGCTTGAGCATCGCATAAATCTGCCGGAAGGCGTCGGCGGTGTTGTCCTTGCCGTCGAAACGCCAGTTGTGGACGTTGCGAAAGGTCAGCACGACATCGGCGCTGCCGTCGGGGACCTTGGGATTGGTGCTAGGCGGCCGGGAATTCGGAGAATTTCAGCGCGCCATAGGTGGCGGCATCCGCCGCCTGCCTGTCCTTGACGCGATCGAGACCCTTGTCCCACGGCGCCGCGACATAGAGAGTGCCGCCGCCCGCCTTGCTGAGCGGGGCAAGGATTTCGGTGTACCAGCCGCCACCGGGCCACAGTTCAACGACCGTATCGCCCGGCTTCACGCCGAAAAAGGCGAGCGTCTCGGCGGGGTGGCGATATTGGTCGCGTGCGACATTGGCCGAGCGTGCGAGTGGGCGCCGCGACCGCGGCGGCGATCGCATCGCCGGGCCTGGCCGCGGCTTCGCCGGCGGTCGCGTCGGACGCAGGGGCGCTGCACGCGGCAACGGCGATCAGCGCTGCACTTGCAACCGCATGGAAATGACGCATATCGGGGCCTCTCTCGGGGATCGGGCCGGTCGGGCCTAGCCCGGTTGGGGGGACGGTCATAGTGCGAAGGGAATGGGTCGGATGCAAGTGTCCTTGCTGTCGGTGAGCATCGGCGCGGTCATCCTGTTCGCCGTCGCCGAATATGCCGGGTGGCGCCGCGACCACCGCCGCGACGTCGACAAGGTCGGTTTCATGCCCTGGCGCGGCATCGCGCTCGCGTCGGCGGGCGTGGCGCTCTTTGCCTTCGCTTTCTGGCTGCTGCGCGGATGATGCTGGCCGCGCGTCTGGATCAGGACGAATCGCTGGGAGACCGGGTGATCAAGGTCGACCATGCGGGCGAGCATGGTGCCATCTGCATCTATCGGGCGCAGCACTGGCTGGCCCGGTGGACGGCGCCCGCCATGCGTACCGAGCTTGACGAGTTCCTTGAGCATGAGCGCGGTCATCGCGCGCTGTTCGGGGCCGAACTGGAACGCCGCGGACGTCGGCGGTGCCGCAGCTATCATCTGTGCGGCATCGGTGGATTCGTACTCGGCACGCTGACGGGTCTGGCGGGAGCCGGCGCCATTGCCGCAACGACGGTGGCGATCGAACGCGTCGTACTGCGGCATATGCACCAGCAGATCGCCATGCTCGACGGCCGCGATGCGGCTGCCGTGGCGACTCTTCGCGCCATCGTTGCCGAGGAACAGGAACATCATGATCGGTCAGTCGATCAACTGGGGAAAAGCCGCGCCTGGTCGGCGGTGATCGCTCCGATCGTGTCCGCTTCGACCGAGGCGGTCATCTGGCTCGGGATGCGCCTGTGACATCGCTGCCCGTCATCGACATCGGCCCGCTGCTGGCGATGGACGATGCCGTCGCGGTGGAGCGCACTGCCGCCGCGATCGGTGCGGCGAGCGCCGAGTACGGTTTCTTCTACGCCGAGGGTCATGGCATCCCCGATGCGTTGTTCGCCCGGCTGGAGGCGGCGGGCCATGCCTTTTTCGCGCTGCCCGAGGCCGACAAGGCGGCGATCGCGATGGCGAAAGGCGGCACGGCCTGGCGCGGTTGGTTCCCGCTCGGCGGCGAGCTCACCTCGGGACGGCCCGACCGCAAGGAGGGGCTGTATCTCGGCGAGGAGTTGGGGCCGGACGATCCGCGCGTCGCGGCGGGCTGGCCGCTGCACGGCGCCAATCTGTGGCCCGGCGACCTGCCTGCGCTGCGCGGGGCGGTGGAGGATTATCTCGCGGCATCGGTCGCGGCGGCGGAGGCGCTGATGCGCGGCATGGCGCTCGCGCTCGGCTTGCCGGCCGACCATTTCGCGGCCGGCATCACCCGGCGCCCGACCTTGCTGTTCCGCATCTTCCACTATCCGCCGGATGGCGCGCCTGACGATCTCGGCGTCGGCGAGCATAGCGATTACGGGCTGCTCACCCTGCTCGGGCAGGATGCGCATGGCGGGCTGGAGGTCCGCGCCGCCGACGGGAGCTGGATCGCGGTGCCGCCGCGCGGCCATGCGCTCGTCGTCAATATCGGCGACATGTTCGAACGGCTGACACGCGGGCGTTTCCGCTCGGCGCCGCACCGGGTGATCAACGCTTCGGGGCGCGAGCGATTGTCGTGGCCGCTCTTCTACGATCCCGATTTCGCGGCATCGGTCGATCCGCTGCCTGTCCCGGCGACAACGCGGCTATTGCCGCGCTGGGACGGCGTCGACGTGCATCAGGCGGGCGGCACCTATGGCGATTATCTGCTCGGCAAGGTGGGCAAGGTGTTTCCCGGCCTCGCCGGGAAAGCACTCGGCGGCTTCGTTTAGAGGCAGGCCTCGAGGAAGGGCTGGTCGAAACCGAACTGGCGGGCCTTTTCCAGCGTATAGGGGCGCAGGCCCATCGCGCGATATTCGCCGATGATCTTGCCGTCCTTGTCCTCGTCCAGATATTCGAACTTGAACAATTCCTGGGTGACGATGACGTCGCCTTCCATGCCGATCACCTCGGTGACATTGGTGACGCGCCGCGAACCGTCGCGCAGGCGCTTGATCTGGACGATCAGGTCGACCGAATCGGCGATCTGCTTCGAGATCGCTTCCTTCGGAATCTTGATGTCGCCCATCAGCACCATATTCTCCATACGGCCGAGGCACTCGCGCGGGCTGTTCGAGTGGAGCGTGCACATCGACCCGTCGTGACCCGTGTTCATCGCGGCGAGGAGGTCGAAACATTCGGCGCCGCGGACCTCACCCATGATGATCCGGTCGGGACGCATACGCAGCGCGTTCTTCACAAGGTCGCCCATGTGGATCGCGCCATTGCCTTCCAGGTTCGCAGGGCGCGTTTCGAGCGGCAGCCAGTGCGGCTGCTGCAGACGCAGTTCGGCGGCGTCCTCGATGGTCAGCACGCGTTCGCCGGGGTCGATCATCTTCGACAGCGCGTTGAGCATGGTGGTCTTGCCCGAGCCTGTGCCGCCTGAGATGACGATATTGAAGCGGCTGGCGCCCGCGATCTTCAGCGCGGTGCACATCTTTTGGCTCATCGCGCCCCACTGGCACAGCATGTCGAGCGTGATCGGCTTGGCTGAGAATTTACGAATCGAGATGGCGGTCCCACGGAGGCTCAGCGGCGGCACGATCACGTTGACGCGGCTGCCGTCCTTCAAGCGGGCGTCGGCGAGCGGTGTGGTCTGGTCGACGCGGCGGCCGACCATGTTGCAGATGCGCTGCGCGATCTGGAACAGATGCTGTTCGTCGCGGAACTGGATCGGGGCGATGACCAGCTGCCCCTTCTTTTCGATATAGGTCTGGTAAGGGCCGTTGACCATGATGTCGCTGATGTCGGGATCGGCGAGAAGCTCTTCCAGCGGCCCGAAACCGAGCAGTTCGTCGACCAGCACCTTTTCGAGCGCGAACTGTTCGCGGCGGTTGAGCGTGATGCGCAGTTCGGCGAGCACTTCGAGGATGATCGGACGGAATTCCTCGGTCAGTTCGTCCTTCGACAGCGTCGCCGCGGCTTCGGGGTCGACGCGTTCGAGCAGGCGCGGCAGCACCTGTTCCTTGATCTTGTGGACGCTGGCTTCGAACCCTTGCGCCTTTTCGGGCTCCATCGCCTCGGCGGTCGAACGCTGGTTCAGCCGCTCCATTGCTTCCATTTCGGGGCTGAGCGGCAACGATGATTCGGGGAGCGGAGCGGTGTCGAGCGCGGGGAACTGACCACCCCCGGCCATCGTGCCGGGCCCGCCCTGCATCGGCTTCGCCACGCCAAAGGCGGGGCGTCCTGCGGTACCGGGTCGGCGTCCGAATGCGCTCATTGCTATATCCTGCTTCCGAATCATATCCATGGGTGTGTCGCAGCCGAAGCGGATGAACCCCCAATCGACAGGGTGAATAGATCGGAAACTTTGACATTCTCCTAATGCGGCGCAGCGCCGGGCCGCGCGCGTTTTAAGCTAGGTTCACGCGGAGGCGCGGAGACGCGGAGAAGAATGAATCGCGCAGAGGCGCAGAGAACGCCGAGATAAAAGAAGCGGCGACGCCGCGCCTGCTCATTTCTCTCCGCGCCTCCTCCTCTCCGCGTGAACCAGATTCTCGACGCCCTCTGCACCTCTGCGCGAATATTTCCCGTCACGACGCCAGACAGGAAAAGGGAGGCCGCGGCCCCCCTTTTGCCATTCGTCATTTGTAGGCGATTCAGCCGGCGGTCACATGCTCGGCGAGCACGGTCAGACCCTGCTCGTTGACCTCGGCAAAGCCGCCTTCGACCTCGACCGTCTCGGGCGCGGCGCCCTGCGAAGCGTAGATGGTCAGCGGGCCGTTGCGCAGCGTCGCCATGAAGGGCGCATGACCTTCGAGCACCGAGAAGTCGCCTTCGCTGCCCGGTACGGTGACCATATAGACGTCGCTCGACCTTTCGAGGCGGGCGGGGGTGACGAGTTCGAACTTCAGAGCCATGGGCTTCGTCCTAAAGCCTCTCCCCTTCAGGGGAGGGGTTGGGGTGGGGGCTGTCGAGCTTGCGCAAGGCCGCCGGCCCTACCCCGCTCGACTAAAGGCCCGGCTATGCCGGACCAAGTCTCTCTGCCCCTCCCCTGAAGGGGAGGGGGTACGCAATTACGCGTCTTCGGCCAGCTTCGCGGCCTTGGCGACCGCTTCGTCGATGCCGCCGACCATGTAGAAGGCCGCTTCGGGGAGGTGGTCATATTCGCCGTCGACGACCGCCTTGAACGACTTCACCGTGTCCTCGATCGCAACGAACTTGCCGGGGATGCCGGTGAAGACTTCGGCGACGTGGAACGGCTGCGACAGGAAGCGCTGGATCTTGCGCGCGCGGGCGACGACCAGCTTGTCCTCTTCCGACAGCTCGTCCATGCCGAGGATCGCGATGATGTCCTGCAGCGACTTGTACTTCTGCAGCGTTTCCTGAACGCGGCGGGCGGTCTCGTAATGCTCCTGGCCGACGGTCGCGGCGGTCAGCACGCGGCTGGTCGAATCGAGCGGATCGACCGCGGGGTAGATGCCGAGTTCCGAAATCGCGCGGCTCAGCGTCGTCGTCGCATCGAGGTGCGCGAAGGAGGTCGCCGGCGCCGGGTCGGTCAAGTCGTCCGCGGGAACGTAGATGGCCTGCACCGAGGTGATCGAGCCCTTGGTGGTCGAAGTGATGCGTTCCTGCAGCGCGCCCATGTCGGTCGACAGGGTCGGCTGATAACCCACCGCCGAGGGAATACGGCCGAGCAGCGCCGACACTTCCGAACCCGCCTGGGTGAAGCGGAAGATGTTGTCGACGAAGAAGAGCACGTCCTGGCCTTCCTGGTCGCGGAAATATTCGGCCATGGTCAGGCCCGAGAGCGCGACGCGGGCGCGGGCGCCCGGGGTTCGTTCATCTGGCCGAACACCAGCGCCACCTTCGAGCCCTCCGGGGTCGGGTTGCCGTCGGCGTCCTTGGCGATAACGCCGGCGTCGAGGAACTCGTGGTAGAGATCATTGCCTTCGCGGGTGCGTTCGCCGACGCCCGCGAACACCGACACGCCGCCGTGGCCCTTGGCGATGTTGTTGATCAGTTCCTGGATGAGAACGGTCTTGCCGACGCCGGCGCCGCCGAACAGGCCGATCTTGCCGCCCTTGGCGTAAGGCGCGATCAAGTCGATGACCTTGATGCCGGTGACGAGGATCGCGGCTTCGGTCGACTGGTCCACGAATTCGGGGGCCTTGGCATGGATCGGCGCGCGCAAGTCGGTGTTGACCGGACCGCGTTCGTCGATCGGCTCGCCGATGACGTTGAGGATGCGGCCGAGCGTCTGCGGGCCGACGGGGACCGAGATCTGCGCGCCGGTGTCGGTCACCGGTTGGCCGCGGGTCAGGCCGTCGGTCGCGTCCATCGCGATCGTGCGGACCGTGTTCTCGCCGAGGTGCTGCGCGACTTCGAGGACGAGGCGGTTGCCGTTATTGTCGGTTTCGAGCGCGTTCAGGATCGCCGGCAGTTCGCCGGTGAACTGGACGTCGACGACGGCGCCGATGACCTGCGCGACGCGGCCCGTCGCGGTGCTGGCCGTCGCGGCGGCCTTCGGAGCAGCAGCCTTCTTGGGCGCAGCGGCCTTTTTGGCCGGGGCCTTCTTCTCGGGGGCGGGAGCGGTTGCCATTGGTTTCTTCCTTGCTGGGATAGCTTACAGCGCTTCCGCGCCAGCGATGATTTCGATGAGTTCGGTGGTGATCGCCGCCTGGCGCGTGCGGTTATACACGATGGTCAGCTTGTTGATCAGGTCGCCCGCGTTGCGCGTCGCATTGTCCATCGCGGTCATCGACGCGCCCTGTTCGGACGCGGCGTTTTCCAGCAGACCCTTGAAGATCTGGATGGTGACGTTGCGCGGCAGCAGGTCGGCGAGGATCGCCTCCTCGTCGGGCTCATATTCGACCGCGGCGCCGCTCGATGCGGGGACGTCGGCGGGCGGCGGGACCGGGATCATCTGCTGGCCGGTCGCGATCTGCAGCAAAGCCGAGCGGAACTTCGAATAGAAGAGATGCGCGACGTCGAAGGCGCCGGCCTCGTAAAGCTCCATCACCTTCGCCGAGATGTCGCTCGCCTGCTCGAAGCCGATGTCGCGGATGCCGGTGGTCTCGTACTGCTCGATGATCTGGCCCGGAAAGAGACGGCTGATCACCGGACGGCCCTTGCGGCCGACGAGGTAGAAGAGAACCTTCTTGCCCTCGGCCTGCAGTTCGAGCGCCTTGTCGCGCGCCGCCTTGACGATGTTCGAGTTGAACGCGCCGGCGAGGCCGCGGTCGCTGTTGAGCACGACCAGCAGGTGCGTGTCGCTCTTGCCGGTGCCCGACAGCAGCTTCGGCGCCGAATCCGACGCGCCGACCTTCGACGCGAGGCTGGCGACGACGCCTTCGAGCCGCTCGGCGTAAGGGCGCGCGGCCTCGGCGGCCGCCTGCGCCTTGCGCAGCTTGGCGGCGGCGACCATCTTCTTGGCCTTGGTGATCTTCTGGGTCGATTTGACCGAGACGATCCGCCCTTTGAGTTCCTTGAGTGATGCCACTCTGTCGGTTCCTCTTTTTTGTCATTCCCGCGAAAGCGGGAACCTAGGGATAGCTTGCGCTGTGTCGCACTGGGTCCCCGCTTTCGCGGGGATGACAAGATAAGTGTTTACGCGAAAATCTTGCCGAAAGCGTCGAGCGCCGCGACCAGAGCCTTCTTGGCATCGTCGCCCAGGTCCTTGGTGTCGCGGATCGTCTTCAGCACGTCGCCATGGTCGCTGCGCAGATAGGCGAGCATCGCCGCTTCATAGCGCGACACATCGGTCGTCGCGACATCGTCGAGATAGCCGTTGGTGCCGGCGAAGATCGATGCGGTCTGTTCCTCGAACGGCATCGGCTGGAACTGCGGCTGCTTCAAGAGCTGCGTCAGGCGCGCGCCGCGGTTCAGCAGCTTCTGCGTCGACGCGTCGAGGTCCGAACCGAACTGCGCGAAGGCTTCCATCTCGCGATACTGCGCGAGCTCGAGCTTGATCGAGCCCGACACCTTCTTCATCGCCTTGGTCTGCGCGGCCGAGCCGACGCGCGACACCGACAGGCCGACGTTGATCGCAGGGCGGATACCGGCGTTGAACAGGTTGGTTTCGAGGAAGATCTGGCCATCGGTGATCGAAATCACGTTGGTCGGGATATAGGCCGACACGTCGCCCGCCTGCGTTTCGATGATCGGCAGCGCGGTGAGCGAGCCCGCGCCATTGTCCTCGTTCATCTTCGCGGCGCGCTCGAGCAAACGCGAGTGCAGATAGAAGACGTCGCCGGGATAGGCTTCGCGGCCCGGCGGGCGGCGGAGCAGCAGCGACATCTGGCGATAGGCGACGGCCTGCTTCGAAAGATCGTCATAGACGATCACGGCGTGCATGCCGTTGTCGCGGAAGAACTCGCCCATGGTGCAGCCGGTGTAGGGCGCGAGGAACTGCAGCGGAGCGGGCTCCGACGCGGTCGCGGCGACGACGATCGAATATTCCATCGCGCCATTTTCTTCGAGCTGGCGGACGATCTGCGCGACGGTCGAACGCTTCTGGCCGACGGCGACGTAGATGCAATAGAGCTTCTTCGATTCGTCGGTGCCGGCGTTCGCCTGCTTCTGGTTGATGAAGGTGTCGATCGCGACGGCGGTCTTGCCGGTCTGGCGGTCGCCGATGATCAGTTCGCGCTGGCCGCGGCCGACGGGGACCAGCGCGTCGAGCGCCTTGAGGCCGGTCTGGACGGGTTCGTGCACCGACGTACGCGGGATGATGCCCGGCGCCTTCACCTCGACGCGCATGCGCTTGTCGGCCTTGATCGGGCCCTTGCCGTCGATCGGATTGCCGAGGCCATCGACGACGCGGCCGAGCAGGCCCTTGCCGACGGGAACGTCGACGATCGTGCCGGTGCGCTTGACGGTGTCGCCTTCCTTGATCTCGGCGTCCGAGCCGAAGATCACGATACCGACGTTGTCGGCTTCGAGGTTGAGCGCCATGCCCTGCACGCCGTTGGCGAATTCGACCATTTCACCGGCCTGGACATTGTCGAGGCCGTGGACGCGGGCGATGCCGTCGCCGACCGAGAGCACCGAGCCGATTTCGCTGACCGTGGCGTCGGTCCCGAAATTGGCGATCTGGTCCTTGATGACCTTGCTGATTTCAGCGGCGCGGATTTCCATTATTCAGCCTTTCATCGCAGTCGCGAAGCTATTGAGACGGGTACGGATGCTGCCGTCGATCAGCTGGCTGCCCAGCTGGACGACGAGGCCGCCGAGGATGGCGGGATCGACGGTCGTCGCGACGGTCACGTCGCGCCCGACACGGGATTTGAGGTTCGCTGTCAGCGTCTTTAACTGATCGGCGGTGAGCGGGTGCGCGCTGGTGACCTTGGCGGTCACTTCGCCGCGATGGTCGGCGACGATCGCGTCATAGGCGTCGATCATCTTGGGCAGGTCGGCGAGGCGGCGGTTCTCTGCGAGCACGCCGAGGAATTTGGCCGTCAGCGAATCGAGTTTCATCGCCTCGGCGACGGCGGCGACCGCCTTGGCGGCATCGCCGCGCCCGACAACGGGGCTTGCGATCAGCGCCGACAGGTCGGCCGATTCGGCCAGGCCCGCACGCAGGTCCGACAGGCTTTTCTGGACGCTGTCGATCGCGTTCGATTCGCGGGCCAGATCGAACAAAGCGACCGCATAGCGGCCCGCGAGGCCCGCCGTGATGTTGCCCTGAATGCCGCCGGAATTCTCCACGCGCGAAAGTCCTTCTCTACGATCCCATGGGGGGATGGCTGCGCGGATTGCATGGCGTCCAGAGACACCCCCGCTGCAAAGTCGCGGCGCGCGTAGCAACGATTGTGACGCAATGCAAGGCGGGGGTGGGGTGAATCCTGCCCTGCTCCCGCTCCCGTTTGCCCCCCGCCTTCGCGGGGGCAGGCTCCGAGCTTGTCGGAGGGCCGTTCTTTCTCCAATGATCGCAAAGAAGAGCGGTGCTTCGACACGCTCTGCACGAACGGATGAGAGGAAGGTTCATGGGCGAGATGATCCGGATGATGATGGACGATGGCGCCGAAATCGCCGTCTATCATGTGCAGCCCGACGGCGAACGCCGCGGCGGGCTGGTGCTGATCCAGGAAATCTTCGGGGTCACCGACCATATCCGCGACCTCTGCGACGAATATGCCGCCGATGGTTATGAAGTGCTCGCCCCCGCGCTGTTCGACCGCGAGCATCCTGGGTTCGAATGCGACTATACCGGCCCCGAGTTCGAGCGCGCGGTCGACCTCGCTCGCAAGCTCCATCCCTTCGAGCAGAGCCTGAAAGACACGCAGACCTGCATCGACGCGCTCAAGGGGAAAGGCCCCGTCTTCATCACCGGCTATTGCTATGGCGGTTCGGTCGCCTGGCGGATGGCGCAGATCAGCCCCGACCTCGCCGCAGCGTCAGCCTATTACGGCAGCCTCGTCCCCACCCAGTTCGCCGACGAAGCGCCGCTATGCGCGACCATCGCCCATTTCGGCCGCTACGATGCTGGCATCCCGATGGAGGGTGTCGAGGCGCTGATCGCGAAGGAGCATCCGACCGCTCAGGTCTTCGTCTACGACGCCAACCACGGCTTCAACAGCGACCGCCGCAAGGATTATCACGAACCGTCGAGCGACCTCGCGCGCGAACGCACGCTGATGCTGTTCAAGGCGTGCGGGGGGTGACGATCCTGCGCGTCGCCCTGTTCGGCGCGCTTGTCATCGCGGCGTTCATCGCGGCTGCCGCCGCGCTGCTCTATTTCAACCAGCAAAGCCTCTTCTATCCCGTGCCGCGTGATTATCCGCGGGAGGCGTTGCCCGGTTACCGGGCGATCCGGACCGAAACGTCCGACGGCCTGCGGCTGTCCGCCCTGTACCGCGCGGCACAGCCGGGGCGGCGGACGGTCGTCTTCTTCCACGGCAATGGCGACAGTCTGGAGGGCGCGGCTCATGCGACGCGCGGGCTTGCCGCCGAAGACTATGGCGTGTTGCTCGTCGAATATCGCGGCTATGGCGGCAATCCGGGGTCGCCCGACGAGGACGGCCTCTATCGCGACGGCGAAGCGGCGCTGGGCTGGCTCGCACGGGAAGGGATCGCGCCGTCGCAGATCATCCTGTTCGGCAATTCGATCGGATCGGGCCCCGCGACCGAAATGGCGGCGCGCCATCCGGTCGCCGCGCTGATCCTCGTCTCGGGCTTTTCCAGCCTGCCCGATGTCGCGGCGAGCCATGTCCGCTGGCTGCCGGTGCGCCGGCTGGTGCGCGACCGGTTCGCCAATGCGGACAAGCTCGGCGCGGTCAGCGGTGCGGTGTTTCTGCTGCACGGCGACCGCGACCGGGTCGTGCCGGTCGCCAATGCGCGCCGGCTTCATGCGGCGCGCCCGGACGCGGCGCTGATGATCGTGCCGGGTGCTGGGCATGAACTGGTTTACGGCGACGCCACGCAGCGGCTGCTTGCCGAATGGGTGGCGACGCTGCCCTGAGCCGAAGCGATGCCGCCGGGCCGCCGGTTCAGGGCGCCGCCGCCGGAATGATCGCCGCGCCCTTCGCGACCTTCTGGCAGGAATAGACCAGCCGCTCGTTCGGCGACGGCGGCAGCACCGAGCGGATCGCATCCTGCTGCGTCGCCAGGGCCGCGAGCTGGTCGGGGGCGACGCTGCAGCCCTTGATCTCGACCCCGGCGCGTACCTGGCGCGCCTTCGCCATCGTCTCGGCGTCGAGCAAGTAGCGGTCGACGCGATAGTCGGTCCCGGCGCCGTCGATCGACGCGATCGTCACCGTCGCTTCCTCATTGGGCACCAGGATGCGCTGCCAGCGGCCGTCGCTGCCTTGCGCATATTGTGTGCGGCCGTTGATGCAGCCCTGTTTGCCGATCGTCACCGGCACGTCGGGGGTTTCCGACACGGTGATGCGGCTGCGGTCGGGGCGGATGGTGCAGAGCAGGTCGCCCTCGGCGAGCGCCGGGGGCAGGTCGGCATTGGCAACGCTTGCCTTGGCGTCGGCGGGCAGGTCGGCGTGTGCGCTGGGGCGGGTGACGAACAGGATCGCGGCGCCCAGAATCAGCGCCCCGCCCGCGCCGCCCGCGATCTTGGCGTTGCGCTCCTTCCTCTGGCCATGGAACATCAGTCCCGCGCCGCCGGCAAGCGCGCCGATCACGAACAGCACCCCGGCGAGCGCGATGCGATTCTCGCGCGCCGCCAGCGCTTCCTCGTCGGCGCGGGTTTCACGCAGCTCGCGGTCGAGCGCCGCCGCCTCGTCCTTCGCCGCATTGGCCTCCGCCTTGGCGCGCGCATCGGCGTCGAGCGCCGCGCGGTCGCGCGCATCGGCCTCGGCCAGCGACAGGCAGGGGGTGCCGATGCTGCTGTAATTCTGTCCGGCTTCGGTCAGGAAGCGCGTCAGCTCGCGGTTGGTGATCGCAAAGGAAAAGGGCGAATCGCCATCGTCGGCGCGCGTCATCGCATTGTTGATCCCGACGATGCGGCCGCAGCCATCGACCAGCGGTCCGCCCGAATTGCCGCGCGCGATCTTGGCGGTGTGGACGAGCATCGCGACCCCGTCGACGCCCTGCGTGTTCGACAGATTGCCTTCGCTGCGCACCGGGGTGCGCGGGGTGATATAATCGCCCGCGCCGCGCGCCGTCGCAGCGTCGACATTGCCCGGATAGCCCAATGCCACCACATCGGCGCCCGATTCGAAGGGCCCCGAATAGATGGCGGCGGCGGGAACGCGCCCCTCGGTCATCTCGATCAATGCCAGGTCGCGCTTGGTGTCGATCGCGATCAGCTTGGCGGCATAGCTTTTCTGTCCCTCCGACGGGACGACGCCGAGCGCGACATTGTCGGGATAGCGCGCCGCCGATTCCACGACATGCGCGTTGGTGACGATGCGGGTGGGCGAGATGGCGATGCCGCTGCCATGGCCGAAACCGACCACTTCGCCATCGACCATCGCGACGGTGACGACGCGCACGACGCTGCGCGACGCGGCGCTGATATCGTCGGCGGCGCGCGCGGACAGGCTGACGGAGAGAAGGGCGAGCAGCAGCGCGAGGAGGCGGGTCATGGCGCGGAACCTAGCCGCTGGCGATGCGAAGGCAAGCTAGAGATAGGGGCTCCACATGATCATCCATGCGCCCGCGCTGCCGGCTGAGGATGACGAGACCGCCGGCTGCATAGCAGCGCCGCGACGCCCTTTCTGGCGAGCGGCGTGCCGTGCGATCCAGCGCGCAGATAGAGCTCGGCGACGGCGAGCGGCAGCAGCGAATTGGCAAAGGCGAGGAACAGGTCGAACGGCCCGTCCATCGCCTTGCCGATGCCCGCGCCGCCGGTCGCGATGCCCCACGCCATATAACCGACGCGCATGAACCACACCGCGCTCGCGACGGCGAACAGCCGGATCGCCCAGCGGCGGTGCTCGGCGAAGCGCCGTTGGCGCGCGGCGCCCCATGCCATCGCCGCGAAACCGAGGATCAGCAGCGCGTCGAGCGTGATGCCGATCCCGCCCGTCAGGTTGAGCCAGGTGCCGCGCCCCCAGGTCATCCACAGCCCGCCGAGCGACAGGATCAGCGCGCTCAGCAGATAGAGCCGCCCGTTCCAACGATGCACGGCGGGCCAGCGGCTGCGGATCGCGGGGATCAGCTGGACCAGCCCGCCGAGCGTGATCGCCGCCGCCATCAGCACATGGACCGCGAAGAACAGGTTGCCGGCGATATCGCCCGGCACGAAGCCCTTGATCAGCGGCTTGTCGTTCCACCCCGCGAAATTGCCGGTCAGTGTCGCGGTGTAATAAAAGAGCAGGATGAAGGCGGTGAACAGCAACTGCCCCGCCGCGATCGTCAGGTAACAAAAGGTCCCGGCGCGGGCGAGCCAGTCGGTCCGGCGCGACGGCGATGTCGAAGAAAGACTTGCGTCGATGGTCGCCATGGTGCCGACTCCCGGTTTGGTGGTCAGTTTGCGGCATCGGCACAAGTGTGTCAATGTAATAATACAGTGATACGGCTTGTGGGGCGCGACGATGGGTTTCCAGCGTTGGCCGACATATCCGACCCGATCCCCCGGCGAAGGTCGGGGAACGGGTGATAGCAGTGCCGGAGAGCGTTGGGATCAGCGATAAATTCCGTTCGTGTCGAGCGAAGTCGAGACACCCCGAAGGTACGCATTACCGATGGGTGTCTCGACTTCGCTCGACACGAACGGAAAGAGAGGACGGTCTGCAATCCAACCCCGGACCGGCCGCTCCGCGCTTTGAACGCAAGCATCGGGACGCGCGCCGCATCGCGGCGTGGCAGGAGGCGCCTGGCCAAGAGAAAGGACGACCAAATGACGTACAAGATCACCGGACTCGACCCCGCGCCCTTCGCCCCGCTGTTCGCGCTGGGCGACGCAGACCTCGCGGCGCGCGGCGCCCGCCGCGTCATCGCCGGTGCCGACCGCGGCTTCCCCTGCCGCGTCAGCCTCGACGATGCGCGCGCGGGCGAGGAGCTGATCCTGTTCCACCATGTCAGCCACGACGTCGATACGCCCTATCGCAGTGCCTATGCCATCTATGTGCGGCAGGGTGTCGAAACCGCGACCTACACCGACAGGACTCCGCCGGTGTTCGAGGGCCGCCCGCTCGCGCTGCGCGCTTTCGACGCCGCGGGCATGCTGCAGGGCGCGCGGCTCGCGGGGCCGGGCGAGGCCGACGGCGCGATCCGCGACCTGTTCGCCGACCCGGCCATATCCTATATCGACGCGCATAATGCCGCGCATGGCTGCTTCGCCGCGCGCGTGACGAGGAATTGAGCCATGGACGCGTTCACCATGACCGACGACGAACGCTGGGACGCGGTGAAGCGCCGCGACAAGGCGCAGGACGGACGCTTCGTCACCGGCGTACTCACCACCGGCATCTATTGCCGCCCGAGCTGCGCCGCGCGCCATCCCAGGCGTGAAAATGTCCGTTTCTTCGCCGACGGCGCGGCGGCGCAGGCCACCGGGCTGCGCCCGTGCAAACGCTGCCTGCCCGACGATGTCGCGCGCGACGAAAGCGCAGTGCTCGCCGCGATCGCCGCGATCAAGGCGAGCGAGGAGCCGCTCGCACTCGCCGACCTTGCGGTGCGAACCGGCTATTCGCCGACGCATTTCCAGCGCGTCTTCACCCGCCACACCGGCCTCTCCCCCGCCGCCTACGCCCGCGCGCTGCGCGAGGAACGCGCGAGGGCTGCGCTGAGCGACGGCGGCCGGGTAACCGACGCGATCTACGACGCGGGCTTTTCGGGGCCGTCGCGTTTTTACGACAATATGGAGGGACGTATGGGCATGACGGCTTCGGTCTGGGTGAACGGCGGCAAGGGTGCGACGATCCACTGGGCGGTGGTGCCGACCAGCCTTGGCGACATGCTCGTCGCCGCGACCGGCAAGGGCGTGTGCCGCCTGAGCTTCGCCGAAGGGCGCGAGGCGCTCGAAAAGCGTTTTCCGGCGGCGACGCTGGTCGAGGGCGGCGCGGATTTCGCCGCACTGCTGAAACAGGTCGTCGATGCGGTCGAGGCGCCGACGGGCGGCTTCGACCATATCCCGCTCGACGTGAAGGGCACCGCCTTCCAGGAAGCCGTGTGGCGCGAATTGCGCAAGATTCCGGCGGGCGAGACGCGCAGCTATGCCGACATCGCCGCCGCGGTCGGCAAGCCCAGGGCGGTGCGTGCCGCGGGGAGCGCCAATGGCGCGAACAACGTCGCGGTGCTCATTCCGTGCCACAGGGTGCTGCGCAGCGACGGCTCGCTCGGCGGCTATGCCTATGGCCTGCCGATCAAGGAAGAATTGCTCAAGCGGGAGAGTGTGTGATGTCCGACAAGATTGCCCGATTCAAGGCGCTGCATGTTCCCGGCGACCCGCTGATCCTCGTCAACATCTGGGACGCGGGCAGCGCCAAAGCCGTTGGGGCCGCCGGTGCCAAAGCCATCGCGACGGGCAGCTATGGCGTTGCGGGCGCCCAGGGTCGGAATGACGGCGAGGATTTTCCGCTGGAGGATGCGCTGGAAAATCTGGCGCGCATCCTGTCGGTCACCGACCTGCCCGTCACGATCGACATGGAATCGGGCTATGGCGCCGATCCTACGGCGGTCGGCGCCTCGGTCGACCGCGCACGGGCCGCGGGCGCGGCGGGTATCAACATGGAGGACCGGCTGCCCGGCCAGACCGTGCTGCTTGCCATAGCGGAGGCGCAGGCGCGCTATCGCGCCGCCGCCGACACCGGCCTTTTCGTCAACGCGCGCTGCGACGTGTTTCGCGGCGCCGATATCGTGCGGGACGGCGAAGCGCTGGTCGCCGCGACGCTCGAACGCGCCCGCGCCTATGCCGATGCCGGGGCGGGGTCGCTCTTCGTGCCCTTCCTGCTCGATCCGAAATGCATCGGCGCGATCTGCGACGCCTCGCCGCTGCCGGTGAACATCTTGCGCGGCAAGGGCGGCCCGACACACAAGGAACTGGCGAGCCTCGGCGTGGCGCGGATCAGCCACGGGCACCAGCCCTGGGCGGCAGCGATGGCGTGGCTGACGGCGCAGGCCGGGCAGGTGCTTGGCGGCGAAGAGCCCGATTATTGAGCCTCAGTCACCGGCCGTTTCTTCGGCGTCGTCGGTGCCGTCGGGTCCGGGCGAAGGCGGTGTGCCGCTGCCGCCGCTCGCCAGCCAGGCGACGAGTTGCTGCGCGCGGCGCTGGGCGCCGCTCGGATGCGGGTCGCTGGCGAGCGGCATCAGCCGGCGCAGCGCACCGCCGAGGTCGCCCTTGCGGATCAAGGCCTCGGATGCCGCGAGGCGGATGCCGTCATTCTGCGGCGCGAGGTCGCTTGCGCGGATGAGCTGGTCGACAGTCGCACCGCCAGGCGCATTGCCAAGCCGCGCCGCGCCCTCGAACTGGCCATAGAGGACAGCGGGATCGTTCGGGGCGAGTTCGAGCGCCCTGTCGAGCGCGGCGCGCGCCTTGTCCTCGTCCGCCGCCTCGCCGTGCGCCAGTGCCAGTCCCTGCGCGAGATGCGCGCGGGCGAGCGCGGGATCGAACGCCACCGCGCGGCCGCAGCGGTTGCGGCGGACTTCGGCCAATCCTCGGCATCGGCATATTGTTCGGCGAGGAACAGTTGCACCGCGGCATCGTCCGGAAACCGCGCGGCTTCGGCTTCGGCGCGTGCGATAATGTCGGCGCGTTCCTTTTCGTCCATCCTCTGGTGCAAGGCTTCGATACGCTCGTCCATGATTGCCGCTTCGCCGGGCCGCAGCGCGCGCGATGACTGGATCGCCATGACCTCGGGCGGCAGCGGCGGCGCCTTGTAGGGAAAGCTGCGCCCGCGCAGATAGGCCCGCACCTCGCGTTCGAGTTCGTCGACGTCGCCGAACGCCTTCCACGCTTCCTCGTCGCTCGCGCCGCGCAGCACGGCCAGCAGATAGGCGCGCAGCTGCCCCGGCCTTTTGTCGGCCAGCGTCAGGTAATGGGCGAGCAGCCAGCTCTGCCCATAATAGGAGCCATAGTCGCGGTTGATGACGTCGCGGTCTTCCTTGCTGCGCCCGATCAGGCTGCGCAGCGGGATCCAGCGCAGATATTCGAGCTCGTTCTGGCGATGGCTCGCCGCCTTGCCGAAGGTGATCGTGCCCTTGCGCTCGAACGAGGCGGTCGAGATCAGCTCGGCCCAGCCTTCGACATACCAGGGCGGATAGGCGCCGGGCTGATATTGCAGCATGAAATGATGGGCATATTCGTGGAACAGCACCGCCTGCGGGTCGAGGCTGCCGCCGTCATTGTTGCGCGGCACGATCGCCGCCGAACCGCGGATCGACGGGATATAGATGCCCGCGACGCTGCTGTTCGGTTTGGCGTCGAGCACGCGGCGCAGTTCGTCGACCGAATAGACATAATAGACGTCGACCTTGTTGACCGGCTTGTCGTCCTTCATGCCGGTCGCGATCTTCATCAGATAATGGACTGCCTCCAGCCGCTCGGCATATTGGACGACGTCCTTTTCCTTGCCCTCGCTATAGATGCGGAAATGCGCGGTCTCGACCTCGCGCCATTCGGCCCGCGCCGTGCCCGCTGTACAAAGCGCCAGCAAGGTTGCGGCGCCCAGCCCCCATATCTTCAGCATCATCGCCCCCCGGCCAGCCATTCTGCCGGACCATGCTGCCAAGCCGTGGCTGCGCTGTAAAGTCCTGACCCGTCAGACGAAACTATAGGGGTCGATGTCGATCGCGAGCCGCGCCTTCGACGGCCAGTCGATACGCCCGACCCATTCGCGGATCGTACCCTGCAGGTCGAAGCTGCGCGGGGCATGAAGCAGCAGGCGGAAACGGTGGCGCCCGCGCAGCATCGCGAGCGGCGCGGGGGCGGGGCCATAGACGGCGAGCCCTTCCGCAACCGGCGCTTTCGCCCCCAGCCGCTGCGCGACGGCGCGCGCGACCTCGATATCTTCCGAAGAGATGATCAGCGCAGCGAAGCGGCCGTAAGGAGGCGCGCCCGCCCGGCGCCGTGCCGCGGCCTCGGCGGCGTAGAAACCGTCGCGGTCTTGTCCGACCAGCGCCGCCATCACCGGCGCTTCGGGTACGCGCGTCTGGATCAGCACCTCGCCCGGCTTTACCCCGCGCCCCGCGCGCCCGGCGACCTGCGCGATCTGCTGAAAGGTGCGCTCCGAGGCGCGCAGGTCGCCGCCGTCGAGGCCGAGGTCGGCGTCGACCACCCCGACGAGGGTCAGGTTCGGAAAATGATAGCCTTTGGTCACGAGCTGCGTCCCGATGATGATATCGACCAGCCCGCCCTCGACATTGCCGACGAACTCCGCCGCCTTCGCCGGCGACCACAGCGTGTCCGACGTGACGATCGCGGTGCGCGCGTCGGGGAAACGCAGCGCCACCTCGTCGGCGACGCGTTCGACACCGGGGCCGCAGGCGACGAGGCTGTCCTCGTCCTCGCATTCGGGACAGAGGCGCGGCGGCGGCATCACATGGCCGCAATGATGGCAGGCGAGGCGGTGGACGAGCCGGTGCTCGACCATCCAGGCGGTGCAGTTCGGGCACTGGATGCGGTGCCCGCACGTGCGGCACAAGGTCAGCGGCGCGAAGCCCCGGCGGTTGAGGAACAGCAGGCTCTGTTCGCCCTTGCGGAGCCGGTCGGCGAGCGCCGCGACCAGGGGCGGCGCGAGCCAGGTGCCGCGGTCGGGCGGGTCGTGCCGCATGTCGATCGCCGCCAGCCCCGGCAGCGTCGCGCCGCCGAAGCGCGCGGGCAGGCGGATATGGCGGTAGCGCCCCGCCTCGACCTGCGCGAGGCTTTCGAGCGCCGGGGTCGCGCTCGCCAGCACCACCGGCAGCCCCTCGAAAGACCCGCGCATCACCGCGACGTCGCGCGCGTGGTAATGGACGCCGTCCTCCTGCTTGAAGCTCGTCTCGTGCGCCTCGTCGACGACGATCAGGCCGAGCTTCGCATAGGGCAGGAACAGCGCGGAGCGCGCCCCGACGACGATCCGTGCCTCGCCCGCCGCGATCGCATGCCAGGCGCGGCGCCGCTCGGCCGAACGCAGCCCCGAATGCCACGCCACCGGCTCGCAGCCGAAGCGCGCGGCGAAGCGCGTCAGCATCGGTTCGGTGAGGGCGATCTCGGGGAGCAGCACCAGCGCCTGTTTTCCCGCGCGGACGGCGGCGGCGATCGCCTCCATATAGACTTCGGTCTTGCCCGACCCGGTGACTCCGTCGAGCAGCAGCGTTTCGAAAACCCCTGCCTCGACCGCCTCGGCCAGCTGCGCCGCCGCGGCGCGCTGTTCGTCGGACAGGTCGGGCGGCGCGAAGCCCGGGGCGGGGTCGGGATAGGGCGCGTCGGCCGACCCCGTCACCGCTTCCAGCGCGCCGGTCTGGACGAGACCCCGGATCACCGCTTCGCTGACCTCGGCGAGCGCGGCGAGTTCGCGCACCGTGCCCTGCGACGGCCCAATCATCTCCAGCGCCACCGTGCGCTGCGGCGTCATCCTTGCAGGCAGGGCGCCGGTGGCGCGATATTCGACGATCGGCCGCCGCGCGTCGGCAAAGGCGACGCCGGGCAGCACCATGCGCAGCACCGCGCCGGGCGGGCTGAGATAATAGTCGCTCGTCCATTCGACCAGCCGGCGCAGCGGCGCCTGCACCGGCGGCACCGGCACCACCTCGAACAGGTTGCGCAGCCGATTGTCGCCGACCGGTTCGGGCGCGCCGAAACTTTCATCCTCCCAGATCACCCCGCCCAGCCGGCGCGGGCCCAGCGGCGCGACGACGACGCTGCCAAGCCCGGCCTCCATGCCGTAGGGAACCCGGTAATCGAGCGGGCCGAGGGCGGCGGTCATAAGGAGGACACGGGCGCGGGTCATGGCGGGGGAGGATATAGGCGCGCGCGTATAATAGGAAAGCGGCGAAGGAAAAATGCGCGCAGAGGCGTAGAACGCGCGGAGGATTTTGGTTCACGCGGAGGCGCGGAGAAGAAGAGGGCATGATGGCGGCTTTGCCGCCTTTTCTTCTCTGCGCGCTCGGCGTCCTCTGCGCGAAATCATTGAAACCGGGCCGCGAAGGCCCTATGCACCTCCGCGTGAGCTTTATGACGCCGCGAGTGCCGCCTTCTTCGCGGGACGCTTCACCGGCTTCGGCCGCCTGAACCAGAAGCTCCAGACCGCGAAGCTGCCGAGCATCGTCATCGCAAGGCCCGAGATCGTCAGCAGGGTGCGCCACGCCCAGCCGCCGACCTTCGACGCGTGGATGGGAAAGGCCATGTTGAACGCCTGCGCGCCCGAAGCCAGCTTGAGCGCGTCGCGCGACCCGAGCACCTCGCCCGTCGCCGCATCGAACGCCAGCGTCGTTCGCCCGTTGGGCAGCCATTCGGCGGGCTGCTTCATGCGCAGGCTGATCGGGTCGCCGGGCTTGCGCGGCAGGCTGAGGATGCGGAATTCGGCGTCGGGGAAACGGCGCCGCGCCTCGGCTAGCATCGCGGTATAGCCGGGCTTCCCGGCGAGCGGCCCGCCCTTATATTTCGGCGGCTCGAGCGCCCTCGCGGTTTCGGCGGGCGATCCGAAGGGTGCGACCATGATCATCGCGAAGGGGCGAAAGATCATCATCGTGCCGGTGACGATCGAGATCAGCAGCAACGGCGCCGCGATGACGCCAAGGTCGCGGTGCTGCATGACGATCGCGGGGCGGCTCATCCGTTTCGGCCACAGGCGGAAGCGGAAGGTCTTTCGCGTGCGCCACCACAGGATGACGCCCGAAATCACGAAGAATAGGCCGGCGAGGCCCGCGATGCCAATCACCCATTCGCCGCTGTCGCCCGCGAAAAGATGATGGTGGAAATCGAAGATCCAGAGCTCGGGCCGCTCCCACTGGCTGGCCCAGCGGGTGACGATATCGCCCGACTGGCTGGCATAGGCGCCCGCCTCCTTGCCGATGCGCAGCTGGTGCAGCCCGAACCGCTCGTCGGCAAAGATGATGCCCTGCGCGCTGGGCGTCGCCATCAGCTTTTCGGTCGCCGCCGCGACGGTGGAAAGGTCGCGGCGCAGCGGGTCGCCCGTTCCCGGCACCCCGATCCACAGATGCTCGTGGAGCAGGATCGTGCCCGACAGCCCCATCAGCGCCAGCACGAGCCCGATCAGGCCGCCGGTCCAGCGGTGCAGCGTGTCGAGCAGTTTCATCATCCGGCTATCATCTCAAGGCATCGTCATTGCGAGCGAAGCGAAGCAATCCAGAGTGGCGTAACCCGCCCTGGATTGCTTCGCTTCGCTTCGCTCGCAATGACGGAGTGAGACATGCGGAAGCATAATCAGAATCGGTAATCCCACCCCAGCGTGAAGGTCCGCCCGCGTCCCGCGAAAAAGGCGAGATTGTCGGTCGGCAGCCGCGTGTCGCTCGAATAGTCGATGTAGAATTTGTCGAACAGATTCTGGACGGAAAGGCTCAGCCCGCCGATCCCCGTCTCGTAGCGCAGGCTCGCATCGGTGATCGTATAGCCGCCGAAATTGTTGCGCGGGTCGGGGTTCGCCTTGCCGTGATACGCCCGCGACAGGAAGACCTGCGTCTGCACCAGCGCCGAGATCGGCCCCTTGTTGTAGCTCGCGTTGAGGTTCAGCCGGTCGGGCGAGATGTTGGTGCCGTCGAGGTCGGTGTCGACGATCCCGTCGGGGTTGGCGCTGTCGCTGTCATATTTGCCCTGGATATGCGCATAGCCGACGCCGAGCTTCAGCCCGTCGACCGGCAGCGCGACGCGCAGGTTGACCTCGAGCCCCTCGATCTCGACGCGCTGGCGCTGGACGTCGAAGATGCGGTCGGGACGCGCGATCAGCAACTGCCCCTTGTCGCTCGACGACCAGAAATAGGTCGCGCTCGCGTCGAGCGGTCCGCGCTTCACCTCAAGGCCGATCTCGCGGTTGTTCGACACGATCGGCGAGATATCGAGGAAATTGTCGATGTCGATGCCGGTGTCCTTCACCGCGCGGGTGATGCGGCCGATGTCGGGAACGGTGAAGCCCTCGGCATAGCTGGCATAGGCGCGGATGCCGTCCCACGGCTCGACGATCACGCCGCCGTTGATCAGCAGGTCGTCGAACTTCGGCTTGCCGTCGGCGACATCGACGCCGCCATAGGTCGATACCCCGCAATTGGTCGTGACCGTCGCCGAACAGGCGACGAAGGTGGTCGAGGCGAGGGTGCGGAAATCGTCGATCTTGATCTGGACATTCTCCCAGCGCACCCCGCCGGCAAGGCGCACGAGCCCATCGAACAATTTGAGGTTCGCCTGGCCGAAGGGCGCGAGGCTGCGGAAATCGCTCGGCGGCACCCAGACGCGGCCCGTTGCGATCAGCGCCTGTTCGGTCCGGTCGACCAGCGCATCGAAGCCGATCGTCAGCGTCAGATCCTCGAAGCCGGGGAGGCCGCGCTCATAGCTGACCTTGGCGCCCAGCTTGCGGCTGCGATTCTGCGACTGGTCGAACAGGGTGCCCACCGGTGCGAGCGCGGGGTCCTGGAAGGTCGCCTGCACCGCGACCTCGCCGCCGAAGGTGTCGCGGCTGCGGTTGAAGAAGATCTGGCTGACGAAATTGCCGCCGCCCAGATCGGTGTCGGTCAGCGACAGGGCGACGCTTTCGGTGCGGTTCTGCGCCGATTCGCCCGGCGGGTTGCCGCGCACCGCACTGGTCGGCACGCCGGTCACGCGGTTGCCGGCAAGCGCGATATAGTCGCCGTCGCCCTTCAGCTCGAAACGGCTGGCAATCAGGTCGAGCCGCGCCGAATCCGACAATTCGTAGCCGAGCCGCGCAAAGAGCGAGAGCGTGTTCGAATCCTGCGTCTCGCCCTGCGTCAGGTTGAGGCCGATGCGGCGCCCCTGCCCGTCGTAAAAGGCGCCGCGCTTTTCGAAGGCCGCGCCGACGGTCGCGTCGAAGCGCCCGGCGCGATATTGGACGAGGCCCGCGATCTTGCCGCCGATCCCGTCCTTGCTGAACCCGTTGTCGGCGGTGCCCTGCAGCAGCGCGCGGCCGCTCAGCCCCTCTTCACGCGGCGCGCCGACGGTGACCTGGTTGACGATGCCGCCGGTGCCGCCGATCCCCTGCAAGGCGTTCGAGCCGTAGATCAGCTCGACCCGGTCGATGAAGAAACCGTCGATGGTGAAGCCGTCGCGGCTGCCGTCGCGCAGCGGCGTCGATTGGGGAATGCCGTTGATCGCATACAGCGGCGACCGCCCGCGCAGCGTCTCGCCCGCGCCCGACAATTTCTGCCGCGTGGGGGAGAAGCTGGGGGTCAGGCTCGACACCGCATCGGTGATCGATCCCGAAATCGCGATCTGCTGGTCGAGGCTGTCCTTGCCGATGATGTCGATCGTCAGCGGCAGCGCATTGGGCGGCAGCACCGTGCGCGCGGCGGTGACGACGATCGCCTCCTCGCCATTCTCCTCGTCGGCGGGGGCGCTGTCCTGTGCGAAGGCGGGGAAGGAAAGCGCACTCGAGAGCAGCGCCGCGACGATCCATTTGCGATTCATTCTCAACTCCTGTTGCGCTGTGCCGCTAGTGCGACACATTCGCAAATGCAAGGGGTTTTGGACGCGGGCCTGGCGGGGCGGGTTTCGGGTGGGAGCGGTCATGCGCGATCCTCCCCCAGCGGGGGAGGGGGACCACCCGAAGGGTGGTGGAGGGGCACAGGAGGCTTACGCGGCGCCGGACCGAAAGAACGCCGTTTTCCGGCAACCGGCCGCAAGCACGACCTCACCGGTAGGGTAAACCGCCTGTGCCCCTCCACCAGCTTCGCTGGTCCCCCTCCCCGTTCCGGGGAGGATCGGCAAGGTCCGCTCCCCACCCCCAAAGCTGAGATCACCCCCGCCAAAGGGTGACGCCGCCCCACAATCCGCGCTATCACCGCGCCCATGCGGGAAAAGGAACTGCGTTTCGCCCTGATTTGCTACGGCGGCATCAGCCTCGCCGTCTATATGCACGGCATCACCAAGGAGGTGTGGCGGCTCGCCGCGGCGTCGCGGGCCTTTCACGACGGCGGCCCGTTGAGCGGCGTCGGCACCGTCTACCGCGACCTGCTGGGCCGCATCGCCGAGCGCGGCAATGTCCGCCTCCGCGTCCTCGCCGATATCGTCGCGGGGGCGAGCGCGGGGGGGATCAATGGCATCTTCCTCGCGCGCGCGCTCGCCACCGGCCAGTCGCTCGACCCGCTGACCGACCTGTGGCTCGACGATGCCGATGTCGACCGGCTGATCGATCCCGACGCGCGGCCGCTGTCGGCGGCGACCAAATTCTGGGCGGTGCCGATCGCCGGCTGGATGATGAAGAAGCGCGGCAATGTCATCGACCGCACCGTGGGAGAGGCCGCGCAGGACGAGGTGCGCGCGAAGTTGTCGCGCTTCGTGCGGGCGCGCTGGTTCGAACCCCCCTTCGGCGGCGAGACCTTTTCGAACCTGCTGTTCGACGCGTTCGACGCGATGGACCGGGGGCCGCGCGGCCCTGTGCTGGTGCCCGCTCGGCCAGCCGGTCGACCTGTTCGTCTCGGTCACCGATTTCGCCGGGCATCGCATATCGCTGTCGCTCAACAGCCCGCCGCGCGTCGTCGAGGACGAGCATCGGCTGATCCTCCATTTTCGCGAGGACGACCGTGCCGGAAAGGCGCTCGACGACGTCCCGGGCCTCGCCGCCGCGGCGCGCGCAACCGCGAGCTTTCCTGGCGCCTTCCCGCCCTTCACGCTGCGCGAACTCGACCGGGTGCTGGGTCAGCGCGGGATCGCCTGGCCCGGCCGCGACGCCTTCATCCGCGCGCAGCTCCCCGCGGGGGGCGAGACCGATCCCGCCGACCGGGTGCTGATCGACGGCTCGGTGCTCGCCAACGCGCCCTTCCGCCCCGCGATCGCGGCGCTCAAGCAGCGCCCGGCGCGGCGCGAGATCGACCGCCGCTTCATCTATATCGACCCGAAACCCGATTATCGCGCGATCAGCTTCGGCAAGCCCGGCGAAAAGGATCGGGGCGACGCCCCGCACCTGCCCGGTTTCCTGCCGACGATCCTCGGCGCCCTGTCCGAAATTCCGCGCGAACAGCCGATCCGTGACAATGTCGAGGCGATCGAGGGCATGTCGCGCCGCATCCGCCGGATGCAGCTTATCGTCGACGCGATGAAGGTCGAGGTCGAGGAACAGGTCGCGGCGCTGTTCGGCACCACCTTCTTCCTCGACACGCCGACCACCGCCCGGCTCCAGAAATGGCGGGCGAAAGCGCAGGACCAGGCCGCCGAACGCGCGGGCTTCGCTTTCTCGCCCTATGGCCATCTCAAATTGTCGGCGATGGTCGAGGAGCTGGTCGCCATCGTCGACCGCCTCGCCCCGCCCGAGGGCGACATCCACCGCAGCATTCGCCGCCAGCACCTCTGGGACGAGGTGCGCGCGCGCGGGCTCGACCGTATTTCGAGCCGGCGCGGCGCGGGGGCGAGCGGCGACGCGGTGACCTTTTTCCGCACCCACGACCTCGGCTTTCGCGTCCGCCGCCTGCGCTTCCTCGCGCGCGAGCTCGACCGCGTGGTCGAGGCGAAGCGCGACGCGCGCGACCCGGCGTGCGACGCGATGCGCGACACCATCTACGCGGCGCTCGGCCTCTATCTCGAACGCGAGGGCGACAGCTGGTTCGCCGACCTCGACGTGCCGGCCGACGCCGACCCCGGGCAATGGATCGACGCGATCGCCGCGCGCCGCGACCTGATCGGTGCCGACGCCGCCGCCGACGCGCTGATCGCCGAGGGGCTGGGCGCCTTGCCGAAGGATGACCGGCGCGCGCTGCTGCTCGCCTATCTCGGCTATCCCTTCTACGACATCGCGACCTTGCCGCTGTTGCAGGGCGAGGGGTTCGACGAGTTCGACCCGATCAAGATCGACCGCATCTCGCCCTCGGACGCGACCGCGATCCGCACCGGCGGCGCGGCCGCGATGCTCAAGGGCATCGAGTTCAACAGCTTCGGCGCCTTCTTCAGCCGCGCCTATCGCGAGAATGACTATCTTTGGGGCCGGCTCCATGGCGCCGACCGGCTGATCGACATCGTGGCATCGAGCGTCACGGGCGACGCGGCGCTGCCCGCCGACGAACTGGTGGCGATCAAGCGCCGGGCGTTCCACGCGATACTGGACGAGGAAGAGGAGCGATTGCCGAAAGTGGCCACGCTGATTGCGGAATTGCGGACGGAGATCGGAACCAACTAACGCTCGTCATTGCGAGCGTAGCGAAGCAATCCAGGGCGGGCTTGCGCTGCTCTGGATTGCCGCGTCGCTTCGCTCCTCGCAATGACGAAGAGAGAAGCGACCAATCAATCGGTCAGATCGTCCCACATTTCCCTGATGCGGCCGAAAAAGCCCTGGCTGGCGGGGCATTCCTCGCCGGTCTCGGTCTCGCGGAATTCGCACAGCAATTCCTTTTGCCGCGCGGTAAGTCTGGTCGGCGTCTCGACGTCGATCTGGACGACGAGGTCGCCGTGCCCGCGCCCGTTGAGCACCGGCATGCCGGCGCCGCGCTGGCGGAGCTGCTTGCCCGACTGGATGCCGGCGGGAATGCGGATGTCGTGCCTGGCGCCGTCGAGGCCGGGAATGCTGATCTCGCCGCCCAGGGCCGCGGTGGTGAAGCTGATCGGCGCGCGGGTGAACAGCGTCGTGCCCTCGCGCTCGAAGACCTTGTGCCGCGCCATATGCAGGAAAATGTAGAGGTCGCCCGGCGCCGCGCCGCGCGCCCCGCTCTCGCCCTCGCCCGACAGGCGGATGCGCGTGCCCTCGTCGACCCCGGCGGGGATATTGACGGTCAGCGTCTTGCGCCGGTCGACGCGGCCTTCGCCGTGGCAGGTGCCGCACGGGTCGGCGATGACCTCGCCCGACCCCTGGCAATGCGGGCAGGTCCGCTCGACCATGAAGAAACCCTGCTGCGCGCGCACCTTGCCGTGGCCGAGCGCAGGTGGTGCAGCGGTGCGTGCTCGTGCCGGGCCTGGCGCCCGAACCGTCGCACGCGTCGCAGCGCGCCGCGACATCGACCTGGATATCGCGGCTGACCCCGGTGAAGGCGTCTTCCAGCCTTATTTCCATGTCGTAGCGCAGGTCGGCACCGCGCGCGGGCCCGCGCTGCTGGCGATTGCCGCCGAAGGCCGAGCCGAAGATCGATTCGAAGATGTCGCCGATGTCGCCGAAATCGGCGTTTCCGCCGAAGCCGCCCTGCGGCATGCTCTTGCCGAACTGGTCGTATGCCGCGCGCTTCTTCGGGTCCTTGAGCACGTCATAGGCTTCGTTGATCGCCTTGAAGCGCGCCTCGCTGTCGTGGCACCCCGGATTCTTGTCGGGGTGATATTTCATCGCCAGCTTGCGATAGCTCGCCTTCAGCGTCGCGTCGTCGGCGGTGCGCTCGCATTCGAGCAGTTCGTAATAATCCATGTCGAGCGACATAAAATAATAGCCCTCTCCCCTTCAGGGGGAGAGGGTTGGGAGAGGGGCCTGTCGCCAGGCTGGCCATCTCTCGTCCCCCTCTCCCCGGCCCTCTCCCCCGAAGGGGAGAGGGAGAAGGGTTCATTCCTTACTTCTTGTCGTCCTCGACTTCCGAGAATTCGGCGTCGACGACGTCTTCGTCGGCTTTCGCGGCCTCGCCATCGGCGCTGGGGGACGCCGCGGCCTGCTGTTCCTTCTCGTAGATCGCCTGCCCGAGCTTCATCGCGATCTGCGCGAGCGCCGCCGACTTTTCGGTCATCGCGGTGGCATCGCCGCCTTCGACCGCCGTCTTGGCTTCGGCGATCGCCGCCTCGATCTCGCCCTTCAGGCCCGCGTCGACCTTGTCGCCATGCTCGGCGATCTGACGCTCGGTCGAGTGGATCAGGCTTTCGGCGTTGTTCTTCGCCTCGGCCGCCTCGCGGCGCTTCTTGTCCTCCTCGGCGAACTGCTCGGCGTCCTTGACCATCTGGTCGATGTCCGCGTCGCTGAGCCCGCCACTGGCCTGGATCTTGATCTGCTGTTCCTTGCCGGTGCCCTTATCCTTGGCGTGGACCGACACGATGCCGTTGGCGTCAATGTCGAAGGTCACCTCGATCTGCGGCACGCCGCGCGGCGCCGGCGGGATGCCCACCAGGTCGAACTGGCCGAGCATCTTGTTGTCGGCGGCCATTTCACGCTCGCCCTGGAACACGCGGATCGTCACCGCCGACTGATTGTCGTCGGCGGTCGAATAGACCTGCGACTTCTTGGTCGGGATGGTGGTGTTGCGGTCGATCATACGCGTGAACACGCCGCCCAGCGTCTCGATGCCGAGGCTCAGCGGCGTGACGTCGAGCAGCAGCACGTCCTTGACGTCGCCCTGCAGCACGCCCGCCTGGATCGCCGCGCCGATCGCGACGACTTCGTCGGGGTTGACGCCGGTGTGCGGTTCCTTGCCGAAGAAATCCTTCACGACTTCGCGGACGCGCGGCATGCGCGTCATGCCGCCGACGAGGACGACCTCGTCGATGTCGCTGGCGCTGATGCCCGCGTCCTTGATCGCCTTCTTGCAGGGTTCAAGGGTGCGCTTGATGAGGTCTTCGACCAGCTTTTCGAGGTCCGAACGGGTGATCGTCTTGACGAGGTGCTTCGGCCCGTTGGCGTCGGCGGTGATGAAGGGCAGGTTGACCTCGGTCGTCGCGGCCGACGACAGCTCGATCTTCGCCTTCTCGGCGGCTTCCTTCAGCCGCTGGAGCGCGAGCTTGTCGCTGCGGAGATCAATGCCTTCGTCCTTCTTGAAGCCGTCGGCGAGATATTCGACGATCTTCGAGTCAAAGTCTTCACCGCCGAGGAAGGTGTCGCCGTTGGTCGACTTCACCTCGAACACGCCGTCGCCGACCTCGAGGATCGAGATGTCGAAAGTGCCGCCGCCAAGGTCATAGACGGCGATCGTCTTGTTCTCGGTCTTGTCGAGGCCATAGGCGAGCGCGGCCGCGGTCGGCTCGTTGATGATGCGCAGCACTTCGAGACCCGCGATCTTGCCGGCATCCTTGGTCGCCTGGCGCTGCGCGTCGTTGAAGTAAGCGGGAACGGTGATGACCGCCTGCTCGACCTTCTCGCCCAGATAGGCCTCGGCGGTTTCCTTCATCTTCTGAAGGATATAGGCCGAGATCTGCGAGGGCGAATAATCCTCGCCGCCCGCCTTGACCCAAGCGTCGCCATTGGTGCCCTTGGCGATGGTATAGGGGACGAGCTCCATGTCCTTCTTGGTCAGGGGGTCGTCGAAGCGGCGGCCGATCAGGCGCTTCACCGCGAAGATGGTGTTTTCGGGATTGGTGACCGCCTGGCGCTTCGCGGGCTGGCCGATCAGCCGCTCGCCGTCCTTGGCGAAGGCGACGATCGACGGTGTCGTGCGCGTGCCTTCCACATTTTCGATTACCTTGGGTTTGCCGGCTTCCATCACCGCCACGCAGCTGTTGGTGGTGCCGAGGTCGATCCCGATCACTTTGGCCATAGTCTTACACGTCCTTCATTGTGTCATTGGCGCCCTGAAAAGGCACGCCCGGATAGGTTTCTGGCCGCGATATAGGTGCGCTAATCCTTGGCACAAGGACTCATAGGGCTTATCGGGGACAGGAAAATTGCCCTGTTCATGGAGTCCTGCGATGAAGAGCTTCGCCCGCCGTTCCGTCCTTGCAACCGCGCTCGCCGCCACGGCGCTGACTCTGGCGGGCTGCGGGGAAAATCTGGGCAAGGGGCAGGTGCTCAATGTGGTCAGCGGCCATATCGTGATGGGCGCGACGCCGGATCGCCCCGCGGTCGGCTATTTCCGCGTCGAGGGCGGCCCCGTCCCGGTCGAACTCGTCGCGGTGACCGCCGACCTCGCCCAGCGCGTCGAGATGCACGAAAGCGTCAAGGAAGACGGCATGATGGTGATGAAGCCGCTGCTCCGCGCCGCGGTTCCGGCGAAGGGCGAGCTGGTCTTCAAGCAGGGCGGCAAGCATCTGATGATCTGGCACATCAACCCGGCCGCGGTGCGCGCGGGCAAGCTGCAGCTGGCGTTCGTCTTCACCAACAACAATAATGAGCGCATCCTGTTCGACATGCCGATCAAGGAAGCCGCCGCGGCGGGCGTCGATGGCAGCGCCGCGGCCGCTCCGGCGGCGATGGATCATGGCGCCGAACCGAAAAAGACCGCTGCCGCGGCACCGGCCAAGACGGCGGCCACGCCCGAGCCCGAAATGGACCATGCCGCCATGGGGCATGGCGAAGCCGGCGACACCGTCAAGAAATAAGCGGTGGCCTTCATCCTGGTCGTCATTGCGAGCGAAGCGGGCCGAAGGCGGCCGCAGGCCAACCAATCCAGGGCGGTTTACGCGCCTCTGGATTGCCGCGTCGCCTTCGGCTCCTCGCAATGACGGAGCGGCAATGACAAGGGGGATGTAATGAACCGCGACGGGCGCCAGCTGACCGAAGGCGAGGTCGCGCTCGCACGCAGCGTTTTCGGCGGTGCGATCGACTATGACGCGGTGCGCATCCGGCACCGCAAATGGATTTTCTTCCAGCCGCGCGGCATCGTGATGGCGCCGATGGGACATCTCCACTTCCACCCGCGCGGCGACGTCTATTGCGACGATTTCTCCTGCCCCGCCGGCGACGGCATGCGCGCGAAGGGCCTGTTCATCCACGAAATGACGCATGTGTGGCAGGCGCAGCAGCGCGGGCGCTGGTATCTCGTCTTCATGCGCCACCCCTTCGCGACCTATGATTACAGCCTGAAGCCCGGCTGGCCCCTCCACCGCTACGGGCTTGAGCAGCAAGCGGAGATCGTGCGCCACTACTGGATGCTGACGCAGGGCATGACGATCGGCGGCGCGCCCGATGTCGCCGCCTATCGTGCGATCCTTCCCTCCGAATGGCGGGCTATATGAGCGATTTCGAATTCGTCTTCGCGCTCTACAGCCTGCTGCTCGGCCTTTCGATGGTCGAGCTGCTCGGCGGGCTCGGCCGCGCGCTCGAGGCGCGCTTTGCGGCAGAGGCGGAGAAGGAACGGTTCGCCATCGGCTGGCTGACCCCGCTGCTCGCGATCTTCGTGATGCTCGACCTCCTGTCCTTCTGGGCATCGGCGTGGCGGGTGCGCGAAGACATCATCGTCTCGTCGACCACGCTGATGGCGGTGGTCGCCTTTGCCGGCGTCTATTTCCTCGCCGCGCGGCTGGTCTTTCCCTCGCATCCGGAGGGGTTCGCGAACCTCGACACCCATTATTTCCGGGTCCGACGGCTGGTGTTCGGGCTGCTGCTCGCGCTGCTCGCGGCGCAGATGGTCTATTATGCCGCGCATCCCGACCTGTCGAAACTTCTCGTCCAGCCGCGCCCGCTGATCATGACGTCGATCTTCGTCGTGCTGATCGCCGCGGCGATATGGGTGAAGGGACGGCGGGCGAGCATCGCCCTCCTGTCGCTGCTCATCGCGCGCTATGTGCTCGCCAATCTGCTATAGCGCCCCGCAAAGGAGCCCATGCCCATGCCCGAAATTCTCGACCGCTTCCGTTCCTCGACCTGGGGCTGGCTGCGCGGGACATTGCTCGGCTGGCTGACCCTGCTGCTCTGTCTCGTCGGCGTCGGCTTCATCATCATCGCCGCCGTCTGGGTGAACAATCTGATCGTCACCTATGAACTGACCCACGACCGGCTGATCCTGCGCAAGGGCATTTTCGTGAAGAGCATCGACGAGATCGAGCTTTATCGCGTCAAGGACGTCCGCATGGATTTCACCCTGATCAACCAGTGGGCGGGGATCGGCACGATCCGCATTGATTCATCGGACGAGACGACCAGGAACGGCGCGCTGGTCATGCCGCATATCGACCGCGCCGCCGAGCGCCGCGAGGAATTGCGCCGCCTCGTCGATACCGCGCGCCAGAAACGCCGCGTGCGCGAACTCGACGTCGCGAGCGACCTGTTCTGATTTTTGCGGCTAGCCAAGCGCGCGCTGTTCGATCTATGTTCCGCGCATGGACATGCCCTCGCTTCTGTTCGCCCTTGTCGCCCTCGCCCTCGGGGGGTTGATCGGCTGGCTCTTCGCGGGGCGGCAGGCGGGGGCGCTCAAGGCCGAACGCGACGGATTGTCCGAGCGGTTCAAGGCGGCGGTGACCGACCTTGCGGCGGAGGCCGAGGCGCGCAAGGCCGCCGACCGCCAGCTCGCCGCCACGCTTGCCGCGCAGGAGGAGCGCGACCGCGCGCACGACGCGCAGATCAAACAGCTTCAGGACGCGCAGGCCGCGCTCACCGCGCAGTTCCGCGAAGTGGGACAGACGATGCTCGGCGAGGCGCAAAAGGCCTTCCTCGAACGCGCCGACGCGCGCTTCCGCGAAAGCGAAGCGACGGCGGGACAGAATCTGAAGGCGCTGCTCCAGCCGGTGCACGAACGGCTCGAAAAATATGAAGTCGAGGTGAAGAAGGTCGAGGCCGAGCGCCAGAGCGCGTTTGGCCTGCTCCACGGCCAGATCGAATCGATGCGCGCGGGCACCGAGCGCGTGTCGAGCGAGGCGGCGAAGCTCGTCAACGCGCTGCGCAACGCCCCCAAGGCGCGCGGACGCTGGGGGGAGCAGCAACTGCGCAACGTTCTCGAAAGCTGCGGCCTGTCCGAACATGCCGATTTCCAGACCGAGGTCAGCGTGACCGACGGCGACGGCGGGCGGCTGCGCCCCGACGTCGTCGTGCGCGTGCCCGGCGGGCAGAATCTGGTGATCGACGCCAAGGTCTCGCTCAACGCCTATCAGGACGCCTTCGGCGCGGTCGACGAGGGCGAAAAGGCGCTGCACCTCGCCGCGCATGCCGCGGCGATGAAGGCGCATGTCAACACGCTCGGTGCCAAATCCTATTGGAACCAGTTCGACGATACCCCCGATTTCGTGGTGATGTTCGTCCCCGGCGAACATTTCCTGGCCGCCGCGCTCGACCAGGACCCGGCGCTGTGGGACCATGCCTTCGAGCGCAAGGTGCTGCTCGCCACCCCGACCAACCTGATCGCGATCGCGCGCACCGTCGCGGCGGTGTGGCGGCAGGAAAAGCTCGCCAACCAGGCGCGCGACATCGCCGCACTGGGCAAGGAACTCTATGCGCGCATGGCGACGATGGGCGCGCATATCGCGCGCGTCGGCAAGAATCTCGACCAGGCAACGGGGGCGTACAACAGCTTCGTCGGCAGCTTCGAATCGCAGGTGCTGACGCAGGCGCGGCGCTTCGAGGCGCTCGATATCGAAACCGGCGACAAGGAGATTCCGGTGCTGCCGGTCGCCGAACAATCGGCACGCCCGCTCGCCAAGCTGGCGAGCGCTCCGGCGGCGGTCAACGACGGGGAGTGAAGACCGTCGCCCCCGCGCAGGCGGGGGCCGCTATCGGCCTTTTTCCTTCAGCGCCGCGTAAACTGCCCGCGGCCCCCGCCTGCGCGGGGGCGACGTGTCAGATCACCCGCTTCAATACCGCCGTCTGCCCTTCCGCACCGGTCAGCACCAGCGTGCCGTCACTCGGAAAGTTCAGACCCACAGGCCCGCGCATCAGCGCAAAGAAAGCATTTTCCTGCGTCATACCGGCTCCCGGACAGGCCATCTTTGTCGCCATCAATGGCCCGGCGGTCAGGGTGCGGTTCTCGACCGTATAGCCGCCCGAAAAACGGTTGCACCCGGCGCTGCCGCTCATCCGGTCGCCCTCGAACGCCAGCGACGCGGGCCGGTCTCCCGCCACGGCGACGCCGCCGATCGAGACGAAGGTCCAGTTCGTGCCCGCGAGTTCCGTCGGCGGCAGCACCCCGCCGCCGCAGCCCTTCACCGTCTTGCCCTCGGCGGTCAGCGTCACCGTGTCGCGATAGCGCCGGTCGCTCATCCCGTCGCTGCATTCGGCGTGGGTTATGTCGATCGTCAGTCGCGGGGTGACATAGCGTTCGCCGTTGAAGCTCGGGCGCGCGCCGGGGTTGGCGACGACGATCTTGGTATCGCCATAATCGCCGTCGTAGTTGAGCATTCCGGGCGTGATCTCCAGCGTCCAGCCGGGTTCGGTACCGAGCGCGAAATAGCTCGCCGCGGGCGGCGTGCCGGATCCTTGCGGCGCCTCGGCGGTGGGCACGCAGCCCGCAAGGACGAGGGGCAGGGTGAGCAGGGATGTCAAACGGACCATGGCAAGCTCCTTGAACCCGCTCGTGTCGGGCGAAGTCGAGACACCTTCGGCATCGCGCAAGGTCGAGGGGCGTCTCGACTTCGCCCGATGCGAACGGGAATCAGGGGGCCAATAATAGCATAAGGCTGGCGTCAGGCTGAACGCCGACGCCGCCCGCGGTTCAGCTTCGCCGCTGGTTCAGCACCTCATAGGCCATCACCGCCGCCGCGACCGCGGCGTTCAGGCTGTCGGCCTTGCCCATCATCGGCATTCTCACGCGCACGTCGGCCGCCGCGGCATAGGCTTCGGGCATACCCTGCGATTCATTGCCGATCAGGATGAAGGTCGGCGCCTGATAGCGCACCGCCTGATAATCCTGCGTATCGTCCCCCAGCCAGGTCGCGACCAGTTGACCCGGCCCCGACCGCAGCCAGGGCAGGAACTCCTCCCACCGCGCCTGCACCAGCGCCTGCGTGAAGATCGCCCCCATGCTCGCGCGCACCGCCTCGACGCCATAGGGGTCGGTGCTCTCGTCGAGCAGGATCAGCCCGCCCGCCCCGACCGCATCGCCGGTGCGCAGCATGGTGCCGAGATTGCCCGGATCGCGCAGCCGCTCGGCGACCAGCCAGATCGGCGCCGCGCCGCGGTCGATGTCGGTCAGCGCGGTCTTCGGCTCCGCATAAATCGCGACGATCGCCTGCGCATTGTCCTTGCCCGACAGTTTCGACAGCACTGCGGGCGTCGTATCGATCACCTCGCCGCCGCCCGCCAGCGTCGCGTCGATCAGCGTCTTCGCGAGCGGATGTCCGGCGCCCTCTTCGGCGAGGAACAGCCATCGGGGCAGCACCCCCGCCTCGCGCGCCTCGGTCGCGATGCGCAGCCCTTCGGCGAGGAACAGCCCTTCGGCGCGCCGGTGCCTTTTCTCGCGCAACAGGCGCATCCGCTTGACCAGCGGGTTCGACAGGCTTTGGATGGTGGAGCGGCGGGCGTGATTCATGGGGGTGGGCGCCACGCCCTCAATCCTCGCCGAAGCTGTCCTTGACCAGCCCCACGAGCTTCAGCAGCGCGGCATCGGCGCCGTCGCCGCGCGTATGGATGGTGATCGAATCGCCCTTCGCGGCGCCGAGCATCATCAGCCCCATGATCGACGTGCCGTTGACCCGGCTGCCGCCCTTTTCGACCTCGACCGACACGGTTTCGGGCAGGCGGCTGACGAAGGTGACGAACTTGGCGCTCGCGCGCGCGTGCAGCCCGCGCTGGTTGGTGATTTCGACCGTCTCGCTCACTTCACTCATGGACCAACCCCCAGCATTTCGGATGCGACGGAGATATATTTCTGGCCCGCCTCTTTCGCGGCGATCACCGCCGGGCGGATGTCCATGGTCTTGCGCGCGCTTTCCAGGCGGATCAGCATCGGCAGATTGACCCCTGCGATCACCTCGGTCCGCCCCGCTTCGAGCAGGCTGATCGCAAGGTTCGACGGGGTGCCGCCGAACAGGTCGGTCAGCATGATGACGCCGCGGCCTTCGTCGACCTTCTCAATCGCGTCGGCGATTTCCTTGCGGCGCATTTCCATATTGTCGTTGGGGCCGATGCACACGGTAGCGATCGCGCGCTGCGGGCCGACGACATGCTCCATCGCGGTCACCATCTCCTCGGCGAAGCCGGCCATGGGTCACGAGAACCATCCCGAGGAGCGGCAGTGCTTTGTCAGTGGGCATGAAGCGCGAGACCCTTATGCTTGTGTGCCGCCGTTTGCGGGAGATGCGGGCGGAGGTTTGCCCTCAAGCCCGTCTTGCGGGGCAGAGTCAAGGTTGCGGTGGGTCACGGTCGGCGCATGACCCGCCGAGCGTAGCGTCCGGGCAACACGTTCGGCGACATGGACCGAGCGATGGCGCCCGCCGGTGCAGCCGAAGGCGATGGTGACATAGCTTTTCCCCTCGGCGCGGTAGCGCGGCAGCAGCGTCAGCAGCAATTGCTCGATCTGCGCGACCGTCGTCTCATAGGCGGGGTCGGCCATGACATAGGCGGAGACATCGGGGTCGAGCCCGGTGCCGGGCTTCAGCTTCGGA
This sequence comes from Sphingopyxis sp. PET50, assembly GCF_025244705.1. Classification (GTDB taxonomy): domain Bacteria; phylum Pseudomonadota; class Alphaproteobacteria; order Sphingomonadales; family Sphingomonadaceae; genus Sphingopyxis. The sequence continues at coordinate 3,594,055 of NZ_CP104207.1, read as the reverse complement.
TCCCAGTGCGGATTGCGCAGATAGCGCATGTCGAACACCAGGTCGGCGTTGCGCGGCAATCCGCGCGCGAAGCCGAAGCTCAGCACGCTCAGCACCGGCTCGTCCTCGCCGCCGTCGCCGAACCGCTGGCGGATTTCCTGCTGCAAGTCGTTGCTGCTGTAATTGGTGGTGTCGACGACATGCTCGGCCCAGCGGCGCAGCGGCTCCATCATCTCGCGCTCGCGCGCGATGCCGTCGGCGGCGGGGCGGTCCTCGGCGAGCGGGTGGCGCCGTCGCGTTTCGGAAAAGCGGCGTTCGAGCTCGGCGCCCGCGCAGTCGAGGAACAGCGTGTCGATGTCGCGTCCCCCCGCGGCGCGCAGCTCCTTCAACCTCCTGACCAGCGGGGCGGGCCTGAACCCGCGGCTGCGGCTGTCGATGCCGACCGCCAGCGGCCGCCCCTCGCGCCCGCGTCCCGCCGGGGCGTCGAGCAGCGCGTCGAACAGCGCGACGGGCAGGTTGTCGACCACCTCCCATCCCAGATCCTCAAGCACTTTGAGCACGGTCGACTTGCCGGCGCCCGACAGGCCGGTGACGAGCAGCAGGCGCGGGTCGCGCACGTCGTTCATGCGCCGGTCCCAAGCCGGTCGAGCGCCATCAATATCTTGATCGGCGCCGAGGCTTCGAAGCCCGAAATCAGCACCGAAGGCAGTTCGACCCCCGCGACGACCTCGACCTGGTTCGCGGGGGGCATGCGCTCGGGGCGCTCCGACAGGCGCACCGCGAGCGCGAGCGGCACCGGCCCGGTGAAGGGCTGCTCGACGATGCCGATCCCGCGCACCTCCAGCTTGCCGGCGAGGTTCGCGGGGGCGCGGCACCACAGCCGGCCGCGGTCGAACCACAGGTCGCAGCGGTCGTCGGCGACCAGCCGCGCGCCGCGGTCGATCAGCCGCAGCGCCAAATCGGACTTGCCCTGCCCCGAATGGCCCAGAATCAGGATGCCCCGGCTCCCCGCCGCGACGCAGCTCGCGTGGATATTGACGATGGCGGGAGCGGTCCGGCGCGGCAACATGGACCGCAGGCTTACCGGCGTGTCAGCGGTGGGGCAAGGCGCACCTTAATAAGCCCCTCCCCTTCAGGGGAGGGGTTGGGGTGGGGTCTCGCGGCGGGGCGCAAGGCGTCAGCCCCCACCCGCTGTGCCCCGGATCAAATCCGGGGCTCGCTGCCCTCCCTTTAAGGAAAGGAATGATCATTTGTCCCCATCCACCGCGTCCGCCGCGGGCAGGGTGATCAGCATGCTCGCGCCCGGCTGGCCGTCGTCGCGGTCGCGTGCCGCGATATGGCCGCTATGCCCCTCGACGATCGTCCGCGCGATCGCGAGGCCCAGCCCGCTGTGCCGCCCGAAGGCGCCCTCGGGGCGCTCGCTGTGGAAACGCCGGAAAATCGCCTCGCGCTGCGCCGGCTCGATGCCCGGACCGTCGTCGTCGACCCCGATATGCACCTCGTTGCCCAGCCGCGTCGCGCGCACGCACACCAGCCCGCCCGGGGGGAGAAGCTGATCGCATTGTCGATGACATTGTCGATCACGCGTTCGAGCCGGTGTCCGTCGCCCTTCACCAGCGTCGCGCCCTTGCGCGGGCGGGCGAAGGCGATGCGCGGACCCGGCGCGTCGCTGCCCTCCGCGCGCGCGGCGCGTGAGGCGAGCATCGATTCGATCATCAGCCCGATGTCGATCGCCTCGAAATTGGCGCGCGACAATTGCGCGTCGATGCGGCTCGCATCGCTGATGTCGGTGACCAGCCGGTCGAGCCGCCGCACATCCTCGTCGGCGATCGCCAGCAGTTGCGCCCGCTGCTCGTCGGTCTTGACGCGCCCCAGCCCCTCGATCGCCGAGCGCATCGAGGCGATCGGATTCTTGAGCTCGTGCGTCACGTCGGCGGCGAAATGCTCGCCCGCGTCGATGCGCTCGCGAAGAGCCTGCGTCATGTCGCTGAGCGCGCGCGCCAGCGTGCCGATCTCGTCGCGGCGGCTCGGCAGGCGCGGCACGACGACCTCGCGCGCGCGCCCCAGCCGCACGCGCACCGCGGCGCGGGCGAGCTTGCGCAAGGGCCGCACGATCGTCCGCGCGAGGAACAGCGACAGCAGCACCGAGGCGAGCAGCACCAGCGCCACCACCACCGCGAGCCGGAAGCGTTCGGCGCGCACCGTCCGCGTGATGTCGCGCGCGTTCAGCGTCATCAGCATCACCTGCGGCATGTCGAGATCGACGACGCGCGTCGCGCTCAGCAAGGGCGTGCGTTCGGGGGCGTAGCGGAAGCGCGTCGCGCCCTGGCCGCTGCGCATCGTTTGTGCGACCTCGGGCCAGGCGGTGCCGCGATCGACCAGCCGGCTCCTCGAAATCGGGATAATTGGGCGCGCCGACGATCCAGTCGATGCCGCGGTCCATCGCGCGCGCCGCGTCGCGCTTCCACGGCTGCAGGTCGGGGTCGCGCAGCGTATAGGTCAGCGGCCCCTGGTCGAAGCTGTCATAGACCCGCCTGCCGTCCGGCGCATAGAAACGCAGCCGCGATTCGGTCGCGCGGGCGAAGGCGTCGATCAGATGCTGGCGCTGATCGGGGCGCGCCGCCTCAAGCGCCTCGTCGAGCATCGCGAGCTGATCCTTCATCACGTCGACGCGCGTATCGACGAGGCGGCTGCGATAGGTGTCGAGATAGAAGAAGCCGCCCGCCAGCAGCGCGATCGCGACGATATTGACCGCCAGGATGCGCGTCGTCAGCGACCAGCGCGCCGACCAGACGAGCGGCTGGTCCTCGGCATCGCGCGCCGCGAGATCAGCTTTCGTCGGCAAAGCGGTATCCCGCGCCATAGAGCGTCGCGATCGCGTCAAATTCCGGATCGACCTCGCGGAACTTGCGGCGCAGGCGCTTGATGTGGCTGTCGATCGTGCGGTCGTCGATATAGACGTCGTCCTGATAGGCGGCGTCCATCAACTGGTTGCGGCTGCGCACGATTCCGGGCTAGCTGGCGAGCGTTTCGAGGATCAGGAATTCGGTGACGGTCAGGGTGACGTCCCTGCCGTCCCATTCGACCTTGTGCCGCGCCGGGTCCATGCGCAGCCGGCCGCGCGTGATCGGCTCGGCGACGGGCTCGTCCTCTTCCCCCGGCGCATTTTTGTTGAGCTCGACGCGGCGCAATATCGCGCGGATGCGCGCGATCACCAGCCGCTGCGAAAAGGGCTTGGCGATATAATCGTCGGCGCCCATCGCGAGCCCCAGCGCCTCGTCGATCTCGTCGTCCTTGCTGGTCAGGAAGATGACGGGCAGCTGGCTCTTCTCGCGCAGCCGGCGCAGCAGCTCGAGCCCGTCCATGCGCGGCATCTTGATGTCGAACACCGCAAGGTCGGGGGGATTGTCGATCAGCGGCTTCAGCGCCGCCTCCCCGTCCGAATAGACGCGCGTGACGAACCCCTCGGCCTGCAGCGCGATCGACAGGGATTGCAGGATGTTGCGGTCGTCGTCGACCAGCGCGATGGTTGCCGTCATGCTCTTTCCATTGGCGGACCCGGTGGGGCCGATTAGCCGATCCGCCGCCCAGCGACAACCGCGTCGCCGCCCATCGGGTTGCGGACCGGCTTCTTGCGGATGGGGGATATCGGGCGGGAGCGGACATAAGCGATCCTCCCCCAACGGGGGAGGGGGACCACCCCGAAGGGTGGTGGAGGGGCACAGGAGGCTTACGCGACGCCAGACCGTAAAGCGCTTAATTTCTGCAACGGAACCGTAGCGCACGACCTCACCGGCCGGGCAAACCGCCTGTGCCCCTCCACCAGCTTCGCTGGTCCCCCTCCCCGTTCCGGGGAGGATCGGCACCGTCCACTCCCCACCCCAAAGCCGACACCAACCGGCGCGTTTGCAATCATCACGCTCACCAATTTTTTTGACCTCACCCTCCAACCCCGCTAACGCGGCCGCAATTTCGGAATCGACGTGACGTCGGCACCCATGCAGATGCGGGCCCAGCGCTTTCGCTTGGAATCCTTTGCATAGGTATGCAGAATGGGCACGGGATATGGGAAAGGCCAAGGCAATGACGGATGTGGTGATCGGTTCGACGACCGTGAAAACGGCGGCGGACGTGGCCGAAAACTGGGGCACGGCGCAGCTGATCGAGGAAGCGGTGCGCCACGGCGAAGGCCGACTCGCCAAGGACGGCCCGCTCGTCGTCGCGACCGGCAAGCACACCGGCCGCAGCGCGAAGGACAAGTTCATCGTCCAGGACGACGAAACCCGCGACACCATCTGGTGGGGCAAGACCAACGTGGCGATGACCCCCGATCATTTTGCCGCGCTCAAGGCGGATTTCTTCGCCTATCTCGCCGAGCGTCCGCGCATCTATCGCCAGCAGCTGTTCGGCGGCTCGCAACCCGAGCATCGCGTCGCGGTGCAGGTCGTCACCGAATATGCCTGGCACAGCCAGTTCATCCGCACCCTGCTCTGCCGCCCGACGGACGATGAGCTCGCGCATTTCGCGGCCGAATATACGATCGTCGCCCTGCCGAGCTTCCGTGCCGACCCGGCGAAGCACGGCACGCGCAGCGAAACCGTCGTCGCGGTCAACTTCACCGAGAAGCTCGTGCTGATCGGCGGCACCGCCTATGCCGGCGAGATGAAGAAGTCGGTGTTCGGCATCCTCAACTATCTTCTGCCCGTGAAGGGCGTGATGCCGATGCACTGTTCGGCGAACATCGGCCCGAACGGCGACACCGCGGTCTTCTTCGGCCTGTCGGGCACCGGCAAGACGACGCTGTCGGCCGACGCCTCGCGCACGCTGATCGGCGACGACGAACATGGCTGGTCGGACACCGCGGTCTTCAACTTCGAAGGCGGCTGCTACGCCAAGATGATCCGCCTGTCCGAAGAGGCCGAGCCTGAAATCTTCGCGACGACGAAGCGCTTCGGCACCGTGCTCGAGAATGTCGTGATGGACGAGGCGACGCGGACGCTCGACTTCGACGATGCCAGCCTCGCCGAGAACAGCCGCGGTTCCTACCCGATCGACTTCATTCCGAACGCCTCGGAAAAGAATATGGGGCCGGTGCCGCAGACCGTCATCATGCTGACCGCCGACGCTTACGGGGTCCTGCCCCCGATCGCCAAGCTGACCCCCGACCAGGCGATGTACCACTTCCTGTCGGGCTATACCGCGCGCGTCGCGGGGACCGAGATCGGTGTGACCGAGCCCGAGGCGACCTTCTCGACCTGCTTCGGCGCCCCCTTCATGCCGCGCCACCCGTCGGTCTACGGCAATTTGCTCAAGGAGCGCATCGCCAGGGGCGGCGTCCAGTGCTGGCTCGTCAACACCGGCTGGACCGGCGGCATGGCGACGATGGACGGCATCAAGCGCATGCCGATCAAGGCGACGCGCGCTTTGCTCAACGCCGCGCTCGACGGCAGCCTCAACGACGCCGAGTTCCGCAAGGATCCGAATTTCGGCTTCTTGGTTCCGGTCGCGGTGCCGGGCGTCGATACGGCGCTGCTCGATCCGCGCGAGGCCTGGGCCGACAAGTCAGCCTATGACCGCACCGCGCAAACGCTGGTCGGCCAGTTCATCGACAATTTCGCGCAATTCGCGGAGCATGTCGACGAAGGCGTCCGCCAGGCCGCGCCGCAGGCCGCCGTTGCAGCATAATTGACCCGGATCGCTTCCGGGTGGCACATCACCCGGAAGGACCGGACCAATGACCACCGAATATAGCCCGCGCCTGTTCGCCCGCGACGAAGACGTACGCGCGCTCGGCGAGGGGTTGCTCGCCTGCGCGCTGCCGCGCGAGGCGTGGACGCACGAGGCGCATCTCGCCGCCTGCCTCTGGCTGCTGACCGAGCGCCCCGATATCGACGTCGATGCCGAGATCGCCGGACTGATCCGCCGCTTCAACGCGAGCGTCGGCGGCGTCAACGACGACACGCAGGGCTACCACGACAGCATCACCCGCGCCTATGTCGCGGGCGTCCGGCTGTTCCTTGCGGAAACGGCGGAGACCGGCCTGACCGCGCGCGTCAACGCGCTGCTGCTCGCCCCGATGGGCCGCCGCGACTGGCCGCTGCGCTTCTACAGCCGCGACCTGCTTTTTTCGGTGCGGGCGCGGCGCGGATTTGTCTCGCCGGACCTCGCGCCGCTGCCGCCGACGTGATAGCCTCGGCCCCGACTTGCAGCGAAGGAGCGCAGCCATGAGCATCTTGGACAATATTCTCGGCCAGATTTCGGGCAACGATACGGTGACGAACCTCGCCGCCAAGGTCGGCCTGTCGCCCGAGCATGTCGAATCGGCGATCGGCTCGCTCGCCAGGCATCACACGATGGAGGGCGACACCGCCGAGGGCGCGGCCGCCGCGACCGGGCTGCCGCTCGAAAAGCTGCAGGAGATTATCGGCCATATCGGCGGCGAAGGTTCGCTCGGCCGCTTCGCGACGATGCTCCAGCAGGACGGCGGCTCGGGCATCCTCGGCGCGCTCGACCGCGACGGCGACGGCAACCCGCTCAACGACCTCGGCGGCCTCGCGGGGTCGCTGTTCGGGAAGAAATAAGAAAATCTTTTCTTCGCTCGTCATTGCGAGGAGCCGACGGCGACGCGGCAATCCAGAGCGAGCGTAAGCCGCCCTGGATTGCTTCCCCGGCTTTCGCTAGGGTCAGCTTTACCCCTTCACCCCCGCCACATATTCCGCGACATTCTGCGCCAGCACGTCGAGCGGGACGTTGCCGCCCTTCACCACGACATCGTTGAAATCGCGCAGGTCGTATTGCGCGCCCAGCGCCTTCTGCGCCAGCCCGCGCTGGCGGACGATCTCGCTGTGCCCGACCTTGTACCCGCACGCCTGCCCCGCCCAGCTGCAATAACGGTCGACCTCGCTCGCGACCTCGAGCGGGTTCGAGCCGTTTTCCCTGACGAAGAATTCGACCCCCTGCTCGCGCGTCCAGCGTTTCGCGTGCAGCCCGGTGTCGACGACGAGGCGGCAGGCGCGGAACGCCAGCGACTGGAGGTAACCCAGCCGCCCGACCTCGAAATCGTCGTAGAGGCCAAGCTCGTCGGCAAGCTGCTCCGCGTACAAGGCCCACCCTTCCGAATAAGCGTTGAACGCCAGCATCGTGCGGATCAGCGGCATCGCGTTGGCATATTCGCCCTGCCAGGCGTGCCCCGGAATCGCCTCGTGCATCGCGAGGTCGGGCAGCGAATATTTGCTGTGCAGCTCGGTCGTGCGCAAATTGATCCACATCCGCCCCGGCGTCGATCCGTCGATCGACCCCGCGCCGCCATAGGCCGCGGGCGCGCCGGGCTCCTCGGCCAGCGGCAGCCGCTTCACCTCGACATTGCCCTTCACCAGCGTGCGGAAGGCGCGCGGCAGCTCGGCGCGGATCTTGCCGAGCCAGCTCTGGATATAGGCGACGATCTCGGCACGGCCCTGGTCGTTGTCGGGGAATTTATATTTGGGGTCTTTGGCGAGCGCATTCATCCGGTCGCCGACCGATCCCTCGGTGTAACCGATCTTGCGCAGGATCGGGTCCATCTGCCCGTGCAGCGCGGCGAGTTCCTCGCGGCCCATCGCATGGACCTCGTCGGGGGTCATGCGCGTCGTCGTGCTGGCGCGCAGCCCCCAAGCATACCATTGGTCGCCGCCCGGCCGCGCCCACATCCCCGCATCCATCGTCGCTTTGGGACGCTGCGCCTTCATCTCGGCAAGCTGGCGGTCGAGCGCCGCGGCGACCGGTCCTGTCACGATCGCCTGCGCGCGTGCCGCCCAGTCGCCCGCGATCCCGGCATCGCGCGCGCGCGTGGCGAGGCTGTCGACCATGGAGCCGCCAGCCTTCGCATCGGTCAGGCTCGCCTCCATCTGCTGGACCGCCTTGTCGATCAGGAAGGCGGGGGCGATCAGCCCCTGTCCGCCCGCCGCCTTCAGCCGCTCGGTCTCGCCGTCGAGCACGCCGGGAAAGGCGTTCAGTCGCGCGAGATAGGCTTCGGCGTCGGCGGCATTCTTCACCGGATGGTCGCTGTCGAGGAATTTGGGGATGTCGAGATAGGCGCCGACATTCTGGATCACGACATAGGGTGTGTTGCGCCAGCCGCCGACCGCGACGTCGCCATAGGGCAAGGCGAAACCGTCGAGCGCGACGCTGTACGCGCTCTCGACCACCGCCAGGCTGGTCCGCGTCGCATGGTCGAGGCCGCTCTTGTCGAACGCCCGGACGCGCGCGAGATCGGCCTTCAGCGTGTCGGCGAGCGCCGTCACCCCCGCCGCCGACCGGTCGCCGAGCTTCGCGCGTTCGCCCGCGCGCTCGCCGGTATCGATGCCGAGCGAGGTCGCCCCCTCGGGCGAATGGGCCAGCAGATTGTCGGCGACCGAGGTCAGCAGCTCTTCCGGCGCCGACACGCGCGGCCCCGTCACGATGGTTTCGGCCGCCGTCGCGCCAGCGAAGGTGAGGCTCGCGGTCCCGGCACCGAGCGCGGCGAGCGTCTGGCGGCGGCTGACGGGGGTGGAAAGCGGATGATGCACGGACGGGCTCCCTTGGCGACCTTGTTTCTTGTGAAACCTGTCTAGGCGGCAGCGCGCACGGGTCAACGAAAAGGGGCCGGGAAAGCCTTGGCTCGCCCGACCCCCGTCGAAAATTATGGCAGGTTTGTCAGTCGGTCAGGTCGGCGGGGACGGTGCCGCCGTTCGCCGCCAGTTCACGCATCACCGCCTTGTGCAGCCAGATGTTCATCTCGGCGCTGCCGTCGAGCGCACCGGTATAGCCGAGCTCGGTCGCCAGCTCCTTGCGGTTGGAAAGGCTCGGGTCGATGCCCACCAGCTTCATCAGATCGACGATCGAGGTGCGCCAGTTGAGTTCCTGCCCGGCGTTCGCCGCCTGGGCGGAAAGGATCGCCTCGACGTCGACCTCGCTGATCGCCACCGGCGCGGCGGGCGCGGCCGGAGCGGCTTCCGTCGCGACGGGGGCGGCGGGAGCGGGCACGGCGGCCTCCGCTTTCTTGCCGAAGATCGCGTCTTTGATCGAACTGAAAATACCCATGATATTGCTCCCACAAATTGCGGCGGCGCGGACTCCGGGGATGGAGTCGCACGGCGGCAGAATAGGCATGGACATGAGGAAATGACAGCCGAATGAACGGCTCGTCCCCTGCCCGCGCGCTGCTATAAGAATCAGCATCGGCGCGTTTCGTTCCATCGCCGTAGTGGGAGCATAAGTCTATGAATTTGAGCGACATTCTCGTGCAGGCCGGCGGCATCGAATCGATGGCGCAACAACTGGGCGTCCCCCCCGCGCTCGCCAAGCAGGGCGCCGAGGCGCTGCTTCCCGCGATCCTCGGCGGTTTCAAGAAACAGGCGCAGGGAAGCGGCGGGGTCGAGGGACTCGGCGGTCTGCTCGGCCAGCTCGGCGGCGGCGGGCTGCTCGACGCGGTGCTCGGTCCGCAGCCGACCCCGGTCGAACAGGGCAACGACGTGCTCGGCCAGATTTTCGGGTCGAAGGACGTCAGCCGCACCGTCGCGGGCGACGCGGCGGCAAAGACCGGCATCGACGTCGGCACGCTCAAGCAGATGCTGCCGATCCTCGCGATGCTCGTCGCGGGCTATATGGCGAAGCAGGGCGGCCAGTCGCAGGGAGGCGGCGGCCTCGGCGACCTGATCGGCGGCGCGCTCGGCGGCGGCGGATCCTCGGGCGGGCTCGGCGGCATTCTGGGCAGCGTGCTCGGCGGCGGTCAGACCAGCGGCACTTCGGGCGGCCTGGGCGGCCTCGGCAGCCTGCTCGACCTCGACGGCGACGGCAATCCGCTCGACGACATCATCGGCATGGCGGGCAAGCTCAGGGGGTAGAGATTCCCCTCCCTGAAAGGGAGGGGCGAGGGGTGGGTGCGAGCGTAGCGAGCCTTTGCTCTTTCCCTCATACCCGCCCCCGCTCCGACTAAGGCAGCAAGCTGCCAAGTCTTCGCACCCCTCCCTTTCAGGGAGGGGAGAAATTCACGCCGCCAGTAATCGCAGTTCCTGGCGGAAATCCTCGTCCACCCCGATGCGGCCGCGCATCGGGGTGACGGCGCCATCGTCGCCGTCCCCTTCCTCGAACAGCGCGCAATCGGCCGCGCCGCCGCGCGCGAGGCTGTAGCGCTGCGTGATACGCCCGGTCGGCCGGAAACCCAGCTTGCGCAGCACCGCGCCCGACGCGGGATTGTCGAGGAAATGCCCCGCCGAGAGCTTCGGCAACTGCATCGCGCGCGCGATGCGCAGCAACTGGCGCCCCGCCTCGGTCGCGAAGCCCAGCCCCCAATAGGGGCGGGCGATCCAGTAACCCATTTCGGGCGCACCATCCGGGCTCGGCGAAATGCCGCAGCCGCCGACGAGCCGCGGCGCGGCGCCGGTGCGGCTGAAGATCAGGAAGCGCGGTTCGGCCGGGTTGATCGGCTTGGCGAGGAATTCCATCGCCTGCTCCTCGCGATAGGGCCAGGGCGCGGTGGCGAGGTTGCGGACCACGCTCTCCTCGCCGATCGCCTTCGCCAGCGCGGGGGCATCTTCGATCCAGCCGGGCCGCAGCAATAATCTTTCGGTACGCGCAAACATTCTTGTCACTCCCAATTGCCTGTCGCCGTGGCGCCAGATGGTGACGCTTTGACGACAGTCGATGGCGAGGGAGATGATCGGCCCCATTTTCGCGCCCGTCCGCCATGTCGCGGAAACCGGGCAAGAAAAAGGGAGACCGGGGGTGACCCGTCTCCCTCTTTTCGAACCTTGTTCCCGCTTTCGCGGAAAGGACGGCTCCGGGTCATCCCTTGGACGACCCGTCGGCGATCGTCCTTATTCGGCGGCTTCGGCCATCATGTCGACCGACACATATTTGCGGCCGAGCTTGCCGTCGTGGAATCGCACGCGGCCGTCCGCGGTCGCGAACAGCGTGTGGTCCTTGCCCATGCCGACGTTGACGCCCGGGTACACCTTGGTACCGCGCTGGCGCACGATGATGTTGCCGCCGATCACTTCCTGACCGCCGAACTTCTTCACGCCAAGGCGACGGCCGACCGAATCGCGACCGTTACGCGACGAACCGCCTGCTTTCTTATGTGCCATGACCTAACTCCTTGTTTCGTTCGGGTGCCGAGCTGCGTGCAAGCGCGCTCAGGCGTCCTTCTTGGGGGCCGCCTTCTTGGCAGCGGGCTTCTTTTCGGCGGCGGTTTCGGCCTTGGGGGCGGCCGCCTTCTTCGGCGCAGCAGCCTTCTTTTCGGCGGCGGGCGCAGCAGCTTCGACAGCCGGAGCGGCTTCGGCCTTCGGCGCGGCTTCCTTCTTCGGCGCGGCCTTCTTGGCTTCGCCGACCGACAGGATGCGCAGCAGCGTCAGCGACTGGCGGTGCCCGTTGCGGCGGCGGTAGTTGTCGCCGGCGGCGCTTCTTGAACACGATGACCTTTTCGCCGCGCGTCTGGGCGATGATCTCGGCCGACACGGTGAGGCCCTTGGCGTCCTTCACCTCGCCGCCGTCGCCGGCCAGCAGGATGTCGCCCAGCGACACGGTGTCGCCAGCTTCGCCTTCGATCTTCTCGACGGCGATCTTGTCTCCGGCGGCGACGCGATACTGCTTGCCGCCCGTGCGCACGATTGCGAACATGGTCTTCCATCCAATCAGAAACTAAAACACCCGCGCTGCCAGTCACCCGCCGAAGCAGGCGATTTTTCCGGCATGCGGGAAAGTCAGCGCCACTAGCGAGTGGGGGGCAAGCTGTCAACCGCATATTTCCGTGCTTTTGCGGCTTTTTCCGGCCTGCGGCCGATTCCTCCGCCGCGCTCCGATTCGGTGCTTGCCGCTGGCTGCTACCGCCCATATCAGGGGCGGCCATGACGCGCACCGCCTTTCTTCTTCCGGCCATCGCCGCCCTGCTGCCGCTTTCGGCCTGCGCCGCGGCGCAGGGCCAGGCGGCTCCATCGCTCGCCAAGCGCCCGGTCGAAGGGCGCCTCAACGTCGCGCCGCCGCTGCCGTTGTCGTGCCGCCCCCCGGCCCGCTTCCCGCCGATCTCGCGGGCCGCCTCGCGCGCTGGGAATCGGACGGCACCGCCGGACAGGCGGCCTTCGCCGCCGAACGCGACACCGCGGTCGGCCTCGTCAACGCCGCTGCGGGCGCGCCGGTCGCCAGCGAGCGGTGGGTGGTGGCGCAGCAAGGCATCTCGCGCCTCGTCGCCGCGCGGGCGCCGCTGACCGCCGCGCTTGCCGACATCGACCGCCTCTATGTCGAACGCAGCATCGACGAGGCGATCGACGGCCTGCCCGACATCTATGCGCTGCGCGATCGCCTTGCCGAAACGGTGTCGGCGCAGGATGCGGTGATCGAGGCGCTGGTAGCGGCAGTTGCCGGGGGAATAGGCTTTCCTCCGACAGGAGGTCGCCCTTCGCGGGGGCGACGGTCCCTAATTCAACCCATGCTTCTTCAGCGCATGGCGAATCTGGTCGTAACTCAGCCCCAGCGCCTCGGCCGCGATCTTCTGGTTGAAGCGGCATCGCGCCATCGTGTCGGACAGGATCTGCTTCTCATAGGAATCGACCGCCGCGCGCAGGTCGCTCACCGTCCCCGACGGCGGCGATGCGGGGACGGGGGCCGCCTCCGGCGCGGGCGCCGGCGTTTCGGCCTTCCCCGCCGTCTTGCGCGACAGCCGGCTGCCAAGGGCTCGCGAAAGGGTCGAAGGTCAGCGCATCGACCGGCTTCGCCGGGTCGGCCCAGCGATAGATGGCGCGTTCGATGACGTTGCGCAGCTCGCGGACATTGCCCGGCCAGTCGTGGCCCTCCATCGCCGCGAGCGCGCGCGGGCCGAAGCCCGGCCATTCGTCCCAGCCGAGCACCGCCGCCATGCGCGTCCCGAAATATTCGGCGAGCACCTCGATGTCGCCCTCGCGCGCGCGCAGCGGGGGCAGGGTGATGACCTCGAACGACAGCCGGTCGAGCAGGTCGGCGCGGAAGCGGTTCTCCTCGACCAGCGCGGGCAGATGTTCGTTGGTCGCCGCGACGATGCGCACGTCGACGCGGACCGGGCGCGACGATCCGACGCGCGTCACCTCGCCATATTCGACCGCGCGCAGCAGCCGTTCCTGTGCGCCCATCGACATGGTGGCAAGCTCGTCGAGGAAGAGCGTGCCGCCGTCGGCCTCCTCGAAGCGCCCGGCTCGCGTGCGCGTCGCGCCGGTGAAGGCGCCGGCCTCATGCCCGAACAGCTCCGATTCGATCAATGTCTCGGGCATCGCGGCGCAGTTCATGATCACATAGGGCTTGTCCCAGCGCGCCGACAGGCGGTGGAGGCGCTCGGCGATCAGCTCCTTGCCCGTCCCGCGCTCGCCGATCACCAGCACCGGCCGGTCGAGTGACGCCGCCTGGCTCGCGCGTTCGACCGCATCCTGAAAGGCCGCCGACTGGCCGATGAACTGCGTTGCGCGCTCCATTCCCAACGATTGGCAAATTTTCCCGCTGATTGGCAAGTCAAATCGGCGAAACTTGCGATTTCAGTGTGAAGTTGGGCGGTTTTCGGCCTTTCGCGGAAATTGGCACGCTCCCTGCAGTGTTTTCGACGAACCGGCGCACGACGCACCGGTGCAGCGAAAAAGGGACGACGATCATGAAGACGATGTTTGCACAAGCCGCCACCCTCGCGCTCAGCGCGGCCGGCGCTCTCGCGATCCTTGTCGGCGTGATCGACCAGCCCAAAGTCGCCTTCGACATCGCCGCTTCCCCGGGCGGGATGGCGCTGGCGGCCGCTGCAGCCACCCCGGCGGTCGGCCGCATGGCTTGACCGGCACTGGTGCCGGGGCACTCTCCCCCCTTGCCCCTGCCCCGGCACCAGCATTTATCCAACGCTCAAGTTTCGATCAGGAGTTTAGTCACATGGGTATCTTTTCACGCACCCGCGACATCATAGCCGCCAACGTCACCGACCTGCTCGACCGGGCGGAAGATCCCGAAAAGATGATCCGCCAGATCATCTTCGAGATGAACGAGACCCTGGTCGAAGTCCGCGCCTCCGCCGCCCGCACCATCGCGGACCAGAAGGAAATGCGCCGCCACATCGCCAAGCTCGAAGGGCTGCAGGACAGCTGGAAGGAAAAGGCCGAACTCGCGCTGTCGAAGGACCGCGAAGATCTCGCCACCGCCGCGCTGGTCGAAAAGCAGAAGGCCGGCGACATGGCCGAAAAGCTGAAGGCCGAGATTTCGGTGCTCGACGACGCGCTCAAGGGCTATGAGAACGACATCGCCAAGCTGCAGAAGAAGCTCAGCGAAGCCCGCGCCCGGCAGTCGAACATCTCGACCCGCCTCGAAAGCGCCGAGAACCGCTACAAGCTGCGCGAAATGACCGGCGGCGACCGCGTCGAGGACGCCTTCTCGCGCTTCGAGATCCTCGAACGCCGCGTCGACGAGGCCGAAGGCCGCGCCGAAGCCGCGGGCCTGGGCTACAAGAAGTCGCTCGACGAGGAATTCGCCGACCTGCAGGCCGCCGACAGGGTCGCCGACGAGCTCGCCGCGCTGAAGGCCGCGCAGGGCAAGAAATAAGGAGCCGGACCGATGGAAGAAGTGATCATTGTACCGATCGTCATCGGCACGCTCTTCCTCGGTCTGCCCTGGCTGATCCTCCACTATGTCACCAAGTGGAAACAGGCCAAGACGCTGACCGGAGAGGATGAGCAGCTGCTCGACGAACTCTACGACACCGCCCGTCGGCTCGAAAACCGGCTCCACACCGTCGAACGCATCATCAGCGCCGACCATCCCGATTTCCGCCCGGCGGTTCGCAGCGATGAAGAACTGGCGCAGCTCGAAAACATCACCAGGAGGAACTGAGATGTCTGCCAGCCGCACGAAATTCTACCTCGACAAGCAGAACGCCAAATGGAGCGGTGTGTGTTCGGGGATCGCCGACTATAGCGGGATCGACGTCATCTGGGTCCGCGTCGGAGCCGTCCTGCTCACCCTGATGGGCGGTTTCCCCTGGACCCTGATCGCTTACTGGATGGTTGCCTGGATGGCCACGCCGAAGCCCTTCGCTCTCTATGGCTCGAACGAGGAAGCGAAATTCTGGCAAGGCGTGCGCTCGAACCCGACCGCATCGACCCGCGACATCCGCTCGCGCTTCCGCGACATCGACCGTGCGGCTCGCCGACATCGAGCTCTACTACACCAGCCACAACCGTCGGCTCGCCGACGAGATCGACAGCTTGCGCTAAGCACGGCTTGAGACGCAACAGGGAGAAGACAGATGAATTTCGGCGGCACGAGCTTCGTCATCGCCATCATCGCCGTGATGACCGTCGGCTGGATGTTCACCACCTGGGTGCGCGCCAAGCATGGCTATCCGATCGAGAATGAATGGGGCGGCACGGTTGATCGAAGCGACCCCGACGCTGATCGAAAAATCAAGCTGCTCGAAGGCGACAATGCCAAGCTCGCGGGTCAGATCGGCCTAGCTGGAAGAGCGGATTGCGGTGCTCGAACGTATCGCGACCGAGACCAACGGCCAGGCGGCGCAACTCGCCGACCAGATCGACCGCCTGCGCTGAGAGGAGCAAGATAATGAATCTCGATGTCCTGAACGCCATAGCCCCCGTCGCCGCGATCATCGGCCTGGCCGGGGTCGGCGGCTGGGTCTTCACCACCTGGCTCCGCGTCAAGAACGGCTATCCGCTCGAAAACAGCTGGGGCAAGGCGGTCTATCCGAAGACCGGCGACGAGGCGATGGAGCGCATCAAGCTGCTCGCCCAGGAAAATGCCCAGCTGCGCGCCGAGCTCGGCTCGGTCAAGGACCGGCTCGCGGTGGTCGAACGCATCGTCACCGACGAGAGCCACCGCGTCGCGGCGGAGATCGAGGCGCTGCGGCGCCCGGCGAACTGAAAGGGACAGGGTCATGAACGCCATCATCATCGTCTTCATCGTGGTCGGCCTGCCGATCATCATGGGCATCGGTTTTGCGGCCTATGAGCGCCATCTGAAGTTCAAGGAAAAGCAGCTCAAGGCGATCAGCAGCGAGACCGCCGAAAAGGCGGCCCAATATGCGGCGCACACCGAACGGCTCGAACAGCGCGTGCGCGTCCTCGAACGCATCGTGACCGACAAGGGCATCGATGTCGCCGACGAGATCGAAAAGCTGCGCGACGCGCCGCTCAACTAAAAGATAGTCGAAAGGATCCCCCCATGAACCCGTTTGAAATGGTCATCGGTATCGTCCTGATCGTGACGATCGGCAGCATCATCCGCGCCAAGCACGGCATCCGGCGCGACAACAAGGGCAATGAATATTTCGCCGGCGCTGTGAAGGACGATGCCGAGACCCGGGCGCTGCAGGCCGAAATCCGCGCCCTCAAGGAGCGCATCCAGGTGCTCGAACGCATCGCCACCGACAACAACCGCGCGGTCCAGCTCGACGAGGAAATCGAAAAGCTGCGCGACCGCAGCAAGATCTGAACGCCTTTCAAGGAGCGAAGCTCATGGCCTTCATCACCCCCGATATGACCTCCGCCGCGGTTGCGCTGACCGCCCTCGCCATCGTCAGCCTCGTCGCGCTGCGCGGCTGGCGCGACTGGATCCAGCTCAAGCGCGAGGAACTCGCCGCGGGCCAGGTCGCGGTCACGCAGGACGCCAGCGTTCCCCACGCCGGATCGCGCATCGAGATCGCCGACCTCAAGGAACGGCTGCGCAAACTGGAAGCGATCGCAGCGGGGGTGGATCTTTGATCGCCCGTCGCCCCCGCGCAGGCGGGGGCCGCCGGCGGCGTTGAGCCGCCAAGCTGGCTGGCGCCGATTACGGCCCCCGCCTGCGCGGGGCGACGGCAAGGCCCCCTCTTCCCACCGCCTGCCAAATCTGCCACTGGCCCCGCCATGCGCAGCCTCGACGACATCTTCGAAGAATATGATTTTCTCGACGGCGACGATCGCTATCGCCTGCTGATCGACCTCGGCCGCACGCTCGACCCGATGCCCGGCGCGCTCAAGACCGACGCCACGCTCGTCCGCGGCTGCAGCGCCAGCGTCTGGGTCTACCCGGTCCCGCGCGAAAACGGCCACCTCCATTTCCTCGCCGACAGCAACGCCGCGATCACCAAGGGCATCGTCGCGCTGGTCCTCGCCGCCGTGCAGGACAAGCCCGCCGCCGAGGTCGCAGCGATGGACGTCGCCGCCGCCCTCGCCCCCTTCGACCTGACGCGCCAGCTCTCGTCGAACCGCACCCAGGGCGTGCCCAACATGATCGCGCTGGTCCAGGACACCGCGCGGCGTATCGCCGCGGGCTGAACACCGCGACGACGCGGCGCATCGGCCGACTCCTGTTTCTCTTCATCGGGCAAGAAAAAGGGCGCGGGAGTTGCCTCCCGCGCCCGATTTCGATCGCGCCGCTTTGCTTAGAAAGCGACCGACAGCGTGCCACTGACCGTGCGCGGCGCGCCGATCTGGGCGAACGGCGGCGACGAGGTGCCCTGCGTCAGCGAAGAGGTGAAGCTGCCGACATAGAGATCGTCGAACAGGTTGTAGACGTTGAGCTGGAAGTAGGTCTTGTCGTTCAGACCCAAGAATTCCAAGTTTACGCGGGCGTCGAGATTGACCAGCCAATAGGCGTTGGTCTTGGCCGGGTAAACTACGACACCGCCTGCCATGATTGGCGTGTTGGTGTCGTAGATATAGCGGCCGCCGGTGCGCTTGGCGGTGACACCCAGCTCGACCGGGCCCAGCGTCCCACGAGCCGAGCCGCCGAAGGTATAGGCCGGAGCCCCTGCCTCGCGCTTGCCCTTGGTCGCGATGAAGACCGGATTGCCGGCGCCGTCGACGCCCGACTGGACATCGTCCTTGATTTCCGACTTCATCCACGAACCGAAGGCATAGAGCGCGAGGTTCGGGATCGGCTGATAGGCGATGCTGCCGTCGATGCCATATTTGTCGACACGGCCGAGGTTGCGATAGACGTTACGTTCGGTCACCGGATCATAGGCCGAAGCCAGACGGTCGTTATATTTGGTGAACCAGCCCGAAAGCTGCGCCTGAACCTTGCTCGTCCGGTAACGAGCGCCGAGGTCGAAGTTGTCCGACGTTTCGGGGTTCGGACGGGCCGAAGCCGTGGTCGGCGCGAAGAAGAACGCATTGTACAGCGCGTCGGTACCCGGAACCTGCAGACCCTTCGAATAGTTGGCGAAGACCGAAATCTGGTTCGTCGGTTTGAACAGCAGGCCGATGTTCGGCAGGATGTCGTCATATTTCAGCACGCGCTGCTGCGGACCCTGACGCACCGAACCGTCCGAGTTGGTCGGGTTGGCCGCCGCATAGACCGCGTTGAGCGCCGCATTCTGGCCGAAGCAATCGACGAAGCCCGAATCGCTGGTGGTGAAGCAATAATTGTTCAGGTCGCGCTTGAACCACGGGGCGCGGATGCCGAGCGTCGTGATCAGGCGGCCATCGGCGAATTCGCCGCGATATTCGCCCGAGAGTTGGGTCAGGATCGCATAGGACAGGCGGTCGCGCTTCTGGACGATCGTACCGGTCGAATCGACCAGCGGATCGTTGACCGGGAAGACATCGAACGGCTCGCCGTTGTATTGCAGCTTGCCGACTTCGCCGGTCTGGCGGTGCCGCGCGCGGTCATATGTGAAGCCGATACGGATCGTGTGTTCGTCGTTGATGTCCCAGCGCAGGTTGGAAATGACGCCATAGCGGTGCGTCTGTGTCTGGCTGGGCGCCATCAGCGTCACGCGATCCAGCGTATCACCATCGCCGTTCAGATCGACGCCGAAATAATAGCTGCCGCTGATGAAGCCGGGGATGTTGGTCCCGCCGACATTGCGCAGACCCTCGATGCCCGTGACCGTGCCGCCGCCATTGGCCTTCACATATTGATAGCTGGGATCGACGGTCAGGACGACGCCTTCGGTCAGCGTGAACTTCGACGAACCGCGGATGTTGCCGGTATTCGACGGGTTGTAGCGGCGGTCGAATTCGGTGCCGCAGCTGGTGGTCGTGTCGGCGACGCCTGGACGCGCTTCGGCGACCGTGCAGGGGAAATTGATGTTATATTCGCGTTCGTCGCTGGTGATCGGGAAGCGGTTGCCCGAGCCCGCGCCAACAACGCGATTCGGATCGAGGCGCAGCGGCAGCGAACCGAAGAAATTGTTGCGATTCTCGTTGTAGTGGCCCGACACCGACACGAAGTCGCCATTGTCGCCGATCGGCTGCCAGATGCGGCCGTTGAACTGCTTCTTGCGGATGCGGCCATAATTGTTGAACGGATTGTCGTTCGACGCGGTCGAAGCCGAGAAAAAGGCGCGCGTGCCCCACGGAGTGAATTCGCCGGTGTTGACGAGGCCAAAGATGCGGAAGAATTTATATTCGCCCGCCGAGCCTGACAGCTTGACGCCAAATTCCTCGGTCGGAACCATCGTGCGATAGTTGACGGTCGAACCGGTCGCGGCTGCGGTCGGGCTGTCGACGTCGGTCGAGCCGAGGTTGACGTTGACCTGCTCGATCAGTTCGGGGTCGAGTTGCTGGTTCGAATAAATGGCATAGTTGCCCGAGTCATTGAGCGGCACGCCGTCGAAGGTCAGGCTGATGCGGTCGGCCGAGAAGCCGCGGATGGTCAGCTGGCCGCCCGACGAACCATAGGCGTCGTTGTTGGTGAAGACGACGCCCGGGATCAGGTTGATCGTGTCGAGAATGGTCTGGCCCGGGTTCTGGCGCTCGATGACTTCCTGACCCAGGACCGACTTCGCCTTCGACGTGTCGGGCGACTGGATGCCGGCGACATCGGTCGCGGCGGTACCGGTGACGACGATCTCGTCGTCGAAGTCCACCGAGCCGGTCGACTGGGCAAAGGCCGGAGTGGTAAGCAGCGCGACCGGAATCAGCGCGACGCTGGCGGCAAGCGTATGACGGAATTTCATGATCAGGATGTCCCCTTGGTGGTGCAGTCGGCAGGCGCGCGACATGGGGCGCGCCAGACCTGCGAGCGCCCCTGAAGCCCGCATGTGGCACGATTGTGACAGCAATTGTGACAGTGCAAGCGGGGCGCCGCGCCCGGATCATGAAAATATCAAAAAAGCGCGAATTTGCGTCGCGCCCGCGGATTTATCCACAGGCGCGATGACGTTTTTCCTCCCGACTGTTGCTGCAATGCAACATCGCTTCGGCGCATTTTCGGGTGTCGCCCCGCGACTCAGGCGGCGTCGCCGGCTTCCTTCGCCTTGTCGGCATAGACGCGCACGGGGTCCTTGCGGCCCTCGACGACATCCTTGTCGACGACGATCTCGACCACGTCGGTCAGGTCGGGCAGGTCGAACATCGTGTCGAGCAGGATCGCCTCGACGATCGAGCGCAGCCCGCGCGCGCCGGTCTTGCGTTCGATCGCCTTCTTGGCGACCGCGATCAGCGCATCGTCGGTGAAGGTGAGCGTCACCTCCTCCAGGTCGAACAGCTTGCGATACTGCTTGATCAGCGCATTCTTGGGCTCGCCCAATATCTTGACCAGCGCATCGACGTCGAGATCCTCGAGCGTCGCGATGACGGGCAGGCGGCCGACGAATTCGGGGATCAGGCCGAATTTCAGCAAATCCTCGGGCTCGATCTGCTTCAGCACCTCGCCCTGGCGGCGTTCGTCGGGGCTCGGCGACATGCGCGCCGAAACCGATCGACTTGCCCTGGAGGCGATCGCCGATGATCTTTTCGAGCCCGCTGAACGCGCCGCCCGCGATGAACAATATGTTCGTCGTATCGACCTGCAGGAATTCCTGCTGCGGGTGCTTGCGCCCGCCCTGCGGCGGCACCGACGCGGTCGTGCCTTCCATCAGCTTGAGCAAAGCCTGCTGCACGCCCTCGCCCGACACGTCGCGGGTGATCGACGGATTCTCGGCCTTGCGGCTGATCTTGTCGATCTCGTCGATATAGACGATGCCGCGCTGCGCCTTCTCGACATTATAGTCGGACGACTGCAGCAGCTTGAGGATGATGTTCTCGACATCCTCGCCGACGTAGCCGGCCTCGGTCAGCGTCGTTGCGTCGGCCATGGTGAAGGGCACGTCGAGGAAGCGCGCGAGCGTCTGCGCGAGCAGGGTCTTGCCGCTGCCGGTCGGGCCGACGAGCAGGATGTTCGACTTCGCCAGTTCGACATCGTCGCCGCGGCCCGAATTGGCGAGGCGCTTGTAATGGTTGTGCACCGCGACCGACAGCACGCGCTTGGCGGTATTCTGGCCTATGACATAATTGTCGAGGTGCTGGCAGATTTCGAGCGGCGTCGGCACCGCGCCATCCTTGCGCGCGGCGACCCCGCCCTTGATCTCCTCGCGGATGATGTCGTTGCACAGTTCGACGCATTCGTCGCAGATGAAGACGGTTGGCCCGGCGATCAGCTTGCGCACTTCGTGCTGCGATTTGCCGCAGAAGGAGCAATAGAGGGTGCTCTTGCTGTCGGAGCCAGAGAGCTTGGTCATAAAATTCCTTTTGGGGCCGGGCGAATCGCCGCCGGGCCCATGCTGGCGCCGCCCCCGCTGGAGACGCCGCCGATCATCCTAGCCGCCGTCACCCCGATTACAATATGGCAATTGGGTGACATGGATACAATGTCCCGGCTAGCGGCAGGCGGCGAACGGGGTGTCAAGAAACGCGGTTACCGTGTCCTTGCCGCCCGTCCACCTGTGCTGGATCAGGGCGTCGGACCCTCGCTCACTTCCTTGGGCGCATCGTCGCCGGGAGCGCCTGGGCGGCGGTCGTAGACATGGTCGACGATGCCGAATTCCTTGGCTTCGTCGGCCTCGAGGAAGGTGTCGCGGTCCATTGCCTTTTCGATCTCTTTCAGCGACTTGCCGGTATATTTGACATAGAGGTCGTTCATCCGCTTGCGGATGCGCAGGATTTCCTTCGCCTGAATCTCGATGTCCGACGCCATGCCGCGGGCGCCGCCCGACGGCTGATGCACCATGACGCGCGCGTTGGTCAGCGCGACGCGCATCCCCGGCTCGCCGGCGGCGAGCAGGAAGCTGCCCATCGACGCCGCCTGGCCGATGCACACGGTGCCGACACGCGGGCGGATATATTGCATCGTGTCGTGAATCGCCATACCCGCGGTGACCACGCCGCCCGGCGAATTGATGTACATGAAGATGTCCTTCTTCGGATTTTCCGATTCGAGGAACAAGAGCTGGGCAGTGATGAGCGAGGCCATATTGTCCTCGACCTCGCCGGTGACGAAGATGATCCGTTCGCGCAGCAGGCGGGAGAAGATGTCGAAGCTGCGTTCGCCGCGGCTCGTCTGCTCGACGACGACGGGAACAAGGGCGGCGAGCGGGTCGATCATGGAAAATTCGTCCTTCATTATCGGGATGCCGCGCCGGAGAATCCGGCGGGCCTAGCCCCTCCGCCGCCTTACATCGGCGGCACGCGGGAAGGTTTCAAGGGGGGATTTGGGCCGATTGCCCTCTCCCCTTGAGGGGAGAAGATAGGGAGGCTAGCGAACTTGTTCGCTAGCCGGAGTTGGAGAGGGGCCTGTCGATGCGATGCGGCGGCGCCCTCTTCAAGCTGCGCTGGTTCCCGTGGAACGAGCTTCGCTATCCTCTCCCCTGAAGGGGAGAAGGCGGGATTGATCAATCCCCTTCGCCGGGCTCGGGCGAGAAATGCGTCTCGAACTTGCCCTCGACGCCCTTGAAATCGTCGGCGTCGGCGGGGGTTTCCTTCTTGACCGTGATGTTCGGCCATTCGGCGCTGAACTTGTTGTTGAGCTCCAGCCACTTCTCAAGTCCGCTCTCGGTGTCGGGGAGGATCGCCTCGGCGGGGCATTCGGGTTCGCACACGCCGCAATCGATGCACTCGTTCGGATTGATGACGAGCATATTCTCGCCCTCATAGAAACAGTCGACCGGGCACACCTCGACGCAGTCCATATATTTGCAGCGGATGCAGGCGTCGGTGACGACATAGGTCATGGGTATCGGCTCCCTTTGAAGGCGGCGTGCTCGCCGTCCGTCAGATGCGTTTCCAGCGCCTCTAAGCCGCACGGCGCGGGCCCGTCAACGCTAAGCGACTGTTGCGAATCACTCTCACCGGATAGCCGCTGCGCGCCGCTTTCGCGGCACAGCTTTTCTGGCGCCGCCGATAGCTCAGCTGGCGGCAGGCACGACGGGATCGAGCCGGACGTAACAGGCCTGTGCCTCGGGCGCGGGGCCGCGGCGCTGTGGCAGCGTCAGCAGGCGGATGACCTCGATCCGCTCGCCGACGGGCAGCACCAATGTCTCGCCGGCATGGACGGCGGCGGAGGCGCGGGTGACGCGGCGCCCGGCGACGCGGATATGCCCCGCCGCGACCATCGCCTGCGCGATGCTGCGCGAGCGCGCGAAACGCAGGTACCAGAGCAGTTTGTCGAGCCTGATGCTCCCTGCCGAACCGGGACTGCTCATCAGTCCTTCCGCGCGTCGGCCAGCATGGCGGCGAGGCCCGCGAAGGGGCTGTGCGGCGACGGCCCGCGCCGGGCCGCGCGCTCGGGCCGGTCCTGCCGCGGCGGCGGGGTACCGGGCTTGGCGCCCTTGCGCCGCTTGTCCTTGCGCGGCTTGCCGGGCGCGGCGACGGGCTGGCCGGTCTTCTCCGGTGTGCCGGGCCGCGCCTGATGCGCCCGCCCGCCCCGCTTGTAGTCCTGCTTCTGCGCCTGTTTATGGCGGGGCTTCTTGTCGCGGCCGCGATGCCCCGACCAGCGCCAGCGGTCGAGCTCGGGTTCGCCGACGCTGCGGAAGCCGAACGCCTGGAGCAGCCCGCGCCGCGCGGCATTGTCGAGCCCCAGCGAGGTGGCGAGCGCGGGGTCGATCGCGAAGCCCGCAAGCGGCGGCATCGCCGCCACCTCGTGCCCGCCATGATCCTCGTCATGCTCGTCGCCGCGCGGCGATCGGCGCCAGCCGGCCTGGCGTCGGCCTGCAGCCTCGCGGCATGCGCCTGGCGCGCCAGCCGCTCGGCCATGTCGATGCGCAGCCAGCCCTCGCCGCAGCGGCGGAACCCCGCGATGCCCAGCCCGGCGGGCGGCCCGTCCTTCTGCCACACCGCGCCGTGCGGCGGCAGCGCGGGCAGGCGTCCGCCCTGCTGCGCCGCGAGCAGCGCGGCACGCCAGCGCACCGCCTCGGGCTTGAGCAACTGCGGATGGAACAGGTCGAGCGAACCGATCGTCAGCCCGATCCTGCGGAGCAGCGGCCTTTCGTCGGGGGCCATCGCGACCAGCTGGTCGTCGACCTCGGCGCGCGCGACGAAGCCGCCGCTGTCGACCAGCGCCGCAAGCAGGGCGCGCACGCGCGGCGGGGTGAACAGGTCGCCCGCCGCCTCGCCCATCGCGGCGAGCGGAGCGGCGTGGCGCGCCAGCTGCGCCGCGACGAAGCGCTGCAGCCGCTCGACGATCGCCTGCACCTGCGGCACCTCGAGCCGGCGCAGCGCGGGTTCGATCAGGATCGCGGGCTGGACCAGCGTCGGCCCCTTGGCGAGCGTCGCGATGACGTCGCCGTTCCACGCGATGCGCGGCGCCTCGCCCGGCGTGCTGACCAGCGCCAGCGCCGCATCCTCGCCCTCGGCGAGCGCCGTCGCGCGCCGGGCCATTTCGGCGCGGAGATGCTTCTCGGCCGCGGCGAGCAACAGCCGATGGTCGCTCGCGCGTGCCTTGGCATCGACCTTGAACTGGAATCCCCTCAGCGTCCCGATCGCCTCGCCGTCGACCGCGACGGTGCCGTCGGCGCCGACCGCGACCGGCAGCGCGGTGTGCCGCTGCCCCGCATCGCGGATCAGCAGCGCGAGGCGGCGGTCGACGAACCGCTGCGCCAGCGCCGCGTGCAGCGCATCGGACAGGCGCGCCTCCAGTGCCTGCGTCTGCGCGGTCCAGCCCGCGGCGTCGGCGATCCAGTCGCCGCGCTGCGCGATGAAACAGAGCGTGCGCACCGCCGCGATCCGGCTCGCGAGCTGGTCGATGTCGCCGTCGGTGCTGTCGAGCCGCGCCAGCCTTTTCGCGAACCAGTCGGGGTCGATCATCCCATCGCCGCTCGTCCGCCATTGCCAGAGGCGCAGCACGGTGCGGCTGTGATGCTCGGCGCCGAGCTGCTCGAAATCGGGCAGCCCGCACGCGTCCCACAGGCGCCCGACGGCGTCGAAATCGCCGCCGTGCGCGCGCACCTCCATGTCGCCCGCCAGATGCTTCAGCACGGCGAGGTCGACCGCCTCGGGCGCCGCGCGCAGCCGCACATGCGCGGGCGGCTGGCCGAGGTCGGAGAGCAATTGGTCGAGCGATCCGAAACGGGGCAGGGGGTTGCGCCAATAGACGCTCTGCAGCGGCGGGAAATGATGCCCCTCGATCGCGTGGATTTCCTCGGGGGTGAAGCCGCCCTGCGGCAGGCCGACGGTGCCGAAGCTGCCGTCCTGCTGATGCCGTCCCGCGCGCCCGGCGATCTGCGCCATCTCCGAAATCGTCAGCCGCCGCAGCCGCCGCCCATCGAATTTCTGCAAGCTTGCGAAGGCGACGTGCTGGACATCAAGGTTTAGCCCCATGCCGATCGCGTCGGTCGCGACCAGATAGTCGACCTCGCCCGCCTGGAACATTTCGACCTGCGCGTTGCGAGTACGCGGGCTCAGCGCCCCCATCACCACCGCGGCGCCGCCCGCGAAGCGGCGCAGCATCTCGGCGATCGCATAGACCTCCTCGGCGGAGAAGGCGACGACCGCCGAGCGTTTCGGCAGCCGCGACAGCTTGCACGTCCCGGCATAGCTGAGCGTCGAGAAACGCGGCCGGGTGACGATCTCGGCCTCGGGCACCAGGTCGCGGACCAGGCCCGTGATGCTCGCCGAGCCGAGGATCATCGTCTCTTCGCGCCCGCGCGCGCGCAGCATGCGGTCGGTGAAGACATGGCCGCGTTCGGGATCGGCGCCGAGCTGCGCCTCGTCGATGCCGACGAAGGCGACCTCGCGGTCCAGCGGCAGCGCCTCCATCGTGCCGAGCAGGTAACGCGCGTCGGGCGGCATGATCCGCTCTTCGCCGGTCACCAGCGCGACCTGTTTCTCGCCCTTGATCGCGACCACCCGGTCGTAAACCTCGCGCGCCAGCAGGCGCAGCGGAAAGCCAATCATGCCGCTCGAATGGGCGGTCAGCCGTTCGACCGCCAAATGGGTTTTGCCGGTGTTGGTGGGGCCAAGGACGGCCTTGACCGGGCTGGAAGAGAAGGACGACATTTTCTTGGGAAACAAGCTGGCATGGCCCGCGCTGCGGTGCAACAGCGGATCGACGGACGGCGGCCCGGAACCGCAATTTTCTTTCGCTTTCACGCCATGTCCCGCCTCCGCCACGGCTCGCCGCAAGGGTCCGCGCACCCCCGCCCATTAAATTGACTTTAACGGTCTTTCTTTACAGACGTGCGGTGGGAAACAACATCGGCGGCGCTCGTGCGGGAGCAGGGGCGGCGATCCGAGCGGGGGTTGCATCTTGTTCCAGCGTCACGAACCCATCGCGGGCATGACCGGCAACGCCGCCGCCCTGTCGATGACGCAGGCGATCCCCTTCGGCCGCAGAGGTCTTGTCGACCCGCTTCCCGAACTCAAATGGCACGAAGGCTGGCGCGACCGGCTCGCGAACCTCGACCTCGCTCCCGACCTTGGCGACGATATCGGCTCGCGCACCTGGTGGCGCGGCCTCGCGACGCTGACCCTGCTCTGCGCCGCGGCGATCTCGACCTTTCCGGGCATTCAGCCGCTGCGTGCCGGCACCCCCGCGCTCGCCGCCGACGATTTCGGCGAAGCGCGCGCACAAATGATCGTGCCGCTCGCGCTCGGCGGCGACACCGGCCGCCACATGGCCGCGACCGACGCCGTGCGCCCGCTGACCCAGACCCCCGAACGGCCGCAGATCGAACTCACCGCCACATTGGGCAGCGGCGACAGCTTCGCGCGCCTGCTCGAACGCTCAGGGGTAGGCAGCGCCGATGCCGCCGCACTGGCGAAACAGGTGTCGAGCGCCGTACCGCTCGCCGACATCGCGCCGGGGACGCGCATCGACCTGATCCTCGGCCGCCGCGCCGCGCGCACCATGCCGCGTCCGGTCGATGCGCTCGCGATGCGCGCGCGCTTCGACCTGCGCATCGAAATGGAGCGGATGAACGGCCAGCTCGTCATGCGCCGCATCCCGATCGCGGTCGACGCGACGCCGCTGCGCATCCGTGGCCGGGTCGGCGAAAGCCTCTATCGCTCGGCGCGCGCCGCCGGCGCCCCGCCCGAGGCGATCCAGGCCTACCTCCGCGTCATCGGCAAGCAGATCTCGGTCGCCAGCGACGTCCGCGCCGGCGACGAATATGACATCATCGTCGACTATCGCCGCGCCGAAACCGGCGAGACCGAGGTCGGGAAGCTGCTCTACGCCGGGCTGATCCGTGGCGGAAAACAGAAACTCTCGATGATCGAATGGACCGTCGACGGCCGCCTGCAATGGTTCGAGGCATCAGGCGCGGGCGAGACGCGCGGCGGCATGGTCCGCCCGTCGAACGGCCGCCAGACCTCGGGCTTCGGCATGCGCCGCCACCCGATCCTCGGCTACAAGCGCATGCACAGCGGCGTCGATTATGGCGGCGGCTATGGCGCGCCAATCTTTGCCGCGACCGACGGCACCGTCACTATCGCGGGGCGCCACGGCGGCTTCGGCAATTTCGTCAAGCTGACCCATGGCGGCGGCATGGGCACCGGCTATGGCCATATGAGCCGCATCGCGGTGCGTCCTGGCCAGCGTGTCAGCGCCGGGCAGGTCATCGGCTATATCGGCTCGACCGGCCTCTCGACCGGCCCGCACCTTCATTTCGAGGTCTATCGCAACGGCGTCGCGGTGAACCCCGCCTCGGTCAGCTTCGTCACCCGCGCCCGGCTCGAGGGCAAGGCGCTCGCCGACTTCCGCGCCCGCATCCGCCAGCTCACCGCGGTCGCCCCCGGCGCCGCGCTGACCCCGGTCGCGGCGAAGCAGGCGGAAGGGCCGAAGCTCGGCAGCCTCGCCGACGTCGCCTCGAAGCGCGCGGGCGGCGGGATGTGACCACTTTACGCCCTCCCCTTCAGGGGAGGGCAGCGAGACTTGCCAGCTTGCTGGTTAGTCGCAGCGGGTGGGGTCCATCGGTCTTGCGCAAGGCCGATGGACCCCACCCCAACCCCTCCCCTGAAGGGGAGGGGTATAGAAGAACCATTTGCCCCTGGCCCCTGCGCCGCTATGCACGCGCCATGACTCACGCTGCCTTTCCCGACCTCCGTCTGCGCCGCACCCGCCGCACCGCATGGAGCCGCGCCATGGTGCGCGAAAATCATCTGACCCCCGCCAACCTCATCTGGCCGTTGTTCGTCTGCGCGGGCGAGGGTGTCGAGGAACCGATCGCCAGCCTGCCCGGCGTCTCGCGCTGGTCGGTCGACCTGATCGTCGCGCGCGCGGCCGACGCGATCGCCGCCGGCATCCCCTGTATCGCGCTCTTTCCCTATACCGAGGCCGACCGGCGCAGCGAAGACGGCACCGAGGCGCTGAACCCCGACAATCTGATGTGCCGCGCGGTGCGCGCGATCAAGGCGGCGCATGGTGATGCGATCGGCGTGCTCACCGACGTCGCGCTCGATCCCTATACCAGTCACGGCCAGGACGGGCTGATCGACGAAGGCGGCTATGTCCTCAACGACGAAACCGTCGAAGTCCTCGTCGGCCAGGCGCTCAACCAGGCACGCGCGGGCGCCGACATCATCGCGCCCAGCGACATGATGGACGGCCGCATCGGCGCGATCCGCTGCGCGCTCGAGGGCGAGGGTTTCGGCCATGTCCAGATCATGAGCTATGCCGCCAAATATGCCTCGGCCTTCTATGGCCCCTTCCGCGACGCGGTGGGCTCGCGCGGGCTGCTCAAGAGCGACAAGAAAAGCTATCAGATGGACCCCGCCAATGCCGAAGAGGCGCTGCGCGAGGTCGCACAGGACCTCGCCGAGGGCGCCGACAGCGTGATGGTCAAGCCCGGCCTGCCCTATCTCGACATCGTGACGCGCGTGAAGGCGGCGTTCGAGGTGCCCGTGTTCGCCTATCAGGTGTCGGGCGAATATGCGATGATCGAGGCCGCGGCGGCGGCGGGCGCGGGCGACCGCGACGCGCTCGTCCTCGAAACCCTGCTCGCCTTCCGCCGCGCCGGGGCGTCGGGCATCCTCACCTATCATGCGCTCCACGCGGCGAGGCTGCTGAATGGCTGACGCATCCGGCGGCGACCGCCGCACCCGAACCGCCCGCCGCGGCCTGTTCGTCGCGACGATCCTGGTCGGCAGCTTCCTGCTCTTCCTCGTCCAGCCGATGGTGGCGCGCATGGTGCTGCCGCGGCTCGGCGGCGCGCCCGCGGTGTGGAACAGCGCGATGCTCGTCTATCAGGCGCTGCTGCTCGGTGGCTATGCCTATGCGCATTGGCTCGGCCGCTTCGCGGTGCGGCGCCAGGCGGTGATCCACCTCGCCTTGCTGTTGCTCGCCGCGTTCTGGCTGCCGATCGGCATCGCCAATATCGGGTCCGCAGCGGCGGGGCAGGAGGCGCTGTGGGTGCCGCTGCTGCTCACCGCCTCGATTGGCCCCGTTTTCTTCGTCGTCGCGGCACAGGCGCCGCTGATGCAGCGCTGGTTCGCCGCCGACCGCGGCGCCGGCGATCCCTATTATCTCTACGCCGCCTCGAACCTCGGCAGTTTCGCGGGGCTCATCTCCTATCCCGCGCTCGTCGAACCGGCGCTGCCGCTTGCCGCGCAAAGCTGGGGCTGGACCGCGAGCTATGCCCTGCTCGTCGCGCTCGTCGCCGCAACCGCCGCCGCGCGCTGGCATGGCGCCGCCGCGATGCGCCCCACCGATGCGCCCGCCGACGAACCACGCCCGACGCTGCGCCGCCAGCTCCACTGGCTGCTGATCGCGGCGGTGCCCTCGGGGCTGATGCTGTCGACGACGACGCATCTCACCACCGACATCGTCGCCATGCCCCTGCTCTGGGTGCTGCCGCTCGGGCTCTACCTGCTCAGCTTCGTGATCGCCTTTTCGACCGCCGACCGGCTGGTGCAGCTCTTCACCTTCATCGCGCCGCCGGTGCTGCTCGCCGCGGGCGGGCTGGCACTGCTCAGCAGCGGCGGCGGCACGATGATCATCGCGATCACCGGCCTTGCAATGCTGTTCGTGGTCGCGGTCGCGCTCCACGGCTATCTTTATCACCTCCGTCCGGCGCCGCGGCACCTGACGCTCTTCTACCTGATCATGTCGGCGGGCGGCGTGCTCGGCGGGCTGTTCGCCGCGCTGTTCGCCCCGCTCGTCTTCGACTGGGTCTACGAACATCCGATCCTGGTGCTCGCCGCGGGGCTGCTGCTTCCGCTGCCCGCGCTGCTGCCGTGGGACAAATGGCTGGGCCTGGCCCCCCGCCCCGGCCGCCTCGCCGCCGCGCTGCTGGCGCTTGTCGCCGTCTATGCCGCCTTTGCCATGGCGGCCGACTGGAACGGCTGGCTCGAGGGCATGGCGCTGTTCTGGGCGGGCACCATCCTCGTCGTCGGCCTGCTCGTCACCGGCTGGCGCTGGGCCTATGTCGCGACCCTCGCCGCGATGATGCTCGGCGTCGGCGGCTGGAGCACGATCCAGGAAAGCTTCACCGGCGATCGCGTGCGCAGCTATTTCGGCGTCTATACCGTCACCGACGACCCCTATCGCCAAGAACGGCGCCTCGCGCACGGCACGACGCTGCACGGGCTGCAGCGCACCGATCCCGGCCAACGGCGTCAACCGACGACCTACTACGGCCATCAGTCGGGGGTCGGGTTGACCCTCGACCGGGCGGCCGACCTTGCCGGCCCCCATGCGGCAATCGGCATCGTCGGCCTCGGGGCGGGCACGCTCGCCTGCTACCGCGAGCCGGGTCAGGACTGGACGATCTTCGAGATCGACCCGGTGATGGTCGACATCGCGCGCGACCCTCGGAAATTCACTTTCCTCTCCGACTGCGCCGGCGACACGCCGATCGTTCTCGGCGATGCGCGGCTGCAGATCGCAAAGCAGCCCGCCGGCCGGTTCGATATCCTGGTCATCGACGCCTTTTCGTCCGACGCCATCCCGCTGCACCTGCTGACCGCGGAGGCGATCGGCGTCTATGCACGGGCGCTGAAGCCCGACGGGATTTTGCTCATCCACATCTCAAACCGCTTCTTCGACCTCGAACCGGTGCTGGCCGCCGAAGCGAAGGCGCGCGGCTGGAGCGCGGCGCTGCGTTCCGATCCTGGCGGCGCGACCGACGTGACCAATGCGCTCACGGGGTCGAACTGGGTCGCGCTGACGGCGACCGGCGCGCGCATGAAGGAACTCACCGACGGGCTGGTCCCGCACGAAAGGGGCTATGACGACGGCGCCTGGGTGCCGCTGGAGGCCCGGCCCGGCTTTTCGCGCTGGACCGACGATTATGCCTCGACCTTGCCGATCCTCTTGTGGAAACATGTCATCGGCGGCCGCCAGGCGGAAGAAGAAGACGAATGACCCGAACCGACATCAGCATCATCACCGTGAACGGCAAGACGCCGCAAATCGACCCCAGCGCCTTCATCGCTCCCGGCTGCCGCATCATCGGCGACGTGACGATCGGGCCCGACGTCAGCATCTGGTATAATTGCGTGCTGCGCGCCGACGTCAGCCACATCGTCGTCGGCGCACGATCGAACATCCAGGACGGCAGCGTCGTCCATTGCGACGGCCCGATGCCGCACCGCCCCGACGGCTTTCCGACGATCATCGGCGAGGATGTGCTGATCGGCCATCTCGCAATGGTCCACGGCTGCACGCTCGCCGACCGGGCGTTCGTGGGGCTGAAGGCGACGGTGATGAACGGCTGCCGCATCGGCAGCGACGCGATGCTCGCCGCGGGCGCGCTGCTCACCGAGAACAAGGAAATCCCCGGCCGCGAACTCTGGGCGGGCTCGCCGGCGCGCCGCGTGCGCGAAATCGGCGACGAACAGGCCGCGGGCATGCAGGCCGGCGTCGCGCACTATGTGATGAACGGCCGTATGCACAAGGCGGCGGTCGAGGGGTAGTCTCCCCTCCCGCTTGCGGGAGGGGTCGGGGGAGGGCCTGTTTCAGCTCAGGCCCGTCCTCGACATGCCCTCCCCCAGCCCCTCCCGCAAGCGGGAGGGGAATTGATCCTCAGCTGAAATTCACCATCGCATAGAGCATCGGGATCGACAGCAGGGTGTTGGTCCGCGAAAAGATCATCGCGGTTTTCGCCGCCTTCGCCTTGGTCGCATCGTCGGCCTCGACCAGGCCCAGCGCCTTCTTCTGGTTCGGCCAGATCACGAACCACACGTTGAACGCCATGATCAGCCCCAGCCACATGCCCGCGCCGATCAGCTTGTACGGGTCCTGAAAGCCGAGCGCCGGAAGCGCATATTTGGCGTGGAAGGCGATGCCGAGGCCCAGCAGCACGGTGATCGCCGCCGCCCAGCGGAACCAGAAAAGCGCGGCGGGCGCGATATGCTTCGACACGCCGGGTTTCAGCTCGGCCGGAATCTTGGGCAAGGTCGGGATCTGGACGAAATTGAAATAATAGAGCAGCCCGATCCACAGCACGCCGAA
This sequence comes from Sphingopyxis sp. PET50, assembly GCF_025244705.1. Lineage (GTDB taxonomy): Bacteria > Pseudomonadota > Alphaproteobacteria > Sphingomonadales > Sphingomonadaceae > Sphingopyxis. Next base: position 3,561,478 of record NZ_CP104207.1, on the reverse strand, counting down.
GAAAGTGTGCAGCCAGCGCATGATCGCATTGCCCGCCGCGATGCCGTCGTCGAAATTCTGGCCGTTGAGGCCGAGCATCAGGATGATCGCGAGCACCAGCCCCGCGCCCAGCACGGCGTGCAGATTACCGAAAAACTTGTCCATGGCAGTTCCCCCTCGCTTGTTGTGGGGCGCGGCGCGACCCGGTGCCCGCGCGCAGCTATGCCAGCGACGGAGGGAGGGTTCAACTTTTGTCGGTTGCGGGCTCTTCGGGCAGCGCGAGCCCGTTCTTCATCATCACCGGCAACTGCGTCAGCGTGAACAGGAAGGAGAGGGCGGTGATGCCCCACACCTTGATCGTCAGCCACAGGTCGAAGCTCATCTGCTTCGCCTGGATCAGTTCGTACATCACATGGTTCGCCACGCCGAGCGCGGCGAAGAACAGCCCCCAGTTGCGCGACAGCAGCATCCAGCCGCGCTGGGTGATCCCGTCGAGCGCCGACTGGAGCAGATATTTCAGCATCGGCCGCCCCGCCGCCCAGCCGCCGAGCAGCAGCGCGGCAAAGGCGGCATAGATGATCGTCGGCTTCATCACGATGAAGCGCGTGTCATGGAGATAGACGGTCAGCGCGCCGAAGCCGATGACGAGGATGCTCGACAGCCACAGCATCGGCGAAATCCTGCCGAGCTTCCATTTCGACACGGCCATCGCGATGACGATCGCGACCATGAAGGCGACCGTGCCCTTGATCGCCGCCGTCGTCGCCGCGAACGCGCCCTGGCCGCCCGAGGTGAATTTATAGGTCAGGAAAAAGACCAGCAGCGGCCCGAAATCGATCGCGAAATTCAGCCAGCCGTGTTTGGCGGGCGGCGGCGCGGGGACGGCTTCGGGGCCACCCGGAAGTTGATCAATCTGGTCGTTCATCTGATATTTCCGGCAATGATGCCCGCGATCTCGTCGGCATCGAACGGGCGAAGGTCGTCGATGGTTTCACCGATGCCGATCGCATGGATGGGCAACCCGTGGCGCTCGGCCGCGGCGACGAGCACGCCGCCGCGCGCGGTGCCGTCGAGCTTGGTCATGACGAGTCCGGTGACCCCCGCGACCTCGCGGAACACGTCGATCTGCGACAGCGCATTCTGCCCCGTGGTCGCGTCGAGCACCAGCACGACGTCGTGCGGCGCCGCGGGGTTGAGCCGGCCGAGCACGCGCTTGATCTTCTCGAGCTCGTCCATCAGCTCGCGCTTGTTCTGCAGCCGCCCGGCGGTGTCGACGATCAGCACGTCAATGCCGGTCGCGGTCGCCTGCTTCACCGCGTCGAACACGATCCCCGCCGCGTCGCCGCCCTCGGGCCCCGCCATGATCGGCACCCCCAGCCGCTCGGCCCAGACCTTCAATTGGCCGATCGCGGCGGCGCGGAAGGTGTCGCCTGCGACCAGCATCACGCCATAATCCTGCTCCTGGAACAGATGCGCGAGCTTGGCGATGGTGGTGGTCTTGCCCGACCCGTTGACGCCGATGACGAGGATGACCTGCGGGCGCGGGAAGGCGTCGATCTCCAGCGGCTCGGCGACCGGGCGCAGCACCGCGGCGATTTCGTCGGCGACGATCTTGCGCAATTCCTCGGTCCCGCTCGCCACAGCATCGCGCCGCGCGGCAAGCCGGTCGCGAATGCGCGCCGCCATCGCCGGCCCCAGGTCGGCGGTGATCAGCGCCTCCTCGATGCGGTCGAGGTCCTCCTCGTCGAGCCGCGCCTTGCCTGTCAGCCCGGCGAGATTCTCGCCCAGCCGTTCCGATGTGCGGCGAAGGCCGCCGAACAGCCGCTCGCTCCAGCTCGCGCCGCTCATTGCGCCAGTTCCGCCGCCAGGCGGTCGCCGTCGCGCGCGCCGATCCGCACCGGGACGATGCTTCCGGGGGCAGCGGCCGCGGTCAGCGCGAGGCTGGCGAAATTCTCGCCATGCCCTGTCCGCCCGTCGCGCTCGACGAGCATGTTGGTCGTCGTGCCCTCTTGTGCATCCATCCATTGATGCCGCCGCCGCGCATTGGCCTCGCGCAGCATCGCGGCACGTTCGCGCGCAATGCCGCGCCCGACCTGCGGCATCCGCGCGGCGGGCGTCCCGGCGCGCGCGCTGTAGGGAAAGATATGGCCGAAGACGATGTCGCACTCGTCGATCAGGGCCAGCGTATTGGCAAACATGGTGTCGTCCTCGGTGGGAAATCCGGCGATCAGGTCGGCGCCGATCGCGATCGCGGGCCGCGCCGCCTTCAATCGTGCGACAAGGTCGACCACCTCAGCCCGGCGATGCCGCCGCTTCATCCGCGTCAGTACCATATCGTCGCCCGCCTGCAGTGACAGATGGACATGCGGCATCACCCGCGGCTCAGTGGTCAGCAGCGCGAACAGTGCGTCGTCAATGCGGTTTGGATCGAGCGACGACAGCCGCAACCTTTCGACGGGCAGCGCCAGCAACGCCTCGACCAGCGCGGCGAGGCTCGCCCCGCTGTCGTCGCCATAGCTCGCGAGATCGACCCCGGTCAGCACGATCTCGCGCTGGCCGCGATCCAGGGCGATGCGCGCGCAGTCCGTGACGGCGTCGATAGTCGCCGACCGCGCGCTCCCGCGCGCAATCACCGTCGCGCAAAAGGTGCAGCTGTGCGAACAGCCCGTCTGCACGCCGAGGAACGCCCGCGCATGGTCGGCGCCCGACAGGGCGGGCTGGTAGGAAAGACGGCCCTTCGACAAGCTCAGGGCAAACGGATGAAGAAGTGAGCCCTCTTCAAAAACCGTTTGTGCTGAGCTTGTCGAAGCACCGTTCTTGACGTCGAGACCATAGCTCTCGACCAGCCCCTTGGCGTCATTCCTGACCATCCGCGCACCCAGCGCCGCGAAGGCATCGTGTTCCAGCTCCGCCGCGCACCCGGTCACCACGACTTCGGCCCCTGGCCGCTCGCGCAGTGCGCGCCGCACCGCCTGCCGTGCCTGCCGCACCGCCTCGTCGGTCACCGCGCAGCTGTTGAAGATGATCGTGTCGCGTGCCCCCGCCGCCGTCGCTGCGGCGCGGACCGCCTCGCCCTCGGCGATATTCAGCTCGGCACCCGAAATTGACGACCGCCGGGCCGTCCAAAACTTGGGCGCTCATCCGAACTGCGCCCAGTCGGTCTCGCCCTCATACACGCGCGTCGCGGCGCCGCTCATCACGATCGGCTCGCCGGGCGCCCAGCGGATGATCAGGTCGCCGCCGGGCAGCGACACCGTCACCGGCGAGGCGACCTTGCCGGCGCGGATCGCCGCGACCGCGGTCGCGCACGCGCCGGTGCCGCAAGCCTGCGTCAGCCCGACACCGCGCTCCCACACCCGCAATTGCAGCCGGTCGGGGCCGTCGAGGCTCGCGACATTGACGTTGACGCGCTCGGGGAACAGCGGGTCGGTCTCGATCCGCGGCCCCAGTTCGTCGAGCGCCACCGCATCGGCCTCGGGCACGAAGAAGACGATGTGCGGATTGCCGACATTGACCGCGGCGCCATGCTCCAGCTCGTCCCACGCGACGGGCATGTCGCGCGTGTCCATCGGCATCGCGAGCGGAATATGCTCCCAGTCGAATTGCGGCTCGCCCAGCACCACCTCGGCGCCGCCGTCGGCGGGCGTGACGCGCAGCATCCCGCCCAAAGTCTCGATCACCGCGGGCTGGCCGAGCAATGTCGCGACACAGCGCGTCGCATTGCCGCACGCCTCGACCTCGCTGCCGTCGGCGTTGAAGATGCGCATCCTCACATCGGCATGGGCCGAGGGTTCGAGCAGGATCAGCTGGTCGCATCCGATGCCGAAACGCCGGTCGGCGATCGCATGCGCGCGCCCCGGGGTCATCGCCACGGGCGCCTCGCGCGCGTCGATCACGACAAAGTCGTTGCCCAGCCCGTGCATCTTGGTGAAGCGATCCGCCATATCCCGCGCATGTAGGGCGGCGGACCGGCGAAGTCTAGCGAGGCGGGGGCTCTTGCGCGACGGGGTTTCCTCGCTCTCCCCTCCCTGGAAGGGAGGGGCTGGGGGTGGGTGTCGCCGAGGCACTCGGCGACGTGCGCCAGCACGGTCTTTGCCGCGCCTTCGGGATTGCCGAGAACGTCGCTGTTCCAGAGCCGGACCACCCGCCAGCCATTCGCTTCCAGATAGGCCGTTCGTTCGGCATCATAATCTTGCTGGTCGACATGCTGGCTGCCGTCGAGTTCGACCGCCAGCTTCGCCTCGCGGCACGCCAGATCGACGATGTAATTCCCGACGACCAGTTGCCGGGTGAAGGCGGGCCGATATCTCGATAGCAATCGCCATAACTTGCGCTCAGCCGGCATGTGGACTCGCGCCGCAATCGGCGCGCGCGTTCGGTCATCTCGGGCGGCACGCGATGCATAGGATAGAGAATAGAACGGCGAGCTGCGCTCGCCAACCCACCCCCAACCCCTCCCTGAAGAAGGGAGGGGAGAAGCTATGCCGATCGCCTCCGCTCTTCCTCGACCACGGCGCCTTCGTCCAGCACCAGCGGCGTCCGCAGCAGCCCGCGTTCCGCGAGCAGCTTTGCCGTCACCGCCGCCGATGCCGGCTTGCCATAGAACCAGCCCTGCGCCTTGGCGCAACCGAGCCGCGTCAGTTCGATCGCGGTCGCCTCGTCCTCGACGCCTTCGGCGGTGATCGGCATGGCCAGGCTTTCGCCCAGCCGCACGATCGCGACGACGATCGCCTGCGCGTCGGGGCTGCCCTGCATCGCGGCGATGAAACTCTTGTCAATCTTGATCCGGTCGAACGGCAGCGCGCGCAGGTGCGACAGCGAGCTGTAGCCGGTGCCGAAATCGTCGAGCGAGAGCGACACGCCCTGATTCTTCAGGCTGGTGACGATCGAGCGCACCAGCGGCAAATTCTCGAACAGCGAACTTTCGGTGATCTCGACCTCGAGCTGGCTCGCCGGAAAACCCGTCTCGACCAGCAGCTTGGTCAGCTTCTGGCTGAACCAGGGGTCTTTGAGCTGCTGCGGCGAGATGTTGACCGCCAGCGTGATCGACGGGTCCCAGCCCTTGGCGATTTCCATCGCGTGCCGCACGACGCGTAGCGACAGCTCGCCGATCAGCCCGCTATCCTCGGCGACCGGGATGAAGCGGTCGGGCTCGATCATGCCATGCTCGGGCGAATCCCAGCGCATCAGCATTTCGAAGCCGACGAGCCGACCCGTCGCGATGTCGACCTGCGGTTCGAAAAAGGGCACGAACTCGTCGCGCGGCATGCCGCTGCGGATGCCGGTCTCGATCTGGTTGCGGACCTGCACCGCCATTTCCATGCCGGCCTCGAACCAGCAGAAGCGGTTCCGCCCTTCGTCCTTGCAATGATACATGGCGATGTCGGCCTGGCGCACCAGCGTGTCCATCGTTACCTCGGCGGTCGTCGCCAGCGCCAGCCCGATCGAGGCGCCGATGCGGATCTGCTGCGCATCGTGCGTCACCGGCTCTTCGAGCACGGTGACCAGCTCGGCCGCGAGCGCTTCGATATGCGGCGTGCCGCTGGGCTCGAACATCTGCATCGCGACGAATTCGTCGCCGCCCAGCCGCGCCATCAGCGCGCTCGGCGGCAGCACGCTTGCGATCCGTTCGGCGGCGACCCTCAGCATCCGGTCGCCCGCGGCATGGCCGTGAATGTCGTTGACGGTCTTGAAATGGTCGAGGTCGAGCAGGAACAGCGCGACATGGCGATGCCCGGCGGCGGCCTCGGCGACCAGCGCCTGCCCCTGTTCGATCATCGCGCGCCGGTTCAGGAAGTCGGTCAGCGGATCGGTATCGGCCAGATAGCGGGCGCGCTGTTCGGCTTCGGTGCGCTCGCGGATTTCGCGGTGCAGATCGTTATAGCGGCGCCAGCCGAACAGGATCAGCGCGATGTTCAGGATCAGCGTCGCCGCCAGCACCTGGTCGGTGCCGCCGCCGATGCCCGACAGCGCGCGCACGACCGATTGCATGACGCTGCTGCCGGTGCCGATGAACAGGATGATCGCCGCAACGACGATGCCCCCGGCGACGACATCGCGCTTCGCACTTTCGGCGCGGTCGGGTGTTTTGGGCGGAACGGCTGTCCCCATATTTCGAATGTCCCCACAGTCAGCCGCCCTTCTGCGCCTGAAGCGGTGAAATTTGCGTTAAGTGTGGGGGAGCGTTCGCTTGCCTTTCCTCCCCATTTCCCGTACAGGCGCCTCCGTCCGGCGGCATCTCGCGGCCGGGCATATCGACATCCGCGACGGAAAACCTGTCCACGGATACCGCTGGTTGGCGAGGTTTCGCTCACCGGCGTGTTTTGCGTTGCGGGCGTCGAAAGCAAGGATTTGGCTGTGTTCGATAGTCTGAGCAACCGGCTTGGCGATGTTTTCGGAAAGCTCCGCGGTCGCGGTGCGCTGACCGAGGCCGACGTGCGCGCCGCGATGCGCGAAGTGCGAATCGCCCTGCTCGAGGCCGACGTCGCGCTGCCCGTCGTGCGCAGCTTCGTCGATCAGGTCACCGAACTCGCGGTCGGCCAGAACGTCCTGCGCTCGGTTACCCCGGGGCAGCAGGTGGTCAAGATCGTCAGCGACGCGCTTACCGAAATGCTCGGCTCCGAAACCGCCGAGCTGAACCTCGCCGTCACTCCCCCCGCCGTCATCATGATGGTCGGGCTTCAGGGTTCGGGCAAGACGACGACGACCGCGAAGATCGCCAAGCGGCTGAAGGACAAGGAGCGCAAGAAGGTGCTGATGGCGTCGCTCGACGTCAACCGGCCCGCAGCGCAGGAACAGCTTGCGGTTCTCGGCCAACAGATCGACGTCGCAACGTTGCCGATCATTGCCGGGCAACAGCCGGTCGAGATCGCACAGCGCGCGCTGCAGGCCGCGAAGCTTCAGGGCTATGACGTGCTGATGCTCGACACCGCGGGCCGCCTCCACGTCGACCAGCAACTGATGGACGAGATGCAGGCGGTGTCGCGCGCGGCAAACCCGGCCGAAACCCTGCTCGTCGTCGACAGCCTGACCGGCCAGGACGCGGTGCAGGTGGCGCAGCGCTTCACCGACCAGGTGCCGCTGACCGGCGTCGTGCTGACCCGCATGGACGGCGACGCGCGCGGCGGCGCCGCGCTGTCGATGCGCGCGGTCACCGGCAAGCCGATCAAGTTCGCGGGCACCGGCGAAAAGCTCGACGGGCTCGAACTCTTCCAGCCGTCGCGCATCGCGGGCCGCATCCTCGGCATGGGCGACGTCGTCAGCCTCGTCGAACGCGCCGCCGAGACGATCCAGGCCGAAGAGGCCGAGGCGATGGCGGCGAAGATGGCCAAGGGCCAGTTCGACCTCAACGACCTGCGCACCCAGCTCAACCAGATGCGCCGCATGGGCGGCCTCGGCGCGCTCGCCGGCATGATCCCGGGCATCAAGAAGGCGCAGGTCGCGATGGCGCAGGGCGGCGCCGACGACAAGATGCTGATCCATTTCGACGCGATCATGGGCTCGATGACGCCGAAGGAGCGCGCCAAGCCCGAAATCCTGACCGCGAAGCGCAAGATCCGCATCGCCAACGGCTCGGGCACCAATGTCCAGATGGTCAACCGCGTGCTCAAGATGCACCAGGAAATGTCCACCGCGATGAAGAAGATCCGCAAGATGGGCGGCTTGAAAGGCCTCGGCGCGCTGTTCGGCAAGGGCGGCGGCATTCCCGGAATGGGCGGCGGCGGCGGCCTCGGCGGCCTGCCCGGTCTCGGCGGCGGGGCGATCCCGCCCGAACTCGCCAATCTGATGAACAAGAAGAAATGACGGCCCAGACAGGCCGTCATCCCGGCGCAGGCCGGGATCCAGTGAATAAAAAACGACCTTGAATTTGAATTAGAAAGAAGGACTTACACCATGGCTACCTCCATTCGCCTGTCGCGCGGCGGTTCGAAAAAGCGCCCCTATTACAAGATCGTCGTCGCCGATTCGCGGTCCCCTCGCGACGGTCGCTTCATCGAGCGCATCGGCAGCTACAACCCGCTGCTCGCCAAGGACAATCCGGAGCGCGTGAAGCTCGACGCCGAGCGTGCGAAGCACTGGATCTCGGTCGGCGCGCAGCCGACCGACCGCGTCGCCCGTTTCCTCGACGCCGCCGGCGTCAAGGAACGCGCCGCGCGCAACAACCCGAACAAGGCTGTCCCGGGCGAAAAGGCCAAGGAACGCGCCGAAGAGAAGGCCGCCAAGATCGCCGAGGCCGAAGAGGCCGCGAAGGAAGCCGCCGCCGCTCCCGCTCCCGAAGTCGAAGCACCGGCCGAAGAATCGCCTGCTGAAGAGGTCGTGGCCGAAGCGGCGCCCGCCGCCGAAGAAGCCGCCGCTCCCGAAGTCGCGGAATCGGACGCCACTGGCTCGGTGAAGAGTGAAGCGACGGCCGAAGCCGTGGCCGAAGCCGTCGCCGACGAAGTTCCCGCCGATGCGACCGCCGAGGACGCGACCGCGATCGCCGAGGAAGTCGCCGAGGGCGGCCCGGTCGCTCCCGAAGCCGAAGAAAAGGCCGAAGGCTAAATCTTGGCCGACGCGAACCGCCCCGTCACCCTCGCCGCCATCGCCGGCGCGCATGGGGTGCGGGGCGAGGTGCGGCTGAAACTGTTCGGAGAAGGCGCGGAGAGCCTCCGCGCCTTCTCCGCCCTGAATGCAGGCGAGCGCACGCTGACGCTGAAATCGGTCCGCCCCGCCAACCAGGGCGCGGTCGCCAGCTTCGCCGAGGTGACCGACCGCAGCGCCGCCGAGGCGCTCCGCGGCACCCTGCTCACCGTCCCGCGCTCGGCGCTGCCGCCTTTGGGCGAGGGCGAATATTATCATCACGACCTGATCGGCCTACCCTGCGTCTCGACCGACGGCGGTGCGATCGGCACGATCGTCGCGGTCGAGAATTTCGGCGCCGGCGACATCCTCGAAATCGAAAAGCCCGACCGCAAACGCTTCATGGTGCCGATGACCGCAAAAGCGGTTCCCGCATGGGACGCCGATGGCGTGACCATCGCCGCCGCTTTCGTCGAATAACCATCCGTCCCGCCAAAATCCGTTCGCCCTGAGCTTGTCGAAGGGCCGTTCTTCCTCTCTATGTCGGCATGGAGAATAGTGCTTCGACAAGCTCAGCACGAACGGAGGTTTTGATGCGCTCAGGATTGGCTCTTCTGCTGGCGACCGCGCTGGCCATTCCGCTCCCCGCCTTCGCCCAGGACGCCGCCCCGCAGACCTTCGATCAGCTCGCCCCCGAAATCGACGCGCTATTCGCCCTCTACCAAGCCGATGCCCATGTCCCCGGCCTCGTCTATGGCATCGTCAAGGACGGCAAGCTCGCCTATGTGAACGGCGTCGGGGTGCAGGACCTCGACGCGAAGCGCCCCGTCACCCCCGACAGCCTGTTCCGCATCGCCTCGATGACCAAGGCCTTCACCGCGCTGTCGATCCTGAAGCTGCGCGACGACGGCAAGCTCCGCCTCGACGACCTCGCCGAGGACTATATTCCCGAAATGAAGGGCTGGACCTATCCGACAAAGGACAGCCCGCGAATCCGCATCCGCGATCTGCTCCAGCACGTCGGCGGCCTCGTCACCGACGATCCGTGGGGCGACCGGCAGCAAGTGCTGCCGCAGGAGGATTTCACGAACATGATCGCGGCGGGCGTGCCCTTCAGCCGCGTACCGCAAAGCAGCCACGAATATTCGAACTTCGGCTACGCCCTGCTCGGCCGCATCGTGACCAACGCGTCGGGCATGCCCTACACCGACTATGTCCGGCAGACGATCCTGACCCCGCTCGGCATGACCGCTAGCGGCTATGATGTGACCAAAGCGCCGAAGGAGCGTTACGCCCGCGGTTATCGCTGGGAAAACGAAGCCTGGTCGCCCGAGCCCGAAATGATCGACGGCGCCTTCAACGCGATGGGCGGGCTTCAGGTCAGCGCCAACGATTATGCGAAATGGGTCGCGTTCCTCCTGTCCGCCTGGCCCGCGCGCGACGATCCCGACACCGGGCCGGTCAAAAGATCGACGGTGCGCGAAATCGCGCAGGGATTGAATTTCACGTCGGTGGCGAACCGCATCGGATCGACCGGCGCCGACGCCTGCAAGCAAAGCCTCGCCTATGGCATGGGCTGGCGCGTCGCGCAGGACTGCGACCTCGGCCTCACTCTCGCGCATGGCGGCGGCTATCCCGGCTATGGCAGCCATGTGATGCTGATGCCCGACCATGGCGTCGGCATTTTCGCACTCGCGAACCGCACCTATGCCGGGCCGTCGGGACCAGCCTGGGACACGGCGGTGGCGATGGACAAGGCGGGCCTGCTCGAAAGCCGGACGGTGCCCGTGTCGCCCGCAGTGGCCGACGCCTTCGTCGCGGTGCGCGCCGCTTATGCGGCGGGCAGCCTCGCGCCGCTCGACGGTCGGCTCGCGATGAATTTCCTGCTCGATCGTTCGGCGGAAAACTGGGCCGCCGAACTCGCGCAGCTCAGGCGCGCGGTCGGCGAATGCCCTGATGCACAGCCGCTCGCGCCGATGGGCGCGATGTCGACGGCCTTCCGCCTCGACTGCGAAAAGGGCAAGCTCGACGGCATGCTGCTGCTTGCGCCGACCACCCCCGCGACGATTCAGGCGCTCCGCCTGCGCGCCGTGCCGCCACCGGCGCCATAGGGCTCGGGGGTCGCGCCCATGCCTCCTCATGGGCCGCAGCCGCTATCGAACGTCGCGCGCCCGGCGAGGGACCACCGGGCGCGCGAAGGGGCTGGCCAGGCTCGAGATTTCAGCCCAGCCCAAGGCGTCCGCGCACGCTGGCGTCGCGGCTGTCGCGCCGCCGCCGCAGCCGCGCGATGGCGCCCGCCAGCGCGGCGATGCCGCGATCGATATCGGCGCTGAACCGCTCGTGATTTTCGGCCCAGCCGCGCATCCATTGTTCGTCTTGCATCGAATGTCTCCTGTCTCTGCGATGCCCGTCAGATGCGCCTTCGCGTGCCGCGCCGCCAACAAAAGCTTTGCGCCCTCTCATAAGCTGAGCTTATATAATGCCATGCCCAAGCTGCCGCCCCTTGCCGCCGTCCGGACCTTCGAGGCCGTCGGCCGTCTGCAGAATTTCTCGCGCGCCGCGCAGGAACTGGGGATGACGCAGGCGGCGGTCAGCTATCAGGTCCGCCAATTGGAGGACCGGCTCGGCCGCGCGTTGTTCGTCCGCGAAAAGGGGCGGGTGCGTCTCTCCGAAACCGGGCAGCGGCTGCTCCCCGCGATCAGCCAGGCCTTCGCCGCCATGGGCGACGCCTTCGCGGCGCTGGACAACGACGAGGCCGAGGTGCTGACGATCAGCGCGATGACGACCTTCGGCGGCGCCTGGCTGAGCGCGCGCATCGGCGGGTTCCAGATCGCCTACCCCGACCTCGCGGTGCGCATGTCGATGAGCAACGAGCTGGTCGATTTCGATGCGACCAACGTCGACGTCGCGATTCGCGTCGGCCATGGCCGCTGGCCGGGCCTGCGCGCCGACTTCCTCTATCGCAGCCATGTGACGCCGATCTGCGCGCCCTCCTTTCGCGATGCCAACCGCATCGAACGGCCCGAGGATCTGCTGCGCGTCGAACGGCTCGCGCCGAACGACCCCTGGTGGGCGGGCTGGCTCGCCGCCGCCGGGGTCGACGTCGTCCCGCCGCCCCAGCGCCGCGGCATCGAACTCGACAGCCAGTTGCAGGAAGCGAGCGCGGTGCAGGGCGGTTACGGCATCGCGATGATGACGCCGCTGCTCTGGCGCGCCGAACTTGACGCCGGACGTCTCGTCCAGCCCTTTGCCACGCTGTACCAGCCGGGAAGCGCGCATTTCCTCGTCCACCGCGAAAACCGCATCGGGGTGCGCAAGATCGAACGCTTCCGCGAATGGCTGCACGCCGAGATGGACAAGGATCGCCACCTGCTGCCCGATGAACTGTGGGAGCCCTTGGCTTGACCACGATCAGCCTCGTATATACATGACGTATATACGGGAGCAAGCCATGACGAAGCGCGATGAAGTGAACGAAGACAGGCGCCTGTTCGCCTTGAATCGGGTCTTCGGCTCCGCCCCTTGGTTGAAGCCCTCCGACAACACGCGGCACAAGGTAAAGGTCTTCAAATCGGGAAATTCGCTGGCGGTACGAATCCCGGCGGGCACCAGATTGACGGCGGGAACCGAAATGGAGTTGATCGTCGAAGACGGACAATTCCTCTCCTACGAACCCGCCAATCAACCCAAACGCAAATTCAACATCGCCAAGGTGGCGGGATCGGCCACCGGCCTGCATCTGATCGCGCCTGAGGATAGGCTGTTCGAGGACCGTGCCCTGCTGGTGGGCAAGGACGATGGGAATGAGGGCGCGTGAAATATCTGCTCGACAGCAACGCCATCATCGCGCTTGTCATGAACCTCGACGCCCGATTGGTGTCGCGCGCGGGGGAATGCGACGAGGGCGACCTTGTCACCTCCGCCATCGCCTATGCCGAGGTCGCACATGGCGCGACGCGCGGCAAGGCGCCGGCTTTCGATCAGCTTCGAGCCTTCGTCGAAGAGGTCCGGGTGCTCGATTTCGACTATAAGGCTGCGCAGGCATACGCAGCGCTGCCCTTCAGACGGGGAAGCTATGACCGGCTGATCGCAGCCCACGCGCTATCCCAAGGCATCGCCCTCGTCACCGCAAACGAAACCGACTTCACCGATGTGCCTGGCTTGGTGGTCGAGAATTGGACGCTGCCTTGACCTTCGCCGCCGTCCCCCTGACCCTCTATCCCGACATGTTCCCCGGTCCGCTGGGGCACAGCATGGCGGGCCGCGCCCTCGAAGCCGGGGTGTGGTCGTGCGTCCCGCTGCAGATCCGCGACTTCGCGGCCGACAAACACCGCACCGTCGACGACACCCCGGCGGGCGGCGGCGCGGGCATGGTGCTGAAGGCCGACATATTGGCCGCGGCTCTCGATCACGCCGCCGCCGCGCACCCCGACCTGCCGATCCTCGCCATGACCCCGCGCGGGACGCCGGTCACCCAGTCCCGCGTGCGCGACCTTGCGGCCGGGCCGGGCGCCATCATCCTCTGTGGCCGGTTCGAGGGATTCGACGAACGTATCTTCGACGCGCGGCCAATCGAACAGGTGTCGATGGGCGACATCATCCTGTCGGGCGGCGAGATGGGGGCGCTGATGCTCCTCGACGCTTGCATTCGGCTGATTCCCGGCGTAATGGGCGCCACTTCCAGTGGGGACGACGAATCGTTCGAGAACGGTTTATTGGAATATCCGCACTACACCCGACCTGTGACATGGGAAGGGCGCACGATCCCCGAAGTGCTGCGATCGGGGGATCATGCGAAGATCGCCGCCTGGCGGAAACAACAGGCGGAGGATATCACACGGTTACGCAGGCCGGACCTTTGGGAGCGTCATGTCGATGCTCGGGACCGACCTGCCTCTGGCGCGCGGCGAAAGAAGAAGGACTAGAGGACATGAACCTCATCCAGACGATCGAAGCCGAAGAAATCGCCAAGGCCGGCAAGACGATCCCCGAATTCCGCCCCGGCGACACGCTGAAGGTCGGCGTGAAGGTGGTCGAAGGCGAACGCACCCGCGTGCAGAATTTCGAAGGCGTGTGCATCGCGCGCTCGAACAAGGGCATGGGCTCCAACTTCACCGTGCGCAAGATGTCGTTCGGCGAAGGCGTCGAGCGCGTCTTCCCGCTCTACTCGCCGAACATCGACAGCATTACCGTCGTCCGCAAGGGCGCCGTTCGCCGTGCGAAGCTTTACTATCTGCGTGGCCGCACCGGTAAATCGGCGCGTATTGCGGAACGCCGCGATTACCGGTCGGAAGCCGGCGAAGGCTAAGGAGAGCTTCTCCAACCCAAAGCCGAAACAGCTTTCCAAAACGACCGGTTCCGCCAAAGCGCGAAACCGGTCGTTTTTCATTTGGGCAACGCAAATCCGATGCATCAGTGCCTGTCCCCTCAGCCATCAAGGCGCGCCGTCCTCGGCGCGGGGCTGTGCTTTGGGGCGTTCGGCCTCGCGGGCGGGGCGTGGGCGGAGACAACCGCCGGGCGGCTGGTCGCTGCGGCGCGGCGGCAGGTCGGCATCACGCTCGCCTATGACCCCGCCTATACGGTGCTGCCCTTTCCGAACGGCGACGTCCCGCGCGCCAAGGGCGTGTGTACCGACGTCGTCATCCGCGCCTATCGCGATGCGTTCGGCATCGATCTGCAGGCCCTTGTAAATGCCGACATGAAGGGCGATTTCGGGGCCTATCCGAAGAATTGGGGACTACGCCGTCCCGACCGCAACATCGACCACCGCCGCGTGCCCAATCTCGCGACCTATTGGACGCGCCAGCGCGCGCGGCTTCCCGTCTCCGCCGATCCCGCCGACTGGCGGCCGGGCGACATCTTTACCGCGATGACCGGCGGGCGCTTCCCGCACACGGGCATCGTCTCGGACCGAACCAGCGCGGCGGGGCGCCCGCTTGTGATCCACAATATCGGCCGCGGCGCGCGCGAGGAAGACGCGCTGTTCGACCATCCGCTGACCGGCCATTTCCGCTGGAAAGTCTGAGTTTCAACCAAGTTCTGCACCGAGGAGTGAATAGATGGGTTATCGTATCGTTGTCGCCGGCGCGACGGGCAATGTCGGGCGCGAAGTGCTCGCCATCCTCGCCGAACGCGAATTCCCCTATGACGAGCTGGCCGCGGTCGCCTCGTCGCGCAGCCAGGGCGACGAGGTCGAGATCGGCGATACCGGCAAGACCGTGAAGTGCCAGAATATCGAGAATTTCGACTGGGCCGGCTGGGACATGGCGATCTTCGCGATCGGCAGCGACGCCACCGCGATCCACGCGCCCAAGGCGGCCGCGGCGGGCTGCGTGGTGATCGACAACTCGTCGCTTTACCGCATGGACCCCGACGTGCCGCTGATCGTGCCCGAGGTGAACCCCGACGCGATCGACGGCTATAAGAGGCGCAACATCATCGCGAACCCCAATTGCTCGACCGCGCAGATGGTCGTCGCGCTCAAGCCGCTGCACGACGCCGCAACGATCAAGCGCGTCGTCGTCTCGACCTACCAGTCGGTGTCGGGCGCGGGCAAGGCGGGCATGGACGAGCTGTGGAACCAGACGCGCCAGATCTTCGTCGGCGACGAAAAGGACGTGCAGAAGTTTACCAAGCAGATCGCCTTCAACGTCATCCCGCACATCGACAAATTCCTCGACGACGGTTCGACCAAGGAGGAATGGAAGATGGTCGTCGAGACCAAGAAGATCCTCGATCCGAAGATCAAGGTCACCGCGACCTGCGTCCGCGTCCCCGTCTTCGTCGGCCATAGCGAGGCGATCAACATCGAGATGGAGAAGGAACTGTCGGCCGAGGACGCGCAGCGCATCCTGCGCGAGGCGCCGGGCGTCGTGCTCCACGACAAGCGCGAGGACGGCGGCTACATCACCCCCGTCGAGAGCGTCGGCGACTTCGCGACCTTCGTCAGCCGCGTCCGCGAGGACCCGACGGTCGAAAACGGCCTCAATCTGTGGTGCGTGTCGGACAACCTCCGCAAGGGCGCGGCGCTCAACGCGGTGCAGATCGCCGAACTGCTCGGGCGCCGGCATCTGAAGAAGGGCTAGCATAGGTTCCGCCCTCCCCTTCAGGGGAGGGCAGCGAGACTTGGCGGCTTGCCGCCTAGTCGCAGCGGGTGGGGGCCAGAAACCTTGCGCTATCTCGAGGCCCCCACCCCAACCCCTCCCCTGAAGGGGAGGGGCTTTATGCATCCGCGCAAACGGATAAGAGGGGGTATGACCAGTTCGGCCCCTTATCACTTCACCCACGCCATCGTCCGCACCCCTGCCCCCTCGGCGATCCACGGCATCCGCGCCGACGGCGGGCCCGATCCCGATTTCGCCGGCCTCGCTGCCGAGCATGACGCCCATCTCGCCACTCTCCGCGACCTCAGGCTGACCGTCACCGTCCTCCCCCCACTCGACGCCTTCCCCGACGCGCTGTTCGTCGAGGATGTCGCGCTGACCTTTCCCGAAGGCGCGATCCTGCTCCGCCCCGGCGCCCCCAGCCGCGCGGGCGAGGTCGCGCATATCCGCGAAGCCCTCGCCGCGCAGCACCCCCGCCTGCTCGAAATGACTTCGGGCCATGTCGACGGCGGCGACGTGCTGCGCCTCGCCGACCGCGTCGTGATCGGCCTGTCGGCACGCACCGACCGCGCGGGCGCCGAACAACTCGCCGCCCTGCTCGCCGAACTGGGTTACAAGACCGAAATCGCCGGCACCCCGCCCGTCGTGCTTCATTTCAAGACCGGCTGCGGGCTGATCGACACCGGCACCATCTTCGCGGTCCCCGCACTCGCCGACTGCCCGCAGTTCGCCGGGCTCGAGGTCGTCGTCACGCCGCCCGGCGAAGAGGAGGCCGCCAACCTGCTGCGTGTGGGCGACACCATCCTCGTCGGCGACCGCTGGACCGCGACCCGCGCCCTGCTCGAAGCGCGCGGCCTTTCCATCCGCCCGCTCCCGACGACTCAGATCGCGCGCATCGATGCGGGGCTCAGCTGCATGTCGCTGCGCTGGTGATCGCGTCCCCGTCACCCTCCCGCGCACCAAAATCTTCGCGGCCCTCCGGAGCGCCGTTGCCGTTCTGCCAGCACATCGCCTTGCCGTGGCAGGTCAGCAGCTCCTGATCACGATATCCTCGGCCCGCAGGGAGCGGTCCGGATCGCATATGGTCACAAGCCGCGTCTCGTCGGGCGCCATGTCGAAATAATTGTCGCTGACCCGCACCGTTTCCGACGGCACGAGCAGATGGACGAAAAAGAGATAGGCGGGCGCCTTCAGCGTCACCCGCAGCTCGCTTGCGCCGACCCGCTCGATCGCGCATTCGGGCTGCGCGCCCCGTGACCGGTCGAGGTCCTTGATCGCCGCGAAGAAGTGACGGTTTGCCGGAAACGCATCGTCGACGGCGCGGACGGTCAGGACATGGTTCGGCAGCGCGGCGATGCAGGCGGCGTTTCCGCGCCACACCGGCTGGCTGCCGTTGTCGGGAACCGCATAGGGCACTTCGTCCCGCCAGACGGTGGCGCCCCGCATGTCGAGCAGTTTGACGATGAGGCCGCCCGACGCATTGCGCGCCAGATCGTTGGTAATCCAGAGTTCGACCGACCCGTCCGCAAGCGGCTTGAACGAGGCCATCAGCGGCGAATAGGCGCGGCGGACATAATGATAGCCCGCCTTGGCGAAGCCGTAGAAGTCGAGCAGGCTCCAGCTGACGCCAGGCCAGCAATCGTTGAGCTGCCAGATCAGGGTGCCCGAACAGTGCGGTTTGCGGCGGCGGAAATGCTCGATGCCGAACTTCAGCCCCTCGGCCTGGGTGATCTGGGTGAAGTCGACATAGTCTTCCATGGTGGAGGGCAGGCCGGTCACGGACACGAGCATCGCGTCGACCTTGTTCTTCGGCGTGTCCTTGATCCGGTTCTCCATCGCCGGGCTCTTGAGACCGAGCTGGTCGGCGGGCACTGCGCGGCGCAGTGTTTCCATGACCGGCGACGCCTGGATACCGAACTCGCTGATAAAGCGGCCCATATCCTCGGCATAGCGCTGATAGGCGACCCCTTCGGGGCTGCGGTCGACAGCGCCGGTGGACTTGTCGTCGGGAACCGGAGGCAGGCCGTGCCAGACGGTCCAGTTATGCAGATCGCCCGATTTCATGCTGTTCGCGTGCGGTCCGCCGAACGGGCTGCCCGGCCGATAGGGCACCGCGGGATCATGTTTCGCGACCGCGTCGGGGATGATCCTGTCATAGAAGAGCGCGCCTTCGAGCGGCAGCTTCGTCCCGACCGCCTCGTTGACGAAATCCTGGATGAACTGATTCTCGTTGTTGCCGCACCACAGCGCGAGCGATGGATGATGGCGCAGGCGCCGCACCTGATAGGCGGCTTCCGCTGCGATGCTATCGACAAGGTCTGGATAGTTTTCGGGATAGGGCGAGCAGGCGAACATGAAGTCCTGCCACACGAGCAGCCCCTGCTCGTCGCACAGGTCATAGAAGTCGTCATGCTCATAGATGCCGCCGCCCCAGACCCGCAGCATGTTCATGCCACCGCGCACCCCCGCTTCGATGAGCGGGCGGTAATGGTTGCGGGTCAGTACGCCGACCAGCGAATGCGCCGGAATCCAGCAGGCCCCCTTGGCAAAAATCGGTCGGCCGTTGAGCAGGAAGCGGAAGAAATCGCTGCCTGGCTCGTCCGGATCGGGCGATGTGTCGAGTTCGATGGTGCGGATGCCGACGCGCAACTCCTTGCGGTCCACCTCCCCGGCCCCGTTCCGCAGCCTCGCGGTCACCCGGTACAGGGGCTGTTCGCCGAGATCGGCGGTCCACCACAGTTGCGCGTCGGCGATGCGCGCGTTCAGCTCGGCGACTTCGCGGTCACCGCGGCACCCGAGGATGCACGATTGCGACAGCAAAATCCCGCCGCCGGGATCCGCAACCTCGATATCGAGCGTTGGGAGCGGAACGCCTGCAAAGGCCTCGATCTCGGCATCGATGCGAATGTCGGCGCTGCCGTCGGGATTCAGCCCGAGGGTGCGAAACTGCAGCGCGTCGATCAACGCCATCCGCTGCCGAAGCAATTCGACCGGGCGCCAGATGCCGACGGTCGGCAGGACAGGACCCCAGTCCCAGCCCCAGCAGAATTGCGCCTTGCGGACCAGGTTGCGCTTGCTGACGTCCGCACCGCCGGCGCCGACACCCGGCCAGACGGTGGCGCTTCGTCCCGCGACCCGAAGCGCCACCGGATCGAAACGGATTGCCAGCAGGTTCGGGCCGAGCAACCACTTTGTCGGTGACGTCGATGTCGAGCCCAAGGAACATATTCTCGGGACGCCCGATCTCGGTGCCGTTGAGATAGATGGTCGCGAAGGTGTCGAGTCCCTGCAGACGCAGGACCAGCCGCTCGCTGGCGACGGCAGGGGCGGCCTCGAAGCCGTGGCGCCACCACCACTCCTTTGCCGAAATCCACTGGCAGGTCTCCTCGCCGCCTTCGCCATGGAAGTCGCAGATATCTCCTGCGGCGAACAGCGCGGCGTGGATGTCGTCTGGCAAGCGGACCTCGCGCCAATTTCCGGCTAAGCTGCACTGCGGCGTGGGCGCCGTCCCTTTCCCCCACGCCCGGTTCGTAATCGGCGACCATCCAGTTCGATAACGCCACCCGATATCCTCCTGCCCATCGCGGCCCGGGCAAATTCGGACCGGAGTGCCCCGAGCCCATTATCATCTCACATAGATTATTCTATGATTGTATATCAACTGCTATTGTGGCAGTCGAAAACGGCCCTGCGGCGGCGCCTGGCACCCCGCAATCAAGATCGAGGGAGAAGATCATGAACCAGATCACCGGGGGCGCGCTGCTCGCCCGCACTTTGCAGGCCGCGGGGGTCGAGGACGTCTTCTCGCTGCACGGCGGCCATCTCGACGCCTTTCTGATCGCCTGCGCCGACCACGGCATTCGTCTGACCGACACCCGGCACGAAGCTTCGGCGGGTCACGCTGCCGAGGCCTATGCACGCGCGACGGGCAGGATCGGCGTTGCGGTACTGACCGCCGGACCCGGTTTCACCAACGCCTATACCGCGCTCGCCAACGCCTATCTCGACCGCATGCCGGTGCTGTTCGTCGTCGGAGCGCCATCGACGCGCGAGGGCGACCTCAACACGCTGCAGGGCGGGATCGACCAGATCGCCGCGGCGAGTCACGTCACCAAATGGGCCTATCGCATCGGCAACGGCGCGCGCATTCCCGAGGTCGTCGAACAGGCGATCCGCCGCGCGATGACCGGCACGCCGGGGCCGGTGCTGCTCGAAATCCCGATCGAAGTGATGTTCACGCCGATCAAGGCGCCGCCGCGGATCGAGGAACTCGGCAATTTCGCGCTGACCGACGGCGGCCCCGCGCCGAGCGCCAGGCAGATCGACGCGCTGATCGGCCTCCTGTCGAAGGCGGAGCGCCCCGTCGTCATCGCCGGCGGCGGCGCGACGCTGTCGCGCAGCGCCGAAGCGCTCGTCGCCTTCGCCGAAAGGACAGGCGTGCCGGTCACCACCGGCGTGAAGGGCGAGGGGCTGATGCCGCAGGACCATGCCCTGTATGGCGGCAGCATGGTGAGCGTCCCCGTCGCCGCAGCGATGGGTGCGCCCGCCGATCTCGTTGTGCTGCTCGGTCAGCGCATCGGGCTTTTTACGGGCGGCCGCTATGGCATCGTTCCCGCGGGTGCGCAGGTGGTGCAGGTCGACATCGACGGCACCGAGCCGGGGCGCGGAGGGCCGATCGACCTTTCGATCATGGCCGACTGCCGTGAGACCCTGCTTGCGCTGATCGAAGCTGCGGAGAACCGCGACTGGCCCGACCGCGGCGAATGGGCGGCAACGCTGAAGGGCGCGCGCACCCTTCCGGGCCGGCAATGGCTCGACGCGCCGGTGACCGGCGAAGCGGGCCTGCTTCACCCCTTCCATGCGTGCAAGGCGCTTGCCGATGCGCTACCCGGGGATGCGGTGATCGTCTGCGACGGCGGCGAATCCTCGGTCTGGGTGCGCGATCATATCCGGCCCCGCGGCACCGGCTCGTTCCACATCACCGGCTATCTCGGCACATTGGGGGTGGGGCAGGGTTTCGCGATCGGCGCCGCCCGGGCCTTTCCCGATCGTCCGGTCTTCCTGTTCGCGGGCGACGGCGGTGTCGGCTTCCATATCCAGGAATTCGACACGATGGTGCGGCACTGCCTCAATGTCCACATGATCGTCCTCAACAACGCCTGCTGGGGCATGTCCCAGAACGGTCAGGACCTGATCTATGGCAAGGACAAGCGGTCGATCGTCGAACTCGCCGACAGCGCATATGAAAAGGTTGCCGAAGCATTCGGCGGCAAGGGCAGGCGCGCGGACACGATCGAACAGATCGGTGCCGCGATGAAGGCCGCGGCCGAAGGCGGGACGCCAAGCTGCATCAACGTCCGCATCGACGGCGCGATCATCAACCCCGTGACGATGAACATGGTCGGCATCAAGCCGGGCGAGAAGCCCAAAGCGTCCCCTGCGGCCGACCTCGCCCCGGCAAAAGGCGAAAGCGAAAAGGTCGTCATGCCCTATTACGACAATGTCGAATAAGGTGCCGCGATGAGTTTTGCCCTTATCGAGGCTGCAGGTGCGCTGACGCGTCCCGCGGTCGTCGGCGTGATCGGCTGCGGCAATATCAGCCATGTCTATCTGCGGACGATCAACCAGTCCTCGCTGCTCGATCTCAAGGCCTGTTCGGGCCGGAACGCCGCGACCAATGCGGCGCAGGCGGCGCTGTATGGCGGGGTGGCCATGTCGATCGACGAGCTGCTCGCCGACCCGGAGATCGATATTGTCGTGAATCTGACCCCGCCGCTGGTCCACCATGAAATCGGGCGCCGGGTGCTCGAAGCGGGCAAGCATCTCTACAATGAAAAGCCTCTGACCCATAGGCTGGGCGAGGCGCGCGACCTGATCGCGCTCGCAAAGGCGCGCGGCCTTGTGCTCGGTAGCGCGCCCGATACCTGGTTCGGCCGCCCGCACCAGGCGGCGCGGCGCGCGATCGATACGGGGCTGATCGGCCGTCCGGTCGGCGGATCGGTGGCGATGGCCTCGCACGGGATGGAGCATTGGCACCCGACCCCCGAATTTTTCTATCGTCGGGGCGGTGGTCCGATGCTCGACGTCGCGCCCTATTATCTGACGCAACTCCTCAATCTGCTCGGTCCGATCGCGCGGGTCATCGCTTTCGCCTCCATGCCGTTTGCGACCCGCCGCGTCACCAGCTCGACCGGGCCCACTCCGCGAGATTCCGGTCGACGTCGCGACCAGCGTGAATGGCGCGCTGCTGATGGAGAGCGGAGCGAATGTCGCCTTCACCATGTCGTGGGACGTATGGAAGCATCGTCGCTCGACGATGGAAATCTATGGCACCGAAGGCAGCCTGATCAGCCCCGATGCCAATTTCTTCATCGGCGGATATCTGCAGGCCGAAAAGGCCCGGTACAGCGTGCGCGACGGCGAATGGCAGGATGTGCCCGGCCAGGCGGACGAAGACGAAGTCGATATGGGGTTCGCGCCGCTCGGCGGTCCGCGCGGCCTGGGGGTCGCCGACATGGCGCTGGCGATCGCCGAGGGCCGCGCCCCGCGTGCGAGCGCCGAACTCGCGCTCCACATACTCGAGGTAATCCTGGCGATCGAGGTTTCGGCGCGCGAGGGCCGCGCGGTCGAGGTCGAATCGCGCGCGCCGAGGCCGCTGCCGCTATGACCAGGGAATTTCAGGAGATCGACGAATGACCAGGGTCGGGCGTCTGCGGGACAAGGTGGCGGTCGTGACGGGCGGCGCATCGGGAATTGGCCTGGCGGTGGTCGAACGCTTCGTGGCTGAAGGCGCGCGTCTGGTCTTTTGCGATCTCGCACCCGAGGCGGGCCGCGAAATGGTGGTCCGCCTGGGCGAAGAGGCCGCACGTCTGCACCATAGCAAGCGGGCGGCGGGCGGGCCGAACGACGGCGCCGCGATCGCCGAGCGGCTTGGCCCTGCGGCGATCTTCATGCCCGCCGACGTCACCGACGAAGCATCGCTTGGCGCCGTGATCGGCCGGGCGGTCGACGAATTCGGCGGGCTCGACATCCTGGTCAACAATGCCGGGGTCGGGGGTCCCGAAGGCGCTCTCGAAAAGACGTCGGATGCAATCTTCGATCGGATGATCGGGGTCAATCTGCGTGGACCCTGGCTGGGTATCAAGCTCGCCTTTCCGCATCTGAAGGCGCGTGGCGGCGGGTCGATCGTCACCACCTCTTCGATCTCCGCTCTCGTCGGCATGGCCGGACAGACGACTTATGGCGCTGCCAAGGCCGGCGTCCTGCAGATGAGCCGCGTCGCTGCGATCGAGGGAGCCGCGTCCTTCATCCGCGTCAACAGCGTATGCCCCGGCGGGATCGTGACGCCGCTGATCTACGAGAATCCGTTGATCGGCCTCGAACTGACGGCGGAGTCCATTTCCGCCGCCTTCGATCAGGCTCAGCCCATTCCGCGTGCCTAGCCAGCCCGACGATATCGCCAATGCCATCCTCTGGCTCGCGTCGGACGAAAGCAGCTTCGTGACGGGGCAGGCGATCGTCGTCGACGGCGGACTGTCGATCGGGACCGGCGGTCAACGCCGGGATGCGGAGCGCACGAAGCGGTGACAGCCGGCACTTGCCGGGCAATTGAAAAATGCACCGCTGCAGGCCTGGTGCATCGTGCCCTACGACAGCGCGCAGCGTAGCCCGTCAGAGCGCGCGGCGATGCTGCGGAAGCTGGGGATAAAGCGGCTCGCCTATGACTGGCGATACAAGGACCTCGACCATATGGACCTCGAGGTCGCGGCTTTGCGCGGCGAGGGACTCGAGATGAGCGCGCTTTGGGCGCTTAGCCAGTCTGACGCCGCAGCGACCGACGCCCATCTGGCGATCATTTTTGACTTCGTCGCGCGCAACGAACTCGGCATACCCCTTTGGGTCACACTGATGGCGCCGCCCGACTATGACATATGGGGGGCGTCGAAAAGGCTGGCGCATACGGTGGAGGCGATGGCGGAGATGGCCGACCGCGCCGCGGATGTAGGATGCAGCGTCGCCCTGTACAATCATGGCGGCTGGTTCGGGGAGCCGGCTTCGCAGGCGGCGATCGTGAAGGAGGCTGCGCGCGCGAACCTGGGCATCGTCTATAATTTCCGTCACGGGCACGCGCATATCGCCGACTTCGCGGACCATGCCGCGGCGATGCTGCCGTATCTGCATGCGGTGAACCTCAACGGCATGCGCGTCGGAGGCCCGAAGACACTGCCCTTCGGTAGCGGCGATCATGAATTCGACATGCTGCTGACCCTGCTCCGCGGAGGGTATGCCGGTCCGCTGGGTCTCATCAACCATCAGGAGACGGTCGATGCCGAACAGGCGTTGCGCCTGAACCTCAACGGGCTGGCGCGGTTGAAGCGCTGGCTGAAGGATGCATGAGTTCCGGCGCGAAAATCAGACACGATCGGTCGTCTCGGCAAAAGGGAGCCGGTCCGCTGGATCGGCTCCCTGCTGGCTCCCGAGCTAGATCTTGAACTGGAACTGCACCCCATAGGTTCGCGGCGGCAGCATATTGGTCTTGCGTTCCACCGAAAAGGCGGGATCAAGCGGCAAGCCATAGACGTCGAAGTCCGAGAGGCCGTCGAAGTCGGTCTTGTCGAACAGATTCTTGACGAACAGCGTCACACGGTAGCGGTCATCGCGACCCGTCCAAAGCAGGCGGGCATCGACCTGTTCGCTCGACGGCAGCTCGGTATAATAGCGGTTGAACACGCTGCCATACATTTTGTCGCGCCATGTGTAGGTCGCAGACAAGGTGAGGCTGCCCGGGCCGAGGTCGACGGTGTAATTGGCATTGGCCGTGATCTTGTGCCGCGGCAGGTGCGGCAGGCGTTCGCCATCGAGGCTTTGGGGCTGGCGGCCGCCGGGCAGCGGCGCGCCCGAAGGCTGGGCGCCGGGCTGCGTCGCCATCGGGTCTGCAATATCGATGAAGCAGCAGGACGATCTGATCTCCGAATCGGCATAGCTATAGTTCAGCAGCAGATTGAGACCGCTGGCAACGCGCCATTGCGCCTCGGCTTCGACGCCATAAGAGCGCGAATCTTCGAGATTGAAAAATTCAGTGAGATCGACCCCTGCCGCCTGCGGCACCACGAGCGGGATCTGGAGATTTTCATATTTGTAATAATAACCCGCGACATTGAGCTGGAGTGGCCCGAGCCCCTTTTTGACGCCGACTTCGAAGGCGTCGACATGCTCGGAATCGGTTTCGGGAAAGGCGCTGATGCCGCCCGCGTTGAAACCGCCCGCCTTGTAGCCGCGGCCATAGCTGCCATAAACGAGCGTATCGCCGTCAGGGCGCCACTGGATGCCGGCGGTGCCGGTCACGGCCGACCAGCCGCCCTGCAGGACCCGGCGGGCGCGGCCGGTCACGGGATCGAAGGTGACTGTCCCTTGAACGCCAGGGGCCGGCAAAAGCGAGGATGCGCTGCTCGTGATGTCGATGGTCGAGCGTGAAGGAGCCGAGCTGATCGGGCGACGTGTCGGGCGCGCAACCAAGGCACACGACGCGAAATCCTTCGATCGCCTGTTTCTCGTCATAGGTGTAGCGAAGGCCGCCGGTCAGGCGCAGCGTTTCGGTGACATCCCAGTCGATCTGGCCGAACGCGGCATAGGACGACATCTTCAGGCGCGTCCCGGCATAGACGAAATCACCGCCCGGGTTGGCCGGGCCGTTCGCCGGCGCACGCATCTGCGGTTGATCCTCGGCGGTGAAGCGCGATTCCTGTTTCAACTCCTCGGCAAAATAATAGAGGCCGGCGATCCAGTTCAGATTGCCGGTGCCCTTGGACAGGAAGTTGATCTCCGCGCTGCCGTACGAGCGGTCTTCGAGATAGTTGAACGTCGATGAGGGCTGGACGCGCAGCGGCGTACAACCGGGGATGAAGCCACAGACGGCGCCAGGCGACAGCGGGAAATCATAGGCGCGCATCGCCGTGTTATCGAGATCGGCGGTGCTGTCGAAGCGATATTCGCGATAGCCGCCAAGAATGCGGATATCGAAGGGGTCGAGGCGAACATCGAGCTGCGCCGAACCGCCGAAGTTTCCGCGCAGGCGCGAACGCGAGACTGTGTCGGTGCTGAACTCGCGCGGATTGTCGGCGCCGGGGTTGGCGGTGGCGGTACCGAGCGCTTGATAGCCCGGAAGCAGATAGCCAAAGGCCGCGCCCGGAACGACGTCCGAATAGGGTTCATAATCATAGGGAGTCAGGAAATTCGCCGACCGCGGCCTGCTCGTCGAGCGCCCTGTGAAAGCCTTCAGCCAGAGCGTGGCGTCGGGGCCGAGGTCGGCCTCGACCTGCCCTTCGACATAGAGGTTGTTGCCGACGCCGCCCTCGCTCGGGCCGCCGGCTATATTGCGGAAATAGCCTTTATTCTGATCGCTCCAGCTAGCGGCGAGACGCGCGCGCAGGCCGCCCGTCACCGGGCCGGAGATCGCACCCTCGAGGACGTAGGCGTCGTAATTCCCATAGGTCCCACGCCCCTCGATCGTCAGCGTGTCGGACGGCCGCCTCGAAATCGCATTGAGCGCTCCGCCGATCGAGTTGCGCCCGTAAAGCGTGCCTTGCGGACCGCGAAGAACCTCGACGCGCTCGATGAAAAAGTCGCTGTTGGAGAGGCCGACGGTGCTCGAATCGTAGATGCCATCGACATAGGTCGCGACCCCCGGATCGCTGCCCGCAGTGTTGGTCTGACGCCCGATACCGCGCAGGAAGACGCGATCCGCGCCGGCATCATAGGACAGGCCTGGGGTGAATTTGGCGAAATCGGACAGGCCATCGATACCGATCTTCTGCCGCGCTTCGGCCGTGAAGGCGGTGACCGACGATGCCACATCATTGATGCTCTCGCTCCGTTTCTGGGCTGTCACCACGATTTCGTCATTGCGATAGGTAGCCGGTTCGTCGTCCGCAGGCGCGGTCGGACTTGTCTGCGCATAAGCGGCGGGCGTGAGGCCCATCAGCGCGGTCGATAGCAGAATCCGTGTTCGCAGGCGCATTTCCCTCTCCCTTGCTTCCCTCCGCTGGCGGGAGGGTCAACCAATCTCGCTTCGGGTCTTCGCCCGGCGTAATCATGCTATCGAATAAAATTCTATTCGTATAGTATAATCGTTGATCGTAGGAGTTTGATTCTTGGCGGTGCGGTAAGGGGGGCGAATGCACACGCCATCATGGCGGCCTATGAAGCACAGGCCGACTTCGTCGGGGGGTTTGGCGGCAACCTGGTCACGACCGGCCCGACGCAAACAAATGAGGACAATTTTCGCGCTATCCTGATCGATTCCGCCTGAGACTGGAGCGGCGGGAGGCGCCTTTCACTGCGGTTCGAACCTTCGCGAGGCCTCGATGTCCTCCTTGTCCCCGGTCGCGAGGGCGGCGGCGCTATCTCAAGCCGCGGCCCGGTCGACGCCGGTGATGATGCGCTCGGCCATGCGGTCGGCGACCAGCGCGGGCGACAGGCGGCAGCTGGCCGCTTCTTCGAGCAGTGCCGCGACGCGCGGGCCGATCTGCGCGACGCGCGCGACGACATGGGCGCGATTCTCGCCCAGATATTCGGCGGTGACGCTGACGATGCCGCCGGCATTGGCGACATAGTCGGGGACATAGGCGATGCCGCGCCGCAGCAGCAGGTCGGCGACTTCGGGCGAAGCGAGCTGGTTGTTGGCGCCGCCGCAGACGAGCTTCGCCTTCATCGCCGCGACACTCGCCGGGGTCAGCGCGCCGCCGAGCGCGCAGGGGGCGAAGATGTCGGCCTCCACACTGGCGATCGCATCGGGCTCAACGACGCGCGCGCCGAGGATTTTCTCCAGCCGGTCGCGGCGCCCGGGATCGACGTCGGCGATCACCAGTTCGGCGCCTGCATCGGCGAGGCGGCGGCACAGTTCGGCGCCGACATTGCCGGTGCCCTGCACCGCGACCGTCATCCCCTTCAGGCTCGACCCGAAAGCGTGGCGCGCGCCCGCCTCCATCGCGTTGAACACGCCCTGCGCGGTCCACGGCGACGGGTCGCCGCCCGCGCGCTGGCCGTCGCTCGCGAGGCCCGCGACGTGGCGCGTCTCTTCGGCGACATGGTGCATGTCGGCGACGGTCGTGCCGACATCCTCGGCGGTGACATAGGCGCCGCCGAGGCCGGCGACCGCGCGGCCGAAGGCGCGGAACAGCGCTTCGCGGTCGAAATCGCCCGCCGGGCGGCGCAGCACCGCCTTGGCGCCGCCGAAGGGCAGCCCCGCCATCGCATTCTTGTAGCTCATCCCTTCGGCGAGGCGGAAGGCGTCGGTCGTCGCGGCGGCGATGTCGGGATAATGCCAGAAACGGCATCCGCCCGCGCCGGGGCCGAGGCGGGTCGAATGGATGACGATGACCCCGTCGAGGCCCACGGCCTCGTCCTCGAGGCGCACGACCTCGGCGGCGGGGGTCAGGCGGGAAACTTGTGCGACCATCGGAAACTCCTCCTTGCGCGCCGCTTATCGCCCGGCGCGCGGGGAGAAACTTGCCTCAATTCGCTGGGCGAATCCGCCATATTGAGTTAAATCATCTCAGAATATCCAGATTGTGAGTTGATATGACCGATCTTGATCCGTTCGAGAAGAAAATCCTCCGCGAATTGCAGCGCGACGCCAGCCTGACCACCGCCGAGTTGGCCGAGCGCGTCGGGCTGTCGGCGACGCCGTGCTGGCGGCGGATCAACCGGCTCGAGCAGGAGGGCTATATCCGCGCCCGCGTCGCGCTGGTCGACCGGCGCAAGGTCGGGCTCAACGCGCATATCTTCGCGCAGGTGAAGCTCAACGCACACGGCCGCGCCAACCTCGACGAGTTCGGCGCTGCGATCCGCGATTTTCCGGAGGTGCTCGACTGTTTCGTGCTGATGGGCAGCACCGATTTCATGCTGCGCATCGTCGCGAAGGATATCGACGCCTATGAAAAATTCTTCTTCGACCGGTTGAGCAAGCTGCCGGGCGTTCAGGAGATCAACTCGACCGTCGCGCTGTCGGAAATCAAGTCGACGAGCGCGCTGCCGATCGCCTGACCCGCGACCATACCGCCGTCACTTTTAGCGGCCGGTCGCGCATAGCGCGCGGACTGTCGCGTTCCTCTTGTCAATTAATCTAGTTGAGTTATGTGTCACGGGCATCGGGACGCGACGACTCGACCGATCCGCCGTCGTATCGACAAAAGAGGATCGCACCATGGCCACGCTGCCGCAAACCGCCGACATTTTCGACACCGCCCGCTCGCTGGGCGTCGCCATCTCGCCGTCGACCCCGACGCTCGGCGCCGAGATTTCGGGGCTCGACCTCGACCGTCCGCTGACCGGTGCCGAGGCCGATCTGCTGCGCGCCGCCTGGCTGCGCTTCAAGGTGATCTTCTTCCGCGACCAGGACATCAGCCACGAAAGCCATGTCCGGCTCGGCACCTTGTTCGGCGAACTCGAAGGCCATCCGGTGATCCCGCATGTCGAGGGCTATCCCGAAATATTGCGCATCGAAGGCGTCGAGGGCGTGCAGCTCACCGCCGAGACGCTGGCGCCCTTTCAGGCCTACAACAAGTGGCACACCGACGTGACCTTCCGGCAGAAGCCGTCGATCGCCTCGATCCTGCGCGCGCGGGTGCTGCCGCCACTCGGCGGCGACACGATGTGGGCCGATACGGTCGCCGCCTATGCGGGGCTGCCACAACCAGTGAAGGACCGGATCGAGGGACTGGAGGCCGAACATGACATCGTGCGCAGTTTCGGCGGCCGCGTCAGCGAGGAAAAGCGCGCCCAACTCGCGCGCGACTTCCCGCCCGTCCGCCACCCGGTCGTGCGCACCCACCCCGAAACGGGCGAGAAGATCCTCTATGTCAACTATACCTTCACCAGCCGCATCGTCGGGGTGAGCGAGGAGGAGAGCGACAGCCTGCTCCGCCTGCTCTTCGACCGGATCAAGGTGCCCGAATATCAGGTGCGCTTCCGCTGGACGCCGAACGCGATCGGCATCTGGGACAATCGCTCGACCCAGCATTATGCGGTCGGCGACTATTGGCCCGAATATCGTCTGCTCGAACGGGTGACCGTGGCGGGCGATGTGGTGACGCGGTGAAGTTCGACGGCACCATGTTGCAGGGTCCGCGCCCGCGCTTTCGCACCGCCACGCGCGTCGCCATCGTCGGCGCCGGCTTTTCGGGCACCTTGCTCGCGATCAACCTGCTCGAACAGGAGGATGTCGAGGTCCTGCTGATCGAGCGCGACCGGCGGCGCATCGGCGCCGGGGTCGCCTACAGCAGCTTCGACCAGACGCATCTGCTCAACGTCCGCGCGGGCAATATGAGCGCCTTTCCCGATCGCCCCGGCCATTTCTGCGACTGGCTGGCGGCGCGGGGGCTGGGCTGCGACCTCAGCCGAAATGGGGCGTTCGTCAGCCGCGCGACCTATGGCCAATATCTGCGCGAGACGCTCGCCGCGGCGATGGAGAAATATGGCCGCAGCGGCTGCAGCTGATCGACGACGAGGTGCTCGATATCGAGGAGCGCGGCGGCAAGGTCACGCTCGGCCTTGTCAACGGCGGGCTGGTCGAGGCCGACAAGGCGGTGCTCGCGATCGGCAACCTGCCGCCGCACGATCATCCCGCGATCGCTGGCGCCGGGCTGACCCCCTGGCGCTATGTCGGCGATCCCTGGGCCAGCCCGCTCGCCGAAGGGCTGCGGCCGCACCAGGCAGTGCTCGTCGTCGGCACCGGGCTCACCGCGATCGACGTCATCCTGCGGCTCACCTCGAACGGTTTCGGCGGCCGGATCGTCGCCATGTCGCGCCGCGGCCTGCGCCCGCATCGCCATGTCGACGGCCTTGCGCCCGTGCGCCCGGTGCTCGCCAAGCCCGCGCCTGAACTGTCCGAACTGGTGCGCTGGGCGCGGCAGGAGGCGAAGGCGAGCGACTGGCGCCTCGCGGTCGATTCGATCCGCCCGATCACCCAGATGATGTGGGCGTCGGCCGATGCGGAGAAGCGCGCGCGCTTCCTGCGCCACCTGCGCCCCTTCTGGGACGTCCACCGCCACCGCCTCGCGCCCGAGGTCGCCGACCGCATCGAGGGCCTGATTCGCAGCCGCCAGCTCGTCTTTCGCGCCGGCAAGATCGAGGATGTCGTCAGCGAGCCCGAATCGGTCGCGGTCCATTGGCGCCCGCGCGGCGAAGAGGAGCGCCAGCGGCTCGACGTCGCGCGGATCATCAACTGCACCGGGCCGCAGGGCGACCTACTCCGCGCCAGCGACCCGCTCGTGCGCCGCCTGCTCAAGCAGGGGCTGATCCGTCCCGACGCGCTGCGCCTCGGCCTCGATATCGACCGCGACGGTCATATCGTCGGCCAGACCGGCCGCCCGTCCGAACATATCCTCGCGATCGGCCCGATGACGCGCGGCGATCTGTGGGAGGTGGTGGCGGTCCCCGACATCCGCACCCAGGTCGCCGCGCTCGCCCGCCGGCTGGTCAATGCGCATTGGACGGGGGGCGAGGGTCTTTAAGACTAGTGTCGGAGGGATAAACGGATATCCCCTCCCGCCTGCGGGAGGGGAGCCGACGTTAGCTGTGCCCCTCTGGACTTTCGCGGGAGGCATATTATATACCGACCGTTATGGAACAGGAAGTCATCCCCGCCCCGGCCGCTGCGCAAAAGGGCCGCCCGCGCGAATTTTGCGTCGACAAGGCGCTCGCCGAGGCGCTCCACGTCTTTTGGTCGAAGGGCTATGACGGCGCGTCGATGACCGACCTGACCGAGGCGATGGGCATCACCAAGCCCAGCCTCTACGCCGCCTTCGGCAACAAGGAGGCCCTGTTTCACAAGGCGCTCGACCTCTATGAGCAGGAAAAGCTCGAATATACGCGCGCCGCGCTCGAACAGCCGACCGCGCGCGGCGTCGCCGAATATTATCTGCGCGGCGGGGTCGACGTCCACGCCGCGGAGGGCGAGCCGCACGGCTGCATGGGGCTGATCAGTTCGCTCGCCTGCAGCCCCGAGGCCGAATCGATCAGGGCCGACGTCATCCGCCGCCGCGCCTCGTCGCAGCACGCGCTCGTCGAACGATTCGAACGCGCCAGGGCCGAGGGCGACATCCCGGCGCATATCGACCCCGAAGGGCTGACCAGCCTGCTCTACGCTATCCTCCAGGGGATCACGGTCCAGGCCGACGCCGGCGCGTCGCGCGAAGAACTCGAACGGCTGGTCGACACCAGCCTCGCGCTCTGGCCGAGTGCCTGAACGGCGGATTAAAAATATTTCGTACCGTACGGTATAAAACTCTTGACGCGACTCCGATTCAAGTTATATACCGCATAGTACAGAAGGTGGCTGGACGGTTTGACCGGCTGCGACGAAGCGAAGGGAACGCCGATGCGCACCAGGACATGTAAAACCGCCTAGGGACCACCCGGGCAAACAATCAGATATCATCGGCAGGTGACGGACCCCGTTTTGACACGGCGGCCGGACCCTTCCGTTCATCCATAATCTCCCCTCGCCGGGCGCAAGCGTCCCGGGGCGTAAGCCCCCTTGTGCCCGGCATTCCCGTCCAAGGAGGATCCGCCATGGCCTATCTTGCCGTCAACGAAGCGCTCGATTTCGCGCTTGCTCCCTCCCGGGTCGCCGCCCTTGCCCCCGTGGCGGCCCCCGCAGCGCCCAAAGCCAAACCCGCTGGCTTTTCGGCGCTCGAATGGTCGGTCGTGATGCTCGCTCGTCACGACCGGCCATCATCGCTCCGCGAGCCCGGCCGGCTCGGCAAGCTGCTCGGCGCGATCTTCGGCGAAAGCTATAGCCGCCGCTTGGCCGACCCGAGGCTGGAGGCGCTGCGCCGCATGGCGGTGCTGACCTGGCACTATGGCTATGCGGTGACCAGCGCCCAGATCGACGACTTCCTCGCCGCCGGTTTCACCCCCGACCATTATGACATGCTCGGCCGCCGCGTCGCCGAAGTGCTCAGCGCGCGCCTCTTCCGAAAGTAACGATAATGAACATGCTCTCCCCCTTCGACCGGACCAAGGCGCGCGAAGTCGGCCACGTCCCCGGTGCCGGCCCCGCCAGAAAGCCCGGCCGCTGGCACCGCGGCGCGCTGATCGGCCTGCCGCTCGCGCTCCTCGTCGCCGGCGGTTACACGCTCGCCAGCCGCACCAACGAAGCGGTCGCCGCGCCGCCAGTCCCGATCGTCACCGTCGCCGCGCCGCTGGTGCGCGACATTACCGAATGGGACGATTATGTCGGCCGCTTCGAGGCGAGCCGTGCGGTCGAGGTGCGCCCGCGCGTCTCGGGCGAACTTGTCGGCGTCCACTTCACCGACGGCCAGATCGTCCGCAAGGGCCAATTGCTCTTCACCCTCGACGCGCGGCCCTTCAATGCCGCGCTCGCCGAAGCACGCGCCGATGCCGCGAGCGCGCGCAGCGACCTCGAACTCGCGCGCGTCAACCTCGCCCGCGCCAACCGGCTGATCGCCGACGAGGCGGTGTCGCAGAGCGATCTCGACCAGTTGAACGCGCGCGTCCGCGCCGCTTCGGCGGCGCTCGCGGCGGCCGATGCCCGGGTTCGCTCGCGCTCGCTCGACGTCGAATTCACCCAGGTGCGCGCGCCGATCAGCGGCCGCATATCCGACCGCCGCGTCGATGCGGGCAACCTCGTCGCCGCGGGCGAAGGACAGGGCGGCAGCCTGCTCACGACGATCAACGCGCTCGACCCGATCTATTTCGGCTTCAACGGCTCCGAAGGCCTGTTCCTGAAGGCCAAGCGCGCCGAGGCCGAAGGCAGCCGGCGGCGCGACGGTCGAGGTCAAGTTGCAGGACGAGACGGGCTACAGCCGCACCGGCAGGCTCGACTTTACCGACAACGGCATCGACCCGCGCTCGGGCACGATCCGCGGCCGCGCGGTGCTGTCGAACCCCGACCTCTTCCTGTCGCCCGGCATGTTCGGCAACATGCGTCTGTCGACCGGCGCCAAGGAACGCGCGCTGCTCGTCCCCGACGCCGCGATCCAGACCGACCAGGCGCGCAAGATCGCGCTGGTCGTCGCCAAGGACGGCCAGGTCGCGGCGCGCGAGGTGACGCTCGGCCCCGTCGTCGACGGCCTGCGCGTCGTGCGATCGGGCCTCGCTCCCACCGACCGCATCGTCATCACCGGCACCCAGCTCGCGGCGCCGGGAACGAAGGTGCAGACCAAGCCCGGCAAGATCGCGCCGACCGCCGCTGCGGAGGCGCCGCCAAGCACCGCGTTGATCGGCGACGCGACCTTCGCAAGGTAACGCCTAAAGCCCCTCCCCTTCAGGGGGGGTGGGGGCCTGCGGCATAGCGCAAGGCCCTGGCCCCCACCCGCTGCGACTAGGGCGCAAGCGCCCAAGTCTCGCTGCCCTCCCCTGAAGGGGAGGGAGATCAGATATTATTCTTCCGATCCTCCACAGGGGAGCCCGTCATGCGCCTGTCGCGTTTCTTCATCACCCGGCCGATCTTCGCCGCGGTCATCGCGGTGATCATCACCCTCGTCGGCGCGATCGCCTATTGGTCGCTGCCCGTCTCGCAATATCCCGACATCGTGCCGCCGACGGTCACGGTCACCGCCAACTATCCCGGCGCCTCGGCCGAAACCGTCGCCGAAACCGTGGCGGCGCCGATTGAGCAGGAGATCAACGGAGTCGACAACATGCTCTATCAGTCGAGCCAGTCGACCGGCGACGGCAACCTCACCATCACCGTGACTTTCAGGATCGGCACCGACCTCGACGCCGCGCAGGTGCTGGTGCAGAACCGCGTCGCCATCGCCGTCCCGCGCCTGCCCGAACAGGTGCAGCGGCTCGGCGTCGTCACGCGCAAGACCTCGCCCGACTTCCTGACCGTCGTCAATCTCGTCTCGCCCGACAAGTCGCTCGATCGCGGCTATATCTCCAACTATGCGCTGACCCAGGTCCGCGACCGGCTGAGCCGTATCGACGGGGTCGGCGACGTGCGGCTGTTCGGCGCGCGCGACTATGCGATGCGCGTGTGGATCGACCCCGGCCGCGCCGCGCAGCTCGACCTGACCGCGGGCGAGATCGTCGCGGCGCTGCGCGCGCAGAATGTCCAGGTCGCGTCGGGCTCGCTCGGCCAGCCGCCCTATGCCAGCGGCGGCGCCTATCAGCTCAACGTCGAAACGCAGGGCCGCCTCGTCGACCCGCAGCAATTCGCCGAAGTCGTGATCCGCACCGACGCCGACGGGCGCCAGGTCCGCGTCGCCGACGTCGCGCGCGTCGAGCTCGGCGCGTCGGATTACAACAGCAACACCTATCTGTCGGGCGACCCGACGGTGATCGTCGCGGTGTTCCAGCGTCCCGGCTCGAACGCGCTCGCCGCCGCCGAGGCGGTCGAGGCCGAGATGCAGGCGATGGCGAAGGATTTCCCGAAGGGCCTCGAATATCGCGTCATCTACAACCCCACCAAATTCATCGAGCAGTCGATCGACGCGGTGAAGGACACGCTGATCGAGGCGATGATCCTCGTCGTGCTCGTCATCCTCGTCTTCCTCCAGAAATGGCGTGCCGCGGTGATCCCGATCGTCGCGATCCCGATCTCGCTCGTCGGCACCTTCGCGGTGCTCGCCGCCTTCGGCTACAGCCTCAACAACCTGTCGCTCTTCGGGCTGGTGCTCGCGATCGGCATCGTCGTCGACGACGCGATCGTCGTGGTCGAGAATGTCGAGCGCAACCTCGAACGCGGCCTCTCCGCGCTCGAAGCGGCGAAGACCTCGATGGACGAGGTGTCGGGCGCGCTCGTCGCGATCGTCCTCGTGCTCTGCGCCGTGTTCGTGCCCACCCTGTTCCTCACCGGCCTGTCGGGCGCCTTCTATCAGCAGTTCGCGGTGACCATCTCGACAGCGACGATCATCTCGCTGGTCGTCTCGCTCACCCTGTCGCCCGCGCTCGCCGCGATCCTGCTGAAGCCGCACGCGCCGCGCGGGCGAGGGCAACCGCGTCCAGCAACTCGTCCGGCGCGCCGGCGATGCCTTCAACCGCGGCTTCGAACGGCTGGGCGAGACCTATGCCGCGCTCACCGCGAAATTCGTCCGCGCGCCGAAAAAGATGATGGCGACCTACGCGGGGCTGATCGCAGCGACCGCTCGGCCTGTTCTGGGCGACGCCCACGGGTTTCATCCCGGCGCAGGACCAGGGTTATTTCCTCGCGGTCGTCCAGCTCCCCTCGGGCGCCTCGGTCGAGCGCACCGACGCGGTGCTGCGCAAGGTCGCGGGG
The DNA here is from genome assembly GCF_025244705.1 of Sphingopyxis sp. PET50. GTDB lineage: Bacteria > Pseudomonadota > Alphaproteobacteria > Sphingomonadales > Sphingomonadaceae > Sphingopyxis. The sequence goes on along the minus strand of NZ_CP104207.1, from coordinate 3,525,592 downwards.
CGCATCCTGCCCAACGACGGCATATTGGGATCGGTGATGCTCGCGGGCTTCGACGGCCCATCGCAGACGCTCGCCCCCAACGCCGCCGCCGCCTATTTCCCGCTCAAGAGCTTCGAGGAAAGGAAGAAGCTCGGTGTCAGCTTCGAGCAGATCATGGAGGAGGCGCGGGCCGACGTCGCCGACATCACCGAAGCGCGCGTGATCGTCATCCCGCCGCCGCTGATCCAGGGCATCGGCTCGGCGGGCGGTTACCGCATGATGGTGCAGGACCGCGGCGGCCACGGCTATCAGAAGCTCGCCGAGGAAAGCGGCAAGCTGATCGGTCAGGCGAACCAGACCGAAGGGCTGGCGCAGGTCTTCACCTTCTTCGACACCACTAGTCCGCGCGTCTATGCCGACATCGACCGCGCCAAGGCGAACCTGCTCGGCGTCCCCCCCGAACGCGTGTTCGAGGCGTTGCAGGTCTATCTCGGCTCGGCCTTCGTCAACGATTTCAACCTGCTCGGCCGCACCTATCGCGTCACCGCGCAGGCCGACGCCCCCTATCGCCGCACCGTCGCCGATATCGCCAATCTCCAGACCCGCTCGAACTCGGGCCAGATGGTGCCGATCGGCTCGGTCGCGACCTTCAGGGACAAAACGGGGCCATACCGCGTCGTGCGCTACAACCTCTTCCCGGCGGTCGAGGTCGATGGCGACACCGCGCCGGGGTACAGCTCGGGCGCCTCGCTGACGACGATGGAAAAGCTCGCGGCGGAAACGCTGCCCGAGGGTTACGGCACCGAATGGACCGGCATCGCCTTCCAGGAAAAGGCGGCGGGCAGCACCGCGGCTTTGGTCTTCGGCCTCGCGGTGGTCTTCGTCTTTCTCGTGCTCGCGGCGCAATATGAAAGCGTCACCCTGCCGCTGTCGATCATCCTGATCGTGCCGATGTGCCTGTTCGCGGCGATGGCCGGGGTGAACCTGCGCGGCATGGACAATAATGTCCTGACGCAGATCGGGCTCGTCGTGCTCATCGCGCTTGCGGCGAAGAATGCGATCCTGATCGTCGAATTCGCCAAACAGGCCGAGGAACAGGACGGGCTGTCGCCGGTCGAGGCGGCGGTGCGCGCCGCGCGCGACCGTCTGCGCCCGATCCTGATGACCAGCTTTGCCTTCATCCTCGGCGCGGTGCCGCTGCTGATCGCGAGCGGGGCGGGGGCGGAGCTGCGCCAGGCGCTCGGCACCGCGGTCTTCTTCGGGATGATCGGAGTCACCGCCTTCGGCCTGCTCTTCACCCCCACCTTCTATGTCGTCTGCCGCACGCTTGGCGACCGCATCGCGGCCCTCCGGGGCCGCGGCGGTCATGCCGAACCCGCGCTGCAGCCCGCCGAGTGACACCCCGTGTCCCCAAGGCGGGGACCCATCACCGGCCCGTGCAAGGCGGAACCGACCGGTGATGGGCCCCTGCCTACGCAGGGGCACAGGGCTGCTTTTGAGATACAAGAAAGGAGATCCCCGATGATCCTTCGCACCATGCTCACCACCCTATCCGCGTTCGCGCTCGCCGCGTGCGCGGTCGGGCCGGACTTCGTCGCCCCTCCCTCCCCCGTGACGGCGTCCGGCCCCTTCCTCTCGACCAGGGCAGGCGTCACCAGCACCGCGCCCGCCGACGCCAACTGGTGGCGGCTCTACAACGACCCGGTGCTCGACACCCTGATCGCCGACGCACTCGCCGCCAACACCGACGTCCGCGTCGCGGCGGCACGCATCGCCAAGGCGCGCGCGAGCCTGCGCGAAGTGCGCGGCGACCGGCTGCCCAGCACCAACCTCGGCGCCGAGCGCCACCTATGGCCGCGCCAGCGAAGGCGCGGTGCCCCCGGGCGCCGACCGCGAGGGGTGGCAGGTCGATGCCGGGCTGACCGTCGGATATGAGGTCGATCTGTTCGGGCGCGTCAGCCGCGGGGTCGAGGCGGCGCGCGGCGACGTCGCGGCGGCGGAGGCCGATGCCGATGCTGTCCGGGTGACCGTCGCCGCCGAAACCGCGCGCGCCTATGCCGATGCCGCTTCGTCGGCCGAACGGCTCGGCGTTGCGGAAAGGATCGTCGCGCTGCTCGACCAGTCGGTGAAACTCACCGCGCGCCGCGCCGAGGTAGGCCTCACCACCCGCCTCGACACCGCGCGCGTCGCCGCCTTGCGCAACCAGCGCGCCGCCGACATCCCCGCGATCGCCGCCGAACGCGACGCGGCGCTCTTCCGCCTCGCGACGCTCACCGGGCGGACCCCCGCCGACCTGCCGCCGATTGCCGCCGCGCGCACGACGACCTTGCGCCTCGACCAGCCGATCCCGGTCGGCGACGGCGCCGCGCTGCTCGCGCGGCGGCCTGACGTGGCCGCCGCCGAACGCCGCCTCGCCGCCGCCACCGCGCGCATCGGCGTCGCGACCGCCGACCTTTACCCCAAGGTCACGCTCGGCGCCTCGGTAGGCCAGACCAGCTCGGGCCTCGGCGATCTCTTTGGCGGCGGGCCGCTGCGCTGGTTGCTCGGCCCCCTGATCAGCTGGAATTTCCTCAACCAGGAAGCGGCGCGGGCGCGCATCGACGGGGCGGAGGCCGACAGCCAGGCCGCGCTTGCGACCTTCGACGGCACGGTGCTGCGCGCGCTCGAGGAAACCGAGACCGCGCTGTCGTCCTACGCGCACATGCTCGACCGACGCACCGCGCTGCAATCGGCGCGCGACGAGGCCGGGATCGCGGTGAAGATCACCCGCGCCCAGCAGCGCGAAGGCGCGATCGACGGCCTCGCGGCGCTCGACGCCGAACGCACCTTCGCCGAGGCCGAAGGCGCGCTGGCGCTGGCCGATGCACGGATCGCCGATGCGCAGGTCGACCTGTTCCGCGCGCTCGGGGGGCGGTGGAATGCAAGCTAAAAGCCCCTCCCCTTCAGGGGAGGGGTTGGGGTGGGGTCCGGCGGCCTTGCGCGAGGCCGATGGACCCCACCTGCTGCGACTAACGAACAAGTTCGTAAGTCTCGCTGCCCTCCCCTGAAGGGGAGGGCGAAAAAATTCGCTCCCCCGCATCCAAACCCCATCCCCGCACCGTCTACTCCCTGACCGGCCCTGACAGCCGGTCCTTGCGGCGACCGCGACGCGGTTCCCGGCCGGTCCTCCGCTCTCCCCGGGGCGGCCCGGTCAAGCGGCCTTGCCCGCGGTCGCCGCCTGTGGTTTCACCATGCCCCCGGGGCATGCAGGGAGAAAGACGATGTTCCATATCCTGGCCGCGACCCAGGCTGCCGCCACCGCCGCGCCGTCCGCGGCCCCGCCCGCCGCCGCCGTGGCGACCGTCCCGTTGACGGTGCCTGGCGCAGTCGATCAGCCCGTCCGACGTCGCCGCCTATATCGACCCGCGCGATATCGCCGCTTTCATGCCGCCGCCGCCGCCGACCACCGAACTGGTCGCGATCAGCGACAGCTTCTTCCGCCTGCTCGACAATCTCACGATGCTCGCGCTGTTCGTCGTCGGTTTCTTCCTGCTCGCGCGACTGATCCATGCGTGGATGATGCACCGCTCGATCCGCCGCGCGCTCGAGGCGAAGTCCGACGCGGTCTCCCCGCTGATCGAAAAGCTCAACAAGCCCTATGAGCATCTCGGCCCATGGACGGCGGGCGGCGCGACCGCGAACGCCAGCAACGAGGACCGCAACGGCCTCGTACTGCTCGCGATCGGCCTCGCGATGGCGGGTTTCGGGCTGATCCAGGGGCACGAACAGGTGATCCGCGCCGCCGCTCGGCGCCGCGCTCTTCCCCGCCTTCGTCGGCATCGCCCTGCTCGTCCGCCGCCGCCTCGCGCGCGCCGCGGCTGCCGAGGATCGGGCCGCTGAACTCGGATGAGGATTGGGCCCTCAACCAGCGCGTTGCCGGGGGAGATCGCGCCGCTTTCCAGCTCCTCGTGCTGCGGCACGAGGGGCGGCTGCGCGCCTTCCTGTCGCGCGCCGCGGGCAGCGAGGCCGACGGCGACGATCTGGCGCAGGAGGCCTTCGTCCGCGCGTGGAGCCATGCGCGGGATTATCGCGGGCAGGGGAGCTATGCGGCGTGGGTCATGGGGATCGGCTGGCGCCTGTTCCTCGACCAGCGGCGCACGGCGAAGCGGCGCGAAACCCTCGCGCTGCGCGGCGACGACGCGCCGGCCGCCAGCAACCCGCACCCCGCGACCGACGCCGCGATCGACGCCGACCGGCTGCTCGCCGGCCTGTCGGCGCAGGAACGCGCCGCGCTCACCCTCTGCTTCGGCCATAGCTGGTCGCACGGCGAGGCCGCCGAGATCATGGGGGTGCCGCTCGGCACGCTCAAATCCCTGGTCTTGCGCGGGCGCGCCAAGGCGCAGAAACTGATCGGCGAAGGAGGCGCGGCATGACCGGACCCGACGACAGTGCGATGGATGCGATGCCCGACGCCTTTTTGGCCGCGATGCTCGCGCCGCCCGAGCGCGCCAGCGACCGCGCCTTCGCGCTTCAGGTCGACCGCGCGATCGACGCGCGGGCCGCCTATGCCCGCGCCCGGTCGCGCTTCTGGACCAGCTTCGCGTTCGAGGCGCTGGCGGTCGCGGCGCTGCTGGCGGGGCTATGGCTGCTCTCGGCCACCCCCTTGCTCGCCCCGCTCGCCGGCCCGGCGCAATGGGGGCTGGCGCCGCCGCTGCTGCTGATCCTGCTGCTGTGGTTCGGCGGCACGCAGCGGTGGCGCGGGGTTTAGCGGAAGGTTTGGGCGGAGGGGGACGTTGAAAGGCTGAACCGATCTCCCCTCCCGCAGGCGGGAGGGGCAGCGAGACTTGCGAGCTTGCTCGTTAGTCGCAGCGGGGTGGGCGTCTGCGACGTCGCTGCCCACCCCCAGCCCCTCCCGCCTGCGGGAGGGGAGATCAACGTCCGATCCGCCCTACCGCCCGCAAACCTCGCGCGTGCCCCAGATCGCGCCAATCAGCGGATCGCCGGCGCGTTCGTCGATGCTGAAACGCTGTGCTTCCGGCGCGAGCCGGCTGCACGCCGCGCGGGCGAGCAGCTCGAACGAGGTAAAGACCGGGTCCAGATACCACAACCGCACCTCGCCATCGTTGGTTGCGGTGGCAAGCAGGCGGTTGTCGGGGCTCAACCCCAGCGCCGAAATCGACGCCTTGTGCGCCGTGAAGTCGGCCAGTGGCTGGCGCGTGGCAATGTCCCACAGCACGACATGGCCGTCGGTCCGCCCTACTGCGACAAAGCGCGAATCGTCACTGATCACGAATGCGCCGCGTGCGACATCGCCCGTCTCCAGCTTCACCTCGGTCTCGCCATCGGCCATGCGCGACAGACGGATGACGCCGGCCTCGTCGATCTCGATTGCCCGGAGGCCATCGGCGGTGATCGCCAGCGCCCCTTTGTTCGCATCACGATTGGGCAGGCTCGCTACGGATTTACCGTCGCGCCACAGCTGCAACCCCTGTTCGATCGACATGGAGACGATGCCATTGCCCTCCGGCGCCCAGGCCGCGGATCGAAGCTTCGGCACTTCGATCCGGGCCTCCATGATTTCCCGTTCGTCCGCCAGAGACCAGACACGCACGGTGTCGTCGAGCGAACCGGTCAGTACGCGCTCGCCATCCGGGCTGAAGCTTGCCGAGAGGACGGCTTCGGCATGCCCGGGGATGCGTTGCATCATCGCGCCCGTATCGGCATCTCGAAGCTCGAACGTGCCGTCCGACAGCGTCATCAGGAAGCGCTTCGAATCGGCGCTGAACCAGTTATTGGTCAGCCGCGTTCCGCCAATCGTCGGATCCGCGTTCAACGCGCGAGAATTTGCGGCTTTCATGGCGGCGCCCCGCTGAAAAATGCGCTTGCCGCTTGTCGAGTCAAACAGGCGCGCGACCTTGTCGAGGCCAGACGTCATCACGCGGCGCCCATCGGGACTGATCGCCAGAAAACCGACCGAATTGGTCGTAATCTTTATCGTGGCACCCGGCTGCGGCGCGCTCGTCAGCCGCGCGAGCAAGACCCGCTGCTGAGCCGGTGCTGGCGGGCGAAATCTGCGCCCCCGCCAGCGCATAGCGCAGCGCAAGCTCGGTCTTGCCGCCGTCGGCCGCCGCCAGCCCGCGCTGCGCGAAACTGTCGGCGAGCGCGCCCTGTGCGCGGGCATATTGCGCCTCGGCGCGGGCGGCGTTGCTGCGCGCGATCCCTGCCTGCCGCTGCGCCTCCGCGGCGTTGGCGAGCGCCAGCGCGCGCTGCTGTTCGGCCAGCCTGCGTTGCTCGTCGGCCAGCTTTCGCGCCGCGCTCTCGCGCGAGCGGGCCAGCGCCTCGGCCTCGGCGCGCTGCCGCGCCAGCGCTTCGCCCTTCTGCGCGCGCACCGCCTGCTGCTCGGCGATCACGCGTTGCCGTTCGGCCTCGCGCGCGCTGCTCCGCGCGGCGAACCCCAGCACCGTCGCGACTCCGGCCAGTCCGACGAACAGCACCAGCGCCGCGGCCATTGCGCCCATCTGCCGCCGCCGCCGCGCTTCCTCGCGGCGCCGCAATTGATCGAGGTCGAGCCCGAGCAGCCCGGCGAGCAGTTTCTGCCGCCCGCCCGCGGCGCCGTCGCCGACGATATGCCCCGTTTCCTTGCGGATATCGCGCAGGTCGGCCGCGAGCACCGATGTTTCGCGCAGCGCCGGCGGCATGCACTGGACGTCGGGATCGTCGCTGTCGGGGTCGCCGTCGCCGATGACGGGAAAGATTGCGTCATTGCCGTTCTTGGCGCGGAACAGGCGGATTTCCTCGTCGACCCAATGGCTCCGCGCCGAATGGGGGGTGCAGAGGACGATCAGCGCCTCGCTCGATTCGAGCGCCGCGCGCAGCCGGTCGCCCAGTTCCCCGCCGCCGGCCAGATCCTCGCGGTCGCGAAAGATCGGGTGCAGCGTCGCGGGCACCGGCCCGCGCTTGCCCGCCATGCCCTGCAGGGCCTTTGGCACCTTGTAACTGTCGAGAAAGCGGTGGAGTTTCGCCGCCAGCTTGCCGTCGGCGCGGGCATAGCTGAAGAAGGCGCGATAGCGCGCTCCTTCACCTATGTCGCTCGTCGCTGTCGTCATGACCGTCCCCGCCGCGCGACGCTATGCCAGGCGGCGGGGATTGAAAAGCCCAAGAAAGATCAGCTTTCCTCGTCGTCGCTCGCCGCCGCGCGCGGGCGCCGCGGCGCGGACTTCGCGGGGGCTTCGTCGGCGGGCAACGGCGCCTGTTCGGCCGCGCCCCGGACCAGCGCGTCGAGCGAGCCGCCGTCGAAACCCAGTTCCTTCATCAAGCCGTCGATCACCGGCGCCTGCGCGCGATAGGCGAGCGCGGCGGAGACCGCGTTGCTGGCGAGGTTGCCGCCCCCCACCACCAGCGTCGCCGCCGCCGTCGGCCGCGCCGCCGCTCCCCTGCGTGATGCCGTCGACTTGGACGATCTTGATCGAATCGATCGCCTCCATCGGCTTGGCGGCTTCGCGTACCACCTCGGGCAGCACTTTCAGCAGCGCCATCTTGGTCTGCAGCGAAATCTGGTTCGACGACAGGATGTTCGCCGCCTCGTTGATCGCGCGCTGGCCCGCCGCCTCGACCTCGAAGCGCACGCGCGCGGCCTCGGCACGCAATTTCTCGGCGTCGGCCTCGCCCTCGGCCTCGAAGCGCAGCGCGGCGGCGCGGTTCGATGCCGCCTCCTTCTCGGCCTCGGCCTGGACCTTCACCGAAATCGCCTGCCGCTCGGCCTCCTTCGCCGCCTCGATCAGCTCGATGCGCTTCGAACGCTCGGCGATCTCGGTCTCGCGCGCGGTCGACACCTGTTCCTCGGCGGCGACCGCGATCGCGCGCGCCGCGTCGGCCTCGCCGCGCGCCTGGCTTTCCTCGCGGCTCTTGTTCTGGATCAGGATCTGCTGTTCCTGCCGCGCGAGTTCGACCGCCTGCTCCTGCGCGATCCGGGCTTCCTCGATCGCGCGGTCGGCCTCGATCTGCTTGGCATCGACGAGCTGCTTGGCCTGAATGCGCGCGCCCTCGGCCTCCTGGTTGCGCTGCGCCTGTTCGCGCGCGATTTCGGCCGCCTGGACGGCGCGCCGCATCTCGACCTCGCGTTCCTGCTCCAGCCGCGCGAATTCATTGTCGCGGCTGATTTCGAAGCTGCGCTTGTCGGCCTCCAGATTCTTGGTCTCGATCTGGACGCGCGTGTCCTGTTCGATGTCGTTGCGCGTCTTCTTGCGCAGCTCGATCTGCTCGGTGAGCTTGGTCAGACCCTCGGCATCGAACGCGTTGTTGGCGTTGAAATGCTCGATCGAGGTCTGGTCGAGCCCGGTCAGCGACACCGATTCGAGCTCGAGCCCGTTCATCGACAAATCGTTCGAGCTGACCTGCTGCACCTTCTGGACGAAATCGGCGCGCTGTTCGTGGAGCTGGTTCATCGTCATGCCCGCCGCGACCGAGCGCAGCGCGTCGACGAACTTGCCCTCGACCAGATCCTTCAGCGCCTCGGGGTTCATCGTGCGCAGGCCCAAAGTCTGCGCCGCCATCGCGATCGACCCGCCATCGGGACGCACGCGGACGTAGAATTCGGCCTTCACGTCGATGCGCAGCCGGTCGAGCGTGATGAGGGCATCGACATTCTTGCGCTCGACCGCGAGGCGCACCGTGTTCATGTTCACCGGCATCGTCTCGTGGAGCACCGGCAGCACCAGCGCGCCGCCGTTCATGATCACCCGCTCGCCGCGGAATCCGGTGCGGACAAAGGCGATCTCCTTGGTCGCGCGGCGATAGAGCCGCGTGATGATGAGGCCGAGGATGAGGAGGACGGCCAGGCCGATGCCGGCGTAAATACCAATTTCGATCATGGATTTGGAACTGCCCCGTTTCTGCGATTCGGCTTCCGGAGTCGGAAGTCTCCCGCGGCGATATTAGGGTCAGTCGAGACGGGGTAAATAGAAATCGCCGTTGGAAAATCCCTTGAAGGTCTCGCCCTCGCGCCCCACCAGCAGCACCGTCTCGCCGGTCTGGAAGCTCTGGCCGGGGCTGTCGGGTTCGACCATGATCTGGTGCGGCTGGCCGTGGCGGTCGATGCATTTGGCCGGGGCGGGGCTGCCCGGCGAGGCGGTGCCGACGGTGATCGTCGCGCGCGTGCCGATCAATTCGTCGCGGTCGATCGCGGTAGTCTCGATGCCCGGAAACACCCGCGCGATCACCCGCGCCGCGGTGCCGGTCGGGGGCAGCGCGGCGACCGCGGTCACCGGCACCGCCAGCAGGTTGGATCCCGGCCCGCCGGTCAGCGCGGTGAGCAATTGCTGCAACCCCAGTCCGATCCCGCCGAAAAAGGCGAGGAAGACGACAAGCCACATCAGGAAAGGCACGCGCCCGATGCCGGCCCAGGCGAGCAGCGCCTCGGCCGCGCCGATGTCGCCGTCGTGGTCGCCGACATCGGCGCCGTCGACATCGCCGACGACCCCCAGCGCCTGCACCGCGCCGATCAGCAGCATCAGCAGCAGCGCGGCGCTGAACACCGCATTTTCGGGGGCGAGAAGCTGGTCGAGCATGCCGCTCCTTGTGGCGCCGGTCCCGGCGCTTGGCAAGCGACGCGCGCGGGGCGGCGGGTCGAGCTCGGCCAGCGCGACGGGGTCGTGCCGCGCGACTTCGACCCGGTCCCGCCCGGCGCCCTTCGCGCGATAGAGCGCGGCATCGGCCGCGGCGAACAGGGGCTCCAGTGCCGCGCGGGGACCGTCCATCGACAAAGGCGATGCCGATGCTGGCGGTCAGGGCGATCGCGCGATCGCCGTCCGCCACGAAGGGATCGTCGCGCAGCGTACCGAGGATGCGCGCGGCGATCTCGCACGCCGCGGCCTGGGTGGTCGCGGGCAGGAACAGGGCGAACTCCTCGCCGCCCATGCGGCCGAAATGGTCGCTCGCGCGCAGGCAGGACCGCACGCGGTCGGCGAAGGACTGGAGCAGCCGGTCGCCGCGCGGCATGACCATGATTGTCGTTGATCGCCTTGAAATGATCGATGTCGACCATCAGCACCGCCGCCGGTCCGCGCGCGTTGGCCAATGCGGTCCGGACATCGTCGAGAAAGGCGCCGCGCGCCCGCGTCCCGGTCAGATGGTCGTGCGCGGCGATGTGGCGCAGCCGGCCGAGCAATTCGTTGCGGCTTTCGGCGATGCTGGCGACGGTGACCGGGGCGATGGCGACGAGGGCGGCGCCCAGCCGGATCGAGATCATCGTCATTTCGGCATCGGCGCCGGTTCCGCCGGCGAGCACGACCAGCGCCCAATTGCCATAGAGAAAGGTCAACAGGGCGGCGCCAAAGACGCGATAGGTCAGACCGCACCACAGCAGGGCCGGAACCGGAAAGGCGATCGCGCCGGGTCCGCCGACGATCGCCGCGAGCAGGCAGGACAGCGCCAGCGCGACGACCGGCAGGACGCCCGCCATGCGGCAGCGCGCGCAGCCCGTCGCGGACGGCGGCGCGAAACGCGCCCGGCGCCGGTGCCGACAGCAGCAGGGGCAGGATCGTCACATAGTTGACGAATTCGGTCGCGAACCAGAAAATCCACCCCGACAGCAAGGACCGCCCGAACAGCCACGGATTGGCGACCGCCCCGATCAGGCCGGCCATGGCGCTGCCTATCGCGACCGCGAAGACGAGATAGAGCATCGATGCGGGCTGCCGCAGCCGGATCATGTCGGCGGGCAGGCGCGCGTAAACGGCGGCGGCGGACGCGATGCCGGCCAGATTCGCGCTGTTGAGCAGCAGCGCCTTGGCGAGCGTCGCCCCGGTCAGCAGGTCGGCGGCCAGATAGGCGGCGGCGCCCGCCAACCAGCTCAGCCAGCCCCGACTCTCCGGATTGCGGAGCAGGAAGGCGAGCATGATCGCATTGGCGGGCCACAGATTGGCGAGGAAACCGAGCGGGCGGGTATAGATGCCGAACAGGCAGGCGACGAAGACCAGCAGGAAAAGGACGAACGCGGCGCGGCCCCGGCCGCCTTCCGTCGCGCCCTCGCTGCCGCCGCCGATTCGCGGCCCGTCCGTGATCTCGTCCAACTGCGCCTCCCGAAACCCGGTTCCGGAAAGCCTGTTCCTATAGGGTCACAGCGTTAACCGCCAGTAAGCCGCACACAATTTGGCGATGATCCCCTTGCGACACGCACGTGTTTGCTCCCCGGCGCAAGCCGGGACCCATGACGGGTGGCGCTCTGCCATCTGGACCCCGGCTTGCGCCGGGGAACAATGACCTGCCCGAAGGGGACAATCGGATGTCAGAGCGCCGCGGAGCCGTCCTCGTCGCCGACGCCCTGATATTTGAGCTGCAGATAGCGTTCGCGCGTCGCCAGCTTGTCGAGCTCGCCCGCCGCCAGGCTGCGCGCGGCATGGCCGATCTCGCTCTCCAGCGTCTTGAGCCCGCCGAGCAGCGTCTCGTCGGGCGTCCGCCCCGCATGCGCCTCGCCGCGCAGGCCCGCGGGGATGCGCTGATAACCCGCCACCAGTTCAGGCAAATCCTCGCCGACCAGCTTGCGGATATTCGCCGCCGCCGGGCTCGACGCGTCGAGCGTCTGGAGCTGCGGCGCGAGCAGGTCGAGCTGCACCCCGATGCCGTCGACGAGCTGGCGCGCCAGCGCGGGCAGCGCGGGGCGCTGCGCCTCCAGCCAGATTTCGGTGCGTCCGGCGAGCTGCTTCAGGTCGGCCTTGGGCAGATCGGCCTGGCGCGGCTCGGGAAAGGGCGTGCGCCCGAACAGCACCGCGACGCCGATCAGCAGCACGAACAGCGCGAGCAATCCGGTGAAGCCGAGCGGCTGGATCAGCGCCCCGAACAGCGCGGCGCCGAGCAGCACCACCCCACCCGCGATCAGCACCCGGCCCAGCTTTTTGAACAGATGCTGGCGGCGCAGCGCGACGCTCTTGGTCCCGATCGGGCGGCGGCGCTCGCGCGACCGCTCGATCGCGGCATTGCCGAGCAGGCGGACCTTGTCGACCTCGCTCATCGTCATCGTCGTCATGCTTCGAGCGAGGCGAGCGGGCTGTCGGCCCCGCCGACGCTCGCCTGCGCCTGGCTCGCGCCCTCGGCGCGCGCGATATAGCCCTTGGACTTCGCGACTTCGCCCTCCAGCGACTGGACGGTGGTCTTCATGCTGTCGAGCGCCTTCAGCTTGAAGGTGTCGATCGCGTCCATCGTGTCATAGATATTCTGGAAGGCGCGGCTCAGCGTCTCCATCGGGATGGTGCTCGACGCCGCCTGCTCGTGGATGCGCGCGGTATTGTCCTTCAGCATCTTCGACGTGCCGTCGATGATGTTCGCGGTCGTCGTGTTGAGCGCCGTGATCTGTTCGAGCACCAGCTTCTGGTTGGTCATCGCCTGCGCGACGGTGATCGCGGTCTTCAGCGCGCCGACGGTGGTCGTGCTGGCACGATCGACCCCCTTCACCAGCTCGATATTATTCTTCTTGACCAGGTCGAGCGCGAGATAGCCCTGCACCGTCACCGCCATTTGCGTCAGCAAATCCTGCGTTCGCTGGCGGGCGTAAAAGAGCGCGTTTTCGCGCAGCACCTTCGCCTTGGCGGGGTTGGTCGTGTCGAGCTCGATCGCCTTCGATTCGAGCCGTTCGTCGAGCGTCCGGGCAATGTGGATCATCTGTTCCAGCTTGCCCATCGCCTCCCACAGCTTGCGCCGCTCGACGTCGATCGCGGCATTGTCCATCAGCAATTCGTCCTTGCCGTTGGACAGGGCGGTCAGCACGCCGCTGATATGCGTCTGCGCGCTGCGATATTGCGCGAAATAATTGGTGACGCTGCTCCCGAAGATCTTGTCGAGGAAACCGCGCTTCGACAGCAATTTGCCGTTCGCCGACGGGTCGAGCCGTTCGACGGTGTTGCGCAGTTCGATCAGGTTCATGCCGATGTCGCTGTCGCGGTCCATCGCCTTGATCGGCCGGTCGAGGAAGCGGTTCGACTGGTTCGCCGCCTCCAGCATCTCCTTGCGGCCCATATTGGTGATCTGGTCGATGCGCTGGCCGAATTCGGGGCTGTTCTCGTCCTGCGCGACCAGATCGTCGATGAAGCCGTCGACGCGTTCCTCCAGCTTCGATTTCTGCTCGGTCGACAGCGACACCAGCCCCGCGGCCTTTTCGGGGGACACCACGGGCACCGGATCGGGCGGGGTCAGCTTCAGTTCGTCGGTCGCCGTCGCGGTGGCGGTCTGCTCGCTCATTCCTGTTCCTTTCAGGCCCCGTGCCGGCCCCTATATGGCATGCGGCACTGTGTTATTCAAGCATTACACTTGATCCGACCCCTTCAGCACCGGCGCCAGCCAGGCCGACAGGATCAGCTGCGCCATATGATAGACAAGGATCGGCACCAGTACCATGCCCGCGATGGCGGGCGGAAACAGCGTCGCGGCGAGCGGCGCGCCGACCGCGATGCTCTTTTGCGCGCCCGAAAAGAGCAGGGTGATGCGGTCGGCGCGCGCCAGCTTCAGCAGCGCGCCGAAGGCCCACGCACCGCCGAAGGCCAGCCCGAGCAGCACGCCCACGATGCCGAACACGATGGCGATCTCGCGCGCGTCGAGCAGCGCCCAGATGCCCGCGACGACGGCGGCCGAAAAGGCGACATAGACTGCGATCGCGATCGCGCTGCGGTCCATGACGGTCGCCAGCCCCTTGTGCGCCAGCACCCACGGCCGCAGCCATGTCTGCACGCACTGGCCGGCGATGAAGGGCAGCAGCAGGATCGCGACGATGCGCAGCACCGCCTCGCCGTGAATCTCGCCCGCGCTTCCGGCGAGGCCCGCGAAGAGCAGGGGCGAGGCGACCACCCCGGTCAGGTTGAGCAGCGCCGCCGCGACGACGCTCGCCGCGACATTGCCGCCCGCGAGCCCGCTCGCGGCGGTCGCCGACTGCACGGTCGAGGGCAGGATGCCGAGAAACAGGAAACCGAGCGCCAGCGTCGCGGGCAGGAAAGGCGCGGCCGCCGCCTGCGCGCCCAGCCCCAACAGCGCCATGATCCCGAGAGAGAAGGCCAGCGCGCCGCCCTGCAATTTCCAGTTGCGGATGCCGTGCAGCACCTCGTGGCGCGGTAGCCGTACACCGTTGAGGAAAAAGAGAAAAACGACCGCCGCGGTCGAAATCCCCTGCGCAACGGGCACCGCCGCGCCGCGCACCGGCAGCAGGCTGGCGAGCAGGATCGTCGCGAGCAGCAAGGGCACGAAGCGGTCGGGAAAGATACGCGAAAGCATGGAGGGGGCGATGGCGGGGTGGAGCGAGCTTGGCAAGTCAACAAGGTCCTCCCCATCGCGAAGCGTTGGGGAGGGGGAACGCTCGCGAAGCGAGTGGTGGAGGGGTCGGCGACGTCGCTTTACCAAACAAACCTTGGCAATCGTTCACGCGGAGACGCGGAGGGGCTTATCCTCTCCGTTCGTGCTGAGCTTGTCGAAGCACCGTTCTTTCTGCGGCGCCAAAAGGGAAGAACGGCCCTTCGACAAGCTCAGGGCAAACGGTTCTTGCTAGGCTCAGGACCTATTAAAATGCTTGCGCGTTAGGTTCGGGTTTGATTCAAGGTGGCCGGAGGTGCTGCCATGAGTGACTTGTTGCTGCTGAGTGAGGCGCAGATGCGCCGGATCGAGGGGTATTTTCCGCTGTCGCATGGAGTGCCGCGGGTCGATGACCGTCGGATATTGAGCGGGATCTTGTTCGTGATCCGCAACGGTCTGCGCTGGCGCGACGCGCCGACGGGCTACGGGCCGCACAAGACGATCTACAACCGCTTCATCCGCTGGAGCCGGTTAGGGGTGTTCAACCGTATCTTCGCCGAACTGGCCAGGGATGGCGACGGGGTTCTGATGATCGACGCGACCCACCTCAAGGCGCATCGCACCGCCGCCAGCCTGCTCAAAAAGGGGCTCTACCCCGATGTATCGGACGCAGCCGGGGCGGGCTGACCACCAAGCTGCATGTGCTGTGCGATGGCCGGGGACGTCCCTTGCGGCTCCACCTCACCGAAGGCCAGCGCAGCGACCACAAAGGTGCGGAGGCTCTGGTCAAGATCATGCCCGAAGCCGAACGCCTCATCGGCGATCGAGCCTATGCTTCGCGCTGGTTCCGCAAAACTCTCGCCGACAGGGGCATCGCGGCCTGCATCCCGCCCCATCGCAGCCATAAGGTCCAGAACTGCTACGATAAAAGTCTCTATCGCCAGAGACATAAAATCGAAAACCTCTTCGCTCGCCTCAAGGACTGGCGCCGCATCCACACCCGCTACGACCGATGTGCCGACATCTTCCTCGCAGCCATCACCTTCGCCGCCATCTTCCTCTTTTGGATTTAATGAGTCCTGAGCCTAACGAGCAAGCTCGTAAGTCTCGCTGCCCCTCCCGCTTGCGGGAGGGGAGGCCAGTTCATTCCTCAATTGTCCGCTCCCCACCCCGATCTCCTCAGCCCGCTTGAGTTTGCAACGGTATAATCGCCACAGGAAAAGCCCTCCCGCCGGGGTCGCTGCGGCGGAAGGGCTTCCCTGGACCCGGACCGGACGGAGGGCCGGAACCGGGGACGAAAATCGTCTTTCCATGTCATCGGTTCTCCGGTAGGCCCGATTGCTAGGCCGGGGCCCGGGGGTGTCACTTCATGCGCGCGGCGGCTTCGCGGACCTTCTGGACGGCGGGGAGCAGCAGGCCGATCAGCACATTCACCGGGCCGTTGGTAATCGTCATGCCGCATCGGCGGCGGGCTGTGCCGACTGGGCCATGGCGGAGGTCGCCGACAGCGCGACGGTGAGCGCGAGGACGGGGGCGAGGATCAGCTTCCTGGTCATGTCATTCTTCCTTCCGTTCGGTTCAAACTTGGGTGTTTCGGTCGAATAGGTGTCCGGGTCTTTCCCGATGGCCCGCTTATGAACGCGCACCCGGGCGCGCGCCGTGATCGTCGTCACTGGCAGGAAAAAATTTCGCGAGGCGCCGACG
Organism: Sphingopyxis sp. PET50; assembly: GCF_025244705.1. GTDB lineage: Bacteria > Pseudomonadota > Alphaproteobacteria > Sphingomonadales > Sphingomonadaceae > Sphingopyxis. The sequence continues at coordinate 3,509,662 of NZ_CP104207.1, read as the reverse complement.
CGGCGAAAAAAAGGCCCGGCGCGGGTTCGCCGGGCGTCAGGCCGCCATCGTCCAGCGGTTGCGGCCATCGCCTTTTGCGTCGTAGAGCGCGGCGTCGGCGCGCCGGAGCAATGGCGCGATCGTCGCGCCGGTGCCGGTCGCGACGCCGATGCTGACCGTCATTGCGATCATCTGGCCGTCATAGTCGCACGGGCTGTTCGCGACTGCGGCGCAAACCCCGTCGGCGAGACGAAGCCGATCGTCCCAGTCGCACAGCATCGCGAATTCCTCGCCGCCCCAGCGCGCGACCGACGCGCCCTCCGGCGCCATACGCTCCAGCACCGCCGCGACATGGCGCAGCGCCGTGTCGCCGGCGTCATGGCCATAGCCGTCGTTGACGCGCTTGAAATGATCGACATCGATCAGCAGCAGGGTCACGAACTGCGGCGCCCGCGCGGCAAGCCGCGCATCGGCCGCCTCGCGAAAGGCGCGCCGGTTGAGCAGGCCGGTCAGATCGTCGCGATGCGCCAGATATTCGACGGTGCGAAGCAATTGATGGTGGCGATAGCTCAGCCGTCCGACGATGATCATCGTGACGCTGGCGACCAGCAGCGGGATCAGCAGCGCCATCCAGTAGGCAATCGTCGGCCGTCGCCCGGCATGTCGTCGGCTCCGCTGAGATAGGTGATCGCGAGCGACGAGAAGACCGCAAAGCCGACCACGGCCACCGACAGGCGAATCTGGCCGAGCAGAAAGGTGCGATTGCGGAGCGGCATAACGCCTCCTTGCGCCAACAGGGGTTAAGATAGCGGCTAAATTGCGCGTTTCAGCCGCACCAGCGCGGTGTCGAGCGCCTGCAGGAAGTTCGAGCGGTCGCTTTTGGAGAAGGGCGGCGGTCCGCCGATGCCGTCGCCCATCCCCGACCGCAGGTCGGCCATGATCGCGCGCGTGGCGATGGCGGGGCCGATCGAGGCGGGGGTGAAGGGCTTGCCCGTCGGCGCAAGCACCGTGGCCCCGGCCTTCAGCGCGCGGTCGGCGAGCAGGATGTCGGCGGTGACGACGATGCTGCGCGCCGTCGCCGCCCCGGCGATCCAGTCGTCGGCGGCATCGAAGCCGTCCGAGACGACCACGCGCTCGATCAGCCCATGCTCGGGCACGCGCAGTCGAGCTGTTGCTCACCACCTTGACCGCGACCTCGTGCCGCCACGCGACCCTGTAGATTTCGTCCTTCACCGGACAGGCGTCGGCGTCGACGAGGATGACGGGCGGGGCCGTCACGCCGCTTTCCTCCGCCGACACCGCCGCCTTATTTCTTCATATTGTCGAGCCCCGCAACCACCCCGGCCTTGGTCGACGGGTTGCTCGCGTTGGACTTTTTGGGCTTTTCGGCCTTGGGTTTGCGGGCTTCGCGGTTCGTTTTCTTCTGGCCTTTGGCCATCATCAATACCTTCGAGAGGGAAGACGCCTGTGTCCATGCTGGCCGCGACCATAGGCGCAAGACGCGCGCGCGTCGCCTGTTTCCGGCCGGCGCGCTCATGCCGAGACCCCGTCCCACAGCAGTTTCGCGCCGAGCAGCACCATCAGGACGTAGACGATCACATAGAAGCGCGCGGGGTCCATCCGCTTCAGCCAGCGCACCGTGACCAGCGTGCTGACGATCGCGAGCGGCATCAGCAGCAGCGCCGCGACCACCACCTCGTGCGGGAAGGCGCCGAGCGCGAGATAGGCGGGCACCTTCATCCAGTTGACGATCGCGAACAGGATCGCGCTGGTGCCGATGAAGGTCAGGTGCGGCAGCTGGCGCGGCGTCACCCACATCTGGAACGGCGGCCCGCCGGCGTGGGCGATCTGGCTGACGAAGCCCATCGCGGCGCCGAACAGGGTGCCGACCCAGCCCGGCGACCGCGACGCCGCGACGATGCGCCCGCCGCGTTCGACCCACAGGCGATAGAGCCCGAAGGCCAGGGTGATCGCGCCGAGCGCCGCCATCAGCTGCGCCTCGTTCACGCGGTCGGCATAGAACCAGCCCGCCGCGACTCCGGCGGCCGCGCCGGGCAGCATCCAGCCGATGATCCAGCCGTCCCACGTCTTGCGGAACGCCCACACGCTGACGACATCCTGCACGATCAGGATCGGCAGCAGCAGCGCCGCCGCCGTCGCGGGCGGCAGGACGAGGGCGGCGAGCGGGGTCGCGAGCGCGCCGACCCCGGCCAGCCCGCCCTTCGCCATGCCGAGCAGGATCACCGCGACGACCAGCACCGCGAGCGTCGCCGGATCGGCCAGCAGGCTCATGCGTCCGGAACGTCGGGCAATCGCCAGTCGATCGTCCCGCGGCCGTGCGCGCCGAGAAATTCATTGGCCTGGCTGAACGGTTTCGACCCGAAAAAGCCATTGTGCGCCGACAGCGGCGAGGGGTGCGGCGCGCGTAGGATCAGGTGCGGGCCGCCGCGGCCGAGCCCCGGCACGTCGGCGGCCTTGCGCTGCGCGTGGCTGCCCCACAGGATGAAGACCTTGGGCGCCGGATCGGCGGCGACCGCCGCGACCGCGGCGTCGGTGAACCGCTCCCACCCGCGCTTCTGGTGCGACGCCGCCTGCCCCGCCTCGACCGTCAGCACGGCATTGAGCAGCAGCACGCCCTGCTCCGCCCAATGCTTGAGATAGCCGTGCCGTGCGGGCGGAATGCCGAGGTCGTCCTGCAATTCCTTGTAGATGTTGACGAGGCTCGGGGGCGGGCGCACGCCCGGCTGGACCGAAAAGCACAGGCCGTGCGCCTGGCCGGGGCCGTGATAGGGATCCTGCCCCAGGATCACGACGCGCACGTCCTGCGGCGGCGTGGCATCGAGCGCCGCGAACCAGTCGCGCGGGCGCGGATAGATCTTCTTGCCCTTCGCGCGCTCGGCGGCGAGGAACGCCTTCAATTCGCCCATATAGGGCTGCTCGAACTCGCCGCCGATGCGCGCGAGCCAATCGGGATGGAGCTTGATCTCGGCCATCCGCGCCTTTGACCGAAGCCGGCGTGCCTTGTCCAGCGGCTTTCCCGCCGCTAGGCCATCGCGCAACTTCTCGTCCGTTCGTGCTGAGCTTGTCGAAGCACCGTTCTTTCTTTCCGGCGCCCGAAAGAAAGGACAGCCCTTCGACAAGCTCAGGGCAAACGGGGTATTTTGCGGCCAAAGGATTTCTGCATGGCGATCGGCGAAGCATTGACACGGCTCGAAGCGGTGGTGAACGACCGGCTCGCCGCTGCAGCGACGGCGAGGCCTCCTATGTCGCGAGCCTCGCGGCGAAAGGCCGCCGCAAGATCGCGCAGAAGGTCGGCGAGGAAGCGACCGAGACGGTGATCGCCGCGCTGACCGAGGATGACGCGGCGCTGGCTCGACGAGGCCGCCGACCTCGTCTTCCACCTCACCATCCTGCTCGCCGACCGCGGCCTGTCGTGGAACGATATCGCCGCCGAACTCGACCGCCGCCACGGCACCTCGGGCCACGCCGAAAAGGCGAACCGGAACCAATAGGAGCTCCCCCATGCCGATCGACGCCACGCTTCCCTATGACGAGACCAATATCTTCGCGCGCATCCTGCGCGGCGAGCTGCCGTCGAAGACCGTCTACGAGGATGATTACGCCCTCGCCTTTCACGATATCAATCCGCAGGCGCCGCTGCACATATTGGTGATCCCCAAGGGTCCCTATGTCAGCTGGGACGATTTTTCGGAGCGCGCCGACGATGCCGAAATCGCCGGCTTCATCCGCGCCGTGGGGCTGGTCGCACGCGAGCTGGGGCTGGTCGCGCCGGGATACCGCCTGCTCGCCAATGTCGGACTCGACAGCCATCAGGAGATCCCGCATCTGCATGTCCATATTTTCGCGGGCAAAAAATTGGGGCCGATGCTGGTCCGGTAAGACAGGCGAACGCTTCGCCGCACCAGAATCTACGACGAGCCGTTTCATTTTATCGACGAAGCGTTGACAGATCGGACGCGATTCGGCACATAAGAAGGCGGGTCTTTGGGAGGCAGCGATGGCGCGTTTTTGGCAAGGACTCGGAGTGCGATTCGCGGCGAAGGTCCGCCTCGCGCTGATCCTCCCGCTCGCAATGGCCGCGGCCGCCGCGAGCGGCGACACCGTCCCGCAGGTCATCCTCGCCACCCCCGGCAGCGCCGGGACCGGCGACGGCACGATCAGCCGCTTCACGCTGCGCTTTTCCGAAGACATCGTGCCGCTCGGCGACCCGCGCGCCAGGGCGCCCGCCACCAACGACTGCAAGGTCGCCTCGACCGGCCGCTGGGTCGACACGCGCACCTGGGTGCTCGAATTCGACAAGTCGCTGCCCGGCGGCATGACCTGCGCGGTCGAGCTGCGCCCCGACCTCAAGACGGCGAGCGGCGTCGCGGTCGGCGGCAACGCCCGCTTCGAGATCGATTCGGGCGGTCCCTCGGCGCGCGCCGTCCTCGTCGGCGGCACTTACGATGGCATCGAGGAGGATCAGATTTTCCTCGTCGCGACCAATGTCGCCGCCGACCGCGCCTCGGTCGGCCGCTTCGCCTATTGCGCGGTCGACGGCATCGGCGAGAAGATTCCGGTCGATGTGCTGGGGAGCGACACCGCGAGCGCGATTCTCGACGGGCTCGGCGACGGCAATTGGGACCGGCTGGAGTTCGCCTATAACGGCAATCTGCCGCTGCGCCTCGCCAAGGGCGCCGACCGCGCCGCCGCGATGGAGCGCATCGTGCCGGTCAAGTGCCGCCGCCCGCTGCCCCCCGGCCGCGAGATGGCGCTGGTGTGGGACGCGCGCATCCAGCAGGCGGGCGCGCTCTCGCGCACCGCCGGGCGCGACCAGCGCTTCGACTATGACGTGCGCCCCGCCTTCACCGCCAAGATGTCGTGCAGCCGCGTCAATCCGCAGGCGGGCTGCAACCCGATCAAGGACATCACACTCAGCTTCGCCTCGCCGGTGGCGCGCGAGGTCGCGCTTGCCGCGACGCTGAACACCGCCGACGGCAAAAGGCTGACCCCCAGGGTCGACGATGACGACAGGAACGACGCGCACGTTACCTATGTCCGCTTCAAGGGGCCGCTGCCGCAGAATGTCGACGCGACGCTCGTCCTGCCCGCCGACGTCACCGACCAGAGCGGCCGCAAGCTGCAGAACCAGTCGAACTTCCCGCTGAAATTCCACATCGACCGCGCCCCGCCGCTGGTCAAATTCGCCGCCGAATTCGGCATCCTCGAGGCAGGCGAGGGCGGCGTGCTGCCCGTCACCGTGCGCGGGGTCGAGGCGTCGCTGGCGCAGGCGAACCTCAAGATGCCAGCGACCGCGCTCAAGGTCGGCGGCGACGATGCCGCGATCGCGCGCTGGCTGAAGCGCGTCGATGAGGCCGACAACAGCGACTATCGCGAGGAGCGCGACGCGACCGGCAAGGAAGTGACGGTCAATTACACCGGCAGCAAGTCGGTATTCGACGGCGCCCCGGCTGGCGGCGAACGCCGCGACCTGCAGCTCAGCCCCGCCGCGGGCGGCAAGGAGTTCGAGGTCGTCGGCATCCCGCTCGGCGAGAAAGGCTTCCACGTCGTCGAAATCGCCAGCCCCGAGCTCGGCGCCGCGCTGCTCGGGCGCAAGGCGACGCGCTATGTCGCGACCGCCGCGCTGGTCACCAACATGGCGGTGCATTTCAAATGGGGCCGCGAAAATTCGCTCGCCTGGGTGACGTCGCTCGACACCGGCCTGCCCGTCGCGGGCGCCGAAATCCGCGTCACCGACAGCTGTACCGGGCGCCAGCTCGCGCGCGGCATCGCCGACAAGCAGGGCCGCCTCGCCTTCCCGGCCGGGTTGCCGCAACCCGAAACCTACGCGGGCTGCGAAGACGACCCCGATCCGGCGGTCAGCGAGGGCCATGCGCTGATGGTCAGCGCGCGCAGCGGCGACGATTTCAGCTTCACCCTCACCGACTGGGGCGACGGCATCCGTCCCTATGATTTCGACCTTCCTTACGGTTGGTCCGAGCGCGACGACATCCTCCACACGATCTTCGACCGCGCGCTGGTCAAGGCGGGCGAGAGCGTCAACATGAAGCATGTGCTGCGCCGCCCGGTCGGCACCGGCTTCGCGACGCCCAAGCCGATGGCGGGCAAGCTGCGCCTCGTCCATCGCGGGTCGGACACCGAGTTCGAGATGCCGTTCAGCATCGACGCGTCGGGTAGCGGCGAGAATGTCTGGAACGTCCCCGCATCGGCCCCGATGGGCGACTACGACCTCGTCTTCGTCACCAAGGACAAGGATGGCGAGGACAAGACGATCTGGTCGTCGCAATCGGTCAAGGTCGACGAATATCGCCTGCCGACGATGAAGGCGACGGTGACCGGGCCGAAACTGCCCCCGGTGCGCCCGACGCAGGTGCCGCTGTCGCTGTTCGTCGGTTACCTCTCGGGCGGCCCCGCCCCGAACCTGCCGGTCGAGATGCGCACCAGCTTCTCGCCGAGCTGGTCGCCGCCGGAGGATTATCGCGACTGGGACTTCGACGGCCAGCCTGTGAAGGAGGGCGTCATCCAGCTCGACGACAGCGGCGAGGAGCCCGAGGCCGAGCTGCCGCTCGCGCGTTCGGTGCCGCTGGTGCTCGACGCCAATGGCGCGGCGACGACCAATGTCATGGTCGACCAGCCGATCACCGAGCCGACCCAGATGGCGGTCGAAATGGACTATGAGGACGCCAATGGCGAGACGCTGACGTCGAGCCGCCGCATCACCCTCTTCCCCTCCGCCGTCCGCCTCGGCCTCAAGACCGACGGCTGGCTGATGCGCGACAACGACCTGCGGCTCAATTTCGTCGCGCTCGACCTCGACGGCAAGCCGATCGCGGGCCAGCGCGTCCAGGTCGCGCTCTACAGCCGCGAGATCATCACCGCGCGGCGGCGCCTGATCGGCGGCTTCTACGCCTATGACAACCAGATGCGCACGACGCGTCTCGGCGCGACCTGCGCCGCGACGACCGACAGGCTCGGCCGCGCGCGCTGCGCGATGGCGCCGGGCGTCTCGGGCGAGGTCACCGTCGTCGCGACCACGGTCGATGCCGACGGCAACGAAGCCCGCGCGGTCCGCTCGGTCTGGCTCGCGGGCGACGACGACTGGTGGTTCGGCGGCGACAATGGCGACCGCATGGACGTGATCGCCGAAAAGCCGCGCTACGCCGCGGGCGACACCGCGAACTTCCAGGTCCGCATGCCCTTCCGCGAGGCGACCGCGCTGGTCACCGTCGAGCGCGAGGGCGTGCTGTCGAGCTTCGTCGTGCCGCTGAAGGGCACCGATCCGGTGGTCAAGGTGCCGCTGCCCGCGACCTATGCGCCCGACGTCTATGTCTCGGTCATGGCGGTGCGCGGGCGCGTCACCGGCAACGAAAGCTGGTTCCGCAAGCTGAAGCGCGCCGCGGGTTTCCAGATCGAGAATAGTGAGGGCGCCCCGCCGACCGCGCTCGTCGACCTCGCCAAGCCGAGCTACCGCATGGGCATCGCGCGCATCAAGGTCGGCTGGGAAGGCCATCAGCTCGGCGTCAAGGTGAGTGCCGACAAGGCCAAATATGCGGTGCGCGAAACCGCGAAGGCGAGCATCGAGGTCAAGGCGCCGAACGGCAAGGCGCCCGCCAACGCCGACGTCGCCTTCGTCGCGGTCGACGAGGCGCTGCTGCAGCTCGCGCCCAACGAAAGCTGGAAGCTGATCGACGCGATGATGGGCGAACGCACGCTCGACGTGCTGACCTCGACCGCGCAGATGCAGGTGGTCGGCAAGCGCCACTATGGCCGCAAGGCGCTCGAACCGGGCGGCGGCGGTGGCGGCGACCTCTCCGGCCTGACGCGCGAGGATTTCCGTCCGGTGCTGCTGTGGAAGGGCCGCGTCCCGCTCGACGCCAAGGGGCGCGCCACGGTCGACGTACCGCTCAGCGACAATCTGTCGGCCTTCCGCCTCGTCGCGATCGCGACCGACGGATCGCAATATTTCGGCACCGGCGAAACGAGCGTCCGCACCGTGCAGGACCTCGGCGTCTTCGCGGGGCTGCCCGAGCTCGTCCGCACCGGCGACGTCTATGACGCGCGCTTCACGCTGCGCAACGGCACCGACAAGCCGATGGAGGTCACCGCGACCCCGACGCTGTCGCCGGCGATCGCGACCGCGCCGCCGCTGACCGTCACCATCCCGGCGGGCGGCGCGATGCCGGTGAGCTGGTCGGTGACCGCGCCCGATGTCGCCGGGCCGATCGAATGGACCGTCGAAGCGGTGGCGAAGGGCGGCAAGGCGCGCGACCGGCTGGTGTTCCAGCAGCTCGTCGAGCCCGCCGTGCCGATCGAGACCTGGGCCGCCAGCCTGTTCCGCGTCGGCCCCGACACCAGCCTGCCCATCGCCGTTCCCGAAGGCGCGCTCGCCGGCGGCTATGTCGACATCGCGCTCGCCGGCACGCTCGCGCCGCCGCTCGCCGGGGTGCGCGACTATATGGGCGTCTATCCGTACAACTGCTTCGAACAGTCGACCTCGCGCGCCATCGCGCTGAACGATCTCGCGCGCTGGCAGGCGCTGGCGGGGGCGATCCCGACCTATCTCGATAAGGACGGGCTGCTCCGCTACTGGCCGAGCGACCGGATCGAAGGGTCGCCCGAACTCACCGCCTATGTGCTCGCGGTGACCGCCGCCAACGGCTTCCCGATCCCCGAGGATTCGAAAGCGAAGATGGTCAAGGCGCTGCAGGCGGTGGTCGAGGGACGGCTCAGCCGCAAGGGTTACGGCCCCTATGACATCCGTCCGGTCCGCGTCGCCGCGCTCGCCGCGCTCGCCCGCAACAATGCGTCCAATGCGAAGCTTGTCGCCGCGATCGACATGGCGCCGGTCGACATGGCCACCGGCACGCTGGCCGACTGGCTCGTCGCGATCGAACGCACCCCGAACGTGCGGAACGCCCCGGCGCTGCGCACCGCGGCGGAGGCCGAGCTCCGGAAGCGCCTCGTCTATGAAGGCACGCGCGTCGATCTGGTCGACGATGCCAGGGCCCCCTGGTGGATGATGGTCAGCGGCGACGAAATGGCGATCAAGGCGCTCGACGCGGTTCTCGGCCGCAAGGGCTGGGAGGACGATGCGGGCAAGCTGATGGTCGGCATCGCGCAGCGCCAGCGCCGCGGCCATTGGGACACCACCCCGGCCAACGCCTGGGGCGCGACCGTCGTCCGCCGCTTCGCCGAGCTGTATCCGGCGGCCGCGATCACCGGGGTCACCCGCGTCGGCCTGGCCGAGGCGAGCGCGGCGCAAAGCTGGCCCCTGCCCGATGCGGCCAGCCCGCTGCGCGTGCCGCTGGTCACCGGCAAGATGAGCCTGAACCACGAAGGCACGGGCGCGCCCTGGGCGGTGGTCAGCGTCAAGGCTCCGGTCCCGCTCAAGGAACCGCTCAACGCCGGCTACCGGATCAAGCGCTCGGTGAGCGTCGTCAAGGCCGCCGACCCGAACCGCCTCGTCCGCGGCGATGTGATCAAGGTGCGGATCGAGGTGATCGCCGCCGCCGGCCGCACCTGGGTCGTCGTCAACGATCCGATCCCGCCCGGCGCGACGATCGTCGGCAATCTCGGCGGCCAGTCGCAGATGCTGGCGGCGCAGGCCGGGGGCGAGGGCGTGTGGCCGAGCTATGTCGAACGCGGCAAGGACAGCTGGCGCGGCTATTTCGGCTGGATGCCCGCGGGCACCCACGCGGTCGAATATGTCGTGCGTTTGAACGGCTCGGGCCGCTTCACCCTGCCGCCCACCCGCGTCGAGGCGATGTATTCGCCCGCGATCCGCGGCCAGTGGCCGAACGGCGCGCTGACCGTGGCGAGCGCGGCGGAGTGATGGTGGACAATCGCCGCTTCCAATCCGTGTGTCCCCGCGAAGGCGGGGACCCATCTCCGGTCGGCTCAAACTCAAACCGGCAGATGATGGGCCCCCGCCTTCGCGGGGGCGCGCATTAATCCTGGCGATGAGTTCGCCACCGAAACGCCGCCTGTTCGACGCCCTCGCCTGGACGGCGCTCGCGCTCCTCATCCTCACCACCATCGCGCACCTGGTCACCAAACCACCCGCGATGCCCGACTACGAGACCGTGCGCGCCGGCTGGAAGCCCAGCGAGGCGTGGCTCTACGACCGCGACGGCCGGCTGCTCGACAGCGAGCGCGTCGATTTCGCGCGGCGCCGCATGGCGTGGGTGCCGCTCGCCGATATCAGCCCCGCGGTCCGCGCCGCCGTCGTCGCCAGCGAGGACAAGAGATACTGGTCGCACGGCGGGGTCGACTGGCTGGCGATCGCCAGCGCCGCCCGGACGCGCCTGAATTTGGGGGGGACCGGCGGGCGCTCGCGCGGCGCCTCGACGCTGCCGATGCAGCTCGCGGGATTCCTGTCGCCCGACCTCGCGCTGCCCGGCCAGCGCGGCTGGCTGAACAAGATCCGCCAGATGCGCGCCGCGCAGGCGCTCGCCTCGGGCTGGACGCGCGAGCAGATGCTCGAGGCCTATTTCAACCTCGTTCCCCTGCGCGGCGAGACGCAGGGCATCGGCGCCGGCGCGCGCGCGCTGTTCGGCAAAGCCCCCGCCGACATGGACCGCACCGACGCGGCGCTCTTCGCGGGGCTGCTCCCCAATCCCGCCGCGAATGCCGAAACGCTGGGGCTTCGCGCCTGCCGCGCGGCGCAGGCCAGGGACTGCGCGCCGCTCCGCGCCGCCGCCGCGACGCTCGTCTCGGGCGAACGGATCGCACAGCTCGACCCGGCGCTCGCCCCCCACCTCGCGGTGCGCCTGCTCGACAAGCCGGGCAAACGCGTCACCACGACGATCGACCGCCGCATCCAGGAGGCGGCAATCGTCGCGCTGCGCCGCCAATTGTCGGGCCTCGGCGCCGACCGGGTACGCGATGGCGCGGTCGTCGTGCTCGACAATCAGACCGGCGAGGTGCTCGCCTATGTCGGCGGCGTCGGCCTCAAATCGACCGCGGCGCAGGTCGACGGCGCGAATGCGCGGCGGCAGGCGGGTTCGACGCTGAAGCCGCATCTCTATGCGCAGGTGATCGAGCATCGCTGGCTCACCGCGGCGTCGATCCTCGACGACAGCCCGGTCCAGCTCGACACCGCCTCGGGCCTCTATGTACCCAAGAATTACGACCACAGCTTCAAGGGGCCGGTCAGCGTCCGCCACGCGCTCGCCTCGTCGCTCAACGTCCCCGCCGTGCGCGCGCTCGTCATCGACGACGTCCAGCAGTTCCGCGACCGCCTCTGGGCGCTCGGCTACCACGGCCTCGTCGAGGACGGCGAATATTACGGCTTCTCCCTCGCCCTCGGCTCGGCCGAAGTCAGCCTCGTCGAACAGGCCAACGCCTTTCGCACCTTCGCCAATGCCGGGCGCTGGACGCCGGTGCGCTTCAGCCCGTCGGACAAGGGCGAGGCGGCGCGCCAGATCGTCAGCCCCGCCGCCGCCTTCATCGTCGGCGACATCCTCGCCGATGCCTCCGCCCGCACCGACGCCTTCGGCGCCGACAGCGCGCTGCGCCTGCCCTTCTGGGCCGCCGCCAAGACCGGCACGTCGAAGGGGATGCGCGACAATTGGTGCATCGGCTGGTCCGACCGCTTCACCGTCGCGGTGTGGGTCGGCAATCTGGAGGGCGATTCGATGCGCGCCGTGTCGGGCACCTCGGGCGCCGCGCCGGTGTGGCGCGACGTGATGCTGGCCCTCCACGCCGGCCGCCCCGGCAAGGCCCCCGCGATGCCCGCCGAGGTCGAGACCCGCCAGATCGCCCTTCCCGGCACGCGCGAACCGCCGCGCCGCGAGGTCTTTATCCGCGGCACCGGCCAGGCCGAAATGGCCGCCGCCCCCGCCGCGTCGCGCCGCCCGCGCATCACCAGCCCGGTCAGCGGCAGCGTCTATGCGCTCGACCCCGACATCCCGCTCGACCGCCAGCGGCTGGGCATCGCGGTGAGCGGCGAGGTGACGGGCTATCGCCTGATCCTCGACAAGGCGCCGCTCGGCGACGCCGACGCGGGACAGCAGATCCTGCCGCGCCCCGGAAGCCATATGCTCGCGCTCGTCGATCCCGGCGGACGCATGGTCGATCGGGTCCGCTTCACGGTACGATAAAGCGCCTGTCACGCGCCTGAAATTAAGTTGCGCTGACGGGAGGAGCGGCTAGTCTGCCCCCAATTCAATTTCTGGGGAGCGTTTGACATGGCGACACGTCCATCGGGGGGCTTTTTGGGTCGGATCATGGCCCGAAAGAGCGTGGCCCAGGTTCAGCGGGAAACCGAACATAGCGAATTGAAACGAACCCTCGGGCCGTGGAACCTGCTGTTCCTCGGCATCGGCTGCATCATCGGCGCGGGCATTTTCGTCCGCACCGGCAATGCCGCGGCGCTGCACGCCGGCCCCGCGGTCCTGCTCTCCTTCCTCGTCGCTGGCGTCGTTTGCGCCCTGGCGGGGCTTTGCTACGCCGAACTGTCGTCGACCCTGCCGGTTTCCGGATCGGCCTACACCTATAGCTACACCACCCTCGGCGAGTTCGCCGCGTGGATCATGGGGGCGCTGCTGCTGCTCGAATATGGCCTTGCCGCGTCGGTGGTCGCGGTCGGCTGGTCGGGTTATGTGGTCAGTCTGCTCGGCGACTATGGCGTCGTCATCCCGCCCGAATATACCGGCGCGATGGGGCATGCGATCATGCGCGACGGCGCGCAGCTCGTCCAGAATGGCGTGCCGGTGGTCGGCGTCGTCAACCTCCCTGCGGTTCTGGTCTGCCTGGTTCTGGCCGTGCTGCTGGTCGTCGGCGTGTCCGAATCGGCGAAGTTCAACAATGCGATCGTCGCGATCAAGGTCAGCGTGATCGTCGCCTTCATCATCATCGGCGGCGCGATCGCGATCTCCAATTTCGGCGAGCTCAAGGCCAATTGGGACCCGTTCATTCCGGCGGCGACGGGCAAGGACGGCGAGTTCGGCTGGGGCGGCATCCTGCGCGCCGCGTCGATCGTCTTCTTCGCCTATATCGGCTTCGAGGCGGTCTCGACCGCGGGGCAGGAAGCCAAGAATCCGGCCAAGGACATGCCCTTCGGCCTGCTCGGCAGCCTTTTCGTCTGCACCCTGCTCTATATCCTCGTGTCGGTCGTGCTGACGCTCGTCGTCAACTACAAGAACCTCAACGTGCCCGATCCGGTGGCGGTGGCGGTCGACGCGTTCGGGCCGCAATGGGCCTGGTTCGCCAAGATCATCAAGGCCGGCGCGATCATCGGCCTGACCTCGGTCGTGCTGGTGCTGATGTACGGCCAGACGCGCATTTTCTATACGATGGCGCGCGACGGCCTGTTGCCGCGGGTCTTCTCGACCGTCCACAAACGGTTCCAGACGCCCTATATCAACACGATCCTGGTCGGCGCGGTGACCGCGCTCGCCGCGGGCCTGTTCGACATCAACACGCTGGGCGACATGACGTCGGTGGGCACGCTGGCGGCCTTCGGCATCGTCTGTCTCAGCGTGATCTGGCTGCGCGCGACGCATCCGGACTTGCCACGCGGCTTCAGGGTGCCCTTCTATCCCGTGCTTCCAGCGCTCGGCATCCTGTCCTGCTTCGCGCTGATCTTCACCGTCGAACAGCGCGTGTTGATCTTCTTCGCCTGGTTCATGCTGGCGGCGATCATCCTCTATTTCGTCTATGGCATGCACAATTCGCGCCTCGCCCGCGGCGAGGATACGGTGGATGCGCCCGAGATGACCGAACTGCCCGGCCCGGTCGTCGACTGACCCGAGCGTCGGGGGATTGGAAAGGGGGCTTCGGCCCCCTTTTCTTTTCCGGTCAGAACGGGCTCTTCGGCGCCGTGCCCGGCCGGGTGAAGAGCTTGCCGCGCTCGGCCCACAGCACCAGCACCAGCCCGGTGACCGCGCAGCCGACGAAGGCGTAGGCCAGCGGGAGGGTCGATCCGTCGAACCGCTGCCCGATGAAGGCGCCGGTGGCCGCCGCGAGCAAGGTCTTGGCGAAGCTCTGGTAGGAGGAGGCGACGCCCGCCATATGGCCGAAATCCTCCATCGCGATCGACCCGAAATTGCTGCCGATAAAGCCGATCAGCCCGACATTGACCATCATCAGCACCGTGAAGACGACCAGCGTCTCGGCGCCGCTCAGCGCGGCGACGATCTGGGCCATCGCGGTCGCCATGAAGGCGAAGACCGCGGTCTGCGACACGCGCCGCGCGCCGAAGCGCTCGACGATCGCGGCGTTGGAGAAATTGGCGATGGCGATGCCGACCGCGACGCAGGCGAAGACCAGCGGGAAGAGCGTCTGCGCGTCGAACACCTCGGCGATGATCTGTTCGCTGCTGTTGAGATAGCCGAACAGCGCGCCCTGCATCACGCCCGAGGCCAGCATATAGCCCGCGGCGCGGCGATGCCGCGTCACCGTCGCCCAGCCCGCGACCATCGTCCGCCAGTCGAGCGGGCGGACGTCGGCGGGATCGAGCGTTTCGGGCAGGCGGCGCAGCCACAGCAGCATGACGATCGCCATCGCCGCCAGCACGAGGAAGATCGCGCGCCACCCGGCGAGCGCCGCGACCCCGGCGCCGATCGTCGGCGCGATGATCGGCACGATCATGAAGACGAGGAAGATCAAGGACAGCCGCTTCGCCATCGCGTCGCCCGCGAACAGGTCGCGGATCACCGCGACGACGACGACGCCGAGCGCGGCGCTGACCAGGCCGTGCCCGAAGCGCAGCGCCAGCAGCATCGGAAAGCTGGTCGCCAGCCCGCAGCCGATCGCGAAGATCGTGTAGGCGATCAGCGCCGGCGACGAACACGCCCTTGCGCCCGAAACGGTCGGCGAGCGGGCCATAGATCAGCGCGCCGAGCGCGGTGCCGAGCAGATAGACCGAGATCACGAACTGGCGGTCGTTGGCGACCGTCACCCCCAGCCCCTTGCCGATCGCGGGCAGCGCGGGGAGCATCGCGTCGATGGCGAGCGCGTTGAGCGCCATCACCATCGCCATCATCGCGACCATCTCGCGCGGTCCCGGCAGGCGGGGGCGGGACGTTTCGGGCTGGGGGGAGGAGTCCTTGTGCATTGCAGCGGCGCTATGCCCCCGCGCCCGCGCTTTGGCCACCCCCCAACGGAGAGGCAAAGCTATGCAAAGCGAAAGGCAACATATCGACTGTCCACCCGCGCGAGGTAGGCGGTTCCGGGGTGGTTAGCGGACGGTGCCGATCCTCCCCGGCACGGGGAGGGGGACCAGCGAAGCTGGTGGAGGGGCACAGGCGGTTTGCCTTGCCGGTGAGGTCGTGCGCTACGGCTCCGTTGCAGAAATGAGGGCTTTACGGTCTGGCGTCACGCAAACCTCCCGTGCCCCTCCACCACCCTTCGGGTGGTCCCCCTCCCCCGTTGGGGGAGGATCGCTCATGACCGCAACCGTCCGCAACCCGCCATTTATCCGTCCGCGTTTGCAAGGGACATAATCGCCAAAGCAAAAGGGCCGCCCCGCGGGACGGCCCTTCGCCTGTTCGAAAGCGGCGGCGGATCAGCCCTGGCGGGTGCCGGTCATCGCCATCGAACCGAAGGCGCCGGCCTTGATCGTGCCGGTCAGCGTGTCGCCGTCGATCACCGCCTCGGCTTCGAGCGTCATCGGCATCGGCACCTTCATGTTCATGGTCCAGGTCAGCTTGTTGCCGTCGACCTTGCCGTTTTCGACATCGAGCGACCCCATCGCGCCGGCATTCTGGCCGGTGAAGCTGTCGCCGTCGGTCTTGACGGTGAAAACCGACTTCTGGTCGCCCATCGGCGACTTGGTGACGCAATCGTAGCTGCCATCGACTTGGGACATCTGGGCTCTCCTACTGAAACTGATGTTAATTAGTGAGAGTCACCGTTTCCACCGGCAAACCCAATCCGTCAAGCTGTGGTTTGACCGTCGCCGCATCGCCGACGACGACATAGACGAGATCGCCGGTGCTGAGCGCCTTGCGGGCCGCCGCATCGACCTCGGCGGTGGTCATCGCTTCATAGGTCGCGGGCAGTTTTTCGTAATAATCGTCGGGGCGGCCGAACTTCGAGATCGCGCGCAGCCCGGCGAGGACGTCGCCCGAGGTTTCGAAGCTGCCCGGCAATTCGCGGACGCTGCCGTTGATCGTGCGCTGCAATTCCTCCTGCGTGACGCCCTTGTCGCCGAGGAAGGCGGTGAGGTCGCTCTGCAGTTCCTTGATCGAATCGCCGGTGCGGTCGGCCTGCACCGGCGCCGCGGCGACCCAGGCGATGCGGTCCTTGTCGCCCGAGATGCGGCTGCGCACGCCATAGGACCAGCCCTTGGTCTCGCGCAGATTGGTGTTGAAGCGCGACAGGAAATTGCCGCCGAAAATGTCGTTCGCCGAGCGCAGCACCTCCAGATCGTCGGTGCCTTTGGCGTCGAGCACCTTGCCCGCAAGGATCACCGACTGCGGCGATTTCGGCCGGTCGAAGAGCAGGATGCGCGGCTGCGGGGCGGGAATCGCGACCTCGAAATGTTTGACCGGCTTCGCCGTCGCCGGCGACTTCCAGTTGCCGAACGCGGTGTCGAGCTGCTTCGTCACCTCCTTCAGCGTCGTGTCGCCGACGACGAAGATGCGCGCGGTGTCGGGCCGGATCCAGGTCGCGTGGAAGCCGGCGAGCTGGTCGCGCGTCGCCGCCGCGACCGCCTTGGCATCGCCGAGGCCCGAGGGCGGGATGCCATAGGGATGCTCGGCGCCGTACAGCACCGGCATCAGCACCCGGTTGGCGATGGCATTGGGATTGTTGAGTTCGGCCTTCAGCCGGTTGAGCTGCTGCGCGCGCACCCGCTCGAGCTCCTTCGCGTCGAAGGCGGGGTTGCGGATATAATCGGCGAGCAAGGTCAGCGACGGCGCGAGGTTGGGTTTCAGCGCGAACAGCTCGAACACGGTTTCGTCGGCATTGGCCGATCCGTCGATCTGCGCGCCGAGCCGTTCCTTGGCTTCGGCAAAGGCGATCGAATCGAGGCTCGTCGTGCCTTCGTCCATCAGGTTGAGCATCAGCGACTGGGTGCCGAGCGCGCTGTGCGGATCGGCGGCATAGCCGGCGTCGAAGCTGACCGCGACATTGACCGTGGGCACCGCGGTGCGCTTCGCGAAGACGACCTCGATGCCGTTCTTGAGCTTCGCGCGCTCGATCGCGGGGAATTCGAGCGCCTTGAGATCGGCGACCGAGGGCAATTTCGAGCGGTCGGCGAACGCGCTGCCGAACCCCGTATCGGGACCGACGTCGCCGAGCGCGGGGTTCCAGTAGCGGTCGGGTGCGACCGCTGCCGCGACCTTGCCGGCCGTCACCGCGCCGCCGCGGTTCTCGCCGCCCTCGGTGCGCTCGCCGGGCGTGTAGGTGAGCGAGAAGGCCGGACGCGACAGCCATTTGTTGGCGACCGCCTTCACCTGTTCGGGGGTCGCCTTCGCCATGCGGTCGAGCTCGACCTTGTAATAGCCGGGATCGTTCGAATAGAGCGCGCCCTCGGCGAGCGCGACCGCCTTGCCGCCGAAGCCGCCGACCGATTCGAGCCCCGCAATCGCGCCGCCGAGATAGCTGGCCGCCGCGCGCTGCAATTCGTCGGCAGTGGGTCCGCTGGCGAGGAAGTTCGCGACTTCCTCGTCGAGCCGCTGGCCGACGAGCGCGGGTTCGACCCCCGGCTTCACATCGGCCTGGACGAGCAGGATGCCGGCATCCTCGAACGGCTGGGCAAAGGCCGAGACGCTGACCGCGACCGGATCCTTGCGCACCAGCGCATTGTCGAGCCGCGACGACGACAGGCCGCCGAGCACCGACATGCCCATCTGCAGCGGAATCGCGTCCTCGTCGTTGAGGCCGGGGATCGCCCACATGCGATAGATGCGCGTCGTCGGGATCAGGTCCTTGACCTCTTTCGCGAGCGGCGCGGGCAGCGTCGGGACCGAGGTCGCCGGGGCCTTCACCTCGGGGCCGCGCGGGATGTCGCCGAACCAATCCTGCACCTTCGCCTTGGCGGTCGCGACGTCGATGTCGCCCGCCAGCACCAGAACCGCATTGTTCGGGCCGTAATTGTCGGTGAACCACTTCTTCACATCGTCGAGGCTGGCCGAATTGAGGTCGTCCATCGAACCGATGGTGCTGTGATGATAGGGGTGGCCGGTGGGGAAGAGATTCTCGAAAATCTCGTAGCGGAGCAGGCCATAGGGGTTGTTGTCGCCCTGGCGCTTTTCGTTCTGGACGACGCCGCGCTGGTTATCGAGCTTTTCCTGCGTCACCGCGCCGAGCAGATGCCCCATGCGGTCGCTTTCGAGGAACAGCGCCATGTCGAGCGCGCCGGTCGGCACCGTCTCGAAATAATTGGTGCGGTCGACGCTGGTCGTCCCGTTCTCGTCGGTCGCGCCGACCTGTTGCAGCGGTTCGAAGAAGTCGCCGGGCGCGTTTTCCGACCCGTTGAACATCAGATGCTCGAACAGATGCGCAAAGCCCGTCTTGCCCTTGGGCTCATGCTTCGACCCGACGCGGTACCACACCGACACCGCGATCACCGGCGCCTTGCGATCCTCATGGACGATCACGCGCAGGCCGTTGTCGAGCGTGAAGGCTTCATAGGGAATATCGACCGCCTTGACGAGATCGGCGATCGGCGCGGGGTCGGCCGCCCTGGTCTTGGCGAGCGCCGGGCCGGCGGCGACGAGCGCGGTCGACAGGGCGAGGGCGACGGCGAAGCGATGGAAACGGGGCATGGATATCCTCTTGGTTCAGGAACGGGCGGATGGCCCGATGCGACCGGGTGCCGGA
Organism: Sphingopyxis sp. PET50; assembly: GCF_025244705.1. GTDB lineage: Bacteria > Pseudomonadota > Alphaproteobacteria > Sphingomonadales > Sphingomonadaceae > Sphingopyxis. The sequence continues at coordinate 3,490,891 of NZ_CP104207.1, read as the reverse complement.
CGGCACTGTATCAGCGGTTTAGGACGGCGTGGCGCCGCGTTCAAGGCCGATAGACGCGCGGCTTGGTCGCCCACAGCGCCGCGGGGTCGAACAGCACCGGCTTGAGCTGGTGCCGCACGAACAGCGGTGCCTGGTCGTTGTAGTGCGGGCTGTCGGGGCGCGTCGTCGCCGATCCGAAGGGCTGGATCGATTCGGAGGTCAGGCGGCCGTCACGGGTCCAGGTCACGAACAGGATGAAGCTGTCGCCGTGGCGCACCTTCAGGCGGCCGTCGGGCTCGGCATCCCACAGCGTCGAGGCGCGCACCGTGTCGTTGCCGCCGTCGAGCGGCAGGTCGATGCGGCGGTCGCCCTCGCCGTGGCGCAGCCGCAGCACCGTGCCGAGCCTGGGATCGAGCGTGCCGAAATATTTCGTCAGATGATCGGCGGCTTCCTTGAGCGTCGCGCGCGGGTCGGGGCCGTCGGCGGTGCGCTGATAATGCTGCCTGTTCGCGGGACGCAGCAGCATCAGCGCCAGCGCGTCGCCCTGCCCCTTGCCGTCGAGGTTCCAGTCCCAGGCGCGGAGCAGCGTCTGCGCCCGCGCCAGTGCGGGATCGTCCTTCAGGTCGAGCGCCAGGATGCGGTCGATCCACGCCTTGGCATAGCCCGAGCGCGCATAGGCGGTGTCATATTTGATCGCCTTCAGCCGCGCCGCGTCGATCTGTCCCGATGCCTCGAACAGCTCGATCAGCCGCGTCGAGCGGTTGGTGATATCGTCCTCGATCCCGAGCAGGGGCGAAAAGGCGGCGGCGTCGAGTTCGTCGCCCGGCCCCGCCGCGACCCACGGCGTGTTGTTGGCGTTCATCACATAGCCCGAGCGCGGATTGACGAGCGCCGGGGCGCGGTCGAACGGCAGCGTCTTGGTCCACAGGTCGGCCGAGGTGTCGCCCGGCAGGATGCCGCGCCAATTATAGCCCGCGGGCCGGTCGGGGAACATCGCGTTATAGAACATGCCGATATTGCCCGCCGCATCGGCATAGATGAAATTGGTCGCGGGCACGCCCTGCCCCGCCATCGCGGCGCGCCATTCGGCGAAATTCCTCGCCTTGTTCAGCCGGTAATATTGGGTGACCATATTCGCCTGGTCGATCCCGGCGTAGCGGATCGCGAAGGCGCCGCTGTCGTTCTTGACCACCGGTCCGTGCACCGAGCGATAGACGGTCCGCGGGATCGGGAGCACGAACGGCCCGAATTTGACCTTGAGCCACACGCGCTTCGCCTCGAGCGGGCGCCACTGGCCGTCGAAGCGGTAATTCTCGCCGCTTTCGTCGAGCACCAGCCGGTAGATGTCGATCAGGTCGGGCCGGTTCACCGTATTGGTCCAGCCGAGATATTTATTGTGGCCGAGGAAGGGGTAGGGCGAGCCGGGAAAATTGGCGCCCGCGAAATCCCAACCCTCCTGACTGTGCACCACCAGCTCGTACCAGGCGACGCCGCCGGTCCACGGCTGGTGCGAGTTGGAGACGAGCCGCGTCGCGCCATCGGCCGAGCGCGACGGCGCGACCGCCATGGCGTTCGAGCCGTTGGCGGCGGGATCGCTGCCGAACGGCGTGTCCTTGCGCGGGACCAGCTTGCCCGTGGCGTCGAGTTCGGGCCCGCCCTCGCGCGCCAGCGGCTTGTCCTCGACCAGCGCGCCGAGCGTCGAATCGAGCCCGAAGAAGAAGGGCGAGCGCAGCACGAAGCCCGCGACGACATCCTCGCCGGTCACCGGGAACAGCTTCGACAGCCGGACCTCGCCCGGATGCTTGTCGGCATAATGGTTGAGCCCCGCCGCATAGGCGGTGAACAGCGCCCGCACATCCGCCGGAAGGCGCGGCCAGTCGCGCGCCGTCGTCGCGCGGATATCGAGCAGGGCCGCCGCATAGTCGATCTGCGCGCCGTCCGCGCCGAGCATCGCCCCGGCGCGCCCGCGCGTCATCGCCAGCACCTCCTGCAGCGTCGCGAAATCATCCTCGGCATGGGCATAGGCGACGCCATAGGCGACATCGGCGTCGGTCTTGCCGAAGATATGGGGGACGCCGAACTTGTCGCGCGCGATGCGGACGTCGGCGGGCTTGAAGCTGGGCGCCGCGGGCGCTTCGGCGGTCAGCGGCTCCCAGACCGCGAGCGAGACGCCGGCCAGCAGCAGCAACAGCAGCAATCCGATTCCCAATTTGCGCAGCATCCTGGTCCCTTTGCGTCGGCTCGCGAATGCGACTGTCTGACGGCGCGCGGGTCCGATGGCAAGCGGCTGTCGTTCGTCGAGTGGAGATTGCGGGGCGGACCGCAGCTGTTAGACCCGGAACAGGACCAAGACCGGCCGAATAACAGGGAGTTCCGCTTCGATGCCTCGCAAAAGCCTGCTGCTTGCCGCCTGCCTGTCGCTTGCTCCGCTGACCGCGCTCGGCCGCGACAGCCCAGACCGTCACCGGTTCGGGCGTCGTGCCCGCCACCGCCCTCAACAGCGCCGAACGCCCGATCGGCTTTGCCGCGAGCGCACCGGCAAAGGGCGTGCTGGTCGTGCTGATGGCCGATGCGGCGCTGCCGGCGCTCGATGCGGTCGGCGTCGGCGCGGGCGAGCGCGCGGCGATCGAGGCGGCGATCGCCAATGCGAAATTCGAGGGCAAGGCCAACGCCACGCTGTCGCTGCGCGGAATCGGGGCGCACAGCCGCATCCTGCTCGTCGGCACCGGCGCCGCGCCGGCGATGCTCGCGCTCGCCGAAGCGGGCGGCAAGGCGGCGCAGGAGGTCAGGTCCGACGCGCAGCCGGTGACGCTGACCGGCGCCTTCAGCGGCGCGCAGGGCGCCGAGGCGGGCTATGGCTTCGCGCTCGGCCAGTACCGCTTCGACCGCTACAAGACCGTCGACCGCAAGGCGCCCGCGACCGACGCGGTGACCATCGTCGGCGGCGACCGCGCCGCGGCGGAGACGGCCTTCGCGGCGCGCTGGCGCCCGCTCGCCGACGGCGTGCGCCTGTCGCGCGACCTCGCCAGTGAACCCGCCAATGTCGTCTATCCCGAAAGCTTCGTCGCCGAGGTGCGCCGGGCCTTTGCCGGCGTCCCCGGCGTGACGATCGAGGTGCTCGACGAAGCCGCGATGCGGCGGCTCGGCATGGGCACGCTCGTGGGAGTCGGCCAGGGCAGCCCGCGCGGCTCGCGCCTGCTCGCGGTGCGCTATCGCGGCGGCGGCGCCGACGGCGCGCCGCTCGCCTTCGTCGGCAAGGGGATCACCTTCGATTCGGGCGGCATCTCGCTCAAGCCCGGCACCGGCATGTGGGACATGAAGGGCGATATGTCGGGCGCCGCCTCGGCGATGGGCGCGGCGCTCTCGCTCGCCAAATCGCAGGCGCCGGTGCACGTCGTCGCGGTCGCGGCGCTCGCCGAGAATATGCCCGACGGCAACGCCCAGCGCCCCGGCGATATCGTGCGCACCCTGTCGGGCAAGACGATCGAGATGCTCAACGCCGACGCCGAGGGCCGGCTCGTGCTGGCCGACGCCAATGAATATGTCGCCGACCGCTACAAGCCGCGCGCGATCGTCAACATCGCGACGCTGACCGGTGCGATCGTCGGCGCGCTCGACGACCAATATGCCGGGCTGTTCGCGCGCGACGAGACGCTGGCGGCGCAGCTGCTGGCGGCGGGCAAGGCGAGCGGCGAGGAATTGTGGCGCATGCCGTTGCACAGGAATTACGCCAAAAAGATCGAATCGGACATCGCCGACGTGCGCAACATCGCACCCGGCGGCGGTCCGGGCGCGAGCATCGGCGCGCATTTCATCGGCTATTTCGTCGACGAGGCGACCCCCTGGGCGCATCTCGACATCGCCGGGGTCAACCAGGCCGACACGGCGTCGCCGCTGGTGCCCAAGGGCATGTCGGGCTTCGGCGTGCGCCTGCTTGACCAGTTGGCGCGCGGCGGGGAATAGGGGATTCGCGCAGAGAACGCACAGATCGCAGAGATCGCAGAGATCGCAGAGATCGCAGAGATTCTGGTTCACGCAAAGACGCGGAGGAAAAGGGGAAAGAAAGAATATTGGCAGCTTTGCTGCCCTTTCCTCCTTCTCTCTGCGTCCTCTGCGTTCTCTGCGCGAATATTTCTCCTCCGCGTCTCCGCGTGAAGCCTTATTCCATTCGCCGCGGCCCTCTTGTGTTGTAAAATGGCAACACTATCTCTGACGGCGAGAAAGGGGCTTATCCACAATGAACCTCGAAAAATTCACCGACCGCGCCAAGGGCTTTCTGCAGGCGGCGCAGACGATCGCGATCCGCATGAACCATCAGCGGATCTCGCCCGAGCATATCGCCAAGGCGCTGCTCGAAGACAATCAGGGCATGGCCATCGGCCTGATCGCCGCGAGCGGCGGCGATGCCGCGCGCGCGGTGCAGGGCATCGACGCGCTGCTCGCCAAGGTGCCCGCCGTGTCGGGATCGGGCGCGCAAGCAACGCCGGGGCTCGACAATGACGCCGTGCGCCTGCTCGACCAGGCCGAACGGGTCGCCGCGAAAGCGGGGAGCGAGTTCGTCGCCGTCCAGAATATCCTGCTCGCGATGGTACTCGCGCCGAGCACGCCGGTGGGCAAGGTCTTCGCCGACGCGGGCGTCAAGCCCGACGCGCTGAACGCCGCCATCGCCAAGCTGACCGGCGGCCGCACCGCCGACACGGCATCGGCCGAAGACCGCTATGACGCGCTGAAGAAATTCGCTCGCGACCTCACCGAAGTCGCGCGCGAGGGCAAGCTCGACCCGGTCATCGGCCGCGACGAGGAAATCCGCCGCACCGTGCAGATCCTCGCGCGCCGGACCAAGAACAACCCGGTGCTGATCGGCGAGCCCGGCGTCGGCAAGACCGCGATCGCCGAGGGCCTGGCGCTACGCATCGTCAACGGCGACGTGCCCGACAGCCTGAAGGACCGCCACCTGCTCGCGCTCGACATGGGCGCGCTGATCGCGGGCGCCAAATATCGCGGCGAGTTCGAGGAGCGGCTGAAGGGCGTGCTCGACGATGTGAAGGCCGCCGAGGGCGAGATCATCCTGTTCATCGACGAGATGCACACGCTGGTCGGCGCGGGCAAGTCCGAGGGCGCGATGGACGCCTCGAACCTGCTGAAGCCGGCGCTCGCGCGCGGCGAATTGCACTGCATCGGCGCAACCACGCTCGACGAATATCGCAAGCATGTCGAAAAGGACCCCGCGCTCCAGCGGCGGTTCCAGCCGGTGTTCGTCGGCGAACCAACGGTCGAGGATTCGATCTCGATCCTGCGCGGCATCAAGGAGAAGTACGAGCTGCATCACGGCGTGCGGATCACCGACGGCGCGATCGTCGCCGCGGCGACGCTGTCGAACCGCTATATCTCCGATCGTTTCCTGCCCGACAAGGCGATCGACCTGATGGACGAGGCCGCGAGCCGCATCCGCATGGAGGTCGAATCGAAGCCCGAGGAAATCGAGAGCCTCGACCGCCGCATCATCCAGATGAAGATCGAGGAAGCCGCGCTGTCGAAGGAAAGCGACGCCGCGTCGAAAGACCGGCTCGCGACGCTGCGCGCCGAACTCGCCAACCTCGAACAGCAGTCGGCCGAGCTCACCCAGAAGTGGCAGGGCGAAAAGGACAAGATCCACGCCGAGGCGAAGATCAAGGAAGAGCTGGACGCCGCACGCTCGGCGCTCGACCAGGCGCAGCGCGCGGGCGATCTCGCGAAGGCGGGCGAGCTATCCTACGGCACCATTCCGGGGCTCGAAAAGCAGCTCGCCGACGCCCAGGCGGCGACGGGCAATGCGATGCTGCGCGAGGAAGTCACCGCCGACGATATCGCCGCGGTGGTCAGCAAATGGACCGGCATCCCCGTCGACCGGATGATGGAGGGCGAGCGCGAGAAATTGCTGTCGATGGAATCGACGCTCGAAAAGCGGGTGATCGGCCAGGACGAGGCCGTCCGCGCCGTCTCGACCGCCGTCCGCCGCGCGCGCGCGGGCCTTCCAGGACCCGAACCGGCCGCTGGGGTCCTTCCTGTTCCTCGGCCCCACGGGCGTCGGCAAGACCGAGCTGACCAAGGCGCTCGCGCGCTTCCTGTTCGACGACGACAATGCGATGGTCCGCATCGACATGTCGGAGTTCATGGAGAAGCACAGCGTCGCCCGGCTCGTCGGCGCGCCGCCGGGCTATGTCGGCTATGAAGAGGGCGGCACGCTCACCGAAGCGGTGCGGCGGCGCCCCTATCAGGTCGTGCTGTTCGACGAGGTCGAAAAGGCGCATGCCGACGTGTTTAACATCCTGCTGCAGGTGCTCGACGACGGGCGGCTGACCGACGGACAGGGGCGCACGGTCGACTTCACCAACACGCTGATCATCCTGACCTCGAACCTCGGCAGCCAGGCGATCGCCGCGCTGCCCGACGACGCGCCGGTCGAACAGGCCGAGCCCGCGGTGATGGAGGTGGTGCGCGCGCATTTCCGGCCCGAGTTCCTGAACCGGCTCGACGAGATCGTGCTCTTCAACCGCCTCGGCCAGCAGCATATGGGCGGCATCGTCGATATCCAGGTCGCGCGGGTGCAGAAACTGCTGACCGACCGCAAGGTGACGCTCGACCTCACCGATGCGGCGCGCGCGTGGCTCGGGCGGGTCGGTTACGACCCCGTCTATGGCGCGCGGCCGCTGAAGCGCGCGGTGCAGAAATATCTGCAGGACCCGCTCGCCGACCTGATCCTGAAGGGCGAGGTCCGCGACGGATCGACGATCCGGGTCGATGAAGGCGACGGCGCGCTGAAGCTGACGGCGGTGTAAAAGCTCGTACCCTCCCCTTCAGGGGAGGGTAGCGAGACTTGCCAGCTTGCCGGTTAGCCGCAGCGGGTGGGGTCCATCGGCCTTGCGCAAGGCCGAAAGACCCCACCCCAATCCGGGAGGGGCTTTCTTACAGCCCCAGGCTCGCCAGATTCACCTTCACCCCCGCATAGACATAACGCCCGCGGAAGCTCGACGGATAGTTGAGCTCGCCGACGTCGGGGTCGCGCCCGAAGATGTTGTTCACGCTCGGCATAGAATTGGAACCGCTCGTCGTCGGTCTTGAAACCGAGCTGGACGTCATGCTCCCATTTCTCGCGGTAGAAGATGTAATTCGGATCGACGAGATCGGGGTTCGCCTCGATCTGCTCGGTGGTGAAGCGCCGCGTCTTGCTGAAATAATTGACGCCATAGTTCAGCGACCAATTGTCCTTCACCCAGGTGATGTCGAGCGTGCCGTTCCATTTCGGCGCGAAGGCCTCGGTGCGGTCGTTGTCGACCTCTGCCCCCGGAGTCGGGATGAAGGTCAGCGTGTCGAGATAACCGCCCGCGAGTCGCAGGTTGAAGCGGCCGAGGCTGTCGCTGGGGCTGAAGGCATAGTTGATCGTGAAGTCGGCGCCCGACGTGGCGAACTGCGACACGTTGAGCGGCCGCAGCAGATAGTCCGACACGAAGCCGGTGGTCGGATCGCGCGTGACGAGGTCGCAGAACTGGTTGTCGAGCGTCGGCTGATCGACGCACGCATCGGTCAGGTCCTGCGCGGTCGCGGTCGTGATCGCATTCCTGATCTTGATGTCGTACCAGTCGACCGTCGCGACCAGCCCCGGGATGAAGCTCGGCCGCAACACCACGCCCGCGGTCCACGTCTTCGCCGTTTCCTCGTCGAGGAAGGGGGTGCCGATCGTGCGGCCCGGCAGCGACGCTGTCGCCTGCGGATCGTTCGCCGGGTTGAAGGTCGCGGGGTCGATACCGAAGCCCGCCAGGATCGCGTTGCAGTTGGCGACGCGGAACGAGGTGCCCTCGGCGAGATTGCTCGGATCGCACGGATCGTCGATGAACGAGAAGGCGCCGTTCTGCGGCGCGAACAGCTCGGTCAGGTTGGGCGCGCGCACGGCTTCCGAATAGGTGCCGCGGAAGCGGATGTCGCGCACCGGACCCCAGGTGCCGTCGACCTTCCACGTCGTCGTGCTGCCGATCGTCGAATAGTCCGACAGGCGGATCGCCGCCCCGAACTGCAGGATATCGGCAAAGGGCATGTCGCGCAGCACCGGGATGTTGATCTCGGCAAAGACCTCCTTGACGTCGAAGCTGCCGCTTTCGGGAAATTGCGGCGCGAGGTCGGAGAGCGCGTCCTGGACGAGGAAGGGGTCGGGGACGAAATTCGACTTTTCCTTGCGGTACTCGGCACCGAACGCGAAGCCGACCGGGCCGCCGGGCAGTTCGAACACCGCGCCGGTGTCGCCCGACACCGACGCGCTGACGACATGCTGCTGCACCTTCACCCGGTTTTCGAGATCGACGTTGATCCAGTCGAGCGCCGCCTGGCTGGGCGCGCCGTTGCCGAAGATGTTGAGCGGCACGCAGCCGCTGTTCGCCCCCGGCGTGAAGGTGATCGGCGTCGTGTCGGCCCCGATGATGATGCCGTTCGGATCGTTGAACGGCGCGTCGGGATCGAGCGACGAACGGCAGACGATATTGCCGTTCGGCGTGCCGGTATTGAACGCGCCCTCGTCGACGGCGTCGAGCGCCGCGAAATAGCGGTCGCGCAGGCGGTAGTTGGTGCTGAGAAACCGGGTCCTGGTCTGGCCATAGACATAGCTCACCTCATAGGTGAGATTGTCGGTCAGCCGCCCGTCGAAGCCGAGCACCCCGCGATAGGTGTCGCGCTCGGCATATTCGCCGCGCACGCCCAGATCGAAATTGTCGCGGCTGACGAGAACGCCATCGGGAAGGAAGCCGGGATCGCCGAAGATTCCGAGCGACAGCGCATCGGGTACGATGGCGTTCCGGATCGACGTCCACCGCGCCGCCCGGCGAGCTGTCGGCATAGCGGATGTCGTTATAGAGGATGCGGTCGACGATGTTCGGATCGTCGGGGAAGTCGGCGAGGTTGCGGCGGAAGCTGAACAGGTCGAGATTGCGCCCCGACTTGCGCGCGCTGGCGGAGACCCGCGCGTCGCGGTTATATTCGTAGGACAGCGCGATATTGCCGCGATCCTCCGAAAAATTGGTCCCGACGGTCAGCGAGCCATAGATGTTGTTCGCATCGCCGCGCGACGAGATGCCGGTCTGGAAGCGCGCGTCGATGCCCTCGAAATCGCGCTTGAGCACGAAGTTGACGACGCCCGAGACGCCGTCGGCGCCATAGACCGCCGAGACGCCGCCGGTCAGCACGTCGATGCGGTCGATCAGCGCGTTGGGGATGGTGTTGATGTCGACCGACGCGGTGCCGGTGATGCCCGAAATATGGCGGCGGCCGTTGACGAGCACGAGCGTGCGTTCGGTGCCGAGGTTGCGCAGGTTGAGCAGGTTGACGCCGACCCCGCCGAACAGCGCGGTCGACCCGCCCGCGTCGGCGGTCGTGCTCGACCCGAGCAGCGCCGGGTTCTGGACGAGCAGGTCGGTGAGGTTGGTGAGGCCCGACTGCTGGATCGTGTCGCTGCTGATCGAGGTCACGGGATTGGGCGAATCGGCCTCGGGACGCGCGATGCGCGATCCGGTCACGACGATCGCTGCGCCGTCGTCGGCCGCGGCCTCGTCGGCGGGGACCTCCTGCGCAAAGGCGGGCGCGGCGGAGAGGGCCAGGGCGATGGCAAGCGGCGCGGCACCGCGGCGCAGGCTTTCCGAAGCGGCGAATTTGTTCACGGACAGACTCCCTTATTATGACGATGGGCCTGTCGCGTGGGGCGGGCGCAGCGATGCGGCGCGCGCCGGTTTCCCGACATGCCCACCCCGGTTGCGCAATGGGGAAAACGCCTTAATTATCCGCTATTTCTGCGGATCCCCGGTGCAGGAACGAGCATGGGGGGCGGCGGTTGCAAGGCAAGCCTGGACCGGCCAAACGCCATCGGGTTTCGACGAACGGCGCGCCCGCACGCGGCGATTGTCCGCTGGCGAACGCGCGTTGCGCGCAAGCGTTATTTAGTTGCTGTGGTTGACCGGCGCGCGCGTCATCGCCTCGGTCGTGTCGCGGGCGTCCTGATTTTCCTTCGCCCACACCGACTTCCATTGTTCGTTGGTGTGGCAGACGCGGTTCTTCTTCACCAGCGAGCCGATCTCGAGCGTCTTGCGGCATTTGATATAATAGGGGTGGGTCGGCGCCAGCCCTTCGTTGAACGCCTTGATCTCGGTCGGGGTCATCGTCGACGGCATCTGCGTCGGTGGGGCACGATCGGCGGCAGCATCGGTCGCCCCGGCCGCAACAGCGGCCGATGCGGTGAGCGCCAGTGCAAGCATCATCTTCAACATCGTCACGACCCTTCTTCGATCATCGTGGCGCCGGTCCTTATGGAGGGCGGTTGTTGGTCGGTACCACCTGGTCCGCGGGTTCGCGCGAATTGCTCCAGCCGCGCGCCAGCGTCTCCATCGAATCGCGGGCGTCCTGGTTGCCCTTGTCGGCGATTTTCCGCCACTGCGCATTGGTGTTGCAGACGCGGATCTTCTTCACCAGCGAGCCGACTTCCTCGATCTTGCGGCATTTGATGTAATCGGGATCGGCAAAGGCGAGACCCTGATTATGCGCGTCGATCTCGGCCCCCGTCATCTCCGACGGCGCGCGCGCCAGCGGAAGCGCCTCGTCGGCCAGGGCCGCAACCGGCGCCCCGGCGAGGAGCAGCAGCATCATGGCAGGAACGGCGCGCATCACCCTCTCCCTTCCATTCCGATCAGTTCGAACCGCTCGGCCGCCTTGCTGGTCATCGCCTCGGCGGTGTCGCGGGCGTCCTGGTTGCCCTTCGCCGACACTTCCTTCCACTGCTCGTTGGTGTGGCAGACGCGGTTCTTCTTCACCAGCGAGCCGATCTCGAGCGTCTTGCGGCATTTGATATAATAGGGATGGGTCTGGGCCAGCCCCTCGTTATAGGCCTTGATCTCGGTCGGGGTCATCGCCGACGGGGCCTTGACCGGCGGCGCGCGGTCGGCGGCGGCCTCTTCGGCCACGGCGGCGGCGGGCGCGACGGCCAGCGACACGGCCACGAGCGCGGTCCAATAGTTACGCATCTCCATTCTCCTCGGCGCCGATGACATCGGCGGCATCAGGCCCGCATCATACGGCGCGGCCAGGCCCTTCGCCAAGCGGAATTTCGGCCAAAGACCGACACTTGCCGACGAGCGGCGAGTCAGCGCGGAATCGCGAATCCGGTGGCGTCGGCGGCGGCGAAATAGCGCGTCAGCAACTGCTGTTCGCGCGGGCTGAGATGCGGGTTCCAGACGTCGAAAATCAGCACCGCGCGCAGCTCGCCGCTGTCGTTCCACGCCTCATGCTCGATCGTGTCGTCGAAGGCGAAGGCCTTGCCCTCCTCCCACATCCGCGTCTCGCCCCCGACGCGAAAGCCGCAGCCCGGCGGCACGATCAGCGGCAGGTGGACGATCGCGCGCGTGTTGGTCACCCCGGTGTGCGGCGGAATGCGGGTATGCGGGCGCAGCAGCGAGAAAAAGGCGCTCGGCGCGCGGCCGGGGATATGCGCGCCGGGAACCTCCGCGAGCGCCGCCGCGGTCGCGGGGCAGCAATCGAGCACCGCCTGGTTCGGCTCGCCATATTCCCACAGGAAACAGGCGCCCCAGTCGAGCTTGTTGTCGAGCGGCGTCCAGATCGTATCGGGCGAGCCGGCTTCCATCCGCACATAGGGGCGCAGCGCCTCGCCCGGATCGTCGAGCAGCGCCGTCAGTTCGGCGCGGATCGCATCGGTCCGGGCCTCGATCTTCGCCATCCACGGGAAATGGTGGCGGTCGAAAAACTCGTCGGCGGGCAGGAAGGGATAGTAGCTGCCGGCGCACTCGTTCCGATAGATGGCGCGGCGGCCGAGCGCGCTGGCGACAAAGGCTTCGCCGCGCCGGACTTCGGTTTCCGACATCGACCCGCGCATCGGCGTCAGCGCAGCCGTCGCGGCGTCGAACAATGTATCGGTGGCGCCGGCGACAAAGGCCCGGCCCTGCGCCAGCAGGGGTGCCAGCGGCAGCCGGCACCGGATCGAGCTGGCCGCCGAGCGCGGTGGCGGCGCTCCACGCGCCGAGCGCGGCGCCGAGTTCGCCGCGCGCCTCATGCCGTTCGGCCTTGCGGATCCACGCCATCAGGTCGCGCCGGTCGATCGCGAGCGCCGCGTCGAGCGCGGCAAGTTCGGCCAGATCGTCGCCAAGCGCCCGCCAGGCCGAGGCGAGATTGCGCTGAAGCGCCCCCGAATGCGGATCGGCGGCGATCGCGGCAGCGAAATGACCGGCGGCCGCGGCGGCATCGCCGCTCGCGAGCGCGGCCAGACCGGCGCGGTTGGCCTCGACAGCGGGGACGGGCGGAGAGGTGGTGGCCATGGGCCGTGCTTGCCATCGGCCGGGGCAATCGGCAAGGTCGTTCGATGACCGGCCCCGCGACCGTCCCCGATAGCACCCCCGGCGCGGCGATCGTCCGCGACGCCGAATGGCTCGCGCACCGGTACGATCCCGATCACGACGCCTTCCATTTCCGCCGCGTGGCGCGGGCCGAACGCGCGGCCATCCCCTTTCTGACCGACGAGCATCTGGGCGGGCCGGGCGAGCCCGTGGTCCTTCGCCGCGCCGATTGCGCGCCGGTCCAATCGGGCGGAGCGCCGCTGCATTTCCTCTTCCATTCGGCCTATTGCGCCTCGACGATGCTGGCGCAGGCCCTCGACCAGCCGGGCGTCGCGACCAGCCTCTCGGAGCCGGTGCTGCTCAACGACATGGTCGGCTGGCGGCGGCGCGGTGCCGACCCGCGCGCGCATGGGCGTGTCATGAATGACGCGCTGGCGCTGCTCGGCCGCGGTTTCGAGGCCAGCGAGGCGGTGGTGGTCAAGCCGTCCAATATCTTCAACCCGCTCGCGCGCGGCGCGCTGCTACTGCGCCCCGACGCGCGCGCGCTGCTGCTCTATGCGCCGCTCCGCGACTTTCTGCTGTCGGTCGCGCGCAAGGGATTGTGGTGCTGGCTCTGGTGCCGCGAACTGCTCGAACACTATCTCGCCGACGGGTTCGTCGGGCTGGGGTTCGAGGCGCGCGACTATTTTCGCCAGTCGGACCTGCAGGTCGCCGCGGTCGGCTGGCTGGCGCAACAGCAGGCCTTCGCCACGCTGACCGCCTGGGCGCCAGGCCGCATCGCGACGCTCGACAGCGAGACGCTGACCGCCGATCCGGCGGCGGCGGTCATGGCGACGATGCGGCATTTCGGCCTGGCGGTCGAGGCCGGCGGCGTCGCCGCGCACCCGGCGCTGACCCGCAACAGCAAATCGGGCGCCGCCTTCATGCCCGGCGAACGGCAGCGCGATCTCGCCGCCGCGCAGGCCGCCTATGGCGAAGAGATCGACCAGGTCGTCGGCTGGGCCGAGGCGGTGGCGGACCAGGCGGCCATCCCGCTGACGCTGCCGCGCGCGCTGACCATCGGGTAAGGTCTGTGCCGGGTCATCGTATTATAGTCATATCCTCCGCGCATTCGATGGCCGACCGGTATGGGCGAAACGCGACACCTATGGCATCGTCACCCCGGACTTGAGCGGCGATTATGCCTTTCCGACAAGTAAGTGTTCCCCGGCGAAGGCCGGGGCCCAGAGCGTCACAGCGCAACGTCGGCTTTCTGTCGCTCTGGACCCCGGCCTTCGCCGGGGAACGGGTTATGGCCCACAGTCCGCTCCCCACCCCGATCCAGACCCACCGCCCGCGTTTGCAAAGCATATAATCGCCAAAAGAAAAAGGGGCGGACATTGCTGTCCGCCCCCCATTTCTTGCGTCGATGCAGCCGATCAGAAGCGCAGCTTCGCCGACACCGCATAACGGCGACCAATCGCGTCGTAGGTCGACGGGAAGGTGTTGCCGCTGTTGTAGGTGGTCGAACCGATCGAGTTGCCGACGATCGGCGGCTTCTGGTCGAGCAGGTTCTGCACGGTCGCGGTGAAGACCAGATTCTCGCTGACGTTGAAACGGGTCGTCAGGTCGAAATAATGCTTCGCCTTGATCTTGCGGAACTGCGGGTCAACGACGCAGCCGTCGGGATCGGCACCCGTCGGATCGGCGCAACCACCGTCGATCGCGGCGTCAATGTCGTCCTGCAGCTGCTGCGGTTCGAACTGAACCCCATCGACCCAGCGCCACAGCAGCGACACGTCGACGGCATCGAAGCCGAACGTGAAGCGGTTCGAGAACTGGAACTCGGGCTGGATCGAACCCGTGAACGAGCAGTTCACGCTGTAGTAGCCGACGCATTCGCGGTTCAGGTCGAGCCGGATCGGCCGCATTCGCCTTGAACTTCGAGCTGTGCGTCCAGTTGCCGACGAACGACCAGTCGAGGCTCGCGAAGCCCAGATCGGTGTTCCAGTTCATCAGCAGGTCGACGCCGTCGGTGAACAGCCGGCCCTGGTTGTTCGTGGTGCCGAACAGACCGCCGGTCGTCGCCGGGTCGCCGTCGAGGCCGCCGGTGATCGGGTTGCGGCGGATCGAGGTACAGGCCGGATCGGTCGCGCTCGACCCATCGAGCCCGTCGAAACAGGCCGCGATGATGTCACCCGGCAGCGGAGTGCCGAGAACGTCGTTGATCTTGATGTTGTAATAGTCGAGCGACAGGTTGAAGCGCGGCAGGAATTCGGGCTGCCACACGACGCCGAGCGTCCAGGTGTCGGCCTTTTCCGGCTGCAGGTTCAGGTTGCCGCCAACGGTGATGTTGGCCTGGGCCGCCGTCGGGTTGAGGATCGAACCGATCGTGCCGGCCGGAGCGCCCTGCGCGATACAGACCGCGCGGAGGTTGGCGTTGCCGACCGGAGCGGCACCGGCGCAGGGGTCGATGCCGAGGTTGGTCAGGCCGACCGTCTGCGGCGTGAACAGCTCGCCGATGTTCGGTGCGCGCACCGCGCGGCTGTAGTTGCCGCGGAACTTGACGCCCGCACCCGGTTCCCAGCTGCCGTCGGCTTTCCAGGTCCAGGTGTCGTAACCGCCACCGCCACGGATGCTGTAGTCCGAATAGCGGATACCGGCTTCGATGGTCAGGCTCTCGAAGAAGGGCTTGTCCTCGATCAGCGGCGCGACGAGTTCGCCATAGGCTTCGTAGACGTCATACTGGCCGTCGATGTCCGGAGCCGCACCGCCGGCACCGCCGAGCTCGCCCGGCGTCTTGGCGAGAAGGTCCGACGCCTGCTGCGCACGATATTTGCGATATTCGCCGCCGATCGCGAAGCCGATCGGCTGCACCGCGCCCGGCGAGGTGAAGCCGAGGTCGCCCGACACGATGCCGCGAACCTGCGCGAGCGAGGTGCGGTTCACCGACGTGCTGTTTTCCTGGAGGTAATTGGCCATTTCGGGCGTGATCGAGCCTTCGGGACCAAAGATGTTGACGGGGACGCAATCGGGATTGCCGCTGATGCAGGTCACGCCGTCATTCGACAGCGACGCTTCGCGGAAGCGCGACTGCAGCGTGTAGCCCTTGATCGTCTGGATATTTTCCGATTCGCCATAGGCGCCCTCGATGTTCCAGTCGATCGAGTCGGTGATGCCGCCGCGGGCGCCGACACGATAGTCGAAGAAGGTCGTCTGATAGTCGCTGATGCGCGGTCCGACTTCCGGAGTACGGCGCGACAGGGCGGTGGTGACCGTGCGATAGTTCGGGTCGCTCGGGCCGGTCGCGGTTGCGGCCGCGGCGCATTCTGCCGGAGTGTAGAGCGGCGTATAGGCCGTCTGACCCGAAATGGGGTCGCCGTTGGCATCGACGCCGTTGACGAGCGGCGCATTGTTCAGCGCACAGAACTGGTTGCGCAGCGCCGCGGGCAGGAAGGGGTTGTTGAGGTTGATCGTCACCGTCCCGCCGAACGAACCCGAGGCCGCGATGATCGTCGACACGGTCTGCTTCGAGAACATGCCGCGCGCATAGACCTCGACCGCGTCGGACACTTCATAATTGGCCTGGCCATAGATGTTGAAGCGCTCGAACGGCGTCTGGAAGATGTTCGCCGGGTTGAAGTTGAAGGTCGAGAAGGGCGTCAGCGCCGCGCCGGTGACGGGATCGATCTGGCGCACGCCGCCGTTGGCCGCGCCGCCGGGACGCAGTTCGAGGATCGGATTGCCGTCGGCGTCGGTACCCGTCTGGATATATTGCGCGATGGTGTTGGGCGCGCCGCCGGTCAGCGGACGGGTGCCCGAGAAGCGCGACGGAACCGCGGTGCCCGAACCGAGGAAGGTGTTCGAATAGCTGTCGAGCGTGTTGTCCGAGAAGGGACGCGCGCCCTGATAGATGGCGTCGGCCTGCTGATAGCCGATGCTCAGCACGGCGTTGCCGCGGCCGTCGTCGAAGTTGGCGCCGATCGTGGCATCGACGCGGAAGACGTTGCCGTCGCCCTGTTCGCTGATCTGTTCCGAAGCGGTGGCCTCGAAACCGGCGAAATCGCGCTTGGTGATGAAGTTGACGACGCCGGTGATCGCGTCGGCGCCATAGGTGGTCACCGCCGCGCCGGTCAGCGCGTCGACGCGCTCGATCAGCGCGAGCGGGATGTTGTTGAGGTCGACGCGGCCGTTGACGTCCGACGGCGCGACGCGGTTGCCGTTCAGCAGGACGATGTTGCGGGTCGAGCCGAGACCGCGAAGGTCGACGTAGGAAGCGCCGCCATTGCCGTTGTTCACGGCCGAACCGATGTTGGCGACGACACCCGGCAGTTCGCGCAGAACTTCCTCGGCGGTGTTCGACTGCTTCAGCTCGATCGTGTCGGCGGTGGTCACGTTGACCGGCGTCGACTGTTCGAGGTTCGGGTTGCGGATCAGCGTACCGGTGACGACGATTTCGGATTCGGTCGTCGTACCTTCCTCTGCGTCCTGCGCGAAGGCAGGGGCCGAAACGAGCGCAACGCTCAGCACCAGCGGCGCGGCGCCCAGTTTCAGCTTCGAATATTGGGTTTTCTTCACAGTGCAGTCCCTTGCTACTGGATGGATAAGATACCCGGACCCCGTTGAGCAGGCGAACGCCAGCGCACAGATGCCCCGATAGCGTGCGGGATGATCCTTCCTTCCTGTGGAGTAAAGGGAATTTCCGGGGCTTCCAGCGGTTTCACCGGCCATTGTGACGTATTTGCAACAACCGCGAGACGGCATGAAATTCCATGACGCGCTGCAACATCGCTACGATATAAAGTTTCGCCGGTTACGATTTCGCCCCGCGCCTCAGCGCCCCATCGGCCCTGCCAGCTTGGCGGGGTCGAGCCGGGCATCGCGCCACTTCATGCCCCAATGCATATGCGGCCCGGTCGCCCGTCCGGTCTGCCCCACCGTCCCCAGCACCTGCCCCTGGACGACGCGGTCGCCGGCCTTCACGTCGAGCCGCTGGCAATGGAGAAAGGCGCTGTTCAGACCCATGCCATGGTCGACGATCAGCAGATTGCCTTCGAGCGTGAACGGCGCCGATGCCGCAAGCACGACGACGCCGTCGGCGGGCGCGACGAAGGGCGTGCCCGCCGGAACCGCGATATCGGCGCCGCTGTGATAGCTGCCCGGCTTGCCCTGGTAGACGCGCTGCGACCCGAAGAAGCCCGACCGCCGCCCGGTCACCGGCCAGATGAAGCTCTGGCGCCAGCCGTCCGAAACATGGTCGGTCCGGCGCGCCTCGGCGATCTGCGCGAGCTCGGCGGGCCGCCGCCGTTCGAAGTCGGCATCGCTCGCGGCGCTGCCGCGATAGGGCGCGTTGACATGTTCGATCCGCCAGCTGCCCGGCGCGACCGCCAGCACGCGCTCGACCTTTTCCCCATTGGCAAAGCGCGCGACGAGCCGCGCTTCGGGGCCGGCGTCGCGGTCGAAGGCGATCAGGAACCAGCCGTCGGCGGTCAATGCCACCGGCTGGCCGTCGAGGGTCAGGCCGGCGGCGCCGCTCGGCGCCTGCCCGACCATCGCCGCGCCCTGTTCGGCAAGCCCGCGCAGCGTGAAGTCGCGGCGCAGCGGGGCGATCGGGCCGACCACGATCGGCCGGGGCGGGGTGACCGGCTCGGCCTTGGGCGGCGGAGGCGGGGGAGGCGCCGCCGCTTCGCTGGCCGGGGCCGCGCGGCACGCAGCTCGCCGCGACGAGCAGCAGCGGCAGCGCCGCGCCGTAACGCATCGCTCGCCTCGCCCGCGTCATGCCCGCTGGTCGAGCGCCGCCTGCACCGAAATCGCCGCCGTCGCATAGGGCTCCTGCCGCGCAACCGACCAGTAGCGCAGCTCGTCGAGCCCGATCGGCACCCCGGTCACCGCGCACAGCACATGGTCGCCGGGCGACAGGATGCGAAAGCCGTTCGGCCCGTAGTGGAGGCGGGCGAGGCGGTTGCGGCTGGCGATCAACATGGCGGACTGTCCGGAAAATTGGCTTTGAACGACGGGTATAGCAGCATCGCGGGCTCGGCGACACCCCCGGCGGCGTCAGAAAAGCTCGCCCTGTCCCCGTTTGGCCTCGGGCGGCGGCGGCTTGCGCGCCGGTCTGGGCGGCGGCATGCCCGTCCCCTCCACCGCGACCGGCACCTCGCCGTCGGCGAATAGCAGCCGCAGATGCCCGGCGCCGCGCGCCGTGCCGGCGCTGGTCACGATCGCGCCGCCCGCGTCGCGGACCATCGCATAGCCGCGCGACAGCAGCGCGCGCGGGTCGAGGCTGTCGAGCAAGCGCCCCAGCCCTTCGAGCCGCGCCCGGTCGCGGTCCCAGCGCCGCGCCAGCAGCGCCGGGCGCAGCGCGGCGCCCCGCGTCGCGAGCCGTTCGGCGGTCATCGCCAGCCGCTGCCGCTGGCTGCGGTCCAGCCGGTCGCCCGCATCGTCGAGCCGCTGGCGCTGCGGCGCATAGAGCCCCTCGCGCTTCGGCAGATGCCGTGCCAGCGCCGCCAGCCTTTCGCCCGCCAGCACCTGGTGCCGGTTCGCCGCCGCGATCATCCGCCCGGCGCGCTGGAGCAGCAGTTCCTGCAGCTCGGCGCGGACCGGCACCGCGATTTCGGCGGCGGCGGTCGGGGTCGGCGCGCGGCGGTCGGCGGCATAATCGGCGAGCGTCGTGTCGGTCTCGTGTCCGACCGCGCTGATCGTCGGGATGCGGCAATCGGCGATCGCGCGCACGACGACCTCCTCGTTGAACGCCCACAGATCCTCGATCGACCCGCCGCCGCGCGCGACGATGACGAGGTCGGGGCGCGGCACCGGCCCGCCGGGCGCGAGCGCGTCGAAACCCCGGACCGCGTTCGCGACCTGCGCCGCCGCGCCCTCGCCCTGCACCAGCACCGGCCAGACGATCACATGCATCGGGAAACGGTCGGCAAGCCGGTGGAGAATGTCGCGAATCACCGCGCCGGTCGGCGAGGTGACGACGCCGATCACGCGCGGCAGGCGCGGCAGGTCCTGCTTGCGCTCCTGGTCGAACAGCCCCTCGGCGCCGAGCCGGGCCTTGAGCTTCTCGAACAGCAGCATCAGGGCGCCCTCGCCCGCCACCTCGAGCGTGTCGACGACGAGCTGATATTTCGACCGCCCCGGATAGGTGGTGAGCTTGCCGGTCGCGATCACCTCGATCCCGTCCTCGGGCCGGAACGCGAGGCGCGCCGCCTGTCCCTTCCACATCACCATGTCGATCAGCGCATTATCGTCCTTGAGCGCCGCATAGAAATGCCCCGACGCCGCGCGCTTCGCCCCCGACAGCTCGCCGCGCACGCGGACGCGCGAAAAACCGTCCTCGACCGTCCGCTTGATCGCCGCCGACAATTGGCTGACCGACAGCGGCGGTACATTGTCGCCGGGCGCCGCCTCGGCTAACAGCCGCGCCGCGGGGTCGGTTTCGGACGCCGGATCGGGAAAAGGAACGGTCATGAATATCCTGCTGGTCGGCTCGGGCGGCCGCGAACATGCGCTCAGCTGGCAACTGGCACAATCGCCGTCGTGCGCCAAGCTCTATGCCGCGCCGGGCGGCCCCGGGATCGAGGCCTATGCCGAATGCGTGGGCGTTGGCGTCGACGATCTCGACGGGCTTGTCGCCTTCTGCGCCGCGCACGGCATCGACTTCGTCGTCGTCGGCCCCGAAGCGCCGCTCGTCGCGGGCCTCGCCGACCGGCTGCGCGCGCGCGGCATCGCGGCCTTCGGTCCCGGCGCGGCGGCGGCGCGGCTCGAAGGCAGCAAGGGTTTCACCAAGGACCTGTGCGCCCGCGCGGCGATTCCCACCGCCGCCTACGCCCGCTGCACCTCCGCCGAGGAAGCGCATGCGGTGCTCGAAGGCTTCGAGATCCCCGTCGTGATCAAGGCCGACGGCCTCGCCGCGGGCAAGGGCGTGATCATCGCGGAGACCGCCGGCGAAGCAGCGGCGGCGGTCGACGATATGTTCGACGGTGCCTTCGGCGGCGCGGGCGCCGAGGTGGTGATCGAGGAATTTATGACCGGCGAGGAAGCGAGCTTCTTCGCCCTCTCCGACGGCACGAACGTCATGGCCTTCGGCAGCGCGCAGGACCACAAGCGCGTCGGCGACGGCGACACCGGCCCGAATACCGGCGGCATGGGCGCCTACAGCCCGGCGCCGGTGCTCACCCCCGGCCTCGAAGCGCAGGTCATGGACCGCATCATCCGCCCGACCGTCGCGACGCTCGCCGCCGAGGGCACGCCCTATGTCGGGGTGCTGTTCGCCGGGCTGATGCTGACGAGCGAAGGGCCGAAGCTGATCGAATATAATTGCCGCTTCGGCGATCCCGAATGCCAGGTGCTGATGATGCGCTTCACCGGCGACCTTGCCGCGCTGCTCCATGCCGCGGCGACCGGCGCGCTGGCGAACGCGACCCCGCCCGCCTTCACCACCGACTATGCGCTGACCGTGGTGATGGCCGCGAACGGCTATCCGGCCGCCCCCGAAAAGGGCGGTGCGATCCGCGGCATCGCCGATGCCGAGAGCGGCGGCGTGCGCGTCTTCCACGCCGGCACCGCGCGCGACGGCGGCGCGATCGTCGCCGCGGGCGGGCGGGTGCTCAACGTCACCGCGACCGGCCGCAGCGTCACCGAGGCCCAGGCGCGCGCCTATGCCGCGGTCGACCGGATCGACTTCCCGACCGGCTTCTGCCGCCGCGACATCGGCTGGCGCGAAGTCGCGCGCGAGGCGCGCTAGGGGGCTGGCGCGAGGTCGCGCTAGGCCGAACAGGTCTCTTTTGTCGTCAGGCTGGACGGCCATCGGGACAGCCGATATCTGAACCTTTCCGTGTCCCCGCGAAGGCGGGAGCCATCAGATATGGGAGACTATCATGGCGTGGCTTCAGGAAAATTACGTCATCGCGGTCGTCGGGCTCGTCGTCGCGATCGTCCTGCTGTGGTTCCTGTTCGGCCGCAAGAAGGCCGGGGACGTTGCGCCGACGGCCGCACCGCCCGCCGAACCGCGCAAACCGCTCGAAGCGGCGAAGCCGGAGATCGTCGCGGCCGAACCGGCGCGCTTCAAGCCAAAGGAAGCGGCCCCCGCGCCGGTCGCCGCGCCGCCCCCTCCCTCGGCGCCCGAGCCCGTTGCAGCGCCGGCGCCGATACCGGAGGCACAAGCAGAGCCTGCTGCGGCACCCGAAGAACCCGCCGCGCCGCCGCCCGCCGCCGAAGCGGCGCCCCCTCCCGCCCCTGAACCGGCTCCGGCTCCGGCTCCGGCTCCCGAGGCAAAGACCGACAATCTGCAACTGATCAAGGGACTCGGCCCCAAACTCGCGGGCCTGCTCAACGGCCTCGGCGTCACCAGCTTCCGGCAGATCGCCGGCTGGACCGACGCCGACATCGCAGCGATCGACCCGCAACTCGGCGCCTTCCAGGGCCGCATCGCGCGCGACAATTTCGTCGACCAAGCGGGCTATCTGGCACGCGGCGACAAGGCCGGCTTCGAAGCGAAATATGGCGCGCTCGGTGGCGAACTTTAGGGCGGGTTTGGGAGGTAAGCGGACATATCAATCTGTTCCCCGGCGAAAGCCGGGGTCCAGAGTTTACAACGAAACGTCGGCTCTACGCCGCTATGGGCCCCGGCCTTCGCCGGGGAACACCATCCCCCGTCACGTCGCGCTCATG
Organism: Sphingopyxis sp. PET50; assembly: GCF_025244705.1. Taxonomy (GTDB): domain Bacteria; phylum Pseudomonadota; class Alphaproteobacteria; order Sphingomonadales; family Sphingomonadaceae; genus Sphingopyxis. Next base: position 3,468,902 of record NZ_CP104207.1, on the reverse strand, counting down.
CTCCGCAACGTCGGCGAAATAGATTTCACGCAAAGGCGCAAAGGCACAAAGAAGAGGCCTGCGACCGCAAGGTCGCCTTTCCATCATTGCAGCATCATGCCGCAGCGTCGAAGGAGCAGGCGCCTTCGCAGCTATCGCAACATCTTCGCGCCTTTGCGTGAAACAAAATAGCCAAGCCTATCGGCACCGCCCCGGCGGAACGTCAGCAAGCGACCGGTTGCGGTCATAGGGATCCTCCCCGGAACGGGGAGGGGGACCACCAAAGGTGGTGGAGGGGTACCATCGGTCGAACGCGGCGTATGCGGGCCTGTACCCCTCCACCATGCTTCGCATGGTCCCCCTCCCCCTGCGGGGGAGGATCGGCAAGGTCCGCTTCCCGCCCCAAAGCCGTCCTTCCTCCGCCTCCGAAAAACTCCTTTCCTAAATTACTTCGCTATGTTCCAAACTGGCAGATGGAACATCCCGACTCGCCTGCCCTGTTGCTTGCCGACAGCTGCCTCGCCTTCGCCCCCGTGCCGCAACAGCGCCATCGCGCCGACGGCTGGACGCCCGAAACCCAAGCCAATTTCATCCGCGCGCTCGAGGCGATGGGTTCGGTGGGCAAGGCCGCGCGCGCCGTCGGCATGGGCCGCGCTTCGGCCTATCGCCTGCGCGAGCGGCCCGACGCCGCCAGCTTCGCCGCCGCGTGGGACCGCGCGATATCGATGGGCCGCACGCACCAGTTCAGTATCGCGATGGACCGTGCGCTCAACGGCGTCACCACCGTCCGTGTCCTGAAGGGCGGCGCGATCGACGTCAGTGGCGGCCCCGACATGGCGGTCGTCCATGCCGCGCTCCGCGACGAAGTCGTGCCGCCCCTCCGCCGTTAAAGCGACAAAGGAGACAATATGGCGGCGTGCATCCGTATCTTTTGTCGCTTTAAGCCAGGCAGGAGAAGGTCAATCGGCCGCGTCGGCCTTCGGCTTGACGATCTCGCTGACCAGCAATTTGTCGATCTTGCGCCCGTCCATGTCGACGATCTCGAAGCGCCAGCCATGGTCGGTGAAGCGCTCGCCCTCCTTCGGCAGATGCTTCAATATCGCGAGCGCGTGGTAGAGCGGCGGTCGCATAGTCGCGGTCCTCGCCCAGCTCGATCCCCAGCCGTTCGGCCATCTGGTCGGCGGGCATCGAACCCGCGATCAGCAGGCTGCCGTCGTCGCGTTCGACCACGAAGGGTTCGCTGCCGATGTCCTGGTCCGAGGCAAATTCGCCGGCGATCGCCGACAACAGGTCGGCGGGGGTCACCAGCCCTTCGAAATGCCCATATTCGTCGTGGACGAGCAGCATCGGCACCTCGGCGGCGCGCAGATTTTCGAGCGCGTCCATCGCGTCGATCTGGTCGTGGATGACCTTGGCCGATCGCGTCAGCAATTCGAGGTCGAGCGTCTCGCCGCGGAACAGCGCCCCCGCGATGTCGCGCGCCTGCACCACGCCGACGATATCGTCGACCGAGCCGCGCGCCACCGGCAGCCGGGTATGCGGGCTTTCGAGCAATTTCGCGCGCACCGCGTCGGCGTCCGACGCGATGTCGATCCAGTCGACCTCGATGCGCGGCGTCATCACCTCGCGCACCGGGCGATCGGCGAGGCGCACGACGCCCGAGATGATCGCGCGCTCGCTCTCCTCGATCACCCCCGATTTCGACGCCTCGGCGACGATCAGATGCAGTTCCTCGGCGGTCACCCGGTCTTCGGATTCGCGGCTGAGGCCGAGCAGGCGGAAGACGAGTCCCGAGCTGTTGTTGAGCAGCCAGACGAGCGGCGCGGCGACGCGCGACAGCCACAGCATCGGCACCGCCATGACGATGGCGATGCGTTCGGGCGCGCGCAGCGCGAACTGCTTGGGCACCAGCTCGCCCGCGATCAGCGAAAAATAGGTGGTCAGCGCGATGACGACGGCGAAGGCGACGGTCAGCGCCGTCTCATCGTCGAAACCGAAGACCGGCTGCAGCCGTTCGGCCACCGGCTGGCCCAGGCTGGCGCCCGAATAGGCGCCGGTGAGCACCCCGATCAGGGTGATGCCGACCTGCACCGTCGACAGGAAGCGGCCGGGGTCGGCGGCAAGCTGGCGCGCGATCCGGGCGCCGCGGCTGCCGCGCTTTTCGGCCGCCTGCAGCCGCGGGTCGCGCGCCGAGACGATGGCCAGTTCGGACATGGCGAAAACGCCGTTGAGAAGGACGAGGATCGCGATGATCACGACGTCGCCCCAGGGAAAAGGGGTCATCGGGCGGTCATGCGGCGCCTATGCGCCCGGCCCCTGTCAGCTTCGGTCATGCCCGTCCTATAGGCGAAAGCGGCCGCCGGGCACAATGGCATCGCGGACCGCGCGCTCAGCGGGCGTTCAGGCGAGGGATGGAACCACCCGTGCGGCCGGATGTTATCGGCACACGACATGCGCGGCCGGGACCAGCCGGCCGAAAGACAAGGGAGCGCACCATGAAGATTCAGACCATCAAGCTCACTGCCCTCGCCAGCCTCGTCGCCGTGGGCCTGTCCGCCTGCGTCACCGACCCCGAAACCGGCGAGCGCCGGATTTCCAAGGCCGCGATCGGCGGCGTCGGCGGCGCGCTCGGCGGCTATCTGCTCGGCGACCTGATCGGCGGCCGGAACAGCCGCACCGAGGAAATCGTCGGCGCGGGCATCGGCGCGGTCGCCGGCGCGGGCGTGGGTTACTATATGGACCAGCAGGAAAAGAAATTGCGCGAGCGCACTGCGGGCACCGGCATCGACGTCGAGCGCCAGGGCGACCAGCTGGTGCTCAACATGCCCGGCGACGTGACCTTCGATTACAACAGCGCGCTGGTGAAGGCGCAGTTCCGCGGCGCGCTCGACAGCGTCGCCTCGACGCTGGCCGAATATCCCAGCACCTATATCGACGTCTATGGTCACACCGATTCGACCGGCAGCGACAGCTATAACCAGGGCCTGTCCGAACGCCGCGCCGCGTCGGTTGCCGACTATCTCGCGGGCCGCGGCATCCAGCGCGCGCGCATGGCGACGCTGGGTTATGGCGAATCGCAGCTGAAATGCGCGCCCGAACGCAGCGAGGCCGACTATCAGTGCAACCGCCGCGTCGAGATCCGCATCGCGCCGGTGACGCAGAACGACGTCAACGCCGCGCGCTGACACGCAATTCCAGTGGATGGAAGGAGGGCGTCGCCGTCAGGCGGCGCCCTTTTTCGTCCCTGGCCTCAGCCGAGGTTGAAGCTGGCCTTGACCCCGTCGATCACGAATTGCGCCGCGAGCGCTGCGAGCAGGACGCCGAGCAGGCGGGTGATCACCGCCTCGCCCTTGTTGCCGACCAGCCGCATCAGCGGCCCCGCCGCGAGCAAGGCGGCCAGCGTCAGCAGCAGCACGACCAGCAGCGCGCCGAAGATGACGAAGGCGCGGTCGAGCCCGCTGTTCTGCGACACCAGCAGCATCACCGAAGCGATCGAGCCCGGCCCCGCGAGCATCGGCATCGCCATCGGGAAGACCGAAACATCCTCGACCTCCGGCGTCGCCTTGACCTTCTCCGCCCGCTGCTCGCGCCGCTCGGTGCGTTTTTCGAACACCATGTCGATCGCGATGATGAACAGCATCAGCCCGCCGGCGATACGGAAACTGTCGAGGTCGATGTGAAGGAAGCTGAGCAAGGCCTCGCCGAACATCGCGAAGAAGACCAGGATGCCGCCCGCGATCAAGGTCGCGCGGATCGCCATCGACCGGCGCTGCGCCACGCTCGCGCCGGCCGTCAGGCTGGCATAGATCGGCGCGCAGCCCGGCGGGTCGATCACCACGAACAGCGTGACGAAGGCCGAGATGAAGAGGTCGATCACGGCCGTTGCGGCGCCGCGACCCGGTCGTCGATCACCGGCTGCATCGCGGTCCCGTCCCACAGGCGGACGGTCACCCGCCGCGCGCCGCCGGGCTGGACGGCCGAGGTCCAGCTCAAGGTCTGGTCGGGCGACAGGCCCACCGCACGATCCTCGCCCTCTTCGCCGGCTGTCCACCGCGACGCCGGGCCGCGAGCCGCATTTCGCCTGTTTCGACTCGATGAAATCGGGGGCTTCGCGCGGCGTCGCCAGCGCGTCGCCATGATCGAGGACCCAGGCCATCTTGCCCTTCCTGGGATCGCGCAGCCAGACGGTCGTGAAATAACCGTGCGCCGGCCCCTTCTGCCACGCGCCCGTCGTCACCCCGACATTGCCGTCGCAGCTGACATAGACGGCATGGGCTTGCCACTTCACCGCCTCTGCCGGATCCTTCTGCGACTTGAGCCAGTCGCGCGCCTTCACCCGCTGCGGCACGAACATCACCGCCTCGGGCGCCGCGGTTTCGCGGAAGGCCGTCCATTGCCCCTTTTCCTGCGCCAGCCGGGCAAAGGCGATTTCGGCGGCGATAAAGCCGCTGGGATTGGCGGCGAGCGGCCGGTCGCGCTCGCGTGCCGACACCGCGCCACTCGCGACGACCGCCAGCGCAGCGGCGGCTATCAGCGTCCGGCGCATCAGAAACCCTCCGGATCGGCAAGGCCCGCGCGGCGATGGGCGGCGACGAGCGTGTTGCGCAGCAGGCAGGCGATGGTCATCGGCCCGACCCCGCCCGGCACCGGCGTGATCGCCGAGGCTAGCGGCAGCACCGAGGCATAATCGACGTCGCCGACGAGCCGCCCCCTGGTCTCGCCCTCGGCGGGCGCGAGCCGGTTGATCCCGACGTCGATGACGACCGCGCCGGGCTTGATCCAGTCGCCCTTGACCATTTCGGCGCGCCCGACCGCGGCGACGACGATATCGGCGCGGCGCACGGCATCGGCGAGGTTCCGCGTCCGGCTGTGCGCCATGGTGACGGTGCAGTTCGCGCCGAGCAGCAGCGCCGCCATCGGCTTGCCGACGAGGATCGAGCGCCCGACGACGATCGCATCCTTGCCCGACAGGTCGCCGAGCCGGTCCTGCAGCAGCAGCAGGCAGCCATAGGGGGTGCAGGGCACCATGCCCGGAATGCCCAAGGCGAGCCGCCCGGCGCTGACCGGGGTCAGGCCATCGACATCCTTGTCGGGATCGATCGTCGCGACCGCGGCCTGTTCGTCGAGATGACGGGGCAGCGGGAGCTGGAGCAAGATGCCGTCGACGGCCTCGTCGGCATTGAGCGTCGCCAGCAGCGCCTCGACCTCGGCCTGCGTCGCGGTCGCGGGCAAGCGGTGCTCGAAGCTCGCCATGCCGGCTGGCGACCGTCGCCTTGCCCTTCGACCCGACGTAGACGGCGCTCGCCGGATCGTCGCCGACCAGCACCACCGCGAGGCCGGGCACGCGGCCCGTCGCGGCGGCAAAGGCCGGGACCGCATCGGCGATCCGGGCACGCAGGCCGGCAGCAAAAGCCTTGCCGTCGATCACCCGGTCCCGGTCGAGGGTAGCCGTCATATCAGGCCCGCGTTTCGACCGACGGCATAGAGATAGTCCAGCACCGGCCCGCGGATGATGATGAGCAGGATCAGCACGACCATCGGCGTCAGGTCGATGCCGCCGAAATCGGGCATGATCCGCCGGATCGGGCGATAGAGCGGCTCGGTGATGCGTTCGAGCACCAGCCACAATTGCCGCACGAATTCATTGTGGGTGTTGATGACGTTGAAGGCGAGCAGCCACGACATCACCGCCTGCACGATGATGATCCACCACAGGATGTTGAGGAGGATCGACAGGATCTGAAGGATCATCAAATACATGAAAAGCTCCGGCCGGAAGGTCGAGGGCGTGTGGGAACGGACCCCCAATCTAGCGATGAATGAGCGTGCCCGCACCCCTTGCGGTGAAAATTTCGAGCAGCATCGCGTGCGGGACGCGCCCGTCGAGGATGACCGCCGCCTCGACCCCGGAATCGACCGCCGCGATGCAGGTATCGACCTTGGGAATCATGCCGCCGGTGATCGTCGCGTCGGCCTTGAGCGCGTCGATCGCGGTGCGGTCGAGGTCGGTCAGCAGGTCGCCGCGCTTGTCGAGCACGCCGGCGACGTCGGTGAGCAGGAAGAAACGTTTCGCCCCCAGCGCCCCGGCGATCGCCCCCGCCATCGTGTCGGCGTTGATATTGTAGGTCGCGCCATCGGCGCCGAGCGCGACCGGCGCGACAATCGGGATGAAATTGTCTTTCGTCAGATTCTGGAGGATCGTCGGGTCGACCGCGACGGGTTCGCCGACGAAGCCCAGGTCGACGTGGCGCTCGATCCCCGAATTGGGGTCGGGTTCGCTGCGGCCGACCTTCTCGGCGAGCACCAGATTGGCGTCCTTGCCCGAAATGCCGACCGCGCGGCCGCCGAGCGCAGCGAGCCAGCCGACGATTTCCTTGTTGATCTTGCCCGCCAGCACCATCTCGGCGACCTCGGCGGTCGCGGCGTCGGTGACGCGGAGGCCGCCGACGAAGGTCGATTCGATGCCGAGCTGTTTCAGCATCGCACCGATCTGCGGCCCGCCGCCGTGGACGACGACCGGGTTGATCCCGACCGCCTTCAGCAGCACGACATCCTCGGCGAAATCGCGCTGCGCCTCAGGGTCGCCCATGGCGTGGCCGCCATATTTGATGACGAAGGTCTGGCTAGGCGTAACGCTGCAGATAGGGCAGCGCCTCGACGAGCGTTTCGGCCTTGGCGAGCATCGCGGGGTCGGGGGCGTGGTTCATGCGGCGGCACTCGCCTCGCCGGTGCCGTCGAGGCGGCGGCCGATCGCGACCACCGCCATCACCAGCAGCGGCACCATCACCGCCGACAGCACGACCTTGGCCAGCATCTGGCCCAGCATCAGGTCGGCGATCGGGCGCACGCCATAGAAGCTGATCGTGATGAAGATCAGCGTGTCGACGATCTGGCTGAGCGCCGCGGCGATGAAACCGCGGATCGGGAGCAGCTGGCCGTTGTTCGCGGTCATCCGCGAAAAGATCCAGACGTTGAGGCTGACCGACACGCCATAGGCGAGAATGCCCGCCGCCATCATCCGCCAGCCCTGTCCGACGATGATCGGGAAGGCTTCCTTGGCTGAGCTCGTACATGCCCTCGTCGGTCGGCAGCTGCAGGACGAAGACGGTCAGGATGATCGCGATGACGAGCGGGATGAAACCAAGGCGCACCAGCTTGTCGGCGACAACGCGGCCATGGAGTTCCGCGATGGCGCTGGATATGGCGATCAGCGTCAGGAAAGGGAAAATCCCCGCTTCGACGGCCAGCGGCCCGAGCGCGACCTGTTTCGCACCCAGAAAGCCGCCGAGCGGAACCATGCCGCCGTACAGGATCGCGAAGAGAAACAGGGAAGGGGCGATAGCGCGCGAAGAGGATTGTTCCATCGGCGCGCGATAGTCGGTTTTGCCGGTGCTGGAAAGTCCGAGAAACGCGCCGCGCCGCGCGCCCCTTGCCCCACCGCCAAAGCCCGCTAGACAGGGCGCAAGAAACTTGCGGGGGACGCACGCATATTATGGAAAGCCTGATCGGTCTGCTCGGCATCGTCGCATTGCTTGCGATCGCCCTGCTGTTTTCGTCGAACCGCCGCTGGATCCGCCCGCGTGTCGTCGTGCCCGCCTTCCTGCTCCAGGCCGGTTTTGCGCTGCTGGTGATCGGCACGCCGTGGGGCCGCGCGGTCATCCAGGCGATGTCGAACGGCGTGTCGAACCTGCTCGGCTATGCGTCGAAGGGGACCGAATTCCTGTTTGGCGACCTCGCCAGAAATGTCTGCCTGATCGGCGTGCCCGATGAGGGCGTCAGGCCGATCACGGCGGAAAGCGTCGCGGCGGCGGCGAGTTTCGAATGCACCAACACCGCGCACGCTTTCGCCATCGCCGCCCTGCCCGTGATCATCTTCTTCGCCTCGCTGATCTCGGTGCTCTATTATCTGGGCGTCATGCAGCAGATCATCAAATGGGTCGGCGGCGCGATTCAGAAGGTCACCGGCATCACCAAGGTCGAGAGCCTGGGCGCCGCGGCGAACATCTTCGTCGGGCAAAGCGAAAGCCCGCTCGTCATTCGCCCCTATCTGGCGGGACTGACCCCGTCGCAGCTCTTCACGGTGATGACGGTCGGTATGGCGGGCGTCGCAGGGACCATCCTCGGCGCCTATGCCAGCATGATCGGCGAACAATTGCTGCCCTATCTGCTCGCCGCGAGCTTCATGTCGGCGCCCGGCGGCATCCTGATGGCCAAGATCATGATGCCCGACGATCCCAAGGATATCGGCATCGAGCCGATCGTGATGCCCGAAGCGAGCCATGACGAGGAAAAGCCCGCCAACATCATCATGGCGGCGGCGCAGGGGGCGCAGACCGGCGTCAAGCTGGCCGTCGCCGTCGGCGCGATGGTGCTCGCCTTCGTCGCGCTCGTCGCGCTGGCCAACGGCATATTGGCCGGGGTCGGCGGCTGGTTCGGTTACGACCACCTGTCGTTCCAGGCGATCATCGGCGCGGTCTTTCGCCCGTTGATGTGGCTGATGGGCGTGCCGTGGGACGAAAGCGCGCTGGTCGGCGGGCTGTTCGGCAGCAAGATCGTGCTCAACGAATTCGTCGCCTTCATCGACCTCGGCAAGGTGCAGGGCGACATGTCGCTAGCGGCGGTCGCCATCGCCACCTTTGCGCTGTGCGGGTTCGCCAATTTCAGCTCGATCGCGATTCAGATGGCGGTGACCGGCAGCCTGGCGCCGAACCAGCGCCCGATGATCGCCAAGCTGGGGCTGAAGGCGCTGCTCGCGGGCAGCCTGTCGAACCTGATGTCGGCGGCGCTCGCCGGGCTGATCCTCAGCGTCACGCCGCCGCTGACCACCCCCAAGCCCGCAGCGCCGGCGCCCGCCGCAGAAGCCCCCAAGGCCCCGGCGGGCGAAGCCGCCCCCGCTGCCGAAACCGCCGCTGCCGCGCCTAAAGCGCCATAAGCGCGAAGGCGGCGCGGACCTCGGCGGCGAACAGCTCGGGCTGTTCCCACGCCGCGAAATGGCCGCCGCGCGGCAGTTCGTTCCAATAGACGATGTTCTTGTACCGGCCCGCGGCCCAGCGCCGCGACAGGCGCATGATCTCGAGCGGGAAGAGGCTGCATCCCGCCGGCGACATGGATTTCGCCGAAGGCGAATTGCGCAAAGCTGTGCCAATAGAGCCGCGCCGACGACGCGGCGCTGTTGGTCAGCCAGTACAGGCTGACGGTGTCGAGCATCGCGTCCCTGGTCAGCGCCTTTTCCGGATGGCCGCCGATCGACTGGCCGCCGGGTTCATGGCCGCAATCGGTCCAGCCATGGCATTTCTCGACGATCCAGCACATCTGCCCGACGGGCGAATCGGCGAGAGCATAGCCGATGGTCTGCGGCCGCGTCGCCTGCTGGGTCGAATAGCCATTGTCCTTGGCGCGGTACCACCCGAAACGCGCAAGATAGGCCTTTTCGTCTTCGCTGAGGTCGGTCATCGTCGCCGGATCGGGCTAGGCCGACGATCATGTTGACATGGATGCCGGCACAACGGTCGGCGTGACGGCCGCCAATCGCGCAGGTCACCGCGCTGCCCCAGTCGCCGCCCTGCGCGAAATAGCGGCCGTAACCGAGCGCGACCATCAGCGCATTCCATGCAGCCGCGATCTGCTCGACGCCCCATTTGGCCTCGACGGGCTTGCCCGAAAAGCCGTAGCCGGGAAGCGACGGGATGACGAGATGATAGTCGGCCGACAGCGGCTCGACGACGTCGAGGAACTCGATCACCGACCCCGGCCAGCCGTGGGTCAGGACGAGCGGGCGCGCGGCGGGGTTGTCCGAGCGGATGTGGAGGAAATGGATGTCGAGGCCGTCGATCGTCGCGAGAAAATTGGGATGGCTGTTGAGCCGCGCCTCGATGCGGCGCCAGTCATAATGATCGCGCCACCAGGCCGCGAGTTCCTGCGCATAGGCCAGCGGGACGCCCTGGTCCCAGTCGTCGACCGTTTCCTTCTCCGGCCAGCGCGTATTCGCGAGCCGCGTCTTCAGATCGTCGAGCGCCGCCTGCGGCACGTCGATGGTGAAGGGCCGGATATCATCGACCTGCATGACCCTCTCCACCCTCTCCCCTGTCGGTCATTCGAGGCTATGGCCGCGCCGGGGCCTTGCAACCGCGCTCCAGCCCGACACCCTTCAGGAAGCCGCGGCGGACCGTGCCGGCATAGATCGCCATCGCATAGCGCCGCCGTTCGGCATTGGCGCCGGTGACCTCGCCGATCAGGCCGCCGAAGGGGATGAAGGACCCGGCGACATTGCCCGCGACGCGCCCGGCGGTCTTTTCGCGCTTCTTGTCGCGGCTTTGTTCGACCTGGGCGTTGACGTCGGGGCCGAGCACCGCGTCGAGTTCGGTGATTTCCTGGATGATCGCGGCGCATTTGCCGAGGCCCGCGAGCGAATAGGGGTCGTCCTGGACCGCCAATAATTTGGCGGGGACTTCCTTGCCGTCGAAGGGCTCGGTCACCGAATTGGCGGTGTCCTTGATCGTCGAGTCTTCTTCGGGCGAGCCCTTCTGGGCGTGGGCCGCGGGCGACAGGATCAGGGCGCCGATCGCGCAGGCGACGAGGGATTTGCGTTGCATCACAGGCTCTCCGTTCTTCGGACGCGCGGCATGCGTCCTCTCGCTAACGTCCGGAACCGCGATCGGCTCCCAAAAACCCAAAACAATCCGCGATATAGCCGCTGGCAACCGCCTCGCCGCCGACGCCGGACAGGCATCGGCGCGGCCCCGGACCAGCATCGCATCGCAGGCCCCCAACGGCCCATCGCGCCGACCCGCCTGGTTTTGCGCCCCGGCGCGGCGTCCGTCCAGCCGAAAATCGCGGCCTCAGCCGCCGGACATCAACGCCGCGGCGGCCAGCAGCGCGGCGACGCTCGGATAGAAGGTCAGCCCGAAACCGAAGGCCCGCCCCGGCCCGCCGCGGGCATAGCCGAGCCGCGAAGGCGATCCGGCCGGCGACGAACAGCAGCACGAGCGCCGCGATCACCGCCATCCGCCCGGGCGGCAGGAGCAGCGCGAGCGCCAGATGAACGGGCACCGCCAGCACGACCTGTTCGAGCGTGTTCTGCAGCACCGCCCGGGATTCGCGGATGGCCGCGCTCTCGGTGGGCGACGCACCGCCGCCGATATCCTCGGCGGAGTGGAAGCGCTGGCTGGCGACACGGCCGATCGCCATGGCAAGGCAGACGAGCAGCGCGAGGTCGAGCCGCAGCGCAAGCGACAGCCGCGCCATCGGGTCACCGGCGCGCGGGACCAGCGCATCACCCGACAGCCAGGCGAGGGTCAGGACGATCAGGCCGGTGACCGCCGCCGCCGCCGCGCCGCGGGCGACGCCGCGCTGCTCGCGGGCGAGGTCGACCGGCGGCGGCGTCACCGCGTCGGCACGGGCGCCTCGCCCGTCCAGTCGTAGAAGCCGCGCCCGGCCTTCCTGCCGACCCAGCCCGCCTCGACATATTGGACGAGCAAGGGCGCGGGGCGGAATTTGGGATCGCCGGTGCCCGACTGCAGCACGCGGATGATTTCGAGGCAGGTGTCGAGGCCGATGAAGTCGGCGAGGGTGATCGGCCCCATCGGATGGTTGAGGCCCAAGCGGCAGCCGGTGTCGATGTCCTGCATCGTCGCGACGCCCTCGCCGAGCGCAAAAATGGCTTCGTTGATCAGCGGCATCAGCACGCGGTTGACGATGAAGCCCGGCGCGTCGTTGGCGTGGACGATTTCCTTGCCGAGCCCGCGGCCATAGGCCTCGACCGCGGCGAGCGTGGCGTCGCTGGTCGCGAGGCCGCGGATCAGCTCGATCAGCCCCATCACCGGCACCGGGTTGAAGAAATGGACGCCGATGAAGCGCGCCGGGTCGGGCGCCGCCTGCGCGAGGCGGGTGATCGGGATCGAACTGGTGTTGCTGGCGAGGATCGCCGTCGCGGAGAGATGCGGACCGACGCTGGCGAAGATCGCGCGCTTGATCTCCTCGCGCTCGGTCGCGGCCTCGATGACGAGGTCGGCGGGGGCGAAGGCGGCGTGGTCGGCGACGGGGGTGATCCGGCCGAGCAGCGCATCGGCGTCGGCCTGTGTCATCTTTTCCTTCGACACGAGGCGGCCGAGCGCCTTGGCGATGCCCGCCTTGCCCGCTTCGGCGCGGGCGAGGTCGATGTCGGAGAGCAGCACGTCGTGGCCCGCGCCCGCCGACACCTGCGCGATGCCCGCGCCCATTTGCCCTGCCCCGATGACGCCGACGATCATATTTCCATTCCTTGCTGCCGGACATTCGCCGCCGCGAATAATCCCAAAACACCCCTGTCTCCGTTCGCCCTGAGCTTGTCGAAGGGCTGTTTTTTTGCCGCCGAAAAGAAAGAACGGTCCTTCGACAAGCTCAGGACAAACGGAAGAGGAAGGACCGTTGCTCTAGATTCTGAAACCCGCGCGTCAAGGGGCCGAGCGGAACTCGGTCGCCTGCGCGAGGATCAGCGCGAAGGCGGGATCGGCGTCGTCCCAGGTCGCAAGCGGTGTCCAACCGCCCGCGCGGAGCAGCAGGTTCGCGTCGCGCGGGCCATATTTGTGGCTGTTCTCGCTGTGGATCGTCTCGCCCTTCGCCATATGATAGGCGCGGCCGTCGACGGTGAAGTCCATGTCGCAGGCGGCGACGAGATGCATTTCGATGCGGGCGTGGACATCGTTCCACACCGCGCGATGGATGAAATTGTCGACCGGAATATCGCCGCCGAGCTCGCGGTTGATCCGGTCGAGCAGGTTGAGGTTGAACGCCGCGGTGACTCCCGCCGGATCGTCATAGGCGCGTTCGAGGATGCCGATATCCTTGATCCGGTCGATGCCGATCAGGAGGAGCGATCCGTCGCCGAGCGCCTCGCGCCAGCTGCGCAGGAGGTCGACCGCGGTGCGCGCGACCATATTGCCGATCGTCGAGCCCGGGAAGAAACCGAGCTTGGGCAACGGGCAGATTTCGCGCGGCAGCGCGACGCGCTGGGTGAAGTCGGCCTCGACCGGATAGATGGGCAGGCCCGGAAAGCGCGCCGCGAGCGCCGCCGCGCTGTCGCGCAGGAAATCGCCGGAGATGTCGACCGGGACATAGGCCGACGGAGTGATCGCTTCGAGCAGCAAAGGCGTCTTGGTCGAGCTGCCCGAGCCGAGTTCGACCACCGCGCGGCCGGGGCCGATCGCCGCGGCCATCTCGCCCGCATGGCGTTTCAGGAGGTCGGTTTCGCTGCGCGTCGGATAATATTCGGGGAGCGCGGTGATATCCTCGAACAGGGCCGAGCCGGTCGTGTCGTAGAACCAGCGCGCGGGCACCGCCTTTTGCGCCTGCGACAGCCCGGCGTGGACGTCGGCGCGAAAGGCGGTGTCGACGCCCGCATCGTCCGCGGAAATCTGCCGAAGTTGACGCACAACACCCATGGTCACAGATCCTTCGCGAGCCGCACGCCGGTGAACTGCCAGCGCTGGTGAGGGTAGAAGAAATTGCGGTACGACGCCCGCAGATGGCCGCGCGGGGTCGCGACGCTGCCGCCGCGCAGCACGAACTGGCCGCTCATGAACTTGCCATTATATTCGCCGACCGCGCCGGGGGCGGCGCGGAAGCCGGGATAGGGGCGATAGGCGCTGCCGGTCCATTCCCACACGCTGCCGAACATCTGTTGCGGTTCGGTGTCGCCGGTGGGCGCGGCGGCGGGCTGGACCGGTCCGGCGGCGTCGAGCTGGTCGCCCGAAGCGGAATCGAACGCCGCCGCGGCCGCCTCCCATTCCATCTCGGTCGGCAGGCGGGCGCTAGGCCCATGTCGCGAAAGCGTCGGCCTCGAAAAAGCTGATATGGGTGACGGGCGCCGCCGGGTCGATTTCCCGCCAGCCCGAAAGCGTGAACTGCCGCCCGTCGTGCCAGTAAGCGGGCGCCTCGACATCCTCGCCCTGCACCCACGCCCAGCCGTCGCTGAGCCAGAGCGCGGGGGTGTGATAACCGCCGTCGGCGATGAATTGCCGCCACTCGCCATTGGTGACCGGACGGCTGGCCAGGGCGTGCGGGGTGAGAAGCGCGGAAAAGCGCGGAAGTTCACAGTCGAATGCGAAAGTGTCGCCGCCATGGCCGATGTCGACGACGCCTTCGGCGCCCCGGATCCAGCGCATCGGGCTGGCCTTGTCCCCTTCGGCGGAAGCCGCGGAAAACCGCGCAACTTCATTCGCGATCGCAGTTTTTTCCCACACCGCCGGGCCGAGTGGATTCTGGGCGAAGAGATGCTTGATGTCGGTGAGCAGCAATTCCTGATGCTGCTGTTCGTGATGGATGCCGAGCTCGACCAGCGCCAGCGCGGCGCGCGGCAGGCCGGGGATCGCGCTTTGCACCGCGGTATCGACATGCGCGCGCCAGACGCGCACCTCGTCGAGCGACGGCCGCGTCAGCAATCCGCGCCGCGGGCGGGCATGGCGCGGCCCCTCCGCCTCATAATAGCTGTTGAAGAGGAAGGGATAGCGCGCGTCGAACAATTGATAGCCCGGCACATGGTCGCGCAGCACGAAGGTTTCGAAGAACCAGCTCGTGTGCGCGAGGTGCCATTTGGCGGGCGACGCGTCGGGCATCGACTGCGCGCTCGCGTCGGCGTCGGAGAGGGTCGCGACGAGATCGAGCGTCAGCCGGCGCGTCGCGGCGAAACGCCGGGCGAGCCGCGCGGCGTCCTCGGCGCTTTCGGTGATCGGCGAAGCATCGGTGCGGCTGGCCATGGCAAGACAATCCCCCGGACGGCGATTCGGTTTCGCGATGGCGCCGAATATGGTTACAGGCGGGACGAATGTCTAGAACATTTGGGGAACGATAATCCGCGCGGCGGTTGTCTTGTCGTCACCGCAGGAAACCCCGTCGCTTCGCTCGCAATGACGAAAATAGGGATGTCGGGGAGTCTGTCTCAGCGCGTGGCGCCGGGCTTCCACAAGATGTCGCCGCCCGCTGCGGCGTTGAGGTGGCGGGTCAGCACGAAGAGATGGTCCGACAGGCGGTTGAGATAGGTCAGCGCGATCGGGTTGAGCTCGCGCTCCCCCGCGGCGGTCACCGCGGCGCGCTCGGCGCGGCGCGCGATGGCGCGGGCGAGGTGGAGGCGCGCCGCCGCCTCGGTCCCGCCGGGCAGGATGAAGCTCCTGAGCGCCTCCAGCCCTTCGTTCATCGCGTCGATCTCGTCCTCGAGCCGCGCGATCTGGCTGGGCACGATGCGCAGCGCCATTTCACTGGGCCCGAAGCCGAACTGGATGTCGGGCGGGGTCGCAAGGTCGGCGCCGAGGTCGAACAGCTCGTTCTGGATGCGCGACAGCATCCTGGCCGCGTCGCCGCCCGCGTCGAGCGCCGCCGCCGCGACGCCGATCGCGCTGTTCGCCTCATCGACATCGCCGATCGCCGCCATCAAAGCGTCCGACTTGGCGACGCGCGATCCGTCGACAAGGCCCGTTGTGCCGTCGTCGCCGGTGCGCGTGTAGATCTTGTTGAGCTTGACCATGGGTCGGGGGCTATTGCCCGGCGGCGAGGAAGCCGATCAGGATCAGCAGGATGATGGTGATCGCCTGCCACTTCACGCGCGCCATCATCATCCTGTTCTGCATCACCTGATTCTCGTGGAGGGTGCCGTCCATCGCGGCGCGATGCCCCTGCGAGAAATAGAAGAGCCCCCGCGCGAGCGAAAAGAGCACGAAGCCGGCGGCCACAACCACGCCGAGGACAAGCAGGATGTTCATGCGTCCTATCTAGGGCATTCGCAGCGAATATCCAGTGGGAAGCCGCCCGCCGAGCAGATCGGCGGCGAGCGCGCGCCCGTCGATCCCCGCCGCGCGCAGCGCGGCGAGCGAGGCCGCCGCGTCGCGCTTCGCGAGCCTTTTGCCGTCGGGGCCGCAGACGAGCGCATGATGGCGATAGCGCGGCACCGGCAGGCCGAGCAGCGCCTGGAGCAGGCGATGGACGTCGGTCGCGGCGATCAGGTCGGCGCCGCGGATGACGTGCGTCACCCCCATCGCCGCATCGTCGAGCGTGCTGGCGAGGTGATAGCTGGCGGGGGCGTCCTTGCGCGCGAGCACGACATCGCCATGCGCGCGGGGGTCGGCAAGGCGCGGGCCCTGCCCCTCCTCCTCCCATTGGAGGTCGCCGGCGAGACCGGCCGCCCGGTCCATGTCGAGCCGCCAGCAATGCGGCTCGGTCGCAAGGCGGCGCTCGCGTTCGGCCTCCTCGATGATAAACTCCGTGGTAGCAAAATCTTGCCGATTCCCCGAGCGAAGCCGAGGGGCCATGCCGAGCGAAGTCGAGGCAGCAACGTCGAAGCTTCTCGCTCCGCTCGAAGGAGCCCCTCGGCTTCGCTCGGGGAGGCGGGTTATATGTGTTGCCCGACCCTGCGAAGGGCGGCAGGTGCCGGGGTAGATGGCTCCCGATGGCCCGTGCGGGGCGGCAAGGCTCGCCGCGATATCGGCGCGGGTGCAGAAACAGGGGTAGATCAGGCCGCGCGCGCGCAGATCGTCGAGCGCCGCCTGATAGCTGCCCAACCGCTGCGACTGGCGCACCGGGTCGCCGTCCCAAGCGATGCCGAGCCATCGGAGGTCCGCCAGCGAAGCGACGACATAGGCCTCGCGCGAGCGGCCGCCGTCGATATCGTCGATGCGGAGCCGGAAGCGCCCGCCCGCGCGCCGCGCCGCGTCACAGGCGAGCAGCGCGCTATAGGCATGGCCGAGGTGCAGCTCGCCGGTCGGGCTGGGCGCGAAGCGGGTCAGCATGGGGCGCGTTTTGAATCCATATGCTGTGGGACTCGTTCGTAAATCTTCCCACATGTTGCGGCAGATGCCCCCTTGACGTCAGATTCTGATGCGTCATGTAATGCGCCTGTCACGTCGGGACGGCAGTGGCGCGTCATCCCGAGCAGCACAGGGGGCAGCGTTACCAAGCCATGTTTCATCCCGATCTTGCCCGGCATCCCGATTCCTGTCCGGCCCTCGTCCTCAATGCAGACTATACGCCGCTGAGTTATTACCCGCTGAGCCTGTGGCCGTGGCAGACCGCGGTCAAGGCGGTATTCCTCGACCGCGTCACCATCGTCGAGAATTACGAGCGCGAAATCCATTCGCCGACGCGGACGATGCCGATCCCCAGCGTGATCGCGCTCCGGCAATATGTGAAGCCGTCGCAATATCCGGCCTTCACGCGCTTCAACCTGTTCCTGCGCGACCGTTTTTCGTGCCAATATTGCGGGTCGGGCAAGGACCTGACCTTCGACCATGTCGTGCCGCGGCGCCTCGGCGGGCGCACGACGTGGGAGAATGTCGCGACTGCCTGCGCGCCGTGCAACCTCAAAAAGGGGGCCGCACGCCGCAGCAGGCGCATATGCCGCTGCACCAGCAGCCGTGGCGCCCGACGTCGTGGCAGCTGCAGGACAATGGCCGCGCCTTTCCGCCGGGTTATCTGCACGAAAGCTGGATCGACTGGCTGTACTGGGACGTCGAGCTGGAGGGGTAGAAGCCCCGCCAGCGCCAGCTATAATGTGTTTCCCCGCGAAGACGGGGATCCATCTCCCGCCGGTTCCACATTGTGCTGACCGGAGATGGGCCCCCCGCCTTCGCGGGGGCGCACGGCTTGGTCAGGAGAAGAGGATGCTCCGTTTCGCCGCACCGATCGCCCTCGGCCTGTCGCTCGCCGCGTGCGCCACGATGATGCCGGGCGAAAAGCCCGTCACGGTCACCGGCGCCATCGCCTATCGCGAGCGCATGGCGCTGCCCCCGACCGCGCAGGTCGAGGTGCAGATCGCCGACGTCAGCCTGGCCGATGCGCCGTCGCGCACGATCGCGCAGCAGAGCTTCACCGCCGACGGGCGGCAGGTGCCGCTCGCCTTTTCGCTGACCGTCGACGAGCGCCGGCTCGACCCGCGGCACCGCTATGCGGTGTCGGCGCGCATCACCGACGCGTCGGGCAAGCTGATGTTCATCACCGACACGCACAACGGCGTGGCGTTCGACGGGCGGCCGCGGATCGACATGGGGACGCTGATGCTGGTGAAGACGCGCTGATCCCGATTCCGGGGCGCCCGGACCGGCGTCCCTGGTTTGGAAGCAGGCACGGGCGGCCGTTTCGGGCGGTAGCGGACGTTGATCTCCCCTCCCGCAGGCGGGAGGGGTCGGGGGTGGGCAGCGACGTTGCCACGGCCCACCCCGCTGCGACTAACGAACAAGTTCGTAAGTCTCGCTGCCCCTCCCGCTTGCGGGAGGGGAAACCGGTTCATTCCTCAAATGTCCGCCGCCCCGCAATCGTCATCCGCCGTTCCTGTCGTCGGGCCGGGCCGGACGCATAGCTATGCCTCCCACCGCCGCGCTTGACCCTGCCCCTTCGCAGGTGCAGCATCGCCGTCCATGGGCCCGCCGATCCAGATCTCGCAGAATCCCGACATCCGCTATCTGGGGCGGATTCTCGGCGACGTGATCCGCGCCTATGGCGGCGAGAAACTGTTCCGGCAGACCGAATATATCCGCTCGGCGAGCGTCGACCGGCACCGCGGGGTCGCGGGGGCCGAGGCGATCGATCCGGGGCTCGATGCGCTCAGCCTCGACGACACCATCGCCTTCGTGCGCGGTTTCATGCTGTTTTCGATGCTCGCCAACCTCGCCGAGGACCGGCAGGGGGTGGCGGCCGAGCCCGAGGCGACGGTCGCGGCGGCGCTGGACCGGCTGCGGCAGGACGGGATCGACGGCGATGCGGTCGCGGCGCTGATGGACGCGGCGCTCGTCGCGCCGGTGCTGACCGCGCACCCGACCGAGGTGCGGCGCAAGTCGATGCTCGACCACAAGAACCGTATCGCCGAGCTGATGCTGCTGCGCGACGCGGGGGCCGAGGAGACGGCGGAAGGCGACATCGTCGAGGAAGCGATCCGGCGGCAGATCGTACTGCTGTGGCAGACGCGCCCGCTGCGCACCGAAAAACTCTTCGTCGCCGACGAGATCGACAATGCGCTGACCTATTTGCAGGGCGTCTTCCTGCCGGTGGTGCCCAAGCTTTATGCACGCTGGGAGAAGGAGCTGGGGCGGCGCCCCGCGAGTTTCCTGCGCGTCGGCAGCTGGATCGGCGGCGACCGCGACGGCAATCCCTTCGTCACCGCCGAGACGCTGACCATGGCGACCGGCCGCAACGCCGCCGCGGTGCTCGGCCATTATGCCGACGCGGTGCACGCGCTGGGCGCCGAACTGTCGGTATCGGCGGGGCTGGCGCCGGTTCCGCAAGCCGTCGAGGCGCTGGCCGAGGCCAGCGGCGACAATGCGCCGAGCCGCCGCGACGAACCCTATCGCCGCGCGCTGTCGGGCATCTATGCGCGGCTGACCGCCACCTATGCCGCGATCACCGGCAAGGCGCCGCCGCGCCCGTCGGCGCTGGCGGGCGAAGCCTATGCGGCCCCCGACGAATTCCGCCGCGACCTCGTCACGCTCGCCGACGGACTGGCGGCGGGCGGCGAGGGCCAGCTCGTCGGGATCGGCGCGCTCGGGCGGCTGATCCGCGCCGTGGAGGTCTTCGGCTTCCACCTCGCGACGCTCGACATGCGGCAGAACAGCGCGGTGCACGAACGCGTGCTGGCGGAAGTGCTGCGCGTCGCGGGGGTGTGCGCGGATTATGCGGCGCTGGACGAGGAGGCGCGCGTCGCGCTGCTCACGCGCGAACTGGCGAGCGACCGGCCGCTGGCGGCGTCGTGGCATCGATGGAGCGAGGAGACGGCGGGCGAGCTCGCGATCGTCCGCGCCGCCGCCGACATCCGCGCGCGGCTGGGCGAGGACGCGATCTGCCAGTGGATCATCAGCATGGCGCAGACGCTGTCCGATCTGCTCGAGGTCCATGTGCTGGCGCGCGAGGCGGGGCTGTGGCGGAGCGGCGAAGCGGCGGGCAAATCGAACCTGATGGTCGTGCCCTTGTTCGAGACGATCGCCGACCTCGTGCACGCGCCCGCGATCATGGCGCGCTATTTCGCGATGCCCGAAATCGGCCCGCAGGTCGCGGCGCGCGGGCATCAGGAAGTGATGATCGGCTACTCCGATTCGAACAAGGACGGCGGCTATCTGACCTCGACCTGGGGGCTGCACCAGGCGTCGCAGGCGCTGACCCCGGTGTTCGCGGCGGCGGGGCCGAGGATGCAGCTTTTTCATGGCCGCGGCGGCGCGGTCGGGCGCGGCGGCGGCAGCGCCTTCGCCGCGATCCGCGCCCAGCCCGCGGGCACGGTGCAGGGCCGCATCCGCATCACCGAACAGGGCGAGGTGATCGCCGCCAAATATGGCACGCCCGACAGCGCGGCGAACAATCTGGAGGCGAT
Organism: Sphingopyxis sp. PET50; assembly: GCF_025244705.1. Classification (GTDB taxonomy): domain Bacteria; phylum Pseudomonadota; class Alphaproteobacteria; order Sphingomonadales; family Sphingomonadaceae; genus Sphingopyxis. The sequence goes on along the minus strand of NZ_CP104207.1, from coordinate 3,448,606 downwards.
GGTGTCGGCGAGCCTGCTCGCCAGCCTCGAGCCCGAGGCGCTGGGCGCGGCCGACGCCGCGCGCTTCACGGCGGCGATGGATGCGCTGTCCGACAGCGCCTTCGCCGCCTATCGCGGGCTGGTTTACGAGACGCCGAGCTTCAAGGATTTCTTCCGCGCGATGACGCCGATCGCCGAGATCGCGACGCTGAAGATCGGGTCGCGCCCGTCGAGCCGCACCAGGTCGACCGCGATCGAGGATCTGCGCGCCATCCCCTGGGTGTTCAGCTGGGCGCAGGCGCGCACGATGCTGCCGGGATGGTACGGAACGGGCGAGGCGTTCGCGGCCTTTGCCGACAAGGCGTTGCTCGCCGACATGGCGCAGAGCTGGCCGTTTTTCGCCGCCTTGCTCGGCAATATGGAGATGGTGCTCGCGAAGTCCGACATGGGGATCGCGGCGCGCTATGCCGAGCTGGCGGGCCATGTCGAGGGGCATGATGCCATCTTCACGGCGATCCGCGACGGATGGAACCGCGCGCATGACGGGTTGCTGACGATCACCGGCCAGACGCGGCTGCTCGACAGGAATCCGGCGCTCGAGGCGTCGATCCGGCTGCGGCTGCCCTATATCGAACCGCTCAACCTGCTCCAGATCGAGCTGATGAAGCGCCACCGCGCGGGCGAGACCGATGCGCGCATCGCGGAAGGGATACAGCTGACGATCAACGCGATCGCGACGGCGCTGCGGAACAGCGGGTAAAGGCTGTTCCCCGGCGAAAGCCGGGGTCCATTTGGGGAGAGATGCGCTGACCATCTGGGCCCCGGCTTTCGCCGGGGAGCAGTTCTCAACTCTTGACGATCAGCACCTCGCCCTTGCTGTTGGCGCCGTCGGGCCCGAAGCGGATGGTGAAATCGTCGCCATCCTTGTCCTTGCCCGCCAGCGTGTCGCCGGTGCGGGTGATCTCGATGCTCTTTTTGGCGAATTCGGCCGCCATCCAGTCGGCCACCTTCTTGGGCGCCGCCGGCGAGGTGAAGCCGAGCTTGACCGTCGCCTTGTCGGCGCCGTTCCTGTCGGTCGCGTCGACGTCGACCTTGGTGACCTGGCTGCCGGGGTAAAGTTCGACCCCGTCGATGTCGAAATCGCCGGTGACGTCGAGGTCGACGAAATCGGGGACGTTGATGTCGATGCTCGGCGCCGTCGCCGCCGATCTTGACCTTGCCGCCGCCGTCCTTGCTGGTGGTGATCCGGACCCCGCCATGTTCGTCGCCGGCGTTGATCGAGATTTCGGTCTGGTCCTTTTTCTCCTCCTGCCCGCAGGCGGCGAGGAGCAGGACCGGAGGAATCAGGAAAGCGAAACGCATGGGGCTTCTCCTTGGTGCATTAGTTGCGTAATACACCTTGGCGCGCGGCGAGTCAATTTCCCTTCCTCGTCATGCCGGACCTGATCCGGCATCCCGCTTTTCGACGTCCATAGCGGAACCCCGGATCAGGTCGGCGTATATACCCTCAGAACAAGGAGAGAGCCTGTTCCCCGGCGAAAGCCGGGGTCCACGAGGAATGGCGCTGCCCCATCTGGACCCCGGCTTTCGCCGGGGAACACCTACTTGTCGGAAAGGAATAATCGCCGATCAAGTCCGGGGTGACGACAAAAGAAGCGCCGGGTTACGCGTCGATGCTGGTCTTCAGGTCGCCGTGCACCAGCCCGCCATCGACCGCGATCGTCTCGCCGACGACATAGTCGCCCGCCTTCGATGCGAGGAAGATCGCGGCGCCCGCCATATCCTCGGGCACGCCGATGCGCTTCACCGGAATGCTCTTCGCGACCGCGTCGCCATGGTCGCGCGCGGCCTTGTTCATGTCCGACTGGAAGGCGCCCGGCGCGATCGCGGTGACGATGATGTTGTCGGTCACCAGCCGCGCCGCGAGGCGCTTCGTGAGGTAGAGGATCGCCGCCTTCGACGCATGATAGCTGTAGGTTTCCCAGGGATTGAGGCGCATCCCGTCGATCGAGCCGATGTTGATCACCTTCGCCGGACGCTCGGGCGTCCCCGCAGCCTTGAGCAGGCCGTGCAGCGCCTGGGTCAGGAAGAAGGGCGATTTGACGTTGATGTCCATCACCTTGTCCCAGCCCGCCTCGGGGAAGCCCTCGAACGGCTCGCCCCAGGCGGCGCCGGCATTGTTGACGAGAATGTCGAGCCGTTCCTCGCGCGCTTCGAGTTCCTTGGCGAGCGCGCGGCAGCCCTCGACGGTCGCGAGATCGACGGGCAGGCCGACGACCTTGCCCGGATAGCGCGTTTCGAAATCGGCGACCGCTTCCTCGACCTGCGCACTCTTGCGCGCCGAGATATAGACGCGCGCCGCGCCTGCGGCGAGAAAGCCCTCGACGATCATCTTGCCGATCCCGCGCGAGCCGCCGGTGACGAGCGCGATGCGGCCGTCGAGGCCGAACATGTTTTGGAGGTTCATGAGTCTGCTCCTTTAAAGCCCCTCCCCTTCAGGGGAGGGGTTGGGGTGGGGGCTCGCGGCGTAGTGCAAGGCTTCTGGCCCCCACCCGCTGCGACTAAGCCAGCAAGCTGGCAAGTCTCGCTGCCCTCCCCTGAAGGGGAGGGCGTAACCAGATCAATATCCGTTCATCCGCGCGACCTGGTCGATGTGGTAATGCACGTCGCCCATATATTCGGCGAGCGCGCGGTCGCGTTTCATGTAGAGGCCGATGTCATATTCGTCGGTCATGCCGATGCCGCCGTGCATCTGCACGCCTTCGCGCACCGCGAGGTTGGCGGCGCGGCCGGCCTTCGCCTTGGCGACCGAGACCATCAGCTTCGCGCCCTCGCTGCCCTCGTCGAGCAATTGCTGCGCCTTCATCACCGTGGCGCGCGCGACTTCCATCTCGCCGTAGAGATGTGCGGCGCGGTGCTGGAGCCCCTGGAACTCGCCGATCAGCTTGCCGAACTGCTTGCGTTCCTTGAGGTAGGTGACGGTCATGTCCATCGCGCCCTGCCCGACGCCGACCATTTCGGCGGCGGCCCCGGTGCGGGTGGCCGCGAGCAAAGCGTCGAGGATGTCGCCGCCGGCGTCGACCTCGCCGATCACCGCGTCGGCATCGACCTCGACGCCGTCGAGCGTGACATGACTCGCGAGGCTGGAATCAACGAGGCGTCGCGGGTCGGCGGTCAGCCCCTTCGCGTCCTTGGGCACCGCGAACAGGGTGATGCCGCCGTCGGTCTTCGCCGCGACGATGCTCATGTCGGCGACATGGCCGTGGAGCACGAAGCTTTTCTTGCCGTCGAGACGGAAGCCGTTGCCGGCGCGCGTCGCGCTGGTCGCGATACGGTCGGGGCGGTGCTTGGCGCCCTCGTCGATCGCGAGCGCGATGATCGCCTCGCCGCCCGCAATCGCGGGGAGCCAGCGCTCGGCCTGCGTGCCGCCCGCCTTCGCCAGCGCGGCGACCGCGCCGACGCCGGTCGACAGGAAAGGCGACGGGGTCAGGTTGCGGCCGATTTCCTCGAGCACGATGCCCGCCTCGATATGCCCCATGCCGAGCCCGCCGTGCGCCTCGGGAACGAGCATGCCGGGCAGGCCCATTTTGGTGAACTGGGCCCAGAGCTCGCGCGAGAAGCCGGTGGCGTCGGCGCTGTCGCGAAGCTGGCGGAGATGCGACACCGGCGCCTGTTCGGCGACGAAGGGCGCGACGCTGTCTTTGAGCATCGTCTGGTCGTCATTGTGGTAAAGCGGCATATTGTCTCTCCGAAAGCCCCTCCCCTTCAGGGGAGGGGTTGGGGTGGGGGCTGTCGAGGTTGCGCAAGGCCGATGGCCCCCACCCCGCTCGACTAAGGCCCGGCTGTCGCCGGACCAAGTCTCACTGCCCCTCCCCTGAAGGGGAGGGGCGATTGATGTCACGCCCCCGGCAAATCCAGGATCCGCTTGGCGATGACGTTGAGCATGACTTCGCTCGTCCCGCCTTCGATCGAATTGGCCTTGGTGCGCAGCCAGGTGCGTGCGCGGGCGCCGCCCTTGCTCTCTTCGCTGTCCCATTCGAGCGCTTCGCTGCCGCCGCCCGCCATGACAAGCTCGTGGCGGCGCTTGTTGAGTTCGGTGCCGACATATTTCATCATGTTCGAGCTGGCCGGATGCGCGCGGCCGGTCTTCCACATGTCCATGAAGCGCTCGCCCATCGCGCGGTACGCGAAGACGTCGACGTCGAAGGCCGCCATTTCGGCGCGCAGGATGGGGTCGTCGAGTTCGCCCGCGGCGTTCTTGCCGAATGTCTTGGCGAAGGCGCCGCCGATGCTGACCATGTCGCCGCCCGCGCCGCCCCCCGAGATCATCTCGCGCTCGTGGCCGAGCAGATATTTGGCGACGTCCCAGCCGCGGTTGACCTGTCCCACGAACTGCGTCTTGGGCACCTCGACATCGTCGAAGAAGGTTTCGCAGAAGGGCGAGTTGCCCGAGATGAGGAGGATCGGCTTGGTGGTGACGCCCTTGCTCTCCATGTCGAAGAGCATGAAGGTGATGCCCTGATATTTGTTCGCCTTGTCGGTGCGGACGAGGCAGAAGATCCAGTCGGCCTTGTCGGCATAGCTGGTCCAGATCTTCGACCCGTTGACGACCCAGTGGTCGCCCCTGTCCTCGCCGAAGGTCTGCAAGCTGACGAGGTCGCTGCCCGAGCCGGGCTCCGAATAGCCCTGGCACCAGCGGATTTCGCCGCGGGCGATCTGGTTCAGATAATGGACCTTCTGTTCTTCGGTCCCGAACTGCAGCAGCGCGGGGCCGAGCATCCAGATGCCGAAGCTGTCGAGCGGCGAGCGCGCGTTGATGCGCTTCATTTCCTGCCTGAGGATCTTGGTCTCTTCGGGGCTCAGCCCCGCCCCGCCATAGGGCTTCGGCCAGTCGGGCACGGTATAGCCCTTCGCCACGCAGGCTTCGAGCCACGCCTTCTGCGCGCCGTTCTTGAACACCCATTTGCGCCCGCCCCAGCAGACGTCGCCCTCGTCGCGGACGGGTTCGCGCATTTCGGGGGGGCAATTGGCTTCCAGCCAGGCGCGCACGTCGGCGCGGAAAGCGTCAAGATCGCTCATCGTCGGGGCTCCTCTTCCGGCGCGCAAACTAGGGGGATTCGGCTGCTTTACGCAAGCGTCAACTTGGCCGCGCCGACCTGCCGCTACGGCGCCGTAGCGTCCATTTGCTCGCCGTTGACGCGCCTAGCTGCGCGCCTAAGCTGGGTCGCAAAATAAAACGGGAGCAGAGAATATGCGATTCGCAGGCAAGGTCGCCGTGGTCACCGGCGCGGCATCGGGCATCGGCAAGGCGGCGGTGCTGAAGCTCGCCGCCGAGGGCGCGCATGTCTTTGCCGCCGACATCGACGAGGCGGGCGGCCGCGCGCTCGCCGAACAGTCGAACGGCACGATCGACTTCGTCCGCTGCGACGTGACCGTGCCCGCCGACATCGAGGCGCTGATGAACACCGCCGCGGCAAAGGCGGGCGGGATCGACATCGTCTTCAACAACGCCGCCGCGGGCGGCGACCGCGCCCCGATCGACGAGATCACGCCCGAGGGCTGGGACCGGTCGATGGACCTGATCCTGAAATCGGTCGCGATGGGAATCCGCTACGCCGCGCCGCATATGAAGGGCCGTCCCTCGACCCGCTCGGGAGGCGCGAGCATCGTCAACACCGCGAGCGTCGCGGCGCTGGGCGCGGGCTATTCGCCGACCGCCTATGCCGTCGCCAAGGCCGGGGTGCTGCACCTGACCAAGGTCGCGGCGACCGACCTCGCCCGATATGGCATCCGCGTGAACGCGATCTGCCCGGGCTTCATCAACACCAATATCTTCACCGCGTCGCTCGAGGTGCCCGCTGCCATGAAGGCGCAGGCGAATGCGGTGATCGCGCAGATGAGCGCCGCGGCGCAGCCGGTGGCGCGCGGCGGCCAGCCCGAGGATATCGCCAACGCCGTCGCCTACCTCGCCAGCGAGGAATCGTCGTTCATGACCGGCACGCACATGCTGGTCGACGGCGGACTGACGATCGGCGAGCGCCACGCCTGGGACCCCGAAGCGCCGGGGATGTTCGACGCGCTGGTCGCGATGGAGGAGGCGGCGAAGGCGGGAGCACCGGCGTGACCGCCGCCATGGCGAGCGCCCTTCCGCCCTCCGAAAAGCTGCCGCTGCGGATCAGGCTGGGCAACGGCTTCGGGTCGATCGCCTATGGCGTGAAGGACAACGGCTTCGCCACGCTGCTGATGCTGCTCTATAACCAGGTGCTGGGGCTCGACGCGCGGATCGTCGGCCTGGTCCTGCTGCTGGCGCTGTTCATGGACGCGATCATCGACCCGATGGTCGGTTACTGGAGCGACAAGACACACAGCCGCTGGGGCAAGAGGCATCCGTGGATGTACGGCTCGATCCTGCCGATGGCCTTTGCCTGGATCATGCTCTGGCACCCGCTCGGCGCTCGGCCAGCAATGGCTCTATGGCTATCTGCTGCTGTTCGCCTTTCTGATGCGCGCCGCGGTGTCCTGCTACGAAATCCCCGCGCTGTCGGTCGTGCCGGCACTGTCGAGCGATTATGACGAGCGAACCTCGCTGACGCGCTGGCGCTTCGTCTTCGGCTGGGCGGGCGGGCTGGTCATGCTGACGCTGGCCTTCGGTTTCTTCCTCGTCCCCAGCGCAGAATATCCCGTCGGCCAGCTCAACCTCGACGGCTATCAGCTCTATGGCTGGACCGGCGCGGTGCTGATGATCCTCGCGACCAGCGTGTCGGCGTGGACCACGCACCGGCGCCTCGCCCACCCCGATGCCGCGCCGCCGACGCACCTGCCGCTCGGTCCGACCCTGCGCAAGATCCGGGCGATCCTGTCGAACAGGGCCTTTCTGGTCCTGCTCGGCAGTTCGGTCTTTGCCTATGTCAACCAGGGGCTGACCTTTTCGATCACCGCCTATCTGCTCACCTATTACTGGCAGATGCCGCAGGCGGGGTTCATCGCCTATTCGGCGACCTTGTTCGTCGGGGTCGTCGGCGCCTTCCTGGTCGTCGGGCTGCTGCAGAAACGGATGGAAAAGCGCACCGGCGCGGTGGCGGCGGGGATATTCGCGCTGGGCTTCGCCATCGCCCCCTATCTGCTGCGCTTCGCCGGCCTCTTCCCCGCCAACGGCGATCCGGCCCTAATCCCGGTGCTGTTCACGCTGGTCACCATCTCCAACGCCTTTTCGGTGGCGGCGATGATGCTCGCGCAGTCGATGGCGTCCGATATCGTCGAAGCGTCGCAGGAAGAGACGGGCGAGCGGTCCGAGGGCATTTTCTTCTCGGCCTATTTCTTCGTCCAGAAATGCGCGACCGGCATCGGCCTGTTCCTGACCGGCCAGATCATCGGTGCGGCCAATTTCCCCGCCCAGGCGCAGCCCGGACAGATCGCCCAGTCGATCCTCGACAATCTGGCGACCTATTTCCTGGGCGTACTCGTCCTGTTCGCGGTCGCGAGCATCTGGTTCATTTCGCGCTTTCCGATTTCGCGCGCCGACCATGAAGCGCGGGTGGCGGCACTGGCGGCGGCGGCGGAAGCGGCGCGACCGCATCCGTAACGGAAAAATACGGCGCGCGACGGAAAGGCGTAATTTTCGGGCCGCAGGGCTTGGCAAGCGGGGCCGAATCGGTCCATGGGCTTACGTAAACGTAAAGGGAAGGATGCGAAGATGGATTTCGACCTCACCGACCGGCAGGTCTATTGGCGCGACCGCGTGCGCGACTTCATCGACCGCAAGGTCCGCCCGGCCGTCCCCACCTATGACGAGCAGGACAAGGCGGGCGACCGCTGGAAGGTCATCCAGGTCGTCGAGGATCTGAAGGCCGAGGCGAAGGAAGCCGGCATCTGGAACCTGTTCATGCCGCCGCGCAGCGGCGCGCACCATCATGTCGACGAGACGTTCGAATTCGAGGGGCCGGGCCTCACAAACCTCGAATATGCCTTGTGCGCCGAGGAAATGGGCCGCGTCGGCTTTGCCAGCGAAGTGTTCAACTGCTCGGCGCCCGACACCGGCAACATGGAGGTGTTGCACCGCTACGGCACGCGCGCGCAGAAGGAGACATATCTCGGCCCGCTGATGAACGGCGAGATCCGCTCGGCCTTCCTGATGACCGAACCCGCGGTCGCCTCGTCCGACGCGACCAATATCGAGACGCGGATCGAGCGCGATGGCGACGACTATGTCATAAACGGCACCAAATGGTGGTCGTCTGGCGCGGGCGACCCGCGCTGCAAGGTCGCGATCGTGATGGGCAAGACCGATTTCGGCGCCAAGCGCCACGCGCAGCAGTCGATGCTCGCGGTGCCGATGGATGCGCCGGGCATCCACATCAAGCGCCACCTGCCCGTCTTCGGTTATGACGATGCGCCGCACGGCCATATGGAAATCGAGTTGAAGGATGTGCGCGTCAATGCCGAGGAGGCGATGCTGCTCGGCGAGGGGCGCGGCTTCGAGATCGCGCAGGGCCGTCTGGGGCCGGGCCGCATCCATCACTGCATGCGCACGATCGGCGTCGCCGAGGAAGCGATCGGCAAGATGGCGAAGCGGCTGCAGTCGCGCGTCGCATTCGGCCGCAAGGTCGCCGAATACAGCATCTGGGAGCATCGCCTGGCGCGCGCGCGGATCGACATCGAAATGACGCGCCTGCTGTGCCTGAAGGCCGCCGACATGATGGACAAGGTCGGCAACAAGGCGGCGGCGGCCGAAATCGCGATGATCAAGGTACAGGCGCCGGGCATGGCGCTGAAGATCATCGACGATGCGATCCAGGCGCACGGCGGCGGCGGGGTGTCGGAAGACTTCGGCCTTGCCAGGGCCTATGCGCACCAACGGACGCTGCGGCTTGCCGACGGGCCCGACGAGGTGCACGAACGCGCGGTCGCGCGCATCGAATTCGCCAAGCATAGCGAAGCGAGCGATCCCGGCTTTTCGTCGGGCGACATCGGGGTTTCGCGCTAAGACATAACCCGTTCGTGCCGAGCTTGTCGAAGCACCGTCCTTCCTTGTCCCGAAGAAAGAACGGCCCTTCGACAGGCTCAGGGCGAACGGCCTGAAAGGACAGTCCATGACCAAAGCCGCCATCCTGATCGAAGCCGGCCAGCCGCTGTCGATCGAGACCGTCCAGATCGCCGATTGCGGCCCGCACGAGGTGCGCATCCGCACCGCCGCCTGCGGTCTGTGCCATTCGGACCTGCATTTCATCGAGGGCACCTATCCGCACCCGCTGCCCGCGATCCCCGGCCATGAGGCGGCGGGGATCGTCGAGGCGGTCGGCAGCGAGGTGCGCACGGTGAAGGTCGGCGACGCGGTCGTCACCTGCCTGTCGGCCTTTTGCGGGCATTGCGAATTTTGCGTCTCGGGCCGCATGTCGCTGTGCATGGGCGGCGACACGCGGCGCCCGGCGGGGCAGCCGCCGCGCATCACGCGGCCCGACGGGTCGCCGGTGGGCCAGATGCTCAACCTCAGCGCCTTTGCTGAGACGATGCTGGTCCACGAACATGCGTGCGTCGCGATCGACCCCGACATGCCGCTCGACCGCGCGGCGGTGATCGGCTGCGCGGTGACGACGGGCGCGGGGACGATCTTCAACGCGTGCAAGGTGACGCCGGGCGAGACGGTCGCGGTCGTCGGTTGCGGCGGCGTCGGGCTCGCGACGATCAACGCCGCGAAGATCGCGGGCGCCGGACGGATCATTGCCGCCGACCCGGTTCCCGAAAAGCGCGAGCTCGCCAGGAAGCTGGGCGCGACCGACGTCGTCGACGCGCTCGCCGACGATGCCGCGAAGCAGATTCTCGAAATCTCGAAGGGCGGCGTCGACCATGCGATCGAGGCGGTCGGGCGCCCCGCCTCGGCGAGCCTCGCGGTCGCGTCGCTGCGCCGCGGCGGCACCGCGACGATCCTGGGCATGATGCCGCTCAGCGAAAAGGTCGGGCTCGGCGCGATGGATTTGCTCAGCGGCAAGAAATTGCAGGGCGCGATCATGGGCGGCAACCGCTTCCCCGTCGATATCCCGCGCCTCGTCGATTTCTACCTGCGCGGGCTGCTCGATCTCGACTCCATCGTGGCCGAGACGATCCCGCTCGAAAAGGTCAACGAAGGATTCGAAGCGATGAAGAAGGGCGACGCCGCACGGTCGGTGATCGTGTTCGACCAGTGATCGTCATCCCAACCCCGTTCGCCCTGAGCTTGTCGAAGGGCCGTTCTTTCTTTCCAGGGTCGAAAGAAGGAAGGACGGGGCTTCGACAAGCTCAGCCCGAACGGGAAAAGAGGTTCGTATGACCGCTGCTATGGACGCGCAGAAGCTGTTTTCGGGCACGGTCGCGCCCGAAGGCGCCGATCGGCTCGACGAGGCGAAGCTCACCGCGTGGATGGAGGCCAATGTCGAGGGCTTTCAGGGTCCGCTGACGCAGAGCAAGTTCGCCGGCGGCCAGTCGAACCCGACCTACAAGATCAGCGCGCCGTCGGGCAATTATGTGCTGCGGCGCAAGCCCTTCGGCCCGCTGCTCCCCTCGGCGCATGCGGTCGATCGCGAGTATAAGGTGCAGGCGGGGCTCCATAAGACCGGCTTTCCCGTCGCGCGCCAATATGGCCTGTGCACCGACGACAATGTCCTCGGCAGCTGGTTCTATGTCATGGCCATGGTCGACGGGCAGACGATCTGGGACGGGTCGATGCCGGGCTCGACCCCCGGGAACCGCCGCGCGACCTATTTCGCGATGATCGACACGCTGGCGGCGCTGCACAATGTCGATGTCGAGGCGGCGGGCCTCAGCGACTATGGCAAGCCCGGCAATTATTTCGGCCGCCAGGTCGACCGCTGGACCAAGCAGTACCGCCTGTCCGAAACCGAGACGATGGACGAGATGGAGCGGCTGATCGCCTGGCTGCCCGCGACCTTGCCCGAGCAGACGCTCACCAGCGTCGTCCATGGCGATTACCGCATCGACAATATGATCTTCGCGAAGGACCGCGCGCAAGTGCTCGCGGTGCTCGACTGGGAGCTGTCGACGCTCGGCGATCCGCTCGCCGATTTCACCTATGTCGCGATGGCGTGGGTGACCGAGAATGGCGGGCGATCGGGAGTCATGGACCTCGACCGCGCCAGCCTCGGCATTCCCGAACTCGACGAGGTGGTCGAACGCTATTGCGCGGCGACGGGCCGCGACGGCGTGCCCGACATGAACTGGTATTTCGCGTATAATTTCTTCCGCCTCGCGGGGATCATGCAGGGGATCAAGAAGCGCGTCATCGACGGCACCGCATCGTCGAGCCATGCCAAGGAAATGTCCGAGCGCGTGCGGCCGCTGGCACAAAAGGCGTGGGATTTCGCGCAGAAGGCCGAGCGCATGAACCTGTTCGACATGACCGGCGAGGTCGCGCTGATCACCGGATCGTCGCGCGGCATCGGCAAGGCGATCGCCGAAGCGATGGCCTGGCATGGCGCCAAGGTCGTGATTTCGAGCCGCAAGCAGGATGCGTGCGACGCGGTCGCCGCCGAGCTCAATGCGAAATATGGCGCGGGTACCGCGGTCGCCATCGCCGCGAACATTTCGTCGAAGGAAAATCTGCAGAATCTGGTCGACGAAACGGCCGCCGCTTTCGGCCCGGTGACCGCGCTCGTCTGCAACGCCGCGTCGAACCCCTATTACGGGCCGTCGGCGGGGATCAGCGACGACCAGTTCCGCAAGATCATGGAAAACAACATCCTGTCGAACCATTGGCTGGCTCATATGTGTGCGTCCGCGATGCTGGTGGCGGGCAAGGGGTCGATCACGATCATCAGCTCGATCGGCGGCCTGAAAGGATCGTCGATCCTTGGCGCCTATGCGATTTCCAAGGCCGCCGACATGCAGATGGCGCGCAACCTGGCCGACGAATTCGGACCGCAGGGCGTGCGCGTGAACTGCATCGCGCCGGGTCTGATCAAGACCGATTTCGCGCGGGCTTTGTGGGAAAATCCGGAAAATCTGGAGGTTTCGACGCGGCGATCGTCGCTGCGCCGGATCGGCGAGCCCGAGGAGATTGCGGGAGCCGCGGTGTTCCTCGCCAGCCGCGCCGGCGGCTTCACCACCGGCCAGACGATCGTCATCGATGGCGGCAACACTTCGAGCGGAGGATAGGATCATGGGCGCATTGGACGGCAAGATCGCGATCATCACGGGCGCGGGCAGCGGCATCGGCCGCGCGAGCGCGCTGCGCTTCGCCGCCGAGGGCGCGAAGCTGGTGCTCGGCGACAAGACCGCGGCGGTGCACGATACCGCGCAGGCGGTGAAGGATGCGGGCGGCGAAGCGGTGGCGCTGGAGATCGACGCGGGCGTCGAGGGCGACGTCGCAAAGCTCGTGGCGACCGCGAAGGACAGTTACGGCGGCCTCGACGTCGCCTTCGCCAACGCCGGGATCATCGGCGACATGGGCGGCATTTTCGACTTCGACCCCGCCGCCTGGGCGGAGACGCTGCGCGTCAACCTGATCGGCCCGGCGCTGATGGTGAAGCACGCCGGCAAGGCGATGGTCGATCAGGGGCGCGGCGGCGCGATCGTCCTTACGGCAAGCGTCGCGGGGATCAATTCGGGCGCGGGTCCGGGCGCCTATTCGGCGTCGAAGGCGGGCGTCATCAACCTCGCCAAGGTCGCGGCGCAGCAGCTGTCGACGAGCGGCGTGCGCGTCAACGCGGTGTGCCCGGGCCTCACCGAAACGGGCATGACCAAGCCGACCTTCGATTATGCCAAGGCCAAGGAGGTGACGCACAAGCTGGGCCAGCTCAATCCCCTCCGTCGCGCCGCGCAGCCCGAGGAACTCGCGAATGTCGCGCTGTTTCTCGCCAGCGACCAGGCCAGCTATGTCAACGGACAGGCGATCGCGGTCGATGGCGGGCTCACCAGTTCGCATCCGGTGACGCGCCAGCTCTTGGGGCAGACCTCGCACTGAGGAGACACGACATGCAGTATCGGCAGCTTGGCGACAGCGGGATCGAGGTTTCGGAAATCTGCCTCGGCAGCTGGCTCACTTACGGGGTCGGGGTCGACGACAGCGCGGGGCGCGAATGCCTGGACGCCGCGTTCGACGCCGGGATCAATTTCATCGACACCGCGAACGTCTATGGCCGCGGCGCCGCCGAGAGCTTTCTGGGCGAGGCACTGAAGAGCCGCGCGCGCGATAGCTATATCCTCGCGACCAAGGTCTTCTTTCCGATGTCGGACAGCGACAGGGGGCTGAGCGCCGCGCAGATCGCCAAGCAGATCGACGCCAGCCTGACGCGGCTCCAGACCGACTATGTCGACCTGTATCAATGCCATCGTTACGATCCCGAAACGCCGCTCGAGGAAACGATGGCGGCGCTGAGCGAGGTGGTGCGCAGCGGCAAGGCGCGCGCGATCGGCTTTTCCGAATGGGCGCCCGAGAATATCGAGGCGGCGCTGGCACTCTGCCCGCCGAACGTCAAATTCGTATCGAGCCAGCCGCAGTACAGCCTGCTCTATCGCCGGGCCGAAGCGAAGGTGATCCCGATCAGCATCGCGAACGGCATCGGCCAGATCGTCTGGTCGCCGCTCGCCATGGGGGTGCTGAGCGGCAAATATCTGCCTGGCACACCGCTGCCCGAGGGCAGCCGCGCGTCGGGCGAGGACGCGCATTTCATGGGGCGCTATCTCGCCGAACCGGTGCTCGAGGCGGTGCAGAAGCTGCGGCCGCTCGCCGAACAGGCGGGGTGCAGCATGGCGCAGCTCGCGGTCGCCTGGCTGCTCGCCCAGCCCGGCATGACGAGCGTCATCATCGGCGCGAGCCGCGCGAGCCAGGTGCGGGACAATGCCGCCGCGAGCGGGCTCGCCATCGATCCGGCGCTGCTGAACGAAGCCGCCGCCATCCTCGAAGGAGTGCGTATTTCGTGAGTGGTTCGAAGAATTCGGGTTTCGACGCCGCGCGGCTGGGCCGCATCCCCGCCTTCCTCAAGGCCAAATATGTCGATGCCGGCCGCCTGCCGCATGCCGCGACTCTGGTGTCGCGCGGCGGCGAGATCGCGCATCTGTCGCTCGTCGGCGAGGGGCGGCCCGGCGAGGCGCTGAAGGAGGATGCGATCTTCCGCATCGCCAGCATGACCAAGCCGGTCACCAGCATCGCCTTCATGATGCTCGTCGAGGAGGGCAAGGTCGCGCTGTCCGATCCGCTGGTGAAGTTCTGCCCCGAGTTCCGTGATACCGGCGTCTTCGTCGCGGGCGGCGGCAACGTGCCCTTCCTGACGCGGCCATGCGGCGCAGCCGATCCGCATGGTCGACCTGCTGCGCCACACATCGGGCCTGACCTATGGCTTTCAGGAGCGCACGCCGGTCGACGCCGCCTATCGCAAGGCGCGGATCGACGATTTCGACGCCGATTACACGATGGACAGCTTCATCGCGGGGCTGGCGAAGATCCCGCTGCAGTTCGACCCCGGCGCGCACTGGAATTATTCGATGGCGACCGACGTGCTCGGCGCGGTCATCGAGCGCATCGAGGGCAAGCCCTTTGCACAGGTTCTGCAGGAGCGCATCTTCGCTCCCCTCGGCATGGTCGACACCGGATTCAAGGTTCCGGCCGACCAGCAGCATCGCCTCACCGACTGTTATATGTTCGACCCGCAAGCGAAGATGAAACCGTTCGACAGCGGCGCCAAAAGCCGCTGGGCCAAGGACCGCAGCTTCCATTCGGGCGGCGGCGGGCTCGTCTCGACGCTGGCCGACTATCATCGTTTCTGCCTGATGCTGCTCGGCGGCGGGATGCTGGGCGGCGTGCGGATCATCAGCCGCAAGACGCTCGCGCTGATGACCGCGAACCATCTCGTCGGCGGCGGCGACCTCGTCCAGCATAGCGTCGGCATCTTTTCGGAAGCCGAGAATGCCGGGGTCGGTTTCGGGCTCGGCTTCGCGGTGACCGAGCATCCGGCGCAGACGCTGACCCCCGGGTCGGCGGGCGATTTCTACTGGGGCGGCATGTTCTCGACCGGCTTCTTCGTCGATCCGGTCGAGGAGATCGCGATGGTCTTCATGACCCAGCTCATGCCCTCCTCCACCTATCCCGTGCGGCGCGAGGTCAAGACCTTGATCCACGCCGCGCTCGACGATTGAAAATGCGAACCCCTCTTCCCGTTCGTGTCGAGCGAAGTCGAGACACCCAGAAGGCATGCGCCAACGATGGGCATCTCGACTTCGCTCGATGCGAACGGGGGAAGATTTAAGGAGCCTATCATGTCCGAAGAAACCCCGAACAGCGTCACGCTGGAAAAAGACGGCAATGTCGCCGTCGTCATCGTCAACAATCCGCCGGTCAACGCGCTGAGCTGGCACGTCCGCGAAGGGCTCGCCAATCACTTCGCGGCCGCGCTCGCCGATGACAGCGTCGAGGCGATCGTGCTGCGCTGCGACGGGAGCACCTTCATCGCGGGCGCCGACATCAGCGAATTCGGCAAGCCGCCGCGCGGCCCCGATTTCAACGCGGTTCTGAACAGCATCGAAGCCGCGACCAAGCCGGTCATTGCCGCGATCCACGGCACCGCGCTCGGCGGCGGGCTGGAGACAGCGCTCGTCTGCCACTATCGCGTCGCCGTCCCCTCGGCGAAGCTCGGCGTGCCCGAGGTGAAGCTGGGCCTGCTGCCCGGCGCCGGCGGCACCCAGCGCCTGCCGCGCGTCGTCGGGGTCGAGGCCGCCGCGACGATGACCTCGCTCGGCGAGCCGGTCCCCGCGCCCAAGGCGAAGGAAATGGGGCTGGTCGATGCGCTCGCGGGCGAGGACAGCCTGGCCGCCGACGCGATCGCCTTTGCGCGCGAGAAGATCGCCGATGGCCCGCGCCCGACGCGCGAGCGCGCGGTGTTCGGCGACGTCGGCGTGATCGAGCAATTGAAGGCCGCCAACGCCAAGCGCTGGCGCGGTTTCGAGGCGCCCTATGCCAACCTCGCCTGCGTCGAGGCGGCGACGCGGCTGCCCTTCGAGGAAGGGCTCGCCTTCGAGCGCCAGGAATTCACCAAGCTGATGTTCGGCAGCCAGTCGGCGGCGCAGCGCCACATCTTCTTCGCCGAGCGCCAGGCCGCGAAGATCGACGGCCTGCCCAAGGATACCGCGCTGCGCGACGTCAAGAAGGTCGGCGTGATCGGTGCCGGCACCATGGGCGGCGGCATTTCGATGAACTTCCTGCAGAAGGGCATTCCCGTCACCATCGTCGAGACCGCGCAGGAGGCGCTCGACCGCGGTGTGGGCGTGATCCGCAAGAATTATGACGCCAGCGCCGCCAAGGGCCGCTTCAAGCCCGAACAGGTCGAGGCGATGATGGGCCTGCTGACGCCGACGCTGAACATCGAGGATCTGGCCGACTGCGACCTGATCATCGAGGCGGTCTATGAGAATATGGACGTGAAGAAGGACATCTTCGCGAAGCTCGACAGCATCGCCAAGCCCGGCGCGATCCTGGCGTCGAACACCTCCTATCTCGACATCGACGAGATCGCGAGCGCGACCAGCCGCCCCGGCGACGTGCTGGGCATGCACTTCTTCTCGCCCGCCAATGTCATGAAATTGCTCGAGGTCGTGCGCGGCGACAAGACCGCGCCCGATGCTCTCGCCACGGCGATGGCGATCGGCAAGAAGATCGGCAAGGTCGCCGTGGTCGCGGGGGTTTGCGACGGCTTCATCGGCAACCGGATGCTCAAGCCGCGCCAGGTCGAGGCGATGAATCTCCTCATGGAAGGCGCGACGCCGCAGCAGATCGACAAGGTCCATGTCGAATTCGGCATGCCGATGGGGCCGTTCCAGATGAGCGACCTCGCCGGGGTCGACATCGGCTGGCACCGCGACCCGACGCGCATCGAAAGCATCCGCGACGCGCTCGCCGCGGCGGGCCGCTGGGGCCAGAAGACCGGCAAGGGCTTCTACGACTATGACGAGAAGCGCAATCCGTCGCCCAGCGCCGAAACCGCCGCGATCATCGAGGATTTCCGCCAGCAGTCGAACAAGGCGAAGCGCGAGATCAGCGATCAGGAAATCATCGAGCGCACGCTGTATCCGATGGTCAACGAGGGCGCGCTGATCCTTGCCGAGGGCAAGGCGCAGCGCGCGTCGGACATCGATGTCGTGTGGATCTATGGCTATGGCTGGCCGGTCTATCGCGGCGGCCCGATGTTCTGGGCGGGGCTGGAAGGCACCGACAAGATCGTCGCGGCGCTGGAGAAGCACGGCTTCGCGGTCGCGCCGCTGCTGAAGGAAAAGGCCGAGGCCAAGAGCGGGTTCTGAGCCGCTCCACGAAATGCCCGTGTCCCCGCCCTTCGACGCCGCCGCCTGCGGCGGCGCTCAGGATAAACTGCCCCTTTGGGGCAGGCGGGGATCCATCTCCGGCCGGTTCAAACTGGCACCGGCAGAAGATGGGCTCCCGCCTTCGCGGGAGCGCGGCGGTTTATGAAACGCCGGGCCGTCTGTTCCACTGCGGAACAGGCGGCCTTTCTTTTGCCCCAAGCGCGCCGCAGGCATGAGCGAAGACTTGCGATTCAGGGTTAAAGCACTGGCAAGAGCTGCCGTCAGGGCAGAACATGAACGCCATGTCCGCCCTTGCCGCCCTGATGCTCGCCGGCAGCGCGCCCGTCGCCGCACCAGCGCCGCAGGCGACCGCGGAGGGCATCGCGCGCGCGCGCATCATCGCGCCGGTCGAGCTGCGGCGTGTGGATGGGCGGCTGGAAGTCCGCGCGGGCGACCGCAAGGCGCCAACGCAGGTGCACCGGACCGAACGCAAGGACGGCGGCGAGACGGCGGATTTTTACTAGGCAATCAAAACCCGTTCGCCCCGAGCTTGTCGAAGGGCTGTCCTTTCTTTCGGGCGCCGGAAAGAAAGAACGGTGCTTCGACAAGCTCAGCACGAACGAAGATAGGTGGGTCAGCCCTGCAGCGTCTGGATGATCGCCGAAAAGTCGCGGCCGTCCTTGTCCGCCGCGACGAACGCCTCATACAGTTCGCGCGCCTTCGATCCCATCGGGACGTCGGCGCCGACGCTCGCCGCCGCCTCCATCGCGAGGCGCAGGTCCTTGAGCATCAGCGCAGCGGCGAAGCCGCCCGCATAGCCGTTGTCGGCGGGGGTCACCGGGCCGACGCCGGGGAGCGGCGCATAGCTGGTCAGCGACCAGCATTGCCCCGACGAGACGCTCGCGATGTCGAAGAAGGTCTGCGGATCGAGCCCGAGCTTCTGCGCGAGCGCGAGCGTTTCGCAGGTCGCGATCATCGAGGCGCCGAGCAGCATGTTGTTGCAGATCTTCGCCCCCTGCCCCGCGCCCGCGCCGCCGGCATGAATGACCGCCTTGCCCATCGCGGCGAGGATCGGCTCGGCGCGGACGAAGGCGTCGCCGGTGCCGCCGACCATGAAGGTCAGCGTCCCGGCGTTCGCCGCCGCGATGCCGCCCGACACCGGCGCATCGACCGCGGCGAGGCCCCTGGCGGTCGCGGCTTCGATGTTCGCGCGCGCGGTCGCGACGTCGATCGTCGAGCAGTCGAGCAGCAGCGTATCCGGCGCGGCGTTCGGGAAGACGTCGCCTGTATAGACGCCCGCGACATGCTTGCCCGCCGGAAGCATCGTCACCACCGCCTCGGCGCCGGTCACCGCTTCGGCGGCCGATGCGGCGCGGCGGCAGCCGGCTTCGACGGCGCGCGCGAGGGCTTCTTCGCTGAGGTCGAAGGCGCGCATCTCATGCCCCGCCTTCGCGAGATTCGCGGCCATTCCGCCGCCCATATTCCCGAGTCCGATGAATGCGATTTTCATTTTCTCCCCTCCCGCTTGCGGGAGGGGCCGGGGAGGGCCTGTCCCGAATGTTGCACTGATCGGGAGGAAACAGGCCCTCCCCTGACCCCTCCCGCAAGCGGGAGGGGGATTTGGGCTCACCGCCCCTTCCACACGCCTTCGCGCTTCTCGATGAAGGCGGCCATGCCTTCGGCCTTGTCCTCGGTCGCGGCGAGGATCTGGAACAGGCGGCGTTCGTAGATCAGCCCCTGGTCGAGGGTGGTTTCGAAGGCGGCGTTGACCATGTCCTTGTTCACCATCGCCGCCATCGGCGGCATCGAGGCGATCAGAGCCGCGGTCTTCACCGCTTCCTCGACGAGGCTTTCATGCGGAACGACGCGCGCGACGAGGCCCGAACGTTCGGCCTCGGCGGCGTCCATCATCCGGCCGGTGAGGCACATTTCCATCGCCTTCGCCTTGCCGACCGCGCGCGTCAGCCGCTGCGACCCGCCCATGCCCGGCGCGACGCCGAGCTTGATTTCGGGCTGGCCGAATTTCGCCTTGTCCGACGCGATGATGAAGTCGGCCATCATCGCGAGCTCGCAGCCGCCGCCGAGCGCGAAGCCGTTCACCGCGGCGATCCACGGCTTGCGCACCTTCTTCACGAAGTCGCTCGTCCATTTCGAGAAGAAATCCTGAAGGTAGAAATCGGCGGCGGGCTTGTCGGCCATTTCCTTGATGTCGGCGCCCGCGGCGAAGGCCTTGTCGCCCGACCCGGTGAGGACGGCGCAACGCTGGCTGGCGTCGGCTTCGAAGGCGGCGAAGGACGCGATCAGATCGTCGAGCACCGACGAGTTGAGCGCGTTCAATGCCTGCGGGCGGTTGAGCGTGACGAGCGTGACGGCGCCCTGCTGTTCGACGAGGATGGTTTCGTATGTCATCTTGTTCTCCGTCGCCCCCGCGAAGGCGGGGCCGTTGGCGTCAAATTCGAGCGGCCCCCGCCTGCGCGGGGGCGACGATCAGGTGAGCGGTTTCCATTCTTCTTCGGCCGGCAGCGGCGCGAAGATCGAGGCGATCAGGTCGTCGCCTACCCCCTCCGCCGTCGCCGGATTCCATTGCGGCGCATTGTCCTTTTCGACGATCACCGCGCGCACGCCCTCGGCGAAGTCGGGGCGCGTCAGCACGCGGCTGCCGATGCGATATTCCATCGCCATGTTCGCGGCGAAATCTGGGAGGCCCAAGCTATCGGCGAGCTGGCGCAGCGCGACCTTGCACGTCTGCGGCGATTTGGTGCGCAGCGCGGCGAGCTCCTTCGCCGCCCATTCGCCCGGATCGGCTTCGAGCGCCGCGAAGATATCCTCGAGCCGGTCGGAGGCGAAGAGCCGGTTGATGTCGGCGATATGCGCCAGAATCTTCGCCTCGGGCGGGGTCGCCGACAGCTCGCCGAGGATGCCGCCGATGCGATCCGGATGCTCGGCGATGCGCGCCTTGGCCTCGGCGAGCCTGCCCGACGGCAGATAATGGGTGGCAAGGCCGAGCGCGAGGCATTCGGCGCCGTCGAGCCGCGCGCCGGTGAGTGCGAGATATTGCCCGACGCGCCCTTCGAGCCGCGAGAGATACCAGCCGCCGCCGACGTCGGGGAACAGGCCGATGCCCGTTTCGGGCATGGCGAGACGGCTATTTTCGGTCGCGATGCGATATTTGGTAGGCAGCGAAATGCCCACCCCGCCGCCCATGGTGATGCCGTCCATGAAGGCGACCACCGGCTTCGCATAGGTGAAGAGCAGATGGTTGAGCCGATATTCGTCGTGGAAGAAGCGGCGGCCCGACACCCCCTCATCGGTCAGCGCCGAATTGCGGAGGAAAGCGATGTCGCCCATGCGGCGCAGAAGCCGCGGCCCTCGCTATGGTCGATCAGCACCGCCTGCACCGCGTCGTCATCGCGCCACGCGAGGAGCGCGTCGGCCATGGCGTGAACCATGTCGAGGTTGAGCGCGTGGATCGCCTTGGGGCGGTTGAGCGACAGGCGGCCGATTGAGCCTGTGGTCGTAACGAGGACGTCTTCGGTCATAAACCCTCTCAAACCTTCTCCCACCGGGAGAAGGATATGGAGCCTTACCGGCTTGCCGGTTAGGCGGAGTTGGATGAGGGGTTTCGCCCTGTCGAGAGCGAGCCACCCCTCACCCAGCTACGACTAGTCGGCAAGCCGACAAGTCTTCGCAACCCTCTCCCGACGGGAGAGGGGAACATCTTACTGCCGCAACAAATCCCTTCCGACGATCATCCGCATCACCTGGTTGGTGCCTTCGAGGATCGAATGGACGCGCAGATCGCGCCAGAAACGCTCGATCGGATAGTCGCGCAAATAGCCGTAGCCGCCGAACAGCTGAAGCGCGTCGTTGACGATCCTGCTGCCATTGTCGGTCGCGAGCCGTTTCGCCATCGCCGAGAAGCGCGACTTGTCGGGCGCGTTCGCGGTGACCTTCGCCGCCGCGAGATAGAGCAAGGCGCGCGACGCTTCGAGGTCGGTCGCCATGTCGGCGAGCGTGAACTGCGTGTTCTGGAAATCGGCGATCGGCTGCCCGAACTGCTGGCGGTCCTTGGTATAGGCGATCGCCTCGTCGAGGCAGCGCTGCGCGCCGCCGAGCGAGCAGGCGCCGATGTTGAGCTGGCCGCCGTCGAGCCCCGCCATCGCGAAGCGGAAGCCGTCGCCCTCGGCCCCGACCAGATTTTCTATCGGAACGCGGCAATCCTCGAAGATCACTTGCGCGGTGGGCGAGGCGTTCCATCCGAGCTTTTTCTCCGGCGCGCCGAAGCTCAAACCCGCCGTACCCTTTTCGATGATGAGGCAGCTGATGCCTTTCGACTTTTCCTCGCTCGTGCGCACCATGCAGACATAGATGTCGTTATAGCCGGCGCCCGAGATGAACTGCTTGGTGCCGTTCAGCACATAATGGTCGCCATCCTTCCTCGCCGTGGTCTTGAGCGCCGCGGCGTCCGATCCCGAGCCCGGCTCGGTCAGGCAATAGCTCGCGATCTTCTCCATGCTCACGAGCTGGGGCAGGAAGCGCGCCTTGATCTCGGCGCCGCCGAAACGGTCGATCATCCAGGTCGCCATATTGTGGATCGAGACATAGGCGCTGGTCGCGGGGCAGCCATAGGCCATCGCCTCCATGATCAGCGCCGCCTCGAGCTCGGCCGAGCCCGATGCCGCCCGATTCCTCGGCGACGTAAATGGCGCCGAAGCCGAGCTCGCCCGCCGCCTTCCACACATCGACGGGATAATGATGCGTCTCGTCCCATTCGGCCGCGAAGGGCGTGATGCGGTCGGCGGTGAACTTGCGCGCCATGTCCTGGATGGCGAGCTGGTCGTCGGTAAGCTGGAACTGGTCGGTCATATTTCTTCTCTGCGGTTCACTGCGCGGCCCCAAGAACCGCTTCGGCCTCGATTTCGACTTTCCACTCGGGACGGATCAGCGCGGGGATGACGAGCATCGTCGCGGCGGGACGGATGTCGCCGAACATCGCGCCATGCGCGCGCCCGACAAGGTCGGCGTCGGCGGGGTCGGTGATATACATGCGCGTGCGCACGACATCGGCGGGCGAACCGCCGAGCGCTTCGAGCGATTCCCTGATGATAGCCAGGCAGCGCGTGGCCTGTTTCCCGGCGTCACCGACCGTCGACGATCCGTCGGGCTCGATCGGGGCGCAGCCCGCGACGTCGATGCGATTGCCGACGCGCACCGCGCGGCTGTAGCCGTAGACGGGTTCGAAGGGGGATGCCGACGCATGGTTGCGGCGCCCTTTCACCGCCGCACCGGCATCAGCCACAGCTGACCCGTTCGATCTTGTAGGCGTCGTCGTACATGACATTCACCCGGTCCTGCCGGTAATCCATCGTCATCGCCGAGCGCGGCGGCCCCCAGCGCAGCGTGCGGGCGCCGGTCGCCTTCAGGATCGCGGCGCCGACATCGGGCGTCACGGTCTGGCCGACGAAGCCCTGCGCGGCATCGGCGCTGCACGTCGTTTCGGCGGGCGGCGGCGGGAGCGATTCGACGGGCTCCTTGTCGCCCGAACAGGCGGCAAGCGGCAGCGCGGCGGCGATTGCGATCATGCGAATGTCCATCTTTCGTCTCCCTTTCATCGCGTCAACTGCAGCGCGTATAGCGCATCGCGCCGGGCGCGGCACCCTCGCCCTGGTCGCGGCGGACGAGCGCCTTGCCGCCATCCTCTACGGTCAGCACCATCGACTGGTCCCATTCCATGCCCTCGCCACTGAATTTATAGTCGGCGACAATGCGGGCCGCGTCGCGTTCGCGCACCCGCGCCAGTTCCCCGTGCGATTCGTGGAAGCGCAGATCAGCGGCGTCGATCACCAGCGCGGTGAGGTCGGTGCCCGGCTTTTTGGCGCAGTCGGCGGCATCGAGCGCCCAGCGGCCCCGGATCGCGGCGGGGATCGTCTTGTCGTCGTTGTCAGCCCCGACCGCAGCAGGGGGCGCGGCTTTGGGCGGCGGCGCCACGCTGGCCTTTTCCTCGGGCGCGGGCGCCTTGTCCTCAGCATTGCCGCACCCGGCGAGCAGCAGCAGCGCCGCGGGCATCGTCCATCGCATCATGGTCTTTCTCCTTTGCGAGGAGAAATGTTCGACCCCATGCACGGGTTGCCCGATCAGCCCATCGTCGGGATGACGAAGGCGTTGCCGCCGTCAGGCGATCCGTCGGGCCAGCGCGCGGTGACGGTCTTGACCTTGGTCCAGAATTTCACGCCTTCCATGCCGTGCTGGTTGGTGTCGCCGAACGCCGACCGCTTCCAGCCGCCGAAGCTGTGATAGGCGACCGGCACCGGGATCGGCACGTTGATGCCGACCATGCCGACATTGACCCGCGCCGCGAATTCGCGCGCGGCATGGCCGTTGCGCGTGAAGATCGCGACGCCGTTGCCGTACTGGTGCTTCGACGGCAGCGACAGCGCGGTCTCGAAATCGGGGGCGCGGACGATCTGCAGGACGGGTCCGAAAATCTCTTCCCTGTAGCTTTCCATGTCGGTGGTGACATGGTCGAACAGGGTCGGGCCGATGAAGAAGCCTTTCTCATGCCCCTGAAGCGTGAAGCCGCGGCCGTCGATCACCAGTTCGGCACCCTCGTCGGCGCATTTCGCGATCCAGCCCTCGACCTTTTCCTTGTGCGCCTGCGTCACCACCGGGCCGTAATGCGCCTCGGCATCGGTCGACACGCCGACGCGCAGCGCCGCGATCGCGGGGATCAGCTTTTCGCGCAGGCGGTTCGCGGTATCGTCACCCACCGGCACCACCACGGGCAGCGCCATGCAGCGTTCGCCCGCCGAGCCGAAGGCGGCGCCGGCGAGGTCGTTCACCACCTGGTCGAGATCGGCGTCGGGCATGACGATGCCGTGATTCTTCGCGCCGCCCATCGCCTGCACGCGCTTTCCGTTGGCGACGCCGCGGTTGTAGACATAATGCGCGATGTCCGACGAGCCGACGAAGCTGACCGCGCCGATGTCGGGATGGTCGAGGATCGCGTCGACCATTTCCTTGTCACCGTGAACGACCTGGCAGATGCCCGCGGGCAAGCCGGCTTCGAGGAAGAGTTCGGCGAGGCGCACCGGCACGCTGGGGTCGCGCTCGCTCGGCTTGATGAGGAAGGCGTTGCCGGTGGCGATCGCTACCCCCGACATCCACAGCGGAATCATCGCGGGAAAGTTGAACGGCGTGATGCCGGCGCCGATGCCGATCGGCTGACGCATCGAATAGACGTCGATGCCCGGCCCCGCGCCTTGCGTATATTCGCCCTTCAGCACATGCGGGATGCCGCAGCAGAATTCGATGACCTCCAGCCCGCGCTGGATGTCACCCTTCGAATCGGCGATCACCTTGCCATGCTCGGATGAGAGCAGATGCGCGAGTTCGTCCATATTCGCCTCGACGAGGCGCTTGAATTCGAACATCACGCGCGCGCGGCGCTGCGGGTTGGTCGCGGCCCAGGCGGGCTGCGCCGCCTTCGCCGCCGCGACCGCCTTTTCGAGGAGCACGGCGTCGCCGAGTGCGACCTCGGCCTGCACGCCGCCGTTGTTGGGGTCGAACACCGGGCCGGTGCGGCCGCCACCGCCGGCGCCGCCGACGATAAGATGGTCGATCTGTCGCATGAAAGGACTCCTTTCCCTATTCCCGCTTCCCCGAGCGAAGACGAGGGGCCATGCCGAGCGCAGTCGAGGCAGCAACTTTGCTGGTTCTCGCTTCGCTCGAACGAGCCCCTCGTCTTCGCTCGGGGAAGCGGAGGACTTTATTCGCAGCGGTCTCTCAAACCAATCCGCCCCGATTGCAAGGGATAGACTTGCAGGGCGATGCTGCATATTTGCAGGCAAATGGACTGGGATAAGCTGCAATATTTCCTGACCGTCGCGCAGCAGGGCACGCTCGCGCGCGCCGGCGCGGCGCTGCAGGTCGATGCGACGACGGTGAGCCGAGCAGGTGAGCGCGCTCGAGACGGCGTTGCAACAGACCTTGTTCGAACGCGCGCCGGGCGGTTTCCTGCTCACGGCGGCGGGCCGCGCGCTCGTCCCGCATGCCGAGGCGATGGCGGCGGCAGCGGCGCGCATCCGCTCGGCCGGCGACGGCGGCGCGGCCTTGTCGGGGCAACTCCGCGTCAGTGTGTCCGAGGGATTCGGGGGCAGCTTCATCGCGCCGCGCCTCGCGGGCTTCGTCGCCGCGCATCCCGAGCTCGAGATCGACCTCGTCGCTTCGTCGGGATTTTTGAATCCGTCGCGGCGCGAGGCCGATATGGCGGTGCTGCTCGCGCGGCCGCGCAAGGGCCCGCTGATCACGCGCAAATTATCCGACTACAGCCTCGGCCTTTATGCGCCCGCGAATCGGACCGACTGGCAGGAAGCGGTCGCCGCGATGCCGCTGTCGCGGGCCGGGGTGCCGGTGATCGGCTATGTCCCCGACATTCTCTACGCGCCCGAACTCGATTATCTGGGCGAGATCGAGCCGGGGCTGCGCGCCGGGGTACGATCGTCGAGCATCCTCGCGCAAAGGCGGATGATCGCGGGCGGCGCCGGGATCGGCGTGCTCCCCTGCTTCCTCGCGGCGGGCGACGCGGCGCTGGTGCGGGTGCGGCCCGAGCAGGTCATCGCGCGCGCCTTCTGGCTGGCGCTCCACCGCGACGTCGCGCCGCAACCCCGCATCCGCGCCTTCATCGACTGGCTCGACGCCGAGGTGCGCGAGAGCCGGGGGTTGTTCGTGCCGGGATAGATTGGGACCAAACAAAGGCCTTTCACCCTCACCCTTCCGGCGCTTCGCGCCTCCCTCCCTCTCCCGCCGGGAGAGGGAAGGGGCCCGTCGGCGAAGCCGGTGGGAAGGGTGAGGGAGATCAGGCCAAGGAATCCCATCCCTGACTCGTCTTGACAAGCGCAGGACGGAAGGCACTAATAGAACAAATCAGGAACATCATGCCCCACGAGTCGCACCCTCATATCGCCGGCCTGCGCCGGCGTCTCGCCCGGATCACCGGCGAGGCCGCACCGCGTGGCACGGCCGCGGGGTGGCTGGCGAGCGGCCATGCGGGGTTCGATGCCGCGCTCCGTGGCGGGCTCGCGACGGGCCGCGTGCATGAATTTTTCGCTGCCGACGCGCTCGACGCGACCAGCGCCGCCGCCTTTGCCGCGCTGCTCGCGCTGCGCACGCCGGGACCGGCACCGCTCGTCTGGCTGCGCACCGCCGACGCCGCGCGGCGCGGCGGGCATATCTACGCCCCCGGCATCGCCGAACTCGGCGGCGACCCCGACCGGCTGCTGCTGATCGAGGCGCCCGATCCGAAACTGCTGCTCGCCTGCGCCAATGACGCGATCCGCTGCGCGGGATCGGCGGCGGTGATCGTCGAAAGCTGGGGCCGATGGCCCGCGCTCGACCTCACCGCCGGGCGGCGGCTCGCGCTCGGTGCGCGCGATGCCGGCACGACGCTGCTGATGCTGCGTCTCGCCGCGGCGCCGAGCCCGAGCGTCGCCGAAACGCGCTGGAGCGTCGCCGCCGCGCCGTCGCGCGCGCTCGAAGCCAATGCGCCGGGGGCGCCCGCTTTCGACCTCGAACTGCTGCGCTGGCGTGGGGGCGCCGCGGGCGGGCGCTGGCAACTGGAATGGCACCATGACGAAAACGCCTTCGGGGACCCGGCGCTATCTGGCGCTGTTCTTCCCGTGGCTGCCCGCCGAGCGGCTCTGCCGCACGGCGCCGCGGCCGCCTGACGCCCCGCTCGTCTTCGCCGAAAAGCAACGCGGCGCGCTCCGCCTCGCGAGCGTCGACCGCGCGGCGCGGGCGGTCGGGCTCGCCCCCGGCATGCCGCTCGCCGACGCGCGCGCGCGGGTGCCCGGGCTGCTCGTCGTCCAGCACGACCCGGTCGCCGACGCCGCCTGGCTCGACCGGCTCGCGCTCGGTTGCAACCGCTACACGCCGCTGGTGGCGATCGACGCGCCCGACGGGCTGATCCTCGACATCGCCGGAGCCGGGCATCTACTGGGCGGCGAGGCGGCGCTGATCGACGATCTGGAGGCCCGCCTCGCCCGTCTCGGCATGACCGTCCGTCCCGCCCTCGGCCCGACCGCCGACGCGGCGCGCGCGCTCGCGCGCTACCAGACGCGCCCCGCCCCCGACGAGGCGCAGGCGGTCCGCCGCCTGCCCGTCGCGGCGCTCGAACTCGATCCCGAGGCGACGACCGCGCTGGTCCGCGCCGGACTCAAGACGATCGGCGATCTCGCGAGCCGCCCGATGGCGAATATCGCCGCGCGCTTCGGCGCCGACGCCGCGAACGCGCTGCGCCGCATCCTCGGCGATGCGCCGAGTCCGCTCGACCCGCGTATCGCGCCGCCGCCCGTCACGGCCGAACGCCGCTTCGCCGAGCCGCTCGGCAGCACGGCGCATGCGACCAAGGTGCTGGCCGAACTGGTGGGCGAGGCGATGGTCGAGCTGGGCGAGCGCGGCAAGGGCGGGCGCCATTTCCGCGCGACCTTCTTTCGCAGCGACGGGCTGGCGCGGAGCATCGCGATCGAGACCGGCCATCCGACGCGCGACACCGCGCTCGTGATGCGCCTCTTCGCCGAGCGGATGGATGGACTCGCCGATCCGCTCGACCCCGGTTTCGGCTTCGACATGATCCGCCTCGCGGTGCCGCGGCTCGAAGCGCTCGGCGCGACGCAGCTCAAGCTCGAAGGCGGCGCGGTGCGCGACGCCAAGATGGACGAGCTGGTCGACCGGATGACGACGCGGCTGGGGCGCGGGCGCGTCCGGCGGCTGATCGCCGCCGACACGCATATCCCCGAACAGGCGCAGCTCGCGCTGCCCGCGATCGACGCGCCGCCGCCCGAACCCTGGCAGGCACCCGAGCCCGGCGAGCCGCTGCAGCGCGTCCCTTCCACCTCTTCGACCCGCCGCAGCCGATCGAGGTGGTCGCCGAAGTCCCCGACGGTCCGCCGCACCAGTTCCGCTGGCGGCGGCAGGCGCATGCGGTGCGCCGCTACGAAGGCCCCGAACGCATCGCCGCCGAATGGTGGCGCCGCCGCGACAATGGCGGGCTGACGCGCGACTATTACCGCGTCGAGGATGCGCAGGGCCGCCGTTTCTGGCTGTTCCGCCACGGGCTGTACGAGGAGAAGGGTCACCCGCGCTGGTATATCCACGGGGTGTTCGCATGAGCGAGGCGCCCGCCCCCGAAGCGCCGCCCGGACCCGGCTTCGCCGAGTTGGTCGCCGCGACCAACTACAGCTTCCTGCGCGGCGCCTCGCACCCCGCCGACATGGTGGCCGAAGCGATCGCGCTCGGCATGAGCGGCATCGGCATCGCCGACCGCAACAGCGTCGCGGGGGTGGTGCGGGCGTGGGCCTTTCTGAAAGATCTGCAGGTCAAGGAGCCCGAAAGCGTCGCGCACTTCCGGCTGGTCGTCGGCGCAAGGCTCGTCTTCGCCGACGGCACCCCCGACATCGTCGCCTATCCGGTCAGCCGCCATGGCTGGGGGCGGCTGACGCGCCTGCTGTCGACCGGGAACCTGCGCGCGGAGAAAGGCGACTGCATCCTCCATCTCGAAGACCTGCTGGAGCATTGCGACGACCTGCTGCTGATCGCGATGGAGGGCAATGAAACGCTGCTCCGCACGCTCAAGCGGGCGAGACCGAAGTCGGTGTGGCTGGCGGCGACGATGCCGCGGTCGGGAGCCGATGCCCGGCGGCTGGCCGCCCTCCGACAAGTGACGGCCGCCACCGGCGTGCCGCTGCTCGCCACCAACGATGCGCTCTATGCGACCGCCGCGCAGCGTCCGCTGCACGACATCGTCACCTGTATCCGCGAGGGCGTGACGGTCTGCAAGGCAGGCCGGCTGCTTCGCGCCAATGGCGAACGCCATCTGAAAGCGCCCGCTGAAATGAAACGTCTGTTCGGCGATTATCCCAAGGCTGTTGGGGAAAGCGCGAAATTGCTCGCCCGCATCCGCTTCGACCTTGCCGACCTGCGCTACGAATATCCGCACGAACCCGTGCCGCCGGGCTGGAAGCCCTTTCCCTATCTCCACCATCTGGTGAAGACCGCAGCGGAAGCGCGTTACAGGACGCCCCTGCCGCCCAGGGTCCGCAAGCTGCTCGCCGACGAGCTGCGGCTGATCAAGAAGCGGCGCTACGTCTATTATTTCCTGACCGTCTACGACCTCGTCCGCTACGCGCGCGCGCAAGAGCCGCCGATCTTGTGCCAGGGGCGCGGCTCGGCGGCCAATTCAATCGTCTGCTTCCTGCTCGGCGTGACCTCGGTCGACCCGATGAAGCACGATCTGCTCTTCTCGCGCTTCGTCTCGGCCGAACGCGACGAGCCGCCCGACATCGACGTCGATTTCGAGCATGAGCGGCGCGAGGAAGTCATTCAGCATATTTATCAGCGCTATGGTCAGGATCGTGCCGCGATCGCCGCGACTGTCATCCATTATCGCCCGCGCAGCACGATCCGCGAGGTCGGCAAGGCATTGGGTCTCAGCGAGGACGTCACCGCGCGGCTCGCCGATACGAGCTGGGGAAGCTGGGGCGACGAGGTGCCGGTCGAACGGCTCGCCGAAGCCGGGCTCAACCCGCATAATGGCGAGATCGGGCGGCTGCACCGCTTCGTCGGGGAACTGCTGAAAGCGCCTCGCCATCTGTCGCAGCATGTCGGCGGTTTTGTGCTCACCGAAGGGCGGCTCGACGAGCTGGTGCCGATCCACAACGCCGCGATGGAGGACCGCACCTTCATCGAATGGGACAAGGACGATATCGACGCGCTTGGCCTGATGAAAGTCGATGTACTCGCGCTCGGCATGCTGACCTGCATCCGCAAATGTTTCGACCTGATGCGCGCGCATGGACTCGGCGACCACACACTCGAAGTCGATATCGATTGCGACGATCCCGAAGTGTACGCCATGCTGCAAAAAGGCGACAGCATCGGCGTTTTTCAGGTCGAAAGCCGGGCGCAGATCAACATGCTCCCGCGCCTGAAACCCGAAATCTTCTACGACCTGGTCGTGCAGGTGGCGATTGTCCGCCCCGGGCCGATCGAGGGCGACATGGTCCATCCCTATTTGCGGCGGCGATGCGGGGAGGAAGCGGTGGAATTCCCCAAACCCGCCGCGCCGCATCCACCCGATGAATTGCACGACGTCCTCGGCAAGACCTACGGCGTTCCCCTGTTCCAGGAGCAGGCGATGAAGCTGGCCATGGTCGCCGCGGATTTCAGCCCCGAAGAAGCGAACGGCCTGCGCCGAGCGATGGCGACATTCCGCAACGTCGGGACGATCGAGAATTTCCGCGAGAAGATGATCGGCGGCATGGTCGCCCGAGGCTATGAGCAGGATTTCGCCGAACGTTGCTTCAAGCAGATCGAGGGCTTCGGCAGCTATGGCTTTCCCGAGAGCCACGCCCAGTCCTTCGCGCGGCTCGTCTATGTCTCGTCATGGATCAAGCATTATCACCCCGCGGTCTTCGCCTGCGGAATCCTGAACTCGCAGCCGATGGGTTTTTATGCGCCCGCGCAACTCGTGCGCGACGCGCGCGAGCATGGAGTCGAGGTGCGCGAGGTCGATGTCAATTTCAGCACATGGGACAACAGCCTCGAACGGCGCGACGACGGCGCGCTCGCGCTGCGGCTCGGGTTCCGGCAGGTCGACGGGTTTCGCGAGGATTGGGCGGAGCAGATTGCCGATGCGCGCACCGCGCCCTTCGCTTCGGTCGAGGAGCTCGCGCGCCGCGCGAAGCTGCCGTCGCGCGCGCTGCGGCTGCTCGCCGAGGCCGATGCGTGCCGGTCGATGGGGCTCGAACGCCGCCCGGCCTTGTGGGACGCGCGGCGGGTTCGGCAGGGGGTGCTGCCCTTGTTCGGCGCCGCCGAAGCCGACGAACTCGGCGCCGAGGCGGACGCGCAGCTGCCCCCCACCCCGCTCGTCGAGCATGTGGTGACCGATTATCAGACGACGCGCCTGTCGCTGAAAGGGCATCCGATGGCTTTCCTGCGCCGCCGCCTCGCCGGCGAGGGCATAGCGAGCTGCCTTCAGGTCGGCGCCGCGAAGAACGGCGCGCTCGTGCGCGCCGCCGGCTGTCGTCCTCATCCGCCAGCGGCCGGGCAAGGGCAATGCGATCTTCATCACGCTTGAGGACGAGGGCGGGATCGTCAACGTGCTCTTGTGGGCGCGGCAATTCGAACGCTATCGCCGCGCCGTCATGGCGTCGCGGCTGATGGAGGTCGCGGGCGAGGTGCAGCGGAGCAGGGAGGGCGTCGTCCATCTGATGGCGAACCGCGTCGTCGACCGCACCGCGCTGCTCGACACGCTCGGCGACACGCCCGTCCACCCCGACCTGTGCCGCGCCGACGAGGTCGCGCATCCACAGCAGCCGCGGGGTTATGCCCAGCGTCACGGCCATCCGCGCAACGTGCGCATCCTGCCCAAATCGCGGGATTTCCACTGATGCGCGGGGCCGCCCGCTCAGCAGGTCAGCGCCGCCGCGAACAGGCAGCGGAAGCGTTCGGTGCATTCGGCGATATCGTCATCGTCCGCGAAGCCATCGACCATCATGATCGTGCGCACCACCCCGACACCCATCAGGATCGCCAGCAGCATGGTGGCGCGCAGCTCGCCATGCTCGCCGCCGATCAGTTCGGTCAGCGGGCCGAGCACGTCATGATGGGCAAGCTCGCGGATGATCTCGCCCGCCTTGGGCGACGAGGCCGAACGGAGCATGATGATGAACATCTCCATCCGTTGCTGGAGATTCTCGTCGGCATCCTCGACAACGAGTTTCGCGAGGAAACCGGGCAGTTCCTCGACGCTCTTGGGTTCGCGGAACATGTCGGGCTTGTCGTCATGCTGGACGACGGCGCGGAACAGGCCTTCCTTGCCGCCGAAATAGCGGCTGATCAGCGCGACATCGACCCCCGCGTCGCCGGCGATATCGCGCAGGCCGACGCCATCGTAGCTTTCGCGCAGAAAACGCTGGTGCGCCGCCGCCAGGATCGCCGCGCGGGTCGCGACGGCGTCGCGCCTCTTGATGATGATCTCTCTCTTCATGGACCGACCATATCGACACCGAAAATTAAATCAACACCTGTTGACTTGGCAATGAACGCGGATTAATCGGCAAAGTCTGGCATCGCGCGGCGCCTCCCCCCTCCCTGCCGCGCGATGCCGGACCGCCCTGACAAGAAAAGATATAACGCCATGCCCTTGCGCCTCTCCCTTGCGCTCCCGCTATTCGTGTCGCTGATGCTCGCCGCCTGTTCGGGCGGCGGCGAGGCGCAGGGCGGGCCGCCGCAACTGCCCGTCACCACCGCCGCGCCGCTGGTCCGCGAGATCACCGAATGGGACGATTATGTCGGCCGGTTCGAGGCGATCGACAGCGTCGAGGTACGCCCGCGCGCCTCGGGCTATCTGCAGCGCAGCCATTTCACCGACGGCCAGTACGTCCGCGCCGGGCAGTTGCTCTTCACCATCGACGCGCGCCCGGCCCAGGCCGCGCTCGACCAGGCGCGCGCGCAACTCGCCCGGGCACAGGCGACGCTGGCCAATGCGAAGACCGAACTCGCGCGTTCGACAACGCTCGCCGCGTCGCAGGCGGCGAGCCAGGAAGAGGTCGAGCAGCGCCGCGCCGCGGTGCGCACCGGCGAGGCCGATGTCGCCGCCGCCAATGCGGCGATTCGCGCCGCCGCGCTCAACGTCGGCTTCACCCGCGTCACCGCGCCGATTTCGGGCCGCGTGTCGCAGCGGCTGGTCGATCCGGGCAATGCGGTGACCGCCGACCAGACGATCCTGACCACGATCGTGTCGACCAGCCCGATCCACTTCAGCTTCCAGGGGTCGGAGGCGAACCTGCTCGATTACGAGCGGCGCGGCGACACGCTGCAGGGCGCGCCGGTGCGCATCAAGCTGCAGGGCGCCGACGATTACAGCCTCGGCGGCCGGATCGATTTCGTCGACAACGCCCTGTCCAACGGGTCGGGCACGATCACCGTGCGCGCGGTGGTCCAGAACCCCGACGGCAAGCTGCGCCCCGGCCTGTTCGGCCAGCTCCAGCTCGCCGCCTCGGCGCCGCGCCCCGCCTTCCTGCTCCCCGACACCGCGATCGTCACCGACGGCCCGCGCCGCATCGTCTATGCCATCGGACCCAAGGATGTGGTGCAGGCGCGCCCGGTGACGCTCGGCACGCTCGTCGGCGGACTGCGCGTCATCAAGAGCGGCGTGAGTGCGAAGGACCGCATCATCGTCGGCGGCATCCAGCGCGCGATGCCGGGCAAGCCCGCCAAGGTGCAGGCGGGCACCATCGCCCCCGACGGCAAGGTGCTGACACCGAAGGCGGCGCCCGCCGCGAAGACCAAGGCTGAAGGCCAAGGGGCGGCCAAGTGAATTTCAGCCGTTTCTTCGTCGACCGCCCGATCTTCGCGGCGGTCATCGCGATCTTCATCACGCTGATCGGCGCCTTTGCCTATCCGCAGCTGCCGCTCGCCCAATATCCCGAGATCGCGCCGCCGACGATCAATGTCACCGCCGCCTATCCCGGCGCCTCGTCCGAAACGATCGCCGAGACGGTCGCCTCGACGCTGGAGCAGGAGATCAACGGCGTCGAGGACATGCTCTATCTGCAGAGCAGTTCGACGCAGGGGCAGGTGCAGATCACCGTCACCTTCCAGCCCGGCACCGACCTCGATGCCGCGCAGGTGCTGGTGCAGAACCGCGTCGCGCTCGCCGAGCCGCGCCTGCCCGAACAGGTGCGCCAGATCGGCGTGCAGGTGAACAAGCAGGAATCGGGCTTCCTGATGATCGTCGCGCTGACTTCGAGCGACCCCGCGATCGACGTCGATTATGTCGGCAATTACGCAAATTCGACGCTGCGCGACCGGCTGCTGCGTCTCGAAGGTGTCGGCGGCGTGCAGATTTTCGGCGGCGGTTTCTATTCGATGCGGATCTGGATCGACCCCGACAAGGCGGCGGCGCGGGGCCTGACCGCGCCCGAAATCGTCGCGGCGCTGCAGAGCCAGAACGTTCAGGTCGCCGAGCGGGTCGGTCGGCGCGCCGCCCTATGGCAAGGGCAATCCCGCCTTCGAGCTTCCCGTCCAGGTTCCCGGCCGCCTCGTCAGCCCCGACCAGTTCGCCAATGTCGTGATCAAGACCGACACGGCGAACGGCGCGATCACCCGGGTCAAGGACATCGGCCGCGTCGAGCTCGGCGCGCAGGATTATGGCATCCGCGGCCGCTTCAACGGCCAGCAGGGCGTCGGCATGGCGGTGATCCAGCAGCCGGGCGCCAACGCGCTCGACGCCGCGAACCTCGTGCTCCAGGAGGTCGAGGCGGCGTCGAAGGATTTCCCGCCGGGGCTCGAATATTCGATTCCCTACAACCCGACCGAATATGTCGAGGCGTCGGTCGAGGCGGTGCAGGAGACGCTGGTCGAGGCGATCTTCCTCGTCGTGCTCGTCGTGCTCGTCTTCCTGCAGACCTGGCGCGCCGCGATCATCCCGATCATCGCGATCCCGGTCGCGCTCGTCGGTACCTTCGCCGTCCTGCTCGCGCTCGGCTTCTCGATCAATTCGCTGTCGCTGTTCGCGCTGGTGCTCGCGGTCGGCATCGTCGTCGACGACGCGATCGTCGTCGTCGAGGCGGTCGAAAAGCATATCCGCGAGGGGCTGACCCCGCGCGAGGCCGCGCACCGGACGATGGACGAGGTGTCGGGCGCGCTGGTCGCGATCGGGCTGGTGCTCGTCGCGGTGTTCGTGCCGACCGCCTTCGTCCCCGGCATCCCCGGCATCTTCTATCAGCAGTTCGCGGTGACGATCGCCGCCGCGACGGTCTTTTCGCTGCTCACCTCGCTGACGCTGTCGCCCGCGATGGCGGCGCTGCTGCTGCAACCGCACGAGGAGCATCACGAACCGCCGAAGAACCCGGTCATGCGCTTCATCCGCAGCGCCGCCGACAGGTTCAACCGCGGCTTCGACACATTGTCCGACCGTTACGGCCGCACCACCGCGTCGCTGGTCCGCAAGACGACGGTCATGCTCGCCATCTATGCGGTGCTGCTCGCGGCGACCGGCTGGCGCCTCACCGCGACCCCGACCGGCTTCATTCCCGACCAGGACCAGGGCATCCTGATCGGCGTCGTCCAGCTGCCCCCCGGCGCCTCGCTCGACCGCACCAGCGAGGTGCTCGAACGCGCGCAGAAGGAAGTCGCCAAGGTCGAGGGCGTGAGCAATATCGCGACCTTCGCCGGGCTCGACGGCGCCAGCTTCTCGGCTGCGTCGAACAGCCGGCACGATGTTCGTGCGGCTGACCGACTGGGACGAGCGCGGCAAAAAATTGAGCGCCGCCGCGCTGTCGCAGCAATTGTCGGGCGTGCTCGCGAATGCGCTGCCCGAAGCGCAGGCCTTCGTCATCGCGCCGCCCGCGGTGCAGGGGCTTGGCAATGGCAACGGCTTCACGATGATGCTGCAGGCGCGCGACGGGCAAAGCTACAAGGAGCTCGAACAGGTCACCGGCGCGATGATGGGCGGCGCGGCGCAGATGCAGGACGTGAGCCAAGTCTTCTCGCTGTTCAACACCGGAAGCCCGCGCATCTTCGCCGATGTCGACCGCGACAAGGCGCAGATATTGGGTGTCGACCCGAGCCAGGTCTATGCCGCGCTCGGCACCTATCTGGCGTCGACCTATGTCAACGACTTCAACTTCCTCGGCCGCACCTTCCGCGTCACCGCACAGGCCGAACCGACATCGCGCGCCGGCATCGAGGATGTCGGGCGGCTGCAGGTGCGCTCAACCTCGGGCGAGATGGTGCCGCTGTCGTCGGTCGCGACCTTCCGCGACGACAGCGGGCCGACGCGTGTCGTGCGCTACAACCTCTTCCCCGCGGTCGAGCTGCAGGGACAGGCGGCGCCGGGGGTCTCGTCGGGCACCGCGCTCACCGCGATGGAGGGCCTCGCCGACAGGACGCTGGCGAATGGCTTCGCCTATGAATGGACCGGCCTCGCCTATCAGCAGAAGGCGGCGGGCAGCAGCTCGGCGCTGATCTTCCTGCTCGCGGTGGTGTTCGTCTTCCTCGTGCTCGCGGCGCAATATGAATCGCTGCCGCTGCCGCTCGCGGTGATCCTGATCGTGCCGATGTGCATCCTCGCCGCGATGATCGGGGTCAATCTGCGCGGCATGGACAATAATATCCTGACCCAGGTCGGGCTGGTCGTGCTGATCGCGCTCGCCGCGAAGAATGCGATCCTGATCGTCGAATTCGCCAAGCAGGCCGAGGAAGCCGACGGCATGAACATCTACGACGCCGCGGTCCACGCCGCGCGCTCGCGCCTGCGGCCGATCCTGATGACCAGCTTCGCCTTCATCTTCGGCGTCATCCCGCTCGCCACCGCGTCGGGACCGGGGCAGGAGATGCGCCAGTCGCTCGGCACCGCGGTGACCTTCGGCATGCTCGGCGTGACGATCTTCGGGCTGATCTTCACCCCGCTCTTCTACGTCCTCTCCCGCCGCCTCGGCGACCGGGCGACCCGTTATTTCCGGCGCGGCCGGGACCGGAGCGGCGCGACGCCGGTGGAGACGCTGTGATGATCCGCACCCCGCTCATCGCCGCCGCGAGCGCGCTCGCGCTCTCGGCCTGCACCGTCGGCCCCGCCTATGTCTCGCCGGTCCCCGCCGCGCCGTCGCAGGCGCCCTTTCTCGAAGCGGGCAAGTCGCCCGCCTTTTCGGGCGAGCAGCCGCCGGGCGCGTGGTGGAGCCTGTTCGGCGACCCCTTGCTCGACGACCTGGTGAAGCAGGCGCTGACCGCGAACACCGACCTGCGCGTCGCCGCCGCCAATCTGGCGCAGGCGCGCGCGGTGCTGCGCGAATCGCGCGCCGGACGGCTGCCGACGACGACGGTGGGCGCCGGCGGCACCTATGCGCGCCAGCCGCTCACCAGGGCGAGCGCCGATATTCCGGGTGCGCGCGCGTTCGAGGGCGAAACCTATGACGTCGGGCTCGACGTCGGCTATCAGCTCGACCTGTTCGGCCGCGTCGAAAGCGCGATCCGCGCCGCCCGCGCCGATGCCGAAGCGGTGCAGGCGGCGTTCGACCTCACCCGCATCACCGTCGCCGCCGAAACGACGCGCGCCTATGCCGACACCTGTTCCTATAACCGCCAGATCGCGGTCGCCGAGGAAACGCTGCGCATCCAGGAGGCGACCTTCGACCTCACGCGCCAGGCTGTTCGAGGGCGGGCGCGCGACGCGGCTCGAAACCGGGCAGGCGGGGGCCTTGCTCGAACAGACGCGCGCGACGATCCCGACGCTGACCGCGCAGCGCGCGGCGGCGCTCTATCGCCTCGCCGTGCTCACCGGCAAGCCGCCGGCCGAGGCGCCGCAGGCGGTGCTCGCCTGTCAGGCGCCGCCCGAACTCGCCCGCCCGATCCCGGTCGGCGACGGCGCGGCGCTGCTCGCGCGGCGCCCCGACATCCGCCGCGCCGAGCGCCAGCTCGCTGCCGCCGCGGCGCGGGTCAATGTCGCGACCGCCGACCTCTATCCCAGCATCAGCCTCGGCGGCTCGGTCGGCACGACCGCGAGCGCGATCGGGGGACTCGGCACCTCGGACAGCTTCCGCTTCTCGCTCGGCCCGCTCATCTCGTGGAGCTTCCCCAATATGGAGGTCGCGCGGTCGCGGCTGAAACAGGCCGAGGCCGGCGCCGACGCCGCGCTCGCGACCTTCGACGGCACCTGGCTCACCGCGTTGCAGGAAAGCGAAAGCGCGCTCGCCAATTATGCGGGCGAGCTCGACCGGCTGGCGGCGCTGCGCCGCGCGGCGGGCGAAGCCGGCGAGGCGGCACGCATCGCGCGGCTGCGCTATCAGGCGGGGCGCGAGAATTTCCAGGTCGTGCTCGACGCCGAACGCTCGCTCGCGGCGATCAACGCGAGCATCGCCCAGTCGGAACAGGCGCGCGCGACGAATCTGGTGGCGCTGTTCCTCGCGCTGGGGGGCGGGTGGCAGGAACCGGCGGCTTAGGGCGGCGTGCGTTAAATATGAACCGTTCGCCCTGAGCTTGTCGAAGGGCCGTTCTTTCTTTCAGCGTCGAAGAGAAGGGCGGTGCTTCGACAAGCTCAGCACGAACGGGTTTGGGTAATGATGCAGATTTAACGCACGCCGGTCTAAAAACACCGTGCCCCTGCGAAGGCAGGGGCCCATCATGTGCCGGATCGGCTTGGAACGACCGGCTGTGGAGACGGAGGGCCCAGGAGATGGGCCCCTGCCTTCGCAGGGGCACAGCTTGCTTGTCCTTTCGGCTAACCCGCGATTTTCGCGCGGACCGCCTCCGCCTGCGCCATGATGTTCGCCACCAGCTCGGCGCAGGTCGGGATGTCGTGGATCAGCGCCTGGCTCTGGCCGCTGGTCCAGATGCCGCCGTCGACATCGCCATCGCGCAGCACATTCTCGCGCCCGCGCACGCCCGCCATCAGATGCTTGACGTCGTCGAAGGTCTTGGCCGGGTCGCGCTGGATCTCCGCCACCTCGACCGACACCGCATTCTTCGCGACGCGCGCGGTGTTGCGCAGCGTGCGGCCGACGAGGACGGTGTCGAGTTCGCTGGCATCGACGATGCGCTGCTTCACATTCTGGTGGATCTGCGCCTCGACCGTCGCGCAGAAGCGCGTGCCCATGTTGACCGCATCGGCGCCGAGCGCGAGCGCGGCGATCAGGCTGCGCCCGTCGGCCATGCCGCCCGAGGCGACGATCGGGGTGTCGGGCAGGGCATCGACCGTCGCGGGCAGCAGCACGACCAGCCCGACATCGTCCTCGCCGGGATGCCCCGCGCATTCGAAGCCGTCGATGCTGATCATGTCGACGCCCTTGTTCACCGCCGACACCGAATGGCGGACCGAGGTGCATTTGTGGATCACCGTGACGCCCGCCTCCTTGAACCGGGGCAGGTGATCGGTCGGCGCGCGGCCCGCGGTCTCGACGATCGTGATCCCGCTCGCGATGATCGCCTCGCGATATTCGTCATAGGGGATGGGGTTGATCGACGGCAGCAGGGTCAGGTTCACACCGAAGGGCTTGTCGGTCAGCTTGCGCGTCGCCTCGATCTCGTCGAAGAGCGCCTGGCCGGTCGGATACATATGCGCGGTGATGAAACCGAGCGCCCCGGCGTTGGCGACCGCGGCGACGAGCGGACCGTAACCGACGCCGGTCATGCCGCCCATCAGGATCGGGGTCTCGATGCCGAATTTCTCGGTGATGCGCGTCTTGATCAAGGCTTCCTCCCGTCGTTTGTCGCGACGGCCTTGGCGCGGCGGCGGCCCGCGATCAAGCCGGTAAATGCGATAGGCAAGCGCATCGCGCTCGGGCAGGATGCGGCATCGGCCGGACAGCGGGAGACGAAGGATGACGGGGAAGCAGCGGTTCGGACGATCGCTCCTGCTGGCCGCAGGCTGGCTCGCGCTGCCGCGCGGCGAGCGCCGAACCCGCCTATGACATCGTCATTCGCGGCGGCACCCTCTACGACGGATCGGGCGCAGCGCCGGTCACCGGCGACGTGGCGATCGAGGACGACCGCATCGTCGCGGTCGGCACCGTCGCGGGCAAGGGCCGCAGCGAAATCTCCGCCGCCGGCATGGCGGTCGCGCCGGGCTTCATCAACATGCTGAGCTGGGCCACCGAATCGCTGATCGCCGACCCGCGCAGCCAGAGCGACATAAGGCAGGGCGTGACGCTCGAGGTGATGGGCGAGGGCTGGTCGATGGGGCCGATGAACGCCGAAATGAAGCGGCAGGAAACCGAGCGGCAGGGCGACATCAAATATAGGATCGAATGGACCAGCCTCGGCGACTATCTCGGCTGGCTGGAAAAGCGCGGCGTCGCCACCAATGTCGCGAGCTTCGTCGGCGCCGCGACGGTGCGCGTCCACGAACTGGGCGAAGGCGATGTCGACCCGGCCCCCGAACAGCTCGCGCGGATGCGGGCGCTGGTGCGGCAGGCGATGGACGAGGGCGCGCTCGGCGTCGGCAGCTCGCTGATCTACGCCCCCGGTTCCTATGCCGAGACCGGCGAGCTGGTGGCGCTGACCAGCGAAGCGGCGCGGTGCGGCGGCCTGTACATCAGCCACATGCGTTCGGAGGGCGACCGGCTGGAGGAAGCGGTCGACGAACTGATCGAGATTTCGCGCCGCTCGGGCGCGCCGGCCGAAATCTATCACCTCAAGATGGCGGGCCGCGACAATTGGGGCAAGCTCGACGCGGTCGTCGGGAAGATCGAGGCGGCGCGGGCGGCGGGGCAGCGCATCACCGCCGACATGTACACCTACACCGCCGGCGCCACCGGGCTCGACGCCGCGATGCCGACTTGGGTGCAGGCGGGCGGGCTCGAGGCGTGGATCGAGCGGCTGAAGGACCCCGCGACCCGCAAGCGCGTCGCCGCCGAAATGCGCAAACCCGGCAGCGATTGGGAAAATCTCTACATCGGCGCGGGCGCCGACAAGATGATCCTCACCGGCTTCAAGAGCGAGAAACTGAAACCGCTCACCGGCAGGACGCTCGCGGAGGTCGCGGCGATGCGCGGCAAGAGCCCCGAGGAAACCGCGATGGACCTGGTGATCGAGGACGGCTCGCGCGTCGGCACCGTCTATTTCCTGATGTCCGAGGATAATGTGCGGAAGCAGGTGCAATTGCCGTGGATGAGCTTCGGCTCCGACGCCGCGTCGCAATCGGCCGAGGGGGTGTTCCTGAAATCGGGCGCCCACCCGCGCACCTACGGCAATTTCGCGCGGCTGCTCGGCCGCTATGTCCGCGACGAGAAGCTGATCCCGCTCGAACAGGCGGTGTACCGGCTGACGATGCTCCCCGCGACCAACCTCGGCATCGCGGAACGCGGCGCGCTGAAGCCCGGCTATTATGCCGATGTCGTGATCTTCGACCCGGCGGCGATCGCCGACCGCGCAACCTTCGAAAATCCGCACCAATATGCGACCGGCGTCCGCGACGTCTTCGTCAACGGCGCCGCGGTGCTCAAGGACGGCGAACCGACCGGCGCCACCCCCGGCCCGCGCGGTGCGCGGGGCGGGCTATGGAAAATGCCGCTGAGAGGGAAAATGGCGCACCCGAAGGGATTCGAACCCCTGGCCTCTGCCTTCGGAGGGCAGCGCTCTATCCAGCTGAGCTACGGGTGCCGGTAGAGCGCGGCCTCTAGCAAGCATGCGGGCCGCCAGCAATGGCCTATCGACGCTGCGGCGACGATGTGCGAAGCGGAGCGCCGTGCGCATGGGGAAGCAGGCGTGAAGGCATCCGAATACGACTGGCCGATGGCCGCCGATCTGTACGGCGAGATGCAGCTCGAGGCGGATCCGCCGGCGCGGCACGGCTGGCGCGACTATCTGCCCGGCGTGCTCGTCACCGGCATCGCGGCGCTCGCCGCCGCCTGGCTCGCCGACCATTATGCCGCGCCGATCGTCCTGATGGGGCTGCTGATCGGGCTGGCGCTCAGCTTCCTGTCGCAGGACAGGCGCACCCACGCCGGGCTCGACCTGATGTCGCAGACCGCGCTGCGCGCCGGCATCGTGCTTGTCGGGGCGCGGATCACCGCCGGACAGCTCGTCGACCTCGGGCCCTTGCCCTTCGCGATGCTGGTGCTGATCATGCTCGCGGTCATCGCGGTCACCGTCGCCAGCGCCGGGCTGTTCCGGCAGGACCGCCACGCGGCGCTGCTCGCGGGCGGAGCGACCGCGATCTGCGGCGCGTCCGCCGCGCTCGCGCTCTGGTCGCTGATCGGCGACCGCCGCGTCGATCAGGCGCGCTTCACGCTGACGCTCGTCGGCATCACCGTCGCGAGCGCGCTCGCGATGACGCTCTACCCCGTCCTCGCCGCGCAGCTCGGGCTGACCGACGCGCAGGCGGGGTTCCTGATCGGCGCGTCGATCCACGACGTCGCGCAGGCGATCGGCGGCGGCTTTTCCTTCTCGGCGCCCGCGGGCGAGGTCGCGACGATCGTCAAGCTGACCCGCGTCGCGCTGCTCGCGCCGATGCTGATGCTCGTCGGGCTGTGGCTGGCGAAGGGCGAGGGCGGGACCGGCACGACGCGCATCCCGCTGCGACTGCCCTGGTTCATCCTCGGCTTTCTCGCGCTTGCGGCGATCAACTCCTTCGTCGCGATCCCGCCGCCGGTCACCGCCGCCGCCGCCAAACTTGCGCAGGCGCTGCTGCTGCTCGCGATCGTCGCGACCGCGATGAAGGCGCGGCTGCACCTGCTGCTCGATCAGGGCTGGCGCAGCTTCGCGCCGATCATCGTCGCGACGGTGACGAGTTTCCTGCTGTCGCTGGGAGCGGCGCTGCTGTTGTGACGGCGTGACGTCGCGGCAGCAAAGCTCCTCCCCTGAAGGGGAGGGCGA
Source organism: Sphingopyxis sp. PET50 (assembly GCF_025244705.1). GTDB lineage: Bacteria > Pseudomonadota > Alphaproteobacteria > Sphingomonadales > Sphingomonadaceae > Sphingopyxis. The sequence goes on along the minus strand of NZ_CP104207.1, from coordinate 3,405,982 downwards.
ATATCGTTCATCCTTTCGGCAGCGCCCAGCTCACCGTCAGCTGCGTCGCGCGGCGCGGGATGTCGAGCTTGGCCTCGCTGAAATTGACCTTCTCGTTCGGCGGCAGTGTCCGCACCGGCGGCTTGATCGTCCAGCTGTAGACGATCGTCCCCTGCGCATCGCGCAGTTCGGCGAGGATCGGCGGCACGCGCTGTTCGCGGTCGGTCGGGTTGATGATGACGCCCGAGGCGGCGAAATAGATGGTGCCGTCGGCCAGTTCGCGATGATCCTGGTTCGGCGGCAGTTCGATGACGAGGTCGGGCTCGTCGTTCATTCCCGGAATGCCCAGCCCCTGCGCCCAGCCCGGCAGGCCGAACCAATAGAGGCCGGCGGTCGCCGCGATCATCAGCACCGCGGCGGCGGCGGCGATCATCGTCAGCCGTTTCGCCGGATTGCGGCGCGGGCGGCGGTGCGGCAGCGGCGCGTCGCTTTCGGTGACCGTCACCTTTTGTTCGGCCGGCTGGCGCGGCAAAGGCCGCAGGCGGCGGCGTTTCGGCGGTTTCGCGCGCGACCGGTTCGGGTCGCGGCGGCGGAGGGGGCGGAGCGGGCGGCGTTTCCGGAGCCTTCTGCTCCACGCCCGGCGCGGTTTCGGTCAGCGTCAGCTCGCCCGCCGCGGCGGGTTCCTGAAACCAGCTGTGGCGGCAATTGGCGCAGCGTACGGTACGCCCGTTGGCACCGATCGCCGTATCGGGAACGACGTAGCGGGTGTGGCAGGCGGGGCAGGCAAGGATCATGACCCCCTCTAAACACGGCGATTCGCGCGTGGCAAGCGCCGCGTCGCCCCGCCCGGCCCACTCGCCGCTTGTCCTTGTGGAGAAGCCGTGCGACAGGCGGGCGCATGGGCGCCGACGCTGCACCTTTGCCACGGCTTTTCGGGGGCGCGCGCCGCGCCGCGGTGACGCCATGACGGATAGCGCCGGTCCGCGTCCCGGCGGCGCGATGGTCGAGTTCGACCGCGTCGGGCTGCGCTATGGGCCCGATGCCGAAGTGCTCGCCGACATCAGCTTCAACCTCCAGCCCGGCAGCTTCTATTTCCTCACCGGCCCGTCGGGGGCGGGCAAGACCTCGCTGCTCAAGATGCTCTATCTCGCGCAGCGGCCGAGCCGCGGGCTGGTGCGCCTGTTCGGCGAGGATCTGGTCAGCATGCCGCGCCACCGCCTGCCCGGCTTTCGCCGCCGCATCGGGGTCGTGTTCCAGGACTTCCGGCTGATCCCGCACCTGTCGGCGCGCGACAATATCGCGCTCCCCTTGCGCATCGCCGGGGTCAGCGAGGAGGATCTGGCGGGCCCGGTCGGCGAGATGCTGAGCTGGATCGGGCTCGACGACCGCGCCCACGCCTTTCCGCCGACGCTGTCGGGCGGCGAACAGCAGCGCGTCGCGATCGCGCGCGCGGTGATCGCGCGCCCGCAACTGCTCGTCGCCGACGAACCCACCGGCAACGTCGACCCGGAGATGGCGATGCGCCTCCTTGGCCTGTTCGAGGCGCTCAACCGGCTCGGCACCACCGTAGTGGTCGCGACGCACGACATCCATCTGATCAGCCGCATCGACAATGCGCAGATGATGCGGCTCGAAAAAGGCCGCCTCGCCGACCCGACCGGCGCGCTGCGCTATCCGCCGGCGAACAGGGTCTAGCGGATGGCCGGTTTTGCAGGAAATGCCGGTGCGACGCCCATAAATAGGGACAGTCCCTATTTAATTGGCGGAACAACCGAGGGCGCTCTGCTCTGCGGATTAAATGGGGACTGTCCCTATTTATGGGCCATCTCCCGATGATCATCCCGCGCGTCCCCGTCCAGCACCGCCGCCTGCTCCCCGACCGCCGCCTGTCGGGGCCGACGCCGTGGGTGATCGCGATCTTGATGATGCTGACCCTGCTCGCCGCCGCCGCCGGCATCGGGCTGGCGCGCGCCGCGAACAATATCGGCGACGCGATCGCCGGGCGGGTGACGGTGCAGATCGTCACCGCCAATCCGGTGACGCGCGCCGAACAGGCCGCCGCGCTCACCCGCCGCGCCGGCGCCGCACCCTACGTGCGCGGCGCGCGCCAGGTCGGGCAGGACGAACTGCTCGCGACGCTCGGCCAGTGGCTCGGCAGCGCGGGCGGCGACGACCCGGTGCTGCGTTCGCTGCCTTTGCCCGCGCTGGTCGACGTCGATTTCGTCGGCGGCGAGCGCGCGGGCCAGCTTGCCCAGCTTCGCGCGCTGGTCGCCGAGGTCGCGCCGGGCGCGCGCGTCATCCCGCACGCCGAATGGCTGGGCCCGGTCGCGCGGCTGATCCGCAGCCTCGCCTGGGTTGCGGGCGCGCTCGTGCTGCTGATGACGCTCGCCAGCGCGGCGGTGGTCATCATGACCGCGCGCGCCGCGCTCGGCACCCATTATGCGACGATCGAGATGCTGCACCTGATCGGCGCCACCGACCGCCAGATCACCCGCCTGTTCCAGCGCCGCATCGCGATCGACACCGCCTACGGCATCGCGCTCGGCAGCGTCGTCGCGGCGGCGATCATGCTGCTGATCGGCTGGCAATGGTCGGGGGTCACATCGGGACTCGCCGCGACCGCCTCGCTCGGCGCCGCGGGCTGGCTGCTCTTGCTGGCGCTGCCGCTATTGGCTATCGCGCTCGCAGCCCTGACCGCGCGGTTGACCCTGCTCGCCGCGCTCAAGAAGATTCTATGATCAAGCGCCTCCTCTCCCTCCTGTTCCTGGCCTGGGTGCTGGGCTTCGCCTGGTTCGCGCTGCTGCCGCCGCTGCCCGCCGGCGACCAGAAGACCGACGCGATCGTCGTGCTGACCGGCGGGCCGGGGCGCATCGACCGCGCGCTCGAACGGCTCGAGGCGGGCGATGCCAAGCGCCTGCTCATCAGCGGCGTCGCGCGCGAGGTGAAGCCCAAGGAACTCGCCGCCGAGTACAAGCGCCCCGAGGAACTGTTCGATTGCTGCATCGCGCTGGGGTTCGAGGCCGAGGATACCCGCTCGAACGCGACCGAGGTCGCGACCTGGGTTGCGCGGCGCAACTACAAGAGCGTGCGGCTGATCACCACCGACTGGCACATGCGCCGCGCCGAATATGAACTCGGCCGCGCGGTCGGCGACAAGGTGACGATCGTCCCCGACGCGGTGCACAGCGAACCGAGCTTCGCGACGCTGTTCCGCGAATATCACAAATATCTGGCGGGGCTGGCGGGCGGCCTGCTGGGGCTTTGATGCGCTACACCGTCGCCCTGTTCCGTTCGATCCTCTTCTGGCTGCTCTTCGTCCTGATGAGCAGCTTCAGCTCGATCGGCGCGGTGATCGCGCTGCCGGTCTCGCACAAGGCGACGATCTGGTTCGTGCGCATCTGGGCGCAGTTCCACCGGCTGATCTGCCGCTTCGTGCTCGGCCACCGGATCGTCGTCGAGGGCCAGATGCCCGACACGCCGGTGCTGTACGTCTTCAAGCATGAGGGCGCGTTCGAGACGATCGAGCAGCCGATGCTGTTCCGGCATCCCGCGGTCTTCGCCAAGGAGCAATTGTTCAACATTCCCGTCTGGGGCCAGGCGGCGCGTTTCTATGGCCTGATCCCGGTCGATCGCGACGGCGGGAGCAAGGCGATGCGCGCGATGCTGGGCGCCGCCAGGGCCGCGCTCGCCGCCGGGCGCCCGCTGGTGCTGTTCGCCGAGGGGACGCGCGTGCCGCATGGCAAGGCGCCGCCGCTGCGCGCGGGCTTCGCCGGCGTCTATCGCATGCTCGGGGTGCCGGTGATCCCGGTCGCGGTGAACAGCGGCCTGGCCTATCCGCCGCGACGCTGGGTCAAATGGCCGGGCACGATCACCTACAGGGTCGGCGAAACCGTCCCCGCCGGCCTGCCGCGCGAGGAAGCGGAGGAGCGCGTGTGGCGCGCGATCAATGCGCTGAACCCGCCCGAAGCGTTGCTGGAAGGCCGACCCGATTGAAGAAGATCGTCGCCCCCGCAAAGGCGGGGGCCGTTATCGGGGTGGCGCAAGGTTGCCAGCGGCCCCCGCCTTCGCGGGGGCGACGAATCGCCCCTAATGCTTCCGCCCGAAATCGGGCGCGGCATCGTCCTGGCCCTGTTCGATGATCGAGCGCCGGATCGCCCGCGTGCGCGTGAACCAGTCCTCGAGCTTCGCGCCGTCGCCGCGGCGGATCGCCTGCTGCAGGACGGTCAGATCCTCGTTGAACCGCTGCAAGGTCGCGAGCACCGCATCGCGGTTCGCGAGGAAGACGTCGCGCCACATCACCGGGTCGCTCGCCGCGATGCGGGTGAAGTCGCGGAAACCGCCCGCCGAATATTTGATCACCTCGCTCTCGGTGACCTCTTCGAGTTCGCTCGCGGTGCCGACGATCGTATAGGCGATGAGGTGCGGCAGATGGCTCGTCACCGCGAGCACCATATCGTGATGCGCGGCGTCCATGACGTCGACCCTGGCGCCGAGCGCCTCCCAGAAGCCCGTCAGCGCGGCCACCGCCTCGGCCTGTGCATCGGCACCCGGCGTGACGATGCACCAGCGTCCCGCGAACAGGCTGGCGAAGCCCGCCGCCGGGCCGCTGTTCTCGGTCCCCGCGACCGGGTGCGCCGGAATGACGGCATGACCGGGCAGCGCCTTCGCCAGCGCCTCGGCAACGCTCGTCTTCGACGATCCGACGTCCGAAATGATCGCATCGGACTTCAGCCCCGGCGCGAGCGCTGCGGCGGCATCGGCCATCCGCCCGACAGGCACCGCCAGAATCACCAGATCGGCATCGGCAACCGCTTCGGCCGGGTCGTCGATGATGGCATCGCACAGCCCCAATGCGCGCGCCTCTTCGCGCACCGCATCGCTGGCGTCATGGCCGGTCACCGTCACGGCGGGCAGCCTTTCGGCGATGGCGCGCGCGATCGACGAGCCGATCAGGCCCAGGCCGACGATCGCGACCCTTTCGATGCTTGACGTTTCGGGCATCAGCCTTCGACCGCGGCGCGGATGGCGGCCGCGAGGCCGCGCGTCTCGTCTTCGGTGCCGATCGTCATGCGCAGCGCATGGGGCAGCCCCTGTCCCGGCAGCCAGCGCACGATATAGCCCGCGTCCATCAGCCGGTTGTAGACGGTCTCGGCGCTGACCGCGCCCTCGAACAGCACAAGCAGGAAATTGCATGCCGACGGCACGACGCGCAGGCCGTGGTTGCCGAGGCCCTCGATCTCGCCCGCGAGCCAGGCGCGCCATTTGGCATTATGGTCGCGGCTGCGCGTCACGAACTCCTCGTCGCCGAGCGCCGCGACCGCCGCCGCCTGCCCGGCGCGGGTGACGTTGAAAGGCAGGCGGATGCGGTGCAGCGCCGAAATCACCTCGGCACTCGCATAGCCCCAGCCGATCCGCTCGGCGGCGAGGCCGTGGATCTTCGAGAAGGTGCGCGTGACGAAGACATTGGGCTGCGTCTTCGCGAGTTCGAGCCCGCCGTCGTCCTCTTCTTCCGACAGATATTCGCTATAGGCCTGGTCGATCACGAACAGCACATCCCTGGGCAGGCCCGCGTAGAGCCGCGCCACTTCCTCGCGCGTCGCGAGCGTGCCGGTCGGATTGTTCGGATTGGCGAGATAGACGACGCGCGTCCGCTCGGTCACCGCCGCGAGCAGCGCATCGACGTCGGTCGCATAGTCGCGGTCGTCGGCCTCGACCGGCACCGCGCCCACGCGGCGCGCCGCGATTTCATAAACCGCGAAGCCGTAGCGCACATAGAGAATCTCGTCGCCCGCCCCGGCATAGGTGCCGGCAGCGAGGTGAAGCAGTTCGTCCGACCCGTTGCCGCAGATGACGCGCGCCGGATCGAGCCCGAACTTCGCGGCGATCGCCGCGCGCAGCTCGTTCGAACCCGGATCGGGATAGCGCGACAGCGCGTCGGCCGCGCCCTGCGCCGCCGCAAAGGCCGCCCGCGCCTTTTCGCCCGTGCCGAGCGGATTTTCATTCGCGCTCAGTTTGATGAGCGGGCGTCCGTCGGCCCCCGCCGACTTGCCGGGAACATAGGGAGCGATGCCGCTGATCCACGGCTTGGGGGTGAGGGTCGGGGTCGTGTCGGTCATGCGGCGGCGTTTAGCGTGTGGGCGCGGCGAGTCCAGTTTGTTGACGCGGGCTCGCGCCAAAAGATCGAGGAAGACAAGGTTCACGCGAAGACGCGAAGACGCGAAGGGTTCTTGGCCGAAGGCCACGATCTTCGGCAACGGCGCGATCAAAGCGATCGTCCAGGAAGAGGGCCGCTTCGCGGCGGACACATCCTCTTCGCGCCTTCGCGTCTTCGCGTGAAACAAATCAATACAACTGGCGCGCCGCTACCCATCGTTGACACTCCCCCTGCACCCGCTTAGCCCCGCGCGCATCATGGCGAGCGCGCTCCATCAGATTCAGCACCAGAGCGTGACCATCCCCGCGCCGCTGCCGCTCGACAGCGGCCAGTCGCTGCCGTCGGTGACGATCGCCTGGCAAAGCTATGGCGCGCTCAATGCCGACAGGTCGAACGCGATCCTGCTCTGCCACGCGCTGACCGGCGACCAATATGTCGCGAGCGACCATCCCGCGACGGGCAAGCCCGGCTGGTGGGCGCGCATGGTCGGCCCCGGCAAGCCGATCGACACCGACCGTTTCCACGTCATCTGCGCCAATGTGCTCGGCAGCTGCATGGGGTCGAGCGGGCCAGCGACCCCCGACCCGGTGACCGGCGCCCCGCTCGGCATGGCGTTCCCGGTGATCACCATCGGCGACATGGTGCGCGCGCAGGCGATGCTGCTCGACCATCTCGGCATTGACCGGCTCCACGCGGTGGTCGGCGGCTCGATGGGCGGCATGCAGACGCTCGCCTGGGCGGCGCACTATCCCGAACGCTTGGGCACGGCGCTGGTGATCGCCAGCGCGGCGCGCCATTCGGCGCAGAACATCGCGTTCCACGAGGTCGGGCGGCAGGCGATCATGGCCGACCCCGACTGGCAGGACGGCAATTATTACGACAAGTTCTGCATGCCCACCAAAGGCCTCGCGGTCGCGCGCATGGCGGCGCATATCACCTATCTCTCCGAAGCCGGGCTGACCGAGAAATTCGGCCGCCGGCTGCAGGCGCGCGACATCAAGAGCTTCGGCTTCGACGCCGATTTCCAGATCGAATCCTATCTGCGGCACCAGGGCCTCGCCTTTACCGACCGCTTCGACGCCAACGCCTATCTCTACATCACGCGCGCGATGGATTATTTCGACCTCGCCGAACCGCACGACGGCCGCCTCGCGGGCGCCTTCGCAAAGGCGAAGGATGTGCGCTTCACGCTCGTCAGCTTCGACACCGACTGGCTCTATCCGACCGCCGAATCGCGCCGCATCGTCCAGGCGCTGCAGAGCGTCGGCGCCGCGGCGAGCTTCGTCGAACTGTCGGCGCCCTTCGGCCACGACAGCTTCCTCCTCGACGTCCCCGCGCTCGACCGGATCGTCGCGGGCGCGCTCGGGGCCGGTTTCTGATGGCGCTGCGCCCCGACCTCGCGATCATCGCCGACGCCGTGCCGTCATCGGCGCGCGTGCTCGACGTGGGCTGCGGCGACGGCGAGCTGATGGAGGCGCTGCGCGCCAAGGGCGTCGACGCGCGCGGGCTGGAGATCGACCCGGCGAACGTCACCGCGGCGATCGCGCGCGGCCAGTCGGTGGTGCAGGGCGACGCGAACCGCGACCTCGCCGATTATCCCGATAACGCTTTCGACTATGCGATATTGTCGCAGACGCTACAGACCACCGAGCGGCCCGACCGCGTCGTCGGCGAGTTGCTGCGCATCGCGCCGCGCGCCTTCGTCAGCTTCCCCAATTTCGCGCACTGGCGCGTGCGGCTCGCGCTGCTCTGGGGCGGGCGCATGCCGGTGACGCGGCTGCTCCCCGTCGCCTGGTACGAGACGCCGAACATCCACCATGTCACGGTCAGCGATTTCCGCGACCTGATCGGCGCCAAGGGCATCGGCGTCGAAGCCGCCTGGTATCTGTCGGGCGACAAGCCGACGAGCGACGCCGCCGCGAGCTGGCGGGCGGAACATGCGATCTTCCTGATAGCGCGCGGCTGACCTTTCGTCGGTCGTCCCGGCCTTCGCGGGCGCGGCGCGATCAATCCTTCTTCGCGAGCCCGTTCGCGAGCAGGTCGTTGGCGATGCGCGCAATCTCCTCGATATCGACGCCCTCGTCCCACAGCCCATAGCGCATGCCGAGAAAGACGTTCATGCCGCCGATCGCCCAGGCGTGGACCTCGCCGACGTCGGCACGCAGCTCGCCGCGCGCCGCCCCGGCCTCGAGTCGCTGGCGGACCCGCGCGACGGTGGTTTCATAATGGCGGCGATAGCTGGCGTAATCGACGAATTCGGCCTCGTCGATGATCCGGTAGATTTCCTTGTGCTCGCGCACGAAGCGCAGGAAGGATTCGAGCCCGATGCGTTCGGCGGCGATGCCGTCGGGCGCCGCCTGCACGACCGGGGTCACATAGTCGCGCAATTGCTCGCTCATATAGCGGACCAGCGCCCGGAAGATTTCGTCCTTCGAATCGAAATAGGTATAGAAGCTGCCGAGCGCAGTGCCGGCGCGGCGGGTGATCGCACTGATCGAGGCCTCGTGAAAGCCGCGCTCGCCGAACTCGATCGCCGCGGCGTCGAGCAGCTTGCGCAAGGTCCGCCGCCCGCGCTCGGTCCGCGGGGTCTTGTCGCGCGCGGTGCCGTCGCCGGCCTCCGGTGCTGATCGCGGCTGATCCATCGCTGCCTTTCCATTCCCCCATGCCGTTCGGCCCTGCCCGTGCATCGTGGCTTTTCGGCACCAGTGGCAAGCAAAAAACGACGTCTTCATATTCCAAGTTGAAACTTGGTTCATGTTTCATTATTGGAGGATGCGCGGCTTGGCAAGCACCGGGCCCAAGAAAATCCGCCGGGCGGCGAGGGGCCGCCCGCGACATGGGAGAGACAATCATGCGTCCGTTCGCTCGCCGCTTTCGCCGTGCCGTCTGCGCCACCAGCGCCCTCGGTCTTCTCGCTTTCGCCCCGCCGGTCCTTGCGCAGGAGGAAGGCGCGAGCAGCGACGCCGGGAGCGACGAGATCGTCGTCACCGCGCGCCGCCGCGACGAGCGGCTGATCGACGTGCCGATCGCGGTCACCGCCTATTCGGGCGAAGCGCTCGAAAAGGCCGGCGCGATCGACATCACCGAAATCGGCCAGACCACCCCCAACACCACGCTCGAAGTGTCGCGCGGGTCGAACTCGACGCTGACCGCCTTCATCCGCGGGGTCGGCCAGCAGGATCCGGTGTCGGGGTTCGAACAGGGCGTCGGCCTCTATCTCGACGATGTCTATCTCAACCGCCCGCAGGCCGCGGTGCTCGACATCTACGACGTCGAACGGATCGAGATCCTGCGCGGGCCGCAGGGCACGCTCTATGGCCGCAACACCATCGGCGGCGCGGTCAAATATGTCACCGCGCCGCTGCCGCAGGATTTCTCGCTCAAGATCAAGGGAACCTACGGCACCTATGACCAGGCCGACCTGATCGTCACCGCCAGCGCCCCGATCGGCGACCTGCTCCGCGTCGGCGGCTCGGTCGCGCGTCTGTCGCGCGGCGGCTTCGGCGACAATCTGACCACCGGCCTCGAAAATTACAACAAGGACGTCTGGGCCGGCCGCGGCACGATCGAACTCGGCGGCTATGGCGAACCGGTGCTGATCCGGATCTCGGGCGACTACAGCAAGGACAAGAGCGATCCGCGCGGCGGCCACCGCCTGATCCCCAGCCTCGCGACGAACGCCCCGGTGCTGGACAGCGTCTATGACAGCCGCGGCGCGCTCGTCGATCCGAAGCAGGAGATTGAGGCTTACGGCTTGGCGATGAACGTCACCGCCGAACTCAGCGACACGGTGACGCTGCGGTCGATCAGCGCCTGGCGCAAGGACAAGTCGGCGACCCCGATCGATTTCGACGCCCTGCCCGCGGTCGACGTCGACGTTCCCGGTTTCTATTTCAACGAACAGATCAGCCAGGAATTCCAGCTGCTCTATGAGGGCGACCGGCTCAAGGGCCTGCTCGGCTTCTATTATCTCGACGCGACCGCCGACACCTTGTTCGACGTGCGCATCTTCAACACCTTCGCCGGGCTGACCGCCTTCACCGAGGCCGATGTCGACACCACCACCTTTGCCGTGTTCGGCGACGCGACCTTCGACTTCAGCGACCAGCTCAGCCTGTCGGTCGGCGGCCGCTATACCTGGGACAAGCGCGAAGCGTCGATCCTGCGCCAGAATTACCTCGGCGGCGGCTCGCCGGTGTTCGGCGGGGCCGGCGTGCCCTTCGGCACGCCCGGCACCGATTTCGAGGGCAGCCGCAACTTCAACAAATTCACCCCGCGCGCCTCGCTGACCTTCAAGCCGACCCCCGACCACACGCTCTACGCCAGCTATTCGCAGGGCTTCAAGGGCGGCGGCTTCGACCCGCGCGGCGTCGGCGCCAATGCGCCGACCACCAACCCGGGCGGGATTCCGAGCGATGCCGAAGTCGCCGCCTTCCTGAGCTTCCGCCCCGAAAAGGTCGAAAGCTACGAACTGGGCTACAAGGGCAGCCTGTTCGACGGCGCGGTGAATATCGCGATCGCCGGTTTCTATGCCGATTATACCGACGTCCAGATTCCGGGCTCGGTCGCCTGCTCCGTCGGCGGCCTGCCGAGCTTCTGCGGGATCGTCTCGAACAGCCGGCAAGGCGACCTTCAAGGGCCTCGAATTCGAAGGCCGCGCCCGGCTGGGCGAAGATTTCGCGGCCGCGGGCGACCGGCTGACGCTGTCGACCGCGCTCGGCTATATCGACGCGCAGTACAAGGAATTCATCACCAACATCGTGGTGAACGGGGTCAATACCCCCACCGATGTCGCGCAATTCCGCGAGGTGCAGAACACGCCCAAATGGACCGCGAGCGGCACGCTGGCCTATCAGGTCCCGATCGGCGACGGCGACATCAGCGCCGCGACGACCTTGTCGTACCGCAGCAAGACCTATCAGTTCGAGATTCCCAACCCCTATATCGACCAGGACGGCTTCGCCTTGTGGGACGCCAGCCTCGTCTACACCGCGCCCGAAGGCCGGTGGAGCCTGGGCGTCTTCGGCAAGAATCTGACCAACAAGCATTACAAGACGTCGGGCTATACCTTCATCAACGTCGATCCGGTCACCGGCGTGCCGGTCATCGGGGGCAACGGCCTGCCGACCTCGGCGCTCGGCACCGAAGGCACGCTGACCGCCTTCTACGGCAATCCGCGCCAGGTCTTCGTGACGGGGACGGTGAAGTTCTGACGCCGGATTTTCGGTAATAGGGGAAAGGGGTGCTGGCGACGGCGCCCCTTTTCTTTGGGCGAGAGGATGACCGGTTCGGGGTGGATAGCGGACATAAAGCCCCTCCCCTTCAGGGGAGGGGTTGGGGTGGGGTCCATCGGCCTTGCGCAAGGCCGATGGACCCCACCCGCTGCGACTAACGAACAAGTTCGTAAGTCTCGCTGCCCTCCCCTGAAGGGGAGGGCCTGATCTATTCCAACGTCCGCTCCCGCCCGACTCAGCCCCCCAGCGCCGGCGCCCCGCCCGGCGCGACCATGCGTTCGCCGTCGATCACGATCGGGCTCGCCAGTCCGTCGACAAACGCGCCCTCGGGCCGGAAACGCATCCCGCGCGCGATCACCTGCGGGTCGGCGAACACGCCCGCGAGGTCGTTGATCGGCCCCGCGGGCACATCCTCCGCCTCGAGCGCGAGCGACAGGGGCTGCGCCTCCCAGGCCGCGATCTTCGCCGCGAGCAGCGGGATCAGTTCGCCGCGGTTCGCCAGCCGCGCCGCATTGGTCGCGAAGCGCGGGTCGTCGACCCAGCCCGGCTCGCCCAGCACCGCGCACAGCTTGCGGAACTGCCCGTCGTTGCCGACCGCGATCACCAGCTGGCCGTCGGCGGTCGCGAAGGCCTGATAGGGCACGACATTGGCGTGGCCGTTGCCCATGCGCCAGGGCGACACGCCGCTCGCCAGATAATTGGCCGCCTGGTTGGCGAGCACGCCGACCTGGCAATCGAGCAAGGCCATGTCGATATGCGCGCCGGCACCGGTGACGTCACGGCGCCGCAGCGCGGCGAGGATCGCGACAGCGGAATACATGCCGGTGAAGATGTCGGCATAGGCGATTCCGGCCTTTTGCGGCGCGCCGTCGGGCTCGCCGGTCAGCGACATCGCGCCGCCCATCGCCTGGATGATGAAATCATAGCCCGCGCGGTGCGCATAGGGCCCGGTCTGGCCGAAGCCGGTGATCGAGCAGACGATCAGCCGCGGGAAATCGGCGCGCAGCGTCGCGGGATCGAGCCCATATTTGGCGAGTCCGCCAAGCTTGTAATTCTCGATCACCACATCGGCACCGGCGATCAGCGCGCGGACCTCGGCCTGCCCCTCGGCGGTCGCGATGTCGATCGCCACCCCCCGCTTTCCGCGGTTGGTGCTGTGATAATAGGCCGCACCGAGATTTTCGCCCCCGGCCCCCGTAATGAAGGGCGGCCCCCACGCGCGCGTGTCGTCGCCGGTGCCCGGCCGCTCGACCTTGACCACCTCGGCGCCCAGATCGGCGAGCAATTGCCCGCACCACGGCCCCGCGAGCACCCGCGCCAGCTCGACGACGCGGATACCTTCCAGCGGTTCAGGCAAAGGCCGAAATGCCCGTGATCGCGCGGCCGAGGATCAGCGCATGGACGTCGTGCGTGCCCTCATAGGTGTTCACCGTTTCGAGGTTCACCGCGTGGCGGATGACATGATAGTCCGCCGAAATGCCGTTGCCGCCGTGCATATCGCGCGCGACGCGCGCGATATCGAGCGCCTTGCCGCAATTGTTGCGCTTGAGCAGGCTGATCATGTCGGGGGCGACGTGCCCCTCGTCGATCAGCCAGCCCACACGAAGGGCAGTCTGCAACCCGAGCGCGATTTCGGTGAGCATGTTGGCGAGCTTGAGCTGTACGATCTGGTTCGCCGCGAGCGGGCGTCCGAACTGCTTGCGCTCGAGCGTGTAGCTCCGTGCCGCCTCGTAGCAGAACTCCGCCGCGCCCATCGCGCCCCAGCCGATGCCGTAGCGCGCGCGGTTGAGACAGCCGAAGGGCCCCTTGAGCCCCGACACATGCGGCAGCAGCGCATCCTCGCCGACCTCGACCCCGTCCATCACGATCTCGCCGGTGATCGAGGCGCGAAGGCTGACCTTGCCCTCGATCTTGGGCGCCGACAGCCCCTTCATGCCCTTTTCGAGCAGGAAGCCGCGGATCGCGCCGTCGTGCGCGTCGGACTTCGCCCACACCACGAAGACGTCGGCGATCGGCGAATTGGTGATCCACATCTTCGCACCCTTCAGGCGGTATCCGCCCGCGATCTTCTCGGCGCGGGTGCGCATCCCGCCGGGGTCGCTGCCCGCATCGGGTTCGGTCAGCCCGAAGCATCCGACCAGCTCGCCCGACGTCAGGCCGGGCAGATATTTGCGCTTCTGCTCCTCGCTGCCATAGGCGTTGATCGGATGAATCACGAGGCTGCTCTGCACCGAACAGGCCGACCGGTACCCCGAATCGATCCGCTCGACCTCGCGCGCGATCAGGCCGTAGCTGACATAGCTCAGCCCCGCGCCGCCATATTCGGGGTCGATCGTCGCGCCGAGCAGCCCGAGCGCGCCCATCTCCGACATGATCTCGCGGTCGAAACGCTCGTTGAGAAAGGCCGAGGTCACGCGCGGCAGCAATTCGCCGGTCGCATAGGCGCGCGCGGCATCGCGGATCATCCGCTCCTCCTCGCTCAGCTGCGCGTCGAGCAGCAGGGGATCGAGCGGGTCGAGCGCGGCGACGCGCTGCGGATCGGCGAGGGCCATGGTCGGGCTTTCTCTTTATGCGAACGCCCGGAACCGGATCGCGCGCTAGGGGGTGGTCGCGGCCGGGACTTTTCCGGCCGTCGCGGCGGGCTGGCCGCCGCGCGGCTCCAATATCGCCGCGGTCTCGATCAGGTCAAGCGCGCGCCGCGCCTCGTGATAGCGGCGCGCGTCGATGAGCCATTCGCCCGCCGCCGCCGCGCCGGGCATCGCCTCGACCTCGGCGATCGCCTTGTCGGCCATGCCGCCCGCCAGGTAGCGGCGCGCGCGTTCGAGCCGTTCGTTCGCGCGCGGCGACTGGGTGCCGGCGGCGCGGACGACGAACAATTCGCCGAGCTCGCGGCGCAATCCGGTCCACAGGCTGCCATTGTCGCCGCTGCGCCCCACCAGATTCGGCGCGATCGCATCGAGTTCGGCGCGCAATTGTTCGAGCGTGACCGGGTCGCGCGAGGTTTCGATGATCGTCTTCACCGCATTGGGCTGGTCGTCGCCGAAGCGCAGGCGCAGCTGGGCATCGAGATAGCCGAGCGGGAGCCCGCGATCGAGCGCGCGGCGCACCGCGAAGGCGACGAGCAGCCCTTCGGCGCGCGAGGCGTTGCCCGAGGCCGAGGCGGCCTCGAGCGTGATCCGCGACAGGCGCTGTTCGAGTTCGGCGACGCGCTCGGGCAGCGTCGAAGGATCGCCCGGCAGCGCCGCGGCGGGCGCGGCAACGCCCGCCGGCGCTTCGGCGGCCGCCCTCGCCGCGAGCAGCCGGTCGGTCGCCGCCGTATCGACCACCGTCGGCGCCGCGGCTTCGCCGCCGGCCAGCCAGCGGTTCATCGCCCAGCCGCCCCCGACGACGCCGATCAGCAACAACAGCAGCGCGGCGATCGCCAGGCTGCGGAACGATGGCCCCTTGCTCGATGGCTCCGCACCCAGACGGGCGGGGGTCTCGCTGCTTTCGATTGCCATGTGTCTCTTTCAAACGACCTTATTTTTGCGCCTTTTGGCACAAAGCATGAGCCGCTGTCACCATCGCCGCGTCGTCGGGCCGGTCCGTAACGGTAACAGCGGCCCAGCCGGCACCGCCCGCCTCGGCCGCCGCCGGACTGATCGCGACGAGCGACAGGCGGTCGCGCCGTCCTTCGGTGAGCGTCGCGATCCGCGCCGCGCCGCGCGCCGAATGGGCGAGCAGGACGGCGGGCCCGGCGATCAGCCTGTCCCAGCCCGCAGGCGGATCGACCGGATCGACCGCATAGCAGGGCAGCGGCACGAGGCGCGCGCCCTTCGCGTCGAGGTCCGACCGTTCGCGTCCGCAAAGCCATAATATCCGGGGCTTTTCCGATGACGTCATGGCGTCGACCAGAGCCTGTGCATCGCTCGCGCCGGTCGCGACCACCCGCAATCCCACCGCTTCCGCCGCCGCCGCGGTGGCCGCCCCGACGGCATGAACGGGCAGCGACACCAGCCCTGCGAGTTCGCCGCCCGCAAGCCGCGCCGCCTGCGCGCTGGTCAGCAGCAGGACGTCATAATCGCGTGGATCGGGAGCGTGCCAGGCCAGCGGCACCGCCGCGAACAAGGGCATCGCACGGGCGTCGAGCCCTGCCGCCTTTGCCCGGTCGACCGTCGCCGCATTGCCCGGCTCGGCGCGCGTCACGATGACGGACGGCGATTCGGTCATGCCCCGAACAGGCGGCGGACCGCATCGGGGGCTTCGTCCAGCAGCTGGCGTGCCAATGTCGCTGCCGCATCGGGGCCCTCGATCAGCACATGGCTTAGCCACATGCTCCGCCCCATCCTCTGAATAAAGCTCGGCATCGAGCCGCAGCACTCCATCGTCCGTAAAATGCGCATAAGCCGCGACCGGCGAGCGGCAATCGCCGCCGAGCGCCGAAAGAAAGGCGCGTTCGGCCGCGACCGCGCGGTGCGTCGGCCGATGATCGACCGCCGCGAGCAGGCCGCGGATCGCAGCATCGTCGCTGCGGCATTCGATCCCGATCGCACCCTGCGATGCCGCGCGGCAGCAGCGCCGCGGCCTCCTGCACCGTCCCGATATCGTCCATGCCCAGCCGGTCGAGCCCCGCCGCCGCCAGCAAGGTCGCATCGACCTCGCCCGCCGCAAGCCGCGCGAGCCGCGTCTGGACATTGCCGCGCAGCAGCAGTGTTTCGATATCGCGCCGCAGCCTTTTCACCTGCGCCGCGCGGCGCGGGCTGCTCGTCCCCAGCCTTGCTCCCGTCGGCAGTGCTTCGATCGTCGTCGCGACGATCCCGTCGCGGACGACCAGCCGGTCGCGCGGATCGGCGCGTTCGAGCATCGCGCCCAGAAAGAAGCGCGCCTCGCGCAGCGTCTCGACATCCTTCAAACTATGCACCGCGATATCGATCGTCCCCGCGTCGAGCGCCGCGTCGAGTTCGCGCGTCCACAGCGCCTTGCCGCCGACATCGGCCAGCGCCCGGTCCTGGATGCGGTCGCCCGTCGCGGTCATCGGCACGATTTCGAGCGCCGCCGGGTCGAGCCCATGGGCGCGCACCAGCGCCGCCGCCGCCATATCGGCCTGCGCACGCGCGAGCGGCGAGGCGCGCGTGCCGATGCGCAGCGGGTTCGCGGGGGTCGGAAGCGGGATGGAAGCCATGCGCCGCTGCTAGGGCGTCGCGGCGCGAAAGGGAAGACAAGGGGCTTCAGGCAAAGATTTTGTTCACGCGGAGACGCGGAGGAGAAGATTCGGGCCGAAAGGCCCCTTTTTATCGGGGCTATGCCATGGCGCAACGTGCGATGAGAAAGCCGCTTCGCGGCGATCACAATCTCTCCGCGTCTCCGCGCGAACAAAATTCTCCTTTCCTCGGCGCGCTCTGCGATCTCTGCGCGAACCCCCGGATCAACCACGCTTGCCCCCTTGCGCCTCGCGCGCGTAAAGGGCGCGCAAGATTATGTCTCTTATCCTCGGCCTCGAATCGAGCTGCGACGAAACCGCGGCGGCGCTCGTCGATAGCGACCGGCGCATCCTCGCGCACCGCGTCGCGGGACAGGAGGCCGATCATGCGCCCTATGGCGGCGTCGTGCCCGAGATCGCGGCGCGCGCCCACGTCGACCGGCTGGCGCCCATTGTGGAACGCGTGCTCGCCGATGCCGGAAAGACGCTCGCCGACGTCGATGCCATCGCCGCGACCGCCGGGCCGGGGCTGATCGGCGGCGTCATGGTCGGGCTCGTCACCGGCAAGGCGCTCGCGCATGCGGCGAACAAGCCGCTGATCGCGGTCAACCATCTCGAGGGCCATGCGCTGAGCCCGCGCCTCGCCGATCCCGACCTTCAATTCCCCTATCTGCTGCTGCTCGTCTCGGGCGGCCATTGCCAGCTGCTGCTCGTCAGGGGCGTCGGCGATTACCGCCGCCTCGCCACCACGATCGACGACGCGGCGGGCGAAGCGTTCGACAAGACCGCGAAGCTGCTCGGCCTCGGCTATCCCGGCGGCCCCGCGGTCGAGCGCGTCGCCAGCGACGGCGATCCGAAAGCCGTGCCCCTCCCTCGCCCGCTCGTCGGAAGCGCCGAGCCGCATTTCTCCTTCGCGGGCCTCAAGAGCGCGGTGGCGCGTGCAGCGACGAGCGGCGAGTACAGCACCCCCGACCTCGCCGCCTCCTTCCAGCAGGCGGTGGTCGACTGCCTCGTCGACCGCAGCCGCATCGCGCTCGCCGCCTGCCCGGACGCCACCGCCTTCGTCGTCGCGGGCGGGGTCGCCGCCAATGGCGCGATCCGCGGCGCGCTTACCGATCTCGCCGCGCAGCATGGCAAGCCCTTCGTCGCTCCGCCCTTGTGGCTGTGCACCGACAATGGCGCGATGATCGCCTGGGCGGGCGCCGAACGCTTCGCCGCGGGGCTCACCGATCCGCTGGGCATCCCCGCGCGACCGCGCTGGCCGCTCGACCCCGAAGCCGAGGCGGTGCGCGGCGCCGGAGTCAAGGCATGACGCGTGAAGGCATGACGTCACGCTTCGGCATCGTCGGCGGCGGCGCCTGGGGCACCGCGCTGGCGCAATTGCTCGCGGCGGACGGCGCCCCCGTCCGGCTCTGGGCGCGCGAGGCGGAGGTCGTGACGGCAATCAACACGGAGCATCGCAACCCCGTCTTCCTGCCCGGCGCGGCACTGTCGCCTTCGCTCGCCGCGACCGACGACCTCGCCGACCTCGCCGCCTGCGACGCGCTGCTGATCGTCGTTCCCGTCCCCTATATGCGCGCCGTCCTCGCCGGGCTGCCACCGGGCGAGGCGCCGCTGATCCTGTGCAGCAAGGGCATGGAGGCGGAGAGCTTCGCCTTTCCGGTCGATATCGCGCGCGAGGTCGCGCCCGCGCGCCCGGTCGCGGTGCTGTCGGGGCCGACCTTCGCGCACGAGGTCGCCGCCGGCCTGCCCACCGCGATCACCCTCGCCGCCACCGATCCCGCGCTCGGCGACGCCCTCGCCCGCGCGCTCGCGCGCCCGCATTTCCGCCCCTATGCCAGCACCGACGTGATCGGGGCCGAGATCGGCGGCGCGGTGAAGAATATCCTCGCCGTCGCCTGCGGCATCGTCGACGGCGCCGGGCTCGGCCTCAACGCGCGCGCGGCGCTGATCAGCCGCGGTTTCGCCGAAATGACGCGCTTCGGCCTGTCGCGCGGCGCCCAGGCCGAAACGCTGGCGGGCCTCGCCGGGCTCGGCGACCTCGTGCTCACCTGCACCTCGAGCAATTCGCGCAACTTCTCGCTCGGCCAGGGACTCGGGCGCGGCGAGGATGTGCGCGCGCTGATGGCCGACCGCCGCACCGTCGCCGAGGGCGCGTTCAGCGCGCCCGTGGTCGCCGCCGCGGCGCGCGCCGACGGCATCGACATGCCGATCACCGGCGCGGTGGCGCGGCTCGTCGCGGGCGAAATCCGCGCTTCCGAGGCCATTCAGGCCCTGCTCAGCCGCCCGCTGCGACGCGAAGGCCGGTGACACGCGCGACACGATTGCCTGCCCCCCGCCGCCGCGCTAGTCTGCCCGCCGGGGAGAAGCAGAAGGGGCGCCAGGCTTGAGCCAGACGGACAGCGCGGCGCCGCCCGCATCGCCCGACGCCGCGCCTTCGCGCGATGCCGACACCGCCGCGCTCGCCAAGGGCGGACGCACCAACTTCCTCGGCTTCATCCTGCGCCTCGTCGCGCGCCTGCCCTTCCTTTACGTCGCCGGCCGCTGGTACGGGCCCGAGGCGGTCGGACGCTTCGCCTTCGCCGTGCTCGTCATCGAACTGGTCGCGCAGCTGTCGACGCTCGGGCTCAAGCGCGGCCTCGCCGAGCAATTGAGCGCGCCCGGCGCCGATCCGCGGATCACCGTGTGGGACGGCATGTTCGTCGCCTTCCTCGCCTCGGCGCTCGGCTCGGCGGCGCTGCTCCTCTTTCCGCAGTTCATGTTCCCGAGCGGGTCGATCAGCGCGTCGGACCGCGCCATGGCGCTCCTCGTCTTCGCGATCGCGGGGACCGAGATCGCGCTCGCCGCCTGCGCCTATCGCTTCGATATCGGTGCCACGGTGCGCGCGCGCGCGGTGGTCGAACCCTGGGTGATCAGCCTCGGCGCCGCCGCCTTCTGGTACGTGTCGCCGCCCGACGGGCTGATGCTGTCCTATGCCGCGGCGATGCTCGGCGCCTTCGCCACTGCGCTGTGGCCGATGATCCGCCATTATGGCGGACCCGGCGTCTGGCGCCCGCATCCCGCGCACCTGATCTCGCTCGCGCGCCGCAACGCGCCGCTCGCCGCCGCCGACGCGATCGAATGGGGCACGCGCCGCCTCGACCTGTTCATCCTCGGCCAGTTCACCTCGCCGACCATCTACGGCATCTATTATATGGCGCAGCAGGTCGCCTCGCTGCCGCAGAAGCTGAAGACCAGCTTCGAACCGATCCTCGGCCCGGTCATCACGCGCAACCTCGCCGAGAATCGCCTGGCGGCCGTCGCCTCGCAGGTCAGCCAGGTCGGTTTCTGGATCATCGCCGCGCAGGCCGGGGTCGCGCTCGCCCTCGGCATCCCGGGGGAGGCGGTGATGGGCCTCGTCGGCCCCGAGTTCGTCAGCGGCACGCCCGCGCTCGCCTTCCTGCTCGCCGCCGAGGTCGTCGCGGCCACCGCCGTGGTCAGCGAGGCGGCGCTCGTCTATGTCGCGCGCCACCGCAACCTGCTGATCAGCCTCGCGACGCTCGGCCTGCAGGCGCTGCTCAGCGTCGCCCTGATCCTGATCGCAAGGTCGATGGGCCTGCCGCCGATCACATATGCGGCGGCGGTCGCGCTCGCGCTGATGCTGGCGCTCGGCTTCGCCTCGGTGGTCAAGGCGCGGCTGCTCTCGCGGATTCTCGACGCGCCGGTGAACAGCCTGCGCTGGGCGCTCGTCTGGGCGACCGCGGGCGCCGCGGTGCTCGGCTGGGGCGCGACGCGGCTCCCCGAATGGGCCGAACTGCTGATCGGCGTTCCGGTGATCCTCGGCATCTATGGCTGGCTGATCTGGACGCGCGGCTTCGGCCCCGCCGACCGCGCCTTGTTTCGCAAACATCCCGAACCGGCAGCGGGCTGACCCCGCCCCGGCCTGGCCGCCGCACCTTATCCGAGGCGTTCGGCGACCTTCGCCTTGAGGTCGGTCTGCGCGCGCGGGCCGACCTGCGCGATGATCTCGCGCGCGCACACCGCGCCCATCGTCAGGCAGTCGGCGATGCCGCGCCCTTCGGCGAGACCCGACAGGAATCCCGCGGCGAACAGGTCGCCGGCGCCCGTCGTGTCGACCACCGTGTCGATCGGCTCGGCGGCGACTTCACTGCGCTCGCCGTTCGTCACCGCGACCGCGCCATGCGCGCCGCGCGTCGCGACGAGCAGGGGCACGTCGGCGGCGACCTTTGCCAGCGCGGTCTCGAAATCGCCCTCCTGCGCCAGTTCGAGCAGTTCGGCCTCATTGGCGAAGAGGATGTCGATCTCGCGCGCCGCCATCATGCGCCGGAAATCCTCGCCATGGCCGGCGACGACGAAGGTGTCCGACAGGGTGAAGGCGACGCGGCCGCCCGCGGCGCGCGCCAGCGCGATCGCCTCCGCCATCGCCGCGCGCGAGGCGTCGGCGTTCCACAAATAGCCTTCGAGATAGAGGATGTCGGCATCGGCGA
This sequence comes from Sphingopyxis sp. PET50, assembly GCF_025244705.1. Taxonomy (GTDB): domain Bacteria; phylum Pseudomonadota; class Alphaproteobacteria; order Sphingomonadales; family Sphingomonadaceae; genus Sphingopyxis. The sequence continues at coordinate 3,384,949 of NZ_CP104207.1, read as the reverse complement.
TCAGCGCGGCGTCGAGCGATTCGCGGCCCAGATTCTGCGACGCGCCGAGGAAGGTGTTCATCGTCCGCTGCCCGTCGGGGGTGACGAGGATCAGGCAGCGCGCGGTCGGCGCGCCGCCGTCCTGCGCCGGCGTGTCGAAGGCGACGCCGAGCGAGGTCAGGTCGTGGGTGAAGACCTGGCCGAGCTGGTCCTTCGCCACCTGGCCGATGAAGCCGCAGCGGCGCCCGAGCGCCGCCATGCCCGCGAGCGTGTTCGCCGCGCTGCCGCCCGACATTTCGACCGTCGGCCCCATCGCCGCATAAAGTCTGGTCGCCTCCTCGGCGTCGATCAGCCGCATCGACCCCTTGACCAGTTTCTCGCGCTCGATCAGCGCGTCGTCGGCGCGGGCAAGGACGTCGACGATCGCATTGCCGATGGCGACAACGTCGAAACGGGCGGTGGAGGCCATGAAGATTCCTGTCGGTGATGGGAAAGATTGCGCGCGGCTTTAGGGACGGCGGCGCGCCAAGGCAAGCGCGACGCTTGACGCAGCCCCCGCACCCGCGCCATCCCGCGACCATGGCCCGCGCGATCCATGCCCTGATGCTCGCCCTGCAGGATCTGCCGCGCCGCCCGGTGCTCGCCGTGCTCGCACAAAGCCTCGCCCTCACGCTGCTGATCTTCGTCGCGGCGGGCGCGGCGATCTTCTTCGCCGCGCGCTGGGCGCTGTCGCACTGGCAATGGCTCGGCGCGGTCGAACGCGACATGGCGGGCATATTGATCCTTCTCGCGCTGCTCGGGGTGAGCTGGCTGCTGTTCCGCGCCGTCGCGATCGCCGTCGTCGGCCTGTTCGCAGACGGCATCGTCGCCGAGGTCGAGGGGCGCCGCTATCCCGGCGCGGCGACGCGCGCGGTGCCGGTCAGCCTGGGCAGGAGCCTTCGCCTCGGCCTGGTGTCGGTGGCCCGGCTGATCGCCGTCAATCTGGTCGCGCTGCCCCTCTATATCCCGCTGCTGTTCACCGCGGTCGGCGCGCCCCTGCTCGCCTTCGCGATCAACGCCGCCCTGCTCGGCCGCGATCTCGAGGCGATGGTGCTGGCGCGCCATCCCGGCCATCCGCGCCTGACGCGCGGCGCGCGCTGGTCGCTCGGCGCGCTGTCCGCCGCGACTTTCCTGGTGCCCGTCGTCAACCTGTTGGCGCCGATCGCCGGCGCGGCTATGGCCGTCCACCTGATCCACCTGCCGAACAGGGACCCCGCATGATCCGCGCCTTTGCCGCCGCCCTGACCCTTGCCGCGCTCGGCGGCTGCGCATCGGCGGTCCCGCCGCCGCGCGGCAATCCGCCGCCGGTGACCGCCGCCCCCGCACCGGCGATCGTCAAGCCGGTCCAGAACAACAGCCTGATCGGGTACAGCGCCGACGCGGTTGGCTCGGCTGTTCGGCAAGCCGCGCCTCGACGTCACCGAAGGCGCCGCGCGCAAGCTGCAGTTCGAGGGACCGGCGTGCGTCGTCGACATCTATTTCTACGCCCCGCGCGCCGGCGCGCCGCCGGTCGCGACGCATGTCGACGCCCGAACGCCCGACGGGCGCAACGCCGAGGTCGACAGCTGCGTGGAGACGCTGCGGCGCTGACCGGCACCTCTCCCGTTCAAAGAAGGGGTACGGCATTGAGCCCCAAGCTGATCCGATTCCCCGAGCGAAGACGAGGGGCTCCTTCGAGCGGAGCGAGAAGCTGCACCGTCGCTGCCTCGACTTCGCTCGGGGAATCGGTTGATTCGGATTTCGTGCAATCCGCCATAAGCCTTTCGCGACGTCAGGACGCCAGTTCGGCCAGCGCCCATGCCGCCGCTTCCGCCACCACCGCCGATTCGTCGCTCTTCAGCCGTTCGAGCATCGGCGCGAACCGGACATCGCCGCTGTTCCCCGCCGCGATCGCGGCGTTGCGCACCATCCGGTTCCGCCCGATGCGCTTGATCGGCGAGCCCGCGAAGACCTGCCGGAATGCGGCGTCGTCGAGCGCCAGCAGATCGCCGAGCGACGGCGCCGCCAGCTCGGCGCGCGGCAGGAAGGCGCGGTGGCGCGCCGCGCGGTCGGCGAACTTGTTCCACGGGCAGACGGCGAGGCAATCGTCGCAGCCATAGATGCGGTTGCCCATCGCGCGGCGGAACTCGGCCGGGATCGGCCCCGCATGTTCGATCGTGAGGTAGGAGATGCAGCGCCGCGCATCGAGCCGGTAGGGCGCCGGAAAGGCCTGCGTCGGGCAGGCGTCCTGGCACGCCGTGCAACTGCCGCACCGATCGCGCCCCGGCGCCGACGGCGCGAGGTCGAGCGTCGTGTAGATCGCCCCCAGGAACAGCCAGCTGCCATGATCGCGGCTGACCATGTTCGTATGCTTGCCCTGCCAGCCGAGTCCCGCCGCCGCCGCCAGCGGCTTTTCCATCACCGGCGCGGTGTCGACGAACACCTTGACCTGCGCGTCGCTCGCCTCGCCGACGAGCCAGCGCGCAACATGCTTCAGCGCCTTTTTCACGACGTCATGATAATCGGCCCCCTGCGCATAGACCGAAATCCGCCCGCGCCCGGGATGCTCGGCGAGCGCCAGCGGATCGGTATCGGGCGCATAGCTCATCCCCAGCGCGATCACCGATTTGACCTCGGGCCACAGCCCCCGCGGCGATCCGCGCTGCCCGGCGCGGCTTTCCATCCAGATCATCTCGCCGTGCCGCCCCTCGGCCAGCCACTGGTTCAGCCGCGCCGCGGTCTGCGGCGCCGCATCGGCGTGCGCGATGCCGAACGCGACGAAGCCGTGCGCGCGCGCGGCCGCTTCGAGGCGCTGCTCGATCGTCGCATCGGGAGAAGACAAGGCTTCGGCAACCATATGCGCGCTATACGGCAAGTAGGCAGCCATGCCATATGACTGTCTCCACCCCGTTCGTCCTGAGGAGGGGCTGAGCGAAGTCGAAGACCCGTCTCGAAGGATCCGGCGCCGCGCGGGGTCCTTCGAGATGCCATTTCGACAAGCTCAATGGCTCCTCAGGACGAACGGAAATATTGCGTCAAGGACCCGCTTTTGACCGATCTCGCCGTCGAGGCCCTTGGCCTCACCAAATATTATGAAGCGTTTAAAGCTGTCGATGACGTCAGCCTCCAGGTCCCGACCGGCAGCATCTATGGCGTGCTCGGCCCCAATGGCGCGGGCAAGACCACCAGCCTGCGCATGACGCTGGGCATCATCGACCCCGACGAAGGCGAAAGCCGCCTGCTCGGCGGCCACAAGCCGCAATCGGTGCGCCATCGCATCGGCTATCTGCCCGAGGAGCGCGGGCTTTATCCCGGCATGAAGGCGCGCGAGGCGATCGCCTTCATGGGTGCGCTGCGCGGGCTCGACTGGTCGGAGGGCCGCCGCCGCGCCGCCGCCTTCATGACCGAGCTGGGGCTCGAACGCGTGATCGACGAGAAGATCCGCAAGATGTCGAAGGGCATGGCGCAGATGGTCCAGCTGATCGGTTCGATCGTCCACGCCCCCGACCTGATCGTGCTCGACGAGCCCTTCTCGGGCCTCGACCCGGTCAACCAGGAACGGCTCGAAACGCTCGTCCGCCGCGAACGCGACCGCGGCGCGACGATCCTCTTTTCGACCCATGTCATGGCGCATGCCGAGCGATTGTGCGACCGGCTGGCGATCATCGCGCGGTCGCAGCGCCATTTCGAGGGCACGGTCGACGAGGCCCGCGCGCTGCTGCCGATGCAGGTGCGTTATACGCCGCGCGCCGAGGTCGGCGCCGATGCGGTCGCCGCGCTCCTCCCCGCGGACGCCGAATTGCGCGGCGAGGCCTGGCACTTCGCGATCGACGACCGGGATGTCGAGCCCCTGCTCTCGCGCATCACCGCGAGCCACTTCGGCGTCACCGGCCTGTCGATCAGCCGCCCGGCGCTCCACGACGCCTTCGTCCATATCGTGCGGCAGGTCGATGCGAGCTTCACCGCCGACGCCGCGGTCGAAGCCGGCGAGGAGGCCGCGGCATGAAGGCCTTCCTCAGGAATATGATCGTCGTCGCGCGCCGCGATTTCCTCGCCATCGTCGCCACCCCGACCTTCCTGCTCTTCCTGCTCGCGCCGCTGTTCATGGTCGGCATGGGGCTGGCCGGCGGGATGGGCGCGTCGCAGCTCGCCGACAGCGCGCGCGGCGCCGGTCGCCTCGTCGTCGTCGCTGACCAGGCCGATATCGAGGATTTCCGGACCGCCGACGCCCGGCTGCGCACCGCGATGCCGCGCGAACCCGCTATGCTCGTCCTGCGCGTCGCACACCCCGCGACCGACGATCCGGTGGCGGTCGCGCGCGAAAAGGGCAGCGACACCTATGCGGTGCTCAGCGGCCCGCTCGCCACGCCGCGCATCGTCGAGCGCGAACCCGACAGCAGCGCGGGCCGCTATCTCGCCTTGCTCGCGGGCGAGGTCCTCCGCGCCCGTGCCGCCGGACCGTTGCCGCCGGTCGCCGCGAAATTCGAGAATCTGTCGCGCGGCGGCACCAGCATCGCTGCGCAGCAATCGCTGGGCTTTGGCGCAGTCTTCGTCATCTTCCTGCTCACCTTGCTCCTCGCCGGGCAGACCGTCAGTTCGCTTGCCGAGGAAAAGGGCAACAAGGTCATCGAAATCCTCGCCGCCGCGGTACCGCTCGAAAGCGTCTTCCTCGGTAAATTGCTCGGTTTCCTCGGCGTCGCTGTCCTCTTCATCGCCTTCTGGATCATGATGGCCCTCGCCGGCGGCTTCGTCGCGGCGACGCAGATGGACCCGGCGCAGATCGCCGCGGCAGGCGGGACGAGCAAGGCGATGGCGACCCTCGCCGCCACGCCCGCGGTCGGCTGGCCTTTCTTCCTCGGCATCGGCTTTGCCTATTTCGTCCTGTCCTTCCTGCTGCTTGGCGCGGTATTCCTCGGCGTCGGGGCGCAGGCGGCGACGGTGCGCGAGATCCAGATGCTCAGCCTGCCGATCACCATTTTCCAGGTCGCCATGTTCAGCCTGTGCGCGGCATCGGCGAGCGCGCCGGGCAGCGGGCTTGCGGCCTTCGCGCAGATATTCCCCTTCTCCTCGCCGCTCGCCATGGCGGCGCGCGCGGCGACCGACGATGCGGTCGGCGTCCACCTGCTCGCGCTCGGCTGGCAGGCGATCTGGGTCGCGCTCGTCGTTTATCTCTCGGTCCGCCTCTTCCGCGCCGGCGTGCTCGGCGGCCGCCGCGACTGGCGCTTCTGGAAAAGGAAGCGGGCTTAAGAATCTTCCAGGCGAACGCCGCCCGACCCGCCAGCGGCCGCCGGAATATTTCACGCGAAGACGCGAAGGCGCGAAGAGCCTGTGCCCGCCGCGAAGCGGCTCTTCAATTCGACATCGCGGCAACCCCTATGGTGATGGATAATAGGGCCTATCGGCCCGAAGCTTCTTCTTCGCGTCTTCGCGTGAACCAAAAAAATCCCAAACCATCCGGCGTGCACGAAGCTCGAGATGAATCGCGGTCGTCCCGTCATTGACAAAGCTGTAAATAGTGGCATTCTGCAACTGAATCGGCCGCGCCAGACGGCCTTCCAGAGGAGCAGCCCATGGCCACCCAGATCCGCGTAGCCCCCGAAACTCCCCATCCGCTCGACGTTTCCCGTGCCGAATTGTGGAGCGAGGATCGCTGGCAGGAACCGATGCGCCAGCTGCGCGCCGAATCGCCGATCCACTATGTCGAGGATTCGAAATTCGGCCCCTATTGGTCGGTGACCACATACAAGCCGATCCAGCATATCGAGGCGCTGCCCAAGATCTTCTCCTCCAGCTGGGAATATGGCGGCATCACCGTCGCCGGCGACGGCATCGAGCATCTGCAGGAGGGCGAAATCCCGATGCCGATGTTCATCGCGATGGACCCGCCGCAGCACACCGCGCAGCGGCGCACCGTCGCCCCCGCCTTCGGCCCGTCGGAGATCGAGCGCATGCGCGCCGATACCCAGGCGCGCACCGCGGCGCTGATCGACACGCTGCCGGTCGGCCAGCCCTTCGACTGGGTCGAGCGGCTGTCGATCGAGCTCACCACCGACATGCTCGCGATCCTGTTCGATTTCCCGTGGGAGGATCGCCACAATCTGACCCGCTGGTCCGACGCGCTCGGCGACATCGAAAGCTTCGACACGCTCGAAAAGCGCCAGGCGCGGCTCGCCACCGCCTTCGAGATGGGCGCCGCCTTCAAGCAATTGTGGGACGCCAAGGCGCAGAATCCCGGCGAGCACGACCTGATCTCGATCATGCTCCAGTCCGACGCGATGAAGCATATGAGCGAGCATGAGTTCATGGGGAACCTGATCCTGCTCATCGTCGGCGGCAACGACACGACGCGCAATTCGATGTCGGCCTATGCCTATGGCCTGCACTGCTTCCCCGAGGAGCGCGCGAAGCTGGAGGCCGACCATTCGCCCGACCTCGCGGTCAATGCGATGCACGAGATCATCCGCTGGCAGACCCCGCTCGCGCATATGCGCCGCACCGCGACCGAGGATACCGAACTGTTCGGCCACCAGATCAAAAAGCGCGACAAGCTCGCGCTCTGGTACGCCTCGGCGAACCGCGACGAGAGCGTCTTCCCCGACGGCGAGCGCATCATCGTCGATCGCGAGAATGCCCGCCGCCACCTCGCCTTCGGTTACGGCATCCACCGCTGCGTCGGCGCGCGCGTCGCCGAGCTCCAGCTCACGACCTTGATCTCCGAGATGCAGAAGCGCCGCCTGCGCGTGAACGTGCTCGCCGAGCCCGAGCGCGTCCATGCGAGCTTCGTCCACGGCTATCGCCATATGCAGGTCGAGCTCGAAAAATATTGAACCCCTCCTCTCCCTCCCCGAAAGGGAAGGGGCTTGCTATATTGGGCGAACCGGCATGAGGAGCCCATCATGATCGAACGACGCTATCTCATCGGCGGCCTCGCGCTCGGCGGCGCGCTCATCGCCGCGCCGATGCTCTTCGCCAGGAATTCGGCGCGCCCCAAGGGCCAGCCGGGCTGGCAGCTCAGCGAGGCCGAGTGGAAGCGGCGCCTGAGCCCCTTTCAGTACAAGATATTGCGCGAGGCGGGGACCGAGCGCCCCTTCACCAGCAAGCTCAACGACGAACATCGCGCCGGCACCTTCCTCTGCGCCGCCTGCGCGCTGCCGCTCTATTCGAGCAAGACCAAATATGACAGCAAGACCGGCTGGCCGAGCTTCTGGGAGCCGCTGAAGGGCGCGGTCGCGACGATGACCGACCATGAGCTCGGCTATCCGCGCACCGAGGTGCATTGCAAACGCTGCGGCGGCCACCTCGGCCATGTCTTCGACGACGGGCCGAAGCCGACCGGCAAGCGTTATTGCATGAACGGCGCCGCGCTCAGTTTCCGTCCCGCCTGACGCGGTAGAGCAGCGCCGCCGAGCCCTGCGGCAGTGGCACGGGTTCGAGCCAGGCGGGCGGGCGACCGGCGGTCAGCGCGGCGGCGAGGCTGGCGGGATAGGTTTCGGCGATATTGGCGATCTCGGGCTTGCCGGGACAGAGGAACAGCCAGTCGCCGCGCGTCGCGGCGACGATCCTTTCGGCATCGGCGGGCGCCGCGACGAAGCTGCCGATCACCCGGTTCATCGCGGCGTGATTGCGGTGATGCCCGGTCGCGACGACGCTGTGCGGGGTGTGGACGAGGATCATCGGCGCGATGTCGATCGCCGACAGGACAAGGCCCGGCCGCTGCCGCGCCAGCAGCGCGAGATCGGCATTGGTCGGGCACGGCCGCTCCGCCGCGGCCGAGGGCGCGCGGGGGGAAGGACGGCGGTCGTCGCGGTCGCCGCGAACTGGCCGAGAACCGCCGGGAGGACCAGCAGTACCGCGAGCGAACCGAGGATGCGCGCCAAAGCGCTTTTGCGCGACTGGCCGTGACGCCAGAGCGCCACCCCCGCCGCCGCGAGCGCGGGCAGCGCATAGATATGCGTCACCGCGGTCGTCCGCATGACGAGCAGCGACAGCAGGGTGCTGGCGGCGAGGACCAGCAGCATCGCCTCCCACCGCGCCTTCATCGGCCCGGGGGCCTTGCGGCGCCAGATCGCGAAGGTCAGCGCCAGCCCGGCGAGCGACGGCGCGAGCAGCAGCCCGATCTGCTCCGGTTTCTGCCGCCACAAAGGCTGGCCCTCGGCGACGTCGCGATACCAGTGATCGCGCACCAGCGGTTCGAGCGACCCGAAGGGCCCCGCAAGGCAGGCGGGCGCGGCCCAGGCGAGCACCAGCGCCCCGGCGGCGCCGGCGATGCCGAGCAGGACGAGCCTGGCGCGCCAATCCTTTTGCATGATCGCCGCACGCGATCCGGCGAGCAGCATCGCCGCCGCGACGGCGGCACCGAGCAGATAGGGCCGCGACCAGGCGTCGCACCAGTCGCCGGCGATCCCGTCCCAGCCGCGCGTCGCGAGCAGGAGCAAGGGCGCGCAGAGCGCCAGCGCCGCGACGAAAGCGAAGAGGCGCGCGCCCGCCGCCGCGTCGCGTAGCCACGCCAGCGCAAAGATGCCGCCGAAGATCAGCAGATAGGGCAGCGCCTCGAGCGAGATCGCGAGGTGCAGGCTCATCACCGCCCCGGCGAGCAGCCCGTGCCGCCAATCCGCCTTGCCGAGCGCGGCAGCGAGCATCGCGACCGACAATATCGTCTGCCAATTATGATGGTCGATACGCAGCGGCACGAAATAATGAAGGAAGGTCACCGTCGTCGCGGCGAGCAGCAGCCCGGCGGCGACCACCGCGCGGTCGTCCGACAGCCGCCGCATCACGCACGCGAAAATCAGGAACAGCGGGAGCAGCAGCAGCGGGGGATAGAGCGCCACCGCCCATTGTTCGGCAGCCGCTTTGCCAAGCAGGGGCTGGAGCAGCAGGATCAGCCCGGCGATCTGCACGTCGATCAGCCGCGACCAGTGCATCAGGCCGCCGGTGGGCGGATTGATCCGGTGCTGGCTGGCATCGAACCAGCCCTGCCCGCCGATCAGATCGCGCACCTGCACCAGCCGCAGCGCGTCGTCGCCGTCGCGAAACGCCATCGCCTGGATCGCCGGCCAATAGAGCGCGAGCATGACCGCCATGACGCCACAGGCGAGGACGGCCGCGAGCCACAGGTCGCGGCGCAGGCTTGCCGGAGAGGACGCGCGCCCCATCACGCGTCAGCGCGCGGCGAAGACCAAAGTCTTGCGCAGCACATAGGTGGCGACGAAGGACACGCCGATCGCGGCGAGCTTCGCGACATTGGCGTCGAGCCCGGCACGGTCGCCCGTCCAGACGATGGCGACGGTCAGCCCCAGCCCGACGAAGGCCGAACCGAGGAACAGCCCCTTCTGCCGCACCCGGTCCATGCCCGCCGTGCGCGCCCCCTCGACGAAGACGAGGCGCGAGCTGATGAGCCAGTGGATCACGATCCCCGCGGCATAGCTCGCGGCCGCCGCGGCGGCGGGCGCCCAGCCCGCGATCAGGAACAGGTTGAACAGCGCCATGTCGCCCGCGAGCGCGGCGGCGCTCGCGCCGATATAGCGCAGGAAGGTCAGCTCCAGCAGCCGGCGCGCAAAAGGCGGAAGCGCGGCGATCACGGCCTCAGGCGGCCTTGCCGAGACGCGCGGGCACCTCGCGCACCGACGCCAGCGCCGCCTGTTCGCCCTCGGTGCCGCTCTCATGATATTCGGCGTCCTCGTTGACGCCCCAGATGTCGTACAGCCGCTCGCCCGCGACGATGTTGCGCACCGTCAGCATCGCGGTCATCATCGCATGATCCTGGTTGTTGTAGCGGTGCATGCCGTTGCGCCCGACCATGTGCAGCGACGGATAGCGCGCTTCGAGTTCCTCGCGCATCGTCTCGACATGCGCGGCGTAGTCGTCGTCATAGACCGGATAGGCCTTTTCCTGCCGCACCACCGCGCCGCCGACCACATCCTTCGGGTCGCACAGGCCGAGGATCGCCATTTCCTTCGTCGCGAGCGCGATCAGATCCTCGTCGCTCGACGTCCACAGCCCATCGCCCTCGAAACAGAAATATTCGAGGCCGACGCAGGCGAGTTCGGGATCGGGCACCATTTCGGGCGACCAGCTGCGGAAATTCTGCACCCGCCCGACCTGCACCTTGCTGTCGTGGATATAGATCCAGTTGTCGGGGAACAGATCCGCCGACCGGATCTTCAAGGCGACGGTCAGGAAGTCGCGATATTTGAGGTTGGGCGCGGCGTTCAGCGCGCACGCCGAGCAGCGGATGGATGCGCGCCGCCAGCTCGCGCATCGGCGCCGAGCTGATGACATGGGCGGCGTCGATCACGACATCGCCGTCGGGTCCGGTGGCGGTCAGCCGCCAGCGCCCGCTGACCTGATCCTGCGTCAATTGCTTGAAGGCGTGACCCATCAGCACATGATTGCCGCCTGCGACCACGTGCCCGCGCGCCGCCTCCCACATCATGCCCGGCCCCAGCCGCGGATAGCGGAAGGTTTCGAGCAGGGTCTTGGTCGCCATGCCGTCATTGGGGCGCTTGTTCAGCCCCAGGCTGCGCTTCAGCCCGTCGAGCACCGCGGCGCCGAGCGAAAGCCCCTTGATGCGCTGCGCCGCCCAGTCGGCCGACATCTCGTCGCACGGCATGCCCCACACCTTCTCGGTATAGGTCTTGAAGAAGATCGAATAGAGCTTGCGTCCGAACTGGTTGATCGTCCAGTCCTCGAAGCTGCGGACCGTCTTGTTCGGAAACAGCTTCGCCCGCGCATAGCTCGCCATGCACAGGGCCGAGCGCACGATCCCGAGGTTCCACAGCGCCTCGAACGCGCGCAGCGGATAGGAATAGAATTTGCCCTCATAATAGATGCGGCTCATCCGCGGGCGCTGGATGAAGTCGTCGGGCAATATCTCGTTCCACAGGTCGACGACCTCCTGGCTTTTCGAGAAGAAGCGGTGCCCGCCGATGTCGAAGCGGAATCCCTCATGCTCGACCGTGCGGCTGATCCCGCCGACATAGACGGGGTCTTTCTCGATCACGGTGACCGAAAAGCCCTCCCTGGTCAGCAGATAGGCGGCGGTCAGCCCCGCCGGCCCCGCCCCGATGATCGCGACATCGGCGCTGGTCGGACGGTTCTCGGGCACTTCGGACATAGACGGATTCCCCACGCAGCAAGTCATTGCTCGCCACCGCTCTGGGCAATCATGGCTAAGAAATGATTAACAGCGCGGCTTTCGGCGCGTTTCGGCGGCGATTTACTCGCATCGGGCGGCGCGTTAAGCAGGCTGATGGTCGGGCGCCGTCTCCTGCCGTGGTTCATCGCGCCGCTGGCGGCGATCGCGTCGCCGGCAGCGGCGCAATTCGTCCCGCGCGACGTCATGATCCCGGCCGAGCGCGCGGCGCAATCCCTGCCCCCCGACCGCGCCGCACCGACCCCGGCCGAGCGCGGGCAGATCACGGCGCTCGAAAAGCAGGCGCGCATCGACGATGCATGCAACACGGCCTGGCAGCCCGAGCTCGAAGCCCCGCGGCGCGCGCTGCTCGCGCTCTACGAGGCCAGCTACGGCCCCGGCCATCCCGCGACCGCACGTCCGCTGCTCTCCTTGCTCTGCCACTTCGCCTATAACGACAAGAGCTCGGCCGAGCCCGACGCCATCGTCGCGCGCCTCGTCGCGATCGGGCGCGACCGCGGCCAGCCGCTCGCGCTCTACGCCGGGCTTTCGGCGCGCGCACAGCGGCTGCGCGAACAGGGCAAACCGCAGGCCGCCGTCGCCGATGCCGAAGAGGCGCTCGCGCTCGCCCGCCGGCATCTCGCCGCGCACCCGGCGATCGTCGCATCGGCGGCGGGAAGCCTCGCCGCGATGCTCGAAGGCGCGGGCCGCCCCGTCGATGCCGAACCCCTGCTTCACGAGGCGGCGGCGCTGCGCCAGGCGATCCCCGGCGGCGACCGCTTCGAGCTCGCCGCCGCCTATGAGGCGCTCGGCAACAACCTCGCCGCCCAGATGCGCGCCGAAGATGCGCGGCTCTGGTACGCGCGCGAACTCGACATTTTCGAGGCCGCGCTCCCCGGTGCCGACGCGGCGACCCTCGGCACCATCATCCTCTATTCGCAGCGGGTTTTCACGGCCGACCCCGCGCGCGTCGATGCGCTCTATCGCGCCGTGCTCGCGCGGCAGGAAGCGCAACCGGGCAGCAGCGACGCGCGCAACTGGATGACCTTGTGGAACCTCGCCAAATCCTCGTCGCTGCGCCTCGACCTGCCGAACGCCGCCTTTCGCGACGACCTGTCGGAGGCGATCGCCTACCAGCGCCGCGTCATCGCCGCGGTCGGCACTGGTCCGGGCGACTGGCACGAGCTCGATCTCGCGCGGCTTCTCGCGCAGCGCGCCGAGACCGCGCCCGAGGCCGAGCACATCTATCGAAAGCACCTCGCCGCCAATCCCGGCAATATCCAGTGGGTCGAGATGCTCGGCGATACGTTATGGATGCTCGGCCGCTACGACGAGGCGCTGCCGCTGCGCGAGCGCAGCATCGCCGAGACCCGCGCGCGCCTCGGCGCCAGCCATCGCGAAACGCTGCGCCAGACCTACAATCTGGGGGTCACGCTGTGGGGCGTGCGGCGTCCCGCCGAAGCGCGCCCCTATTATGAGGATGTGCTGGCGGGCTATCGCGCCGAGCTGTCGGCGCTGCCCGAAACCGCCAACGCCGCCTACCGGCTCAATCTGGCGAATTTCATCAGCGGCCGCGCGATCGACCTCCTCCGCCTCACCTGGACGACACGCGCGGCGGACGGCCCGGGCGGCGAGGCCGCCAGCCGCACCAGGGGCTTCGCGGTCGCCCAGCTCGCCCATCCCTCGGCATCGGGCGCGGCGATCAGCGAAACCGCCGCGCGCGCGCTCGCCGAACGCGCCGGCAAGGGCGAGCTGTTCCGGCGCTGGACGGCGGCCCGCGACCGCGTCGTCGCGCTCGACAAGGCCATCGACGCGGCCGCGCTGCGCGGCAGCGCGGGCGACGCCGACCGGGCCCGGCTGCTCGGCGAGCGCGCCGCCGCGGGCGAGGCGCTCGCCGCCGAAGCCGCCGCGCTCAAGGACGCTCTGCCCCCGGTCTTCGCGACCCTCCGCCCCGAACCCGTGCCGCTGGCCGAGGTGACGGGCGCGAAGGGCGCGGCGCCGCTGCTCCGCAAGGACGAGGCGCTGATCCTGCTCTACCCCGGAATGCCCGAAGCCCGCTCCGAGATGAGCCGCGGCATCGTCTTCGCCGCGACGCGCGAGGGGTCGGCCTGGGCCGAAATCCCGATCGACGGCGCCGACCTCGCGGCGCTGGTCGCCACGCTCCACGGCCAGCTTTCGGATTCGCGATATTCGGGAGCGACGAAACGCTCCCCGAACAGGAGCCCGACGACTTCCTGCGCTACGATCGCGCCGCCGCCTGGCGCGTCCATCAGGCGCTGTTCGGCGACCCGGCGATCGCCGCGCTGCTCGCCGGCAAGCCGCGCTGGATCCTCGTTCCCGAAGGGCCGCTGCTCTCGCTCAATTTCGCCGCGCTCGTCTCGGCGGCGCCCGAGGGCGGCGCGCGCGGCGACGTCGATCCCGACACGCTGCGCAAGACGCACTGGCTCGGCCTCGAACGCGTCCTCGCGGTGCTGCCGTCGGTCGAGGCGCTACGCACCGCGCGGCGCGGACCGGCGCGCGCGGCGAGCGGCGGAAAATTCTACGGTCTCGGCGACCCGGCCTTTCGCGGCGAGGCCGATCCGCCCGTCGTCGCCGCTCCCGGCGAGACGCGCGGCAACCCGCTCGGCCGCCTCGCCCCCGCCTCGACCGACGTCCCGGCCGAGCAGGGTCGGGCTGATCCCCCGGCAGGGGCTGTACCGCGACGGCATCGCCGACCCCGCCAAGCTCGCGCAGCTGCGCCGCCTGTCCTACAGCGGCGTCGAGGTCCGGCGGATGGCGCAATATTTCGGCGCCCCGCCCGAGCGCCAGCTGCTCCAGCTCGACGCGACGCAGGCGCGCCTCGACCGGAGCAATGCCGAAGGGATGCTCGCCGACAGCCAGGTCGTGCTGTTCGCCACCCACGCGCTGCTCGGCGGGCGCTTCGACGGGACGATCGCCGAACCCGCGCTCGCGCTCACCCCCGGCGCGCGCCCGCCCGGCATCGCCGCCACCGCCGCGAACGACGGGCTGCTCACCGCTTCCGAGGTCGCGCAGCTGCGCTTCAACGCCGCGCTCGTCATCCTCTCGGCTTGCGATACCGCCGCCGGGTCGGGCGGCGGCGACGGCTTCAGCGGGCTGACCCGCGCCTTCCTCCTCGCCGGCGCACGCGCCGTGCTCGCGACTTACACCCCCGTGCTCGACGATGTCGGCGAGCGGATCACGACCACGACCGTTGCGGGGCTCAAGGGCGAGCGCGGCGACATCGCGGCGGCGCTGCAGGGTGCGATGCGCGACATGGCAATCGACCCGTCGAAAGATGCCGCTCGGCGCCTCGCTCGCGCACCCCGCCGCCTGGGCGGTCTACGTCGCGATCGACCCGTCCTGAACGCAGAAACAGGCGTCGGGAGCTATGGCATCGGCTCCGCCCCGATCGCGTCTTGCCCCGGCGGCCCTCGTGCGCCATGGCCTTCGCCCGTCGGCGCGGCGGCGGCGGCGACGTCGCGGCGCAAAGGCTTTAATGCCAGCGTGCCGAGCCGGATGCGCGGGGCCGCCTTGCCCGGCGACGCACTGATCGCAAAGGCGCCGTCGAGGCGCAGGAGCTGCGCCGAATTTTTCGCGATCCGCACGGTATATCGCCCGTAAGCGACGCTTTCGAACAGGAAATAGCCATCGAACTCGGTCAGCGTCGTCGCGCGCACGCGCCCCTCGGCATCGACGAGTTCGAGCGTCAGCCCCTCGATCGCGTTGCCGCCGTCGCGGATGATCGTCCCTTCGATCTCGCCCGCCGCGGTCATCGGCAGCATCACCTTCGTCGCGACGCCGGGGCGCGGGGTGACGACCACGCCGGGCAAGGCCGGCTGGACATAGGGGTCGGGCAGGCTGCCGGCGTCGATGCCGATCATCACGGCCCGAAAGGGTTCGAGCCCGTCGACCGTCGCGCGACCGCCCTTGTCGGTCGCCGCGTCGACGAAGGCATGGCCCGCAGTGATCGGCACGTCGGGCAGCGCGGCCTCGCCCGGCTGGCGGATGCCGTCGCCATTGTCGTCCATCCACACCTCGGCCATCACCTGGCCGCGGCTGGCAAGCTTCTCGCTCGACACGCGCCAGCCGCCGCCCTGCGGCTTGGGCCCGAAGCTGAAGGCGAGCGACAGCGATGCGGCGACCGAGCCGTCGCTCGCCACCTCACCGAACCCCGTCAGCTGCACCTTGTCGAAACGGCGCGTATAACCAAGGCCCGCCCGCGCACGGTCGAGCCCCTTGTCGTAACCGAGTTCGGCGCGCCATTCGGCGTCGCCTCCCCCGAATTGACCAGCGCCCGCCCATTCGGCGATCACCGTCGCGCGCGAATCGGCCGCCGCGCCCGACAGCGCGAAGCGCGCCTCGCCGCGCAGACGCACGCGCCCGATGCGGGCGTTGGCGAGCAAGGTCGCACTCAGATTGTCGGGCGGGTCGGGACCGATCGGCACCTTGCTGCGCGTCCAGTCGAGCTGGCCGGTGAAGGTCAAGGCGCGGAAGCTCGCGGAGGCGCGCGCCGACGCCTCGAGGCTCTGCACCCCCGACGTCCGGTCGACCTGGCGCAGGTCGAGGTGCAGCGGCAGCACCGTCCGCCCGAGCTTGACCGACTGGTCGATCGAGACCTGATACAGACCGTTGATATTATTGATGAATCGGTCCGATACGAAACCGCCGAAACCGCGCATCGCGTCGGCGCGCACATAAGTCTCGCCGAACGCCGCGAGCCAGCTCGCGCGCAGCGCCCCGCCGCCATCATCGGCATAGGCCCCCGACACTTCGAGCAAGGTCGGGCCGATCGAGCGGCGCAGCGCGACCTCGCCATAGTTGCGCCGGACATTCTCGATCATCAGGCTGTGGGCATAGCCGGCAATCGAGGTGCGGGTGTCGAGCCCGCGTTCGAGGCCCAGCGTGCCGCGCCAGCCGCGGCGGAAGGTCTGGCGCCGGTCGCCAAAGGAAATCAGGTCGGCATTTTCCTGCGCGAAACCCGCCCAATAATAGGTCTGCTGCGGCGGGATCGAATCGAGCCCCACCTGCAACTGCTTGATCTCGCGCCTGATCTGCCCCTGCGGGCCGTACAGCACGATCTCGAAGCGGTTCGACCCATATTGCAGCGGCACGTCGAGGAATTCGTAGCGCCCGTCGCCATTGGGGCTGGTGAAAGCGAGCAACTGGCCGTTGCGATAGAGTTCGGCGTCCCATCCGGCGGGCAGGTCGCCGCGAAAATCGGTCCTGTCGAAGGCATCGGGGCGCTCGACCGGCCGGTTGGTAAGCACCGCGCCACGCCCCGGCGCCGAGCCCGCGACGATCCCGGTCGAGAGCAGGCCGACATCGCCGGCCGCATAATGGGTCGCCTTCAGCGGGCCGAGCAGATTGCCCTGCGGGTCGGTGCGATAGAGCCGCATCCGCAGGCTGTCGGGCACACCTTCATTGTCCGACGACAGACGCGCGTCGAAACTCTGCCCGAGCACTTCGCCCGCCGCGAACACCTCGTAGCGCGCCTGGACATAGGAACCGCCGCGCTTGTCGTTCACGAATCCCGCCGAGGCGACGACATCGACCGACGGGGTCGCCCAGTTCCGGTACGGGCGTGTCGCCTGCGGCAGGCTGGCAAGGTCGAAATTCGCCTGCGGACGCAGCCCCGCGCCGCGCGCGCGCCGCTCGGCGGCGAGCTGGAACGGCAATTTCTCCTGCGAATCGATCCGCAGCACCGCGTTCGACAGGTCGGACACGAGCGGCAGTTCGAACCAGACCGAAAGCTGCTTCACATCGACGCACCAGCCCGCCGCGGTGTCGCGGATCGCGGTGGCGCCGATGCCATGGCTGCGGCTGCCGAGCCGCACCTCGCCCGCGTCGCGGTCGATCGTCAGGCTGCGCCGTTCGTCGAACACCCAGCCGGTTGCGCGGCGCAACTTCCTGTCGACGCGGATCGGCAGGTCGAGCGCGAGCACCATGTCGGCGAGGTCGACGCACACGCCCGTCGGGGTCTGATACCCGCGAATCCCGTCGCCGAGGCGATACTGCCCCGACCGCAGGTCGAACAGCCAGCTGTCGTCCTCATTGGGTTTCCACCCGTCGGAAACCTCCGCTTTTTCAGCGGCATGGGCGCCGGTGGGGACGAACCCCGCCAGCGCCAGCCCGGCCACGACGACCGGGAACATCCGTGTCAGAAGTGCGCGAAGCACCGCTGCTTCCCGCTTGGCGCTCGCGGCCTAGCTCATTGCACCACCCGATCGGCCTCGTCGATCGTGCCGCCGCCGACCTCGCGGTCCTCGGTATAGCGGATGCGCACCGGACCTTTCAGCTTCGCCGCGAGGTCGGCGGGCACGCGGAGCTGGACCTGGCGCTGGCCGACCTCGGGATAGACCGCGATGCCGCGCGCGAGCAGCAAGGGTTCGGCGACCCCCGGCCGCGTCACTTCGATATCGCCATAGACCGAGCGATTGCCGCTGCGCGACAGGGCGAAGGCAAAGGCCGAGCCCGTCGGCGGTATCGACCACCCGCGCCTCGCCGATGCGCGCCTCGGCGCCCAGGTCGCCGACGCGCACGATCACCGGGATGGTGATGCCATAGATCGGGGTCAGCGCGATCGACACCCCGCCCGTCGTCGCGGGCTTCGCCGGATCGGCGGCGGGAGCGGCATCGGGCACCGCGCGGAACAGCATATGCGCGCGATATTCGCCCGGCGGCGTCCCCTCGGGCACGCGCACCCCGACGCGGATCACCTGTGGCTGGTTCGGCGGCAGCGTGACGCGGCGGGGGCTGAAACTGATCATGTCGAGCGCCGCCTTCTCGGCGTCGTTGGCGTCGGCCTCGTCGATCTCGTCGAGCCCGCCGAGCGCGGTCATGCGCTTGATCTCGAGGCTGATGCGATAGGTCGCGGGCTCGGCGCCGATATTGTTCAGCACCACCTCGGTCCCGCGCGACCCGTCGAGCACGACGCGTGTCGGCGCGACGAGCAGGTCGCCCGCCGCCTGGACAGGCACAGCCGCCGCGCCGAGCACGACAGCCGAAAGCAGGCCGAAGCCCTTCAAGAATCGCAGCATGGAAATGGTCCCCACCATTCAGGAAACCGGGCGGCCCACACCGCCCGGCGGTCCGCTTCCTGTTGCGCCAACATGGTTGATATTTTGCTAACCATGAGAGTTCTCGTCGCCCCCGCGCAGGCGGGGGCCGCTGGAGGCCCTTTCGGCATTGCTGCGTGAACCGATAGCGGCCCCCGCCTGCGCGGGGGCGACGGTTCCAACGCAGGCCCCGCGCTACAAAAAAAGGGCCGCCGGGGGCTGGTACCCCGACGACCCTTTTGCGGCACGGCGGACGCGAACGCCCGCCGGTCCCCCCACCGATAAACGCTTATTGATAGTTGGCGGTGACGTTGAACGTCCCCGAATAGTCGCCCGCGGCCTGGTTGGCGCCGACGCTCAGCGTGCCGCCGACCTGGAAGCTGCCGCCCGTCGCGCTCAGCGTGACGTTCGTCGCCGAATAGGTCAGCGTCGAGGTCATCGTGCCGCCGAGCGAGCCGTTGAGCGTCACCGACGAATCGCCGCCGACGAGCACCACCGCACCCGAGGTGCCGGCGATGTTGAAGTTCGCGGCGGTCGTGGTGCCGGTGCAGGTCAGGCCCGAACCGCAGGTCGCGGCGCTCGGCGGTCGACACGGCGACGGTCGAAGCGGTCGCGCCGCTGATGATCGTCGCATATTGCAGGTCGCTGGTGTTGGCGAGCGTGATCTGGCGCAGGATCTTGGCCTTCGCCGTACCGGTGGCCGACGCCGCCTGCGCCGCCGAGGCGTTCATGGCGAGAGCGGCAATAGCGGCGCCCATCAGGGCGCGCTTCAGTGCAATGTTGCGCATAATGATTTGGTCCCTTGGTCAAACGGAAGCGACCGGAAATCCCACTCCGTCGCTGCCGCCCTTCTACGCACCACCCGTTCAGCCTTTGCCCAACAACCATGGTAAACAGCGCATTAGGGATTGGCCCGCGTTTCGCATGGAAAGCAGGATAAATCAGCGCTTTGGCGTAAAAATATCGCGACGGCGGGGACCGTCTTTTTCCTATAACGGCCCGCTTCGGCACAAATTGAGCCCGGTCCGCCAACATCGATTCGAACCGCAGAATCGGATTCGCGCAAAGGACGCAGAGCGGTTAGGCGGACCGATTGCTCGGCGCACTCTGCGTCCTCTGCGCGAATCAATTCATGCCTTCGGCAGCTATCAGATCGATTCGCCGCTCAGCCGCTGGCAGATCATGTCGAGCTGGTCGAGCGAGGCGAATTTCAGCGTCAGCGCCCCCTTGCCCCCGCCGGCATATTGGATCGCGACGCCGATCCCCAGCAGTTCGGACAGATGGCGCTCGACCGCGACGATGTCGGGGTCGCGCCCGCCGTCGAGGCTCTTATATTCCATCGGCGCCTTGCGCCCGCCGCCCTTGCCCGCGCGCGCCAGCGCCTCGACCGCGCGCACCGACAGCCCGTCCTTCACCACCTTGCGCGCGATCGCTTCGGCGTCCGGCGCCCCGATCAGCGCGCGCGCATGCCCCATCGTCAGGCTGCCGTCGCCGACCATCGCCTGCACCGCGGCGGGCAGGTCGAGCAGCCGCATCAGGTTCGCGACATGGCTGCGCGACTTGCCGACCAGCTTCGCCAGCGCCTCCTGATTGTGCCCGAAATCCTCGATCAGCTTGCGATAGGCGCCCGCTTCCTCGATCGCGTTGAGGTCCTGGCGCTGGATATTCTCGACCAGCGCGATCTCATAGGTCGCCGCATCGTCGAGCGCGCGCACGAGCGCCGGGATCGCGTGCAGCCCCGCGCGCTGCGCCGCGCGCCAGCGCCGCTCGCCCGCGACGAGCTGGTACCCCTGCCCGTCGGGCGCGGCGCGCACGATGATCGGCTGGAGCAGACCCCGCGCGGCGATCGAATCGGCGAGCTCGGCGATCGCCCCCTCGTCGAAATGGCGGCGCGGCTGGCCGGGCAGCGGGCGGATCGCGCCCACCGCGACATGCTGCACCGAATCGCCGCTCGCCGGCATGCCGGCGACGCGCCGCCGGGCGACGCCAGCACCGGCGCCTCGACCGCGGCATCGCCGAACAGCGCGTTGAGCCCGCGCCCCAGTCCCGACGGCCGCCTTTTCGCCGGAGTCACCGGCACGGAGGAATTTTCGTTTTTATTATCAGACATTTAAGCGGCCTTGCGGACATTGGGTAGCCGGTCAATCAGCTCGCGCGCGAGCGCGATATAGGCCGCCGACCCGGCGCAGCGGTGATCGTAGATCAGCGCCGGCAGGCCGTGGCTCGGCGCCTCCGACAGCCGCACATTGCGCGGGATCACCGTCTCGAACACCACCGGCCCCAGCACTTCGCGGACATCGTCCGAGACCTGGTCAGTCAGCCGGTTGCGCCGGTCGAACATGGTGAGCGCAACCCCCAGGATCGACAGATTCTGGTTGAACTTGCCGCGCACACGCTCGACCGTGGTGAGCAGCTGGCTCAGCCCCTCGAGCGCGAAAAATTCGCACTGCAGCGGCACGATCAGCGATTCGGCGGCGATCAGCGCGTTGAGCGTCAGCATCCCCAGCGACGGCGGGCAATCGATCAGGCAGATGTCCCACTGCCCCGCCTCGGCGCCCGACAGCGCCTGCTGCAGCTTGTGCAGCCGGTCCTTATATTCGATCAACTCGATCTCGGCGCCCGACAGATCGACCGTCGCGGTGACGATGTCGAGCCGCGGCACCGCGGTCGCAATCGCGCATTCGGCGAGCGTCGCCTCGCCGCGCAGCAGGTCGTAGCTCGACAAAATGCGCTGCGCCTGCCCGATGCCGAGCCCGGTCGAGGCGTTGCCCTGCGGATCGAGGTCGATGATCAGCGTGCGCCAGCCGGTCGCCGCGAGCGCGGTCGCCAGATTGATCGCGGTCGTCGTCTTGCCGACCCCGCCCTTCTGGTTCGCTACGGCAATGCGGATCATGCTTTTCCTCGCTTTTCGGGCGTGATCGCCCCCCGGCCCACCAATATCCGGCTCTCGGCGTCGGTGCGGCTCTGTTCCACGTGAAACATTCTCTGCCACGCGCGGCGGCAGCAACGCCAGTTCCTTAACCGCGTTTCGCCCCTTTGGCAGCAGCCATCGCGTCGATTCGGTGGAAAAACGCGCGGACAAGTCGATCAGCCGGTCGAGCGGCGCAAAGGCGCGCGCGCTGATCGTCCCCGCCGCGCGCGTTTCGACGCGTTCGAGCGGGGCCTCGGCAACCTCGACATGCCCCAGCCCCAGCTCGTCCGCCACCGCGCGCAAAAATTCGCACCGCCGCTTGCGCGATTCGACGAGCAGCATCGGCCGCTCCGACAGGATCGCGACGACGAGCCCCGGCAGCCCCGGCCCGCTCCCCAGATCGACCCAAAGCCCCTCGCCGTCCTTATCGAGCGCCAGCAATTGCGCACTGTCGGCAATATGCCGCACCCACAAGGTCGGAATCGTCGACGCCGCGATCAGATTCTGCCGCTCATTCTCGGCGACCAGCATCTCCGCAAAGCGCTCGAGCCGCGCCCATTGGTCAGGTGTCGGAGAGAGCGCATCCGCAATCCAGCCCCGCGCGGCCGCCTCATCGTTCAATATATCGGCGTCCGCCACGTCGCTCTTTCACCTTCCCCGCGAAGCGGGCTTTCACCCTTCTTCGTGCCTTTGCGCCTTTGCGCGAGATTTTAAAAGCCTCACGCAAAGGCGCAAAGGCACGAAGAATCCTTCCAGACGGTCACCCAATAATTTCTCACACAAAGACACAAAGAGGGCAGCGAGCCACGCCAGACGAACATTCGACCGTGAGCGCCGTACCATTCCCCGTCACCCCGGACTTGATCGGGGTTTATATCCTTGGAACGAGTAGCGACCCTGTTCCCCGGCGAAAGCCGGGGTCCACGAGGAATGGCGCTGCCCCATCTGGACCCCGGCTTTCGCCGGGGAACACCTACTTGTCGGAAAGGAATAACCACCGACTTGATCCGGGGTCCCGCTTTCCGCTCAAACACCGGACGGCAAGAATATCCCTCGCCTTCTTGCACTGCCCTCTTCGTGTCTTTGTGTGAGATTTTAACAACACCAAGGACTCTGACCGCGCCGAGGTCAGCGAGCGCCGCAACCCCGAATCTCGCTCCAATATTCGTTTTGGACATCCGCATCTATTTCGACCGCCATCGAACTCGACGGATAGAGCCGATCGCGACCATCCTTCCGAGGACCTGAAATCCAGTAATGATCACCGGTCTCGGCGTCGTAATAGTTCGCCTTGAACCCGTCGCCACCCAGCCGCTGGAAAAGGCGGCCTCCATAGTGGATCGACTGCCCCGATTTCGAGAAAGTCACGCGCCCGATTCGGGCCGGACCGTTCAGCCCGGCCGACTTGTCCTCAATATACATGATCCGGGTTTTCTTGCCGCTCATCGCCCGTCCCCGCCTCAAGCCGCCCGCCGCTTGCTATGCACCAGGATCGCGGTGAGCGCCGCCGGGGTCACCCCGTCGATCCGCCCCGCCTGCCCCAGCGTCTCGGGCCGCGCCTTGCTCAGCCGTTCGACCATCTCGCGCGACAGGCCGCCGATCGCGGCATAGTCGAGCGCCGGGTCGAGCAATATCGCCTCGTTCGCCGCCAGCGACCGCAACTCGGCCTCCTGCCGTGCGATATAGGGCGCATAATGCGCATCCTCGGCGAGTTCGGCGAGGATGCTTTCGTCGATCGCCACGAGTTCGGGGGCGAGCATTGTCAGCGCCGCCATCGTCACGCCGGAAAAGCGCAGCAGGTCGATCCGCCGCCGCGCCGCGCCGTCGCCGGGCAGCGCCAGCCCGATCGCCGCATAGTCGGCGGTCGTCGCCGGCGCTTCGAGCAATGCCCCCGCCCGCGCCCGCTCGGCCATCCGCGCGTCGAACAGCGCGGCGGTCGCCGGCCGCACCAGCCCGAGCGCGATCCCCTTCGGCGTCAGCCGCGTCGCCGCATTGTCGGCGCGCAGCCGCAGCCGATATTCGGCGCGCGCGGTGAGCATCCGGTAGGGTTCGGTCACTCCCTGCAGCACCAGGTCGTCGACCATCACCCCGATATAGGATTCGGACCGGTCGAGGATCAACGGATCGCGCCCCTGCACGGCGAGCGCCGCATTCGCGCCCGCGACCAGCCCCTGCGCCGCCGCTTCCTCATAGCCGGTGGTGCCGTTGATCTGCCCTGCGCACCAGAGTCCGGAAATCGCGCGGACCTGCAACGTCCGGTCGAGCGCGCGCGGGTCGATATGGTCATATTCGACCGCATAGCCGGGAACGGTCATCTCGACCGCCTCGAGCCCCTCCATCGTGCGCAGCATGCTAAGCTGCACATCGGCGGGAAGCGAGGTCGAAATGCCGTTCGGATAGACGAGCACCGAATCGAGCCCCTCGGGTTCGAGAAACACCTGATGCCCGTCGCGGTCGGCGAAGCGGTGGATCTTGTCCTCGATCGACGGACAATAGCGCGGCCCCGCCGCCCCGATCGCCCCGGTGAACAGCGGCGAGCGGTCGAGATTCGCCGCGATGATCGCGTGGGATTCGGCATTGGTGCGCGTGATCGCGCAGAAAATCTGCGGCACCGTACGCCCATTGTTCCACGTGGAACAGGTCCAGTTCGCCCCCTCGACGCTGTCCGACGGTTGCTCGGCGAGCCGCGCCCAGTCGATCGTGCGTCCGTCGAGCCGCGGCGGCGTCCCCGTCTTGAGTCGCGCCATCGGGAGGTCGGCGCCGCGGAGCTGCTCCGCCAGCCGGTGCGCCCCGGCCTCGCCGATGCGCCCGCCTTCCATCCGCTCCTCGCCGCGGAACAGCCGCCCGCCGAGGAAGGTCCCCGTCGCAAGCACCACCGCCCCCGCCCCGAGCTTGGTCCCGTCGCCGAGTTCGAGCCCTTCAACGCGCGCACCATTGTCGGACAGGATCAGCGCCGCCGCCTCGCCCTCGACGACGGTGATGCCCTCTTCGGCGGCGAGCAGATCCTGGATCGCCTGCCGATAGAGTTTGCGATCGGCCTGGATGCGCGGCCCCTGCACCGCCGCGCCCTTCGACGCGTTGAGCATCCGGTAATGGATCGCCGCCGCGTCGGCGGCGCGCGCCATCCATCCGTCGAGCGCATCGACCTCGCGCATCAGATGCCCCTTGCCGAGCCCCCCGATCGCCGGGTTGCACGACATCGTCCCGATCAGTGCGGGGTCGAAATTGACGAGCGCGACGCGCGCGCCGAGCCGAGCCGCGGCGGCAGCGGCCTCGGTCCCGGCATGCCCACCGCCGACGACGATGACATCAAATATTGCGCTGCTGTGCATGATTGTGGCGGCGCATAGCGGAAACCGCCGGTCAAATCCATCCGCGCGTAGCGCCAAAAAATATCTCACGCAAAGGCGCAAAGAGGGCGCATCGGCCCGCAAGCGAACGCGCCATCTTTGTGTCTTTGTGTGAAAAAAAAGGCTTACGCCCAATCTTACCGAAATCGCTGTTCCACGTGGAACATCATTTTCCGATGCAGAATCGTCCGAACAGCGTGTCGAGCATTTCCTCGACCCCTGCCCGCCCGGTGATCCGGTCGAGCGCACCGCCCGCGAGCCGCAACCGCTCGGCGAGCAGGATCAGATCGCCCGCCTCGCGCGATTCCGCCTCGACTTCCAGCCAGGCCTTCGCCTCCGCCAGCGCGTCGCGCTGGCGCCGGCGCAGCGCCACCTCGCCCTCGCGCGGCAGCAATGTGCGCGCCATCTCGACGATCATGCGGTGCAGCCTGTCCATCCCCTCGCCCGTCGCCGCCGACAGGGTCAGGTCGCAGCCGGCGGCCTCGGCTTCGGCCGCCGCATCGCCCTTCCAGCGGTCGGCCTGCGCCGCGATCCGGATCGCGCACGGGTGGTCGGGGACCTCCTTCGGCGGGCCCAGCCACAGCAATATATCCGCCGCCGCGACCGCCGCCTTCGCGCGGCCGATCCCGATCGTCTCGATCGCATCGGCACTTTCGGCGCGCAGCCCCGCCGTATCCGAAAAGCGCATCGCGATCCCGTCGAGCGCCAGCGCGGTCTCGATCACGTCGCGCGTCGTCCCCGCCACCGGCGACACGATCGCCAGCTCTCGATTAGCTAAAGCATTGATAAGTGTGGATTTACCGGCATTGGGTGGCCCCGCGATGACGACCGACAGCCCCTCGGCGATCACCTCCGCCGCCGGCCGCGCCAGCCACTGGCCCATGTCCGCCGCCAAAGACGCCATGCCGTCACGCAACCGCTGCGCGACACTTTCGCCAACTTCCACATCCTCCTCATCGGCGAAATTGAGTTCCGCCTCCGCCCCCGCCATCAGCCCGAGCAACCGGTCCTGCCATCCCGCCACCACGCGCGACACATGCCCGCTCGCCATGCCCAGCGCCTGCACCCGCTGGCTCTCGGTCTCGGCCGCGAGCAGGTCGGCGAGCCCCTCGGCCTCGGCCAGGTCGATGCGCCCGTTTTCGAACGCCCGCCGCGTGAACTCGCCCGGCGCGGCGCGGCGGAGTCCCGGCATCGCGCCCAGCGCCGTCTCGACCGCCGCCACCACCGCGCGGCCGCCGTGGAGATGCAGCTCGGCCAGATCCTCGCCCGTCGCGGTCGCTCAGCCCCGGAAACCACAGGATGAGGGCGCGGTCGAGCGCGGCGCCAGCGTCATCGCGGAGATTCGCCAGCGCCGCGCGGCGCGGTTCGGGCAACCGCCCCGCCAGCGCCTGCAACGCCGCGCCGGCCCGCGGCCCGCTGACGCGCACGACGCCGATCGCCGCCGCAGCGGCATCCCGCTCGACAGCGCGAAGATCGTCTCGCGGCTTTCGTCTTGGCTCAGCTCTTGCGTCCTCGCGGCGGTTTGTCGTCGCCATCGCCGGTCTTGCCCGCGCCGCCCATCAGCCCGCCGCCGAACTGGCTCATCAGCGACTGGATCAGCCCCAGCCCGCTTTCGCCCATCGGCACCCAGCTCTTGACCATCGTCTGCACCATGTCGGGGGTGATGCCCTTGGCCATCAGTTCCTTGACGCGGTCGAGATAGATTTCGTGCAGCGGCTCGAGATCGGGCAGTCCGACCAGCCGCCGTGCCTCCTCGGGGGTGCAATCGATCTCGATATTGAATTTCATCACCCGTCTCCGCCCCTTTACGCGCTTGAGCCGCGCTCGCGCGACCGCTAGCTTCGCGCTTTCACCGCCAAGAAGCAAGAGTCAGGAGAGACCCCTCATGCCCGCGACCAACACGACGATTCCCGCGCTCGACGGCGAAGGCGACATCCCCGCCTATGTCGCGCGCCCCGATGCCGACAGCTCGCGCGCGATCGTCGTCATCCCCGAAATCTTCGGGGTGAACGCGGGCATCCGCCAGAAATGCGACGACTGGGCGGCGGAGGGCTATCTGGCGATCGCGCCCGACATCTTCTGGCGCTTCGCCCCCGGGGTCGAACTCGACCCCGATGTCGAGGCCGAACTGCAGGAGGCCTTCGGCTATTTCGGCCAATATGACGCCGACGACGGGGTCAAGGATATCGAGGCGGCGATCCGCTGGGCGCGCAGCCAGGGTGCGAGCAAGGTCGGCGCGGTCGGCTTCTGCCTCGGCGGCCGCCTCGCCTATATGACCGCGGCGCGCACCGACGTGAACGCCTCGGTCGGCTATTATGGCGTGATGATCGACCAGATGCTGAACGAAAGCCACGCGATCGCGCACCCGCTGATGCTCCATATCCCGACCGGCGATCATCTTGTAGGCCCCGAGGCGCAGGCGAAGATGCACGAAGGGCTGGGTCCGCTGCCCAAGGTCACGCTCCACGACTATGAGGGCCTCGACCATGGTTTCGCCGCGACCAGCGGCAACCGCCGCAACGAGGCGGGCGCGCAGCTCGCCGACAGCCGCACCCGCGCCTTTTTCGCCGAGCATCTGGCATGAACGGCGCCAAAGCCGGCGTCGCCGCCTGGCACGCCTATATGGCGGGCGGCGGCGATCCGCAGGCGCTGCGCGCGATGCTGGCCGAGGATGCGGTCTTTCACTCGCCCGTCGTCCACACGCCGCAGGAGGGGCGGGACAAGGTCTTCGCCTATCTGCACGCGGCGAGCCATGCGCTGGGCGGCGACGATTTCCGCTATCTGCGCGAAATCGTCGATGGCGACCAGGCTTGCCTCGAGTTCGCCACGACGCTCGACGATATCCGGATCAACGGCGTCGACATCATCCGCTGGAACGGCGAGGGCAAGATCGTCGATTTCAAGGTGATGGTCCGCCCCTTGAAGGCGATCAACAAGGTGTGGGAGAAAATGGCCGCGATGCTCGCCGCACAGGCGGGTTAGGGCGCGAAGTCCCGGCCGATGCTTCGCCTGATCGTCTTTCCGGTCCTGATCGCCGCGATCCTGCTCTCGGGCGGGTGGCCGCCGGCGCGCTGGCTGCTGCTGCTGTGGGTGCCGCTGCTCCTCGTCGCCCTCTACGACGCGCTGCAGCGGCACCACACGCTCCGGCGCAACTATCCGCTGATCGCGCGTATCCGCTGGCTGTTCGAGGACCTGCGGCCGTTCCTCTATTCCTATGTCGTCGAGGGCCCGCTCGACGGACGCCCCTTCGCGCGCACCGAACGCGACATCGTCTATGCGCGCGCCAAGGGCGAACTCGACAGCCATCCCTTCGGAACCGAGCTCGACGTCTATTCGGACGAATATGAATGGATGAGCCACAGCATCGCGCCGCATGGCCGGTGTCGATCGGACCCGGCGGGTTCATGTCGGCAACGGACAATGCGCCAGGCCCTATGACGTCGCGCTGCTCAACATTTCGGCGATGAGCTTCGGCTCGCTCGGCGCCAATGCGATCGAGGCGCTGAATCTGGGCGCGAAACTCGGCAATTTCTATCATGATACCGGCGAAGGCGGGTTCAGCCCCTATCACCGCATCCACGGCGGCGACATCGTCTGGGAACTCGGCAGCGGCTATTTCGGGTGCCGCGACGCGGCCTACCATTTCGACCCCCACCGCTTTCGCGACCGCGCGCAGGACGATCAGATCCGGATGATCGAGATCAAGCTCAGCCAGGGTGCGAAACCCGGCCATGGCGGCGTCCTGCCCGGCGCCAAGGTCAGCGCCGAAATCGCCGCGACGCGCGGGGTGCCGGAGGGCCGGGATTGCATCTCGCCGGCCGCGCATTCGGCCTTTTCCACGCCGGTCGAGCTGCTGGCGTGGGCCGCCAAGCTGCGCGAGCTGTCGGGCGGCAAGCCCGTCGGCATCAAGCTGTGCGTCGGTCAGCCGCACGAAATCTATGCCGTCATGAAGGCGATGATCGAGACGGGCGTCCGGCTCGACTATATCGTCGTCGATGGCGCCGAAGGCGGGACCGGCGCGGCGCCCGTCGAATTTTCCAACAGCCTCGGCATGCCGCTCAGGGAAGGCCTCATTTTCGTGCGCAACGCGCTCGTCGGCTGCGGACTCAAGGAAGAGGTGCGGCTCGCCGCGTCGGGCAAGGTCCATTCGGGCGCGGGCCTCGCGGTCAATTGCGCGCTCGGCGCCGACTGGTCGAACGCCGCGCGCGCCTTCATGTTCACGCTCGGCTGCGTCCAGTCGCTCAAATGCCATACCGACAAATGCCCGACCGGGGTGGCGACGCAGGATCCGGGCCGCCAGCGCGGGCTGGTCGTCGCCGACAAGGCCGAACGCGTGCGCCGCTTCCAGGCGGCGACCGTCCATGCGCTGTGGGATATCAGCTGCGCGATGGGGCTCGAAACGCCGTGGCAGATCAGGCCGCATCACCTGCACGAACGGCTCAACTCGGCGCGTTCGGATTCGATCGACCGCATCTATAAATTCTACGAGCGCGGCGTGCTGCTCGACGATCCGGGATCGGTCGCCAGCGCGCGCTATTGGGCGATGGCGCGCGCCGACAGTTTCCGCGCGGCGCTCTAGGCTGTATCGACATTCAGCTCTGGCGCCCTGCAAATGGCGGCTTTCCGCGCTTTCGGTGCTCACGCACATCGAGTGCGCTGCGCTCCGGGTCACGGAAAACCAGCATTTTCGGCTCGCCATCTTCTGAATGTCGATACAGCCTAGGGCGGCGTGCGTTAAATATGAACCGTTCGCCCTGAGCTTGTCGAAGGGCCGTTCTTTCTTTCAGCGTCGAAGAGAAGGGCGGTGCTTCGACAAGCTCAGCACGAACGGGTTTGGGTAATGATGCAGATTTAACGCACGCCGGTCTAGATCAGGCTGAGTTCGGCGAGCTCGCGATAGAGCTGGGTCGGCAAGTCACCGATCCCGTCGCCCTCGTCGACGCTTTTCGGTGCATCGGCGTCGGCCAGATAACGCCATCCCTGATGCGCGCGTTTCGGCCGCGGGTGGATACGCTCGAGCAGGTCGGCGCAGACGATATCGATCCGCCCGTCCTCACGCTCCTCGAAACGCAGGATTTCGACCCGCCCGACCAGCGTGTGTTTGACGATGAAATGCAGCCTGCCGCCGATCAACTCGCCGGCGCGCTTCGGCCTGAACCGCGTCGTGAAACGCACCTCGCCACCCTCCGCGCGCGCGGCGATCCGCGCCGCAAGCGAGGGATAGTCGGGACAGCCGACGGCGACACGGGTTATATGGAGCTGGGACATATCTGTCAGATAGCACGGGAGGGCTTGCTTCAAGTGCAAACGACGTTCGGCCCTAGGCATCGAGTTTCAAAAATCGATCGACCAACGTTCGTGATCAACAACCAGCTTGCACTGCTTGAGAATGTCCATGCCAAGAATAACATCGAAATTTCGGTCCATCGGCCATCCAAATCCCTCACACTCGCCCACTATGTAAGGGAACGGATGAGCTTCAAGCGCGCTGCTGAGCTGATCGGTATCTTAGAAACCCGAGCCGAAAGAAGTAATAGGGCATCATGCGTTCTTCGGTCGCGGAACCGAGAGGGCGCTTTCCATAGCTGTTGAGTCCGAGCTGAACCACCATGGACGGCCCTATGCCGCTGCTCGTAGCACCTGTATCGATCAGCGCACGACCTATAACGTGACTTAAATCTGCCGGATTTTCGGCCCCCAGGACGGCGATATCCGCGATGATCCGACGACCATCATGACGACCGTCAATCGATGGCAAGCGACAAAAATCCGAGATCCAATGGTTCGTCTATGACTTGCTGGATCGAAAAAATACGGTCAGGAAACTTTGCTAACGCTGAGCGAAATGCTTCCCCAGGAGAACCAAAAAACCCCAGCACGGTCTGATCACGCAAAACTGCGTACTCTCCATCATGCTCGATACGGAGAACGCCAAGATTACGCTGGAACCAGTCGTAGTTTCGATCAACCTCAGCTTGCAGTTGGCTCATCATTCCAACCTCCTTCGGCTAACGAATCTTGGCACATTAGAAGTAAAAAAGAATCCCAAATCCGCGGATCAAATCCATTTTTGAATCGAACTGTGACCAAAAAGACTCAATCCACCGCATAGACTTAGCCGAACAGCGTCCCGATGCCGACGCCGGGATCGACCCAGCCTTCGTAGATCATCTTGACCGCGACATAGAGGATCACCGCGAGGCCGATATAGGCGATCCAGCGGTACCGCTCGATATATTTGGCGATGATGTTCGCCGCGACGCCCATCAGCGCGACCGCGAAGATCAGCCCGACGATCAGGATTCCCGGATGCTCGCGCGCCGCGCCGGCGACCGCGAGCACATTGTCCAGGCTCATGCTGACGTCGGCGACCGCGACCGCCCAGGCGGCGCCGAGCGAAGCTCTTGGCGGGCTTCAGCCCCGAATGTTCGTCGCCCTCGATCTCGGGCGAGCCGTGCGACTGGTAGGCGTGGCGCAGCTCGCGCCACATTTTCCAGGCCACCCAGATCAGCAGCAGCCCGCCGACGAAGATCAGTCCGACGATCTGCATCAGCTGGGTCACGACGAGCGCGAAGGCGATGCGCAGCACCAGCGCCGCGAGCACGCCGATCAGGATCACCTTCTTGCGCTGTTCGGCGGGCAGGCCCGCGGCGAGCGCGCCCACGACGATCGCATTGTCCCCGGCGAGCACCAGGTCGATCATCAGCACCTGAAGGAAGGCGGCAAAGGCCGCGGGTTCGGCGATGTTCGAGAAATCCTTGACGATCGCGTCCCAGATTCCCGCAGGACCACCGAAACCGCACGGCATGGGCGCCGAGCCTGAATCAAGATATCAAGCATGTTCGCTCAACCCGCCCCGCGCCTATTGGTTCATCGAATCGAAGAAATCCTCGTTGGTCTTCGAATCCTTGATCTTGTCGAGCAGGAATTCCATTGCGTCGATGGTGCCCATCTGCATGAGGATGCGGCGCAGCACCCACATTTTCGACAGCTTGTCCTTTTCGACGAGCAGTTCTTCCTTGCGCGTGCCCGACTTGCCGACATCGAGGCTGGGGAAGATGCGCTTGTCGGCAACCTTGCGGTCGAGGACGATTTCGCTGTTACCCGTGCCCTTGAATTCCTCGAAGATGACTTCGTCCATGCGGCTGCCGGTGTCGATCAGCGCGGTCGCGATGATCGACAGCGATCCGCCTTCCTCGATGTTGCGCGCGGCGCCGAAGAAGCGCTTCGGACGCTGCAGCGCGTTGGCGTCGACACCGCCGGTCAGCACCTTGCCCGACGAGGGAACGACGGTGTTGTAGGCGCGCCCCAGGCGCGTGATCGAATCGAGCAGGATGACGACATCCTTCTTGTGCTCGACGAGGCGCTTGGCCTTCTCGATCACCATTTCGGCGACCTGGACGTGGCGCGTCGCGGGTTCGTCGAAGGTCGAGGAGACGACCTCGCCCTTCACGCTGCGCTGCATGTCGGTGACTTCCTCGGGCCGTTCGTCGACGAGGAGGACGATCAGATAGACCTCGGGGTGGTTGTCGGTGATCGCCTTGGCGATATTCTGCAGCAGCACCGTCTTGCCGGTGCGCGGCGGCGCGACGATCAGCGCGCGCTGGCCCTTGCCCTGCGGGCTGACAAGGTCGATGACGCGCGCCGACTTGTCCTTGACGGTCGGATCGACGGTGTCGAGCGACAGTTTCTGGTTCGGATAGAGCGGCGTGAGGTTGTCGAAATTGACGCGGTGGCGCACCGCCTCCGGATCGTCGAAATTGACGCTGATCAGCTTGGTCAGCGCGAAATAGCGTTCGCCGTCCTTCGGCGCGCGGATTTCGCCCTCGACCGTGTCGCCGGTGCGCAGGCCATATTTGCGGACCTGGTTCGGCGAGACATAGATGTCGTCGGGACCGGCGAGATAATTGGCCTCGGACGAACGCAGGAAGCCGAAGCTGTCGGGAAGGACCTCGATCGTGCCCGATCCGATGATTTCCTCGCCCTCTTCGGCGAGTTCCTTCAGGATCGAGAACATCAGGTCCTGCTTGCGCAGCGTCGACGCGCCCTCGACGCCCAGTTCCTCGGCCATTTCGACGAGTTGGGCGGGCGCCTTGGTTTTGAGTTCTTTAAGATGCATGGGATGGATTCCGGGTATAAAATTCTGGAGAGATTTGTCTTAAATTCGTTGCACCGGCTGGTGCCTATCCGGCCGTGGGACGGCCGTTACCGATAGCATCGGCGCGGAAAGCGCCGCCCGCAGGAAGCGGGGTTGACCGGCCCCTATAACCGGCATGCCCGCAAGTCAATCGGGGCTGCGTTCGGCCGATGGGTCAGAAGGGGCGGACAACCACCAGGATCACGATGACCGCCGCGGCGACGCCGGGAACTTCGTTGAGCATCCGGAGCGCCTTTTCGCTCAGCGGGCGCTGCCCTTTGGCGAGTTTCCTCACATAGCCCGCGATCCAGCCATGATAGCCCGACAGGCCGATCACGATCAGGAATTTGGCGAGAAACCAGGCCTCGCTCCAATAAGCGCCGTTGAAGGCCAGCGCGAGGCCGAGGATCCAGACGATGATCAGCGACGGGTCGAGGATGATGCGGAGCAGCCGCCGTTCGCGGTCGATCCATTTCGCATCCTCATCCGATCCCACCGCGCATTGATGGTGATAGACGAAAAAGCGCGGCAGCATGAACAGCCCGGCCATCAGGAAGATCACGAAGATGATGTGCGCGGCCTTCACCCACAGCATCGCCGACCCCAGAAATCCCGCCAATTCCATCGCCGAGCCTATCCCCGCACGCGTTTGATCAGATGCTCGACATGCGCGATCGGCGTATCGGGCACGATGCCATGGCCGAGATTGAAGATATGGGGACGCGAGGCGAAGGCTGCAAGAATGCGGTCGATCGCCGCGTCGAGCCCCTCGCCGCTCGGCGACGAGCGCGAGCGGGTCGAGATTGCCCTGCACCGGCAGATGCGCCGGCAGGGCGGCGTCGGCCCAAGCCGGATCGACCGTTTCGTCGAGTCCGATCGCGTCGGCGCCGACCTCATCGGCATAGGCGCGAAGCTTGCCGTCGGCCCCCTTGGGAAAGCCGATCACCGGCGTCTCGGGGTGCAGCGCCTTCAGCTCGGCGCACGATCGCGGCATTGGGCGCGATCACCCAGCGTTCGAATTGCGCGGGGCTGAGGCTCCCCGCCCAGCTGTCGAACAATTGCACCGCCTCGACGCCCTGTTCGATCTGGCCCGACAGGTAAGTGACGGTGAGGTCGACGATCGCGTCGACGATCGCCTGGAACGCCGCCGGATCGCCGAATGCCATGCGGCGCGCCGCCGCCTGGTCCTTCGACCCCTGCCCCGCCACCATATAGGTCGCGACGGTCCAGGGGCTTCCCGCAAAGCCGAGGAAGGTCGTCTCGGCCGGCAGGGCGCCCGCGACGCGCGCGACGGTCGCATAGACCGGGTCGAGCCGCTGGTGCGCCGCCTCGAGCGAGGCGAGCGCGCCGTCGACCAGCGGCGGCGCCAGCCGCGGCCCTTCGCCGGCCTCGAACCACAGATTCTGCCCCAGAGCATGCGGGATGACGAGAATGTCCGAAAAGAGGATCGCGCCGTCGAAGCCGAAGCGCCGGATCGGCTGCAGCGTCACCTCGGCCGCGGCTTCGGGATCGTAGCAGAGTTCGAGGAAACCGCCCTTGGTCTCCCTGAGCGCCCGATATTCGGGAAGATAGCGTCCCGCCTGACGCATGAGCCACAGCGCGGGCCGCTCCTGCCGGGTCCCGCGCAGCGTCGCGAGCAGGCGCTTGTGTGACGTCATGGCGCGGACCTCTTTCTCTTCCATTATATTTATAAGAATATGGTGGTGGTTTGTTGGCGGGCGAAGAAGGCGGCTTTAGGCAGGCGCGCCGTCTTTGCCAACAGCTTGACTCGCCGCCGGGCGATCTTCGCCGCGGAGTCGCGGGCCGTCATCCCCGCTATTCACAGCCTGTGGACAAAAACCGCGCGCTGTGGACAAGCGATGGAGCGGAATCGGCAGCGCCGGGGATGAATCCACCGTGCCGATTTTGTCCCGGCGGCTATCCCGAAACTTATCCACAGCCGCCCGAATTCGTGTCGGCACTTGCCTTTTTCCGGGGCCTTCCGCCATGGTGCCGCGATGGGCTAGCTCCACTTGCACCTCATATCCGATTCCACGGGCGAAACGCTCGAAAATATCGCCAAGGCGGCGATCGCGCAGTTCGACGATGTCGAGGTGGTGCGCCATTTCTGGCCGATGGTGCGCTCGGAATCGCATCTCGACCGGATCATGGCCGAGGTCGAGGCCAGTCCCGGCATGATCCTCTTCACGCTCGTCAACGGCGACCTGCGCGTCAGCCTCGAACGCCGCGCGCGCGCGCGCGACCTGCCGCTCGTCGCCGCGCTCGATGCGGTGACCGACGCGCTGTCGCAGATGCTGGGCCAGCAGGCGAAGGCGCGGCCCGGGCGCCAGCACCAGCTCGACGCCGCCTATTTCGCGCGCGTCGAGGCGATCCAGTTCACCGTCGCGCACGACGACGGCATCGGCTGGGAAAATTGGGAACAGGCCGACATCGTGCTCGCGGGCGTGTCGCGCACCTCGAAGACCCCGACGAGCATCTACCTCGCCAACCGCGGTTTCAAGACCGCGAACATCCCGATCGTTCCCGAATCGCCGCCGCCCGACGCGCTCTACCAGCTCAGGAAGCCGCTCGTCGTCGGGCTCACCACCGGGCTCGACCGGCTGGTGCAGGTGCGGCGCAACCGGCTGCTGTCGCTCAACCAGGCGCCCGAGACCGCCTATGTCGACGACGAGCGTGTCAAGGCCGAGCTCGCCTATGCGCGGCGCATGTTCGCCGACAATGGCTGGCCGGTGATCGACGTGACGCGCCGTTCGATCGAGGAAACCGCGGCGGCGGTGATCAAGCTGGTCGAGGACCGCGGCGCGGCATGACGCTCCTCCTCGCTTCGCAAAGCAGCGGCCGCGCCGCGATGCTCCGCGCCGCCGGGCTGCGCTTCGAGACGAGCGCCGCGCATGTCGACGAGGAGGCGCTCACCGCGGCATTGCAGGCCGAGGGGCAGGGCGCGCGCAACATCGCCGACGCGCTGGCGGAGGCGAAGGCGATCAAGATTTCGTCGCGGCTCCCCGGCGTCACCGTGCTCGGCGCCGATTCCACGCTCGCGCTCGACGACGGGTCGATGCTGTCGAAACCGGCGGATCCCGGGGAGGCCGCATCGCATCTGCACCGCATGGCGGGTACGCGCCACCGCCTGTTCAGCGCCGTCGTCGCCGCGCGCGACGGGGCGCCGGTGTGGCGCGCGGTCGGCGAGGCGAAGCTGTGGATGCGCCCCTTGTCCGACGCCTTCATCGCCGACTATGTCGCGCGGAATTGGGACAGCATCCGCTGGACCGTCGGCTGTTACGAAATCGAGGGAGCGGGCGTGCAATTGTTCGACCGGGTCGAGGGCGACCCCTGGACCATCATCGGCATGCCGATGCTCCCCCTGCTCGCCTGGCTGCGCGCGGCCGGACTGGCGCCGTCATGAGCGGTCCTTCGGCGCCCCCTATGCCGAAGTGATCGGCGACCCGATCGCGCACAGCAAATCGCCGCTGATCCATGGGTTCTGGCTCGAGGCGCTCGGCCTCAGCGGCGAGTATCGCCGCGCGCATGTAAGGCCCGCGGAGCTTGCCGGCTTCATCGCCGGACGCCGCGACGATCCCGACTGGCGCGGCTGCAACGTCACCATCCCGCACAAGGTCGCGGTGATGGATCTGGTCGACGACCCCGGCGACATCCGCGGCACGATCGGCGCGATGAACACGGTGGTGCGCCAGCCCGACGGCGCGCTGATCGGCACCAACACCGATGCCGCGGGCTTCTATGCGCCGCTCGCCGAGCTCGATCTGGAGGGCGCGCCGGTCGCGGTCGTCGGCGCGGGCGGCGCGGCGCGCGCGGTGCTGTTCGCGCTCGCCCGCGCCAAGGTCGGGCATGTCACCATCCTCAACCGTTCGCCGCTGAAAGCCATGGGCCTGCTCGCGACCTTCGGCCTGAAGGGCGACGCCGTCGCGCTCGATGCGCCCCTGCCCCCGGCGGCCCTGCTGGTGAACGGCAGCAGCCTCGGCATGAAGGGCCAGCCGCCGCTCGGCCTCGACCTGTCGCCGCTGCCCGGGGATGCGATCGTCTATGACCTCGTCTATGCGCCGCTGCGCACCGGCCTGCTCGCCGCCGCCGAGTCGCGCGGGCTCGACACGGTCGACGGGCTCGACATGCTGATCGGTCAGGCCGCGCTCGCCTTCGAGCTTTTCTTCGGCAAGCCGCCCCCCGAGGGGCGCGACGAGGAATTGCGGGCGTTGCTGACGGCATGAGCCACTATAAGCGCCCCGCCTCGCGGCTTCGCCGTCCCTTCCTGCTCGGCCTCACCGGCTCGATCGGCATGGGCAAGTCGACCGCCGCGGCGATGTTCGAACGCGAGGGGATTCCGGTGTTCGACGCCGATGCCGAGGTGCACCGGCTGCAGGGTCCCGGCGGCGCGCTGGTCGCGGCGATCGAGGCGCGCTTTCCCGGCACCACCGGGCCGCAGGGGGTCGACCGGCAGAAACTCGGCGCGCAAGTGCTTGGCAACACGCACGAACTGGCCGCGCTCGAAGCGATCGTCCATCCCGCGGTCGGTCGCGCGCAGAAACGCTTTCTCGCCCAAAATCGCGCCCGCGCGGTCGTCGTGCTCGACATTCCGCTGTTGTTCGAAAAGGGCGGCTGGCGCCGCGTCGGGGCGATCGCGGTGGTCTCGGCGCCCGCCTGGATACAACGCAAGCGCGTGCTGCGGCGGCCGGGGATGACGTTCGCCAAATTGAAGGCGATCCGCCGTCTTCAGGTGCCCGACCGCGTCAAGCGCGCGCGCGCCGATTTCGTCATCGAAACGGGCCGCCCCAAAAGCGTGACGCATCGCCAGATTCGCGCCATCGCCTCTTGTTTCCGCGCCCGATAGGGTCCAGATTGAATCTTCGATGCGTGAGATTATCTTCGATACGGAAACCACGGGGCTCGACCCGAAGGCCGGGGACAGGCTGGTCGAAATCGGGTGCATCGAACTGGTCGACCGCCGCGAGACGGGCCAGACCTTCCACGCCTATTTCAACCCCGAACGCGACATGCCCGCCGCCGCCGAGGCGGTGCATGGCCTGTCGATCCAGTTCCTGTCGGACAAGCCGCTGTTCGCCAGCCGCGTCGACGATCTGCTCGCCTTTCTGGGCGATGCGCCGCTGATCGCGCATAATGCCGCCTTCGACTTCGGTTTCGTCAACGCCGAGCTCGCGCGGGCCGGGCGCCCGGCGCTCGACATGGCGCGGATGTGCTGCACGGTGCAGATGGCGCGGAGGCTCCATCCCGGCGCCAAGCACAGCCTCGACGCGCTCTGCACCCGCTATGGCATCGACCGCAGCCACCGCGTCAAGCATGGTGCTCTGCTCGACGCCGAACTGCTCGCGCATCTCTATATCGAGATGACCGGCGGACGGCAGATCGGGCTCGGACTCGCCGCCACTCCGGCGTTGCAGGCGGCGTCGCCCGCTGCGGCCGCCCCGGCCCGTGCCCCCGACCGGCCATGGCGCGAACCCCGCCCGCATGCGGCTTCGGCGGCCGAACTGGCGCGCCATGCCGAGTTTGTCGCAGGGCTCAACCAGCCGCTGTGGCTCGATACGGTGTGATGGCCTCTCCCTGACCATCGCCCCGGCCTTAGAAGGAGAAGAAAAATGGAAATCCGCGTCTCTGGCCACCAGATCGAAACCGGCGAAGCGCTGCAGTCGCATGTGTCGGACCGGATGAACGCGATTGCCGACAAATATTTCTCCCGCGCGATCGGCGCGCATGCGACCTTCGGCAAGGGGCCGCACGACAGTTTCCAGTGCGACATCGTCGCGCATGTGATGCAGGGCCTGGTGCTCAAGGGCCACGGCCAGGCGCAGGACGCGCATGTCGCCTTCGAAGGCGCGGCCGAGCGCATCGAAAAGCAGCTCAGGCGCTACATGCGCCGCTTGAAGGACCGCAACGGCGCCAGCGCGCCGTCGCCGTCGGTCGACGAGATCCAGGACAATGCCAGCTACACCGTGTTCGACGCGGGCAGCGAGGAAGAGGATGCCGGCGACGCCCCCGCGATCATCGCCGAAACGCGCGTCGATATCCCGAACAGCAGCGTGTCCGACGCGGTGATGATGCTCGACCTTCGCAACACCAACGCCCTGCTTTTCGTCAACAGCAAGACCGGCGCGCACAACATGGTCTATCGGCGGAGCGACGGCACGATCGGCTGGGTCGAGCCGCAATAGGGCTGGATTTTGTCCGCCATCCGGCCTAAGGGCCGCGCCCAGCAACACCCGTAACGATACCCGGGGCCGGGATGGCGGGGGCCGTCACGACGATATGGATCGCACGCCAATTGGGGCGATCCCGGCGGCAGCGCCGGGTTGTTTGAGATTTGACCAAAGCCATGAACCTATCTTCCCTTCTCTATCCGGCGACCGTCCGCGCGCACGTCCAGCTTGATTCGAAAAAGGCGCTTTTCCCCTTCGTCGGCGATCTTGCCGCGCGCTCGCTCGGGCTCGATTCGGGCGAGGTCAGCGAGGCGCTGCTCGAACGCGAGCGCCTCGGCTCGACCGGTTTCGGGCGCGGAATCGCGCTGCCGCACGCCAAGATGGCCGATTTGACCGGCGTGCGCGGCCTGTTCCTGCAGCTCGCGCGGCCGATCGATTTCCAGGCCGTCGACGGGCTGCCGGTCGATCTGCTGTTCATCCTGCTCTCGCCGCTCGACGCCGGCGCCGACCATCTGAAGGCGCTTGCGGGCGTGTCGCGCATGCTGCGCAACGAGGCGATCGCCGACCGGCTGCGCGGCGCCAAGAGCGACGAGGCGCTCTATGCGCTGCTCGTCGACGGCGAAGCGCGTGACGCGGCCTGACGCCGCGACCTCATTTTTCCCATGACGCGGTTCACCAGCCGCTTCCTCGTCGACCTGCTGCTGCGCCGCACCGAAGCGGCGGGCGGTTTTGCGGCCGTCCTTGCGTCGGGCGATGCGCAATCGGGGGTGATTCTCGTCCAGTGCCGCGACCGCGGCACGATCGGGCCTTTGCTCGAACGGCGCTTTTCGCCGCGCGGCGATTATGTCTGGGAGGATATCGGCCCGTCGGCTGGGGAAGACGAAGCCGCCCGCGCCGCCTATCTCGACCGGCGCAAAAAGGGCGATCCCGACCTGTGGATCGTCGAACTGGATATCGCAGATGCGCCACGGCTCGTCGCCGAGTGGGCGATGCTGGGTTGACATTGCTGCGCTGCACAATAAATGGCGCCGCACAGATTAACGCGTAGGTCGTCCCGCGGGTTGCATCGGCTTCGGTCGAAACGCCCGGTCGAACGGTTCGGACACGCAGTCGGATGACAGCCGCAGGCGGGTACAGGAATACGTCCCCCGCCTGTTTTCTTTTGGCCGGTCAGCCGCCCTTTTGACGGATTATATGAGTCGTATCTTGAACGTCGCCAGCGTGGCGGCCGTCGGCATGACAGTCGCCGCCATGCTGGTCATGGCGGAACCCGGTTTCGCCAACGATCTGGCCGAAGCGGCCAGCCTGCCCATGACGAGCCAGCCGGACGCCGAAGCGCCGGAATCGCTCCACAAGGCGGACCTTTCGACCGAAACGACGGTTGAAACCCCCAAGACCATCGCAGATCAGCCCGCCGCCGAGCCGGTCCCGGCGCCGGTAACCGCCGAATCGCTTGCCGCGCTCGTCGCCGCGACTCCGGTTCCGGCGACGCTCGATCCCGAACTGCGCTGCCTCGCCGGCGCGGTCTATTTCGAATCGCGCGGCGAATCGCTCACCGGCCAGCTCGCGGTGGCGCATGTCGTGATCAACCGCGCCCAGTCGGGCCGCTTTCCCAAGAGCCTGTGCGGCGTCGTCCACCAGCCGAGCCAGTTCAGCTTCGTGCGCGGCGGCAAGATGCCCGCGATCCGCGAATCCTCGACCCTCTGGTCGAACGCGGTCGCGATCGCGCAGATCGCGCGCGAGGGCAGCTGGAAGAATCAGGCGCCCGGCGCGCTCTATTTCCACGCCCGCCACGTCTCGCCTGGCTGGCGCAAGACGCGCATCGCGCAGATCGACAACCACATCTTCTATCGCTGATCCATATCCTCCCTGTCGCGTAGCGATGGGGGGTGGCAGCCCCGCAGGGGCTGACGGAGGGGCATTTGCGCAACGCCATCGGCCCCTCCACCGCCGCTTCGCGGCGGTCCCCCTCCCCATGCCTTCGGCACAGGGAGGATTCTTGCCGCATCCCGTTCATTGCCAAGCCAGTTTCGCTGGCGCATGATGCGGCCATGAAGCTTCATCACACTGCCGCCCTGCTCTGCGCAGCGGCGCTGGCGCTCGGCGGTTGTGCAACCGCGGTGCCGCCGGTCGAGGTCACGCGGTTCCACAACATCGTTCCCGGCTGGGCGCCCGGCACGCGCTACGCGATCGACGGCGAGCCGCTTGGCGATCCCGCCGCGATGGCCGGCGCGACTGCGCCGTCGCTCGAATGGAACAGCTATCGCACGGCGGTCGAGCAGCAATTGCAGCGTCAGGGGCTTGTCGCGGCGGGTTCCGGCGATCGCGCCCCGCTCCGCGTCCGCATCGGCTTCGACCGCGTCGAACGGGTGAGCGGCGGAGGCAATTCGCCCGTCTCGGTCGGCGTCGGCGGCTCGACGGGCGGCTACCGCTCGGGTGTCGGGCTCGGCATCGGCTTCAGCCTCGGCGGCGGTCCGCGCCGGCTATACGATCTCCAGCTGTCGGTGCGCATCGACGATGCCGCCAGCGGCAATGCGCTGTGGGAAGGCCGCGCGCTGGCCGCGGTTCCGGCGAAGGCGCCCGCGGCGCAGCCGTCGCTCGCGGCGGCAAAATTGGCCGAGGCCCTATTCAAGGACTTCCCCGGCGAATCGGGACGCACTATCAGCGTCCCATGACCATCAGCATCGACGCCGCGTTCGACAGCGGCAATATCGTCGTGGAGTCGCTCGCCGGCACCACCGCCCGGCTTTCGATCCGCAAGGATCGCGAATCCGATTTCTTTCAATGGTTCCACTTCCGCGTCGGCTGCGCAGCCGGCGACGCGCTGGAACTGACGATCACCGGGCTCGCCGCTTCGGCCTATCCCGACGGCTGGCCCGATTATGCGGTCTGCGCCAGCACCGACCGCGAGCATTGGTTCCGCCTCGACACGCGCTACGACCCGGATGCCGACGGCGGCTCGCTGATCGTCCGGCACACCGCCGAAAGCCCGATATTGTGGGTCGCCTATTTCGCGCCCTATTCGATGGAGCGGCACCACGACCTGATCGCGTCGGTCGCCGAATGCGAGGGGGTGACCTATCGCCGCCTCGGCCACAGCCTCGAAGGCCAGCCGATCGACTGCCTCGAAATGGGCACCGGCGACACGCAGGTCTGGCTCTACGCGCGCCAGCATCCGGGCGAGAGCATGGCCGAATGGTGGATGGAGGGCGCGCTCGAAAAGCTCACCGATCCCGCCGATCCGCACGCGCGCTCGCTCCTGCGGAAATGCCGCTTCCATATCGTGCCGAACATGAATCCCGACGGCTCGCGCCGCGGCCATCTGCGCACCAACTATGCGGGCGTGAATCTCAACCGCGAATGGCACGCGCCGACCGCCGAGCGCAGCCCCGAAGTGCTCTGCGTGCGCAACGCGATGGACGAAACCGGGGTCGACTGGGCGATGGACGTCCATGGCGACGAGGCGATCCCCGCGGTCTTCTTCGCGGGCTTCGAGGGCATCCCCTCGCTCCAGCCCGGGCAGATGGACAAGTATAAGCGGTTTCAGAATGCGCTCGCCGCCGCGACGCCCGATTTCCAGGTCGATCTCGGCTATGTCGAATCGGCGCCGGGTCAGGCGAACTTGACGATGTCGACGACTCAGCTAGCCGAACGCCACGGCGCGATCTCGATGACGCTCGAAATGCCGTTCAAGGACAATCGCGACCTGCCCGACCCGGTGCAGGGCTGGTCACCCGAGCGGTCGAAGCTGCTCGCCCACGCGTGTCTCGCGACGCTGGACCAGATTCTTTGAGACCGGACGGGGATGGCTGGCGGATCGTCGAGGACGATCTGTCGGGCGCCCCGATCCGTGCGCTGCTGGAACAGCATTTCGCGGGCATGCTTGCCAATTCGCCGGCGGGCAGCTGCCATTTCCTCGATTTCGACGGGCTGCGCGCCGGCGGTGTGACCTTCTGGTCGATCCACCGCGGTGATGACCTCGCGGGCTGCGGCGCGCTCAAGCTGCTGGGTGCCGCACAGGGCGAGATCAAGTCGATGCGCACCCATGACGCGTTTCTCCGGCAGGGCGTCGCGGCGCGGATGCTCGACCATATCGTCGCCGAAGCGCGGTCGCGCGGGTTGGAAAGGCTCAGCCTCGAAACCGGATCGGGCCCGGCGTTCGAACCCGCGCTGGCGCTTTATCGCCGCTATGGTTTCGCCGATTGCGAACCCTTCGCCGACTACAAGCCCGACCCCTTCAGCCGCTTCATGACGCGCGCGCTTTGAAAGGGTTTCGCGCAAAGACGCAAAGACACGAAGAGGTCGTGCCTGCCGCGAAGCGGCCTTTTCCGGCAGCGTAGCGCCAAACGCATCGTTGAAGAGGGAAAAGGGCCTATCGGCCCAGAGCATCTTCTTTGTGTCTTTGCGTCTTTGCGCGAAACAAAAAACAGGACGCTTGCGCCGCGTATAGTCCGGCGAGCAAGCCGCTAAAACGAAAACGGGGTCCGGGGGGATTCCGGACCCCGCTCATGGGGCCCGAGGGGCTAGGACGATCGGGCGCGTTACGCGGCCTTCTTGTCCTCGATCACCGGCGTGGTGCCGCCGATCGCGATCTTGTGCGGCTTCATCGCCTCTGGCACTTCACGCACCAGGTCGATGGCGAGCAGCCCGTCGGACAGATCGGCCCTTTCCACCCGCACGAAGTCGGCGAGCTGGAAGCGGCGCTCGAACGCGCGCGTCGCGATGCCGCTATAGAGCAGCTTGCGTTCGCCGCCCTCGGCGACCGGCGCCTTGCGGCCGCTGACGGTCAGCATGTTCTGCTGCGCGGTGATGTCGATCTCGTCCTGCTTGAAGCCGGCGACCGCGACGGTGATGCGGAAATGGTCGTCGGCGACCTTTTCGATGTCGAAGGGCGGATAATTTTCGGCGCCCGAACCGCCGGTTTCGAGGAAATCGAACAATCGGTCGAAACCGACGGTCGAACGGCGATAGGGGGTCCAGTCGAAGCTGTTACGCATGGGTCATTCCTTCC
This sequence comes from Sphingopyxis sp. PET50, assembly GCF_025244705.1. Taxonomy (GTDB): domain Bacteria; phylum Pseudomonadota; class Alphaproteobacteria; order Sphingomonadales; family Sphingomonadaceae; genus Sphingopyxis. The sequence goes on along the minus strand of NZ_CP104207.1, from coordinate 3,341,190 downwards.
TTTCAAAAGCGAAGTCACAGGACCGCGGCGGGCATGCCGCGATCACCACCCGGCCCCTTCCTGGCGACCGGATGAGGCGAATCTGGTGGCGGTGGAAACCATTTCAAGAGGGGCGTTGGCCTTCGCGCGAAAGCCGCGCTAAGGGGGCCGCGAATCGTCGCTAGAAGGACCGTCCATGCCGCAGCTCATCCTCATCCGTCACGGCCAGTCGCAGTGGAATCTCGAGAACCGCTTTACCGGCTGGTGGGACGTCGATGTGACCGAAAAGGGCGCGGCCGAGGCCTGGGCGGCGGGCGAGCTGATGAAGGAAAGGGGCATTGCCCCCGACACCGCCTTCACTTCGGTCCAGACGCGCGCGATCAAGACGCTCAACCTCGCGCTGGAGGCGATGGGGCGCTTGTGGCTGCCGGTGACCAAGGACTGGCGCCTCAACGAGCGCCATTATGGCGGGCTCACCGGGCTCGACAAGGCCGAGACCGCGGCGAAGCACGGCGACGAGCAGGTTAAGATCTGGCGCCGCAGCTTTGACATCCCGCCCCCGCCGCTCGAAGCCGGCTCGCGCTACGACCTCGCGAGCGATCCGCGCTACGCGGGCATCGCCATTCCTTCGACCGAGAGCCTGAAGGACACGATCGCGCGCGTCCTGCCCTATTATCGCGCCGAAATCGAACCGCAGCTTGCCGCCGGCAAGACCGTGCTGATCTCCGCCCACGGCAACAGCCTGCGCGCGCTGGTCAAGCATCTGTCGGGCATTTCGGACGCCGACATCACCGGCCTCGAAATCCCGACCGGCCAGCCGATCGTCTATGACCTGAACGACGACCTGACCGCGTGGGAGCGTTATTATCTGAGTGAGCGGTAACAGGCTGTTCCCCGGCGAAAGCCGGGGTCCATGCGGTGAACGCTGTCCGTTCCATCTGGACCCCGGCTTTCGCCGGGGACCGAGTTTACAGCGTCCCCGTTACCGTCAGCTGGAAATATTGCCCGAACCCCCGCCGGCGCGATTCCGAAAAGGCGATTGGCCCGTCGCGGCGGTCGACGAAGACGGTGCGGTCGAAGCCGTCCTTCATCCCCGCCAGATTGCGGTACGACAGCTTCACCGTGAAACCCGCGACATTCTTGTGCTCGATGAAGGCGGTGACGAAGGGCCCGACCGTATATTCCTTCTCGATCGCATCGAGCCTGAGGCCCGGCGAATAACGCTCGTCGAAATAACCGCCGCCCCAGGCGAAGTTGGTGCCGGGCACGTCGTGCCGCAGGCTGAGGTCGGCGATATAGTCCTGCCCGAAGCTCTGGTCGCGCCACAGGCCGGTCAGCGGATCGCGGACGCGGTTGCGGCGCCAGGTGACGTTGGCGTTGATCCGCGCCCCTTTCCACCCCAGCGGGTCGAGGAGCAGCGTTCCCTTGGTCGTCACGCGATAGAGATGCGCGCCGGGCAGATTGCCGCGCCCCTCCTCGGTCGGCGACAGCGGGATCTGGTCGACCAGATCCTGGGCATAGCCGTAAGCGAACGCGATCGAGGCGTTGCCCCAGCGCCCTATGTCCTGCACCAGTTCCAGCTCGCTGCGGTTGACCACCGGCGGCACGAGCCGGCCGTTGCCGGTGTTGCCCTGATTGTTCGCGACATCGACCGAGCTGGCGAAATCGAAGAAGGACAGCTGATCGACGCGGCGTTGCAGGAACCAGTTGATCGTCGTCTTCGGTCCCACCTTCCAGGCGAGCGCGAGCTTGCCCTTGGGCCGGATGAAGCTGCGGGTGAGTCCGCCCGGACCCGACGAGCTGAGCTCGCTATATTCGGCGGCGAGGTTGAACTGCGCGGTCAGGTTCGGGGCCAGCGCGCGGCCCCAGGTCAGTGACGCTTCGCCGCGCTTTTCCTCGACCTTGGTCCGCTCGCCGCCGAAGACGACGGGCAGGAAGTCGCCGTTCGGCTGCAGCACCGCATATTCGGCATTGACGTCAAGCGTGTTGTACGCGCCCTCCAATGCGACCTGCCAGTCGGTGCCGCCCGCGGTGCGCCAGCTATATTCGCCGCGCAGGATCGATTCGCCTTCGTCGGCGGTCTGGCTGAAGCGCTCGCCGCTGCGCCCGCCGACCTCGCGGTCGACGATGAACGTATCGACGAAGGGACTATGCTCGAAGCGGTAGAGCGAGATCAGCTTAAGCCAGCCCTTGCTCAGCCCCATTTCATAATCGCCGCCGATGTCGAAATTATGCTCATCCTCGGTGACGGTGAACAGCTCGCTGACCCGGCCAAAGTCCGGCTGGACCGATTCGCCGCGGGTGCGATTGTCGATCATCTGGAGCTGCCCACCCAGATTCAGATTCCACCTGTTGCCGTTCGCCGTCGTGCGGGCCAGCGCCGCCGACAGCCGGGGTGGGTCGTTCGAATAGCTTGCATGCTCGTCGCGGACGAATCGCAGCTGGCCCGCGCCGTCGAAGCGCTGCTCGGGTCCCCAATGGCCCTGCCGCGTCGCTTCGTTCTTCAGGCTCAGCGTGACCTGAGTCCCGCCGATCTTGCCGGTGGTCGAAATCTCGCCGTTCAGCCAATTGTCCGCAAGCCGCGGGCGCCATTCGGGCTGCCAGCGGATCGTCGTCCTGAACCCGCCGCCGGCGCTCGCGCCCCCGACCAGCACGACATTGGCGACCTGCCCCGTCAGGCCGGGAACGTTCAGGCTGGCGCCGTCGACGATGTCGATATAGGCGACCTGCGCCGAGGTGATCCGCGCCAGCGCGGTGCGCGCGTCGGTCGTCTTGCTCGCGATGCGCTCGCCGTTGATCAGCACATTCTCGGTCGCCTGCCCCAGCCCGCGGTCGCCGCCGTTGGTGCCGGTGATGATCAGGAAACCGGGAACCTTTTCCACCATGTCGAGCGCGGTGCGCGGCGCGAAGCGCGCGAAGCCGGCATGGGGTGTAGCGCTCGGCGCCGTTGACCGGCGCGGGGATGGCGGGCGGCGCATCGCCGCTCGGCTCCTGCGCCCAAAGCGGCACCGCCGACGACAGCAGGATCGCCGCGAACGACGTGCGGAAAGCAAAGGCCGACATGACTCCCCCTCATCGCGCCGCGATCGAGATGCAGCCCGTCCCTTATGCGAATAATTCGCAATAATGAATTTTGGTTATATTGTCTACCAACGGGCCGCCGGGCTCGACGAGCGGCGGACGGCGATCAGTCGCGCAGCAGTTCGTTGATGCCGGTCTTCGCCCGCGTCTGCGCATCGACGCGCTTGACGATCACCGCGCAATAGAGCGACGGCCCCGGTGTGCCGTCGGGCAGCGGCTTGCCCGGCAGCGATCCGGGCACGACCACCGCATAGGGGGGGACTTCGCCGATGAAGACCTCGCCCGTCGCGCGGTCGACGATCTTGGTCGAGGCGCCGAGATAGACGCCCATCGACAGCACCGCGCCCTCGCGCACGATCACGCCCTCGGCGACCTCGGCACGCGCGCCGATGAAGGCGCCGTCCTCGATCACCACGGGCCCGGCCTGCAGCGGTTCGAGCACCCCGCCGATCCCGGCGCCGCCCGACAGATGGACGTTGGCGCCGATCTGCGCGCAGCTGCCGACCGTCGCCCAGGCGTCGACCATCGACCCCTCGCCGACCCGGGCGCCGATATTGACGAAGCTCGGCATCAGCACCGCGCCCTTGCTGATGAAGGCGCCGCGGCGGACGATCGAGCCCGGCACGGCGCGGAAGCCCGCGTCGCGAAAGCGGTTTGCGCCCCAGCCGCGCGAATTTCGACGGCACCTTGTCCCACCAGGTCGCGCCGCCGGCACCGCCCTCGATGATCTCCATGTCGTTGAGGCGGAAGGACAGCAGCACCGCCTTCTTCAGCCACTGGTTGACCTGCCAGGTGCCGCCCGCGTCGCGCTCGGCGACGCGATAGGTGCCGTCGTCGAGTCCGGCGATCGCGGCCTCGACCGCGTCGCGCACCGGTCCCTGCGTGGTCAGCCCCAACGTGTCGCGCGCGTCCCAGGCGGCTTCGATCGTCGATTGCAGGTCGCTACTCATGAAATCCCCCAGGGTGTCGGCAAGGTATCGAGCCAGTCGGCGATGTCGCTGACGTGAAAGTCGACATGCTCCGGCAGGTGGTCGCGATGGCCGCTTTCGCTGCCATTGTCCAGCCACACGGTGGTCATTCCCAGCGCCTTCGCCGGGGTCAGGTTGCGCGCCATATCCTCGACGAACAGGCTGCGGCCGGGATCGATGGCGAGGTGATCGACCATCATCGCATAGGCGGCGGGATCGGGCTTGGGAGTATAGTGGGTGACGCGGATGTCGCAGATGCCGTCGAACAGGTCGGCGATGCCGCGCGCATCGAGCACGCGCGCGGCATAATCGGCATCGGCGTTGGTGAAGATCAGCTTGCGCCCCGGCAGCCGCTCGAGTCCGCTACGCAGCCGCGGATCGGGCGCGATGCGATCAAGCGCGATATCATGGACGTCGACCAGGAAATCCTCGGGCGCGACGCCATGATGGCGCATCAGCCCCGCCATCGTCGTGCCATGGTCGTGGAAATATTGCTTCTGCACCCGCCGCGCCTCGGCCGCGTCGACGTCCAGCAGCCGCATGATGAAGCCGCCCATGCGTTCGTCGATCAGGTCGAACAGCTTCGCCGACGGCGGATAGAGCGTGTTGTCGAGATCGAAGATCCACGTGTCGATATCGGCAAGGCGCTGGGGCATGCGGCGGCGCTTACCGGTGCGGCATGGCGAGAGCAAGCGGCACGCGGGGTTCTGCGCTTCCTCACCCCGGCCTTGATCAGGCCGCGCTTTGCTTTCAATCAGGGCGCGGATGATAAGGCTGCGGCATAGCCTATGGCGTCGCAATAGGGGAAAGTGATCGAATGAAGCGTTTCGTGCTTGCGCCGTTCCTTCTTCTGACGGGAATCCCGTCGGCCTTCGCCGACGAGGCCGGTTTTCGCATTGAAATGATTGCGGCGTTCGAGAAGGCGCATCCGGGCGTTGCTTTTGTCCCCGGCGACGAGGCGTTGGTGGTCAATGCCAAGGGTGGCGACTGGGACGGACGGATCATCAACCTCCATCGCATCTACCTCTATTGCCAGAATGCGGCGGCCGATGATTGCGACATGGTGAAGCGGGGCGACGACAATTGCCACCATCAGTGTGGAAACGCTGGGTGACATGGGCTTGTCTCCCGAAGATGCCTGGAATCGGGGCTGGCGCCAGACGGTCGCCATCCTGCCGGTGTTTCCAGATCCCGAAAAATTCCGAGAACAGGCGATGGCGTTCGAAAGCGATCAGTATCTTGCAAGCCTCACCGCCGATCTCGCGACATGGCAAAAGGTGTCCGACGCGGTCGGGCCCGACCTGTTCATGACCGTGGTATCCGACCAGTTCGTCTTTGCCGGGCCTATGCCCGACGGACCGGGATTCGAGAAGTTTCGGCAGACGGTCGAGGAGGATTGCCGGGCCCAGCCGCGCTGCGTCTCGCCCAACATCTATCGCTTTCGCGACGGGCGTTGGGTGATTGCGCCCTAGATGGCAGCGAGCGCCTGCCGGAGCGTGAGCCACTGTTCCAGCTTTGCCGGATAGCCGCGCGTATTCGCGGCGCTGCTCGACGGCAGGTCAACGACCGCCAAACCCTGCTGCGGCAACTGCCGCCGCCCGATCGCCGCCGCCTTGCCGCCGTTAAACGCGATCATGCGCAGGTCGGGCAGCGTCGCGACCAGCGCGGCCAGATCATGCGCTTCGACCTCGCGAATCTCGCTGTCGCTGCTCGACCGCCGCTCGGCGGTGCGGATCACGTCCCACAGGCCGATCCTTGCTTCGCGCAGCGCCGCCAGCCGGTCCTCATAGGCCATTGCCGCCAGCGGCTGGCCGATCGCCTCGCCCACCAGCCGCCAGAACTGGTTCGTCGGATGCGCATAATAGCGCCGCTCGGCGAGCGATCTGGCGCCCGGCAGGCTGCCGAGGATCAGCAGGCGCGTGCCGGCGTGGACGTGCGGGGCGAAGCTGGCGTGACGGACGGCGGGCATGGCCCAACCGATAGCCCGCCTGACGCGGCGCAACAATCTTGCTCGCCCCTTGACCGCCGGGGGAATCGGGGCTAGGGGCGCGCTCGACCGAAAAGGGCGGTTTGCTGCCTCTTTCAGTTGCAACAGCGCTTGAACATTGCTGGCGCGGATGGAGCCTCCGGGGATCAATTGCGATCGACCGGGGTCTTTTGCTGTTACAGGGTCGCCCGTTTTCCTCGGTTTTCCGCGGGGTCCGGACCGATGCTTCATCCACCGCGGTACAGTAACCGTTCGCTTTGATGGGCGGACATTTAAAGGTGAAGCATTCATGCCCACGATCAACCAGCTGGTCCGCAAGGGCCGGACTCCCCAGAAGGTGAAGTCCAAGGTCCCGGCGATGGAGGCGAACCCGCAGAAGCGCGGCGTTTGCACCCGTGTCTACACGACGACCCCGAAAAAGCCGAACTCGGCGCTCCGCAAGGTTGCGAAGGTCCGCCTGACCAACAGCCGCGAAGTCATCACCTATATCCCCGGCGAAGGCCACAACCTCCAGGAACACAGCGTCGTGCTGATCCGCGGCGGCCGTGTGCGCGACCTTCCCGGCGTGCGTTACCACGTCCTGCGCGGCGTGCTTGATACGCAGGGTGTGAAGGACCGCAAGCAGAGCCGTTCGAAATACGGAGCGAAGCGTCCGAAGTAAGGACCGCTTTTCGGCATTTGATCATCCCGCGAGCGCCCAGGCGCCGGGATGCTGTTGTAAAAGGAAATACCTATGGCTCGTCGTCGTCGTCCCGAACGCCGCGAAATCCTGCCCGATCCCCGTTTCGGGGATGTCGTGCTGTCGAAATTCATGAACAGCGTCATGCTGGACGGGAAGAAGTCCGTCGCCGAAAGCATCGTTTATGGTGCGCTCGAGTCGGTCGAAGCCCGTGCCAAGAAGGAACCGCTCGGCGTGTTCCACGAAGCTCTGGCGAACATCCGCCCGAACATCGAAGTCCGCAGCCGCCGCGTCGGCGGTGCGACCTATCAGGTTCCGGTCGAAGTCCGCCCCGACCGCGCGCAGGCGCTGGCGATCCGCTGGCTGATCACCGCCGCGCGCAACCGCAGCGAAACCACGATGGCCGCGCGTCTGTCGGGCGAACTGCTCGACGCGTCGAACAACCGCGGCAACGCGGTCAAGAAGCGCGAAGACACGCACCGCATGGCCGAAGCGAACCGCGCTTTCAGCCACTACCGCTGGTAATTTGCCGGACGCCCCGGCGTCTCGCAATCGTAACAAGACTTCCTATATCGGGGGCGGCCCCAAAGGCCTCCCCCAAAACCCAAGGAAAAGACCATGGCACGCAGCCATCCGCTCGAACGCTATCGCAATTTCGGTATCATGGCGCACATCGACGCCGGCAAGACCACGACGACCGAGCGCATCCTCTATTACACCGGCAAGTCCTACAAGATCGGCGAAGTCCATGACGGCGCCGCCACGATGGACTGGATGGAACAGGAACAGGAACGCGGCATCACGATCACGTCGGCTGCGACCACCTGCCTGTGGAAGGCCGACGAGGGCCAGGGCCCCGAGCATCGCCTGAACATCATCGACACCCCCGGACACGTCGACTTCACCATCGAAGTCGAGCGCTCGCTGCGCGTCCTCGACGGCGCGGTCGCGGCGTTCGACGGCGTGGCCGGCGTCGAGCCGCAGTCGGAAACCGTGTGGCGCCAGGCGGACAAGTACAAGGTTCCGCGGATGTGCTTCATCAACAAGCTCGACCGCACCGGCGCCAATTTCTATTATTGCGTCCAGACGATCATCGACCGCCTGGGTGCGGTGCCGGCCGTCCTCTATCTGCCCATCGGTGCGGAATCGGACTTCAAGGGCCTCGTCGACCTCGTCAACGAGCGTGCGATCATCTGGAAGGACGAAAGCCTCGGCGCCGAATTCTTCTATGAGCCGATCCCCGACGACCTGAAGGACAAGGCCGCCGAATATCGCGAAAAGCTCGTCGAGCTCGCCGTCGAACAGGACGACGATGCGATGGAGGCCTATCTCGAAGGCACGCTGCCCGACGTCGCGACGCTGAAGGCGCTGATTCGCAAGGGCACGCTCGGCCAGGCGTTCGTGCCCGTGCTCTGCGGCTCGGCGTTCAAGAACAAGGGCGTTCAGACCTTGCTCGACGCGGTCGTCGACTATCTGCCGTCGCCGCTCGACATCGAGGACGTCCAGGGCATCAACCCCGACACCAACGAACCCGATTCTGCGCGCGACCTCGGACTCGGCGCCGCTGTCGATGCTCGCGTTCAAGATCATGAACGACCCGTTCGTCGGCTCGCTCACCTTCGCCCGCATCTATTCGGGTACCCTGACCAAGGGCAGCTATCTGAACTCGGTCAAGGACAAGAAGGAAAAGATCGGCCGTATGCTCCTCATGCATGCGAACAGCCGCGAGGACATCGAGGAAGCGTTCGCGGGCGACATCGTTGCGCTCGCCGACCTTAAGGAAACCACCACCGGGGACACGCTCTGCGCCACCAACGCGCCGATCATCCTCGAACGGATGGAATTCCCCGAGCCGGTCATCGAGCTGTCGGTGGAACCCAAGACCAAGGCCGATCAGGAAAAGATGGGCATCGCGCTCAGCCGCCTGGCCGCCGAGGATCCCTCGTTCCGCGTGTCGACCGACCATGAATCGGGCCAGACGATCATCAAGGGCATGGGCGAGCTTCACCTCGACATCCTCGTCGATCGCATGAAGCGCGAGTTCAAGGTCGAGGCGAACGTCGGCGCGCCGCAGGTGGCGTACCGCGAATCGCTCGCGAAGCCGGTCGACGTTGACTACACCCACAAGAAGCAGTCGGGCGGCTCGGGCCAGTTCGGCCGCGTCAAGGTCAGCGTCGCCCCCGGCGAACGCGGTTCGGGCATCACCTTCATCGACGAGATCAAGGGCGGGAACATTCCGCGCGAATATATCCCGTCGGTCGAAAAGGGCATGCGCGAGAGCGCCGAAAACGGTCACATGATCGGCTTCCCGATCATCGACTTCGAGATCAAGCTCACCGACGGCGCCTACCACGACGTCGACTCGTCGGCGCTGGCGTTCGAGATCGCGGGCCGTGCGGCGATGCGCGAAGTGGCGGCGAAGGCCGGCATCAAGCTGCTCGAACCGGTGATGAAGGTCGAGGTCGTGACTCCCGAGGAGTTCATGGGCGACGTCATCGGCGACCTCAACAGCCGCCGCGGCCAGATCCAGGGCACCGACAGCCGGGGCAACGCCCAAGTGGTTGAAGCCATGGTGCCGCTTGCCAATATGTTTGGTTACGTCAACCAGCTGCGCTCGTTCACCCAGGGCCGTGCGCAATACTCCATGCAGTTCTCGCACTATGAAGAAGTGCCGAACAACGTGGCGGAAGAAGTGAAGGCCAAGATGGCCTGATAGGTCGAAACCGCGCGGGCTTGCACCGCGCGGCAAGACCCTCTAAGGGCGGCGCCTGATTCAGCGGGCTCGTCCAGGACTGATCAACGGAAACATCGAACAAGAAGGTTCTTAAATCATGGCTAAGGCTAAATTTGAGCGGACGAAGCCGCACTGCAACATCGGCACCATCGGTCACGTCGACCATGGCAAGACCTCGCTGACCGCTGCCATCACCAAGGTGCTGGCCGAAAACGTCGCGGGTAACGCCGCCGTCGACTTCGCCAACATCGACAAGGCGCCCGAAGAGCGCGAGCGCGGCATCACCATTTCGACCGCCCACGTCGAATATGAAACCGACGGCCGCCACTATGCGCACGTCGACTGCCCGGGCCACGCCGACTATGTGAAGAACATGATCACTGGTGCCGCCCAGATGGACGGCGCGATCCTCGTCGTGTCGGCCGCCGACGGCCCGATGCCGCAGACCAAGGAGCACATCCTGCTCGCGAAGCAGGTCGGCGTGCCGACCATGGTCGTCTTCCTGAACAAGGTCGACCAGCTGGACGATCCCGAGCTGCTCGAACTCGTCGAACTCGAAATCCGCGAAGAACTGTCGAAGCGCGACTTCGACGGCGACAATATTCCGATCATCCCGGGTTCGGCTCTCGCCGCCCTCGAAGGTCGCGACGACAACATCGGCAAGGACGCGATCCTGAAGCTGATGGCCGCCGTCGACGAGTGGATTCCGCAGCCGGAACGTCCGCTCGACAAGCCCTTCCTGATGCCGATCGAAGACGTGTTCTCGATCTCGGGCCGCGGCACGGTCGTCACCGGCCGCGTCGAAACTGGCATCGTCAAGGTGGGCGAGGAAGTCGAGATCGTCGGCATCAAGGACACCAAGAAGACCGTCGTCACCGGCGTCGAAATGTTCCGCAAGCTGCTCGACCAGGGCCAGGCCGGCGACAACATCGGCGCGCTGATCCGCGGCGTCGGCCGTGAAGAAGTCGAGCGTGGCCAGGTTCTGGCGAAGCCCGGCTCGATCACGCCGCACACCGAGTTCACCTCGGAAGTGTACGTTCTGTCGAAGGACGAAGGCGGCCGCCACACGCCGTTCTTCGCCAACTATCGTCCGCAGTTCTACTTCCGCACCACCGACGTCACCGGCGAGGTCATCCTCCCCGAGGGCACCGAGATGGTCATGCCGGGCGACAACGTCCAGCTGTCGGTCAAGCTGATCGCCCCGATCGCCATGGACCCGGGTCTGCGCTTCGCGATTCGCGAAGGCGGCCGCACGGTCGGCGCAGGGGTTGTCGCGACGATCACAAAGTAATATAGGGCCGCGAGCCGCGCGATTCGGACCGATTCGCGCGGCTCGTAGCTTAAAGGTTTTTGATGGCCGGGCCGGCTTCCTGATGGGGGCCGGTACAGGCCATTTCGGCTCTTTCGCATCGTTAGACGGGATTCGACTGGAACAGTCATGGAAACGCAGAATATTCGCATTCGCCTGAAGGCCTTTGATCATCGCGTGCTCGATCAGGCCACCACCGACATCGCCGACACGGCACGTCGTACGGGCGCTCTCATTCGCGGTCCGATCCCGCTTCCGACGCGTATTGAAAAATTCACCGTGAACCGCGGCCCGCATGTCGACAAGAAGTCGCGCGAGCAGTTCGAGGTGCGTACCCACAAAAGGCTGCTCGACATTGTGCAGCCCACCCCGCAGACCGTCGATGCGCTGATGAAGCTCGACCTTGCCGCGGGCGTGAATGTTGAGATCAAGTTGGCCTAAAGGCTAACGCAGCCCCCCGCGAAGGCGGGGGTCTCTATCGGCAGGACGGTTCGCCGCCTGCACCACGATAGGGTGGATACCGCCGGACCGCTTCTTTCGAAGCACCATGGTCCGGGCTGCGTCCCCCGTCTCGCCGCTTCTCTCCGGAGGTGCGGCACCTCAGCCCGGACGGGGCGATGCATCGAAATTTTGGGCTGGGAGGGTTCCATCGGGGCAATGCCTTTGTGGGTCCCGCAAGCCGTGCGGAATGGTCCGCCCGGCCTCTGTTGAGGAGTATGGATCATGCGGACTGGCGTGATCGCGAAGAAAATGGGGATGACCCGCCTGTTTCAGGACGACGGCCGCCACGTGCCCGTCACGGTCCTGAGCCTCGAAGGCTGCCAGGTCATTTCCGTGCGCGAACAGGAACGCGACGGCTATGTCGCCGTCCAGCTCGGTGCCGGCTCGGCGAAGGCGAAGAATGTCGCCAAGCCGCAGCGCGGCGCCTTCGGCAAGGCCGAAGTCGAACCCAAGGCGAAGGTCGTCGAATTCCGCGTCGCCGACGACGCGACGCTCGACGTCGGCGCCGAACTGTCGGCCGACCATTTCGTCGCCGGCCAGATCGTCGACATCCAGGGCGTCACGCAGGGCAAGGGTTTTGCCGGTGCGATGAAGCGCTGGGGTTTCGGAGGCATGCGCGCCACCCACGGCGTGTCGATCAGCCACCGTGCCCATGGTTCGACGGGTAACCGCCAGGATCCGGGCCGCGTCTTCAAGAACAAGAAGATGGCCTAGCCATATGGGCGCGCGCAACCGCACCCAGCAGAATCTCGAAATCGTCCGCACCGACGCCGAGCGCGGCCTTCTCTTCGTCAAGGGCTCGGTCCCTGGCTCGAAGGGCGGCTGGCTGCTCGTCCGCGACGCGGTGAAACTGCCCCGCCACCCCGAAGCCCCCTATCCGGCGGGCATCAAGAGCGCGGCCAACAGCAACGATGCCCCGGCTGACGCGTCGGTCGAAACGCCGGTCGAAGAAACCGTCGTCGTCGACACCGCGGCCACCGACGGCGCGCAGGAGTCCTGAACATGAAGGTCAAGGTTCAGACCATCGACGGCAAGACCGGCAGCGACATCGACCTCAACGACGACGTCTTCGGCGTCGATCCGCGCGCCGACATCCTGCACCGCGTTGTCAGCTGGCAGCTCGAAAAGCGCCGCGGCCCGGCTCGCGCCGCGCGTGAACGCAGCGACGTCGCCCGCACCGGCAAGAAGTTCGGTCGCCAGAAGGGCGGCGGTACCGCGCGTCACGGCGATCGCAAGGCGCCGATCTTCATCGGCGGCGGCAAGGCGCACGGCCCGCGGGCCCGCACCTTCGGCCACTCGCTGAACAAGAAGATCCGCGCGCTCGGCCTGAAGATGGCGCTCAGCGACAAGGCGAAGGGCGGCAAGATCGTCGTTCTCGACACGCTCGAGCTCAAGGATGCCAAGACCAAGGCGCTCGCTCGGCAAGCTCGGCAAGCTCGAGCTTGGCAACCGCGCGCTCTTCATCGACGGCGATGCGGTCCATGAAAGCTTCGCCCTGGCCTCGGCCAACCTGGTCGGCATCGATTCGATGCCGGCGGCTGGTGCCAACGTCTATGACATCATTCGCGCCGACACGCTGGTCCTGACCCGCGCGGCGGTCGAAAAGCTGGAGGCCCGTTTCCATGGCTAAGGCAAAAACTGTCGACGCGCGTCACTATGACGTGATCCTCGCTCCGGTGATCACCGAAAAGTCGACCCTGCTCAGCGAGAATAACGCGGTGGTGTTCAAGGTCGCGAACGATGCGACCAAGCCCGCCATCAAGGCCGCCGTCGAGGCGCTGTTCGATGTCAAGGTGATCGGCGTGAACACGCTCGTGACCAAGGGCAAGACCAAGCGCTGGAAGGGCAAGCCCTACACCCGCAGCGACGTGAAGAAGGCGATCGTCCGCCTGGCCGAAGGCCAGTCGATCGACGTCACCACGGGCGTCTGATTGTAGGAAAAGGCAAGAACAATGGCACTCAAATCCTATAATCCGACCAGCCCCGCGCAGCGCGGCCTGATCCTCGTCGACAAGTCGTCGCTGTGGAAGGGCAAGCCCGTCAAGGCGCTGACCGAAGGCAAGCGCAAGACCGGTGGCCGCAACAACAAGGGCCATGTGACCTCGCGCGGCATCGCCGGTGGCCACAAGCAGAAATACCGCTTCATCGACTTCAAGCGTCGCAAGTGGGACATGCTCGGCCACCGTCGAGCGTCTGGAATATGACCCCAACCGCACGGCGTTCATCGCGCTCGTCAAGTACGAAGATGGTGAGCAGAGCTACATCCTGGCGCCGCAGCGTCTGGCGGTCGGCGACACCGTCGTCGCGGGCAAGAAGACCGACGTGAAGCCGGGCAATGCGATGGAACTGTCGCAGATGCCGGTCGGCACGATCGTCCACAATATCGAGATGAAGCCGGGCAAGGGCGGCCAGATCGCCCGCTCGGCCGGCACCTATGCCCAGGTCGTCGGTCGTGACCGCGGTCTCGTCATCGTGCGTCTCGGTTCGGGCGAACAGCGTTACATTCGCGGCGAGTGCATGGGCACGGTCGGTGCGGTGTCGAACCCCGACAACCAGAACACCAACCTGGGCAAGGCCGGCCGCAACCGCTGGCTCGGCAAGCGTCCGCTGACCCGCGGCGTCGCCAAGAACCCGGTCGATCACCCGCACGGCGGCGGCGAAGGCCGCACCTCGGGCGGCCGCCACCCGGTCACTCCGTGGGGCAAGCCGACCAAGGGCGCCCGTACCCGTCACAACAAGTCGACCGACAAGATGATCATCCGGTCGCGTCACGCGAAGAAGAAGAGGTAAGCCATGGCTCGCTCGGTCTGGAAGGGTCCGTTTGTGGACCTTCATCTCCTCAAGAAAGCCGAAACGGCCCAGGACGGCGGCAGCACTGCCCCGATCAAGACCTGGTCGCGTCGGTCCACCATCCTGCCGCAGTTCGTCGGGCTGACCTTCAACGTCTACAACGGCCGCAAGTTCGTGCCGGTGTCGGTGAACGAGGACATGGTCGGCATGAAGCTGGGTGAATTTGCGCCGACGCGCTTCTTCCCCGGGCACGCGGCCGACAAGAAGGGCAAACGCTAATGGGCAAGGCCAAATCCCCCCGCCGCGTTGCGGACAATGAGGCGCTGTCGGTCGGCACGCAGATTCGCGGTTCGGCGCAGAAGCTGAACCTCGTCGCCGCGCTGATCCGCGGCCGCAAGGTCGAAGACGCGATGAACGTCCTCGCCTTCTCGAAGAAGGCGATGGCCGTCGACGTGCGCAAGGTTCTCGCCAGCGCCGTCGCCAATGCGGAAAACAACCACAACCTCGACGTCGATGCGCTGGTGATCAAGGAAGCCAGCGTCGGCAAGTCGATCTCGATGAAGCGTTGGCACGCGCGCGGCCGCGGCAAGTCGACCCGGATCGTCAAGCCGTTCAGCCGCATCCGCATCGTCGTGCGCGAACAGGAAGAAGAGGCGTAAGATGGGCCAGAAGAGCAATCCGATCGGCCTGCGCCTGCAGGTCAACCGCACCTGGGACAGCCGCTGGTTCGCCGAGGGCCAGGACTATGGCCGCATGCTCGTCGAGGATCTCAAGATCCGCAACTTCATCTTCAAGACGCTGCCGCAGGCCGCGATCTCGAAGGTGGTGATCGAGCGTCCCGCGAAGCTGTGCCGCGTGTCGATCTATGCCGCCCGCCCGGGCGTCATCATCGGCAAGAAGGGCGCCGACATCGAAAAGCTGCGCAAGCAGCTCGGCGCGCTGACCGGCAGCGACGTGTCGCTGAACATCGTCGAAATCCGCAAGCCCGAAGTCGACGCCAAGCTCGTCGCGCAGGGCATTGCCGACCAGCTCGAGCGTCGCGTGGCCTTCCGCCGTGCGATGAAGCGCGCGGTGCAGTCGGCGATGCGTCTCGGCGCCGAAGGCATCCGCATCAACTGCGCCGGCCGTCTGGGCGGCGCGGAAATCGCGCGCACCGAATGGTATCGCGAAGGCCGCGTGCCGCTGCACACGCTGCGCGCCAACGTCGATTATGCCGAAGCCGAAGCCCACACCGCCTATGGCGTGTGCGGGATCAAGGTGTGGATCTTCAAGGGCGAAATCCTGGGTCACGACCCGATGGCGACCGACCGGTTGATGCTCGACGCGCAGACGTCGGGCGTGCGCCCGGCGCGCGATGATCGCCGCTAAGGACTGCTGACATGCTGCAACCGAAAAAAACCAAGTTCCGCAAGGCGTTCAAGGGCCGCATCCACGGCAACGCCAAGGGCGGCACCGCGCTGAACTTCGGCTCCTACGGGCTGAAGGCACTGGAACCCGAGCGCATCACCGCGCGCCAGATCGAAGCGGCCCGCCGCGCGATCAGCCGTGCGATCAAGCGTCAGGGCCGCCTCTGGATCCGCATCTTCCCCGACGTCCCCGTGTCGTCGAAGCCCGCCGAAGTCCGCATGGGCAAGGGCAAGGGTTCGCCGGAATTCTGGGCCGCGCGCGTCAAGCCGGGCCGCATCCTGTTCGAACTCGACGGCGTTCCGGGCCCCGTGGCCGCGCTGGCGTTCGAACGCGCCGCGATGAAGCTGCCGATCAAGACCAAGGTCGTTGCCCGCCTCGGCGACACGACCCACCTGGAGGGTTAAGGACATGGCCAAGACCGAAGATTTTAAGGCCAAGACCGACGACCAGCTCGCCGAACAGCTTGGCGAACTGAAGCGCGAGGCGTTCAACCTGCGTTTCCAGGCCGCCACCGGCCAGCTCGAAAAGGCATCGCGCGTCAAGGAAGTGCGGCGCTCGATCGCCCGCATCAAGACGCAGCAGACCGAGCGTGCGCGCTCGGCCGCGAAGTAAGGAGACTGACGATGCCGAAGCGCATATTGACCGGCACCGTGGTGTCCGACAAGGGCGACAAGACCGTCGTGGTGAAAGTGGAGCGCAAGGTGAAGCACCCGCTCTATGGCAAGATCATCCGCCGTTCGAAGAAATATCACGCCCATGATGAGGACAACAGCTTCAAGGCTGGCGAAACCGTCCGCATCGAGGAAACCAAGCCGATTTCGAAGCTGAAGACCTGGAAGGTGCTCGACAAGGTCGACACCCACAGCAAGCTCGGCCACGGCCGCCGCTGCTCCGGTCGAAGGCTGAAGCCAGTTCACGGAACCGCCGGGATTGCCCGGTAGGCCAAGCAAGAAGGAAATGCATCGATGATCCAGATGCAGTCACAATTGGAAGTCGCCGACAACAGCGGCGCGAAGCGCGTCCAGTGCATCAAGGTGCTGGGCGGGTCGAAGCGCCGCGTCGCCGGCGTCGGCGATGTCATCGTCGTGTCAATCAAGGAAGCCCAGCCGCGCGGCAAGGTGAAGAAGGGCGACGTGCATCGCGCCGTCATCGTCCGCACCGCGAAGGATGTGCGCCGCGCCGACGGCTCGGTGATCCGTTTCGACAGCAACGCCGCCGTGCTCGTCAACAAGAATGAGGAGCCGATCGGCACCCGTATCTTCGGCCCCGTCGTCCGCGAACTGCGTGGGCGTGGCTATATGAAGATCATCAGCCTGGCGCCGGAGGTGCTCTGACCATGGCGAACAAGATCAAGAAGGGTGACACCGTCGTCGTCCTGTCCGGCAAGGACAAGGGCAAGACCGGCGAAGTGACGCAGGCGCTGCCGAAGGACGGCAAGCTCGTCGTCGCCGGCGTCAACGTCATCACCCGCCACCGCAAGCCGACCCAGACCAACCCGCAGGGCGGTCTGGAACGCAAGGAAGCGCCGCTCTTCGCGAGCAAGGTCGCGCTTGCCGATCCCAAGACCGGCAAGCCGACGCGCGTCCGCTTTGAAACCAGGGACGGCAAGAAGGTCCGCGTGGCCGTGAAGTCCGGGGAGACGATCAATGGCTGACACCTACACCCCGCGCATGCGCAAGCGCTATGACGATTTGATCGTCAAAGCGATGACCGAGAAATTCGGTTACAAGAATGTGATGGAAGTGCCGAAGATCGAGAAGATCACGCTCAACATGGGCGTCGGCGAAGCCACGCAGGACAAGAAGAAGGTCGAGACCGCGGCGGCCGAAATGGAACTGATCGCCGAGCCAGAAGCCTGTCGTGACCCGCGCGAAGAAGTCGATCGCCCAGTTCAAGCTGCGCGAAGGCATGCCGATCGGCTGCAAGGTCACCCTGCGCCGCGAACGCATGTACGAGTTTCTCGATCGCCTGATCACCATCGCGATGCCGCGTATCCGCGACTTCCGCGGCGTGTCGGCGACCAGCTTCGACGGCCGCGGCAACTATGCCATGGGCCTGAAGGAACAGATCATCTTCCCCGAGATCAACTATGACCGCATCGACACGGTGCGCGGCATGGACGTGATCGTCACCACCACCGCTCGCACCGACGAAGAGGCGCGCGAACTGCTCAAGCTGTTCGGCTTCCCCTTCCCGATCGAAGCGCAGGAAAAGGCAGCCGCCTGATCCCGCAAGGGACGCAGGCAGGCTCTTTCAAGAAGGAAAGAGAACTTAAGTCATGGCGAAACTGAGTTCCGTGAACAAGAATGAGCGTCGCAAGAAGCTGGTGAAGAAATATGCCGGCCGCTATGCGAAGCTGAAGGCGATCGCGGCGGACACGTCGCTCGACGAAGGCGAGCGTCTGATCGCGCGCCTCAAGATGGCGGAAGTACCGCGCAACGGCAATCCGACCCGCATCCGCAACCGCTGCGAGATGACTGGGCGTCCGCGCGCCTATTATCGCAAGTTCCGGCTTTGCCGTATCCAGCTCCGCGATCTGGCCAACAAGGGCCTGATCCCCGGTGTTGTGAAGTCGAGCTGGTAAGGAAGACCAAGATGGCAATGACCGATCCTCTGGGTGATATGCTCACCCGCATCCGCAACGGCCAGCAGGCGAAGAAGGACAGCGTCCTGACTCCCGCCTCGACCCTGCGCGTCCGCGTCCTCGATGTGCTCCAGCGCGAAGGCTATATCCGCGGCTACAGCGAGGAATCGCTGGGCGCGAAGGGCCAGCACAAGGGCATCCGCATCGAGCTCAAATATTTCGAAGGCCAGCCGGCGATCCGCCACGTGGCCCGCGTCTCGAAGCCGGGCCGCCGCGTCTATTCGGGTTCGAAAGAGCTGCCGATCGTGCGCAACGGCCTGGGCATCACCATCGTGTCGACCCCGCGCGGCGTTCTGTCGGATGCCGAGGCCCGCGAGGCTAATGTCGGCGGCGAAGTGCTGGCGGAGGTGTTCTGATGTCGCGTATCGGTAAAAAGGCGGTCGCCATCCCTTCGGGGGTCACGGCCAGCATCGACGGCGGCCTGCTGTCGGTCAAGGGTCCCAAGGGTACCCTGGCCCTCGCGCTCGCCGACGACATCGCCTATGAGGTCAAGGAAGGCGAGATTTCGGTCCAGCCCGCCAATGCCACCAAGCAGGCGCGCGCCTTCTGGGGCATGCAGCGGACCCTGGTCCAGAACCTCGTCACCGGCGTCACCGACGGCTTCACCAAGGTGCTCGAAATCACCGGTGTCGGCTATCGCGCCAACGCCCAGGGCAAGACGCTGAAGCTGCAGCTCGGTTACAGCCACGACGTCGACTTCGACGTGCCCGAGGGCATCGAGATCAAGACGCCGGACAACACGACGATCGAGATCAGCGGCATCGACAAGCAGAAGGTCGGCCAGGTCGCGGCGGAAATCCGCCGCTGGCGCAAGCCGGAGCCCTACAAGGGCAAGGGCATCAAATATCGCGGCGAGTATATCTTCCGCAAAGAAGGCAAGAAGAAGTAAGCCATGGCACATCTTACCCCTTTCCAGAAGCGCCGCCAGCGCGTCCGCACCGCCCTTCGCCAGCGCACCGCCGGGCGTCCGCGCCTGTCGGTGCACCGTTCGGGCCGCCACATCTATGCGCAGCTCATCGATGACGCCGCCGGCAAGACGCTGGCTGCGGCCTCGACGCTCGACAAGGATGGCCGCGGCAAGACCGGCGCCACCACCGCAGCTGCCGCCGATGTCGGCAAGCGCCTCGCCGACGCCGCCAAGAAGGCCGGCGTGACCCAGGTCGTGTTCGACCGCGGCGGTTTCCTGTTCCACGGGCGCATCAAGGCGCTGGCCGACGCGGCTCGCGAAGGCGGATTGGAGTTCTGATTATGGCTGACGAAGTACAGAACGTCGAAGGCGCCCCCGAGGCGGCCCCCACCGAAGGCCAGGCCCCGCGCCGCGGCCGTGGCGGCGGCCGCGATGGCGGCCGTGGCGGACGCGACGGTGGCCGTGGCCGCCGCGACGATCGCCGTCCGCGCGACGAGGATGGCGGCGAAGAGCTGATCGAAAAGCTCGTCCACATCAACCGCGTCTCGAAGACCGTGAAGGGCGGCAAGCGCTTCGGTTTCGCCGCGCTCGTCGTCGTCGGCGACGGCAAGGGCCGCGCCGGTTTCGGTCATGGCAAGGCGCGCGAAGTGCCCGAAGCCATTTCGAAGGCGACCGCCGCCGCGAAGAAGGCGATGATCCGCGTTCCGCTGCGCGACGGCCGCACGCTGCACCATGACGGCCTCGGCCATTTCGGCGCCGGCAAGGTGACCGTCCGCTCGGCGCCCGCCGGTACCGGCATCATCGCCGGTGGCCCGATGCGCGCCGTGTTCGAATCGCTCGGCGTTGCCGACGTGGTGACCAAGTCGAACGGCACCTCGAACCCCTACAACATGATCCGCGCGACCTTCGAGGCGCTGGGCGAGCAGACCAGCCCGAAGTCGGTGGCGCAGCGTCGCGGCAAGAAGGTGTCGGACCTCATCAAACGCGGCGGGGCGTCCGACCGTGCCGCCGAGGCCGAAGCCGCCGCGGTGACGGAGTAAGACCATGGCTGACAAGAAGATCAAGATCCGCCAGATCGGCTCGCCGATCCGTCGTCCCAAGGGCCAGCGCGCCATCCTGACCGGCCTCGGCCTGGGCAAGATGCACCGCGAGGTCGAGTTGGTCGACACCCCGGAAGTGCGCGGCATGATCCGCAAGCTTCCGCACATGGTGGAAGTGATCGAGGGCTAAGGGCCTTGAAGCTCTACCGCTTGTTGACCGGTCCCGACGATGCCGCCTTCTGCGCGCGGGTCGAAGGACTGCTCAACCGGGGGTGGCAGCTTCACGGCAGCCCGTCGATTACCCAGGTCGATGGCCGCGGCTATGTCGCCCAAGCCATCGTGATGGACAAGGCCGGACCCTATCCCGGCTTTCAGCCATCGAGTGAAATCGAACCGGACTAAGCCCCGGTTCCCAGCGCGAACACAGCGAAAGCGAGTGCAACTATGACTATCAAGCTTAACGATCTTCGTGACAATGCCGGTGCCCGCAAGGGCCGGATGCGCGTCGGACGCGGCATCGGCTCGGGCAAGGGCAAGACCGCGGGCCGCGGCCAGAAGGGCCAGAAGGCCCGCAGCGGCGTCGCGATCAACGGCTTCGAGGGCGGCCAGATGCCGCTCCACATGCGCATCCCGAAGCGCGGCTTCAACAATATCTTCGCCAAGGATTACGCCATCGTGAACCTCGGCATGGTCCAGAAGCTGGTCGACGCCAAGAAGCTCGATCCGAAGGCGACCGTCGATCATGCCGCGCTCAAGGCGGCCGGCGTCGCGCGCGGCGGCAAGGACGGCGTCCGCCTCCTCGCCAAGGGCGAACTGACCGCCAAGCTGACCTTCGCGGTCGCCGGGGCGTCGCAGGGCGCGATCGCGGCGGTCGAAAAGGCCGGCGGCAAGGTCGAACTGCCCGCCAAGGCTGAGGAAGCCAAGGCCGAGTAAGACTCTCCCAAGAGGCGGTTCCCGAAGGAACCGCCTCTTGTCATTTGACCGATTATATATCCCGTTCGTGTCGAGCGAAGTCGAGACACCCTTCGGGACGGCGTCAGGTCGAGGGGCATCTCGACTTCAACCAGAAGTTGAAGTTTACCCTGAGCGTCTGCAAAGGCAGTCTAAGGGCTCGATGCGAACGGAAAAAGAACGGACAAAGAAAGCGGCGTTCGGCACGAGCCTGCCGCTTTAACAGGGCCTTTCCCCTTGCGCTTCGGCACCTGCGAACGCACATAGGCGCCGGGTCGCGGGGGGCGCGGTCCGCCACTGAGGAAAGATTTTATGGCCTCTCGCGCCGACCAGCTTGCTTCCAACCTGAACTTCTCGAAATTCGGTCAGGCGACCGAACTCAAGAACCGCATCTGGTTCACGATCGGCGCGCTGATCGTCTTCCGCTTCCTGTCCTTCGTGCCGCTGCCGGGGGTCGATCCCGTCGCGCTGGCGCAGGCCTATCAGCAGGCGGCTTCGGGCGGCGTCCTAGACATCTTCAACACCTTCTCGGGCGGCAGCCTCGAGCGCCTCAGCATCATCGCGCTCGGCGTCATGCCCTATATCACCGCGTCGATCGTGGTGCAGCTCGCCGCGGCGCTGGCCCCCAGCCTCGCTGCGCTCAAGAAAGAGGGCGAAAGCGGGCGCAAGAAGCTCAATCAGTACACGCGCTACGGCACCGTCGTGCTCACCGCGGTCCAGGCCTATTTCCTCGCGCTCACCGCCGAAGCGTCGACGGGGGCGCAGGGCATCACCGTCGTGCTCGACCCGGGCATGTTGTTCCGCATCACCACCGTGATCAGCATCGTCGGCGGCACGCTCTTCCTGATGTGGCTCGGCGAACAGATCACCAGCCGCGGCATCGGCAATGGCGTCTCGCTCATCATCATGGCGGGCATTCTCGCGCAATTGCCGCGCAGCTTCGCGCAGATGTTCAGCCAGGTCCGCGAAGGCTCGATGGGCGGCGGCACCGTCTTCGCCGTGATTCTCGGTGCGATCGTGATCATCGCCTTCATCAGCTTCATGGAACGCGCGCAGCGGCGTGTGCTCGTCCAATATCCGAAACGCGCGACCCAGCGCGGGGTGATGCAGGCCGACCGCAGCCATTTGCCGCTGAAGGTCAACACCGCGGGCGTGATTCCGCCGATCTTCGCCTCGTCGCTGCTGCTGATGCCGCTGACGATCACCCAGTTCATGGGCAATAATGTCCAGAACGACAGCGCGACGGGCAATTTCCTGATCACGCTCAACCAGTATCTCGCGCACGGCCAGCCGCTCTATATGGCGCTCTATGCAGCGGGCATCATCTTCTTCTGTTTCTTCTACGTCGCGGTGGTCTTCAATCCCGAGGAAACCGCCGACAATCTGAAGCGCCAGAACGGCTTCATCCCCGGCATCCGCCCGGGCAAGAACACCGCCGCCTATCTCGACCATGTGCTGACGCGCATCACCGTGATCGGCGCGGCCTATCTGGCGGCGATCTGCCTGGTGCCCGAATATTTCATCGCGCGGTCGGGCCTGCCCTTCCAGCTCGGCGGCACCAGCCTGCTGATCATCGTCAACGTCACGATCGACACGATCAGCCAGATCCAGAGCCACATGCTCGCGCATCAATATGGCGACCTGATCAAGAAGGCGAAATTGAAAGGCGGCGTTGCGCGGCGCTGATACGCCCGCTAGGCCAATCCCGATTCGGTGAACGGGGAACAGGGGCTTTCATGACGCTCAACATCATTTTGCTGGGTCCGCCGGGGGCGGGCAAGGGAACGCAGGCCTCGCGGCTCGAGGACGAGCATGGCATGATCCAGCTGTCGACCGGCGACATGCTGCGCGCCGCGGTCAAGGCGGGCACGCCTACGGGCAAGCAGGCGAAGGCGGTGATGGACGCGGGCGAACTGGTCTCGGACGAGATCGTCTCGGGCCTCATCGGCGAGCGGCTCGACGAACTCGGCCCCGATGTCTCGGTGATCTTCGACGGCTATCCGCGCACCGGGGCGCAGGCCGAATCGCTCGACGAGATTCTCGCCGCGCGCGGGCGCAAGCTCGACCATGTCATCGAACTGCTGGTGCAGGAGGACGCGCTCGTTGACCGCATCACCGGCCGCTTCTCCTGCGCCCAGTGCGGCGAAGGCTATCACGACCGCTACAAGCAGCCCAAGGTCGCCGGGACCTGCGACGTGTGCGGCAGCCACGAGTTCAAGCGCCGCCCCGACGACAATGAGGAAACCGTGCGTACGCGCATGGCCGAATATCGGGCGAAGACCGCGCCGATCCTGCCAATCTACGAAGCGCGCGGCATCGTCACGCATGTCGACGGCATGGCCGACATCGACGTCGTCAACGACGCGATCGAAACGATCCTCAGCGCCGCGACGACCGGCTGAGCTAAGCCCCTCTGAATCGTCATTGCGAGGGGCGTAGCCCCGTGGCAATCCAGAGCGGTAGAACGCCGCCTTGGATTGCTTCGCTAGCTTGCAATGACGGAGCCGTCGGGTGGAAGGGGGATACCGGGCTATGACGTTCAGACATGTTTCCTGCGCCGCGCTGCTTTCGGCTGCTGCGTTCATCGCTGTTCCGGCGAACGCGAAGGTCATCGACCAGAGCGAGCTCGGCTTCACCGTCGCGCACACCGCGCAGGTCGCGGCGGCGCCCGAGGATGTGTGGAAAATGCTCCGCATGCCGCAGAAATGGTGGTCGAAGGACCATAGCTGGTCGGGCGACGCCGCCAATTTCTGGCTCGATTCGCAGGCGGGCGGCTGCTTCTGCGAAAAATTGCCGGGCACGGGGGAGGGCGGTACGACCGGGCAGGGCAGTGTCCAGCACGCCCGCATCCTGTTCGCCAAGCCCGACGAACTGCTCCGCCTGTCGGGCGCCTTCGGTCCGCTGCAGGGCGAGGCGGTCACCGGCACGCTGACGATCCAGATCAAGGCGACTCCGACCGGGGCGGCGATCCGCTTCGACTATGTCGTCGGCGGCTATATGCGCTTCAAGCAGGCCGAGATCGCGCCGGCGGTCGACAAGGTGATCGGCGAACAGCTCGTCGGCCTTGCGAAAGCGCTCGGCGGCAGCCTGCCGCCGACGCGCGACGAGAAGGCGGCGGCCGAAGCCGCGGACGACGAACCGGAGAAGCCGGGGAAGGCCGAGCCCGCCGCGAAGCGCAAGACGGACCTCGACGACGCGGTGTCCGACCTGCTCGCCGACCCGCCGAAACCCGACGACGAGGCGAAGGACGAGGAGGAAGCGCCCGAAGCGCCCTAGGCCTTTGGCTTGCCCTTCAGCGCCGCCAGCGCCGCGAAGGGCCCCGCCTGTTCCTCGCTCAGCACGCCCTTTTCGGCGAGGATGCGGTCCGCGTCCGGATGGCGCGGAAAGGGGTTGAGCGCGAGCGACAGCGTCTGCACCGCCACCTCGCCCAGGTCGACCCGGTCATGCTCGAGCGGCAGCACGTCGATATCCTCGGCGCCCAGCTCGATCTCGGCATCCTCGCCGTCCCCCGGCGGCATCTCGCGCAGAAATTTGAGGTCGAAGGGTTCGGCGATCGTCGCCGGCACCGGCAGGTCGGTCGCGGCGCAGCTTTGTACCAGCTTCGCGCGCACCTCGCCGCGCACGCCGACGCCGCCTGCGACCGCGCGCACGTCGACCGCCGCCTCGAACCGGTCGAGGGCGACGAGGCGCAGCCTTTCAGCGATCGCCGCGCGCGCCGCCGCGCCGGCTTCCAGCGCGACGGTCTTGCTCGGCCCGGCCTCGGCCAGCGTGATGACATGGGAAAATTCGGGCGTGATCATGCCGCGTCCGGCAGATGGTCGGCGGTGATCAGGTCCGCCACCGGCATCGCCGCCAGCGCGCCGCGCAGCCGCGTGACCCCTGCCATCACATGCGCGAGTTCGGCATCGGCGGGGGCGTTGCCGCGCCACAGGTTACGCACCAGCGCGGTGCGCAGCTCGTCCGACCCGTCAGCGGCGCGATAGGCGCCCAGCCGCCCGCCGAGCGCACCGACCATCCGGCCGACCTGCTTGCCGACGACCATGTCGCCGAAACCGATCTGGCGCATCTGGCCGTCCATGTCGGTGACGAACAGCTCGGTCAGCTGGACCCCGGCGAGCGTCTGGTCGGGGTCGGCTTCGATGCGGTGGAGGACGAGCGCCATCATCAGGCTGATCATGTCGAACCGCCCGTCGAGCGTGTCGGGGACGCCGCCCGCCTGGTACCAGTGCGGCGCGCGCGCGGCGGCGACCACTGCGTTCCACAGCGGGCGCCGCGCCTCACGCGGGTCGGGATCGGGTCGGAAGAATTTGCGGAGCGAGATCATCCGCCCCGCTTAGGCTGTTTCAGGCGCGCCGAAAAGGGGCCGCCGATCATCCTGGGTCAAGCTTTGCCGCGCCACAAGCGGCTTGTGCGCCGCGCCTGCTTGGCGCTAAGAGGCGCGGGCAATATGCGCAGACCGCGGGGGCGAGCGGCAGGGCATGCGCAACGGAGACCATTTTGATGCCGCATATCACGACCTATTTTTCGGCCCGCCGGGCGGCCCTGATCCTCGGCGGCATCGCCATGGCGGCCACCGCCGGAGGCTGCGCCCAGCTCAAGGGGCGGCAGGGCTATGTCGCCGACCCGCTGCTGACCGACGCCATCACGCCCGGCGTCGACAACCGCGAATCGGTGGAAAAGACGCTCGGCCGCCCGACCTTCGTCGGCCAGTTCAGCGACAATGAATATTATTATGTCTCGCGCGAGACGCGCCAGCTGGCCTTCGCCACGCCGCGCCCGGTCGCGCAGCAGGTGCTGCGCGTGCGCTTCGACGCCGCGGGCAATGTCGCCGCGGTCGACCGCACCGGTCTCGAACTGGTCAGCAAGATCAATCCCGAAGGCGACAAGACCCCGACGCTGGGCCGCGAGCGCAGCTTCTTCGAGGATATCTTCGGCAATATCGGCGCCGTCGGCGCGCCGGGCGCGGGCGCACCCGGCGGCAACGGTCCGTAATCAAGCCGTCGCCCCCGCGCAGGCGGGGGCAACGCCAATGCGTACTTATTCCGCGATCCCGCCCGCCGCGAGCACCGCCAGCGTCACCAGATCGGACGCGGTCGACGCCATCGTCGCGACCTGCACCGGCTTTTCCATGCCGACGAGCATCGGTCCGATCACCGCGCTGCCGCCGAGTTCGCGCAGCAGCTTCGCCGACAGATTGCCCGACTGCAGCCCCGGCATGACCAGCACATTGGCGGGACCCGACAGGCGGCAGAAGGGATAGTTCGCCATCACCTTGGCGTTCAGCGCGACATCGGGCGACATTTCGCCTTCATATTCGAAGCCCGGTGCCCGCGCGTCGAGGATCGACACCGCCTCGCGAATATTGTCGAGCCACGAACCCGGCGGGTTGCCGAAGGTCGAATAGGAGAGAAAGGCGACGCGCGGTTCGTGCCCCATGCGCCGCGCGACCTGCGCGGTGCGTTCGGCGATGTCGGCGAGCTGCTGCGCCGACGGGCGTTCGTTGACCGTCGTGTCGGCCATGAACACGGTGTGATGCTGGCCGACCAGCACATGGATGCCGAAATTGGTCTGCCCCTCGGCGGGGTCGATCACGCGGCGCACCTCGCGCATCGTCTGCGCATAGGTGCGCGTCGTGCCGGTGATCATCGCATCGCCCAGCCCCAATTGGAGGAGCAGCGAACCGAAGATGTTGCGGTCGCGGTTCACCATCCGCTCGACGTCGCGGCGCAGATAGCCGCGGCGCTGCAGCCGCTCATAGAGCATGTCGACCATCTGCGGCACATGCGGCGAATTGACGCTGTTGTGGATTTCGAAGCTTTCGGGGTCGGGCACGCCCATCTCGCGAAGCTGGTCGTGCAATCCCTCGCGCCCGACGAGCACCGGAATGCCATAGCCGCCGTCGCGGAACTGGATCGCGGCGCGCAGCACCACCTCCTCCTCGCCCTCGGCAAAGACGACGCGCTTCGGATTGGCGCGCGCCGCTTCATAGGCCAGCGTCAGCACCGAGGTCGTCGGGTTGAGCCGCGCCTTCAGGCTGTCGCGATAGGCCGCCATATCCTCGATCGGCTGCTGCGCGACGCCGGTGTCCATCGCCGCCTTGGCGACCGCCGCCGGCACGATTTCCATCAGTCTCGGGTCGAAGGGCGAGGGGATGATATATTCGGGGCCAAAGCTCGACGCCCGCCCGCCATAGGCCGCCGCGACCTCCTCGGGCACCTGCTGGCGCGCGAGGTCGGCAATGGCGTAGGCCGCCGCGATCTTCATCTCCTCGTTGATCGCGGTCGCGCGCACGTCGAGCGCGCCGCGGAAGATGAAGGGGAAGCACAGGACATTGTTGACCTGGTTCGGATAATCCGACCGCCCGGTCGCGATGATCGCGTCGGGCCGCGCCGCGCGCGCGTCGGGGGGCGAGATTTCGGGGTCGGGGTTCGCCATCGCGAAGATGATCGGCGCGGGCTTCATGTCCTTGACCATCTCGGGCTTCAGCGCCCCCGCCGCCGACAGGCCCAGGAACACGTCGGCGCCGACCAGCGCCTCGGTCAGCGTGCGCGCCTCGGTCGGCACCGCGTGCGCCGATTTCCACTGGTCCATGCCCTCGGTGCGGCCTTGCCAGATCGTGCCCTTGCGGTCGCACATGACCACATTTTCGTGCCGCACGCCCATCGCCTTCATCAGCGCGGTGCAGGCGATCGCCGCCGCGCCCGCGCCGTTGACGACGACCTTGACCGTGGAAAGGTCGCGCCCGGTCAGGTGACAGGCGTTGATCAGCCCCGCGGCGGTGATGATCGCGGTGCCATGCTGGTCGTCGTGGAACACCGGAATGTTCATCTTTTCCTTGAGCGCCGCCTCGATGATGAAGCAGTTCGGCGCCGCGATATCCTCGAGGTTGATGCCGCCGAAGCTCGGCCCCATCAGTTCGACCGCTTCGATGAACCGCTGGGGGTCTTCGGTATCGAGTTCGAGGTCGATCGAATCGACGTCGGCGAAGCGCTTGAACAGCACCGCCTTGCCTTCCATCACCGGTTTCGAGGCGAGCGCGCCGAGATTGCCGAGGCCCAGGATCGCGGTGCCGTTGGAGATGACGGCGACGAGGTTGCCCTTGACCGTATAGTCATAGGCGGTCGCGGGATCCTCGGCGATCGCGCGCACCGGCACCGCGACGCCGGGCGAATAGGCGAGTGACAGGTCGCGCTGCGTCGCCATCGGTTTCGACGCGATGATCTCGATTTTCCCCGGGCGCCCATATTCGTGGTAGAGCAGGGCCTCGCGATCCGAAAATTGTATCTTGCTGCCGCTGTCCATTGATTTGTCCCCTCAGTTCGATTCCACAGACGCGCGCCCATTGCGCTGATCCCTAGCGTCACCCTGCGGCGATTGGTACCGCCAATGTTGGGCAATCTGACGTCCGAGTCAGCTTTTGACCGTCGGCTCGCCACATTTGGTCATCGCTCCGGACTTGATCCGTGGCCTTCTTCTTCGGCGTCAGCGAAATATATTTCACGCAAAGGCGCAAAGGCACGAAGAGGCGAGCCTGCGACCGCAAGGTCGCCTTTCCATCATCGGTGCGTCATGCCGCAGCGTCGAAGGAAGAAGCCGCTTCACGGTCAGCGCTACATCTTCGTGCCTTTGCGTGAAACAAAATAGCCGGACCTCTCGGCATCGCGCTAGCGGGACGTCAGCAGACGACCGGTAGCGGACGTTGTCGGCGGCCGCTAAGACCGTTGACTATGAAACCCACCGAAGCCTTTCCCGCTTTCGCTAACTCGCTAACCGGCTTGCCAATCAGCCACATCTGGCGTGGACATGGTTCGGCGATTTTTATCGAGTGTGGCAAACTGACTCCCGTCACCAAGCGGGACGGCTCGGCTAAGCAATCCCCACGGCGAAGTATCATTCGGAGTCGAATGGAGTTGGCGTATCGAGGATCGAACCGCCATCAGATGTGGGAGCTGGAGCGAACAAGAGTTATGGGAACCCGCGCTCAATATGTTGCGTGATGCGCGAATTGCGCGATGTGATCTATTTGGTATCCTGCCCGAAGTCGCGATCACGACCGACAACGATATGCGATTTCTCTCGTTCTCAACGACCGATGGCCAGCCGCGATGGCATTTCGTTGATCGGCGTGACGGCCTGTCTTGCTGGTTTACCGTGCGCGAGGGACAACTGCACCTCGGCAACGGGAGCGAGCGGTCGTTCTGAACATCCGCTCTCCACCCCATTTCAGTCGTTCGCTATCGTCGCCGATGTGATGACGGATAACGGGTGGGAGCAGTCTCCATATCCTCCCTGTGGCGCAGCCATGGGAAGGTGGCAGTGGCGCGGCCGCTGACGGCGGGGCAAGAATGCGACGTTGCTGGCCCCTCCACCATTCGCTTCGCGAACGGTCCCCCTCCCCGTCGCTTCGCGACAGGGAGGATTTCTAAGCGCCGCCTCCCACGCCAAAGCCGACATTCGCCACCCGCAGCTTGCCATGTGCCCCCCAATCACTAAGCAGGGCGCGATGTCCGCGACCGCCGCCCTTCCGGCCAACAGGCCTTCCGCCCCCACGCCGATGATGGCGCAATATTGGGCGCTCAAGGAAAAGGCGGGCGACTGCCTGCTCTTCTATCGCATGGGCGACTTCTTCGAGCTCTTCTTCGACGACGCCAAGGCCGCGGCGGCGACGCTCGATATCGCGCTCACCGCGCGCGGCGAACATGGCGGCGAGCCGGTGCCGATGTGCGGCGTGCCCGTCCATGCCGCCGAATCCTATCTCGCGCGGCTGATCAGGGCGGGACACCGCGTCGCCATCGCCGAACAGGTCGAAAGCCCCGCCGAGGCCAAGGCGCGCGGCGGGTCGAAGGCGCTCGTCCAGCGCGCCATCGTGCGCTTCGTCACAGCGGGCACGCTGACCGAGGAAAGCCTGCTCGAAGGGCGCAGCGCCAACCGGCTCGCCGCACTGGCCGAGGTCGGCAGCGAGGGCGAGGTCGCGATCGCCGCCGCCGACATCTCGACCGGGCGGTTCGAGGTCGTCGCGGTGCCGCGCGAGGCGGTTGATGCCGAACTTGCGCGCCTCGTGCCGTCCGAACTGCTGGTCAGCGAAGGGCTGGGCGATTTGCCGGCGTGGAGCGTGCGCCAGGTCGTGCGCCGCCCGCAGGGCGATTTCTCCAGCGCCGCCGGACAGAAGCGCCTCGAAGCCCTGTTCGGCGTCCAGACCCTCGACGGCTTCGGCCAGTTCAGCCGCGGCGAGATCGCCGCCATGGGCGCCATTGCCGCCTATCTCGACCATGTCGGCACCGGCGCCGGCGTCTTCCTCCAGCCGCCGGTCCGCCATCTTGCCTCGGGCCGCATGGCGATCGACGCCGCGACGCGCGAAAGCCTCGAACTCGTGCGCACCATGGCGGGCAGCCGCGACGGCAGCCTGCTCGGCACCATCGACCGCACCGTCACCGCCGCGGGCGCGCGGCTGCTCGCCGACGATCTCGCGAGCCCGCTCACCGACAAGGGCGCGATCCTCGACCGGCTCGACCTCGTCGATTCGCTCGCGCGCGATGCGCTGTGGCGCGGCGAACTGCGCGCCGAGCTGCGCGCGCTCCCCGATGCCGGGCGCGCGCTCGGGCGCCTCGTCGCGGGGCGCGGAGGGCCGCGCGACCTTGCCCAGCTTCGCGACGCGCTCGGCGGCGCGCGCATCCTGCGCGAACGGCTCGGACGCCGCGCCGACCTGCCGCCCTTGCTGGCGCGCCTGCTCCCCGGCCTCGACGGCCATGGCGCGCTCGTCGACGAACTGTCGCGGGCCCTGATCGAGACCCCGCCGGTCGATGCCGCGCAGGGCGGCTATATCGCCGAAGGCTACGACCATGCGCTCGACGCGCTGCGCGAAACCGCGCGCGACGGGCGCAAGGCGATCGCCGCGCTCGAAGCCGACTATCGCGACCGCACCGGCATCGCCTCGCTCAAGATCCGCCACAATGGCGTGCTCGGCTATCATGTCGAGGTGCCCGCGAAGCATGCCGACGCGCTGATGCTGCCCGAATCGGGCTTCACCCACCGCCAGACGCTCGCCGGGGTGGTGCGCTTCAACTCCTCCGACCTGCACGAAGCCGCGGGCCGCGTCACACAGGCGGGCGTCCACGCCGTCGCCGCCGAGGCCGCGCATCTGGAGGCGCTGACCGATGCCGCCGTCGCGCGGCGCGAGGCGATCGCCGCGTCGTGCGACGTGCTCGCGCGCCTCGACGTCGCGGCGGCGCTCGCCGACCATGCAATGAGCCACAATTGGTGCCGCCCCGACCTCGCCGACGCGCCGTGCCTCGACGTGACCGGCGGCCGCCACCCGGTGGTCGAGGCGGCGCTCGCAAAGGCGGGCGAACGTTTCGTTCCCAACGATGTGTCGCTGTCGGAGACCGACCGGCTGTGGCTCGTCACCGGCCCCAACATGGGCGGCAAATCGACCTTCCTGCGCCAGAACGCGCTGATCGTCGTCCTCGCGCAGGCGGGCGGTTTCGTCCCCGCCGCCGCGGCGCGGCTCGGGCTCGTCGACCGGCTGTTCAGCCGCGTCGGCGCCAGCGACAATCTGGCGCGCGGGCGTTCGACCTTCATGGTCGAAATGGTCGAAACCGCCGCGATCCTCGCGCAGGCGACCCCGCAGAGCTTCGTCATCCTCGACGAGGTCGGGCGCGGCACCTCGACCTATGACGGGCTCGCACTCGCCTGGGCGGTTGTCGAGGCGGTGCACGAGGTGAACCGCTGCCGCTGCCTGTTCGCGACCCACTATCACGAACTCACGCGGCTCGCCGAAAGCCTCGATGCGCTGTCGCTCCACCATGTCCGCGCGCGCGAATGGCAGGGCGACCTCGTCCTCCTCCACGAGCTCGCCGACGGCCCCGCCGACCGCAGCTACGGCCTCGCGGTCGCGCGCCTCGCGGGCGTCCCGCCCAAGGTGGTGAAACGCGCCGAAGCGGTGCTCGCCAAGCTCGAAGCCGGGCGCCAGGCCACCGGCGGCCTCGCCGCGGGGCTCGACGACCTGCCGCTGTTCGCCGCCACGCTCGCCGCCGAACCCGCGCCCGCGAAGGACGCGCTGCGCGAAGCGCTCGCCGCCCTAGATCCCGACGCGCTCACCCCGCGCGAGGCGCTCGACGCGCTCTACCGATTGAAAGCGGTCGAGGGCGAGGGATGAGCGATATCTTCGCCCATCTCGACGACCGCCGCGCGATCATCGACCGCCGCGCGCTAGCCGAACGGCTCGAAGCCGTCGCGACCGAGACGGGCGATCCGGGCAAGCGCCGCCGCGCGCTCGTCGACCTGCTCAAGGGCGCGCTCGAACAGGGCCGGGCCGAGATCGGCCGCCGCCTGCTCGCCAAGCCGTCGGACGGACTGGTCGCGGCGCAGGCGACCGCCTTCCTGATCGACCAGATCATCCGCCTCTCGTACGACTTCACCGTCGATCATCTTTATCCCGCGGGCAATCGCTCGGCGGGGGAGCGCATCACGATCATCGCGGTCGGCGGGTACGGCCGCGCCGAAATGGCGCCGTTCAGCGACATCGACATCGGCTTTCTGACCCCGTTCAAGCAGACGAGCTGGACCGAACAGGTGATCGAGGCGCAGCTCTATACCTTGTGGGACCTCGGGCTGAAGGTCGGGCACAGCAGCCGCTCGCTCGACGAGATGGTCCGCGCCGCGAAGGACGATCTCACCATCCGCACCGCGCTGCTCGAAGGGCGCTTCATCTGGGGCGACCGTACCCTCTACGACCAGGCGTCGGCGCGCTTCGATGCCGAGGTCGTCGCGGGCAATGCGCGCGCCTTCGTAGCAGAAAAGCTCGCCGAACGCGACGAGCGACACAAGCGCATGGGCGATTCGCGCTACGTCGTCGAACCCAATGTGAAGGAAGGCAAGGGCGGCCTCCGCGACCTCCACACGCTGTTCTGGATCGGCAAGTTCATCCACCGCGTGCGCACCGTGCCCGAGCTGGTCGGCGCCGGCCTGCTCTCGACCCGCGAGCTTCGGCAATTCGCGCGCGCCGAGAATTTCCTGCTCGCGGTGCGCTGCCACCTCCACACGCTGGCGGGCCGCGCCGAGGACCGGCTGACCTTCGATTTCCAGCGCGAGATCGCGGCGCGCATGCATTTCGCCGACCGCCCGGGCAAAAGCTCGGTCGAGCGCTTCATGCAGCTCTATTTCCTCCATGTGAAAAGCGTCGGCGACGTCACCGGCACTTTCCTCGCGCATCTCGACGACCAGATGGCGGCGCGCGGGCGGCGCTTCCTGCCGACGATCCGGCGGCGGCCCGGCAAGCTCCACGGCTTCGTCCTCGACCGCGGCCGGCTCGCGCTGCCGTCGGACGATTTTTTCCAGCGCGACCCGGTACGCCTCATCGAAATCTTTGCGCTCGCCGACAAGCACGGTCTCGAAATCCACCCGCTCGCGATGCGCCAGGCGCGCCACGACGCGAAACTGATCGAGACGCAGGGGGTGCGCCGCCAGCCGCGCGCCAACGAACTGTTCCTCGACGTGCTCACCTCGCCGCGCGATCCCGAAACCGTGCTGCGCTGGATGAACGAGGCCGGGGTGTTCGGACGCTTCGTGCCCGATTTCGGCCGCGTCGTCGCGCAGATGCAGTTCGACATGTATCATCACTACACCGTCGATGAGCACACCATCCGCGCCATCGGCCTCCTCTCGGATATCGAGCAGGACCGGCTGAAGGACGATCATCCGCTGTCGACCGCGATCATGGGCCAGATTCATTCGCGCCGGGTCATCTATGTCGCGGTGCTGCTGCACGACATCGCCAAGGGCCGCGGCGGCGACCACAGCGTGCTTGGCGCCGAACTCGCGCTGCGCGTCTGCCCGCGGCTGGGGCTCAGCGCGGCGGAGACCGAGACCGTCTCGTGGCTCGTGCGCTATCACCTCCTCATGTCGGCGACCGCCTTCAAGCGCGACCTCGCCGATTTCAAGACGATCCTCGACTTCGCCCAGATCGTGCAGAGCCCCGAGCGCCTGCGCCTGCTCCTCGTGCTCACCGTCGTCGACATCCGCGCCGTCGGCCCCGGCGTATGGAACAGCTGGAAACGGCAATTGCTCACCGAACTCTTCGACGCGGCCGAGGAGGTGCTCCGCCTCGGCCACAAGCAGAAGAACCGCGAGGCGCGGATCGCTGCGAAGAAAGAGGATGCGCAGGCGCTGCTCGGCCTCGACGAGAAGGCGTTCACCCGGCTCGCGCAGCGCCTCCCCGAAAGCTACTGGATCGCCGAACCGGTCGAGGTCATCGCCGCCAACCTCACCCATATGCAGGCCGCGGGCACCAGCCCGCTCCACATCGCCGCGGTGCCCGACGACGATCGCGGCGCGACGCTCGTCATGGTGCTCGCCGCCGACCACCCCGGGCTTTTCTATCGCATCGCCGGCGGCATCCACCTGGCCGGCGGCAACATCATCGACGCGCGCATCCACACGACGCGCGACGGGCTCGCGCTCGACAATTTCCTCGTCCAGGACCCGCTCGGCCAGCCCTTCGCGGAGGCGGGCCAGATCGGCCGGCTGACCCGCGCGATCGAGGACGCGCTCGCCAACCGCCAGAAATTGTTGCCCAAGCTCGAGGCGCGCGCCCTCCCCCGCACGCGCGCCGAGGCCTTCCGCATCGCCCCCAGCGTCTTCATCGACAACAAGGCGTCGAACCGCTTCACCGTGATCGAAGTCAACGCGCAGGACCGCCCCGCGCTCCTCAACCAGCTCGCCTATGCGCTCTTCCAGTCGAAGGTGACGGTGCATTCGGCGCACGTCGCCACCTATGGCGAACGCGCGGTCGACACCTTCTATGTGACCGACCTGCTCGGCGACAAGATCGACAGCGCGTCGCGGGTGAAGTCGCTGGAGAAGCGGCTGCTGGAGGCGGCGGGGAGCCGCAGCGAGGAGGCGGTGGCAGCCTAGAGCGGCCCTCCCGTCGCCCGGGTCTCACCCGGTATAGCGCGCCTCCATCAGGTCGATCTCGCGCACCAGCTTGCGCGCCGCTTCGCTCCCCAGCGTCCCGCTGCGCGCCATGCCGAATATCGCATCGCGTTCAGCCTTGAGCGCGGCCAGCCGAAGGTCGCGTTCGATGCGCTCGATCCTCGCGGTCGCCGCGCGGGCTTCCACGCCGCCCTCGCGGCTCTCGATCCGTTGCCGGTAGAGGTCCATGATCCGCGCCGCCGCGGTGACATAAAGGTCGGCGTCGGCCTTGCCTTCGGCCATGCCGTGCCCGTCGCGCTCGATCGCGGCGATCGCCGCCTCGGCGGCGGCCACGCGGGCCTTGTCCTCTTCGGCAAGGTAGGAGGGTTCGGGCGGCATCTCGAGTCCGCGCAGCAGCAGCGGAAGGCCGAGGCTTGCCGCGATGAGCGACAGGATGATCACGCCCATGGCGAGGAAGATGGCGAGATCGCGCGCCGGAAAGGCGCTGCCGTCGGTCATGGCGAGCGGCAGCGTCAGCACGCCGGCGAGCGTGATCGCGCCGCGCACGCCGGCAAGGACATCGCTCCCACGATCCGCCAGTTCGGCGTCGTCCGCCAGTCGCCGGCCCGGAACAGGGTGAGGCGGAACGACACCCATACCCAGAGGAAGCGCAGTGCCGCGAGGCCCAAGCTGATGGCCAGGATATAGATGCCGAGCCACCAGGGCTCGTGATGGCCCGTCAGCCGCACCGTTTCGGCGGCGCCTGAGAGGATCGCGGGAAGCTGCTCTCCCAGCAGGACGAAGATGATGCCGTTGGCGGCGAACTGGATCGTGTCCCACACCGTATTGCGCCGGATCCGGGTCGCCCCGGCGATGTCGCCGGTGGTCTCCACGAACCCCATCGTCAGCCCGGCGGCGACCGCGGCCAGGATGCCCGAACAATGGAGATGTTCGGCGGCGAGATAGGAGCCGAAGGGGATGAGCAGGCTGATCAGGATCTGCGCCCCGCCATCCTCGCCATAATGGCGCGAAACCCAGCTTTTGGCGCGCGACACCGCCCAGGTCACGCCGACGCCGACCGCGATGCCGCCCAGCGCGACCCACAGGAAGTTGAGCGCGGCGTCCTGAATCGAGAAGGTGCCGGTGAGCGCCGCCGCGATCGCGAAGCGCAGGCAGACGAGGCCCGACGCGTCGTTGAGCAGCGATTCGCCCTCCAGAATGTGCATCATCCGCTTCGGGATCGGCACGCGCTGCGCGATCGCCGACACCGCAATCGGATCGGTCGGCGACACCACCGCGGCGAGCGCGAAGGCGATGGCAAGCGGCATCGACGGGATCATCCAGTGGATGAACAAACCCATGCCGACGACGGTGAAGACGACCAGCCCGAGCGCGAGCTCGAGCACGGTCTTGCCGTCCTTGAACAATTCCTCGCGCGGGATGCGCCAGCCGTCGAGGAAGAGCAGCGGCGGCAGGAACAGCAGAAAGAAGATTTCGGGGTCGAGCGTCACGCGCCAGTCGGCGACCAGACCGATCGCCGCGCCCAGCGCGATCTGGAACAGCGGGCGCGGCAACGGCAGCGGAATCACCCGCGACACGATGCCGCTCACGATGACCGCGAGCAGCAGCAGCAGGATGATGGTGATGCTTTCCAAGGCGCGTATCCGGATGAAGGAGCGGAGCGGGCGAGATGTCCCCTTGAAGGACCTTGACCGTCCAGGTCAACCCGCCACCGTGGGTGAAGCGCGTCGATGGCCCCTCCCGCAGGCGGGAGGGGCAGCGAGACTTACGAGCTTGCTCGTTAGTCGCAGCGGGGTGGGCAAGGCCGACCGTTCGGAAGCGAGCCTGTGGCTTCGCTGCCCACCCTCGACCCCTCCCGCCTGCGGGAGGGGAGATTTGGCAGCACGCGCGAGAGCGGCGTGCCCGAAATCCGAACCGACCTGATATCTGCCCAAGGCTTTGCTTCCCTCCGCCAGGCTGCGCCGCTAAGGCGCATCCATGCAGGATGGCATGACAGGCGCGGTGGCATCGGAGTCGGCAGCGACGCCGGTTGACGGCTTCGTCCCCGAATCTCCTTCGCCCGTCGCCCTCCCCGCCAGCGCGTGGGAGGCGATGTTCCGCGGCGCGCGCGGCCGTTGCCCGCGATGCGGCGAGGCAAAGCTGTTCCGGCGCTATCTGAAACCGGTGGCGCATTGCCCGTCCTGCGCGCAGGACTGGACGCACCAGCAGGCCGACGATTTTCCGGCCTATGTGTCGATCCTGCTGACCGGCCATATCATGGCGCCGGTCATCATCGCGCTGATCAAGGACGCCCGGCTTTCGACCGCCGCCGCCGCCGCCATCATCCTGCCGATGATGATCGGCCTGATGATCGCCCTGCTCCAGCTGCGGCCAAGGGAGCGATCATCGCGGTCCAATGGTGGTTCGGCATGCACGGCTTCGAAAAGGAACGGCCGCCGTACGGCTCGGCCTAGAATCTGTCCTGGGAACAGGCTCTGGCGCATGGTGACGCCGGTTCGACCCTTTGGCATTGTTGCGAGGTGTGCGGCGGCGAAGCGATCTCCGGCTTTCGGCCCGGACGGTTGCGGACGTTGGAATAGATCAGGCCCTCCCCTTCAGGGGAGGGCAGCGAGACTTACGAACTTGTTCGTTAGTCGCAGCGGGTGGGGTTTCGCGGCCTTGCGCTATCTCGCAAGCCCCCACCCCAACCCCTCCCCTGAAGGGGAGGGGCTTTATGGCCGCTCCCCACCCCGAAACCGACAGGCCGCTTGGGTTTGCAAAGAATATGATCGCCAATCAAAAACGATTCCTGCCCCGGCGCGGCCATTCTCCGTCCGCGTCGCCGGTAGAACCGGATCGCCTGACAGCGACACCTACCCCCGCAATACCGCCCCGACCCTCGCCGCGGCGGCCACCACCTTGTCGGCGATCGCCTTCAGCTCGGCCTCGGCAAAGCTCTTCTCCGCCGGTTGCAGCATGACTTCGACCGCCAGGCTCACCTGCCCCTCGGGCACGCCCTGCCCCGCGAAGCGGTCGAACAGGCGCGCGTCGGTGATGATCGCCTT
Organism: Sphingopyxis sp. PET50; assembly: GCF_025244705.1. Lineage (GTDB taxonomy): Bacteria > Pseudomonadota > Alphaproteobacteria > Sphingomonadales > Sphingomonadaceae > Sphingopyxis. The sequence continues at coordinate 3,303,240 of NZ_CP104207.1, read as the reverse complement.
GTCGGCGCCCTTTACCGCGCGGACTAGGTCGGCGGCCGCCAGCGTTTCGGGCGCGAGGAAGGCGAAGTCGCGGCGCACCGGTTGCAGCGCGGGCGGGGTGAAGGCGCTGCGCGCCGGGCCGCTCGCGCGCTTCGCGGGGATCGCATCGAGGAATATCTGCACCGCCATCACCGCGCCGTCGACGTCATAATGACGCGCCAGCGACGGGTGCAGCGCGCCGAACTCGGCGAGTACCGCCTTGGGGCCGAGCCGCAGCGTCGCCGCCTGTCCGGGGTGCCAGATGCCCGCCTCGGCAACCGGTTCCATCACCTGCAACCGGTCGGCTGGCGCGCCCGCAGCATCGAGCAAAGCCAGCGCCGCGGCCTTGGCGTCGAACGCGTCGAAGGGCTGCGCCTTGCCCGCTTGCCAGCCGCGCGGCGTCTTGTCGCCCGCCATCACGAGGCACAGGGTCGGGTGCTCGGCGTCGGTCAGGTAGCGGCGCCCGATCTCGAACAGGCGGATGCTGTCGGCGCCGCGATTCTGGTTGCGCGCCGCCGCGGCGAGCAACCCGGGCAGCAGCGACGGGCGCATGACCTTCAAATCCTCGCTGATCGGATTGGCGAGGCTCCACGCGCCGCCGCCGAAGGGCGCGGCCTCGCGGTCGGAAACGAAGCTCCACGTCACCGCCTCGTGATAGCCCGCCGCCGCCGCGGCTCGGCGCAGCCGCGCGCTCGAGCAGTTGTTCGGGGGTCACGGTCGGCTTGGCGACCCCGTCGCTCCGCGGCAGCGCCACCGATTCGACCGCGTCGAAACCGGTGATGCGCGTCACCTCCTCGACGATGTCGGGCGCGGCGTCGACATCGCGGCGCCAGCTCGGCACCGCGATGCGCCAGGGGCTGCCCTCGGTCACCCCGAAACCCAGCGACTCCAGAATAACCTTCTGCCGCTCGGCCGGTATCGCGATCCCGCCGAGCGTCGCCGACAGCGCCGGGTCGTAATCGACCGTCCTCGTTTCGGTCGGCGGGGTGCCCGCGCGGGTCATCGCCGACGGGGTGCCGCCGCAGATGTCGAGGATCAGCCGCGTCACGATCGCCGTCGCGTCGTCCAGGAACGCCGGATCGACCCCCCGCTCGAAACGGCTGCGCGCGTCGCTGGTCAGCGCCAGCGCCTGCCCGGTCAGCGCGATCCGCTCGGGGGTGAAATAGGCGATTTCGACGAGCACGTCGGTCGTCGTCTCGCTGCATCCGCTATGCTCGCCGCCCATGATGCCCGCGATGTCGTGGACGCCCGCGTCGTCGGCGATCACCGTCATGCTGTCGGTGAGGCTATACGCCTTGCCGTTGAGCGCGGTGACCGTCTCGCCCTGCTTCGCGCGCCGCGCGGCGAGCGCGCCGGTCAGCTTCGCGCGGTCATAGATATGGCTCGGGCGGCCGAGGTCGAACATGACATAGTTGCTGATATCGACGAGTGCCGAGATCGAGCGCTGGCCGATCGCTTCGAGACGGCGGCGCATCCATTCGGGCGTGGCGACGCGGTTGTCGACCCCCGCGATGGTGCGGCCATAGAAGGCGGGGCAGGCTTCGATATCGTCGGTGCGGATTTCGGTCGCCATCGGCCCCTGCCCGTCGATCGCGGGAACGGCGAGCGGCTTGAGCGTGCCGAGCCCCGCGGCGGCGAGGTCGCGCGCGATGCCGCGCACGCCCATGCAATCCTGCCGGTTCGGGGTGATCGAGATATCGACCACCGGATCGTTCGCGCCCGCATAATCGGCGAAGGGGGTGCCGACGGGCGCGTCGCCGGGCAATTCGATGATGCCGTCATGATCGTCGCCGAGTTCGAGCTCGCGCGTCGAGCACATCATGCCGTTCGACTCGACCCCGCGCACTGCCGCGACCTTCAGCTCCATGCCGTTCGCGGGCACCACCGCGCCGGGCAGGCCGAGCACGCCGACCAGGCCGGCGCGCGCATTGGGGGCGCCGCACACGACGGTCAGCGGCGCGCCGGCTGTTGATGTCCGGGCCGGCCTCGACGGTCAGCACCTGCAACTTGTCGGCCTGCGGATGTTTCTCCGCGGTCAGCACGCGCGCGATACGGAAACCCGCGAGCTTCTCGGCCGGATTCTCGACGCCTTCGACCTCGTGACCGATGCGGTTGAGCGTCGCGACAACATCGGCGACGCTATAGTCGCCTTCGATATGCTCGCGGAGCCAGTCGAGGGTGATCTTCATGCCGAAATCCCCCCGCTCAGCGTCGGGACCGACAGCGCGCCGAACCCGTAATGCGCCAGCCACCTGAGGTCGCCGTCGAAGAAGGCGCGCAGATCGTCCATGCCATATTTGAGCATCGCCAGCCGGTCGACCCCGACCCCGAAGGCGAAGCCCTGCCACACGTCGGGATCGAGCCCGCAATTCGCGATCACGCGGCGGTTGACCATGCCGCTGCCGAGCAGTTCCATCCAGCTATGCCCCGCGTCGTCGCCATGGCCGCCGACGATTCTGCGTCCCTTTTCATGCTTGTAGCCGACATCGACCTCCGCCGAGGGCTCGGTGAAGGGGAAATAGGAGGGCCGCAGCCGCAGCACGATGTCGTCGGTTTCGAAATAGGCCTTGAGGAACGTCTCGAGCGTCCATTTGAGGTGCCCCATATGGATGCCGCGGTCGATGACCAGCCCCTCGACCTGGTGGAACATCGGGGTGTGCGTCGCATCGCTGTCGCTGCGATACACCCGCCCCGGGGCGATGATCCGGATCGGAGGCCCCTCGCTCATCATCGTGCGGATCTGCACCGGCGACGTATGCGTGCGCAGCAACATGCGTTGCGCGGCACTTTCGGAACTTTCCGGAAAATAGAAAGTATCGTGCATCGCCCGCGCCGGATGCGTCTCGGGAATGTTAAGCGCGGTGAAATTGTGCCAGTCGTCCTCGATCTCGGGACCCGTCGCGACCGCGAAGCCCATGTCGGCGAAGATTTCGGCGAGCTCGTCCATCACCTGGCTGACCGGATGCACGCTGCCGCGCGGGGCGGCGGCGGCGGGGAGGGTCATGTCGAGCCGTTCGCCCGCGAGCTTCACCTCGAGCGCGGCACCCTCCAGCGCGGCCTTGCGCTCCGCCAGCGCCGCGGTGACGCCCTCGCGCAGCGCGTGGATCTGCGGGCCGACCGTCTGGCGTTCCTCCGGCGTCAGGCTGCCCAGCGTCTTCAGAAGGCCGGTGACGCTGCCCGCCTTGCCGAGCGCGGCGACGCGCAGCGCTTCCAGCGCGTCGAGATCGGTCGCGGCGGCGATCGCGCCGGTCAGTTCGGCCTGCATGGCCTGATAATCGCTCATTGTCGGTCTTCCTGCGGCGGCGAAATGCCGCGCTTTATCGCGGCGCCGCTTGCACCGAACGGGGTACGGGGGTCAAGCCCGCTGGCCTAATTTGCGGGCCGGTGCAGCCCCTGCACCGCGGCGTCGGCGGCCGCAGCGCGGGCGAAGGCCGCGGCGCCGAGGATCGGCTTGGGCCGCGCGGCATAGGCGCGCGGACTCATGCCCATGAAGCGCTGGAAGTCGCGGGTGAACTGCGCCTGATCATAATATTGATAGTCGAGCGTATCGATCCAAGCCGTCGACGGGTCGAGCATGAAGCGTGCGAGGCTGCGCAGGAAACGCTGGCGGCGCAGCAGCAATTTGGGCGGGAAGCCGAAGGCGCGGCGGCACAGCCGCTCGACCGAGCGTTCGGACAGGCCGAGCTTTTCGGCGAGGTCGGCGACGCTGGCGAGGTCGGCGTCGACGAGCGCGCTGTGCGCCGCCAGGATTGTGGGGTCGTCGCGCGGCGCGCCGTCGAGCAGCGCCGCGAAATGGTCATCGATCGCCCGCGCCGCCGCTTCGATATCATTCGTCCGCCGCAGTTTTTCGACCAGCGGGGCGAGCGCGGCAAAGGCAGGATGCTTCGCCCCGTCGACAAAACGGTCGGCCATATCCTCGGCGGGGAGCGCAAAGAATTTTGCCCAGCCCATCGGGAGGATACCGATACCCCAGGCGCGCATATTGCCTGCCGAAAAATAGCCCGCCTTGCTCGTCGGTCCGGTGGCAATGAAGGGCGGCGCCGGTTCCGGCGTATTGCCACCGATCGCCACATGCATCGCATCGCCCTCGACGAAGCGCATATTCGCCCATTCGGGGTGCAGATAATCGTCGATGCGAACGCCGGGCGGTGCCGCGACCTCGGTCAGGTAGATGATGCTCGCATAGGCGCGCAGCGCTTCCGAAACCGGAAAGAAACGCGTCATGACCCGCACGCTGCGGCGTCCGTCCCCGGAATCTGGATCTGGTCTGTCATGACGCCACGTCCATGGGGAATGGAACGTAAAAAAACAACAGCCTAAGCGATTCAACTGTCGGGTTTTTACAATTTTTATCGTGCAGACGACCGCATATGTCGCGTCAGGGAACATCTTCCACCGGCTGCAGCGGCTTTCTGCGACCCACGGCTATTCGGTACGGAGGGAGGGGGCGATGCGTCGTTTACGATCATCGTCGAAACGGCGCGAAGGCCTTGCCTTCGCGCCGTTTCTGGTTGGCGGACACGAAAAGGGCGGCCCCTGGCGGGACCGCCCTTTTGGTTGTTCAGCACTATGCCCCGGAGCTTTAGGCCGCTTCGGGAAGCGCCGCCTTCGCCTGCGCGATGACAGCCGAGAAGACGCCGCCTTCGTTCATCGCGAGGTCGGCCATGACCTTGCGGTCGAGGTCGATCCCGGCCAGCTTCACGCCGTGCATGAACTGCGAATAGGTCAGGCCTTCGGCGCGGACCGCGGCGTTGATGCGCTGGATCCACAGGGCGCGGAAGCTCCGCTTCTTCACCTTGCGGTCGCGATAGGCGTACTGGCTAGGCCTTTTCGACCGCCTGCTTGGCGATGCGGATGGTGTTCTTGCGACGGCCGTAAAAGCCCTTCGCCTGTTCCAATACGCGCTTGTGCTTGGCGCGCGTGGTGACGCCGCGTTTGATGCGTGACATGGGTCCGCGCTCCTTACTTCAGGCCGTAGGGCGCCCAGAGGCGCACATGGGCCGCGTCCGAATCGCTGAGCACGCTGGTGCCGCGGTTGGTGCGGATATATTTGGCATTATGCGAAATCAGGCGGTGGCGCTTGCTGAGCGACGCCGTGCTTCACCTTGCCCGAGGCGGTGAATTTGAAGCGTTTCTTCACACCGCTCTTGGTCTTCAGCTTGGGCATTTTGGTCTCCTTTTGAAGTCCGCTTTGGTACCGGCCTGGCAGCCCTTTCAGCCAGCCGGTACAATCGGAAGCGGCGCGCTTAGCGGCGCGGGCGCCGAAAAGCAAGCGATTCGGTGCATCAGAAACTTGCCCCATCGACCTTCTGGATCGTCAGCGCGTCGAGATCGGCGGCGGGGACGCAGCGCAGGTTGACCGCCGCCATCTTCGCGCCGCCGGGGCCGGTGCCGACCGCAAAGCCCTGGCAGCCGCAGCCGGTGCAGAATTGATGGTCGATATTGTGCTTGTGGAATTGATAGGATTTGAGCTTGTCGGCGCCGCCGGTCAGCCGGAACCGGTCGATCGGCACGAAGGCGAGCAGGAACCCCTTGCGCTCGGCAATGCGAGCAGTTGCAGCTCATCGCCGTCGCCGGAATGTCGCCTTCGACCGTGTAGGTCACCGCGCCGCAATGGCAGCTACCCTCGAACGCCATGACATGCTCCCTTCGTCAGTGGTGGCAGGCAAGCCCTTCTATCACATCCTCGAGCCGCGCGGGGTCGCCCAGGGCGATCACATGGCCGTCGCTGTCGGCGTTGAGCGGATCGCCGTTCCAGTCGCTCATCGTCCCGCCCGCGCCTTCGACGACCGGAACGAGCGCCGCGAAATCGTGAAGCTTCAGCCCCGCCTCGACCACCAGGTCGATATGGCCGCTGCTGAGCAGCCCGTAATTATAGCAGTCGCCGCCGAAGACCATGCGCTTGTGCGACGTCTGCGCGGCGAGCGCCATGAAATGCCCGCCGTCATGGTCGCTGAAATATTGCGGGCCGGTCGTCGCGAGCACCGCGTCGGACAGGCTGCGGCAGGTCCGGGTCGCCGCCGGGCGGCCGTTGAACAGGGTCGGCTGTCCCGCCGCGCCGACCCAGCGTTCGCCGGCGACCGGCTGGTCGATGATGCCGATCAAGGGCCAGCCGTCCTGGAGCAGCGCGATCAGGGTGCCGAAGATCGGGCGGCCCGCCATGAAGCTGACCGTGCCGTCGATCGGGTCGAGCACCCATTGGCGCGATGCTTCCGGCCGTTCGCTGCCATATTCCTCGCCGATGATGCCGTCGCGCGGCGCCTCGGCACCCAGCAGGCGGCGCATCGCGGCTTCGGCGGCGCGGTCGGCCTCGGTCACCGGCGAGGCATCGGCCTTGGCTTCGTGGCCGTATGCGGCGCGGAACAGCGGCCGGATCGCGGCGCCGGCGGCATCGGCGAGGCGGTGGGCAAGGGCGAGATCGGATTCGAGGCTCATTTAATTTCCCGAGCCGAGCACTAGGCTGTGCGTCCCCGCGAAGGCGGGGACCCATCGTCTGCCGGTTTCATCTTGCACCCACCGGAGATGGGCCCCCGCCTTCGCGGGGGAACAGTGTTTTCTGGAGTCGGCGCCACGATCTGCTACCTCAATCGAACAGCGACGACACGCTGGTTTCGTCGGCGATGCGCTTGATCGCCTCGCCGAGCAGCGGCGCGACGGTCAGCGCGCGGACCTTGGCGCTGTCGTTGACCGCGTCGGTCGGCTGGATCGAATCGGTGATCACCAGTTCGGTGAGCTCGCTCGCCTCGACGCGCGCGACCGCGCCGCCGGACAGCACGCCGTGGGTGCAATAGGCGACGACGCCTTCGGCCCCCGCGGCCTTCAGCGCGGCGGCGGCGTTGCAGAGCGTGCCCGCCGAATCGACGATATCGTCGATCAGGATGCAGAAGCGCCCGGCGACGTCGCCGATGATGTTCATCACTTCGGACTCGCCGGCGCGTTCGCGGCGCTTGTCGACGATCGCCAGCGGGGCGTTGTCGAGCCGCTTGGCGAGCGCGCGGGCGCGCACCACGCCGCCGACGTCGGGCGACACGACCATCAGATTCCTGTCCGCGAAGCGCGCCTGGATGTCGGCGCTCATCACCGGCGCGGCGTAGAGATTGTCGGTCGGGATATCGAAGAAGCCCTGGATCTGCCCGGCGTGCAGGTCGATCGCGAGCACGCGGTCGGCGCCCGAGGTGGTGATGAGGTTGGCGACGAGCTTCGCCGAGATCGGGGTGCGCGGGCCGGGCTTGCGGTCCTGCCGGGCATAGCCGAAATAGGGGACGACCGCGGTGATCCGCTTCGCCGAGGCGCGGCGGAGCGCGTCGGTGATGATCAGCAGCTCCATCAGATTGTCGTTCGCCGGGAAATTGGTCGGCTGGACGACGAACACATCCTGGCCGCGGACATTCTCGTGGATTTCGACGAACACCTCCTCGTCGGCGAAGCGGCGGACGCTGGTGTCGGTCAGCGGCAGCTCCAGATAATCGGCGATGGCGCGGGCCAGCGGCAGGTTGCTGTTGCCGGAGATCAGTTTCATGGGGTGCGACGCCCTTTCGCGCGGGGATGATGCGCGCCCCTTAGCCAGCGCGGGCGCGGAGGGGAAGAGGTAAAGCCATCGGGCGGCGGCGGTCGGGCGATTGCAGGCATGGCTTCTCCATTGGCGGGCGTGTTGGCGGCGCGGGCGGGTCTGATCTGGTTCACGCGAAGACGCGAAGAGGGAGGCGCGGGGACGCGGATGGCGATATGGGGAGCGGACGAGCCGATCCTCCCCCAAGGGGGAGGGGGACCACCCGAAGGGTGGTGGAGGGGCACGGGAGGTTTGCGTGGCGCCGGACCGGCAAGTTCTTCCTTTCCGGCAACGTCGCCGTAGCGCACCACCTCTCCGTCAAGGCAAGCCGCCTGTGCCCCTCCACCAGCTTCGCTGGTCCCCCTCCCCGTGCCGGGGAGGATCGGCAACGTCCGCTTCCCATCCCAATCCCGACAGGCCGCTCGGGTTTGAAGGACATGATCGCCTTCTCCATTGGCCGCGCGTGTTGGCGGCGCGGGCGGTTCTGATTTTTCTCGCACGAAGGCACAAAGGCACGAAGAGGGAAGCGCGGGGCCCGCGCGAAGCGCTTTCCTCCTGATGCGGTGCGGCCTTTTCCGGAGTGATCATGGCGCCTGACGGCGCGGGTTGGCTTCCCTTTGTGCCTTTGTGCCTTTGTGCGAGATATTCTTCTCTTCTTCACCCTCGCGGTCGTTCGCGGGGGTGGGGAGTCCGAAGAAGGCGCGGCGGGCGGCTTCGCCGGCCTTGCGCAAGGGGGCGCAGGCCTCGGCGATGGCGGCCTCGAAGGCTTCCTCCTCCTCGGGTTCGAGGGTGCGTTCGTAATCCTCGTCGCCGAACCGGCCTTCCTCGATGCCGATGAAGCCGGCATGGGCGGCGGGAAATTGGTGCGCAGTTCGCCGGTTTCATGATGATGCCACACGGTCATCGCCTCGGCCTCCTCCTCGGGGGTCGGTTCGGCCTCGGGCTCCCCGTCGAAGCCGGTGTCGAAAGTCCCGGAAAACTGCGCAACTTCATTCGCGATCGCACTGCCGCGCCACAGCGCGGCGATGGGGTTGGTCCGGTTGTCGCGGCCCGCGAGCCAGAGCGCGAGGGCGGCGCCCATGCCGCTTTCGGGGGTCTCTTCGGACGCGGCCTCGGACGCGGCTTCGCCGGTCGCGTCCTTCGCGGCGGTGCGCGCGGCCTCGGCGGCGTCGAACAGCGTCAGGAAACCCGCCCAGTCGCCGGCGACGATCTGGGCCAGCATCTCCTCGCCCGCCCTCGCGCGGGTCTCGACCATGCGGTCGAGCCGCGCGAGCATCGCGAGGCCGAGGCGCGAGTCCACGCGCTGGCGGCGGACGAAGCTGCGGTCGTCCTCGCGCATGATCGTGCTGCTTTCCTGATAGCCCCAGATCGCGCGGTCGAGCAGTTCGTCGGCGAGGCGTTGGCGCGCGATGAGGATCGCGGCGCCCCAGCCGATGCGGAAGGCCGCGCCCTCTGCCCGCTGGCGCAGCTGATAGGCGGCGGAGGAGGTCATCTTCACATGCATGGCGGCGATCTTGACCGATCCGCTGTCGGCGAGATGTTCGAGGAAGCTGCGCTGGAGCGCCGGGGTCCAGTGGTAGCTGCCGGGTGCGGGGATGTCGGCGGGGTTTGGGGTCTGGTTTTCCATCGAGTCGCTCCTGTGGTTGGCTGAAACGAACAGAATGAACCATATGGGTGTTTTTTAGGAAAGCGGAAAATGCGACCTATACCCGCGCCGGCTGATGCGGCCGGTTATGCGCGAAACGGAGGTCTGGAAACGGACGGGAGCGGTCATAAAGCCCCTCCCCTTCAGGGGAGGGGTTGGGGTGGGGTCCATCGGCCTTGCGCGAGGCCGATGGACCCCACCCGCTGCGACTAGGCAGCAAGCTGCCAAGTCTCGCTGCCCTCCCCTGAAGGGGAGGGCGTGACAGAATCCCCCATCCACCTTCCAGCCCGATGCCGCCGCACGGCACGCCCTCACTCGCAAGGCAAACCGCCTGTACCCCTCCACCAGCTTCGCTGGTCCCCCTCCCCGTGCCGGGGAGGATCGGCAAGGTCCGCTATCTGCCCCGAAGCCGCCTTGCCGCGGGTGCCCGGTTGAAATCGCGCCGGTTGGGCCTAAACCGCTGGACATGACCCAGCAGCTTACCATCGTCCTGTCGCAGATGACCCAGGCGGTCGGCGACCTTGCCGCCAATGCCGAGGCGATGCGCGGCGTGCGGGCGCGCCACGCCGACGCCGACCTGATCCTCTATCCCGAGCTGCAGCTGATCGGCTATCCGCCCGAGGATCTGGTGCTCAAGCCCGCACTGGCCGAGCGGGCCGCGATGCTGCTTGCCGAACTCGCCGCCGAGACCGCCGATGGCGGCCCGGCGATGCTCGTCGGGTCGGTCGAGCGCGATGCCGGGGGCAAGCTCTACAATATCGTCGCGCTGCTCGACGGCGGGCGCATCGTCGCGACGCGAAGGAAGCACGAGCTTCCCAATTACGGCACCTTCGACGAAAAGCGCGTCTTCGTTCCCGGCCCGCTCCCCGACGTGGTCGAATGGCGCGGGATCAGGCTCGGTCTGCCGATCTGCGAGGACGGCTGGTTCCCCGCGGTGTGCGCGCATCTCGCGGGCCGGGGCGCCGAGCTGCTGATCTCGGTCAACGGCAGCCCCTATGAGATCGACAAGGACGACCGGCGGCTCTCCCAGGTCTTCGCGGGGCGCGTCGCCGAAACGGGCCTGCCGCTGGTCTTCCTCAACCGCATCGGCGGGCAGGACGAGCTGGTCTTCGACGGCTGCTCGTTCGTGCTCAACGGCGACGGGACCACGGCGCACCGGCTGACCGACTGGGAGGCCGAGGAACGCGTCACGCATTGGGCCAAGGGCGATGGCGGCTGGACCTGCGACGCGGGCGCGATCGCCGCGTGGGAGGCGCATCCCGCCGACATCTACAGCGCGATGATCGTCAGCTTGCGCGACTATGTGGAACGCAACCGCTTCCCCGGCGTCGTGCTCGGCCTGTCGGGCGGGATCGATTCGGCGATCTGCGCGGCGATCGCCGCCGACGCGCTGGGTGCGGACAAAGTGTGGTGCGTGATGCTGCCCAGCCGCTTCACGAGCCGGGACAGCCTCGACGATGCGAGGGGCTGCGCCGGCATGATCGGCTGCCGTCTCGATACGATCCCTATCGTCCCGGCGGTCGAGGCGTTCGATGCGATGCTGGCGGACAGTTTCGCCGACCGGACGGTCGACACCACCGAGGAAAATGTCCAGTCGCGCATCCGCGGGGTCACGCTGATGGCGCTGAGCAACAAATTCGGCCCGATGCTGATGACCACGGGCAACAAGAGCGAGATGAGCGTCGGTTATGCGACCATTTATGGCGACATGGCGGGCGGCTACAACCCGCTGAAGGACGCCTACAAGACCACGGTGTTCGCGGTGGCGAAGTGGCGCAACGCGCATGTGCCGCGGCTGTCGCGCAACCCGGTGACCCCGGTGATGCCCGAGCGGATCATCACCAAGCCGCCGAGCGCCGAGCTGCGCCCCGACCAGAAGGACGAGGACAGCCTGCCGCCCTATGCCGATCTCGACCGGATGCTCCACATGCTCGTCGAGGAAGAGGCGAGCGTCGACGATGTCGTGGCGCGCTACGGTTTCGACCGCGACGCCGTGGCGCGGATCGAGCGGCTGCTGTCGATCGCCGAGTACAAGCGCCGCCAGGCGCCGCCGGGGGTCAAGCTGTCGACGCGCAATTTCGGGCGCGACCGCCGCTATCCGATCACCCACGGGTTTCGCACCGCCTGAGCGCTATCGGCGCATCGCCCTCGATCGCCGCGGCCGCGCGGCGGCGGCGGACGGCAGCGCGCTGACCGCGACGGCCTCGCTCGCGTCGCGCCGCGGCTTGGCGGCATAAAGCGCGGCGTCGGCGCTGCGCAGCAGCTCGAGCAGGGCGCCGCCGTCGTCGGGCGCCCGCGCAAGGCCGGCGGTGGCGCCGATGCGGATCGGCCGGCCGTCGATCGGGAAGGGCGCGGCGAGCGCCGCGAGCATCGCGCTGGCGCGCATGGCGAGCGACTCGGCGTCGCAAGCGGGGAGCAATATCGCGAATTCGTCGCCGCCGATGCGCGCGACGGTCGCGCTCTCGCCGGCGTGCGCGCGCAGGCGGCCGCCGATCGCGATCAGCAGCGCGTCGCCCGCGGCATGGCCGTGGCGGTCGTTGACCGGCTTGAAACCATCGAGATCGAGCAGGATCAGCGCCGGTCCGGCGCCGCCGAGGGCAAAATGCTCCTCCGCCGCCCTGTGCAGCGCGCGCCGGTTGGCGAGCCCGGTCAGCGGGTCGGTCATGGCCTGGCGCTGCAACCGGTGGCGCAGGGTCAGCATCTCGACCTGCTGGTCGTGCTGGTCGAGGATCAGGCGCGCCAGAAAGGCGGTCGCGAGCAGGACGATGGCGGCGGCGATCTGGTCCATGCGGTTGCCGGCGAGCAGCAGCGCCGCGATCACGGGGGCGATTCCCGCCGCCAGCACGGCGAGGGTCGCGCCGCGCACCGAGGCCAGGCAGAAGGCGGTCGTCAAGGTCCCGAGCGCCATGAACATCGGATAATAGCTGCGCTGGCCGGGCTCGGACAGCCACCAGCTCACCGCGGCCCAGGTCCCGCACAAGGCGGCGATCGGCACGGCGATCGCATACAGGCGGCCGACCAGCCGGTGCGCCGCCTGCGCCGACACCGGGGCCGCCGAAGGGCGCAGCCAATGCGCCATCCGCATCGCGGATATCGCGACGGCGGCGAGCGGCATGCCGTAACGGATCGCCCAATGCGCCTCGCGGTTGGCGGCGAGCATCGCGGTCAGCACCACGGCGATCAGCGTCGCATAGAGGATCGGAACGACGACCTTCAGCCGGGCGACGCGCAGCAGCGCGAGGTCGTCGGCGACCGCCGCCGGAACGCGCGGCCACAGCCGCGTCAGCCATCCTCCATCGCCCTCCATGGCACGGGTTTAGGAAGAAAGCGGAAAAAAGCCGTTAACCCTCGACGCGCCGCGCCGCCAAGATGAAGGTCGCCATGCGGGGCGCGTTGCGGCTATAGGCGCGTCGCCATGACCGTCATCACGCGCTTCGCTCCCTCGCCGACCGGCCAGCTCCATGTCGGCAATGTCCGCACCGCGCTCCACAACTGGATGTGGGCGCGCAAACATGGCGGACGTTTCCTGCTGCGCATCGACGACACCGATCGCGACCGGTCGAGGGAGGAATATGTCGACGCCATCCGCGCCGATCTCGCCTGGCTCGGCCTCGACGTCGATGGCGAGGCGCGGCAGTCGGCGCGTTTCGAACTGTACGAGCGCGAATTCGAGGCGCTGAAGGCGGCGGGGCGCGTCTACGCCTGCTACGAAACGCCCGAGGAACTCGACATCCGGCGCAAGATACTGCTGTCGCGCGGGCTGCCCCCGGTTTACGAGCGCAAGCCCGCCGATGCGCCGGTGCCCGACGGTGTCGCGCCGCACTGGCGCTTTCGCCTCGACCATGACGCGCCGATCGTCTGGACCGATATGGTTCGTGGAGATCAGAGTTTCGATCCAAAATCCATGTCCGACCCGGTCGTGCGCCGCGCCGACGGCAGCTGGCTCTACCTGCTGCCCAGCGTGATCGACGATATCGACATGGGGATCAGCCATGTCGTGCGCGGCGAGGACCATGTGTCGAACACCGCGGCGCAGATCCAGATGTTCGCGGCGCTCGGCGCCGCGCCGCCGGCCTTTGCGCATGAGGCGCTGCTCGTCGGGACCGAGGGCAAATTGTCGAAGCGGCTCGGCTCGCTCGGCATGGCGGCGCTGCGCGAGCAGGGCATCGAGGCCGCCGCGCTGGTCGCGCTGCTCGCGCGGCTCGGCACCAGCGACCCGGTCGAGCCGGTGACCGACCCCGCGCCGCTGGTCGCGGCGATCGACTTCGCCCATTTCGGCCGCGCGCCCGCGCGCTTCGACGAAGCCGAACTGGCGCTCGTCAACCAGAAGATCGTCCACCAGCTCGATCACGCCGCGGTGGCGGATCGCCTGCCCGCCGCGATCGACGCCGCGCGCTGGCAGGCGATTCGCCCGAACCTGACGACGGTGGCCGAGGCGGCCGACTGGGTGGCGGTGTTCGACGGCCCCTTCGCGCCGCCGCCCGCTGCCGAAGAGGATCGCGCGGTGCTCGCGGCCGGGGCGGCGGCGGCGTCCGGCATCGACGACTGGAGCGCCGACCCGTGGCACGCGCTGACGAGCGCGGTGAAAGAGGCGACCGGGGCCAAGGGGCGTGCGCTGTTCCTGCCGCTGCGCCGCGCGCTCACGGGGCGCGACCATGGTCCCGACATGGCGGAGCTCCTGCCGCTGATCGCCAGGGATCGGGTTGTGGAACGGCTTTCGGTCTAGGCTGTATCGACATTCAGCCCTGGCGGCCTGCAAATGGCGGCTTTCCGCGCTTCCGGTGCTCACGCACATGGAGTGCGCTGCGCTCCGGGTCGCGGAAAACCACCATTTTCGGCTCGCCATCTTCTGAATGTCGATACAGCCTAGCCGCGCCGATCGGCGATGGCGGGTATCGGGTGGAGGCGGTCATAAGCGATCCTCCCCCAACGGGGGAGGGGGACCACCCGAAGGGTGGTGGAGGGGCGCAGGCGGTTTACGCGGCGCCAGACCGAAAGAACGTCGTTTTCCGACAACCCGGCCGTAGCACACGACCTCACCGGCAAGGCAAACCGCCTGTGCCCCTCCACCAGCTTCGCTGGTCCCCCTCCCCGTTCCGGGGAGGATCGGTGAGGTCCACTCCCCGCCTCCGAACGGCCATACGCCCGCTTGCCGACTCGCGCGCTTGACAATTGGAGTAATGATATATTATTACTTCGTTCCGACCTGACCGGATAGCGCGGACAATGAGCGGGCGGCTTCGGGTCGGACTGGCAAGGAGAGAGGCCATGACCCTGATACCGATGATTTCGTCCGTCCTGTCGTCGCGCCGTACCGCTCGGCCGGGTTCCCGCCGGGGCCGAATCCTTGCTGATTCGCGGCAGCTACGATCCCGGCGCCGGGCATCGCCCGCTCGCCGCCGTGCTGGCGGTCGGCCTGCCCACGGCGCTGGTCGTCGCGGTCGCGCTGTCGCCGATGATCGGGGTTATCAAGGACAAGCTCGACCCGACGGTCGTCAACACGATCCCGTTGCCGACGGTGCCCGAGCCGCCCGCCGATCCCGAGCCCCAGCAGCGGCAGCCGACGCAGAACCCGCCGGTGACGGTGACGCAATCACCCTTGCCGCCGATCGCGCAGGACCCGCCGGTCTTCAACCCGTTGCCGCCCTATACGCCGCCGCGCGGGCAGCGGAACCGGACCCACGGTCGCCGACCCGCCCGTCCAGACGCCGCCCGTCCCCAAACTGGTCCTCGCGCAGCTCGACCAGCGCTATCTGGGCAGCTTTCAGCCCGATTATCCGCCGCGCGAGCAGCATGGCGGGATCGAGGGCGTGGCGAAGGTCCGCGTGCTGATCGGCACCGACGGCCGCGTCAAGCAGGTCGAACTGGTCAGCACCGACAGCCCCGGTTTCTTCGAGGCGACCAAGCGCCGCGCGCTCGCCAAATGGCGCTTCAAGCCCGCGACGCGCGGCGGCGTGCCGGAGGAAAGCTGGAAGGAGATGACGGTGCGCTTCGAGATCAGGAATGGCTGACCGCTCTCCCGGGCGGGCGGCCTTCCGGCCCTGACACGCGAAGGCCGTCCGTTCCTTTTGCTTGACAGAAGCGCCGAATCCCGTCAGAGGCGCGCGGATTGATGGGGGCGGCGCCATGGCGCGGCCCTCTTGTTTTTCAAACCCACCGCCGGGGCATGAAGTCCCGCCACATGGGCCGGACCTTCCGGCGGATGTGCAGTCATTTCGAGGAACAGGGCCATGGCCAAGCCGACGACCGTCAAGATCAAGCTGGTGAGCACCGCCGACACCGGCTTCTTCTATGTCACCAAGAAGAACCCGCGCACGATGACCGACAAGATGGCGCAGCGCAAATATGACCCCGTCGTGCGCAAGCATGTCGAGTTCAAGGAAGCCAAGATCAAGTGACGTTTTGACCCGTTTCGCGACGCGAAACGGTGAGGCAAAACGTCATCCCCGCGAAAGCGGGGATCCAGAAGGGCGGCCTTTGCGCCGCCCTTTTTCGTGCGCGGATGAAAGACGGCTTTGTGGGTGCCTAGCTGCCCGTCCGCACTTTCCCGTTCCCCGGCGAAAGCCGGGGTCCAGATGGCGAGCGCAGTCTTCTCCTCATGGACCCCGGCTTTCGCCGGGGAGCGGCTAGAGCGGCGTGCGTTAAATCTGCATCATTACCCAAACCCGTTCGTGCTGAGCTTGTCGAAGCACGGCCCTTCTCTTCGACGCTGATAGAAAGAACGACCCTTCGACAAGCTCAGAGCGAACGGTTCATATTTAACGCACGCTGCTCTAGCCGGTCAGGCGAACGCCCCGACGCTCTCGATGAACTTGATCACCGAAATCGGCTTCGACACATAGGCTTCGGCGCCCGCGGCGCGGATCTGGTCCTCGTCGCCCTTGCCCGCATAGGCGGTGACCGCCATGATCGGCACTTCGCGCAGCATCAGGTCGGCCTTCATCTGGCCGATCAGGTCGAGCCCGCTGACGTGCGGCAACTGGATGTCCATGATGATCAGGTCGGGGGTCAGCTCGCGCGCCTTCGCCAGCGCGTCGCGGCCGTCGCGCACCGGATGCGCGCTGTAGCCATGGGCGTTAAGCAGGTCGCAGAACAGGCGCAGGTTGAGCTCATTATCCTCGACGACCAATATGGTCTTGCCCATGATTTTTCCCGTCCCCACCTTGCGTTCGCGGCCGGTTTAGGCGAATCGGCGCGCCGAGACAATCGCCGCGACCATGAAGCCCGGGAAGGAAGGACGCGCCCTTGCACGATGCCGACGAAGCGCTGGCGCTGAACGCGCTGGGCTGGATCCTGACCGACGAGCCGCGCGCCGAACGGCTGCTCGCGCTCACCGGCCTGTCGCCCGAAACCCTGCGCGAATCGCTGGGGCAAAGGGCGACGCTGGCCGCGATCCTGTCGTTCCTGACCGCGCACGAGGCCGACCTTGTCGCCTGCGCGGTGGGCCTCGACATCAGGCCCGAAGATATTGCCGCGGCGGCGCATCGCCTGTCGGGCGACGAAAGGATAGACGCATGACCCGCCCGCTCGTCATCACCGACTGCGACGAGGTGCTGATGCACATGGTCGTCCCCTTCGCCCAGTGGGTCGACGAGGCGCACGGCGTGCTGTTCCGCATCGAGGACGCGAGCTTCGCCGGCGCGCTGAAGCGCAAGGAATGCGGCACGCCGCTGGAGGCGGCCGAGGTCTGGCCGCTGCTCGACGGTTTCTTCACCAGCGAGATGACGCGGCAATATCCGATCCCCGGCGCGCTCGCCGCGATGGCCGAGATCGCGCGGCACGCCGATATCGTCGTGCTCACCAATGTCGGGCCCGAGCATCAGCAGCGCCGCATCGACCAGCTCGCGCTCCACGATTTCCACGCCCCGGTGATCGGCAGCCGCGGCGGCAAGGGCGAGCCGGTGCGCCGCCTGATCGAGGAACGCCAGCCCCGGTCGCGGTCTTCATCGACGACCTCGGCGGGCATCACACGTCGGTGGCGCAGGAAGCGCCCGACGTGTGGCGGCTCCATCTGGTCGGCGAGCCCGCGATCGCGCGGCAAGATCGCGCCCGCGAAGCATGCCCATGCAAGGATTGATGACTGGACCGAGGCGAAGGACTGGATATTGGCGCGGCTTGCCGAAAATATTCCCGCGCCCGCGCCCGTGGTCGTCTAAAAAGGTCCATCAACCGCTTTCCATGCCCCAGCCATGTCAGGAAGAACCGCATATGGATATCGCCGCCAAGCTCGCCGAACTCGGCCTCGAACTGCCCAAGGCCGCCGCGCCGGTCGCCGCCTATGTGCCGGTCGTCGAACAGGGCGGGATGCTCTATGTCAGCGGCCAGTTGCCGTTCGACGACGGCAAGGTCGTCACCGGCCGCCTCGGCGCCGGTGTCGATGTCGCGAGCGGCTATGACGCCGCGCGGCGCTGTGCGCTGATGCTGCTGGCGCAGATCGGCCATGCGCTCGGCGGCGACTGGTCGCGCGTCGAGAAGGTCGTGAAGCTGGGCGTGTTCGTCAACAGCGCGCCCGACTTCACCGATCAGGCGAAGGTCGCCAACGGCGCGTCGGACCTGTTCGAATCGCTGTTCGGCGAGGCGGGCCGCCACGCGCGCGCGGCGGTCGGCGTCGCGGTGCTGCCCTTGGGCGCGGCGGTCGAGGCCGACGCGATCATTGCGGTGAAGCCGGCCTGAGACGCTTGTGACAATAACGGCTTCCAATAATATCCCCGTTTGTCCTGAGGAGCCATTGAGCTTGTCGAAATGGCGTCTCGAAGGACGCTGGCTCGGCGGTCCTTCGAGACGGGCCTTCGCCGAGCTCAGTCCCTCCTCAGGACGAACGGAGAAAGCTGGAGGCTTCTAGATGGCCGAAGCCGACCCGCCCGCCCGGACGATTTCGCTCGGCGCCGGCGTCGATGCGATCGACGCGGCGGCGTGGGACGCGCTCCACGGTGGCGGCAACCCCTTCGTCGCGCACCGCTTTCTGTCGCTGCTCGAACGATCGGGCAGCGTCGGGCCGGGGACGGGGTGGCAGGCGGCGCCGCTGCTGGCCCGCGACGAGGCCGGGGCGCTCGTCGCCGCGGCGCCCGCCTATCTGAAGTCGCACAGCCAGGGCGAATATGTCTTCGACCACGCCTGGGCCGATGCCTGGGCGCGCGCCGGGGGCGATTATTATCCGAAGCTGCAGATCGCCGTGCCCTTCACGCCGGTGCCGGGGCCGCGCCTGCTGGCGGACGGCGATGACGACGCGGCGCTGCTTATCCGCGCCGCCGAGGCGGTGGTGCGGCAGAACCGCCTGTCGTCGGCGCACGCGACTTTCGTGGCGCCCGAACAGATGGTGCTGTTCGAAGAGGCGGGCTGGCTCGTCCGCCGCGATATCCAGTTTCATTTCGCCAATGCCGGCTATGGCGGTTTCGACGATTTCCTGGGCACGCTGACCTCGATGAAGCGCAAGCAGCTGCGCAAGGAGCGCGCGCGCGCGGTCGAGGGGCTGCGCATCGAGGAGGTGACCGGCGCCGCGATCCGTCCCGAGCATTGGGACGCGATGTGGCTTTTCTATCAGGACACCGGGGCGCGCAAATGGGGCCAGCCCTATCTCACGCGCGCCGCCTTCGACCTGATGGGGGCGACGATGGCGGACGATATCATCCTGGTGCTGGCCTTCGATGCCGACGAGCGCGCGGTGGCGGGGGCGATGCATTTTCTCGGCGCCGATACGCTCTACGGCCGCTACTGGGGCTGCCTCGCCGACATCCCCTATCTGCATTTCGAGCTCTGCTATTATCGCGCGATCGACATCGCGATCGAACGCGGGCTGAAGCGCGTCGAGGCGGGGGCGCAAGGAGGGCACAAGCTGGCGCGCGGCTATGGGCCGGTCGCGACCTGGTCGGCGCACTTCATCGCCGACCCGGGGTTCCGGCGCGCGGTCGCCGGGTTTCTGGAGCAGGAGCGCCGGGCGGAGGAAGCCGAAATGGACTGGCTCGAAGGGCATATGCCCTTTCGGCGGTCAGTTTGAAGGGTTTCGCGCAAAGACGCAAAGACACAAAGAAGCCAGTTCGTGCCGAGAGGCACCTTTTCCCATCGGCGATGCGGCAGGCCCAGCTGTTCAGGACAAGGCCGCTTCGCGGCAAGCGCAACATCTTTGCGTCTTTGCGCGAAACAAAAATCGCGACGTTGCCGGTCTGAGTGATCGTCAGGCTGCAAAGCGCCGCGCGGCCGGGCGGCGGGCGGTTTCGTCGAGCCAGGCGCGGGCCTGGCGCTGCGCTTCGGCGATTTCCTCGCGGCTCATTTCGCCCGACAGGTCGGCGCGGCATTGCTGCGCTTCGCGGTTGCCGCCGAGCGCTGCGAGATTGAACCATTTGTGCGCCTGGATCAGGTCGGCGTCGACGCCGCCGGTGCCGGTCGAGAAAGCGATGCCGAGATCGAAATAGGCGTTGGCGTCGCCGCGCGCCGCATCGAGCAGGCGGCTTTCGATCAGATATTGCGCGGACTTCAGACTGTTGGCCATGAGTAACCCCCTGTCGCCTCCCCCCACCGGGAAGCTTCGAGGGCGAACCTTGCGGATCATGGTCAACAAAGCGTTAACGGCGATTCGATTTTTTCGGGGATAAGTCGCGAAACCTCGGAAAAATGCGGTTTAATTCGTGCCGATTTATCAAAATGCGTCGCCCCCGCGAAGGCGGGGGCCGCCGTCGGTTTACGCAGCGGCGTTGAGAAAGGCGGCCAGCGGCCCCCGCCTTCGCGGGGGCGACGGCCTTTGGTCAGCCTACCGGATAATTGTCGATAAGCCGCGTCTTGCCGATTCGCGCAGCGGCCAGCAGCCGCGCGGGGGGGCGAAAGGCCGTCAGCCGTTCGAGGCTGTCGGCGTCGGTGAGCGCGACATAGTCGACGCTGTCGAAGCCGCCCGCGACGATCGCCTTCTCCGCCGCCGCGAGGCTTTCGGCGACGTCGGCGCCGCCCGCGATCGCCGCGGCCGCGGCCTTCAGCGCGTCGGGAAAGGCGGTCGCCGCCACGCGCTGGCTTTCGCTCAGATAGGCGTTGCGCGACGACAGCGCGAGCCCGTCGGCATCGCGCGCGATCGGCGCCCCCAATATGTCGAGCTTGAAATCGAGGTCGCGCGCCATGCGGCGGATGATCGCCAGCTGCTGCCAGTCCTTCTCGCCGAAGATCGCGACGTCGGGGCGCACCTGGTTGAACAATTTGGCGACGACGGTCGCGACCCCGTCGAAATGGCCCGGCCGCGCCGCGCCGCAATAGTCGGCGCCGAGCTCGGCGACCTCGATATGCGTGCTGTGCCCGGCGGGGTACATGACCGCGGCATCGGGCGCCCACAGCAGCGCGACCCCCTGTTCGACCAGCAGCGCGGCGTCGCGCGCCTCGTCGCGCGGATAGGCGGCATAATCCTCGTTCGGGCCGAACTGCGTCGGGTTGACGAAGATCGACACCACGACATGGTCGGCGACGCGCGTGCCCATGCGCACCAGCGACAGGTGTCCGTCGTGCAGCGCGCCCATGGTGGGGACCAGCGCGACGCTTTTTCCGTCGCGTTTCAGGGCATCGACGGCGCGGTGCAGGGTGGCGATGTCACGGATGATTTGCACGGCTGCCCCGCCTCCGATAATGGCGGCTGAGACGCCACCCCATGCGGCCCCCATGCGCCGCCGACAGGAAAATCGCAACGCTCATGACGACAACCGCGCCGCACCATATCATCTTTGCCAATGAAAAGGGCGGGACCGGCAAATCGACCTGCGCGGTGCATTTCGCGGTCGCGCTGGCGGCGCAGGGGTGGAAGGTCGCGGGGCTCGATCTCGACCCGCGCCAGCGCACCTTTCACCGCTATCTCGAAAACCGCGCCGCGACCGCGAAGCGCCGCGACATCGCGCTGCCGACCCCCGATTTCGAGGTGTTCACCGGCACGACGATCGCGGAACTCGACGAACAGGTCGCGCGCCTGTCCGAAGGCGCCGATTATTTCGTCGCCGACACGCCGGGCCGCGACGATGTCTTCGCGCGCCACCTTGCGACCGGGGCCGATACGCTGGTCACCCCGATCAACGACAGCTTCATCGATTTCGACCTGATCGGCCAGGTCGATCCCGAAAGCTTTCAGGTCACGCGTCCGAGCTTCTATTCCGAACTCATCTGGGACGCCCGCAAGGCGCGCGCGAAGAGCGACGGGCGGACGATCGACTGGATCATCCTGCGCAACCGCCTCCAGCATGTCGATGCGCACAATATGCGCCGCGTCGGCGAGGCGCTGACGCAATTGTCGCGCCGCGTCGGCTTCCGCGTCATTCCGGGGCTCGGCGAGCGCGTCATCTATCGCGAGCTGTTCCCCGCCGGGCTCACCCTGCTCGACAAGGCGCATCTCGGCGGCATGGGCATCGGCCATGTCGTCGCGCGGCAGGAATTGCGCGAGGCGATGGCGGGATTGAACCTTCCCGCGCGCGAACGGTTGCATCCGGACGGGGATCTGTTCGCCGCTGCCTGATGCTGGATGGAATGAATATAAATCCAACTTCACTCCGATTCCCCGAGCGAAGCCGAGGGGCCCCTTCGAGCGAAGCGAGAACCCGCACCGTCGCGGCCTCGACTTCGCTCGGCATAGCCCCTCGGCTTCGCTCGGGGAATCGGAAGTGGTTTGGCGCGCGCCCGATTTTTCCGCTTCTGAAAAGAGATCGACCATGACCCACCAATTCCACCCGACGATGCTGCGCGAATATGACATCCGCGGGGTCGTCGGCGACACGCTGTCCGCCGCCGACGCCACCGCCATCGGACGCAGCTTCGCGACGCTGATCGCCCGCGCGGGCGGCAAGTCGGTCGCGGTGGGTTATGACGGGCGGCTGTCGTCGCCGATGCTCGCCGAGGCGCTGGTCGAGGGGATCACGGCCGCGGGCGTCGACGCGCTCAACGTCGGGCTCGGGCCGACGCCGATGCTCTATTACGCCGCGTCAACGCAGCCAGTCGATGGCGGCATACAGATAACCGGCAGCCACAATCCCCCCGATTACAACGGCTTCAAGATGGTGTTTCAGGGCCGCCCCTTTTACGGCGCCGATATCCAGGCGATCGGCACGATGGCGGCGGCGGGCGACTGGGAAGTTGCCAGTCTTGGGGCAGAGGGATCGTCGCAGAGCATCGACATCGTCGACGCCTATGTCGACCGGCTGGTCGAGGGTTTCGTCGGCGGGGCCTACCGCGTCGGCTGGGACGCCGGCAACGGCGCCGCGGGCACCGTCATCGAGAAATTGACCGCGCGCCTGCCCGGCGAGCATTTCCTGCTGTTTACCGACATCGACGGCCATTTCCCGAACCACCATCCCGATCCGACCGAGGAGAAGAATCTGGCGGATCTGCGCAAGCTCGTCGCCGAGAGGAATCTCGATTTCGGCGTCGCTTTCGATGGAGATGGCGACCGCATCGGCGCGATCGACGGCGAGGGCCGGGTGATCTGGGGCGACCAGCTCCTCCAGATCTATGCCGCCGCGGTGCTCAAGGACCGTCCGGGCGCGACGGTGATCGCCGATGTGAAGGCGAGCCAGGCGCTGTTCGACCGCGTCGCCGAACTGGGCGGCCAGCCGCTGATGTGGAAGACCGGCCACAGCCTGATCAAGGCGAAGATGAAGGAAACCGGTAGCCCGCTGGCGGGCGAGATGAGCGGCCATATCTTCTTCGCCGACCGCTATTACGGCTATGACGACGCGCCCTATGCCGCGGTGCGGCTGATCGAGGCGGCGACGAAGCTCGGGCAGAGCGTCACCACATTGCGCGGCGCGATGGCGCCGATGGTCAACACCCCCGAACTGCGCTTCCAGGTCGACGAGGTGCGAAAATTCGCCATTGTGGATGAGGTTCTGGCGCGGCTCGCCGCGTCGGGGGCGAAGGTCGACCGCACCGACGGCGCGCGGGTGCTGACCGACGACGGCTGGTGGCTGCTCCGCGCCTCGAACACGCAGGACGTGCTGGTGGCGCGCGCCGAGGCGAAGGACGCGGCGGCGCTCGAACGGCTGATGGCGGCGATCGACGAACAGCTCGCGCTGTCGGGGGTGGCGCGCGGGGAAACGGCGGGGCATTGAGCCTTTTAGCCCCTCCCCTTCAGGGGAGGGGTTGGGGTGGGGTCCATCGGCCTTGCGCGAGGCCGATGGCCCCCACCCGCTGCGACTAACGAACAAGTTCGTAAGTCTCGCTGCCCTCCCCTGAAGGGGAGGGCGTGGCTTTGATGCAAAAATCTTGCCAGATTGACCTTGCCGCCGCTCCTCGGGTAACGGAGCGCAAGTTTTGAACGGACAGCGATGCCACTATGACCGACGATACCTCTCTCGCGACCCCGCCGCCCAGCGACGACCATGGCGTCGCCGAGCATGTCGCGCATGTCCAGGAGGAAGCCGCGGCGGGCAACGGGCTCGCGGTGGTGTCGATCGCCAAAAGCTATGACAAGCGCGTCGTGCTGTCCGACGTGTCGCTGTCGGTGGGCAAGGGCGAGGTCGTCGGGCTGCTCGGCCCGAACGGCGCGGGCAAGACGACCTGCTTCTATTCGATCATGGGGCTGGTGAAGCCCGACGCGGGGCGCATCATGCTCGACGGCGCCGACATCACCGCGCTGCCGATGTACCGCCGCGCGATCCTCGGCCTCGGCTATCTGCCGCAGGAAACCTCGATCTTTCGCGGCATGACGGTGGCGCAGAATATCGAGGCGGTGCTCGAACTCAGCGAGCCCGACAAGGTGGCGCGCGAACAGCCGGCTCGAGGAACTGCTCGACGAATTCGGCCTCACCCGCCTGCGCGATGCCGCCGCGATGGCGCTGTCGGGCGGCGAACGGCGCCGCGCCGAAATCGCCCGCGCGCTCGCTGCCAACCCGTCGATCATGCTGCTCGACGAGCCGTTCGCGGGCATCGACCCGCTGTCGATCTCGGACATTCGCGACCTTGTCGCCGATTTGAAGACGCGCGGCATCGGGGTGCTGATCACCGATCACAATGTCCGCGAAACGCTCGACCTCGTCGATCGCGCCTGCATCATCTACGACGGCAAGGTGCTGCTCGCGGGCTCGCCCGCCGAACTCGTCGCCGACCCCGAGGTGCGGCGGCTGTATCTGGGCGAGGGTTTCTCGCTGTGATCTTCGCGGCCTGCCGCCATAAAAATGTTCCTGTGTCCCCGCGAAGGCGGGGACCCATCTCCCGAGGGTTCAAGATCGAACCGGCAGGCGATGGGCTCCCGCCTTCGCGGGAGCACGCAGAATAGTGAATTAATCGCCGATGGCGTTGGGTCCGCGCCTCGATCTTCGCCAGTCGCAATCGCTGGTGATGACGCCGCAGCTGCAGCAGGCGATCAAGCTGCTGGCGCTGTCGAACCTCGAACTCGACGCCTATCTGGCCGAGGCGCTGGAGGGCAATCCCCTGCTCGACACCGCCGCGCCCGACAGCGAGGCCGCCGGCGATGACGCGCCCGAGGGCGAGGCCGCACCGGTCGAGGCGGCATCGCTCGACGCCGATCAGGCTTTGTCCTCCGACAGCGCCGCCGCCGCCGATCTCGACGTCGACCTCACCGCCGAAAGCTTCCACCACGACAGCGCGAGCGACAGCGTCGGCCTGTCGGGCGACGGCGAAGGGATAGACTTCGACAGCTTCGCCGGCGAGGCCGACAGCCTCTACGAGCATCTGCTCGCGCAGGTCGGCGAGCGGTTCTCGGGGCTGGAGGCGCTGATCGCCGAACAGCTCGTCGCGATGATCGACGAGGCGGGCTATCTGCGCGCCGACCTGTCCGACCTAGCGCAGCGGCTCGGCGTGCCGCTCGCGCTCGTCGAGAGCGTGCTCGCGGGGGTGCAATTGTTCGATCCGTCGGGGGTCGGCGGCCGCGACCTCGCCGAATGCATCGCGATCCAGGCGCGCGAGGCCGACCGCTACGACCCCGCGATGGCGACGATGATCGCGCATCTCGACCTCGTCGCCAAGGGCGCCTTCCCGCAATTGAAGCGCATCTGCGGCGTCGACGACGAGGATCTGGCCGACATGATCCGCGAGCTGCGCGGCTATGATCCCAAGCCGGGGCTGCGCTTCGGCGGGTCGCCGACGCAGGCGGTGGTCCCCGACCTCTATGTGCGCCAGACCGCGAAGGGCTGGGCGGTCGAGATCAACAGCGGGACGCTGCCGCGGCTGCTCGTCAACCGCCGCTATTACAGCGAACTCGCGGCGGGTGCGGCGGCGAAGAGCAAGGCATGGCTTTCCGAACAGCTCGCCGGCGCCAACTGGCTGGTGCGTGCTCTCGACCAGCGCCAGCGCACGATCGTCAAGGTCGCGAGCGCGATCGTGAAGCAGCAGGAGGGGTTTTTCCTGCACGGCGTCGCGCATATGCGCCCGCTGACGCTGCGCCAGGTCGCCGAGGAGATCGGCATGCACGAATCGACCGTCAGCCGGGTGACGAGCAACAAATATCTGAGCTGTGCGCGCGGGCTGTTCGAGCTCAAATATTTCTTCTCGTCGGGCATTTCGGCGGTCGAGGGCGACGGCGCGGTGTCGGCCGAGGCGGTGAAGGCGCGGATCAGGGCGATGATCGAGGGCGAGGACGCCAAGGCGATCCTCTCCGACGAGACGATCGCGCAGCGGCTGTCGGCCGAGGGCCACGACATCGCGCGGCGCACGGTGGTGAAGTACCGCGAGGCGATGGGCTATGGCTCGTCGGTGCAAAGGCGGCGGCAGAAGGCGCTGGCAGGGTAGCGCCGATCCTCCCCCAACGGGGGAGGGGGACCATGCGCAGCATGGCGGAGGGGCACAGGAGGTTTGCCTTGCCGCTTGCAGGTCGCGTAAACCGACGGTGCCCCTCCACCACCCTTCGGGTGGTCCCCCTCCCCGTTTTCGGGGAGGATCCTCCTGCTAACCAATTCCTAACCATGTCGCGGCTAGCGTTCGGGCCAAAGGAGCCGACCGCCCGTGACCTCTGCGCCGCCGCATCCCTTCACCGTGCTCGTGACCGGCGGCGCCGGCTATATCGGCAGCCATGCGGTGCTGGCGCTGCTCGATGCGGGCTGGCGTGTCGCGGTGCTCGACAATCTCGTCACGGGCTTCCGCTGGGCGGTGCCGAAGGGCGCGGCCTTCTACGAGGGCGATATCGCCGACGCGGCGCTCGTCACGCGGATCGTCGCCGAGCAGGATGTCGGCGCGATCATGCATTTCGCGGGATCGGTCGTGGTGCCCGAATCGGTGACCAACCCGCTCAAATATTACGACAACAACAGCGCGCGCAGCCGGACGCTGATCGACACCGCGGTGCACGCCGGGGTGCGCCATTTCATCTTTTCCTCGACCGCCGCCACCTATGGCATCCCCGACGCCATCCCGGTGCGCGAGGATGCGCCGCAGCGGCCGATCAACCCCTATGGCATGTCGAAGCTGATGACCGAGGCGATGCTCGCCGATGTCGCCGCGGCGCATGATTTCAACTATATCGCGCTGCGCTATTTCAACGTCGCCGGTGCTGATCCCGAGGCGCGCGGCGGCCAGTCGACCGCCGGCGCGACGCATCTGATCAAGGTCGCGGTCGAGGCGGCGCTCGGGCAGCGCGGCCACGTCGATGTGTTCGGCACCGACTTCGCGACCCCCGACGGCACCGGGGTGCGCGACTATATCCATGTCAGCGACCTTGCCGCGGCGCATCTGCTCGCGCTCGACGCGCTGATCGCCGCGCCCGATACGAGCCACAAGCTCAACTGCGGTTATGGCCGGGGTTTTTCGGTGCTCGAAGTGCTCGACGCGGTCGACAAGGCGACGAATCGCAAGATCGAACGCCGCATGGGGCCGCGCCGGGCGGGCGACCCCGATGCGCTGATCGCCGACAATGGCGCGATTCGCAGCGTCCTCGGCTGGGAACCGCGCTACGCCGACCTCGACACGATCGTCGCGCACGCGCTGGCGTGGGAACGCGCGCTGGTCGAGCGGCGGCTCGCGGCGTGATCCTTTGACAGGATTCGCGCAGAGGACGCAGAGGGCGCAGAGATTTTTGATTCTCGCGGAGACGCGGAGAAGTAGAGAGAAGATTGGCGGCTTTGCCGCCTTTTTCTTTCTCCTCTGCGATCTCTGCGATCTCTGCGCGAAAATTTCTTCTCCGCGTCTCCGCGCCTCCGCGTGAACCCGTTCCACGGCGCGGCATATCCGCAGCAAACGCCGCCAAGCCGGTTGACTTTTGGCCCGCATCCCCATAGGTGCGCCGCTTCGCGTTACCGCCAGAGTTTTTACGGACACAAGATCATGAAGATTCGCAACAGCCTGAAGTCGCTGAAGGACCGCCACCGGGACAACCGCGTGATCCGCCGTCGCGGCCGGACCTATGTGATCAACAAGACCAACCGCCGCTTCAAGGCGCGCCAGGGCTGATGCCCCTGCGCGGGGCGATTTTGCCCCGTTTGCTTTTGCTGAAACGCGTCACGCCGTCGGATGCTTCCGGCGGCGCTTTCGCGTGTCCGGTGTCCGCATGATCCCCCGCTGCGTCATCTTCGACGTCGGCCGCGTGCTGTTCGAATGGGATTTGCGGCACCTGTTCGCCAAACTGATCGCCGACGGGGACGAACTCGAATGGTTCGTCGCCAACGTCGTCACGCCGAGCTTGGCATTTCCAGCACGACGCCGTGCTAGCCGATCGCCGAGATGGTCGCCGAACGGAAGGCCGAATTTCCCGGCCATGCCGCGCTGATCGACGCTTATGCGGCGCGCTTCAACGAATCGATTCCCGGACCGGTGCCGGGCAGCCTCGAACTGGTGGAGCGATTGGATGCCGCGGGTGTGCCGCTGTTCGCGATCACCAATTTCGGCCATGATTTCTGGCAGGGTTTTCGCCCGACCCAACCGGTGTTCGACCGCTTCCGGGGCATCATCGTGTCGGGCACCGAGAAAATGATGAAGCCCGACCCCGCGATCTATGCCCTCGCGATCGAGCGATTCGGTATCGACCCGGCGGGGGCCTTCTTCATCGACGATGTGACGGCGAATGTCGCGGGCGCCGAGTCGGTGGGCATCGCGGGGCACCGGTTCGTCGATGCGGAGACGCTGGAAGCCGAACTGGCGAGACGGGGGTTTCTGGCCGATTAAGCGGGGAAATGCCGCGGACTTCGGTGCGATTTGTTTCACGCGAAGACGCGAAGGCGCGAAGGGTTTACCCTACTCCGTTCGCCCTGAGCCTGTCGAAGGGCCGTTCTTTCTTTTGACGCCGCAAGAAGAAGGACGGTGCTTCGACAAGCTCAGCACGAACGGATGTCAGGAAATTCTTCGCGCCTTCGCGTCTTCGCGTGAACCCGAAAAAACTATTTCTCCACCCCGAGCTGCGTCAGCACGAAGGCGAATTCCTCGGCGTCCTCGCGCAGGGCGCCCCAGCGGCCCGATTTGCCGGCGTGGCCCGCGCCCATGTTGGTGCGCAGCAGCAGGGTCGCATCGTTGGTCCGCGTCGCGCGCAGCTTGGCGACCCATTTGGCGGGTTCCCAATAGGTCACGCGCGGGTCGTTGAGGCCCGCCGACACCAGCATCGGCGGATAGGCCTTCGCGGTGACGTTGTCGTAGGGGCTGTAGCTCAGCATATAGTCGAACGCGGCCTTGTCGGTGATCGGGTTGCCCCATTCGGGCCATTCGCCCGGCGTCAGCGGCAGCGTTTCGTCGACCATCGTGTTGATGACGTCGACGAAGGGCACCCCCGCCAGCACCGCGCCCCACAGTTCGGGCGCCTCATTGTAGATGACGCCCATCACCTGCCCGCCCGCCGAGCGGCCTTCGACCGAAATCCTGCTCGGCGCTGGTGTAGTTCTTGGCGATCAGCCCCCTGGCGACGTCGATGAAGTCGTTGAAGGTGTTCTTGCGCTCGAAGGTCTTGCCCGCGAGATACCAGGCGCGCCCCAGATCGTCGCCGCCGCGGACATGCGCGATGGCGTAGATCATGCCGCGATCGACGAGGCTGAGCCGCGTCGTCGAAAAGCCCGGCGGCACGCGGTAGCCGTAGCTGCCATAGGCATAGAGGTGCATCGGCGCGCTGCCGTCGAGCTTCGTCCCCTTCTTGTAGACGAGCGAGGCGGGGATCATCGTCTTGCCGTCGCGGCTCGGCAGGTTAACCCTTTCGGTTACATATTGCGTGGCATCGTAACCCGAAGGGATTTCCTGCACCTTCAGCGTCTCGAGCTTGCCGCTCGCGATGTCATAATCATAGACGGTGTCGGGGGTGACCATCGATTCATAGTCGAGCCGGAGCTTGTCCTGATGATATTCGGGATTGTCGCCGAGTCCCGCCACATAAGTGGCCTCGGGAAATTTGATCCGGCCGGGGGTCAGCGGCGCGTCGTATCGGCGGACATCGACCTGATCGAGCCCGTCCTCGCGCGCCTCCAGCACGAAATAGTCGCGGAACACCGAGACGCCGGTGATATAGCTGTGGTCCGATCCGGGGATCAGCGTCTTCCAATCGCCGGGCTTTTTGATGCTCGCGGTGGCGACGCGGAAGTTCGGATGCTCGTCGTTGGTGTGGATGTAGAGCGTGCCGTTCCGCTCATCGACGCTGTATTCGCGGCCCTTCTTGCGGGCCGAGACCAGTTGCATCGGCGCTTCGGGGTTGTCGGCGGGGAGCAGATAGACCTCGCTCGTTTCGTTGTCGCCCGTCGCGATCACGATATAATTGTCGGCGGCGGTCTTGCCGATGCCGACCCCGAAACCGATGTCGGGCTCCTTGTAGAGCAGTTTGTCGGTGTCCACCGGCGTGCCGAGCTTGTGCAGCCGGACATTGTCGGTGCGCCAATTCTCGTTGGCGAGGCCGTAGAGCAGCGCGTCGTTGTTCGCGGTCCACACCAGCGACGACAGCGTGCCCGGAATGACGTCGGACAGCATCTCGCCGGTTTCGAGGTTGCGGATGCGCACCTCGAAGCGTTCGGAGCCATTGTCGTCGAACGAATAGGCCATCAGCTTGCCGTTCGGGCTGACCGACACTTCGGCGAGGCGGAAATAATCCTTGCCCTCGGCCATCGCGACCTCGTCGAGGATCAGCGCCGCATCACCGCCCGCGGCGGGCCTGCGATACCATTTCTTGTACTCGGCGCCTTCCTCATACTCGACCCAATAGCTCCAGTCGCCGTCCTTCTGCGGCACGCTCGAATCGGCTTCCTTGATCCGGCCCTTCATCTCCTGGAACAGCGTTTCGACAAGGGCTTCGTGCGGCTTCATCGCCGCGTCGAAATAGGCATTTTCGGCCTTCACATAGTCGAGCACGTCCTCGTCATCGACCACCGGATAGCTTTCGTCCCTCAGCCAGTGATACGGATCGGAGAGGGTCTTGCCGTGCAGCACCGTCTCGTGCGGGCGCTTGTCCGCGATCGGGGCGGCGGGCAGGGCAGAGGTCTTGTCGGTCAAGGCTGTGTCTTTCTCTTCGGCGAAAGCGCCGGGGGCCGCGACAAGCGGGGTGGCAATTGCCGCCAGAAACATCCAAATAGCGCGCATCACTAAAACCCCCGCGGTGTCGCCCCGATGGGCGGGATGGCCGCGATGTAGGAACAAGGAAGCCGTCATGTCCAGCCCCGTCCCAAGTCAGGCCCACGCCGACCGCCTGACCCGCCTGCGCGCCGAACTGGCGAAGCGCGGGCTCGACGGCTTCGTCGTGCCGATCAGCGACGAGCATATGAGCGAATATGTCGGCGCCTATGCGCAGCGCATGGCGTGGCTGACCGGCTTCGGCGGCTCGGCGGGGACGGCGGCGGTGCTGCCGGCAAAGGCGGCGGTGTTCGTCGACGGGCGCTACACGGTGCAGGTGCGCGACCAGGTCGACGGGACGCTGTTCGACTATGTCGGCGTGCCGCAGTCGAGCGTCGCCGAATGGCTCGGCGCGAACGTCGCCGCGGGGCAGAAGGTCGGTTACGATCCCTGGCTCCACGGCATCGACTGGGCGGTCGCGACCGCGAAGGCGCTCGCGGCGAAGGGCGCCGAACTCGTCGCGGTCACGTCGAACCCGATCGACGCGGTGTGGGACGATCAGCCCGCGCCGAGCGACGCGCCGGTCGCGGTCCACGACGTCAGGCTGGCGGGGCAGAGCGCGGTCGAAAAAAGGCAGGCGATCGCCGACTGGCTGAAGGCGAAGGGGCTCGACACCAGCGTGATGACCGCGCTCGATTCGATCGCCTGGACCTTCAACATCCGCGGGGCGGACGTCAGCCACACGCCGGTCGGGCTCGCCTTCGCGCTGCTCCACGCCGACGCCACCGCCGACCTGTTCATCGCGCCCGGGAAGGTCACCGACGCGGTGCGGACGCATCTCGGCAACAGCGTGCGCATCCACGACCGCAGCGCCTTCGAGGCGGCGCTTGCCGCGCTGAAGGACAGGAAGGTCGCGGTCGATCCGGGCAGCGCGGTCGCGGCGATCTTCACCGCGCTCGAGGCGGCGGGCGCGAAGGTCGAACGCCACCGCGATCCGGCGGTGCTGCCCAAGGCGATCAAGAACGACACCGAGCTCGACGGCACGCGCGCCGCGCACGTCCGCGACGGCGTCGCGGTCGCGCGCTTCCTGCAATGGATGGAGGATGTCGCGCCGCAGGGCGGGCTCGACGAACTCGGCGCGGCGGCCAAGCTGCGCGAATTTCGCGAGGCGAACGGCGGGCTCGTCGACCTGAGCTTCGACACCATCTCGGCCGCGGGGCCCAATGGCGCGCTGCCGCATTACAAGGTCGACGCGACGACGAACCGCCGCATCGAGACCGGCACGCTCTATCTGGTCGATTCGGGCGGCCAATATGCCGACGGCACCACCGATATCACGCGCACCATCGCAATCGGCACGCCGACCGCCGAAATGCGCCGCCGCTTCACCCAGGTGCTGAAGGGCCATATCGCGCTCGCGACGGCGCGCTTTCCCAAGGGGACGCGCGGTAGCCAGCTCGACATTCTCGCGCGCCAATATCTGTGGGCCGACGGGGTCGACTATGCGCATGGCACCGGGCACGGCGTCGGCACCTATCTGGCGGTCCACGAAGGGCCGCAGCGCATCGCCAAGCCCGCCGGGGGGCAGGCGGGGACCGAGGAGCCGCTGCACGCGGGCATGATCCTGTCGAACGAGCCCGGCTATTACAAGGCGGGGCATTTCGGCATCCGCATCGAAAATCTGGTGATCGTCGTGCCGCAGCGCATCGACGGCGCCGAGGAGGAGATGCTGGGGTTCGAGACGATCACCTTTGCGCCGATCGCGCAGAACCTGGTCGACGTCGCGCTGCTGTCGCCCGGCGAGGCCGACTGGCTCGACGTCTATCATGCCGCGGTGTTCGCGAAATTGTCGCCGGGGATGGAGGGCGCGGACCGCGAATGGCTCGCGGCCGCCTGCGCGCCGCTCGACCGCAGCCCCGCCGCGCTCGCCGCCTGAGCGTGGACATGGAACAGGTTCCGCTTGGCGATTTTCGCGTCCACGAGGTGGTGCGCGTGCGCTTCAACGAGATCGACGGGCAGAATATCGTCTTCAACGGCAATTATCTGGTCTATGCCGACATCGGCGTGACCGAATATTTCCGCGCGCTCGGCGAGGGGCAGCCGGGACCCTATTTTCACCAATATGGCACCGACATCCGCGAGGTGCGCTGCGAAATCGACTATCACGCGCCCGCGCGGCTCGACGAACGGATCACCATCGCGGCGCGGATCAGCCGGTTCGGGCGCGACCATTTCACGCTCCATTGCGCGATTTTCCGGGGCGAGGAGCGGCTGACCGATATCGAAATCCGCTATCAGCATATCGACCGCGACAGCGGCCAGCCGACGCCGCTGCCCGGCAGCTTCATCGCCGAAGTCCGGCGATTCGAATCGCGGACCCCGGTTCAGGACTGATTCGCTTTTCGCCGGATCGGCCCTCTCAACCAAAAAGGTCGAAAAAAAGGGCCACCCGAAGGTGGCCCGTGAAAGTTTTGGGAGAGGATGCCTAAAAGGCATGCTCATATTGCAGCGCACAAAAAATGTTGCAACTGCGAAATGAGCATTTGCAGTTGCATTTTTTGCAATCGTAATGCCGAGCGGACGTGCGCCGCGCGCCATCGCTATCCCCTCGCAAATCGGCGCGACATCGCCTAAATTGGCGCCATGCGCATGTTCACCACTCCCGATCTCGGCGGCGGCCTGTCCGATTTCTGGGCCTATATCCGCGAGCCGCGCCCGCACCGCTGGGCCATATGGGGCGTCGCGATCGTGCTGACCTGGCTGGTCTTCAACGGCGTGTCGAAATATCTGATCCCTTATGAAAAGCCCAAGGCGCAGATCATCTATTTCGAGAATTGGACCGCCAAGCGCGGCGATGCGGAGATTCGCGCCGACTGGGTAGCGCGCGCCAGGGAAACCACGCTGCGCAACGCCGAAAAGCGCGCCGAATATCAGCGGCTGGCCGACATGATGGGGGTCGACTATGATTCGGCCGAGGCGGACAGGATCACGCGCGAAACGCTCGGCGCCGAAGCCGCCGCGGCGGCGAAGAAAAAGCCCGAGCCGCCCAAACGCTCGACGCTCGCCGAACGCGCCGCGCGCGGCCCGCAGCCGGCGCCCGGCCCGCAACCGGCGCCCGCCGCTCCCCCCGCGACCGCTCGCTGACCGATGCGGCGCCCGCCCGCCGATGCCGACTGGATGGCGGCGGCGATCGCCCTGTCGCAGCGCGGCCGCCCCGCGTCGGCGCCCAATCCCAACGTCGGCTGCATCCTGGTGCGCGACGGCCGCGTCGCCGGGCGCGGCTGGACGCAGGCCGGCGGCCGCCCGCACGCCGAGGCGATGGCGCTGGCGGTGGCGGGCGAAGCGGCGCGCGGCGCCACCGCCTATGTCAGCCTCGAACCCTGCGCGCACGCGAGCCCGCGCGGCCCCTGCTGCACCGATTCGCTGATCGGCGCTCGGCGTCGCGCGGGTCGTCGTCGCCGCGGAGGACCCCGATCCGCGCACCAATGGCCAGGGCATCGCCCGGCTGCGCGGCGCGGGGATCGACGTCCTGTTCAATGTCCTGCTCGGCCGAGGCGCGGCGCGCGATGGCGCCATGGTGGACGCGGCGGGCGTCGGGCCGTCCGTTCGTCACGCTCAAGCTGGCGACCTCGCTCGATGGCTGTATCGCGCGCGCCGACGGGTCGAGCCGCTGGATTACCGGTCCGCGCGCGCGCGCGCACGGCCATCTCGAACGCGCGCGGCATCAGGCGATCCTCGTCGGGCGCGGCACTTTCGACGCCGACGCGCCGCAGCTCGACGTGCGGCTGCCCGGCCTCGAAGATCGCAGCCCCCGCAAATATCTGCTCACGCGCGGCGCGGCGCCCGCCGGCTGGACCGCCGCCGCCGCGCCCGAAGCGGTCGAGGGCGTCGATTCGCTGCTCGTCGAGGGCGGCGCCGGCGCGGCGTCGGCCTTTCTCGCCGCCGACCGCGTCGACCGGCTGCTGCTCTATCGCGCGCCGATCCTGATCGGCGCCGTACGACCCGCGCTCGGCGATATCGGCCTCGCCGACCTGGCCGCCGCGCACGGGCGCTGGCGCCTCGCCGACAGCCGCCTGCTTGGCAGCGACCGGCTCGACGTCTACGAGCGGGTCAGAGAAGGACCTTAGACCCCATGTTCACCGGCATCATCACCGACATCGGCACCGTGCGCGCGCGCGAGGATCGCGGCGACACGCGGCTGGTCATCGGCACGAGTTACGACACCGACACGATCGACCTCGGCGCCTCGATCGCCTGTTCGGGCGCCTGCCTGACCGTCGTCGACAAGGGCCGGGACGCGGACGGCGACTGGTTCGCGATCGACGCCAGCGCCGAAACCGTCGCGCGCACGGCGGGCGGCATGTGGGACGTCGGGCGCCGCCTCAACCTCGAACGCGCGCTCAAGGTCGGCGACGAGCTCGGCGGCCATATCGTCACCGGCCATGTCGATGCGGTAGGAACGATCGTCTCGGTCACCCCGGTCGGCGACAGCTGGGGCCTCGTCGTGTCGGCGCCCGCCAGCCTTGCGCCGCATATCGCCGCCAAGGGCTCGATCACCGTCGAGGGCGTCTCGCTGACCGTCAACGAGGTGACCGACCAGGCGGACGGAGCCGCGCATTTCACGCTCAACATCATCCCGCACACCCGCGCGATGACAACGCTTGACGAGGCGGCGGCTGGGCGCCCGGTGAACCTCGAAATCGACATCCTCGCGCGCTATCTGGCGCGGATGCAGGCGCGCGGATGACGGAGAGTTCGAGGCTCCTGCTCTGGCTTCGCTGGGGCGCCTTGGCGCTGGCGGCGGTGCTGATCGCCGCGCGCGTGGCGACCCACGGGCTCGATCGGTTCATCCTGGTGTCGGCCGCGCTTTTCGTGCTGGTCGGCCTGATGTTCCAATATGTCGAGCGGCAGACGCGGCGGCCGCTGAAAACGCATCTGCGCTGGGCGCTTGCCAGCTTTGCCCTCGGGCTGGTGCTGGTCCTCCTGCCCCTCGCTCTCGGCGCCGACCTGCTCGTCGGGGCGATCCTCTGGGCCGGGCTTTCGGCGGCGGGGCTCGTCTGGAGCCTCCACTACGAGCGCACCGAGCCGCTCTAACCTTCGTTCCACCCCATCGCCAGTTCGGGGTCGCTGGCGATCATCGACCGCCGCATCGCCAGCCGCCCGATCCGCAGCAGTTCGGCCTTGCGCCGCGCGGGGGCGAGGTGGCAGCTCGCCGCCTCGCGCACCACCGCCGCGCCATAGCGGTCGGCGACGATCAGCCCCGACGTCTCGGGACGATAGGGTTCGGTTTCGAGGATCGCGGGGTCGAGTCCCGCCGCGAGCGCCCAATAGAAACGGTCGCACCAGTCGCAGTAATCGGGCCATTTGCCGTCGCCGTGCAGGTCGGCGCGGCTGACCTTGATCTCGACGATGGTGATCTGCCCCCTGGCGTCGATCGCGGTCAGGTCGGTGCGCCGCCCGTTGGGCAAGGGCACCTCGGGAATCGCGACCAGCCCGGCTTGCGCGAACAGCCGGCACACGCCGCGCGCGACGTCGGCGGCGATCACGGCTCGGTCAAGGTCGGTACGCGCCATGGGGTTTCGCTCATCCCTCTAAGCCGTTTGTCCTGAGCTTGTCGAAGGACCGTTTTTCCTTTCGGTCGCCGCAACAGGGAAGGACGGTGCTTCGACAAGCTCAGCACGAACGGATGCGGGGTGGAATGCCTCAGAAGGGAACGTCGTCGTCGAGATCGTCGTCGAACGGCGGGCGTCCGCCGCCGCCCGTGCCGCCGCCAAAGCCGCCACCCGAGCCGCCGCCCGGCGAACCGCCGCCCTGGTTCCAGCCGCCGCCGCTGCCGCCGCCATTGTCCCAGTCGCCGCCGCCGCCGCCGCGCGATCCGCCGCCGCCGCCGGGCGCGCCGTCGAGCATGGTGAGGTTGCCGCCGAGCCCCGCGATCACCACCTCGGTCGTGTAGCGGTCGTTGCCGTCGCGGTCCTGCCACTTGCGGGTGCGCAGCGAGCCTTCGATATAAACCTTCGATCCCTTTTTCAGATAACGCTCGACCACGCCGACCAGCCCTTCGCCGTTGATCACGACATTATGCCATTCGGTGCGCTCCTTACGCTCGCCGGTCATGCGGTCCTTCCAGTTCTCGGAGGTCGCGATGCGGATATTGGCGATCTTGCCGCCGTTCTGGAACGACTTGATCTCCGGGTCCGCGCCCAGATTGCCGATGAGAATTACCTTGTTGACGCTGCCAGCCATCCGCCGCTCCGCTTGAAAGTTGGGAGGATCAGCCGAGTCCGAAGGCGACGGCCGTCCAGTAAGTGATACCAGCAGCGGCATAGGCGAGCAGGAACAAATAGCCAACCATGAACATGGGCCATTTCCACCCGTTGGTCTCGCGCCGCGTGATCGCGATCGTCGAGATGCACTGCGGCGCGAACACGAACCAGGCGAGGAAGGCGAGCGCGGTGGCGAGGCTCCATTTGCCCTGCAGCGCGGAGCCGAGCTGTTCGGACATCTTCTCCTCGTCGTCGCCCGCGTCGATCGCGTTGGCGGTGGCCATCGCCGACACCGCGACCTCGCGCGCCGCCATCGCCGGGATCAGCGCGACCGCGATGTCGTGGTTGAAACCGATCGGCGCGACAAGGACCTCGAGCCCGCTCGCGATGCGGCCGCCGACGCTATATTCGACCTGGCTGAGCGCGCTGTCCCCGGGCACCTTGGGAAAGCTCAGCAGCAGCCACAGGATGACCGTGGTCGCGGCGATGATCGTGCCCGCGCGGCGCAGGAAGATCCACGCGCGCTGCCACAGCGCGATGGCGATGTCGGCGGCACGCGGCCATTGATAACGCGGCATTTCCATCATGAAGCCGGCGGCATTGCCTTTGGTCACCGACCGGCGCAGCACGAGCGCGACGGCCAGCGCGCCGACGATGCCGCTGAGGAACAGCCCGAACAGGACGAGGCCCTGCAGCCCGATCGGCGTGCCGCCGACGTTTCGCGCCGGGATGAAGGCGCCGATGATCAGCGTATAGACCGGCATGCGCGCCGAACAGGTCATCAGCGGCGCGATCAGGATCGTCGTCAGCCGGTCCTTTTCGTCGGGGATCGCGCGCGTCGCCATGATGCCGGGCACCGCGCAGGCGAAGCTGGAGAGCAGCGGGATGAAGCCGCGCCCCGACAGCCCGACCTTGCCCATCAGCCCGTCCATCAGGAAGGCGGCGCGCGCCATATAGCCCGACGCCTCGAGCAGCAGGATGAAGAGGAAGAGGATCAGGATCTGCGGCAGGAAGACGACGACCGCGCCGACGCCCGCGAGCAGCCCCTCGACGACGAGGTCGCGGAAGAAGTTTGCGGGAACGGTCTCGACCACCCAGCTCTGGACCGCGCCGACCGCGGCTTCGAGCCCGTCGGCAAAGGGCGTCGCCCAGGAAAAGACCGCCTGGAACATCACGAACATCAGCACGACGAGCAGGATCAGGCCGCCGACCGGGTGGAGCACGACCTGGTCGACGCGCTGCGTCCAGCGGCGCACCGGGGTTTCGTCGACCGTCGCGGCGCGCGCGATCGCGCGCGCGCGCTGGTGCAGCGCGGCGTCGTTCTGCGGCGGCGCGACGGCTTCGCGCGGCCGGTGCGAGCGAATCGCGCCGTCGATCGCTTCGAGCAGTTCGGCCAGCCCGCGCTTGCGCACCGCGACGGTCGGGACCACCGGCACGCCGAGCTCGCGCGACAGCCGTTCGGGATCGAGCGTCAGCCCGTCGCGCTCCGCGAGGTCGAGCATGTTGAGCGCGACCACCGTCGGCAGGCCGAGCGCCAGCAGTTCGAGCGCGAAGCAGAGATGATTGTCGAGATTGGCGGCATCGACGACGACGATCAGCGCGTCGGGGCGCTTCTCGCCCGCCTGGCGGCCGAGAACGACGTCGCGCGTCACCGCCTCGTCGAGGCTCGCGGGGGTCAGGCTGTAGGTGCCGGGCAGGTCGATCAGCGACAGCGGGCGGCCGTCGGCGAAGCTGGCGTGCCCCGCCTTGCGCTCGACGGTGACGCCGGGATAGTTGGCGATCTTCTGCCGCGCGCCGGTCAGCGCGTTGAACAGGCTCGACTTGCCGGCATTGGGATTGCCGACCAGCGCGATCGAGGGGATGGGACCGGTCATGCCGCGCCCGTCCCGTCTGCAACGGCTTCGACGGCGATCGCCGCGGCCTGCCGCGCGCGGATGATGACCTTCATGCGCCCGACCGTCAGCGCGAGTGGGTCGCGCGAGAAGATGCTGCCGCGATGGCGCGGGGTGACTTCGCACCCCTCCATCAGCCCGAATTCGCGCAGGCGCCGGCCCTCGTCGTCGGACATCGCGGTCCAGTCGATCCGCGCGATCCGCACCGCGACCCCCAGCGGCGCCCTGTCGAGCGAAGTTTCGAGCAAGCCAGTCATTTGCGAGCGATTATCAATATCGCTCGCGCGGCGCCAGTCCTTTATCGGTCAGGAGTTTCGGCGATTCAGTCGCGGCGCTTGCCCAGCTTCTTTTGCGCCGCCTTGATCTCGGCGATGTCGCGATCCGCGCGCTCGTGACGCAGTCGCTTCTGCGCTGCCTTGAACGTCGCATATTCGCGTTCGACATGTTGTATTGCTTCGGCCATCGACACGCTTCCGCCGGAACGCAGCACGGCGCGGCCCAGATTGGATAATTGCGCATCCAAAAGCGTTGCCGCATCGCTCATCAGGGTCAGGCGTCCGATGTCCATCTGGTCCTCGAAGATATCGAGCAAAATGGTCGTGAGCCGGTTCAATTCCCTGATTTCCCGCTCCGCCAGATAGTTTTTCGATGTCGCCGGCATCGGCCTTGCGGATATTCTCGTTCGGCCAGCTTTGCAGGCCCATATTGGGTTGTTCCGCGTCGGCGCGAAGGCGCAGCACTTCGGCGGGCGTGTTCGAGCAGACGGCGTAGATCAGCTTCGCCTGCGTGTTCCTGTAGAAATCCCGCCAGGTCGGCGATGCGCCGTCATAATCCTGGCACATGGCGCAGATCGAGCGAAGCTCGCGATAGACATTCGCCTCGTCGGACCGAATGTCGCGGACGATCTCCTTGAGTTCGGCGATGCGGTCGCGGTTGTCGGGATTTTTCAGCCGCACCGCATCAATAACGAAGCCCTTGGTCGCGAATTGCACCAGCTTTTCGGTCGCCCATTTACGGAACAGCGTGGCTTGCTTGGACGAGACCCGGTAGCCGACCGAGATGACCATATCGAGGTTGTAGAGGGTGGTGGGCCTGCCGAGACTTTTTTGCATTTTTTGCAAAGAAGTCGCCTCGTCGAGTTCGCCTTCTTCCAATATGCTCGCGATATGGCGCGATATCACGGACACATCGCGCCCAAAAAGCTCGGCAATCTGCGCCTGCGT
The DNA here is from genome assembly GCF_025244705.1 of Sphingopyxis sp. PET50. GTDB lineage: Bacteria > Pseudomonadota > Alphaproteobacteria > Sphingomonadales > Sphingomonadaceae > Sphingopyxis. The sequence goes on along the minus strand of NZ_CP104207.1, from coordinate 3,263,239 downwards.
CATCCAGAGCTGGTCGCCGTCATAGCTGAGTTCGACGTGAAGGCCCGTGCCGTCGCCATAGACGAGGAAGCGGTCGCCCGTCGTTTCATCCTCCTGCAGACGCACCGGTTCAAGATTCGGCATATGGCGGAGCCCCGATTCGAACAGAAAGTGAACAAGGCTAACAGAAGGTCGGCGGATATGCCAGCGAAGATGGCCCGGTGCCAAGCCCGCTCAGCGTCCCGGGTAGCGCAGCTGGCCGACGAAGCGCGCGACGCTGGGGCGTTCGGTGCGGGTGGCGGCGCGGCGGTGCTTCCAGCCCTCGAAGCGCATCACCTCGCCGATCCGCCGCGCGAGGAAGGCGCTGGTGTCGGCATGATCCCCGCTCTCGTCGTTCAGATACACCGCCATCGTCGCGGCATAGACGCCGGCGAGGATCGCGCGCTTGCTGTAGTGATTATAGTCGGTCGCCGTATCCCCCGCGAGCCGCCACATCAGGTCGGCGGCGCGCCAGCCGAGCCGGGCCGCGAACGGCACGTTCGTCGGCAGCGCGAGCAGCGCCAGCGCGCGGCGCAGCGCCTCGCGGTTCGGCGCGATCAGGTCGATGCGCGCCTCGACCAGCGCCGTGATCCGATCGCGAATCTTGAGCGTGGCGAGTTTTTCGGCGGGCCATTTCGCCGCCATGGCCGCGTCGATGCCGGCGAACCAGGCATCGACCATGTCGCGCCCGCCGCCGGGAAAGGCGAGCCGCGCGACATCGGCATCGACCCCGCCGCGCGCCGCGGCATCGACGAGGGCGGCGTCGCCGAAGCCGTCGAAGGCGGCATTTTGCGCGATCAGCGGCGCGAGCGCGGCGCGAATCTCTTCGAGCGTGGGATCGGCGGGCAGGGCGTCGGAAGACATGGGGGCCATGGGCGTCAGATAGGCCGTTCGCGGCGGCTGGGCAACCGGATCAGCGCCAGCGCCGCGCCGACCATCGCGCCGCCGAGCAGGTCGACCGGGCCGAGCAGCTCGCCGAACATGATCCAGCCCGCGAGCGCGGCGATCGCCGGCTGGACGAGCAAAGTCAGCCCGATGACGAGCGGGCTGAAGCGCGGCAGCGACCAGATCATCAGCCCCTGGCCGACGATCTGGCTGGTCAGCGCGAGCAGCAGCAGCGGGGTCCAGTCGTGCGGGAGGATGACCTCGCCGAGCGCGAAGGCGACCGCGAGGAGGATCGGCGGACAGACCAGCGAGGCGATGGCGAGCGCCGACCAGGAACCGATCGTGCCGCGCACCCGCTGCATCAGGATGACGTAGCCGGTGTAGAGCACCCCGGCGAGCAGGCTGAGCAGGTCGCCGACCAGATAGTCGGGCGAGAGTTCGTAGCTTTGCCCCATCAGCAGCGCCGACCCCGCGAAGGCGAGCAGGATCGCGGCCGCCTGCCACCCGCGGGGCAGGGTGCGGGTCAGGAAGATGCTCCAGATGACGAGCAGCAGGCTGGCGCAATTGCCGAACAAAGTCGCATTGGCGACCTTGGTCTGGAGGATGCCGATGTGCCAGGCGGCGAGGTCGAGGGCGAAGAAGATGCCCGCGGCGGCGGCGACCAGCACCGCGGGACGCGGCGGCATTCGCCCGCCGGTCTCGCGCCAGGCGAAGGCGAGCAGGACGGGCGCCGCCAGCGTCATGCGCCAGAAGCCGGAGGCGGTCGGGCCGGTATCGGCCAGCCGCACCAGCATCGCGCCGATCGACAGCGCGACATTGCCGCCGAGCAGCGCGGCAAAGGCCCAGCGTCCCGGCGTCTCTGCTGTGCCTGCCTCGTTCACCCTTGCCTCGTCGTTAGATTTTCTTTTGCTACCCATGCTTGCGCCGGGGCATCGCTGTCCATAGCTTCGGTGCCCATAGCGGCGGCCCCGGGGGCGTCGCTCAAAAAGATGCCAAGGAGACCCGAATGTCCGCATCGCTTCTCGATCCGATCCAGCTGGGCGCCATCGCGGCGCCGAACCGTATCATCATGGCGCCGCTCACGCGCGGCCGCGCCGGGCCGGGCTTCGTGCCGAACGAGCTGGCGCGCGAATATTATCGCCAGCGCGCTTCCGCCGGGCTGATCATTTCGGAAGCCACCGGCATTTCGCAGGAAGGCCTCGGCTGGCCGTCGGCGCCGGGCCTCTGGACCGACGCGCAGGTCGAGGGCTGGAAGCCGGTGACCGAAGCCGTGCATGAAGCGGGCGGGCGCATCGTCGCGCAGCTGTGGCACATGGGCCGCCTCGTCCATTCGGTGTTCAACGACGGCAAGCCGCCGGTCTCGGCCTCGGCGACGAAGGGCGAGGGCCGCGCGCACACCCCGGTCGGCCGCCTCGACCTCGAAACCGCGCGCCCGCTCGAGCTGAACGAGATTCCGCGCGTGATCGCCGATTATGCGAAGGCGGCCGAAAATGCGAAGCGCGCGGGCTTCGACGGCGTCCAGCTCCACGGCGCCAACGGTTATCTGATCGACCAGTTCCTGCGCGACAATTCGAACCTGCGCGACGATGATTATGGCGGCTCGATCGACAACCGCATCCGCCTGCTGCGCGAAGTCACCGAGGCGCTGATCGGCGTGTGGGGCAAGGACCGCGTCGCGGTGCGCCTGTCGCCCAACGGCGCCACCCAGGGCGTCGACGACAGCGCGCCGGACAAGCTGTTCCCCGCCGCCGCCGCGGCGCTCGATGCTCTCGGCATCGCCTTCCTCGAACTGCGCGAGCCCGGACCCGACGGCACCTTCGGGAAAACCGACGTGCCCAAGCAGTCGCCGGCTATTCGCCGGCTGTTCAGGGGCCGCTGATCCTCAACAGCGATTATGACGTCGCGAAGGCCGAGGCGGCGCTCGCCAGCGGCGGCGCCGACGCGATCGCCTTCGGCCGCCCCTTCATCGGCAACCCCGACCTGGTCGAACGCATCCGCACCGGCGCGGCCTGGGCCGCCGACGATCCGCAGACCTGGTACGCGCCGGGGCCAGAGGGCTATATCGACTATCCGGCGTTGCAGGTGGCGTAAAAGGCTTCGTCCCTGCGACCCCGGCTTTCGCCGGGGTCGCAGGGACGATGTGTCTGCCTTGAGCGGCTAGAGCATCGAGCCTTAAATCCGACCCACCGTCCCGTTCGCATCGAGCGAAGTCGAGATGCCCCTCAGCCTCGCGCCGGCTCGAAGGGTGTCTCGACTTCGCTCGACACGAACGGGCAAGGGGCGTTGCGGATTAAACGCACGCCACTCTAATTCCGCTCGGCCAGCGCCTTGTCGACGATCCCCGCGCCGATCGGGCCGATGACGCCGCCGCCGAAGCGGAACAGCAGGAAGGCGGCGACGAACAGGATGATCGGCTGGATGATCAGCGCGACGACCGCCGCGATCAGCATCACGAAAAACAGCGTGACGAAGCCGCCGCTCAGCACCTGCTGACCCTTGGCGCCGAGCTCGATCGTGCGCGGGCCCTTGGCGTCCCACCATTTTCCGGTGACGATCGTCTTGCGGCCGGACGCGGCCGGGGCCGGGCGGTCGGGGATGCGCGCGGGGGCGGGGGCGGCCTTGGGCGCCGGGCGCTCGGCCGCGGCCTGTTTCCATGGGCGGTTCCGCGCGTCGGCGGCCTTTGCCGCCCCACGCGCGCTGGCGGGCGCGGGGCTGGCGGGCGCGGATTTCGGGGCCTGTTGCTTCGGGGCCTAGCCGGGCGCTCAGCCCCGATTCGGCGCGCGCGGCGGCGGAGAGGTCGGGGTCGGCGCTGGTGCGCGCGGGGCGGATCGGTTCGACCCCCATCGCGCGGTCGTGCACGTCCATGCGCTCGGCGGCGGTCGGCGGGGTCTGGCCGGTCGTCCGGTCGATCACCACCAGCCGCCCGCCGCGTTCGACGACGGAGTATCGGCTGGGGGGCGGGCGATCAACCAATGCCGAATTGTTCCTTCAGGGCCAGCATGGCGATTGCGGCCTTCGCCGCCTCGCCGCCCTTATCCTTGCGCGTCTTGTCGGCGCGCGCAAGCGCCTGTTCCTCATTTTCGACGGTCAATATGCCGTTGCCGATCGCGAGCCCGTCGAGCGTCAGCGCCATGATGCCGCGCGCGCTCTCGTTCGACACCACCTCGAAATGATAGGTTTCGCCGCGGATCACCACGCCGAGCGCGACAAACGCGTCGTAACGTCCGCTGTCGGCGGCGAGCGAGATCGCCGCCGGAACCTCGAGCGCGCCGGGCACCGTCACCGTGTCGTGGCTGTGCCCCGCCGCGTCGAGCGCGCCGCGCGCGCCGTCGAGCAGCATGTCGTTGAGATGGGAATAGAAACGGGCTTCGACGATCAGGATATGGGCCATGGCGGTCTCCTTAGGCGGACGGGGAAAGATGCGAAAGCAGCAAAAGCAAAGTGCCCGTGGCAATCACAATGGCGGCGGTGAGGCTGTGGAGCGTGACACGCTCCTTCAACCCGGCCCACGCGATCAGGATGCTGACAAGGATACAGGTTTCCCGAAGCGCGCTGACGGTGGCGACAGGCGCGTAGCGCAAGGCGACGAGGGTCGATCCGAAACTGACGATGGCGAGAAGGCCCGCCGCCACGCCCGGCCGCAGATTGCGCCGCATGCGCGCGCCCGCGTCCGGTCCCGCGGACAGCCGGGCCTGGATCATCAGCGCCAGCCCGGTCGCGAAGAAGAACCAGCATAGAAAGGGCAGGACGCCATTGCTGACGCGCATCCCGCCTGCGTCGACGACTGTGTAGGCGGCCGTCAGGACGCCCGCCCCCAGCGCGGCGATCAGCCCGGCGCGGCCGATGCCCCCGCCCGCCGACAGCGACACGATGCCCGCGCTGATCGCGATCACGCCTGCCATCGCACCCAAACCGGGAATCTCGCCGAACAGCAGCACGCCGGCCGCCGTCGCGATGACCGGCGCGGTGCCCCTCGCAATCGGAAAGGCGACCGAAAAGTCGTTCAGCGTGTAGGAACGCGTCAACAGCATCGAATACACGCTATGCAGGATCACCGCGCCGGCGAGCCACGGCAACATCGCCGGCGCGGGCGGGCCCAAGATCGCCAGTGGAACGGCGGCGACCGCCGCCCATGTCGCACCGCACAGCGCGCGCACCGCCGCCTGATCCTCGCCCGCCTTGAGCAGGGCATGAGAGGAGGCGGTGGTCAGCGCGGCGACGATCGCAAAGCCGATGCCGAGCGACTGGGTCACCGCGCGGTCAGGCTTCTCCGGGAATCGAGCGTTCGCCGACGACCGACAGGCCATAGCCCTCCAGCCCGACGAGATTGTTGTGCGACGGCGTCAGCAATTCCATCGCGTGGACGCCGAGGTCGGCGAGAATCTGCGCACCGATGCCATAGGTGCGCAGGTCCATGCCCCCCGACGGCGGCGGGATTTCCTCGGCCGCCGCCGATCCCGGCAGCGGCCGCATCAGCATGACGATGACGCCTGCACCCGCCTCGCCGATCGCGTCCATCGACCGCTGCAGGCGGCGCTTCTTCGGCCCCGGCTAGCCCATGATGTCGTCGAAGATCGACACGGGGTGCATGCGCACCAGCGTGACGCCGCCGGGATCGATCGCGCCCTTCTGCAGCACCAGATTGACGCTGCCGTCGATCCTGTTGCGATAGGATTTGAGCCGCCAGTCGCCGCCATAATCCGATTCGAACGGCTCGTCGGACACGCATTCGACCAGCCGGTCGTTGCGGTGGCGATAGGCGATCAGGTCGGCGATCGTGCCGATCTTGAGCCCGTGGCGCCGCGCGAAGGGGATCAGGTCGTCGAGTCGGGCCATCGACCCGTCGTCGTTCATGATCTCGCAGATCACCCCCGACGGGTTGAGCCCGGCGAGCCGGGCGATGTCGACCGACGCCTCGGTATGGCCGGCGCGCACCAGCACGCCGCCGTCGCGCGCGATCAGCGGAAAGACATGGCCGGGGGTGACGATGTCGTCGCGGCCCTTCGACGCGTCGATCGCGACCGACACGGTGCGCGCGCGGTCGGCGGCGGAGATGCCGGTGGTGACCCCCTCGCGCGCCTCGATCGAGGTGGTGAAGGCGGTTTCGTGCCGCGTCCCGTTCTGGCGGCTCATCAGTTCGAGCCCCAGTTGCTCGACCCGCGCCTTGGTCAGCGTCAGGCAGATCAGCCCGCGGCCGTGGGTCGCCATGAAATTGACCGCATCGGGGGTCGCCATCTGCGCCGGGATGACGAGGTCGCCCTCATTCTCGCGGTCCTCGTCGTCGACGAGGATGAACATGCGGCCGTTGCGCGCCTCGGCGATGATCTCCTCGGGGGTCGCCATCGGCGACAGGTCGCTGCCGTGCGCGAGCCAGTTCTCGAGCTTGCGCAGCGTGTCGGCGGTGGGGTTCCAGCCCGGCGATTCGAGGTCGCGCAGGCTGTTGGCGTGGAGACCGGCGGCGCGCGCGAGCCCCGAGCGGGACATGGCGCCGTCATCGACGATGGCGCGGATGCGCTCGATGAGTTGCGTGGACATGCGTCCAAAAATCACATCATGATGTGATTGTCAATATCAATATCACATTCCATGCCGATATTCGGTCATTTCGGTCCGAAAACGGCGCTGCTGTCGCGGAGCGGCGTGTCGGGTTTGGCGTCGAGCAGCGCCAGCAGCTGCCCGCTGCGGTCGTCGCGCGTCGCATAGTCGCGCGCCGACATGCCCGCGACATGGTCGGCCTTGTCGGGATTGGCGCCATTGCGCACCAGCAGCCGCACCATCGCGCTGTTCTTCGCCTGCACCGCCAGGATCAGCGCGGTTTCGCCGCGCCGGTTCGCCTGGTCGACCGGCGCCTTTTTCTTCAGCAATTCGTCGGCGGCGTCGGCGAAGTTCAAGAGGGCGGCGTGCATCAGCGGCGTGGTGCCCTGCCTGTCGCCGATCGACGGGTCGGCGCCCTTGTCGAGCATGAAGCGCACCCACACGGCATCGCGGCGCTTGGTGACGATGATCAGCGCGGTTTCGCCGGTGTCGGGATGGCGCGTGTTGATCAGCGTCGCGTCGTCCTTCAGCGCGTCGGTCGCCTTGGTGCCGTCGCGGCTCTCGACCGCCTGCAGAAAGGCATAGCCGCCGCGGAACTGCGCGTGGGCGGCGGGCACGGCGGCCAGCGCGACGACGGCGGTCGCCAGCGACAGCGAGGCGAGACGGAAAGCGGCGCGACGAAACATTGTCATGGACCCTGCGGATATGGCCGCCGTGCGGCGCGGCGACGACAAAGGTTGATTTTCGGCGCCTAGCCCAGCAAGGCTGGCCCGATGATGAATATCGCAAATACCGGACAAAAGCTTGCCCGCGCAAGCCTCCTCCTGCTCGGTGCCGCGGCGCTGGCCGGCTGCGGCGCGCCCGCGGACCAACCGGCGCCAGCCGCCGCCGAACCGCCGCTGAAGGGCGCCCGCATCGGCGGCCCCTTCGCCCTCACCGACCAGGACGGCAAAACGGTCAAGGACACCGACTTCGCCGGCCGATACCGGATCGTCTATTTCGGCTACAGCTTCTGCCCCGACATCTGCCCGGTCGATGTCCAGAAACTGATGCGCGGCCTCGCCGCGTTCGAAAAGGCCGACCCCGCGCGCGGCGCCAAAGTGGTGCCGATCTTCATCACCGTCGATCCCGAACGCGACACGCCGGCGGCGCTCAAGCCCTTTGTGTCGCGCTATCATCCGCGCCTGATCGGCCTGACCGGCCCGCTCGACCGGATCACCGAGGTCGCGCGCAGCTATGCCGTCAGTTTCCGCAAGGTCGAAGGGTCGGCGCCCGACCGCTATCTGGTCGGCCACACCCAGATCGCCTTTCTGATGGGGCCGAAGGGTGAGCCGATCGCGCCGCTGCCGCTCGACGATCCCACGACCGATCCCGACGAGGGCGCGCCCGGCAAGGTCGCCGCCGACCTTGCGAAATGGGTGAAGTGAGCGCCGTCAGTCCTTTCTGGGAAGCCCCGCTCGCCACCCTCGACGCCGGCGAGTGGGAGGCGCTGTGCGACGGCTGCGGCAAATGCTGCCTGCACAAGATCGAGGACGAGGATACGGGCCGCATCTATCCGACCAATGTCGCGTGCCGCCTGCTCGACCTCGCGACCGCGCGCTGCGGCGATTACAAGCACCGCCGCCGTCACGTTCCCGACTGCCTGACGCTGACGAAAGCCAAGGTCGCCGATATCGAATGGCTGCCGCAGAGCTGTGCCTATCGCCTGCGCGCCGAGGACCGGCCGCTGCCCGAATGGCATTATCTGATCTCGGGCGACCGCGATGCCGTCCACCGCGCCGGTCAGTCGATCGTCGGCTGGACGGTCAGCGAGGATGTCGCCGGGCCGCTGGAAAACCATCTTGTCGAACGCATTGTTTGATCGCGCGGCGCCTTTGGCGAGCGACATGCCGCGGATTCTGGTCGATGGCGAAGCCTGGCCGGTGCGCCTCGTCCATCACGCGCGCTCGCGCCGCTATCGCCTCGTCTTCGACGCCGCGCGCGCCGAGCTTCGCCTCACCCTGCCGCAGCGGGGCAGCGCGGCCAAGGCATTGCGCTGGGCCAGCGAGCAGCAGGACTGGCTGACCGAGCAGGTCGGCAAGGCGGTGGTGCCGGTCGAGATCGGACCCGGCGCGCTGGTGCCGCTGTTCGGGATCGACCGGCGCATCGAATGGAACCCCGCGCTGCCGCGCGCGGTCCGCCTCGACGGCGACACCATGCACCTCGGCGGCCCTGCCGACGGCGTCGGCCGCCGCGTCGAACGCTGGCTGAAGGCGCAGGCGCTCGATCTGGTGACCGCGGAAAGCCGCGACATCGCGGCGCGCGCGGGCCTGAAGGCCGGGCGCGTCGGGGTCGGCGACCCGCGCAGCCGCTGGGGCAGTTGCACCGCCACCGGCGACCTGCGCTACAGCTGGCGGCTGGTGATGGCGCCCGACCATGTCCGCCGCGCGACGGTCGCGCACGAGGTCGCGCACCTCAGGCACATGGACCATGGCCGCGCCTTTCATGCGCTCGTCGATGAGCTGCACGACGGCGATGTCGCCGCCGCGAGGGCGTGGCTGCGCCGCGAGGGGCGCGGGCTGCACCGGTACCGCTTCGGTTAGCGAGCCTCATCTCGTCATTCCCGCGAAGGCGGGAATCCAGCTTTTTCCTTCTTCGCGTTCTTTGCGTCTTTGCGTGAGATAAATTTGAATCGCGCAAAGGCGCAAAGAACACGAAGGGTCTTGGATTCAGCCGTTTGTGCTCGCCGTAGGACGAGGCAAGAAGCTGGATTCCGGCTTCGCGGGAATGACGGCATTTAGAGCAGCGTGCGTTAAATATGAACCGTTTGCCCTGAGCTTGTCGAAGGGTCGTTCTTTCTATCAGCGTCGAAGAGAAGGGCAGTGCTTCGACAAGCTCAGCACGAACGGGTTTGGGTAATGATGCAGATTTAACGCACGCCGCTCTAGGCTGTGGTGACATTTTAGGGATTCACAGCGATCCGCATTTCTGATTCACCACTGGCTTTTGGACGCTGGTGTGGAAGGCGAGGTTCTGCGGGACGATCAATGGGAGCGGCTGCGGGAGTTTGTGCCGGGTGGGCGCAAGGGCAAGCGCGGCCCGCGCAGTGACGGGCGCCTGTTCCTGAATGCGCTTTTGTGGCTGGCGCGTTCGGGCGGGCGGTGGCGTGACTTGCCCGAGAAGTTCGGACCGTATCAGACTGCCAAGCGCCGCTATTATCGCTGGGTCGAGCAAGGTGTGATCGATCGCATTTTCGAGGCAGTGTCGGATGCCCCCGATATCGAGTGGCTGGCGATCGATGCGACCGTGATCCGCGCCCAGGCCCAGGCGGCCGGGGCACGGGTAAAAAGGGGGGCGCTCAAGCCCAGGCTCTCGGCCGCTCCAGAGGCGGGTTCGGCACCAAAGTCCACGCCGTAGTCGATGCCCTGGGCTTGCCGATCCGCTTCATCCTCGGTCCCGGCCAGCAGAACGACATGGCGCCCGCCTGCGACCTGATCCGCGGCATCCCCGCCGGCAAGGTCTTGGCCGACCGCGCTTACGACGCCGACAGCTTGCACGACCTCATCTACCAGCAAGGCGGCGAGCCGGTCATCCCGCCGCGCCGCCACCGCAAATACCAACACCGCTATGATCGCATCGCCTACAAGCAGCGCTGGGGAATCGAGGGCTTCTTCGCCAAGCTCAAGCAATGGCGCCGCATCGCCACCCGATACGACAAGCTCGCCGCCAACTTCCTCGGCTTCGTCAAACTCGCCAGCATCATGCTGTGGCTCAAATGATTAAATCGTCACCACAACCTAGAACTGCGAGCGGTAAATTTGCATCACGAACGGGAAGATAGATCAGATTTTACGCACGGCGTTCTAATAGATGTCGGGTCTAGTTATTCTGCCCCGGCCCACCCTGCGGCGGGACCCGCACCGTCGAACTCTTCACCGCGGGCGGCATCGCCTTGTTCGCGGGGGGCGGGGCCCTGGGCGGCGGCTCGGAGCGGCCGGTCTGTTCGTCGATCCAGCGCTGGTCGAGTACCGGGCCGTTGTCGGGCGCATCCTGCGGCGGCACGCCCTCGGGATCGGCCGCACGGGCGGCTGTCATAGGGCAGTTCGATCGGCATGCCGTTTTCGTCGGTCAGCCCCTCTTCGCCGGGCTCGCCGAAATAGGCGTCATCCTCTTCCTCGAGCTGCCAATCGGGCAGCTTCACCTCGGTGTCGAACGCCTCGACCGGGCGCCCCGCCACCGCGACGCGCATGAAATCGGCAAAGGCCTTGGCGGGTGCGCGGCCGCCCTGCAGCCCGCCGACCGGCTTCGCGTCGTCGCGGCCCATCCACACGCCCGTCGTCAGCCCGCTCGAAAAGCCCAGGAACCAGCCGTCCTTGTTGCTCGACGTCGTGCCCGTCTTGCCCGCGACCGGGCGGCCGATCTGCGCCGCGCGCCCGGTGCCGGTGGCGACCGCGGTCTGCATCAGGTCGGTGATCCCCGCCGCGACCCAACTGTCGACCAGCACCGTGCCGCGTTCGGGCGGGCGCTGGTACAGCAGGCGCCCGTCCGCGGTCGTCACCTTGGTGATGCCATAGGGCGCCGCCGACACCCCCTTGCGCGCGATCGCGGCGAAGGCGGCGGTCATGTCGATCACCCGCACCTCCGAACTGCCCAGCACCATCGCGGGCTGGGTGTTGATCGGGGTCGAAATGCCGAAGCGCCGCGCCACGTTGGCGACCGACGCGGTGCCGACCTCGTCGCCCAGCTTGGCGGCGACGGTGTTCACCGAATAGGCAAAGGCGCTGCGCAGGTCCATCGCGCTCGGCGAAGCGCCCCGACGAGTTGCGGGGCGACCAGCCGCGGATCGTGATCGGCTCGTCGACCACCTCGCTGTCGACGCGGTAGCCCGCCTCGAGCGCGGCCATATAGACGAACACCTTCCACGCCGATCCCGGCTGGCGCGTCGCCTGCGTCGCGCGGTTGTAGTTCGATGCGACATAGTCGGTGCCGCCGACCATCGCGCGCACCGCGCCGTCACGGTCGATCGCCACCAGCGCCCCCTGCGCCCCGGCGGGCACATTGGCCTGGATCGCCGCGGTCGCCGCGCGCTGCATGTTGAGGTCGATCGTCGTATAGACGTCGATCGCCTCGCTGCCCTCGTCGATCAGCATGTCGAGCTGCGGCAGCGCCCAGTCGCTGAAATAGCGCGCGCTGTTCTGCCCCGTTTCCTGCGCGAGCTGGACGTCGGCGGGCTTGGCGGCGTCGGCCTGCGCCTGGGTGATCACCCCGGCATCGACCATGACGTTCAGCACCACGCCGGCGCGGCCCAGCGCCGCCTGCGCGTCGGCGGTCGGCGAGTAGCGCGACGGCGCCTTGACCAGCCCCGCGACCACCGCCGCCTCCGACAGCGACATGTCGGTCGCGCTATGCCCGAAGAAGCGCCGCGACGCGGCGTCGATGCCATAGCTGCCGCCGCCGAAATAGACCTTGTTCAAATAAAGCTCGAGGATCTCGTCCTTCGAGAATTTCCATTCGAGCGCCATCGACAGGATCATCTCGCGCAGCTTGCGCGACCAGGTGTAGCTGTTCGAGAGAAAGATGTTGCGCGCCAGCTGCTGGGTGATCGTCGAGGCACCCTGGAGGCGGCGGCCGGTGCCGCGGTTCTGCACCGCGACGATCGCGGCGCGCGTCATGCCGACGGGGTCGACGCCGGGGTGATAGCGGAAACGCCGGTCCTCGACCGCGACCATCGCGTCCTGCATCACCTGCGGCGTTTCCCTGAGCGTCAGCCAGCGCCCGTAATTGGGGCCGAGCGACAGGAACACCGTGCCGTCGGCGGCGTGGACGCGGATCGTCTGCCCCGCGGGCGATTTCTTCAGCTCCTCGAAACTCGGGATACGCTGCACCGCGATGCCGACCGCGACCGCGAGCGCGACCGCGCCGACGAGCGCGAGGCCGAGGCCCCAGCGAAACAGCCGCCGCAGCCAGACGCGCCAGCGCGGCGGCTCGCCCCCGCCGGGCGATTTCCGGCGGGACGAACGGCTTTTTCCGGCGCTGTTCGAGGATGTTCCTGCCTGCTGTCTCTCGCGGCGCAAAGCCGTTTCCTCCCTCGCTGCGCCCCTGTACGCGTCAGCCCCGAAGGCTGACGGTCAGCCCTCGCCGGTCCTGGCGTCATCCGGCGAGCGGTCCGCGAAGTCAAGCGCCGCGCTGTTGATGCAATAGCGCAGGCCCGTCGGTCCGGGGCCGTCGGGGAAGACATGTCCCAGATGGCCTTCGCATCGGGCGCAGCGCACCTCGGTGCGGATCATGCCGTGGCTGGTATCGGTCAGCTCGGTCACCGCGCCGCCCGTGGCGGGCGCGGTATAGCTCGGCCAGCCCGACCCGCTGTCGAACTTGGTGCGGCTGTCGAACAGGGGTTCGCCGCAGCCCGCGCAGCGATAGACGCCGTCGCCCTTATGGTCGGTATATTTGCCGGTGAAGGCGCGCTCGGTGCCGCCCTCGCGCAGCACATAATGCGCCATGGGGTCGAGGGACTTGCTGGTATCGGGATCGGTCATCGGATGATCTCCTTCGTTGCCGCCAATATCGGGTCGGAGCGGGGAGGGTGCAAGGGTTTCGGACCGAACGCCGGCTATGGGAAGATCTCGCGCAGAGGGCGCAGAGAAAGAAGATTTGGTTCACGCGGAGACGCGGAGGCGCGGAGAAGGACTCTCGAGCCGATAGGCCCCATTCCTTCTCGAAGGCGTCGAAGGACGCAAGGTTGCAAGGAGAGAGCCGCTTCGCGGCGAGAACGATCTCTCCGCGTCTCCGCGTGAACAAAAAATCTCTGCGCCCTCTGCGTCCTCTGCGCGAATCTTCCACTCAGCCGAGACGGGTGGCTCGCGACGTCAGGCGAACGAGCCAGGGAAAGGCCGCGGCGCATGACGTGACCATGCTCGCCGTCCACGGACGTTCGCCGAGCCGCCATACCATGTTCGCCAGCGCAAAGGGCCGCGCCATCCGCGCCGCCAGCCGGGCCTGATAATCGGGCGCCGATCTCGCCCCGCCGTGCCGCCATGCCGCCACCGCCGCCGCGGCGCTGGCGAGCGCGATGCCCATGCCCTCGCCCGCCAGGCTGGGGATCACCCCCGCCTGGTCGCCGAGCCGGAACAGCCCCGGCGTCGTGACGCCGCTCCGCCAGCCATAGGGGACATGCCCGATCGCATCGATGGCGGCGCTCCAGTCGGCGAAGGCCAGCCGTTCGCCGAGCTGCGGGTTCTCCCCGCCCAATGCGCGCAGCAAGGCTTCGGGCGGGCCGTCGAGCCGCGACTTGTGGACCGCGAGGCACAGGTTGGCGCTGCCGTCCTCCTGCCGCACCAGCCCGGCATAGCCGCGCTCGAACAGATGGAGCTCGACCGCATCGCCGACCAGCCGGTCGAGCGCGGCGTGCGGCGGCATCCGCAGCCGGAGACCCATCACCGGGTCGGCGCGCTGCCATGCGGCCGGTTCGCGCGGAAAGCCGCGAAAGCCATGCTTGCCCGCCGCGAGGAAGAGCGACGGCGCCGCCAGCGCCGCGCCGTCGCGGGTCTGAACCGCATAGCCGTCGATCCCGGTGGCCTGGACCCCGCGCTCCAGCCTCGCGCCGGCCGCCACGGCGACGGCCTGCAACGCCGAATCGAGCCGATGCCGCGATACCCCCATCGCCGCCGCGGGCAGCATCGTCTCGCTGCGCGCCGAACCCGCAAACAACCGCACCCGGCGCACCGTCTGCCCGGCCAGCCCGTCGGCTTCGATCCCCAGCGCCTTCAGCCGCGCCAGCGACTGCCAGCTCAAAAATCCGCCGCACAGCGCGTCGCCCGTCTCGCGGCTCCGCTCGATCAGCAGGACCTTGGCGCCCGCGCGCGCCAGCCCGATCGCCGCCGCGGCTCCCGCCGGTCCAGCGCCGACGACGATCGCGTCGTTCACCGCACCCGCTCGACGCACAGCCGATAGGGAAAGCTGCGGAAGATGCGGCAGCCCTCTGCGGCATCGGGCAGCGCTTCGCCCAGCATCGCCGCCCATTCGGCGCGGCGGAAGGCGCGCCCGACCGAAAGCTGCCCGTCGCGCCGCACGATCGGATCGACGAAGGCCAGCGCCGCGAGCAACGGATAGCCCGCAAAGGGCAGGCGCCGGACGGTGGAGGTCGTTGACCAGCCACCCGCGCGCCGCCTCCGCCTCCATGAAGCGCAGAAATCCGGTGCGCTGACCGGGCGTCATATGATGGGCGACGAGGCTCGACAGGATGATGTCCCACCCCTCGCCCGCCAGATCGCGATAATCGCCGGTGACCAGATGCGCCCGCCCGCCGAGCCGCGCCGCGGCGACGGGCGCGCTCTTGGGGTTGAGGTCGACCCCGGCGAGGTCGAGCGCGACCCCGCGCGCCGCGCCCCAGCGCGCGACCCGCGCCAGCATGTCGCCCGCGCCGAAGCCGACGTCGAGGATCCGCCACGGCCGGCCGCCGACCTCGCGCGCCCGCACCCGCTCCAGAAAGCCGAGCGTCGGCCGCGCCGCGAGCGTCAGCGCGTTGATCCGCGACAGGTCGGCGAGCACCCTCGCATAGCGTTCGGGCGCCAGCCCGGCCGCGTCCATCTCCTCCTCGGCCTCGATCGGCGCGGCGAGGCTGGTGAAGGGATTCATCTTGCCGGGTCGGGCGCGGTGAAGCGGATCGCTTCGGCGGCGAGGCCGGGGCCGAAGGCGATCGCGATCCCCTCGCCTTTCGCCTGCCGCTCGATCATCCGCGCGAGCACGAACAGGATCGTCGCCGACGACATATTGCCCCACGCCGCGAGCACCGCGCGGCTGTCGGCGAGCGCGCCGGGGGGTACGTGCAGCGCCGCCTCGACCGCGTCGAGCACCGAGCGCCCGCCGGCTGTGGACCGCGAGCAGCGGCGGCGGCGCATCGCCATCGAAAAGCTGCGCCTGCACCCCCGGTGCGCCGAGCGCCGCGCGCAGCCGCCCCGGCACCTCGCCCGACAAATGCATCGCGAATCCGGTGTCGCCGATGTCCCAGCGGATCAGCGCTTCGCTGTCCTCGAGCGCGAGGCTGCGCCCTTCGCCGAGTTCGAGTCCCCCGGCGTCGCCCGACACGATTCCCGCCGCCGCGCCGTCGCTGAACTGGAGCATCGCAAGCAAAGGCTCGGGCGCGTCGGCGAGCTGCAGGTGCAAAGTCGACAGCTCGACGCTCACCACCAGCACCACCGCATCGGGCTCCGACCGCACGATATGCCGCGCGTTGCGCAGCGCGGTGACCCCGGCGTAGCAGCCCATGAAGCCGATCAGCACCCGCTCGACCGTCGCCGCCAGCCCCAGCCTTCTCGCGACAATCTGGTCGATCCCCGGCGCGACGAAGCCGGTGCAGCTCGCCACCACCAGATGCGTCACCCGCGCCGGGTCGAAGGCATCGCCCAGCTTGGCGATCGCCCGCAACGCCAGCGCGGGGGCATGATCGGCATAGGCCGCCATGCGCGCCGAGGTCGGCGGCAATCCGGGCACGTCGTAGAAACCGCCCGGCGCCACCGGCGACCCGCCACCTTCGGCGGGCGGCAGCACCGACCAGCGATGGTCGATGCCCGACCGCGCCGCCATGCGCGCGAAGATCGCGCGCACCCGCTCGTCGGCGAGCCGCGGCGTCGCCCAGTCGATGAAGGCGCGATGGATATCGTGATCGGGCGCCGCGGTGGCGAGCGCGTTGAGCCGGGCGGAGGGAGCGGGGGGCATGGCGCTGTTTGGATCAAAAGCGGGAAGCAAGCCAGCGGATATCAAAAGCCCCTCCCCTTCAGGGGAGGGGTTGGGGTGGGGCCTGTCGGGAGGCGCAAGGCTGCTGGCCCCCACCCGCTGCGACTAACGAACAAGTTCGTAAGTCTCGCTGCCCTCCCCTGAAGGGGAGGGTATGGAGGATTTACCGCGGCTTAACCATGACCGGCCTATCGCAAAGGCGTGGGACCGCGCCTCTTCCTTGCCTTCGCCCTGTTGCTGGCGGCGCCCGCGGGCGCGGCGGCGCAATGCCTGCTCTGCGGGCCGGACGGCGGCGCGACCGGCCTTGCGGCCCGCAAGCCCGAAGCGCCGCTGCGCGTCGAGGTCGAAACCCAGCTCGACATGGGCCGCGTCGCGGCCGGCGCCATGGGGGGAGAGGTCGAACTCGACCCGCTGTCGGGCGCCCGCCGCCTGCGCGGCGACGTTGTCGATCTCGGCGGCTTCGCGGTCACCGGCACCGTCACGGTGACCGGCGAACCCGGCGCCGCGGTCCGCGTCATCCTGCCGACGAGCGTCGATCTCGAATCGGGTCGCGGGCGCAGCGCGCGCGTCTCGGGCCTCGTCACCGACCTCGGCGCCGCGCCGCGGCTCGGCCCCGACGGGCGGTTGCGGTTCCGCTTCGGCGGGCGGCTGCAGATCGCGGGGCTCGACGACGGCGACTATCGCGGGCGGATTCCGGTGATGGTGGAGTATCAATAGGGGAAGGGCCGGTTCGGGGTGGGAGGCGGACGTTTGGCGACGCGCTCAGCAAGCGTTGTTCGAGGCTGATGGGGCGGATATTTTGTTTCGCACAAAGGCACAAAGGCACGAAGAGGGCCGTTCGCGGCCGAAAGGCCGCCTCCTCATCGACGTCGATGCTTTGACGAGGCCCAAGAGGTAAAGCCGCTTCGCGGCAAGCACGACATCTTCGTGCCTTTGTGCCTTTGTGCGAAATCAATCTCACCCACGTCGGCGCACTGCGCCTTCGGTGCCGCCGATAAGCCTGCGTCCGCTCCCGCCCGAAACCCGCCACCACCGCCCCGGCGCCTCTACCCCCGCGCCCCGAACAGCGCCGTGCCCACCCGCACATGCGTCGCGCCCAGCATCACCGCGGTTTCATAATCGCCGCTCATCCCCATCGAGCGCAGCGGCAGGCCGTGGCGTTCCGCCAGTTCGTCGAGCAGCGCGAAATAGGGCGTCGGCGCGACATCGGCGGGGGGGATCGCCATCAGGCCGTCGATCTGCAGGCCCGCGTCCGCCGCCTCGGCCAGCAGCGCGGGCAGGCCGGCGACCGCAACGCCGCCCTTCTGCGCCTCGTCGCCGATATTGACCTGAACGAACAGTTGCGGTTGCCTGCCCGCCCTGGCGCACGCCCCGGCGAGTGCTTGCACCAGCGACGGCCGGTCGAGCGAATGGATCGCGTCGAACAGCGCCACCGCCTCCTCGGCCTTGTTCGATTGCAGCTCGGCCGATCAGGTGCAGCACGATATCGGGCGTCTCGGCGCGCAGCGCGGGCCATTTGCCCGCCGCCTCCTGGACGCGATTCTCGCCGAAATGACGCTGCCCGGCGGCGATCAGCGGGCGGATCGCGGCGGCGTCGTGCGTCTTCGATACCGCGATCAGCCGGACCTCGCCCGGCTTGCGGCCCGCGCGCGCCGCCGCGGCGGCGATTCCCGCTTCGACCCCGGCCAATCGCTGCGCTGCGTCTTCCATCGCTCTTCCTTCGCTTGCCCCTGCGCGTTGCGCGCGGCGGCGACGCGCCTATAGGAAAGCCGATGCGCGCGCGCCACCCCTCTCCCCTGCCGCAGATCTGGCTGTTCACCGACGCACGGCTCGGCGATGCGGTGCTGGCGGCGATATCGAGCCTGCCGCCGGGGAGCGGGATCGTGCTGCGCCACGACGCACTGGCGCCGGGTAAGCGCTGGCGCCTCGCCCGCCGTCTCGCGCGAACCGGGCACCTGCTGCTGCTGGCCGGGCCACCGGCGCTGGCGCGGCGCTGGGGGGCCGACGGCGCCCACCTGCGCCAGTCGCACGCGGCGCAGGCGGCACAGGCGCATCGTCTCGGCCTCATCGTGTCGATGCCCGTCCATGATGCAGCGGAAGCACGGGCCGCGCGCCGCGCCCGTGCCGACCTCGCCTTCGTCTCGCCGCTCCATCCGACGCGGTCGCATCCCGGTGCGCCTGCGCTCGGCCGCGCGGCCTGGCTGCGCCTCGCGCGCCTGGCCGGTGCACAGCCCGTCGCTCTCGGTGGGCTCACCCCGGCACGGGCGCGCACGCTTCATCGCATCGCAAAGGCGAGCGGAAGCACCCCTGGCTGGGCGGCGATCGATCATTGGCTGGAAAAAGCGGCGAAACGCCGAGCGAAGCTTTAGAAGCGGAAGGCGGTGCCGACGTAGACCGCCTGGCTGTCCCGGCGCGCATCGGTCAGCGGCTGGACGCTGTCCTCGCTCTTGTAGCGAACGCCCGCGGTGACATCGAGATTCTTGGTCAGGCGATAGCTGCTGACGACATCGACCGACTGGTCGTCGCCCGGCGCGGTCAGGCGGTCGGGGGCGCCGGCGGGATCGCTCGGGCGAGCGAGCATCCTGGTCGCGAAGCGCGATTTCTTTTCATTCTGCTCGGGCGCCTTCGCCTCCGGCAGGTTGCGCAGGTCGACCCCGCGCGGCAGCGCCGGGGTCACGAATTTCTCGAAGCCGACCGACGCGCCCAGATTATAGGCGACGGGGGTAATCGCGACCGGGGCCTTGCGGCCCTGCGCCAGCGCGGCGGTCATGCCCGCGCTCGACGCATCGTCGCGGGCGCGAGATCACCACGGTGATCGCGCGGTTCTGGCGATTCTCTCCGGTCAGCGTCGGCGTGAACACGAAGCTGCGGCGCGCGTCGGCCGACACCTTGGCATAGCGCGCGATCAGCCGCGGATCGCCCGACGCGGGGGTGAACTGGCCCAGCAGCGTGTCGGACAGCGAGGTTTCGCGGATGCGGTCGGCGCGGCTCATCGCGGCGATCGCGGGGGGCAGGGCAAGTGGAACGGCCGCCAGAACGACGACCCCTGCTTTCCAGAAATGGCGCTTGCTGCGCGGCATTGTCTGCGACTCCAACCCCAGTACCAACCCTCAATAGGCCCGACAGGCGGACTTTTCCAGTGATTCGCGAGAAAGCAAATCTTTAGCGCCTGATTTTAACGGGCCTGTTGCGCGATGAGCACAGTGCACCGCCAAGCTGACTCCCCGATGAATGGCGCGAACAAGCCGATTGCCGCGCTTGCCGCCGCGCGGCAACGGCGATAGAGACGCTGGAAATTCAGCAAGCGCGGCGCCCGTCCGCGCCCGAACTATAAGGTGTTCCGGCATGTCCAAGCTTTCCGTCCTTGCCGCCTTCGGCCGCCGTCCGGCCACGCTCGCGCTTCTCGGCGTCGCGGCGCTCGGCCTTTCGGCGTGCGGGGGCAAGGAACGGCCGCGCGCCGATCTTGCCGCCAGCCAGGTCACGACGATCGGCGTGAACAGCTATTTGTGGCGCGCGTCGCTCGACGCGCTGTCGTTCATGCCCCTGCTCCAGGCCGATTCGTCGGGCGGGGTGATCATCACCGACTGGTATGCGAACCCCGGCAATCCGAACGAGCGGATGAAGGTCACCGTGTCGATCCTCGACCGCGACCTGCGCGCCGACGCGCTGCGCGTCGCCGCCTCGCGCCAGGTCGCGCAGGACGGCACCTGGGTCGATGCGCCGGTGCAGGCGGCGACGGTGCAGAAGCTCGAGGAGATCATCCTCACCCGCGCCCGCGACCTGCGGCGCTCGGCCTTCGAAGGTTAAGCAAGCCTCGTCATTGCGAGGAGGCCCGGACTTGATCCGGGGCGACGCGGCAATCCAGGGTAGCGTAACCCGCTCTGGATTGCTTCCCCCGGCTTTCACCGGGGTCGCAATGACGGCAGAATGACAACGGGGTAGCAGAAGAATGACTCGCGAACCGCGCTTTGGCGCTCTGGCCGCCGACGCCCGCTGGCAGGCGGCGTGGGAAGCCGCCAACAGCTTCGCCACCGGCGATTCGGCCGATGCTGAGGGAGAGGGACGGCCCAAGGCCTATATCCTCGAGATGTTTCCCTATCCCTCGGGGCGCATCCACATGGGCCATGTCCGCAACTATGCGATGGGCGACGTGCTGGCGCGGTTCAAGCGGATGACCGGGCACGATGTGCTGCACCCGATGGGCTGGGACGCCTTCGGCATGCCGGCCGAAAATGCGGCAATGGAAAAGGGCGTCCATCCGGGCGGCTGGACGCGCGACAATATCGCGTCGATGCGCGCGCAGCTGAAACGCCTCGGCCTCGCGATCGACTGGAGCCGCGAACTCGCGACGTGCGAGCCCGATTATTACGGGCAGGAACAGGCGCTGTTCCTCGACCTGTTCGCCGCGGGGCTGGTCACGCGCAAGCACAGCTACGTCAACTGGGATCCGGTCGACATGACGGTGCTCGCCAACGAGCAGGTGATCGACGGCCGCGGCTGGCGCTCGGGCGCGCTGGTCGAGAAGAAGAAATTGTCGCAGTGGTTCCTGAAGATCACCGACTTCGCCGACGAGCTGCTCGAAGGGCTGCAAGCCCTCGACAAATGGCCCGACAAGGTGCGGCTGATGCAGGAAAACTGGATCGGCAAGTCGCAGGGGCTGGAATTCTCTTTCAGGCTCGCCGGCGGCGCGCCGGGCTTCGACGTCTTCACGACGCGTCCCGACACGCTCTATGGCGCGAGCTTCGCGGCGATCTCGCCCGACCATCCGCTGGCCGAGAGCCTCGCCAGGGACGCCCCCGAACTGGCGGCGTTCATCGAGGAGTGCCGGCGTCAGGGCACCGCCGCCGAGCAGATCGACACCGCCGAGAAGATGGGTTTCGACACCGGGCTGTCGGTCGAGCATCCGCTCGATCCCGACTGGCACCTGCCGGTCTGGGTCGTGAACTATGTGCTGATGGATTATGGCACCGGCGCGATCTTCGGCTGCCCGGCGCACGACCAGCGCGACCTCGACTTCGCGCGCAAATATGAGCTTCCGGTGCACCGCGTGATCGCCGACGGGGAGGAGACCGGGCAGCATTTCACCGGCGACGAAGCCTGGACCGGCCCCGGCCGCCTCGTGAACAGCCACTTCCTCGACGGCATGAGCATCGACGAGGCGAAGGCCGCGGTCATCGCGCGCGCCGAGCATGAGGGCTGGGGCAAGGGCACGACCGTGTGGCGCCTGCGCGACTGGGGCGTCTCGCGCCAGCGCTATTGGGGCACGCCGATCCCCTTCATCCACTGCGACGCGTGCGGTCTGGTGCCGGTGCCGAAGAGCCAGCTTCCCGTCGTGCTGCCCGAGGACGCCGATTTCTCGGTCCCCGGCAATCCGCTCGACCGCCACCCGACGTGGAAGCATGTCGCCTGCCCGTCATGCGGCGGCGAGGCGGTGCGCGAGACCGACACGCTCGACACCTTCGTCGATTCCTCCTGGTATTTCCTGCGCTTCGCCAGCGCCCCGAGCGATAAGCCCTTCGATCCCGAGGTCATCCGCCGCTGGCTGCCCGTCGACCAGTATATCGGCGGCATCGAGCATGCGATCCTCCACCTGCTCTACGCGCGCTTCTGGACGCGCGCGCTCAACAAGCTGGGGATGATCGACATCGAGGAGCCGTTCGCCAGCCTGTTCACGCAGGGCATGGTGACGCACGAGACCTACAGCCGCGAGCAGGGCGAAGGCCTGCCGCCGCTCTATTTCACCCCCGACGAGGTCGCCCGCACCGCCGACGGCGCGACGCTCGAATCCGACGGCGCGCCGGTCGATGTCGGCCGGGTCGTGAAGATGTCGAAGTCGAAGAAGAATGTCGTCGATCCCGACGCCATCCTCGACCAATATGGCGCCGACGCCGCGCGCTGGTTCATGCTGTCCGACAGCCCGCCCGAGCGCGACCTGCCGTGGAGCGAGGCGGGCATCGAGGGCGCGTGGCGCTTCGTCCAGCGGCTCTGGCGCATCTTCGGCGACACCGAAAAGACCGGCGACGGGGCGGAGGACAAGGGCCTCGCGCGCAAGCTGCACCAGACGATCGCCGGCGTCGCCGCCGACATCGAATCGCTCGGTTTCAACAAGGCGGTGGCGAAGATCCATGCGCTCGCCAACGACATCGAAAAGGCGCCGCCGTCGGCAACGCGCGCCGAGGCGTGCCGCACGCTCATCCTGCTCGTCGCGCCGATGCTGCCGCACCTCGCCGAGGAAGCCTGGGCGGCGCTGCCCGAGGGCCAGCGCACGACCGCGATGATCGCCGACGCCGCATGGCCCGCCGCCGATCCGGCGATGCTCGTCGACGACGAGGTGACGATCGCGATCCAGATGGCGGGCAAGCTGCGCGATACGATGACCGCCGCCAAGGGCGCCGACAGGGCTGCGCTCGAAGCCGCCGCGCTCGCGCGCCCGCGCATCGCCGAACTGCTCGGCGGCAAGGCGCCCAAGAAGGTGATTGTGGTCCCCGACCGTTTGGTGAATATCGTGCCCTGACAGGATGGGCTGGAACTTTAACCTTCCCTTTTCCGTTCGCGTCGAGCGAAGTCGAGACGCCCATCGGTCGTGCACGCCTTCGGAGTGTCTCGACTTCGCTCGACACGAACGGGTATTGAGGTGATCGACAAGACTATGCGTGCGCTTATCGTCTCGACCATCGCGGCAGTTTCGCTGCTTCTCGGCGGCTGCGGCCTGCGTCCGCTCTATGCCAGCGGCAGCGACGGGGCGGTGGCGACGATCCTTGCCGACATCGACGTCGCGCCGATCGAGGGCCACAATGGCTGGCTCGTCCGCAACGCGCTGCGCGACCGGCTCGTCGCGGCGCAGAACGGGCAGGGTGCGGGCAAGCGGCTGCGCCTCGACGTCCGGCTCGAGGACAGCATCACCGGCTTCGGCGTCCGCGCCGACGATGCGGTGACGCGCGAGCGCCGCACGCTGCGCGCGCGCTACCAGCTCGTCGATGCGGGCAGCGGCGAGGTGCTGCTCGACGCCACCGCCTTCTCCGATTCGGGGATCGACGTCGTCGGCAGCGAATATGCGACGATCGCCGCCGAATCGACCGCGCTCGAACGGCTGTCGCAGGCGGTCGCCGACCAGATGATCGCGCGCATCGCGGTCTTCGCCGACCGCGGCGGCGGCCGGACCTCGGACGCGCCCCCCGCTCCCGGCGGGCAATGAAGAGCGTCAAGCCGCACGAACTCGAACGCGTCGCGCGGCTCGACCGGCGTTTCTTCCTGCTCACCGGCCCCGACGATGCGACGATGGAGGCGCTCGCGGCCAGGCTGACCGGCCTCGCGGGCCAGGAGGCCGAACGGCTCGACCTGTCCTCGGTGCAGATGAGCCAGGATCCCTCGCTGCTCGCCGCCGAAGCGGCGTCGATGTCGCTCTTCGCGGGCGCGCGGGTGATCCGGCTCGACATCATGGGCAGCGGCGACGACTGCCTCGCCGCGGTCGAGGCGCTGCTCGCCGCCGGCAGCGCGATCAACCCGGTGATCGCGACCGGCGCCGCGGTGACCGCCAAGTCGAAACTGGTCAGGCTGGTCGAGGGATCGGACCATGCCGTCGCCGCCATCTGCTACCAGCCCGACCGCCGCGCGCTGATCGGCATCGCCATGTCCGCCGCCGAGGACCAGGGCCTGCGGCTCGGCAATGCCGAGGCGCAACTGCTCGTCGACCTGGTCTCGGGCGACCAGGCGCTGATGCGCCGCGAGCTCGAAAAGATCGCGCTCTATCTCGACGCCGCCAGCGACCGCCAGCGCCAGGTGACTGCCGCCGACATCGCCGCGCTCGGCGCCGCGACGCACGAGGAGGATGTCAGCGAGGTCATCAACGTCGCGCTCGGCGGCAAGGTGCGCGACCTGCCCGCGATGTTCGCGACCGCCGCCGCGGTCGGCGTCGCCGAAATCCGCATCATCCGCGCGCTCGCGATCCGCGCCGCGCAGCTCGCGCGCCTGCGCGCCGAGGTCGATGCCGGCGCGCATCCCGCGACGGTGGTGTCGGCGCGCAGCAGCGGCGTGTTCTGGAAGGAGCAGGGCGCGGTGACCGCGCAGCTCCACATCTGGGATTCGGTGCGCATCGCCCGGCTGATGACCCGGCTGCTCGACTGCGAGCGCAGCCTGAAGGCGTCGGGCACCGCCGGCGGGGTGCTGTTCCGCAAACTCGTCACCGACATCGCGCATCAGGCGGCGCGGGCGCGTTGACCCGCGGCTTCGGCGTCCGCAGGCGCCGGCCCCTTGATCAGGCCGGCGGTTTCCCGACCGGATCGGGCGGAACAAAGGTCCAGATCGTGTCGCCGGGCTCGACCGGCGGCCGGTGCTGCATCGAAAATACGGCCAGTTCGCCGTTCGTGCGCGCGACCGCCAGGCTGTCGCCGCCCGATGCCTTCATCCGCGCCACGAAATCGGCATAGCTGAATTTCTCGGTGATGCGGGTCCGGCCAAAGCTCCAGCCCGCCTGCAGCCGGTCGAGCTGCTGCTCGATCGGCGTCCCCGACAGGGTCAGCACGCGTCCCCGCCGCCGCGTCCCCGTCTGCGCGGTTGCGAGCATGCGGCTGACGCGGTTGTGCCCGATCTCGGGCGCCAGTTCGCTGCACACCAGCGCATTGTAGCTGTCGTTGTCGGTCGCGGCGATCAGTTGCTGATACCGGCCCATGTCGAGCTCGTCGTCATGCGATTCGTCCAATATGTCGCCCTGATGGACGGGCAGATCGGCGCGCTGCGCCCGGCGGAGCGCGAATTTGCTCGCATCGGCGATCAGTACGTCGCTGCCCTGTTCCTTGATGAATTCGGCAAAGGCGATGGTCCAGCTGTTGGCGCCGACCAGCAGCACGCCATTGCCCTTGCCGCGATCGAGCCCCAGCCAGTGGGCGAAGCGCGCGGCGGTGAAGCCATGCGCAAAGATCGTCGCGATCACGACGCCGAAGCCGAGCGGCACCAGCGCCTCGGCGCCCGGATAGCCATAGTCCGACAGGCGAAGCGCGAAGAGGCCGGTCACCGCGACCGCGACGATGCCGCGCGGCGCGATCCACGCGATGAACAGCCGTTCCCTGAACGGAATGCGCGTGAACAGCAGCGATACCATGATCGTCAACGGCCGGACGACGAAGAGGAGGAGCAGGAGGAAGATAAGGAAACGGAACTGAAAATTCTGCACCACCTCCCAGTCGAGCGTTGCCGACAGGATGATGAAGACGCCCGAAACAAGCAGGACGGTCAGATCCTCCTTGAAACGCTGCAGCGCCGGGCTCGAATCGGTCTCGCGGTTCGCCATCACCACGCCCATCACGGTGACGGTGATGAGGCCGGTTTCATGCATGACGAGGTCGGAAAAGACGAAGACCGCGATCACCGTCGTCAGCAGCACCGGCGCTTTCAGATATTCGGGCACCCAGCCGCGCGGGAAGGCCCAGGTGAGGGCAAAGCCCGCCGCACTGCCGATCAGGACGGCGAGCAGGCTGGCGGCGACGACGTCCATGACGATCGCGGTGCTGTTCGCCTCGGCACCGCCATGGATGATATAGGCATAGATGCCGACCGCGAGCAGGGCGCCGATCGGGTCGTTCACGATCGCTTCCCATTTCAGGATATGCTTGACGCGCGGCGTGATGTTGAGCGAGCGGAGCAGCGGGACGATCACCGTCGGACCGGTGACGACCATCACCCCCCCGAACAGGGCCGCGAGTTCGAGCGGCAGGCCGGCGCCATAATAGGCCGCCGCCGTTCCCAGCGCCCAGCCGACCGGGACGCCGACGAAGACGAGCATCAGCACCGCCAGCCCGGCGTGGCGGAGCTCGCGGAACTTCAGGCTCAAGCCGCCCTCGAACAGAATCACGGCAACCGCCAGCTTGATGATCGGTTCGCGCAGCGCGCCGAAATCGCGTTCGGGGTCGATCAGCCCCAGCACCGGCCCCGCCAGGATGCCGGCGACGAGCATCAACGCGATCGCGGGCTTTCCGGCGCGCCAGGCGATCCATTGGGCCCCGATCCCGATCACGCCGATCAGCGCGATCTTGACGAGCAGCGAGTCGATAGCGAACATCGGCCAAGTCTATGCAATGGCCGCGAAACTTCCAACCCAAAGGCGTCGTGCCGGCCCTTCGGGGCTGGCGAGGCCCGCGATTCGGTGCGGGCCGGGCAGCCGTTACGTCATTGGGCGCCCGACCCTAAAATTGCCCGCGCAGCGTCACGCCATAGGTGCGCGGTTCGCCCGGGAAGCCGACGAACAGCTGGTTCGCCGTCCCCGCCAGTCCGCTCGCCGTCGGCGCCGCCACGGCGCGGAAGGTGCCGCCGCCCTGCAGCGGCATGTCGGCGCCGATCTGATAATATTTCTTGTTGAAGATATTCTGCGCCCACAGCTCGACGCCCCAGCGCCGCTCGGGGCCGTAGAGGCCGAGGCGGCCGTTGAACACCGCGAAGCCGTCCTGGATCTTCTCGACGTCGAGGTCCGACGCGGTGTTGGTGTCGCTCTGCAGGCGGGTGTCGAGATAGACGAGGCCGGTCAGCCCCGAATTGCCGATCGGCGGGGTCCAGCTGATCCCCGCGGTCGCGACATATTGCGCGGCGTTCGACACCCCGCGGCCGGGCAGCTGGAACAGCACCGGCGACAGCGGGCGGCCGCCCGTGCCGACCAGATTGCGGCGATAGAGGGTATCGACATAGGTCAGCCCCATATTGACCGTCAGATGGCGCGCGGGGCGCAGGAAAGTCTCGATCTCGATCCCCTTGGCGCGCACCCCGGGCTTCAGCCGGTCGGGCGCGCAGGCACCCGTCAGCGCCGACCCGTCGCTGTCGGCGCCGCCCAGGTCGTCCTTGCACGCCTGGATGTTGGTGACCTCGAAATTGACACCGTTGAAGGTGTTGAGCTGGTAATTGCTATATTCCTGATAGAAAGCGGCGAGGTTCACGTCGAAGCCGGGCCCGTCATATTTGATCCCGAATTCATAGGCATCGACCTTTTCGCTCGCGAACTGCAGGTCGCTCGCCTCCGCCCGGCCGTTGCCCGGCATGTTGGCGGGCAAGGCGAGGCGCGCGGCGCAGGCGGTGTCGAATGCCGTATTGCACGGCCGGTCGAGCGCCGAGAAGTCGAGGTTGAAGCCGCCCGCCTTGTACCCCTTCGACGCCGAGCCATAGACGAGCAGGTCGGGCACCGGCTTCCAGCTGAGCACCGCGGTGCCCGTCCATTCATTGTCCTTGAATTTGGTCCCCGCGCTGCCGCGCGGCAGGTCGGGCGCCGTGCCGTTGATCACGCACGGCAGGCTCGCGAGCGACTGGAAGGGCGAATTGACCACCAGCGAACAGATGGAATTGTTGAAATTCGCATCGGCATCGAGCGTCTTGCGCTCGCTGGTGTAGCGCGCGCCGATCGTCAGGGTCAGCGTATCGGGGACGATGTCGAAGCTGTTGTGGGTGAAGATCGCGAAGTTGCGGCTCTTCTGTTCGAAGGTCGAGCCGGCGTTGCCGGTGCCGTTGATCGCGAGGCCCGGCTGGCCGAGCGCCGCGGCGAGCGAGCCGAAGCCCGGCCGCGCCGGATCGGCGATCAGCGCCTGGAGCAGGCTGCGCGTCGCGCCGGGCGGCAGCGCGTTGATCGTCCCCTGGACCACCGGCACGTTGACGCAGCTCGGGTTGCTGGGCAGCACCGCCGAGGGCAGCGCCTGCGCGAACAGCAGGCAATTGGCGAACTGCTCGTAATTGTTGCCATAGACGATGTCGTCGTCGACATCGAGCCGCTCGTTGGCGTAATAGCCGCCGACCAGCCAGTCGAGCCGCCCGTCGAACGCCTCGCCCTGCAGCCGCAGCTCCTGCGTGAACAGGCGGAAGCGGCGGTCGAGGTCGGTGCGCCGCAGCACGTCGAGCGCGCTGAAATCGGCATCCTGGCCCTGCGCATTCCTGTAATCGCGATAGGCGGTGATCGAGGTCAGCGAAGCGCCGCCCAGGTCCCAGCCGACCTCGCCCGAAACGCCCCAGTCCTTGGTGTCGGAGCGATAGGTGACCCCCGGCGTCGTCGCCTGGCGGCGCACGAAGCTGGTGTCCGCCGGCGCGACCTGATGATTGGCGCCGAGAATCTGGAGCAGGGGCAGCAGCGTGTTCGCCGACGCGACGGGAAAGCCGTCGGGACCGCGCGACAGGTTGCGCACGGGGTTGAGCAGGATGCCGCCGCAGCAATTTTCCTTGCGCTCGCTGTAATCGGCGATCAGCCGGATCTTCAGGCTGTCGTTGGGCTCGAACGCCAACTGGCCGCGCACCAGCCAGCGATCGCGGTCGTTGATGTCGGGTTCGCCCGGGGTGACATTCTTGATGAAGCCGTCGCGCTGCTGCCAGACGCCGTCGATGCGCACCGCCGCGCTGTCGCCCAGCGGCGCGTTGACCATGCCGTCGACGCGCCAATAGTCGTAATTGCCGTAGCTCACCGATCCCTTGGCGCCGAAGCCGTTGAGATCGGGCCCCTTGGTGACGATGTTGATCAGGCCCGCGGTCGAATTGCGCCCGAACAGCGTGCCTTGCGGGCCGCGCAGCACCTCGACGCGCTCGATATCGCCCAGTTCGGACAGGCCGACGCCGGTGCGGCTGCGATAGACGCCGTCGATGAACAGCCCGACCGAGCTTTCGAGCCCGGGATTCTCGCCGACGGTGCCGATGCCGCGGATGCGCGCGGTGAAATTGACCTCGCTCGTCGCGCCCGACACGAGCAGCGACGGGGCGACCTGGCCCAGCGCGCGCACGTCGGTGGCGCCGGTCTTCTCCAGCGTGTCGCCCGACACCGCCGACACCGCGATCGGCACGTCGGACAGCAGTTCGCTGCGCCGCGTCGCGGTGACGATGATCGTGTCGTCGTCACTCTCGGCCGCCGTGGCGGCATCGCCCCCGGCCTGCGCCATGGCGGGCACCGACAGCGCCGCCGCCGACAGGGCCAGCCCCGCGGCACCGCAGCGCAGCAGGCGGGCAGCACGATAGCTCTGGATGTTCATGATCACGCCCTCTCTCTCCCAATTTTATTATGGGGGAAGGCTATCATGAGGTTGGGGGCGAGGGCCAGTAGGCGCCCATACCGTAGCGTTTTTCCGGGGTAGCGCGGCTTTTGCGCCACAGCTGTCACATGTGACGGGTTGACTTTGCCGGGCAGGAAAAAGGGGCGGGGCACATGGTGCCCCGCCCCGATCCTGGTCCCTTGCCGCGGCTTAGAATTTGCCGCGCAGCGTCACGCCATAGGTCCGCGGTTCGGCGAGGAACATCGAGAAGATCTGGCGGCCGCCCGGATATTGCGGGTCGGCGAAGTCCCCGGAGACCCCGCCTTCCTGGAACGGCGAGTTGAAGGCGACCTGGGCATATTGCTTGTTGAAGATATTCTGCGCCCACAGTTCGATACCCCATTTCTCGTCGGGGCCGCGCAGGCCGACGCGGGCGTTGAAGATCGCATAGCCATCCTGTTCCTTCTGCGGGAACAGGTCGGACCCGGTGTTGTAGTCGCTGGTCAGGCGACCATCGACATAGACGAGGCCCGACAGGCCGCTGCCGCCGATCTCGGGCGTCCAGGTGAAGCTGCCGGTCGCGACCAGCTCGGGCGCGTTCGACAGATTGTTGCCCGGCAGCAGGCGCAGCGCCTGGTCGAGCGGGGCGCCCGAGCTGTTGCCGACGAGGTTGCTGCGATATTTGGTGTTCGCATAGGTCAGGCCCGCCGCGACGCGGAAGTCGCGCGCCGGAACGAGCGAGGCTTCGAGCTCGAAGCCTTCGGTCCGGACGCCATAGCTGACGTCGCCTGCGGGACAGGCGCCGGTGGCGGCCGCCGCGGCGTTGAAATTGGGCGCGGTGGCGAACTTGCTCTGATCGCGGTCGGCGCCGTTCAGGTCGGACGAGCAACCATTGACCGTCTGGACGAGGAAGACGCTGCCGTTGAAGGTGTTGAGCTGGAAATTCTTGAAATCCGACCGGAAGAAGGTCAGCCCCAGGCTGAACGGACCCGTCGAATATTTCGCGCCCAGCTCGTAGCTGTTCACCAGTTCGGGGTCGAACTGCAGATTGCTCACCAGCGCCTGCGCGCCGCCGACCGCGGCAAAGGTGGTGGTCGGTGCGCCGTTGAAGACCTGAATCGGGTTCTTCAGCGCCGAACGGTCGAGGTTGAAACCGCCCGCCTTGTAGCCGCGCGCGAAGCTTGCATAGACGAGCAGGTCGTCGATCGGCTTGTACGACAGGATCGCCGTGCCGGTCCATTCATCCTC
Organism: Sphingopyxis sp. PET50; assembly: GCF_025244705.1. Taxonomy (GTDB): domain Bacteria; phylum Pseudomonadota; class Alphaproteobacteria; order Sphingomonadales; family Sphingomonadaceae; genus Sphingopyxis. Next base: position 3,232,862 of record NZ_CP104207.1, on the reverse strand, counting down.
GCTGCGGCTGTCCTTGATCGACACGCCGTTCAGCTCGGCGGTCGAATTGCCCTGGCAGGCGAGGCCGACGAGGCCGCCCGATACGGCGGCGAGTGCGGGGGTGGTCAGGAAACCGCCGACCAGATTCTGGACATTGACGCACGCCTGATTGTCGTTGGTGAAATCGGCCGCGAACTTCTTCTTGTCGTGGGTGTATCGCACGCCCAGCGTCAGGTCGAGGCGGTCGGTGATGTGCACGATATTGTGCGTGAACAGCGCCCAGTTGGTGTCGTTCTGGCGGTAGCGGTCGTTGATGCTGCCCTTGTCGCTGATGCCGTCGAGCTGGTCGAGCGCCGCATAGATCGCGGGCGAGGCGGCACCAAAGGCGGCCGGACGCGCCGCGACGCAGCCGGGCGAGGTCGGCGAATAGAGGGCGGCGAGCGCCCCGCCCGAGATCAGGCGGCACGCGGCGAAGCGGCCATATTGGGTGCCGAAGCGCAGATTGTCGCGCACCGTCAGCTTTTCGTTGGCGTAAAAGCCGCCGACGAGCCAGTCGAGCGTGCCGTCGAACGCCTCGCCCTGCAGCCGCAGCTCCTGGGTGAAGGTGTGGAACTGGCGATAGGCGTCGTCGCTCTCGCCGCGATAGAGGATATCGACCGCGCCATAGTCGAGGTCGTCGGCCTGGCCCGAGCGATATTCGCGATAGCCGGTGATCGAGGTGAGCGTCGCGCCCCCGAAATCATAGTCGATCTGGCCCGAGAAGCCATAATCCTTGGTCTCGCCGGCATAGCTGCGCCCGGGGCTGACCGACAGATTGCGGCCGTAGCCCTGGCTGAAGGCGGCGAGCGGCTGGCCGAGGTCGCGCAGCACGTTGATGATATTGTTGCCGTTCGCGGGCGGAACGGAGCCGGTGCTCAGCGGGTTGGCGACATTGTTGAGGTTGCCGATATAGGGATTGACGCTGTTGTCGATATAGATGGCGCCGCAGCATTTCTCGTCGCGGAAGGTATAGTCGGCGATCAGCCGGATCGACAGCGCGTCGGTGGGCTCGAACAGCAACTGTCCGCGCACGAAATAGCGGTCGCGGTCGTTGACGTCGGTGTTGTTCGTCGTGTCGCGCAGGAAGCCGTCGCGCTTGACCCAGATGCCGTCGAGGCGCGCCGCGATCGTGTCGCTGATCGGGCCGGTGATGCTGCCGCCGAGGCGGAAATAATCATAATTGCCATAGGTCGCCTCGGCGGTGGCGCCGAAGTTGAACTCGGGCTTTTTCGAATAGATGCTGATCAGCCCCGCCGACGAGTTGCGGCCGCCGAGCGTGCCCTGCGGGCCGCGCTGCACCTCGACGCGGTCGATCTCGCCCAGCTCGTTGAGGCCGATGCCCGAGCGCGAGCGATAGACGCCGTCGATGAACACCGGGACCGAGCTTTCGAGGCCGGGGTTGTCGCCGACGGTGCCGATGCCGCGGATACGCGCCGAGCCATTGGCTTCCGAGCCGGTCGACGAGACGAGCAGCGACGGCGCGACCTGGTTCAATTGGCGGATGTCGTTGGCGCCGCTGTTCTGCAGCGTTTCGGCGTTCACCGCCGAGATCGCCACCGGCACGTCGGCCAGCCGCTGCGCGCGGCCCTGCGCGGTGACGACGATCTCGCTGTCCGCGCTGTCGTCGACCGTCGCGGTGTCGTCGGCACTGTCCTGCGCATAGGCCGGAACCGCGCTGGCGGCGATCGCCAGCGAAACGCCCAGCGCGGTGGTGCGCATCAGGCGGGCGGCACAAAGGGTATGGGATTTCATTTGGGGCACTCCTCTCAGCATTTCGTTGTTTTTATTGGGCCCCATTCATACGCATAATTATGCAGTGATCCAGCCGGGCGCGCGGTTTTGCCTCATGTTTTCGCCGGGTGATGCTTTTGTGCCACAGGCGTTTACGCCCGGATTTCCGGGCTATCGGGCGCGACGCGGCATTGCCGTAACGTCATCGGCGGCCCCGCCGCGGCAGGGCAGCGACAGCAATTTTCCATGCCGGCGACCAGCATCGCGCGATAATCGTCCGCGAAATTGGCCGCGATCGCCGCATCGCCGACGTCGAGCCCGCCGGTCAGGCTGCCGAAAGCGGGCAGAATCAGCCGCCGCCCGTCGCCCGCGAAGCAGGGGCGCGACACCGGGCGGCCGCGCACGGTCAGCCGCAGCTTGGGGTGGAAATGGCCCGATATCTCGGGGCGGGTTTCCCCGTCTTCGCTCTGGTGGCGAAAGACGATGCCGTCGACGACCATCTCGTCGGCGACCTCGCCGCCCCAGGCGCCGCCCGCCAGTCCGTCGTGATTGCCCGCGATCCAGGTCAGCCGCACCGCGCCCGTCTGGCGGCGCAACCGTTCGGCGATCGCGGGCGCGATCCGGTCGGCGGCGGCGCGGTCGTGGAAACTGTCGCCCAGGCACCAGATCGCGCGCGCGCCGGTCTCGGCCGCCAGCCGCGCCAGCCGGTCGAGCGTATCGTGGCTGTCATAGGGGGGCAGGGGCTGGCCGTGCGCCGCATACCAGCTCGCCTTTTCGAGGTGCAGGTCGGCGACGATCAGCGCGCCGTGGCGCGGCCAGAACAGCGCCCGGCCGACGAGCGGAACGAAGCGGTGGTCGGCGAAATCGAGCTGCGGTGCGGCGGACATGGCGCCGCTATGCCGCCAGCCTGCAATTCCGTCCAGTATATGTTCTCATTTCGCGACGGATGGAGGCCCTAGCCGCCCCGGCCCGCGAAATTCGCCGCGAACCGCTGTCCCGTCGCGCGGTTTGCCCCGTCGGGCAGGTCGAAGACGACGCGCTTGTTCGGGAAATCGATCTCGACCCGGTCGAACAGCGCCAGGCTGTCCATGCCGAGCAGCAGCGCCGGCCGCTCGGTCAGCCCCAGCGCGCGAAACGCCTGGCTGTCGGCGAAGCTGACCGGCAGGTCGTTGACGTCCATGCCGTTGATCACGATGCGCTTCACCGCGGTGCGCGTCGCCGGCACCGCCTCGCCGGTCACCGCCCCCAGCGTGGTGGCGAGGAAGGGCAGGCGGTTCGCGCGCCGCGCCGCGACCAGTTTCTGCAGCGCCAGATTGCCGACGCTCGTCTGCGCGCCGGTGTCGACGATCACGTCGATGCGCTTGCCGTCGAGCCGCGCGTCGGACAGGATCAGCCGCCCCGCCGAATTGCGCGCGGTGACGACGATCGCGTCGTCGTCGCGGATGATCGGCCGCGCGCGCTTGCGCGTCTCGAGCACCTGCATGCTTTCCTTGCGGAAATCGATCAGGATGCGCCGGTCCTCGAGCATGTCGACCCCGATCAGCCCCGCCGCGCCGATATGCCGCCCGTAAAAGGAGGGCGCGTCGAAGGCGGCCATGTGCAGGTCGGTCATCTGCAGCGTGGCGACGCGAAAGCTGGGCACCGTCGCCGACCCGCCGATCGTCGCCATCTTGAGCTTGGCGCCCTCGACCAGCCCCAGCCGGTCGGCGAGTTCGCGCGCGATGATCGTGCGCTCGGCGCCGGTGTCGACGAGGAAGGAAAAGGGCCCCTGCCCGGCGACGCGCACCTGCACCGACATGCGCCGCGTCGCGTCGAGGTCGAAGGGCTGGATGAAGGGGGTGATCTCGCTGGTCAGGACATCGGACGGCGCGGCGGGTTCGGCGGGCGCCGCAGCCGGGCCTGCCGCCGCCGCAGCGGCGCGGCGGGCGGCTGGCTGGCACCGGCCAGCAGCGGCGCGGCGAGCATCGCCGTCCAGATCATCGGCCGCCTGAGAACATGGGTCATCGCGGGCATCCTCTTATATGTACGCGCAGTCTACGCCTGTCGCGGGGAGGCGGCAAGCGGCGTGCGGAGGTTGCCGATCCTCCCCGGCACGGGGAGGGGGACCAGCGAAGCTGGTGGAGGGGTACAGGCGGTTTGCCTCGCCGGTGAGGTGGCGAACCATGGCTCCGTTGCCGAGCGATGGAAGCGCTTTCCGTCCAGCGCTGCATAAGCCTCCCGTGCCCCTCCACCACCCTTCGGGTAGTCCCCCTCCCCCTTTGGGGGAGGATCGCCTATGTCCGCCCGCTATCCCTCCCCCATCGCCGCCGCCGCCAGTTCGTCGGCGAGTTCGCCCAGCAGCGCATCGTCGATGTCCGCCGCCGCGACATTCTCGCGTCCGATCAGCACCAGCACCGGCACCGCGAGCGGGCTGATCCGTTCGAGGTCCTTGTGCAGCATCGTCCCCGCCGCGCGGTCGAGCAGGTCGCCGAGCCGCGCGACATCGGTCAGCCGCTCGCGCGCATCGGCCCAGGCCGCTTCGAGCAGCAGATGGTCGGGCTCGTACTTGCGCAGCACGTCGAAGATCAGGTCGGTCGAAAAGGTCACCTGCTTGCCCGTCTTGCGCTTGCCCGGATGCTGGCGCTCGATCAGCCCGCCGATCACCGCGACCTCGCGGAAGGCGCGTTTCAGCAGGTGCGAGCCTTCGACCCATTCGACGAACTCGCCCTCGAGGATCGCGGCATCGAACAGCGCGGCGGGGTCGGTCACCGGACGCAGCGACCAGATCGCCAGCGCATAGTCCGACGCGACGAAGCCCAAAGGCTGCAGCCCGGCGCGCTCCATCCGCTTGCTGACGAGCATCCCCAGCGACTGGTGCGCATTCCAGCCGTCGAACGGATAGACGACCAGATAATGATGCCCGTCGTGCGGGAAGGTCTCGACGAGCAATTCGCCGGGGCGCGGCAGCACCGAGCGCCATTGCTGCATCTCCAGCCAGAAGCGCACGTCGCCGGGAAAGCGCGCCCAGCTTGCCGGATCGGCGAGGAAGCCGCGCACCCGGTCGGCGAGCCGCGTCGTCAGCGCCATGCGCGCGCCGAGATAGGAGGGGATGCGCGCGGGCCGCGTCGTCGCGCGCACATAAAGGTCGGTGTCGCGGATCGCCTCGACCTCGAGGCTGAGCCCGGCGAAGGCGAAGGTGTCGCCCGGGGTCAGCGTGCTCGCGAAATATTCCTCGACGCTGCCGAGGCGGCGGCCGTTCCGGAACCGCACGTCGAGCGTCGGCGCGTCGACGATGATCCCGGCGTTCAGCCGGTGCTGCGCCGCCAGCCGCGGATGCGCGATGCGCCAGCGTCCTTGCCCGTCGGGGGCGAGGCGGCGGAAGCGGTCATAGCTTTTGAGCGCGTAGCCGCCGTCGCGCACGAAACCGAGCAGGCGCGAAAAGGTCACCTCATCGACCCAGCGGTACGGCGCCGCCGACCGGATTTCGGCGAGCAACTCCGCCTCGTCGAACGGCGCGGCGCAGGCGAGCGCCATCACATGCTGCGCCAGCACGTCGAGCGCGCCGGGGCGGAAGCGGTCGGCGTCGCGCTCGCCCGCCGCGACCGCATCGAGCGCCGCCTGCGCTTCCAGATATTCGAAGCGGTTGCCCGGCACGATCAGCGCCCGGCTCGGCTCGTCGAGCCGGTGGTTGGCGCGCCCGATCCGCTGGAGCAGCCGCGACGACCCCTTGGGCGCGCCCATCTGGATCACGCAGTCGACATCGCCCCAGTCGAGCCCGAGGTCGAGGCTGGAGGTCGCGACCAGCGCGCGCAGCCGCCCTTCGGCCATCGCCGTCTCGGCGCGCTGCCGCGCCTCGCGGTCGAGGCTGCCGTGGTGGATCGCGATCGGCAGCGACAGGTCGTTGACCTTCCACAATTCCTGAAAGATCAGCTCGGCGAGCCCGCGCGTGTTGCAGAAGATGATCGTGGTGCGGTTCTTCGCGACCTCCGCCATCACCTGATGCACCGCATAGCGCCCCGAATGCCCCGACCAGGGCACCGCGCCCTCGGGCAGCAGGATCGAAATGTCGGGATCGGCCCCCGCCTCGCCCGCGACCAGGGTCACCGCGCCGCCCGCCGCATCGGGCGCCAGCCATTCGGCATATTGCCCGGGATCGGCGATCGTCGCCGACAGCCCGACGCGGCGCATCGCGGGCGCGATTTGCTGGAGCCGCGCGAGCGCGAGGCTCAGCAGGTCGCCGCGCTTGCCCGGCGCGAAGGCGTGGATCTCGTCGATCACCACCGTCTGCAAGTCGGCGAACATCGCGAAACTGTCGGGATAGGAGAGCAGGAGCGACAGCGATTCGGGGGTGGTGAGCAGGATGTTCGGCGGTCGACTGCGCTGCCGCGCCTTCCTGTCCGACGATGTATCGCCGCTGCGGCTTTCGACGCTGATGGCGAGGCCCATGTCTCCGATCGGCCCCAGCAGATTGCGTTCGACGTCGGCGGCGAGCGCCTTCAGCGGCGAGACGTACAGCGTGTGCAGCCGGTCCGACGGATGCGCGGCGAGATCGACGAGCGTCGGCAGGAACCCCGCCAGCGTCTTGCCCGCCCCCGTCGCCGCGACGAGCAGCGCATGTTCGCCGCGCGCCGCCGCCGCCAGCATCTCCGCCTGATGCCGCCGCACCCGCCACCCGCGCGCGGCGAACCAGTCGGTGAAGATCTGCGGGAGGGGCACGGGGCAGATGTGGCCCGCGGCGATGCGGGGGGCAAGGCTTTCCCAAAATCGCGAACCGGTGCGGGGGCGGGTTCCGGGCGGGAGCGGACGCAGGCTTATCGGCGGCACCGAAGGCGTAGTGCGCCGACGTGAGTGAGATTGATTTCGCACAAAGGCACAAAGGCACGAAGATGTCGTGCTTGCCGCGAAGCGGCTTTACCTCTTCAACCTCGTCTAAGGATTGACGTCGATGAGAAGGCGGCCTTTCGGCCGCGAACGGCTTCTTCGTGCCTTTGTGCCTTTGTGCGAAACAAAATATCCGCCCCATCAGCCTCGAACAACGCTTGCTGAGCGCGTCGCCAAACGTCCGCCTCCCACCCCCAAAACCGCGCTTCGCTAAACCCGCGCCGCCATCGCCCCCAGCAACCCCCGCCAATGCTCGCCCAGCCGCCGCTGGAACAGCATCAGCGCGAACCCGTGCCGCGCGACATGTTGCTGCGGGATCGTATCCCAGCCGCGGTGCTCGACGGTCACCCGCGTTTCGGCGCCGACCGCCTCGAAGCGCACCTCGACCTCGGTCGCCTGGTCCGCCCGGAAACTCGGCAGCCGCCATCCGAACGCCAGCCGCTCGCCCGGCAGCCAGCACCGCACGCGCCCGATCTCCCACTCCTTGCCGTCGGCGAAGCGCGTCACCAGCCGCCCGTCCGGCCCCTCGGGGTCGAAGCTCGGCACGCCGTCGCCGCCGCGCGACAGTTCGAACAGCGGATGGCTTTGCCACCACAGCCCGATCTCGCGCGTGAAAACCTCGAACGCCCGTGCGGGCGGCACCGCGACGCGCAGCGCGACGATCACGGCGGCGGTCATTGGGGGGCGTTCATCGGGCGGCGCTCATTCGCGGCGCTCGGCATAGGCCTTGAACGCCGCGAGCTGGCTAGGCCCACAAGGCTTCGGTGTCGGCCAGCCACCGGCGGAGCTCGGCGGTCGCGCCGTCCTTCAGGCAATAGATGCGGACGCGCGCGTCGAAGGACAGGAAACTGTCCTCGATCAGCCCGCCCTCCTTCAGCGCGCGCAGATGGCGGCTCATTGCCGGCGGCGCGAGGCCGAGCGCGCGCGCCAGCTCGCCCGCGCTGTGCGGGCGCTGCCCGAGCAGCTCGACGGCGCGCCGCCGCTTCGGGTCGGCGAGCGCGGCGAAGATGCGGTCGACCCCCGCGCTCAATCGTCGAGCCGCGTCTTGGTCGTGAAGCCGCCTTCGGCGTCCCACTCTTCGGCGGTCTTTTCCTCGACCGTCACGCCGAAGGTCCAGATATGTCCCTCGGGATCCCTGGCGCGGTAGCTGCGGTCGCCGTAGAATTGCGTTTCGGGTTCCTGGATGATCTCGGCCCCCGCCGCGCGCGCGACCGCGCAATGCGCGTCGATATCCTCGCCGACCGCGAGCTGGACATGCACCGATTGCGTGTTCTTGCCGCCGACCGATTGCGGGCTCCTGTGATCGTCGGACCATTCATTGCCGACCATCACCGTGGAATTGCCATATCCCATTTCGCTGTGCGCCAGATTGCCGTCGGCATCGAGCAGGACGAACAAGGGCTCGAACCCGAACGCCTCCTCCAGCCAGCGGAACGCCGCCTTGCTGTCGCGATAGCTGACGGCGCTCGAAAGCCCCTTGCCGCGCGGATGATCGACCATGACCTGTCTCCCGAGTCGTGCAGATGATTTCCATTTCATAGAATATTTTCAGGAAAATGAAAATACATGCAATCGCGAGTAAAGTTGCTAGGAAAAGTCATGACCGCCGACCTCGCCCGCTGCCTCGCCGAGGCCTATGACGTCGCCCTGCCGCACCGCGGCCAGGGCAAGGTCGCCGACTATATCCCGGCGCTGGCGAAGGTCGATCCGATGCGCTTCGGCATGGCGCTCGCGCTTCCCGACGGCACCGTCCACACCGCCGGCGACGCGGAGGAGGCCTTCTCGATCCAGTCGGTGTCGAAGGTCTTCACGCTCGCCCTCGCGCTCCGCCGCGTCGGCAGCTCGCTCTGGGACAGCGTCGGCCGCGAACCGTCGGGCAGCGCCTTCAACTCGATCGTCCAGCTCGAAAACGAGCAGGGGGTGCCGCGCAACCCCTTCATCAACGCCGAGCGCCATCGCGACCACCGACCGGCTGATCGACGGCCGCGACCTCGATGCGACGGTCGAGGAAATCCTCGCCTTCATGCGTGCCCGCGCCGGCGACGAGGCGGTCGGGATCGACCTCGACGTCGCCTTCTCCGAATCCGAAACCGGCGCCCGCAACCGCAGCCTGACCCATTTCATGGACGCCTTCGGCAATCTGCGCGAGCCCGTCGAAACGACGCTCGGCGTCTATTTCCGCCAGTGCGCCATCGCGATGAGCTGCAACCAGCTCGCGAAGGCCGGGCTGTTCCTCGCCATGGAGGGCCGCGACCCGCTGACCGGCGAACAGCTGATCGAACCGCACCGGGCGCGGCGCATCAACGCGATCATGATGCTCTGCGGCCATTACGACAACAGCGGCGAATTCGCCTTTCGCGTCGGCCTGCCGGGCAAGAGCGGCGTCGGCGGCGGCATCCTCTGCATCGCGCCGGGGCAGGGCTCGATCGCGGTCTGGTCGCCGGGCCTCAACGAAGCGGGCACCTCGCTCGTCGGCGCGATCGCGCTCGAACATTTCGCCTATGCCGCGGGCTGGTCGGTGTTCGACTGATCGACGCTATCCTCTTGCGCCGGTAATGTAACAATGTATCACCGCTGCATGAGAGCGGCGTAGCCGAGGCCGGGCTTGGGGGATGCGATGAAAAAATACTGGCTGATGGTCGCGGCGATGCCTTTGCTGTGGGGCGCGGCGCCCGGCACCGGTCTTTCGGACAAGCAGGTCGAAGCCTTCCTCGACGGCGGGACGAGCTATATGTCCTATGATTCCCAGCCGTTCAAAGGCTGGGAGGCCGATGTCCACAAGGCGCTGTCGGGCAAGAATCGCGAGGCGGCGATTGCGGCGCTGGCGCCCCAATATGGTCTTTCGGTTCCGCACATGGCCGAACTCGTCCGGCTCTGGGTCGAAGCCGACGCGGCCGGCTTCGCCTTTGGGCGCGATACCGCCAAGCGAGCGGCACTGCGCGACGGCATCCGGCGGCGCTTCCTGGCGTTGGTCGCCGGCAGCGGCCGGTCCCCGCTCGTGCTGCAGGCGGCCGCGATGAGCTTCGAAGACTTCGATGACAGCTTCGATGAATGCAGCGCGGCCGACTTCGACGCGCTGATGGCCGGCGCGCGCGACCGGGTGGGCGACGCCTGGCTGATCGCGAACAGCGCCACTTGCGGCGAGAATTTCCTGCGCGCCGCCGCCGCCGGAGAAGCGCCGCTCGCCGCCCCGCTGATCCGCGCCGCCGACTATGGCTCGCTCGCCCCTGCAGACGCGCAGGCGCTCTATGCCTGGCTCACGGGTCCCGATGCGCTGGCGAACGTCCCGGCGGCCGACCGCGATGCGCTGCTGGCGCATCTGGTCCTGCGCCGTATCGCCTTGCTGCTCGAAACCGGCCAGAGCGATGCGGCGATTGCGCTTTTCGACGGACAGCCGGCGACGCTTCGGGCCTTGCTGCGAAAGGGCGAGATGGGACCGGTTTCGACCGTGATCGACGGCCTGCCGGTCGATCTCGAAAAGCAGGACCGAATGCGCGGCATCCTGCTGGGCATCGCCGCGGGCTACGCCGTTTCGGGTCGCCGCGCCGAAGCCGAGGCCCTGATCGCCGAGACGGGCGGCGCGGCCGCCGCCGCCCGGATGCTGCAATGCCTTTCCACGCCCGCCGATCCGAAGGATGACGAACGCGATTGCGGCAACGGTCGCGGGTCGGACAATGAATGGCTGAGCTATGCGATGCTCGACCATTTCCTCCATCATCCGGGCGACGATCCCTATCTGCTTGCCGAAACCGGCTTCGCGACGCAGAATCAGCGATGCCGATGACGGCTTTGCCGAACTGGGCTGCCGGATATTCGATGCCGAGCATTTCGCGGGAATTTGCGCGGATTTGTGGCAGTCGGTGGCCTATGCCGCCGTCACCGATCCCGACGCCTATGACGCGGGCAGGAAACAGCGGCAGACGGCGGCGCTGCTTGCGCTCGATATTCCCGGCTTCGCCGCGGCGCGTGAACGGAGCGTTGCGGCGCTCGACGCCGCGGCCAGCGATGCGAAGGCCCGCGGGGGAGAGCGCGACCTGCGCGCCGGTCGCAAGAGCGTCGACCCCGACGAAACCGCTTTCGCCGTGCTCGCCCTCCCGGATATGTGGCGCAAGGCGGCCGCAAAGCCCTCGACCTGGCCCAAGGACGCCGCGGCCTTGCCGCCCGACTTCCTGCCCGTCCGCTTCGAACGCGCGGGCAGCCGCGCCGTCGCGGTCAGCCTGTCGCAGAATTTCGATCCTTCGGGGGAGGTGTCGGCCGGGGGCTATTGGATTCACCTGTCCGGCGACGGCGGCAAGCATTGGCAGCCGCCGCTTTACACGGGCCTCGCCGACCGCTTTCCTTATGTCGTGCCGGCGGAGGCGCGCATGCCCCTGCTCGGCGCCGACGGGGTGATCAATGTGGAGGTCGAGGTCGCGCTGCTCGACACCGCATCAATCACTTATCCGCCGGTCGCGCTGGCGACGCGCCGGAAGCAGTCCGACCTCTATCTCGCAATCCCGGTCGCCGACCTCGAACGCGACAGCGACGGCGACGGTTTCAGCGATATCGCCGAACGCCATCTGCTGCTCGATACGGCCGGCGAGGACGCGCCCATGCTCGTCGGGTCGCAGCCGACGGCCGCCTGCGGGCCGCTATCGAACGAACAGGGGGCGCGGATCGCGCTGCTCGACCAGTTGTTCGAGATCAAGGCGACACCGATCGTCGAACCGCTCGATATGGCCGAGGCCAACCTTGACGCGCGGATCGGCCAATGGGGCGACGCGGCGATGGGGCCGCCGCGCGCGGTCTTCCTGCTCGGCAACCCCGCCGATTTCGCCTGCCTCAGCAGCGACCGTCCGATCATCGTCTATTCGCAGCGGCACATGGCGGCGCTGGCGCGCAAGAGCCCCGATTTCCGGGCCGTCGAAATGCCCGCGATCGTCTTCAACCGCGCGCGCGACCGGGGCTATGCGATCTGGTCGGCGGGATGGACCGGCGGTACCTTTCGGCTGCGCTTCGAAGACAATCGCTGGAAATTCGACACGATCAGCAGCTGGATCACCTGAGCGGGCGCGGATTTTCAGTCGTTGAGCAGCGCCAGCCTGACCCGCGCCGTCCCGCTGCGGTGCATGCCGATTTCCTTTGCCGCGGCGTGGCTGATGTCGATCACCCGCCCACGCCCGAACGGCCCGCGGTCGTTGACCCGTACGACGACGCTGTCGCCGTTCGACACATTGGTGACGCGCACCAGGCTGCCGAAGGGCAGGGTGCGGTGGGCCGCGGTCATCGCCCGCGGGTCGAACCGTTCGCCGCTCGCGGTGCGGTTGCCGGCGAGTTCGTTGCCGTAATAGCTTGCCATTCCGCCGCCGATTTCGGTTTCGCTGTCGATGTCGGCGGCTAGGCTCACCGGCGATTTCAGCATCCTGCGCGGCGGCCGAAACCGTCAGCACAAGCGGCATCAGCATGGCTGTGAAAGCCCGCATGGCACATCCCCTTTTGGTGGACGCGCCAAGAGCAGCGGCGGCTTAGCCAAGGCAAGCCGCCGCGCGTCGAGCCGAACCAAATCTGCGGTCAGACGTCCAGATTCGCCACCGACAGCGCGTTGGTCTGGATGAAATCGCGCCGCGGTTCGACCTCGTCACCCATCAGCCGTTCGAAGATTTCGTGCGCGATATCGGCCTGTTCGGCCTCGACGCGCAGCAGCGAACGGTTGGCGGGATCGAGCGTGGTTTCCCACAATTGCTCGGCATTCATCTCGCCCAACCCCTTGTAGCGGCTGATCGACAGCCCCTTGCGGCTGTGCGCGAAGATCGCCTCGAGCAGTTCGGACGGCCGGGTGATCGGCGTGGCCTTGCCGCTGCCGCGCGGCGGGCAGGTCGCCGTCGGCTGTTTCCTCGTCGCTTTCGGCGGCGGCGAGCGCTGCCGCTTCGGCGGCCTGCGCCGCGGCGCTGCTGCCCTTCACCAGCCGGCTCGGATGCGCATAGGTTTCGGCCTGCTCGGCCGCCAGCTTGTGCAGTCGGCGCGCCTCCTGGCTGGCCAGGAAAGCAGCGTCGATCGCATGATGGTCGCTCACCCCGCGCCAGCGGCGTTCGAGCGTATAGCCGCCGTCGACCGTCACGATCGTCCAGACCGCGTCGCTGCCGCCGCTCAGCGCCCGCTCGGCGGCGTTGAGCCACGCGGCGGCGCGCACGCCCGCGGCGGTCCGGCCCGCGCCGTCGAGGTCCGGGTCCAGCGCGCCGTTCAGCGCCAGCGCCTCGACCAGCTCGTAATTATGGCCGCGCGGTACATAGCGCATCAGCGCGCGCAGGCGGCGGCCATGCTCGATCAGGCTGCGCAGGTCGGCACCCGACCGCGCGCCGCCGCTGGTTTCCAGCATCAGCGCGTCGATCCCGCCGTCGACGAGATAATTTTCGAGCGCGCCGTCGTCCTTCACATAGACTTCGCTGCGCCCCTTCGCGACCTTGTAGAGCGGCGGCTGGGCGATGTAGAGGTGCCCTGCCTCGATGATCTCGGGCATCTGGCGATAGAAGAAGGTGAGCAACAGCGTGCGGATATGCGCGCCGTCGACGTCGGCGTCGGTCATGATCACGATCTTGTGATAGCGCAGCTTTTCGAGGTTGAACTCGTCGCGGATGCCGGTGCCGAGCGCCTGGATCAGCGTGCCGACCTCCTTGGAGGAGATGATACGGTCGAACCGCGCGCGCTCGACGTTCAATATCTTGCCCTTCAGCGGCAGGATCGCCTGCACGTGCCGGTCGCGGCCCTGCTTCGCCGAGCCGCCCGCCGAGTCGCCCTCGACCAGGAAGAGTTCGCACTTGCTGGGGTCGCGTTCCTGGCAGTCGGCGAGCTTGCCGGGCAGGCTCGCGATGTCCATCGCGCCCTTGCGCCGCGTCAGCTCGCGCGCCTTCTTCGCGGCCTCGCGCGCCGCGGCGGCGTCGATCACCTTCTGGATCACCGCCTTGGCATAGGCGGGATTTTCCTCCAGCCATTCGGTCATCCGGTCGGCCATCAGGCTTTCGAGCGGCTGGCGCACCTCCGAAGAGACCAGCTTGTCCTTGGTCTGTGACGAGAATTTGGGATCGGGCAGCTTGACCGACACGATCGCGGTCAGCCCTTCGCGCATATCCTCGCCGGTCAGCGAGACCTTTTCCTTTTTGAGGATGCCCGACTTGTCGCCATAGCCGTTGAGCGTGCGCGTCAGCGCGGCGCGGAACGCCGCGAGGTGCGTGCCGCCGTCGCGCTGCGGGATGTTGTTCGTGAAGCACAGGACATTTTCATAATAGCTGTCGTTCCATTCGAGCGCGACGTCGATGCCGATGCCGTCGCGCTCGCTGCTGATCGCGATCGGATCGGGCAGCAGCGGGGTCTTGTTGCGGTCGAGATATTTGACGAAGGCCGCGATCCCGCCTTCGTAGAAAAGGTCGTGGCTGACATGCTCGGCGTGACGCGCGTCGACCAGCTTGATCCGCACGCCCGAATTGAGGAAGGCGAGCTCGCGATAGCGGTGCTCGAGCTTTTCGAAATCGAATTCGGTGACATTCTTGAAAGTTTCGGTCGACGCGAAGAAGGTGACGCGCGTGCCCTTCTTGCCGGTTCCATCGGGATTCTGGGGGGCCGGGCCGGTGACCTTCAGCGGCGCGACCGAATCGCCATGTTCGAAGCGCATCCAATGTTCCTCGCCATCGCGCCAGATGGTGAGCTCCAGCCATTCCGACAGCGCGTTGACCACCGAGACGCCGACGCCGTGCAGGCCGCCCGACACCTTGTAGGCATTGTCGTCGCTCGTATTCTCGAACTTCCCGCCGGCATGGAGCTGGGTCATGATGACCTCGGCCGCCGAAATGCCCTCCTCGGCATGGATGCCGGTGGGGATGCCGCGGCCATTGTCCTCGACGCTGACCGACCCGTCGCTGTTGAGCGTGATCAGCACGAGGTCGCAGTGGCCCGCGAGCGCTTCGTCGATCGCATTGTCCGAAACCTCGAACACCATGTGGTGCAGCCCCGACCCGTCGTCGGTGTCGCCGATATACATGCCCGGCCGCTTGCGCACCGCGTCGAGGCCCTTCAGGACCTTGATCGAATCGGCGCCATAGGCGTTGGCATTGGGCTGGTTGGCGGGTGCGCTCGGCGCACCATTTTCACTGGGTTCCGTCATAACGATTATATAGGGTCGGCCCCCGCAAAACCCAAGCGAAAATGCCGCTCTTGCCGCTTTCCGATGCGGCGTTGCACACCCGCGCCGCGACGGCTAGTTTCGCGGCATGAAACCATGTCTCGCCGCCGCGCTTACTCTGGCAATCGCCCCGTCGCTCGCCGCCTGCTCGCAGCCCGCGCCGCCGCCCGACAACGCACCGGCCGTCGCCGCACGAACCGCTCGCGTCGCGCCCGGTACGGATCGGCACCGAAGGGCCGCAGCTGCCCGCCTGCGTCAGCAGCTCGCGGGTCAAGGCGGGCGGTACCGACGTCTATTGGGCGCCGGGCGAAACACGCGTGATCAAGGCGAAGCTCGCGGGCGGTGCCCCGGTGTCGCTGTGCGAAGCGAGCGACGACGACGCCTGGTTCGGCGTCATCTTCCCCGCGCCGGGGGGCGATGCCTCGCTGTGCGGCATCGGCCGACCGGTGCGCACCGCGCGCGAATATCAGGGGCCGTGCCGCTGGGGCTGGATCAAGGGCGGGACGGTCGAGTTGGCGGGCTGACCCGTTGCGCCCCGCCTTCGCGGCCGTCACCTCGTAGAGCTCCGTGCATTCGGCGTGCATCATTCTCGTCCGTTTGCCCTGAGCGTGTCGAAGGGCTGTTCTTCACTTTCCACGGCAGAAGAAGAAGAAGAACGGTGCTTCGACAAGCGCAGCACGAACGGGTCGATGGTGTGATGCGGACTTAACGCTCGATGTTCTGGCGGGGATGGCGTCCTACCCCCGGCAATCCTCGATCAGCTCGGCCGATTTCGGACTGGACGGGCAAGGTCAGGGAGCTGCCGTTGCTTGCTTCCAGGGCAAAACGTCCGCGGCTGAAGGCGATGCGGTCGAGGCGTACGTCGCGGCTGCCGAGCGCGACGCGTCCGCCCGTCAGGCGCAGCCGGTCGCTTCCGGCGCTGGTCTTGAGATCGACGTCGAACGCTTCGGCCCCCGCGCCGAGCCCCGCCGTCATTTCGATCGAGCCGCCGCTGCACGCCATCGTCAGCAGCGGCGCCGCGACGCCCGCCTGCGCGAAGGTCGCGGTGCGCGATCCCGCGTCATAGCGCCATTCGCCGGCGTCGAGCCGGCGCTCGTCCCACGGCTTTGCCGGCATGCCGGCGGCGGCAGCGGCGCAGGCGCCGGAACTGCGGCAACCGGAGCGGGCGCCGGCATGGGCGCCGGTGTCGGCACCGCGGCGCAGCTCGCCACCGCCAGCGTTATCGGCAGGGCGGTGCTGTAACGCCACCAGGCACGCTTTCTGCTCATGGCGCAAATCCCCGGAAATCGACCGCTTCGTCGATGCCAACGCGCGGCACCGGCCATTGGTTCACCGCCGCATCCTCGTCGGCATAGCCGATGGCGAGGCCGGTGAAGAGGATCTGGTCGTCGCCGAGGCCGAGCGCCTGGCGGATCGTCTCGCCGTACATCGCCCAGCATTCCTGCGGACAGCTGGCGAGGCCATGTTCGACGAGCAGCAGCATCACCGATTGCAGCCACATGCCCATGTCGGACCATTGCGGCGGCCCCATGATCCGCGAGCAATGGAGGAACAGCATCACCGGCGCGCCGAAACCGGTATAATTGTTCATGAACTGGGCGAGCTAGGCCCCTTTTGTCCTCGCGCGGGATGCCGAGCGCGGCGTAGAGACCCTCGCCGACCCCGAAACGCCGCGTTTCCCACGGGTCGGTCAGCCCCTTGGGATAGATGTCATATTCGGGTTGATACCCCTCGCGCCCCATCGCGATGCGCGCCGCGACCGCATCCTTCACCGCCTGCCACGGTTCGCCCGCCAGCACGACCGCCTGCCACGGCTGGAGATTGCCGCCCGACGGCGCGCGCTGCGCGGCGGCGAAAATCTGTGCGAGCAGCGCCGGATCGACCGGCCGGCCGGTGAAGGCGCGCACCGACCGGCGCTTGTGCAGGGCTGCGGTGACCGAAAGCGTCGCGGTGTCAGTCGCTGGCATATTTATCCTCTCGCCGCTTGCCGAACAGCAATTTGCGTTCGAGCCGGGCTTTGAGCTGCCGGTAATAGGAGAGCAGGAAGACGTCGTCCTCTTCCGCCACCGGCCGCCCGATCTTGGCGCGGATCGTGTCCGCGACCTCGCGCATGGCGCGCGGTTCGCGGATGCGCAAGACCCGCTCGAGCTCCTGCAGCTCGAAAATGCCGTAAACCGCGAGTTCCGCGTCGGTGAACTGCATCGGGCCGCTCGCTTCGGCCTCGGCGGCGATGTCGCGGTCGAGCTTCGACCTTTGCGCCATCACCACCCAGGTGCCGGCGATCAGGTCGCCCATCCGCATCCGGTCCTTGTTGAACAGCAGGAACAGGCTGAGCGTCAGCGACCACAGCAATCCGGCGAGCACGGTCCATCCCGACACCGTGTCCTCGCCCGCGCCGAAGCCGAGCATCATCAGCGGCAGAAAGAGTTCAAGCTCGCGGATCAGGTTGCGCGCGACCACCGCATCGGCGGTCAGCCGCCCGCCGTCGCGCGCGACGACGCGAATGCCCATCAGGCGCTTGCCCGGCGTCGCGGCGCGCTGACCCAGCTCGAAGCCGATGAACCAGAAGGTCCGCAGGACAAAGAAGCCGAGCAGCCAGATGGAGATAGCGATGCTCGACTGTGATGCGAAGCCGACCCAGAGCATCAGCAGCGAGAAGAGGAACAGGATCACGACGATCAGCGAGATATCGACGATCAGCGCCCCGAACCGCAGCCCCGAACTCGCGATCCGCAGCTCCAGATCGACGCCCTCGGGCGTGATGAACTGCCGGACCTTGCCCTTCTGAGCGGTCCGCGATTTGGCAGTGGCGGCGGCGCTCATGTCGCGGCGCTCCGCCGCGGTACGTAATAATAGCCGAGCCAGAAAATCAGCATCAGCGTGCCGATGCCGTATCGCATCAGCGTGTCGGTGATCAGCTGGCGCCCGAAACCTTCGAGCAGCCCGGCGACGAGCAGCATCAGGATGACACCGACCATTACCTTGCCCGCGGTGCGCCCGGCGTCGGATGCCGCCTGCAACCGGCTGCGCGCGCCCGGAAAGACCACCGCGGCGCCGATGCGCAGCCCCGCCGCCCCCGACAGCGCGGCGGCGAACAGCTCGGTGGTCCCGTGGATGAACAGCCAGCCGCCGAAATCATAACCCAGCCCCTTGCCGGTGAACACCGCGACGATCGCGCCCAGATTGATGCCCTGATAAAATTCGAGCATCATCGTCGGCACGCCAAAGGCGAAACCCAGCGCGAAGGACATGATCGAAACGCGGCTGTTATGCGTGAACAAATAGCTGGCAAAAATATGCAGCCCGCCGCTCTCTTCCTCGGCCGCCGCCGGGCCATGGCCGATCGTCTGCCGCAGAAATTCGGTCGTCGCGCGCGGATCGCGCCCGCCCGCTAATTCTTCGGGAATGAAATTATAGAACCATTCGGGCTGGTTGGTGACCAGCAACCAACTGGTCAGCGCGCCAAGGATGATGACGAGCGCAATAATCAGCGTTTCTTTCCACACCGCCTGCACCGCCAACGGCCAGTCGCGCGTAAAGAAGCGCGTCAGGCGGTCGAGGCGCGACTGGCGCACGCCATAGATCAGGAAATAGCCGCGCATCGACAGGGCTTCGAGATGGTCGAGCAGCGCCTTGTCGAGGCTGGTGGCGCGCGCGATCGACAGCGACGACAGGGTCGCGCGATACAGCACGGGAAGCTGGAGCAATTCCTCGCTCGACAGCCCCTTGGCGCCTCTTTTCTCGAGCCGCGTGAGCAGCGCGTCGAAGGCGATCCAGTCGGCCTCGCGCTCGGCGCGGAAACGGCTGGTCGAAAAGCTGGGCGCGTCGAGCGCGGCGGCGGCGGGCGCGATCACAGGCTGCCCTCGCGCTTGATATCGAGATAGGCGTCGATCACCCCGCCCGCCATCGCGTCGGCGGGCACTTCGAGCACGTCGGCGCCGAGCCGCTGCAAGCGTGCGATGACGAGCTGCCGGTCGCGCAGCATCGCGGCGGCGACATTCGAGCGCGTGACATCGGCGGCGCTTTCGGGGCGGCGGCGTTCCTCGGTCTCCAACTCCTCGTCCCGTAGCACGACGAACAGCAAGCGATGCTTCTTCACCAGCCGTCCGGCGGCGCGGATCATCAGGTCGGCGCTCGTCGCGTCGGTGAATTCGGTGAACAGGATGATCAGCGAGCGGCGGTTGAGCTGCGCCGAAAGCGTCGTCAGCGCGAGGGTGAAATTGCTCTCCACCGGCGCATAGTCGATCAGGCTCGCGGCGCGTTGCAGCGCCGGGAAATCCTGCGTGTGCATATAGGCGGGGGTCATCGCCTGCGGCTTGGCGGCGAAGGAGAACAAGCTGATCCGGTCGTTGAGCTTCAGCCCGACATAGGCGAGCAGCAGCGCCGCCGACACCGCGCGGTCGACGCGCGGCATGTCGCCGACCGGCTCGGCCATCGTCCGCCCGGCGTCGATCGCCAGCACGACGCGGTTGTCGCGCTCGACGCGATATTCCTTGGCGAACAGTTTCACATGGCGCGCCGACGCGTTCCAGTCGATCGCGCGCCGGTCCATGCCGGGCTGATATTCGGCGAGCGCCTCGAATTCGGCGCCCTCGCCGCGCATGCGCTGCTGGCGCAGCCCGAACCAGCTGTTGCGCTGGAACAGGCGGCTGCCCTCCTCGGTCACCGCGCGCAGGCTGGGGACCACCGCGATGCTGCCGTCGATGCCGAATTTGCGCTGCTTCCACACCAGGCCGAGCGGCCCGCGCCAGCGGATCCACGCTGCGTCGATGCCCGCCTTGCCGCGCCGCGACGCGGCGAGTGCCAGGGTGGCGACCAGCGCCTGGCGCTTGCCCTCGGCCCGATCCGCGGCACGCATCGCGCCCGCCAGCCGTCCGCCCACCGCCAGCCGCTCATCGACCGCGAGCGCGATTTCGGCGCCTCGCGGCACGCCGCGCTCGCTCGCCGCGATCAGCGTCAGGTCGAACGGGTCGCCGACCCCGACCTGATGCGGAAAGCGCGTATCGAGTTTCAGGCTGCGGGGATTCGGACCCGCCAGTCCGTCGATCAACAGACAGGCGATCAGGAACCCGATCCACCCCGGCGCGACCAGCCACAGCTCGGGCCGGATCAGCCCGAGCAGGAGCGCGACCGGCGCGCCGGCCAGCAGCAACAGGACCGCGCGGCGGGTGGGGTAGATCAACGCGGCACCTCTTCGCGTTCGAGCAGCGCGGCGACGACCTGTTCGACATTGCGGCCCTCTATCTCGGCCGCCGCCGACAGGATGACGCGGTGGCGCAGCACCCCGGCGGCGAGGCGCTGGACATCGTCAGGGATCACATAGTCGCGCCCGTCGAGCGCCGCAGCGGCGCTCGCGGCGCGCGCGAGCAGCGAGGCGGCGCGCGGGGATGCGCCGCATTCGAGGTCGGCGCTCTCGCGCGTCGCGCGGATCAGGCGCACGATATAGTCGACGATCTCCTCGGCCAGCCGGACGGTCGCGATGATGTCGATCGCCTCGCCGATCGCCGCGGCATCGGCGACCTGCGCGACGCCGAAGTCGGCGACCGCGGGGCTCTTGAAGCGCCCGCCATGTTCGGCGACGATCCGGCGCTCCTCCTCGATCGCGGGATAATCGACCACCAGCTTGAACAGGAAGCGGTCGAGCTGCGCCTCGGGCAGCGGATAGACGCCCTGCTGCTCGATCGGATTCTGCGTCGCCAGCACGGTGAAGCGCGGGCTCATCGCGTGCGGCTCGCCGTTGATCGTCACCCGCCGTTCCTGCATCGCCTCGAGCAGCGCCGCCTGCGTCTTGGGCGGGGTGCGGTTGATTTCGTCGGCGAGCAGCAGCTCGGTGAAGATCGGCCCCTTGGTCAGCGTGAAGCTCGACGTCTGGAAGTTGAACAGGTTCGACCCCAATATGTCGCCCGGCATCAGGTCGGGGGTGAACTGGATGCGCCCGAAATCGAGGCCGACCGCGCGCGCAAACGCCTGCGCGAGCAACGTCTTCGCGGTTCCCGGCGGCCCTTCGAGCAGCACATGGCCGCCGGCGAGCAGCGCGATCGTCACCATCCGGGTCAGCGGCTGCTGGCCGAACACGACCTTGGCGACCTCGGCGTCGATCGCGGCGCCCAGCGCCTGTACGCGCGCGATGTCATTAGCTGTCACGGATTAAGTCCTTCCTGATGTCGTGCAGCGCCTGTGCGTCTGCGAGGAATTCATGGTTGTTGCGCGCGAGCGGCAGGCGCCGGGCGAGCGCGGAAAACAGGTTGCCGCCGGGCGGCAGGTGGCGGTCGATCCAGCTGTCGGTCGCCGCCGCGTCGAGCCCCGCGGGGGCGTGCAGCCGCCGCGCGATCGCCGCGCGCAGGCTGGCGACATAGGAACCGGCCCCCTCGAGCTCGCGGCCCGCCTGCTTGATCAGGTCGGCGCTGTTGGCGATCAGCGCCGCCTTCGACACCGGGATCGCCCGGCTGGGTTTCAGCGCCGGGCCGAAGCGCGCCCACGCCTGCCACAGCGCGAACAGCCCCGCCGCGATCAGGCACAGGGTGATGCCGATGAACGGCGGCACAAAGGCGAAACGCAGCAGCGAGCGCCCGCCGCCGAGCCCGTTCAGCGTCACGTCGAAGGCAAGCCCGTCGGCCTCCGCGTCTTCGGCGACGGCATCGAGCAGCATCGCCGCACTGCGCGCGCCGTCGCGCGAGGCAAAGGCGAAATTGTTGATGAGGTCGGGGTCGGCAAGGATATAGAAGTCGTGCTCGCGCGCCCGCGCGAGCACCGCGCCGCCGCCGGGACCCGCCGCCAGCACGTCGAGCCCGTCGCCCGAAATCGTCTGGACATTGCCGGGCAGCGCGAGCGGAATGGCGCGTCCGGCGAGGGCCGCCACGACGCGTCCGGCTTTCGCCTTGCCGGCGCGGATATCGACCGTGCCGAAACTGTCGGCGGGCAGCAGCTTGTCGGGCGGGGTCATCGGATAGCCCGCGCTGACCCATCCCGGCTTGGTGTCGGTGCCGGGAATCCGCCCCGCTTCCCATTTGGGCAGGACGACGAGCACCGCCGACCCGCGCGGCGCCCGCGATCAGCTCGGCGATTTCCTCCGGCCGGGTGCGGTGGGTCGGGGTCAGCACGATCAGTGGTTCATATTCGTCGTAGCGATAGGGTCCTGTCTTCCGCCGCACCTCGACCGATGCCCCCGCGCGCTCGACCAGGTCGATGATCCCGGCATAGCCCGGCGCCGCCTTCGACAGGGCATGGCCGCCGCCGTCATTGCCCTTGCCCATCTGCGGCCCCAGCGCGACCAGCGCCCAGAGTGCGATGAAGGCGACGATGCCGATGCCGACGACCGCCGCGATCAGCCGCGGGTTGAAACTCGTCTCGCCGGTCGCCGCGCCGCTCATGCGCGGGCCCAGTTCTTGGGAACCGTCATTTCGGCATAGGCGGTGCGGCACTGTTCCCATGCGCCGGCGTCGATGGCGCGGCCGCCGAACAGGCTGATCTCGACCGCACGCGCGATGCGGCTGAACGCTTCGCGCGCCACCGCGGGCAGATCGTGCGCCATCGCCAGGTCGCGCGAGGTCATCGCCGGCTTGACCAGCCCGGGGCGGCGCCCCTCGATATCCTCGACGCTGCGATAGAGCAGCAGGTGCGCCGCCTCGGCATAGCGTCCCGCGGCGGCGAGCGCGTCGGCCTCGGCCAGCAGCGCGCGCGCGGCGCCGGCTTCGGCCTGCCCGACCATATCGGCCTCCTCCTCCAGCGCCTTGCGCTTGCGGCGGAAGCGCAAGTCATCGACCCAGGTCGCGAAGGCGGGAACGAACAGATAGAGGAGCAGCAGCACGAGCAGGACGGCGCCGATCCACAGCAAGGGCTTGCCGGCTGGGCGCGCTCCATTCGAAAAAGTCGCCGATGGCGCGAAAAATCGCCTCCAGCCATTCGGGGGTGTTCGGCGGCGGCGGTGGCGGCGGGAAGGCGGTCTGGATCGTGCCACCCGCCATCGTCTGGGTGTAGCTCGGCTCGACGAGTTCGGGATCGACGAGCCAGCCCCCACCCCCGTCGGCGCTCGGCGGTGCGGCGGCGGCCGACGCCTGGGCGATCCACAGCGATATCATGTCGAAATAATGCTTCCGCCCCGGTGGATCATCGGGGCAAGTGGTAGCGCGCCCGCGGGCGCGATGGCAAGAGATGCTTGCGCGCGCGGGTGGCCCGTAATAGCGCGCCGCGACGGCACGGCGGACGGTTGCGCCTGCGGGCGATGCGATGACGGGAGGACGGGTGTGGACGCGGCTCAGGCGGTACATGAAAAATTCCTCGCCGCGCTGGCGGACGGGCGGCTGCCCGACCGCGGCGATGCGCCGGGTCCGGCGGCCGTCGGCCTGTCGCGCGGCGAAGCCACCGACCTCTTCCTGTCGCAGCTCACCAGCCGCCAGATGGACCGGCTGTCGCGTGCGTTACAGGCGCGGGGCGAGGGTTTCTATACGATCGGGTCGTCGGGGCACGAGGGCAATGCCGCGGTCGCCGCAGCGCTGCGCGTCACCGACATGGCCTTTCTTCACTATCGCTCGAACGCCTTCCAGCTCCACCGCGCGCGCCAGCTTCCGGGCGGCACGCCGACCTGGGACATGCTGCTGAGCTTCGCCGCGTCGAGCGAGGATCCGATTTCGGGCGGCTCGGCACAAGGTGATCGGGTCGAAGCCGCTGGCGATCCCGCCGCAGACCTCGACCATCGCGTCGCACCTGCCCAAGGCGGTCGGCGCCGCTTTCTCGATCGGCATCGCGCGGCGTCAGGGGATGAAGGGCCTGCCGCTGCCCGACGATGCGGTGGTGCTGGCGAGTTTCGGCGACGCCTCGGCGAATCATTCGACCGCGCAGGGCGCGTTCAACACCGCGGGCTGGGCGGCGTTTCAGGGTTCGCCGATGCCGCTGATCTTCCTGTGCGAGGATAATGGCATCGGCATTTCGACCCGCACGCCGACGGGCTGGATCGAGGCGCAGTTCCGGCACCGCGCCGGGCTCCATTATATCCAGTGCGACGGCACCGATCTGGTGTCGGCCTATGCGGGCGCGAGGGAAGCCGCCGATCATGCGCGCCGGACGCGCCGGCCGGTGTTTCTCCATATGGCGACCGTGCGTCTCTACGGCCACGCCGGGTCGGACGTGCAGGGCGCCTATCTGCCGAAAGCCCTGATCGAATCCGATGAAGCGCGCGATCCGCTGCTCAAGGGCGCGGCGCTGATGGCCGGGCAGGGCTGGATGACCCCCGCCGAGATCGCCGAGGCCTATGAGGAGATCGGCGCGACGCTGGCGCGGCAAGCCGAAGCGGCGATCCGCCGCCCCAAGCTGACGACGCCCGCCGCGGTGATGGAAAGCATCGTCCCGCCGAAGCGCGAGGTCGCGCGGCCCAACACCCCTTCGGCAGAGGACCGCAAGGCGATGTTCGGCAGCGATGCGCAGGCGATGGACAAGCCGCAGCACATGGCGCGGCTGCTCAGCTGGGCGCTCGCCGACCTGATGCTCGCGCACCGGGAAATCGTCGTCGCGGGCGAGGATGTCGGGCCGAAGGGCGGCGTCTACAACGTCACCGCGAAGCTGCATCAGCGTTTCGGTTCGGCGCGTGTAGTCAACACTTTGCTCGACGAACAGGCGATCCTCGGCCTCGCGATCGGCATGGCGCACAACGGTTTCCTGCCGATGCCCGAAATCCAGTTCCTCGCCTATGTCCACAATGCCGAGGACCAGATCCGCGGCGAGGCGGCGACGCTCAGCTTCTTCTCCAACGGCCAGTACACCAACCCGATGGTGATCCGGATCGCGGGGCTCGGTTACCAGAAGGGCTTCGGCGGCCATTTCCACAACGATAACAGCCTCGCGGTGTTCCGCGACATCCCGGGCCTGATCCTCGCGGTGCCGTCGAACGGCCGCGACGCCGTCGCGATGCTCCGCGAATGCGTGCGGCTGGCGCGCGAGGAGCAACGGGTGGTCGTGTTCGTCGAGCCGATCGCGCTCTACATGACCCGCGACCTCCACGAGGAAGGCGATGGCCTGTGGACCAGCGTTTACGAGGCGCCCGGCGAGGGCGCGCCGATCCGGCTCGGCGAGGTCGGGGTGCATGGCGACGGCGGCGATCTGGCGATCGTCACCTATGGCAACGGCACTTATCTGTCGCGGCAGGCCGAGAAACTGCTCGCCGCCGATGGCGTCCAGGCGCGGGTGATCGACCTGCGCTGGCTCGGCCCGGTCGACGAGGACAGGCTGGTGGCAGCCGTCGGCGAGGCGAAACGCATCCTGATCGTCGACGAATGCCGCATCACCGGCTCGCAGAGCGAGGCGCTGATGGCGACGTTCGTCGAACGCACGCCCGACAAGAAACTCAAGCGCATCGCCGCCGACGACAGCTTCATTCCGCTCGGCAAGGCCGCGACGCTCACGCTGCCCAGCCGCGATTCGATCGTCGCTGCTGCGCGCGATCTTCTGTCCAAAGAATAGCTTCTAAAACCGTTTGCCCTGAGCTTGTCGAAGGGCCGTCCTTGTTTTTAACCGCAGAAAGAGAAGAACAGTGCTTCGACAAGCTCAGCACGAACGGATGAGGGGGAGGTGATGGGAGGCAATCGCAGGACCGCCCTCGTCGTCGCTCCCGGCCGCGGCACCTATGGCAAGGGCGAGCTTGGCAGCATCGCGCGGCTGCATGGCGCGCGCTTCGCCGATGTGATCGCCAATTTCGATGCCCAGCGCCGCGAGCGCGGTCAGCCGGCGGTGAGCACCCTCGACGGCGCCGAGCGTTTCAGCGTCGCGACGCATATGCGCGGCGACGTCGCCGCACCGCTGATCTACACCGCGACCGCGCTCGACTGGCTCAGCATCGACCGCGAGAAATATGACGTCGTCGCGGTCGCGGGCAATTCGATGGGCTGGTACAGCGCCCTCGCGCTCGGCGGCGCGGTTTCCATCGCGGACGGTTTTCGCATCAGCAACGCG
The DNA here is from genome assembly GCF_025244705.1 of Sphingopyxis sp. PET50. Taxonomy (GTDB): domain Bacteria; phylum Pseudomonadota; class Alphaproteobacteria; order Sphingomonadales; family Sphingomonadaceae; genus Sphingopyxis. Next base: position 3,207,160 of record NZ_CP104207.1, on the reverse strand, counting down.
ATGGGCCTCAACAGCCAGACGCACGGCCCCGGCGGCCAGATATTGCTGCAGGTGGTCGATGACGACTGGCGCCCGGTCCCCGGTCTTCGCGACCGGCTCCTCGCGCTCGTCGCCGCGATCGGCACCCGCCCCGGCCACGCGCTCGCGCTGTCGATCGACCTTGCCGGGATGCTGGTGTTCGCGGGCAATGAAGAGGGACTCGCCGCGCTGCTCGCCGAAGCGCCGCCGACCCCCGGGCGCGATCCGCTGCGCCTCGCGGGCCACGGTCCCTTCCACACCCCGCTGATGGTCGGCAGTTCGGACAAGGCCAGGGCCGAATTGCCGGTGTCGCTCTTCGGCGGCCCCGCGATCCCGATGGTCGACGGGCGCGGCCATATCTGGCGGCGCTTTTCGTCCGACCCCTCGGAAGTGTGGGATTACACTTTCGGCCACCAGATACTCGCGCCCTATGATTTCGCGCTGTCGGTGCAGGTCGCGGTCAAGGAGTATGCGCCCGACGTCCTCATCCTTCCCGGCCCCGGCGACACGCTGGGCGGCGCGATCGCGCAGGCGCTGATCGGCATCGGCTGGCAGGGGATCGGGGGCAAGGCCGACTTCATGGCGCGGCAGGCGGCCGATCCGATCCTGCTGTCGATGGGCCGCGCCGAACAGCGCGCGCTGGTGACGGGCTGACGGGTCCACCGGTTGGGGCTAGCCGGAGGGTCGCCCGGCCTAGCCCGTGGTGGAAGCGGCCAGGTGGGGTAGCCGCGCGGAGCGAACGACGCGGGCCCCAGGGACCAACGAAGGGCGCCGCGCCGTTCGCTGTCGTCTACGGCGGCGCGCGCGAAACATTCACCGCGCCCTGTGGCGATCATGTTCCGAAACGGAGAGAATTGGCCGAACCCGATTGGGCAAGGAAGCGCAGCCGCAGCAGTTCGGCGACGCTTCCCGCTTCGGCGCGGCGCATGATATTGGCGCGGTGCACCTCGACCGTCCGCGGGCTGAGGTCGAGCCGCCGCGCGATCGCCTTATTGCCCAGCCCCGCCGCGATCGCGTCCAATATATCCTGCTCGCGCGGGGTCAGCGCCGCCAGCCGTGCCTCGGCGGCACGGTGCAAGGCGCGCTGCTGCTGGCCATGCCGCCAATCGTCCAGCGCCTGGTCGAGCGTGCGCCGCACCAGCCGCGGATCGAGCGGCGCGGGCAAGAGATCGAGCGCGCCGCTGCGCAGAATCAGCCGGGTTTCGGCCAGGCTCAGCCGGTCGGCGGCGACAAAGGGCGCGATATCGGGCTTGCCCTTCACATGGCCGAGCAGCGTCGCGCCGTCGGTCGGCCCCGGCTGGCGCCAGTGAAACAGCAGCAGGCCGCCGCCATGGTCGGCTTCGGCCTCCAGATAATCATCGGCGCTGGCAAAGCTGCGCACCACCCGCACCGCACCGGCCGCGAGCGTCCGGAAGCAGGCCGCGCGCTCGACCGGATCGGGCAGGACGAGATGGATTTCCCCCTGGGCATCGCTCATGCCGCGTTGCTGCCCGCCACACGCCGCCAGGCCCAGCCGAAGCCGTTCCGTTTTGGACCAAAGGCCGCAATCGGCGGCGGTCGCGGCTTCGTCGCCGGGCCGCTGACCGTCACGGGAATCGGGGCCGCGACCTCGCCTGGTCGTCGCGGAGAAACCCGAAGCAATGCTGTGCCGGCGCTTCGAGCATCCAGCTTTGCAGCACGCGGTGGATGCCGCGACCGACCAGGCTTTCGATCAGCACCAGCTCGCGCGGCATCCAGTGCCAGACGACGGGCACCCGGTCGAGCGGGCATTTGCCATAACCGAGCGTGATGTGCGGACGAAGGCCCGACGTCCGGTGGAGCGGCGCGATCCCGCGGCTGGCCAGCGGATCGAGCAGCGCGACGATCCGCTCGTAGACGCGGCGGATGCCGGCGATGCTGCCCGTGGTGACCAGTTCGGCGCCGTTCGCCCGGCGCAATATCCGGCCGAAGCGGATTTCGCTCGCAGGCGGCAACCCGGTCTCGAAAGCCTGCACGAGCCAGTCCCGGATCGACACGTGCGGAACCGGTGTTTCGGCGATGACGCAAAGCGTCAGGTGCAACTTGTCCAGTTCCAGCGGCCTGAATGTGCCGCCGGGCACCGGCGAGAAGGGCGCGATGATCCGGGCGCCTGCGGCGGGATCGACCCGAAAGCCCAGAAAATAGCGGAACAGGGGAGTCATTTGCCGTTTTCGAATCGCTATTGATGTTCATATTATGTTCTCATCGGCGGCGAGAGTCGAATCCGCGCCCTGTCTCGCCCCGCGGGATTGTCAGGCGCCCGCTTTTGCGACACGGTGGCGGTCGAAGGATGGGGCGATGAGCGGGTATAAGATCAGCTTCGGGATCGGTGGACCCGGCGGGACGGCGGTGGCGGCACAGGCTGCCGCGCCGACGATCGAATTTCTTTGCGATCCCGCGCTCGCCGGCACGATTCCGGCGCCCGAGCGCGCGATCCGCTTCGCCCCCGACTGGTTCAGGCGGCTGAACCGCGAAATGGGCATGACCTATGAAAACGGCCTACCCGCGATGACCGCCAAGGCGTGCCTGCCGATGACCGACGCCTTTTCGCTGGGCTTCGTCCTGCCGCTGCCCTTCGACGTGCTGATCGCCGTGCCCGAGGACCGGGTGTCGATCCGGATGGGCTGGGCCGAAGGCGTGCCCTTCCAGCCGGTCGAACAGCATCACCCGGCGCAGATCGGCGCGCCCGAACCGCCGTTCGAGCGCACGATGCCGCTGAAATTCATCAACCCGTGGCGGATCAAGGTGCCCGACGGCTATTCGGTGCTGTTCGTCCAGCCGCTGAGCCGCCCCGACCTGCCCTTCACCTGTTTTTCGGGGTTCGTCGATTGCGACCGCTTCGACACGACGGTGAACCTGCCCTTCGCCTGGACCGGGCCGGTGGGCGAGCATGTCCTGCCCGCGGGCACGCCGATCGCGCAGCTGATCCCGATCCGCCGCGACACCTTGATCAAGAACAGCGCGGCGCGCGCCTCGACGGCCGAGGAACTCGCCGCGCAGGCGGCGGCTCGCGACCGGAAATATGGCGAGGAATCGACCTATATGCGCGAGTGGCGGGTGAAGAAATAGCCGCGCCCGCCGTTCAAGGCACTCCCGCGGCGCCGAGCGCATGGTCGAACCAGTGCACCGCCGCTTCGCCTTCGAGGCGGACGACGTCGTTCACGGTCCGGCTGTGCCGGATGCCGTTGCGCAATTGCCCGAGCTGCCCGAACTTGGCGATCAGCCCCTCCTTGTGCGGAAAGACGTCGGTGAAGCGGTCGGCGAGGTCCTTTGCCACCATCGCGTCGAGCAATTCGGTGAGATCGGCGAATTCGATCGCGGCGTCGAGCGCGGCATAGCGGCTTTCGTGGGTGCCCGGATGGCGTTTCAGCTCCTGCGCGATGCGGCCGGAGAGCTTTTCGCGCATATGCTGCGGCCACAGGTCCCGGTCGTTGTCGAGCTTCGCGACGACGAGGCGGCGCAGGCGCAGCTCGATACGTTCGACGGCCTCGTCGAGCGCGCGCAGATCGGCCGGCAGGTCGGCCCGGCCGCCGATCAGCAACGTCTGCACCGCATGGGTGATCGCCCGCTGCCGCTCGCGGATGAAGGCGTCGAAATCCTCGGGCGTGAAGGGATCGCGCAGCAGGATGTCGAGCGCCGCCGGGTTGATGAAATGCGTCGCCATGATCGCCTCGACCGCCGCCCGGCCGTTCCTGACGATCAGGTCGGGCAGATAGGCGTTGGGCAGCCGGTCGCGGACGACGGCGCGGTTGGTTTCCTCCGAGAGCGGCGTGCGGTTGAGGATCGTGTCGACCGCGCCCGGCGCGAGATGCTGCGTCCCCCAGCTCTTGGGCACGATGTGATGGTCGTCGAGTTCGTCGGGCTGCGGTATCGCGCCGCTGACCCAGTCCTGCGCGCCGGCGATGACGAGCAGGTTGAAGATCGCGTTATAGACCGCGAACCCCTTCTTGGTATCGCCGCGCAGGTCGAGCGCGGGGACAAGCGCGCGGAACTGGCCGATCACCGAGGGTTCGGCGGCGCCGTCGGCGAACCACGCGCGCAGGTCCTGGATGTCGCGTGCCGCGGTCGTTTCGCTCGACGCCGAATAGCGGTTGGTGAAGATCGACGCCCAATACCACAGGCGGAAGCGCCCGTCGGCGGCGAGCCGGTTCTGCCGGCGGCTGCGCCTTCACCTCGGCGAGCGCCGCCGCGAAGACGGGAAGGATCGCGAAATAGGGAAGATAGGTGGATTTGCTGACGCCGAATTCCTGCGGATGGCGCAGGCGCGCGATCGCGGTTTCGAGCGCCTGGACCGCTTCGTCCCAGCGCCGGCTGAAACGTCTCGGCGTCGGCGATCATGACATGGCGTTCGAAGCTGCCGTCGGCGTTGCGCGTCTTTCGTTCGACGCCGGGCAGGAGATAATAGAGATATTTGGGCGACGAATAGGTTTGCCGCAGGATCGACATGACCTGGAGGATATAGACGTTGAGCTTGCCGGTTTCGACGAATTCGAGCCGCGGCGCCGCGGCGTGCCACATCGCCTTGAGCTGCACGCCCTTGGGCTTGAGCAGCGCGTTGAGCAGGTCGAAGATGTCGAGCCGCACGCCCTTGCTGTTGATCTGGGTGAAGATGTCGCAGACCTTGTCGATCGGCAGGTCGCGGTCGAGTTCGATATAGCTGATCTGGAAGGTTTCGGTGATGCTCTTGAGATGCTCGCCGAAGGCGACGGCATTGCCGGCGTGGAGCGCCGCCTCTGCCCGTGCGTCCTCCGCTTCCGCCGCCTCGGCCTGTTGCCGCCAATAGGCGGTATAGCCCTGGACCCAGTTCGACAATTCCCATCCCCCCGCACCGACGACGGCGAGCGGGAAGACATGGTTGGCATATTGGCGTTCGGGCGCGCCGTAAAAGGCGGTGAAGCCGGTCAGCCCGTCGCCGCGCCCGGCGTTCAGATAGGTGAAATCGAAGGCGTCGTCATATTCCTCCGCCATGAAACGATCGACGCGGACGAAATAGAGTGCGCGGCTGACGCGCGTCGGCAGCCGTTCGTCGGGCGCGACGAAGGCGTAGTTGATCGCGGTCAGCCGCTGCTGCCCGTCGAGCACGATATATTCGGGGCTGCCGTGCGGGCGCCCATAGAGCGGCGTGCACGACAGGTCGCGATAATGATCCTGCGTGCCTTTCCACAGCAGCAGGCTGCCGATGTAATAGTCGAGGAATATCGACCGGGTGAGGTCGCGGATATCGCGCGCCTTCCATTCGAAATCACGCTGGAAGTCGGGCACCATATAGCGCCCGTCCTTGAGCCGGTTGAGCAGCGAGTTGAGGCTGACATGGTCCGGTTTCTGGGCTTCTCTCAATGTCATTCCCCCCTTGTGCGATTTCGCTTAGCCGCGCCCCGCCTGCGCCCGGTGCGCCGCCGTTTCGCCGCTGACCGCCCGCCTGTCAATCGGCGGCCGGCATGGATGCCCGTCGCACTCCTCTCCTTCCGCCCACCCCGCCCAGCCGATCGCGCCGTCGAGCATGGCGAGGTGCGTCGGGTCGCTCCACGCCTCCGCCTTGTGGCCGAGCGCCGAATAGAAGATGCGCGCGCGGCCCTCGCAGCGCCACCAGATAAGGGCATGGCCGCCCGCCATGCGATATTCGGGTTCGAGGCGCAGGCTGCTCTCGTCGAGCGAGGCGAGGATATGCGCGTCGGCGGCGGGCGGCGCGTCCCAGCTGTAATATTCGTCGGTCCAGCGCCATCGCGCGGGAAGATGCCGCGTCGCGGGATGGGTGCGATCACCGACGACAAGATCGGCCGCCTGGAACTGGTCGGCGCCGCCGGGGTGGCCGGTGAATTGGCCATTGCCGCGTAGCTTGACGAACCAGGCGGGATGGCTGCCGTCGCCCGCGCTGTGCAGCCCGACGAAGCCGCCGCCGCGCGCGATGAAGGCCTGAAAGGCGGCGCGCTGATCGGGGGTGTAGATGTCGCCGCTGGCATTGGCGAAGACGATGACGTCGAACCTGGCGAGCGCCTCGGGGTTGAAGACCGCGGCATTCTCGGTCGCGAAGCTGCTCCAGCCGCGCGCCTTCACGAGCCGTTCGATCGCGGGCACCGCCTCTGCGATGCTGTCGTGGCGATAGCCGTTGGTCTTGCTGACGATCAGCACCGCAGGACGGGACAGCGGCGGCAGGTCGGGCGGCACGCTGTCGAACGCCGGCGCCGGGCGGCGCGGATCGGGGGCGGCGGGCGAAGGGGCAGGGGCGGGCTGCAGCGCGAGCAGCATCGCGATGATGAGATTGGCGATCATTTCACTCTCCCTTTTCCCGCCTGCCTATATCTTCCCTCCTCGCAGGCGAAGGGGCATCTCCGCGCCGCATTGCTATTCCATCCGATCGCGAAGGCGGGCGCGGTCAGTCGATGATCTCTGCCCCCTCCTCCTTCAACTGCGCCAGATTGGCCTTCATTGCCGCGAGCACTTCGGGTGCATGCGGCGTCCAGCTTTCGACCTCGCCGACGATGCGCAGCGGCGACCGGCTGCGATAGCTGCGTGTCGGGTTGCCGGGGAATCTCTTGTCGGTGAGATTGGGGTCGTCGAACCAGTCGCCGGTCGGCTCGACGACATAGATGCGCTCGCGCCCGCTCCCCTGCGCCAGTTCGCAGCCCCAGACCGCCGATTCGAGCGCGGCGGAGAAATAGATCCACGACATCGGCATTGCCCGATAATTGCTGCCCCGGCCCGCCGCGAGCAGGTCGCCGACGGCGAGGTCGGCACGCGTGCCGTGATAGAAGGTCGCGCCCCTGTCGGGGCCGGTCGGCTCGGGGTTCGGCATCGGTTGGTCCTCGGCTTCGGCGCGCCTGTGAAGCACGGCGCGGGCGGCAAGGGAAGGGCCCGGAGCAGGCGGGAGCCGAAAAGCGGCGCGCCGTTTTCGTTTGACCGCACGGCCGCGCCATGATGCTGTGCCGCCGGGTCGCAAGGGGGATTTATGATCGGCACGCGATCGGGTTTCGCGGCGCGGCATCGCGGCGACCGGCTGTTCTTCGCCGCCTTCGTCGCCGTGTCGTGGCTCGGCGTCGCCATGGGCTTCGTGCCGCAGATCGCGAAGCGCTTCGGCGGCACCGCCGACTATCCCGCGCCCGCGATGCTCGAAATCCATGTCTGGGCCTTTTTCGCGTGGATGGGGATCCTGACCGTCCAGGCGCTGCTGATCGGCGCCCGGCGGCACGACCTGCACCGGCTGCTGGGGTTGAGCCTCGTCGTGCTGGTGCCGGTGATGGCCATGTCGGCGATCGGCGCCGAAATAGACAGCCAGCGCTTCTATGCGCCGCGCGATCCCGACAATGCGCGCTTCTTCGCCCTGCCGCTGACCTCGATGATCCTGTTCGCGGCGGCCGCGGCGCTGGCGTTCGTGAAGCGCGGCGACCCGGCGGCGCACAAGCGCCTGATCCTGCTCGCGACTACGGTGATCCTGTCGGCGGCGTTCGGCCGCTGGTGGGGCGCGGCGATCGGCATGACGCTGGGCCCCGGCTTCTGGGGCGTGCTGCTCGGCAACTGGGCGGGGACGATCGCGCTGGTCGCAGCGGCGGCGCTGTACGACCTCGCGACGCGCGGGCGGGTTCACCCCGTGCTGCTGTGGGGCGGGATCGCCTATGCACTGGCCTTCGCGGGGGCGAGCGCCGCCTATCACAGCGGCTGGTGGCCGGCATGTGGGTGCGCGGCGCGCTGGGGCTGGCGGCGGGGTAAGGAACGCGACGCCGGAACTAGGCTGTATCGACATTCAGCCCTGGCGGCCTGCAAATGGCGGCTTTCCGCGCTTCCGGTGCTCACGCACATGGAGTGCGCTGCGCTCCGGGTCACGGAAAACCACCATTTTCGGCTCGCCATCTTCTGAATGTCGATACAGCCTAAAGTTCATACGTCCTTGATGGGCACGAAACCGAATCGGCGGGGCCGCCGCCGCTGATGCGCGGCGGCCCCGTCGTTATGCTTCGGGCGTCAGCGGCAGCGCACGTTGCTGTTGTTGCCGCTGCGGTCGATCGCGCGTCCGGCGACCGCGCCGCCGACCGCGCCGAGGATCGTGCCGAGCGTCTCCGACCCGCCGGGGGCGATGACATTGCCGACGACGCCGCCGGCGATGCCGCCGACGATCAGCCCGGTCGAACCGTCGCTGCGGCGGCAATAATATTTGTCGTCGCGGCCGCGATAGATGCGGTCGTTGCTCGACAGGCGGCGCTCGCGATAGCGTTTGTCGCTGCGGTAATAATTGTCGGCATAATAGCCGCCGTGGCGCGGGTCGGGGCGGTTGTAATCATAATTGCCGTTCTGCGCGTAATAGTCGCGGTCGTAATAGCCATAGCCGCCATCGTCATAGCGGGCGCCGAGCACCGATACCGCCATAGCCGCCGGTCGAGGCGCAGCCGCCCGCGAGCGCGGTTGCGGCGGCGAGGGGCAGGATCATCAGCTTGTTCATCGACATCACTCCGTCAGGATCGCGTGCCGGGCCAAGCGGGCGCGGGCATGCATAGGTTGCCCCGCGCAGAGGGTTAAGTCCTGAGCGGGGCAGGAGTTCCGTCGGCGTCGGGCGCCGCGACGCGCGCCGGGCGCGAAGCTCATTCGATATCGTCGGAGGGATCGAGCCGCACGATCCATTGGGGCTGGCCATCGGGCGACAGGGCGATGTCGTGCGAGGGGACCATGTCGGCCCCGGTCTCGATCCAGCCGCGCCCGTCGCACTTGGGGCAGGGCACGCGGATCGAGCGGTGGCTGACGAGGTCGATCTGGCTGTTCCACTGGCCATGCCCCGCGCAGACCGGGCAAGGCGCATCGAGGTCGCCGGTGCGGTGGCGGACCGAAATGCCGTCGAACGCGTGCGCATCGTGCGGGCCGGAACAATGGACGATGTTCGAGGGGTGCGACATGACTGTCCTCCCTATGCTGTCCGGCCAGGATAGGCGGCGGAGCGGGGCATGGCAAATGGGGCATGGCAAATATCGTCGCCCGTGCTCCCCGGCGAAAGCCGGGGTCCATACGCCGCGCCGGCTGTTCAGGAAGCGTCCCCGCGCAGCGGCCAGCGGCCGTGTTCGACATGGGTGGTCTTGCCGACGATGCTCTCCATCAGAATGATCTCATCGACCGTCCAGCCGATCGGCGGCATTTTCTGGGCATTCAGGCGGTCGCCGCGATAGTTGATCGTGATGTGCGGTTCGGGCGTGGTGCCGTCCATGATCGGTGCCTTCTCGCGCAGCAGATGGTTGACCAACGCCTTCTGGAACGCCCGCGCCTCGGCCAGCGGATCGCGCGTGCGCAGCGTCACCGCCTTGCGATTCTCGATCCGGTCGAAGCTGAGCGGGAAGGGGGCTGCGGCGAAGCCGTCCAGCGCGGCGATGGTCGCGGGCAGCCACTCGGGCGGCGCATAATGGAGGTCGTAGAGCGAGATGAGCGTGACATGGAGGAGATTAGGGCCGCGTCCGGGGTCGTTGCGCGGCAGCGCGGCGATCTGTTCCTGCACCTCGGGCGGCGGCTTGGCCATGACGTAGAGGGGGGTCCGGGCGCGCATGGCGGGAGTGTAGCATGGTGTGGGGGTGATGCGAGACTGTACGAAGCGGGATCGAAACTGATCCGTTTTGGTTTCCAACGTTCGTGGAAAAGGAGAAAGTAGTTTTCAACGAAACAAAGTTTTTGTAGAAAACCTCTGGCCCATCTTCAAGGAAGCGAGAATGGAACAGAACGGGTTTGGCAAAGCTGCTACCGGCACCCTAGTTCCAACGATTGGCGGGCGCAAAGCGTTTGTACCGGACAAGCTGCCGCCCGTGCTCGACCTGAATCCATTGGCGGCGCAGCTTTCCGCAGCCTCTCAGGCTATCGGGGAGTTGCGCGGGATTGGCCGCGGCATGGCCAATCCGATGCTCCTTATCCGCCCGTTGCAGCGGCGCGAAGCCGTTTCATCGTCGGGCATGGAGGGCACCTACACGACGCTGTCCGATCTTTTCCTGTTTGAAGCCGGGGCGGGCGATGCCGGCAAGCGTGAGGACAATCGCGAAGTCTTCAATTACGTACGCGGGTTGGAAACTGCCATCCAGCAGCTTGATGAACTGCCGATATCGAGCCGCCTGCTGCGCAATGCGCACCGCCTGTTGCTCGACGGTGTGGCGAAGCATCGCGGCGCGAGTGTCGATGCCGGCGAGCTCAAGCGCGACCAGAACTGGATCGGCGGGACGGGCCGGATCGAAACGGCGCGCTTCATTCCGCCGCCGCCGCGCGAAGCCGCCGACGCGCTGGATGATCTCGCCAAATTCATCAACCGGGCCGATCGTGGCGGGATACCGCCGCTGGTCGATGCGGCGCTGGCGCATTACCAGTTCGAGACGATCCATCCCTTTGCCGACGGCAATGGGCGTGTCGGGCGGATGCTGATCACGCTGATCCTGATCCAGAGCGACACGCTGCGCCAGCCCCTGCTCTATATGTCGCCGTGGCTGGAGCGGCACAAGGACCGCTATATCGACCTGATGTACGAGGTGTCGCGGGGGGGCGAATGGTTGCCGTGGCTGTCCTTCTTTCTGGAAGCGGTGACCGAATCTGCGCTGGGTACGATCCGCGTCGTCGAGCGGCTACAGGATTTGCAGACGCGCTATCGCGAGCGGTTCCAGAAAGCGCGCCAATCGGCGCTGTTGCCACGCATCATCGATCTGGCGTTCGAACAGCCCGCGATGACGATCACCGCCATCGCGGCGAAGATCGGCGTGACCTATCAGGCGGCGGCGAACAATGTGGCGGTGTTGGTGGGGGCGAGCGTCGCGAGCGAGATCGGGAGTCATCCGAAGGTGATCGTCTTCGACGAGATATTGGAGGCGCTGCGGGTGGAGTGAGTTTGGGGATTTAGTAAACTGTCACCGTAATTCGAGGGTTGGGAGGGTCTTGTCGTGCTTCATCCAGCAGGATGAACCAGACGGGGGTTTTTTAGGAAAGGGTTTTTTGGGGTGGGGTAGGCGAAATAGGATTTGCGGGGGTGTTCGGTGGGGGGCGGAGGGGAATGGCGTCTGCGGGCCGTTTTACGCGGCCCGGAATTTGGGGATTTAGTAAACTGTCACCGTAATCCATCGCGGCGAAGATCGGCGTGACCTATCAGGCGGCGGCGAACAATGTGGCGGTGTTGGTGGGGGCGAGCGTCGCGAGCGAGATCGGGAGTCATCCGAAGGTGATTGTCTTTGACGAGATATTGGAGGCGCTGCGGGTGGAGTGAGTTTGGGGATTTAGTAAACTGTCACCGTAATTTAGTAAACTGTCACCGTAATTACCGTAATTCTGTCACCGTAATTCTGTCACCGTAATTCTTAGCTATCTTGCGCCTTGGGAGGTGGAAGTGATTTCAGAGCGTCGCGAGATGCGATTGCCTTACGCGCGTTTTCCGGCAACGCATCAAAGAGCTTCCCGATCTTCGCGGGTTCGGTGATTAGCCGCTCAACAATATAATTAAGAAGCTCGAAGAGCGCGGCGGCGGTTTCGCGGTCGTCCGATAAATCAATCTGTCCAGGGTGCACGGCCTGATTTCCGATCACCCTAACGACATCCAGTGCTTCCTGTACATTTGTGGACAATCCTGCACCAACCATCATGCCGATCCGTGCATCCAGCGTTCCCTTTGAAAAGCCTAGAACGACCGTCAATTTCTCCAAAGCCAACCTCAAAAGCGCGCAAGATGCTGTGGGAGAAATCTCAAATACCTGTCGAGCTTCCTCATAGGTTTTGACGATCTCCTTCGGCATGTCTTCATGATGAAACGGCGCCGTCGTCACACTTGGCGAAACAATTGAACCTTTCCACCAGAGCAGCTTTCCGTCGCATTTCAAGCATTCCGATAGGACTGCCTCCGTATCTACAGGTTTATCTTCCCAGTCCAGTCTCTTCAGATCTGAATAGAATTGCATGGAATAAACGCCACACAATGGGCAGTTAAAGGAGTTCTCACGAAATTTAGCAGGAATGGTTTTGCTCATGTTCAGCTCTTAGCTATGGCTAGATTGACACGATTTTTGGCACGCTTATCTGTTCAACCTGCCTTTAGTCCTCTAAGTGCTTTTAGAATTTTCATTCCAGCCTGAAATTCTATTGAACTTCCAGTGTATCTTGATTCGTAGAGGCCCTGCAAATTTGATGGAAGGCTTACGCCATCTTCAACAACGAGAATGAACCGGCCTTTGTATAGTGCCATTGCCGCGCCGATCTCAATCAGTACGTTAGGGTTGATCTGAGGATGTTTATTCCCATCGTCGTCCGTCAACACGCCTTCCGATCCAACATGAATAACTGCTGCGCTACAGCTTCGCATGTCGTCCATTACCTTGTCAGGTATCGGCTTGGCAGTTGTCTCCGTTCTCGTTGATATGATCGGATCAAATCCGCCAAGTTCGACGACCTCTTTAATCTGGTCCAATATTCCTTGGTTTTTCCCATGCGTTATAAATACGCGATTATTGGACGCAGCTGCGATCGCTTAGCGCCTCTAATATTGAGGCACGAGGAGGTGCGCTGATAACTTCTTCGTCACCGCAAACGCCAAAGTCGTCTTCGTCGATGTCCGGGCTGGCAGTCATAAGCGCGGGCCTCGCCTGATTTGTGGGCGGCGCGTCGAGCGAAACAAATGGTCCAGTTTTAGTCTGTTTGATAAATCCGACGAAATCGCCATTACGCTTCAGCAGGCTGACGAGCCCGTCCACACGATCTTTCGGAAGTCCTTTGCTGACCAACACATTACCGGCGATATCATCTCGCGGAAACTTGGCTCGATCATAGTTTCGAAAGAAATCGCCCAGTAAGCGCGGTTTCAACGCAGCTTCCTGCAGGGCTATGAGGTCATCACCCTCCGAAGTGGGCGCGACGATACGTTTGCCCAATTCAGTAAGGACTATTTCTGAGGCGTTGTACCCACCTTCGGTGAGTCCATAAGCAATAGAGGCGCCGCAAAGATTGCGCCATCCGCCGCTGGTCGGGCTTAGGTCAAGTGCCATTGCCACATTATGAGGAGCGGCACCTTTACCAGCGTAATTATCCCAAAGTCCCTTAGCGATGCGCAATGCCTCTTCTAAGCTAATATTTGGGAAGTCTGACTGGCTAATGCGCGACCGTTTTGCCGTATCTGCATCTGAATCCGCTTTTGGCATGGGGGAACCCTTTCGTCCTCTGACGAGAACAAAGTAAGAATTCTTTAACCAAGAATCCAGACTTATTTGAGCATCCAGCAATGAATCTTTTGATCTGTAAGTATAACTATTTGTTTTTAATTGAGAAAAATTTTCAAAAGATTCATTCGCAGCCGTTATATTTTGGTTGTTTCGTGTTTGGGCTTTCTTCAATCATGCTCCCGCCCACCCGCGCCCATATAGAGCTCGCGCCCCGTGTCCTCATAGACTTGGCTCATTTCCGCCATGCCCTTCTCGGCCTCTTCCGCCGCGATGAATCCGGCGCTGTCCTGATTTTGCAGCTTCGCGAACTCGCGGACTTCCTGGCTGATCTTCATCGAGCAGAATTTGGGGCCGCACATGCTGCAGAAATGAGCGGTCTTGGCGCCTTCCGCCGGTAGCGTCTGGTCGTGGTATTGCTCCGCCGTGTCGGGGTCGAGCGACAGGTTGAACTGGTCGCGCCAGCGGAATTCAAAGCGCGCTTTCGATAGCGCGTCGTCGCGGACCTGCGCGGCGGGGTGGCCCTTGGCGAGGTCGGCGGCGTGCGCGGCGAGCTTGTAGGTGACGACGCCGACCTTCACATCGTCGCGGTCGGGGAGGCCGAGATGCTCCTTGGGCGTGACGTAGCAGAGCATCGCGGTGCCGTACCAGCCGATCATCGCGGCGCCGATGCCGCTGGTGATATGGTCGTAGCCCGGCGCGATGTCGGTGGTGAGCGGCCCGAGCGTGTAGAAGGGCGCCTCGCCGCACGCCGCGAGCTGCTTGTCCATATTCTCCTTGATCTTGTGCATCGGGACATGGCCCGGGCCCTCGATCATCACCTGCACATCCTGTTCCCACGCGCGCTTGGTGAGCTCGCCGAGCGTGTAGAGCTCGGCGAACTGCGCCTCGTCGTTCGCGTCGGCGATGCTGCCGGGGCGGAGGCCGTCGCCGAGGCTGTAGGCGATGTCATAGGCCTTCATGATCTCGGTGATCTCGTCGAAGCGTTCGTAGAGGAAGCTCTCGCGATGATGCGCGAGGCACCATTTCGCCATGATGCTGCCGCCGCGGCTGACGATGCCGGTGACGCGCTTGGCGGCGAGCGGCACGTAGGGCAGGCGGACGCCGGCGTGGATGGTGAAATAGTCGACGCCCTGTTCGGCCTGCTCGATCAGCGTGTCGCGGAAGATTTCCCACGTCAGCTCCTCGGCGATGCCGCCGACTTTCTCCAGCGCCTGATAGATGGGGACGGTGCCGATCGGCACGGGGCTGTTGCGGAGGATCCATTCGCGCGTGTCGTGGATGTTGCGTCCCGTGGACAGGTCCATGACGGTGTCGGCGCCCCAGCGAATCGACCAGACCATCTTGTCGACCTCGCTCGCGACGTCGCTGGCGACCGCGCTGTTGCCGATATTGGCGTTGATCTTGACGAGGAAGTTGCGGCCGATCGCCATCGGCTCGCTCTCGGGGTGGTTGATGTTGTTCGGAATGATCGCGCGGCCGCGCGCCACCTCGTCGCGGACGAATTCGGGGGTGACGTAATCGGGGATGCTCGCGCCCCAGTCCTGCCCGTCGCGGATGTACTCGGCGAGGCGCTCGCGGCCGAGATTTTCGCGCGTGGCGACATATTCCATCTCGGGGGTGATGATGCCTTTGCGGGCGTAGTGCATCTGGCTGACGTTCGCGCCGGGACGTGCGCGCAGCACGGTCTTGCGGACGTTGGGGAAAGCGGGGACGCCGCCCGAGCGGTCGGGGCCGAGCTGGCCGTTGTCCTCGGGGCGCACCTCGCGCTGGCGCACTTCCTCGACGTCGCCGCGCGAGCGGATCCACGCGGCGCGCAGTTCGGGAAGGCCCTGGGCGATGTCGATGCGGGCGTTCGGGTCGGTGTAAGGCCCGCTGGTGTCGTAGACGCGGACACTGGGCTCGCCGCTGTGCGGATCGAGGTCGATCTCGCGCATCGCGACGCGGATGCCGCTGCCGGTGGGGCTGGCGATATGGACCTTGCGGCTGCCGCGGATCGGGCCGGTGGTGACGCCGATGGGCTCGGCCTGGGCTATGTCGAGGCGGGAATCGATGTCGGCCATGTGCAGTCGCTCCGTTTCTATGCCGGAGCGAGAACACGGGATTCCGGGTTTGGAACACCGACCCTCCCTCCGCCGGTATTACCCGGATCAGGTTCGACGGGTCGCGGGCTGTTCCGCTCTCAACCTGTTGCTGCACACAGGCTCCCCGGGGATGGCGCGGAGATTAGCGGGGGGCGGGGGCGCTGTCGAGCGGTGTCTTGGGCGCGGGGCCGAGGAGGATGCTGGTGCCGCCGCAGCCATAATGGACCCAGCGCGGCGAGCGGCTGGCGAGCGGTTGCAGGGTGAAGCCGTGGCTATAATGGTCGATGCGGAAAGCGAGGCCGCCGACCGCGACTTCGGCGCCGTCGGCGATGGTCACGCTGGCCTCGGCATCGCGCCCGCTGCCGAAATAGCTGTTGCCGGTCATCGACACCGGGTGCGGCGGGCGGGGGACGAGGCGATAGACATAGGCACCGTCGGAGCCAGTGACATATACGCCCGGGGCAGCATGACGATCCTGGTCCTGGAAGGCGTGGGCGATGGCGAGCCGCGCGATATTGTCCTTCACGGTGACGGTGACGCGGCGGTGGACATAGCGGCGGCTGTCCGCGAGGCCGAGCGGGTCTTCGGCGAGCGCCTGCGGGACCGCGAGGGTCTCGGAACGCTCGAGGTGGCGGACGGGAACGTGCATGGCCGAATCGCCCGCGAACAGGTTGAGCGCTTCGTAGAGGCCGTCGCCATCGCGGTCGGCGAGGCAGGCCTGGACATAGCCCCCGACGCGCCGCCAGCGTTGGCCCTCCGGGGCGAGGACAAAGGGCGCGTACGCCGCGGGCAGGCAATATCGGGGATCGAGCGGGGTGCCGAGCGGGATAGACGAGCCGCTCGGGTCCGGGGACGCGCAACTCGCTCCCGAGCAGCCAGCCCCGGGTCGCGATCTGCACCACCTCGTGCGCGACGACGGCATGGTCGACGATCGGAATCGGATCGACGGCGATATCGACGATCGGGACCGGCGCGATATGGACGCCGCCCTCGCGCCCGCTGTCGCATATGTCGGGCGCGACGGCGCCGAGCAGGAAGGGAGCGGTGAGGAGGAGGGCGAGCGGGCGCATGGCAGCGCCATATCGCGATGCGCGGCGCGGCGCTGTGCGGCCCGTCACAAGGGCCTTAGCCGCCCGGCGCCCAGCCCGGCGGCGCGAGGGTGAAGCCCGCGAAGTCGAAGCCGGGGACGACGAGGCAGCTGACGAGCGCCCAGCCGTCGGCGGCACGCGCGGCCTGCCAGTGGTGCGCGGGGATGCGGATTTGCGGGGCCTCGCCCGCAAGGACGTCGGGGCCGAGGCGATGGTGCGCCGGCGCGTCGGCGTCGGTCGCGGCGAGCGACAGGGTGACGGGGACGCCGGCGTGCCAGAGCCAGATCTCCTCGGCATCGACGCGGTGCCAGTGCGAACCTTGGCCCGCCTCGAGCAGGAAATGGATCGCGGTGCCGCTGGCGCGGCCATCGGCGCCGAGCGGGCCGCGCCAGGTCTCGCGGTACCAGCCGCCCTCGGGATGCAGGGCGAGGTCGAGGGCTGCGATGAGGGCGCGGGGGTCGGTCATGCTGTTTCCGTGGTACGCGGCTGTTGAACCGGTTCTTCGTGCCTTTGTGTGAGATTATTCGAGTCTCGCACAAAGGCACGAAGGCACAAAGAAGGAATAAGCGGGCATCGCGGCGTGCGGTCGCTGGACTCGGTCGGCCAGCATGGCATAGTCGCCTTTGCACGACCTGCGAACCCCCGCGGGCGGCGGAGAGGTGCGCCATGTCGGTCCTGTCGAAGCAGCGTGTCCGGCGAACGGCTTTGCCGATGCTTGGCGTGACGGCGGCGGTGCTCGCCGTGCCCTCGTCCGCGATCGTCGCGACCCCGCCGCCGCCTTTATGCGCCGCCTTTTCCAACGCGGACCTCGTGGTCACGGGAACCGCCTCGCATTACGCGGTCGATAGCGAATGGCAGAGCTGGACCATCTCGGCCGATCATTTCTACAAGGGCCATGGCCCCCGGCGGCTTCGGGTGGTGACGCAAAATACGAGCGCGCGCGGATGGGCCGATGCCGGACAGCGCAACATCCTGTTTATCGAGCGCGGGGGCGGGCGGTACCAGATCCGGGGAAGCGATCCCAACAGCAGCGGCGCGCGGATGCGGCAGGTCGAAGCCGGGGTGAAAGCCCTGGCCGCGCGGCCCGCGAAGGGGCCGGGATCGATCAGCCTGTACGTCGCGACCGACCAGAACGAGCCGCTGGCGGGCGCGCGCATTCGGCTGCGACAGAAGGGCGTCGAAAAGGCGCGGTTCGTCCGTACCGACGCGGCGGGCCGGGCGGTCGTCCGCGCCGCGCCGGGGCATTGGAGCGCCGAGCTTGTCGAGCCCGGGTGGACGAGCCGCTTCAGCCTCTACAGCTATCAACGCGCCGATGGCTTCGACCTGCCGCCGGGCGGATGCGCCGACTTGCGGCTGGAGCCGATGCGGTTAGGATCGGGCGGAAAGACATAGGGAGAGACACATGGCTTCGGTTCTGGACGAGGCGCGCGCGATCGCGCCGGTCGATGTCAGCGATATTGCGCTCTATACCGAGGACCGCTGGCGCGAGCCCTTCGCGCATCTGCGCGCGGAGATGCCGGTGAGCTGGTGCCCCGACAGCCCTTATGGCGGTTACTGGTCGGTGGTCAGCCACGCGCTGGTGCAGGCGGTCGAGCTCGATCCCGCGACCTTCTCCTCCTCTTGGGAGAATGGCAATATCGTCATCGCCGACCCGCCGCCGCAGTCGAACCTGCCCAATTTCATCGCCGCCGACCCGCCGGTCCACACGGCGCAGCGCAAGGTGATCGCCCCCGCCTTCAACCCCAGCCAGATGGCCGAGCGCGAGAAGGTGGTGAAACAGCGCACGCGCGAATTGTTCGACGCGCTGCCGGTCGGCGAGACGTTCGACTGGGTCGAAAGCGTGTCGGTGCCGCTGACGATCGGGATGCTGTGCATATTGTTCGATTTTCCGTGGGAGGAGCGGCACGACCTCAAACGCTGGTCCGACTATGGCGGCAATGTCTCGCCCGAGACCGCGACGGAAGAATATCGCGCCGAGTGGATGGCGCAGATGACCGCGATGCTCGCGCGCTTCGACGCCGAGTTCGCGAAGCGCAAGGCGATGCCGCCGACCGATGACCTGCTCTCGCGGATGGTGCACAGCGAGGCGATGGGGAATCTCAATCCGATGGAGCGGCTCGCCAATATCGCGCTGCTGATCGTCGGGGGCAACGACACGACGCGCAATTCGATGAGCGGGCTGGTCGAGGCGCTGCACCGCTTCCCGGGCGAACTCGACCGGTTGCGCGCCGATCCGTCCTTGATCCCCAATGCGGCGCAGGAGATCATCCGCTGGCAGTCGCCGGTGACGCATATGCGGCGCACCTGCACGCGCGATGTCGAACTGGGCGGGCAGCAACTTCGCAAGGGCGAGAAGGTCATCCTCTGGTACATCTCGGCGAACCGCGACGAGAGCGTGTTTCCCGATGCCGAACGCTTCGACGTCGGGCGCGCCAATGCGCGGCGGCATGTCGCCTTCGGCCACGGCATCCACCGCTGCGTCGGGGCGCGGCTCGCCGAGATCCAGCTATGTACGCTGATCGAGGAGATCGTGACGCGCGGGATACAGATCGAGCCGCAGGGGGAGGCCGAGCGGCTGGCGAGTCCGTTCCTGCACGGCTTCGTGCATATGCCGGTGCGGATCGTGCCGGGCTGATCCTTAACTTTCCATATTGGAAAACTATCGCTTGCCGAATCGGAAAGTGACGGCTATTACTTTCCGCATTGGAAAGTGAAGGAGTCATGCGATGAATCCGATCGAAGCCCAGGCGGCGCTCGACACGATCGCCGAAGCGCGGCGCGAACTGGCGCGGAGCGGCCCCCAATATCCGCTGTGGCGGCACGCCGCCTTTGCCGCGGTGATGGCAGCGCTGGTTCTGGGGCAGGGGTTCGGCTTTCCCTGGCAATTGCCGTTGCTCATCTTCCCGCTGATCGCGATCGTCTGGCTCGTGGCTGACGACCGCAGGCGTTATGGCCTGTTCGTCAACGGTTATCGCAAGGGACGCACCCTGCCGGTTACCCTGCTGCTGCTCGCGCTGATGCTCGGCGCCATGGGCGGCGAGATTTATGCCCGCTTCGCCGAGCTTGGCTTGCTCGTAAAGTTCGGCATCGCGGGCTTCGCCTTTGCCGTCGCGCTCGCGATGAGCCTGTGGTGGACGCGCGTCTACGACCGCGAACTGCTCGGCGGGGACGCCTGAGCATGGGCGGGATCGACATGGTGCTCCACGCGCGCGGCGCGGCTGCAGATCGCCGCGCTGCTGAGCAAGGTCAGCGAGATGGAGTTCGCGAAGCTGCGCGAACTGGTCAAGGTCAGCGATTCGGTGCTGTCGAAGCATCTGTCGGCGCTGGCGGACGCGGGCTATGTCGCGCTGCGCAAGGCCGCCGAGGGCGGGCGCCAGCGGACCTGGGTTTCGCTGACGAAAAACGGCGACCGCGCGCTGGCGGCGCATGTCGCCGCGCTGCGCGCGATCGTCGCGCATCTGCCGGTGGCGGCGGAGTAGACTTAGGCCGCGACCGTCGCGGTCGCCCCGGCCTTCCACCGCGCCGCGGCGGTCGCCACGCGTTCGCCCAGCGAGTGCGCGGTGGCGCGGTCGCCGGCCTTGGGGGTGACTTCGGGGCTGTCGTTCGCGGCCTGCGCCATCGCGCCGAGGAAGCTGCCGAGGCGGTTCTCGACATCGGTCGCCGCCGAGGTGTCGTCGTTGTTGCCGGGGTTCTGGCCGGTGCCGATCCACAGCATCGCATGCTGCGCCGCGAAGATCGCGAGGCTGGTCAGCGTGTTGAGCTTGTCGCCCGACGGCGAGCCCGAGACGGTGAAGGCGGCGGCGAGCTTGTCCTTCCACTGCTTGGTGAAATAGACGGCGGCGCTCGCGTCCATGAACGCCTTCATCGGCGCCGAAACGGTGCCCATATACGTGGGCGAGCCGAAGATCAGCGCGTCGCTTTCGGCCGCGACGGCGAAAAATTCGTCGAAGCTCGTCTGGCCGGGCTCGATGGCGAGCAGCACCGGGGTCGCCCCCGCCGCCTCGACGCCGCGCGCGACGTCGGCGGCGAGCACCGCGGTGTGGCCGAAGCCCGAGTGATAGATGATCGCTACCTGGGTCATGTCTTTTGTCCTTTCCTGGGTCGCCGGGGAGAGCCGGGCGGCTTGCGGTGCCGGACATGATGGAGTAGGCACCAAAAGTGAAGTACGCACCTGTAGGTAACTGCCAAAATGATTGTTCGGGGCTGGGTAGATAAAGTTGATCCGTGCGATGCGAATTGCCCGTCGCGCGACATGCTCGACCTGATCGGCGACCGCTGGAGCCTGCTGCTGATGCTGGTGATCGCGCAGGGTGTGCACCGCAACGGCGAGCTCAAGCGGCGCGTCGGCGGGATCAGCCAGAAGATGCTGACGCAGACGCTGCGCGCGCTGGAGGCGAACGGGCTGGTCGAGCGGCGCGACTTCATGACGGTGCCGCCGCATGTCGAATATCATCTGACGCCGCTCGGCGCGTCACTGGGGCCGGCGCTGGGGCCGCTGTTCGAGTGGATCGAGACGCGCTTCGCCGATGTGCTGGCCGCGCGGGCGGCGTTCGCGGGGCGCGAGGCGGCTTAGGAGGGGTTGGTTTGGCTCCCCACCCCCTTGCGGGGGGTTGGGGGTGGGCAGCGACGTTACCATGGCCCACCCCGCTGCGACTAACGAGCAAGCTCGTAAGTCTCGCTGCCCCTCCCGCTTGCGGGAGGGGTGATCGGCGTGTGCCTGCCACGTCCGCTCCCACCCCAAAGAGACCGCCCCATCCTCAACCGACCGCTTCGCGCGTCATTGGCGCGGGCGCCGCGATGTGGCAGAAGGCGCGGCATGAGCCGACCCGATCTGACCGACGCCGAAGCCCGGGCCGCCTATCGCCGCGAATTGCGCGGGGTGGCGCGCTGGCCGCGGCTCGCGGGGTTCGTGCTGATCCTCGGCGCGGTGGGGCTGTGGGCGTGGCCGCGCAGCGGCGGGCCCTGGTTCCTCGGCCCCTTGCCGACGCAGACATGGGCGTGGATCAGCCTTGGGCTCGGCTGGGCGATCTGGATCGGGGTGATCGTCGCGCGGACACGCCATCACCGGGCACGGATGGCCGAGCCGGGAACCGGCGGATGAAGGCGTCGATCGCGATGCTGGCGGCGCTGCTGCTGGGCGCGGCGACCCCGGCGACCCCGGCGGCGACGGTCGATGACCTCGGCTGGCTTGCCGGGACCTGGGTGGAGGAGGGCGAAGGCCGCTGGACCGAGGAAAGCTGGACGGACCCGCGCGGCGGGGTGATGCTGGGGCACAGCCGCTCGGGACGCGGCGACGCGCTGCGGGAATTCGAGTTTCTGCGGCTGCAGGCCGGCGAAGACGGAGCAGCCGGCCTATATCGCGCAGCCGGGCGGCGGTGCGCCGGTGGTGTTCCGGCTGGTCGAAAGCGGCGCGGGGCGCGCGGCCTTCGAGAATGCGGACCATGATTACCCGCAGCGCATCGCCTATGTCCGCGACGGCGACACGCTGACCGCGACGATCTCGCTGGTCGACGGGTCGAAGGCGCGGAGCTGGGTCTACAGGCGGCGCTAGGCCGTCTTTCGGGCGAGATAGACCCCTGCGATCATCAGCGCGATGCCCGCGGCGCGTTTCAGGTCGATCGCCGAGCAAATCGCGCCGAACAGGCCGAAATGGTCGATCGTCGCGGCGCTGATCAGCTGGCCGACGAGCACGAAGAAGATCGCGTTGCCGACCCCGAATTTGGGCGCGATGAAGGTCACCGCGATGACATAGAAGGCGACGAACAGCCCGCCGAAATAGAATTGCGGCGGAATCTCGCTCGTGAAGCGAACCTGCCCGGCCGACCCGGTCAAGAGCACGCCCGCCGCCGCGATCAGGAAGGCGAGGCCGAAGAGGATCATCGACGCCGCCATCGGGCTGCCGAGCCGCGCGCCGAGCCCGCCGTTGAGCGCCGCGAGGATCGGGATGCCCACGCCGGTGAGCAGCATGATGAGGGCAAAGGCGGGGGCGCTGTTGTTCGCGGTCATCGCTTGGGCCCGCTCGCGGCCTGCGCCGCGCGATAGTCGAGGACCGGCAGCCCGCCGATGCCCCAATTGTCGGTATCGACCTCGTCGATCGTGACGACGGTGGTCGCCGGATTCTTGCCGAGCACGCGCTGCAGCAATTCGGTGACGCCGCCGATCAGTTCGGCCTTCTGCTCGGGGCTGGCGCCCTCGCGGGTGATGCGGATGTTGACGTAGGGCAAGGGTGCGCTCCTCAGGCGAAAGGGGTGGCGAATTCGATGCGGATGCCGCCGGGCATGGTAGCGATGAAATGATGCGTCGTCGCGCCCTCGCGGATCGGTTCGGGATCGAATTCGATTGCGACGCCGGGATGGCCCTGCACCCGCGCGAAGACGATGCGCAGCGCATCGAGATCGGCGACGCCGAGCGCGAGATGGTGAAGGCCGATATTGGCGCGCCGGTCGAAGGGAGTCGCACGGGCGGGGTCGGCGACCTGCCACAGGGTGAGCAGGGTCGTGCCGTCGGTGACGAAGATCGCGGGATAGCCGGGGCGTTCGGCGGCGACGCTGTAGCCGAGCGCGTCGACGAAGAAATCGCGCGCCTCGGCGACGTCGCGCACCGCGAGGCCGATATGGTGGGCGCCCCGGGTCCAGGCTTTGGGC
This sequence comes from Sphingopyxis sp. PET50, assembly GCF_025244705.1. Classification (GTDB taxonomy): domain Bacteria; phylum Pseudomonadota; class Alphaproteobacteria; order Sphingomonadales; family Sphingomonadaceae; genus Sphingopyxis. Next base: position 3,184,169 of record NZ_CP104207.1, on the reverse strand, counting down.
GTGCGGGGCCTGGTCATTTTTCTTCCTTTGCCGAACGAAGCGCGGCGATCTCGGCGCGCAGCTGGTTGAGTTCGGCCGCCATCGGCCGGATCGCCGCCGCGATTTCGGCTTCGGTGAAGCGCGGGGTGATGTGCTGCGGGCAATTCCATTCCCAGCCGACGACGTCGATCAGGAAGGCGCGCTCGGGCACCGCGCGATAGCCCGCGGGCATCAATGAGGCGACGAGGGCGGGGTCGTCGCCCAATTCGACGCTCACCGCATGGCCGAGCAATTTCAGCCGCTCCTTGTTCGGATAGTCCATCAGGAACAGCGCGACGCGGTCGTCGCGCATCAGATTGGCGGTGCTCATATATTGCCTGTTGCCGCGATAGTCGGCGAAACCGATGCGGTTGCCTTCGATGGGGCGCAGGAAACCGGCGGGGCCGCCGCGATGCTGCATGTAGGGCCAGCCGTCGGCGGTGACGCTCGCCATGTAGAAGCTGTCGCGCGCGGCGATGAAGCCGGTCTCCTTGGCCGTCAGCACGTCGGGGCTGCCGTCGGCACCCGCGTCGAGCTTCGCATAGGAGGCGCGCGAGCCGTGGAGCGCCTGCAGCCGCTGCACATCGTCGTTGAAGAGGGTGGTCCGGTAATTGCGCGCCATCGGATCGGCCTTTCGGGGCGGAGCGAACGAAGGCCGGGAGGGGGATGCCTTCGTTCGCCGGAGCGATTTAGATCATTGCCCGGAGCGCGATAATCGGCGAAGTTCGTACGACTTCATTCCGAAATATGGAATAATCATGGACCGTTTGCTGACGCTGGAAATGTTCGTCGCCGTAGCGGGCGAAGGGGGGTTCGCGGCGGCGGCGCGCAAGCTCGGCAGCTCGCCGCCGGCGGTGACGCGCGGGATCGCGGCGCTCGAGGCGCGGCTGGGGACCGGCCTGTTCCACCGCTCGACGCGCGCGGTGGTGCTGACCGATGCGGGCGCGGCCTTTCTGGGCGAGGCGCGGCGCATCCTCGCCGATCTCGCGGGCGCCGAACGCGCGCTGCGCGGCGTAGCGGCCGAACCGCGCGGCCAGCTCTACCTCACCGCGCCCGTGATGTTCGGACGGCTGCATGTGCTGCCGGTCGTGAGCGCGCTGCTCGCCGAGCATCGCGCGCTGACCGCGCGGATGATGCTGATCGACCGCAATGTGCGCATCGTCGAGGAAGGGATCGACGTTGCGCTCCGCATCGGGCCGCTCGCCGATTCGGCGCTGAAGGCGGTGCGCATCGGCGCGGTGCGGCAGATGCTGGTGGCGAGCCCCGCCTATCTGGCGCGGCACGGGGCACCGGTGGCGGCCGCCGACCTGTCCGGCCATGCGCTGATCGCGATGGACGGGCCGCGCGCGGGCAGCGAATGGCAGTTCGCGGGACGCAGGCTGCGGCTCGAGGCGCGGCCGCGGCTGGTCGTCAACACGGTCGACGCGGCGATGGCGGCGGCCGAGGCGGGGGTCGGGATCGCCAATCTGCTGAGCTATCAGGTGATGGACGCGGTGGATGCCGGGCGGCTGATCGCGCTGCTCGCCGCCGAGCAGCCGCGGCGCTGCCGGTGCACCTGCTGTTCGAACCGTCGCGCGCCGCGCTGCCGTCGGTGCGGCTGTTCGTCGAGGCGATGAAGGCGCGGCTGCGCATGGCGGGGCTGGCGTAGCCGGGAAAGCGGCTCGCGGATCGAATTTCGTCTTGGAGCAGGTGGGTCGGGATTTTTTGTTTCGCACAAAGACACAAAGGCACGAAGAGGCCGGTTTGCGGCCGCCAGGCCGCCTTCTCGGCATCGTTGCGTCCGGCACAATATGAAAGAACCGAGCCGCTTCGCGGCAAGCGCGACATCTTCGTGTCTTTGTGTCTTTGCGCGAAATAATTTCACGGCGTCCGCGTCGCGGCGCCATGTTCTCGGCTCGCGCACTGCGCTACCGCCCGGAACCGCTCACGCTCCCGAAAGCGCGATCCACACGCCGCCGATCGCGGCGAATATCAGCCCCATGCCGATGAACAGCCCGATGAAACAGCCTTGCCGCATCGGCGCCCACACCATGACGTCATGGGGATTATCGGGGTTGTAGCGCACGCGCGCGGCGCTGCCGACGGGTTTCGGGTGGTTGGTCGACAGGCTGTCGGTTATCTGTTTCGGGCCGAGGCCGGGCAGGCGATATTCGATCACCGCGGTGTGCATCAGCGTGCGGTCGCCGTCGCTGTCGGTGCTCCACTTGCTGTTGTGGCCGATGACGCGTCCTTCGACCTCGTGCCAGCGGCGGCCGCGCATCTCGCTCTTGGCCATCCACAGGCCGACGACCGCGAACAAGGTTCCCATGCCGGCGAAGAACCAGGGTATCGCCCGCGTGATCCAGTCGTCTTCCATCGCACATCCCCCCGTTTAAAAAGGCGTGCGGAGCCGACCCTGCCCCGTCCGAAAATCCGTCAGAACTGATAGGCGAGCCCGATCCCGCCGAGCCACTGGTCGGCGCTGCCCGCGTCCCCGACGATCGGCGAATCGGCATAGCGGCCGAGCATCCGGCCATATTGGGCGCCGCCGATCAGCACGAAGCCTTTCCTGAGGTCGCCCGACAGGCCATAGGCCCCGGCCACGCCGATCGTATATTTGCCCGCGGTGACCTTGCGCCCGGCGCCGGTATAGACGGGAAGCCCGCTCGCGGCGCTGCCGACCGGGTCGACGTCGAAATAATAGCGGCCGAAGCCCTTGCCATAGACGTTCACCGACGCCGACAGGCCGATGAAGGCGCGCTTCGACAGGGGGGTGCCATAGTCGATCGTCGGCGAAACCACCCAACTGTCGTGCTTGCCCGAAATGTCATAGAGGCCGACGACGCGCAGGCCGACCTGGTCGTATCCGCTGGTGACGATGCCGGTGTGGGTGACGCTAGGCCGATATGCCCAGTTCGACCGCCATCTTCTTTTCGCCGAGCGCCTCGACCTGCGGGTCCTTGATCCGGCCGGTGCGGTCGCTGCGCAGATTGATGATCGGGCCGAATTTGAGATCGGTCTTCTGCCCGCGTTTCTGACGGATCAGGTCGACCTGGAGGTTGGTCCCGCGGGTCGAGAAGGCGAAGCCGCCGAGCCGGCCGCGCAGATAGAAGCCGGGCAGGATCACGCGGTCGTCCGAGCCGTTGTAGCTCGGCGCGGTGATCACCCCGGCGGCGATCGAGATATAGTCGCGCGCCCATTTGCGGTCGTCGTCGTCGCCTTCGGGCGAAGCGGTCGGCAGCACGATCGCCTCGTCGATCTCGCGGTCCTGCCCATAGGCGGCGGATGCCAGCGCGAGCGGCGCGGGGCGGCCGGGGGTGAGTTCGGCGCCGCCGAGGGCGGCCAGATCGTAACCGAGCGGAGCGTCGATCGCCTGGGCGGGCGCGGCGGCGCCCAGCAGCAGCGCGGCGAGAGCGAGGCGGGAGAAGAAGGCGGGCATCGGCATGTGGCGTCGGTTCCTGTTGGTCTTGCCCCTCGTGACAGGGGTGTAAGTGAAGCCGGGGATGTTGGAAAGACAGAGACTTGCCGCGACGGGATTTAGTTTCCATGCTGGGGCGATGACGGCTTTCCCCACCCCCGGCCCCCGCGGCGGCGCGCGGGCATGACACGCCTGCCGCGCTTTGCCGGCTATGGCTTCATGGCGGGCGCCGCCCTGCTCGCGGTGGCGATGCGCGAGGGCCGGGTGACCGAGGTCGGTCCGCTGCCCGCCGTCGCGGTCGCCCTGTTGCTCGGCATGGTCGGCGTGATGCTGGTGTTCACCGACCTGATGGTACGCGGCATCTATGCGCAGGTCGATGCGGCGAAGCGGCGCGGGGACGATGCGGGGGACGGCGGATAGCGGACGGGAGGCATCCGGAAACCTCCGTCCTTCATCCCCGAACCGGCGTCCGCGCCGCCGCCTGCCCGCCTTTTCGTTCGACACTATCGGCGGTTAGCTTTATGACGCGGGCATGACCGATCGTCCGTCCACACCGCTGCTCGACACGGTGGATGTCCCCGCCGACCTCCGCAAATTGCAGCCCGACCAGCTCCGCCAGTTCGCCGACGAACTGCGCGCCGAGATGATCAGCGCCGTCGGCACCACGGGCGGGCATCTGGGTTCGGGGCTGGGCGTGGTCGAGCTGACCACCGCGCTCCACTATGTGTTCGACACGCCGCGCGACAAGATCGTGTGGGACGTCGGCCACCAATGCTATCCGCACAAGATCATCACCGGGCGCCGCGACCGCATCCGCACGCTGCGCCAAGGCGGCGGCCTTTCGGGCTTCACCAAGCGCAGCGAGAGCGAATATGATCCGTTCGGCGCGGCGCACAGCTCGACCTCGATCAGCGCGGCGCTGGGCTTCGCGATCGCCAACAAGCTGAAGGACGAGCCCGGCCGCGCGATCGCGGTGATCGGCGACGGGTCGATGTCGGCGGGCATGGCCTATGAGGCGATGAACAATGCCGCGGCGGCGGGCAACCGGCTGATCGTCATCCTCAACGACAACGACATGTCGATCGCGCCGCCGGTGGGCGGGCTGTCGGCCTATCTCGCCAAGCTGGTGTCGTCGCGGCCCTTCCTCGAGCTGCGCGAGATCGCGCGGCGCTTCGCGCGCAAATTGCCCGAGCCGCTGCACAAGGCGGCGAAGAAGACCGACGAGTTCGCGCGCGGCATGGCAATGGGCGGCACGCTGTTCGAGGAACTGGGCTTCTACTATGTCGGGCCGATCGACGGGCATAACCTCGACCATCTGATCCCGGTGCTGGAGAATGTCCGCGACAGCGACCATGGCCCGGTGCTGATCCATGCCGTCACCGTGAAGGGCAAAGGCTATGCGCTGCGCGGAAGCCGCCGCCGACAAATATCATGGCGTCCAGAAATTCGACGTCATCACCGGCGTGCAGGCAAAGGCGCCGCCGGGCCCGCCGGCGTACCAGAATGTGTTCGGCGAGACGCTGGCGAAGCTCGCCGAAACCGACAAGCGTATCGTCGCGATTACCGCGGCGATGCCCTCGGGGACCGGGGTCGACAAATTCGCGAAGGCGCATCCCGACCGGACGTTCGACGTCGGCATCGCCGAGCAGCATGCGGTGACCTTCGCGGCGGGGCTCGCGGCGCAGGGGATGCGGCCCTTTGCCGCCATCTATTCGACCTTCCTGCAGCGCGCCTATGACCAGGTGGTGCATGACGTCGCGATTCAGAACCTGCCGGTGCGCTTCGCGATCGACCGCGCGGGGCTGGTCGGCGCCGACGGGTCGACGCATGCGGGATCGTTCGACGTCACTTATCTCGCGACGCTGCCGAACATGGTGGTGATGGCGGCGGCCGACGAGGCCGAGCTCGTGCATATGACCTATACGGCCGCCGAATATGACGATGGGCCGATCGCCTTCCGCTATCCGCGCGGCAACGGGACGGGCGTGCCGCTGCCCGAGGTTCCGCAGAAGCTGGAGATTGGCAAGGGCCGCGTCGTGCGGCAAGGCAAGACGGTCGCGATCCTGTCGCTCGGGACAAGGCTCGCCGAGGCGCTGAAGGCGGCGGACACGCTGGAGGCGCGCGGGCTGTCGACGAGCGTGATCGACCTGCGCTTCGCCAAGCCGCTCGACGAGGAACTGGTCCGCCGGACGCTCGCCGCCCACGAGGTGTGCGTGACGATCGAGGAGGGGAGCATCGGCGGGCTCGGCGCGCATGTGCTGACGCTGGCGAGCGACGCGGGGCTGATCGACGCGGGGCTGAAGCTGCGCACGATGCGGTTGCCCGACCTGTTCCAGGACCAGGACAAGCCCGAGCTCCAATATGACGCCGCCGGCCTCAACGCGCCGCAGATCGTCGACACGGTGCTGAAGGCACTGCGCCACAACAGCGCGGGCGTCGAGGAGGCGGGCGCGCGGGCTTGAAGGCGCCGATGTGCGACCCGAAACCGCCGAATTCCTCTGGGATAGGAGGATCGCCTATCTGGCGCCGAAACTCGCGCCTCACCCCGAGGACCATCTCTTCAACGACCTGCCCATCGACGCGGATGAAGTCGGCCATGCTGTGGCTGCCCGATTTCGCCGAAATCCATGGAAGGGAATGGGAAAACTGGCCCGATTGGCCGAAGGACCGGGCCGGGACGGTGCGAAACTTTGCGCGCTGGCTCGAAATGGGGTTAGTATCGCGCGATCGTTGAGGCTGGCATCGGGGGAACGAAGCCTTTGGATTTCCTGAAACTCATCCAGTCGCTCGACGAACTGCTGTACGAGATCATGTCGTGGCTGATCTTCTATCCGGTCACGCTGTGGCGGACGCTGACGCGGCCCTTGAAGATGATGGATTATTCGGAGGCCGAGCTCGGCGATGCCGCCGACCATCAATATACCGACACGCTGTCGCCGCCCTTGTTCCTGATGTTGACGCTCGTGATCAGCCACGGGATCGAATTGTCGACGGTGGGCGAGAGTGCGACGGTCATCGAGAAGACCGGGCTCAGCGGGCTGATCAGCGACGATTCGAGCCTGATCCTGCTGCGCGTCGCCTTTTTCAGCATCTTTCCGCTGGTGATGGCGGCGCGGCTGGTGCGGGCGCGGGGCGTCAGGCTCGACCGCGACACGCTGAAGGCGCCCTTCTACAGCCAATGCTATGCGACCGCGCCCTTTGCGATGCTGGTCACCGGTGCGTCGATCCTGATGCGGATGAGCGCGGTGGAGGCGGTGCTGGCGGGTTTCGCGCTGCTGATCGTCGCGCTGCTGTGGTTCGGCAGCCTGCAGATATTGTGGTTCGCGCAGCATCTGCGCTCGGGCCGCTGGCGCGCGGCCGCCCACGCCTCGCGTGCGATGGCCGAGGCGCTGGCGCTGTTCGTCGCGGTGTCGTTGCTGTTCGGGTGACCCGAAAGGCCGGCCCGATTCGGGATGCGCGCAGAATGAAAAAGGGCGGCCGGAGCCGCCCAAATTACTCTCTGCAATTTCTGCGCGAGCTTACGCTCCCGGAATCGCCGCCGACGCGTCGCGGCCGTCGCCTTCGGGGGCGAAGATGATGTCGCGGGTCACGAGGCCCTTGTCGACGACTTCGGTGGTGGGGCTGCCGACCTGGCTGCGGATACCGGGGTCGGCGCGGTTCGCGTCGGCGCTGCCGATGATCTGCGTCTCGGTCGCGCTGCGCGGCGCGGGGCCGCCGAAGAGCGCGCGCAGCGTCTGTTCGGCGGTCGTCTCGCCGCCGGGGCGCGCGGCGCCGGGGGCGGGCGGGGTCAGCGAATAGTCGGGCGGCACGATCAGCGGCGCCTGGCGCGACACGCGCATTTCGTCGGGCCGGTCGCGGCTGAACAGATTGTTCGACCCGCAGGCGGCCAGCGTCGATGCGGCCAGGGCGGCGCAGAATATGGCGGTGGTCCGGTTCACTGTAATACTCCCAATACGCCCCGTTTACTCGGCGGCGGGCCCCTTGCTGACAGGCTCGCCCGCCTTCGGGGCCTTTTCGCCCAAGAGCAGCGCGCGCGCAACCAGCAAAAGCACCCCGATGGTGATGCAGGCGTCGGCGACGTTGAAGATCATGAAGGGGCGAAATTCGCCGAAATGCAGGTCGGCGAAATCGACGACATAGCCATAGCGCACGCGATCGACGATATTGCCGAGCGCGCCGCCGAGGATCATCGCGAGCGCGATGACGTCGCCGCGCGCCTTTTCGCGCGTCATCCACACCGCGACGGCGGTCGCGACGAGGCCGGTGACGGCGACGAGCGTCCAGCGCGTCGTGTCGGTGCAGCTGGCGAACATCGACAGCGAAATGCCGCAATTTTTGGCCCAGCTCAGGCGGAAGAAGGGCAGGATATCGACGACGCGCTTCATTTCGAGCGACAGCGGGGTGATGATCACCCACTTGGTGAACTGGTCGAGCAGGAAGGCGAAAGCCGCGAAGATCAGGCCGAACTTCAGATGCGGGGAACGGGTGCCGGTCATCCCGCGTCCAATAGCGTGTCGCAGCGATTGCACAAGGCGCCGTCCTCGACCACTTCGGGCAGATGGCGCCAGCAGCGGCCGCACTTATGGTTTTCGGTGCGCTTCACATCCCAGTCGCCCCGATGGACGGTCGAAGTGATGAAAATCTCTTCGAAATCGACGTCGCCCGCTTCGTCGGGGAGCCAAACCTCCGCTTCGAGGCTGGAACGGACCACCTTTTCGCGGCGCAGCGGTTCGATCCGTTCGGTGACGAGCGCGCGGGTTTCGCGGATTTGCGCCCACTTTTCCGTCAACTGTGTGTTCCCGCGAAGGCGGGAACCCATCTCCGGATGGTGCGAGACGGAGCTAAGCAGATGATGGGTCCCCGCCTTCGCGGGGACACAGGAGTTGATCGAAATTCGGCCACTCCAGCAGGTGCACGCTGCCCGCATCGGGATAGCGCGTGCCCCACACCTCCTCGCTGGTGAACACCAGCACCGGGGCGGCGTAACGCACGAGCGCGTGAAACAGCACGTCGAGCACGCTGCGGTACGCGCGGCGGGTGTCGGTGCCGAGCGGGGCGGCGGGGCCTAGGTCGCAGTAGAGGACGTCCTTGCGGATGTCGAAATAGAAGGCTGACAGATCCTCGTTGCAGAAATCGGCGAGCAGCCGCGTGTAGCTGTTGAAGTCGAAATCATCGACCGCTGCCGCCAGCTTCGCGTCGAGATCGGCGAGCAGGTTCAGCATATAGCGTTCGAGTTCGGGCATCGCCGAAACGTCGGTGACGCGCTCCTCTTCGCTGAACCCGTCGAGCGCGCCGAGCAGGTAGCGGAACGTATTGCGCAGCTTGCGATATTGGTCGGCGACCCCGGTCAGGATTTCGTCGCCGATGCGGTGATCCTCGGTGAAATCGACGCTCAGCGCCCACAGGCGGATGATATCGGCGCCGTTGGTTTCCATTACCTTGACCGGATCGGTCGTGTTGCCTTTCGACTTCGACTGTTTGAGGCCCTTGCTGTCCATCGTGAAGCCATGCGTGAGGACAGCCTTGTAGGGCGCCTGCCCGCGCGTGCCGCAGCTCTCGAGCAGGCTCGACTGGAACCAGCCGCGATGCTGGTCGCTGCCCTCCAGATAGAGGTCGGCGCTGTGCGTGCCGCCGTCGTGGCGGACGAGCGCGGGCCATTTGCCGCTTTCGAGCACGAAGGCGTGGGTGCAGCCCGAATCGAACCAGACGTCGAGAATGTCGGTCACCCGCTCATAATCTTCGGCCTTGTAGCCGTTGCCGAGATACTCCTGCGCGCGCGCGTCGCTCCACGCGTCGACGCCCGATAGCTTCACCGCCGCGACGATGCGGTCGTTGACGATCGGGTCGTTCAGATACTGCCCGGTCTTGCGGTCCACGAACAGCGTGATCGGCACGCCCCACGCGCGCTGGCGGCTGAGCACCCAGTCGGGACGGCCCTCGACCATCGACCCGATGCGGTTGCGGCCCTTGGCGGGCACGAAGCGGGTTTCGTCGATCGCACGCATCGCCGCCTGCCGCAGCGTCGGCGCGTCGCACAAATCCTCCTCGTGCGGGTTGAGCGCGCCGCCCTCATTCTCCCAGCGCTTTTCGCGCGGGGTCTTGGGCTCGATATGCGTCATCACCTTGTCCATCGGCACGAACCATTGCGGGGTGCAGCGGAAGATGACCTTGGCCTTCGAGCGCCAGCTGTGCGGATAGCTGTGCTGGTAGTCGGCGCTGGCGGCGAGCAGCGCGCCGGCTGTCGCGCAGGTCGGTGCAGATCGGGCCGTCGGGGGCGTTGAACTTGGGGTTGATGACGCTGCCCTGACCGCCGAGCCAGCCCCAGTCGTCGCGATATTTGCCGTCGCCCTCGACCGCGAACACGGGGTCGATGCCGTTCGCCTTGCACAGGTCGAAATCATCCTCGCCATGGTCGGGTGCCATATGGACGAGGCCGGTGCCGCTGTCGGTGGTGACGAAATCGCCCGCAAGGAAGGGGCGCGGGCGCGCGAAGAAGCCGCCGAGCGCATGCATCGGGTGGCGGGCGATGGTGCCGGCGAGGTCGGAGCCACGCACGTTGCAATATCCGCCATCGAGGACAGTTTTTTCAAATAGGAAGTCATCGAACTCAACGATGGGATGGCTACTCGGCCAATCATTCGCAGACGGGAGCTCACGGACGTGGCGCTCAACGCGCTCACGGAATGTCGGGAAGAGGTCTTTCGCGATTAGAACTCGTTTCCCACTCAGGTGAGGCGCATCGACGTGGGCTGTAATTTCGTAGAGGCAGTACTTAACCTCCGGCCCATAGGCCAAAGCCTGGTTGACCGGGATCGTCCACGGCGTCGTCGTCCAGATGACCGCATACGCGCCGACCAACTCCGCGATCGGGCTTTCCGTGATCTCGAACGCCACGTCGACCTGGGTCGAGACGATGTCCTCATATTCGATCTCGGCCTCGGCGAGCGCGGTCTTTTCGACCGGCGACCACATCACCGGCTTGGCGCCGCGATAGAGCATGTCGTTGGCGGCGAACTTGAGCAGTTCGCGGACGATCGTCGCCTCGGCCTCATAATCCATCGTGAGGTAGGGATGGTCCCAATCGCCGCCGATGCCGAGGCGCTTCAACTGCTCGCGCTGGGTGTCGACCCAATGCTGCGCATAGGCGCGGCATTCGGCGCGGAATTCCTCGACCGGAACCTCGTCCTTGTTGAGCTTTTTCTTGCGATACTGCTCCTCGACCTTCCACTCGATCGGCAGGCCGTGGCAGTCCCAGCCGGGGACATAGGGTGCGTCCCTGCCCTTCAGCGTCTGGGTGCGGACGACCATGTCCTTCAGGATATGGTTGAGCGCGTGGCCGATGTGCATGTCGCCATTGGCATAGGGCGGGCCGTCGTGGAGGATGAACTGGTCGCGGCCGGCGCGCGCGGCGCGAATCTGCCCTTCGAGATCGCCCTCGAGCCATTTGGCGAGAATCAGCGGCTCCTTCTGCGGCAGGCCGGCCTTCATCGGAAAGTCGGTCCGGGGCAGGAAGACGGTGTCGCGGTAATCGCGCTGTTCTGCGGTGGGCGTGCTGTCGATCATGGTGCGCGGCGCTTAGCGTATCCGGCGGTTGATTATCAACTTTTGGTTTGGATGCTCCGCGTTCGGGTTGATCGCTGCCATAATGGACCCCGGCTTTCGCCGGGGAACGACGCATGCTGTTCCCCGGCAAAAGCCGGGGTCCAGACGGTTAGCGCAGCAGCTTGGAGTAAAGATCGCGCCATTCAGGATTCATCGCCTCGATCAGTTCGATCTTCCATGCCCGTTTCCACTCCTTCATCTGCGCCTCGCGGCGGCGGGCATCCTGAAGGTCGTCGAAATGCTGGAACCAGACCAAGGTTTTGAGTCCATATTTCTTGGTGAAACCCTCGACCAAGGCTTCCCGATGCTGCCAGATGCGCTGCGGCAGGTCGCTGGTCACGCCGATGTAGAGCGTGCCATTCCGCTTGTTGGTGACGATATAGACCCAGCCTTGCTTCATGACGCTCCGTTGCTACTGGACCCCGGCTTTCGCCGGGGAACAGTTTGGTCCGGTCTGGTGCCTTTCCCGGCGAAGGCCGGAGTCGCTTATTTCTGCCGCGGCCTCAGTGCCGGGCCGACCTCGGCGATATTCTCGACCCAGATATAGCCGTTGAAGCTCGCGGGGATTTTGGTGATCTGCTGCGGGGTCGAGATGCCCTCGTTCGATTTGCCGCTTTCGTAGGGGCCGAAGACGACCACTTTTGCGCCGACGCTGTCCATCCGCGCGATCAGCCGGTCGGGCCAGCCCCAGAAGGCCCATTGGTAATTGACCGGGATGCCGATCACGCCGTTCCGGCAGCTTGCCGGTATGATGCCGGTCCAGCCGTACATCACATAATCCTTGGTGCAGGCCATGCCCTCGGTCTTGAGGTCGAAGGACCAGTTTTCGGGCAGCAGTTCGCGCATCCGCTTCACCGGGGCCTCGGCGCCGTAGAAAGCATCGCCGATCTTAGCGCTGTCGCGGCCCGAGGCTTGCAGGATGGCGAAGAGCTGGTCGGCCTCGGTCGCGTCCTTCGACTTGAAGTTGAAGAGGATCGGGTGGACCGGGAGCGCGGCGAGACCCTGTTCGACCGTCGGCATCTTGCCCACGCCCTTGCCGCGCAGCGGGAAACTCTTGCCGCCGTCGGCGGTATAGCCATAACCGATGTCGAGCGCCTGCAGCTCGGTCAGCGTGAGGTCGCGCGTCTCGCCCTTGCCGTCGGTGCGGCAGTCGACGGTCCAGTCGTGGAACAGCACCATCCTGCCGTCCTTCGTCGGGGCGACGTCGACTTCGACCATCGCGGCGCCGTAGCCCACCGCGAGGCGCATCGATTCGGGCGTATTCTCGAAAATCTCGTGCGCCGGCGGATAGATATGCTGCGCGGTGCAGGTGTCGCGGCCGGCGGCGGCGCGCTTGTCGTAGAGGTGATGGACGCCGCGGTGCGCGATCAGCTTCGGCTTGCCCACCGGGTCGGGGGCGAGCCAGCTCGCGTTGCTGAGCGTCGCCCAGGCGACGAAGGCGGCGAAGACCCAGAGAAAGATCTTGGTGCCGCGCTTCATCGGCTTCTTTTTCGGCCCTTCGAGCGCTTCGGCCCAATCGTCGGTAGCGTCTGTCATATGTCCCCCCGAATATTCCAACTCCCTCTCCCTTGCGGGAAAGGAAATCAGATATCTTCCAGCAATCCTTTTGCCTCGTCGCAGTCCGCCGCGATCTGCACCATCAGCGCGTCCATGCCATCGAACTTCGCCTCGGGCCGGATGAACGCGTGAAAGGCGACGTCGATTTCCTGTCCATAGAGGTCCTCGGCGAAATCGAAGAAATGCGGTTCGAGCAACTCCCTGGGCGGATCGAAGCTCGGGCGGATACCGAGGTTCGCCGCGCCCTTCAGCACGCGCCCGTCCGGCAGGCGGCCGGTGACGGCGTAGATGCCGTAACGCGGGCGGAGATAATGGCCCATGTCGATGTTCGCGGTCGGGAAACCGAGCAGGCGGCCGTTCTTGTCGCCATGCTGGACGGTCCCGCGCACCGTGAAGGGGCGGGTGAGCAGCCGCGCCGCCGTCGCGCAGTCGCCCGCCTGCAGCGCCTCGCGGATGCGGCTCGACGAGATCACCTCGTCGGCGTCGTCGACGGGCGCGACCATTTCGGTGAAGAAGCCGAGGCGGCGGGCATGGTCGGCGAGGGTGACGACATTGCCGCCGCGGCCCTTGCCGAAGACGAAATCGGCGCCGGTGACGATGCCGGCGGCGCCGTAGCGGTCGAGCAGCAGGCCGGTGATGAAATCCTCCGCCGTGGTGCTCGCGAGCGCGGCGTCGAAGGGCAGGACGAGCATCGCGTCGGCGCCCGCCGCGGCGAACAGCTCCTGCCGCTGGTCGAGCGTCGTCAGGCGGAAGGGCGCGGCGTCGGGCTTGAAGAAGCGCACCGGATGCGGATCGAAGGTCGCGACGATGGCGGGAATCCCCTCGTCCTTCGCATGGTGGACCGCGCGGCCGACGACGGCCTGATGGCCGCCGTGGAAGCCGTCGAAATTGCCGAGCGCGATCACCCCGCCGCGCAGGGGGTCTTCGATGCGCTGGTGGCCGTCGAGGCGGATCATGGATGCTCCGGCTCCACTGCGATGCGGTTCCAATCCGATTCCCCGAGCGAAGCCGCAGGGCTTGGCCGAGCGAAGCCGAGGCCGCGACGGTGCGGCTTCTCGCTCCGCTCGAAGGGGCCCTCCGGCTTCGCTCGGGGAATCGGGAAAGGGGCGCGGCTCAATTGCCTGCCGCCGGTTCGAGCGGCGGGGTCAGCGGGACCAGCCCCGCGCCCAGCACGCGGATCGCATTGCCGCCCATCACGGCGCGAATCTCGTCGTCGGTGAAGCCTGCGTCGATCAGCGCCTGGGTGATCTGGACGAGCTGCGACGTGTCAAAACGCACGGTGGTGGCGCCGTCATAGTCGCTGCCGAGCGCGACATGCTGGATGCCGACGAGGTCGCGGACATGCTTCATCGCCTTGACGATGCTCGCGGGCGAGGTGTCGCAGACGGCGGCGTCCCAATAGCCGATGCCGATCAGCCCGCCGGTCGCGGCGACGCCCCTGATCTGCTCGTCGTCGAGGTTGCGGTTGACCTTGCACGTCGCCTGCACCCCGCCATGGCTCGACACGACCGGGCGGCGCGCGAGTTTGAGGATGTCGGCGACGCAGGCGCGGCTGCAATGCGCGACGTCGACGATCATCCCCTTGGTTTCCATGCGGGTGACGACCTGCCGCCCCAGCGGGGTGAGCCCGCCCTTCTTCAGCCCGTGCATCGACCCGGCGAGGTCGTTGTCGAAGAAATGGGTGAGCCCCGCCATGCGGAAACCCGCGGCGTAGAGCCTGTCGAGATTGGCGATATCGCCTTCGAGGATGTGCAGCCCCTCGATGCTGAGCATCGCGCCGGTGGCGAGCGGCTTGCCGCGCCGCGCGGCGAGCAGGGCGGTTATGTCCTCGGGGCTGGCGACCGCGCGCAGCGTGCCGTGCGATTTTTCGGCGTCGCGGTGCAGCTTGGCCGCGTGCCACAGTGAGCGTTCGAGCAGGGAGTTCCAGGTCCGCACCGGCTGAAGCTGCGCGATGACGAGGCCGGTGATATTGTCGGAATCGGCGCCGTTGGCGTCGTAATTCTGGCCCTTGGGCGACTGGGTCGTGCTGGCGAGGACCTGCAGCGCGACATGGCCGTCCTGCAGGCGCGGCAGGTCCATATGGCCGCGGTCGGCGCGCTTCAGGAAATCGCGGCTCCACAGCAGGCTGTCGCTGTGCAGGTCGACGATGGTCAGCGTTTCGTGAAGCTTTTTCGCGCGTTCGCTGACCTCGGCCAGCGGCTTGCCGTCGATCTTGTTGAGCCCGCGCTCGATCATCCCCGGCGCGAGCGTGAAAAAGGCGAGCGCGGCGAGCGCGACGACGAGCAATAGGCCGAGTAGCCAGCGGCGCATCATTTTCTCCGCGTGAAGGTGACGAAGCTGTAGGCGGGACGGCCGTCGGCGGCGGCATGGTCCTCGCGCGCCGCTTCCTGCCAGTCGGCGGGGTCGGGATAGGGAATCGCCGTATCGCCCGCGGGTTCGAGCGCGACCTCGGTCAGCTCGATGCGGTCAGCCTGGCCGAGGAACATGGCATAGATTTCGGCGCCGCCGATCACCATCACCTGCGGCGCATTGGCGAGGCGCAGCGCCTGCTCGACCGAGGCCGCGGGTTCGGCGCCGTCCTCCTGCCACGCGCGGTCGCGCGTCAGCACGATGTGGCGGCGCCCTTCGAGAATCGCGGGCAGGCTGTCGAAGGTCTTGCGCCCCATGATCATGGGGCGGCCCATGGTGAGCTGCTTGAAGCGGCGAAGGTCGGCGGGCAGGTGCCAGGGCATCCGGCCGTTGGCGCCGATGACGCCGTTCGCCGCGCGCGCGATGATCAGGGTGATTTCGGGGTGGTTCATGCCGCCGGTTCCGCCCCGACCCATGTCGCATGGCCGAGCTTGCGGCCCTCGCGTACCTCGGTCTTGCTGTAGTGATGGACGTGGCAGTTCTCGTCGGCGAGCAGCGCCGGAATCCGCGCGATGCCGGCGCCGATCAGGTTGCGCATCACGACCGGCAGCGCGCGCGTCGCGGTGCTGCCGAGCGGCAGGCCGGCGATGGCGCGGATGTGATTCTCGAACTGGCTCGTCACCGCGCCCTCGATCGTCCAATGGCCGCTGTTGTGGACGCGCGGCGCCATCTCGTTGAACACCGGCCCGGCGTCGGTCGCGAAAAATTCGCCGGTGAGCACGCCGACATAGTCGAGCGCGTCGGCGATCCGCGCCATCATCGCGTGCGCTTCGTCCTGCTGGTCGAGCACGATCGGCGGCGGCGGCAGGCTGGCGGTCGCGAGGATGCCCGATTCATGGACGTTGACGGTCGAGATCCCAGTAACGCACCTCGCCGTCGATGCCGCGCACGAGGATCACCGAAAATTCGTGCGCGAAGGCCACGAAGCCTTCAAGCACCGCGGCGTGGCGGCCGATGGCATCCCAGGCGGCGTCAGCGTCCTGCGCCGCGGCGAGGCGCGCCTGGCCCTTGCCGTCATAGCCCATGCGCACGGTCTTGAGGATCGACGGGGCGCCGACCTCCCCCAGCGCGGCGTCGAGCGCGGCGCGGTCGGGCACCGCGGCGAAGGGCGCGGGGCGGCCGCCGAGGCCGGCGACGAAATTCTTTTCGGCGAGCCGGTCCTGCGCGATCTCCAGCCCCGCGGCGCCGGGACGCACCGCGACATGACCCGACAGGAAGCGCACCGTGTCGATGGGGACATTCTCGAATTCGAAGGTGACGATGTCGCAGGCGGCGGCAAAGGCGGCGAGGCGCGGTTCGTCGTCCCACGCGGCCTGGCTGTGGTGCGTGGTGACCTCGGCGGCGACGCTTTCGGCCTCGGGGGCATAAATATGCACCTTGAAGCCGAGCTGCGCGGCGGCGAGGCCCAGCATGCGGCCGAGCTGGCCGCCGCCCAATATGCCGATCGTTGAGCCCGGTGGCAGCAAGGCGTCAGCCCTCGCGGACGGGGGTAGGGGCGACGCTTTCCGACTGCGCGGCGCGCCAGGCGTCGAGCCTTTCGGCGAGGTCGGCATCCTCGTTGGCGAGCAGCGCGACGGCGAACAGGGCGGCGTTGGTCGCCCCCGCCTTGCCGATCGCGAAGGTCGCGACGGGAATGCCGCCGGGCATCTGGACGATCGAATAGAGGCTGTCGACGCCGCTCAGGGCCGCCGACTGCACCGGAACGCCGAGCACCGGCACCCGCGTCATCGACGCGACCATGCCGGGCAGGTGGGCGGCGCCGCCGGCGCCGGCGATGATCGCCTTCAGCCCGCGATCCGCGGCGGATTTGGCGTAGGAAACGAGCCGGTCGGGGGTGCGGTGCGCCGAGACGATCTGCACTTCGTGTCCGATGCCGAATTCCTCGAGGATATGGACGGCATGCGCCATGGTCGGCCAGTCCGACTGGCTGCCCATGATCACGCCCACCTGCGGCGCGTTGTCGCCCATCCCGCTGTCTCCCTGCCGCGGCGAGTCATCGCCAGCCCCTCCCCTAGCGGGTCGCAATGATGCGGGCAATGTCATCAAATCGCCCAGCGTTTACCGATTGGTATCAAGTCGCCCCTAGGGTCATGCGCCATCAAAGACCGTCGGCGCGGGGCCGGCGGCGCGGGCTCGCTTCGGGGACACGGGATGGACAGCATAGGGGGGGCACGGATCGCGGTCGATCATCTGACCGCCGTACCCGTCGACTCCATCGAAGACCAATTGCGCGCGCTGCGCCGCGAGCGTGACGCGTTGCGCCGCGAAAACCGCATCCTCAAGATCGCGGTCGCCGAGCTCGAACGCGTGTCGGAGCGCGACACGCTGACCCCGCTGTTCAACCGCCGCTATTTCCTGACCGCGATCCACCAGCGCATCGCGCGCTTCGAGCGCCACGCCGAAAGCGCCGCGGTGGTGTTCGCCGACGTCAACCAGCTCAAATATATCAACGACAGCTATGGCCATGCCGCGGGCGACTTCGCGCTGATCCAGATCGCCGAGCGGCTGCTCGCCTCGATCCGCTCGACCGATGTTGCGGCGCGCATCGGCGGCGACGAATTCGGGCTGATCCTCGACCAGTCGACCGAGGCCGGCGCACGCACGCAGGTCGAGCGACTGTGCGAGGTGCTGAGTGTCGCGCTCGGCGATCTATGACGGGCGCGAAATCACCCTGTCGGCCTGTTTCGGAATCGCCATGCTCCAGCCCGGCATGACCGAATCG
Organism: Sphingopyxis sp. PET50; assembly: GCF_025244705.1. GTDB lineage: Bacteria > Pseudomonadota > Alphaproteobacteria > Sphingomonadales > Sphingomonadaceae > Sphingopyxis. Next base: position 3,166,464 of record NZ_CP104207.1, on the reverse strand, counting down.
GACATCCTCGCCGCCGCCGACCGCGACATGTACCGCCACAAGCAGGGACAGGATCGCCCGACCGGCCATCGCTAACCTGCTGTTAACCAAATGAGCGCATCGTCCAACCCGGAATAGTGGGGGTGTTCGATGCTGCATCATTACGACCCGAGCCAGGATATCCAGAGCCGCATTACCGGGCAGATCGGGGCGCTCGCCGAAGCGCTGCCGCATTGCGCGCTGACGCGGATCGTCCAAGGGATCGACGACATCCGCTGCCTCGCGCGCGACAATGGTTTCGCGGCGGTCGAGACGCTGGCGAGCCAGCTGGAATCGGCCGTCGCCGCGGGCGGGCATCGCGCCGCCATCCTGACCTACCTCGACGCGATGAGCGACGCCGCGAGCGCACCGCGCGGGCCCATGGCGCCGGCGGTGCAGGAGGCCTGGCTGGCGTCGGTCGCGATGCGCCTCGGGCATTGATCCCCGAATTACAGGATTGATCTCCGATGGATGCCATCATGCTCGCGCTCGTCGCGGTGGCGCTGGCCAATGCCGATGGGCGGACGGGCATCCTGCTGTCGCGGCTCCTCGCGGCGCGCGACGACCGGCGTGCCACCTTCGGCCTCGCGGTCGGTGCTTTCGTGATCAACGCCGTGATTGCCGCGACCGCCGGTTCGATCGCCAACCGGATGATCGGACAGGGTGTCGTCCTGTTGCTCGTCGCTCTCGCCATGCTGTCGGCGGCGGCGGCACTCGCGTGGCATGGCTAGGCCGGCGTCGACCGGTGAACGCCCGCTCGCGGCGCCCCTGCCCCTGCTTGGCGCGCGAATGCTGCTGGGCCAGTTCGGCGACCGCAGCCATTTCCTGATCGGCGCGCTCGCCGCGACGAGCGGCGCGGGGCATTGGGCGGCGGCGGGGGGGCTGGCCGGATGGATACTCGCGATGCTGCCCTTCCTCGCCTTTGGCCCCGATCTCGCCGGGCGGCTGGCGGCGAGGATCGCGCGCTGGCTCGGCGTCGTGATTCTCGCAATCTGGGGCCTGCGTAGCGGCCTCGCGGCCTTCGGTATGCTCGGTCAATAGCTCGCCATTAATCGGTTTTTCCGATCAAGCTGCGCGAAACGCTGCATGGGCAAGTCCGCGCGAGCGGTCCTATATCGGCGGGAACAGGAAAGGAAGGTCCCATGCCCGACCATAATCAGCTCGGCCGTAGCCGACGCGCTCAACACGCTGCTCGCCGACAGTTTCGCTCTCTATCTGAAGACAAAAAATTATCACTGGCACGTCCAGGGTCCGCGCTTTCGCGAGTTGCACCTGCTGTTCGACGAACAGGCGACGCAGATCCTGGCGACCACCGACCTGATCGCCGAGCGCGTGCGCAAGAATGGCGCCGTCACGCTGCGCTCGATCGGCGACATCGGGCGGCGCCAGTCGATCAAGGACGACGATGCCCCCGCGGTCGATGCCGACACGATGGTCAAGACGCTCGCCGCCGACAACCGGACGCTGCTCGCGCAGCTCAAGGAGGTCAAGGCGGCGGCCGAAAAGGCCGGCGATATCGCGACCAGCGGCCTGGTCGACGGCTGGGCCGACGAGACCGAGCAGCGCATCTGGTTTCTGGAGGCGACGGCGGGTTATTGAGCCGGGGATCGGCGGGTTTCGGGCGGGATCGCCTATTGCAGAGCGTCACGCCCGTTCCCCCAACGGACAGCGCCGCGTGCTTATGTCACATCCGATTCGCATTCCTCGCATGCGATGACCTCGACGATCATGTCGCCGGGCTGCAGCGCCTGCGTTTCCTTTTCCCAGAAGCCATAGGGCCTGCCGCCGCGATAGATGCGCAGGCCGCGGCCGCCGCTGGCCAGCTGGTCGAGGCTGCGGCCGATTTCCTCGGCGCTGATCGGGCGTTCGCGCAACTGGACCTTGCCGCCGGCCGCGGCGAGGTCGGCCATATAGTCCGCGACATGTTCGCCCTGCGCCGACCCCGCAAGCAGCAACCCGGTGAAGCTGACCGGGTTGATGACGTTGTTCGCGCCCGCCTGACGCGCGAGCAGCTCATTGTCCTTGGCGCGGACCACGACGCTGATCGGCACCTCCGGTGCGAGGTGACGGACGGTGAGCACGATCAGGATCGAGCTGTCGTCGCGGCCCGCCGACACCAGGACGCTGCGCGCCTTGGCGATCTGGACGTCGATCAGCGTATCGTCGTTCGAGGCATCGCCCTGCAGCACGTTGCAGCCCGCGGCTTCGGCCGCCTGGATGCGCGGGCCCGACTGGTCGATCACGACGATGCAGGTGGGGTCGGTGCCGCGCGCGATCAGTTCATGCACGGCCTCCGCGCCGCTGGTGCCGTAACCGAGCACGACGATATGATCGGTGAGCTTTTCCTGGATGCGGGCCATTTTCCATTTTTCCCATGTGCGCTTGATGGCGAACTGATACGCCGTGCCGACGAAGATGAAGAGGACGGCGATGCGGATCGGCGTCACGATCACGGCTTCCATGAAACGCGCGCTGTCCGATTTCGGCACGATGTCGCCGAAGCCGGTCGTGGTGACCGAAATCATCGTGAAATAGACGACGTCGAGAAAGCTGATATGGCCGTCGATCTGATCGACCAGTCCGTCGCGCCCGGTCCAGTGAATCGCGACGACGATCGCGATCAGGAAGAAGGCGAGGCCGAGGCGGGCGAGGATGTCGGCCCAGATCGGCCATTTGCTCGCGCGCTTGAGCGGGCGGAAGATGTGCGGCAGGTGCAGCTTGTCGGCGGATTTCCTGCTCATCGGGCGGGCAACTGCTTGAGCGGGTCGATGGGGATGCGGTTCTTGCGGAGCTGAAAATGGAGCTGCGGAATCTGCACCTGCCCGCTGGCGCCGGCAAGGCCGATGACGTCGCCCGCCCTGACCGCCTGACCGCGCCGGACGTCGATCTGCTGGGCGTGACCATAGGCGCTGACCCAGCCGCCGCCATGGTCGATCAGGATCAGCCCGCCATAGACCGCGATCTGGTCGCCGGCATAGGAGACGACGCCGTCGGCGGTGGCGTGGATCGGGGTGCCCGCGGACGCCGCGATATTGATGCCGTCATTGACCTTGCCCGGCGCGAGCGGGCCGAATTTGGCGATGACCTTGCCCGGCAGCGGCCAGACGAAGCGGCCGCTGAAGCGGCTCGGCGTCGCGATGGCGGCGGTGACCGGTCCCCGCGGTGCGGCCGCGGCGGCGGCGGGCGCCTTGTCGGCGGCGAGCGCCGGCTGGCTGCCGGTCGCGATATCGTCGATGTCGAGGGTGAAGGCCGCGGCGCGCGCCGCGATGTCGACCTGTCCGGGGGTCAGCGGACGCGCATTGACGGGCAGGCGGAGGCGCTGGCCGACGCGCAGGATATAGGGTTCGGTCAGGGCGTTGATCGTGACGATCTCGCCCCAGTCGGCGCCATAGGCATTGGCGATGCCGATACCGGTCTCGCCCGCCGCGACGCGGTGATAGAGGCCGGCGGGAATGCGCAGCCGCTGACCGGGGACGAGCGTGTAGGGCGGGACGAGGTCGTTTTCGAGCGCGATCGCCTCCGACCCCGCGCCGCTCATCTCGCCGATCGCGCGCAGCGTGTCGCCGCGGCGGACGGTGTAGCTGGCGGCGGCGATGGTGACCGCGTTGGCCGTCACCGGCTTCAGCGTCCAGGTCGGCTGGCTGTCGCCGCCCGATACATTGTCATGGGCGAGGTCGGCGTTGGCCGGCCGCCGGGGCGGCGGTGGCGGGCGGGGCGGGACGGGGCGGCGGCGCCGAGGCGGGGATGCAGGCGGCGAGCGGCGCCGTCAGCAGCAGGATGGTGAATATGCGGCGCCGGTCCCCCATGCGCCTTATCTGCCAAAGCCTTGCGTGCTTTACCAGCCCGTCACGACGTGCCGGCGTGCGGCGGCGCGTCCGACACCTTCATCGCCTGGCCGGGGAAGGGCGCGACGAGCGCGCGCGCGTCCTTCCAGTCGGCGGCGAGCCAGCGTTCGTGCGCCCCGGCCGAGCAGGATCACCGGCATCGCGCCCGGATGATGGTGCGCCACGAGCCGGTTGGGGTCGGTCGCGAGCATCGCGAAGTGCGGGATTTCGTCGGCGAAGCGGACGATGCCCGCGAAGGCGAAGATCGGCGGGCCGGCGAGCGAGAACCAATGTTGCGTCTTCGCACCCTCGGGCCCCGACCAGGCCGCAAAGCTGGTCGCGGGGATCAGGCAGCGCAGTTCGGCATGGCGCAGCGTGCCGATCCAGAAGGGGCTGTCGAGGTTGCGGACGCTGGTGACGGGTCGATCGCCGCGCGGCGGCGGGGGCACGCCCCAGAACATCGGGCGCAGGCGGCGGCGCCCTTCGGGCTTGCCGTCGCCGACGACGATCGGGGCGGGACGGCCCGGCGCGACATAGCCGCCCGGCCAAGGATCGCCGCCCGCATCGGCGCGAAAGGCCGCCGCGACATCGGCGGCGGGGGCGTCGAGGCGGTAGAGACGGGTCATCGGGCTAGTAATCGGATGCCGTCAAGGCATTTGCAAACACAGGTTGGTGGCTTTCGGGCGTCAGGGTCCTGACCCCAATGGGCATCAAATCTTCCCAGTGGCCGCAGGCCATGAGCGGGGGACGACCGCCGCAGGCGGTGGTGGAGGGGGCAAAAGGTCGCACGACACCCGACCGCGCCAGCCCCTCCGCCGGTGGCTGCGCCGCTGCCGCCGCCATCTTCAACGAAAAAGGGCGGCCCCAGGGCCGCCCTTTCCTTTATCCGCTGCGGACCGAAATCAGTCCTGCGCCGGCTGCAGGTTCACCGCGGCGAATTTGCCGCGATCGTCGACTTCGATGTCGAAGGCGACGCGGTCGCCTTCCTCGAGGCCGGTCATGCCCGCGCGCTGCACCGCGCTGATGTGGACAAAGGCGTCGGCCTGTCCGTCGTCGCGGGCGATGAAGCCGAAGCCCTTGGTGGTGTTGAAGAATTTCACCGTGCCCGAGGTGCGCTCGCCGGTCAGCTGGCGCCGGCCGCGGGCGCCGCCCGGACGGTCGCCGCCACCGAAGCCGCCGCCACGGTCGTCGCGGCGCGGCGGGTGATCCTCGATCGGGAGCGGTTCGCCCTCGATCTTCAGGTCGATCGCCGACACCTTGCCGTTGCGTTCGACGAGGGTGAAGCCGAGCGGCTGGCCCGAGGCCAGGCCCTGCAGCCCCGCCTGTTCGACGGCGCTGATGTGCACGAACACATCCTCGCCGCCGTCGTCGCGCGCGACGAAGCCGAACCCCTTCGACGGGTTGAAGAATTTGACGGTGCCCTGACCCTCGCCGACGACCTGCGCCGGCATGCCGCCGCCGCGTCCGCCGCCGAAGCCGCCACCACCGGCCCGGTCGCCGCCACCGAAGCCGCCGCCACGATCGCCGCCGCCGAATCGGTCACCGCCGAAACCGCCCCCACGGTCCCGGTCGCCGAAGCCGCCGCGTCCGCCGCCATAGCTGTCGCCGCTATAGGGCGCGGGCTCAAAGCTGTCGAAACCGCCGAAATCATCGCGCTTGCCACGTCCGCGGTGGCCGCGCCGATCCTTGTTGAAACTCATTGTCTGATAGTCGCTTTCGGTCGTCCACGCTCCGTCATACCGGCTCCTTGCGCCGGACGGAGACGCAGTTCACCATGGGCACAGACTCGCCCCGTGCCGCTAACGGCGCAATATATAACCTAAATGCGAACGTCCTGCGAACAGAAAATTCAAGGGGCCCGTCGCGATGCGGGCAGCATCCGTCGCGCGCTTCCGGCACCCCCGTACCATGCGCGAAACCAGTCATTGAGCAGCAAGGCCGCTTCGCCTAAGGCGTCGGGGATGAGTGTCTATTTCCATGAAGAAGATCTGCCCGCGGACGCGCTGGGCCCGGGACCGGTCGCGGTCGATACCGAAACGATGGGGCTGAACCCGCTGCGCGACCGGCTTTGTCTTGTCCAGATCAGCGACGGGTCGGGCGACGAGCATCTGGTGCGCTTCGGCCCCGGCAGCGCCTATGATGCGCCGGTGCTGAAGGCGATATTGGCAGATCCCAACCGGTTGAAACTGTTTCATTTCGCGCGCTTCGACATCGCCGCCCTGCAGCACGCGCTGGGCGTCGTGACCGCCCCCGTCTATTGCACCAAGATCGCCTCGCGGCTGGTGCGCACCTATACCGACCGCCATGGCCTCAAGGAACTGGTGCGCGAATTGCTGGGGCAGGATGTGTCGAAACAGCAGCAGTCGAGCGACTGGGGCGCCGCGACGCTGACCGACGCGCAGCGCGACTATGCCGCGAGCGACGTCCGTTTCCTGCACGCGATGAAGGACATCCTCGACGCCCGGCTGGTGCGCGAGGGGCGCATGGAACTGGCGCAGGCCTGTTTCGATTTCCTGCCGACGCGTGCCGCGCTCGACCTCGCGGGCTGGCCCGAGATCGACATCTTCGCGCATAGTTGACGGGACCGATTCGCGATGTCCGCCCGCGCCGATCATGACCGCACGATGCGCCAGCTGTGGGCGGCCACCGGGTCGAACCACGACCGCGTCGTCCGCGTCCTGCGTTTCGGCCTGCCGCTCGTCATCGGCGTGGTCGCCGCGGTGCTGATCTTCTCGCCCTTCACCCAGCGCGCCGAGGTCAGCTTCCTGCTCGCCAAGGACAAGGTCGAGGTCGCGAAGGAGCGGATGCGCGTCACCCGCGCCGAATATCGCGGTCAGGACGCCAAGGGCCAGCCCTTCGCGCTGATCGCCGGGAGCGCGGTGCAGAAAAGCTCGGCCGAGCCGATCGTGCGGATGGAGCATCTGTCGGGCGCGATCAACCTGGCCGACGGTCCCGCGACGATCGCGGCGGTGGCGGGGCAATATAATATGGACACCGAACAGGTCGCGGTGCCCGGCGCGGTGCGCGTGCGCAGCGCCGACGGCTACCGGATCGACGCGAGCAACGTCGCGATCGACCTCAAGACCCGCAGCCTGCTGGGTCGCGGCGGCGTCACGGGTACATTGAATATCGGCAATTTTTCGGCCAACACGCTGTCGGCCGACCTCGACAGCCGGATCGTCCGCCTGTCGGGCAATGCGAAGCTGCGCATCAACCAGGGAGTGCTGAAATGAGTGCAACGCCGCGCCTGTGGGGCGCCCGCAGCCTGCTGTTGGCGGGCGCGAGCTTCGCGCTCACCAGCCTCGCGATCCTGTCGGGCGGCCAGGGCGGTGCGCCGGCGCAGGCGCAGGCGCTCGCCAACCACAACAGCAATGCCCCGGTCGATTTCGACGCCGGCAGCATCGAGGTGCAGGACCGCGCCGACCGCGTCATCCTGGCGGGCGGGGTGCGCGTGACGCAGGCGGGAATGACCGTCACCTCGCAGCGCATGACCGTCGCCTACAGCCGGTCGGGCGGCACCGACGTCAACCGGCTCGACGCGACCGGCGGCGTCGTGGTGACCAAGGGCGACGAACGCGCGTCGGGCAATGTCGCGATCTACGACCTCGACCGGCGGCTGATCACGATGGTCGGCAATGTCCAGCTGACCCAGCGCGGCAACCGCCTGAACGGCGGGCGGCTGGTGATCGACCTCAACAGCGGCCGCGCGACGGTCGACGGCCGCGGCGCGACGAGGGGGCCGGACGGCAATGTCGTGCCGGGCAGCGGCGGGCGCGTCACCGGCACCTTCACGGTACCGGAAAGAAAGCAGTAACCAGGCGGCTTAGCCGAAAGATAAGCATAAGCTGCAAAGAGTCGCGCAGGGACCGGATCACCTGCGGCACGGGGGCGAGGCCGCATCGAAAAGGCAGGCCCCGTCCCATGCGTTTTTCCCCCATCGTCACCCCGCGCCGCCCGCTGTTCGGGCGCCGCGCCGCCAATCCCGACAAGCCGGACCTGCTCGGCCCGACGAGCGAGGAACGGCGGCTGATCGACCGTCTGCTGCGGCGCGCGGGCTATCGCGATTCGCGGTAGCGAGGAATTTTCGCGCGAGGGCGCGAAGAAGAAGTTTCGCACGAAGCCACAAAGCCACAAAGGAGCTTTTCTCTTGTCCGTTCGTGCTGAGCTTGTCGAAGCACCGTCCTTTCCTTGGAGGCCATGAAGAAAAGAATGGCCCTTCGACAAGCTCAGGGCAAACGGCGGCTGAGAAGCACCCCTTTGTGGCTTTGTGGCTTCGTGCGAGTCTGTCTTTTGTTTCTTCGCGCCTTTGCGCGAGACTAAAATGGCGCTCCGCTCCAAGGTCTAGCCAACCCCGCTTGGCGTCGCGCCGCGGCCTCCCTACATAGGCCGTCCATGCCGCCCGATACGCAAACTTCCGCCGAGGCGGCCCGCGAACCGCCCGTCCTCGCGACGCTGCGGCGATTCCTTCCCTATCTGTGGCCCGCGGGGCAGACCGGACACAAGGTCCGCATCGCCCTCGCCGCGCTGATCGTGCTCGCGTCGAAGGGCGTGCAGCTGTCGATGGGTTTCCTCTATGGCGCCGCGATCGACCGCATGGCGCCGGGGATGGAGGAGGGCGTCGCGCTCGCGATCGGGCTGGTGCTCGCCTATGCCGGCGCGCGCTTCGCCTCGGTCCTGTTCGACAATCTGCGCAACGTCGTGTTCGAACGCGTCGGGCAGGATGCGACGCGCGAGCTGGCGATCGCGACCTTCACCCATCTGCACGCGCTGAGCCTGCGCTTTCACCTCGCGCGGCGCACCGGCGAGGTCACCAAGGTGATCGAGCGCGGGACCAAGAGCATCGACACGATGCTCTATTTCCTGCTGTTCAACATCGCGCCGACGATCGTCGAGCTCGCCGCGGTGCTGATCATCTTCTGGACCAAATTCAGCTTCGGCCTCGCCGACGCGACGGCGCTGATGGTGATCGTCTATATCGTCTTCACGCGGCGGGTGACCGACTGGCGCAACGCGCTGCGCGTCCGCATGAACGACCTCGACACCCTCACCGTCGGGCGCAGCGTCGACAGCCTGCTCAATTACGAGACGGTCAAATATTTCGGCGCCGAGGAGCGCGAGGCGGCACGCTACCGCGACGTCGCCGACCAATATGCGCGCGCTGCGGTGAAGAGCGAGAACAGCCTCGCCTGGCTCAACATCGGGCAGAGCTTCATCACCAACACGGCGATGGCGGGAGCGATGGCCTACACCGTGTGGGGCTGGTCGAAGGGCGCGTTCGCGGTCGGCGACGTGGTGCTGGTGAACACGCTGCTCGCGCAGCTCTTCCGCCCGCTCGACATGCTCGGCATGGTCTATCGCGTGATCCGCCAGGGGCTGATCGACATGGAGGCGATGTTCCGCCTGATCGACACCCCGCCCGAGATCGCCGACGCGCCCGACGCGTGGCCGCTGGTGGTGAACGGCGGCGCGGTGGCGTTCGACAATGTGGTGTTCGGTTACGAGCCCGACCGCACGATTTTGAACGGCGTGAGCTTCGCGGTGGCAGCGGGCGAGACGCTGGCGATCGTCGGGCCGTCGGGCGCGGGCAAGTCGACGATCGCGCGGCTTCTCTTCCGCTTCTACGACCCGCAGGGCGGGCGGATCACCATCGACGATCAGGATATTGCGCAGGTGACGCAGGCCAGCCTGCGCGCCGAGATCGGCATCGTCCCGCAGGACACGGTGCTGTTCAACGACAGCATCGGTTACAATATCGCCTATGGCCGCGACGGCGCGAGCGCCGAGGCGATCGCTGCGGCGGCGAAGGGCGCCGCGATCGACGCCTTCATCGCGCTGCTGCCGCAGGGCTATGACACCGAGGTCGGCGAGCGCGGGCTCAAGCTGTCGGGCGGCGAGAAACAGCGCGTCGCCATCGCGCGCACCCTGCTCAAGAATCCGCCGATCCTGATCCTGGACGAAGCGACGAGCGCGCTCGACAGCCGCACCGAGGCGGCGATCCAGGCGACGCTCGAGCGCATCGCCGAGCGCCGCACGACCTTGGTGATCGCGCACCGTCTGTCGACGGTGACGGGCGCCGACCGGATCATCGTGCTCGACAAGGGCCGGGTGGCGGAAACCGGGACGCACGAGCAACTGCTCAGGATGCGCGGCCTTTATGCAGACATGTGGGCGCGGCAGCAGGCCGAGCGCGAGGAGGGGACGGTCTAGGGACGGCTCTCGTCGGCGGTGATCAGATGCTTCGATGCCCGGACATGATAGGGTTCGAGATCGGTCGGGAGCGCGTGCGGCACGGGACTGCTGTTCGCATTGCAGGTCACATCGACCCGGTCGAGATTGCCCGCTGCGTCGACCGACAGCATGATTTCGAGCTGCCGGTCGGTCGTCACCAGAAAATCGGCGCTGAACACCACGCCGCCCTGCTTCGACTTTCGGACTAGCGGAGGCGTGCCGGGCCGAACGCATATGCTGAAGCTGTTGCAGCCGCATTCGCAGAACTCCGCCAGTTCGGCGCCCTCGAATTGCCGGGCCAGCAGCTCGGCATTGGGATAACCGCACCGCGCGATAACGAAATCGCGCCAATAGGCGGCCTGTTCGGGTCCGTTCGGCATTGGCTGATGCTATTCCCGGCGAGGTCGAAGGGCAATCGCAACAAAATTGGTTGTGTTACTTGACCCCCCGCGCCCGCGCCCCCTAGGCAGGACCTATGCCGCACGACACCACTCTGATCGGCACCGTGGTCGCCGGCCTCGGCGTCGCTTTCCTGATGGGGGCGCTTGCGCATCGGCTGAAGATTTCGCCGATCGCGGGCTATCTGCTCGCGGGCGTGCTCGTCGGGCCCTTCACGCCGGGCTTCGTCGCCGACACGGGACTGGCGATGCAGCTTGCCGAGATCGGGGTGATCCTGCTGATGTTCGGCGTCGGGCTGCATTTCTCGCTGAAGGACCTCTTGTCGGTGCGCAACATCGCGGTGCCCGGCGCGGTGCTGCAGATCGCGGTGGCGACCGCGCTCGGCATGATGCTCGGCCTGTGGCTCGGCTGGTCGGTCGAGGGCAGCGCGGTCTTCGGCCTCGCGCTGTCGGTCGCCTCGACCGTCGTGCTGCTGCGCGCGCTGCAGGCGCGCGACATGGTCGAGACCGAAAAGGGGCGCATCGCGGTCGGCTGGCTGATCGTCGAGGACCTCGTCATGGTGCTGGCGCTGGTGCTGCTGCCCGCGATGTTCGGGTCGCGCGGCGACGAGGCGAACGGCGCGGGGCTGCTGCAATCGGCGGCGATCGTGTCCGTCAAGGTCGTCGGCTTCGCCGCCTTCATGTTCCTGATCGCGCGGCGCGTGCTGCCCTGGGTGCTGCACTGGGTCGCGCATTCGGGATCGCGCGAACTGTTCCGCCTGTCGGTGCTGGCGATCGCGCTGGGGGTCGCCTTCGGCGCGGCGGTGGTGTTCGATGTGAGCTTCGCATTAGGCGCCTTCTTTGCCGGCATGATCCTCGGCGAAACGCAATTGTCGCGCCGCGCGGCGGAGGAGACGCTGCCGCTGCGCGACGCCTTTGCGGTGCTCTTCTTCGTGTCGGTCGGCATGCTCTTCGACCCCACCGTGATCGTCGAACAGCCGGGGCCGGTGATCGCGACAGTCGCGATCATCGTTTTCGGCAAGTCGCTCGCCGCCTATGCGCTCGTCCGCGCCTTCGGCCATCCGAACCAGACCGCGCTCACCGTGTCGGTCAGCCTGGCGCAGATCGGCGAATTCTCCTTCATCCTCGCGGGGCTGGGCGTCGGGCTCGAGGTGCTGCCCGAAACCGGGCGCGATCTGATCCTCGCGGGCGCCCTGCTGTCGATCCTGGTCAATCCGATCTTCTTCACGCTGATGGTCAAGCGCATCCGCGCCGAACAGCCCATTGCGGATGAGAAGAGCGAGCCCGAAGCGGTGGCCGAGACGTGCAATGCGGGGGTGGTGCTGATCGGCTATGGCCGCGTCGGCAGCCATATCGGCTCGCTGATCTGCGGCCGCGGCGAGGGGCTGACGGTGATCGAGGACCAGAAGGACATGGCGGCGGCGGCGCGGGCGGCGGGCGCGACGGTGATCGTCGGCGACGCGACCAAGGAAAGCATCTTGCGGCAGGCGGGGCTCGAGGAGGCCTCGACGCTGCTGATCGCGATCCCCGAGGGGGTCGAGGCGGGAGCGATCGTGCGGCGCGCGCGGGCGATCAACGCGAAGCTGCTGATCGTCGCGCGCGCGCATTCGGACGAGGAGGTGAATGACCTCGTCCGCCATGGCGCCGACCATGTCGTGATGGCCGAGCGCGAGACCGCGTCGCGCATGGCCGAACGGGCGATGCTGGCGCGGGCATGAAAGCCCCCTACCCTCTAGGGGAGGGGTTGGGGTGGGGCCTGCGATGTGGCGCATGGTTTCTGGGCCCCACCCGCTGCGACTAACGAACAAGTTCGCAAGTCTCGCTGCCCTCCCCTGAAGGGGAGGGCTTGAGTTTGGTGCCCCATCCGCCCTATCGCCCCACCATGTCCGCCGACGCGCTCCTCCCGCTCCTCAAATCGACCTTCGGTTTCGACCATTTTCGCGGGAAACAGGCCGATGTCGTCGATCGCGTCATGGCGGGGCAGCGCACGCTCGCGGTGATGCCCACCGGCGCCAGCAAGTCTTTGACCTATCAGCTGCCCGCCGTCGCGCTCGACGGCTGCGTCGTCGTCGTGTCGCCGCTGATCGCGCTGATGCACGACCAGCTGCGCGGCGCGCGAGCGGCGGGGATTCGCGCGGCGTCGCTGACCAGCGTCGATGCCGATTTCGCCGATACGCGGCAGGCCTATCGCGACGGCGCGCTCGACCTTCTCTACATCGCGCCCGAGCGCGCGACGGGCGAGGGGTTCCGCTCGCTGATGGAGGCGCGCGCGCCCGCGCTGTTCGCGATCGACGAAGCGCATTGCGTCAGCGAATGGGGGCATGATTTTCGTCCCGACTATCGCCTGCTGCGGCCGCTGCTCGACGCCTTTCCGGCGGTGCCCCGGCTCGCCCTGACGGCAACCGCCGACAAGCACACGCGCGAGGATATCCTGCTCCAGCTCGGCATCCCGGCCGAGGGGCTGGTGCTCGCGGGCTTCGACCGGCCGAACATCCGGTATCGGGTGACACCGCGCGTCAGCCCGGCGAAGCAGCTTGCCGATTTCATCGCCGCCAATCCGGGGCCGGGCATCGTCTATTGCCCGACGCGCGACGGGACCGAGCGCATCGCGGAGCGGCTGGCGGCGGCAACCGGGCGCCGCGTCGCCGCCTATCACGCCGGTCTCGACCCGGAGCGGCGCGCGGCGGTGCAGCGCGACTTCGTCGCGTCGGAGGACGGCATCGTCACCGCGACCGTCGCCTTCGGCATGGGGATCGACAAGCCCGACGTGCGCTTCGTCGCCCACGCCGGCCTGCCCAAGTCGATCGAGGCCTATTATCAGGAAACGGGGCGCGGCGGTCGCGACGGCGACCCCGCCGAAACGCTGATGCTGTGGGGCGCCGACGATTTCGCGCGCGCGCGGATGCGGCTGTCCGAACTGCCCGAGGCGCGCGTCGCGGGCGAACGTGCGCGGCTCAATGCGATGGCGGCGCTGGTCGAGACGAGCGAATGCCGCCGCGCGCTGCTGCTCCGCCATTTTGGCGAGACCCCGCCCGAGCGGTGCGGCAATTGCGACAATTGCCTTGAACCCCCGGCGCAGATCGACGCGACGGTGCTGGCGCAGAAACTGCTCTCCGCTGTCTATCGCACCGGGCAGAGCTTTGGCGCGGGGCATGTCGAGGCGGTTCTGACCGGGCGCAGCGACGACCGCATCGCGAGCCGGGGACACGACAAGCTCTCGGTCTTCGGCATCGTCGGCGGCGAGGAGGCGCGGCTCATCAAGCCGCTGGTGCGCACCCTCGTCGCGCGCGAGGCGCTGGAGACGACTGAACATGGCGGGCTGATGTTCGGCCCCGCCGCGCGCGCGATGATGAAGGGCGAGGTGCCGGTGCTGATCGCCGAACCGCCGGCGCGGCGCACGCGGCGCGAGCGCGGAGGCACGGGCGCCGCGGCGAACCCGGTCGGCGATCCGCTGTTCGACGCGCTCCGGGCCACCCGGCGCGAACTCGCCGCCGAGGCGGGGGTGCCGCCCTATGTCGTGTTCCACGACGCGGTGCTGCGCGCGATGGCGAGCGAGCGGCCCGACAGCCTGCACGCGATGGGGACGATCCCGGGGGTCGGCGCGAAGAAGCTCGAGGCATGGGGCGACGCGTTCCTGGCGGTGATCCGGCAGTTTTGAACAGGGTTTCGCGCAAAGACGCAAAGACGCGAAGAGGAAGGATAATCGCACACAAAGGCACGAAGGCACAAAGACGGGGATATTGTCGTCCGATCTGCAAGGATCGCGCGAAGCGCCATTATGGATAGTCGCCTGCGGCGACGAAGCTCTCGCCGAACTTCCAGAACCCCTTTGTGCCTTCGTGCCTTTGTGTGAGACCCCTTTTTTCTTCCTTCTTTGCGTCTTTGCGCGAAATATTTGATCCCGCGCCTTCCGCCCAAACTGTCGCCCGATTGACAGCGCTCCGCGCCCGCCGCATGAGCGGGCCCGGGTCGCGGCCTTCGGAGCCTGCCATGCTGCGCCATGCCCTGCCGCTGATCCCCGCCCTGTTGTTCGCCATCCCCACAGCCGCGCAGGAGGCGCCGCCGCCGCTCATGCTGGAGGCGGCGATGCGCTGCGGCGTGCTCAACAGCTTGATGGGGGTGCTCGAAGAGGGGGACGCCGAAAAGAACCGCGTGCGCAACGCCATCGCGCTGACCTGGTTCAGCCTCGGCAGCGATGTGCGCGATGTCGACGAGGCGGCGCGTCAGGCCATATTCGACCGCGTCCACAATGAGGAGGGCGAGGCGGTGGTCGCGCTGCCCGCCGAGGGCGATGCGCGCGCGGCGCATCTGCTGAAGCGGCTCGATGCCTGCGACAAGCTCAAGGATGCGCATGACCCCGACTATCGCGCGATGGCCGAGCTTCTGGCCACCGCCGACGCCGCGCAATTTGCGGACGATGCCGCGCTGTCGCGGCAGGGCCGGGAGCCGCCGCCGATCCCGGAGAAGAGCCTGACATTCCCGGGCGGCTGGTCGTTTCAGTCGAAATATGATTTTTGTACCGCCAGACGGTCGCTTGGCCGCGACACCGAACTGGTGCTCGGTTTCAACAATTTCGGCGATGGGCATATCGTGGTCAAGAGCAAGGGGCTTCCCCGCTTCGACGAGGAGACGGAAGGCGATATGTTCGAGCCGCACAACCGCGGGTTCAGGCTGGTCGATACCCCCGATGGCGATGTGGTCCCGGCATTTGCCGAGGGCGTGACCGCCGAAAATTATCCGGGAACCGCGATGATCGTCGATGCGGCCTTCCCGATCCCCTTTTTCAACGGCAGCACGAACGAGGATGACGGGGTCAGCAGCTATCTCTTCGGCGCCAACCAGCGCCTGTTCTGGCCGCTGCTGAAGGCGGGCCGGACGGCGTCGATCGTGATCGTCGGCAAAAGCCGGTACCGGCTGTCGCTGACCGAGAGTCCGGAACTCTGGGCCGAGATGCAGGAGTGTATCGACCAATATCCCGACGGTTGACCTTCATGCTTGTCAGCACCGCCCCATCGGCATTAGACCGCCGCCATGAGCGATTTTCGACCCCTGACCGACGCCTATAGCGTCGCCCCGCAAATCTCGATCGAGGATATCGCCGCCGCCAAGGCCGCGGGTTTCGCGATGATCGTCAACAACCGTCCCGATGGCGAGGAGCCCTCGGCGCCGCAGGGCGAGGCGATCGCGCACGCCGCCGCCGCCGAGGGGCTGGCCTATGCCGCCATCCCGATCGGCCATGCGGGCTTCAGCCATGCGCAGATCGACGCGCTCGACGCGGTGCTGGCGGGGGCGACCGGACCCGTGCTCGCCTATTGCCGGTCGGGCACGCGGTCGACGCATCTGTGGGCGCTGACGCGCGCGCGCGCGGGCGACGATGTGGATGCGCTGTGCGACGCGGCGGCGAAGGCGGGTTACGACCTGTCGGGGCTGCGGCCGATGATGGATGCGCTCGCGGGGGAAAGATGACGATTGCCGATTTGATCCAGCTCGGCGTTTCGCTGGCCGCCGTGCTGTTCGTCGCGTGGCTCGTCGGCAGGATGGGACTCGGCGCCGATCCGCGGATCGCGGACGATGCCCAGGCGATCCGCCTTGCCGAAGAGGCCGAGGCGGGGTTTCGCGGCACCGAGGTCGCGCGCGACCGGGCGGGGTTCGCGGCGCTCGTCCGCAATGCCGAAGGGCGGATGATGCTGGTGCGCGCGCACGGCAATCATTTCGCGGCGCGGCCCGTGGACCCGCAGATGATGGCGCGGCTCGACAAGGATTTCCTGACCCTGATCCCGGCCGAGCGCAGCTTCGGCGCAGTGACGCTCAATCTGGGCAAGGACGCGGGCGCATGGGCGGCGCGGATGCGGAGCCTGACCCATGGATAAGCTCCCCGATCCGGTCGTCTATGCGGTGCCCGCCTTCATCCTGCTGCTGATCGCCGAGATGGTCTATTCGCTGCGCAAGGACAGAAGCCGCTACGAGGCGCGCGACACGTTGACCTCACTGATGCTCGGCACGGTCAGCCAGGTCGCGGGCGCGCTTGTCGGCGCGGCGGTGGTCGGCATGTCGGTGTGGGTGTACCAGTACCGGCTGTTCGACATCGGGATCGAATTCCGCACCTGGTGGTGGGCGTGGATCCTCTGCTTCTTCCTCGACGATCTCGCCTATTATGTCTTCCACCGCAGCGCCCACCGCGTGCGCTGGTTCTGGGCGAGCCATGTCATCCACCATTCGAGCCAGCATTATAATCTGTCGACCGCGCTGCGGCAGACCTGGACCGGCTTTTTCAGCCTGACTTTCCTGTTCCGCCTGCCCTTGTTCCTGATCGGCTTTCCGCCCGCGATGGTGTTCTTCTGCGCCGGGCTGAATCTCATCTATCAGTTCTGGATCCATACCGAGGCGATCGGGCGGATGCCGCGCTGGTTCGAGGCGGTAATGAACACGCCGTCGCATCACCGTGTCCATCATGGCGTCAACCCGCGCTATCTCGACGCGAACTATGCTCGGCGTCTTCATCATCTGGGACCGGATGTTCGGCAGCTTCGTCGCCGAGCGCGACGACGAGCCGGTGCGCTACGGCATCGTCAAGCAACTCGGCAGCTTCAACATCCTATGGGCCGCGGTCCACGAATGGGTCGGCATCGCGAAGGACGTCTGGCACGCGCCGTGGCGGCACAAACTCTCCTATATGTGGCGCGAGCCGGGCTGGAGCCACGACGGCAGCCGCGCGACGAGCGCGATGATCAAGGAACGCTGGGCGGCGGCATCGGGTGCAGCAGCCGATGCTTCTGACGTCATTGCGAGCGAAGCGAAGCAATCTAGGGCGGCCTGAAACCGCTCTGGATTGCTTCGCCCGGCGTTGCCGGGCTCGCAATGACGAATGTTTGAACGCTTGCCACACCCCCTAATGACATTCATGTAAGCACCCGGACGACCGCCGCGCAGGCGGCGCGAGGGGAGCGGTACATGGATCAGTTCGACATCATCGTCATCGGCGGCGGCAGCGCGGGGAGCGCGGCGGCGGGGCGGCTCGCCGAAGACGGCAAGCGGACCGTGTGCCTCGTCGAGGCGGGCGGGACGAACGACATCGTTCGCGTGAAGACGCCGGGCTTCATGCCCTTCATCCCCAAGGCGTCGAACTATCGGTACGACACCGTCCCGCAAAAGGGGCTGAACGGCCGCACCGGATATCAGCCGCGCGGGCGCGGGCTCGGCGGGTCGAGCGCGATCAACGCGATGGTCTATATCCGGGGGCACGCCTTCGACTACGACCAATGGGAGTCGCTCGGCGCGACCGGCTGGAGCTATGCCGACGTGCTGCCCTGGTTCAAACGCAGCGAGGGCAATGAGCGCGGGGCCGACGATTATCACGGCGCCGACGGGCCGCTCAATGTCATGGACCAGCGCTGCCCCAATGTGACGAGCCGCCGCTTCATCGAGAGCGCGGCGTCGCTGCAACTGCCGCGCACCGCCGATTTCAACGGCGCGCAGCAGGAAGGCTTTGGCCTCTATCAGACGACGCAGAAGGCGGGCGAGCGCTGGTCGGCGTCGCGCGCCTATGTCGAACCGCTGCGCGGCCGCGCCAATTTCGACATCCGCACGGGCGCCCTCGTCGAGAAGATATTGGTCGACGATGGCCGCGCGGCCGGGGTGGTGATCCGGCGCGGAAGAAGCCGCGAGACGCTGCGCGCCCGCGGCGGGGTGATCCTGTCGGCGGGGGCGTTCGGCAGCCCGCAGATATTGATGCTGTCGGGCATCGGACCCGCGGCCCATCTGCGCGAGCATGGCATCGCCGTCGTCGCCGACCGCGCCGCGGTGGGCGCCGATCTGCAGGACCATATCGACTATGTGTCGAGCTGGGAGACGCGCTCGACCGATCCGTTCGGCGACAGCCTGGGCGGGACGTGGCGGATGGTGAAGGCGATCGTCGAACATCGGCTGAAACGCACCGGCATCATGACGACCTGTTTCGCCGAAGCGGGCGGCTTCTGGAAATCGCATCCCGACCTGCCCGCGCCCGACGTGCAATATCATTTCGTGCCCGCGATGCTCGAGGATCATGGACGCGCCAAGGTGAAGGGGCATGGCTTTTCGTGCCACGCCTGCGTGCTCAGGCCCGAGAGCCGGGGGACGGTGCGGCTCGCATCGCGCGATGCCGCGGCGGCGCCCGCGATCGACCCCGGCTTCCTGACCGACGAGCGCGACATGGTCACCCTGCGGGCGGGGGTGCGGATGATGCACCGCATCGCCGCCGCGCCGCCGTTGTCGGACTATGCCGGCGCCGACCGGCACCCGGTCGACCTGACCGACGATGCCGCGCTCGACGCGCTGATCCGCAGCCGCGCCGATACCGTCTATCATCCCGTGGGCACGTGCCGGATGGGCAGCGATGCCGATGCGGTGGTCGATCCGGCGCTGAAGGCGAAGGGGATCGACGGGCTGTGGGTGGCCGATGCCAGCATCATGCCGCGGCTGGTATCGGGAAATACCAACGCGCCCAGCATCATGATCGGCGAGCGCGTGGCGGATTTCGTGAAGGCGGCGTTGGCCTGACCGCTCCCCGGCGAAAGCCGGGGCCCAGGGCGCTGGCGCGACGTTGCATGGGCCCCGGCTTTCGCCGGGGAACGCTAAGCGCAAGCCTCCGCCAGCACCCGCCCGTTCCCCGTCAGCCCGTAAAGGCTGCTCGGCGGGCGGGTATCGATCACCTCGCGCCGCACCAGCCCATGCCTGCCCAGCGCCGTCAGCCCCTGCGACAGTGCGCGGGGCGTCGCGGGCGCAAGCAGCCGCGACAGGGCGTTGAAGCGGTCGTGCCCCGCGCCGATGCCGGCGACCAGCGGCAGCCCCCAGCGCGTCCCCGCGCCGGGCGGCAGGCCGAGCGCCGCCTGCGCGCCGGCTGATCGTCGCGGCGCGCAGCGCGGCCCCCGTGCCCGCCTCGGTCAGGATATATTCGGGGCGCAGCGGATGACCGTGACCGGGGTTGCGCTGCACCCAGCCGATCGCCGCCGCGGCATCGAGCGTGCGTGCCAGGCTGTCGCGGGGCAGTGCCAACCGGTTCACCAGTTCGACGAAGCGCGCCCCGCGATGCGCCGCGAGGTCGGCGAGCAGCGGCACGAGCCAGCGATGGCTGGTCAACTGGGCGAGCAGCGGATCGGGCATGCTTGACGGCATTTGCTAGTAACTATACAAACCGGACTATAGATGCAAGCGCACTGGAGCTTCGGCTGCGATTCGTGAGGCATCGTCATTGCGAGGAGCCCCGGACTTGATCCGGGGCGACGCGGCAATCCGGAGCCCACATACCGCCCTGGATTGCCCCGTCGCTGCGCTCCTCGCAATGACGGGGTCCTTTGGGCGAAAGGGGAAATGGCATGGTGTTGAAGATCGGGTCCGAACTCACTTGTTCGATGGGCGTCAGGGACATGACGGCGTCGATCGCCTGGTACGAGCGGGTGATGCTGTGCGAGCTGCTCTACCGCGCCGACGAAATCGGCTGGTGCGAGCTCAGGACCCCGATGGCGGGGGTGAACATCGGCCTCAGCCAGGTCGAGGAGGTCGTCCAGGGCGGCGGCGCCACCAATGTGTTCGAGGTCGAGGATATCGCGGCCGCCAAGGCGCATCTCGATGCCGAGGGCGTGCGCCAGGACGGCGACATTCAGCATATCCCCGGCCTCGTCAAGCTGCTCACCTTCTATGATCCCGACGGCAACGCCTTCATGTTCTCGCAGTCCGAGCTGACGGCATGACGGCGCCGTGGTGGGCGGCGGCGGCGCTGTTCGCGCCCGCCACGCCTGCCGCCGCCGTTCCGTCGCTTGCCGCCTGGCACGGCAGCTGGATCGGTGAGGGCGAGGCCTTCAGCAGCGATTCGGTGCTGCAGCCCGACGGCAGCTGGCGTGTGTTCGCGATGCTGCAATATCGGCACAAAACAGCCGAAGAATGAGCGGCAATGGGTGCGCTCTTTATGCTGCGCAAAAAAAGAGGGCCGGGACTTGCGTCCCGGCCCAGCCTTTCAGGCTCTCCCCTCCTGAAACTCTCGAGCGCTGAATGCCATATTAATGTCATCATGGAAAGGCCTAAATTTGCATCACCACTGCCTATTTTTTGTGCGGATGCGAAGGCTGGCCGCTGCGGCGGGCGAGCAGGGCGGCCGGTCGAGCACGCGCGCATCGCATGGTGCCGGCCGCTGTCGCGCGATGACGGAATAGAGCTACCCGCCGCAGGTCAAAAAAAATGGCCGGGGACAAGCCCCGGCCAGTGGTTCGCAGGAGGAACCTGGGTTGGACCCCGCCGCCTTTTGAAGAGGAGAGAGCGGCGGCGGGTGTCCAGTCTCGTCAGTAGTTGTAGGCCCGCTCTCCATGTTCGCCGAGGTCGAGGCCTTCGCGCTCCACCTCTTCGGAGACGCGCAGCCCGGTGACCGCCTTGGCGATATAGAAGGCGATGGCCGATCCAACGGCTGCCCAGACGATCGCGACGGCGGTCGCGAAGAGCTGGGTGCCAATCTGGCCGCCGACGGTATAGTCGGCATCACCCGGACCGCCGAGGCTCGGCAGGTTGGTGAAGGCGACACCGATCGAACCGATGATGCCCGCGACACCGTGGATACCGAACACATCGGCGGTGTCGTCGAAGCCGAGCTTCGGTTTGGCATAGGCGACGAAGCCATAAGCGATGACCGAGGCGACCGCGCCGAGGATGATCGCACCGAACGGTCCCGAGAAACCCGCCGCCGGGGTGATGGCGACGAGGCCGGCAATCACGCCCGAGCAGCCGCCGAGCAGCGTCGATTTGTGGCCCGACAGCTTTTCGGCGATCAGCCAGGCGACCGCACCTGCTGCCGTGGCGGTGAAGGTGTTGATCATCGCGAGGCCCGCGGCCGAGCTCGGCACCGAGCGCCGAGCCGGCTGTTGAAGCCGAACCAGCCCACCCACAGCAGGCCGGTACCGATCAGCGTCATCGTCAGCGAGTGCGGCGGCAGCGCTTCCTTGAGATAGCCGATGCGCTTGCCGAGGATAAGGCAACCGACGAGGCCCGATACGCCCGCATTGATGTGCACGACGGTGCCGCCCGCAAAGTCCAGCGCGCCTTTTTCAAAGAAGAAGCCGCCTACCGACCACACCATGTGGGCGAGCGGGAAATAGACGATCGTCAGCCAGATCACCGCGAAGATCATCAGGCTGGTGAACTTCACGCGTTCCGCCAGCGAGCCGACGACGAGCGCGCAGGTGATCGCAGCGAAGGTCATCTGGAAACTGACGAACACATATTCGGGAATGGTGCCCGAAATGCTGTCGGCGTTGACATTCGCGAGGAAGGCGTTGCTGAGATTGCCGACGAAGGGGCCGGCTTCGGTAAAGGCCAGCGAATAGCCCCAGCTGACCCACACCAGCATCGCGACGCAGGCGACCGCGAGCACATGGGTGAGCACCGACAGCATGTTCTTGGTGCGGACGAGGCCGCCATAGAAGAGCGCGAGGCCCGGCACGATCATCGCGAGGACCAGGACGGTCGAGATGAGCATCCAGGCGGTGTCGCCGGTGTCGATCGTCGGGACTTCCTCCGCGACCTCGGCGACCGCTTCGGCCGCCTCCTGCGCCCAGGCGGGCATTGCGGCGAACAGCGCGAGGCCGGCTGGCCCCGGCGGTCGCCGCCGTCTTTTTCATGAGATTCATTGCTTCCCCCTTTATCATTACAGCGCCGCTTCGCCGGTCTCGCCGGTGCGGATGCGCACGGCCTGACCCACGTCGAGGACGAAAATCTTGCCGTCGCCGATCGACCCGGTTCCGGCGCTTTGCTGCAGCGTTTCGACCACGCGCGGCGCAAGCGCGTCGTCGCAGACGAGCTCGATCTTCACCTTCGGCACCATATTGGTGGCATATTCCGCGCCGCGGTAGATTTCGGTTTGGCCTTTCTGACGACCGAAGCCCTTGACTTCGGTCACGGTCATTCCGGCGATGCCCAGGCCGGTGAGGGCTTCGCGCACCTCATCGAGCTTGAACGGTTTGATGATAGCCAGGATCAGCTTCATGACGCCCCCTTGTGATTATTGGCAGATGCTGCACTGCAACAGCCGTGCCAGATTGCGCGGGCGGGGGATAAGTTAACATTTTGTGACGAATCGCGGCGCCCGCACGACCGATTG
Organism: Sphingopyxis sp. PET50; assembly: GCF_025244705.1. Classification (GTDB taxonomy): domain Bacteria; phylum Pseudomonadota; class Alphaproteobacteria; order Sphingomonadales; family Sphingomonadaceae; genus Sphingopyxis. The sequence goes on along the minus strand of NZ_CP104207.1, from coordinate 3,143,875 downwards.
AGTCAGCGGATTGGGCAAGCGAGGCAGTGCGATGCCTAATTTTTGGGCAGAAGTGCGAAGCGCCTTCCCTGAAAGGGAGGGCGTAAAGGAGTTCAGTCCGCCCGTTCGAACCGCGCCCAGATCGGCAGATGGTCCGACGCCCGCGCCGCGAGCGCGCTGCGATGCACCCCGGCCTCGACGGCGTTCAGATCGGGCGAGGCGAAGATGCGGTCGAGCTTTGCGACCGGGCGGCGGCTGTGGAAACTGTGGCCGGTGTCGATCAGGCGGTGCCGCTCGCCGAAATCATGGAGGCAGCCGCCCTGATTGCGCCACTCGTTGCAGTCGCCCATCAGGATCGTCGGCAAGGGCTCCCCCGCGGCGACATGGTGCAGGATCGCGCGCGCCTGTTGCCGTGCGCCGCAGCCCCGAAATGTCGAGATGCATGCCGACGACGCGCAATCTGGTGTCGCCGATGCGGATCGTCGCCGCGACCGCGCCGCGCGGCTCGAGGGTCGGCAGGTGGAGCGCGTGGCTCTCCTCGACTTCGGCGCCTCTGCGCACGAGCAGCGCATTGCCGTGCCAGCCGAGGCTGTGCGGGCGATTGTCGAGCGTGACGGGCACATAATCGCTATGCTCGTCGAACATATGGGGCGGGATCGCGCTGGCGCGGGTGCCGAAGCGGCGGTCGGCCTCCTGCAGCGCGACGATATCGGCGTCGAGCTCGGTCAGCACCGACAGCACCCGCCCGGGGTCGCGGCGCCGGTCGAGTCCGATGCCCTTGCGCATATTGTAGCTGGCGACTTTTATCATGGGAGAATTTCGTACCGGCCTTCAATCCGTTTGCGTTGAGTCCCGAACCTGTCGAGCGATCAAAGCACTGTCCTTCTTTCGCCGCTCAAGAGGAAAAACGGTCCTTCGACAAGCTCAGGACGAACGGAGGAGGGGGTGGGTTGCGGAGAAAACGACTGTCACCCCGCAATGAAGCGGTCGGTCGGGCGTGCCGGCAGGCCGTCGATGCTTCTGGTGCGCTGCTGGAATTTCTCCACCCACAGCGCGGGATCGGCCTGGCGGTGATATTTCTGCAACGTGTCGCGTTCGTGTTGCAGCTCCATCATCGGCACGCCCCAGCCGCAGCTCGTCTGCACGCTCTCGACATCGATGACGAAGATCTGGCGCGTGCCGGGGAGCAGGGTGAAAGGCGCTGCGACCGTGTCCCAGTCGCCGTCCTGCGGCAGCACCGCGCGCCCGCGGCCATAGAGGCGCAGGATCAGCGCGCTGCGGTCGAAGGCGCAGAACATGATCGTGATGCGGCCACGGTCGGTTTGGGCCGCTGCCAGATGCGCGTGCGTCTCGTTCCCCGACCCGCCGAAGTCGAGGTAGGCCACCTGCGTTTCCGACAGCACGCGAAACGTATCGGCATAGCCCTTGGGCGACAGGTTGATCCGGCCCTCCGCGGCGGCGGTCGCGGTGAAGAAGACCGGCTGTTTCGCGATGAAGGCGATATGCTTGTCGGTCAGTCTGTCGGTGAATTCGGCCATGGCTCTGCTCCGTCCGCGGACTGCCTATCACCAATTTTTGCCTTCTTCTATCGCCCCTTCCTCGCCGGGCCGGTTGGCGCGGCCGAGCGCGGCGTTGCGGTGCGGGAAGCGGCCGAAGCGGTCGATGACGTCGAAATGCTTTTGCGCATAGTCGCGGAACATCGGGTCGGCGAGCTGGCCGAACAGGCGCAGCGATTCGCGCTGGTCGGCGATATCCTCGCTATGCTGCCAGGGGAGATAGGCGAATTGGCGCCGCGCGTTGGGCCAGTCCTGGTCCCAGCCGCGCGCGACGATGCCGCGCGCGACCGCGCGGGCGAGGTCGTCGGTCGCGAAAGCCTCGGCGGTCCCGCGAAACATGTTGCGCGGTACCTGGTCGAACAGGATCGCCGCGGCGAGCGCGGTGTCGGGATCGGTCAGAAAGGTTGCGGCGGGTTGCGAGCGCAACACCGCGTACCAGTCGGCGGCAAGGTCGTGGATCGCGGCGTCGAAATCCTCGCCGCCGCCGTACCAGTCGTCCATGCCATGGCCGTCGAACCAGAAGGTGAGCAGCCGCGCCGCCCAGTCGGCGGGCGGCGCGGCCGCCAACGTGTCTTCATCCCTCATCGCGGCTTATTTCGCGGCGGTATCGACCTTGCGATAGGGCACGAATTCGCCGAGCGAAACGAAGCCCGAATAGAAGTGGCTCGTGCGGTCGATAAGCTGCACCGCGTCGATGCTGCACAGCTGGCTGCCGATCGTCTTGGTGACGAGGATATCGTCACCGTCGAGCGATTCGGCGCCGCCCTTCGGCCGGTTGACCCACAGGGTGCTGCCGGCGCGATAGACGATCGCGGTGCCGTCGATGATCGTCGAGCTGCGCGCGCTCGACAGCGAGATGCAATCCTGCGGCTCGCCGACGACGCGGCCCTCGAGCATCTTGGCGAGCTTCGCCTCGGGGTCGAGCCGTTCCTTGGCCGAGGCGGCGGGAACGGCCGCGATCGCGGCGGCGGCAATGAGGCTCAAGATTAACGGACGCATGGCAAGACTCCTGTCATTCAACACACACCCTCTGTCGACAATATAGGGCGGCTCGGCTGAACGACAACTGACTCGGCCAGGCGTCCGTTGGTATCGCGTCAGCAGGCGCCGTCGGGCAGCGGAATGCCCAGCGGGCCCTTGCATTTCTTCTTCTTCGCCGGCGCCGCCGGGGCGCTGCCGTCGCCGCCGCTGCTCATGCCGCCCATGCCGCCGAAATCGGCGCCGACCATCAGCATGGTGTAGGAACGGAAGCGCACCTTCGCGGTCCAGTCGATGTTCCACGCCGCATTGCCCGCGGGCTTGGGCGGGTAGGAGAAATTCGCCTCGGGACCGAAGGCGTTGAGATTGCCCATCATGATCTCGCCCGATGCCTTCTTGACCTCGGCGGGGATCTGGCACGTCGTCTGCGACGGCGGCATCACGATCTTTTTGGTGATCAGGTTCGCGACCACCGACGGCGGCAGCCAGTCCCACAGCCCGCCGCCGAATTCCTTCGTGGCGCTGCTCGACCACCAGACGATGTCGCCACCCTTTTCGGCGCGGTCCATGCCGCCGATCGTCCACGCCGCATAGCCGGTCGCATTGGTCACCGGGTTCCAGCGGATCGTGACCGATCCGTCGGCCTGCTGCGCGGTCGAGGCCTGCAGCGCGGGCATATAATCCTGCGTCAGGGTGAAATTGATGTCGTTGCCGACATTGCTCGCGACGCGATGCGCGCCGAGCAGCGAGCTGTCGCGCGCGGGGAATTTGTCCGACTTGCCGTTGGGCCATTCGGCATAGGATTTGCTGTTCGACGGCGACACCTCGCGCACGATCGGCACGGCACTCGAGAAGAGACCGGGCGGCACCTGCCCCGCCGCGACCTTGGCGAAGTCGACGATCACCGGCTGCCCCGGCCCCGCCTTGGCGCCGCAGCCCCAATAGAGCAGCAGGCGGCCTTTCGGACGCTCGAAATTGTCGGGCAGGTCCGGCGTGCTGCGCAATGGCGCAATCAGCGGCACCGATTTGCCGAGCTTCGCCTGCGGCAGGAAGAAATGGTCGCCCTTGGGCGGCGGCGCGGTCGGCGCCTCGTTCGAACCGAGGCGGAGGAACAATTGGCGTGCCAGCGCGCTGTCGGGGCCGCCGCCGAACATCATGCTCATCGCGCCGCTCATGCCCCCCTTGCCGCCGCCCATCGCGGCAAAGCCCGACAGCGTCGCGGCGTCCATTTCGTAGCGTTCCCTGGGGCCGGTGGTCTTTTGCGCCGCGACGGGCGCGCTCAGCATCGCGGCGATGACCGCGAGCGACGTGATACGGAAAGTTGTACGCATAATTCCTCCCTGCGACCGGAGGCGGTGCCTCCGCCGGAAAATGTCATGCGAGCCAAGTCTGCCTTATGTTTGAAAGCGCTATAGGCGGAAGAAGGACGAAGGCCAAGTGATCGACGTCACAGGGTGCAATGGAAGGGCGGTAGCCAAATATGGATGTCGTGATTGAAGGATTGGGATAGAATTTTTTCTGCGATGTCCACTATCAAGGCCATTCCGGCAGCAATGGCGAGCGCAAAAGGAACGACTCCATCATGCCACTTGAACATTCGTCTGTCTGATTGATGTAGGCTATTAGATAGTTCGGTCAAAGATTCGGCAGAATGTAGAGCAGTAGTCTTGAACAGCCTATAAAGCTCTTGAAGCAAGCCCGATATCGTGGAATAATAATTTGGTGTTGAGTCTGTGTCTTGAGTTAAAAAGTCTCTTCCTTGCTGACTCATTATTTCATTATGAAGCTTGTAAATTTTTTCCGGATATTCTCTAAGAGATGAAATAATCTTTTCAATATCTTTTAAATTTTTGGTTAGAGTCAATTGGTCTAGATGAACAATTATTTCTGATATATCTCCCATAGTCCTATTTACTGTTTCACTCATCTCAGAAAATATTCTACTTCTTTCGGAGACGAGGCTCCAGCTGGTAGATCTTAATGATAAGTCCGTAGCTTCTAGAGAATAAATAATAGAATTTATAGCATCAATAGCCGTTTTTTTATTAGAAAATCTTCTCGCAAGCTCACTGTGGAGATTCCTCTGATGTATATATTCATGATAATATTCTATGGTTGTGTAAGATAGGTAGGCGAGGAGTCCCAAGCCTAAAATCCATGATTGAATTTTTGTCTCGGCTAGTCCTGGAACCGATGTCATCGCACCCGTGGTTGCTAACGCAAAGCCCAACCCGAGCGTGCCTACAGCGAGACAGTTTCTTTTTTTTCGACGAAACTCTTCGTCGGTTTCTACGCGATCAGAACTTTGGGTAATCGCCTCCGTCAACTCAGGCCGTCCCGCCCACCGTCAGCCCGCTGACCAGCAGCGTCGGCTGGCCGACGCCGGCGGGGATGCTCTGGCCGCCCTTGCCGCACACGCCAATGCCTTCGTCGAGCGCCATGTCGTTGCCGATGCCGGTGACCTTGGTCAGCACGCTCGGCCCGTCGCCGATCAAGGTCGCGCCCTTGATCGGGGCGCCGAGCTTGCCATTCTCGATCTTGTAGGCCTCGGTGCAGCTGAACACGAACTTGCCCGACACGATATCGACCTGGCCGCCGCCCATGCTCTTCGCGAAGATGCCGTTCCTGACGCGGCTCAGCAGTTCGGCGGGATCGTCGTTGCCGCCCTTCATGAAGGTGTTGGTCATGCGCGGCATCGGCGCGTGGGCAAAGCTTTCGCGGCGCCCGTTGCCGGTCGGCGCCATGCCCATCAGCCGCGCATTGAGCCGGTCCTGCATGTAACCCTTCAAAATGCCGTCCTCGATCAGCACGGTCTCGCTGGTCGGCGTGCCTTCGTCGTCGATGCTCAGCGAGCCGCGCCGTTCGGCGATGCTGCCGTCGTCGACGACCGTGACGCCCGGCGCCGCGACGCGCTGGCCGATGCGGCCCGAAAAGGCGCTGGTGCCCTTGCGGTTGAAATCGCCCTCGAGCCCGTGCCCGATCGCTTCGTGCAGCAGCACCCCGGGCCAGCCGGGGCCGAGCAGCACGGTCATCTCGCCCGCGGGGGCATCGACCGCCTCCAGATTGACGAGCGCCTGCTTCAGCGCCTCGTCGATCGCGCGGTTCCACTGCGCTTCCTCGAACAGATGGTCGTACATGTACCGGCCGCCAAGGCCGAAATAGCCCGATTCGCGGCGGCCATTCTCCTCGACGACGATGCTGACGTTGAGGCGGACGAGCGGGCGGATGTCGGTCGCGAGGAAGCCGTCGGCGCGGACGATCTCGACCACCGACCAGCTTCCGGCGAGCGCGACCGACACCTGCACGACGCGCGGATCGCGCGCGCGGGCGGCGGCATCGACCTGTTGGCACAGCGCGACCTTCTTCGCGAAGGGGATGAGGTCCAGCGGATTCGCCTCGCCGTAAAGATGGCGGTTGGTGCGCGCCGGGGCGGGGGCGTGCGGCTGGCTGGCGGGGTCGAGCAGCGCCAGCGTCTCGGCGGCGCGGCGGATCGCCGGGGCGCTGATGTCGCTGGCATGGGCAAAGCCCGTCATCTCGCCCGACACCGCGCGCAGGCCGAAACCGGCGTCGGTCGAATAGTCGGCGGTCTTGAGGCGCCCGTCGTCGAAGCCGAAACTCTCGGTCGCGCGATATTGCAGATAGAGTTCGCCGTCGTCGGCCTGCGCCAACGCTTCTTTCGCCAGTTGCTGCGCGAGATCGGGGTCGAGCGCATCGGCGCGATAAAGGAAGCGGCGGGGATCGGTGGGGCTTGTCATGAGGCCGATATAAGGAGGGGCGCGCGGACTGCCTAGAACAAAGCGCCGCGCCGGTTGCGGCGGCGCGATTGCCTTTGTCCCTTGTCCCTGATTATATCGTGGATTGCGGACATCCGGGGGAAGAGCCGCCATGCATATCCTTCATGCCCTTGTCGCCGGCTGCGGCGCTGCTGGCGGCGGCGCCCCTTCATGCCCAGAACGCCGCCGCCACGGGCGACGCGCCCAAGGCGGCCTATCAGTTTCCGACCTGCGCCGCCTATCGCGCCGCCGACGCCGAGGCGCAGCAGGCGATGCGGACCGACTATGTCCTGCGCGTCGACTGGGAGCAGAATCGCATCGGAACCGCCGATCCGGACTTGATCGAGGAAGCCTGCTGGGCGGAAGGAACGCTCGCGAACTTCAAGGCGCGGCTCGACGAGCAGCGCAATGCGCCTGGCTATGCCGAAACGGTGCGCAAGAATGACGCGATCCGCGCGCGCAACCGCGCCGGGCGAGCGTCCGACCCCTGCTACATCGACGAACCCGAGATGCGCCATGTGAACGAGGATATCCTTTATTCCGCCTATTCGCCGGTCTCGCGCACCATCGACGAGCGGAAGGAACGCGATCGCGCAAGCTGCATGCGGGCCGTGGCCGCGGCGAGCGACGGCACGATCGACGATCGCGAGATGGCGGCGCTTGCCGGCGATCTGTTGGCGCATGTCGTGGCGCTCGACATGCGATCGGCGATGGCGCGCCGTGCCGGGCGCTTCGACGAGGCGCGGGCGGCGCGCCTTGCCTCGATCGAATTGCTGCGCGCCAACAACGGCAATCTGGGAAACGGGCTGCGCGACTATGCGGCGTTGCTCGCGGATATCGGCCGCTTCGTCGAGGCGGCGGATGTGATGGAGCAGGCGGCGCGCGCGAAGAAGCCGGGCGTCGGCATCAACGACGATTATCTCTTCTTCCGGCTGGAGGCCGCCGATGCGGCGCTCCGGGCGGGCGCGATCGACGACGCCGAGACGATCATCCGCGACACCATTCCGCTGGTGGGGGGCACCTTTCGTTTCGGGTCGCCCGATTCGGCGAATGCGCACCTGTTGTTCGGCAAGGCGCTCGACGCGTTGGCGCGCGTGCGGCTGGCGCAAGGACGCGCTGCCGATGCCGAGCGCCTGCTCGCGTCGTTCGACTGGTTCTATCGTGAGGCGCTGGTGCGCCCCGTCGGCAAGCTGCCGCATTATCTGCCGCGGATCGAGGTGGCGCTCGCGCTGAACGATGTGGCGGGTGCCGAGGCCGGCGCGGCGCTGCTTGCGGCGCTGCCGCAGGACGATTTTTCGATCAGCGAGGTGCGCGCGGTCCGGCTGGCGCTCGCGCGCGTCGCACTGCGCGGCGCGCGCCCGGGCGCGGCACTCGCCCCGCTCGACGCGCTGTGCGGCGAGGGACAGGCGGGGGATTTTGCCGGGCGCACCCAATGCGACGCGCTCCGCGCGCGGGCGATCCTGGCGGCCGACCCGCGGTCGCCCGCGGCGCTCGCGGCCGCGTTCGAGGCGATGCAGGCGGCGAACCGCTCGGTCGCCGGCGATGCGCTCGCACGCAATTCCGCGCTGGCGGCGGCCAGCCTCGGCGGCGTGTCGCAACTCGCGCTCGATTATGAAGAGACGATGCGCGCGATTCGCGCGGCGGACCAGGATATCGACCGGCTGCTCGCTTCGGGGGAGGTCGCCGATCGGCAGCGGCAATTATCGGCGCGGCGCGCCGAGCTCGTGGCCCGCGCCGCACAGATCGGCGACACGCTGCGCGTCAAGGCGCCGCGCTATTGGGAGTTTCGCGCGCCCCGGGCGGTCCGGCTCGACGAACTGCGCGGCGACGGCGGCCTGCTCGCCGACAACGAGGCGCTGGTCGTGCTCAGCGCGCCCGTCGACGGCGCCGCCGGGCTGACCTTTGCTGTCAGCCGCCGCGACGCGGCCTGGGCACCGATCGACGTCAGCGCCGACGAGTTGGCGCGCACGGTCCGCACGCTGCGGCGCCAGATCGACCCGTCGACCGACACGCCCATGCGGCACGGCGCGGGTCTACGAAGCCTTCGACCGAGGGATGGCGTTCGATCTCCACCAGGCGCTGCTCGGCAACCCCGACGTCGCGCGCGTTCTGGACGACACCGGAATCGATACGTTGCTCGTCGTCGCCGACGGCGTGCTCGCAGCGATCCCGCCGGGCCTGCTGGTTACGCGCCCGCCCACCGGCGCCGACGACGATCCGGCCGCGCTACGCGAAACCGCATGGCTGATCCGGGACAAGGCGATCGCGATCCTGCCGGCGACCGGCGCGCTGCGGACGCTGCGGGCGAAGGCGTCGGCGGAGCGGCCCGCCGATAACATGCTGATCGCCTTCGCCAATCCCGACTACAAGGGCACGGGACAGATACCGGGGCTCGATCCGGGCATCGATCCGATGTCGATCGCCGTGACGCGCTCCTTCACGGTTCCGGCGGCGCCGACGCGCGGACAGGTGCGGGCCGAGGGCGAGGATAGCCGCAACCAGCTCGCCGCGCTCCCCGAACTGCGGGAAACGCTGAAGGAAGGCGTCGCCTTGACGCGCCTGCTGGGTGGTCAAGCCCGAATATCTGCTGTTGGGTCCCGATGCGTCCGAGGCGCGGTTGCGCGCGCTGAGCGACAAGGGCGTGCTGGCGCGGACGCGCACCCTGTCCTTTTCGACCCACGGCTTGCTGAGCGGCGATTTCGACGGTCTCGCCGAACCGGCGCTCGCGCTCGCCGCCCCGGCGCCGGGGGCGCCCGGCGACGGGCTGCTTCTGGCATCCGAGGCGGCGACGCTCAGACTGGCGGCGGACTGGGTCGTGCTGTCGGCGTGCAACACTGCGGCGCCCGACCAGATCGGCGGCGAAGGCCTGTCCGGCCTCGCGCGATCCTTTTTCTACGCCGGCGCCGACCATCTGCTGGTGTCGCACTGGCAGGTGCGCGACGATGCGACGCGGGCGCTGATCAGCGCGACCTTCGACCATCTGGCAAAGGATGGCGCGCGCGGGAATGCCAGGGCGTTGCAGGCGGCGATGATCGAGCTGATCGACGATCCGCGCGACGACGAGGTGCGGCTGATCGTCGGGCAATGCGCGACGAGCGGGATGCTGGGGGCCGACGATTGCCCGATGGCATCGTTGGCGCATCCCTGGGCTTGGGCGCCCTTTGTCATGGTCGGTCTGCCCTGACGGCGCGACGGGTTCAGAGATAGTTGACGGTGAGCGTGAAGGTGCCGCTGTAATCGCCCTCGGGCTGGTTCGCGGGGACGGTCAGCGTGCCGCCGATATAATAGGTCTGCACCCCGCTCGGCAGCAGCGTCGTGCCGAGCAGCGTGATGCCGCCGCCGCTCGTGCTCGCGGCGCGGACGAGGGTCGCGGTCATCGCCGGGGCGCCGCCGCCGGCGCGCGTCAGCGTCACCGAGGTGCTGCCCGACACGGTGATCAGCAGGATGCCGCCGGTGCCCTGAAAGGTCGCGCGCCGGGAATCATTGCCCACCGTCGTGGCGCCGCCGCTGCTGGTGCGCGCGCCGGTGACGGCATTGACCGACACGGTGCCGCCGCTGGTCCCGCTGACGATGGTGCCGAAATCGAGATCGTCGGTCTTGACGAGCGTATTGGGGCGGACGACGGTCGCGCTGACGGTGCCGGGCATGTCGGCGGCGTGCGCGGCCGCGCTCCACCCGGCGAGTGCCGCGGCGAGGATCAGGACGCGCGCGGCGGCCCGACATTTGCTGGTCCCTTGAATCCCCACGATTCTGCTCCTGTCTGGCACAGACTATGCCAGCGGGATGTGAATCGATGATGCTTCGGCTTGGTAAAGGCGGCGTTTACGCCTTGGCGCGCTCAGCGCTTGTCGGCGACGCCGCCGACGCTCAACCCTTGTCGGCGATACCGCCGATCAGGACGAAGCGCCGGTCGCAATAGCCGCAATCGGCGAAACCCTCGTCGGGATCGATCTCCAGCCACACGCGCGGATGGCCGAGCGCGGCATCGGCGAGGCCGTCGCCGGTGCCGTCGCAGGCGATGCGGGTCTTGGGCGTGCGGATCGTTTCGGGCGCGTTCTGGGTCATCGAGGGCGCCCATAGCAAGCGCGGCGGAGGGGAGCAATCGGGTCCGTTCACTCCCCCGATTCCCCGAGCGAAGCCGAGGGGCTCGTTCGAGCAGAGCGAGAACCGGCAACGCCGCAGCCTCGACTACGCTCGGCATGGCCCCTCGGCTTCGGCCAAAGGCCGAGGTTTATCCTGAGCGCCCGCCAGGGCAGTCGAAGGGCTCGGGGAATCGGGTTTAACTACTTACCGCCATGACGGCACCGGCGAGCGCATATCCCCCGAAACGCGCAAGTGGTCCCCCGGTGCCGTCTCCCCACGCGTCGGCGGTCAGAGATAGTTCAGCGTAATGGTAAAACTGCCGGCGATAGTCGCCGGGTGCCTGGTTGGCGTTGACGTCGAGCGTCGCGCCGACCGGGAAATTGAAGTTGCCGAGCGCAGTCGCGATGCGGAAGCGCGTCGGGGTCGTCGACAGGATCGCGGTCGGCGTCGACCCGATCTCGAAATTGCGCACGCGCATCTGCTGCCCCGGCCCGGTGATCCAGATCTGGTTCGCGCCGAGCGAGATCGACACTTCGCGGTTGTAGGTGCCGAGTCCGGCGAAGCGCGCAGGCTCGCCGTCCGATCCGGCCAGCGTCACCCCGCCGGTGCGGGTGCGCGACCCGTCGGGAGAGAGGCGCACCGTCCCCGCATTGGTCGACGCGATGACGTCGCCGAAGTCGAGGTCGTTAACCTTGAAGAAGGAAAGGGGCCTCAGCACGATGGCTTCGGCTTCGCCCTGCGCATTGGTCTGCGCATGCGCCGGCAGGGCAGCGAACGGCGCAAAAGCGAGCGCGATGGCGGCTAGGGCGCGCTGCGCGGGCAGCGGGCGGATGATGTGTCTGGTCCTCACATCCCCCCGCATAGCGCCGAGATGACAAAATATGCTTACCCGCCGTGGTAAAGATTTCCTTGCCGGAACGCGGGCTTTCGCAGGCGCCTGCGCACGGCTATGGAGGCGGCCATGAGTGAAGCCGCCATCCGCATCGACGCCGTCTCCAAAATCTATGCGGGGGGCAAGCAGGCGCTCGACAATGTCAGCTTCGACGTGCCGCGCGGGGACATCTTCGGGCTGCTCGGCCCGAACGGCGCGGGCAAGTCGACGCTGATCAACATCCTCGCGGGGCTGGTCAACAAGACCAGCGGCTCGGCCAGCATCTGGGGCTTCGACATCGATGCCGATCCGCGCAACGCCAAATATTCGATCGGCATCGTGCCGCAGGAAATCGTCTTCGATCCCTTTTTCACGCCCTTCGAGACGCTGGAGAATCAGGCGGGCCTCTATGGCGTTCCCAAGGCGAAGCGCCTTTCGGACGAACTGCTCGCCGCGGTGCATCTGACCGACAAGCGCGACGCTTATGCGCGCACCCTGTCGGGGGGGATGAAGCGGCGGCTGCTCGTCGCCAAGGCGATGGTGCATTCGCCGCCGATCATCGTCCTCGACGAGCCGACCGCCGGCGTCGACATCGAACTCCGGCAGCAGCTCTGGGACTATGTGCAGCGCCTCAACGACCGCGGCGTGACCGTGGTGCTGACGACGCACTATCTGGAAGAGGCCGAGGAATTGTGCGACCGCATCGCGATCATCAACCATGGCTGAGCTGATCGCGAACAAGCCGACGCGCGAGCTGGTCGACATGGCGCGAGAAAAGATCGTCGTCGTGACGCTCGATGCCGATGTGACGGTGCTGCCGACGCATCCGGCCTTCGAGAAGGTCGAGCGCGAGGGCGAACGCGGGCTCGCAATCAGCTACAACAAGGACCGCATGAACGCGGGGGAGGTGCTCGCGGCGGTGAATGCGATGGGACACGGCATCGTCGACGTCTCGACCCGCGAGGCCGACCTGGAGGATGTGTTCCTCAACCTGACGCGGGCGGCGAATGGGTGATGATCTTTCGGCGTAAAATCTTCCGCCTTTCGGCTGCTATGTTTTCGGCGTTGGCCATTGGAAGAAGTGCTCATGCGATGAGTTCATCCTCAATCGTTTCGGATGCACTGGTCTCCGCCGACTGGATTGCCAAAGCCCTGTCGTCTTCAGGTTATCGGGCGGACTTCACGTTGGCGAGCTTGGAAGAGATCGATCGTTTTTTTGACGAGCATGCGCCCCATGGCGTTGCTCGGTCCGGCGGTCTGCTCTCGGAGGACGTTGGTTCGCGATTGTTCGCGATTGGGTCATATATTGGCGAAACACTTCGACGTCAGCTCGGCGGCGATTGGATCGGGGATGACGAAGACCCCCAAGCCGAAATCAACATCAGTCTCAAACTGGCGGATGGCTCGATTATCTGGCCGATACAAAGGGCGATGAAGCGCTTTCGCAATGGTCCGGAAGACAGCATTGCCGCTTATGGGGCGGCGGTATCTAGGTCTAGCCAATGAACGATACTTACGACGTCATCATCGTCGGTTCCGGCGCCGCCGACCTCACCGCGGCGATCGCGCTCGCCGAGCATTGCCGCGTGCTCGTGCTCGCCAAGGGCGAGCTCACCGGTGGGTCGACCGCCTGGGCGCAGGGCGGGATCGCCGCGGTGCTCGACGCGGGCGACACGTTCGAGAATCATATCGAGGACACGATGGTCGCGGGGGCTAGCCTCAACCGGCGCGAGACGGTCGAGTTCGTCGTCGAAAATGCGCCCGCGTCGATCGAGCGGCTCGTCGAGATGGGCGTGCCCTTCAACAAGGACAGCGACGCGCTGCACCTGACGCGCGAGGGCGGGCATTCGCACCGCCGCATCGTCCATGTCGACGACGCGACCGGCTGGGCGGTGCAGGCGGCGCTGCTCAAGACCGCCGAGGCGCATCCGAACATCACCCTGCTGCCCGGACAGGCGTGCATCGACCTGATCACCGGCCGGCACGAGGAGCGCTATTCGGGATCGGGCCGCGTGTGGGGCGTCTATGCGCTCGACGAGAAGAGCGGCAAGGTGCGCGCGCATGTCGGCCGCGCGACGATCCTCGCGAGCGGCGGGGCGGGGCGCGTGTACCAGTTCTCGACGGCCCCTAGAGGCGCGACTGGCGACGGCATCGCGATGGCCTGGCGCGCAGGCGCGCGCGTCTCGAACATGGAGATGATGCAGTTCCACCCGACCTGCCTCTATAATCTGGAGGTCAAGAATTTCCTGATCACCGAGGCGGTGCGCGGCGAGGGGGGCCTGCTCAAGCACCCCGTCACCGGGCATCGCTACATGCCCGATTATGACGAACGCGCCGAACTCGCGCCGCGCGACATCGTGGCGCGCGCGAACGACGACCAGATCAAGCGCTACGGGCTCGACTATGTCCATCTCGACATCAGCCACCTCGACCCCGATTTCGTCGCGGGCCATTTCCCGAACATCTACGACAAGCTGCTGACGCTTGGGCTGGACATGACGAAGCAGCCGATCCCGGTGGTGCCCGCGCAGCATTATACCTGCGGCGGCATATTGATCGACCTCGACGGCCGCACCGACCTGCCGGGGCTCTACGCCGCGGGCGAATGCACCGAAAGCGGGCTGCACGGCGCCAACCGCCTCGCGTCGAACTCGCTGCTCGAATGTTTCGTCTTCGGCGAGGCCGCGGCGAAGGACATCATCGCGCGCTGGGACGCGCTCGACCCCCCGCCGATCCGCGCCTGGGACGAAAGCCGCGTCACCGACTCCGACGAAGAGGTCATCATCAAGCAGAACTGGACCGAGATCCGCCGCTTCATGTGGAACTATGTCGGCATCGTGCGCACCACCAAAAGGCTGGAACGCGCGCAGCACCGCATCAACATGATGACCCACGAGGTCGAGGATTATTACGGTCATTTCCGCGTCACGACCGACCTCATCGAACTGCGCAACCTGCTGCAATGCGCCGACCTGATCGTGAAAAGCGCGCTCCACCGCAAGGAAAGCCGCGGGCTGCATTATACGCTCGACTATCCAGCGATGCTGCCGCAGGCGGTCGACACGGTGCTGGTGCCCTGACATGGCGCGGCGGCCCCGCGATACCAGCCTGCCGCCGCCCTTTCTGAAACGCGTGTGGCTGCCCGAGGACGGCGATGGATCGGTCGCCTGGCCGGACTGGGTCGACCCCGACGATTATCCCTTCAACATGCCGCTGCTTCGCGATGGTCTCGATATCCGTTTCGAAAACGCGGTGACGATCGTCGTCGGCGAAAATGGGTCGGGCAAATCGACCCTGCTCGAAGCGATCGCGACGATGGCGGGTTTCAACGAAGGCGGCGGCGCGCAGCGGATGGCTGCGGTCGGCGAAGGCTGGGCATCGGGCGCGGACGGCGGCGGCCTGGGCCATGTCTTGCAGGGCGCGTGGCTGCCGCAGGTCAAGCGCGGCTGGTTCTTTCGGGCCGAGACCTTCTTTTCGGTCGCGCGCTACCTCGACGAAGCGGGGTCGCCGCGCGCCAATTATCTGTCGGCGTCGCATGGCGAGGGGTTCATCGACTTCTTCGAGGATCGGCTGAGCGAGCAGGGTCTCTTCATCCTCGACGAACCCGAGGCCGCGCTGTCGCCGCAGCGCCAGTTCGATTTCCTGAAAATCCTGCGCCGGATGCAGAACGCGGCGAACTGCCAGGTGATCATGGCGACGCACTCGCCGATCCTGATGGCGCTGCCCGACTCCGCTCTGTGGCAGATCGATCCCTTCGCGATCCAGCCGACGACGCTTGAGGAGACCGCGCACTATCGCCTCTACGACGAATTTATCCGCTATCCGCATGAGACGGTCGAGGCGATGATCGAATGACGGCATCCAGGGGAAGCGACGCGCTCGACTGCGCGGGCTGCCCCGTGCGTGACCGCGCGGCGTGCGCGGCGCTGCCCGACGGCGAGCGCGCCGAGCTCGCGCGCATGGGGCGGCACCGCGACCTCGTGCGCGGCGAGATGCTGTTCGCGCCGGGCGACGACAGCGCGTGCGCGACCCTGCTGTCGGGGGTGCTCAAGGTCGTGCGGACCGACGCCGACGGGGTCGAGCGCATCGTCGCGCTTATCCATCCGGCGGGCTTCGCGGGCGAGATTTTCGCGGCGCCCGACGATTGCGAGGTCACCGCCGCCGGCGCGGCGCGCGTCTGTATCTTTCCGCGCGCCGACTATGCGCGGATGGTGACGGAAAATCCGCGGCTCGCCGCCGGGGTCGCGCGGCGCGCGATGAAGGCGGCGTCGGAAACGCGCGCGCTGCTCGACCTGGTCGGGCGCCGCCGCGCCGAAGCGAAGGTCGCGGGGCTGATCCTCGCGCTCGCCGATGCGGCGGGGGCCGCGCCCTGCTCGCCCGCCGCCCGATTCGACCTGCCGCTGACCCGCGGCGAGATGGCGGCCCTGCTCGGCATCAGCATCGAGACGGTGAGCCGGCAACTCGGCGCGCTCGAGGAGGCGGGCCTGATCAGGCGGCACGGCGCGCGCGGACTCGAAGTCCGCGACGCGCCGGCCTTGGCTGCCCTGTTGGCCGATTAGAGCGCCGCGACGATCGCCGCGACGATGAGGCCCCACCCCAAAATCAGCACGGGCAGCATCAGGACTTGCGCGGCCGCTCCCCTTCCATCGAGGCGCCCGGTGAGCGTGTCGACACCGTCGGACATAAAGCGGCTCCACGTCGGCGGCTTGGCCGCATGGCGGGGTTTCATCCGCACCCACATCGCCGGGGTTCCGAAGGCCATGGCGATATAGATCGAAAAGATCGCCATCGGGATTGCGAGTCCCTGGTCGGCGAAAGTCGCCGCCATCACCCCCAGGAAGGCGAAATAGAGGGCGACGGTCGCCGCGAACAGGCCGGTGGGCAGGTCAAAGCTGCGGACGACCCGGACCTGATGGTCGGCGATCGCCGCGACGGTCGCGGGGGCCGCGACGATGCGAAAGGCGCTGGCGGGGACATGCTGGCTCATGGCGAGGCTCCTTGGTGACGAGCCATGTCATGCGCGCGTTCGGGGACGGCCGCTTTGACCGATGTCAAAGGCGGCGAAAGATCAGCCGCCGATGCCGAGCAGCCGCCCGACGAGGATCAGCACGACCGCGCCGATCACCGAGGCGAAGCATCCGGCGCGGTGGAACTCGCCGCGCACGCCGCGGGTGGTGACGAGCCCGGCGAGCAACGATCCGCCGATGCCGAGCAGAATCGTCGCGATCCACCCCATTTCGACCGCACCGGGATAGAAGAACCGCGCCAGCGCCCCGATGACGAGGCCGGAAATGATGGCGCCGATGATGTTGATCATGGGGTGGTCCTTCATACGGAAAGATTGCGCCACTGAGCTAGGAAGCGGCGAACTTATCTGCAAGCTCCGCCATATGAAATCTCACGCAAAGGCGCAAAGGCACGAAGAAGGCGGCTAAGGGCGGTGGTTGTTGACGATGCGTTTGACGCCTTCCTTGAAAGTCTCTCCACCAAAATTGACCAGGAGGCCGAGAGGCATTTGCAGCAGGCGAAGATAGGTCAGCACCTGCTTGCCATGGAGCGGCGCTAGCCGCTCAACCGATTTCAATTCGACAAGTAGCTGACCCTCGACCAAAAGGTCGGCCCGAAATCCTTCGGGAAGCTCGACTCCGCCATAGCGGACGGGAATGGGCACTTGACGAACAACATTGAGGCCGCGCCGGGCGAGTTGATCCGCCATGATCGCCTCATAGACCGATTCCAGCAGTCCCGGACCCAATTCCTTATGGAGGTGGAAGCCGCAATCGACGGTTATGCTGACCAGTTCCTCGACGTCCACCTTGCCTCCTTCTTTGTGCCTTTGCGCCTTTGCGTGAGAAAATCTTTCCTTACCCAAACCCCTCGTTCAAAAACCGCTCCGCCAGCGCCGCGTGCAGCGCCGCGCCGCGCGCCATTACCTTTTCGTCGAGGACCATGCGGTTCGAATGCAGCCCGCAGCAGGCGCGCCAGTCGCTTCCCTCATGGCTCGCGCCGAGCCAGAACATCGCGCCGGGTACTTTCTCGAGCACATAGGCGAAGTCCTCGGCGCCCATCACGGGATTGTCCATCGTCAGCCAGGCGGCCTCGCCGAAGGTCTCCTCGACGACGCGCTGGCCGAAGGCGGCGGCGCGGCTGTCGCAGACGGTGACGGGGAAGCCCTCGACGATTGCGACCTCGGCGGTGCAGCCATGCGCCTCGGCGATCGCGGGGGCGAGGCGTTTGAGTTCCGCCGCGACCATCGCGCGGCGCTGCGGCGACAGGGTACGGATCGTACCGAGCAGTTCGGCGCTTTCGGGGATGATGTTGTTCGTCGTCCCCGCCGCGATCTTCGCGATGGTGACGACGGCGGGGTCGAACACCGAGACGCGGCGCGTCACCATCGTCTGGAGCGCGGTGACGATGGCACAAGCAACCGGGATCGGGTCGATAGCATCGTGCGGCATGGACGCGTGTCCTCCGGCGCCCTTGACGGTGATGGCGAGGACGTCGGACGAGGCGAGCAGCGGTCCGGGCTTGCCCGCGAACACGCCGTGCGGCGCATTGGGCATGATGTGGAGCGCGAAGGCTGCGTCGGGCAGCGGGTCGATCAGCCCGTCGTCGAGCATGAAGCGCGCGCCATGATGCCCCTCCTCGCCCGGCTGGAACATGAACATCACGGTGCCGGGCAGCCGGTCGCGCGCCGCGCACAGCAGCTTCGCCGCGCCGACGAGCATCGCGACATGCGTGTCGTGCCCGCAGGCGTGCATCGCACCGCTGGTTTCGGAGGTGAAGTCGAGCCCCGTATCCTCGACCAGCGGCAGCGCATCCATGTCGCCGCGCAGCAGCACGGTGCGCCCGTTGGCGGGCCCGCGCAGGATCGCGACGAGTCCGGTGGTCGAGGCCCCCTCGCGAAATTCGAGCGGCAGGCCCGCGAGCGCGTCCTTGATCTTGGCGAGCGTCCTCGGGTTCTGAAGACCCAGTTCGGGATCGCGGTGAATCGCGCGCCGCAGGTCGACGAGGCCGGGAAGAATGGT
The DNA here is from genome assembly GCF_025244705.1 of Sphingopyxis sp. PET50. Taxonomy (GTDB): domain Bacteria; phylum Pseudomonadota; class Alphaproteobacteria; order Sphingomonadales; family Sphingomonadaceae; genus Sphingopyxis. Next base: position 3,125,607 of record NZ_CP104207.1, on the reverse strand, counting down.
GTCGGCCTCGGCGGGCCAGCTATGCGAGAGATTGTCCATGCGGTGAGTGTGGCGCCAAGCCCGCGCGCTGTCGAGGCGTCTTGGCGCGGCGTTCGGCGTCGCGCCGCACGTCGGTCAGCACGCGGTCGACATTCTGCCCGATTGCCCGACGCGCGATCGGCGCCCAGTAAAGCCCGGGATCGATGCGCAGCACATGGTCGGCGCGTGTGGTCAGCCGGGTGCCGCCGCCGGGCAGCGGCGCGAGGTCGAAGCGTGTCTCGCCGGTGTCGAAATAGCCGACGAGGTGCGGGGTGTGGAGTTTGCGATAGGGGCTCATCTCCTCCATCGCGGGCGGCTGGCGTACGACGCGAAAGGCCAGGGTACGGCCGGGTTGCCAGATGGTGATGCGTTCGTCGGCGGTGCCAGTCGAGAAGCGGCCGATCCGCCGCGCACCTTCGCCGGTGCCGACGATGCGGCTCGCGACGGGGTAGGCGAGCCCCGCGAGGCCAACGAGCCCCGGGGCTTCGGTGACCGGGCGGTCGGCGGTCAGACTGGCCCATACCGCCTCGGGCGGCGCGGCGATGGCGACGTCGGCATGCGTGACGATGGGAATTTCGGGCGGCATCGCGGCATCGACGAAGAAGATCAGCGGCAGCGCCGCGACGCCGTAGAAGGGCTGGCGCGGATCGGCCAGCCGCCTTGCCGCCGCGCGTCCGATGAAACCGCCGATCCCCGCGAGTACGACCGCCAGCGGCGCGATCAGCAGGACGCACATCAGCCCTTCAAGCGCGAGCATCAGCAGCGCGATCGTGCCGAGCAGCCCCGCCATCGCCACCGCGCCGAAGGTTTCGGCGGCGCTGCGATCGGCGCCGCGATTGACGAGGAAGCCGGTGATCAGGCCGACGAGGAAAGGCGTCGCGACGAACAGGCCCCAGCCATAGGCGCCCATCGTCAGCGCTGACACCGCGACGGCGGCGACGATCAGCGCGGTTCCGGCGGAAATGCCGATCGCGAGCTGGTGGGGCGGCGCCGGCTTGCCGACGCGCCGGGGCTCGCTGTCCGCGCGGCGTTGCCACAGCAGGGCCAGCGCGAGTGCCGCCGCGACCTGGACGGTCGGCACCATCGTCGCCAGCGCCAGCCCGCCGCCGCGACCGAGGCGATCGGCGCGACGCAGCGACAGCCGGGCGAGCGCCGCCGATATCACGAGGCAGAAGGCGAAGCCGCCGACCGCGACGAGCGGCGAAATGCCGGGCAGCATCGCGAGCTGGCGGATCGGGAACAGCCAGAAACGGTCGTCGAGTGCGAGCGGCATGCCGAGTGCGCGAAAGGCGAGGAAGACGATGGCATGCTGCGACAGGATCAGCGCCGCCGCGGCGAGCGCATAGAGGATCGACGCGCGAACCTCGGTCCGCAGGCGGTGCAACAGGGGACTCACCGCACCACTCCGGCCAGCGGCGCGGGCAGCGGGGTGACCTGTGCGACAACGCTCAATCCGCTGCGCGTGCCGAGGGTCGTGGGCGTCCGGACGTTCCATGCCAGCCCCAGCCGCTCGCACAGGCGGATAAAGCCATAGCCCCAATCGCTCTGCCCCGGATGCAGGCCGATGCGCGCCGACCCCGGATAGGCGTGGTGATTGTTGTGCCACGCCTCGCCCATCGTCGGGATCGCCGCCCAGGGGACGTCGAACGCCTGCACGCCATGCGCATCGACCGTCCAGTGCTGCGGTCCGCGATTGTGGGCGAGATGGCCGACGAGCCAGTGGCCGTGATTGGCGACCGCGACGCGCGCGGCGACGCCCCACACGACCCAGCCCCAGCCGCCGATCGCGAAGAAGAGCAGGGCGACGGGCCATTGCTGCCAGCGCCACGTCGCCTCCAGCCAGCGGTGAAAGGGATCGCGGTTGAGTTCGGAAAAATCGAAGCGCGGCGGGCGGTCGAGGTCGAGCCTGGCAATAGATCTGCCACCACGCATCGCGCAGCATTCCGGTGCCGTGGCGCAGGAAGGGATGGCAGTCGGCCTGCCGCTGCGCCCAGTCGCGTGTGTCGTGCGCGCGAACGATGCCATAGGGCCCCGCCATGCCGACGTAGGCGCCGAACCAGATAAGCGTGCGCGCCAGCCAGCGCGGCGCCTCGAAGCTGCCGTGGATCATCATCCGGTGATAACCGACGCTGTGCCCAAGCAGCAGCGCGGCGCCGGTGGTGACGAGGAAGAGCGCGATCGTCCCCGGCGTGACGAAGAAGGGGCCGGCGACCAGCGCGACGAGCGCCATGCCACCATTCCACGCGATGCTCGGCGCGTCGGCGCGGACGGTGCCGGAAACCGGATCGGGCCCGGGTTCGTCGATCAGGAAATTGACCGCATGGGGATCGTCATCGCGCATCATCCGACTCCTGCAAATAAATAAGAAATTACTTAAATATCTAAATCCTTGTCAAGTCGGCATGCGGTGTCCATTTACGAATATATGGAACGGGTTTTTCAGGCATTGGCCTCGACGCCGCGGCGCAGGATTCTGGCCTATCTGGCGCATGCAGAACTGAGCGCGGGCGACATCGCCGCGCGCTTCGACATGAGCAAGCCGGCGGTGTCGCAGCACCTGTCGGTGCTCGAAAACGCCGGGCTGATCGCCAGCGAGAAGCGCGGCCAGTTCGTTTTCTATCGCCTGATTCCCGACGCGCTGACCAATGTGCTCAACGGCTATGTGCAGGAAGTGTGCCCGGTGTCGCGCCCGCTCAAGGCCGAATCGCTCGCGATCGCGGCCAAGCGGTCTAAGGACCCCGAGGTCTAACGCCCCCCAAACAACTGCCGCCCGGCCAGATCGAGCAAAATCTCCTCGCTCCCCCCGCCGATCGCGTTGACGCGGACCTCGCGGTAGATGCGTTCGACCTTGCTGCCGGTGATATAGCTGGCGCCGCCCAATATCTGCGCCGCCTCGCGCGCGACGGCCTCCAGCATGCGCGTCGCCTGGACCTTGAGCATCGCGAAGTCGGCGGGGCGGTCCCTGCCTTCGCGGACCTGCCATGCGGCGAGGTCGACCCAGGCCTGCGTTGCCTCGATCTGGCGTTCCATGTCGGCGAGCTTGATGCGGATCGACTGGTGGCCGACGAGCGGCTTGCCGAAGGTCTCGCGGTTCTGCGCCCACTCCGCCGCCTCGGCCATCGCGACGCGGGCATAGGCGCAGCAGCCCATCGCCATGCCGAGCCGTTCGCTGTTGAAATTGCGCATGATGCCGATGAAGCCGCCATTCTCCGGCCCGATCAGGTTCGACGCGGGGACGCGGACGTCGCCGAAATGGATCGCGGCGGTGTCGCTGCACCGCCAGCCCATCTTGTCGAGCCGCGTGCGTTCGACGCCGGGGCTGCCCATGTCGATCAGCAGCAGCGAGATGCCGCCCGCGCCCGGCCCGCCGGTGCGGACCGCGCAGGTTAGCCAGTCGGCGCGCATGCCGCTGGTGATGAACATCTTGCCGCCGTTGACGACATAGTCGTCGCCATCGCGGACGGCGGTGGTTTTCAGGTTGGCGACGTCGCTGCCGCCGCCGGCTTCGGTGATGCCGAGCGCGATGATCTTCTCGCCCGCGAGCACGGGCGGCGCGACGCGCCGTTTCATTTCGTCCGAGCCGAGCGCGAGGATCGGGGGCAGGCCGATGCCGTGCGTCATCAGCGAGGCGCTTAAGCCCCCCGCACCGACGGCCGCCAGCTCCTCGGTCAGCACGAGGCCGTGAAAATTGTCGAAACCCTCGCTGTGGCCGCCATATTCCTCGGGATAGCGCAGTCCCAATATCCCCGCTTCCGCCGCTTTCCTGTGCAGTTCGCGCGGCAATTCGCCTTCCGCCTCCCAGCGGTCGATGTTGGGCGCGATCTCGCGTTCGACGAAGCGGCGGACGCTCTGCGCCAGCGCCTCGTGGGTTTCGTCATAATAGGGCGAACGCGCGCGCCAGTTGTCGAAAGCGGTCATGAAGGCGATGCTGCGCGGGGTTGACGTAAACGTCAAGGCAAGTCTGCCCCGCGGGCGCGGCGCAGAAAAAATCTCACACAAAGGCGCGAAGGCGCGAAGAATATAATCTCACACAAAGACACAAAGAGGGCGCGCCCCTGCGCGAACCTGTCGTGTCGCCGCAGGCGATCATAAAGGCGCTTCGCGCGGTTTCCTCGCCATCGGGTGGTGGCGTAAATTGCCCTCTTTGTGTCTTCGTGTGAAATCCCTTTTTCTTCCTCCTTCGCGCCTTTGCGTGAAACATTACCGCGCGCCCTCTCGGCCACCCCCTCCGCCCCGGGCTTGCGCCGCCCGATCAACCTATTAGGGTCGCGCACCATGTCCAAGTCGCACCTGCTCGCCAGCCTCGCCGCACTCGCCCTCCTCTCCACCCCCGCCATGGCGCAGAAATCGCCCGAAGCGGTCGCCGACGCGGCGCTCAACAAGGCGCCCATCTTCGACGGGCATAACGACGTCCCTTGGGAACTGCGCGGTCAGGTCGGCAATGTGATCAACGACTTCGACTTCAACGACACGGCCAAGCCCAAGCCCGACGGAACCGTGATGCACACCGACATCCAGCGGCTGCGCAAGGGGCATGTCGGGGCGCAATTCTGGTCGGTCTATGTGCCGTCGAACACGAACGAGCAGCAGGCGGTGCAGCAGACGATCGAGCAGATCGACGTCGCCAAGCGGCTGATCGCGCGCTACCCGAACGACCTCGGCCTGGCGTTCACCTCGGCCGAACTCGAACAGCAGATGAAGGCGGGCAAGGTCGCGGGCATGCTCGGGGCGGAGGGCGGCCAGTCGATCGGCTCGTCGCTCGCGGTGCTGCGCGAGCTTTACGGCATGGGCGTGCGCTACATGACGCTGACCCATGGCAAGACCACGCCCTGGGCCGACAGCGCGACCGACGCGCCGCAGCATGACGGGCTCACCGATTTCGGCAAGCAGGTCGTGCGCGAAATGAACCGCCTCGGCATGATCGTCGATTTGAGCCATGTCAGCGAAGCGACGATGAAGGACGCGCTCGAAGTGTCGAAGGCGCCGGTGATGTTCAGCCATTCGGGGGTGCGCGCGGTCAACGACCATCCGCGCAACGTGCCCGACAGCGTGCTGCCCGCGGTCAAGGCGAACGGCGGCATCGTGATGGTGGTGCTCTATGCGGCCTTCCTCGATCCCGGGTTGCGCGCGCACGGCCTGTCGCGCACGGCCGAAAAGGCGCGGCTCGACGCGCTGTATGTCGGCGATCCCGACGCCGCCGCGGCGGCGCTGAAGGCGTGGGACGCGGAGAACCCGGCGCCGCAGGTGCCGATCGGCATCGCCGCCGACCATATCGACCATCTGAAAAAGACGATCGGCATCGACCATATCGGCATTGGCGGGGATTACGACGGGATGGACGCGACCCCGGTCGGGCTGGAGGATGTCGCCGGCTATCCGCGCCTGTTCGCCGAACTTGCGCGGCGCGGCTACACCCAGGCCGAACTGGAGAAGATATCGAGCGGCAACATGCTGCGCGTGCTGAAGGCGGTCGAGGCCTATGCCGCCAGCCAGAAGGGCCAGCCGCCGATAGAGACGCCGGTGGTGAAGTAGGGCGCAATCCTCTCATCCGTTCGTGCTGAGCTTGTCGAAGCACCGTTCTTCTTCCTCCAACGGTTGAAAGAAAGAACAGCCCCCTTCGACTGCCTGCCAAGGCAGGCGCTCAGGACGGGCTTCGACAAGCTCAGGGCAAACGGATTCAGGGGATCTTCTTTTTCCCGAACGGCCAGTCCACCGCCCCGCTGGCCCATAAGGCCCACCAGATGATGACCGGCTGCAGCGCGAGGCGCGGGCCGTGATACCACCATCCCAGCGTCTCGCCGCCGATCGCGACATGGGCGAGGGCATGGTGGAAATTCGCGGGCCAGACGCAAAGCGCATAAAGCGCAAGACCCCAGCCCGCCGCCTTGCGCAGCCGCGGGATCGTCAGCCCCGCCGCGCCGGCGAGTTCGGCGATCCCGGTCGCGTCGACGACCGCGGCCGGAAAGGGCACCCACGGCGGGGTGATCGCGAGGAAGGGGGCGGGGGTCGCGAGGTGGCGATAGCCCGCATAGGCATAAGCGAGCGTCAGCAGCCAGCGCAGCACCATGCGGACGCGGCTTTCCGGCTTGCCTAGGTCCATGTTTTTTCGTCTAGTCGCGCCATGAGGACCATCATCTCCGCCCGCCTGTTGCTCGCGCCGCTCGCCGCGGCGCTGCTGCTCGGCGCCGCGCCGGGCAAGACGCCCCAGCCCGGTTTTCCCGCGCCCGCCTTCACCATCACCACCTTCGACAAGCGCAAGGTCACGCTCGCCGGGATGAAGGGCAAGGTCGTCGTGATCAACTATTGGGCGACCTGGTGCGCGCCGTGCAAGGCCGAAATGCCGATGATGCACCGCTATTTCAAAGCCAATCAGGCGCGCGGGCTCGAAATGTTCGGGGTGACGACCGAGGACAGCGTGCCCAAATATCAGCTCAAGCAGGTCAGCGACCTCCTGTCCTATCCGCTGTCGAACCGGATGACGGGCAACTACGGGTCGATCGACAATGCGGTGCCCTCGACCTACATCATCGACCGCAAGGGCGTGGTCCGCCACGCCAAGAAGGGCGCCTATACCGCGGCCGATTTCAAGGCGGCGCTCGATCCGTTGCTGGCGGAGGCGCCCTGACCGACCGGCTGGTCAGGAGCGATGAACCGATCCCCGGCGAAAGCCGGGGTCCATGAGGAGAAGGCTGCGTTCGCCATCTGGACCCCGGCTTTCGCCGGGGATCGGTTCATCGCTCGCGTGGCACGAAAAGGGGCAGCCTACCGCCCGATCGCCGCGAGCATCGCCTCGACGCTGGTGAATTTCTCGCGCGGGTTGCCGTCGATTGCGGCGGCGACCTCGGCGGCCTCGATCCGCCGCCAGTCGCGGAAGGTGACCGGCACGATGTTCCGGCTCGCGAGCAGCGCGTCGAGCCCCGCGCGCCCGGCCTTGCCCGCGCCGCGCCCGATATCCTCGAGCAGCATGTCGGCGATGCGCGCGCCGTCGGGCTTGTTGGTGCCGATCGTCCCCGACGGCCCGCGCCGCGCCCAGCCGACGGCATAGAGGCCGGGCAGGATGCGCCCCTCGTCGCTCGCGAAACGCCCGCGGCCATGTTCATAGGGGACGCCGGGGATCGGCGGGGTCTGGTATCCGATGCAGCTGACGACGAGCCCCGCCTCGATCGCATAGGTCTCGCCGGTGCCGCGGCTGCGCAATTCGCCGTCGAGCGTCGTGCGTTCGACGATCACGCGCTGGACCTTGCCGTCTCCCTCGATCGCCACCGGCATCGCGAAAAAGTCGAAATCGATCGTCACCGGCTTGGCGACCGGATTGGCGGCGAAGCTGCGCAAATGGGTGACCGACTTGCGCATTCCGGGTTCGAGCAGCGCATCGTCGCCCTCGGGCGGCAGGTCGGCGGGGTCGACGCGCGGGGACGCACGTTCGAGATGGCCGAGTTCGCCGAGTTCCTTGGGCGTCATCGCGATCTGGTGCGGGCCGCGGCGGCCGAGGATATGGATATGGCGCACCGCGCTCGCTGCCAGCGCTTCGCGGGCATGGGCGACGATGTCGCTGCCCGCGAATTCGGCCGGCGTCTTGGCGAGGATGCGCGCGACGTCCAAAGCGACATTGCCGTTGCCGATCACCGCGACCCCCGCGGCGCCCAGTTGCGGGTCGAGCGCCGCGAAATCGGGATGGCCGTTGTACCAGCCGACGAAGGCGGCGCTGCCGATCACGCCGGGCAGGCCGGCGCCGGGAATGTCGAGCGGCCGGTCGTTCGGCGCCCCGGTTGCGAGCACGACCGCGTCGTACAGCTCCACCAGCTCGTCGATGCCGACGTCGGTGCCGACCGACACATGGCCGACGAAGCGCACATTGTCGGTCAGCGCGACGCCCTCGTAGCGGCGCGACACCGCCTTGATCGACTGATGGTCCGGGGCGACGCCGGTGCGGATCAGGCCATAGGGGACGGGCAGGCGGTCGATGACGTCGACGGCGATATCCTCGTCCTTCTGCAAGGTTTCGGCGGTATAATAGCCCGCGGGACCCGACCCGACGATCGCGACATGACGCATTCAGCCCACTCCTCCGGGGTGTCCGCGCAGGGCGCGGCCCCCTGTCTGTTCTGCGCGCGATGCTAACGGCGATTTGCGTCAGGGCAAGCGGGCTTGTGCGGGCGCGCGCCGGTGTCGGGCGCCGGATGGACGGCTGGTGCGGGCCTGATCGTTTCAAAAATAAAATCCGATAGCTGTTGACCAGTTTTCATTATATCCTATCGTGATTACAATGTTCCGTCTTCCGTCTTCCGTCTTCCGTCTTCCGTCTTCCGTCTTCCGTCTTCCGTCTTCCGTCTTCCGTCTTCCGTCTTCCGTCTTCCGTCTTCCGTCTTCCGTCTTCGGTCTTCGGTCTTCGGTCTTCGGTCTTCGGTCTTCCTTGTCATTATTGGATTCATGGCCGGTTTATTGGCCGGATACTGTAGATGGCATGAACCGTTCGACCCTTTTTCGACACGGCGCGGGGTCACGCTGAACCGGACCGCCGATTTTCCGGCCGGAGGCATGTTGCTCATCGGCGACAGCACCGTGGAGCGGCTGCATCTTCCGACGCTTTGCAACCTTCCCGTCTTTAACGCCGGCCTGTCGAGCGCCCGCAGCGACCAGGTGCGGCCCATGGTGCCCGAACTGCTGAAACGCCTGCGGCCCCGACGCGTCGTGACCTCGCTGGGATCCAACGATCTGCGGCAAGGACGGGCCGGTTGGGAACGCGACGTCGCCGCAATCGCACCGCGCGGTGCGATCATCGTGGGAATCAGCAGCGATGGCCCCGGCGACCGCGCCGCGGCCAATCGTTTCCTCGCGCGACTGGCGGCCGAACGTGGCGGACGCTTCGTCGCGGCGCTGCCCGTGTCGAAGACCAGCGACGGCGTTCACGCCGATGCCGCTCGGCCGCGCCGAGTGGAAACGGCGCGTCGCCGCTGCTTGCGCCGACAATCCGCGCTAATGGTCGCAATGAAGACCCTGCAAAGTCGCAATGAGGTCGCAACGAAGCCCTTGACCCACGCGTTTCTGCCGTTTATTGGCCCCCGCTCCTGCCCCGTCGTCTAATGGTAAGACTACGGATTCTGATTCCGTCTATTGAGGTTCGAATCCTCACGGGGCATCCATAAACATCCAGAGAAATCAGAACCTTGGAGCTTCTTCCGGTGTCTGGATGGGCGCTTTTTCCGCGCTTTCCGGAATCCGTCTATCGGCCGTCTTGCGTCAGCCCACGACGGACTTCCCGATAATTCGGCCGCACAAATGAAATGATCCATGATCCGCGCGTTCCCTTCGCGCATCAGGCTTTGGGCCGGCGCTGATCGGGCATCAGACGATCATGGGAGTTCGAGAGATGCCCGGCTGGCCGCTCAGGAGCCGGGATCGACGCGTGCCCCTCCCGCTTCCTGCCCGTCGGCCGCTTGTGCATTCATAAGATCTCGTTGCCGGTCACGCCTTATGCCGATGCCTTTCCGGGCACGGTCCCGGGAACGCCGCTTGCGACCGGCATGCCCAAGAATTCCGGCTCGCCGGTTGCGATCGTTCCCGCTTCGGTCGGCGCCGCGCTGGCCAGCCTGGAAAGATTGGCCTGGTGCTGCGCGCGGTCGATGCGAAAGAAATGGATCGTGACGAGCGAGATGATGCCGAGCAGCAGGGCGATGGGCACGTAGATGACACCCAATTTGTGCATCAGGCTCGCGCTGAAAGCGCCCGGTTTGGCATCGGCAGGGAAGCTCACCCAGGTCAGCATCGCACCGGCCAGCAGCGTGCCGAGGCCGGTCACGCACTTGTTCACCAGCGTATTGGCCGAGAAGAACAGGCCTTCCGACCGATAGCCGGTCCGCGCCGCATTGTCCTCGACCACATCCGCCAGCATCGACGTGATGGCGATCAGGCCCGTCAGCGCCAGAACCGAGGCAAGGAAGATCTGGCCGAGCAGAAACGGCATCAGCCACGGCCAGTCGTTGCCGGGCAGGATGCCCAGCAGGCGCAGTCCGATCGGCAGCACCGCCGCCGTCGCCGCGAGCGCCAACCCGCCCATCGCCACCCTTTTCTTGTCGTAGCGGCGGGTCAGCGCCGGCGTGATCGAGACGCTGACGATCGAAGCGACCAGGATCGGCAGCGCCAGCCCCGAAAGCTGGTCGGTGGAAAGCCCCCAGAAATAGACGTTGAAATAGGTGGTGAGCGTGTTCGACACGCCGGTGCTGAGGCCCGAGAAAAGCGAAGCGATCATGATCGCCAGGAAATTGCGGTTGGAAAAGGCCGCGGCCACCTGGGACAGCGCCCGGCGCAACTTGCCGCCATTTCCGTCTTCCGGCGGGTTCGCCAGATGCGGTATCTGCCGGTGCGTGCCGATCGTCGCGAACAGGAAGGACAGGCTGATCACGACGCCGCACCACAGTCCGAACCGGCCATAGCCTGCGGGATTGTGGACCCCGCCGGCCCGGTCGCTCAGGAAAATCTGGAAGGCGAGCAGGCTTGCGAGAACCAGACCGCTGACCCCGCCAAAATAGAGAACCGAGACAAAGCCGGTTCGTTTGTCGTAATCGGGCGCGATTTCGGGGATCAGCGAGGTGGCGGGCACTTCGTAGAGGCTCGAGAAAAAGCGGACCGCCATGATCGTGACGAGCAGATAGGCGAAGTTTCCGGCGTCTGACAGATCGGCGGGCGGGTTCCACAGCGCCCAAAAGGCAATCCCTGTCGGGACGACGGCGGCATACATGAAGGGATGCCGACGGCCCAGCCGCGATAGGGTCGCGTCGGACCACAGGCCGATCGCGGGATCCCAGAAGGCGTCACCGATCAGCGAGAGCATCAGCACCAGGCCGACCGCCGTTGCCGACATGCCGACGACCTGATTGTAGAAGAGCAGCGCAAGGGCGGTGATCGCCTGCGCCGCGATGCCGCTCGCCACCGCGCCGACGCCGATAGCGGCATAGGGAAGAGCGCCGACCCGCCGGGCGGGCAGCCGGGCCGCGGTCATATTCCCCGCCCCGCGGAGCGGATTTTCCCGGGCCGATCCATCATCCTGTCTCCCCTGTCGCGGCCGCTGCGGCCGCCGTCTGCCCTCTGTGTGGCCTGTTGCTCACCCCGGAATGGGGCGATTGAAGATAGTTCCGGCTGTTCCGCCCTGGAAAAGCTCAAAGGGCGCGCGGGCGCGGCCCCGCCCGAGCCTTCCCGGAGAGGAGGGATGGGACAGGTCATGTCGCGCTGGTCAGATCGGCATGAAATCGATCGTCGCCGATTTCGGCCCGATTACCTCGGTGTTGGCGTCGGCATAATGATAGACGAGCGCCGAGCGCCGTTCGTCCGATTTGTTGTCGTTCGACATATGCATCAGGAAGCTGTGGAAGATCAGCACGTCGCTAGGCCTCCATCAACACCGGTTCGGCGTCGGAGAAATCATAGTCGACGACTTCGAGATAGCCATAGTTCGATCCCGGGCGCGCGTCGGGCACGACCTTGTGAATCGGCTCCTTGTGCGACCCGGGTGCAACGAACAGGCAGCCATTCTCGATCGTCGCGCGGCTCGTGGCAAGCCAGACCCCGACCTGGGGCATGCGGTCGAAGCTGTAGTAGAGCGAATCCTGATGCCAGGGCTGGCCCCAGACGCCCGGGTTCTTGAAGATATATTGCGAATTGAAGATCGCGACTTCGGACCCCAGGATCGCATTCATGGCGTTGCGGATCGCCGGATGCGCCGCAAAGCTGTAGAAGGGCTCCTTGCGGTGGAGGTTGAACAGCTTCGACATCCGCATATCGGGCGCCTCGCCCGAATCGACCTTCGCCGCTTCCTCGACCGCGATCGCGCCGTCCTCCCCGATATGGTGGCCGCCGACGCCGGCGCTTGCCGGCCTCCGCCCGCGTGAAGATGTCAATCGCTCGGCGCGTCATCTCCGCGCAGGTCGCGGCATCGACGATGCCGCGCAGGATGAAATAGCCCTTCTCGGTCCAGCTTTCCGCCTGTTCGGGGGTCAGCAGGCCCAGGTTGCGGCTGTGATCTTTCGGATCGTTGACGCGTCCCGCCTGCTTCGCGTTGAGCATCTGGGCCGCCATCTCGTTGATGTTCACGGCGGTCGCCTGATCGGTCATTCCATCCTCCCTTTCGATTGCCGGCGCGAGCCTGCAGGGACAAAATGGTATCAGAGTCGATTATTATAGTCAAATAGCGTAATTGCCGAATGCCCGCACGAACGGGCACGGCCGCGATGGCGGCTGGGGAATATCGACTTTCGAGGGGTTGAGGGCGGCCGCCCTCAGGGGTTCACGGGCTCGAGCGGCAGGATGGTGCGCGCCATGCGTTCGGCAAGGTCGAGCGCCTGGCGCGTTTCGGTGACCAGGTCGAGCCCCTTGACCCGCGTCCACCGCGTATAGGATGCGACGCCGCTCGCGATCAGAATCTGCCCAGCCAGATAGGGAGCATAGTCCTTCCGCGGGTCGAGGCCATAATCATGCGCGATATAGTCGGCGACCAGCCGGACTTCGCGCTCCTCATAACGCAGCCACCCGAGTGCGAGTTCGGGATCGCGCTGCAGGGCCTGCATTTGCCCCGTCTTGGGGTCGCCGTCCTTTTGCCGGGTCGCGGCGGTCGAGAGCACGAGTTCGCGGAAGAATTTGAAGAAGGGAACATGGCCTTTGGCTTCCGCGATCATGGCGCCGAAAACCTCGATCTCCTGGTCGCTCAGTGCCGCCGCCAGATCGCGCTTCGTCTTGAAATGGGTGAATAATGTCGTGACATGGATATCCGCCGCATCGGCAATGGCGTTCATCGTCGCATCGGCATAGCCTGCCCGGGCGAATTCGGCGCGAGCGGCTTCGAGGATGCGTGCGCGCGTTCGCTCCCGGCGCGCGGTGCGCCGGGGAAAGCGCTCGGCCGCATCCCGACCGGTTTCGGTATCCGCCTCTTCGCTCACGCTACCCCCGATTTCTGCAGGGCATGGTTAATTCGTCATGCCTTGATTGATCGTCACTAGCCGATACCCCCGAAAAGTCCAACTCACGCCTGGCCGACCTCGATGATGCCTTCGGCAACCGGATCTTGATAGAGCTTGGCCGACCAGCTCCGCGCGGCGCTCGATGACGGCGCGCTGGTTGACATAGCCCTTGTCGGTGATCTCCCCGCCCTCGACGGAGAGCGGCTCGCCGACGATCAGGAAGCGCTTCACCCGGCGCGACGAACCGCCCGCGCCGCGGTTGTGCGCCGCAAGCCGCGCGGCGACGGTCTGCGCCAGCGCCGCGATATCGAGCGTGCCGTCGACGGCGAATGCGTCGCGCGCGGCCGCCGAAGGCCAGAGAAGCGCCGCGACGAACCCCCGGTCCTGACCCGCGATCACGGCATCCTGCACAAACGGACTGCACGCCGCGATGACGTCGGGGCGCAGCGTGCCGACCGATACCCAGGTCCCGCTGTCGAGCTTGAAATCCTCCGCGACGCGGCCATCGAAGACCAGGCCTTGTGCGGGGTCGCTGTCATCGAGAAACCGCACCGCGTCGCCGAGGCAGTAGAAGCCTTCTTCGTCGAAAGCCGCGGCGCTGCGTTCGGCATCGCCGATATATCCGGGCATGACGGTTGGTCCCTTGGCGCGCACTTCGAGCTTGGCGCCATTGGGCACCAGCTTCAGCGTCACGCCGGGGAGAGGAAGCCCGATCATCCCGACGCGTTCGGTTGCCCAATGCGTGACGGTGATCCCCTGCGTTTCGGTTGACCCGTACATGGTGGTGATCGGAATGCGCTGGCCCGTCTCGGCGATCGCGAGCACCTGGAGGCGATCGAAGAGATCGTTGGACAAGGTCGCGCCGCCATAGGCCATTTGCACGAGGTTGCGGAAAAAGGATGCGCGGAGCCGCGCATCGCGCTCGAGCGCTTCGGCGAGCATGCCGTAAGCGATCGGCGCCGAGGCGAAGACGATCGGCGAGACGTCGTAAAGATTGCGGATCGTCTGGTCGAAGAGGCCGGGGACCGGGCGGCCGGTGTCGAGATAGAGCGTCCCGGCGTCGCTGATGATGCCGTTGAAGTTGATGTTGCCTGCCGAAATATGGCTCCACGGCATCCAATCGAGCAGTTCGACCGGCACCGCGGGATCGCGCGGCTCGGCGCGCAGGCCGCCGGTGGCGGCAATGACGCCCGTCATCATTCCCTGCGTCTGGGGCACCGCCTTGGGCAGCCCGGTCGAGCCCGAGGTAAAAAGGATCTTGGCGACGGTGTCGCCGCGAAGCGTGTCGCGCCGCTCGGCCACCTCCGTGCGGGCCGCCTGGTTCCAAAGCTCCGCGAGCGGCACCGTCCCGCCGCTGCCGTCGACCGTCACCGCCTCGAGGCCGGGCGCTGCCTCGCGCAGGGCCGCGATTGCGGGGGCGAAAGGCGCGAAGGTCTGCGCAAAGACGAGCGCCGGCTTCGTGATGTCCGCGCAGTGCCGAAGCCGCCCGAAGTCCTGCGAGGCGAGCGAATAGGAGGGGCTGACCGGCACCGCCGCCACGCCCGCGGTCATGCAGCCGAGAATCAGCAGCGCCTGCTCGGTCGAATTGGCCGAAAGGATCAGCACCGCATCGCCTTCTCCCAGGCCGCGCGCGATCAGCGCCTGGGCGATATTCTCGGACCGTCGCAGGGCATCGTCATAGGTCAGCGTCTGCCAGGGACCATCGCCGCCATCGCGCTCCTTCAAAAAGGCGCGCCCGGGAAATTCGCGCGCACGGTCGTGCAGAAGATGGGGAATCGATCGCGGCGCGGTGCCGGGCGCGTGACCGGAGGACAGCAGGATGGAGCCGTCGGCGCGCCGCTCCAGCCTGACCGACGGGGCGAGCATGCCGAGCGGTTTGAACGCTATATCCGTTTGCGCGGCCACGGCATCGTTCATCGGCTTTCTCCCATATCTCATGCGTCGGGCCTAGCGCCATGTGCAGGCTTTCCGGCGCCAATCCGCATTGACACTATATGACTATAATTTTATATTCTACATCAAAATAGGGATTCGGGAGAGCGCGGGCGAGCCGCTGCTGATGAGGTGAAGGGCCCCCATGCTATCGACGGAAACGTCACCGACCGACGCCATCGCGATGGGGGTCCGAACCGGCCTGTCCCGGATCGCGGGCCGGATCGCGCCCGCCGCCGGTGCGATCAGCGGACTCGAGCGCTTGTCCGGCGGCGCCACGCAGGAAATCTGGCGCTTTGACCTGGCGAATGCCCGCGAGGGCGATGGTCGCTACATCCTGCGCCGCGCGCCGGGCGGAACCCGGATCACCGGCGGCGTCGGACTCGAAGTCGAAGCGAAGCTGATGTCGGCTGCTGCGGATGCAGGCGTACCGGTGGCGAGGGTCGCCTATGTGCTGAAACCGGAAGACGGCCTCGGCCGCGGCTTCGTCATGGGCTTCGTCGAGGGCGAAACGCTCGGCGGCCGGATCGTCAAGTCTCCTGATTTTCACGCGGCCCGGCAAAGGCTTGCCGGCGATTGCGGAACGATCCTCGCCCACATCCACGCCATTCCCGTCGAGCGGTTTCCGGGCCTCGACCGCGAAACGCCGGTTCAGATGGTCGAGCGGTGGCGCAAGGCCTATCGCGAAACCCCGGTCAGGCGGCCGGTCTTCGACCTCGCCTTCCGCTGGCTTCACGACCATGCCCCGCCGCCCGCGGCGCCCCGGCTTGTCCATGGCGATTTCCGCAACGGCAATCTGATGATCGGTCCCGGCGGCGTTCGCGCGGTGCTCGACTGGGAATTGGCGCATATCGGCGATCCGATGGAGGATCTGGGCTGGATTTGCGTCAACAGCTGGCGCTTCGGCCGGATCGACCTGCCGGTCGGAGGGTTCGGGACGATCGAGGATCTGGTTTCCTCTTATGAAGCGGCGAGCGGGATCCGGCCCGGCCCGGCCGCTCTCCGCTGGTGGGAAATATTCGGCACGATGCGCTGGGGCATGATCTGTGCCCAGTCGCTCGCTGCCTACCGCGGCGACGATTCGACGGTGGAGCGCGCGATGATCGCGCGGCGCACGTCGGAGACCGAGATCGACCTTCTGCGCCTGATTGCGGGCTGACCCGATGCAGGATCAGCCCTCTCCCGACGAACTGCTCGGCAGCGTCATCGATTTCCTGCGGGAAACCGTCGTCCCCGAAGCGCGGCCACGCACCGCCTTTCTGGCGCGGGTCGCGGCCAGCGCGCTCGAGCTTGTGTGGCGCCAGATCGAATTCGGCGCCGCGGGCGAGGAGGTGGAGAAGCAGCGGCTTCTCGCGTTGCTCGGTAGCGGGGACACATTGCCGGAACTGAACAACGCCCTCGCCGACGCCCTCGCGGAGGGGCGCCTCGATATCGGATCGCCGGGCGTGGCGGAGCATCTTCGCGCAACGACGCTCGAGAAACTCTCGGTCGATCAACCCCGCTACTCCGGATATCGCGCCGCGCTGCGCGTGTCCGGCGATGCCGCCAGGAAGGACTGACATGGATTTCACCCTCCCCGAGGACCTGATCCTCTATCTCGCCGAACTCGATCGCTTCATCGAAAGCGACATCAAGCCGCTGCAGGCGAAGGACGACAACGAACGTTTCTTCGATCATCGGCGCGAACATGCGCGCACCGACTGGGACAATCACGGGCTGCCGCGGCCCGAGTGGGAAGCCCTGCTGAAGGAAGCGCGCGAGCGTGCCGATGCGGCGGGGCATATGCGCTTTGCCTGGCCCAGGGAATATGGCGGCGGCGGGGGGTCGAACCTCGCCATGGCGGTGATCCGCGAGCATCTGGCGGCCAAGGGGCTCGGCCTCCATAATGATCTTCAGAACGAGCATTCGATCGTCGGCAACAATCCCTTCATCATGATGTTCCGTGAATTCGCGACGGCCGAACAGGACGCGCGCGACGGCGAAAAGCTGCTGAAGGGAGAGATGATCGCCGCCTTCGGCCTGACCGAGCCCGGCCACGGCTCCGACGCCACCCATATGGAAACCCGCGCGGTGCGGCAGGAGCGCGACGGCTTAGCCGGGGTGGTTGCTCAACGGCGAGAAGATGTGGACGACGGGCATGCATGTGGCGACGCATGCCATGGTTTTTGCGCGCACCTCGGGCGAGGATGGCGACGCCAAGGGGATCACATGCTTCATCGTGCCCGCCGACGCGCCGGGGGTGAAGATCGAGGAATGGCTGTGGACCTTCAACATGCCCACCGACCATCCGCGCGTCAGCTTCACCGACGTGTGGCTGCCCGAGGACAGCTATTGGGGCGAGGTCGATCGCGGGCTCGGGCTTGGGCAAAGCTTCGTCCACCAGAACCGCATCCGCCAGGCGGCCTCGTCGCTCGGCGCCGCGGTCTATTGCATCGAAGAAAGCGTGAAATATGCGCGGGCGCGAAAGCCCTTCGGCAAGCCGCTTTCCGACAATCAGGCGATCCAGTGGCCGCTCGTCGAACTGGCGACCCAGACCGAGATGCTGCGCCTGCTGATCCGCAAGACCGCATGGCAGATGGACCGGATGGATCACAAAGCGGTCGAACGCACCCTCTCCGACAAGGTCAGCATGTGCAATTATTGGGCGAACCGGCTGGTCTGCGAAGCGGCCGACCGGGCGATGCAGATCCATGGCGGCATCGGCTATTCGCGCCACAAGCCGTTCGAGCATATCTATCGCCACCACCGCCGCTATCGCATCACCGAAGGCGCCGAAGAGATTCAGATGCGCAAGGTTGCGGCGTTCCTCTTTGGCTATATGGGGCCGCGCAAGGCCGAATTCGCGAAAGCGCCCGCGGCATGAACGCTGCCGCGGCCGTCGACGCGCTTGTCCCCGACGCCATCGCACGGACGCTCGTCGATCCCGCCGCCTATGCGGGTGAGCGCATTCACGATGCCTATCGCTGGCTGCGCGCGAACAATCCGCTGGGCCGGGTCGAGGTGCCGGGTTTCGATCCGTTCTGGGCGGTGACGCGCCATGCCGACATTCTGGAGATCAGCCGTCGGAACGCGCTCTTTCACAGCGGCGATCGTTCGACGACGCTGGCGACGATCGCGGACGAACGGCGGGTACGCAGGATGACCGGCGGCAGCCCGCATCTGGTTCGCTCGCTGGTTCAGATGGA
Organism: Sphingopyxis sp. PET50; assembly: GCF_025244705.1. Taxonomy (GTDB): domain Bacteria; phylum Pseudomonadota; class Alphaproteobacteria; order Sphingomonadales; family Sphingomonadaceae; genus Sphingopyxis. Next base: position 3,107,522 of record NZ_CP104207.1, on the reverse strand, counting down.
CGCCCCCGATCATCCCAAATATCGCGCGCTGACCTTCAAATGGTTCTCGCCGGGCAGCGTCAGGCAGCTGGAAGCCGGCATCCGTGCCATCGCGCACGCCGAGGTGGGCAGGATGGCGGCGATGGGCGGGCGCTGCGACTTCGTAACCGACGTCGCGCTCGGCTATCCGCTGCATGTCATCATGACCATCCTCGGAGTGCCGATGTCCGACAAGCCGAAAATGCTGAAATTGACGCAGGATATCTTCGGCACCCAGGACAAGGGCAAAAGGTCGCTGATCGGTGCGCTGCCGCCGTTCATCCTGAACAGGATCATTGCGGCGGTCATGGCCGACATCCGCAAATATTTCATGGGCATCGCCAGGGACCGGCGCGCCCATCCGCGTGACGATCTCGCCAGTGTCATCGCCAATGCCGTGATCGACGGCGCGCCGATTTCGGACCGCGAGGCGACGGGATATTTCACCATCGTCGCAACGGCGGGACACGACACCACTTCTTCGTCGCTCGCGGGCGGAATGGGCGTGCTGGCCCGCGATCCGGGGCTTCTTGCGCAGCTCAAGGCCGACCCCGCGCTGATCCCGGCTTTCGTTGAGGAGGCGATCCGCTGGACCAGCCCGGTCAAGACCTTCATGCGTTCGGCGACCGAAGACACCGAAGTCGGCGGACGAAAGATCGCGAAGGGCGACTGGCTCATGCTCTGCTACGCGTCGGGCAATCGCGACGAGGCGGTGTTCGACGACCCGTTCGCCTTCCGCCTCGATCGCCAGCCCAACAGGCAGCTCGCATTCGGCCATGGCGCGCATATGTGCATCGGCCAGCATCTCGCGCGGCTCGAGCTGAAAATCCTGTTCGAAACGCTGCTGCCGCGTCTGCGCGCGATCGAGCCCGATGGCGAGATGACGTTCACCAAAAGCTGGTTCGTCAACGGCCCGCGCACGCTGCCGCTCCGCTTCGAATTCGCCTGAGCGGAAAGGGAGAAACATGATCCACGGCCTTGTCCGGCGTCAGCTGCGCAGGATGGACAGCCGGGACGCACAAAAGGTTGTGGCGCTCGCCGCCCTCGGTGCGATAGTGCTGCTTCCCCTTCTCCGCAGGAGCTGAGCGATGCGCAACCTGACCACCCTCGTCCTGATCGGCCTGCTCGCCGCGTGCAAACCCGCCGCCGACAGCGCCCCGGCGGACAGCGACCCCGTCGCGCCGCCGGTTCCCGAGGCCAAGGCCGACGGCCCCGCCGCCGCGACCACCGGCGTCGCGCTCGACGGCGAAGGGCTGCGCTTCGTCGACAAGGCCAGCGGCAAGGCCAGCCTGCTCGCCTTCGGCGTCCCGCGCGCGCAGGCGGAGGAGGCGCTCGCCCGCGTCGCCGGCACGCTCGACGATCGCAGCACCAACGAGGAATGCGGCGCGGGTCCGATGGACTTCACCCGCTTCGACGCGATGACGCTGAACTTTCAGGGCGGCAAGTTCGTCGGCTGGTTCCTCGGCAACGAACCCGGCGCCGACCAATATTCCACCCTGTCCGGCATCGCCATCGGCACCGCGCGCGCGAAGGCGGCGGAATCGGTGACGCTGGTGATGATGGAGGACAGCACGCTCGGCGAGGAATTCAGCCTCGGTTCGGGCGACAACACCGTCGGCGGCATGTTCGCCGCGCCCGGCGATGCGGCCAAGATCGACGCGCTGTTCGCGGGGGCGAACTGCTTCGCCCGCTAGGTCCTCCCGGAAACGGAGCGAGGGATCATCGAAGATGGTGGAGAGGCACAGGCGATTTGCCTTACCGAGGAGGGGAACATTCTCCCTTCATGGACGGGAATGACCGGATCGGCCGTTTCCAGACATTCGTCATCCCGGATTTGATCCGGCCCTCCCTTCAAAAGAAGCAGGCCCGGGGTCAAGCCGGGGGTGACCTCAGGGACGGGTTCGTCGGGCACGGCGACGACATCGCATGATAGTCGGCGCCCCAGCGGCGATAGCCCGCCGTGTCGATATGGAAGCGCGTGATGGCGTAGATGCCGAGGCCGACGTCGAAGCGTGCGCCGGTGCGGGCGTGGAGGGGGCATAGCCGGGCGATGAGGTCGTCGCGCGACAGCGGCGCGACCGGGGTCAGGTCGAGCGCGGCGAAGCGCAGGTGGCGGCTCGCCTTCGCGCCCTTGAAGCAGCCATTGGCGACGGGGTCGCGATAGCCCGACACGACGCGCACGGGGCCGGTGACCGGCACCAATTCGTCGCGGATGTAGCGCAGGGTCGGGACCATCGCCGGCCACAGATGGCGCGGCGGGACCGCGAAGGGCTGGGCCCCCTTGCAGGTCCGCCAGCGCGCGTCGCTGCGCAATATGTCGGCGATCGGCAGGACGCCGGCGACGCCCTCTTTTTCGAGATAGGCCGCGATCGCGGTCACATCGTCCTTCGCGGCGCCCATGCGCCAGGCCGCGAACAGGTCGGCGTCGCGCTGCGGTTCGACGCGCGCGATCGGCGCGACCGAGCGGGTGAGCAGCAGCCACACGGCGGCACCCGCGAGACCCAGCAACAGCGCGGCGGCCAGCGCGCGCTTCACGGCATCGCGACCAGCCGTTCGACCTCCGTCGCCGCCTGGCGCGCGGCGCGCAGCAGGTTGGCCTGGAAATCGCCGCCGCTGGCGCCGTTGGCGTCATCGGTCACCGCCTTGATCGCGGCCCAGGGCTTGCCGAGTCGCGCCGCGACCTGCGCCACCGCGCCGACCTCCATGTCGACGAGCGTCGCGCCGAGATCGGCCGCAAGGTCGGCGGCGGCGTCGGGGCAGGCGACGAAACTGTCGCCGCTGGCGATGCGCGCGTGGGGGAGGCCGAGACCGGGGTCGGGCATGGCGGCGAAATGCGCTTCTCCCGGTTCGCCGATCGGCCAGTCGCCGGCGCGGTAGCGGCGGAAGCGCCCGGGCTGGCTGGCGCCATAATCATGCTGCACCGCCTCGGCGAGCCAATAGGCGCGGCCCGCCTCGGCGCCGAGCGCGCCGCAGGTGCCGGAGATGAGGAGGATATCGGCATCGGCGGCGAACAGGCCCGCGGCGAGCGCGGCGTTGACCTTGCCGAGGCCGCAGGTGGCGATGGTGACGGCGTGGCCGTGCGCGGCGAGGCGGCGGAGGGGGACGAGGCCGTCGTCGCGGGCGCCGGTGCCGGGGAAGAGCGCGTCGGCCTCTTCGGGGAGGGCGGCGAGGATGAGGAGGTTCATGGGGTTGGTTTAGCGGGTGCGGCGATCATCGCCAGCCTTGATCGCGTGGAGGGGCCAAGGCGACCGCGATTTTGGTTCACGCGGAGACGCGGAGACTAGGCTCAGGACTCATTAAATCCAAAAGAGGAAGATGGCGGCGAAGGTGATGGCTGCGAGGAAGATGTCGGCGCATCGGTCGTAGCGGGTGTGGATGCGGCGCCAGTCCTTGAGGCGAGCGAAGAGGTTTTCGATTTTATGTCTCTGGCGATAGAGACTTTTATCGTAGCAGTTCTGGACCTTATGGCTGCGATGGGGCGGGATGCAGGCCGCGATGCCCCTGTCGGCGAGAGTTTTGCGGAACCAGCGCGAAGCATAGGCTCGATCGCCGATGAGGCGTTCGGCTTCGGGCATGATCTTGACCAGAGCCTCCGCACCTTTGTGGTCGCTGCGCTGGCCTTCGGTGAGGTGGAGCCGCAAGGGACGTCCCCGGCCATCGCACAGCACATGCAGCTTGGTGGTCAGCCCGCCCCGGCTGCGTCCGATACATCGGGGTAGAGCCCCTTTTTGAGCAGGCTGGCGGCGGTGCGATGCGCCTTGAGGTGGGTCGCGTCGATCATCAGAACCCCGTCGCCATCCCTGGCCAGTTCGGCGAAGATGCGGTTGAACACCCCTAACCGGCTCCAGCGGATGAAGCGGTTGTAGATCGTCTTGTGCGGCCCGTAGCCCGTCGGCGCGTCGCGCCAGCGCAGACCGTTGCGGATCACGAACAAGATCCCGCTCAATATCCGCTGGTCATCGACCCGCGGTACTCCATGCGACAGCGGAAAATATCCCTCGATCCGGCGCATCTGCGCCTCACTCAACAGCAACAAGTCACTCATGGCAGCACCTCCGGCCACCTTGAATCAAACCCGAACCTAACGCGCAAGCATTTTAATAGGTCCTGAGCCTAGTCGCAGCGGGGTGGGTCATGGCAACGTCGCTGCCCACCCCCGACCCCTCCCGCCTGCGGGAGGGGAGAATAAACGTCCGCTAACGCCCCATACCGGCCATCCCCGCCCCGGCTTTGCAAAAAAGACATCATCGCCTTTCCCGTGCCCGCTTGACCCGGTGCGGCGACCGGCGCATCCTTTCGCCATGCCGCGAACCTACACCAGCTTCGCCGCCTTCTGGCCCTTCTACCTGCGCGAGCACAGCAAGGCGTCGACGCGGGCGCTGCACTATGTCGGGACCAGCCTCGTCGTGGCGATCGCGATCGCGGCGGTCGCCACCGGCCGCTGGACGTGGCTCGCCGCCTTGCCGGTCGCGGGCTATTTCTTCGCCTGGGTCGCGCATTTCGGGGTCGAGAAGAACCGGCCGGCGACCTTCACCTATCCGCTGTGGAGCCTCGCCGCCGATTTCCGGATGTGGGCGCTGTGGCTGACCGGGCGGCTGGGCCCCGAACTCGACGCGGCGGGGGTCGCGCGCCGCCGCGCGCAAAATCGATCAGAGTGAGCGAAAGGCCGCATTGGCCCTTGTTGCGAATTATTCTTAACTGTCTGGCATTGCCCAACCGGAGCCGTGCCATGCCCACCGACCTGATCAAGACGCTGACCTATTTGTCGCTGCACCTGACGATCGGGTTCGGCGTCGCCTATGTCATGACCGGATCGGTCGCGCTCGCGGGCGGGATCGCGGTCGTCGAGCCGTGCATCAACGCGGTGGCCTTTTTCTTTCACGAAAAGGCGTGGAAGCGCGCGGGCGCGGGGCGTAGGTTCGCCGCGGCCTGACCGCAGGCTTCCGAGTCCCCGTCCATCGTTCCCGGCCCAAGGAGACATGCCATGACCGTCAACCGCGCATCCGCCCGCTACGAAGGCTTCGGCAAGGAGGGCAAGGGGTCGATCACCACCCGATCGGGGGTGCTCGACAAACAGCCCTATGGCTTCGGCACGCGCTTCGAGGGGCAGCCGGGGACCAATCCCGAGGAGCTGATCGCGGCGGCGCACGCGGCCTGTTTCACCATGGCCCTGTCGTTCGGGCTGGCGCGCGCGGGCTATGGCGGCGGCAGCATCGAAACCACCGCGGCGGTGACGCTCGACCAGGTCGAGGGCGGGTTCGAGATTTCGAGCTCGGCGCTCACCCTGACCGCCAGGGTCCCTGGCATTTCGGCCGGGGACTTCGCGGCGATCGCGAAAGAGGCGGAGATGACCTGCCCGGTGTCGAAGCTTCTCGATTGCGAGATCACGCTCGAACATAGCCTCGAAAACTAGGCGTCTCCCGCCCGGTCGGGCGCCAGGCCGGACGTTCGCACAAGGAGTCTTGACCGTCGGCCGAATGGGCCCGGAGTCAGGCTTTCCCGGGAAGGCGGGAAAGCTGGTGACCCCTACGGGAATCGAACCCGTGTTTCAGCCGTGAGAGGGCCGCGTCCTGACCGCTAGACGAAGGGGCCGCAAATGCCGGTTCGGCATGAAGACCGCCGATGGTGACCCCTACGGGACTCGAACCCGTGTTTCAGCCGTGAAAGGGCCGCGTCCTAGACCGCTAGACGAAGGGGCCGTCAGTCGGTGAGCGGGCGCCTTAGACGCGCATATCTTTGCGGTCAACCCGTTCGCGCAATAACGGCAGGCGTCGCGGCATCAATCGGCCCAGGCGGCATCCTCCAGATGCAGTTCGGCCGCCGGGCGGCTGCCCCAATCGTCTCGTTTCGCGCGCCCCGCGAGCCATAATTTGCGCCCGCGTGCGTTCAGCAAGGTCTGGCCCAGCGCGGTCTCGGCGCTGCGAAAGGCGATCGCCTTGAACCGCGCGCCGTCGTCGCCCGACACGATCAGCCGGACATGGTCGGTGCCGACGATGCTCGCCTCGACGATCTGCACCGGCCCCGTCGCGACGCGCGGCGCGGGCCAGCCGGCGCCATAGGGGCCCGCGCTCTCGATCGCCTCGCACCACAGCGGCGCGATGCCGCGCGGCGCCAGCACCGCGTCGATCAGCAGCGCGCGGTCGCCGCTCGCGCGTTCGACGTCGGCGGCGAGGCGCTCGTTGAGGAAGGCGCCGAGCGCATCGAGCTTGTCGGCCGCGACGGTCAGCCCCGCCGCCATCGCATGGCCGCCGCCCGCGACGAGCAGGCCCGATTCCTTGGCGGCAAGCACCGCGGCGCCCAGGTCGACGCCGCCGATCGAGCGCCCCGATCCCTTGCCCACGCCATTCTCGTCCAGTGCGATGACGATCGCCGGGCGATGGAGCTTTTCCTTGAGCCGTCCCGCGACGATGCCGATCACCCCCGGATGCCAGCCCGGACCCGCGACGATCGCGACCGGCGCATTGCCCGCGCGCGCGCTCATCGCCAGCGCCTCGTCGAGCACCCCCGCCTCGATCGCGCGGCGCTCCTCGTTCAGCCGGCCCAGCTCCTGCGCAATCTCGGCGGCTTCCTGCGGGTCGCCGGTGGTGAGCAGACGGACGCCGAGATCGGACTTGCCGACGCGCCCGCTCGGCGTTGATCCGCGGACCGAGCGCGAAGCCCATGTCGGTCGCGGTGGGCGGTTTCGTGAGCCGCGCCGCGTCCATCAGCGCCGCCAGCCCGATATTGCCGCGCCGCGCCATGATCTTCAGCCCCTGCGTCACCAGCGCGCGGTTGAAGCCGGTCAGGCGCGCGACATCGGCGACGGTGCCGAGCGCCACGAGGTCGAGCAGCTCGATCAGCGCGGGCTCGGGGCGATTCGCGAAAAAGCCGCGCGTCCGGAGCGCGCGCAGCAGCGCGGCGCCGAGCAGGAAGGCGACCCCGACCGCCGCCAGATTGCCGTGCGCCGCCGCGTCGGGCGCCTCGTCGAGCCGGTTGGGGTTCACCACCGCAAAGGCCGCGGGCAGCGTGGTCGCGCATTGGTGATGGTCGACGATGATCGTCTCGACCCCCGCCGCATTGGCTTCGGCGATCGCGTCGAACGCCTGCGCGCCGCAATCGACGGTGACGACCAGCTTCGACCCCGCCTCGCCGATCTTGACCAGCGCCGCGCCCGAGGGGCCGTAGCCCTCCATCAGCCGGTCGGGGATATAGGCGCCGACCGGGACATCGAGGTCGCGCAGCAGCCGCACGAGCAGCGCGGCCGATGTCGCGCCATCGACGTCATAATCGCCGAAGATGGTGATGGCCTCTTTGGCCTCGACCGCATCGGCGAGCCGCGCGGCGGCGGCGTCCATGTCCCTGAACAGCGCCGGGTCGGGCATGAAGCCGCGCAAGGTCGGGGTGCGCTGGCGTTCGAGATCGTCGCGCGGCACCCCGCGCGCGAGCAGCAATTGGGTGACAAGGTCGTCGGGCGCGAGATTTTCGCTCGCCATGTCGGCGCTTGCGCGGCGCCAGTGCCACGGCTGGCCCGCGATCGAGCGGGCGATACCCAGAGCCGGTTCGCTTGCGGTGTCGGTCATGCCCTTGCCTTGGCGGCCAGGATGCGCGCGCGCAACTCCTCTGCGATGGCGCGCGGGATGGCGGGGATTTCGTGGCTGGCGAGCGCGCTGCCGCCGGGCACGCCGAAGACGAGCGTCGCGAGGCCAAGCGGGCGCAGGATGAAGTCGGTCTTGAGGTCGGCGCTCTGTACCGAGGCGTGCGGCAGCAAGGTCGTCTTGGGTTTCCACATCCCGCGCCGGATCGCGACCCTGTCGCCGAGATCGACCCAGCGGTGGAAGCGCGCGCCGAACAGCGCGCCCGCCGCGATCAGCACACCGATCACCGGCCCGAACCAGCCGAGCGCCTGCCCGAAGGCGACTGCGACCAGCCCGCGCGGCGCTTGCGCACAGCCCACCGACGAGGCCGCCGAGCGCGACGATGCGGTGGCTGTGCCGCCAGCCGGCATCCTCGCTCGGCGCGCGGGATCGCGATTTCGGCGAGCACCGGGTCGATCTCGGCAAGCTGCGCGAAGGGGACGACCTGATGGTCCTTTTCCTTGCCGCCGTCGCTCGCCAGGCTTTGCAGCCGCAGTTCGTGCCAGCCGAAACGCTTGCGGAACCAGCCGGTGACGAGGATCGCCGCCTGCACCCGGCGCACCGGGATGGCGACGTCGGTGCGCGTCGTCAGCCCGCGCGTGCGGCGCAGCGCGCGCGGCTCGCGCGTCAGGCGGAAGTTCCAGTTGGCGAAGATCATCGTCGCGATGCCGCTCGCGAAACCGATCAGCAGCAGCGAGACGACGCCGCCGATCCCCGCGATCCAGCGATGCGCGACCACCCACCGGTCGAGGCCGTAATCGCCGGCGATATCGGCCCAGTCGCGCGGGTCGAAGATGTTGAAGGGCAGCAGATTGTCGAAGAACTGCATGCCAGCGCCGACCACCGCGAGCGCGGCGAGCGAGAAGTTGAACAGCCCGGCGATGACGAAGCCGGCGCGGCCCCATCGCGAAGAGCAGCCGGTCTTCGTCATGGGCCCGTGCCGCCGCCGTTTCGCCCGCGACCGCCGCGACGGGCGCTGCGGCCGCGACCGGCGCGCTGCGATGCGCGCGGATCGTCGTGCGCAGCGCCTGCGCCGCGTCGAGTGAAATCGCGTCGAGATCGGCGTCATTCTCCTTGCCCGCGCCGCCGGCCCCGGTTTCGAAGCCGACCTTGGCGATGCCGAGCGCGCGTGCGACGAGGCCCTGTTCGATGCTGACGTCCTGGATGCGGTCGAAGGGGATGGTGCGATGCTGGCGCGACAGGATGCCGCTCTCGATGACGATCTCGTCGTCGCCGACGAGGAAGCGGAAACGCAGCCATTTGAGCCAGGCGGCGATCAGCGAGAAGAGCAGGAACAGGAGCAGCGCGGGGATCGCATAGATCCATTTGCCCGCGATCCCGATCGCCGCGACGGCGGGCAGGAAATTCAGGCTGCGCGGCCCCAGCCTGACGATGGCGAGCGCCAGCGTCGCGGGGTGCAGCCGCTGCCAGTCGGGCTCGGGCGCGACGGCAACGGGTGGGGCGGTGGGCAGGGCGGCGGCGTCGCTCATGCGAAGTCGGTCTGGATATGGCGGCGGATCGTTTCGCGCATCGCGGCGGCGAGGTCGGCGGGCAGGCCGGGCAGGGTGACCGTGCTGTTGTGGGTGCCCGATGTGTGGACGATCAGGTGCGACAGGCCGAACCAGCGCTCGACCGGCCCCTGGCCGACGTCGATATGCTGGACGCGCACGAAGGGCACGATCGTGTCGGTGCGGAACAGCCAGCCGCGCGCGACGCGCAGCTGCCCCTCGCCGATCCGGTAGCCCCAGCGCTGCATCCGCCGCGCCGGGAAATTGACGATCATGATGATCGCGGCCAGCCAAGCCAGCCCGGTGATCAGCCCATAGGGTCCCCCGATGCTGCGGATCAGCAGCGCGTCGAACAGGCTGGCGCCGATCGCCAGCGGGATCAGGTTCAGCGCCGTCGTCGCGCGCAGGACATGGACATAGCGCGGATCGACCGGATCGAGCCCTTCGGCGGCGTTGAGCGCCTGCGGATCGAAGGGATCGGTCGGGTGAACGGTCTCGATGTCGGTCATGATCCTCCGTTAGAGCAGGGTGGCATTCAATTGAAATCCTCTGTGTGTCCCCGCGAAGGCGGGGACCCATCTCCGGCCGGTCCAAAATCGAGCCGTTCGGAGATGGGCCCCCGCCTTCGCGGGAGCACGGGCGGTGTTTTGCTCAAGGACTGGCGCTTCATGGTTCGACCACATTGAACCGCGGGTCGGCGGGCGGGTGCAGCGCGAACCAGCTCAGAAAGGCTTGCCTGTCGCCGTCGATCCGGATCGCCCCCGATTGCAGCAGCGCGGGGAATTGCGCCTGGCCCAGCATCACATCGTCCAATGTCCTGCGGTCGATGGTGACCGTCGCGGTCGGCGCGGGGTCGGTGACGCCATGGCGCGGGAACTCGACCCCGCCGCCGACCGAGACCGCCACCGCCTCCTTGCTGTCGGGCAGCACGAACTGGAAGGTGCCGGCGATGGCGCTCCCCTTCGCCGCATCGAAGCGCGTCGCGAGCGCATCGAAGAAGACCGCGGTCGGGATCGCGCTGACGAAGCTGCGGCTCTGCCCGTTGCCCGACGTCGCTTCGACCGCGGTGCCGCGCAGCGTCGCGGCGGCGGCGAGATAATAGTTGCGCCACGCGCCCGACTCGGCCTGATAGCCGAGCTGGTCATAGGCCGAGGCCAGCGCCGCCTTCGCCGCCTCGTTCCGCGGTTCGGCGAACACCAGCTTGTTCAGCAGCTCGGCCGCCCAGCGATACTCGCCCGCCGCGATCGCCGCCTTGCCCGCGCTCAGCAGCTTGTCCGCCCCGCCCGCCAGCGCGACATATCTGGGCGCCGACTGTTCGGGCGGGATCGGGTTGAAATGGGCGGGATTGCCGTCCCACCAGCCGAAATAGCGCTGATAGACCGCCTTCATGTCGTGGTTAAGCGTGCCGTAATAGCCGCGCGTCGAAAAATCGCGGCCCTGCACCGGCGCCTCGGGGGTCTGGTCTGCCAGCTCGTGCAGCGTCGCGCCGCGATTGGCGAGAAACAGCGTGCGGTCGTGGACATAGCGATAGGCATCGCGCTGGTTGGTCAGCAGCGCGCTGACCTCGCCCGCGCCCCAGGTCGGCCAGTGATGCGACGCCAGCGCGACCTCGGCCTTGCCGCCCCATTGGAGCAGCGCGGCGTCGATCACCTTCGACCAGCGCAGCGCGTCGCGCACCTGCGCCCCGCGCAGCGTCAGCACATTGTGCAGCGTGTGCGTCACCACCTCGGTTGTGTGTAAGGCCTTATATGCGGGGATGTAGAAGACGAACTCCGACGGCGCCTCGGTCCCGCCGGCGTCGAGAAATTCTAAGGCCAGCCCGTCGATCGTCAGCGTGCCGCCCTTTTCGCTCACCGTCTCGGTCGGCTCCATATAGCCGATGGTGCCGGTCGACAGCTTGGGCCCCAGCCCGGTATCGACCTGCCCCGCGGGTCCGGGCGGCAGGATCGACCCGAACATATAGACCGCGCGCCGCCCCATCGCGCCGCCCGCGAGGACATTTTCGGAGGTCGCCTCCTCCGAAAAGCCGTGCGGGGCGATGATGCGGATTTTCTCCTTCGCCACCTGTTCGGAGGTGACGATGCCGCCGACGCCGCCGAAATGGTCGCTGTGGCTGTGGCTGAAGATCACCGCCCTGATCGGCTTCTTGCCCTCCTTCGCCTCGACGGTGTCGGCGAAGAGTTTCCACCCCGCCGCCGCGGCTTCCTCGGACAGCAAAGGATCGACCACGATCCACCCGGTCTTGCCGCGGATGATCGTCATCACCGAGATGTCATAGCCGCGGATCTGCCAGATCTTGCCCGGCACCACCTCGAACAGCCCGTGCACCGCGTCGAGCCGCGCCTGCCGCCACAGCGACGGATTCACCGTATCGGGGCCATGCTCGGCGTCGAGAAAGGAATAGGGCCGCCGGTCCCACACTGTCTTGCTCGACCCCGTCCAATATGACCCCGCCCGGAATCTCGGCGAGCTTGCCGCGTGTCGCATTTTCCATGTCGCGCGGGTCGCCCAGCGGCAGGCGCATCGCGGTCCCCGCCTGCAAAATGCGCGTCGCTTCGCTCGCCGCATCCTGCGCGGCGGCGGTCAGCGGCAGGCTCGCGGCCAGCAGCATCGCGGTCAATCGGCGCATCGTCTGTCTCCCCCTGTTTTGGGGGCAGCTTGCGCGCCGCGCCGCGGCTTGGCAAGCATCGCGGCATGACCGACGCGCCGCACCTGCTGATCGCCTGGCACAGCCGCACCGGCGGCAGCGAAGCGCTTGCCCGTGCCGCCGCCGAGGGGGCGACGACGGCAAGGCTGGTCGCGGCGAACGATGTGACGCCCGCCGATCTGTTCGCGGCCGCATGGCTATCTCTTCGTCGGCCCCGAAAATCTCGCCGCGCTGTCGGGCGCGATGAAGGAGATGTTCGACCGCTGCTATTATCCGTGCCTCGGCTCGGCTCGAAGGCCGCCCCTATGCGACGATCGTCTGCGCGGGCTCGGACGGCGAGAACGCCCAGCGCCAGCTCGACCGCATCGCGACCGGCTGGCGGCTGAAACGCGTCGCCGATCCGTTGATCGTGAATACCGCCGCGCAGACGCCCGAGGCGATCCTGGCGCCCAAGACCATCGAGCCCGCCCGCCTCGCCGAAGCGCGCGCGCTGGGCGCGGCGCTCGCCGAAGGATTGGCTGCGGGGATATTCTGACCGGGCGTGTCGCATCGCCCGGCTGTATTATCACATCAATACAGCGACGCGAAGCCCTTCAATAGCGGCCTTCGGAATAGGCGATCCGCCGCTCGTCGATCTGCGCGATGCGCTGGCGCATCGTGTTCGCGACGCACGCTGCGTCGCCGCAGGCGTCGCGCACGCCGACGCGCCAGTTGCGCTGTTCGGCCTCGATGTCGCGCAGGCGGGGTCCCGCGACGCTGCGCCACTGGCGAAAGGCGCGCGCCATCTCGCGGTCGAGCGACGCCAGCTCGTCGTCTCCGCAGATGAATTTTTCCGCCTGCGTCGCGGCGCGGTCGCAGTTGAAGGTCGGGGCGAGCCGCGCGCGGATCGGTCCGGGTGCCCGGACGACCGGCGCCTCGGCAACCGGCAGGACGGGCGCCGTCGCGGCTGCCGGGGTTGCGGGCGCTTCGGCGGCCGGGCCCGCTTCGGCGCGTTTCGGCTCGTCGCCGCCGGACAGGAACAGCATCGCGGCGAGGATGGCGACCGCGGCCGCGAGCCCCGCCATCACCAGCGTGCGCACCTGGATGCTCATGCCGGCGCTTCGGCGGCCGCGCGGCGGCGGCGGCGGGGCAGCGGGCTGCGCGGGCGCGGCCTCGCCCGCGAGCAACGCTGCGTGCAGATTGTCGGCCGCGGCGTGCGCCGCCGGGGCGGCGGCGGGCGGCGGCGGCGCGGTGCCTGCCAGCTGTTGCGCCTTGGCGGCGATGCGCGCCATCGATTCGTCGCGCTTTTCCAGCCAGTCGATCCATTGCGCGCTGGCGAGATGATAGGCGAGGTCGTTGGGAACGATTTCTTCGAGCCGCAGAGGGATGATCGCCTTGTGCGCGCTGTCGGCCAGGATCAGCTCGCGCTTGACGTGCGGGCTCTTGTCGGACTGGCTGCAGAACAGCAGCAGGACGCCCGCGCCGTCGCGGATCGCCGCCATGATCGCCGAATCGAACGCCTCGCCGGGACCCACGTCGCGCGGCGCGATCCAGCAGTCGACGCCGTGGCGCGCCAGCGCCTTTTCGACGTGCAGCGCGACGTCGAACTTGCTCGAATGGTGGCTGACGAACAGCCGCGGACGTTTCGCTTCTTCCATCGCCCTATCCCCCTGTGCGGCGACGATGCCATAGCCGCGGCTGCGGTCAACCCATGCCGGGCGGCTATTTTCCCTTGGCGGCGCGCGGCGCCTTCAACGTCGCCGGGTCGGGGATGGCGGGCGACAGCGCCGCGATCACCGCGTCCGAATCGAGGAACAGCGACGCGGGCATCGCGGGGTCGGTGGGGTCGCCCAGGTGCCCCGGCGCGCGGCCTGCCGCCGCTATCGCCGCGATGCGCGGGTCATGGCAAGTTTTTTTGGGGTTCATACCCTGGACCAGGGAGCGGCCCTGTTCCCCGGCGAAAGCCGGGGTCCGGATGGGCAGCGCTATTCCTCCTGGACCCCGGCTTTCGCCGGGGAACACATACTTGCCGGAAAGGAATGGCGATGACGTCTTTTGCAAACCCGGGACGGGAATGGCCGGTTTCGGGCGGAAGCGGACGCAGGCTTATCGGCGGCACCGAAGGCGCGGTGCGCCGACGTGGGTGAGATTGATTTCGCACAAAGGCACAAAGGCACGAAGATGTCGTGCTTGCCGCGAAGCGGCGTTCCCTCTTCAACCTCGTCTAAGGATTGACGTCGATGATAAGGCGGCCTTTCGGCCGCGAACGGCCCTCTTCGTGCCTTTGTGCCTTTGTGCGAAACAAAATATCCGCCCCATCAGCCTCGAACAACGCTTGCTGAGCGCGTCGCCAAACGTCCGCCTCCCACCCCGAACCCGACAGGCCGCTTGAGTTTGCAGAGGACATAAGCGCCAAAGGAATAACCGACTTTTTTGCGCGCTCAGCCGACCCGGTGCTCGCCCTTCACCCAGCGCACCGTGCCCGATGAAGCGCGCATCACGACGGTCTCGGTGGTCAGCACACCGCCGCGGCGATGCTTGACCCCGCGCAGCAGCGACCCGTCGGTGACGCCGGTCGCGGCGAAGATCACGTCGCCCTTGGCCAGATCCTCGAGGTCATAAATGCGTTCGAGGTCGTCGATTCCCCATTTCTTCGCACGCAGCCGCTCGTCGTCGTTGCGGAACAGCAGGCGGCCCTTGAACTGGCCGCCGACGCAGCGCAGCGCCGCCGCGGCGAGCACGCCTTCGGGCGCGCCGCCCGACCCCATATAGATGTCGATATTGGTTTCGGGGTTGGTCGTCGCGATCACCCCCGCAACGTCGCCGTCGGGGATCAGCGCGACGCCGCAGCCGATCGCGCGCAGCTCGGCGATGATCGCCTCGTGGCGCGGGCGGTCGAGGACGCAGACGATGATGTCGGCGGGCGAACAGCCCTTTTCGCGCGCCACCGCCTCGACATTCTCGCGCACGCTGTTGTCGAAATTGACGATGTCGGGCGAATAGCCGGCGCCGACCGCCAGCTTGTCCATATAGACGTCGGGGGCGTTGAGCAGGCAGCCTTCCTCGGCGATCGCGAGCACCGCGAGCGCGTTGGGGCTCGGCCTTGGCGGTGATCGTGGTGCCCTCCAGCGGATCGACCGCGATGTCGATCTTCGGGCCCTTGCCCGGCGCGTTGCCGACCTTTTCGCCGATATAGAGCATCGGCGCCTCGTCGCGCTCGCCCTCGCCGATCACGATGGTGCCGTCCATATAGAGCGTGTTGAACGCGGTGCGCATCGCTTCGACCGCGGCGGCATCGGCGGCCTTTTCGTCGCCGCGCCCGATCAGCTTCGCGGCGGCGATCGCCGCGGCTTCGGTGACGCGCACCATTTCGAGCACGAGCACCCGGTCGAGGTTGCTGCCGGTCTTCGTCATGGTCTTCACTCTCCGTCTTTACTTGTTCCGCCCGGTCGGCATGGTGGGCGCCATATGGTCGGTTGTGGCGCTTGTCGAGAAACCATCGTGCGATTCGCCGCCGCTTTCGCCGTCGCCTGTGTCATCGCCGTGACGCCGGCGGGCGCGCAGGAGGACGGGCCCGCGCCGCCGGCTGCCCGTCTACGGGCCGCCCGCGCCCAAGCCCCCGCCCGATGCCGCAACCGCCGCCGCCAAGGCGAAGGAAATGGTCGACCCGATCAAGCGCTGCACGCCGAGCGACGACGGCGCGATCAACGTCTGCGGCTCCGACACCGACCGCCACCGCCTGTCGCCCGAACTGCGCGCGATCGCGGGCGTGGGCCGGTCGACGAAGACCGCGATTCCCGACGCGCCGAAGATCAATCCGACCCCGCTCGACAAGCTGCCGCACAACTGGATGTCGCTCGGCGGCCGGTATCCGCCGGGTCCCGAATATAATGCGCTCTACGAAATGGCGAAGCGCGCGACCGATCCCGATACCGGGGTTCCGCCGCCTCCCGAAGAGGCCGAACCTTAGGCAAAGACTTCGGCCGCCGCGACGCGCGGTGCGCTCGATCGATAGAAGCCGACGGGGATCAGTATCTGTCCCAGGAAATAGAGCGCGAACAGCAGCACCCAGCCGGCGCTCATCAGCATTTCGAGTCCGCCGCCGGGCGCATTCGTGATGATGACCGCGCCGTGCAGGCCGACCAGGACGAGCAACGGAATCGCGAATATAAAGCCGTAAAGGATGTAGAAGCCGAACAGGCGCCACTGTGCCGAGCGGGTCAGCCGCCACGATTCGACAAAGGCCGACACTGGCTCCAGCTTGCCGCGTCCGCCCATGATCGCGCCCGCCAGGCACAGCCGCGCATTGATCCAGCCGCCGACGAGCGACAGCAGAAAGCGATAGCCCTCCAGCGCGATCGGCGTCCCGCGGTCGCTCGACGCGAGCCACTCGGGCCCGAGGAGGAACAGGGGCAGTGTCGCGACCACCCCGATCAGGGTCATCAGCGCCAGATTGGCCAGCAGATAGGCGAAGCCCGCGACCATGCCGTACATCAGTTCGGAGATATAGCCCTCGCGCAGCTCGGCGAGGATCGCGTTCCACGCCGCCAGCATCGCGCCCGCGACGATCACCGCGACGATGCCGAGCAGATACAGCGGACAGGTGATCGAACCCCCGATGCGATTGGTGAAAGGGTCGGAGACGATCGCCATGACGTTGCGCAGGCTGAAGATCGGTTCGCTCGACAGGAACAGATAGGGCAGCAGTACGCCCAGCGCGGTATAGACCAGCAGAGCGCGCCAATGCTCGCCCGCCAGCATTCGCGCCGCGGCCAGCCCGCGCCTGATTTCGATGTCCATGGATACGCCCCCTGTTTCCCGCACCCTGGGTAACAGGGGAGGGGGCGATTGCAAGCGAGCTAGGCAAAAGGATCCTCGCTGCTTGCGGGGAGCGGCGCCTTTACAGTGCCAGTATCGGCATGTGCATCGGCGCGCCGACGACATGGTCCGACGCCGCCAGCGTCGCCAGCGCGGCGTGGATCGCGCGCGCCGGGCCTTCGTGCGTCACCAGCGCGATCACCACCGCGCCCGTCTCGTCGTCGGTGCCGCGCTGGATGAAGCTTTCGATCGACACGCCGGCATCGCGCATCGCCGTGGCGATCTCGGCGAGCACGCCGATGCGGTCCTCGACCACCAGCCGCACATAATGTTTGCCGACGCGCGCGCCGGCGTCGGCGGCGGGCGCCTCGTCGAGCGCGTCGACGGGCATCGCGAAGGCGGGGCCATATTCGTCGCGCGCGATGTCGATGATGTCGGCGACGATCGCCGATGCCGTCGGCCCCGCGCCCGCGCCCGCGCCCTCGAAGAACAGGCGGCCGACGAAATTGCCCTCGGCGACGACGGCGTTGAGCGAGCCCGGAACATAGGCGAGCGGATGGTCGGCGGGGACGAGGCACGGCTGGACATGCTGGTACAGCGCCCCATTGCCCTGGCCGCCGTCGCGCTCGGCCATGCCGATCAGGCGGACGCGGTGGCCCAGCGCCTCGGCCTCGCGGATGTCGGCGGCGATGATGTCGCGGATGCCGTTCACCGTCACCGCGCCGATATCGAGCTTCGTGCCGAAGCACAGCGCGGCGAGGATCGACAATTTATGCGCGGCGTCGATGCCGTCGACGTCGAAGGTCGGGTCGGCCTCGGCATAGCCTTCGGCCTGCGCCGCGGCGAGCGCTTCGGCGAAGCCCCAGCCATCGCGCTCCATGCGGGTCAGGATATAATTGCAGGTTCCGTTGAGGATGCCATAGACACGCGCGATCTCGTTGGCCGACGCGCCTTCGCGGATCGCCTTGATGACGGGGATGCCGCCCGCGACCGCGGCCTCGTATTTCAGCGGCGTATCGCGCTCCTCGGCGAGGCGGGCGAGGGCGAGGCCGTGGTGCGCGATCATCGCCTTGTTCGCGGTGACCAGTGCCTTGCCGCTGCCCAGCGCCTGCCGCGCCAGCGTCAGCGCCATGCCGTCGGCGCCGCCGATCATCTCGACGACGACATCGACGTCGCCGGCCGCGACGAGCGCGCCGAGGTCGTCCTCCCAGCGATAGGGCGACAGGTCGACGCCGCGGTCCTTGTGGCGGTCGCGCGCCGAGATCGCGACGATCGCGACCGGCCGGCCCGCGCGCCGCGCGATCAGCTCGCGGTTCGCCTGCAGCAACCTGACGACCCCGCCGCCGACGACGCCGAGCCCGGCAAGCGCGACGCGCAGCGGGGGGCGGGGGACGGCGGGGGCGGGCAAAGGCGACATGCGGACACTCCTGTGAAACTCGCCTGCGCCCCTATCGGCTTTTCGCGATGAAACAAGCGGCCTGTTTCCGCTCTGCGGAAACGCGCGGCACCGGCCCGCTCCCCACCCGGCCTCCCCGACGATAGTAACCTAGGGAGGCCGGGTGGGGGAGCGGGCCGGTGCCGCCTTCGCCGTCAGGCGAAGAAAATCAGCTTCCCACCGGCGGTTTGCGCGTGCGCGTGCAGTCGCCGAGCGCGCCGAGCACGACGCCATAGTCCGACGCCGCCTTGCGCCGGTCCTCGGGCGGGGTGCCGGCCAGCCTGTCGAGCGTCAGCTGTCGCGGCAGGCCGCAGGCGAGGCGGTACCAGGCGAGCGTATCGCGCGCCGGCACCGCCGCCGACCCGTCGACGATCTCGCCGAACGCCGCCGCCCAGCGCCGCGACCCGTCGGCGGCGGTCAGGATCGTCAGCGACATCGGCTCGCCCGTCGCGGTGTTGAAGAACAGCTGCGTCTCGCCCTCGCCGGGCAGCGACCCGGGGACGTGGAAGCCGTTGTCGAATCCGGTGATCGCGGGGGGCGCTCCGGGCTTGACCAGCTCGGTCAGGATCGCGCGCAGCCGCGCCTCGGTCGCCGGGTCCCACGGCAGCTGCGCGTCGGGGGCGACCAGCCGGACGCTGTTCGTGCTGTTCGTCCCCGCCGCCGCGCCCGCGACGGGACGGGCGAAGAGCAGGACCGGCTGTTTCTTTTTCAGCTTCACCGGCTTGCCGTTGGCGCCGAGCGGCAGGTCGACGAGATAGGTGATCCGCGCCGCGAGCGGTCCGGCGCCGCGAATCAGGCCGACGACATCGGCCTCGACATAGAATCGGCTGTGACCCGCGGCGAGGCCCGGCGCGCGCTCGGGCTTGAGCGCGGTGGCCGACGCGATGCGGGCGTGGATCGCCATCGGCGCCGCGGTGGCGAGGTCGGCGACGTCGGCATAGCTATAGGGGCTGGCGGGTGCCGCGGCGACGGGCTCCTGCATCGCGGAAACGCCGGAAATCCCGGCATTTAGGCCGATCAGCGCGGCGGCGGCGGCGGGGAGGAACTTGGGCATGGTCGGTCCACTTCTGTCTGTCTTTGACACCGGTAACGGCGGCGGCGTGCCATCTTGGTGCCCCCCACATTAACCCCTGATAAAGCGTTTGCGAATGTGCCGCCACCGCGATAGGACGGCGGCGAAGCGTCCGGCACAGAACATAACAGCCGGAAGCTGCCCGCCGGGTCTGCGGAACGCATCGGAAGTATCCGGGCATTTGGCAACTCCTCCCCGACGGTATGGATTGGTGTCAGGATGATCTAGCAAGGAGCGTCGTCCCTGAATGGCTTATGGTGATAATGTCGACCCTAAAAACAGGGTAGTGGCAATCGTCTTGGTCGGTCTGTTCACCGCTGTTCTGGGCTACGGCCTGGTCAACGGCCTGAACATCAGCATCGTCAAGAAGCTTGCCGAAAAATTGGATGTGGTGGACATCGAAGAGCCGCCGCCGCCGGAAGAGCCGCCGCCGCCGCCGCCGCCGGACAATGTCCTGCCGCCGCCGCCGCCGGTTGTCGTGCCGCCGTCGATCATCCCGCCGGTGGCCCCCACCAACGTGCTGACCAACACGACCGAAAAGGTCGTGGAGCGGAAGCTCGAGCCGATCCTGCCGGTCAAGAAGGAAGAGCCGGTCGTGGTCAAGCAGAACCTCAGCAAGGCCTGCGCGCCGAAGGGCAACCCCGGCCGCTGGGCGACCAACGACGACTATCCGGCCCGCGCCATGCGCGAAGAGCGCGAAGGCACGACCGGATTCCGCATCACCTGCGGCGCCGATGGCAAGGCCACGTCGTGCGACGTCACCTCGTCGAGCGGTCATGCCGACCTCGACGCCGAAACCTGCAAGCTCATCTTGCGGCGTGCGCGCGTCGTTCCCGGTCTCGACTCCGACGGCAACGTCAATGGTGGTACCTACAGCAGCCGTATCCGGTGGCAGATCCCGCGCTGACCGGCGCCGGGGTCGGTCTCCCGATCTTCAAGTTTTCACGATTTTCGACTTTGAGAGGGAATTTCCAGTATGTTTAATCTGATCGCAACTGCAGCTGCAGCCGCACCCGCGGAAGCCCATGACGTCGGCCTCACCCTGATGCCCGCCTCGATGTGCGTCAAAGAGGAAGGCACCAGCCCCTACGGCCTGCTGCCCGCCCTGTGCGAAGGCGGCGTCGTGTCGCAGCTCACCTTTCTCATCCTGCTGATCATGTTCGTCGGCACGCTGTACATCCTGTTCACCAAGCTGTTCGAGCAGAACAAGGTGATGAACCAGGGCAAGGCGGTCGATGCGAACTTCTGGCGCGCGCCGACGCTGGCCGACGGCGTCAGCAAGCTCGAAAAGAACAGCGCCTATCGTCAGGTCGTCGAAGACGGCCTGCGCGCCAACGAAGAGCATAACAAGCTGACCGATCCCGTCGAAGCCCACGACTGGATGCACGGCACGCTCGAACGGTCGCAGAACCACATCAACTCGAAGCTCAACGGCGGCCTCGCCTTCCTCGCGACCGTCGGTTCGACCGCGCCGTTCATCGGTCTGTTCGGTACCGTTATCGGTATTCTCCGCGCGCTGGTGAAGATCGGCGCATCGGGTCAGGCCTCGATCGACACCGTCGCCGGTCCGGTCGGTGAAGCGCTCATCATGACCGCCATCGGTCTGATCGTCGCGGTTCCGGCGGTGCTCGCCTTCAACTGGCTGCAGAGCCGCAACAAGGCGATCGCCCGCCGTCTGTCGACCTTCTCGAACGACGTTCTCGGCTCGATCATGTCGGGCGGCCAGGTCAAGCCGGCTGTGACCGCGCCCGCCAAGGCCGCTGCCCCGGCCGCGGCACCGAAGAAGGCCTGATCTTCGGACTCCGCCCCTTCGCGGGGGCGGAGCCGATGAGGGGACGGGCGGTCCCGCGGCAAGCGACGACCGCCCGGTCCATGACAGTAATTTTGTGACAGGATGCTAATCCTATGGCGATGAGTGTAGGCGACAAGGGCGAAGATGCCCCGATGTCCGACATCAACACGACCCCGCTCGTGGACATCATGCTTGTGTTGCTCATCATCTTCCTCATCACGGTTCCCGTGGTGCTGGAAACGGTGAACCTCAAGCTGCCCGACGTGGTTTTCGAGGTCACGACGACCAAGCCTGAAAACGTCTTGTTGTCGGTGCGGTCGGCCGATACCGACGGCGACGGCGCCCCCAATCCCGAAAGCACGGCGTGCGAAGTCTATTGGGGCCAGACCCCGGTCGATTCCAAGCAACTGCTGGAAAAGGGTCAGAAGAAGCTTGAGGATCTGCTCAAGGAAATCGGCGGCATCGAAAATGTCACCGAGGAGAATTTCCCCGAAGTGCATATCCGCGGCGACGTCAACACGCCGTACCAGTGCATCGGCGGGGTGATTTACACGATGCAGTTCGCCGGCTTCCAGAAGATCGGCTTCATCTCCGAACCTGCTCCCGGCTCGGGCACCATCGGCCGCCTGTAACGGCGGTCCGACCCAAGATACGAAGGAATAAACCATGGCCATGGCAGTTGGAGATCGGGACGACGACGAACCGATGATGGACATGAACACGACGCCGCTGATCGACGTCATGCTCGTGCTCCTCATCATGTTCATCATCACCATCCCGGTCCAGACCCACGCGGTGAAGATCGACCTTCCGGTGCCGACCGACGCCGAAAACAATGTCGATCCCGAAAAGAACAAGGTCTATATCGACCCGGCGGGCACGATCTTCTGGAACAACATCCCGGTCGACCTCGGGCAGCTGGAGCAGTATCTGCTCCAGACCAAGACGCTCCCGGTCGAACCCGAGCTGCAGGTCCAGCCCGATCCCTTCGCGCGTTATCTGGTCGTCGACCATGTGATGGCGGTGATCAAGCGCAGCGGCGTCGGCAAGCTCGGCTTCGTCGGCAACGAACAATATGCGCGCGTCTTCTGACCGCTGATCGCCCGCATATGACCAGGCAGGGGGCCGCGAAGCAATTCGCGGCCCTTTCCCTTTGGGCGATACGGGTTTCGGGCGGGGGTGGCCATTTGTCTCCCCTCCCGCAGGCGGGAGGGGTCGGGGGTGGGCAGCGACGTCGCGACGGCCCACCCCGCTGCGACTAGGGCGCAAGCGCCCAAGTCTCGCTGCCCCTCCCGCCTGCGGGAGGGGAGACCTGCCTATCACTCAAACCTTCGCTCTCCACCCCCAACCCGACCGCCATCCGCGCCGCGCGCGATTGATCGCTTTTCCTTTGGGGCCATTGGCCCTAAAGACGCGCCGCCCCAACAGCAAAGGTAGCATGCATGAAAATCGCCATGATCGGAACGGGCTATGTCGGCCTGGTTTCGGGTGCCTGTTTCTCCGATTTCGGTCATGATGTGGTGTGCGTCGACAAGGACGCGGGCAAGATCGACGCGCTGCACGCCGACCGCATGCCGATCTACGAACCCGGACTCGACGCGCTCGTCGCGGCGAACGTCGCCGCCGTACGGCTGTCCTTCACCACCGACCTCGCCCCCGCCGTCGCCGGCGCCGACGCGGTGTTCATCGCTGTCGGCACCCCCTCGCGCCGCGGCGACGGCCATGCCGACCTTTCCTATGTCTTCGGCGCCGCCGATGAACTCGCCGCCACCCTCGATCACGATTGCGTGATCGTCACCAAATCGACCGTGCCGGTCGGCACCGGCGACGAGGTCGAGCGCATCCTGCGCGAAGGCGCGCCGGGCCGCCGCCACAGCGTCGCCTCCAACCCCGAATTCCTGCGCGAAGGCGCCGCGATCGGCGATTTCAAGCGCCCCGACCGCATCGTCATCGGCGCCGAGGACGCGACGGGCGAGGCGGTGCTGCGCGAAATCTATCGCCCGCTCTTCCTCAACGAAGCGCCGATCCTGATCACCCGCCGCCGCACCGCGGAGATGATCAAATATGCCGCCAACGCCTTCCTCGCGACCAAGATCACCTTCATCAACGAGATCGCCGACCTGTGCGAGGCGGTCGGCGCCGAGGTGCAGGACGTCGCGCGCGGCATCGGGCTCGACAACCGCATCGGCGGCAAATTCCTCCACGCTGGCCCCGGCTATGGCGGCAGCTGTTTCCCCAAGGACACGCTGGCGCTGCTCAAGACCGCGCAGGACAATGACGTGCCGCTGCGCCTCGTCGAGGCGACGGTGCTCGCCAACGACCTGCGCAAGCGCGCGATGGGACGCAAGATCGTCACCGCGCTCGGCGGCCAGGCGCGCGGCAAGACCGTCGCGCTGCTCGGCCTCACCTTCAAGCCGAACACCGACGACATGCGCGATCTCGCCCAGCCTCGCGATCGTCCAGACGCTGATCGACGCCGGCGCGCGCGTCACCGCCTACGATCCCGAAGGCATGGCGATCGCCGCGCCGATGATGCCCGATGTCGAGATGAAGGACAGCGCCTATGCCGCCGCCGAGGGCGCCGACGCGGTCGCCATCGTCACCGAATGGGACGCTTTCCGCGCGCTCGATCTGGCGCGGCTCGGTGCCGGCATGACCGAAAAATTGCTCGTCGACCTGCGCAACATCTATCGCCGCGACGAGGTGGTGCGCCACGGCTTCCGCCACATCGCCATTGGAACCGCCGCCGAATAGGTGCATCGTCGCGGCGAACGGAACGAATCCAGCCATCGGACATTGCGAGTCCGATCCATTTTCCGGGGAGCAGAAAAATGACGACGCGTTCGACCATGGCCCGCAACCTCGCGATCGGCGCGCTGGCGCTGTCGGCGCTCGCGACCGGCGGCTGCGACATGCTGGGCAAGAAGAAGGACCCGGTCTCGAACCTGCCCGTTCCCGACGCCAGCGCGCCCCTGTTCGACGCGCGCGGCGCCGACCGCGGCCGCGTCGACATCTTCCGCGACAGCGACGGCCTGCGCCTCGAACTCGTCGCGCGCGGCTTTCCGGCCGGAACCTATGGCATGCATGTGCACGCCGTCGGCCAGTGCGATGCCCCCAAGTTCACGACCGCCGGTCCGCACTGGAACCCGACCAATGCCCAGCACGGCCGTGACAATCCGCTGGGCGCGCATCACGGCGACATGCCGAACCTGGTGATCGAACCCGATACGATCGGCCGCGCGACGCTGCGCATCGTCGGCACGCGGCTGACGGGGGAGGGCGGCCTGCTCGACGCCGACGGCGCCGCCTTCGTCATCCACGCCAAGCCGGACGACTACAAGACCGACCCCAGCGGCAACAGCGGCGACCGCATCGTCTGCGGCGTGATCGCGGCTCCGGCGGAGTAATATGACGTCGCCCCCGCGAAGGCGGGGGCCGCGATATGTCTATGCAGCAGCGATGGGCAAGGCGGCTAGAGCAGCGTGCGTTAAATATGAACCGTTTGCCCTGAGCTTGTCGAAGGGTCGTTCTTTCTATCAGCGTCGAAGAGAAGGGCAGTGCTTCGACAAGCTCAGCACGAACGGGTTTGGGTAATGATGCAGATTTAACGCACGCTGCTCTAGCGGCCCCCGCCTTCGCGGGGGCGACGGCTTGGTCAAACCCGCGCCCGCTCCTCGATCGTCGCCTCGGCCCTGGGCACGGCGCGATAGGCATGGATCAGCAGCGCGAGCGCGAGCGGCGCGACGCCGATCAGCGACAGGATGCCCGTGCGCAGGTCGCCGACGGGCTTGCCATCGACGATCGTGCCCGCCAGGTCCGAAATCTGCCCGGTCATATAGGGGCCGAAGGCGAGGCCGACCAAGGTCGTGCCCAGAAAGAAGGCGGCGGTGGCGGTGCCGCGCATGCGCGGCAGCACCAGGTCCTGTGTCGTCGCCGCCGCGGCGCCCAGCGCCGCCGCGCCGAACATCCCGGCAAGGAAATTCATGACATAGAAGAGCGTGCCGCTGTCGGTGGTATAGCCGATCCAGATCGGGACGATCGGGGCGACGACCCCGAACATGATGACCCAGATCCGGCCCGCCGGATTGCGCGCGCGCAGCGCGTCGGCAACGCGCCCGCCGATGATGACGCCCAGAAAGCCCGCCACCGCGCCGTTCGCGCCCAGCACGAACGCCAATTGCTGCTTGGGCAGCTGCAAGACCGTCTCGGCATAGGGGGCGGACCAGAATCCGAGCGCCCAGGCGACCAGCGACACCAGGCTGTAACCCAGCGTCGTGCAGATGAACAGCCGGCGTGCCCCAGATCAGCCGGAAGGTCGCCGGGTCGCGCGCCTTGAGCGTGCAGGCCCATGAAAAGACGGCATAATAGCCGAAGGCGATCGACGACCATTGCGCCAGGTTGCCGGTCAGCCCGATCATCAGCCACGCGGCGGCGGTGGCGAGCGCCGCGACCGCCAGGTTGATCGCGAGCGCCGCCGGGCCGCGTTCCCAGGCGCCGAGCAGGGTGAAGGGCGGGACAATGCTCTCCAGGTCGCGCAGGAAGCTACGGAACGGCGTGGGCGATACGGGGCTCGCGACTCCGTCCATCGCGCCGCGCGCGGGTTCGCGCAGCGTCGACACCCAGAGCGCGATCAGCAGGCCGGGGATGCCGACTGCCAGGAAGGCGCCCTGCCAGCCGACGAGGCCGAGCGGACCGCCGTTCGGCCAGGTCTCGTTCCAGACCTGCCCGATCTTGGCACCGATCAGCAGCGACACCCCACCGCCGATATACAGCCCCGACGAATAGATGGCGAGCGCGGTGGCGCGCTGACGCTTGGGGAAATAGTCCGAAATCAGCGAATAGGCGGTGGGGCTGGCGGTCGCTTCGCCGACGCCGACGCCCATGCGCGCCAGCGTCAGGGTCAACTGGGTCTGCGCGAAACCCGACAGCGCGGTCATCGTCGACCACAGGGTCAGCCCGATCGCGAGCAGCCTCTTGCGGCTCCAATTATCGGCCAGCCGTCCGAGCGGAATGCCGAACAGCGCGTAGAAGACGGCAAAGGCCGCGCCGCCCAGGAAACCCAGGTCGCCGTCGGTCAGTCCCAGGTCGGCCTTGATGTCGACCGCGAGGATGCTCAATATCTGCCGGTCGATGAAGTTCAGGATATAGACCACGACCAGCACGAACAGGACGTACCAGCTATAGCCGGTCGCGCGCGGCGCATTTTCCTTTTGTCCGGTGGCTTCGGCCATCTGGCAACCCTCTCCTCGACCCGTTATCGTTGGCCGCATGGCTAGCAGAGCCGGGCGAAGGCGCAAGTTGAAAGTCGGTTCAACTTTGGGCGGGGGAATGGCCGATATGCGCGATGACCGGAAAAATCCCCCCGCCATCCTCTTCCTCTGCCTCGGCAACATCTGCCGCTCGCCCCTAGCCGAGGGCGCCGCGCGCGCCGCCTTCGCCGCCGCGGGCATCGACGCTGTGTTCGACTCGGCCGGCACCGGCAACTGGCACCTCGGCCACCCGCCCGACCGGCGTGCCCTCGCGGAAGCGCGGCGGCGCGGGGTCGATATCTCGGACCTGCGCGCGCGCCAGCTCGCGCGCGCCGACTTCACCCGCTTCGACCTCATCCTCGCCGCCGATGCCGCGAATCTGCGCGAGGCGCGCGCGCTGGCGCCCGCCGATGCGACCGCGCGGCTCATGCTGATGCTCGACCTCGTTCCCGGGCGCGCCGGCGACAGCGTCACCGACCCCTATTATGGCGCCGAAGACGGTTTTGCGGAGACCTGGGACGATGTCAGCGCGGTCGCGGCGGCGCTGGTCGCCGACGCAGCCGGATCGAGCGGATAGCGCGCGACGGGGTGATAGCGCGACCCGCCATGCCCCATCTCGCTTTCGTAGAGCGTGACATGGCCGAAGACGAAGGCTTCGCTCGCCAGGTCGCTGTGCAGCGCCAGGAATGGCGCGACGGCCCCCGAGCCGCGATTGAGCCGCGCCATCGTGATATGCGGCACGAACGCGCGCGTCTCCGGCGCCACCCCGACGCGCGTCAGCAGCTGGTCGACCTTGCGGTGCAGCGCCGCGATCGCATCCTGCGGTTCGACCCCGGCCCAGATCATGTGCGGGCGGCCATGATGCTCGAACAGGTCGACCCCCGCGATCCGCGCGGTGATGGCGGGGGCGTGTAGCGCGCCGAGCGCCGCGGCGATATCCTCGGCGCGGTGCCGGTCGACCTCGCCGATGAAGCGCAACGTCAGGTGGAGCTGGTCGTCATCCTGCCAGCGCGCGCCCGATATGCCGTGCATCGCGGCGATCAGCGTGGCGCGGATCGGGCGCGGCGGACGCAGGGCGACGAACAGGCGGTGGGTCGACATGGTGGTCGCCAGCATAGTCCGTTCCGCGGCCGCCGGAACCCCAAACGGGGCTTCGTCCGGTTTCGCTTGAAAGCGCGGGCGAAAATCACGATATTGCGGGTTGTGGCCGGTATGGGCTTAGCCAAAGATGGAGTGAAAACAATGGCGAATTGGAACGACCCCCATATGGCGGCGTCCGGTTTTGGCGCCGGCACGAGTGCAGCGGACCAGGCCGTCGATGCCGGCCTGCGGTCGTACATGCTGTCGGTTTACAATTATATGGCGTCGGGCGTGCTGCTCACCGGCATCGTCGCCCTGCTGGCCTTTACATCGGGCGTGACGCTGTCGATGATCCAGAGCCCGCTGTGGTTCGTCGTCGCACTGTCGCCGCTGGCCTTCGTGCTGGTGCTCAGCTTCGGCATCAACAAGCTGTCGACCTTTGCGATGCAGGCGATCTTCTGGGCCTTTGCCACGGTGATGGGCCTGTCGATGTCGACGATCTTCCTGCGCTTCGGCATGGGGTCGATCGCGCAGACCTTCTTCGCGACCGCCGCGGCCTTCGCGGGGCTCAGCCTCTACGGCTATACGACCAAGAAGGATCTGTCGGGCTTCGGCACCTTCCTGATCATGGGTGTCATTGGCATCATCGTCGCCATGCTGCTCAATGTCTTCATCTTCCAGTCGCCGGCGATGATGCTGGCGATCAGCATCATCGGTGTGCTGCTGTTCGCGGGCCTGACCGCCTATGATACGCAGAAGATCAAGAGCATGTATTTCTACGTCCGCGGGTCGGACATGATGGGGAAGACCGTGATCATGGGGGCGCTGAACCTCTATCTCGACTTCGTCAACATGTTCACCTTCCTGCTCAACCTGCTGGGCAGCCGCGAATAGGCGGACGGACAAGCGAAACGGAAAGCCCGGCGAAGCGATTCGCCGGGCTTTTTGTTTGCGGGTGATGGGGGGATGGAATGATGCGGAGGTGGATGACGGCAGCGGCGATGTTGGTCGCGATGCCTGCGCCGAGCGGAAACCGCGCTGCGGCGTCCTGTGAGATCGGTTATTCTCCGGATCGAAACGAAATGAAGGAACTGGCGCGTTCCATCTTCGCGCAAGCCGATCGTGCGGAAATCGACAATCTGATCCAATGTTTTGCCGATCCCGACCCGCAGATACGCGATGACGCGGCCTTCACGCTCTGGGCGGAAGGGCTACGCGGCAAACATCTATCGCCTGAATTGATGCGCTATGCAGGGCAGCGTCTGTCGGGGGTTCTGGCGGCCCCCGACGATGTCGCCGGTTTCCAAAGGCCCTTTGCCGCGCTGGCCTTGTCCGAAATCGCGCGCGCCGACCGGATCGATGCCTTTCTGACCGATGCCGAACTGCATCGTCTCGCCGAAACCGGCGCCGCCTATCTGCGCGCCGTGACCGACTATCGCGGGTTCAGCGCAGGCGAAGGATGGCGGCATGGCGTCGCGCATGGCGCCGACCTGATGCTCCAGCTTTCGCTCAACCCGCGCCTCGCGCGCGCCGACGCCGAGCTGCTGCTCGGTGCGGTCGCGGCGCAGGTCGCGCCCGGGGCGCCGGTCTATTATGTCCACGGCGAGCCCGGACGGCTCGCGGCCCCGATCCTCTATCTCGCAAGGCGCGCCGACATCGACGATGCAGCGTGGGCGGCGTGGTTCCGGTCGCTGCATCCGAATGACACGGCGCGCTGGAAAGACCCCTATGCCAGCGACGCCGGCCTGTCGGCGGTGCATAACAGCACCGCTTTCGCCAACGTCGTCTATGTCAGCGCGTCCGAATCGCGGGATCCGCAGATCCGGCGGCTGGCGCCGTTCGCGGTCGAACTGCTCAAGGCGTTGCCCTAGAGCCTGATCGGCCTTGCTTGAAAAGCCCCGCGCTCCCGCCTTTGCGGGGACACGGCGGTGCTTGCTTCAAGGACGGACCCTAGGCCGGATTCGCCGCCTGCATCTCGGCAATCAGCGCATTGTCGATCGCCTTCGCGCGCTTGTAGCCGTCGCGCTCGCGCAGGCCGGCGGCATAGGCCTCGAACGCCGGGCGGCTCGGGATGGTGCCGAACTGCAGCCCCCAGTCGATCTGGCTGCCGACATAGACGTCGGCGGCCGTGAATGTATCGCCCGCGACAAAGGTCTTGCCCGCGACCGCGCTTTCGAGTGCGTCCAGCGTCTGGTCGAAGGTCCCGAACCCCGCCGAAACCTGCTGCGTGGCGTCGGGTTCGATGCCGAAATGTTTCGCGGTGATCGCGGCCTCGACCGGACCCGCGGCAAAGAACATCCAGCGATGATAGTCGGCGCGCGCCTCGGCATCGGGCGCCAGCCCGGCGTCGGGAAAGGCTTCGGCCAGATAGGCGCAGATCGCGGCGCATTCGGTCACCACCTTGCCGTCATGGACCACCGCCGGCACCTTGCCCATCGGGTTGATCGCCAGATAGCCGGGCTCCTTCATCGTCGTGCCATAGTCCAGGATCCGCGTCGCATAAGGCGCGCCGACCTCTTCGAGCATCCAGCGGACGATCTGCCCGCGCGACATCGGGTTGGTGTAGAAAATCAGCTCATCGGCCATGGGGCGTCTCCTTGGAGCTTGGCGAGTCGCATGGAACATATCAGGAACATCGTCGCGGCGCCAGCGGGCTTGTTTTGTCACCGTTCGCGGCTAAGGCAAGGGGATGAGCGACGAACGCATCTGGACCGCCGCCGTGCTGGTGATCGGCGATGAAATCCTGTCGGGCCGCACGCAGGACAAGAATGTCGCGCAGATCGCGACCTGGCTCGACGTGCAGGGGATTCGCCTGCGCGAAGTGCGGATCGTCCCCGATGTCGAGCAGGAGATCGTCGACGCGCTGAACGCGGTCCGCGCGCGCTACGACTATGTCTTCACCACCGGCGGCATCGGCCCGACGCACGACGACATCACGGTGGACGCCGTGGCGAAGGCGCTGGGAGTCGGGGTGATCGTCCACCCGCAAGCGCGCGCGATCCTCGAACGCTATTACACCGCGCGCGGCGGCGAACTGACCGAGGCGCGGCTGCGCATGGCGCGCACCCCCGACGGCGCCGAACTGATCCCCAACCGCATGTCGGGGGCGCCGGGCATCCGCATCGGCAATCTGTTCGTGATGGCGGGCGTGCCGCACATCACCGCAGGGATGCTCGACGCGCTGACCGGCGAGCTCGAGGGCGGCGCACCGCTCGTCGCGCATACGATCGGCGCCTGGGCGCCCGAAAGCGAGGTCGCCGACCTGCTCCGCCAGGGCGAAAAGGACCATGCGGGGGTCGCGATCGGCAGCTATCCCTTTTTCCGCGACGGCAAGGTCGGCGCCAATTTCGTCATCCGTTCGACCGATGCCGACAGCGTCGCGGCCTGTGTCGAACAAGTGACCGCAAGGCTCGAGGCAGCGGGCTATGCGGTGACCGACGGCGGCATCTGACCGGCCTCGCTCGTCCGCGTGGCGCGCGGCAGTCGGCGCAGCATCGCGATCGCCAGCAGCCCGAACAGCGCGGCGACGAGGAAGGCGGCGCCCGGGAAATGCACCGGCGCCCCGCGGCCGGTGAACCAGGCCATCGTGCCGATCAGCAGGCCGGGCGCGCCGATCTGGCCCAGCCCCATCGCCATCGCCGAGATGCCCTGCACCTCGCCCTGCGTCTCGGGGGTCGCGCGCCGCGACATCAGCGCCATCAGCGACGGCTGCACCGGCGCCTGCAGCGCGACCGGGATCAGCAGCAGGAAGGCGCCGAGCGTCGTGTCGACAAAGGCATAGCCGACATAGACCGCGACCGCGACGGCGATGCCGATCGTCGCCGCGTCGCGCTCGCCAAAGCGCTTGACCATCGGCCCGACGACCAGCGCCTGACCGAGCGCAATCGCCACCCCGACCGCGGCGAGGCTGGCACCGATCATCCTCGGCGACCAGCCGAGCTGCGCGATGCAGTAAAAGCTCCATGTCATCGGATAGACCAGGCTGGCGATCTGCCACAGCACCAGCACCGCCGCGACCCCGCCCATGCCGGGCAGGCCGCGCATCGTCTGCCATGCGCCGAGCGGATTGGCGCGGCGCCAGTCGAAGGCGCGGCGCCGTTCGGCCGCCAGCGTTTCGGGAAAGATGAAGAAGCCATAGAGCATGTTCGCCGCCGCGAGCGCGGCCGCCGCGACGAAGGGCGCGCGCGGGCCAATCTCGCCCAGGAATCCGCCGATCGCCGGCTCGACGATGAAACCGACGCCGAACGCCGCGCCGACGAAGCCGAAATTGCGGGCGCGCTCCTGCGGTGCGGTCACATCGGCGATTGCCGCCTGCGCCGCCGCAAAACTGCCGCCGAAAATGCCCGACAGCGCGCGGGCGATGAACAGCCAGGGCAGGGTGTGGACGATGGTCAGCAGCACATAGTCGGCGGTGAGCCCCGCGAGCGAGAGCAGCAGAACGCGCCGCCGCCCGAACCGGTCCGACAGATTGCCGAGCACGGGCGAGGCGACGAAGGTCGCGACCGCCATCACCTGTCCGATCGCGGTGGCGATGCCCATCGCGCTCGCCAGGTCGGTGCGGCCGATCTCCATCACCAGATCGGGCAGCACCGGCATGATGATGCCGAATCCGATCGCGTCGATGAAGATGGTCGCGACGATGAAGGGGATGGTACGCGAAGCGGTCACAAAACATCCTATGGCTGGCGGCGGGGAAGCACGGCTTGCCCTTTGGCGCGACTGCGCCTAGCGGCACCGATCCTCCCCTCGCGCGTTGGCGATAGATGAAACTCGAAATTTCCGCTTCCCTAAACTACCGGCTGCCCGAACCGGCCGACCTGATGCTCCAGATCGAGGCCGCCGACGGCCATGGCCAGCGCGTGCTCGACGCGTCGCTCGACCTCGGCAAGCCCGGTCATCTGGCGCGCGTGCCGACGCAGAGCGGGATTTGCGAACCGATCTGGCTGCGCGACGAAGGGCATCTGCGGGTCGCCTATCGCGCGAGCGTCGCGATCGACCGTCCCGCCGTCGATCTCGCCAGCCTCGCCGCGATGCCGCTGCACCGGCTGCTGGCCGAAGCGGTGCCCTATCTCAACGAATCGCGCTATTGCCCGTCGAACAAGTTTCACGCCTTTGTCGAGCGGCGCTTCGGCGAGGATGAGGGCGGGGCGAAGATCGCGCGCATGCGCGACTGGATCGAAAGCCGCTTTACCTACGTCGCGGGCAGCAGCGATGCGGAAACGAGCGCGCTCGACAGCTTCGTCGAGCGGCGCGGCGTGTGCCGCGACTATGCGCATGTGATGATCGCGCTTTCCCGCGCCGCGCATATCCCCGCGCGCATGGCCAGCGTCTATGCGCTCGGCGTCGAACCGCAGGATTTCCACGCGGTCGCCGAAGTCTATCTGGCGGGCGACTGGCATCCGGTCGACGCGACGGGCATGGCGCGCGGCGACGCGATGGCGCGCATCTGCGTCGGCCGCGACGCGGCGGACATCGCCTTCCTCACCGCCTATGGCGAGATCGAACTGGTCGGCCAGTCGGTGTCGGTGCGGGAGGGGTGACCAAGCCGGTCCGGCAAACAGCAGGGTCGCACCTACTGTATCGGTGGAGCGGTGAAGGGAATCAAAAAGATTGGCACAATGCCATGTATATGGCGCTTTATGCGAATGCGGCTTTCAAAATACCCCCAATTATACCCCCAAAATCGCTGACTGGACATGAATCAGGGGCCCCGGATGATGGTTGCAGCGGACGGGGAAGGGGGCATCGGGCCTATCCCCCCACCTCAATCTTGTGCAAAATCTGTTCAGTCACGCCCCGGCCGTCGGCATCGCGCTTGACCGCCATCAGGAATAGCAGTCTGCCGCCGCTCATCTCTTCGGCCTTCAGCCCGATATTGTTCTTTTCGGCCGCGTCGGGGTCCGTCGGCCCCTTATATTCTACGATCAACTGCCGCCCGTCGTTCAGCTCGGCAACGAAATCGGGATAGAAGAAATTGCCCGACGTTGGCAGGCGATAGGCTCCATAGGTACGATCGACGTTGCGCACCCAATGCTTCACCGCGTCGAGCCGGTCGATCGCCTGCGCGCACTCAAATTCCTCGCCCTGCGATTTGAGGTCGCCGATCGCGGCATAATAATGTTTCTTGAACCGGAAGCCGCCTTGATACGGATTGCGCGCGTCATAGCGGTTCGGATCGAAATGGTGCAGCGCCCCGGCGGGGTTGGCTGGAACGCCCACGCCATCCAGAAAGAGCTGCACGCCCTGTTGGGCGGTCAGTTTCCGCAATTCGGCGACGCGCGCCAGCACGGCACGCTTCAGCGCATATTTGCCGCGCACCAACGCCGCCAAGGCCATGCCCTGATCCTGTACCAGTTCGACCACGACGCGGCGGCAATATTCCAGATAGGTCGCCTGGCCGGTATGCGCCTGCCGCGTCTGGCGGTCCAGAAAGCGCGCCAGCGCCGCTTCGTCCCAATTGGTCGCGCCGTCGAGCGCAAGCTCCAGCGTCGTTGCCATATGGCTGTAGACCAGCCGGTCGCCCCGAATATCAAATTCATAGCTATCGGGTTGCTCAGTCATGCTGAAGCCGGGCAGGTCCGCGCCATGCGCCAGCAAATCCCAGCCCGCCAGATCGACGAAGGATTCGGGATAGGCCAGATCAAGCTCGCCCTGCACCTCGATTTCGAGTTGCGGCACCGCGAACGGAACACCGCGCGCGGCGGGCGACTTCGCCGCTTCGGTCTGCACGATGTTGCGCTCGACCGCTTCGGCCGCACCGGGCGCAATCGCTTCCATCGCCTTGCCGATCTCGCGCTTCACCTCGTCGCTGGCATGGGCGTCGATCACGGCGAGCACCTTGCCTGCGCCGTCGTCGGCCATGCGCAGCGCCTGCCGCGCCGCTACGCTCCAGTCGCTCGTGTCCGGCCGCTCGTTCACGGTCAGCTTCACTGGTTCGGGCACGCGATAGAGCGGCCCCATATCGCCGCCCTCCAGATCGAACGAAGGCGGCATTTCCAGTATCGCCTCGCGCGCGCTGCGCTCGTCGAACCCCATTTCGGTCAGCCGATCCATCAATCCGTTCGCCGCCGCCGCGAACGTCGTTTCGGACACATGGGCATAGGCGCGGTTCAATTCTTCGGACGCGCGGCGCGTCGCAAAGGGCATGCGCAGCACCCGGCCCAGCAACTGCTCAACCGCGCCCGATGACCGGATGCTGGCAAGCGAGCAAAAGACATAGGCATAGGAGCAGTCCCAGCCTTCCTTCAGCGCCTGCACCGTGATGACATGCTCGATCCTGCACGCCGGATCGAACAGGCTGACGCCATCCAGCCCGCGCTGGTCGCCCGTCGCAACAACGATTGCTTCTTCGGGAATGCGCTCCTGTTCGATCAGATGCGCTTTCAACACCTCGACCGTCGCTTCATTGCCTTCGGCGGCGGGCATCGCCTGATAGAGCGCGATCGGGCGAATCCCGGCCGGATCGTTCGCCGCGATCCGCGCCAGCCATGCGCGATTCTGCACCGCATGGGAAACGGCTTGCTGCCAGCTTCCATGCTGCGACAGATGCACCGGCATCTTGATCATGTCCTCCGCCTTCAATTCCATCGCGGTCGCAACGGCGATGACATTGGAGCGCGGTTTGGGCGTCGCCGTCAGCTCGACGATCGCCGACGGATTGAGCCGGGCCTTGGTCCCGCCCGACAGGCCGGTCATGAAGTTGTGCGCTTCGTCCAGGATCATCAGCGGGCGCTGGCGGTGCAACACATTGGCGAAAGACAGCGCGATCTCGCCCCGGCGCGGCCCGTCGTTCACGACGTCCAGCCCCTCGCCCCGGCGCGCGTCGCGGAAATGATCCTCCAGATTCTCGTCGTCGGCATAGACGTTGCGGTTCGACGTGTCCTCGACGCGAAATGCCTGATAGGTCGCGACGATCACGACGGTCTTGTCCAGAAAATCCTGCGGCCGGATTTGCCGCCGCTCGCTGATATCGAACACCGCAACCGCACCGTCGAACGCCTCCTCCAGCGCGACGCGGTAGGGATGGCGCGGCTGTTTGAGCGCGTCGAGCGTCTGCGCCTGAATCGCGCTCGACGGCACCAGCCAGATCACCGGAACGCGCGCGCGGTCCATATAGGCATCGGCCGCGACCTTGATGGCATGGCTCGCCAGCAAGGTCTTGCCGCCGCCCGTCGGCAGGCGAAGGCAGCAATAGGGCACCGCCTCCAGCCCCTCGACCGGCGTATAGCCGCCGCGTGCATAGCTGCCGAGTTCCGCCCCCGCGATGGCGTCGGCATAGGCCTGCGCGGGCGGCTTCACCTTCGCCGCGCTCAGGAAGGTGCGAAGGGCGTCGAGCGCGCGGGTCTGATAGCGTTTCAGCTCCATCTCAGCGCGCCTTCACATCATAGGGAGTCTGTTTGAACGTCACGCCTTCGGCCTTCAGCCGCGCATCGCCGATCCGGCTCGCCTCGCCGTAGATCGTCAGCGGCCCGTCGTGCCCGGCGGCCGCGCGGATCGACGCGAGCAAGGCATTGGTCAGCACATTGCCGCCCGACATGCGCTTGTCTCCCAAGATGCCGTTGTAGAGCAAGGCAAAGCCGCGCGTGCCGTGGCTACCGAGAAATGGTCGATCCGCCGTGCCCTGATAAGGGAAGCCGGTTTCAGAAAACCAGATATGCGCCGCGAGCGCCGCAAATTTGATCCCCGGCCGGATGCGCCCGTCCTCGTCGAACACCGGTTCGCCGAGACGGTAAAAGTTGAAACCGCCGCCGCCCTGCCAATTGACGGCTTGGGAAATGCCACCCTGTTCGCCATCGATCACTTTTGTGAGGCGCGGCGCACAATGAGTGACGGCATGGTCGCCCATTTCGACGCCGATCCATTGGCGGCCCATTTTGTGGGCGACAGCCGCCGTCGTCCCAGAACCAAGAAAGCTGTCCAGCACAAGTTCACCGGGGTTGGTTGCGATATGTAACACTCTCTCAATAAGTCGCTCGGGCTTCGGCGTTCCAAAGCTCGTTTCTGCTCCGAAAAGTGCATTAACCTCGTTCTTCGCTTCGCCCGTATGGCCGACTTCCTCATGCGGCCACCAAGTCCAAGGGACAAGCCCTTTCGCCTTGGAAAGAAATTCTTTTCGGCGAGGAACACCATTACCATCACGTCCAAAGTAAACTCTGTTGTCCGCGATCAGCTTGTCATATTCCGACTGAATTACCTTCCAACAGTTTCCGGCCGGTGGGACATGCACCCTTCCATTAGGAGCAGTGATCTCATACATCTGATTTGGCCGGAAGCCTTGCGCCAGCAGTGACACCGATTGCCATGGTCCGCGCTCATCGTCGTCGGGATTGCGATACACTGCGCGCTGCTTCTGTCCGAGAGGAAGAAGGTTACGTCCATTCTTAAAGCGATCGGGCGCCAAGCTGTAAACAAGCAAGAACTCATGCGAGTCGCCAATTGCTTCCCTGTTTTCTCTTGAATACCTTTTTTGCCAAAGATTCGTCGCCACGAAATTTTTACGTCCAAAAACCTCGTCCATCACCACCTTTAGATAGTGGCCTTCATTATCGTCGATCGACACCCAGATACTGCCATCTTCGGCAAGCAGGTCGCGCAGCAGTTCCAGCCGAGGATAGATCATCGCCAACCACTGGCTGTGCTCCAGATTGTCGTCATAATGCTCGAACGCCGAGCGCGTGTTGTAAGGCGGATCGATATAGATGCACTTCACCCGCCCCTTGTAATAGGGTAGCAGCGCCTTCAGCGCGTCCAGATTGTCGCCCTGGATCAGCATGTTTCCGGTCGCCGGATCGCCGTGCGACAGCGCCGGGTCGGCCTCCAGCAAGCGATAGGGAACCGCCGCCGCGCGCTTCAAATCCTCGTCGCGCGTCAACCATGTCAAACTCGGCATTCCAGACTCCCCGCTTGGTCGCGCGGGCTTAGCAGCGCGTGTGGCTTGTCGCCAAGAGATTAGCCGCCAAATCGGCGCGCTGCCGCCATATTGGTGGTGCCCCCGGCAGGACTCGAACCTGCACCGTAGAGGGTAGAAACCTCTTGCCCTATCCAGTTGGGCGACGGAGGCGCTGGAGCGGCCTAGGAGAATCGAACTCCTGTAGACGGGATGGAAGCCCGGTGCCTAACCTCTCGGCCAAGGCCGCGCACGCAAAATTGCGTCAGCGTCTCGGGCGTCCGCTTCCGGCCGGACGGGCGATATGTGCGTACAGCCCGAAGGCAGCAGGGTTGGCAAAGGTCGCACCGGAAAGCATGGCGAAATGATAAGGCATGATCGTCGGAATGCAAGACATTCGGCGGATGACGAATGAAACCTCAGGCTGGCGTTACGTTCAAATCCTCGTCGCGCGTGACCGTGCCAAGCCCGGTTTCGCTTGCCCGCCGGGTTCGGCAGCGCGTCTGGTCAATTAAGATGGTCAGGAATTTCGACGGGGTATACCAGCCGAATCCCAGACCCGCACAGGGCCTTGTCCAATAGCAGGCCGTCGTCGGAGTAGAACACCCGCCAGCCCGGCAACTCGGCCTTGACCGCAAAAGCGATGGCATAGCCTTCGCGGTCGAAGTCCGGCCAGCCCGGATGCGTGCGGTCCCCGCTCCCACCTTCGGCGCGCTCAATCTCGGCGTATCGCTCCACCCAGCGTTGCAGGCGGGCATAAAGGCCGGGGCTGATACGAAACCCGTCCAGTGCTTCGCGCGGGAGGAAGGGGACATGCCAGATGCCGTCGCTTGCATACTCCGCCATGATGCGGACAGCTTTAAGCGGGGTGATGTTCATTGGGGTGACTCCGACAGGCAAAGGCGCCGGGCAAAGCGCCCGCGCTTCATCGCTTGTCGGTGTGCGCGTCCTTTAGCGCATGGCCGGGGCGATCGTCCAGACTATCCTGCCAGCTTCTGCAATGCGGCGATGGCCTGCGCCACCGTTGCCGGATCGATGGTCGCCACGCCACGCGTGACATCCATGCCCCGCATCAACGCGGCTTGCCGGTGCGCGGCGACATTGCCGTAGCTCGTCAGCGTCGTCATCACCCGTTCGTGGCCCAGATTCTGCGACCATGCCTTGAATTGTTCGGGCGTCGCGCACCGCTGCTCGCCGAGTTGGACCAGCGTATCGCGGAACGAATGCGGGTTGAAATAGGGTAGTCCGGCCGCCTCGAAGGCATTGCGGAAAATATCGCGGATCGGTCCGGCGCTCGCCCAGCCATCACGCCGAAGCCCGGTCGGCTGGAAACCGCCCGCCTCGCCTAGCCCGATTTGGGTGGCTGGGAACAGCGGATCGTCGTCGCCCCAGAACAACTCGCTGCGCAGATAGCCGCACCAATGCTCGACGATCGCCAGCGCCTCGCCACCGACCGGAAAGAACCATGTCGAAAAGGTCTTGCTGCCCTTGGTGCGAACGTCGCGGGCGTCCTGATCGACCCGGCCTTCAGTTAGATCGACGTGCTTCAGCTTGAAGGACGCCAGCGCGCCATCGCGTGCGCCGGTCAGTATAGCGAAGGCGATCAACGCACGATTGCGCAGTTCAATGTCGCTGCCGGTCGGCATCGCCGACAGGACATGGTGGATTTGATCCAGCGACGGGAACGGCTTGATGCGCGTCGCCTTGGCGACCCGCGCATCCTTCTCCGGGAGGTTGAAATAGTCGGCGTCCGAATAGCGCAACTTCGACTTGTAGCCCGGTTGCCCCGCAAGCCAGACGAAGAACGCGCGCAGCGCCGACAGGGTGCTATGCACCGTCGCGCGGCTCAGCGGCTTGCCGGTGCGAACGGCGACCGTCTCGTCCAGCTTGCGCTTGAACGCGACCGCCTGCGCGCGGTGGAAATTTTTGAAGTCCTTGTGCCCGTTCACGTCCTCAAAGCGCGACAGCGCCTTGGCAACGGCATCGATCGACGCTTCGTCGCGACGCTGCGCTTCTTTCAAATAGGCGAAATATTCGTGCTTGATCCGGGCGTTCGCGCCATTGTGCTTTGCCATGTCGGCTCAGTCCTTTCGATTGTCACAATATAGGGAAGGTGAAGCCCGCTCTATTAGGCGTGCGCCCGCTTCCCTGATTTGGACGTCGGTTGCGGGCATGATCGCGGCAACGTCGCTGCGGCGGGCGCGGCGGAACATCATGGTCCCGCACGTCTCGCAAAGCGCCGTCAGGTCGCCCGTCGCGGCATTGCGGGCGACATATTCGACCATGCCGAGCGCGGGGCGGCGCGGCTCACGGCACTTCAGACAATAGATCGTGCCGGGCGAGCAAGGACGCTTCCCGGCCTTGCGCCGACGTTCCAGAAAGGCGCGCAGCTCATGCCCCAGGATCAGCACCGGCCGACCACCCTCGACGACAGGCAGGCCTTTCTTGATCCAGCCGCGCACGCTGTTCTTGTGGACACCGAGCGCGCGGGCCGCTTCGTCCGCACTGTAGGCGCGGTGGATTTTGATCAGGCGCGGATTGATCCGCCGTGCGGACATGGCGTTACGCCTTGCCCGACACCAGCTTGCGGATCGATTCCGCGCGGATCAGCGTGCGGCGACCGAGCTTGAACGCTTCGAGACGCCCGTCGGCGATCATGGCGTAGATCGACGTGCGCCCCATGCTCAGCACGCGGGCGGCTTCATTGATGGAATAGGCGAGACGGTCCATTGCGATGCTCCTGCATTGAACGCTGGCGTTCCAGCGAATGCAGGGAATGTCGTGGGTGCCGAATTTCGCGGAAAGTTCGGCGGCTATTCGGCGGCCATTTTACCGCGTTATGGCTTGGGACCGCGCTTACGCTCGCCGGTCAAAACACGAATGCGGTCCCGCGAAATATGATTGTCTGGAAAATCCGCGCGAACGAGGATCAGTAAATCGTCCTGCGAGAGGCCATCGCGCACGTTTGCGCGCTTGTTCCACCATTTTTCCAGGTCCGCGTTCGACAATGGCGCTTTGCTGGCGTCGGACGTTTCCGGCGACGGGGCGACAGATATCGTCTTGTTTCGTGTCGCATATTCTATGGCGTCGGACAGACTCGCACGGGCAAAGGACACCCCTTTTGCCTGCGCCTGGCAATAGCCCCCCTCCGTTTCTCCCGGCCCGGCAAAATTGCCCGATCGCCAGTTGAGAATAGCATCCGGGTGGCGGGCGCTGGTCATCCAGAACCAGGTGGGCATCACCCCATCTTCAATCTCATCGTCTGGGTCGTAACTGTCGGGATATTGGCAATTCAACGCCCGGCACCATGACTCGATAAGCCTGTTCGCGCAGCAATGGATGATCGCGGCAAGCGCCTGATCGGTCGAGACAGCCGCTGCGTCCGCTACATGCTCGACGGCGTCCGCGCAGTCGATCCAGCGCCCCGCCTTCACCCCGCTGCCCGGCACGACAGCGTAAATGTCGTCCGCCAGAAACGAGACGCCAAAGGCTTTCACCTGAAATTTCTGGTTGATCCAGGTGCTGAAATCGCCCGTCGTCCAATTCTGATTGAGTGCAGCGCCCCCTTCGGCCCACCAGAAATCTTCACCGATATTGGCGTTCGAATGCTTTCCGCTTGGCAAGATCAACGTCTCGGCCCGCGCCTGAATCAGTCCGGCGTGCGCCCGCGCGCAAATCGTCCGCCGTTGATCGGTGAGAGGCGCTACGCGCTGCAAAAAAGCAAGCGCATCTCGGGCCGCAAGCCATTCTTCTTCCATCGACGAAGATTATTCTGCGGTCACCCGCGAACGCAAGCGATCAATTACTGGCCCGAGTCATGCGCGTAGAGGCACAATATCTGCCCCCTTGCGCAACATATCCAGATGGTCGCTCCACCATTGCGCCATCGCGACCCGCTCCTCCCAATGCGCGCCGCGATGATAGGCCGCGCGCACCTTGTCGCTATCGCCGTGCGCCAGAGCGCGCTCGATCGCGTCGGGGTGCCACTTGCCGCTTTCGTTGAGCAAGGTGGACGCCATCGCCCGGAAGCCGTGCGCGGTCATTTCATCGGTGCTGTAGCCCAGCCGACGCAATGCCGCGTTGAGCGTGTTTTCGCTCATCGGCCGGGTCCGGGTCCGCACCGATGGAAAGACATAGCCCGTCGCCCCGGTCGCCTCGTGGATTTCGCGGAACAGCGCCACCGCCTGCCGCGACAATGGGACAAGGTGCGACTTGCGCATTTTTGTGCGTCCGGCCGGGATAGACCAGATTGCGCCGTCCAGATCGATCTCGCTCCAGTCTGCATGTCGCAGTTCGCCGGGGCGAACAAAGACATGCGGCGCGAGCTGGAGCGCAAGTCTGGTCACGCCGCTGCCATCATAATCGTCGATCGCGCGCAGCAATTCGCCCACCCCCTTGACGTCGGTGATGGCCCCGTAATGCGTCACCGTCGGCGCGGTCAGCGCCCCGCGCAAATCGCGCGTCGGGTCCGACGCCAGCCGTGCCGTCGCTACCGCATAGCGGAACACCGCGCCCGCCAGTTGCAGGCTACGCCGCGCGCTTTCCAGCTTGCCCTTGCCTTCGATACGGCGAATCGCGGCCAGCACGTCGGCGGGTTCGATCTCGCCTATGGGCAGTTTGCCGATGGACCCGGAAACCAGCGAAAGCAGATATTCGCTGCGCGTTGCCGTCGCGGGTGCCCAGCCCTTTGCCCCGTCCTTCCGGCGCTTGGCGCAATATTCGTCGCAGATTGCGGCGAACGTATCGGCTGCCTCCGCCCGCGCGCGTATCTTCGCGCGCTGCTTTTCGCGCGAGGGGTCTTTGCCAAGGGCGATCAGTTCGCGCGCCTCCTCGCGCCGCCTGCGCGCCTCGCCAAGCCCGATCTCGGGATAGCTTCCGATCGCCAGCGTTTTCTCGCGCCCGTCGATCCGGTATTTGAGCCGCCACAGCTTGCCCCCTGCCGGAGTGACAAGCAGGAACATCCCGCCCCCGTCCGCCAGCTTGGTCGGCTTCGCGCCGCGCTTCGCGTTGCGGATAGCTATGTCGGTCAAAGCCACGGGATTGCCTGCCTTTCCGGGGACGATACCCCCAAGCGCGGGGGTATCGAAATGGCCGCTTTGCAAATACCCCCCAAAGATACCCCCACCGGCTTGCGATTGAACGCGAACGCCGGTGAACGCTTGCGGCCTGATAGCCGCCTAAATACCGTGGTTTTCTGGGGGTGTCCAGACGTATGCGAGCGTCGGCGGACAGGGAAATGGAGCGGGTGAAGGGAATCGAACCCTCGTCGTAAGCTTGGGAAGCTTCTGCTCTGCCATTGAGCTACACCCGCGCACTGGTTGCGGCCTTTGCCGCCTTACGCCGCCCCGGTCAATATCCGATACGAGCGGCGGTGATATCCGAAAAACGGCTTGTGGCATCGCTGCGTGGGCAATAGGCGGCTTTGCAACGACAAAAGACGGAAGGATGCCGGTGTTCGATACGCTCACCCTCGCCAGCCTGCCCGCCGCGGACGAGGCGCTGCGGCCGGCGATCCGCGCGCTCGCCGATGAAGCGGCCGGCGCCGCATCCGCCGATGTCCGCGCGCGCTCCTGGTCGGGTTTCGATCCTGCGTTCAGCCGGCGGCTCGGCGAAGCCGGCTTCCTCGGTCTCACCTTGCCCCGGAAATATGGCGGCGGCGAACGCGGCCCCTTCGCGCGCTTCGTCGTCGTCGAGGAACTGCTCTCGGCGGGCGCGCCGGTCGCGGCGCACTGGATCGCCGACCGCCAGAGCGCGCCGCTGATCCTGAATTACGGCAGCGAGGCGCAGCGCGAATATTATATCCCGCGCATCTGCCGCGGCGAGCTTGTCTTCTGCATCGGGATGAGCGAGCCGGGGTCGGGCTCCGACCTTGCGAGCGTGCGCACCCGCGCCGAGCGGACGGCGAGCGGCTGGCGCGTCAACGGGCAGAAGATCTGGACCACCAACGCGATGCACGGCGATTATATGATCGCGCTCGTCCGCACCTCGGGCACCAGCGAGGATCGCCACGCCGACCTGTCGCAGCTGATCATCGACCTGAAGGCGCCGGGCGTCACCGTCCGCCCGATCACCGACCTTGTGGGCGATGCGCATTTCGCCGAGGTTTTTTTCGACAATGTCGATCTGCCCGAGGATGCCCTGATCGGGAACGAGGGCGAGGGGTGGAAACAGGTCACCGCCGAACTCGCCTTCGAGCGCAGCGGGCCCGAGCGCATCTATTCGAGCGTCGTGCTGCTCGACGCCTGGATCGCGCATCTGCGTAAAGTAGGCCGCGCCGATCCGGCGACCTTGGCGCTGGTCGGTGATTTCACCGCGCGGCTCGGGACGCTGCGCGCCATGTCGATCGCCTGCACTGCGCGGCTGGCGCTCGGCGAAAGCCCGGTGACCGAGGCGTCGCTGGTCAAGGATCTCGGTACCGCTTTCGAACAGGAATTGCCGGTCGCGATCGGCGACGATCTCGCCGCGCACCCGGGCGAGGCGGTCGATGCCGAACTCTACCGCACCTTGATGTTCGTCACGCATGTCGCGCCCAGCTTCTCGCTGCGCGGCGGCACGCGCGAGGTGCTCCGCGGCATCATCGCCCGCGGAATGGGGCTGCGCTGATGAGTGAATTTCTCGAACCGTTCGAGCGGATGCTCGAGGATGTGGCCACGCCCGCCGCGGTTCGCGCGATCGAACATGGCGGCCGCATCGACGCGATGTGGGGCGCCTTCGCCGAATCGGGTTTCCTCGACGCGCTGGTCCCCGAGGATCGTGGTGGCGCGGGGCTGCCGCTGGCGGAGGTCCACCCGCTGTGGATGGCGCTCGGCCGCCATGCAGTGCCGCTGCCCGTGGGCGAGACGATGATCGCGCGCGCGCTGCTGACCGGCCTGCCCGAAGGTCCGATCGCGCTGGCGGTCGCCGCGGGGGCCGCGGTTGTCGTACCGTGCGGACGGGTCGCGGCGCATGTGCTGGTCGAAGCGGAGGGCGCGCTCCACCTCGTCGAAGCATCCGGCGTATCGACGGGCGTGCCCGCCAGCCTTGCCGCGCGGTTCGACGTCGGCGCGCCTGGAACGCCGGTCGCCTCCGCCCCCGAGGGAGGCTTGCGCGGTATCGCGGCGATCCTGCGCGCGGCGCTGATCGCCGGCGCGGCCGGGCGGCTGACCGAGATGACCGCAACCTATGCCAATGAGCGCGTCCAGTTCGGCAAGCCGATCGGGCGCCAGCAGGCCTTGCAGCAGCAGATGGCGGTGATGGCCGAGGAAATGGTCGCGGCGCGCATCGCGTCGCAGCTCGGCTGCGCGGGCGGTTTCCCGCCGTCC
Organism: Sphingopyxis sp. PET50; assembly: GCF_025244705.1. Classification (GTDB taxonomy): domain Bacteria; phylum Pseudomonadota; class Alphaproteobacteria; order Sphingomonadales; family Sphingomonadaceae; genus Sphingopyxis. The sequence goes on along the minus strand of NZ_CP104207.1, from coordinate 3,063,124 downwards.
CTTGCCGCCGCCGCCACCGCCAAGTCGGTCGCGAGCAAGGCGGCGGCACGCGTCGCCGCGACCGCCCATGCGATGCATGGCGCGATCGGGATCAGCGAGGAGCATGACCTCCAGTTGTTCACGCGGCGCCTGCACGAATGGCGGCTGGCGGACGGGTCGGAGACCTACTGGAACCGCCTGCTCGGTGCGGCACGGCTCGATGATGCGGGCCGGTCGGTCGATTTCGTGCGCGAGGCGCTCTGATCCTGGCGGCGCGCCGGTTTGTTTCACGCGAAGACGCGAAGAAATCCCCAAATCCGTTCGCTCTGAGCCTGCCGAAGCCTGTCCTGAGCGCCTGCCTTGGCAGGCAGCCGAAGGGGGCCGTTCTTTTCTTTGGCGCTGCAAGAAGGACGGTGCTTCGACAAGCTCAGCACGAACGGGGGTTGGTTTATCTTCGCGCCTTGGCGTGAACTATTCTAACGCGCCGACTCCAATATCGTCTCCATCGCGACGAAGGTCGAGGTGCTCGCGACGTGCGGCAGGCTCGAAATCTTCTCGCCGAGCACGATGCGATAGCGGCGGATGTCGGGGGTGCGCACCTTGAGCAGATAGTCGAAGCTGCTCGCGATCATATGGCATTCCTCGACCTCGGGGATTTGCCGCACCGCCTGGTTGAACCGGCGCAGCGCCTCCTCGCGGGTGTCGGACAATTTGACTTCGGTGAAGGCGACATGGTCGAGCCCGACCTTGGCCGGATCGACGATCGCGCGAAAGCCGGTGATCAGCCCGCTCTCGACCAGCCGCTTCACGCGCTGCTGGCACGGCGTCTTCGACAGCCCGACCTGCGCCGCGAGATCGGTATAGGTGATCCGCCCGTCGCGCCCCAATATGCTCAGAATCTTGCGATCAAACTCGTCCAGATCAACCATGGAAGACAGATTTTTCATATGTTCAGACTAGGATCATGATAATCTTTGGTCAAAACATATATGACTGGGAGTAAATGAAGGCGGATCGACTTTGCGGATTCTGCTATGGAGGGCCCATGACTCAGCCCACCGACCGCGCCGCCATCCGCGCCCTCGCCCGCCGTCCCGAAGCCGATATCGTCGCCGATCTGCGCGCCGAGCTTGCGCGCTCGCCCGCCAGTGTCGAGGCGACCACCGCGCGCGGGCTCGCGCTGATCCGCAAGGCGAAGGCCGAGGGCGAACGCGAGACGCTCGTCGCGCAGCTGATGAACCGCTACCGGCTCTCGACCGAGGAAGGCGTCGTGCTGATGTGCCTTGCCGAGGCGCTGCTGCGCGTTCCCGACAGCGCGACCGCCAATGCGCTGATCCGCGACAAGATCGCCGGGCGGCGCTGGAACGAGGGCGAGGATGAGGACAGCCCGCTGATCGTCGCGCTGTCGGCGCGCGGGCTGTCGCTCGGCTCGGCGACGCTGATGCTGGATGCCATGGGCAGCAGGGCGAACCCGCTCGCGCTGCTCAAGTCGATGATCCGCCGTTCGGGCGAGCCGGTGATCCGCCAGGCCTCGCTCGCGGCGATGAAGATGCTCGGCCAGCAATTCGTGATGGGCGAGACGATCGACGCCGCGGTCAGGCGTGCCGACAAGGAGAAGTCGGAACTCGCGAGCTTCGACATGCTCGGCGAGGCAGCGCGCACCGCGGGGGACGCACGGCGCTATTACGACAGCTATGCGGGTGCCATCGCGCGCATCGGCAAGAACGCGAAGCCAGGCGACCCGCACGCCAACCACGGCATCTCGATCAAGCTGTCGGCGCTCCACCCGCGCTACGAATATCTGCAAGGGCGGCGCGTGCGCGAGGAACTGATCCCGCGCGTCATCGAACTCGCGCGCGCCGCGCGTACGGTGAACATCCCGCTGATGATCGACGCCGAGGAAAGCGACCGGCTCGAACCGCATATGGACGTCTATGCCGCACTGATCGACGCGGGGATCGCCGACGGCTGGACCGGGCTCGGCATCGTGATCCAGGCCTATCAGAAGCGCGCGCCCGAGGTGATCCGCTGGGTCGCCGCCAAGGCGCGGGCGCGCGGCGTCAAGCTGTCGATGCGGCTGGTGAAGGGCGCGTACTGGGACACCGAGATCAAGCGCGCGCAGACCATGGGTCTCGCCGACTTCCCAGTCTTCACCGCGAAGAATCATACCGACCTCAATTACATGCACTGCGCGCAGATCTTGCGCGACGCACAGGATGCGATCTTCCCCGCCTTCGCCAGCCATAATGCGATGACTCTCGCCTTCATCGCCGAGCTGTTCGCGGGCGCCGATTACGAGTTGCAGCGATTGCACGGCATGGGCGAGGGCGCGCATGACGCGATCGTCGGTCTCTTCCCGCCGCCGCGCCCGGTGCGCGTCTATGCGCCGGTCGGCACCCACCGTGACCTCCTCGCCTATCTTGTCCGCCGTCTGCTCGAAAATGGTGCGAACAGCAGTTTCGTGCACCAATTCTCCGACCCCGACGTGACGGCGGAGGAGCTTGCGGTCGATCCGCGGAGCATCGCGAGCAAGCCGTCGACGATCGCCACCGGCCTTCAGCTGTTCGACCCCGAGCGCCGCAACTCGCGCGGCTATGACCTCGGCGACCCCGGCGTGCCAGAGGCGCTGATGGCGGCGATCGCCGAGGCGCGGCGCGCGAACCCGGTCGCGGCGCCGGTCGTCGCAGGCCGTACGCTGACCGGCACGGCCCAGCCCGTCCACAACCCCGCGACCGGCGCCGTCATCGGCACGGTGATTGAGGCCGACGCGGCGGCCGTGGACGAAGCCGTCGCCGCCTCGCGGCAGGTGCAGGAGGACTGGAGCCTCGCCGGCGGGGCGTTCCGCGCCGAACGGCTCGAACGCGCCGCCGACCTGCTCGAGGAACGCGACGCGCTGTTCCTGGGCCTCGCGATCGACGAGGCGGGCAAGACGCTCGCCGACGCGGTCGCCGAGGTGCGCGAGGCAGTCGATTTCCTCCGCTATTATGCGGGACAGGCGCGCGCGCATTTCACCCACCCGCTGCCGCTTCCCGGACCGACGGGCGAGCGCAACGAGCTGATGCTGGAGGGCAAGGGCATCTTCGCGTGCATCAGCCCGTGGAACTTCCCGCTCGCGATCTTCCTGGGGCAGGTGTCGGCGGCGCTCGCGGCGGGCAATGCGGTGCTGGCGAAGCCCGCCGAACAGACCCCGCTCATTGCCCACGCCGCGGTCGAATTGCTCCACGAAGCCGGCGTGCCGGCCGAGGTGCTGCACTATCTCCCCGGCCGCGGCGAGACGGTCGGCGCGGCGGTGACCGGCCATGCCGACGTCATCGGTGTCGCCTTCACCGGCTCGACCGAGGTCGCGCGCCTCATCAACCGCAGCCTCGCGATGCGCGACGGCCCGATCGCGACGCTGATTGCCGAGACCGGCGGCGCCAATGCGATGATCGTCGATTCGACCGCGCTTCCCGAACAGGTCGCGCGCGACGCGGTCGCCAGCGCCTTCCAGTCGGCGGGCCAGCGCTGCTCGGCGCTCCGCCTGCTCTGCGTGCAGGAGGATGTCGCCGAGGGCATGATCGAAATGGTCGCGGGCGCGATGGCCGAGCTCGACGTCGGCGATCCCGCAAAGCTCGCGACCGACACTGGCCCGATCATCGACGAGGAGGCGCGGGCGAATATCGCGACCTATGTCGCCGAAGCGCGTAGCGCGGGACGCGTGCTCGCCGAAGCCGGCGGCGACCTGCCCCCCGGCGGCCATTTCGTCCGCCCGGCGCTGATCCGCCTCGACCATGTCACCGAGCTCACGCGCGAGATTTTCGGCCCCGTCCTCCATGTCGCGACGTGGAAGGGCGGCGAGCTCGACGCGCTGATCGATGCGATCAACGCCTCGGGCTACGGCCTGACATTGGGCGTCCACACCCGCATCGACGGCGTCGCGGCGCATGTCGCGGCGCGCGCGGGCGTAGGCAACGTCTACGTCAACCGCAACCAGATCGGCGCGATCGTCGGCTCGCAGCCCTTCGGCGGGCGCGGCCTGTCGGGCACCGGGCCGAAGGCGGGCGGGCCGCACTATCTGTTCCGCTTCGCCGAAGAAAAGTCGATCTCGACGGACATCACCGCCGCGGGCGGCAATGCGGCGCTGATGGCGGGGTAGTTCGGGCTCGCACAAAGCCACGAAGCCACAAAGGGAATCACAAACACCGTTCGTGCTGAGCTTGTCGAAGCACCGTTCTTCTTTACCGCCGAAAGAAAGAACGGCCCCCTTCGACTGCCTGCCAAGGCAGGCACTCAGGACAGGCTTCGACAAGCTCAGGGCAAACGGAGTAAATAATCTTTGTGGCTTCGTGGCTTTGTGCGAGTCCTCGTTAAGCCCCCGGCACGCCCAGCATCTGCGCCTGCGCCTTCAGCCGCGCCGCCGCGCCCGGATTCGCCGCGATGCCGTCCTTCAGCGCCTGCGCCGCTTTCGCCGTTTCGCCCAGCGTCATGCGGCTGCGCATCAGCATGATCCAGCGGTCGACGTCGGCCGGATTGGCCTTCAGCTTCGCCTCCAGCCCGTCGACCATGCCCTGAATCATCGCATCCTGCTGGCCCTTCGGCAGTTGCGACGCGGCCTCCATGTCGGCGCGGCTCGGGCCGGGAATGGCGCGTGCGGCGACCGGTATTTCCTCGGCGGTCGGCGCGCGCGGTTTGGTCGCCGCGAGCCGCGCGGCGACGTCGATCTTGTTGATCTTGCCCACCTCTTCGATCGTGCGGCGCAGATTTTCCTCCCACGGGGCGCCTTGCGGCGTGTCGGCGAGCAGCGCGAACCAGTCGTCGATCGCGCCCTTGTGGTCCTTGTCGACGTCCTTCTTGACCGCGAGGAAATAGCGCGCCCGCGGGTCCTTGGCGTCGAGATCGAGCGATTTCCGGAAGGCGGCAAGCGCCTCGGCGGGAAAGGGATCATCCTTGCTCGCATAGATCTCGCGCCTCGCCGAGCGCCGACCACAGGCCCGCGGACCGGGGCGACAGCGCGGCCGCCCTGTCATAGGCGGCGACCGCGCCGGGAAAATCCTCGAGGTCGAATCGCGCCTCGCCCAGCGCCTTCCAGGCCTCGGCATTGTCCGGTTCGGCCTTGGTCCGCGCCTCCAGCGCGGCGAGCGCATCGACCGGCGCGGCGGTTTCGGGGACCGTCGAAACCGCGCCGCCCGCCGCGGAATCGCGCCAGATCGCATAGCCGACTGCCCCCGCGAGCAGGACGAACGCCGCGATCAGCACTGCGCGATTGATACCGGTCATGCCGCCGCTCATCTTGTTGCTCTCGCTCATTTTTGCCCCTCTTGTGCGTCTGCGAAAAAATCTCCGCGGCACGCGCTCGCGGCTTGCCTTTGCCGGACGATGGTGTAGCCTTTGAAGGGCGAGGTCGGTCAACGACAAAATCGTAAGGGGTCGCACCGATTTTTCCCAGTCAACAGGGGGAGGGGTGCATGGCAGTATCGGATCATGTCGATTTTTCGACATTCATGGAGGGCGTGAAAAAGCGCAATCCGGGGCAGACGGAGTTTGTCCAGGCGGTCCAGGAGGTGTCGGAAGACATTTTCGATTTCATCGCCGACAAGGAAGAATATCACGCGCAGCAGATATTGCGGCGCATCGCCGAGCCCGACCGGGTCGTCTCCTTCCGCGTCTGCTGGGAGGACGACAACGGCAATATCCGCGTCCAGCGCGGCTGGCGCGTCCAGAACAACAATGCCATCGGCCCGTACAAGGGCGGCATCCGCTTCCACCCCTCGGTCACCGAATCGGTGCTCAAATTCCTCGCCTTCGAACAGACGTTCAAGAATGCGCTGACCGGCCTGCCGATGGGCGGCGGCAAGGGCGGGTCGAACTTCAACCCCAAGGGCAAGAGCGTGCGCGAGATCATGCGCTTCTGCCAGAGCTTCATGACCGAACTCTATCGCCATATCGGCGCCGACATCGACGTGCCGGCGGGCGACATCGGCGTCGGCGGGCGCGAAATCGGCTTCATGTTCGGCCAGTACAAGCGGATTACCAACGAATTCACCGGCGTTCTGACCGGCAAGGGCCTCGAATGGGGCGGCTCGCTGATCCGCACCGAGGCGACGGGCTATGGCGCGGTCTATTTCCTGCAGAACATGCTGGCCGTGAAGGACCAGGATCTGGTCGGCAAGACCGCGGTCATCTCGGGATCGGGCAATGTCGCGACCCATGCGGCGGAAAAGATCGTCCAGCTCGGCGGCAAGGTGCTCACCCTGTCCGACTCGGGCGGCTTCATCCACGATCCCGACGGCATCACCCAGGAAAAGATCGACTGGGTGAAGGCGCACAAGACGCACCGCCGCGGCCGGATCGAGGAATATGTCGACGAGTTCAAGGGCGCGAGCTTCACCGCGGGCAAGACGCCGTGGGGCGTGAAGTGCGACGTCGCGCTGCCCTGTGCGACGCAGAACGAACTGCTCGGCGAGGATGCGAAGACGCTGATCGCCAATGGCTGCATCGCGGTCAGCGAAGGCGCCAACATGCCGACCAACCTCGACGGGGTGCACGCGTTCAAGCATGCGAAGATCATGTTCGCGCCGGGCAAGGCGGCGAATGCCGGCGGTGTCGCGGTCTCGGGCCTCGAAATGAGCCAGAACAGCGAGCGCCGCAGCTGGAGCGAGGGTGAACTGCAGCAGATGCTCAAGGACATCATGGTCGGCATTCACAAGAGCTGCCTGACCTATGGCGACCAGGGCGGCGGCTATATCGACTATGTGAAGGGCGCCAATATCGCGGGCTTCAAGAAAGTCGCCGACGCGATGCTGGCCTTTGGGGTAGTGTAGACGGGGCTGAGGCGCAAAAGCGTCCGGCCGGGGTAAAAGGGGTTCTGCGATGACGACGCACGCTGGAATGGAGCGCCGCGATCGGCCTTGGTCGGCCTTTGCCGCCCTTGTGCTGCTCCTCGTGGCGCTTGCCGTCGCCGCCGTCATCGCGGCGCCGCCGGCGCGTTCGCAGGGCGAGGGCGGCGGCCGCTACACCGGCGTCGCATCGTGCGCCGGATCGACGTGCCACGGCCGGATGGAGGGCGACGGCACCGTCATCCGCCAGGACGAGCTGATGAAATGGCAGGAACCCTCGACCCCCGGCGGCGCGCACAGCCGCGCCTGGGCGGTGCTCAGCAACAGCCGCAGCCAGTTCATCGCGCGCAACCTGGGGCTGAAGGATGCCGCGACCGCGCCCATGTGCCTCGGCTGTCACAGCACCAAGGGCGCTATCGACGCGGCGGGCGGCGCGCAGCGCGGGACCGTGCCGCTCGAGGATGGCGTCGGATGCGAATCATGCCATGGCCCCGCCGCAGCGGCTGGATCGCCAGCCATTATGCCGGGGTCGGCACCACCGCCGATCCCGACCGTGAAATGCGCGAAAAGCACCTCGCCAACCTGTCGGCGGGTCTTCGCAAGCTCGAGGATCCGGTGGTGCGCGCGGGCGTCTGCGTCGATTGCCATTTCGGGTCGTCGGGCGACGGGCAATTCGTCACCCACCGCATCATGGCGGCGGGGCACCCGCGGATCAGCTTCGAACTCGACCTCTTTTCCTCGCTCCAGGCGCATCATCAGGAGGATGAGGATTATGGCTGGCGCAAGTTCGGCGCGGCGAATGCCCGCACCGACCATGTCCAGATGTGGGCGGTTGGCCAGGCGACCGCGCTCGAACGCAGCCTCGCGCTGTTCCAGTCGAAGCGCGGGGCCGAGGGCATGTTCCCCGAATTTTATTTCCTCGACTGCCACAGCTGCCACCGCCGTATCTATGACCAGGCGAAACCGGTGAAGACGAGCGCGGAAAATCCCGGCCGCCGCTACATTGTGGATGGGCGGCAGGTCAGCCTGCCCGAGGGCATGCCGCCCTATAATGACGAAAATCTGATCATGCTTGCGGCGGCGGCGCGGCTTGCGTCGTCCGATCTCGCCGCCGAACTCGCCACCCGGACCCAGGCGTTCCACCGGGCGATGACGCAGGATCGCGAAAGCGCCAAGACCGCCGCGGCGCAGCTCGGCGCGACCGTCGGCAAGCTCAAGGCCGCCTTCGCTTCGCCCGCCTTTGCCCGCGTCGATGCCTTTGCCCTTGTCGATGCGATTTCGGCCACCGCGATCAGCGACCGTTTCACCGACTATTCGGGGTCGCAGCAGGCGGTGATGGGGGTCGATACTCTGCTCAACGCGATGGTTTCCTCGGGCCGGGTCACGGTCGGCGCGGCGGCGGGCATCCGCGGCGACATCGACCGCGCCTATGCTGCCGTAAAGGACCCGAACAATTATAGACCCGCCGATTTCCAGGCCTCGCTGGGCAGCGCGGTGCGGGCGATCCGGGCGCTTCGCTGACGACCGATATGCAGAAACCGACCCGCCTTTTCCGCTCGACCGCCTTCGCCGCGATTGCCGCGCTGCTCCTGTCCTCCTGCGGCGGCGGGGGCGGCGGCGGTACGCCCACTCCCGCGCCGACGCCCACGCCGACCCCGACGCCCACGCCGACGGGCGGCCTCTTCACGCCGCCCGCCGCCGAATCGCTGAGCACCGCCGACGTGCAGCAGATCATCGCGCAGGCGGTGGGCGAGGCGCGCGCGCGCAGCCGTCCGTCGATCATCGCGGTGACCGACCGCGTCGGCAACGTCCTTGCCGTGTTCCAGATGACCGGCGCCCCGGACACCGCGGTGGTCAGCCGCAACCGCATCGGCGGTCCCGCGCCGATGGGCAGCGAGGTCGGCTTGCAGGGCGCGACGATCCCCGCCGCCGCCGCGGCGATCGCCAAGGCGATCACCGGCGCCTATCTGTCGAGCGGCGGCAACGCCTTTTCGACCCGCACCGCGAGCCAGATCGTCCAGGAACATTTCCCGCCCGCCCCGACCACCGTCGGCCTCGAAAGCGGCCCGCTGTTCGGGGTGCAGTTCAGCCAGCTTCCCTGTTCGGACCTGTCGCGGCGTTTCGTCCCCGGCGGCGGGGCGGGGGCGCTGATCGGCCCGAAACGCTCGCCGCTCGGCCTCGCCGCCGACGCCGGCGGCTTCCCGCTCTACAAGAATGGCGTCGTCGTCGGCGGCATCGGCGTGATGGGCGACGGCGACTACAGCTTCGATCCCAATATCCTCGATATCGAAAATGACGACGAGGAGGCGATCGCCTTTGCCGAGCACGCAAAATTATGCGGCGCCGGAGGCGATCCGCGCCGAGCGCATCACCGTCGACGGCACCTCGCTGCGCTTCAGTGACGCGACCACCGCCAGCCTGTCGCCGCTGCAGACCAATTTCGGGGCGATCAACGGCACCCAGGGGGCGCTGATCGGGGTCACCGGCTATACCGACGGCACGCTGATCGCCGGAACGGTCTATGGCAGCGAGGCGTCTGGCGTTCGCGCGAGCACTCCGGCCGAATTTTCGAACCGCGACGCCTTCGTGCTGACCGACGGCAGCGGCAATCCGCGCTATCCGATCCGCGGCGGAACCGACGGAGCTTCGGTCGCGCAGCCGCTCACCGCCGCCGAAGTCCGTACGGTGCTGGAAGAAGCCTTCACCGTCCTGTCCCGCTCCCGCGCGCAGATCCGCCGCCCGCTCGACAGCCGGATGCAGGCGACGATCAGCCTCGTCGATACGCGCGGCGAAATCCTCGGCATCGTCCGCTCGCCCGACGGGCCGCTCTTCGGCACCGACGTCAGCCTGCAAAAGGCGCGCACCGCCGCCTTCTTCTCGGGCAGCCATGCCGCGCCCGAATTGCTCGCGACGCCGGTGTTGCCCGGTGTTGCCAATGTTCCCGCCTATGTCCAGCGCACCCGGACCTTCCTCAACGATCCCGCCGCGCTCACCGGCACCGTCGCCTTTGCCGACCGCTCGGGCGGCAATCTGTCGCGGCCCTATTTCCCTGATGGAGAGGTCTCGCGCCCGCCGGGTCCATTGTCGGTCGAACAGTCGGCACAGTTCAGCCCCTTCGCGGTCGGCCTCCAGACCGATCTCATCGCGCTGAACGTCGTCCAGCATCTCAATTTCGTGGTCAGCGGCGGCGCGAGTCCCGACACGCCGCAGCAATGCACGCAGATTCCCGACGTGACGCCGGGGCACAAAAGGCTCGCCAACGGCATCCAGATATTCCCCGGCTCGGTCCCCATCTATCGTGGCAACACGCTCGTCGGGGCGATCGGCGTGTCGGGCGACGGCATCGACCAGGACGATATGACCAGCTTCCTCGGCGCCCACAACGGCGGCGCGCGCGCCGGCACGATCGGCAATGCCCCGACCGGCATCCGCGCCGACCGCATCGTCGTCAATCTGGCGGGCGGGGCGAACGTGCGGCTGCGCTACGTCTCCTGCCCGTTCGCGCCCTTCCTCGACACCGCGCAGCAGAATGTCTGCGATGGGCTATAGACGATGAGCCTCGCGGGGAGCAGCCTTTGGCCGATCATCGCCAGCCTGGCCGCGCAAGGCGCGCCGGGCGATGCGGTCGAGCCTGCGCCCGATGCTCCTCCTGCCGCGAGCGAGGAAACGCCCTCTGGCGACCCGTCGCTCGACGACCTCGTCCCGCCGCCGCCGCCGGTGAACTGGCAGGAGATGATGAGCGAGGATCTGGTCACCCAGATTATCGAGGGCCGTCGCCGCCCCGGCTATCGCCCCGACCTGCCCGACCGGCTGACCCAGGACAATATCGGCGCTTTGCGCCCGCCGCCGCCCGAGGCCTTTCCGGGCATGGAGGACCAGCTTCCCGTCCCCGACCGCTGGCGGCTGATCGAAAGCCTCGGCGTCGTCAAGGAACGATGGTTCGACCCCTATCACCAGAACACCTACAAGGGCGACCGCGCGCTCTGCATCCCGACCGAGGAAGAGCAGGAACGGCGCGCGCGGCTGGGCGAAGCGCGGTGCAAGACGCCCAAATTCCTCGGCCTCAAGGGCGACGACTGGTTCTTCGTCGCCAATCTCATCTCGGACACGGTGTTCGAACCGCGCACCTTCCCGATCCCGGTCGGCGTCCAGACCACCTCGCGCCCGGGCAGCCTCGACGTGTTCGGCAAGAACCGCAGTTTCGTCGCCGCGCAGACCTTCATCGCCGGTGTCGCGCTGATCAAGGGCTCGACCGCCTTCAAGCCGCCCGACATCGAATATCGCCTGACGCTCGCCTATCAGGCGAACTATGTCGACGTGCCCGAACGGCGCGTGCTCGACGTGCGCCCGTCGAAGAAGAGCAACCGCTACGACAGCTTCCTGGGGGTGCAGGAACTCTTCATCGACAAGCATCTCGGCAACGACAGCGACCGCTACGACTTTCACTCGATCCGCGTCGGCATCCAGCCGTTCCAGAGCGATTTCCGCGGCTTCCTGTTCCAGGATTCGCAGCTCGGCATCCGCTATTTCGGCAACCGCGACAACAACCGCTTCCAATATAATCTCGCGGCCTTCTGGCGGCTGGAGAAGGACACGAACAGCGGCCTCAACGACATCACCCAGACGCCGCGGGACGATTTCATCTTCACCGGCAACCTCTATCGCCAGGATTTCCCGTTCGTCGGGCTGACCAGCCAGGTCAGCGTGACCTATAATATGAACCGCGAAAAGAACGACGTTCAGATCGACCATAATGGCTTCCCGGTGCGTCCGGCGCTGCTCGGCGACCTGCGCGGGCGCGAATATGACGTCGTCTATCTCGGGTACAGCGCCGACGGGCGGATCGGGCGGATCAACGTCACCGCCAGCTTCTATGCCGCGCTCGGCGAAGACCGGAACAGCTTCTTCACCAGCAAGCCGGCGAAGATCCGCTCGGGCTTCGGCGCGGTCGAGCTCAGCTACGACCATGACTGGATGCGCTTCCGCCTCTCGGGCCTCTATGCGACCGGCGACGGCAACCCCTATAACAACACCGAAGGCGGCTTCGACGCGATCTTCGAAAACCCGATCTTCGGAGGCGCCGACACCAGCTACTGGATTCGCCAGACGATCCCCTTCGCGGGCGGCGGGCGCGTCATCGCGATCTCGGGGCGCAACGGCATATTGAACTCGCTGCGCTCGTCGAAGGAAGAGGGGCAGTCGAATTTCAACAATCCCGGCACCGTCTTCGTCGGGCTGGGCGGCGACTTCGACCTGTCGCCCGAGGTGCGCGTCAGCACCAATTTCAACCACCTGTGGTTCGCCGACACATCGAGCCTGCAGGCGCTGCGCATGGAAGGCTCGATCCCCAAGGACATCGGCTTCGACCTGTCGGTCGCCGGCATCTGGCGGCCCAAGGCGACGCAGAATATCGTCGGCCGCCTCAGCGCCGCGGTGCTGGTACCGGGCAAGGGGTTCAAGGATCTGTTCGACAACAAGGAAGGCGACAAGGCCTATGTGTCGATCCTCGCCAATGTGATCTTGAGTTTCTAGATGATGACCCGCAAGCTCTTCGCCTTCCTTGCTTTCGTCCTCATGGGGGCGAGTTTTGCCGCGTCGATCGTCTATGCCGCGGAGGGTGAAAAGCCGGTCAAGATCGAATATCGCTTCAGCCCGCCCGCGCCGCGCGAACAGCCCGGCGCAACCTTCGAGGAGCGCGAGGCCGCGGTACTCGCCAAGTCGAAGGGCTGCTACAGCTGCCACATCCAGACCGACGCGCCGTCGATGCATGCGACGCCCGCCGTGCAGCTCGGCTGTGTCGATTGCCACGGCGGCGATGCCGAATCGCCCGCGGCTTTCGGCAATGCCAAGCTCGGCTACGACAATCCCTATAATCTCGCGGCCAAGAAGGTCGCGCATACGCAGCCGACGCTGCCGGACAGCTGGGGTCACAGCCCCGCCAATCCCAAGCGCAGCTACACCTTGCTCAACAAGGAATCGCCCGAATTCATTCGCTTCGTCAACCCCAGCGATTATCGCGTCGCGCGCGAGGCGTGCGGCGCCTGCCATCTCGAGGTGATCGAGGCGACCGAACGGTCGCTGATGTCGACCGGCGCGATGCTGTGGGGCGGCGCGGCGTACAACAACGGCATCATCCCCTATAAAAACTATATTTTCGGCGAGGCCTATACGCGCAGCGGCGAGCCGGCTTTGCCTGCTGTCGCCGACGACGTCGATGAGCGCCGCCGACTATAAGAATGCGTGCGATCCCAAGGTGCCGTTCGACAAGATATTGACCGACAAGGAACGCGCGCGCGGCGCGCTGGCGAAAATGTATCCGCTGCCGCGCTGGAGCGTGATCCCGCCGGGCGACGTCTTCCGCGTGTTCGAGCGCGGCGGGCGCAACATCAACACGCAGTTCCCCGAAATCGGCCTGCCCAATCCGACCGGCAGCATCCAGCGCCTCGAGGAACCCGGCCAAGCCCGACCTCAAGCAGTCGAACCGGGGACCGGGCACCGGCCTGCGCGTCGCGATCCCCGTGCTCAACATCCACAAGACGCGCCTCAACGATCCCTTCATGTGGTTCATGGGCACCAACGACCAGCCGGGCGATTACCGCCATTCGGGCTGTTCGGGCTGCCACGTCATCTATGCCAACGACCGCGAGCCGCGGCACAGCCTGACCTATTCGGGCTATGGCCGCGACGGCGAAACCGATACGGTCGATCCGACGATCCGGGAGCGCAAATGGAAGCCCGAGAGCGACGATCATGGCGGCCGCGGTTCGGAGCATGGCGATCCCGCCAAGCACGCCCCCGATGCCGAAAAACATGGCGGGCTGATCGACCCCGCCGACGCCGCCGCGGGGCCGCAGGTGTTTGCGAAGAAGGAACGGTTCGAATCGGGGCATCCGATCAAGCACACCTTCACGCGCTCGATCCCGACGTCGCAGTGCATGACCTGCCACATGCACCAGCCGAATATCTTCCTGAACAGCTACCTCGGCTACACGATGTGGGATTATGAATCCGACGCGCCGCAGATGTGGCCGGGCCCGCACAACACGACACCGCGCCCCGAGGGGATGAGCGACGAGGAATATCGGGAGAAATTCAAGAAACAGCGCTATCCGACGGCGAAAGAGGTCCACAAGGTCCTCGAGCGCAACCCCGAAGCGGCGGCGCCGCGCGGGCTGTGGGCCGATGTCGAGTTCCTGCGCGACGTCTATGACGTGAACGACACCAACAAGGACACCCAGTTCGCCGATTATCACGGCCATGGCTGGAACTTCCGCGGCATCTTCAAGCGCGACCGTAACGGCAATCTGCTGACCGCCGACGGCAATATGGCGACCTATGGCACCGATACGGCGCATATCGTCGATCCGGCGGACCCCGAAAAATGGCGCAAGAGCTGCGCCAGCTATACCGACCCGAAACAGCGCGATCTCTGCCTCGCCAGCGCCGATCCCGGCCTAGCCGGGGTTCGAGGGCAAGTTCGTGCCGCCCGGCCTGAACCCCGGCAAGGCGGTCCACATGATGGATATCCACGCCGAAAAGGGCATGCAGTGCGCCGATTGCCACTTCGCGCAGGACAGCCACGGCAACGGCTATATCCAGGGCGAGGTCGCGAATGCGGTCGAGATCGGTTGCAAGGACTGCCACGGCACCGCCGACGATTTGCCGAACCTGCTCACCTCCAACGTCGCCGCAAGACCGCAGGGCACAAATCTTGCGCTGCTGCGCAACCCCGACGGCCGCCGCCGTTTCGAATTCCAGTATGACGACAATGGCGAGGTCACCGGGCTGATCCAGCGCTCGATCGTCGATCCCAAGCTCGAATGGCAGGTCAGCCTCGTCAAGCAGGCGGTGACGCCGGGGCCGCATTTCAACGCCAAGGCGGCGCGCGCCAAGCTGATGGCGCGCAGCGGCGCCGACGACCGGAAATATGAATGGGGTCCCGACGTCGCGAAGGAGGATCGCGCGCACGGCGAAGACAAGATGACCTGCTTCACCTGCCACCTGTCATGGACGACGAGTTGCGGCGGCTGCCACTTGCCGATCGAGGCGAACTGGAAGACCAGCATGCACCATTTCGAGGGCGAGGAGACGCGCAACTTCGCGACCTACAATCCGCAGGTCGCGCGCGACGAGATGTTCCAGCTCGGCCGGCACCAGCTCACCAAGCCCGGCGAGCCCGGCCCGCCCGACGAAAACGGCTATCGAGCCCCCCGCGGCATCATCGCGCCGGTGCGTTCGACTTCGGCGCTGATCCTGTCGTCGACGAACATCAACCGCGAACGCATCTATGTGCAGCAGCCGCCGATCTCGTCGGCGGGCTTCTCCAGCCAGGCCTTCGCGCCGCATTTCCCGCACACGGTGCGGCGCCAGGAAACCAAGCAGTGCACCGACTGCCACCTGTCCGAAGCCGACGACAACAATGCCATCATGTCGCAGCTGCTGCTGATGGGCACCAATTTCGTGAACTTCGTCGGGCTCAATGTCTGGTCGGGCCAGGAAGACGGTTTCCAGGCGACGCGCGTCACCGAATGGGACGAGCCGCAGGCGGTGATCGGCAGCTATCTTCAGAAATATGCCTATCCCGACTATTGGGACATGCACGTCAACCAGAACGGGCGCGAACTCAAGAACTGGGTTCGCGGCAAGGTGTTCGACAAGAAGATTTCGGGCGAGAAATATGCGCTCGAGGAATTCGCCAACATCGTCCAGGGCACTGGCGGCCGGGTGAATTGCCTGCAACAGCGCGGCGAATATATGTTCGTCGCCGAGGGCAAGGGCGGCTTCCGCGTTTATGACGTCGCGTCGATCGGCAACAAGGGCTTCTCCGAACGCATCGTCCGCGCGCCCTTCTCGGCGCTCGGCCACGACACCCATGTGAAGACGAAGGACGCGACCTGCATGGCGATCGCGACCACCCAGCCGATCAGCATGAAGCGGAACATCGACATCCGCGAAAAATATCCCGAAAATCACGAACAGGCGATGCACGAGATTTACCGTTATGCGGTGATCACCGATCGCGTCGAAGGGCTGGTCCTGGTCGATATCGACACGATGGCGAACGGCGAATTCCGCGACAACAAGCTGTCGCGGGCGCTGACCTGGAACGAGGACGGCGTGCTGACGGGCGCGCGGCACGTCACGCTCGCTCGGCAGCGACGCCTATATCACCACCGATTATGGGCTGGTCGTGCTCGACCTCGGCGACCCGCTGGCGCCGAAGGTGAAGGCGAAGGTCGAAATGACCGACGCGCGCGCCAGCGCCGTGCAGTTCCGCTATCTGTGGGTGACCGACGCCGAGGGGGTGAAGCTGTTCGACATCACGCATATCGACGACCGGGAGAACCCGCGCCTCGATCCGGTCGCGTCGGGAACGGTGCGCCTCGGCAATGCCCGCAAAGTCTATCTGGCGCGGACATATATGTATGTCGCGGCCAAGGAGGACGGGCTGATCATCGTCGACATCACCCGCCCGGCGGCGCCGGTTGTCTGGCCGCGCCTCGCGATCGCGGGGGCGCCGACCGATGCCGAGGACGTCATTGTCGCCTCGACCAACGCCTCGCTCTTCGCCTATGTCGCCGACGGCCGCAACGGCATCAAGGTGCTGCAGCTCACCAGTCCCGACAATGCCGGCCTCTATGGCTTCTCGCCGAAGCCGACGCCGGAGATGATCGCCTGGGCCAGGACGCCCTCGCCGGCGCTCGCCCTGTCGAAGGGTCTCGACCGCGACCGCGCGGTCGATGAAACCGGCGGCCAGATCGCGGTGTTCGGCCGCCTCGGCGCGCGGCCCCTCACCCGGCCCGAGATGGAGAAATTGTTCCTCAACCGGGAGGGCAATGTCTACAAGGTCCGCGATTCCGATCCGAAGGATCCCGACCAGGCCGCCGCCTGGCGCGGCCCCGGCAAGTTCGGCGGCTGATCCTCTTCGCCCCTCCTTCGGGGAAGGGCCCGCGCCGACCGTGCCCCAAAGAAGGGCGATGATGTCTTTTTCGGACTCGGGACGGGAATGGCCGGTTTCGGGAGGGAGCGAACGTTTGTCTTCCCCTCCCGCAGGCGGGAGGGGTTGGGGGTGGGCAGCGACGTCTCAATGGCCCACCCCGCTGCGACTAGGGCGCAAGCGCCCAAGTCTCGCTGCCCCTCCCGCTTGCGGGAGGGGAGACCAGCCTATTCCTCAAACGTCCGCTCCCCACCCCGATCCCGACAGGCCGCTTGGGTTGGCAAAGGACATAAGCACCCGAAGAAGGGCTGGGGCTTGGCCTCCGCGCCCAGCTGTGCGACAGGACGGCCACCCTATGCGACCCACGATCATTCCCCATCCAGGCCTTGGCGACAAATTGCGCCGCGCGCTGTGGAACGCCGTCTGGCTGCTCCTCTACCGCCCCAGCCCGATCCCGCTCCACGGCTGGCGCCGATTGCTGCTGCGGCTGTTCGGCGCGCGGATCGGCGCGCAGGCGCGGCCCTATCCCAGCGCGCGCATCTGGGCGCCGTGGAACTTCGCCATGGGGACGGGCAGCACGCTCGGTCCGCGCAGCGAAGTCTATTCGGTGGCGCGCGTGACGCTCGGCCCCTGGGCGGTGGTCAGCCAGCGCGCCTATCTCTGCACCGCCAGCCATGACATCCGCGCGCCGGGCTTCGCGCTCACCGCCGCGCCGATCGCCATCGGCCGCAATGCCTGGGTCGCCGCCGACGCCTTCATCGGTCCGGGCGTGACGCTCGCCGACGGCGCGGTCGCCGCGGCGCGCGCGGTGGTGGTCCGGGATGTCGCGCGCAATGTCATCGTCGGCGGCAATCCCGCCGTGCCGATCGGCGAATGCGGCCTCGCGGACTTTGCCGATGGATCGGTGAAGCCGGGAGGCTAGAGCATCGTGCGTTAGACCTGAACCGCCTCCCCATGGCTGCGCCACAGGGAGGATATCCTCAAAGCCGCTCCGCCTGCACCACCGTGTCGGACGCGCGCAGCGCCGACAATATGCGCATCACATGGTGGACATCGCGCACCTCGACGACGACGTCATAGGTGTGGAATCCGCCCTCGCGGTTCGACAGGCGCAAATTGGTGATATTCGCCATATTGGCGGCAAGGATGCCCGACATTTCGGCGAGCGTGCCCGGTTCGTTGAGGATGACGATGCACAGCCGCGCATTGCCGCCCTCGCTGTCCTCCTGCCAGCGCAGGTCGATCCAGTCGGCATCGATCCCGTCGGCGAGGCTGGGGCAGTCGATGACATGCACCTCGATCCCTTCGCCGGGCCGCGCCAGCCCGACGATGCGGTCGCCGGGCACCGGATGGCAGCAATCGGCGAGCTGATAGGCGACGCCGGGGGTCAGCCCCTCGATCGACACCGCCGCCCCCTGCGCCAGCTTGCCGGGCTTCGACTTCATCTCGGCGGTGATGCCGGGGACCAGCGCTTCGAGCACGGCATTGTCGCTCAGCTGCTTCTTGGCGATCGCGACGTAAAGCGCGCTGTCGTCGTCGAGTTTCAGGCGCGTCAGCGCCGCCGCGCGCGCCTTGTCGCCGACCTTGTTGGGCAGGCGCGCGACGATCTCGTCGTACATCTTGCGGCCGAGCGCGGCGAGTTCGACCTTCTCCTTCGACCGCACATGGCGGCGGATCGCGGCGCGCGCCTTGCCGGTGACCGCAAAGCCCAGCCAGGCGGGCTGCGGCGTCTGCTTGTCCGACGACAATATCTCGACCGTGTCGCCATTGGCGAGCTGGGTGCGCAGCGGCACCAGCCGCCCGTTGACCTTGGCGCCGACGGTGCGGTCGCCGAGCTTGGTATGCACGGCATAGGCGAAATCGACCGGGGTCGCGCCCTTGGGCAACTGGTGCAGGCTCCCCTTCGGCGTGAAGGCGAAGATGCGGTCCTGGTACATCGCGATGCGCGTATTCTCCAGGAACTCCTCGGGATCGTGCGTCTGCTCGAGGATTTCGAGCAGGTCGCGGATCCACCCCGCCTGGCCGTCGGGCACGGTGCCGCCCTGTTTATACGCCCAATGCGCCGCGAAGCCGAATTCGGACTGCTGGTGCATGCCGATGCTGCGAATCTGGATTTCGATGCGCATATTCTGCTGGTGCATGATCGTCGTGTGCAGCGATTTGTAGCCGTTGCGCTTCGGCGTCGAGATATAGTCCTTGAACCGCCCCGGCACCATTTTCCACTTGCGGTGGATGATCCCGAGCGCGGCGTAGCAGTCGGCATCGGTCGGGGTGATGACGCGAAAGGCGATGATGTCGGTCACCTGCTCGAAGCTGACGTGCCGCTCCTGCATCTTGCGCCAGATCGAATAGGGGTGTTTCTCGCGCCCCGACACCTCGGCCTCGATGCCGTTCTTCGCGAGCAGTTCCTTGAACTCGCGGGTGATCGCCGCGACCTTGTCCTTGCCGCCGGCGGTCAGCTTGGCGAGGCGCCCGGTGATCGTCGCATAGGCCTCGGGCTCGAGCTCGCGAAACGCCAGCAGCTGCATCTCGCGCATATATTCGTACATGCCGATCCGCTCGGCGAGCGGGGCATAGATGTCCATCGTCTCCTTGGCGATGCGGCGGCGCTTGTCGGGATTCTGGATGAAGTGCAGCGTGCGCATATTGTGCAGCCGGTCGGCCAGCTTGACCAGCAGCACGCGAATATCGTCGGACATGGCGAGCAGGAATTTGCGCAGATTTTCCGCCGCGCGCTCATTCTCGGTCTGCGCCTCGATCTTGCTGAGCTTGGTCACCCCGTCGACCAGCCGCGTCACGTCGGGCCCGAACAGCCGCTCGATCTCCTCGGGCGTGGTCAGCGTGTCTTCCAGCGTATCGTGGAGCAGCGCGGTGACGATCGTCTCGCTGTCGAGGTGCAGGTCGGTCAGGATCCCCGCGACCTCGACCGGATGGCTGAAATAGGGGTCGCCCGACGCGCGCTTCTGGCTGCCGTGCTTCTGGACGGTGAAGACATAGGCGCGATTGAGCAACGCCTCGTCGACGTCGGGATCATAAGCGCGAACGCGCTCGACAAGTTCATATTGACGCAGCATCCTGTCCCAATGTCGTGCATACGGCCACAAATGCAATGCGAAACTTAGCTGCGCAAATCGGGGCCGATGTCGCAATATTGGTAAACAGCTTTGGAAGCTTCGTGCGCGCGGGCTATGGCGGGGGTGATGACAGGGACCGACGCTCCAGATTCGACCGCGGCGCCGCCGCGCGTATCGATGGTGATGCCCGTGCACAACGGCGCACGCTGGCTCGAAGAGGCCATCGACTCGGTCCTCGACCAGGATTTTGCCGATTTCGAACTGATCCTCGTCGACGATGCGTC
This sequence comes from Sphingopyxis sp. PET50, assembly GCF_025244705.1. Taxonomy (GTDB): domain Bacteria; phylum Pseudomonadota; class Alphaproteobacteria; order Sphingomonadales; family Sphingomonadaceae; genus Sphingopyxis. Next base: position 3,043,035 of record NZ_CP104207.1, on the reverse strand, counting down.
GCGCGACGACAGTCCGGCGATCATGGCCGCCGCCGCGGCGCGCGATGGCCGCGTCCGCCATGTCCGGCTCGACACCAACGTCGGCCTGCCCGCGGCGCTCAACCATGGTTTCGCCCAGGCGCGCGGCGAATTGCACAGCTGGACCTCGGACGACAATCTGCTGCGCCCGCAGATGCTCGACCGCCTCGTCGCGACGCTCGACGCCCATCCCGATGCCGGCGTCGCCTTCGCCGATTTCTCGCTGATCGACGACGAGGGGCGCGATCTTGGCCGCTCGCGCGTCGGCCCGGTCGAGCGCCTGCTTCACGGCAACAATATCGGCGCCGCCTTTCTCTATCGCCGCGCGGTGACCGAGGCGCTCGGCGGCTATGACGTCGGGCTGTTCGGGGTCGAGGATTACGACTTCTGGCTCCGCGCGGCGCAGCGGTTCCGGTTCGTCGAACTGCACGAGGACGTCTACCGCTACCGCAAGCACGGCGGCAGCCTGACCAGCCAGCGCGCCGACCAGATTCAGGCGCTGACCGCGGTGATCGTCGAACGCGCGATACCCGCGTCGCTGCCGGCGCGCAGCCGCAGCGAAATCCTCCTCGGCCTCGCGCTCAAGACCCAGCGCCGCTGGCGCTTCGACCTCGTGCGCCGCGCGCTCGCCGCGCATCCCTTGACGGTCCTCGCGCGCCTGCCGCAACTGGCCCGCTGGACGCTCGCCGTCGCGCGCAACCGGATGGCGGCCTGAACTTCAGGAGCCGCCGTGCCTCCCCAGGGGAGGTCGCGGCGTCCCGCCGGTCAGGCCGCGCCGTTGCAGCGTGCCAGGTCTTCGGCTTCGAGCGCCTTGCCGTCGGCGATGAAGCTCTTCACCTCACCGGCTTCCCTGGCGAGGCCAGCGCACATCAGCAGCGGGCGGCTGGTGCCGCGCGCGCCGATGCAGTTCGTGCCCTCGCACGACCAGACGATGCCGCGCGCGACGAACTTGCTTTTGGGGGCGGGACTTGCGAGTTCGGCGCGGTAATAGGGGCCGGCGGCCGCGTGGACGGTCGCGGGCAGGGCGGCGGCACCGGCGAGTGCGATGCCGAACAGCGGCAAGAAATGCGCCGGGGAAGCGGGCCTGAACATGGGGAGGTCTCCTTTTTTGGCACCTATTTAGGTTGCAAAAGGAAATTTAAGGTGCGGGTTGCAAAATGCAACTCAGCCTGCATATTTTTTTGTGCGGGGGCCGATTTTACGTTAGGGCTAGGCCTATGGGAAAATTACGCGAACCGCTGAACCTGCTTTACGGGGACAATTGCGCCCTGCCGCTCGCGCTCGAGGCGATGGGCGAGCGATGGTCGTTCATGATCCTGCGTGCCGCCTTCAATGGGGTCCACCATTTCGAGGAGTTTCAGCAGGAACTCAGCATCGCGCGCAACATCCTGTCGAACCGGCTGTCGAAGCTGGTCGATCATGGCATCATGGCGCGCGAGGTGATGGCCGAGGATCGCCGCAAGGTGCGCTACGAGCTCACCGAAAAGGGCCTCGAACTGCTCCCCGCGATGATCGCGCTGCGCCAGTGGGGCGAAAAATGGGGCAGCCGGCGTACCTTCGACCCCGGTGCTCGTCGATGTGCGCGACGAACAGCCGATCGGCCCGGTGACGATCACCGCGCACGATGGCCGCGCCATCGGCTACAAGGAACTGGTGTGGAAACATCGCTCCGAACTGCAGCCGTTGGGCCAGGCGCGCGCGCGCACCGACGAACGGATGGCGCCGGTTGCCGCCGAGTGATGCGCGCGGCACGGTCCAGCCGCCCCGCCTGCCGCTGACCGCCACCCAAGGTTCCCCGATGCCCCTGTTCGGTCTTTCCTCGCCGGGCCCCTTTTTCGACAACAAGGTGCGTGCCTTCTGGAATCTCCAGATCCTGGGCTGGACCGCCTGGCTCGGGCTGCGCGGTATTTCGGGGCTTGCCAACGGCCAGCCGCTGGCCTTCCTGATCCCGCAGACGGTGTCGGCGATCACCGGCTTCTCGCTCTCGCTGATCCTGTCGGTCTGTTACCGCACCCTCATCAACCGCCGCCCGCTCTTGATGTGGGGGGTCAGTTTCGGCCTCGCCGGCCTTGCCACCGCGCTCTGGGCCTTCATCGACGCCTGGGTCGCGCAGATCCAGAACCCGGCGAGCGAAGCGGGCTTCACCAGCCTGCTGCTCGGCGCGGTCTATATCGACGCGACCTCGCTCGGCGCCTGGTCGGCGCTCTATTTCGCGATCAACTATTTCCTCCAGCTCGAGGAACAGAATGACCGCATGCTGCGGCTCGAGACGCAGGCCGCCTCGGCGCAGCTCGCGATGCTGCGTTACCAGCTCAATCCGCATTTCCTGTTCAACACGCTCAACAGCATCTCGACGCTGGTGCTGCTCAAGCAGTCGGAGCCGGCCAATGCGATGCTGTCGCGCCTCTCGGCCTTCCTGCGCTACACGCTCGCCAACGAACCGACCGCGCAGGTCACGCTGGCGCAGGAGATCGAGACGCTGAAGCTCTATCTCGACATCGAGAAGATGCGGTTCGAGGAAAGATTGCGCCCCCATTTCGCGATCGACCCCGCGGTCGCGCGCGCACGCCTGCCCTCGCTGCTGCTCCAGCCGCTGATCGAAAATGCGATCAAATATGCGGTCACGCCGCAGGAGGACGGCGCCGACATCACGATTTCGGCTCAATTGGCCGGTCAAAATGTTCGGATTACCGTGTCGGACACCGGGTCGGGATTGTCAGCCGACGGCGTGGACCCCACCACGGGCGCCGTTGCAACGGAATCGACCGGCGTGGGTTTAGCCAATATCAGGGACCGGCTGGCGCAGGCTTTTGGCGACCAGCACCGGTTCGAAGCCCAGTCGGGCGCTGCGGGCGGGTTCACGGTGGTGATCGAGTTTCCGTTTCAGCCCGATGGGCACATGACGATTGGAACCGAGCGAACATGACGATCAGAACCATCCTGGTGGATGACGAAAAATTGGCGACCCAGGGCCTGCAGCTCAGGCTCGAAGCGCATAGCGATGTCGAGGTGGTCGACACCGCCCAGAACGGCCGCGAGGCCATCCGCAAGATCAAGACGCACAAACCCGACCTCGTGTTCCTCGACATTCAGATGCCCGGCTTCGACGGCTTCTCGGTCATCCAGGGGCTGATGGAGGTCGAACCGCCACTGGTGGTGTTCGTCACCGCCTATTCGGACCATGCGATCCGCGCCTTCGAGGCGCAGGCGGTCGACTATCTGGTGAAGCCGGTCGAACCCGAACGCCTCGCCGACGCGCTCGACCGCGTCCGCCAGCGCCTCGCCGAAAAGCGCGGCGTCGCCGAGGTCGAGCGCCTCAAGACCGTGCTCGCCGAAGTCGCGCCCGAAGCGGTCGAGGAGCTCGACGCCGAGATTGCTCCCGATACGCACGCCGCCGACCGCTATGAAAAGATGATCAACATCAAGGACCGCGGCCAGATCTTCCGCGTCGACGTCGACAGCATCGAACGCATCGACGCCGCGGGCGATTACATGTGCATCTATACCGCCGACAACAGCCTGATCCTGCGCGAAACGATGAAGGACCTCGAAAAACGGCTCGACCCGCGCAACTTCCAGCGCGTCCACCGCTCGACGATCGTCAACCTCAGCCAGGTCAAGCAGGTCAAGCCGCACACCAACGGCGAATGCTTCCTCGTGCTGGGCTCGGGCGCGCAGGTGAAGGTCAGCCGCAGCTACCGCGACGTGGTGGCGCGGTTCGTGCACTGAATAATCTCGCACGAAGCCACAAAGATTCTCTCTCATTCCCGTTCGCCCTGAGCTTGTCGAAGGGCCGCTCTTCCTTTGAATGTTGAAAGGAAGGACGGTGCTTCGACAAGCTCAGCACGAACGGAAGTTGGGTGGACTCTTTGTGGCTTTGTGGCTTCGTCCGAGTCTGAATCGGATGTCGCGTTTAAAGCTGGTGCCCGGTCCGGTCCCGCTTCGTCGCGAGATATTGCGCGTTGTGCGGATTGGTAAGCAGTGCCAGCGGAATGCGCTCGACCACCTCGACGCCTTCCTTCTCCAGCCGCGCCACTTTCTCGGGATTGTTGGTCATCAGCCGGATGCGCGGTACGTTCAGCAACTCCAGCATCCGCCCCGCGATCGCGAAATCGCGCGCCTCGACCGGAAAGCCGAGCCGCAGATTGGCGTCGACCGTGTCAAACCCCTGGTCCTGCAGCGCATAGGCGCGCAGCTTGTTGACGAGACCGATCCCGCGCCCTTCCTGCCGGAGGTACAGCAGCACCCCCCAGGGCGCATCGGCCATTGCGTGCAGCGCAGCGTGAAGCTGCGGCCCGCAATCGCATTTCAGGCTGCCGAGCACGTCGCCGGTCAGGCACTCGCTGTGCAGCCGCACGACCGGCGGATGGCCGTCGCGCTTGCCGATGACCAGCGCGACATGGTCCGACGCTTCCTCGGGGGAGCGGAAGGCGACGATCTCGGCGGTCTCGCTCGCCTCGACGGGCAGCCGCGCGCGCGCCGCGATATGCAGCCGCGCGGGGTCGAGCAGGGCGGCGACATCGTCCGCCGTGCACTCGGTCTCGGCCGGGCCGGCGACCGCGCCCGAGCGCACGAAGAAGGCGGGGAGCAGTCCGGCGTGGCGCGCCAGAACCATCGCGGCGGCGGCGGCCTCTTCGCCGCCGGTATCGACGGTGCGGAACGGACCTTTCAGCGGATGGGCGAGGTCGAGCGCCGGGTCCGCGATCGCCAGCGCCGCCGCGACACTATCCGCCGCGCCCGCCAGCCGCACCGGCCCCGGCGCGGCCGCCGCGCGCTGGTTGGTCAGTTTCAGCGTCACCGCGCGCTCGCCCGAAATAAGCATGTCGCTGCTGCCGAACGCCGCCAGATCGGCGTCGCGCGCACTTTCGACCGCGATCAGGTCCAGCCCGCCGAAACGGTCGGCGACGCGAAACGTCCAGCCGCGGCGCAGCGCGTCGATCGCGCGCGCGGCCCGGCGGGCGCCGGGGCCGGTCGCCGCGCCGCTCAAAAGTCGAACTCGGTGATGAGAGGGATATGGTCCGACGGCCGTTCCCAGCTGCGCGCGGGCTGGATGGTGCGGTGCGACACCGCCCTCGCCAGCAGGTCGGGGGTCACCCACATATGGTCGAGCCGCCGCCCGCGGTTCGACAGCTCCCAGTCCTTGGCGCGATAGCTCCACCAGGTGAAGAGCGGCGCCGGCGCCGCGATGAAATGACGGCCCAGGTCGACCCAGCTCGACGCCGCCTGCAGCCGGCCGAGCGTCTCGACCTCGATCGGCGTGTGGCTGACCACATCGAGCAACGCCTTGTGGTTCCACACGTCGCTTTCGAGCGGGGCGACGTTGAAATCGCCGGTCAGCACCGTCGGCTGGTCGAGCGTCCCGGACCAGTCGGTCATCCGCCCGAAGAAATCGAGCTTCTGCCCGAATTTGGGGTTGATCGCGCGGTCGGCGATGTCGCCGCCGGCGGGAATATAGACATTGTCGAGCCGCACGCCCGACGGCAAAGTCACCCCGATATGGCGCGCCTCGCCATTCGCCTGCCAGTCATATTTGCGCACATCGGCCAGCGGCACCCGGCTGATCGTCGCGACGCCATGGTGCATGCGCTGGCCGTGGGTGACGATATGCCGATAGCCCAGCGCCTCGAACATCGCTTTCGGGAACAGGCCGCATTCGACCTTCGTTTCCTGAAGGCACAGCACGTCGGGTGCTTCCTCGCGCAGGAATTTCTCGACGATGCCGATGCGGGCGCGGACACTGTTGATGTTCCACGAAGCGATGCTGATGGTCATGGCTCGGCTCTATCGGCGCGATGAGCCGGGCGCAATGTGTTGCGGGCCGGTGCCGCGTGCGCCGTCAGGCGCCAAAGACGAGGCACCAAAATTAAACCCCCGTTCCAGGGGCGGTGGAACGGGGGTTCAAGGTCAGCGTTCGTCACGCTCTTGAATGAAGGTGCCTGGCGTTCCGGTTGGGGCAACAGGGGGAAACCCAGAACCGGGGGCCGTGTTGGCGCCTTCGAGAGTTGAAATAGCCCCGCTTCCCTGTCGCGAAGCTGAACGAAAATCGGGCGGATATGGCGGTCCTTGCAGTTCGTCGATGTCAGGCGACGGTTGGTCCGAAAAACGGCGCCGAATCCGCATTACGGGATTCGGCGCCGGTCGGTTTCGGCTGTGGATAAGTCCGTTGTCAGCCGCGGCGCCCGCGCGAGCGGGGGCGTGGGTCGGTCCATTTGAACGCCGAATCGGCGACCGCGACGTTGAATTTCTGGTTGCTGAGGTCGATGCGCGTGCGGTTGTTCTGCGAATCGAGCGCGACCCAGCCGCGCAGGCGCAGCCCTGCGGGCGCGCCGCCGTCGCGGACGAACACCATCGTGATCGTGCCATATTCGGGACGCTTCGGGTCCCTGACCTCGACGCTCACCACCTCGTTGCTGCCGGTCGGGATGACCTTGGCATATTGGCTCATGTCGCGGTCGGGATCGAGTAGCGCGCCGAGCGGCGAATTCTTCACCGGCCAGCGCTGCACCTGCTTCACCTCATAGTCGATCATCGTCAGCGAGCTGCCGTCGCCGACGATCAGCAGGGGCACGCCCTTCTGATACTGGAAGCGGATCTTGCCGGGGCGCTTCAGGGTCAGCTGACCGGTCAGGCGCTGGCCGTTGCGGTCGGTCTGGACGAAATCGGCGGTCATCGAACTCGTCGCCTTCAGGTGCGACTGCACCGACGACAGGGTGGTCGACGCCGACTGCGCGACCGCCGGGGCGCCAAGCGCCAGCGCGGCCGCCGCGGCGGGGACGAGCGCCAGCGCCGCGGCGCGGGTCAGGGTCAGGCGGGGGAAATTCAGGGTCATGATACTCTCATTCTGCCACAAGGACCGCCGGGCTATGCCAATCCAGCGTTGAACGCGCTGTGAACCCGGCGTTTGGATGCTGTTCAAGTCGCGAGGCGCGGCTTTGGTTCCGCCCCCGCCCTACCGTTGCTGCCCATATTGGTCGGTCAGCACATCGCGCCGACCGACATGATTAGGGGGGCTGACCAATCCCTCCTCCTCCATGCGCTCGATCAGCCTCGCGGCGCTGTTGTACCCGATGCGCAGCTGCCGTTGCAGCCAGCTCGTCGAGGCCTTCTGGCTCTCGACGACGATCTGGCACGCCTTGGCATAGATGCGGTCCTCGGCGCTGTCGCCGCCCGCGGGGGCACCCTCCATCGCGAAGCCGCCGTCCTCGGGTTCCTCGGTGACGCTTTCGATATAGTCGGGCTGGCCCTGGCCGCGCCAATGGTCGGCGACGAGCCGCACCTCGTCGTCGGAGACGAAGGGGCCGTGGATGCGCGTGATCTGCTTGCCGCCGGGCACGTACAGCATGTCGCCCTTGCCGAGCAATTGCTCGGCACCCGCTTCGCCCAGGATCGTGCGGCTGTCGATCTTCGACGTCACGTTGAAGCTGATGCGCGTCGGCAAATTCGCCTTGATGACGCCGGTGATGACGTCGACCGACGGGCGCTGCGTCGCGAGGATCAGGTGGATGCCCGCCGCGCGCGCTTTCTGCGCCAGCCGCTGGATCAGGAATTCGACCTCCTTGCCCGCGGTCATCATCAGGTCGGCGAGCTCGTCGACGACGACGACGATCTGCGGCAGCGGCGCATAGTCGAGCGTCTCTTCCTCATAGACCGGCTGGCCGGTCTCGGGGTCGTAGCCGGTCTGGACACGGCGCCCCAGGGACTTGCCCTTGGCGAGCGCGCCGCGCACCTTGTCGTTGTAGCCCGCAAGGTTGCGCACCGACAGGCTCGACATCATGCGATAGCGGTCCTCCATCTGCTCGACCGCCCATTTGAGGGCGCGGATCGCCTTCTTGGGCTCGGTCACGACGGGGGCGAGCAGATGCGGAATCCCGTCATAGACGCTGAGTTCCAGCATCTTGGGGTCGATCATGATCATCTTCACCTGGTCGGGACCGAGGCGATAGAGAAGCGAGAGGATCATCGCGTTGAGGCCGACCGACTTACCCGAGCCGGTCGTACCCGCGATCAGCAGGTGCGGCATCGGCGCGAGGTCGGCGATGACCGGGTCGCCGCTGATATTCTTGCCGAGGATGATCGGGAGCGCGCCCGTCTGTTCCTGGAACAGCGCGCTGCCGATCATTTCGGACAGTACCACCGATTCGCGGTGCGCATTGGGCAGTTCGATGCCGATCACCGTGCGTCCGGGGATTGGCGCGATGCGCGCCGACAGCGCCGACATGTTGCGCGCGATATCGTCGGCCAGGTTCGACACGCGGCTCGCCTTGGTGCCCGGCGCGGGCTCGAGTTCGTACATGGTGACGACGGGGCCGGGGCGCACCGCGGTGATCACGCCCTTGACCTGGAAATCCTCGAGCACCGATTCGAGCAGCCTCGCATTGCGCTCGAGCCCCGCCTTGTCGATCTGCCCCGTCGGCGCGGCCGGCGGCGGCGCGAGCAGGTCGATCGACGGCATCTGATAATTGGTGAACAGCTCGGTCTGCGGCTTGGGGCGCGGCTTCGAAGGCTGCGCGCGGGTTGCGGGGTCGGCGATTTCGGGCGGCGCGCGGTCGCTCGGCTCGGCGCGTGCGCGCGGGCGGATCACCCGTTCCATCAGGTTCGGCGCCTTGGCCGCGGCGGGCGGGGCGGGGGCGACAACGCGCCCGCGCTCCGCCGCAGGCAGCCGGAGCCGCGACCACCAGCCGGGTTCGAGCCGCAGCGCGCGCCAGGCGAGCCACAGGCCGGTGCCGATCAGCAGCAGGATCGCCGCAAAACGCACCAGCGCCGCGCCGGGCTCGGGGATGCGGTCGAACCAGGGGTCGATCGCGCCGCCGACGAGCAAGGTCAATATCCCGCCCAGCCCGGCGGGCAGCGGAATATTGCTGTCGGGCGCCCAGAGCTGCGCGCCCAGGCCGATGAGCAGGATCGCGGCAAAGACATAGGCGAGCTGGCGTTTCCAATAGGGCTGCGCCTCGCCCGTCCACAGCCGCCAGGCGACGAGGCCCAGCAAGGGCACGAGCAATATGGTGGCGACACCCCCGACCCCGAGCAATATGCCCGCGACCGACGCCCCCGGCTAGGCCCATCCAGTTCGCGATGTCGCCGCCCGCCGCGGTGTGGATCGACGGATCGGTGCTGTGATAGGTCAGCAGCGCGAGCGCCAGAAACAGGGTGAACCCGCCCAGCGCCACCGCCGCCGCGATCACCAGCGACCGCGCGATGCTCGCCTTGAAAACGGTGCGCCAATCGGCCTTTGCGGCGATGGGCTTGCGGCTGGCCATGCTGAAATCGGTCCCCTGTGGTTAACGCGGCGATATGCGCACGCGCCGGACTCCCCGTCAAGCGCGTGCCCGAACGCGGCTGTGGGTTATGGAAAGACTCGCACAAAGCCACGAAGCCACAAAGATGCGCTCCGCCGCAAAGCGGCGCTCCATAAGATCGTCGCGGTCGCCACAACGTCCCGCCGATGGATGTCGGTGGGTCCGGACACCCCTTTGTGGCTTCGTGGCTTTGTGCGAACAAATTATCCGGCGGTCGGTTCACACCGCGCGCCCGCTTTTCAAGAACCGCATAGCGGTCTAGGGCGAGGGCATGACCGACATCCAGCGCAGCGACGTGATCATCTCCGGCGGCGGCCTCGTCGGACAGACGCTCGCGCTCGCGCTTGCGCGGCATGGCCTGTCGAGCATCGTCGTCGACCCCGCCGATCCGCTCGCGACGATCGCCCCCGGCTTCGACGGCCGCGCCTCGGCGATCGCCAGCGCGACATGGCAGATGTTCGAGGTGCTCGGGTTGGTCGGCCGCCTCGCGGACCACGGCTGCCCGATCCGCGCAATCAAGGTCAGCGATGGGGGGCAAGCCGGTGAACTCGATTTCGAAACCGGCGCCGACGATCCCGCGCTCGGCACGATGGTCGAGAACCGCCAGCTCCGCATCGCGCTGCGCGACGCGCTCGCCGAAGCGCCGCTCGCCAGGCTGATCATGCCGGCGCGGGTCGCCGACCGCGACATCGGCCCGCACGGCGTGACGCTGACGCTCGCCGACGGCGGTCGCCTTGCCGCGCCGCTGCTGATCGTCGCCGAAGGCCGCCGTTCGCCGACCCGCGACGCCGCGGGGTTCAGCATCGCCAACTGGTCGTACCATCATCATGCGATGATCGGCGCGGTCGCGCACGGCAAGCCGCATGGGCAAGTCGCGCATGAAATCTTCTTCCCCTCAGGGCCCTTCGCGCTGCTCCCGCTCGTCGATGACGAACGGGGGCGCCACCGCTCGGCCTTCGTGTGGACGGTGTCGGAGAAGGACGGGCCGGGCTTCGCCAAATTGGGCGACCGCGGCTTTGCCGCCGAACTCGAAAAGCGCGCCGGCGGCCTGCTCGGCACGATGGAGCTGGTCGCGCCGCGCATGACCTATCCGCTCGGTTTCCATCACAGCGCGTCGATCGTCGCGCAGCGGCTCGTCCTCGTCGGCGACGCCGCGCACGGCATCCATCCGATCGCGGGGCAGGGGCTCAACCTCGGCCTGCGCGACGTCGCGGCGCTCACCGAAGTGCTCGTCGAGGGTGCGCGGCTCGGGCTCGATCTCGGCGACGCGGCGCTGCTCGCGCGCTACCAGCGCTGGCGCGGGCTCGACAATCTGATGGTCAGCCTCGCGACCGACAGCCTCACCCGGCTGTTCGGCCTCCCCGGCCGCACGGCCTCTGCCGTCCGCCGCGCGGGCCTCGGTGCGGTGCAGCGGCTGCCGGTGCTCAAACGCTTCTTCATGGACGAGGCGCGCGGCGAAGCGGGCGATTTGCCGCGCCTGCTTGCGGGCGTCGAAGTCTGACCGCCGCCCCGCGAAGGCGGGGGCCGCCATTCCGAACCTATTGCAGCGTCGACCGCCCGTCGTCGCTGTCGAACCGTCCGAAAAACTGCATCAGCTGCACGACCAGCTCGGCGCGCTCTTCGATCGACCGGGTTTCGAGCAACGCCTGCTTCGCCGCCGCATCGAAGGGCGCGACCTGCGCGATGCCGTTGACCAGCGTCGCATCGTCGAGCTGGCCGACCGCGTTCCAGTCGACGACATAGCCCTGCCGCTCGGCAAAACGCTTCGCCTCGCGTTCGAGGCTCGCGCGCTCGATGCTCGCGAGCGCCGCGCCGTCCTCGGCCTCGCTCTCGATTTCGGCCTCGACCTGCCGGAACGGCGTCGTGACGTCGAGCTCGCGCCGCACGCGAAAGCGCGCGACGCCTTCGAGCACCAGGTTGAAACGCCCGTCGTCGAGCGCCTCGACATCGACGATCTTGCCGACACAGCCGACGCCGTAGAGCGCCGGCGGTTCGCGATCCTCCTCGCCGGGCAGCACGCGCGGCTGGATCATCCCGATCCGCCGGTCGCGCACCAGCACCTCCTGCACCATCGCGCGGTAGCGCGGCTCGAAGATGTGCAGCGGCAGGTGCAGCCCGGGAAACAGCACCGCGCCGGGCAGCGGAAAGATCGCGATCCGCTGGATGGTCAAAGGCGCGGCTGCGGTCATCAGCCGAACAGGATCAGCGACAGGCGGCGGCGCTGCGCCGCGACCCAGGGGTCCTCGAGTCCCACCGCCTCGAACAGCGACAGCAATTTCGCGCGAGCCGCGCCGTCCTGCCATTCGCGGTCGGCGGCGACGATATGCAGCAGATTGTCGGCGGCGGCGTCGCGCTGCCCCGCGCCGATCTGCGCCGCGGCCAGGTCGAATCGCGCCTGATGATCGCCGGGGTTCGCCGCGACCGCCGCCTCGAAGGCGGCGAGCTCGCCCGCGTCGGGCGCGTCGGCGGCGAGCGCCAGCGCGCTCTTCGCCTGCGCGATGGCGGGGTCGCCCGCGATCTCGGCGGGAACCGCGTCGAGCGCAAGCCCCGCGCCCTCGGTGTCGCCCGCCAGCAGCAGTGCGCGGATCAGCCCGCCATGCGCGGCGGCATTGTCGGGCGCCATCTCGACGATCTGCGAAAAGATGCCGACGGCGCGTGTCCCGTCACCCTCGGACAGCACGCCTTCGCCCATCTCGATCAGCGGCGCGATCTCGACCGCGCGCGCACTCGCTGCGCTTTCGATCGGCAATTGTGCGAGCAGCTGGTCGAGCATCGCCTTGAGCTGGCTTTCGGTGCGCGCGTTGGTCAGGTTGGCGACCGGCTGGCCCTGAAAGATCGCATAGACGGTCGGGATCGACTGGACCTGGAACTGGCTAGGCGATGAAGCGATTCGCATCGACGTCGACCTTGGCGAGGATGACGCCCTTGTCGGCATAATCGGCGGCGACCTTCTCCAGGACCGGCGCCAGCTGCTTGCACGGCCCGCACCATTCGGCCCAGAAATCGAGGATGACGAGGCTCGTCATCGACGGCTCGACGACATCGCGGCGGAAGGCTTCGACGGCTTCCTTCTCTTGCGGGTTCAGACCGAGGGTGGCCACGGATGGATGCTCCTATCGCTATGTTGTCCCGCTTATGTGGGATTTGGCCGCGATATGCCAACCCCATGCAGAAAATCGCAAACAAGGCTTGCCGACTCCGAAACCCGGTGCTAATCGCGCGCCTCACCCGCTGGGAGCCACCCGTTTCCAGCCGCCAGAGCGGGCGTAGCTCAGGGGTAGAGCACAACCTTGCCAAGGTTGGGGTCGAGGGTTCGAATCCCTTCGCCCGCTCCAGTTTTCTCAAAGAAAATCAATGCGTTGACCGGATCTCCGGGTCGCCTCCGTTGGAGATAAAGCCCAATCTTGGAAGCTTTTGTCTCCATATTTCGGCAAGCGATGGCCAATCCCGGGAAAGACTTCGCTACACTACGCGCATTATACCGACGCGCGGCCGCCGGGCCCTTTCAGGCATATTCGGCGATTGGCTGCGGGTTCTGTGCGGCTCGCGAACAGAGACAATTATGCTCGGCCAGGAACAGTGAGCCGAAACTTGGGAGCACTGCTGTTGGTGGCGGCTACGCCTTCCGCCGTGGCCGCATCCGCCGACAAAGGCGACATTCACGACGCCACATTCATGACGCCTCGCTTGGCCGTCGAAACCGGAAGTTCATTCACGCGGCGAATTATGGCGCCTCCTGGCGCTAGCTGACATTCAGCTTTCAGGCGACAACCGTAACAAGCGGACCTTCAAGTCATGGCCCATACGATGTCTTGCTGTTCGCAATCAAAACCCGAGCGCCATTGCAACCCCTAAGCCATAGGCAGGATCGGCGCGGGTGCAGTTCTCGATATGGCGCCGCTTCACCTCGTCACGCGCATCGCCCATGGCGCGGGCGGTATTGTCGAACAGCAGTTGCTGCTGCTCGGGCGACATCAGCCGGAACAGATCGCCGGGCTGCTCATAATGATCCTCGTCGATGCGGTGATCCCAATGCGCGGCGGCGCCTTCGAGCGCGAGCGGCGGTTCGGCGAGTTCCGGGTCGTCGCCCATCCATTCGCCCTTGCTGTTCGGCCAATAACTCGGCGTGCCGCCGAGATTGCGGTCGGTGCGCATCGCGCCGTCGCGGTGATAGCTGTGCCAGGGGCAGCGCGGCGCGTTGACGGGAATATGATTGTGGTTGACCCCCAGCCGGTAACGCGCCGCGTCTGGATAGGAGAAGAGCCGCGCCTGCAGCATCCTGTCGGGCGAAAAGCCGATCCCCGGCACGACGTTCGCGGGGGAGAAGGCGGCCTGTTCGACCTCGGCGAAGAAATTGTCGGGATAGCGGTTGAGTTCCATCTCGCCGACTTCGATCAGCGGATAGTCGCGCTTCGGCCAGACCTTGGTGAGGTCGAATGGATTATGCTTGTGATGACGCGCCTGCTCCTCGGTCATCACCTGGATGAAGAGCGTCCATTTCGGGAAATCGCCGCTGTCGATCGCATTCAGAAGGTCGCGGCCGTGGCTTTCGCGGTCACTGGCGTTGAGTACCGCTGCTTCCTCTTCGCTCAGATTCTCGATTCCCTGCTGGGTACGGAAGTGGAATTTCACCCACACGCGTTCGTTCGCGGCGTTGATCATCGAATAGGTATGACTGCCGAAGCCGTGCATGTGGCGCAGGCTCTTTGGAATGCCGCGATCGGACATCACGATCGTGACCTGGTGCAGCGCCTCGGGCAGCAGCGTCCAGAAATCCCAGTTGCTGTCGGCCGAGCGCAGCCCGGTGCGCGGATCGCGCTTGATCGCATGGTTGAGGTCAGGGAAGCGCAACGGATCGCGGAAGAAGAAGACCGGCGTGTTGTTGCCGACCATGTCCCAATTGCCTTCCTCGGTATAGAATTTGACCGCGAAGCCGCGAATGTCGCGCTCGGCATCGGCGGCGCCGCGCTCGCCCGCGACGGTCGAGAAGCGCACGAAGAGATCGGTTTGCTTGCCGACCTCGGAGAAGATCTTCGCCTTGGTGTAGCGGCTGATGTCGTGGATGACGGTGAAGCTGCCGTAGGCGCCCCAACCCTTGGCGTGCATCCGCCGCTCGGGGATAACCTCGCGGTGGAAATGCGCGAGCTTCTCGATCAGCCAGATATCGTCGAGCAATGCCGGGCCGCGTGCACCGGCGGTCCGGATGTTCAGATTGTCGACGACAGGGGCGCCATTGGCGAGGGTCATCCTGCGGTTGGTGTCGGTCATGATCGTCTCCTTGGGCTGGGGACAGCGGTCGTTGCCGCCGGAATGTCGCTGAATTATTCGTGCGGCGGGGTGGGAAGAATTGGACTTTGGTTTAGGGTGGCAAAGCCGCCCCAAGGGTGATCGGGGCGCCGTGGCTGCCCGCGATATGGTCGGGACCTCTGCCGCTAAAAAGGGTGCGGGAGACGACCATAACTCCCTGAGAAAACTGGCGAACCACCGCTTGTCGCGAAGGGGGCCACGGCGTGGAGCTCGTTCCCTTCCCCGCTGCAGCGAGATGGCGACCCTCCGAGACCAATTGCGCCTACCGATCCCGGCAAGGCGACCTGTCCGAAGGTATGCACCGACCGATCCCTCGACCCAATCGACCGCGTGCGGGACGCCGCATAGCTTCCGGGATGTCGTCATCGACACGGCATTTTGGAGGACTGAGAAATGAAACCGGATATTATGGCAAATCCCGAAAAATCGGGGTTCGAGGAACTGGTCCCGTCGCGCTATGCACTGCGGGTCGGCGAGATCGACGTTCTCGTGATCAGCGACGGCGTGCTGCCGCTGCCGACCGAGACGATGGCCACCAACGTCGACCCGGACGTCCGGGCGGCGTGGTTCAAGGACATGTTCGTTGGACCCGACATGTTCGACTGGGCGCTGAACGTCCTCGTCCTGCGCAGCGGCGACAAGACCATCCTTGTCGATGCCGGTCTCGGCGGACAATTCCCCGGTTTCCCGCGCGCGGGCCAGTTTCCCAGGCGGCTGGAGGCGGCGGGGATCGACCTCGCGTCGGTCACCGACATCATCATCACCCATATGCATATGGACCATGTCGGCGGATTGCTCGTCGAGGATGTGAAGCAGCGCCTGCGCCCGGACGTGCGAATTCACGTCACCGCCGCCGAGGTCGCATTCTGGCGGACTCCCGATTTCGAACAGACCGCGATGCCGAACCCGGTTCCGGCGGTGCTGCGGAAAACCGCCGCGCAGTTCATCGAGGCCTATGCCGCCAATATCCGGGCCTTCGACGCGGAGTGTGAGGTGGCGCCGGGCGTGGTCGCCAGGCTCACCGGCGGGCACACGCCGGGGCACTGTGTCGTCCACGTCGCATCGGGCGGCGAGCGGCTGACCTTTGCGGGCGACGCGCTGTTCCCCGTCGGTTTCGACCATCCCGACTGGCACAATGGCTTCGAACATGATCCCGAGGAGTCGGTCCGCGTCCGGGTCCGGCTTTTGCGGGACGCCGCGGCATCCGGCGAATATCTGGTCGCCACGCACCTGCCTTTCCCGTCGGTCGGCCGCGTTGCCGTCGATGGCGACGCCTTTCGCTGGGTGGCCTCCTTCTGGGACTTCTAGCCGCCGACCGATCGCTCTCTCCCCGGGGGCGCGTACTCACGGGACTGCATGGGTACGCGCCCCGACCCGCAAAACGGCGGATACCGACCGAGCCTCGAAAGCTTTGAAATGCGAAAGAAGAGCGGACCGGCATTGCACCGCTTCACGGACCAGTCAGGCCGAATGTGGCGCCAGCATGCCGGCAAGAAAATCGGTGAACAATTGCACGCGCAGCGGCGCAAGGCGGCCGAAGGCGTGCAGCGCCTGAACCGGAACGGCGGCAAGCGGCGCTTGCGGAAGAACCTCGACGAGGCGCCCGGCCGCGAGATCGTCCGCGACCGCGAGGCGGAGAAGCTGCGCCACGCCGACCCCGCCGAGCGCCGCGATCCGCATCGCCTGCCCCGAGTCCGTATCGAGCGCCCCTTCTGGAAGCAGGTCGATGCCGTCGGCGAAGCGGATGGGGTAGGCGCGCGATCCGAGACGGTAGCGGATGTGCGGCAGGCGCGCGAGCGCCTCGCGCGTCGCCGGGCGCCCGACGCCGTCGAGCCATGCGGGCGCCGCGACGAGGACGAGCGGCAAGGTCGCGAGGCGGCGGACCATCCAGTCGACATCCTCGACCTCGCCCGCGCGCAGCGCGACGTCATAGCCTTCGCGTACCAGGTCGACATGACGGTCGGTGATACTGATCTCGAGCCTGATCTCGGGATAGTGCGGCACGAAGTCGCCAGTAAGCGCCTCGACGAGCGCGGGACCGAGCACGCCCGGCAGGCTGACGCGGAGCAGGCCCCGCGCCCGTTCGGCGCCGCGCAGCACCTCGCCGGCTTCGTCCAGCGCGCGCAGCAGCGGGGCGACGCGCTCATAATAGGCGGTGCCGTCGATGGTGAGCGCAAGCGAGCGCGTCGAGCGCAGAAAGAGCTTCACGCCGAGGCGCTGCTCGAGCCGCTCGACGCTCTTCGAGACCGCCGAGGGAGTGGTTCCGGCGATCCGCGCCGCGGCGCTGAACGAGCCCGCCTCCACGGTGCGGACAAAGGCATGAAGCCCCGTGGTCGGTTCGAGTCCCCCAATCATTCGATAGTTTTTGGCAAAGATGATGTGCCTTGGTCCAGTCTAATTTTCCATGATGGAAACATCAAATCCCTCTCCGTCTCCAACAGCAGAGGTGGTTCATGACCAGTTTGAACGGAAAGGTCGCGGTGATTACCGGCGGCAACAGCGGCATCGGGTTCGCGAGTGCGAAGCTCTTTGCCGAAGAGGGCGCGCAGGTGGTGATCACCGGGCGGCGTCAGGACGCGCTGGACGAAGCGGCGCGGGCGATCGGTCCCGCGGCGACCGCGATCCGGGGCGACGTCGCGGACCCGGCGCATCATCGCGATGTCGCCGATCTCGTTCGCGCGCGTTTCGGCGGCGCGGACATCTATATGGCGAACGCCGGCGTCAACACGATCACGCCCTCGGCGGCGGTCTCCGAAGCCGAATATGACGCCCAGTTCGGCATCAACGCGCGCGGCACCTTCTTCGGGGTGCAGGCGATCGGCCCCGTGCTTCGCGACGGCGGCTCGATCATCCTCGTCGGATCGCTCGCGAGCGACAAGGTGCTCGACGGCCACGCCGTCTATGCCGGCACCAAGGCGGCAATCGGCGCTTTTGCCCGGAGCTGGGCGCTCGAATTCAGGGGGCGCGGCATTCGCGTCAACCTGCTGAGCCCCGGTCCCACCGAGACCGAAATCCTCGGCAAGCTCGGCGTCGCGCCGGAAGAGCGCGAGGGCTTCGCCGAGATGATGGCGGGCGCGATCCCGCTCGGGCGGCTCGGCCAGCCCGGGGAACTCGCCCGCGCCGCTCTCTTCCTCGCGTCGAACGCCGGCAGCTTCGTCACCGGCATCAACCTGCGCGTCGATGGCGGCATGGCGCTGCTCTGATCGTCCCCATGCATCCGAAGGAATTTTCAATGACCCACACCCCCGTCGACCCCGCCATCGCGGCGCTGATCCACGATGTCGTCCATGTCGGCAGCGCCTACGACATCGACGG
Source organism: Sphingopyxis sp. PET50 (assembly GCF_025244705.1). Lineage (GTDB taxonomy): Bacteria > Pseudomonadota > Alphaproteobacteria > Sphingomonadales > Sphingomonadaceae > Sphingopyxis. The sequence goes on along the minus strand of NZ_CP104207.1, from coordinate 3,025,099 downwards.
CATGGAAAGGCTCTATACGCCCGACCAGATCTTCCTGGTGCTCGGCAGCGACGGCGCGGTGACGCGCGTCCGCCGCGACGATTCGATCGCCGAATTCCGGTCGCGCCGCGATGCCGGCGAGGCGCCGCTGTCGACCGAGCATCGCGTGCTCCACGTCGAGCAGCAGGGCGATCATGCCACCGCGATCCTCTATCGCCGCATGAGCCCGGACGCACCACCGGCGCTGTACGAGCTTCGCCTGCGCAAGGATTCCGGCACCTGGATGGTTGCCGGCGAAACGGTGACGCCCTGGCCGGGCGGCATCGACGGCAACTTTCTGCCCCCGCGGCGGAAAGCGGCCTGACCCAGGGCGCGCGCGGTCCTCCCCCTCCCCCGTCCGCGCGCGCCCATTTCCCCAACGGCAGAAAGGAACATGCCCGTGAAATATCTCGCTCTCCCCCTCTCGCTCGGCGCGGCGCTGGCCGCCGGGATCGCGGCGCCCGCCGCGGCCCAGACGTTCGATGGCCCCTATGTCGGCGCGCAGGCCGGCTGGAGCCAGAACAAGCTCGGCTCCGTCGAAACCGACCTCGGCGCTGCGACCATCGACGACAAGCGCGATGCGGCGACCGCCGGCATTTTCGTCGGCTATAACGTCCAGCCGACCGGCAGGGTCGTGCTGTCGGCCGAGGGTGCGGTCAATTTCGGTTTCGACGACGGGCTGGCGCGGTCGTGGAAAGACGCGTCCGCCGCGATCAACCCCGAATATGGCTTCGATCTCGGCGTTCGCGCCGGCTATCTCGTTACCGACAAGACGCTCGTCTATGCGCGCGGCGGCTATGAGAATATCCGGACCGCCGTGCGCATCCTCGACCTCGAAGGGCCGCGCCGGGGCAAGGACAATCTCGACGGCTGGTCGGTCGGCGGCGGCGTCGAGCGTTTCGTCACCGATCGCGTTTCGGCGCGCGTCGAATATCGTTACAGCGACCTCGGCGGCGGCGGCACCAAATGGGACCGGCATCAGCTTCTCGCGGGAATCGCCTGGCATTTCTGACGCCGGGCCTCGCCAGCGTTCCATGGGAAAAGAGCGCAACGCATTGACAGGGCAGGAAAGGAATTTCTTGCCCTGTCAAACGCGGACAAATATACTCCGCGTTATGGCGCACCTCACCGCGAGCGTGGAATATGGGCTGCATTGCCTGCTGGGCCTGATCGGCGCGGGCGACGCGCCGCGCAGCGCGCGCGATCTCGCACTTTTCCAGGGTGTTTCGCCGAGCTTCGCCGCAAAGATTTTCGCGAAGCTGGAAAAGGCCGGAATCGTCACGGCGGCCGAGGGCGTGCGCGGCGGCTACCGTCTCGCGCGCCCGGCCGATACCATCAGCGTGCTCGAACTGGTCGATGCGATCGAGGGCCGCAAGCCGCTTTTCGAATGCCAGGAAATTCGCGCGCGCTGCCCGCTTTTCGACGGCGGCGCGCCCGATTGGGCGACGCGCGGCGTCTGCTCGATCCACGCCGTGATGCTCAAGGCCGAGAAAGCGATGCGCGATGCGCTGGCGAGCGAGACGCTGGCCGACATCGGCGGACGGCTCGAACGCAAGGCGCCCGAAACATTCGACGCCGACACCAGATCATGGTTCGACGCACGGATCGCGGCGCGGCGGTCGCGGCCGGCGCAAGCGAAGGACATGCAATGATGATCAGTCCCGCCCCTGAGGAGAAAACCCCGCTCGTCCTTGTCGTCGACGACGACGAGGAGGTTCGCACGGCGATCAGCGAACTGATGTTGTCGGTCGGGATCGAGGCCGAATGCTGCGCCTCGACGCGCGACCTGATCGACTCGCCGCTGCTGGAGCGCGCGGGATGCCTCGTCCTCGACGTGCGCATGCCGGGATCGAGCGGGCTCGATCTCCAGCAGCATCTGGCCTCGGCCGGCGTTTCGAAACCGATCGTCTTCCTGACCGGGCATGGCGATATTCCGATGTCGGTTCAGGCGATGAAGGCGGGAGCGGTCGATTTTCTGACCAAGCCCGTGCGCGACCAGACGCTGCTCGACGCGGTCACGGCGGGGATCGAGCGTGACATTGCCGATCGGGCAAGCGCGCGGGTCGTCCGGGAACATGTCAAACGCTACGAGACGCTGACGCCCCGCGAATGCCAGGTCATGCGCGAGGTCGCGATGGGCCGGCTGAACAAGCAGATCGCCTACGACCTTGGTATCACCGAGATCACCGTGAAGCTGCATCGCAGCAATGTGATGCGCAAGATGCAGGCGGCATCGGTCGGCGAACTGATCCGCGCCTGGGAAAAACTGCCCGCGGAGGTGCGCGAACCGGCCCTGGCCTAGACTTTGGTATGGTTATAATGGCTTACAAGCTGCGCGACATTGACGGCATCGGTCCCGGAGACCGCATGAAAGAGGATGTCGCCCCTTGCCCCATGTCCCCACCGTCGCGATCGTGGACGATGACGAGGCTGTCCGCGAAGCCCTGGGCGACCTGCTGATGGTCTCGGGGCTCGCCTGCCATTGTTTCGAAAGCGCTGCGGACTTTCTCGCCGCGCGCCGATCGCGCCGCTTCGACTGCCTCGTGACCGATATCCGCATGCCGGGCATGAACGGAATCGAGCTGATCGAGCGCCTCCATGACGAGCGGGCCCGCATGCCGGTGGTCGTCCTTTCCTCGGTGCTCGACGAACAGACGCGCATGCGCGCGCTCGCGCTCGGCGCCCGTGCGTGGCTTGCGAAGCCCGTCACCGACGCGCATCTGCTCGGCGCGCTCGCGTCGGCGATGGGGAGCGCGGGGCCGGACACGGGGCGGTGACCGCGGCGCTGCTCCATTCGCATGCCGAGGACGAGGCGAGGATCGCCGAACTCGCATCCGAAAGCATCGTCATTTTCGATCCGCGCGGGAGGGTACGCTATTGGAACCCCGCCGCCGAGCGGCTCTTCGGATGGCTCAGCGCTGGCGGTGCGCGGCGCCGACGTCGCACGGCTCTCGCCCGCGCCCGAGGACGAGGCGCACGCCTGGTCGCAATTGATGCAGGAAGGCGTCTGGGAAGGACGCGTCCGGCGACTCACCCGCGATGGCGATGTCCGCGTCGTGGAGACACGGCGACATCTGCGCTACGACGCGAGCGGGGCCCCGCGCGACGTCGTCGAATATGCGCGCGCCGGGAATAGGCCGGACGGCCCCGTTCCCGACCGGCTGATGGCCGCGAGCTGGGAAATCGACGTCGCACCGGCCGCCGAAATCCTCTCCCTCATCGCAGCGCCCGCGGACGGCGCCCAAGGAAGCGAACGCGACGCTCTTTACCGCCGCCTGGTCCAGACCGCGCGGATCGTCGAGGTCAATGAGCGAACCGCGCGGCTGGTCGGCGGCAATCGCGGCCGCGCGCTGATGGCGGGCCAGTCGGTCGCCGCTTTCTGGCCGGTGGAAAGCCGGGCGATCCTCGCCGAACTCATCGTCGAGGCGCTTCGCGACAGCAACGGAGGGGGCTGTCAACGCCGCCTCACCTCCGACGGAATCCTGCGCGATCCCCTCGTCACGGTGTGGCGCGCGGGCGACGATCGGCCGGGGCGGCTGTTCGTGACCGTGAACGGCGCGGCCGACGACGATCGCTCCTATCTGTTCCTGCGGGCGAGCGAAGCGCGCTACCGCAAGCTCATCCATTATATGCCGGTCGCGCTCTGGCAGGTCGATGCCAGCCACATGGGCAAGATCTACGCCGAGCTGCGCTCGCGCGGCGTCACCGACTTCGAGCGCTATCTCGACGATCATCCCGAACTGGTCGAGCTTGCCGCGACCAGCGTCCCGGTCACCGACGTCAATCGCTGCGCGATCGAACTCATCGGCGGTGCGGGCGTGCAGGACCTGATCCGCCCCGTCGGCTACCTGTTCACCGAAAGCCCGGCTTCGCTGCGCCGCGTCATGATCGGCCGGTTCAGCGGGCGCAGGAATTACAGCGAGTTCATGAAGGTCCGCACGCTCGACGGACGCGTCCTCGACGTGCGCTTCTCGGTCACCTACCCCGAACCGCTGATCGAGCTCGATACCACCATCTTCAGTCTCGAAGACGTGACCGAGCGGCTGCGCATGGAAACGCAGCTGCGGCAGCTTCAGGCCGATTTCAGCCACGCCGCGCGCGTCTCGATGCTCGGCGAGCTCACCAGCTCGATCGCGCACGAGGTCAACCAGCCGCTCGCCGCGATCATGACCAACGCCGAAACGAGCCTGCGCTGGCTCGCCCGCGACGAGCCCGACATCGGCAAGGTCGCCCAGTTGACCGCGCGCATCGCGGCCGGCGCGCGGCGCGCCGACGACATCGTCCGGCGCATTCGCGGCATGGCGGTCAAGCAGGCGCCCGAGGCGGTGCCGCTCGCGCTCAACGAGGTCGTGCAGGAAAGCCTGCTCTTCGTCCGCCACGAGATCGAAACGCGCGCCATCCGCGTGGCGACCACCTATGCCCGCGGGCTGCCGCCGATTGTCGGTGACCGCATCCAGCTTCAGCAGGTGATCGTCAACCTGCTGATCAATGCCGTGCAGGCGGTCGAGGGGCTGGGCGAGGCCGAACGCGAAATCCTGGTCGCGACCGCCACCGACGCGGCGGGCGGCGTGGTCTTCACCCTGCGCGACAGCGGACCGGGAATCGCGCCCGAGCATCTCGACCATATCTTCGACGGCTTTTTCACCACGAAAGCGCAGGGCATGGGCATCGGGCTCGCCATCTGCCAGTCGATCGTCGCCGCCCACGGCGGCGAGGTGTCGGCGTCCAACCCGTCCGGCGGCGGCGCCGAATTCCGCGTCGTTCTGCCGCGCGCGCGACCGGCAGCATGATCGCGCCGGTCGGCCTCTTCACCGGCATCGGGATCGCCGTGAGCGCGCTTTTCGGAAAGCGCCGCGTGAAGGCGCGCGGCGAAACATCGGATCCGGTTCACCCTGACGATCGCGACGCCATCGCACAGGCGGAGGCGCGGGCCTTTTGGAGCGGCGTGCCGCAGGTCGTCGGCTATCGTTACCGCGAGGCGGGCGGCACGTGGCGCTGGCGCGAATATCGCGCCGAACCCGCCTACTCCGCCAGCGTCGACATCCCGCCGATCGTCCACGGCCCCGACGACATCTGGACCCTGGCCGCATCGCTCGGAGAAACCCGCGAGGCCGTCCGCGCGGCGCGGATCATCGAAGATCTCTGTGGCGCGGCCTTTGCCTTCGATGCCGAAGGACATTTCACCTATACCACGCCCATGGCGCAGACCTCGATCGCGATGACGCTGGAGGACCTGAACGCTCCGCTGGGCGGCGGCGCCTTCATCGACGGCGGCGACCTCGGCTGGAAAAAAGGTGTGCACCCCGACGATTATGAGGGCGCGGCTGCCGAACTGCGCCGCTGCATGCGCGCCGGCGAGCCGTTCAACTATGAATATCGCGTCCTGCGCGCGAGCGGCGACTATGTCTGGCATCGGTTCGCCATTCGCCCGGCGCGGGCCGGGGACGGCCGCGTCACCGGCTGGTACGGCACCGGCTTCGACATCGACGTCTTCCGCAAGACCGACGAAGCCCTGCGCGAAAGCGAACGCTCGCTGCGCGAGCTGATCGAGACCGCGCCGGCTGCTGATCTGGTGCATGACCCCCGCAGGCAAGCCCGTCTATTTCAGCCGCCACATGCGGGAGTTTCTCGGCTTCGACGTCGCAGGGAAGGACCGTCCCGGCGAGCCGCGACTGCAGAGCCTTCTCGCCGCAATGATTCACCCCGACGACCTCGCCCGGGTAAGCCAGCGCCTCGATCATTCCCTGCGCACCGGAAGGTCCTACGCGCTCACCCACAGGCAACGCCGCTTCGACGGGACGTATCGCTGGATCGAGACCCGCCTGGCCGCGATGCGGGGCGAGGATGGCGCGATCGCGCAATGGAACGGGGTCTGCCTCGATATCGAGGATCAGGTCCGCGCGCAGGAGGAATTGCGGCAGGCGCAGGACAAGCTTGCACGGGCCAGCGAAGCGGCCAGCCTCGCCGAACTTTCGGCCTCGATCGCGCACGAGGTCAACCAGCCGCTGGCCGCCATCATGACCAACGCCCAGGCCTGTCGGCGCTGGCTCGCTTCCGACCCTCCGAATGTCGCACGCGCGCAGGCGATCGTCGAACGGATCGCGCGAAGCGCCCAGTCCGCCGCCGACATCGTCAGCCATATCCGCGCGCTCTTCAGCCGGACCGCGGGTCCGCGCACGCCATCGGCGCTCGGCTCGCTCGTCGAGGAGGTGCGCGAACTTCTCGCCGAGGAACTCGCGCGCTGCCGGATATTGCTCGACATTCGGCTCGCCCCCGACCTGCCGCTGGTCGCGATCGACCCGGTCCAGATCCAGCAGGTTCTCCTCAACATCCTCCGCAACGCGATCGAAGCGATGGCCGATATGCCGGCGGACCGGCGGCGGTTGAGCCTCGAGGCGGTGCCCGAGCATGCGGGGCTACGCATCGTTGTCGCCGATACGGGACCCGGGCTGGCCGAACCAGATCGCGCCTGCGAGGCCTTCTTCACGACGAAGCCGCAGGGAATGGGAATGGGCCTCGCGATCTGCCGCTCGATCGTCGAGGCGCACGGCTGCCGCTTGCGCGCCGAAAATGGCGACCCGGTCGGCGCGCGCTTCTCCTTTACCCTGCCCATGGCGAAGGGCGATGAGGTCCGGGAGCCGGGGTCGCCCCTACCTTCGCATAGCGCGAGCGCATCCCCCGTATAATCGCGCGTTTGCGGGGATTCATTATCCCGGGAAGCGCCACTTCGCCCCTATGTCATGTCGACGCGGAGCTGGCGCAACGCGGAGGATCACAGCATGTCCCTACTTCATGATTTCATGGTCGATCGCCGGATGTTCGTCGCCGGTGGCGGCGTTGTCCTTGCGAGCGGCTTCGGTTGGCTAGGCTGTGAGCCTTGGCGCAATTCCCCCCACCGCAAACCAAGGAGCCCATCCGATGAACTTCATTACCGCCAGCGACGGCGCGCAGATCTTTTACAAGGACTGGGGGCCGCGCGATGCGCAGCCGCTCGTCTTCCATCATGGCTGGCCGCTGACCGCCGACGAGTGGGACAACCAGCTGCTGTTTTTCCTCGCGCAGGGCTATCGCGTGATCGCCCACGACCGGCGCGGTCATGGACGCTCGACGCAGACCGACGCGGGCAACGAGATGGACAGCTATGCCGCGGACGTCGCGGCGCTGGTGGCCGCGCTCGACCTCAAGGGCGCCGTGCATATCGGCCATTCGACCGGCGGCGGCGAGGCGGCGCACTATGCCGCGCGCGCCAGGGCGGGAACGATCGCGAAGCTGATCCTGGTCGGAGCGGTCCCCCCGGTCATGGTCAAGAAGGCGAGCAACCCCGGCGGCCTGCCCGTCGAGGTGTTCGATGGCTTCCGCAAGGCGCTCGCCGAGGATCGCTCGCAATTCTACCTCGATGTCGCGTCGGGTCCCTTCTATGGTTTCAACCGCGAGGGCGCGAAGGTCAGCCAGGGGCTGATCCAGAACTGGTGGCGCCAGGGCATGGTCGGCAGCGCCAAGGCGCATTACGACTGCATCAAGGCCTTCTCCGAAACCGACTTCACCGAGGATCTGAAGAAAATCCAGGTGTCGACGCTCGTGATGCATGGAACCGACGACCAGGTCGTGCCGTTCGCGGATTCGGCGCCGCTGTCGGTCAAGCTGCTCGCGAAGGGCACGCTCAAGGCGTATGAAGGCTATCCGCACGGCATGGCGGCGACCCATGCCGACGTGATCAACAGGGATATGTTGGCCTTCATCCGAAGCTGATACGCAAATGCCGGGACGAACCGCTGTTCGTCCCGGCAAATTTTTCGCAAAATCAACAGGTCAGCGTTCGCCCCGGCCGATCCATTTGCCGACGGCGGGCGCCTTATATTGTGCCATCGCGTGCAAAAGCGCCGCCGGATCCTCCTCGACAATCAGCATGTCGCGATGGACCTTCTTCAGAAACCCCTGTCCCACCACATGGCCGAGAAATTCCAGCAGGCGATCATAGAAGCCGAGAATGTTCAGCAGGGCGCACGGCTTGGCATGACTGCCAAGCTGCGCCCAGGTCCAGACCTCGAACAGCTCCTCGAACGTGCCGATCCCGCCGGGCATCGCGATGAAGCCGTCCGAGAGATCGGCCATCATCGCCTTGCGCTCGTGCATCGAGTTCACGATGTGCAGCTCCGTCAGCCCGCGATGCGCGACCTCCTTGTCCACCAAGGCTTGCGGAATGACGCCCGTGACATGGCCGCCTTCGGCCAGCGTCGCATCGGCGATCGCGCCCATCAAACCGACCGCTGCGCCGCCGTAGACGAGATCGATGCCGCCTTGCGCGAGCCGTTTGCCAAGCGCCCGCGCGGCGCGCTCATATGCCCCGGAGATTCCGGCGCTCGAACCCGAAAAAACACAAATGCGACGGCGGCGCTCCAGCGATGATCCGGGGCTCATCGGCGTTATCCAGGCTGGCGAATGCCAAGAAGCCGCGCGCTTTCCAGCCAGAGGGCTTCGGCGGTGTCGCCATCGATCGCAAACGGACGCACGCCCGGACCGCCAAGCTCGCCTTCCGCGACGACGGGCGCGATATCGCTGTCCTCGCAATAGACCCCGCCGATGCCGTTCAGCGCAGGCGACGTCGCGCACCATATCGTCGTCGCGGCGCCCTGCTGCGAATTCTTGAGGTCGCGGGCCGGATCGACGACGGCTGAACCGTCCGCATTCAAGGCCCCGAACTGATCGATCTCCTCGCGGGTCAGGTGGCGCGCCAGCGGCCCGAGAATCGAACCGGGATGGACCGAGTAGGCGCGGATGCCATGCTCCGCGCCGCGCGCATCGAGCGCGACGGCGAAAAGCGCATTGGCCGTCTTGGCCTGGCCATAGGCAAGCCATTTGTCATAGGTGCGACGCTGGAAATCGAGATCCGACAGGTCGAGCCCGCGGAGCTGGTGCGCGCGCGAGGAAAGAACGACCACGCGCGCGCCATCGGCGCGAAGGAGGGCTGGCCAAAGTCCATGCGTCAGCCGGAAATGGCCGAGATGGTTGGTGGCGAACTGGCCTTCGCGGCCCCGCGCGTCACGGAACAGGGGCGTTGCCATCACGCCCGCACTCAGAATCAGAAGATCGAGCGTGCCCCCGCCATCGACGAAGTCCGCCGCGAAGCGGTCGATCGAGGCGGCATCGAGCAAGTCCATCGGCAGGACGCTGACGTTCGGGATGTCCGAAAGGGCTTGCCGCGCGATGGCCACATCGCGCGTCGGCACGATGACCGACGCTCCCTTCGATGCGAGAACCCGGACCGTTTCGTGGCCCAGATTCGAAGCGCCGCCGGTGACGATCGCGGTTTTGCCCGAAAGGTCGATACCGTTTGCGACCTCCTCGGCGGTGGTAAAGGGATCGAAGGATGTGCCCAGCGGTTTCTGAAAAGCGGTCATGTCTTTTTCCTGTTCGATAAAGGCGGCAGGCCGGGGAGCGGCCTGCGGCGGGAATCATGTTGAAGGGTGCGCGTCGGCCGGTCGCGTTCGCCCGGCCTAGCCGACGCCTTTTCAGAAATCGATCGTGCGGGCCTCGAAGGCGTTCTGGAAGGCCGCTTCCCGCTCGGCTGCCGGCTGGATAGATCCACACGGCGTTGATCTCCATCTTGACCTTCTTGGCTTCGGCGCCCGTCAGTTCCACCGCGCGGGGCGACCATCCGCGCGTGAAGATCGCGGCATCGGGGCCGAGGTCGAGACACACCACATAGGACGGCTGGTCATAAGCGAGCGTCGGCTCGCCGAGCAGGTCGGCGGCGGCATTATGGCCGACGAAGGCGCCGAGCCGGCGCGCGTGCTGGCACGACATCAGCGAAAAATTGCCCTTGTCGTCGGTTGCGGCCTTGGCGGTATCGCCGGTGGCGAAGACATGCGGCGCGCCCGGCACGCGCAGGTCGGGATCGACGAGGATGCGGCCGAGATTGTCGCGCTCGGCCGGAAGCTGCGCGGTCAAGGGCGACGCGCGCATGCCCGCCGACCAGATCACCGTTCCGGTTTCGATCCGCGCGCCATTGCCGAGCGTGACGCCGCCTTCGTCGAGCGCCGCGACGCCCGAACCGACGATCGTTTCCACACCCAGATCGCGCAGCCGCTCCTCGATATAGGGGCGCGGCTCGTCGCCCATGTCGCGGCCGACACAGGGACCATGTTCGACGATGACCACGCGCACAGGCGTATCCTGCCCCAGAATTTCGTGCAGCCGGTCCGGCATCTCGGTCGCCACTTCGATCCCGGTGAAGCCGCCGCCTGCGACCACGACCGTGTTGCGCGCTGGGGAATCGGGCCGTTCGGCAAGGCCAAGCAGATGCCTGTCGAGCGCGACCGCGCCGTCGCGGTCCGTCACGCTGTGACCAAAGTCGGAAAGGCCGGGTATCGGCGGCTGGAAGCCCTGACTCCCCGCCGCGACGATCAGCCGGTCATAAGGCAGGATCTCGTTACGTCCGGCTTGCCGCCTTTGACGCCGATGGTTCCGTTTCCAGCGTCGATCATATCGACCCAGCCCGCGCGAAAGACGATCTCGGTCGCCGCGAACAGCTCGCCGAGGGGGGCCGCCATCGACGCCGGATCGCGCTCATAGAGGCGCGGCCGGACGATCAGGGCGGGCTCGGGGGCGACGACCGTGATCTTGAGCTCCTCGGCGGAAACGCCCTTCTCGTCGCGCAGGCGCGCAGCCGAAAGGGCGGCCAACAGTCCGGCAAAGCCAGCTCCGATAATGACGATTTGCCGTGCCATGCGATATCTCCTCGGTGGGGTCGGTGGATGGGCCGCAGCATCGCGAACGGCGCGGCGATCGCCTATTGTGCGGGGGGCTAGCCGCTACACACCGATGGCAAGGCCTAGCCTATTCCTTGGGACAGGGTGCGATGAAGCTCTCTTCGCTTTGGAATTGGCGGTTTTCCCGCGCTAGCCCCCAGAACCGGCACAGCAGCGCGAACAGGCTGGCAGCAAGAAAGTCGCGTTCGATCGGTGAAAGGCGCATCGCTATCGCCGCGAGCATAACCACGCCCTCCAGCGCCAGGCTGCGCGCATTCAGCGATACCCCACGCCTCGGCCCGGATTTGCCGATACTCGTGGCCAAGCCTGCCGATTCAAGAATGGCAGGGACCATGAAGCTGAAAACAACGAACGATGGCAAATCGTCACATGAAGCGAAGGCACAGCACCCCAGAGCTATTGCCAGCGAGGGGATATTCACATCTCCCCTCGACGATCCGACGACCCTATGCCGCCGGCTCGTCATGCGGTTAGCGCGGAAAGGAGAGGGGCGTGCGGTTTGCATGGATTTGTCCCGGTGATCCGATGACAAAATGCCGCCACGAAGCATCCTCGACCATTCTACCGAGGATGCGGCGACGCTACGCCCGGATATAGGATCACCCGCATCTATGGTCTTGGATGCGGCCGGGGCCGCTTCGGGTCGCGGGCGATCTGGTCCATCTTGTTCTGGCGGGCGGTTATCCCGAGGCCATCGCCCGCAGGCGCTGGACCCGACGGCAGGACTGGTATGCCAACTATGTCGAGGCGGTGGTCGAACGCGACGTTTGCGACATCGCCAACAGGGTTCGGGGATCGCCTGGCAGCCGTGCCGCTCTCGAGCCCCTGGGGCTAAAGCGCCTCGCATAAACTTTGATCGCTTCTTGCAAGCCGGGGAGGTTTCCCCGCTCGCCATGCCGGTTCCCGAGATGAGAGGGCGACGCCAGAGCGTCCCGTTCATTTTCAAAGCAGGGCTTCAAGATAGTGCGGGTGAATAATAAGTCGTTGCGTAAAAAGGGAATTAGAAGGACTTCTTCCGCCTCCCGACGTGGCCGCAAATCTCGCCCGCTCCAGTTTTTCCGACATCGAAGCAAATGAAGGCCCCGGCTCGTGGCTGCCGCGGCGCTGTCGGTTCTCGCGTCAATGCGCCGCACCCTCGTCGTCGCGCTGGCGCGCCGCGCCGCCGTCGTCGCCTTTCCTGATGAAGCTGATCTTGCCTTCGGGTTCGAGGATCGCCCATTCGACCGCCGAAAGCCGGGCAATCCCGGCGAGCCGCATTTCCGATTCGATCTCGGACCGGGTCAGCCGGTCGCGGCGCAGATGGTCCTCGACCAGTCGGCCGCCGCGCACCAGGACGCGCGGTTCGCCCTCGAGCACGCCCTCGGCGCGTGGGAAGAGATAGGCGGTCCAGCTGAGGACGAGGCCCCAGAAGGCGAAGGTGCAGATCGCGAGCGCCGCGCCGGTCAGGCTGAAGTCGTTGTGGGTGACGCCCTGCTGGATGAGGTCGCCCATCACGACGAGCACGACGAATTCGAACGGGGTCATCTGGCCCAGCTCGCGCTTCCCGAGCAGCCGGATGAGCAGATAGAGGATCGCGAACATCACCGTCGCGCGAAGAACGATATCCATCAGGGGAGGACCTTGATGCGAAGCCGCGTCCGCCCGATCAGCCGGTCGCCGTCATAGAGGGCGATGTCGCCCTCGTTGCCCGCGAAAAGCGGCGGGTTGATCTGGCCGTCGATCTTGACGGTCAGCGCCCCGCCGGCCGCGAGCTCGCCATAGGCGAAGCGGAACCGGCCGCCGCATGAAGCTTTCCTCGCGCGCCGCGGGGATCATCGTGTTGATCGTCATGTCGCGCCACAGACCGGGCGACACGGCGATCCCCACCTCTTCCAGCGGCACCGCCGCCGTCACCCGGATCTCGGTTTCGAAGAATTCGCCGTTGCGGATCACCGCGGGGGTCCGGACCGACAGCGTCGCGGCGCCGAAATCGGCGGCCGTGGTCGGGCTCGGCTGGCCGCCGGCAAATCCCGCGAGCGCGAGGGCCAGCACGCCGCCGAGCAGCAGGATCGAGATCGGGCTCGCATGGCGGTCCCAGATTCGCTGGCGGGCCTGTGGCTCGGCGATGCCGTCGGGTGCGGGCATTGGACCTCTCCGTCGCTCCCGCCCCGCAGCTCGGATAACGCCGCAACCGCGCCGCGGTTGCAGCCGCCGCCTCAGCGCTTCAGCAGGGTGCCCCGCAGCACCGACAGGTCGGCGTTCATCGCCTCGGCCCGCGCGCGCGTCAGCCCGCTCGCCGCGGCGACCTGCGCGGGCACGCATCGCAGCGCCTCGTCGGCGACCGCACGGCCGCGGTCGGTCAGGTGGATGCGCACCACCCGCTCGTCGGCGGTGTCGCGCGTGCGCGTCACCAGCCCCGCGGCTTCGAGCCGCTTGATCAGCGGAGTCAGCGTGTTCGATTCGAGGAACAGCCGCTCGCCGAGTTCGCTCACTGTGCGCCCCTCCTTCGTCCGCAGCGCCACCAGCGCCAGATATTGCGGATAGGTGATGCCGAGCGGATCGAGCAGAGGCTTGTACAGCCGGTTCATCGCCAGCCCCGTCGCATAGATGGAAAAGCACAGGAAATCGTCGAGCGGATCGGCGCCGGGGGGCGGGGTGGGGGCGGTCTTGGTCATCGACCGAATATAAATCGCGCGCGATTTAATCGCAAGGCTTGACATCTTGATGCGAATCACGCAAATAGATCGCACACGATTTAATCGTGATGGAGTTATAGCGGAATCGGCGATCCCCGCCCGATCCCGGAGTGAAAGGAACCGAACCATGGCCAAGATTCTCTATTCGACCCGTTCGACCGCCACCGGCGGCCGCGACGGCAGCGCGCGCACCGACGACGGCGCGTTCGAAGTCACCCTCGGCACGCCGAAGGAACTCGGCGGCAACGGCCAGGGCAATAATCCCGAACAATTGTTCGCGTCGGGCTATGCCGCCTGCTTCATCGGCGCGATGAAGTTCGTCGCCTCGCAGGGCGGCCATGCCAAGGTTCCCGCCGACGCGACGGTCGCCGCGACCGTCGGCATCGGCCCGCGCGAGGACAAGGGCTTCGGCCTTGCGGTCGAGCTCGAAATCCGCCTGCCGGGCGTGGCGCGCGCCGAGGCCGAGGCGCTCGTCGCCGAAGCCGATACCGTTTGCCCCTATTCGCACGCGATCCGCGGCAACATCCCCGTGAAGCTCAGCATCGTCGACGCCTGACGCCGCGTCGGCCGGTGAACGAGGCTCGCGTCCCCGGACGCGGGCCTTTTCGCGTCAGAACAGCCCGGGCAGCTCGCGCTGCGCCGCGTTCGGCGTCGGGCTTTCGAGCATCACCGGCGCGGGGGCGAGGCCAGGCGCGGCGCGCTCGGCCGACGCGGTGCGCGTGTCGGTGCTCGTGATCCGCGCCGTGCAGCTGCGCCCGGCGAGGAAGTCGAGCGCCGATCTGAGCGACGCTTCGCTCGGGTCGCCGAGCGGATAGCCGAGGTCGTCGGGCGCGGCGCAGCTGTTGCCGATCTTGGGGGCGAGGCCGCTGTAATAGTCGCTCTGTCCGGAGGCATTGCCCGTGGCGAAGGCCACGACGCGGATGCGGTCGTCGCATGCGGCCTTGTCGAGCGCGATCTGCCCGACCGGCTTGCCGAAGGTGTTGCTGCCGACCAGCGTCATATTGGTGCCGAGATAGGGCAGCATGCCGTTGATCACGAGTTCGCTGGCCGAGGCGGTCGAGCCGGTGCCGATGAAGGCGATGCGCGTCGGGGCGATCGATTCGGGCTGGCTGGCGAAGAAATGCCGGTCGTTCTCGGCCGATTTCGACGGGCGGAAATCGGTGCGCGAAAAGAGCTCGCTCGCGGCGCGGTCGCGGCCGAGCAGGTCGCCCATCAGTTCCGCCGTGCTGACGAGGCCGCCGCCGTTGTAGCGGAAGTCGATGACGATGTCGGTCACCCCCTGCGCCCGGAAATTGGCGAAGGCGGCGCGCAGCTGCGGGTTCGCCGAGCTGATGAAGGTGCGCAGGTTCAGATAGCCGTAGTTCTTCCCGCCTTCGGTGATGATCTTGGCGCCATAGCGATCCGAAATCGGGTCGATATCGAAATCGGCCTTGGTCACCGTGACCTCGCGCGTGCCGGCGGTGTTCTTGATCCGCAGCACGCGGGTCACCCCCGGATCGTTCGGCCCGAGCGCGTTGGTGATGCCCGCGGTGCCTTCGGCGGCGACGATGGCCGCAATCGTGCGCAGGTTGGCGCTGCTCGTCCCGATGGCCAGGATTTCGGTGCTGCGGTCGATGCCCGCGGCCAGCGCGGGGGCGCCTTCATAGGCCTCGGCGATGAACAATTGCCGGGTTCCCGACACATAGGTCAGCCGGACGCCGAAACCCGCGCTCGCCCCGCTCGAGAAAAAGGCGTTCTCCTCGGCGATCGAGGTGATGTAGGTGAAGAAACGGTCCTTGTTCGCGGCGCGCGCCGGCGCGACGAGCGCGTCGATATAGGATTGCACGTCGCCGTAACTGGCCTTGTTGACCCCGGTCGCGACGTCGCCCGGGAACAGATACCATTCGTCGATCACCGCCTTGGCGAAATCCTGCCGCGCCGACAGGCCGCAGCCCGCGGTGGGGGTCGGGGTGGGCGTGGGCGTGGGCGTCGGGGTGACGGTGACCGGCCCGCCGCCTCCTCCACCGCCGCCTCCACCGCCGCAGCTGGCGAGGACAAAGGCCGACATCGTCAGCAAGGCCATGGATTTATGCGAGATTCGGCGCATCGTTATTCCCCGGTTGATCAGGACGCGGCACGGCGCCCGGCATCGTTTCTGCGACGGACCACCTGTATCGGCGATGAAAAGCCGGGGCAATGATTTGGATCATAGGGCGCAATGAGGGAAATGGCGGCTGTGGGTTGGGGAGCGGACGTTGCGGGCAAACGCTGACTTCCCCTCCCGCAAGCGGGAGGGGCAGCGAGACTTACGAACTTGTTCGTTAGTCGCAGCGGGGTGGGCCATTGTGAAGGTGCTGCCCACCCCCGACCCCTCCCGCCTGCGGGAGGGGAGATCAATGTCCACTCCCGCCCGAAACCCGCCGCTCTACTCCGCGTCCTTCCGCCCCTTGAACCCCTGCGCCACCACGAACAGTTCGGGCGATCCCTTGCGGCTCGCCGGGGGCTTGGCGTGCTTCACCGTCGCGAAATTCTGCTTGAGCAGGGTCAGCAGGCTGTGGTCGGCGCCGCCCGCGAACACCTTCGCGACGAAGGTCCCGCCCGGCAGCAGCGTGCGCACCGCGAAATCGGCGGCGGTCTCCGCCAGCCCGATCGTGCGCAGATGGTCGGTCTGCGGATGGCCGACCGTGTTCGCTGCCATGTCCGACAGGACGAGGTCGGGCGCGGTGCCCAGCGCTTCCATCAGCGCATCGGGCGCCGCATCGTCCATGAAATCCATCTGCAGGATCGCGACCCCCTCGATCGGCTCGCAGGCGAGCAGGTCGATCCCCGCGATCTTCGCGCGCGGATTGGTCTTGCGCACCACTTGCGACCAGCCGCCGGGGGTAATGCCCAGGTCGACCACCGCGCGCGCCTTTTTGACGAAGGCGAATTTCTCGTCGAGCTCGATCAGCTTGTACGCCGCGCGCGAACGATAGCCCTCGGCCTGCGCGCGCCGGACATAGGGGTCGTTGAGCTGCCGCTGCAGCCAGCGCGTCGACGAATTGCTGCGCTTCTTCGCGGTCTTGACGCGGACGTGCAGCCCGCCCTTGCCGCGCCGGCCGCCGCCGCCGCTTTTTTGGCCGCCGCTCACTTGCGATACTCGCGCCGCGTCACCGGGATGTCGCGGCCCTGCATTGCCAGCGTGCGCAAGATGCCTTCGCGAATGCCGCGGTCGGCGACCCCGACGCGCGCCGCGGGCCACAGGTCGATGATGCTCTCCAGGATCGCGCAGCCCGCGACGACCAGGTCGGCGCGCTCGCGCCCGATGCAGCCGATTTCGGCGCGGTCGGCGATGCTCGCCTCGGCGAGGCGGCGGCTGATGTCGCGCATCGCGTCGCTCGGCACGACCAGCCCGTCGACCGCGCGCCGGTCGTAACGCGGCAGGTCGAGGAAGACGCTGGCGAGCGTCGTCACCGTGCCGCTGGTGCCGAGCAGGCGCAGCGGCTGGCCCGCGTGGCGCTCGGCGCGCGCGGCAAAGGCGGCAAAGGCCTCGCGCGTCGTCTCGCGCATATGGGCATAGCTGGCCTGGCGTTCGGCCATCGTCGCGCCGTCCGCGGGCGCATGTTCGGTCAGCGACACCACGCCCCAGGGTACGCTCACCCAATCGCGGATCGCGACGTCGCTGCCGTTGCCCTCGACATGCATCAGCTCGGTCGATCCGCCGCCGATGTCGAAGATCAGCGCCGGGCCGTCGCCGGGCTCCATCAGATTGTGACAGCCGAGCACCGCCAGCCGCGCCTCCTCGGCAGGCGCGATGATGTCGAGCACGATGCCGGTCTCGCGCTTGACCCGGTCGGCGAGTTCCTGCCCGTTGCTGGCCCGGCGGCACGCCTCGGTCGCGACCGCGCGCGACAGGCTGACGTGGCGGCGGCGCAATTTGTCGGCGCAGATCGCCAGCGCCGCGACCGCGCGGTCCATCGCCGCCTCGCTGATCCGTCCGGTGTGGTGCAATCCTTCGCCCAGCCGGACGATGCGCGAAAAGGCGTCGATGACGACCAGCTCGCCGTCCTGCGGGCGCGCGATCAGCAGCCGGCAATTGTTGGTGCCAAGGTCGATCGCGGCATAGCTTTTGGGCCGCGTAAAGGGCGCCGGGCGGGAATTGCCGCTTTGGCCCTGCCGATCGGGCCCTTGCCTGTTCTTCGCCGCCGCCCCGGGCCGCGGCGACCGCCCCTCGGGCGCTGCCATTTGCCGCATGGCACTTCTTACCTGTTTTTCACGCGCCCGAAGACCGGACGTGCACTTGGCGGCGAGACTAGGCGTGGGGCCGCAGGATGGCAACCCCGGCGGGATGGTCGACGGTTGTGGGTGGGGAGCGGACATAAAGCCCCTCCCCTTCAGGGGAGGGGTTGGGGTGGGGTCCATCGGCCTTGCGCAAGGCCGATGGACCCCACCCGCTGCGACTAACGAACAAGTTCGTAAGTCTCGCTGCCCTCCCCTGAAGGGGAGGGCGTGGCTCAATCCCAACGGGCTCTCCCGCCCGCTTTCAAACGTAGCCCGCTATTCCAAAACAAAACCCCGCCCGGTCGAAACCGGACGGGGCAATGGGAAGGGAGAAATTATTGGAGGTCGGGCCTGCCCTCAGCGGCAGCCGTCATTCCCCTTGTCGATCGCGCGGCCGGCGATGGCGCCGACGGCGCCGCCGATGATCGTGCCGACGGTCTTGTCGCCGCGGCCGGCGATTTCATGGCTAGGCCAGGCCGCCCGCGATCGCGCCGATGATCGTGCCGCCGGTGCCGTTGTCGCACTGGTTGCGATAATAGCGCTGGTTGTACCGCTGGCTCTGGCGCTGGTTGTAGCGTCGATCCTGGCGATAATCGCGGCGGTCGTAACGGCGATCGTTGCGGTTGTTGTAACGCGCGTCATAGCTCGAATAGCCGTCGCGGTTGTAATAGCCGTTCTGCGCGGCGGCGGGGGTGGCTGCCAGGCCCAGCGTCGCGGTGGACATCAGGGCGGCGATCGAGAGGGTCACCATCTTTTTCATTGTCAGTCTCCTTCTTTCGTCGTTCGGCCCGTCTGGGCTGTGGTCGATGAAGGGGTTCTAGGCGATTCGCTTTGAGCCAACCCTGAACGCGGCTGTTGGCTGAGGTTCAGCCTGCGTTGTCCGGCGTTCATCCGCGGACACGCCTTGCCGCGCTTTCCTTTGTCCGCCGATGGCTTTACGCCCGCCGCGATGCGCCGCCTCCTCCCCGCCGCCCTCATCTTCCTGACGATCGGTCCGATGCCCGGAACGGCGTTTCGCTATCCGGTCGTCGATGCGAGCCAGACGGCGGCGGCGCGGCCGCTCGTCTATCCGGCGGCGGCCACGGGCGCGCTGCGCTTCGTGCGCGGCTGGCGGCTGTCGAGCCCGAACAGCGATTTCGGCGGCTTCTCGGCGCTGGCCGTTCGCGGCGGCGGACGCTTTCTGCTCGTCGGCGACAATGGCCGCTGGACGCGGCTGACGCTCGGCGCCGACGGGGCGGTCTCCGACGTCACGATCCGCGAATTGCCGACCCCGCCGCGCAGCCCGAAACGCAAGTCCTTCACCGATGCCGAGGCGCTGGTGCTCGATCCGGACAGCGGCAAGCTGTGGGTCGCGCTCGAGGGGATCAACCAGATCTGGCGCATCGACGCCGCGATGACCCGCGTCGAATCGCGCCGCCGCTCGCCCGCGCTGTACCGCTGGCCGAGCGAATCGCGGGCCCGAGGCGATGGTCCGCCTCGCCGACGGCCGCACCATCCTCTTTTCGGAGGGCGAGGATCGCAACGATTACGGCACCGAGGGACTCGTCTATACCGACGATCCCGCGGTGCCGGGGCGGAAGCCGCTGCTTTTCTATTATGACGACGAAGGCAAGGGACAGGTCAGCGACGCCGCTCCGCTCCCCGACGGGCGCATCCTGCTCGTCCACCGCTGGCTCGGCTTCGATCCGCTGTTCACGACGATTCTCGCGATCGTCGATCCCGCCGACATCCGGCAGGGCGGCGTTGTCCGCTCGGTGGCGATCGGCCGGGTGCCCGAACCCCTGCGCGAAAATTACGAGGGCGCGGCGGTGTCGGTCGAGGACGGGCGGACCTTCCTCTGGCTCGTCTCCGACGACAATTTCAACAGCTGGCAGCGCAGCCTGCTGCTCAAGTTCGAACTGGTCGACCTGCCGCCGCGCGACTGACCGCCTTCGCCTCCCACACGTCATTGCGAGCGAAGCGAAGCAATCCAGAGCCTGCGTAAACCGCCCTGGATTGCTTCGCTTCGCTCGCAATGACGCGCTTGGAGACAGGCGCTGTACGCCACACAGCAAAAAGGCGGCTCGGTCACCCGGCCGCCTCTTGCGATTCGAAAGCGTGGGAAGCTCAGGCGGCCTTTTCGGCCAGCTTCTTCGCGACTTCCTTCTTCAGCTTGCGGGCGTTCGCCGACAGCTGGTCGTCGCCGGCCTTCAGCAGCCAGTTGTCGAGGCCGCCATTGTGCTCGACCGAACGCAGGCCGTGGGTCGACACGCGCAGCTTGACGCCCTTGCCGAGCGCGTCCGACAGCAACGTCACATTCTGCAGGTTGGGCAGAAAGGTGCGCTTGGTCTTGTTGTTGGCGTGGCTGACATTGTTGCCCACCAGGCGGCCCTTGCCGGTCAGTTCGCAAATGCGCGACATGATATCTGTCCTCGTCAAAAAATCTCGGGTCGGCGTCCGGGCGCTTCCCGTAAAACGGGCAAACGAAAGACCGGATGGGCCGGGAAAGGCGCGCGCTTATCGGCTTGCCGGGGATTCGTCAAGGCATTAGGGCAATTCCACTGCGTGGATCCGGCACCGGCCCGCTCCCCCACCCGGCCTCCCCGACGATAATAGCCTATGGGAGGCCGGGTGGGGGAGCGGGCCGGTGCCGGGCGTTCCTGCGCAGCAGGAACCGACCATGACCGCCCATTTCCCGCTTCCCGAACCGATGCGCCGCGCGCTCGATCTTGCCCGGATCGCGGCGGATTGGGGCGAAGTGCCGGTCGGCGCGGTGATCGTCAAGGATGGGCAGGTCCTTGCCGAGGGCCATAACCGCCCCCGCGAATCGCACGACCCGACCGCCCACGCCGAAATCGTCGCGATTCGCGCCGCCGCGGCAAAGCTCGGCCACGAGCGGCTCGACGGCTGCGACCTGTATGTCACGCTCGAACCCTGCGCGATGTGCGCCGGCGCCATCGCCCACGCGCGCATCGCGCGCCTCTACTACGGCGCCGACGATCCGAAGGGCGGCGCGGTGGTCCACGGCCCGCGCGTCTTTTCGCAGCCGACGATCCACCACCGCCCCGAAATCTACGACGGTATCGGCGCGGGCGAGGCGGCGGGTCTGCTCAGGGATTTTTCGCGGCGCGGCGATAGGAAAATCTCACACAAAGACACGAAGAGGGTGGCCTTCTCCCGATCCGTTTGTGCTGAGCTTGTCGAAGCACCGTCCTTCTCTTGCAACGTCGCAAGAAAAGAACGGCCCTTCGACAAGCTCAGGGCGAACGGAAATGATATGCCCTCTTTGTGTCTTTGTGTGAGAAAAGGGGAAACGCGATCGCCCGCGTTAATTCGCCAAAACTTCCTCCACCCACGCCTAGCACCAGCAGCCCCGCCGGTCCGTGCCGTGCCTCGTCGAACCAGTGCGATCCCTGGCTCGGCTCCATATTGAGTTCCAGCGTCCGCGCCCCGCTCGCCCGCGCCTCGCGCACGAAGCCCGCGGCGGGATAGACCGCGCCCGACGTCCCGATCGACACGAACAGGTCGGCGCGGTTCAGCGCGCGATAGATGGTGTCCATATGATAGGGCATCTCGCCGAACCACACGACGTCGGGGCGCAGATGGCCCGCCACGCCGCACGCCGGGCACACCGGCCGGTCGATCAGCGTCCCCGTCCAGCCGCTCCGCCCGTCGCATCCCGCGCACCAGGCCTTCAGATGCTCGCCATGCATATGGATCAGCCGCTTCGCCCCCGCGCGTTCGTGCAGGTCGTCGACATTCTGCGTCACGATCAGCAGTTCGCCCGGCCACCCCGCATCGAGCCGCGCCAGCGCTTCATGCGCCGCATTGGGCACCTTCGTCTGGATCGCCGCGCGCCGCGCGTCATAGAAACGATGGACGAGGTCGGGGTCGCGCGCGAACGCCTCGGGCGTCGCGACATCCTCGACCCGGTGCTGTTCCCACAATCCGCCGCCGTCGCGAAACGTGTCGATGCCGCTCTCGGCCGAGACCCCGGCGCCGGTCAGGATGACGATATTCTGTATGTGGCGCAAAACATGAACTCCGTTCGTCCTGAGCCCCTCGACTGCCTTGCAGGCGCTCGGGAGAGCCTTGTCGAAGGACCGTTCTTCCTCTTATGGCGTGATGGTACAAGGACAGCCCTTCGACAAGCTCGGGGCGAACGGGGATATGGGAAAATGACCAGCATCGGCATCGTCGGCAGCCAGGGCCGCATGGGCGTCGTGCTCGCCGCCGCCGCGGCGGAGGCGGGGGCGGGGCATTGCGGCATCGACAAGGGCGGCGACATCGCCGGCCTCGCCGCGCGCGCCGCCGTGCTCGTCGATTTCTCCGCCCCCGCCGCGCTGGAAGCGACGCTCGACGCCTGCGTCGCGGCGAAGAAGCCGATCGTCATCGGCACCACCGGGCTCGAGGAGCGCCACCATTGGCTGATCGACGACGCCGGCCGCGACATCGCGGTGCTGCAGACCGGAAACACGTCGCTCGGCGTCACCCTGCTCGCGCATCTGGTGAAGGAGGCGGCGAGCCGCCTCGACGCCGACTGGGATATCGAAATCGTCGAAATGCACCACCGGATGAAGGTCGACGCCCCCAGCGGCACGGCGCTGCTGCTCGGCCAGGCCGCCGCCGAGGGACGCGACATCGACCTCGCCCGATGCTCCGAACGCGGCCGCGACGGCGTCACCGGCGCGCGCGGCCATGGCAAGATCGGCTTCGCGAGTGTGCGCGGCGGCACCGTCGCGGGCGACCATGACGTCGTCTTCGCCGACAACGAGGAGATGATCACCCTCTCGCACCGCGCCGAAAACCGCATGATCTTCGCGCGCGGGGCGGTGAAGGCGGCGCTGTGGCTGATCCACCGGAAGCCGGGCCGCTACACCATGCCGCAGGTGCTGGGCCTTTGACCAAGGTCACCGCATCCGCCTGCACCTGGCGCGACGAGGGCGGCGGCGAGGCGGCGGCGGCGCGCATCCTGCCCTTTCTCGAGGACATCGGGATCGAGGTCGACTGGATCGGCGAGCAGAAGGAGCAATTGCTGGGCGGCCTCGCGATCGTGGAGGGCCGCATCCTGATCGACCCCGAAACCCCGGTCTGGCCCGGCGACCTGCTGCACGAGGCGGGGCATATCGCCGCCGTCCCGGCCGAGGAGCGGGGGACGCTCGGCCCGCTCGTCGCCGATCCGACCGACGAGATGGTCGCGATCGCCTGGTCCTATGCGGCGTCCTTGCCGTGCGGCCTGCCGCTGCGGCAGCTGTTCCACGACGGCGGCTATCGCGGCGACAGCGCGGCGCTGATCACCGCCTATGCCACCGGCCATTATATCGGCGCGCCGATGCTCGGCGTCTACGGCATGACCGCCGACCTGCGCACCGCGCTCGCCGAGGGCCTGCCCGCCTTCCCGTCGCTCAGCCGCTGGCTGCGCTGATCCCCGCCCGGAGCCTTGCCATGACCTTCGATCCCGCCGCCGCCACCGCCGCATACATCGACGCGCTCGGTCCCGCCGCACTCGCCAAGGCCGCCGCCTATACGCGCGGCGCCGAATGGCTCGGTTTCTGGAACGTCGTCGTCGCGGCGCTCGTCACCTTCCTCTTCGTCCGCCTGCGCATTCTCGACCGCATCGAGGCGCGGCTCGGCAAGCGGGGTTTTGTGCTGCGCACCTTCCTCGTCTGCGCCGCCTTTCTGCTGCTTTCGGCGATTCTCACCCTGCCCTGGAATCTGTACGAGGGCTGGTGGCGCGAGACCGCCTATGGCCGGACCAGCCAGCCGCTCGGCGACTGGCTGGGCCAAGGGGCGATCGGCACCGTCATCTCGACGCTGTTCGGCGCGCTCTTCTTTGTCGGCATCTATGCGCTGATCCGCCGCGCGGGGCGGCGCTGGTGGATCTGGTCGGGCGCGCTCGCGGCCTTCGCCATCTCGCTGCTGCTGCTCGCCGCGCCGATCGTCGTCGAGCCGCTGTTCAACGATTATAAGCCCGTTCCGGCTCGGCCCGGTCCGCGATGCGCTGGTGGTGCAGGCGAAGGAGGCGGGGATCGAGCCGGGCCGCATCTTCCTGTACGACGGCTCGCGCCAGTCGAATAATTTCACCGCCAATGTGTCGGGCATCGGCAATTCGGCGCGCATCGCCATCTCCGACGTCGCGCTGAAGGGCGCCTCGCTCGACGAGGTGAAGGCGGTGACGGGGCACGAGATCGGCCATTATGTGCTCGGCCATATCTGGATCGGGGTGGCGGTCTTTTCGCTGCTCGCGGTGCTGCTCTTCTTCCTCGCCGACCGGCTCTTCCCGCGCGTCGCGCGCGCCTTCGGCAGCGACGCCGCGATCGGCGATCCGCGCGGCTTCCCGGTGATGATGTTCCTGCTGTCGCTGTTCGCCTTCCTCGCGCAGCCGATCCTCAACACGCTCTCGCGCACCGACGAAAGCGCCGCCGACGCCTATTCGCTGAAAACGGTTAACCTGCCCGACGCGCTCGCCAGCGCATTGGTCAAGACCGCCGAATATCGCAATCCGCGCCCGAACGGGATCGAGGAGTTCCTCTTCTATTCGCACCCCTCGGTCGAACGCCGCGTCCGCGCCGCGATGGAGTGGAAGGCGGCGCATCCGCCCGAAGCAAAATGAAAAAGGCCGACATCTTCGAATTCTACCGCCGCCTCGCGGAGCTGAACCCGAGTCCCGAGACCGAGCTGCAGTTCGGTAACACCTATCAGTTGCTCGTCGCGGTGGTCCTGTCGGCGCAGGCGACCGACGTCGGCGTGAACAAGGCGACGCGGCTGCTGTTTCAGGAGGTGAAGACCCCGCAGCAGATGCTCGACCTCGGCGAGGAAGGGCTGAAACGGCACATCAGGACGATCGGCCTGTTCAATGCGAAGGCGAAGAATGTCATCGCCTTGTCCGAAATCCTCGTCCGCGATTTCGGGGGGGAGGTGCCCGCCGACCGCGACACGCTCACCCTGCTGCCCGGCGTCGGGCGCAAGACCGCCAATGTCGTGATGAACTGCGCCTTCGGGGCCGAAACCTTCGCGGTCGACACCCACATCTTCCGCGTCGGCAACCGCACCGGCCTCGCGCCCGGCAAGACGGTGCTTGCGGTCGAGAAGAAGCTGGAAAAGGAAACCCCGCAGCCTTTCCGTGTCGGCGCGCATCACTGGCTGATCCTCCACGGCCGCTACATCTGCAAGGCGCGGACGCCCGAATGCTGGCGCTGTCCGGTCGTAGACCTGTGCCGGTACCAGCCGAAGACGCCGGCGCCGAAGGGGTGGAAGGCGGCTTGAAGGGAATTCGCGCAGAGACCGCAGAGCACGCAGAGAAGAAAGAAGGATGTTCACGCGGAGAGAATAACCCAACGCCGTTCGTGCTGAGCTTGTCGAAGCACCGTCCTTCTCTTTCGGCGTCGCAAAGCAAGAACGGCCCTTCGACAAGCTCAGGGCGAACGGCGTTGGTGTTGACCTGTCCTCTCCGCGCCTCCGCGTCTCCGCGTGAACCAAATCACTGCGTGCTCTGTGGTCTCTGCGCGAATCATTCCGCAGCCCCTTGTGAAGCCGAACGGACGCGCCATAGTCGCGCCATGCGCAACCTTACCGCCCCGCTCGCCCTCGCCGCCGCCCTGCTCGCCGCCGCGCCCGTCCATGCCAAGCCCGCCGATTCGCAAGCGGCGAAGAAGATCCTGATGGACAGCGTCGCGATCCCGACGGTCGAGGGCCGCGGCAAGGTGCCCGAACTTGCGGCCTATTATGCCGGCGTGCTCAAGGCCGCGGGCTATGCCGACAGCGACATCGAAATCACCCCCATGGGCGAAACCGCGACCTTCGCCGCGACGCTCCACGGCACGGGCAAGGGAAAGCCGATCGTGCTGCTCGGCCATATGGACGTGGTCGAGGCCGACGCGAAGGACTGGACGCGCGATCCCTTCGTGCCGGTCGAGGAAAATGGCTATATCTTCGGGCGCGGGTCGGAGGACAACAAGTTCGACGTCGCGATGATGGTCGCGACGATGGCGCAGCTGAAAAAGGACGGCTTCAAGCCGAAACGCTCGATCATCCTGCTGCTCTCGGGCGACGAGGAGACGTCGATGACGACGACGCGCGCGCTTGCGGCGAAATACAAGAACGCCGAATTCGCGCTGAACGGCGACGGCGGCGGCGGGCTCATCGCCGAGGACGGCAAGCCGCAATATTATGGGCTGCAGGCGGGCGAGAAGACCTATGCCGACTTCACGCTCGAGGTCACCAACCCCGGCGGCCACAGCTCGCGCCCGTCGGACACCAACGCCATCGTCCAGCTCGCGAATGCGCTGGCGAAGGTCGGCGCCTATCGTTTCACGCCGCAGCAGAACGAGCTGACCAGGGTCGGCATGCCGATCGTCGCCGATCAGGTCGGCGGCGACATCGGCGCCGCGCTCCGCGCCTTCGCCGCCGATCCGACCGATGCCAAAGCCATCGCCGCGATCCGCGCCGACCCCGAATATATCGGCCAGATCGGCACCACCTGCGTGCCGACGCTGGTCAGGGGCGGCCACGCCGAAAATGCGCTGCCCCAGCGCGCGACCGCGAACATCAACTGCCGTATCTTCCCCGGGGTGCCCGTCGAAACGGTGCGCGCTGAGCTCGAACGGGTGATCGCCGACCCGGCGGTCAAGGTGAACCCCGATCCCGACGCCAGCGCCAGCGACGCCTCGCCGCTGCGTTCCGACGTCATGGCGGCGGTGACCAGGGCGGTCCACGCCCGCGCGCCGGGCCTGCCGATCATCCCGTCGATGAGCGCGGGCGCGACCGACTCCTATCATTTCCGCGCGCACGGCGTGCCGAGCTACGGCGTCGCGGGGCTCTTTTCCAAGGCCAGCGACAGCTATGCGCACGGCCTCAACGAGCGGGTTCCGGTCGACGGCATCGCCCCGGCGCTGGCGCATTGGGACAGTTTGCTGAGGGATTTGTCGAGATAGTCCGAGCGCTACCCTTAAATCCGCTCGTGCTGAGCTTGTCGAAGCACCGTTTTTCCTTTTGGCGCTGTTAAGAAAAAGGACGGCCCTTCGACAAGCTCAGGGCGAACGGCGTCGGAGTAAGCTAAACTAGCGCCGCCACTGTCCGCTCGATCATCGCCACCGCTGCTTCGGCACCGAAACTTTCCGCATCGAGCGACAGTTCGAGCCACAGCCCATCGACCATCGCGGTCAGCATGATCGCCAGCCGCCCGGCATCGCGGGCGCCGCACGCGGTGAGCAGGTCGCAAAGCCGCGCGCGATATCCGGCGTAGCTCGCCGCGTGGATCGCGCCCATGCGCGCGTCGCTGCGCGCCAGCGCCCAGAACGCGGTCCATGCGCCGAGCAATTCGGGATCAGTGACCGGCGGGCGGAAGCTTGCAGTCAGATAGGCGGTCAGTCGCGCGCGCGGATCGGACCCCGCGCCCGCGACCGCGTCGGCGAAGATCGCGTCCATCCGGTCGCTCGTCGCCTGATAGGTGGCCGCCACCAGATCGTCGATGCCGTCGAAATAATGGCGCAAAAGTCCCGGCGACACCCCCGCCTTCGCGCAGATCGCGCGCACATTCGTCCCCGCGAGGCCAAATTCCGCCAGGCACGCCGCGGTCGCCTCGATCAGGCCGGCGCGGCGGGCATCGGCGCTTTCGCGCGTAAAGGCTTGGCGAGCGGGCTGCATGTTGTTATACGCTTGTACAACAAGGATCGACTCATGGCAACGCTGCGCGACACTTTCGACAACTTCCAGGCCATCGACCCCCTCGACGGCTGGTCGTTGCCCGCCTGGACCTACAGCGACCCGGATTTCTACGCGGCCGAAATGGACCGCATCTTCCGCCCCAGCTGGCAGGTCGTGTGCCACGACAGCGACATTCCGAACGCGGGCGACTGGCACAGCATCGACTATTGCGGCGAGAGCGTGATCGTCGTGCGCGGCGGCGACCGCGCCGTGCGCGCCTTCACCAACGTCTGCCGCCACCGCGGTTCGCGCCTCGTCGACGGTTCGGCGGGCTGTGCGAAGAAGCTCGTCTGTCCCTATCACGCCTGGACCTACGACCTCGACGGCCAGCTGACCGGCGTGCCCGATTCGGCGAGCTACCCGACGCTCGACAAGGGCAAGGCGGGGCTCGTCCCCGTCGGCCTCGAACGATGGCGCGGCTTCTGGTTCGTCCGGCTGGAGGATGACGGCGGGCCATCGGTCGCGGCGATGATGGCGCCCTATGAGGCGATGATCGCACCCTATCGCTTCGAGGAACTCGGCGCATTGGGCCGCGTTACGCTGCGCCCGCGCGCGGTGAACTGGAAGAATGTCGGCGACAATTATTCGGACGGCCTCCATATCCCCGTCGCGCATCCGGGCCTCACCCGCCTGTTCGGCAAAAGCTATGGCGTCGAGGCCGAGAGCCGAGTCGATCGCATGTGGGGCGATCTGATCGACCGGCCGTCGGCGAACTGGTCGGAGCGCCTGTACCAGCGGCTGCTGCCGCCCGTCCCGCACCTGCCCGAGAACCGCCAGCGTCACTGGCTCTATTTCAAGCTGTGGCCCAATGTCGCCTTCGACATCTATCCCGACCAGGTCGATTTCATGCAGTGGCTGCCGACTGGCCCGACCACCTGCCTGATCCGCGAGATCAGCTATGTGCTTCCCGATGAGCGCCGCGAAATGCGTGCGGCGCGCTACCTCAACTGGCGCATCAACCGCCAGGTCAATGCCGAGGACACCGAACTGATCACCCGCGTCCAGCAGGGCATGGCGTCGAAAAGCTTCTCGATGGGGCCGCTCAGCGACAAGGAAGTCTGCCTCAAGCATTTCTGCTCGCGGATGCGTGAGATCATCCCCGAGGCGCGGCTGGAGCGGGCGCCCGCGGCGGGGTGGAGCCGGTAAGCCCCCTCCCGCTTGCGGGAGGGGTGAGGGGAGGGCCTGTTTCCTCCCCGATGATTTTTTGAAGCGGGACAGGCCCTCCCCGGCCCCTCCCGCAAGCGGGAGGGGAGAATGAGCGAGCATCCTGTCATCATCGTCGGCGGCGGCCCTGCCGGCGATGGTCGCGGGGTTGCTCTTCGCGCGCGCCGGAGTGCGCGTGACCGTGCTCGAAAAGCACGCCGACTTCCTGCGCGATTTCCGCGGCGACACGGTGCATCCCTCGACGCTCGAACTGTTCAACGAGATCGGGTTGCTGGATGAACTTCTGAAGGAACCCCACGCCGCGATCGACACGATGACGCTCAATCTTCTGGGCGGGCGCTACACGGTCGCGACGATGAAGCATCTGCCCGTCGCGGCGCCCTTCGTCGCGATGATGCCGCAATGGGATCTGCTCGATTTCATCGCGGGGCAGGGGAGGCACTATCCGGCCTTCGACCTGCGCATGTCGACCGAGGCGACCGGGCTGACCTATGATTCCGCGAACCGCGTCAGTGGCGTGATGCTGGCGAGCGGCGAGGCGCTGCCCGCGCGGCTGGTCATCGCCGCCGACGGCCGCCGTTCGGTACTACGCGCCGCCGCCGCGCTGCCGCTCGAAGACCTCGGCGCGCCGATGGACGTGCTGTGGTTCCGCGTTCCGGTGCCTGCGGGGATGGACATGTCGGAGGTCGCGCTCGGCACGATCGACAAGGGCGGCATGGTCGTCGCGATCCCGCGCGGCGATTATTGGCAGTGCGCCCGGATCATCGAGAAGGGCGGCTTCGCGCCGATCGAAGCGCGCGGCATCGCTGCGTTCCGCGAACGGATCGTCGAGATCGCGCCTGGCCTCGCGGCGGGAATCGGCGCGATCCAAAGCTTCGACGATGTGAAATTGCTCTCGGTCGCGCTCGACCGGCTGACGCGCTGGTCGCGCCCTGGGCTGCTCGCGATCGGCGATGCCGCGCATGCGATGTCGCCCGTCGGCGGCGTCGGCATCAACCTCGCCGTGCAGGACGCGGTCGCGGCGGCGAACATCCTCGCCGCGCCGCTCGCCGCCGGCGCTGACCCCGATCCGCTGCTCGCCAAGGTACAGGAGCGCCGCTGGAAGCCGACCACGAAGATGCAGGCGCTCCAGCGCTTCGCGCACCGGCGGGTCGTCGAACCGATGCTGCGCGGCCGGATCACCCGCGTGCCCTTCGCGGTCCGCCTGCTCGACGCCATCCCGCTGCTACGCCGCATCCCCGGCCGCGTCCTTGGCCTCGGCTTCGGCCGCCAGCATGTCCAATCCCCGCTTGTGAAAGACGTCTCATGACCAAAGCCTATGACGCCCTGATTATCGGCGCCTAGCCACAACGGCCTCGTCTGCGCCT
The DNA here is from genome assembly GCF_025244705.1 of Sphingopyxis sp. PET50. Classification (GTDB taxonomy): domain Bacteria; phylum Pseudomonadota; class Alphaproteobacteria; order Sphingomonadales; family Sphingomonadaceae; genus Sphingopyxis. Next base: position 2,995,183 of record NZ_CP104207.1, on the reverse strand, counting down.
TCTATCTGGCGAAAGCCGACCTCAAGGTCCGCATCGTCGAGGCGCGCGATGTCGTCGGCGGCGCCGCGGTGACCGAGGAATTCGCGCCGGGTTTCCGCAATTCGGTCGCCAGTTACACGGTCAGCCTGCTCCAGCCCAAGGTCATCGCGGACATGAAGCTCGCCGACCATGGCTATCGCGTGATCGAACGGCCGATCAGCAATTTCCTGCCGCAGGAGGATGGAACCTATCTGAAGCTCGGTGGCGGTCTCGAGCGCACCCAGGCCGAGTTTCGCAAATTCTCGAATCATGATGCCGAGGTGCTGCCCGCCTATTATGACGCGCTCGAAAATGTCGCCGAACTGCTCCGCGACCTCGCGCTGCGCGTGCCGCCCAATGTCGGCGAAGGGCTGCGCACGCTGATCGACGGCGCGCGGCAGGGGCGGCGCTTCGCGACCCTCAGCCTCGAACAGCAGCGCGACGTGCTCGACCTCTTCACCAAGTCGGCGCGCACGATGCTGGGTAGCTGGTTCGAAAGCGAGGCGGTCAAGGCCGCCTTCGGCTTCGACGCCGTGGTCGGCAATTATGCCAGCCCCGACACGCCGGGCAGCGCCTATGTCCTGCTCCACCACGTCTTCGGCGAAGTGAACGGCAAGAAGGGTGCGTGGGGCCACAGCGTCGGCGGCATGGGCAAGATCACCGAGATCATGGCGAAGGTCTGCCGCGACATGGGGGTCGAGATCAGCCTCGAAAGCCCGGTCGAAAAGGTGCTCGTCGACGGCGGCAAGGCCGCGGGCGTGCGTCTCGCCGGCGGCGAGGAAATCGCCGCCGCGCGCGTCATCGCCAATGTCGGACCGAAGCTGCTCTACGAACGGCTGATGGACGCGTCCGACCTGCCCGGCGATTTCCAGCGCCGCATCCGCGGCTTCAAGGCGGGGAGCGGCACCTTCCGCATGAATGTCGCGCTCAGCGAACTGCCCAAATTCACCTGCTTGCCCGAACCCGGCGAGCATCACCAGTCGGGCATCATCCTCGCCCCGACGCTCGACTATATGGACCGCGCCTTCCTCGACGCGAAGCAGTACGGCTGGTCGAAGAAGCCGATCGTCGAGATGCTCATCCCCTCGACCGTCGACGACAGCCTCGCGCCGCCGGGTTGCCACGTCGCCAGCCTCTTCTGTCAGCAGTTCGCCCCCGAGCTTCCGGACGGTCGCGACTGGGACGACGAGGAGGAAGCCGCCGCCGATGCGATCATCGACACCGTCGAAGCTCATGCCCCCGGCTTCCGCGCCAGCATCGTCGGCAGCACCCGCCTGTCGCCCAAGGGGCTCGAACGCAAGTTCGGCCTAGTCGGCGGCGACATCATGCACGGCAACATGACGCTCGACCAGCTCTGGGCGGCGCGCCCGGTGCTCGGCAACGGCGGTTATCGCGGTCCCGTGAAGGGCCTCTACATGTGCGGCGCGGGCACGCACCCCGGCGGCGGCGTCACCGGCGCGCCGGGGCACAACGCCGCCGGGGTGGTGCTACGCGACCGGGGTTTCTTCGCGCCCAGGTGGCGCGTCTGATCCGAAACCCATCGGCTGCGGCATCGCGGGGCGCGCCGCGCGCTCGCGGCGCAGCCGCTCGACCAGCGCCGCATCGCTCGCCGCCCCGGTAAAGCGCGCCTGCCGCGCGACGACCGCGAAGTCGCCGAGCGTCAGTCCGCTCAGCCGGTCGAGCGCCTCGGGCGCCGCACGTCCGAAGAAGTGGCCGAACGCCCGCCGCGCCCGCGCGGTATCGAGCGGCCGCATCTCGACCTTGAACACGAAGCGCCGCGCCGATGCCGGATCGAGCTTCGCGGCATGGTTGGTCGCCGCGGCGAAGGGCAGCGGATGATCCTCCATCCACGTCAGCAGTTCGTTGACCCGGCTGACCTCCCAGCTCTGCGATGCCCCCTGCCGGTCGGCGAGCAGCGAATCGACCTCGTCGAAGAACAGCATCGCGCCCTGCCGCTTGGCTTCGGCAAAGGCGCGCGCGATCCGCTGCTCGGTCTCGCCGACCCATTTCGACATCAGGTCCGACGCGCGCTTGACGTGCAGCGGCCAGCCCAGCCGCCGCGCCAGCGCCTGCACCGCCTCGGTCTTCCCCGTCCCCGGCGGCCCGGTGAGCAGCAGCGAGAAATCGGCGGGCGCGTCGGCGCGGGCCAGCGCGCCGAACAGCGCGGGCAAATCGGCATCGGCGCAGAGCAATGTCTCGTCGAAGGCGCGCGGCGGCCGCGGCGCCACCTCGCGGCCGTGCAGCGTGCCGAGCACCGAACCCGCGAAGCGGCTGGCGCTCGCGGCATCGCCCGCCAGCGCGGCGGCGCGCGCGGCGACGCGGAACAGCGACGCGGTCTCGGGCGCGCTCGCCGCCAGCGCCGCCAGCGCGGGGTCGACCGCGACGCTCTCCTCGGCGCTGACGCGTTCGAGCATCGCCGGGCTGTGCGCGACGCCGGGGAAGTCCATGCGGATCGACAGGCTGAAACGGCGCAGGATCGCGGGATCGACATCGGCGACCGCGTTGGAGGTCCAGATCACCGGCACGACATTGTCCTCCAGCAACCGGTTGACGAACAGCTTCGACCCCGCGCGGTGGCGCACGCGGCCGTCCCCTTCGATCCGCGCATCGCCGAGCAGATCCTCCATCTCGTCGAACAGCAGCAGCGCACGGCCGCGCTTTTCGAGCGTGCGCAACGCGAGCCGCAGCGCCGCGACGCGTTCGTGGCGCGTCGGCTCGTCGCCGTCGGTATCGGCTTCGCCGACGCCGTGCAGCGGCTCGCCGACCGCGGCGGCGAGCGTGCGCGCCAGCTCGGTCTTGCCCGTGCCGGGCGGACCGTGGATCAGGATGTTGATGCCGCGCGCGCTGTGCGCGATCGCCCCGCGCAGCAGCGCGATCGCGAGGTCCGCGTCGCCGCGCTGCGCCGGAAAGTCCTCGAGCCCGTGCCGGGCGGTCTGCCGCGACCCGAGCAGCCCGTCGAGCAGGCTCTCGTGGCGTCCCGGCGGCGCGTCGAGCAGCCGCTCGAACGCCCAGCACAGGCCGAGCTCGACCCCGCCGCTCTTGTCGGCCCACCGTCCGACCAGATCGAGCCGCACGACCTCGGCGCGGCGCAGCGCGTGCGGCGCGATCCCGGTGAGCGTGCCCGCGAGCGCTTCGATGTCGAGCTTCTCGGTCCCGATCAGCTGGGCGAGGCTGCGGGTCAGCGGGGCGCGCTCCATCGCCGTCGCGAGCAACAGCAGCGCGCGTTCCTCGCCGGGCAGGTCGAGTGCGTTGGCCAACCGGCTGGCCTGGATCAGGCCCTCGTCCTCGCGCGCGCCGGGTGGCGGGCCCTGCGGTTCCCCGAGCAGCACCGCGCGCGTGATGGTCTTGTCGTCGAACCCGAGCGCGGCGGCGCGCGCGCGGGCCCAGCCGAGCAAAGCCCGGCCGGTCTTGGTCTTGCCCGGATGATCCGTGGCGACGGCGCGCGCGAGTGCGCGCGCCCAATGGCTGTCGTGCAACATGATATCTGCCTGCGACCGGCGGACGCAACGCGCCCGACGGTTAAAGTGATGATGGCGGATTTGAAATTGCGGCAGCGCCCGTGGCGCACCGCGTCAGGAAAAACGCGCTACGACAGCGGGCGGATGCCGCAGGGATTCGAACCCTGTGTTATTCGGCGTTCCGACACGTCACGTCTCCAAATAGGCCCGAATCCGGGCCGGTGGGATTGCGCCGATAGGCGATTTTGCGCGTGGAGGCAAGGCGGCCCTATCGCTTGAAAAGCCCCAGCCGTTTCAGGATCGCATAGGTCAGCCCGGCGGCCGCGACCGCGAGCAGCGCCGCCGCCAGCGTGCCCGCGCCGGCGTGCGCCCATGGCATGCCGCCGGTATTCATCCCGAAAATGCCCGTGACGAGCGTCGCGGGCAGCATCAGGGCGGTCATCACCGACAGGAGATAGAGGTTCTGGTTGGTGCGGTTCGTCGCCTGCAGGTCGAGTTCGTCGCGCAGCAACCGCAGCGCGCTCTGCGATGCGGCCACGTCCGAATCGAGCCCGCCGATCCGCTGCACCAGCCCCTCGATCGCGCCCTCGAGGTGCGGTGGCAAATCCTCGTCGTCCTCGATCCGGGCAAAGGTTGCGGTCATGCCGACAAGCATGCGGTGCACCTGGACCAGGCGCCGCCTGATGCTCATCAGGTCGCGGCCTTCGGGCGTCTCGCTATTCTCGAACAGCGCATCCTCGGTGTCCTGGATTTCGCGGCTCAGCTTGCGGGTGATTTCCGAAATATCCTCGATGATCGACCCGACGAGGATTTCGAGCGCCGCCGCGGCGCTCCGGATATTCTCGCCGTCGAGCAATTTGCCGCGCATGATGTCGGCGCAGCGCAGCGGGTGCATGCGCGCCGTGACGATCAGCTTCGGCAGGATCGCGACACGCAGCGCGCCGATCCGCGCGGTGTCGGCGCGGTCGAAATCGCGTTCATAGTCGTGGAGTACCAGGCCGACGGCCTGTTTTTCGATCACCGCGCGCTGGTGCGTATCGGGCGACAGCATCAGCTGGCGCACAGGCTTGGGCATATCGTTCGACCGCTCGATCCATTCGCGCGTGCCGTGGCTTGCCAGATTGAGGTGGAGCCAGCGCAGATGGCCCGCCCCCATGTCGTCGCAATCCTGCAGTTCGCGGCAGCCATCCGCGGTCAGATCGACCGCCCAGATCAGTTGCGGGCCGTCGATCGGGCCAAAGGAAAAGGGCTGCTGCTGCGACGTGGCGGGGCCTTCCTACACGAAAGCCGAGAATAGAGCGTAGAGGCCGCCCGCCAGCGCGATCGACACCGGCAGCGTCAGCACCCACGCCATCAGCAGGTTGCGGATCGTGCCCATCTGCAGCCCGGATCTGTTCGCGGCCATCGTGCCCGCGACGCCGGAGGACAGGACATGGGTGGTCGAGACCGGCAGCCCCAGCGCATCGGCGCCGAAAATCGTCCCCATCGCGACAAGCTCGGCCGATGCGCCCTGCGCATAGGTCAGGTGCGATTTGCCGATCTTTTCGCCGACGGTGACGACGATCCGCTTCCATCCGACCATCGTGCCGAGCCCGAGCGCGATCGCCACGGCGACCTTGACCCAGGTCGGGATGAAACGCGTTCCGGTGTCGAGCGACGTGTCCTTATATTGTTTGAGCGCGGTCAGTTCGGCCTCGCCGAGGCCCGAGCCCGCGTCCTTGCCCAGCCGCTTGATCGCTTCCGACGCCAGATACATGTCGTTGCGGATATTGCTCACGGCGTCGGACGGAATGCGCGCGAGGGACCCATATTCGGTGACCTGGGTGTCGATCTCGGCGACCAGCCCCCCGAGCGCGGGGATCGTGGCCGGCAACAGATTCTTGTCGGCGATGTAGCGGGTGACTTCGGCACGCGCCTGCGCCACTGGCGGCGGCGCCTTGCCGTCCGACAGCAATCGTTCGACCGCCGCCGAATTGGCGTGGAATTCGGCCGTATAAGCGGCGGGTACCGCGCGGTTGAGGGCATAGGCCGTCGGGACGGTGCCGATCAGGATCAGCATGATCAGGCCCATGCCCTTCTGTCCGTCGTTCGATCCGTGGGCAAAGCTGACGCCGGTGCAGGTGAAGATCAGCAGCGCCCGAATCCACCATGGCGGCGGCGTCTTGCCCTTGGGTTCCTGATAGAGTTCCTTGTTGCGGATCAGCACCTTCATCGCAAGGAACAGCAAGGCCGCGACCCCGAAACCGATCAGCGGGGAAATCAGCAGCGCCTGTCCGATCTCGGTCGCCTTGCTCCAATCGACCCCGGCGGTGCCGCTCTTGCCGTGGAGGATCGCGTTGGCGACGCCGACCCCGATGATCGACCCGATCAGCGTGTGCGAACTCGACGAGGGAATGCCGAAATACCAGGTCGCGAGATTCCAGATGATCGCCGCGATCAGCAGCGCGAACACCATCGCAAGCCCCTGATTCGACCCCGCTTGCAGGATCAGTTCCACCGGCAGCAGCGAGACGATCCCGAAGGCGACGACCCCCGACGACAGCAGCACGCCCAGGAAATTGAAGAATCCCGACCACACCACCGCGGCATTGGCGGGCATGGCGTTGGTGTAGATGACGGTCGCGACGGCATTGGCCGTGTCGTGAAACCCGTTCACAAATTCGAAGCCGAGCGCGATCAGCAGCGCGACGAACAGCAGGACGAACGGCAGATAGGCCGACGGATGCACGCCCGCGGCGGTGGCGTCGGCATAGATGCTGTAACCGACATAGACGGCGGCGGCGAAGAGCGCGGCGATGAATCCGAGCTTGCCCGCGGCGCCCAGTCCCTTGTCGAGATCGGGCTGGCCGGGTTCGGGCGCGGCTTCGATCGTGTCGGCGGTTGTTGCACTCATGGCCCTGTTTCCCCTGCGATTCGCAGGAAAAAGCTAGGCTGGGTCGATGACAGTTCGATTGCGGCCAAATGGCGGTCGCGGCCGCCTGCGCCGGTCAGGCTGCTCCGCGAATCGTCCGCCGCATGGCCAGATAGATCGGCAGCCCTGCCGCGGTCAGTCCGACGCTCCACAGGCTCGCCTCCCAGCCCGCGCCGTAAAAGGCCCAGCAGCTGTAGAGGAAACCCGTGATCGTCAGCGCGACGAAGACCGGCGAGGCCTTGATCTCGCCGCCGCCTTCGAGCTTCAGGGCGGCCAGTGCGCCGACGATGTAGAAGATGATCGCGGTCGATGTGGTCACCAGCACCATGAACTTGAACAGCTCGGCCAGCCCGCGCGCATAATTGGCATAGACGACGATGCTGGCGAGCGCGCTCGATACGATCTGGGTGAACCAGGGCACGGCGAAGCGGTTGTCGCGCGCGAAGACCGGCGGCAGCAGCCCGCGATGCGCCAGGTCGCGCGGGATTTCGCCCTGCAGCAGGACGAAGCCGTTGAGCGCGCCGAGTGCGGCGATGGCGGCGAACAGCGCCACCGCCTGCCCCGCCCCCGGTCCCACCAGCGTGCCGAAGAAGGTCGCATAGGCGGCGTTCGATGCCTCGAGCGTCTCGAGCGGCAACAGCAACGTCACCGTGGTGCAGGAGAGCAGATAGAGCAGCCCGGTCGCCGCCGCGGCGATCAGCGTCGCGCGCGGGACGGTGCGTTCGGGATCGCGCACGCGGTCGCCGACGACGCAGGCGCTTTCGAAACCGAGCAGCGCGAACAGGGTCAGCGTCGCGGCGCCGCCGATATTGTCGAGGCTGACCGGCTGTGTGCCCGCCATCGTCGGAACCGGCGCATCGCCCGTGGCAAACAGCCACAGCGCGACCAATATGGCGCCGACCACGGGAATCAGCTTGAGTCCGAGCGTGACGAGCTGCGTGCCGCCCGCCCGGCGCACGCCCAGCAGATTGACCAGGGTGAACAGCCAGATAAAGCCGATCGCGATCAGCGCGGTCGTCGCGCCGCCCGTCGCCAGCGACGGCGCCAGGATCGATAAATTGCTGATTGCCGCGACCGCGAGCGTCGCGACGACGGTCCAGCAACTGATCCAATAGCTCCAGGCCACGATGAAACCGGTGCCGGGGCCGAAAGCCGCGGCGGCATAGGTATAGGTCGCGCAGCCCGTCGGCAGCCTTCGCGCGAGCCGCGCGAAGACGACCGCGAGGCACAAGGTGCCGGCGATCGACACGCCCCAGCCGATGATCGCATTCCACCCCAGCGGGGCCAGGTCGCGCGGGAGCAGGAACACGCCCGACCCGATCATGTTGCCCATGCCGAGCGCGACGCACATCAAAAGGCCGAGCTTTTGGCCCGGCCTTTCGTTGTCGGTCATAGTGCCGGACAGATCAGAAGTCCTTGCTGACCTTGATCCCGATCAGGCGCGGGCGGATGACATTGTCGTAAAAGACGCCGCCGGTCGTGCTGCCGCCGAACGGATCGCCGCAGATCGATTCGCCGCATTGCACCGCGCTGTTGATCACGCCCCTGCTGTCGAACAGGTTCGTCGCGAACAGCTCGCCGCTCCAGCTTTCGCCCTTCACCCCGATGCTGACGTCGGCGGTCGTATAGGCCTTGAAATTGCCGACGATGGCGTTTTCGAAGGTGCGCAGGTCGGACCGGCGCTGCCCGGTATGGTTGACCGCGAACTGGACATGCGCGTCGACGTCGCCGACCGGCCATTCGTAGCGCGCGACGGCATTGCCCTTAAACTTGGGCGTGACCGGCAGGCGCGAACCCGCGGGCGCGAGCAGATCGTTGGTCTGGCCCGGCGGGTCGATCGTGCAGTCGAATTGCGGATTGGCGATCGCGCAGAAGTCGCGCCGGATTTCAGCGTCGTTGTAGCTGCCGCCGAGGTTGAGCGAAAAGCCGCCGGCGCGATAGCCGATGTCGACCTCGAAACCGCGGATGCGTGCGATGCCGGCGCTGCGGATCTCGGTCAGCCCGTTGGCGCCGAGGAAGGAAAGCTGGATGTCGTTCCAGTCCTCCTGATAGATGGCGCCATTGAAGCGGAGCGGGCCGAAATTGGTCTTCCACCCGATCTCGTAGTTGTCGAGCGTGTCGGGACCATAGGGCGGCAGCGTGCCGCGCCGGTTGATGCCGCCCGGCCGGAACCCGCGCGACCAGGTCGCATAGACGAGCGCGTTGTCGCTGATCTTGTAGGTCAGGTTGAGCTTGTGGATGAAGTCGGTGTCGCTCGTGCTCTTGTCGAGGTTGGTGCAGGGCGACCCCGCGACCACGGGCCCGGCGAAGCAGCCGGCGACGCCGGTGCTGCCGCTGAAGCCGTCCGAATAGCCGAAGAAGCCGACCAGGCTGTTGTCGAACTTGTAGACGCGGCCGCCGCCGGTCAGCGTCAGCTGGTCGGTGATGTCGAAGCTGATCTCGCCGAACGCCGCATAGTCGCGGTCGATGCGGAGCTGCTTGGTTAGCCAGATATCGCTGTCGGTGCCGGGAACGGTGATCGCGTCACCGATATTGTCGATGATGTAATTCTGCTCGATATTATGCGCCTGGCGCTGCCAGAAGACGCCGCCGATGAAGCGGATGCGCGCATCGGCGGGGGAGGCGATGCGCAATTCGGCGAAGCTGCGCTTGTAGCGGTCGATGCCCTGGATATACTGGTTCGGGCTGACCAGATCGCCGTTGTTGTCGGTGAAATAGGCGCCATAGCCATAGAGCGCGTCATAGAAATAGGCATAATCCGAATAGTCGCTTTCGACCGTCGTCTTGCGCCGCATATGGCCGCCGGTCGCGGTCAGGTCCCAGCTGCCGATCTTGCCTTCGATCGTCAGCGCCGCCTGGAACCATTTGTCCTTGCTCGATTCGGGGTTGTACTGGACCGTCTGCAGCTTGCGGGTGACCGCGCTCGACCGTTCCTGTGCGAAACTGCCGTCGGCTTTCTGCACCTGGCCCATCAGCGTCGGTTTGATCGTCCAGTCGTCGTCGAGGTCGATGCCGAGCGCGAGGCGGGCGCCATAGGTGTCGACGTCGTTGTAATTCTTTTCGACCAGTGCGGCGTTGTTCTGCGTGATGCCGCTCGAGGGATAGGTGCGGCTGCCGGCGATATTGTCGATATAGCCGCCGTCGTGGCGGTACCAGCCGACCAGGCGCAGCGCCGCGCGATCGCTGAGCGCCGCGTTGATGAAGCCTTCGGCGACGCCGCCGACGTCGCCGGACTTCACCGTATTGAGTTCCAGGCCCACCGAGCCATAGGTGCCGCTGGTGTCGGGCGGATTGGTGACGAGCTTGATCGTGCCCGCCATCGAGCTCGCGCCATAGAGCGTGCCCTGCGGTCCGGCGAGCGCCTCGACGCGCGCGAAATCATAGGCATGGATATCGAGCGCACCCTGGATGGTCGTGATCGGCATTTCGTCGAGATAGGTGCCGACGGTCGGCAGCGACGCCGAGTGATTGGCATTCTCGCCCGACGCGACGCCGCGGAAATAGACCTGGCTGAAACCGGGGGCGAGGGTCTGGATCGTCACCGACGGCAGGAATTTCACGACATCCTGGAATTCCTTGACCTGCAGCTCGTTCAGCCGCTCGTTGCCGATCGCGGTGATCGCCATCGGAACATCCTGCAGATTTTCCTCGCGCTTCGATGCCGTGACGACGATGTCGGGGTCGCCCCCCGTATTCGCATCCTGCGCGAGCGCGGCGCCCGACGTGCAAAGTATCGTCGTTCCCAGCAATGCACCGCTCAGCTCGTGCCATAACGGTCGTGATTTTGCGCATGAGACCCCCCTTGTGACAGCTCTGTGACCGAGAATGACGCGGCGCAGCATAAGCGCAAGCATTGTTGACGGCGGGACGGGGCCGAGGCACGAAAATGTCCCCCGCTGTTGCTCAAAGGCAACGTTTTGTCGCGTGGGCCTTATTCGAAACCGGCCGGAACGCCCGGATAGGCGGCCAGCACGGGCCCCAGCGCCTGGCGGAGCGGGCCGAGCCACGCGTCATAGGGCCGCCACTGATCGACACCGTCGCGGTTGATCGGGCGGCGCACCTGTTCGCTCGACGCGGTGCGCACCGCGCGGGCGTTGGCGTGAAAAGCCATGCATCCGTCCTCGAACGGCTGGCCCAGGAAGCGCAGCAGCGCGCGCACCTCGGTCTCGGGGTCGTCGAGCAGCGCCTCGTGGATCACCCGGTGCACCGCGCCCGGCTGCACCGCATCGATATGCGCCATCAGCCGCACATAATCGCGGTAATAGGCGCCCATGCCGGCAAGGTCGTAGCTGAACGCCTGGCCCTTGGCATAATGCTGGCGGAAATTGGACCAGCAGCAGTCGAGCGGATGCCGCCGCGCGTCGATGATCTTCGCGTTCGGCAGGATCAGCCGGATCAGCGGAACATAGAGCCAGTTGTTCGGCAGCTTGTCGATATAGAAGGGCTTGTCCGTCTTGCGCTGCACCGCCGTGTCGGCGAGATATTTCGCACCGAGTTCGGCGAGTTTCTCCGCGGGCGCCTCGGCGAGCGCGTCGATCCAGCGCCGCCCTTCGCCCTTCGCCGCGCGTCCGAAGCCGAGCGCGAGCGCCGGGATATCGGGCAGCTCCATCGTCCCCTCGATCGCCGAATGGCTCGCCAATATCTGTTCGACCAGCGTCGATCCGGCGCGCGGCATGCCGAGGATGAAGACCGGATCGGGGCTGGGGTCGCCGCTGCCGGCGCGGCCGGCGAAGAATTCGGGCGTGCATGCCGCAATCGTCGCATCGACGAGCGCCGTCGTGTCGGCCGCCGCATGGCCGAGCTGGCGCGCGCGGATGGCGTTGCCGCTGGCATAGTGGCGAAAGGCGGGCTCCGCCTCGCCGGCGTCGTCATAAGCCTTGCCGAGCGCGAAATGCAGGTGCAGCCGGTCGTCGTCGCGCTTTTCCGCGCCGCCTTCGATCGCGGCGAGGGCATCCTCCATCGCCATGCGGTCGTCGGCACCGAAGCGGATGGTCTTGAGGTTGGCGAGGCTCCACCAGATTTCGCCGAGACCGGGCTCGTTCGACAGGCCGCGGCGATAGGCCGCGATACTCTCCTCCTGCCGCCCCACCGTCTTCAGCAGGTGGCCATAGCTCATCCACTGCCGTGCGTGCCCCGGAAAGCGGCCCACCAGTTCCTCGTACAGCGCCAGCGCCTCGTCATAGCCGCCGATCCGCCCGAGCGCGGCCGCCTTCAGATTGGCGTGCGCCGGATTGTCCGGGTCCTCGCCCAGCACCGCATCGAGCGTCCGGGCCGCGTCGGCGAAGCGGTTCTGCTTGTACTGGACCGTCGCCAGATTGGCGCGCGCGGCGCCGAAGGCGGGCGCGAGTTCGAGCGCGCGGGTCAGCAGCTTTTCGGCGTCGCCATAGCGGCCGATGCGCCCCGCGACTTCGGCCAGCATGCGAATCGCCGCGACGTCGGTCGCGTCGGCCTTCAGCCGCGCCCGCAGCGCGCTTTCGGCGTCGGGCAGGCGGTTCTCGGCGAGGGCGAGCGCCGCCTCGACCATTTCGGGGTCGTGGATCGCCGCCGATACCGCAGCGAGCGACGCCGCCTGCGCTTCCGCCTCGCGTCCCATGGCGCGCAGCGCCTGCGCCGCGATCCGGTGCGCTTCGGCGGATGCCGCGCACCGCGTCGAGGATCGCGCGCGCCTGTTCGAGCGCGGCGGCGGGCTGGCCGTTCAGCAGGCGGCGGGCGTTGGCGAGCGCGTCGTCGTGCGTGACCGTCGCCAAAAGCGTCAGCCCTTCGCCCGCGCCCGTGCGACCGCCTGTTTCAGCATGTCATAGCCGATCTGCCCCTGCAGCAGCTGGTCGCCGACGACCCAGGTCGGGGTGGCATTGAGCTGCAACTGGCGCGCGATCGCGAGGTTGCTGTCGATCTCGCGCTGGAACAGCGCTTCGTTCGCGGTCGCGTCGGCGCTGCCGTCGGTGACGACCCCGGCTTTTTCAGCGGCGGCGGCGATGCCGGCAGCGTCCAGCGAGGGTGCCGCGAACATCGCGTGATGGAAAGCGTCATATTTGCCCTGCCGCGCCGCGGCGAGCGCCATGATCGCCGCATCGCGGCTCTGCGGCGCGATGATCGGCAGCTCGCGGAACACGACCTTCAGCCGCCGGTCGCTGCGGATCAGCCGGTCGAGATCGGGCAGGCTGGCACGGCAGAAGCCGCAGGCATAATCGGTGAAGACCGTCAGCGTCACGTCGCCGTCGGCATTGCCCGCCCAGGCGCCGGCATAGGGCTTTTCGAGCGCGGGCCGGATCGCGGCGATCGCCTTCGCCATTTCGCGGTCGCGCTGCGCGTCGAAGGCTTCGGGGATGATCTGGGGGTTCGCCTTGATATAATCGGCGACCACGGTCTCGACCTCGCTCTTGCTCAGCCCGCCGGCGAAGCGGCCGCCAAGCCAGAAGGCCGCGCCAAGCAACAGGATGGCGCCGAGCGCTAATGCCCAGGCGGGAGCGGGCAGGGCATGGCCACCGGTCCCGTGGCCCCCTCCGCCGCGCGGCGGCGGGGCAGGGCGATACGGTGCGCGCTCGTCGGGTGCCGGCGCCGAGACCGAGGGCGGCGGGACCGCCGCCGCGGCCTTGGCCGTCCGGGATGGCGCGGCTTTGGGTGCGGCAAGCTCGATTTCCGGCTCGCCGGCGAACAGCGGCAGGTCGGGCGCCGCGGGCCTGGCCGTCGCGGCGGGGGCGGCCGCTTCCTCCTGCGCCTCGCGCGCGAGCAATTGTTCGAGCCCCGACGGCGGCGGCCCGGGTTCGTTGCGCGGCGCGGGACGCAGCTTGGTCGCCGCCTCGCCCAGACTGTCCTTGCCGGCCCTGGCGGCCTGGCCCAGCGCCTCGCCGGCCTTGCCCGCGACGCCGCCCAGCCCGCGCTGCGCCTCGCTCGACAATTTGCCGACCTTTTCGCCCAGCGCCATCTTTTCCCACGCTTGGGCGCTGGCCGCCGCCGCCGCGGCGCTGCCGCGCGCGGTGCCGCGTCCGACCGCCCTGGCGGCGCGCGCCGTGGTCGCGGCGGTCTTCGCGGCGAGTTCGCGCGACCGGCGCGGGATTTCCATCGCCTCGACGCGCGCCGGGATGTCGGCGGCCTCGCCGACGCGGATCGTCCAGTCGGCGAAGGCGCTGCCGCCGCCGCGGATCGCGCGCCACAGCCCGCTCGCCCCGGCCTTCAGCCGGTCGCGGTCTACCACCGGCGCCTTGGGCGTCTGTTCCTCGGCGGGATAGCGCGATACGTCGAGCCCGACCGGCGGCGCCTCGCGCGGCTTGGCGAGGCCGCCGTCAGCCCCTGCATCGTGGGGCGCCGCGGCCGGCGGCGTCGCTGCCGGTGCCGGATCGCGCAGCCACGGCTGGTAATAATCGTCTTTTCTGTCAGTCACTTGTTGCCCTTATGCGCCGCGCGGGGCGACGCATTTCCCGAATTCGTCAGCCGAATCTAGCGCCGTTTTCGCGTCCGTTCCACCTCGGCGCGCGCCACCAGCGAAATATCCTGTGCACGAATCCAGTCGGGCGACCCTTCGGGCAGGCCCAGCATCGCCATGTCGGCGTTGCGCAGCGCGAGCTCCGCCTGTCCGCCCTCGAGGCTGTAGCGCTCGGCCGAAGCGAGCGCGGCGCGCGCCTGATCGCCCTTGTTCGCATAGACAATGCCGAGCTGGTACCAGGCAAAGGGATTCTCGTTATCGAGCGCGACGGCGGTCTTCAGCACCTCTTCGGCCTCGGGATAGTTGGCCGGGTCCTCGGTCGCGATCAGCGCATGGCCCAGCGTGGCGGCGATCAGCGGCTGCGACCGCGATCCCGCGACAGCCTTGCGCAAGGCCGGGATCGCCTCCTTGGGCCGCCCCGATTCGAGCAGCACCTGGCCTTCGAGCTCGAGGAAATAGGGGTCGGTCGGATCGGTCGCGAGCAGGCCTTCGACTTCGGCCAGCGCCTTTTGCGGATAGGCGCTCTTGTGCCAAGCATAGGCGCGCGCATAGCGCGCTCGGCACGCTCTTGTCGCTTTCGGGATATTTGCGCAGCGTCCGTTCGGGATCGGCGATATAGCCCGACAGCTTGGCCTTGATCCGCTGGAACCGCGCCTCGATCGCGGCATCGGCGGGCTTGTCCCACGCCGGATCGACGACATAGACCTCGCGCAGCGCCTGGATGCGGTCGCCCGACATCGGGTGGGTGCGGCCATAGGCCTGATCGTCGTCCTGCTTGATCCCGTACCGGAATTCCAGATTCTGCAGCTTCTTGAAAAAGGCCAGGCTGCCGCGCCCGCTGATCCCCGCCTTCGACAGATATTGCGCGCCCGCGGCATCGGCGGTCGATTCCTGGACGCGGCTGAAAGCCAGGAACTTGCCGAGCGCGGCCTGCTGCCCCGCCATCATGATCCCCATGCCCGCCTCGCCGCCGCCCGCGGCGATCGCCGCGGCGCCGAGCAGCAGGCTGAGCAGCGAGATGCCGGTCGCCGCCTTGGCGCCCTCGTTCACGCGGATCGCATGGCCGCCCATGACATGGCCGAGCTCGTGCGCGAGCACGCCCTGCACCTCTTCGGCGCTGTCGGCGGCTTCGATCAGCCCGCTGAAGACGTAAATATCCTGGCTGCCCGCGACAAAGGCGTTGATGCTGCGGTCGCCGAGCAGATGCACGCGCACCTGCCCGGGCTGCAGCCCCGCCGCGACGAGCAGCGGGTCCATCATGTCTTGGAACAGCGCCTCGGTCTCGGCGTCGCGCAGGATCGACTGCGCCGCCACCGGCCGCACCGCGACGGCGAGCAGGACGACGAAGGTCAGCAGCATCCGGACCAGCGGACGCCACGGACCGGCGCTGAAGACGCGCTGCGAAGCGGATAAATTCATCGGATGCGTCCTTGCGCCGAGCGCCTGAACCTCAACTGAAGCCATGTTGGCCTTGTGGAGGTCAGGACGCCCGGTGGCAAGGCCGCGATCGCCGCGATGCGATCGAATGCATCAGTTGCCGAAGGTGCGCTGCCACCAGCCGCGGCGCGGTTCGCCTTCCGGCGCATCTTCGCCGCCCGCGGTCACGGATTCGACCTCGGGTGCCGCGGCTTCCGTCGCGGCCTCTTCCACAGCCGCCACGGCGGCTGCGGCCTTGGTCTTGCGCGGCGCACGCTTCCGGGGCGCGGGCTCGGCCTCGGCCGCGGGTTCGGCCTCGGCTTCGACCGGTACCTCGGCAGCCGCGGCTTCGGCGGCGGCCGCAGCGGCGGCCTCCTCGGCGGCGATCTGCGCCTTGGTGCGGCGCGGCTTGCGCTTCGGCTTTTCCTCGGCGGCGGGCGCTTCCTCGGCGACCGGCTCGGGGGCGGGTTCGACCGCCGCGGGCGCTTCGGCCTCGACCGTCTCGGCCTCGGCGCCCTCGTCCTTGGCCTTGCGGCCACGACCGCCGCGGCGGCGCTTGGGCTTGGTCTCCGCTTCGGCTTCGGCCGGGGTTTCCTCGGCGACCGTTTCGGTCACCTCCTCGCCCGCTTCGTCACCCTCGGCTTCATCGCCCTCGACGGCTTCGGCACCTTCGCCGCCTTCCTCGTCGCGGCGGCCGCGGCGGCCGCGACGGCGGCGGCGGCGGCGCTTGCGGCCCTCGCCGTCGGCGTCGGCGTCGCCCTCTTCGGGCTCGCGGCGCGCAGGGCGCTCGGCGGGTTCGGCCTCGGCCTCTTCTTCCTCTTCCTCGATATAGTCGTCCTCGTCCTCATCCTCGATCGGGGCGATCGGGGCGAAGCTGCGGCGGGCGACCGGCGGCGGGCCGCCGACGTCGATCGCCATGCGCGCGCCTTCGGTTTCGCCGTCGGGCAGGATTTCGACCGAAACGCCGTAGAGTTCCTCGATCTCGCGCAGTTCGCGGCGCTTTTCGTTGAGGAGGTAGAAGGTCGCTTCCTGGCTGGCGCGCAGGATGATCTTGCTGCCCTTGCCGCGCGCGGCTTCCTCTTCGATCATGCGCAGCGCGCTGAGGCCCGCCGACGATGCGGTACGGACGAGGCCGGTGCCTTCGCAATGCGGGCAGGGGCGCGTCGAGGCTTCGAGCACGCCGGTGCGCAGGCGCTGGCGGCTCATCTCCATCAGGCCGAAGCCCGAGATGCGGCCGATCTGGATGCGCGCGCGGTCGTTCTTCAGCGCCTCCTTCATCGCGCGCTCGACCTTGCGGACGTTCGAGCCGTGATCCATGTCGATGAAGTCGATCACGATCAGCCCCGCCATGTCGCGCAGGCGCAGCTGGCGCGCGATCTCGTGCGCGGCTTCGAGGTTGGTGTTGAGCGCGGTCTGCTCGATATTATGCTCGCGCGTCGAGCGGCCCGAGTTGATGTCGATCGACACCAAAGCCTCGGTCGGGTTGATCACCAGATAACCGCCCGATTTCAGCTGCACGACCGGATTGAGCATGCCGGCAAGCTGGTCCTCGACCCCGTAGCGCTGATAGAGCGAGACCGGATCGGCATATTGCTGGACGCGCCTGGCGTGGCTCGGCATCAGCAATTTCATGAATTGCTTGGCGGCCTTATAGCCTTCCTCGCCCTCGACGATCACTTCCTCGATATCCTTGTGATAGATATCGCGGATCGCGCGCTTCACGAGGTCGCTGTCCGAATGGATCAGCGCCGGGGCGCTCGACCCCAAGGTCTTTTCGCGAATCTCGTCCCAGACGCGCGCGAGATAGTCGAAGTCGCGCTTGATCTCGACCTTGGTGCGGCTCATCCCCGCGGTGCGCACGATGCAGCCCATCGTCGGCGGCAGGTTGAGCTCGTCGATCATCGCCTTCAGCTTGCGGCGATCGGCGCCGTTCGAAATCTTGCGGCTGATCCCGCCGCCGTGCATCGTGTTCGGCATCAGCACGCAATAGCGGCCGGCGAGCGACAGATAGGTGGTGAGGGCGGCGCCCTTGTTGCCGCGCTCCTCCTTGACGACCTGCACCAGCATCACTTGGCGGCGGCGGATGACGTCCTGGATCTTGTAGCGGCGGCGCAGCGACATGCGGCTTTCGCCGTCCTCGTCCTCGTCGCGGCGGCGCCCGCGACCGCGGCCGCCCTTGCGTCCGTCGCGTCCGCGACCGCGGCCCTTGCGATCGCCGCGATTGTCCCTGCCCCCTTCAGCGCCTTCCTCGGAGCCTTCTTCGCTCTCGCCCTCGGCGTCGCCGTTTTCCTCATCGCCCTCATCGCCGTCGGACTCTTCGCCGACGGTTTCGGGGGCGGGGACGTCGCCGTTCTCGTCCTCGTCGGGACGCTCGACCTCGGCGATGTCGCCTTCCAGCTCGTCGAGATCCTCCTCGGCGCGCATCGCCGCCTCGGCGGCATGCTCGGCCTCT
This sequence comes from Sphingopyxis sp. PET50, assembly GCF_025244705.1. Classification (GTDB taxonomy): domain Bacteria; phylum Pseudomonadota; class Alphaproteobacteria; order Sphingomonadales; family Sphingomonadaceae; genus Sphingopyxis. Next base: position 2,977,505 of record NZ_CP104207.1, on the reverse strand, counting down.
TCGCGGAGCAGGGCTTCGCGATCTTCCTTCGGAATCTGGTAATAGTCGGGATGGATTTCGCTGAAGGCGAGGAATCCGTGGCGATTGCCGCCATATTCGACGAACGCCGCCTGCAGCGACGGTTCGACTCGGGTCACCTTGGCCAGATAGATATTGCCCTTGAGCTGCTTGTGCTCGGCGGACTCGAAATCAAACTCCTCGATGCGGTTTCCCTGGGTGACGGCGACACGGGTTTCTTCCCGGTGCCGCGCGTCGATCAACATGCGCGTGGTCATTATTATCACTCCAGGCGCGCCGCGGCGCGCCAACAAAAAAGGCCGCGGCCGTCCTTGCGGAACGGCTGCGGTCGATAGGGTTCATACGGAAAAAGACGTTATTGCCTGATGCGGCCCGCGTCCGGTTCCGGACGCGCATGCGGTCTTCCGTCCGGCCGGCGCCAGGCGCGAAGGCGCCTGCGTCGCGGAGAGAAGAGGGCATGGCAAGCCTCATGCGGCATCAACCTGTTCAGCGGGATGACCGGCTAGCGCGATTCGACCGGTTCGGGATCGTCCTGCGCTGCCCCGTCATCCGGGGTGGGCCGACGGCAGGTCGCCACGCCTGGATTGCCGGGCACCGGGGGAGAGCTGCCGTCCGGTCCGTCAAATCGGGTTCCGGCCGGGCGCATTCCCCGCATAAGGCCCGACGGGTCAGGCGATGACACCGTCAGCGTTCGGGGTGCTAGCATCGGCGTCATCGAACGGCAACAGCAAGCACCGGAAAAATATGGGGATGGCCAGGCCGCAGCGGCAAGGGGTGCCGTCCGTCCGGTCATGCTGAATGGCCGGTTAACCCTCCCTTTTCACGGCGGCTTGACGCGCCATGCCTAATAACCGGTTCATCGTGATGACCCGCAGGTGGCCTTGGATGTTTTCGGATAAAGACTGGACCAATCGTCCCGCCCGGCGGCATAACCGCATCATGCTTCTCGCCACGCTCTTCCTGTCGTCGCTGAGCGCCACGCTGCGGCGGTTCTGGCGGGCAATATCGGCGCGATCGAGATTTCGGGCGGCGACGTCACGGTCCGCTTCGACGATTTGGTCGCGGGCGCTTCGACGCTGCTGCTTGCCGGTCCCGACCGCATCGCGCTCGACATCGCGGGCGCGCAGGCCTAGCCGTTCGCCGCAGGGCTCGGGGCTCGTCCGCACCGTTCGCCAGGGCCAGCAGGGTCCCGATACCGCGCGCGTCGTGCTCGACCTCGACCAGCTCGGCGCTCGTGTCGAACGCACGCTTCGCCGCCGACGGGCGCAGCCTGTCGTTCCGGCTCCAGCCGGTCTCCGCCGACGAATTCCAGCGCGCCTCGCGCGGCCCCCGTCTCCAGCTTCAGCCGCTGCGGCGCAGTTCCGCGCCAAGCCGCCCGAAAAACGCTACAGCGTCACGGTGCCGATCGGCAAACCGAAACCCGCGGTCGCGCTGCCCAAAATCGAGGGGCCGGCCAATCCGCGCCTGCCGCTCGTCGTGATCGACGCGGGGCACGGCGGGCACGATCCGGGCGCGATCAATCCGCACAGCGGCAAGCGCGAAAAGGACATCACGCTCGGCATCGCGCGCGCGATTCGCGACGACCTGATCGCCTCGGGCCGCGTCCGCGTCGCGCTCACCCGCTCGGACGACCGCTATCTGGTGCTTGAGGAACGCTACGGCATCGCGCGCCGCTTGAAGGCCGACCTGTTCATCTCGATTCACGCCGACGCCGCCGAGAATCAGCAGGCCAGCGGCGCGTCGATCTACACGCTCTCCGAAGTCGCCTCCGACCGCGAGGCCGCCCGCCTCGCCGCACGCGAGAATAAGGCCAATATCATCAACGGCGTCGACCTCGGCGCGCACAGCAGCGACGTGTCGTCGATCCTGCTCGACCTGACGCAGCGCGAGACGATGAACGTCGCGTCGGACTTCGCGCGCCTGCTCCAGCGCGAGGCGTCGGACGACGTCAAATTCCGCTCGACCGCGCACCGCTTCGCGTCGTTCGTCGTGCTGAAGGCGCCCGACACGCCGTCGGTGCTGTTCGAAACCGGCTTCATCTCGAACGAGGGCGACGCCGATTTCCTCGCTTCGGCCGCGGGCCAGAAAAGATCGCGCGCGGGGTCCGCGACGCGGTGCAGATCCACTTCGCGCGCCAGATCGCGGCGAACTGACCTACTTCGTCATTGCTTCGCTTCGCTCGCAATGACGATGAAATTTGGTGTTGATCATTGTCTGCCGTATCGACAGCTTCCTTACGAAAGGAGGGGAGAACGGCATGGGCTGGAGCAACTGGTCGGGCAGCGTCGCCGCGCCCGTTGCCGTCACCCGCCCGCAAAGCGAGGACGAACTCGCGAGCCTGATCCGCAGCGCGACGAAAGTCCGCGCGACCGGCGCTCTACCACAGCTTCATGCCGCTCTGCGAATCGGACGAGCTCATCCTCGGCCTCGACGCGCTTCCCGGCCGGATCACCGTCGCCCCCGACCGCAAGACCGCGCGCATCCCCGCCGGCTGGAGCATCAAGCGGCTGACCGCCGCGCTGTGGGACGAGGGGCTCGCACTCGCCAACCAGGGCGACGTCAATCCGCAGTCGCTCGCGGGCGCGATGGCGACGGGCACGCACGGCACCGGCGTCGATCTCGGCAGCCTTGCGACGATGGCGCGCGGCTTCCGCCTGATCGGCGCCGATGGCGAGGCGCGCTGGTGCGACGTCGATGCCGATCCCGACCTCTATCAGGCGCAGCGGCTGTCGCTGGGAATGTTCGGCATCGCGACCGAGATCGAGGTCGCGGTCGTCCCCGCCTTTCACCTGTCGGAACGCATCGAAAAACGCCGTTGGGACGAAATCCGCGAAAGCTATGACGAGCTTGCCCGACAACACCGCCATATCGAGTTCTGGTTCTTCCCCCATGCCGACCAGGTGATCCTGAAAACGCTCGATCCGTGCGACCCGTGCGATCCGCCGCCGAGCACCACCGACATGGAGGAAACGGCGTTCCGCCGCGTGCTCGACGTCGCCGCAAAACTGCCTTTCCTCACCCCGATGCTCCAGCGCGGCATGATGAAGACCAATATGGACGGGCGCCGCCGGGGGCCTGCACATACTATTTTCCCTTCCGACCGCACGATCCGTTTCGAGGAAATGGAATATGAAATGCCGCGCGCCGCCGGGCTCGACACGCTGGCGGAGGTCGTCGGCTGGATCCGCCGGAAGCGCTTGGCCGTCACCTTTCCCTTCGAATATCGCACCGTCGCCGCCGACGATATCTGGATCAGCCCGATGAACGCCTAGCCCTGTCGCGGCGATCTCGATGCACCAATATGCGAAAATGCCCTGGCGGGGCGTCTTTGCCGATGCCGAGGCGATCTTCCGCGCCAACGGCGGCCGCCCGCATTGGGCAAAGCGCCACACGCTGACCCGCGCCGATGTCGATACGCTCTACCCGATGGCCAACCGCTATCGCACCGTCCGCCGCGCCGCCGATCCCGCGGGCAAATTTCTCAACCCCCATCTGGAAGCCCTTTTTTCATGAGGCGTTCGCATGACCGATGATCTGACGCTGCACGCCCATCTGGTCGGCCAGCAGGGCGGCCGCGCCGACCTCAACACGCCGGTGCTCGTCGTCGATCTCGCGGCGCTCGACCGCAATATCGCCGCGATGGCGTCGCTCGCCGCGTTGCACGACGTCGGCCTCCGCCCGCACGCCAAGACCCACAAGAGCATCGACATCGCCCGGCGCCAGCTCGCGTCGGGGGCGGTGGGCGTCTGCTGCGCCAAGATCGGCGAGGCCGAGGTGCTGGCGGCAGGCGGCGTGACCGGCATCCTCGTCACCTCGCCCGTCGCCGCGCCGCGCGCGATCGAACGGCTGGCGGCGCTGGCGGGCAAGGCCCAAGGGCTGATGGCGGTCGTCGATCACCCCGCCGTCGCCGCCAGCCTCGACGCCGCGCTCGAAACCCGTCTCGATGTCGTGATCGACATCGATCCCGGCATCGCCCGCACCGGCGTCGCCTCGGCGCAAGCCGCGGTCGCGCTCGCCGAAGCGATCGCCGTGCTTCCGAATCTCCGCTACCGCGGCGTGCAATATTATTGCGGGTCGCAGCAGCATATCGAGAGCTTCGCCGAACGCCGCGCCGCGATCGAGGAGCGCACCGCCTATCTCCGCACCGTCATTGCCGCGCTGACCGACGCGGGCCATCCGCCCGAAATCGTCACCGGGTCGGGCACCGGCACGCACCGTATCGACCTGGATCTCGGCGTCTTCACCGAGCTTCAGGCCGGGTCCTATGTCTTCATGGACAAGCAATATCTCGACTGCGACCTGACAGGCGACGGCCCGGTTCCCTTCGAAACCTCGCTCGGCGTCGATGCGCGCGTGGTCAGTGCCAACCATAGCGGCCTCGTCACCATCGATGCGGGCTACAAGGCGTTGTCCACGGACGGCGGCGTCGCGGTCGTGCGGCGTGGCGCCCCCGAGAGCGCCTTCTTCGCCTTCATGGGCGACGAACATGCCGCGCTGATTTCGCCCGGCATCGGCGAGGCGCTGGCGCCCGGCGACCCGGTGACGCTCACCGTCCCGCACTGCGACCCGACGGTGAACCTCTACGACCATTATCATGTCGTCGAGGGCGATACGCTGGTCGCGATCTGGCCGGTGAGCGCACGGGGCAGGGCGCGCTAGGGAAAGAAGTTTCGCGCAAAGACGCAAAGACACGAAGAAGGGGCCGGGGCCGCTAGGCCCCATTCTCCCTCAATGATGCGACAGGAGGCTATAGTTCGGCGAAAAAGCCGCTTCGCGGCAATCGCAACCTCTTTGTGCCTTTGCGTCTTTGCGCGAAACCCATAAAGCTCCGACGGTTCCGGATCAGCGCCCCACCGCAACCATACTTCCCTTTCGCCGATGCACGCTTTAGAGGCGAAGGCCTATGGCCGCCGAGACCACGTCCCACTTCCGCTATCGCCTGCGTCGCGACAGCAATGCCGTCGTCGCCTGGGTTCGCACCATGTGGACTCGCCGCTGGTTCCGCTGGCTCGGCTATCTCCTGCTCACCGGCCTCGTCGGCCTGTTCCTGATCTGGCTGATCTTCGCCCGCGACCTCCCGTCGGTCGAGCAACTGCGCGATTACGAGCCGCCATTGCCGACGATGGTCCGCGATGCCGAGGGCAAGCCCGTGCACAGCTATGCGCGCGAACGCCGCGTCCAGCTCGAATATAGCGAATATCCGCAGCTCCTCGTGCGCAGTTTCCTCGCGGCCGAGGACAAGACCTTCTTCAGCCACGGCGGCATCGACTATCCGGGCATCGCGACCGCGATCGTCACCAATCTGACCAGCAGTGGCCGCCCCGTCGGTGCCTCGACGATCACCCAGCAGGTCGCGAAGAACCTGCTGCTCACCAACGAGCTTAGCTATCGCCGCAAGGTGCGCGAGGCGATCCTCGCGATGCGCATCGAGGATGCGCTGACCAAGGAACAGATTCTCGAACTCTATCTCAACGAAATCCCGCTCGGCCGCCGTAGCTTTGGCGTCCAGGCCGCCAGCCGCGCCTATTTCGACAAGGATGTCGACCAGCTCCAGCTCCACGAAATGGCCTTCCTCGCCATCCTGCCCAAGGCGCCCGAGAAATATGGCCGCGCGCGCTTTGCGAGCGAGGCGGTCGCGCGGCGCAATTTCGTGCTCGGTTCGATGGAGCAGAACGGCTGGATCACGACCGCGCAGCGCGACGCCGCGCGCGCCATGCCGCTCGGCCTCACCAGCACCGGCAACACCGCGGTCGCGCAGGTCGGCGGCTATTATATGGAAGAGGTGCGGCGCCAGCTGATCGCCCAGTTCGGCGAAACGGCCGAGGACGGTCCGCACAGCGCCTATGCCGGCGGCCTCTGGGTCCGCACACCCTATAACAGCAAGATGCAGGCTGCCGCGACGAGCGCGCTGCGCAAAGGGCTGATCCGCTACGATGCGGGCAAGGGCTGGTCGGGGCCGATCGCGACGATCGAGGCCGACGACCAGTGGCAGAGTCGCCTTGCGTCGAGCTTCATCGGCATCGATTACGACGGCTGGCGCATCGCCGCCGTGCTGTCGAAGAGCGCCGACGAGGCGCGCCTCGGCTTCGCTGACGGCGACACCGGCCGCCTGCCCGCGAGCGCTGCGACGCTCGGTTATCGCAAGACCGGCGGCAGCGCCTTTTCGGCGATGCGCCCCGGCGACCTGATCGCGGTCAAATCGACCGGCGGCGACAGCTATGCCTTGCGCAACATCCCCGAAGTGTCGGGCGGCTTCATCGCCGAAAGCCCGCATTCGGGCCGTATCTTTGCGATGCAGGGCGGCTTCGACGTCCGCCTGTCGCCGTTCAACCGCGCGACCCAGGCCGAACGCCAGCCGGGCTCGACGATCAAGCCCTTCGTATATGCCGCCGCGCTCGACAATGGCATGACCCCCGCGACGATGATCGTCGACGGCTCGTTCTGCGTCTATCAGGGCGCGCGTTTCGGCCAGAAATGCTTCCGCAACTTCGGGGGCGCGGGCGGCAGCGGCGAACATACGATGCGCTGGGGCCTCGAACAGTCGCGCAACCTGATGACGGTGCGCGCCGCGAGCCAGGTCGGCATGGAACCGGTCGTCGACACGATCCGCACCATGGGCATCGGCGAGCATGAACCCTATCTCTCGACCGCGCTCGGTGCCGGCTCGACCACGGTCGAAAAGATCACCAATGCCTATGCGATGCTCGCCAATCATGGCCGCGAACTCAAGCCGCGCGTGATCGATTTCGTCCAGGACCGCCGTGGCAAGGTGATCTTCCCGGTGAACTGGAAACCCTGCGAAGGCTGCAACAAGAAGGATTGGGACGGGCGCCCGATGCCGCGCTTCGCCAAGTCGGGCAAGCAGCTGATGGACCCGCTCACCGCCTATCAGGTCGTGCATATGCTCGAAGGCGTCGTCCAGCGCGGCACCGCGGTGCGGCTGCGCGACCTCGGCGTGCCGCTGTTCGGCAAGACGGGGACAACCACGGGCCCGAACGACGTCTGGTTCGTCGGCGGCACGCCCGACGTCGTCGCGGGCATGTATATCGGTTTCGACCAGCCGCGGAGCATGGGCGGCTATGCGCAGGGGGGCAGCCTCGCTGCGCCGATCTTCAAGGATTTCGCACTCGTCGCGCTCGACGATCGCCAGCCGATCCCGTTCGCTGCGCCCAAGGGCATCCGCATGGTGCGCATCGACCGCCAGTCGGGCCGCCGCGTCTATGGCAGCTGGCCAGGCACCGACCCCAAGGCGTCGATTATCTGGGAGGCGTTCAAGCCCGAAAGCGAACCCCGCCGGACGATCCGCGAGGCCGAGATCAAGCCCGCCAAGCCCGCCGCGCGCCAGGATGCTCCGGTGCAGCAGGGCAACGGCCGCCGCAGCGACAGCGACTTCCTCGAGGATCGCGGCGGCATCATCTGAATGGCAACATATTCCGCAAACCCGATTTCCCGAGCGAAGACGAGGGACTAGGTCGAGCGAAGTCGAGACCTATGCCTCGGTTGGTTCTCGCTACGCGCGAACGAGCGCCTCGTCTTCGATGCGGTGGGGGTAACAATCTTCCCCTTCGCCGCGCCAGCCTCTATGGCCTGTCCTCATTTCTATCAGGAGCAAGAACATGCGCGCCGAAGCGCAGGATCATATTGACAAGATCGACGCCGCGCTGGCGCTGCTGCGCCGCTTTCTCGACTGGGACCGCGCGGTGCGGCGGCTCGACGAGCTGAACGCCAAGGTCGAGGACCCGACCCTCTGGAACGACCAGAAGGCCGCGCAGGAGGTCATGCGCGAACGCCGCCGCCTCGACGAGGCGATCACCGCGACGCGCGCGATCGAAAGCGAATGCGCCGACACCGCCGAGCTGATCGAACTTGCGGAGATGGAGGGCGACGAGGCGATGGTCGACGATGCCGTCGCCAGCCTCGCCGCGCTCGCCGCGCGCGCCGAGGAGGACAAGATCAAGGCGCTGCTGGCGGGCGAGGCCGACGCCAACGACGCCTATATCGAGGTCCACGCCGGTGCCGGGGGGACCGAGAGCCAGGATTGGGCCGAAATGCTCCAGCGCATGTACAGCCGCTGGGCCGAAAAGCGCGGCTTCAAGGTCGAGCTGGTCGAATATCAGGCGGGCGAACAGGCGGGCATCAAATCGGCGACGATGCTGGTGAAGGGCGAGAATGCCTATGGCTATGCGAAGACCGAAAGCGGCGTCCACCGCCTCGTCCGCATCTCGCCCTACGACAGTTCGGCGCGCCGCCACACCAGCTTTTCGAGTGTCTGGGTCTATCCGGTGATCGACGACAATATCGACATCGAGATCAACGAAGGCGACCTCAAGATCGACACCTACCGCGCCTCGGGTGCGGGCGGGCAGCACGTCAACACGACCGATTCGGCGGTGCGTATCACCCACATCCCGACCGGCATCGTCGTCGCGTCGCAGAACGACCGGTCGCAGCACAAGAACCGCGCGACCGCGATGGGCATGCTCAAGGCGCGGATGTACGAGGCCGAGCTGCAGAAGCGCGAGGCGGCGGCGTCGGGCGAATATGCCGCCAAGACCGAAATCGGCTGGGGCCACCAGATCCGCTCCTATGTGCTTCAGCCCTATCAGCTGGTGAAGGATCTGCGCACCGGCGTGACCTCGACCGCCCCCGGCGACGTGCTCGACGGCGCGCTCGACCCGTTCATGGCGGCGGCGCTGTCGCAGAAGGTGACCGGCGAAAAGGTCGAGGTGGAGGATATCGACTGATGCTCCGCGGCGCCGCCCTGTTCGCCGCGCTGGCGGCGCTGCCGCTGCTCGGCGGCTGCGATGCGCCGTGGAACGACGACGCCGCCCGCGCCGAAACCGCGCGCGACTTCCCGCCCGCCGACCGCCCCGTCGCGCCGACCGTCTCGACCAAATGGTCGACCGAGGAAGCGCGCGACCGGGTGAACGAGGCCGAGGACGTCATGGACTCGGCCGACGTCCGCCCCGGCATGACCGTCGCCGACATCGGCGCGGGCGACGGCTATTACACCGTGCGCCTCGCCCAGCGCGTCGGCGCCGGCGGGCGCGTGCTCGCGCAGGACATCATGCCCGAGGTGATCGAACGGCTCGCCGATCGCGTGACGCGCGAACGGCTCGACAATGTCTCGGTCAAACTCGGCGCGGTCGACGATCCGCGCCTCCCCGCGAACAGCTTCGATCGCGTCTTCATGGTCCATATGTATCACGAGATCGGCGAACCCTATGCCTTCCTGTGGCGGCTGCGTCCGGCGCTGCGCGCAGGCGGGCAGGTGCTCGTCGTCGACGGCGACCGCCCGATCGCCGACCATGGCACCCCCTTCCGCCTGCTCGTCTGCGAATTCGAGGCGGTGGGCTACAAGCTCGTCTCCTACGACGACAAGCAGCACGCCGGCGGCTATCTCGCGCGCTTCGTGCCGGAGGGAAAACGCCCGGCGCCCAGGGACATCAAGGTGTGCCAGAATCCGTGACTCTTCTCCCCTCCCGCAAGCGGCAGGGGAAAGGGTCAATACACCACCAGCCGGTCCCCGGCCCCCAGTCCGCCAAGGAAACTCACCAGCCCCGCGGCGCGCGCCTGCGGGGCCATCTCCTCCGTCGTCAGCCCGGCCAGCGCCATGCCCGACTGGCAGGCGAACAGGCCGACCTCCATCGCGATCGCCTCTTCGACCATCCCGGCCAGATCGGGCTGCCCCGCCGCCCGCCGCGCGGCGTCGCCGGCAAAGGAGACGGGCGCGCGCAGCAGCGCGACCGCCTCGCCCTGCAGGAAGATTCGCGTCGGCCGCCCGAGCGCCGCCGATGCCATCGCGGTCTCGAGCGCCGCATAGAGCCGCCGCCCGTCCGCGCCCGCGACGATGATGCTCAGCCCCGGCATGCCGCGCACTCCGGATCCTTGCCGATCCCGACCTCGCGCCAGCGCCGTTCGAGCATGTCGACGATCGCGAGCCGCCCCGCCAGGCTCGACCCCCAGCCGGTCAGCGCGCGCACGGTTTCGAGCGCCGCCATCGTGCCGACCATGCCTGCGAGTGCGCCCATCACCCCGGTCTCGGCGCAGTTGATCCCCTCGCGGTCGGGATCGGCCCCGACGAGGCACTGATAACAGGGGGCGTCCGTGCGCCATCCCTCGTACAGCGCCACCTGCCCTTCGAACGCCCCGATCGCGGCCGACAGCAGCGGGATTTCCAGCGCCACCGCGGCGCGGTTGACCGCCAGCCGCGTCTCGAAATTGTCGCACCCGTCGAGGATCAGGCTCGCTCCCGCCAGCAGCGCCCCGGCATTGCTGCTGTCGAACCGCTTCACGACCGGCACCGCCTCGACATGCGGATTGATCCGCCGCGCCGCGTCCGCCGCGACCCCGGCCTTGGACGCACCGATGTCGGCGTCGGTGAACAAGGGCTGGCGCTGCAAATTGGACAGTTCGACGACATCATGGTCGATGATCGTCAGCTTAGCCCACCCCCGCCGCCGCCAGATAAGTGATCGCCGGACAGCCGATCCCGCCCGCGCCGATTACCGCGACATGCGCGGCCTTCAGCTTCGCCTGACCGGCGCCGCCAAACTGCGGCAGGATGATTTGGCGCGCGTAACGGTCGAGTTCGGCGTCAGACAGCAACAAAAAAGTCCCACAAAAAGCCATTCGCCCTGAGCTTGTCGAAGGGCCGTCCTATCTTTGACGCCGGGAAAGAACAGTGCTTCGACAAGCTCAGCACGAACGGAAAGAAAGACATGCGTTTGAGGGCAAGGCTACTCCCCCGGCCGCCGCATCTGGATGCCCGACAGCGACCCGACATTGTCGGGGATATTGTCGTCGACCGGTTCTTCCTCTTCGGCGCCTTCGCTCGCGACGCCGGTCGATCCGAAGCCGCCCGCGCCGCGCGCGGTCTCGTCGAGGCTTTCGACCTCGGCGAAGGCGGCGCGCTGCACGGGCGCGGGCACCAGCTGCGCGATGCGGTCGCCGCGCCTGATCTCGAAACTCTCGTCGCCGAGGTTCGCGAGGATCACCTTCACCTCGCCGCGATAGTCGCTGTCGATCGTGCCGGGCGTGTTGAGACAGGTGATGCCATGTTTCAGCGCGAGTCCCGAACGCGGGCGCACCTGCACCTCATAACCCGCGGGGATCGCCATCGCGAAGCCTGTCGCGACCGCGTGGCGCGTGCCCGGCCGGATCGTCAGCGACTCCGCCGCGACCACATCCATTCCCGCCGCGCCATCCGACGCATAGGCGGGCAGGGGCAGGCCGCCGCCATTGGGCAGGCGCTGGATCCGGATATCAATCGGACTGGCGGGGGATACGCGCATCGAGTTCATCGGCGATCTTTTCCATCAATTTGCGGGCGACCGCCTCCTTGGGCAGCCGCTCCCAGCTGTCTACGCCCGCTTTGCTAACGATATGCACCCGATTCGTCTCGCCCCCCATCGGGTCGGCGGCGACGTCGTTGGCGACGATCCAGTCGCATCCCTTGCGCGCCAGCTTCGCCCGTGCATGGTCCAGCACATCGTTGGTCTCGGCGGCAAAGCCGATCAGCAGGGCCGGGCGCTGCGGACTCTTCGCGACGCCCGCCAATATGTCGGGATTTTCGGCGAGCGCCAGCGGCGGCACCTGCCCGCTGCCGTCCTTCTTGATCTTCTGCGCCGACGTATCGGCGGCGCGCCAGTCGGCGACCGCGGCGACCATGATCGCGGCATCGACGGGCAGGCCCGCTGCGACCTCTGCCGCCATTTCGCGCGCGGTCTCGACATCGACGCGGATCACGCCGGGCGGCGTCGGCAGCGGCACCGGCCCCGCGATCAGCAGCACCTCGGCCCCCGCTTCGGCGGCGGCGGCGGCGATCGCGAACCCCTGCTTCCCGCTCGACCGGTTGGCGATATAGCGCACCGGGTCGATCGGCTCGTGCGTCGGCCCGGCGGTGATCAGGATACGGCGGCCATAGAGCGGGCGATGGTTGGCGGGCGCGAAATCGGGCTGTCCCCCCAGCGGCGAAGCGACGGGCGCGCTGGCGATCGCCGCCTCGATCGCCGCAAAGATCGCCGCCGGTTCGGGCAGCCGGCCCGGTCCATATTCGCCGCACGCCATCTCACCCTCGTCGGGTTCCATCACCGTCACGCCGTCGCCGCGCAGGGTAGCGACATTGCGCCGCGTCGCCGCGTGCAGCCACATGCGCACATTCATCGCGGGCGCCGCGAGCACCGGCTTGTCGGTCGCGAGCAGCAAGGTGGTCGCCATGTCGTCGGCGATGCCCGCCGCCATCTTCGCAAGCAGGTCGGCGGTTGCCGGCGCGACGACCACCAGGTCGGCCTCGCGCGAGAGCTGGATATGCCCCATCTCGACCTCGTCCTTCAGGTCGAAGAGATCGGTATGGACCTTGTTCTCGCTGAGCGCCGCGAGCGTCAGCGGCGTCACGAACCGCTCCCCCGCGCGCGTCAGCACGCAGCGCACGACATGGCCCGCCTTGCGCAGCAGACGTACGAGCTCGATGCTCTTGTACGCGGCGATGCCGCCGCCGATGATGAGCAGGATGCGGGGATTTGCCATTATCAAACTCCCGTCACCAGCATGTCGAGCGCGTTCAATATGTCATAGCGTTGGTCGGCGAGCGATGTGACGCGCGCGCCCAGTTCCTTCGAATCAACCGCGGACGCCAATTGTGTTGCGAGGACATGCTGCTGAGCCGTCGATTTCGAAAACGGGGTGCAGGCGCGACAGTTTCTGCGCGGTTTGTGATGGAACCAGCGGAATGACGAAACGGGTATCGAAGTGGTCGAGCAGGTCGCTTTGACAATCGAGCAGCAGGTCGGCACCGTCGAGACTTTGGTGAACGTCGAACTGCGGCATCAGAACAGTCGATATTTGGCCAGCGGCAGACCATGTTTCCGGGTATAGTCGTTCCAGCTCTCGATCGCCGCGCGATTTTCCTCTTTCCACGCTGCTTCGCGCGCCTTCTTGACCTGGGCGGCCAGCCCTGATTGGCAAGCCTCGCTTACGTTGATACCGAGCTTCCTGGCTTCCTCGACCAGCTCGGCGCTCAGCGACACATTGGTCGGCTTTTTGGGGGCCGCTTTCTTGGGTCCTTCGAATCGCGCTAAGCCGGTTCATCGCCATTCTCCTTGCGCATGGAGTATGCGCATTCCAGATCAATCTGGCAAGGGGAGCGGATGGCTTGTCGGCAGCCGCAAGAGCCGGTGCGTGAGTGTGCTAAGCAAAAGCACCGGGAACGGCACCCATCAATACCGCAGTCGCCAGCGTCTTGGCGTGCCAATCGCCCGTGGCGATCGTCAGTACGACGATCGGCAGCGCGCCGAGCGCGGCGCCGACGCTACTCCACGCCAGCCGCCGCGCCGCCCAGCCATGATGGCTGGCTAGGCCGAGGCCCAGGGCGGTCGCGCCGAGACAGAAGGGCCAGACGAAAAACAGACCGACTACGCCACCGAGCGCCAGTGCCGCCAGAAACTGGCCGATATCGAAAGGAAAAGCGTCGATCTCGATCGTAAACAGCGTAAAAATGCCAAGCGTTGCGAGCATGCCTGTCGCGATCGAGGCAAGGAAAGTGGCTCCGCCGACACCGTACGCGACGTCTATCCGAGCCACATCACCCCCGCGACCCCCGCCGCCGCGCCCACCAGCGCGGTCAGCGCATAGCGCCACCATGTCGACGGTTTCCCATTCCCCACGATCAGCGGAATCTCGGGCAGCGGCGGCGCCGGCGGGGCGCCGCCCTTGCGCGGCAATTGCTCGTCCAGCCGCCGGATGATGTCGGGGATCAGCGCCAGCGTCTTGCCCTGCTGGCGCAAACCGTCCGCCAGCGCGGCCTCGGGGCCCAGTTCGTCGCGAATCCATTCGCGCACGAACGGCCCCGACACGTCCCACATGTTGATCTTCGGGTTCAGCATCGTCGCGACGCCCTCGACCATCACCATCGTTTTCTGGAGCAACAGCAGGTGCGGCTGCGTCTGCATGTCGAAATCGCGCGTGATCGCGAACAGCCCGTCGAGCATCTGCCCGACGCTGAGCTCGCTCACCGGCTTGCCGCGCATCGGCTCGCCGACCGCGCGCAGCGCCGTCGCGAACTCCTCGACATTGTGATAGTCGGGCACATATTGCGCCTCGAAATGGATTTCGGCGACGCGGCGGTAATTGCCGGTGGTGAGCCCATAGAGAATCTCGGCGAGCCAATAGCGCGCCTGCCGGTTGATCCGTCCCATGATGCCGAAATCGACTGCGGCGATCGTCCCGTCGGCCTTCACGAACAAATTGCCCTGGTGCATGTCGGCGTGAAAGAAACCCTCGGCGATCGCCTGCCGCAGGAAGGCGTTGACGAGGTTCGCCGACAGCGCCTCCATGTCGTGCCCCGCGGCGACCAGCCTGTCGCGGTGCGAAATCTTGATCCCGTCGATCCAGCTCATCGTCATCACGCGGCTCGCGGTGCGGTCCCAGTCGATCGCGGGAACCTCGTAATGCGGCACCGCCGCCATCGCCTCAGCGAGTTCGGACGCCGACGCCGCCTCGCGCCGGAGGTCGAGTTCGCGCAGCGTCCAGCGGCGGAAATTGGCGATCACCTCGCGCGGGCGCAGCCTTTTGGCCTCGCCGCCGAGCGCTTCCAGATGCGCCGCCGCCCATTCATAGGTGTCGATGTCGCGCGCGAACTGCTTGTCGATGCCCGGACGGCGCACCTTGACCGCGACCGTGCGCCCGTCGCTGGTCACGGCGCGGTGGACCTGCGCGATCGATGCCGATCCGACGGGCTCGGGGTCGAATGTGCTGTACAGGCTTTCGAGCGGCGCCTCGAACGTGAATTCGATTTCCTGCCGGATACGCTCGAACGGCACCGGCGCCAGCGCGTCCTGCAGCGTCAGCAGGTTGCGCGCCGCCTCCTCGCCGACCAGGTCCGGACGCGTCGCCAGCGTCTGGCCCAGCTTGACCGCGGCGGGACCGATCGCCTGAAAGGCGGCGGCATAGTCGGGGATTTTCGGCTGAAGCGTGCCCAGCCGCGCGATTCGGCACAGGCGCTTCACGCCGGGCGGGGTCTGGGGTGCGCTCTCGATTCCGCGCAGCGCCCCATGACGCGCGAGGATGCGGCCCCACTTCAGCAGGCGAAAAATATGGGTGAGGGGATGGGTCACCGCAGCCCTCTCCCGCAAGCGGGAGGGGCAGCGAGACTTGCGAGCTTGCTCGCTAGTTGCAGCGGGGTGGGCGGATGCAACGGTGCTGGCCCACCCCCGGCCCCTCCCGCCTGCGGGAGGGGAGAAAAATGTGGCTCGCTCACGCCTTCCACCCGCTGTGGATCGCGACCAGCCCGCCCATGATCGGCTCGACCTTCACCGACGTGAAGCCCGCCGCGCCGATCATCTTCGCGAATTCGGGCATCGGCGGGAAACGGCGGATCGATTCGATCAGATACCGATAGCTGTCCTCGTCCTGCGCGATCAGCTTGCCAAGCTTCGGCACCAGATGGTGCGAATAGGCGTCATAGGCCTGCGCGAAACCCGGCCATTCGTTGGTCGAGAATTCGAGGCAGAAGAAGCGCCCGCCATAGCGCAGCACGCGGTGCGCTTCCTTCAGCGCCGCCGGGATGTCGGTAACGTTGCGGATGCCGAAGGCGATCGTATAGGCGTCGAAGAACTGGCCGGGAAAGCTCAGCTTCTCGGCATTCTGTTCCGACCAGACGAGGCTGTCGATGCCGCGCGCCGCCGCGCGCTCCATGCCGACGCCCAGCATGTCGGGGTTGATGTCGGCGACCGTGATGCTCGCGCCCGACGGTTCCATGCGGAACGCGATGTCGCCGGTGCCCCCCGCCATGTCGAGGATCGCCTCGCCGTCGCGCGGCTTCACGCGGCGCACGAAGCGGTCCTTCCACAGCCGGTGCAGCCCGCCCGACATCGCATCGTTCATGATGTCGTACTTGCGCGCGACGCGGCTGAACACTTCGCCGACCATCGCGGTCTTCTCGGTCGCGGGGACCTGTTCATAACCGAAGCTGACGGTGTCGGGGGTGGCCATGAGGAATGCGCCTTTGCGGGGAGAAACGAAATTCGACCGGCCTTTAGCCGGGCCTTGCCGCCCGCGCAAATGGCGCGTAGCCCGGCCCGCGATATGCCCGAGCTTCCCGAAGTCGAAACCACCGTCCGCGGCCTCGCGCCCTTTCTCGAAGGGCAGCGCCTGACGTCGGTCATCACCTTCCGCCCCGACCTGCGCCGCGCCTTCCCCGCCGACCTCGCGCAGCGGCTGACCGGTGCCACTGTCACCCGCCTGTCGCGGCGGGCCAAATATGGCATCGTGTCGACCGACCGCGACGATCATATGATCTTCCACCTCGGCATGTCGGGACGCTGGCGCACCGAGGGCGGCGAGGCGGGCAAGCACGACCATCTGCTGCTCGAGACCGGGGCGGGGCACCGGCTCTTCCTGCACGACCCGCGCCGCTTCGGCTCGGTCGACCTCGTCGCAGGCGATCCGCTGACGCTGTTTCCGGCCTTCGTCACGCTCGGCCCCGAACCCTTGTCCGATGCCTTCGACGCCGCCTGTCTCGCGAGGGCGCTCGCCGGCCGCCGTGCCCCGGTCAAGGCGATGCTGCTCGACCAGACGGTGGTCGCGGGGCTCGGCAACATCTATGTGTGCGAGGCGCTCAACATGGCGCGCATCCACCCGGCAAAGCCCGCCGCCGACGTCTCGAAGGCGAAGCTCGCTTCGCTCGTGCCCGCGATCAAGGACGTCCTCACCGCCGCGATCGCCGCGGGCGGCTCGACGCTACGCGACTTTCTGAGTCCGGAGGGCGATCTCGGCTATTTCGCCAAGGACTGGCGCGTCTATGGCCGCGAGGGCGAGACGTGCGAGTGCGGCGGCACGATCGTCCGCATCGTCCAGGCGGGCCGCTCGACCTTCTATTGCCCCAAATGCCAGCGACTTTGAGGTTCCTCCCCGGAACGGGGAGGGGGACCACCGAAGGTGGTGGAGGGGCACCCTCGCTCATACGCAGCATATTCGGGCCTGTGCCCCTCCACCATGCTTCGCATGGTCCCCCTCCCCCGCTGGGGGAGGATCGTCTTTCTACCCCGAAAACCATTGACCAAAGCCGCCTTGCTGGCTATGGGCGCACCCTTCGAGCAGGGTCCGGTGTTCCGGAACCGGCCGTATCCGGACATTGATTCGCCCGTTTCGCGCGATTCGGCTGCTCCGGTGACGCTGTGCTCCGACCGACTTTGACTGTTTGAACACCGAGGAATTTATGGCCAATACGCCCCAGGCAAAAAAGCGCATCCGCCGCAACACCGCGCGCACCATCGTGAACAAGAATCGCGTCTCGCGCATCCGCACCCTCGTCAAGAAGGTCGAGAATGCCGTCGCCGCCGGTGACAAGGACGCCGCCGCCGCCGCGCTGAAGGCCGCGCAGCCCGAAATGGCGCGCGGCGTCGCCAAGGGCGTGCTGCACAAGAACACCGTCGCGCGCAAATATTCGCGCCTGACCAAGAGCGTCAACGCCATCGCCTGACCGCTCGGCCGATTCGGCCCCGCGCCGCATCGCGACTCGAAAAGACCCGCCGGCACCTCGCCCGCGGGTCTTTTTGTGTCCATTTCGGGACGCCGCCATGCGAGTGCTTTTGTGACATCGCCGTGGCAATAGTGTTGCAACGCGGTAAGTGACGGATTTACCGCGATTCGTTGCTTGCTGACAGGATTGTCACAAATAACATACTGAAAAGTATAGGAAAATTATCCATTTGGCGCGAATCCGGGGTGCTTGGCGAGTCAAGATTTTTATTTCAATATTTTTACATCGGCGGCTCTTGATAGACTCCGCTTCCCCTGCCTAGACATAGGATGTCATCGGCCTTCGCCGCTGGCCGCCACATCACATGATTCGCCGTCCTTCGCTGCTTGCGCGGAACGGGAAACTGCGTCCTGCGATCGGGGCGCGCGGAGCTGTGGGCGGCGGCGGCGATCCTGCCGGTGACCGGGTGATCGGGGGACAGGCGTGGTTTCAGGTGGGGAGTGCGATGGTCGGCGTGACGGAGAAACGGCGATGAGCGGCGATGTCGCGATGCTGTGGCCGCGCGTCGCCGAAGGGCTCCGCCGCGATCTCGGCGCGCGCACCTTCGACCATTGGCTGAAGCCGGTGCGCTTCGCCGACTATTGCACCCTGTCGGGCGTCGTCACGCTCGAGGCCGCGAGCCGCTTCTCGGCCAACTGGATCAACGAACGCTTCGGCGACCGGCTCGAACTCGCGTGGCGCCAGCTGCTGCCCGCGGTGCGCGGCGTTACCGTGCGCGGGGCGAGCGCCGCGAGCGACCGCGCCGCGCTTCTCGCCCAGCCGCCGCTGTCCGCCTTCGACGCGCCGCCCGCCCCCGCCGCGAACCCGGCGCTGCTCGGTTTCGACCCGCGGCTGTCGTTCGACCGGTTCGTCGTCGCGCGCTCGAACATCCTCGCCGCCAATGCCGCGCGCCGCATGGCGATGGTCGAGGCGCCGCAGTTCAACCCGCTCTACCTCTGCTCGGGTACCGGCCAGGGCAAGACCCACCTGCTTCAGGCGATCGCGCAGGATTATGCCGCAGCGCACCCGACCGCGACGATCATCCTGATGTCGGCGGAAAAATTCATGCTCGAATTCGTCGGCGCGATGCGCGGCGGCGACATGATGGCGTTCAAGGCGCGGCTGCGCGCCGCCGACCTGCTGCTGCTCGACGATCTGCAATTCGTGATCGGCAAGAATTCGACGCAGGAGGAACTGCTCCACACGATCGACGACCTGATGACCGTCGGCAAGCGCCTCGTCGTCACCGCCGACCGACCGCCCGCGATGCTCGATGGGGTCGAGGCGCGGCTGCTGTCGCGGCTGTCGGGCGGGCTGGTCGCCGATATCGAGGCGCCCGAGGACGATCTGCGCGAGCGCATCATCCGCCAGCGGCTCGCCGCGATGCCGATGGTCGAGGTGCCGGACGATGTCGTCGCCTATCTGGTCAAGCATTTCACGCGCAACATCCGCGAGCTCGAAGGCGCGCTCAACAAATTGCTCGCCTATGCCGCGCTCACCGGCGCGCGCATCGACCTCGCGCTCGCCGAGGACCGGCTCGCCGAAAATGTCCGCAGCGCCCGCCCGCGCATCACGATCGACGAGATCCAGCGCGCGGTCTGCGCGCATTACAAGCTCGACAAATCGGAAATGGCCTCGAAGCGCCGCGTCCGCGCGATCGCGCGTCCGCGTCAGGTCGCGATGTATCTGGCGAAGGAACTGACTCCCCGTTCCTACCCCGAAATCGGCCGCCGCTTCGGCGGGCGCGATCATTCGACGGTGATCCACGCGGTACGCACGGTCGAGGCGCTGCGCGTCAGCGACAGCGAACTCGACGCCGAAATCGCCGCGATCCGACGCAGCCTCAACAGCTGATCCACCGTTTTTACCGGGTTTATCCCCGGACTTGCACACGCCCGGCTGATCGGGACGCCGCCGGTCGTTGGCCCTGCGGGTTGCTGTGCGCAGATGGGTTCGTTCAAGATCGGCCGGTCGGGATTTTTTGTTTCGCACAAAGGCACAAAGGCACGAAGGGGCTGGTTCACGGCCGCAAGGCCGCTTCTTCATTATCGCCGCGTCCTGCCGAAATGTCAGAAGAATGAAGCCGCTTAGCGTTCAACACGACATCTTCGTGCCTTTGTGCCTTTGTGCGAAATATATTTCGCCGCCATCTTCGGCCAGGGGCTCGCCTTCCTTTGCTACGCCGCACCATCTGCGAAAATAAAAAGGCCCGCCGTCCGGATGGAAGGCGGGCCTTTGCCGTTCGTTTACGGGCTTCACCCCTTCTCGGGCGGCGCCACGGTGATCCGCACCTTCTCGCCCGAATTGCCGGGAAAGCCGGTGAACATCGCCTCGACCAGATTGGGGACGATCGTCTGGAGGTTGTTGTCTCGCGACTGCGCCTCGGCGCGGCCCTCGAACAGGCGGTAGCCGTCCGACGCGCGGCTGATCTGCAGGTCGAGCCCGCTGGTGTAGACGGTGTAGCTTTCGATGTCGTTATAGCCGAAACCCGGCCCGAACCCGCCCCACAGGAAGGGATCGCGATAGCCGTAGACGAAGCGGCGCCCGCCGCGGCCGCGCACGATCACCGGCGGGCCGTAAAAGCCGCGGCCGTAATAGCCGCCGTACCAGGGATCGCCGAAACCGGTGCTGCGCACGCGCTCGCGCCCCTTGTCGATGTCGTAGCCCAGGCGCACGACCATGTCGGGGCGTTCGCCGGGGGCCGCGGGGCGATAGCCGAAGCGGGTCAGCTCGCCGGCGACCAGGTTCGCATATTGGCCGAACTCGATCCCGCCGGCGAGCGCGGGATTGCCGGCCTCGACGGTGAAGCTCTGGCCCTGCGGCGCCGGAAGCTGGGTCTGGAAGCGCGCGACGTCGGCGCGGAAGGGGGTGGCGCAGCCGGCGACCGCCAGCGTCGCGGCGGTCAGCGCGGCAAGGCTCAACCGGCGGAATTTGCTCTTGTTCATCATCGTCTTCGCTCCGTGAGTCGGCGCGCGCGCACGCCGCCCTTTATAGCATGACTATGCCGATGCGACTTAACCTTGGTTGAACTCACCCCGTCGCAACCGGTTCCGGTGCATGATATGGCGTGCGCGCTCGCAAAAACAAGAATTTCGCACCGCGCGCAGGCGGCTTCGCGCGCCGACTTCATCACGCTCTAAATCCGATCCGTTCGCCCTGAGCTTGTCGAAGGGCCGTTCTTCCTATTGGCGTCACAAGAAGAAGAACGGTGCTTCGACAAGCTCAGCACAAACGGATTGAGGGGGTCCGCAGGTATAGGACCCCTACCCTCTCTATCGGCACAGCCCCAGCGCTGCATAGGCCGCGTCGAGCGTCGGTTGCGCCAGCGCCTTCGCCCGTTCGGCCCCGGCCTCGATCGCCGCGTCGATCGCCGCCGTATCGGCCTTGAGCGCGTTCAATCGCGTCGCGATCGGGGTCAGCGTCTCGACCAGCAACTCGCCGAGCGCCGGCTTGAACGCGCCGAAGCCCTGCCCGCCGAAACGCGCCAGCACCGCATCGACGCTCTCGTCGGCCATCGCGGCGTAGATGGCGACGAGGTTCGCCGCCTCGGGCCGCCCCGCCAGCCCCGCCGCCTCGGACGGCAGCGGTTCGGCGTCGGTCCTGGCCTTGCGGATCTTCGCCATGATCGTGTCGGCGTCGTCGACCAAGTTGATCCGGCTCGCATCGCTCGGGTCCGACTTCGACATCTTCGCCGACCCGTCGCGCAGGCTCATGATCCGCGCCGCCGTCGGCGGGATCGTCGGTTCGGGCAGGGTGAAGGTCTCGGTCCCGGTGTCGAGGTTGAACTTGGTCGCGACGTCGCGCGCCAGTTCCAGATGCTGCTTCTGGTCGTCGCCGACCGGCACATGCGTCGTCTGGTACAGCAGCACGTCGGCCGCCTGCAGCACCGGATAGGCGTAAAGCCCGACGCTCGCGCCCTCGCGGTTCTTGCCCGACTTTTCCTTGAACTGCGTCATGCGATTGAGCCAGCCGATCCGCGCGGTGCAGAACAAGAGCCACGCCAGCTCGGCATGCGCGGGGACGCGCGCCTGGTTGAACAGGATCGACCGTTCGGGGTCGATCCCCGCCGCCATCAGCGCCGCTGCCATCTCGCGCGTGTTCGCGGTCAGCTCGGCGGGGTCGTTGTGCACCGTGATCGCGTGCAGGTCGGCAAGGAAATAGAGCTTCTCGCCCTCCATCTCGTCCTGCATGCGCACCCAGTTGCGGATCGCGCCCAGATAATTGCCCAGGTGCAAATTTCCGGTGGGCTGGATGCCCGATAACGTCCGCATGATCTATTCCTCTTGAAGCACGGGTTTCGCGCGCCGCCGCGTCAGCATGGCGATCAGATCCTTGTCAAGCGCGCCGACGAGGAAAGCGGCGGCAAAGAAGACCGCGCCCCCCGCGACGCACAGCGCGCCGAGCGAGGCGATGCGCTCGATCACCGACCCAGCATAATAATCCTGCAGCTTCGGCATCAGCCACCACAGCAGCGCCGCCATCGCCGCGACCGCGACCAGCTGGCGCAAAATGCGCGCGCCGAGCTGCGCGGTGAAATGGAACCAGCCGCGCCGGTGCAGGATGACATAGAGCAGCAGGCAGTTGAGCGAGGCCGATGCCGCGGTGGCGCCGGCGAGCCCGACGATCCCATAGCGTTCGACGACATAAAGGTTGATCCCGATATTGACGATCAGCGAGGCAAGCGCGGTCCACACCGGCGTCTTCGTATCCTCGCGCGCGAAAAAACCGGGGTTCAGGATTTTCACGATCACATAGGCGGGCAGGCCGGCGACCAGCGCGACGACGATTTGCGCCATCAGCGCGCCGTCGGCCGCGGTGAACTTGCCCCCGACGAAGAAGGCGGCGGTAAAGGCGGGGGCGCAGATCGCCAGCGCGGCGGCGGCGGGCAGGGTCAGCAGCGTCGCGATCTCGAACGCATTGCTCTGCAGCCTTTGCGCCTCGGCGGTGTCGTCGCTGTGGATATGCCGCGCCAGCATCGGCAATATCGCGGTGCCGAGCGCGATGCCGACGATGCCGAGCGGCAACTGGTTCAGCCGGTCGGCGAGCTTAAGCAGGGTCAGCGACCCCTGCGGCAGGCTGGTGGCAAAGAAGGTGTCGACGAACTGGCTGATCTGATAGATGCCGGCGCCGAAGGTCGCGGGCAGGATCAGCATCCCCAGCCTTTTCACCTCGGGGGTGAATTTGGGCAGGCGGACATGCAGTTTCAGCCCGGCTTTCCGCACCGCCCGCCACAGATAGGCGAGCTGGACCACCCCCGCCGCGGCGACCGAGATGGCAAGCGCCAGCGCGACGATGCGGTCGTCGCCCGCGTCGCCGCGGATTTCGGCACCGATCAATATCCCCGCGATCAGCACGATGTTGAGCAGCACCGGCGCCGCCGCGCCCGGCGCGAAGCGCGAGCGCGCGTTGAGCAGCCCCGACAGCATCGCCACCAGGCTGACCAGCCCCAGATAGGGAAAGGTGATGCGGCTCAGAAACACCGCGAGCTCGAACTTGCCGGGAACCGTCAGAAATTCGCGCGCCAGCACCCAGACGATCCCCGGCATGGCGATCATCGCGACGGCGGAAAAGGCCAGCAGCACCCACAGGAACACGGCAAGCACATCGTCGGCGAATTTCGCCGCGGCCTCCTCGCCGCCGTCCCCGTGCAGCGCGCGGCTGTACATCGGCACGAAGGCGACCGAAAAGGCGCCCTCGGCGAACAGGCGGCGAAAGGTGTTGGGCAGGGTAAAGGCGAGCTGGAAGGCGTCGGCCGCCAGCCCCGCGCCGAGCACGCGCGCGAGCAGCATGTCGCGCGCGAAACCGAACAGGCGGCTGACCATCGTCAGCCCGCCGATCGTGCCGACGCTTTTGACGAGGCTGCTCATGCGGTGCGCTTGGCGAACGGGAGTCCGCGACCCACAAATTTCGTCATTGCGAGCGGAGCGAAGCAATCCAGGGCGGTTTTGCGCCACTCTGGATTGCCGCGGGCCTTCGGCCCTCGCAATGACGAGGGGTATTCAGAGCGATCAGGCCTGACCGACCACCACGTCGCCCGCCTGTTCGGCGTCGCGCGCCGTCAGCTGCTGCTGGAACAGGCCGTGGAAATCGATCGGTTCGAGCAGCAGCGGCGGGAAACCGCCGTCGCGCACGACGTCGGCGACGATGCGGCGCGCGAAGGGGAACAGGATGCGCGGCGCTTCGGCCAGGAAAAAGGGCTGCAGCTGGTCTTCGGGCACGTTGCGCACCCCGAACAGGCCGGCATATTTCAGGTCGACGACGAACGCGGTCAGCTCGCCCGTCTTCGACGTGACGTCGATCTTCAGCGACACTTCGAACAGGCCGTCGCCGACATTGTCGGCGCCGATGTTGAACTGGACGTCGATCTGCGGCGCGTCCTGCACCTGGAAGATCGCCGGCGCGTTCGGATTCTCGAACGACAGATCCTTTACATATTGCGAAATCAGTCCGATCGCGGGCAGATTGTCCTCGCCGTTGGACAAGGTTTCGGGGGTGAATTCGGGCGTGGTTTCGTCGGCCATGGTCGGTCTTGCTTTCCCTGTCGTCTCGTGAATGTCTCCTGCGGTTCCGCAATCTCGATCGGGCGCCGCGGGCGGTTGGGGCGGCGCTTAGCAGCGGCGGGCGGGCAGCACAATGGGCGCGGGAGCGCAACCCTTCCGGCGCGTGCGGCGTTGCGCAAGGATTGACCCGCCCCGTGGCTGCGGCCATGGTGATTTGAAACATGGCCGCCGATGGCCTATGTATTCGGTGCGACTATCCCGAGACCATATTGGACTTCAGCCCGTGACAGCCATTTCGATCGTCCTGCTTGCCATGATTGCCGCCTTCCTCGGCATGCGGCTCTATTCGGTGCTCGGAAAGCGCACGGGCCACGAACAGGAACCCGTGCTGCCGCGCCGCGACGAGCGGACGGCCCCCGCGCCGGTGCGCCTCGACGAGGCCGACGCCGCCCCCGCGCCGCAGGGCGGCGGCGCCGACACATCGGGCCTGGTCTACGAACCCGCGGCTGAGGCGGGGCTGCGCGCGCTGCTCGCCGCCGACCGCAATTTCGACGCCGACCGCTTCATGGAGGGCGCCGAAGCCGCCTATCGCATGATTCTCGAAGCCTATTGGGCGGGCGACCGCGACACGTTGCGCGACCTGTGCGACCAGGACAGCTATGAAGGCTTCGCCGATGCGATCGACGCGCGCGAGGCGCGGGGCGAACGGCTCGACAACCGCCTCGTCGGCATCGATTCGGCCAGGATCACCGCGGTCGAACTGTCGGGCGGCGAGGCGCGCGTCACCGTCCGTTACCGCGCCGACATCAGCGCGGTGACCCGCGACGCCGAGGGCAATATGATCGCCGAGCTCGATGATCGACGCGACCGAAACCAACGATCTGTGGACCTTCCGCCGCCAGATCGGCAGCAACGATCCCAACTGGCTGCTCGACGAAGCCGAATCCGCCTGATCCCGTGACCGAAATGCGCGGGCGGGTTTTTCTTGCCGGAAAAAATTTCACGCGAAGACGCGAAGGCGCGAAGAGGCCGGGCGAGCTTTTCGCAGGCACCTTGTCGCCGCAGGCGACGTTGAAAAAGGCGCTTCGCGCAATCGGCAAGCCGTGGATGCGGCCATCGGCTGATCTCTTCGCGTCTTCGCGTCTTCGGGTGAATCCGATAAATGCTGCCATCGCGCCAACAAGTCGCCGTCTGATCGGATTCGCCGTCATCACCTCCTTGGCGCTGCTGTCGGCCTGTTCGTCGGTGATTCCCGACGCGGGCGGCGGGCGCGTCGAAACCGCGCCGCGTCCGGTTCCCGCTCCAACGCCGGCGCCTACCCCGACACCGACGGGCGAAACGCGTCCCTATACGCCGCGCCCGTCCGAAAGCGGCAGCGTCGCGGCGAAGCCGGTCCCGGCGACCCCCAATCCGCCGCTCGCCGCTCCGCCCGTCCCGGCTAGGCGCGACGACCGCCGCCGAAGCCGGGGTGGTCGCGGGTCCCGAATTTGCCGACCTCGGCGTCTCCGCCTCGCAGGCGAGCGCCGCGCTCGCCGCCTTCCGCCTGAGCTGTCCCTCGGTCACACGCCGCGCCGACGCCAGCGGGCTGACGCAGAATGCCGACTGGACCGAAAGCTGCAACGCGGCGAAGGACTGGCGCGACAGCGACGCATCGGCCTTCTTCGCCCGCTATTTCGGCACGGTACAGGTCGGCGCGGGCACCGCGTTCGTCACCGGCTATTACGAACCCGAAATCGCCGCCTCGCGGACGAAGCGCGCGGGCTATGACGTCCCCATCTATCGCCGCCCCGCCGACTTGATCGACGTCGACCTCGGCCAATTCTCGGACGAGCTCAAGGGCAAGAAGATTCGCGGCCGCGTCGAGGGCACCAACTTCGTGCGCTATTACGACCGTGCGACGATCGAACGCGGCGCGCTCGAAGGGCGCGGGCTCGAAATCGCCTGGGCCGCCGACGCCGCCGAATTCTTCTTCCTCCAGATCCAGGGCTCGGGCCGCCTGCGCCTTCCCGACGGCGGCATCATGCGCATCGGTTACGACGCGCAGAACGGGCGCGACTATGTCGGCATCGGCAAATTGCTTGCCGACCGCGGCGAGCTGAAGTCCGGGCAGACCTCGATGCAGGGCATCCTCGATTATCTGCGCGCCGACCCCGTGCGCGGCGCCGCGGTGATGAACGAGAATCCCAGCTGGGTCTTCTTCCGCGAAATCACCGGCCCCGGTCCCTTGGGCGCCTTGGGCGTGCCGGTGACCGGGCGCAGCAGCGTCGCCGCCGATCCCAAATATGTGCCGCTCGGCGCCCCCGTCTTTCTCTCGCTCGACCGCGCCGAACCGAACGGCCTGTGGATCGCGCAGGACACCGGCGGCGCGATCAGGGGCGCCAACCGCTTCGACAGCTTCTGGGGCTCGGGCAACGAGGCGCGCGCGATCGCCGGCGGCATGTCGGGACGCGGCTCGGCGCTGCTCCTCCTCCCGCGCGCCAGCATCGCGCGGCTGATCCGGCGCTGACATGGCGCGGCGGCTCGCCCCCGACGAGTCGGCGCTCTGGAAAAAAGTCGCGGCGACGGTGAAGCCGCTGGCGAGCACCCCCGCGCCCATCATTCCTGACGCTCCCCCGACGGTCAAACCGCCCAAGGCCCAGCCGCGCATCACCGCGCCGCCCGCCGCGCGTCCGCCGTCGCCGCTGCCGCCGCCGCGCCGCACGCACAGCCAGGCCACGCTCGACGGCCATTGGGACCGCCGCCTGCGCAAGGGGCTCGTTCGCCCTGACATGAGCATCGATCTCCACGGCCACAGCCTCGCCTCGGCGCAGGCGCTGCTCGACGAGAGCATCCACCGCGCGCTCGTCCGCGGCGCGCGCGTGCTGCTCATCGTCGCGGGCCGCCTCCGCCCCGGCGCCGACCGCCTGCCGGTGATGCACGGGCAGCCCCGCCCGCGCGGCGCCATCCGCGCCGCGCTTCCCGACTGGCTGGCCTATTCGCCCTACGCCGACCGGATCGTCGCGCTCCGCCCCGCGCACATCAGCCACGGCGGCGCGGGGGCGGTCTATGTCATCCTGCGGCGAGGGCGCGAGGAATAGTTTCACGCAAAGGCGCAAAAGCGCGAAGAAGACAAGAAAGAGGGTCTCGCACAAAGACACAAAGAGGACAGCCTTCTCCCGCACCGCTGCTCCAGGATCGCGCGAAGCGCCTTATGGAAGGTCGCCTGCGGCGACGGGCGACGCTCAGCTATGGGGTGCGCCCTCTTCGTGTCTTTGTGTGAGATTATTCTTCTTGGCGTCTTTGCGCCTTTGCGTGAGATATTTTCAGCCCGCCAGTGCCCGCACCAAAATCCCGCGATAGATCGCCGTCAGCCGGTGCAGATCCTCGACCGCCACCGCCTCGTCGAGCTTGTGCATCGTCGCATTGGTCAGCCCGAATTCGACCACCGGGCACAGCGCATGCAGGAAGCGCGCGTCCGATGTGCCCCCCGTCGTCGACATGTCGGGGGTCAGCCCGGTCTCGGCCCGGATCGCCTCGGCGACCAGTCCCGACAGCTCGCCCGGCGGAGTCAGAAAGGCTTCGCCCGATATCTTGCCCAACACCCTGGCCCCGGGCTCGATCCCGTGCGCGATGCCTTCGATCATCGCGACCAGATCGGCGCCCTTGTGCGCATCGTTGAAGCGGATCGACAGCCGCGCGCGCGCCGACGCGGGGATGACGTTGGTCGCGCCATTGCCGACCTCGACGTCGGTGAATTCGATGTTCGACGGCTGGAACCAGTCGTTTCCTTCGTCCAGCGCCACCGCGTCGATCGCCGCCAATATCTTGACAAGCTTGGGGATCGGATTGTCGGCGAGGTGCGGATAGGCGACATGCCCCTGCGTGCCCGGCACGTCGATCCAGATGTTGACCGAACCGCGCCGCCCGATCTTCACCATGTCGCCGAGCCGGTTCACCGAGGTCGGCTCGCCGACGACGATCATGTCGGGGCGGACGCCGCGCGCGTCCATATGCGCCATCAGCGCGCGGGTGCCGAAGATAGCGGGCCCTTCCTCGTCGCCGGTGATGATCAGGCTGATCGTCCCCGCCGCTTGCGGGGTCGCGGCCGCGGCGGCGGCGAAGGCGGCGATCGCCCCCTTCATGTCGACCGCGCCGCGCCCATAGAGCAGGTCGCCGCGCACTTGCGGATCAAAGGCGTCGCCCGTCCAGCCGACGCCTGGCGGCACGACGTCGAGATGCCCCGCAAAACCGAAATGCCTCGGCCCGCCGCCCGCGCGCACCGCGAGCAGATTCTCGACCGGCCCGTCGGGCTCGATCCCGTCGATGAAGCGCTCGACGCTAAAGCCCAGCGGGGTCAGCGCGGCTTCCAGCACGTCGAACACTACGCCCGTCGCCGGGGTGACGGAGGGCGCGGCGATCAGCGCCGTGGCGAGATCTACGGGGTCGAGGCTCATGGCTGCGCCATACGCTCTGGCGCGGTGCTTAGTCGAGATGGAGAAATATCTCGCACAAAGCCACAAAGCCACGAAGAGGGCGGTCAGGCCGTCCAGTCCGCTTGCCGCCGCAGGCGGCCATTTGAAGGCGCTTCGCGGCACCTTTATGCGATCATGGCTGAGCATCTCCCTTTGTGGCTTCGTGGCTTTGTGCGAAACAAATCGACACGACGGTGCCTCAACACGCGCCGCAAAAGGACTGCGCCATGCCCAAGCTCGATCTCGACGCCATCCCGCAAACCAACGCCACCGGCTACCCGGCCCCCTTCGACCAGGCGGTGCAGGGCCGCTGGTACCGCCGTCTCGCGCCCGCCACGGGCCTCAGCGATTTCGCCGCCAGCCATGTGGTGCTCAAACCCGGCGCCATGTCGTCGCAGCGCCACTGGCACGACGGCGAGGACGAGATGGTCATCATGATCGCGGGCGAAGCCGTTTTGATCGAGGATGACGGGCGATATCCGATGCGCCCCGGCGACATCGCGGTCTGGCCCAAGGGCAGCACCAACGGCCACCACCTGGTCAACGAATCGGGTGCCGACTGCGTGCTCGTCGCGCTCGGCGGCGGCGCGAAATATGACATCGGCGGCGGCTATTCGGACATCGACATGCTGTTCACGCCCGACGGCTATTTCCACAAGGACGGCACGCCCTATCCGGCCAAGCGGATTCCCTAGGGCTCGTCATTGCGAGGAGCCGAAGGCGACGCGGCAATCCAGAGTAGCGTAAACCGCTCTGGATTGCTTCCCCGGCCTTCGCCGGGGTCGCAATGACGAGCTTTATTCCACCCGGAACGCCGTCAGCGTGAATTTTGCCTAGCGCGGTTGCATAGACGCCGTGCCCGCGCGCGTTCGACGATCCGAACACCAGCCCGACGCGCTCGACATCGGCCAATGCTTCGGCCATCGCCCCCGGATAATCGGCCGACGGCTGTCCCAGCACCGAAATCCACTGCGGATCGTCCAGCCGCACGCTGATTTCGCCGGCGCCCGGCGCCAGCTCGCGCACCGAAGCGGCGGGCGCGTACCAGCGATAATATTGATAGCGCCCGCGCGCGTTCCAATCGTCGCCGCGCCGCTGGAGATAGAGCGACACCGTGCCCGCGCGGTCGGGGTTCGCCTGCGGCACGAAACGCGTGCCCGCCCTGGCATCGACCCGGTAACGCACGACGATCCACGACTTGCCTGCCAGCGTTCCGGGGCGGAAGGTCACATAATGGACATGCCCCGCCGCCTTGCTGCCTAGCCGGAAAGTCGAACGACCAGCCGCCGCCACGTTCGGGTTTTGGCGCCGAGCGGCATGTTCACCGAATAATTCTTGCCGCGGATCACCGGGCCGATTTCCCATTCGGATGCGGCGGGCGCGGCGGCGGCCACGACGGCGGCGCCGAGCGCAAGGGTGGCGGCGATGAGCATGCGTTTCATGCGTGTTCTTTAACGCACGGGCGACAGCGCCAACTGAACGCCGCGTTCATCGCGGTGACACCTCAGCCCTCGGCCTTCTCGAACTGCTCGATCACCCAGTCCTCGGCCTGCGCGCCGCCGATCCACTCCTGCATGTGCGGGTGGCTGATCACCGCCTGGCAATAGGGCAGGGCGAAGCGCGGCAAGGGAATCGAGTAAGTGATGAAGCGCGTCACCACCGGCGCGAACATCATGTCGACCGCCGACCAGTCGCCGAAGAGGAAATCGCCCTCGCCGCCGAAGCGCGCCCGCGCCTCGGCCCAGATCTGCAGGATGCGCACGACATCGGCCTGCACCTCGGGCAGCAGTTCGGCGGCCGGATAGATGCGGCGGATGTTCATGCTGTGGTTGCGGCGCAGCGCGGCGAAGCTCGAATGCATTTCCGCCGCCATCGACCGCGCCATCGCGCGCGCCGCCATATCCCCGGGCCAGTAACCGCGCGTGCCATCGGTCTTTTCGTTGAGATAATCGACGATCGCCAGGCTGTCCCACACGACAATGTCGTCGCCGTCCCACAGGATCGGCACCTTGCCCCCCGACGGCGCGAACTCGTCGCCCTCGCGCCGGTTCGACCAGTCCTCGTCATAGAGCGGGACGGTGACTTCCTCGAAGGTCAGCCCGCTGTGCCTGGCCGCCAGCCAGCCCCGCAGGCTCCAGCTCGAATAGGCCTTGTTGCCGATGAACAGTTTCATCCAAACTCTCCTCCCTCCCCCTTGACGGGGGAGGGTTGTGTAGACTTGCCAGCTTGCTGGCTAGTCGAAGCTGGGAGAGGGTGATGCGAGCCTTGGGCTCGCGCGGCCCGGCGGGCCGCACCCCCTCTCCAAGTTCCGGTAGCGGACAAGTCCGCAACCTGCACTATCCTCTCCCGCAAGGGGAGAGGATACTAACTCTCCACCGCCTCCAGCACCGCCGTGCGCAGCTCGGCGATGCCCATGCCCTTTTCGCTGCTCGTCACGATCACCTGCGGGTGCGCCGCCGGATGCTTCCTTGCCTCGGCCTCGGTCGCCGCCAGCACCGCGGCGAGGTCGGTCGCCTTCACCTTGTCGGCCTTGGTCAGCACGATACGATAGCTCACCGCCGCGACGTCGAGCATTTCGAGCACCTCGCGATCGACGTCCTTGATCCCGTGGCGGCTGTCGATCAGCACCAGCGTGCGTTTAAGCACGGCGCGGCCGCGCAGATAGTCGTTGATCAGGAAACGCCATTTTTTGACGACATCCTTGGGCGCCTTGGCGAAACCGTAACCCGGCATATCGACCAGCCGGAACACCAAGGGCGATCCCACATCGAAATAGTTGAGTTCCTGTGTCCGCCCCGGCGTCACCGACGTGCGCGCGAGGCTGTTACGCCCCGTCAGCGCGTTGAGCAGCGACGATTTGCCGACGTTCGACCGGCCCGCGAAGGCGATCTCGGGCGCGGCCGCAGCGGCGGCAGATGCTGCAGCGCCGGGGCCGATTTCAGAAAGGCGATCGGTCCCGCGAACAGCTTGCGCGCGCGCTCGGGGCGATCTTCATCCATCGTTTCAGTCATAAGCCGTACCCCTGCGCAGGCAGGGGTCCATCTCCGCTCGTTTCGGGTTTCGGCGGCAGGTGATGGGCCCCCGCCTGCGCGGGGGCACACCCAAAAGAGCCGCTGGTGAGGTCATTTCGCCGCCGCCGTCCTCAGCGCCGGGAACTTGCTATACATATATTGCTGCTGCGCGATCGACAGCAGGTTGTTGGTGATCCAGTAGAGCAGCAGGCCAGCGGCGAACGGCGCCATGATGAACATGAACATCCACGGCATGATCTTGAACACCTGCGCCTGTACCGGGTCGGCGCAGCGGCGGGTTCAGGCGGAACTGCAGCCACATGGTGATGCCCAGGATCACCGCCATCACGCCGATGCCCAGGATCGACGGCGGGGTGAAGGGCAGCAGGCCGAACAGGTTCAATATGTGCAGCGGGTCGGGCGCCGACAGATCCTTGATCCACAGCGCAAAGGGCTGGTGCCGCATTTCGATCGTCAGCATCAGCACCTTGTAGAGCGCGTAAAAGATCGGAATCTGGATCACGATTGGCAGGCAGCCGACGAGCGGGTTGATCTTCTCGTCCTTGTAGAGCTTCATCAACTCCTGCTGCTGCTTCGGCTTGTCGTCCTTATATTTCTCCTGCAGCGCCTTCATCTTGGGCTGCACCAGGCGCATCTGCGCCATGGAGTGGAACTGCCGCTGCGCGATCGGGAACATCAGCAGCCGGATGATCAGCGTCAGCGCCATGATCGCGACGCCGAAATTGCCGACCTGGCGGAACAGCCAGTCGAGCAGCTTGAAGATCGGCACCTCGAAAAATTCGAACCAGCCCCAGTCGATCGCGTTCGACAGGCGGGTGATGCCCTGATCGTCCTGATAGGCCGACAGCGTGCGGACTTCCTTGGCGCCGCATGAAGATGCGGCTCGTCGTCGTCGCCTGGCGCCCCGGCGCGACCTGCACCGGATTGGCGGCAAAGGCGGCGCGATAGCGGTCGCCGGGCAGCGCGTTGAACGCCGCCGACACCTTCTCGCCCTTCGCGGGGATGACCGCCGCCAGCCAATATTTGTCGGTGAAGCCCAGCCAGCCCGCCGCTTTATAGGACAGCGTCTGCCCCGGCGCCTCTTCAACCTCGTCATAATTGGTGAAGTTCGACTTGGCGTCGAGATAGCCGGTCGGGCCGACGTGGATCGTCCAGCTGTCCTGCTCGTGCGGATCGGTCGGTTTGCCGGTGCGGTCGATATAGGCGCCGCTGCGCACCGCGACGGGCGTGGTGCCCGTGTTGGCGATCGTCTGCTTCGCGGTGATCAGATAGTCGCTGTCGATGCTGTATTCGATGCGAAAACTCTGCCCGGCGCCATTGTCCCAGCTCAGCGTCACCGGCGTCGTCGGGGTCAGCTTGGTCCCGCTCGCGGTCCACACGGTCGTCGATCCCGGCACCGCGACGCCCTGCGCCGACCAGACGGGGCTCGCGAAATAGGCCGCTTTCGTCCCGCCGGGCGCGAACAGGCGGACGGGGGCGAGTTCTTCTTGATCGTCTGGCGATATCGGGTGAGCGTGATGTCGTCGATGCGCGCACCGACCAGATTGATCGATCCCGCCAGTTTCGGGGTTTCGATCGGGATGCGCTGCCCCTCGGCCAGCACCGTCTCGACCGGGCGCAGCACCGTTGTCTCGGGCGACGCCGGGGCCGGCGCGGCGGGCTGGCCGGGCAGGGCGGGTTCGGCGCTTCCCGGTGCGGGTGCCGTCGCGGCCTCGGTGCCCGCGACGGTCTTGGTCACGTCGGGTTTGGCGGGAGTCGGGAGAAATCGCGCCGCGACGAAATTCCAGCCCAGCAATATGGCCGCCGACAGCAGCAATGCCGTGATCCAGTTACGCTTGTCGTCCACGCTGGTTGGTCTCTCTTCGTGTCTAATCGGGGATTATGGGACGGGGTCGTAGCCGTGGCCGCCCCAAGGATGGCAGCGCAATAGCCGCTTTGTCGCGATCCAGCCACCCTTGATCGCGCCATATTTCCGCAGCGCCTCGATCGCATAGGCGCTGCACGACGGGGCATAGCGGCACGTGGGAGGCAGGATGCGCGAGGGACCCAATTGCCAGCCGCGCGCGATCAGGATGAGCAGCTTGGCGATCATGCGAAAAGCCCGGAAAACTGCACAACTTCATTCGCGAATCCTGTTTTCCCATCGTCACCCCGGACCTGATCCGGGGTCCCGCTCGGCGATGTGGCAAAGCGGGACCCCGGATCAAGTCCGGGGTGACGAGGAAAGAGAGGAAGCGGACAATCGTTCATTTCGCCAGCTTCTTCGCGGCGCGCGCCAGCGCCGTGTCCAGCTGCTCGCCGAGGTCGGCGAAGACGATGTCGTTGCTGCCCGGCCGGCCGATCAGCACATGGTTCGCCCCCGCGATCCCCGATTCGGGCAGCGCGGCGCGGCAAAGCGCGCGCAGCTGCGCGCTTCATCCGGTTGCGCGTGACGGCGTTGCCGACCCTCTTGCTGACCGTATATCCGACGCCCATGCCGGCATCATCGTCGCCGCGCGGATGCACCAGCAGGACGAATCCGGGCATGGGAAAGCGCAGGCCGCGGTTGGCGGCCAGAAATTCGCTGCGTTTGCTGAGGGTGCGCACGGGCGGCGCACCGGTGGCCGTCAGGCCGACAGCTTCTTGCGGCCGCGGGCGCGGCGGGCGGCGAGGACCTTGCGGCCGCCGACGGTCGCCTTGCGGGCGCGGAAACCGTGACGGCGCTTGCGCACGAGGCGGCTCGGTTGATAGGTACGCTTCATCGCGGTTGTCCCTAAATCTCTTCGATCGTTCTAACGAAAAAGGGCCGCCAAACGCGGGCGGCCGCCAGTGGGGGCGCGAATAGGCAGGATTCGGGCGAAAGTCAATCGTCATCCAGCGCGCTTTCGATCCGCTCGCGCGCC
Organism: Sphingopyxis sp. PET50; assembly: GCF_025244705.1. GTDB lineage: Bacteria > Pseudomonadota > Alphaproteobacteria > Sphingomonadales > Sphingomonadaceae > Sphingopyxis. Next base: position 2,943,104 of record NZ_CP104207.1, on the reverse strand, counting down.
CGCCGCCGCGCCGCGCTTACCCGGCGCATCACCCGGTCGGCCCAGCCGCCGTAACGCGGGTGCCGCCGCTTGAACCGCACATAGCGGCGCTTCGCCCAGGCGCTGTTCTGCAGGCACAGCATCAGGCCCACCGGAAAGACGATCAGGAAGCCGGGGCCGGGCAGCGGCCCGATGATCACCGCGACGACCATCAGCAGGATGCCGAGGCAGAACAGGCTCAGCCGAACCTGCGCGTTCGACCGCAATCGCTGGTAAAGGCTGCGCTCCGCCATGCGGGGCGATGTGGGAAAGCGGCAGGCGTGTTACAAGGACAAAACAGCCTTCGACCCTCCTCCCCCTCCCCTTCAGGGGAGGGCAGCGAGACTTGCGAACTTGTTCGTTAGTCGCAGCGGGTGGGGTTTCGCGGCCTTGCGCTATCCCGCAAGCCCCCACCGCAACCCAGTGTCAGGTAAACCGTCCCCCGGACGGTTTAGGTCATGCCGGGGGCATGACCGACCTGACACTCCTGAAGGGGAGGGGCTTTGGTATCAGTTGAGGGTGACGTACCGCGCCATGTCGTCGCGCGTCAGATAGCGCACATCGTCGAACGGCGTCGCGTTGGTCATCGCATAAAAGGCGCGCGCCTTGGCGTCGTCGAGCCCCATTTCGCGGTAATAGGAAAGATATTCGGCGTGCACCGGGTCGCTTTCCGGATAGTCGCGCGCCTCGCGGCCATATTCGTCGGCCCAGCTGTGGACGCCGAATTCGGCGTCGGGGGCGGCGCTGCGCCGGACCCCCGCCATCCACAGCTCGACCGCGCCCGATCGCACCGATCCGCCCCGCGGCACCACCGTCTCCATGCCGGCGCGGCGGATCGCGCGCGCGAGAATCAGGTTCGCCGCCTCGTCGAGGCTGCCGGGGCAATCGACCATCTCGATCCGCTTCAGCGTCGGATAGGCGGCCATCATCGCGGCGAACTGGCGCGGCGTCGCGGCGTCGACGTCGCCCGCCATGCGGACGGTGGTGGCGTCGATCACCGAAAAGGGCCCGAAGCTCGCCTTCGCCCGCCCGAGTGTCGGGAGCTGGGTCGAGGGCGCATAGCGCCGCGTCGCTCCCGGATCAGGATCGGCGGCCAGCGCATCATCGTCGAGCAACGCTTCATCCTCGTCGATAAAGTCGCCATCATCGCCGCCGGTCGCATAGGTCCAGGTCACCGTCGTCGTGGTGACGGTGACGACCTGCTGCGCGTGCGCCGGCGCGAACGCCAGCACGCCCGCGAACAGCAGGGCGATCAGCGTGCGGACAAGGGCGGACGGCGAAACCATGCCACCGCTTTCGCGCGCGCGGGATTGCCAAAAGGCAAAGCGGCACTGTCAGCGCCGCGTTAACCTATGCCGCCGGGCTGTGCCGTTCCGGGACGGCGAGCAGCGAAAGGTTAATCCCGGTCGGGCGCCCCCAGCGGGAAATAGGCGCGGTACGGCCGCGCCTCCTCGACGCAGCGCGCCACCGGCGGATGCGCGAGCAGCCGCGCGCGATAGCCGCGCAGATTCTCGTATTTCGGGTCGATCCGGTGCACCCAGTCGGCATAGAAGAGCGACGGCGCCGCCGCGCAATCGGCGAGCGTGAAGCCGAAGGGCGTCGCCCAGCCGCCCCCCGCCAGCTCCCTGTCGAGCCAGCCATAGACGGTCTCCAGCTTCGCCTTCGCCTGCTCGACGACGATGTCGAGATGATTCTCCGGCCCGCGGATCGCGTCGGCGACCACCTCCTGCATCCTGTTCATCACATGAAGGTCGAAGATGCGGTCGAACAGCCGCACCTTCAGCGCCGCGTCGGGATCCTCGGGGACCATCCGCGGCTCGGGCACCAGCCGGTCGAGATATTCGATGATGATCGACGATTCGAAATATGGCGTGCCGTCGTGGACGATCAGCGGAAACTGCCCCACCGGCCAATGCGCCGTCAGCTCGGGCATATGATCGGGAAAGGCCGGATCGACCGAGCGATAGTCGAAGGCGATGTCCTTCGCGTAGAGCGCGATCAGCGCCTTCCACGTATAGGAGGAAAAGGGGTGGCCGTAAAAGATCAGCATCGGCGATTGTCCTTGCGGGTCAGCCAGGCGAGCGGCCAGCCGACGAAAACGATATGCGGGAACAGCGCGACCGCGCCCTTGACGAGGTCGGGCGGCGGAAAGGGCGCGCCGAAACGCAGCGGCAGCACGACGGCGTTCATCACCAGATAAAGGCCGAAGCCGTAAAGGGTTCCGGCGAGCCACCACGGCAGCCGCGCGAGGGAGGGAAGCCGCCGCGCCGCCGCGAACCAGAAGGCGACCATCGCCCCCATGATCGCATAATGCGTCGCGAGACCCGCGAGCGCGCCGGCGATGCCCCAATCGCCCGCGCCGTCGCCGAACGGTCCCTTGGCGACGCCGCGGAGCATCCCGCCGACGCTGCCGCCCGCGAGCAGGCTCCACACCGCGGCATAGGCGATGTCGAGCGTGCCGCAGAGCAGCCAGGCGCGGACGCCGCGCTCAGGCGTCAACCGGGTCGCCCCGTACCGCGGCCTCGATCGCGGCGATGTCGATTTTCTTCATCGTCATCATCGCCTCGAACGCGCGCTTCGCGGCCGCCTTGTCCGGACCCGCCACCGCGTCGCTCAGCGCGCGCGGGGTGATCTGCCAGTTGAGGCCCCATTTGTCCTTGCACCATCCGCACATGCTTTCGGCGCCGCCGTTGCCGACGATCGCATTCCACAGCCGGTCGGTCTCCTCCTGCGTGTCGGTGTGGACCTGAAAGGAAAAGGCCTCGCTGTGCCGGAAGGCCGGCTCGCCGTTGAGGCCGATGCACGGAAAGCCGAGCACGGTGAAATCGACGGTCAGCGCGTCGCCTTCCTTGCCGCTCGGATTGTCGCCGGGCGCGCGGTGGACCGCGCCGACCCGGCTGTCGGGAAAGGTCGCGGCGTAGAAATGCGCCGCTTCCTCGGCATCCTTGTCGTACCAGAGGCACAATGTCGCGGGGGTCTTGTCGGCCATGTTCACTCTCCTTCGATCGGTGCCCCGATCGACCATTGATGGCCGAACGGATCCTTCACCTGGGCATAACGGTCCCCCCAGAACATATTGTCGAGCGGCATCACGACCGTCGCGCCGGCGGCGACCGCGCGGTCGAACCAGGCGTCGGCATCGTCGACCTGCAGGTGCAGCGTCACGCCGTCGGGCGGGCCGCTCTCATTCTCGACATATTCGGGAAATTCGTCGTGCATCATCAGCGACGCGCCGTTGACCAGCAGATGCGCGTGCATCAACCGCACCCCGTCGTCGGCGGGGATGCGCGCCAGCTCGGTCGCGCCGAACGCCTTCTTGTAGAATTCGATCGCTTCGCCGGCGCGCTTGTCGGCGATGGCGATATGCGGGGTCAGGCCGCCGGTGGGGCCCTGGTTGGGTCGGCTTGGCATATATTCTCTCCTTTTTCCCCTCCCGCAGGCGGGAGGGGCAGCGAGACTTGCGAGCTTGCTCGTTAGTCGCAGCGGGGTGGGCCATCGCACCGTCGCTGCCCACCCCCGACCCCTCCCGCCTGCGGGAGAGGCTTTCGTCATTTCCGCGGCCCGACCAGCCCGAACGAGGCGCCCTGCGGATCGACCGCGTTCATCGCAAATTCGCCGCCGGGAATTTCCATCGGCTCGGTAATGACCGTGCCGCCGTTCGCCTTCACCGCGGCCAGCGCGCGGTCGATATCGGCGACCCCGATGTAGAAGGTCCACATCGGCGCTCGGCGTGCCGGGCATCATCGGCATCACCGCGCCCAGCCCGACGTCGCCGCGCTGGATAAAGCGGTACGCGCCCATGTCGCCCATATCCATTTCGCCTTCCTGTCCCCAGCCGAAACGGCCGGTGTAAAAGGCGATGGCGGCGTCGGGGTCGCTGGTCGACAGCTCGTTCCAGCGCATATGCTGCGCCTCGGTCACCGAAAACACATCGCTTTCCATGCCTTCCGATCCCGGCGGCGGGGTCGGGGCCATGACATAGAAGGGCGCGCCCTGCGGGTCGGTGACCATCGCGATGCGCCCGACGGGGATGTCCATCGCGCCCATCTGCAGCGATCCGCCGTCGGCCTCGATCGCCTTGATCGCGGTATCGATGTCCTCGACATGCAGATAGCCGATCCAGAAGGGCCGCGCCCCGCCGGCCTCCATCTCGCTCGTCAGCGCCAGCACGCCGCCGGCATGGCCGCCGTCGCCGCGGACGATCATCCGGTAGTCGACGCCGCCCGCGGTGGCTTCGCCCGTGTCGGGGATGGTCCAGCCGACCACCGCGCCGTAAAAGGCGGCGGCGCCCGTCGGGTCGGGGGTCATGAGCTCGTACCAGATGAAATTCGATGCCTCGGTCATGATATTTCTCCTCTTGTGAGGTCGGCGTCAGGCCTGGACGATCGGCTCGAAACCCCCATAGATCATCCGCATTCCGTCGAACGGCCGGTCTTCCGCGGGTTCGGGCGTCATCCGCTCGTCGGCCATCACCTTTTCCCAGCCCGCGACGCGTGCTTCCTTGCTCGGCCATTCGACCCAGCTGTAGATCACGCTCTCGCCATCCTTGCGGTGCGCGGCGCGGTTGTAGTCGGTGACCTTGCCGTCGGGGACATCGTCGCCCCACGCCTCGACGACGCGCGTCGCACCATATTCGATGAACACGTCCGACGCCATTTTGGCGAGGCTCAGATAGCGCCCCTTGTTCGCATCGGGCACCGGCGCGACAAAGCCGTCGACATAGCCGGTGGTGCCGGTGCCGGACTCGTCGAGGATCGAATCGAAACCGGCATAGATCATCCGCGACCCGTCGAAGGGCATGTTCGTGCCCATCGCCTCCATGCGCGGATCGCTCATCATCTTCTCGGTCGCGGCGTCGCGGGTGGCGCGGTCGGGATATTCGAACCAGCTGAACACGACGGTCTCGTCTTCCTTCGCCTGCACCGCGCCCCTGAAGTCGTTGACCTTGCCGTCGGGCACGTCGTCGCCCCAGCATTCGACCATCCGCGTCGCGCCGAACTCCCGGAACAGCGGCGCGGCGTCGGCGGCATGCTTGCGATAGGCTTCCTTGTTGGCGGTCGGCACCGCGACCACAAATCCTTCGACATAGGTCATCTTGCTTCTCCTTCTGCCCCTCTACATCCCCTCCCCTGAAGAGGAGGGGCTATTTCTCGTCAGGCGGGTGGTCCCGCCTCTTCGCTGAAGGCAGCGAGCTGTGCCGCGAGCGCGCGCTGGAAGGCGGGGCGGGCGAGGCAGCGGTCGAGATAGGCCTGCAGCCGCGGCTGTTCGGCGACCAGCCCCGCCTCGACCGCCTCGCGCAGCACCGTCGCCATCGCGATGTCGGCGACGGTGAATTCGCCCGCCAGATAGGACTTGTCGCCGATCGCGTCGTTCAGGCGGCCGAGCTAGCCCTGGATGAATTCGATCAGGCTGGGGCGGCGCAGCGTCGCCCATTCCTCGTCCCTGGCGAACAGGTCGACATTGCCGAGCTCGAACAGCATCGGCTCGACGCTGTTATAGGCGGCGAACAGCCAGGCGAGCGTGTTGGCGCGCTGCTGCGGATCGCGCGGCATCAGCCGCGCGTCCTTTTCCGCGAGGTGGAGGAGGATCGCGCCGCTCTCGAACAGGCGGATGCCGCCGTCATTGAGCACCGGCACCTGCCCCCAGGGCTGGAACAGGAAATGGTCGGCGGGGCGGTTGATCGCGCTGATCAGATGCTCGGCATAATCGAGTCCGATCTCCTCGCACGCCCAGCGCGGACGCAGGTCGCGGACGAAACCGCGCGCGAAATCGGGCACCCAGTCGAAGGCCGTGACTTCAAGGCTGCTGTCGGGGTTCACGGGCATCGGTCAGCTCCTCTTCGTTCAGCTTCTTTTCCGCCATATTGGCGAAGGCGATTCCGCTATCGGGCCGGTCCCCTCGACAGCGGGATCAGCGCGCGGACGCGCGGGTCGCGCAGCCACAGCCCGCCCCACAGCATCAGGCCCAGGTACACGCCGAACAGGCTGTGGCTGAACAGCGGGCTGCCGATGCGGACATGGGTCGCGATCGCCCCGCCGAGATAGCCGGTGATCAGGATCGCGCCGAGGATCGCGGTGGGCCGCCAGATATGGAGGATCGTCGGGACCAGCAGCAGCGTGCCGAGCAGGTACATGGTGCCGGTATCGAGCGGCCAGCCGAGGCCGGGCGGGCTGTACCGGATCGCCATATGCGGCGCCGCGAGCTTGAGCCCGGCGTCGAAGAGGAGGAAGAGGATCACCAGTCCGCTCATGATGCGTCCGGCGATCGACTGGCCCTTGGCGGGGACTGCATCGGCCATCGCTTCCTCCTCCCCCCGGTTCCTGTCAGGCCGACGCTTCGGCGGGTTCGCCGGCGGGGATCGCCGCCGGGTCCATCCACATCACTTCCCAGATATGGCCGTCGGGGTCCTCGAAGCTGCGGCCATACATGAAGCCGCCATGATCCTGCGTCGGGGTCGGGTCGGCCTTGCCGCCCGCGGCGACCGCCTTCGCGACCTGGCTATCGACCGCCTCGCGGCTCTCCGCCGACACGCAGAGCAGCACCTGCGCGGTGGTATGCGCGTCGGGGATCGCCTTGGGGGTGAAGGTCGCCCATTTCTCGTGCGTCAGCAACATGGTGTGGATCACGTCGCTCAGCACCATGCAGGCCGCGGTGTCGTCGGTGAAGGCGGGGTTGTTGGTCGCGCCGACCGCCTCGTAGAAGGCCTTGGATTTCGCGAGGTCGGCGACCGGAAGGTTGATGAAGATCATTTGGGACATCTGCTCTCTCCTTGGGGGTGTTTCCGATGGTCAGCGCGGATGCCGATGCCCCGCCATAGCCTCGCCGGTCATGCCGTTTCTCCCCGGCCGAACAGCATGAGGATGTAACGCCGCAAATGGGCGACACTTTCCCGCGCAATCGCCGGATCGTTCGTCGTTTTCGCCAGGACGAAGCCGCCCTGCAGCACCGACTGGACATGCCGCGCCAGATCGGGCGCAGTCACGCCCGGCGGCGCGCCATAGGCGTCGATCGCCGCCTCGATGTCGGGGGCCAGCGCGTCGCAATAGGCGGCGATGCTCGCTTCGCAGGCGAGCCGGATCGGCTCGCTGGTCGCATAGGCGTCCTGCACCATCGTGCCGATGAAGCAGATGAAGCCGTCGACCGGGCCGTGAAGCATCGAGAAGCGGAAATCGATATGGCCGAGCAGTCGGTCGAGCGGATCCTTGAGCTTCGTGTGCGGCAGCATCTCGAACATCGGCCGCGCGCGCTCGGTCCAGGCCTCGGCGGCCGCGACCGCCAGCGCTTCCTTCGAGGCGAAATGGTGAAAGAAGGCGCCCTTGGTGACGCCCGCCGCGGCGCAGATATCGTCGACGCTCGTCGCGGCGTAGCCCTGCCGGCGCACGGTCGTGTGCGCCGCCGCGATCAGCGCCGCCCGCGCACTCCCCCGCGCCGCCCGCCCGCGCGGCGCGGGCCCCGGCCGCGCCGCCATCGGATCCGGAAGAAGAGGGGGGCTGAGTCGCTGTCATGCGAATCAACATACCGACCAGTTGGTATGGTGTCAACGGGCAACCGCGACTGCCCCGGTGTCGCGCGGCGCGGCACTTTCGCCAACTTCCAAAAAGACTCGCCTTCCGCCGACTTTACCCTAAAAGACGATGAGAACAAAGCGGGCACATCGTCCGCCTTGCGGGGGGTGTCATGGTCGCGATCGTTTCCACCGTCGCCTATCTCGGTCTCGAAGCGCGCGGGGTCGAGGTGCAGTGCCAGATCACCCCCGGCCTGCCGCGCTTCGTCGTCGTAGGCCTGCCCGACAAAGCGGTCGGCGAAAGCCGCGAGCGGGTGCGGGCGGCGATCGCCGCGATCGGCCTGTCGCTGCCGCCCAAGGTCATCACCGTCAACCTGTCGCCCGCCGACCTGCCCAAGGAAGGCTCGCACTACGACCTGCCGATCGCGCTCGCCCTGCTCGGCGCGATGGGGGTGATCGACCCCGAAACGCTCTCCTCCTATGTCGTCGTCGGCGAACTCGGTCTCGACGGCCGAGTCGCGGCTTCGCCCGGCGTGCTGCTCGCCGCGCTCCATGCGGGCAGCCAGGAGCGCGGGCTGATCTGTCCCGTCGCGCAGGGACCCGAGGCGGCGTGGGCGGGCAATGTCGAGGTGCTCGCGGCGCCCGACCTCCTGTCGCTGCTCAACCATTTCAAGGGCCGCGCGCTGCTCGCCCCGCCGCGGCCGGGCGAGGTCGAGGAGCCGCGCCGCACCGCCGACCTCGCGCAGGTCAAGGGGCAGGAGGTCGCCAAGCGCGCGCTCGAAATCGCCGCGGCGGGCGGCCACAATCTGCTGATGGTCGGCCCGCCCGGCGCGGGCAAGTCGCTGATGGCGGCGTGCCTTCCCGGTATCTTGCCCGACCTCGATCCCGGCGAGGCGCTCGAGGTGTCGATGATCGCCTCGGTCGCGGGGCAGCTCGAGGGCGGGCGCCTGATCCGCGCGCGCCCGTTCCGCTCGCCGCATCACTCGGCGTCGATGCCCGCGCTCGTCGGCGGCGGCCTGCGCGTCCGGCCGGGCGAGGTCAGCCTCGCGCATCTCGGCGTATTGTTCCTCGACGAACTCCCCGAATTCCAGCGCACGGTACTCGATTCGCTCCGCCAGCCGCTCGAAACGGGCGAGGTCAGCGTCGCGCGCGCCAACGCCCATGTCACCTTTCCCGCCCGCGTGCAGATGGTCGCGGCGATGAACCCGTGCCGCTGCGGCCATCTCGGCGACCCCGCACTCGCGTGCAGCCGCGCGCCGCGCTGCGCCGCCGATTATCAGGCGAAGGTGTCGGGCCCCTTGCTCGACCGCATCGACCTGCATGTCGAGGTGCAGGCGGTCAGCGCCGCCGATCTCGTCCTGCCGCCGCCATCGGAAGGCAGCGCCGAGGTCGCCGCGCGCGTCGCGGCGGCGCGGGACCTGCAGACCCGTCGCTATGTCGACCACCAGGCGCGCACCAATGCCGAGATCGACGGCACCTTGCTCGAGGCCGTCGCGACGCCCGACGAACCGGGGCGCAAACTGCTCGCGCAGGCGGCGGAGGCGATGCGGCTGTCGGCGCGGGGTTATACGCGCATCCTGCGGGTGGCGCGGACGATCGCCGATCTGGCGGGCGCCGCCACCATCGGCCGCATCCATCTCGCCGAGGCGCTGAGCTATCGGCGGCAGGCGCCGCGCAGCTGATGGACGATATCCGCTTCGACGCCGAAATCGTCGAATGGCGCGGTCCGGCGCCCTTCCTGTTCGCGCCGGTCCCCGACGCCGAGGTCGCCGCGATCCGCTACGCCGCGCTCTCCGAAAGCTATGGCTGGGGCGTCGTTCCCGTCGTCGCGACGATCGGCGCGACCACCTTCGCGACGTCGCTCTTCCCGCGCGGCGGCACCTATATGTTGCCGGTCAAGGTCGCGGTGCAGCGCGCCGAAGGCGTCGGCCTGGGCGACACCGTGCGGGTGGCGATGCGGGTCGGCCGCCCGGGGCGGGGGTGAGGCCGAAAGCGCGCGCGGCGATGGTAAAGATTTTCCAACCTCTTGCTGCCATAGGGAGTGGATGACCCTGGCGGGCGATCCTCTTTCGAAGCTCCGCGGCCGGCTGCTGTTCGGCCTCGCGCTGCTTTTGCTCGCCTTCTCCGTATCGCCGGCGAAGGCGGTGACGCTGAATGGCGGCGGCGCGCTCTGCCATGCGGTCAGCGATCGCGCGCTGCCCGACGGCGAATTTGGCGCGCTCCGTTTTTCCTGCGCCGGAACGCCCGCCGGTTATAACAGCGGCAGCCTGTGGCTGCGCACCGACCCCGCCCGCCTGTCGCTGGCCCGGCGCGACCTGGCGCTGCTCGTCCACCAGTCGCGCTTCGACCGGCTCGCGGTCGCCTTCACCTACGCCGACGGCCAGACGCGCTGGCAAGACGTGCGGCAGGGCGACTATGGCGCGCACTGGCGCGCGGGCGGCCAGATATTGTTCGAGGCGCCCGAACGCGGCGTGCCGCTGACCTCGGTCACGATGCGCTTCGACGGGCTGGCGAGTTTCGGGCTGCTCCGCGCGCGGCTGTTGCCGAAGGGCGAGGCGGTGGTCCAGTCGACCGGCATGGCGGTCGGCGTCGGCGCCGCGCTGACGCTCCTGCTGGTCAGCGGCATCTACAGCCTGTCGCTCGCGGTCGCGGTGCGCCGCCAATATCTCGCCTGGCAGGCGGCGTGGTCGGCGACGATGCTAATCTGGGGAGGGCTCTGGTCGCAGGCGCATCTGGCGCTCTTCCCCCGCCTCGCGGGAACCGTTTCGGCGCAGCTTTCGACCTTCCTCGCCTGTCTCGCCATCGCCATCGCCACCGCCAGCGCGGTGCTCGCGATCGAGCGCAGCGTCGTTCCGCGCTGGCTGCGGATCGGCGCGCTGCTGCTCGGCGCGAGCGTCGGGCTGATCGGCGTGCCGCTCGCGCTGATCCGCAGCGAAAGCCTGACCGAGTGGGCCGATATGCTGGGGCTGATCATCGTCGCCGACCTGATCGCGGTGGCGCTGTGCCTCGGCTGGGCGTGGCGCCGCGGGTCGGTCGAGGCGCGCGACTTCCTCGCCGCCTGGTGTCTGCCGATGGTCGTGCTCGGCTTCATCCATATCGTCGATGTCGACGACAGCGTGTGGGGCGGCGGATCGAAACTGCTCGTGCTGGCGGCGGCGACCTGGCAGGCCTTGTGGCTCTCGGCCTCGGCGACGCGGCGGCTGGCGCAGCTGCGGGTCGAGCGCGACAGCGCCCGCGCGTCGGAGGCGCTGGCGCAGCAACTGGCGCGGCGCGATCCGCTGACCGGCCTACGCAACCGCCGGGGTTTCGTCGACAGCGTGACGCCCCTGCTCGACCGGGCGCGCGCCGACGATCTGCCGGCGGCGCTGCTGCTCGTCGATATCGACCATTTCAAGTCGATCAACGACGTTCATGGCCATGATGCCGGCGACGAAGTGCTGTGCACGGTCGGCCAGCGGATCGCGCGCTGGGAAGGGCCGATGTGCACCGCCGCGCGGCTGGGCGGCGAGGAGTTCGGGCTGCTGACGGTGGGGATGGAGGGCATGGTGCTGGCGCGCTTCGCCGAAAGCGTGCGGCGCGGCATCGCCGCCTGCGATCACCGCGAGTCGATCGGCGAGCGCGCGGTCACCGCGAGCGTCGGCGTCGCCGAGATTCGCCCGGCGAGCGACTTCCAGCAGCTTTACCGGCTCGCCGACGAGGCGCTCTACGATGCGAAGCGCGCCGGGCGCGACTGCGTGATCATTCAGCGCGGCACGGGATTTCCGCCCGCGCCGGATGAAGGCTCGGGCCGCGAAAGCGTGCTGTCGAACGGATAAGCAGACCTGGCGCTCAGATCCCCAGCGACGCCGGCTTGTTCTCGACGACCTCCAGCGGCGGCGGCGCCTTCACGGCGCCCGCGCCGTGGCGGCGGTGCGACAGCTTGCCGTCGACCTTGCCGCCGTTCTCGATCGTGATCGTTTCATAGACGACGTCGCCGGTGATCCGCGCGGTCGAATGGACGATCAGCGTCTTGGCCTCGATCGACCCGTCGACCAGCCCCGCGATCTTGGCGGTCTCGGCGACGACCGCACCCTTGATCTCGCTCGCCTCGCCCTGGACCAGGTTGGCGCAGGTCAGGTCGCCGTCGATCTTGCCGTCGATGTGCAGGTCGACGCTGGCCGAAACATTGCCGGTGACGACGACGTCCGATCCCAGGATCGAGAAGGTCGTATGACGCGCGCCCGTCGCCATCTTAGCGGGCACCGGTGCGGGCGACGGAGCCGACTCGCTCGCGGGCGTCCGCTTTGACTTCAAGAACATCGGCTTTGGCCTCCAGGAAGCGGCGCGGGTTGACCGCGACGCCGTTCAGACGGACTTCGAAATGTAGGTGGCTGCCGGTCGAACGGCCGGTCGAGCCCATCTTCGCGATCTGCTCTCCCGCCGCAACCTGCTTGCCCACCGTGGCGGTGAACCCCGACAAGTGAGCATAGCGGGTCAATATGCCCTGTCCATGATCGACTTCGACGACATTGCCATAGCCCGATTTCTGTCCGACGAACACGACCTTGCCCGGCGCGGCGGCAAGGATCGGGGTGCCGATGGGGCCGCGGAAGTCGAGCCCCGCGTGCATCGCGCCGCCGCCGGTGAAGGGGTCGCTGCGATAGCCGAAGCCCGACGACATCATCAGCACGTCGGCGGGCTGTCCCGACGGCACCGCGACGAGCGTGCGTTCGAGCACTTCCATGCGGAACAGCGCGCCTTCGAGCGCGGCGAACGAGGGACCGAGCGCCTTGGCCTGGCCCATCTTGCCGCGATAGGGGATGAAGGGACCGCCGCGGCCGGCCTGCGCGTTGCGGACGAGCGCGCCGGGATTGAGGCCGAGCGCCGCGACGGCGGTTTCGGCCTTGGCGGCGCGTTCGTTGACGGCGGCGAGCAGGCGCGTCGCAAAGGCTTCCTGCCGGGTCTCGAGCTGCGCCAGCGCCTGCGCCTCGGGCGGCAGGCTAGGGTCGAGCGCGCTGGTCTTGAGCGGCGCGGCGGCGTCGGCCGCGGGTGCGGCCGCCGCTTCGCCGGTGACCGCGCCGGGTTCGGCGCCGAAGCTTTCCCTGTACCATTCGTCGAGCTGATCCTGGCGCTCGGCCAGGTCGGCGGCCGTCTCCGCCACGCTGTCACGATAGCGGGCGATCCGCTGTTCGGCGGCGGTGGCGGCGGCCTGCTGCTGCGCGACCGCGGCGCGTTCGTCGGCGGTCAGCAGCTGGTTGATCAGCACGGCGAGCATGGTGCCGGCCCAGAAGAGCAGCGCGGCCGCGGCGATCAGCGCGACGCGCTTCTGCCAGACGGCGCTGACACGCAGGAACCGGACATGGCCGTGCGTGCGAATGAAGATTTCATGGTCCTGAAACAGCGCGTCGAAGCGCTGGCGCCAATGGCGCAGGCCCGTGGATTTCGATGACAAGTGGCGACCCCATCTTGTATTATTGTGGAGCCCTCCGCCCCGAATGACGCGCGCCTTATCAGGAGTCCGCCCGACTCGCGAATCCTGCCGCCGCGACTCGCGCCGAGTCGAAAGGGGGATGCGGTGAACGGTGTCAAACGGTGGCAACGCTGCCATTTTGGCAGGATTTCGCGCCGAATCGCCGGGTAATATTGACGGCTTGCTTACCATTTTCGGCTAGTCCGGGGCGCGTGACCCATATGCCCAAAATGACCGTTCCGGCCGGAGCCGAACCCCTTTCCGGCGGCGCCGCGGAACGCGCCGCCCGGCCGCGTTCGGCGGTCAGCGACGGGGTCGGGATCGTCGGGCTGATCGGGCTGATCTCCTATCTGCTGATCGCGCGCTATGCGCCCGAGATCGCGGGCTTCCTGGGCATCGACTGGGGCAATCGCGGTCCGCTGAGCGGTCCCAATTCGGCGATCGCCAGCGTGCTGGCCTGCGCCATCCCGATGGTGCTGTGGTCGGTCTTTGTCGACAAGGTCCACCGCAATCCCTCGACCGGGATCGACTGGGCGCAGCGCCGTCCGTGGCGCGAGACGCTCGACATCAGCCTGACCAAGCTGACCGGCCTCTGGGCGACCTGGGCGATGATCGCGCTCACCTATGCGACGATGCGCTACTATTGGGAGGGACAGTACGAGTTTTCGATGGAGTTGCTGGAGCGCGTCGCGCCGTGGCTCCTGCTGATCTCGGTCCCCTATATGCTGTGGCTCGACCGCCGGCTGATCGAGCCGCGCGACGGCTGTTACCAGTTCGGACGCTGGCTCGTCGCGCCCAAGAAACGGGAGGGGGGCCAGCCGGTCGACGGCCGCGCGATCGGCCATCATTTCCGCGCCTGGGGCGTGAAGGGTTTCTTCACCGCCTTCATGCTGTCGATCGTGCCGGGCAATTTCGCGTCGCTCGTGACGGTCGAGATGAGCGAGGTGCTCGCCAACCCGTATATGACCGGGCTGTGGGCGATCAACCTGCTCTACCTCGTCGACGTCCATATCGCGACGGTCGGTTATATCCTGACCGCGCGGCCGCTCGATTCGCACATCCGCACCGCGAACCCCTATGGCATGGCGTGGGTCGCGGCGCTTATCTGCTACCCGCCCTTCATCCTGATGAATGGCGGTCCGCTCGACTATCAGGTGAACGGGTCGGACTGGGGCTATTGGCTCGAAGGGCACGACACTCTGATGATCCTGTGGGGGGTCGCGCTCGTCGGCCTGACCGCGGTCTACAGCTGGGCGACGATGGCGTTCGGCATCCGCTTTTCGAACCTGACGCACCGCGGGGTGCTGACCCACGGTCCGTACAGGTTCACGCGCCACCCCGCCTATCTCTCGAAGAACCTCAGCTGGTGGGTCGGCGCGCTGCCTTTTCTCGTCACCGATGGCGGCTGGACCGAGGGACTGCGCAACACGGTGCTGCTCGGCCTCGTGAGCGGCGTCTATTACTGGCGCGCCAAGACCGAGGAAAAGCATCTGCTCGCCGATCCGGCCTATCAGGCCTATTGGAACTGGGCGCAGGAGAATGCCGTCATCCCGCGCCTGTTCGCCAAGATCAGCGGCCGCAAGCGCCCGCTGATCCGGCTGGAGCCGGACGAGCGGATCGGGCCGGTGGCGTAAAAATCCTCCCCGCGAGGCGGACAGCGTTTTGACAGATCCCGCGCGGCGCGGACCGCCTCGCGCCGATGCCCTGCGCTATGCGATCAGCGCGCGCCGAGGGTGCGCAGACGGTCCTTCAGCACGGGCCAGGTACCGACGCCTTCGGCGACCGCGCCGTTGATGATGAAGGTGGGCGTGCCCTGGATGTTGAACTGCTCGTTGGCGGCGTTGACGCCCTTTTCGAGCGCCTCGAGGTTCGCCGTGTTGGCGAGGCAGCTGTTCACCTGTTCGGCGGTCATGCCGCGCGCCTGGAAGAAGGCGTCGAGCTTCAGCGCCTTGGCGAGCGCGGGGAAGCGCTGGGCGGGCGGCAGCTGCATCGCGGCCTCGGCGGCCGGGCCATTGGCCTGGGCGGCGGCGAAGAGATCGGCCTGCGACGCGAAGGTGTTTTCGGTCAGCGGGAAATAGCGTTCGACCGGGGCGCAGTGGATCACCGCGGCGGCGGTCAGGTCGATCGGGTCGCGGACATAGTTGCGCATTTCGAAGCTGACGCGGCCGGTATCGACGAAGTCGCGCGCGAGTTCCTCGTGGCTGGTGTTCGAGAAATCGGCGCAGTGCGAGCAGGTCAGCGAGCCATATTCGATCAGCTTGATCGGCGCGTCGGGATTGCCCATCAGCACGCCGCCCTCGGGCGTCTTGACGACGGTCTGCGACCAGCTCTTGCCCGCCGGGGCGGCGACCTTGGAGATCACGGCCTGTTCCTTGGCCGGGTCGGCGGTCTTGCTGTCGCCGCAGGCGGCGAGCGCGAGCGCGGTGATCGAGGTCAACAGGGCGGTACGCAGCAGGGTCATGTCTCGGTCTCTCCGGATAGGGGGAATGCGGCGGCTTTTACGAGGCCTTGAGCGCCGCGTCGAGTTTCGTTTTGAGCGCCTAGCCAGGCGGTGACGCCGGCTGTCGCGGCCGTTGATGAAGAAGGCGGGGGTGCCCGCGACGCGGTCGGCATTGCGGCCGATGTTGGTCATGCCGGTGAGCTCGGCCTGCGCGACCTCATTGTCGAGGCAGGCATTCTGCTGCGCCGCCGTATAGCCCCGCGCGGTCATGATGGCGGCGAGGCCGGTGTCGGCGGCGATTCTGCGCGCGCGCTGGCCGGTAGTGCCCTCGAACCAGGCGGACTTTTGCGCGTCGCTGGCCTTGGTCACCTTGTCGAGCAGCGCGGGCTGTCCGGCGAAGATCGCCGCGTGATTGCCGGCGAACGCCTTGGGCCCGCCGCAGCGCGCGAGCAGCGCCGCGGTCATGTCGATCGGATCGCGCACGAGGTTGCGATATTCGAACAGCACCAGCCCGGTGTCGATATATTGCGTCTTCAGCGGCGCCGATCCCGCCTTCGCGAAATCGCCGCAGATATGGCAGGTGTAGCTGAAATATTCGACCAGCTTCACCTTCGCCGCGGGGTTGCCGACGCTGTAGGCGCCGATGCTGCTGGTGGTGACGGTCGCCGACCAGTTCGGTCTGGCGGCGGGCTTGGCCGGCGCGGCGGCGGCGGTGGAAAGCACGAGCGCCGCCGCGGCGAGCAGGGCGGCGGCGAGGCGGGGGCGGAATTCGGGCATCATCGCGGGACGGCTCTTTTCTTCAACTGATGCGGGGAGGCCTGGGCGCGGCGCCGAGTCCCGCGGCCATCCGTTCGAGGACGGTGCGAAGCTCGGGGTCGCCGATGTCGCGCAGACTGTCCCCCAGTTCGGCGGGTATGGGTTTCAGCATTGCCGGTTGCTGAACGGCGGGCGCGGGGCTGACCTGACCATGCGTCATGCGCACGCTGGCGATCGCGGCATAGCCGAAGAAGCGGTTGACCGCGGCGATCAGGTCGGGGGCGACATGCTGGAGCATCGGGGCGTGGGCGCCGCTGATCGTCAGGTGCAGCGTGCCGCCCGCCTTTTGCCCTGCGGGAAAGCGGATCATCGCGGGCTGGGTGACGTCGGCGAGCCGGTCGCCGACGATCTCGCGCCAGCGGCTGACCACCGACGACTGGATGAAGCCGAATTTGCGAAAGGCGGTGCGGCCGATTTCGGGGACAAGGTCCGAAATGGCGCGCGCCTCGCCGCCGCGCGGCCGTTCATAGGGGCGCGCGGGCGGCTTGGCGGCCTTCGCGTTGCGCTTCGCCTTTTTGGCCGCTTCGTCCTGTCCCGCGTCTTTCGCCATGGCGGCCGCCATGCCATAGGCGGGGGGTGAGCGTCCAGAGTTCCCAACCTATGATTTCCCCGAAGTCCCTCCCCTTCAGGGGAGGGCAGCGAGACTTGGGAACTTGTTCCCTAGTCGTAGCGGGTGGGGGCCATCGTCCTTGCGCAAGGCTGATGGACCCCACCCCAACCCAGTGTCAGGTAAACCGTCCCCCGGACGTTTTAGGTCATGCCGGGGGCATGACCGACCTGACACTCCTGAAGGGGAGGGGCTCGGTGTGACCGCCGACGCCGGTTTTTCGCATCGCCTGCTCGGCTGGTACGACCGGTCGGCGCGGGTGCTGCCCTGGCGGGTGCCGCCGGGAAGCGATGCGGTGCCCGACCCTTATGCCGTGTGGATGGCCGAAGTCATGCTGCAACAGACCACGGTCGCGGCGGTCGCGGGCTATTTCGAGCGATTCATGACGCGCTGGCCGACGGTCGGCGATCTGGCGGCGGCCGAGGATGCCGACGTCATGGCGGCGTGGGCGGGTCTGGGCTATTATACGCGGGCGCGCAACCTGCTCGCCTGCGCGCGCGCGGTGGTGGCGGATCATGGCGGGGCGTTTCCCGACAGCGAGGCCGGGCTGCGCGCGCTGCCGGGGGTCGGCGACTATACGGCGGCATCGGTGGCCGCGATTGCCTTCGGACGCGCTGCGGTGGTCGTCGATGCCAATATCGAGCGGGTGGTCGCGCGGCACCGGCTGATCCTGACCCCGCTGCCCGCGGCGAAGCGCGCGGTCAAGGCGGCGCTGGCGCCGCTGGTGCCGGCGGCCCGGCCGGGCGATTTCGCGCAGGCGATGATGGACCTGGGCGCCACCATCTGTATCCCGCGCAGTCCCGCCTGCGGCATTTGTCCGCTGCTGGCCGATTGCCGGGCGCGCGGCCGCGACGATATCGACCGCATTCCGGCGAAGGCACCGAAGAAGGCGAAGCCGCAGCGCCACGGGCTGGCGCACTGGATCGAGCGCGACGGCAAGCTCTGGCTGGTGCGGCGGCCCGACAAGGGCATGCTCGGCGGGATGCGCGCGCTGCCCGGCGGCGAGTGGACGGCCGAGGCGCCGCGCGAGTCGGGGATCGTGTCGGTCGACCACAGCTTCACCCATTTCGACCTGCGGCTGACGCTGGTGCGTAGGAAAGTGTCAGATGCCGCAGCGGAAGGCGAGTGGTGGCCGATCTCGGACCTTGACGCGGCGGGGCTGCCGACGCTCTATCGCAAGCTGACCGACAAGATGCTGGAGAGAGTTGCATGAACATGATGGTCACGCGCCGCGCGATGCTCGGCGGCATGGCGCTCGGCGGAAGCGGATTGCTTCTTCCCAAGGCCGCCTGGGCGTTCAAGGAAGGCGGGGCACAGCTCTATCCCGCGACCCATGCGTTCATCGAGGGTTTCGTCGACCGGCGCGAACTGGCGGGGGCGCTGGCCGCGATCGGCAAGGGGCAGGCGGACGCGACCTTCTTCGGCGCCGGGGTGCAGTCGCTGAGCGACGCGGTGCCGGTAGGCCCCGACACGCTGTGGCGGCTCTATTCGATGACCAAGCCGGTCACCGGCATCGCCGCGATGCTGCTGATCGAGGACGGCAAGATGAAGCTCGACCAGCCGATCGCCGATTTCCTGCCCGCCTTTGCCCATATGCAGGTGCAGAACACCCCCGACGGGTCGATCACCGACGTGCGGCCCGCGAAGACGCCGATCACGGTGCGCCATTTGCTGACCCACACCGCGGGGCTGGGGTACAACATCATCCAGAAGGGGCCGATCAAGAAGGCCTATGACGACAATGGCATCGTCGGCGGTCAGGCGAGCCGCCTGCCGATCCCCGGCCTGCCGCCGGTGACCCCGGCGCCGAGCCTGGCGGTGATGGCCGACCGGCTGGCGACGCTGCCGCTTGTCTATGAGCCGGGGACGAAGTGGAGCTATTCGATCGGGCTCGACCTGATGGGGCGGGTGATCGAGGTGGTGTCGGGGCAGGCGTTCGACGCCTTTCTGAAGGCACGGCTGTTCGACCCGCTCGGCATGACGAGCACCGGTTTCATGGTCGAGAAGAAGGACATCGGGCGCTTCACGAGCAATTATGCGGCGTTCGGCGGCGCGCTGATCCCCTTCGATCCGGCGAACAGCTCGATCTATCTCGACAAGCCGCCCTATCCGTTCGGCGGCGGCGGTCTCGTGTCGAGCGCGCGCGATTACGACCGCTTCCTCGCGATGCTGCTCGGGGAAGGCGAGGTTGGGGGCGAGACGGGCGGCAAGCGCATCATGACCGTCGAGACGGCACGGCTGGCAATGTCGAACATGCTCGACGACAGCGTCGACCGGAAGGGGACGTTCGTCGATGGGCAGGGCTTCGGTGCCGGCGGGCGCGTGTCGCTGCCGGCCTCGCCGGGCGGCGAAGGGCTGTTCGGCTGGGCCGGGGCGGCCGGGACGATCGGCTTCGTCCATCGCGGGCTCGGCTATCGCGTCGGCGGCTATACGCAGATCATGCCGCCCGAGACGGTGAGTTTCCAGGCGAAGTTCGGCGAAACGGTGATCAAGGACATCGTGGGCTGATGCCGCTGCCCTTGGGGTTCACCGGCGCGACGCTCGACCGCGCCGATCAGGTTCGTGTCGATGCGGCGGCGTTCGCGGGGGTGGTCGCCGACCCGCGCGCGCTGTGCCTCGCGCTCGACGGGATAGATTTCGTGCCGGGCGAGGGCGGCGGGCTGCGCTGGGAACCGCTCGACCCCGCCGATGCGCGTCCCGTGATGCTGCTCGGCATCGACGCGGCAGGGGTGCCGTATTTCGTGCGCGAACCGGCGGCCGGCCAGCGGATCGACGCGCGCTCGCGGACGGTGATGCGGCTGTTGCCTTTGCTGTCGCAGGAGGAAGCGGCGCTGTACGGCGGCGCGCGCAGTCTGGTCGACTGGCATGCGCGGCATCGCTTCTGCGCGGTGTGCGGCGCGGGAACCGAGCTCTTCCGCGGTGGCTGGGGCCGCAAGTGCGGCGCGTGCGGTTCCGAACATTTCCCGCGCGTCGATCCGGTCGTCATCATGCTGGCCGAATGCGGGGACCGGGTGCTCGTCGGGCGCCAGCCGGGTTTTCCGCCGGGCTTTTTCTCGGCGCTGGCGGGTTTTGTCGAGCCGGGCGAATCGCTCGAGGAAGCGGTGGCGCGAGAATTGTTCGAGGAAGCGGGTATCCGCGTGTCGGACGTGACCTATGTCGCGAGCCAGCCCTGGCCCTTTCCCTCGTCGCTGATGGTCGGCGCGCGCGCAGTGACAAAGGATCCCGCGCTGACGCTCGACACGACCGAGATCGAAGCGGCCATGTGGGTCGACCGCGCCGAGGTGCGCGCGGCGCTGGCGGGCGAGATGGGCGCCAGCTTCATGGCGCCGCCGCCGCTGGCGATCGCGCGCTATCTGCTGGAGGATTGGGCGGGGTAGGTTGGCTGAGGTCGGGCGGTGGCGGACGCTAGAAATCCTCCCCGCTTGCGGGGAGGTGGCAGCGCGAAGCGCTGACGGAGGGGGGCCTCGGTCTTACGCGACGCCGCTTAAGGCCGATAACCCCCTCCACCACGCCCTGCGGGCGCGGTCCCCCTCCCCGTGCCGGGGAGGATCTTTATGTCCGCTCCCCACCCCGAAGCGGACATCCGCCTGGGCGTCAGCAACGCGACAATCGAAAAGTCGGCGTGGTTTACAGCCGCCGCCCGGTAATCCGGCTGATTTCCTTGGCTACCATCGCCTCGACCATGGCGGGCAGGTTGGTGTCGAGCCATTCCTTGAGCATCGGGCGCAGCGCGTCGAGGACGACTTCCTCCATCGTGCGGCCCGCGGCGGGCGCGGCAACGGCGGCGCTGACGGCGGGCGCGACCGCGGCGGTCAGCGCTTCGAGCGACTGGCGCGCGGCGTCGGCGCTGGCGGGCGACACCAGTTCGTCGGCTTCGGGGATGGTTTCAGCGGCGGCGGTTTCGGCCGCGGCGTCCTTGTCCTGCAGTTCCAGGATTTCCTCGACCTGCGCCGGGGCGCGGGTTTCGCGCGCGGCGCCGGGGGCTTCGTCCCGCGCGATGACGCGCCGAATCGACGACAAAATGTCTTCCATCGACGGTTCACGCGACATGTCGCCCATTATGGCCCCCTGCGGCATCGTCCGAAAGCCGGGCGATTAACCATGTTCATACCGGTGCCGGGGGATGCTTGCCAAGCCTTATTGTGGCGTCAGCGGATCGCCGCACGGGCACGCCGGCGTCGGCAGCGGGAACGCTTCGCGTGTCGGTCGCGACCTGTTGCGGCTTCGGATCGTCGTCCCAGTCGGAAATCTTGCCCTTCACGCGCCGGTAGTTGACGTCGGGGTCGTAGAGCGCGCCGCCCTCGATCCCCAGATCGCGCGCTTCGGCCTTGCCCATCGCGGCGAGCACCGAAAAAGCCGCGACATAGGAGTTGCGGCGCGCCGAGACGAGCTGGACCTGGGTGTTCAGATATTCCTGTTCGGCGTTCAATATGTCGAGGATCGACCGCGTGCCGACGCTGTTTTCGGCGCGCACGCCCTCCAGCGACAGGGCGTTGGCGCTCACCGCCTGCTCGGTCGCGGCGATGATCCGCTCGTTCGCTTGCCAGGCGGCATAGGCGCCGCGCGTCTGGGCGATGACGCCGCGCTCGGTCTCGACATAGGCCTCGATCGCCTGGCTGCTCCGCGACTGTGCCTGCCGCACCTGCGCCGCCGGGCGGCCGCCCTGGAACAGCGGGATGGTCAGCGATACCGCGGCCTGGGTGCTGGTCGTGGTATTTTCCGAGGTCGCGCTGGTCACCGAGTGGAGATTGTTGTTGTAGCCGCCGCTGAGTGTCGTCGACAGGTGCGGCAGGCGCGCCGCGCGGGCGACGCCGATATCGGCGCGGCTGGCGTTGACGAGCTGGTTCGCCGCCTCGATGTCGGGATTGTTGGTGAGCGCGATCGCGACGGCTTCCTCCGCCGTCGCGGGCAGATTGGGCAGCTGCGGCGGCTGTTCGAGATCGACCGGCGCATCGCCGACAAGGCGGATATAGGCCTCGCGGCTGCCGATCAGGTTCGATTCGGCGGTGCGCAGATCGCCCTCGGCGAGCGCGAGCCGCGCCTCCGACTGGGCGACGTCGGTGCGCGTCAGGTCGCCGATCTCGAACCGGTCGCTCGTCGCCTGCAAATTGGTGCGCAGGACGGAGACATTCTTCTGGTTGAGCTGGACGATAGCCTGGTCGCGGATCACGTCCATATAGGCGCCGACGGTCTGGGCGAAGATGCTGGCCTCGGTCGCGCGCAGGTCGGCCTGGCCCGCCTCGACGCGATATTTGGCGGCCTTCACCGCATTTTTCACCGCGCCGCCCTGATAGATGGGCACGGTGAGCTGGCCGCCGACCGACAGGGTGCGCTTGGGCGAAAAGAAGCTGTTGCCGGGCAGCACCAGATTTTCCTGATAATCGACCCCAGTGCCCAGCGAGGGCAGGCCGTCGGCCTTGCGGATCGGCACATTTTCGTCGTTCGCGCGCTGGTAGGCGCGCGCCGCGGTCAGTGTCGGGTTGTTCTCATAGGCCTTGGCGAGCGCGCCCTGCAGCGTTTCGGCGTGTCCGGCGCCGGGCAGCGCCAGCGCGGCGACCGCGAGGCCGGCAAGCCAGCGGCCGCGGCGGGCGGAAGAGAGGGTCATGCGGTCGTGCGTCATCATGTCAGCCTGGAACGAGGGGGAGAAAGCGGCGCTCAGAACCGGAACCCGGCCGGCTTCGCGAAACCCGGCAGCGGCGCGACGTCCATGTCGGCAAAGGGGCGCAGCGCGATGGAGCCGCCGGTCTTGACGCCCTGGACGAGGCGGGTGACTGCGCCGTCGCGGATCGCGGCGACCAGCCGCCCGCCCTCGACGAGCTGGTCGGCGAGCGCCGAGCGGCAGGGTCTCGATCGCGCCTTCGACGATGATGCGGTCGAACAGGCCCTTGCCGGGCGCCCCGGCGGCGAGCGGGCCTTCGATCCAGACGATCCGGTCGTGCGCGGGTGCCATGGCGGCGAGTTCGCCCGCTTCCTCGAGCGCGAAGACCTCGGCGCCGAGCAGCGCGAGGCAGGCGGCCGAATAGCCGGTCGCGGCGCCGACGACCAGCACCCGCATCCCCGGGCGCACCATCGCGGCGACGAGCATCCTCCCCGTGACGAGCGGCGGATTGAGCGCGCGGCCGCCGCCGAGCGGGATCGCGCGATCCATATAGGCGACACTGGCGAAGGCCGGGGGCACATGCGCCTCGCGCGCCACCGCGCCCATCGCGCCGACGACCGCCGGGTCGATGACATCATTGGTGCGCAGCTGGCTGTCGACCATCGCAGCCCGCATTTCCGCGGCGGTAATTTCGTTCAATATCGTCGCCATCAGCGCTGTCCGATTCCTGGAATGACCCTGTGCTGCGGCCCGCTCTAGCTCAAGCGATGCTGTATTGCAATGCTAATACAGCAAAAGCGCCCGCAGCGCCGCGCATAGCTGTCCCGGTGGTCGCCGCCAAGCCCGGATCGGCGAATCCTTGACAAGGGTGCCAAAGCCCATCAGTAGCGCAAGCCCACCCGGGCCGTCCGTCAGGACCGGCCGTTCGGCATGAGGCCCGATGGCGGAGTGGTGACGCAGCGGACTGCAAATCAGCCGACGCGTCAGGAAATCCCAAGGCGATTTGCACGATTCGCGGTCCGTTCTCGCAACGGTTTTCTGCGGGCTACAGCTACCCATTGCAAAACGCCGCGCCCCAGATCGGCGGTGCGGCATGACCTTCCCCGACCGCGCCACGCTGGACAAATGGCTAAGCGAGCAACGCTCCCTGATCCGAGCCTACATGGACTGTGGAGAGCGACATGAGGCTGAGGAAGCGGAGGCCGAGCTGATCCGCGTCTTGGAGGCGCATGGGCATTTGCTGGAGCAGGGACAAGCCCTCTCCACCCAGGGGGAATCGTGATGGGCGAACGTGTGCTGGTTTTCGGCGGTCGCGACTTCGACGATGAGAACGCCGTGTTTGGCGCGCTTGATTGTCACGTCAATCCGCTCCGCGATACGGTAATTCAGGGCGGCGCCCCCGGAGCCGACAGGCTGGCCCGAGAGTGGTGCCGCCGTCACAATTGCCGGTGCGAGAATTTCCCCGCCGACTGGAAGGCCCGCGGTCTCGCGGCTGGGCCAATCCGCAACCAGAAGATGATCGACGAAGGGCGCCCCACGAAGGCGGTAAGCTTCCCCGGCGGTCGCGGAACCGCGGACATGGACCGCCGCGCGCGAGCCGCTGGTTTGCCCGTCTTTCGGTTTCTGGCCACCAACCCCACCGGAGCATCCCAGTGACGGGGCGGGGACAAGAGCGATGATGCCCAGCCAAGCACCGCGCGACCGCGAACCGCGGGGACTCCGCTGCCCGTCGTGCCTCCACGCGATCGAGGCCCGCCTGATAGCCAAGACCTATGCGTCACCGGCAGGCATCTATCGCCTTCGCCATTGCTCATGCGGGTCCTCAGTAGAGACCAGCGAGACCGTTATCGGGCTTGAGCCGGAAGTGCTCGACATTTCCGACCTCAATTCGGAGCAGGTGAAATTGGCGCGGACGCTGGTTGAGGTCCTTCGTGCAACAAACAGGGAGCAGAGACTATGAGCGATGAGACGCAACCCGATACCGCAGGGTGGCGGGAGTTGATCGAACGGGTGGAGGCTCTGCCGTGCGACAGCGCGGATTTGATCCGCAAGGCCGCGACTCTCATTCTCGGCTCGGTCCCCGATCAGATGAACCGGATGCTCGCAGCGGACGCATATGAAAGCGCCGCGACCATGCTGGTCCCGCCCGGCTGGGAATGGACCATCGAGTCTGGTGGGCATGTCGAGATGACGGCATCGAGACTTCGTGGCCCCAACGTTGAGGGCAATGCCGCCACCCCCGCCCTTGCTATCGTCGCAGCAAGTCTCCGCGCCAAAGCATCCAACGCTTCGACGGACCCAAGGCCATGACCCCCGCGAGCAGAGGGGGTGAGGACGACTGGATCCCCGGCCAGAAGAACGATCACGGCGTCTATTGCCCGACTGAGGTGTTGCGCATGGAGCGCGACAAGAAGGGTTGGTGCGGCGTTGCGCGTGTCGAGATTGATCTTTGCGAATCGTCGGACGGCTGGCGGGGCTCGCGGGGCTTTCAATTCTTTAGCGGCGATCATTGGGGGTCATGCAGCCCCATGACTGACGACGGCCCGCTCCATCCGACGCGCGAGGCCGCGATCAAGGAACAGGTCGAACGCCTCCACCGCGACTTCGCCAATCTCGACGACCCCGCAATGCAGAAGGAGGCCCGCGAAATGCTCGAATGGGCTGACGGCCTCGTTCCCGTCCAGATGGATATGTTCGCATGACCCCCGATCACAAGGAGACGACCATGGTTGAGGCAACACCGGGGATGGTGGAAATGGCGCGGCGGGTCGCTGCCCGCCACAGGCAATCTCACTCCCTCCCCGAAGACGTCGGGAAGGAAGCGGAAGCCTGGCTGCGCGCCATTTCCAGTTGGTTGCTCGAGAACGATTACGACATGGTGCTTCCCAGCGGCGTTCTCGACACGGACCCGCTCGATATCGCTGACAGGCTCGCCGCCCTAACCGCTCCCCCGACCAGCGGAGAGAGGATGCGGGAGGCGTTGGCGAAATGGACGGAAACTCATTTCTTCGTCGATTATGACGAAGAAGGCGAACCACGTCGGTATACTCAAGATGAGGCCGTCAAGCGAGCAAGTATGTCTGGCGGTGACGTCCAACAGGCAGTGCAAGCAACCTTCGCCGCCCTCAACGAAGGAGCGGAGTGATGGCGAGACCCCTTTCGGCAACGATGGTGGCCTGCATTGATTTTGCCGCGGAGCATGGCGGTCTTGTCCGCATGCAGGGCGGGTACTGGACCAAGCGCGGCGCTGGTTGGCGCGGCGACGCCCCTGACGCTGAATGGTTCGGAACCACCACCGTCCACGCCTGCGTCACGCGCGGGGAGCTTCAATACTCCGAATATCATCGCGGAGTCCGGAACGGCCGATTCCCCATCGCTGCCAATCTCCCCGACAAAGAGAAGGGCGCAGGGCAATGAGCGGCGACCTGAAACCGTGTCCGTTCTGTGGTGGCGCCGCGGCGTTCAAATCGGGCTTCACCGATGGCCGAGATATTGGCCGGGTCCTTTGCACCGGGTGCCAGGCGAGCGCCTACCAGTTCGTGCGCCCCAAAGCCGACGCCATCGCCGCATGGAATGCCCGCGCCGAAATCTCCTCCCTACGCGGGGAAGCCGCCGACGAACTCGCCGCCCTCAGGGAGAGGGTGGCGGTGCTGGAAGAGCATATTCGCGAGCAGTCCGAACATTGCCGCGTCCGCATTCAGGATGGCATCGAACTTGGCGCCACAGTCTGGCGGCTCGCGCTGGAAGATGTAGCGCGCGAGAATGCCGCCCTCCTCGCCCACCCTCGACCGAGCAATTTGCAAAAAGCGCAAATTGCTATTGGCCCCAAGCAGGAGGACGGTCGTGAAGGGTGATCCGGTGTTCGAGACGCGGGAGGCGCTGGCGGCGTGGCTGTCCAGAGAGCGCGAGGAGTTCAATCGCCTGCTGGCCTTCAACTATCCGCACCGCTCGACCGAGCAGCGCTTAAAACGCGTCCGAGCCGCCCACGCCCACCTTCTCACCCCGGAGAGCGATAATGGATAAGCAGGATAAATTGGCGGCTGTGATCGTCGCCGCATGGGACGAGAATGGCGAGGTTCCGTTTCCGCTCTACGAACGCGAGGCTCAACGCATCGCCGCTGCCGTCCGTGCCTATATGGTGAGCGATGAGGCGGTGCTTGCTGCCGCCCGCGCCATGGCTGCTGAGATCAACCTCTCGCTTGACTGGTTCGGCGAACCTTCGCGCAACAAGTACCTTCGCCAAGCCCGCGCCGCCCTCTCTGCCGCCACGGGTGACCTTCTTCGCGATCCGGTCGATAAGTGATAGGAGGGGGTATGAAAACGATGCGCCGCAAATTCTACCAGTACCGCAACCGCTGGATCATATGGAAGCACTACCATTTAAGGCCCTCCGAAGAGTGCAACGTCTATGAGGTCATGATGCTGATCTTGGCATTGTCGCCGTTCATTGTCGGGGCCTTGATCGGCGCGGCGGTGATCAATGCTTCGCAGCCCTGATGCCTAAAGCCCTCGCCCTATGAACGACCCCGTGGCCACAGGTGAACGCTGGGCGATCCGGCTCGGCATCATGGCTTGCTTCGCTACCTTCGTCGGGCTGGCGATGATGATCGCGCCGGGGTTGTTCGAGTAGCCCGAAGGACTTGCGAACATAAAAGGAAGGAAGGGACCTATATACTTAGCTAGCCAGAAAAAGGTCGCAAAGGCTATGATAACTCCGGCCCCCCTTTTTCTAAGGATAACAATAGGATGAGTGCAGGAACGGCTCTAACTCCGGCCACCCCCCGACAAGGCGTTCTCGACCTTGGCGTTGGGATTGAGCGCCCTGTGCCTTGAGTTCGGGTCGGCGCGTTCAATTTACAGCCACTTCATCCGATTCAAAATGACTTCCCTCGACACCAGGAACATACGGGAAAGTTCAGATGGGCTGGCAAAATCGACGTATTTTCTCAGCAAATCAAGCGGCACCAACAGCGCAGCAGCGAAGGCGTCTGCCTCCTGCTCTTCCGGCGGCTTGGGTGTCCCGTCATAAGACTGCATGCGTGGGAAAACCTGATAAGCGCCTTCGTCGTCCAGATAATCCTTATGCAGCATGTGGTGCCCAAGCTCATGGGCAATCGTGTATGTCTTTCGGTTGGTATGTAGATCGCGATTAATCACGATACGGCCGTTCATCGGCTCGGAATATCCGGCGACCTGATCGCCAATCTGGCCGTTAAACGTGGCGTAAACAACGTCGATGCCCTCCGCCTGAGCGATGGCCTCAGGGTCGATGGGGGCTTTCGTGATTTTGTATTTCGCCAACAGGTCGCGAGCGGCCCTTTTGGCGCGATCATAGTCAGCGGGCATATCTTTCTCCGTTCCCTATATGGCCCCTTTCGAGTCAGGTGGCAAGGGAGGCGCCGGGAGCGCGGCTAGCTAGGTATATAGGTCCCATAAAAAGCGCGAGAAGATTTCAAACTGACCCACTACCCCGATGATCATTTCGTTGACGTCACCGATATGATCGAGATCGGCAAAGGCGGAATCGAAAGCCGCCCGAGTTGCGGGTGGTGTGGTCACGGGATGCCGCTAGTCAGGCAGGGCTTCAGCCCAAGCCCTGACGCCATCGACCTTCGCTCGGCAGTCACCCCAAGCCGCCCGCATCCCGAGCAGGTAATCCAGCACAAGCTTGTCGCGCTCGATGCCGGGCAGGGGAAGGACAGGAGCCTCAGGCTCGTCCGCGCACGTCAGCAATTCAGCCGCATGGCTTAGTCGGGGCAAGCTCAACGTCCTTTGCGCAGCTCGCCAAAAGCGGAGCCGAGAGGATCGTCACTGCCAGCAGCAGCGGCCCGCGCACGTTCGTTGCCATCGTCGATATCCTTCTTCGTCTGTCCGGCCGCAGCGATTCCCGCCGCGCTCGCCGCCGCGTTCGCTTCCACAAGGGCCTTGGCTGCGGCCTCATAACCCTGCGCCTTGGTCCGCCATGCGTCGCGGCTCGCGTCCACGGTTGACAGGCGCCAGCTCAGGAAGGCGCACAGGGCCGTCAGGAGGGCGAAGGCTATCCGGGTAGGGTTTGCGGTCAGATAGCGCCCAGCGGCGCTCAGGGCGTCCCTGAGACCCGACAGGAGGCCAAGGACGGTGTAGAGGATGGCGCCCATCAGTTTTCCCCGTCCTTGGTCGGCGGAGGAGCCGCGGCAAGCTGGTCACCCATGCGGTCGATGCTGCGGCTCTGCCACCGCTCCTTGATCGCGCCGATGATCGCCATCAGGACAGCGGTCCACGCCGATGCCTCACCCGCCTTGTCGGCCGCGATCGCCATGCCAGCGAGGATCATCACGCCAAGGGCGATGATGCCGAGCAGAGCGATCTCGCTGCCGTGGTCGGTGAGGGGGATGCACTTGCGGGTCACGACAGCCCGCCCGCGCGCAGACCGCGCTCAAAAACCTGCGCATAGTCCTCGATCAGATCGGCCTTGTCGCGACCGTTGATGATCGTCCGCGCGTCCATATACTGCTTGCGGGTGGCGACGCCCTTCATCGGCAATACGTCGGACAGCTTCACGCCGGTGAACCAGCCGCCCTCCATGCCCTTGCGCATGATGAAGGCGGAAATTTCAGGCTCCATCACCTTGTCGGGGTTCGCCAGTATCTCACCCGGCTTGCAGAGGCCGACAGCGGCGCAGGCGGCGTCCGCACGGCGGTAGTTGTCCTCCCACGTCAGTTGCACGTCGCCGCGCCCGTACCAAGGGTAGTAGCGGAGGTGTTTCCTGCGCCATTCCTCGGACAGCCAATAGGCTTCGCGCACCGGCTCCATGGTCTTGTTCGTCTCGTGCCAAGGCGTGGCGAGGATGTAAGCCTGATGCGACAGCGGCGCACCCGCTGCGGCATTCAGGACGCGCTCGATCCCTGCGACCTGCTTTTGCGTGAAAGGCCCGATGCGCGGGCGGATCGACGCGAAAAATTCTGCTCGGTTCATCGGTTCCGTTCCTTGTCTTGAATTTTGCGCACTTGGCGCCTCATCGCTGGCGGCACCGGCTCGCCGAGCGACCGCACACCGGGGAGCGAAATTGCCATCGAAACCGGACCCACGATCTCGGCGCAGGCGAGTGTCAGCGCGGTCGCGGCGTCGCGCACGGCATGGATGGCCGCGATGTTGACGTCGGCGCTCATTTCAGCCTCTGGTCGAGATGCTGGATCGTCACGGTCAGGGCCGAGAGCGACTTCGCCAATTCGATATCGGCCGCCGCGCGCGCAACATCGGCCTCGCGCCGCTTTGCCGACACGTCCTTTTCACGCCAGACGAGATAGGCGATCATCAGGCCAAGCGGGCCAAACTGTCCGAAGGCGGTGATTACTTCTGGCGTCATGTCTCACCTCCTCCGGGACCGGTGTTGAACCAAAGAATGAGCAGCATCACTGCCGTGGCGACGAGCGCGGCCAGCCAGCCGAGAATGGAGGGGAGGGCGGACATCACACGATCCCCATGCCGACCACGTCGAATTGACTGGCCCCGCCGAATTGTGGCACGGTCCTGCGGTGACCAAAGAGCCCTCTCAAACGTACAGACTGGCGGCCATCGTCGCGTGCCTTATCGCGCTGGCTTTTGTGGTAGCTTCCGTTGCCGCTGCCTTCATCTGGCCCGATCAGCCGCAATGGATCGGCGATCCTGAAATCTAGACCCGCGGTCATGAGCGCAGGTCGTACAGGAAGCTGAAATAGTCACGGATGAGTTGCAGGTCGTCGGCGTCGGCGATGCCCTTAATGATGATGATGTCGCCATAGATTGCATCGAACAGGCCCGTGGAGGGCGTGGTGTGAATGCCGACGCGTAGATGGTTCGTGCCCGGCACCGATCCAGACCCTGCGGGCGTCGCCGTGCCGGTGACGCCGTTGACCTCCATCCAAAGGCTGACATTGCCCGCGCCGGGAAAGCTGTGGGTCGCGAGTATCTTGCATATTTTGTTCTGGATACTCGTAGGGCTGGTGACGCTCAGTTGAGTGCCGTTCATTCGCAGGTTCGTTGCGCTATTCTGGTTGATGATCTGGGTGCCTGTGCTGCTGATAACGCAGCCCGCCGTCGATTCTGGCTTGCAGAGAACCGCGTAGGTCCAGTCGCCGGTGCCATCGAACACATTGCCGACGGTTTCGAGATAGAGAGCTGACGCGCCACTCGTATCCATGCCGTCGCGGTCGGTCCCGTTGATTGCGCCGAACGCATTTTCGCCGATCAGCGGGCGATTGGCGTCGGTGGCCTGCACCAGATGAAAACCGTTCCCGCTGAGGTCGTCGAGCTGCGATATCTTGGTCGAGACGTCGATCCGATCGTCCGGCGACCACGGGCTGTACCACGCCCGCAAGCCAGTGAGCGCGCCGATCGCCGAGCGATAACTCGCCAGTGTCTCGAAGGCTGGGAGGTCGCCAGTGGCGTCCTGGTCGGAGGTAAAGATGCGCGTCATTGTTCGACCTTCCTCAATTCAAAGCCTGGCTGAAAATCGCACCCGCATTGTAGAGGTGCGTCGTTCCGTCCCAGCGCGAGAGCGCGGGGTCGCTGTCGCGGAGGCAACCGCGCGCCCCGTCAGTCGGGCCGCTGTGGGTGTCGGTCCTGTTGTCGTAGGCGTAGCTAAGGATCGCAGTCGCCCCGATGGCCCCGGATAGGGTGACGCGGATAGTATCGGACGACTGGACCGCAACGCTGCTGATCGTCCGCCCTGCCGCGTCGGAATAGGTGAATCCGTAATTTCCCGGATCAGTGCAGAGCGCCGTATCGAGAACCAGCGGCTCAACCGGCACCCAGAAACGAACGTCCACGTAATCCGAACCGAGCATGAAACTGCGCGGACTGACGCCGCGCCAGTCGCGCCCCTCGAAGATCACGGCGCGGATCGCCTTTTCGATGTACTCGCCCTTCAGCCGGTTCCCATCGGGCGTGAAGTGCAGATCGTCGACATATTCGAAGATATAGTCGGGACCGACCAAGACGATTTTGTCATTATTCACCGAAGCCTTGAGTTGCCCCAAGCGCGAGCGTAGCCCCGATACCGTTCCCGCCGCGATCTGCGTTACGAAGAAATAGACCGGCTCCTTCTGCCCTGTGATCGCCTGCACGTCGGTTTCGGTATCGCTCTGCCATTCGGTCAGCATCAGGTCATAGGTCGTGCTCGTCGCGTCCGCCTCGCCGTGGAGAATGACGAAGCCGGGAACTACGACATTGCCGCCGAGAGCGACAATCCGGGCCGTCTGGGCGAGGATATCGTTATAGGCGGCGGTCCCCTTCTTGAGCCCAGCATAGTCTATCCCGGGGTTGCCGTTGCCGAAGGCAACAAACTTTTGCTCGGGATAGTCGGCGGCCTGCTGATCGACGATCGACGCGACATAGGATGGCGCCACCGTCTCGACGCTGTTGTCCGATTGAAGGTCGGTGAACACTGCCGATGGCGAACTGGTCGCGCCCGAGAAAACCGGCCCGCCGCTGAGCATCAGCGCGACGCCCGGATGCGGAGGCGTCGTCGTGATCGCGGGGGACGAGACAGGTGATCGGCTGTTCGACTGGCCCTGCTGCCCAAAGGCGAACATCGTCACGTCGCGCAGAAGGGCCCGTTGGTCGCTGCCGTCGAGGTTCATGCGATAGGGCGCGAGTGCACCACGAAACCGATCCGAGAAAAACAGTATCTCATTACCGACTATCGACGGCGAGCGATTATTACCCTCATCAGTCAGAATTTCGGTCGATGAACCATAATAGGCGACGATCTGGTCGCTTTCCTCGCGTACCAGCGGAAGCGTCGGTTTGGCGCTGGCGCTTTCAGCAAAAGTCACAGCGGCAGCAATACGCCGATCATAGGATCCGATGTAGAAGGCGCCCGTGCCATCGACGCCGAACAGCGCCTTGCCGTCCGCTGAGCGGATCATCAGACCGGTGACGCTAGGCTGCGGACTGCCTTCGACCGAACCTCCCGCCGATGGACGGTCGAAGGGATGGGCATCCACGAAGCCCGCCGCCTCGACCATGGCTTTCACCTGTAGATAAGCGCCGCTCGCCTCGTCGAGCGTCAGGTTCCAAGAGCCGTCATTGTATATTGTCCCCAGAGAGAATTTATCGTCGCTCAAAAACCGGAAGGCAGCGGGTTTCTGCTCGTTGGGAACGAGGTCGAAGGGATGCGCCAATCCGCTCGTTGCGGCGACCTCGGCGATGTCGGGGAGCGCGGGCACGATCGCGGCCATGTCGTCCACTGCGCCCGCGGCGGCGATAACGTTGTCGATATTGCCGCCGACGATAGCGACATCAGCGATGTTGGGGGCGATTGCCCCAATCGTGTTCGCTCCACTCAGATCATCGGCAACGGCGCCCACGTCGGCGATACTGTCCGCAACCGCGTTGATGTTCTCGATGTTTTCGGCGACGTCGTTGATGCCCTCGTCTTCGAGCATCGCCTCGATCAACTGACGCTGCCGGATCGCTTCCGCCGTGTTCTCGCCGAAGTGGACGACAACCGGAGGCCGTCCGACAGTCGCGGTCATGTCTGCCATCGTCAGGCTCCCTGAAGCTTGAATTCGCCGGCGAAGTGCGTGAGTTTGTCGCCCCCGTCCGGCGTGCATTTGATGTTGAAAAACAGCGTCTCGATCGCGCCCGGATCAAAGCCACCGCGTAGAATGCCGATGTCATATTCCGCGATGGAAACGGTCACGACCGTATCGCTTCCGACAAGCTCGGCCGCAAAATCGAACGGGGCCAGCATCGGGCTCGATTCCTCGAATGCCGCCCTTACACCGCCCTCGAAGACCGCCGTCGTGTAATCGACGCCCTCGTAAGTCACGACCCGAACGAACGGCTCGTCGTTGAAGAGAGACAGCGGCCAATAGGCGCCGCCCGCCGCCGCAATCTCTCGCGGCCACGTTGCAGGAACTGCCATCGTCGATCCTCCTAAGGGGAAACTTCGGGAAGTTGTGGATAGGACCCGCCGCCCCCCCATCCGCCGGGCGGCGGGTCAGGCGTGGGGAATGTCCCTGAGGTCGAAGTCGAAACCCAGCCGAGAAACACGAATGACGCGTCGGCCATTTCGGTCTCAGCCGGATATTCGACCGCCGAGTATTCTTCGTCGGCGATGTGCCAGAGCAATGCGTATTCCGTGCCGTTTGCGAGGCCGGTCACGCTATCCGATGGGAAGCTGATCGACCTGCCGTCGTTGATCACGCCGACAAACGCGCTGATCGTGATGCTGTCGTCGTCGCTGGTGATCGGATAGACCACCGACTGCGAAACCAGCCTGCGGGCACCGCTCACCTCGTTGTTGATATTGGCGGCGGCGTCCCTGTCGGCAGGGTCCAGCAGCGTCGGTGTCGGAGGTGCCGTCCCGGTCTTGCCCAATGCGAATTCATGCTTGCCAATCGTCTCGCTCGTCAGCACCCAGCGCACGGCTAGTGTCTGCGGGTCCACAGAGCGGCGCACGATGACGCAATCCTGCTCGATCAGTCCTCCCTCCGGATCGTTGATCGTCACCATGTCGCCGGGTCTGTAGAACCTGAACTCGGGTTTGAGGTTGCGCTCGATCGGGAACATCTCGCGCCCGTTGACCAGCTTGTAAGCCGCGAGTTGCGCAGCCTGATCCTTCTCCTGGCAAAGGTCGATTTGATAGGTGTCGATCTTCTCTTCGCCGTCCTCGTCGAGATAGGTAGATGAGGTGATCGCGTCGCTCTCGACATATTCCCATTTGTGATCGGGCGAGCGATATTTCGGGATGATCGTGTTCAGACGCTCCCGCCATGTCTGCATCCCCGGCGTCCTGTAGGCCCCGTCGGCATAATCGTCGGGCGTGATCGTAACCAGCGACACGCGGGGAGCGTCATATTTGACCGAAAGCATTCCCCCGGAGAAGATGGGCTCTGCGGACCCTGCCGCCATGATGCGCTTCAGGTTCGCCCAGCGGTCGCCCGGCTCGAATATGACCCCGCCGACCTTCCAGCCGTTGGTGCGGCAGACATTGCCCCAAGCCACAAAGGCGTCGACGTCGATGCTGTCGATCGGCAGGCCGATGCCGAACATCTTCTTGCCCGAAAACCAGTGACCGATCGCGTAGGTCAGGGCGTGGTCGTCGGGCCATTCGCTGAATTCCCACGTCGTCCGGTCGTCGCTGCGGTGGCTTCCAGAACCTCCGTCGTAAGTGTCGTCGAGACGTGGGTCATAGACCTTCACGCCATCCCAGACGGCCCCGAGTTGCGGAACGCCGGAAGTATAGACCTTTCCGTCCTTGTCGAACTTCAGCGACCATAGGATAGCCGCCTTGCCGCTGAGTTTGTGGGACGATCCCCAGCCGGGCATTCCGCCCCATTGCGGAGACAGCGCGGCGGATTCCGGCGTGTCCCCGAGCTGGTAATCCCGGTACATGAAGGTCGAATAATAGCCGGTCGCAGCCGAGCCGCTGAAACCCACAGTCACGAAGTCGGCGTGCATCGACACCAGCCCTTCAAGAGGGCCGCACACCGAATAGTCGATCACCATCCCGCGATAGGGATTCTGTACCTTGCCGACCTTGCCGCCGTAACCGACATCGTGGCGCAGGACGCCGCCGTAATAGGTCCGTCCGATGATGCAGGGCGATGCTGCGTTCGGGTCGATCGTGACGTTGTTGACGCTGCCTTGGGCGGGTGGCTTCTTGGCAGTGAGTTGGGCGCCAATACTTGCGACAGCCGCAATGCTTAGCCGCAAAGGGCTGGATCGGAGATGGGACAAGGGCGACGACCCCGGCAATCGCCGAGACGACCTTGAGCACCTTGCTCATACCCGAAACGCCCCCTTGACCGCAGAACGAGTGATTTCCATTGCCGTGAAGCCGTCGCTCTCTTCGTGAAACCCTATGAATTTGTTGCCCGCGCAGATAGTGAGCGCGTCGAATCCTTCGTCTCCGGGCAGGATTGCGATGTCCCCGACGATCATCTCTGCCACCTTGATTTCCAGCAGCCCGAGAACGGGCATCAAGCTCAACAGGTCGTCTGCTCCCATTTGCTTCAGTGCGCGCCTTGCGCCGACCGGCGACTGAAACTGTGGCATTTTAGGTGGTTTGTACCCCATTGCACGAAGGTGCGATCGAAGGACGTGAGCGCATGTTGGCCCCTTCCAATCGTGAGGCTGCCCCTTGTATTTTTCCCAGGTCGCCTGCGTTGCGGCGGCGCGCTCAGCAAGGTTCATCGCAGCGCGTCCAGCCATGTCCGGCTGCCCCCACCGCCATTGCCCACGCCTCCGTTGGAAAAGCCCGTCCCATAAGTCTGGGCGGGCAGGGCGGTGCCCCACGCCACGCCGACGCCGACCCCTGTCGCATTGTCTTCGCCGAGTTCGCCGACGAACAGCGACTTGTGAAACCGCGGGCTGAGCGTGTTGCCTTCGTTGATCAGGAAAAGCCGCTCTGCTTTCGGCACGATGGACATATCCAGTTCGCGCGAGCCCACGTCGATGATCAGAACGGTGCTGTCGACCTGACCGTCAAATTCCAGCGACGGCGCGCCGGAGACCTCGTTTGTCTCCAAATCGACTTCGGCGATCCACATGCGGACGCGGCACCCCTGAAACTCGGGCTGCGACAGGTCCGCCGCGGCAGCCGTCGAATTGGGCAGGAACGTCATTTGCAGAGCGGGAAGCTCGTCACCTACGCCTTCCTCGACCGATTGCATGGCGCCGATCGCACCGAAATCCGCATCGCTCGCTGTGAAGGTTTCCGCGTCCCACTTCACGAATGCCCCGTCGCACAGGCGCAAGGTCGCATCCGGCAACTCGATCTTCACGAGGCCTAGCCAGCGTTGCGATGTCCATGGCCTAGCGAACCCAGCCCAGCCCGATGGTATTTTCGGTCGGGCCCGCCTCGACCTTGTAGCCATCATCCGGAGAAAAGGTCAGAAAACCGCCTTTCGATGGAACCTCGCCAGCGGGCAGGTCCATGACCAATCCATTGCTCAGCAATGCCGAATGGCGTTGAATTTTGACAACGCCATGCTCTGAGGACACCGGATAATTCGGCTGGATGGTGCGGGCGTAGAGAATCATGCGGCTTCCTCGATCGAAAACTGAATGCCGACGTGATGTTCAAGGCTGTAGTCCCACGACCATTCGTCGCCGACGACCAGCCCTTCGATCATCGGTTTCTGCAAATGAACGGCGTCCTCGTCGCCGGGAGACACGCGAAGGTGCGGAACAAGCCCGAGTTCAATCCCGCCGCTCCCGTCCTCCTTCGCCGGGGCTGTGGTGCAGTAGAGATAATGCTGCCCGCCGCTTTCGATCGACAGCCAATATCCCTCGCTGGCGCCATAGCCCGTCCGGATGCCCTTCAACTGGATCGCGGCCCCGGCCTGGTCGGGCCCGTCAACGACCGGAAAGCCCGGTGAGCCTTGATCGACGCCGACGAGTTGCCATTCGATCCGCAGTCCCTCGGTCTTGGCCCGCAACAGCCGGGAGACGACGACACGGCCAAGATCGTGGTTCTCGATCGGGGGCAGGCCAACGTCCACGCGATAGCGGTTGCCCAACCGGTTGATGCGCTGGATCGGCCCGCCAAGGGGAGGACGAAGCACGCCGCCGAAGTCGATCAATGTCGGCTTGACGTAGTTCGGCACAACGCCATCGGGCAATTCGATCACGCGAGCCTCCGCGTTGCCGATTGGCGAACGCGCGCTTCACCGCCGACCGCACCGGCCTGAGCGATGCCGGGAGCTGCCCTCATGACGCGACCATCCACGACGACATCGAAATAAGGCGAAGGGACGATGGTTGCGATCCCTCCGCCCATACTGCGTAGGTCGTTGTTCGGAGTGACCCTCGCCCCGCGCGGGAGGTTGACCAGTTCCGGCCCGCGCTCGCCGACAAGGGACAGTCCGCCTGGTGCGAAACTGGTCCCGCGTGCAAAGCCGGGAATATGGCTGCTTTCGTGCGAGCCCGTGGGGAGGAAGACGGTGCCCTTGCCGCCGCCCAGATTGCCAAGGAAATTGACGATAGGTTCGATCAGGTTCTTCTGAAGCTGCAAGCGAAGGATATCCGCCAGCATCTGCTTGAACACATTCTTCACGACATCGCCGAGCGACTTGAAATTGACGATCGCATCGGCAAGCTGGTCGTTGAGAGATTGCAGACCACGGACCTGAATATCCTCGAAAGCCTCGTTCATTTGCGCTGCGGTCAGGTCGATTTCGCGCCGATACCTTTCCATCGGGGATTCTGTGTCGCGCATGGCGGCATCGCGACGGTCGGCGAATTGCTGGTCGAGCGCGTCCCTCAGAAGCTTCGCTTCCTGCCACCGGGCGCTTCCAACGGCTTCCGTCGCCAAGATGCCATCGAGTATTGCGCGCTGGTGGCGCTCTTCGAGTTCCAGCATCTGAAGAGCGAGTTCGCGGCGCTCGCCTTGGGTCAGCGCGAAATCATAGGCGTGGTCAAGGGCGCGTCTCGCAATGTCATATTCAGCCTGCGCGACCGTCGCCCGGTCCTGCTCGGCATCGCGGGCCTGCTCTCTCGCCTGCAACTCGCCATAGAGAGACTTCTGCTTTTCGACGATGATGTCACCGGATTCGTCTTCGGCGACGGATTGGCCGTACAGGGACTTGATAATCGCAAGCCGTTCCTTCGCCTCGGCGGCGGTAATCTCCTTCTTGCGAACCGCTTCGGCTACCTCGGCCTCTCGTCCCGTCCGTTCCAGCGCCAAGATTTCATTCTGGATCAGCGCGCGGTCTTCGGCTGTCGCAGCCAACTGTTCGCGCGCCCGCAGTTCCTCGATCGTGAGGGCGCGCATGTCTTGTTCGGTGCGGTATTTTGCATCGAGCGGGTCTTCACCGCTCGCGCTGCTGCTGCGACCGGAGCCGTTGCTGTCGCTGCCACCATCTGCTGGCGCTTGGGGGGTGCCAGAAGTGCCGGAACCTTGAAGGCCAATTCCCGCGCCTTGCGCCAGTTTTACGGCCTCTTGAGTGGCATCGGCGGTCCGCTGAATTCGCTTTTCTGCCTCAATTGCTGCCAAGAGATTGGCCTCGACCTGCTTGTCGACTCGCTGAGTGCGATTGGGCACGCGTGAGCGATTGTCAGGATCGGCACCGCGCGCGAAACTTAAGTCTCGCTCGAATTGGGCTTGCCTCGCTTTGGATGACGATGAGATTGCCGCCTGTTGCTTCAGTATCTCGATCGTTGCGAGGCTTGCGTTGGTCGCCATTCTGTGGGCTTCGACACTCGCCCGATTGTAACTGTCGGACAGCTTGTCGACTTTCCCCGAAGCGATAGCGCTGATCCGACCAAGTTCATCCGTCGAGACGCCCGCCGCCTTTAGTCTTTCGACATAGGAATTGAGGTTCGCCTCAGCCGCTTCGGCCTGACGGTTGAGTTCTTCCGTAGCTTGGGCAGCATTTTTCGTGCCGAAGATGAGGTAATCAAGCACAGTCGTTAGGGCGACTATGGCCGCTCCAACGCCAGTCGCGACCAGCAGCCCTCGGAACGCCACTGTAAGCAATCGCATTGCCACAGCAGCCGGGCCACCGGCGACCGCCAGCGCGGCAATCTCAAGCTTGAGCAGCGTGAGTGCCGGGACGAGCTGTGTTCTGATGAGGACATACAGCGGCGCGAGGGATGCTCGTATCAGGCCTATGGCATAGATAGTCGGGCCAACGACCGCTGCGATGCCCGCAATAAGAGCGGTGAAACGGAGGACCGTTGGACTCGCTTCGGACAGCCAGTCGATCAGGTCGCCAATGTGCGTCACAAGCGCCGTCACGACTTCCAGCACGCCGCTCTGCCCAACGCGGATGGCCAGCGTTTCAATGGCGCCTTTCAGGTTCTCGAGCTGGCCGTAGAATCCCTCGAGCCGCTCCTGCGCCTGAGCAGCGGCGTCCGTCTTTCGTATCGCTTCGGCGATCCGATTGAGACCGTCGGCGCCTTGGTTCATCAACCCGATCGCCGTTCGCATCGCGTCGGTGCCGAAGATTGTCTTCAGCACCTCGGTCTTTGCTTCGTCGTTCAGCCCGGCCAGTTT
The DNA here is from genome assembly GCF_025244705.1 of Sphingopyxis sp. PET50. Taxonomy (GTDB): domain Bacteria; phylum Pseudomonadota; class Alphaproteobacteria; order Sphingomonadales; family Sphingomonadaceae; genus Sphingopyxis. Next base: position 2,903,705 of record NZ_CP104207.1, on the reverse strand, counting down.
GGTCCGCAATTCCTCCGCGATTTCGGCCATCGAACGAAGGCCGCCGTTTGAGTCGTAGAATTGCAGGCCGAACGCGGCGATTGCCTCTTTTGCCTGTTTGCTGTTGCCGCTCAGCGAGGTCAGGAAGGTCTTGTAGGACGTGCCCGCATCCGAGCCGCTGGCGAACAGCGACGAGGTGGCGGCAAGGACAGTGTTGAAGTCGGTAAATTCGACGCCGAGACCGCCCGCCACACCCCCGGCTTGACCGATGGCAAGTGCGTAGTCGGCAAAGTCCAGCTTCGACTGATTGACCGCCCCGGTGATCTGGTTGACGGCATCGGGCAACTGCGAAGTCGCCAGATGAAACTGGTTCATCGTGTCGGTGATCGCATTCGCGGCGGGCGACAATTCCGATCCCGTTGCACTAGCGAGATTTACCGCCGCTTCCGCTGCGCCGTCGAGAATGTCTCTCGCCGACAGGCCGGACTTCGCCAGTTCGTCCATCGCGTTGGCGGCGTCGCTTGCGCCGAATATCGTATCCTTGCCCAACTTCAGGGCAAGTTCGCTCATCTCCTTCAACTCGCCCGATGTGGCCTGCGACGATATCCGAAGGTTGATCATCGACTGTTCGAAGTCGCCCGCCATCTTCACGACGGCGACCCCGGCGGCCGCCACCGGGGCCGAGATGGCGATGGTCAGTTTCTTGCCGAGAGCCTGAAGCTTCTTGCCCGAGCTTTCAAACTCGCGCTCCATCTTCTTGAGACGTTTTTCCGAAACGTCGGCGCCCTTTTCGAAGGCGGCTACGTCCAGGCCCAAGAAAACCGAAAGTCTGGCAATGACGTCGGCCATTCCTGCCATCGCTTATTCCTTCTTCTTCATCTTGGACTTCGCCATGGCGATCATCTTGCGAACGCCGTCACGCCGCTTTTCCGATGGTGTTTGCAGATATTCGGCGAGCGGCTTGAGGCGGCGCTGGCCCGCAAAAACGGCGGCGTGGTAACCTGTCGAGACGGCCATTTCCCGCGCGGCCTTAAGCCTGCTGGCAACGATTATCTCGAAGGTGCGGAGCGTTTGGTCCCAGAAGGTTTCCGGATCGAGGCCGGCTTCGCACCACTGCGACCAGAACTCGTCCCAGCCGATGCTCCGTTTCCCGGCTTCCTACCCTCCGCCTTCGCTTTTGGCGCGCCATTGGCTGCGGCCTCGCTGATCGCCACCAGCACGGCTTCGCGTTCCGCGACCAGAATTTCCCCGGCCTCGTCGATCGAGATTTCGGGATGCCTCACAGCCAGCATGGCATGGAAGATGGTAACGCCCGCGCCCAGGTAGCCCGCTTGAGCATCTTCCTGCACCTTGTCGATCGGCGCGCCGTAGTTCTTCTCGGCGATAACGAACGCCCTGAAGCCGGATACGAGTGTGAACTCGCGCCCATCACTCAGCTTCAGGGCGGTTTCGCCTTTCATGGGATTTTGCGCCGTCATGAGGTGTAGACCTCGATGTCTTCGACGGTGACGATGCGGAAAGTCGCCGTCGCCTCCATCACGCCGTCGGGGGTCACCCGGCCGCGCGAATAGCCGGTGCATTTCGCGGTGCCTTCGATCTGCGCGACGGGCTCGCCGTTTTCGGGCAGCACCGCCTTGAACGCGCGCACGTCGGCTTTCTTGAGCGCGTCTTCGAGCAGGACGTCGGTGTCGGACAGCGGGCGGAAGTTGAGGAGGACTTCGAAGTCGCTGTCTTCGTAGAAGCCGCTCAGATATTCGCGCCGCCAATCGGGCGATTTGAGGTGGGTCTTTTCGACCTGTTCGCGCGTGCCGCCGGAAGGAACGTCGAACTCCTTGACCTGCACGAGCTCGTAGAGCGCGTCGCCGTCGTGAAGCCACATTTCGCCCATGTAACCAAGGGACGCATCGCCAGTTTCTGCCATGTTGAAAAATCCATCTTGCCCCGAAGGGTCTGGGACTCGGCGCCATCACGACGCGGAATCTCGGGTTGAACGAACGGACCTGAAGCCTGCACGGCCAGCCGGTCCAAGCTGGCGCGAATTCTAATCTGCGAAGGTGTGCTCCATGATCGCTTCGACGATCTGGTGATGGATGAAGCCGTTCGGCGTGTCGTCGCCTTGCCCCTCGCGCGGGCCTTCGCATTTGACCCTGCCGACCCGGCCACCTGTTGCCGACCATGGCGCGTCGAGGGCCTTCACTATGTTCGATCCGATCCGCTTCGCGTCCCCGAAGGATTTGGCGAAAATGCTGACCTGAATCCGAGTGCGCCGCGATCCTTGATAACCTTTCAAGTGCTCCGGGCGCGGATCGCTGATGATGTGGTATCGCGCATATGGGAGGACGGCCTTTTGCCCCACAACGCCCCCATAGAGTTGCGTTCCAAGGTCAGCCGCAACCGCCCCATTCCCAATCACTCGGTCATGGAAGGCGGTTGCGAAGTCGGCCATGTCAGCGCCCCTTCGCAGCCTTCCGCGCAATGCGCGCCTTCGCCTTGTTCACTTCGTCGGCCAGCGTGTCGCGAACCTCTTTGATGACGGCCTCGCCCTCGCTGTCAGCGGCGGGGCGGGCATAAGGGTTCGGCGACATTTCGACCGTGCCCTCTTCCTGCCAGCCTGCGTTCGAACGGTTCAACTGACCCTCGGGCGCGGGGCCGGTCATCACCTGAACGCCGGACGACCGATCGAAGCGCACCGATCCGCGCGCGCGCTTGGCCGTGACATTCTGCGTCTTCATGCTGCCGGCAAGGTCGCCTTCGTCCTTCGGCGCCAATTGCTCCATCTTCGTTCGGATGCGCTCCATCGACTTTGTCGCTGTCCGGCGTAGGACATTGCGCGCCGTCGCGCGTGGGAGGTCTTCAGCAAGTGCTCGCTCTAGTTCTCGGAAGCCGGTCATCTTGAACGTTTCGCGGGCCATCAGGTCGATCGCTTCGCTACAAGGTCGATCTCGGCGCGCCTGATCGGGCTGGTCGACACAATATCCCAATTGTCACCGTCGAACACGATGCGGTCGCGGATCATCAGCCCGCGCGTCAACGCATTGGAGCGGACATTGAACGTCGCCGCTTGCTCGCCCTGTTCCTTTGCGGCTTCGCGGCGTTCGGTTCCGTTGCCGTAGAAGGTTGCAGCCCATTCCTTGCCGAGATCGGTCCACGTCTGGATTTCCTCGCCATATTCGTCCTGCGTCGCCGCATAGCGTTGCAGGGTGACGAGGTTATCCCTCCGCCCGGCCGTCGTCATGCGATCGTCGGCAGCCGGAACGGCCCGGCCAGCGCCTCAACGGCGAAGGGGATTTCGCGCGGGATGACGTTACCCGAATCCACGGTCGAACGGTTTTCATACCAATGCGCGATCAGCAGAAGCTGCGCCTGATCAAGTTCGGGCGCGTAGACATCGTAGTTGTCGCCGCAGTATCGCTCCAGCCATGCCAGCGATGCGACAACATAGCCCATGATAAGCGCGTCCTCGTCATTGTGGCGGACCCTGATCTGGTCCTTCGCCATCTGAAGGGAAACGCTCATTTCGGTGGCTTCGCATCACGACCGCGGCGCGCAGCGATCATCCAGCCGCTGTCGGGCGTGTCGGGCTTCGCGCCTGTGTCCTTCGTGGCTGCCCAGAGACTGCCGCCCCAGACAACCATGTCGCCCTTTCGATATTCCCGGCCTTCCTTATAGGCCTCGCGGAAGATCGGGACGGGGAATTCCAGCTCGAAACTGTGCATCATGTTGCCGTTGAGGAATTTGAATTCCAGCGTCCGCTCATCGGTCTGTTCGATGTCGAAATCGTCGAGGGTGAAGGTCTCGCCGGGTTTTCCGTCCTTGCCCACGACAAGCCCAAGGTCATGCGTCCGCCCGTCGCTCGTCGTCAGGACCAGATGGCCTTCCTTGTCGATCAATGCGCCAGCGACGCCAACGCCATCGTCACCCTTCTTCGGCTCGGGCAATTCGCCGACCGCTTTCGCTACGCCATCCGCGATCATCTTGCCGATCGCCTCCATGTCCGGCTCAATGGGGGCAGGCGCTTCGGGAACCGGGATTCCCTTGATCGCATCGGGAAGCTGCTCGCTCACCGACTGTTGCGCCAGCTCGTCGACGATCTCGCGCAAGGCATCCATATCGACTTCGCGGGGTTCGACCATGATAGGCTCGGGAGCGGGCAGGGCAGCGACGGCCTTCTCGACCTCCGCGCGCACGACACCGGCAAGCTGCTCGGGATCGACTGGCAGCGGTTCCGCGTCCTTGCCGACGACCCGGCCCAGCGCCTTCGTGCTGCCGTCCTCGAACGTGGCGACCAACTGGCCCTCGCGGTCGATCAGGAGGTCTTTGATGCCAAGTCCCTTTTCGCCTCGCTTGGGTTCGGGGAGCGCCGCCACGGCCTTATCGACCATCGCCTGCACTTGTTCCGGTTCGACGCTCTTTCCATCCAGTGGGGCCGGGATTTCGGCAATGGCGGCTGAAACGGCGTCGGTGACGAGGGTCTTAACGCTTTCGTCGGTCACATAGCCCTCAAGGTTCGGCAGTTCGCGCACGGTATCAACGCTGGCCAGTCCGGCGACGCTCGGCAGTTCGCGGGCTTCTAGGGCCGCAAGGCGCTTTTCGAGTGCGGCATTACCGGCTTCCAATTCGGCATTGCGCGCGATCAACGGTGCAGTCGCGGCCTTGACGGCGCTCGAAACGACGTCGGCGATGTCGTCGAGGTCAAGCATTCAAACGCTCCATGGTCTTTTCGCGCAGTAGCGCTCGTTGGCCCGCGCGCGCGGCGGCACGCTCTGCATCGGTCGGCTCGTTTTCGTTGGCGGGCGTCGGGGCTGCGGGTGCAGCATCCTTGGCGAACGGGTCGTCCTTCGCATCGCGCTTGGCCAGAGCCGAGAGGCTATAGTTCTGCTGTTGGACCATGGGGCTTTCGCCGCCCTCGACCTTCGGCTTGTCCAGTTTGGCGCGCTGCTCGTTCGGCGACAGAATGCCCGCCGAGTTTTTCAGCATCTCCATCTGGCTCGCGCCGTCCATGCGAAGCAGGGTGTCCAGATCGAATTCGGTCCCAAGCTTTTCGCCGGTCCCAAGCCCTTCGTCCAACAGGATTTCGATGGCCTCGATGTGGACCTGCAATGCCTGCGTATAATAGCGAAGCGTCCGGTCCTGAACGCCGCCCGCCGCTGGCTCTTGCCCGACGCCGACCAGAAATGAAGGGACGTGAAATGTCGAGCAAATGACCTCGGCAGTCCACTTGAGCTGCTCGATCATCTGGGAATCGATCGGGTCGACGGTCAGCGGCGTGAAGGACATGCCATCGCCCAAGACCGCAATTCGGCCAGCGTTCTTGCCGGTGTAATTGGTCTCCCAAGTTTCCTTCAGGCGAGCCGCGTTGTCGGGGTCAATCCGTCCCGGCGCGATCAACAGGCCACCCGGCTTCGACGCATTCGCGAAGAAATTGGTGCTGTTTTCCTGAATTTTGAGACCCTGCGTCGCGGCGAGGCCACTGGCGAAGATCGGCGAAAGACCCACGAGCGGGTGGAACATGCAATTGAACCTGTCGTGGATGATCTCCGACGCCGGAACCATCACCTGGCTCTCTTCGATGCCCGCGATGTTGTCGGTCGAGAGTTGGTAATAGATGTCGCCGTTCGGCGCGATCATCGGCTTCGTGCGGTTCGGATCGAGGACATACAAGCCGACGACGACGCGCCGGTTATCCCGCTTTTTCAGGACGTAAGTGTTTCCCCGGCTCAATTTCGACAGCACCCAGCTTTCGAAAAACTGGATGCGCGTCTGGAAATGGTTCGGCTTCCGCAGCACCGGCGAATATGCCGGGCGGGACGTTTCTTCCCAGATGCCGTCCTTCGTCTGCTGGACGAGTTTCACGCGCAGCTTGGCAATGTCGGATGCGATCAACGTCATGCACGCGAAAACCGCCGAATTGGCCAGCACCGATTCGTGGTTGACCTCCACGTTCCGCTGCCACGCCCCTCCGAAAGATTCGAGGATGCGATACCAGCCGCGATTGTCCGGCGGGGACAGTGCGGCCTTCGTGCGCGTGATGTCGAAGCCGAGGATTTTCATGCGGCCTCCATCATATCCATGCGGTAGTGATCGCGCGTAAAGCGATCGACCTTCGCGGCGTCCCAAGGCTTGAGCGAGCCGGGGAAGAACAGGACGCGCGGCGGAACCATTCGACGGCGATTGTAAGCCCCACCGAACCAGTAAACCCCGTCGCGCTCGTCCCAGACTTTCTCATCCGGCCCGAGCTTATGCATCAACCAAGCTTGATCGGACCCGCAAAACAGGCGACCCGATTCCAGCGCGGCTTCCTGATTGAAATCCTCGTAAACCTGCGGCCGACAGCCCGCCGTCATCAGGAGCATCGATCCGTTGTATGGACGTCCGCGCACCGTACCCTTGAACAGCACAAGGTCATCATCCCGGTCGAACAGCGGATCGAGCGGGCCACCGATGACCGCATCTAAATCCATGCTTACGAACCGCTCGCCAAATATCCCAGCCGCATCCCTGCGGAACATCGACAAGCGCCGGTAGCACTGCGGGCGCCCGTTGGTCCAACGCGGGTTGGCGATGTCCAGAAAATCACCCGGCGGGGTGATGATCTCGACACTCCGGTCGATCCCCTCCGGCATGTCTGTGACGCAGGCGATGCGGTGCGGCATCGAGAGGTTGCGGCGCACCATCGCGGCAGCGATGTTCACATGGTTTGCCGTGTAGAGGGTGCGGGTCTTTTCCTGTTTCCACAGCCAGAAGATGATCGAAATCACGCGACACGCTTCCAGCATTGCCGATGCACGACACGGTTAATTGTTGCAGGGCTCACGCTGAACATCGAAGCCAAATGCCGCTGCTTTTTGCCGCGAGCATACTGGGCGCGAATATATTTTATCGAGCGTTCATTGAGAACGGATGTCCCGATGCGCGATCCGAACACTCGCGTCCCGTGGACATCTTTATCGTTTTCGTTCTCGAGATGCGTCCCCCACTCCAGATTCTCAAGCCGGGCGTTTAACAAGTTCCCATCTAGGTGCCTGCACTCCATCCCATCCGGCGCCGGGCCGACGAACGCCTCCAAGACCAGAGTGTGAACCGAAATCGTCTTTCTTTGGTAATCGACGCAAAGCGTGACGCGGGCATACCATTGGTCGCCATGCGTTGACTGCCTCATGATCTTTTCAGGCTGGCGCTGATGCTGAACCGAACCATCTCGCATCGTTCGTGTTATTACGCGGGCGATGCTCCGCACTCGCCCAAGGTCCGACACCTCATAATGGCCCTCATAGCCAACGACCGGCAGCCAACGCTCCATCACAGCGCCCTTTCGTATTCAGCCGACAGGGACAGGATTTCATCCTCCTTGCCCGCCGCCTTTTTCGCCAAAGCGATTGCCTCTTTCTCGCCGGGAACGCGCCCCTCCTTCCGCGGCAGCGTCGTGGTCGATGCGTCCGGAACAAGGTCGCGCCAATAGCGCGTCAGTGCGACGTGCTTCAGGAACCCCTGCTTGGCGACGGCATAGAGGCGGGCGCGCCACATGCTGTCCGTCCCGTAAATTCCGGTGAACCACTCGTCATAGCCGCCCAGCCGCCAATACATGTCGCGGGTCATCACGAAGCTGTTGGGGTGCGGCTTGCGCTGGCCATTGGAGTTGAGCGTCGGCAGGCCGGTGTCCGCTTCCACGCGGTGCAGCATATAGGCCGTCTCAGGATCGAGCCGGTGCATTCGCTTCAGCAGCGCGTCCGCGTTCTCAGCCGTCAGCACATGGTCAATGTCGGTCGAGATTAACCAAGTGCCCTTGGCCTCATGCGCCGCGATGTTTCGCGCGCCATTTTGGAACCAAGGCCGATCCTCCAGCACCCGATAGATGCGGAGCGCCGGCAGCCCCTCGGGCCGCTCAACGTCGATCGCGGGTTCGGGCGAGCCATCGTCGACGATGATGACCTCGATCTGCGCCTTGGCCATCTTCGTCCAGCGCGTCATCTCGGCGTATTGCAGGGAAAGTTGCCCTGGGTTGCGATAATAGGGCATCACCAGCGAGATGATCGTCACCGCGCATTCTCCCGCCTGAAAAACATATGTCGGCCCTCGATTCGCGAGGCCCGTTTGCGAAGGTGCAGCCGCGCCGGCAGGTTCGGATCGCCGGGGAAGCTGATCACGAATTCGCCACCGGGTTCGAGATGGTCAGCAAGGATGCGGCCGATAAATTCATCCCACGCGCCGATCGACCAGTCGCGGCCATAGTTGGTCAGGATGGACGTGATCGAATGATAGCGCCCGACTGGCAGGGGTTGCCCCGCCTCGATCCGGTGATCGATCGCCGGTTGACGCCAGAATGCGCGCAGGCCGTCATAGAGCGCATAACAGTCCAGCCCTTCGGCGCTGTGCCCGTAATAATTGGCGATGAGACCCATATGCCCGGCGCCCGAGCCCAGATCGAGCGTGCGCAGGCTCTTCGCCTTGTGCCAGCCGAGCCAGCGGGCAACGGGGAGCAGTTTGCGCACGCGCTCGCAGACGGCCACGAACTTGGGATCGATCTGGCCCCGATAGTCGGCCTGCACCTTCGCATAGGCGGCCGTGTCATAATTCTGGCGGATCCATTCATAGAGCGCGGCCAGGTCACGATCGCGCGTGGCCCCGATCGAGCGTTTCAGCGCCTCGTCAAGCAGCAGCGCGTTCTCCTGCGCGACGGTCAGCATGGGAAAATAGCGTCCTGCGACAGCGTGCAAAAGACCGGGATGCCAGCCTCGCGCGCGATGATGCCCGCCTGTTTCGGGCAACTTTCGATAAACATCTCGACCCCCAGCCTTTCCGCGTGCCCAGCCTTCCACGCGCCGCGCCCGCCCGCTGCGCGCATCGCTTCCATGCGCTCGCCCTTGGTCGCCCAAGGGGTCATGGTCAGGCTCTCAAACTGTATCCCGTGCCGCGCTAGCCATGCCTCGGTTTGCGGCCGATATTTCTCTGCGCGTCCGGTGATGATGTGCCCGATCGCACGCTGCGGGATGAACAGCGGTTCGGCGTTCGCCAGAAAGTCGGCGTAGCGCGGCCCATCGTCATTCTCGGCCTTCGTGTTGTCGCGGCATAGAACCCCGTCCATGTCGAAACCCCAACGCGGCAGGCGGATATGCTTCGTCCAGTTCCACGCGAATATCCGCGGGCCGTGGACGACCTCGAACCACATATCGCAGACCGATTCCGGCTCGACCTGGTAGGGGCCGAAGATCGCGAGGCGGGTTGCCTTCGTTCCCTTCGGCAGCAGCCCCACAGCGCGCTTGAACGCGCCGCCCTTGTTGCAGCTATCATCGACCAGCAGGATGCGCTTGCCAGCCGCCACCGGGCGCCCAGAGCGGCCGTGAACGATGCCCCGCCCATATCCCTCAACGTCAGCGAGCGGCATTTGCAGTTGCGTCGCGATGATGCTCGCCGGGATCATGCCCGAGCGAGGCACGCCGACGATGCAGTCATATGCCGTGCGGTCAATCCGATGCAGGTTCGCGGTGATGATCCGCGCCATATCGGACAGGGTGCGGATGCTCAGCATTTCCTCCCCCGCAGACCCATATTGATGCCCTTGTGCTTCTTCGCGCCCTTCGGCTCCGCGACCGTTTCAAGGTCGACCAGCCCGGCCCGTTCGAAGCATTCGCGCAGATACCGCGGCGTCAGGATCGCCCGGTGCATGTTGGCGCCCTTGTCGCTGCGCTTGGCGTAGCAAAGGATGCGCCCCGCCGCGGCGACGAAGGGGTGATCCTTGTGCAGCTCGCGCTTCCACGCCCCTGCCGTCCGGCTGGTCTCGCCCGTTTCCTCCCATTCGAGCATCGCACGCATGAGCGAGGTGGAATCAACCGTGTGAACCTCAAGCCAGCCACCCGGTGCGATTACCCGCGCCCATTCGGCAATCGTCGCCTCAACGTCGAACCATTCGATATGTTCGATGCAGTGCGAGGAATAGACTTCGGCGAAAGTGCCATCCTTGAAAGGCAGACGGCGCGCATCGCCGACGTGATCGGTGAACGGCCCCGATGCGATGTTGAACGTCTCGAAGCCCGGCAAACGCTCAGCGCCGGGGCCGATTTCGAGACACCTCACGCCAGCACCAATTCGTCAGGAACCAGCGGCGTCGGATCATCCTCGCCATCCCGGTCATCATTCGGCGGGCAGTAGAAAAGCGGCCAACCGTCCTTCCAAGTCACCGTCGCACGCGCGGGCAGGGCATTCATAAACCACGCAGCGAACAGGATCATCGCGGCGGTCGGCTTGACCTCGCAGATGACCGTCCAGTCCTCGATGCGAGGCTCGCCCATGCTGACCAGCGGCATCCCCTCAAAGCAGATGGCGCCGTCGGCAAAGTCGAGTTCGATCAGTTCAGCGTGGGCGTGTGCGGCGGATTCCGAGACGCTGGCAAAGGTCGCAAGGCATTGGTCCAAGCCCCGGTGATCGAGGCGGAGAATGCCGACGGCGCGGGCCATGTCAGACCTCACTCGGTCGCTTGATCGTGAACGTGCCGGTGATGCGCTCCTTGGCCACTTCATCGCCTTCGACAAAGACGTTGCCCTCAGCATTGCGGCGATGGCGGATCAGCCAGCCTTCGGCCGCGTTGACTTCGACGACATCCTTGATCTCGTTGCCGTCCGCGTCGAACACGCTGAGGCCGTGCCAATCATCGGGAGGACCGCCAACGACGGCATAGGTGAGGTCGGCCATGTCAGGCTCCGGCCAACTTCGCTTTGAGGACATCGGCAGGCCAGCCGCTCATTAATCTTCCAACCATGCCCACCTCTTTCGTCGCGCGATTTTACCAACTGTCATTCGATGAATGCCGAACATACTAGCCACTTCACGGTGGAGCATCGTCTGGCAGAGTTTTCGAATGCGGCGGACATCTTCTTCGGTCAGCGAACGATTATGGTGACGCTCGCCTCGATGATGTGTGCCGTGCTTCACTTTATCTAATTCATTCTCTGACTTCGTAGCCCAGCGCAGATGCGATGGATTTACGCACGTCGCGTTGCCGCAAAAATGGGCCGCTTGAGCGCCCGGAAATGGCTCGGGTCCATTTTTCCGCTCGCAAACTATGCGGGATACTCGGGTCGGCTTTCCATCGACCCATAACATTCCGTAGCCAGCATCGTGCCGATTGTAAGGCCACGGCAGACAGTCTGGTCCTGTGTGTGACAGGACCTTCTCGGTCAGGAAGGCAAGGGGCTCGCCATGAAATGTTCCGCCTCTGTCTGGTGACCCGTGGCGGCGCATCCGTTCGTAGTGCATCGTGCAGTAGCCATGAGCGCAATGGGCTCTGTCGCAGCCCTCGATGGAGCAAATGCGCCCAAGTTTGCGTGATCGCTTGGATGTGCTCCCGTGCCGATGCAGACGGGTATAATGCTTATGACAATAACCCTTGCAATAGGCCGGGTTGATGCAGTCGCCGACGGCGCATATAGAATCATTGATAGCCATGATCGACTCCTCGAAAGTCGGTTTGTGGTCAGGCTCGGCGCGGTGTTTCCAGCACCCGTCGAGCCGCAGAAATCTTAGGACTTTGGCGTCGCTTCTGCAAGTCGTCGGCGTATTTCTTCTGCCGACCAGCCGTTGAAAACGCGCTTGCCGAATTTCGCTTCATAGGCGGCGCGGAGGGCGGGAAGGTCGTCGCCGGTTTGCTTGAGCGAGCCGCCTTCAACGCCGTTGTCGTCATGATCGAGCTGCGGGCGCCGTGCACGTCGCTTGCCGACCTTCGCCATCCCGAGGGCTTCGAGCAGGCGCGCGCGCGGGCCCTCGACCTTGCGGATCATATCGCCCTCGCTCAGCCGGCGGGTGCCGTATCGAAAGTCTCCGATAGCGACCATATCCTTGTGCGCCATACTCTCGCTCCACGAAAAAAGGGGCGGCGAGCCGAAGCCCGCCGCCCGCATCATCAGGTGTTGGTCGGGCCACCCCATGCGGCGCCGGTCAGATAGGTGACGCCGGTCGCACGGCGACGTGCCCAATTTACCGTGCGCTCGGCGAGGAAGCCGACGCTGTTGGTCTGCCACAGGCTGACGAGCGACGTCGCGTTGACGTCGGCCACGGCATTCTGCAGCAGCGAACTGTCCAGCATTTCGAGCGACGCCTCGCGGCTCATATCGACCGAAACGCCGCCTTCATCCGCGAAGTAGATGTCGGATGCATTGACCAGCACGACGATGCTGCCCGACAGATAGTTCGCGCCGGCATATTCCGACGTGATCACCGGCAGACCGAAGAACGTGCCGCCGTTCGCGGTCAGGCCGGGGAACTCGGGCTGACCGAGCGGATTGACCATCATCGACAGCGACAGGGCCAGGCCAGCGGGCATGATCCAGACACCCGCCGACAGCGGGTTGTTCGCATCGACGAACTTCTGCATCAACGACCGCACGTCGACTCGGATATCGTCCGCATCGCCGCTGCCTTCCGCAGCAATCGAGTCCGCGCCGAACGTGATCGAGGCCGGCGAGACACCGGGAGCCACGTCCTTCGCGGGGTTGATGAAGTCGATGTCGAGGCGCTGCGCCAGTGCTTCCGCGAGTTGGTCGCGCACGATCGCTTCGGCCGACGGCGAGCTGTCGCGCACCATCTCCATTGTCAGGACCGCGATGTTCGCGACCTTCAGCGGATCGAGCGTCGTGCGGCTGAAGCCGAAACTCGTCAGCGGCTTCGGCTTGCCTTCACCGACCCAGTGGCCTTCGCCGGGGAGGGTCTGCGTGATCAGCGGGACGCGGAACGGGACCCGGCGCAGCGACGGGATGCCGCCCGAGCCGAACCGGCCAATGATCGTCATGGGGCGCAGGAACTCGACGAAATCGGCGAACGCGGACGATTCCGTTCCGACCAGCGCCTCAGCCCAGTTGCCCGAGATGTTGGCGCCGGCGGGAACTTCCGCCTTCTCGATCTTGTCGAAGCCGCGGGTTTCCATGCCCTTGAGCACGGCCACGGTTTCCGACTGATCGCCATAGCGGGCAGCCGCAAAACTGACCGCGCCGCCGAGCGAACCCTTGGCGATGCCGAAGCTTTTGACGAGGCGGGCGAACGCGATGCCCTTTTCGAGCTTGGGCTGAGCCTTGACCTCGATCCGGTGGTCGGCGCGCGAGGTGGCGGCGTCTTCGGCACTCTGGCCTTCAGCGGGAACCGCAGCGGACTTGTTTGCCTTTTCCATCGCGCGCAGGCGCTTCAGGTGATCGTCGATCTCGGCGATGTCGGCTTCGTTGCCGTCGAAGCTTTCCTTCTGCTCGGCGTCGAGCGTCGAGCCTTCTTCGGCCGCCTTTTCCATGATGGTGGTGTTGGCCGCAATGAGGGCCGCGCGCTTCTCTTCGAAGGCGCGAATCTGTTCCGCAATGTTCATGATGAAAAATCCATCTGAGGGACTCGACGCCTCACGGCGTGGAAGTCCGATTGGTCAGGTGCGCTTGATCTCGCGCACGACGAAGGGCGCCGTCGATCCTTCGACTGGCTGGTTCAGCTTCACGACGCGCACGGATTTGCTCTGGTGAGCGGGCGCTTCGGGTTGCGGAATTTCGGGGTCGGGGACGCCTGCAGCTTTGCGAAACTTCGCGTCCATGGATTTCACGGCGTCGATGGTGGCTTCGCTCTGCGCGGGAATCGTCACCGCACTAAGCTCGAACCATTCCCATTCGTCGAACTCGACGCCGCCTTCGCTGAGGAAGGCATATTTTTCGGGCTTGAAGCCGATCGACACCGCAGCGACCAGCTTGAGCTTGATGCACTGCCACGCGAAGTCGAGCAATTCCTTGAGTTTGCCCGGCTCATCGGTCTTCGCAATCTTGGCGCGGAACCAGATGCCTTCCTTTGTGGCCTTCGCCTCGATGACGTGGCCAATCGGCTCGCTGTGATTGTGCTGCCACAGGAACGGCAAGGGGAGGGTGAACTTCGCGCCGAGCGGATTGACGATATCTCCCATGCGATCCGGCGCGGGAGTGCTGGCGATGCCTTCAATAATGCGCTGGTCCTCGTCGATCGACTTGATCGAGAGGATGGAATAGGCCCTGTTTTGCAAGGGATTTCTCCTAGATTACGATAAGCTGGTAGGTCGGCGCAGTTCGCGCCTCGGGGTTGCGGGCCATCAGCATGACCGCATTGAATTTCGCCGAGAGCGGGTCGATCTTGGCCCGCCCGGCCGCCTGTTTCGTGATCAGCATCGCGCTTCCGCGCATCTCAACTTTCGCGTTGCTGACGCACCAGTCCATCAAGGGCTGGTCGGCGTGGACGAGCGTGCCGTCCTTCAGTTTCCGCTCGGACCCGGCAATAGCGCCGTTGAGCTTGTAGCCTTGCTGCACCGCGACGATGCACTGCTCGCCGAGTTCAAGCTTGCCCAGTTCTTCGACGATCGCCGCTATTCCGGCCGCGTCCACCCCGACACCGGCAGTCTCGGGCAGCAGACCCGCGTCGTTCACCCGCTCAACTATCTCGGCAACCTCAACGATGTCCTGCGTCGGGTCGCGGCATATCGTCAGGTCGCCGTCTTTCTCGAACCCGCGCAACTTCGTCGCGATGTCCTTCCGCCGAATGAGCACGTCGGTGTGCGCCCATGCGTGCGACCATGACAGCCAGCGGGACGTTTCCTTCTCCCGGCCGATCGCGGTCAGCCCGAGCAAATCGTCGAGACCGCCGCCGTCGATGCCGACGACGATGACCTCGCAGCGGTCGATCAGATCCTTGATCGTTTTCAGCGTGGGATCGGCTGACTTTTCCCAATATCGAGCGCCAGCCCATCGGTCGCGGCGAAGGTTGAGCCCGATTTCGACGTTCAGATATTTGGCGAGGACGATTTGTTTCGTTTCAACCTCGCCCGTCTCTTCGTCGATATCGGCGCCTTCCTCGTTCGCCGCCTTGCCGAGCTTCCTTTGGATAAACTCTTTCGTAACCGACCGCCCGATGTTCGGGTTCGTCACATAGAAGTTTTCCGGCTTCAGATAGGCTTCGGCCTCAAGCATCGCCTCGGGCCACTCATAGAGCATTCCGAAACTATGCGGATCGCTGATCTTGCCGTCCCGCACGTCTCGGAAATATTCGAGCTTTTCCTTGAACACCCCGGCAGGAGGTTCATTGCTGTGCGTCGTCAGGTATACGACAAATCCCTCGGGACGCGACGCCAGACCACCGGTCGCCTCTTCGAGAACGTCGTCCGCATTCGCGCGCTTGCCGAACAACCAGAGTTCGTCGACCAGCACGAACCCGGCCTGTGAACCAGCCGCAGTATTCGTATCAGCGGCGACGACCTTTAGTTCGGCTTTCGTCAACTGGTGCCGGATCGTCCGCTGGTGATCCACGACATCGAGCAAGGCGCTCAGTTCCGGGTCGGCTCGCACCATCGCGGCGGCGGGTTTGAAGCTGTTCCCCGCGACCTTTTGGGTCGGCGCCAGGATGATGAGTTCGGCAATCTCGCGCCAGTTGCGAATGAGGGCCGTCAGCATGATCGCGGCGGCGATCGTGGACTTCCCATTCTTCTTGGAAATGAGAAGGAAAAACTCGCTTATCAGCCGCTTACCGTTCTCGGCGTCATAGGCACCGAAGATGGCCCTGACGAAATCGAACACGAACGGCGCGCAGGCCTCGCCGAACGTCGGGTTACCACTGACGCCCACCATGCGGAGCGATTTGAAAACTTCCAGTGCCGCTTCCGCCTCATCTGGAAACAGTGGTTCGAACGGGACGAGCGACCGCCCCTCTACAATTCTACTTTCCCAGTCCAAGCAAGCGGTGGACCATTTCGTCATTTGTTGTTGACGACCAGCTTGGGGCCAGACGGTGTGGCGAACCGGCCGCCCACCTGTTCGGCGGCCTCGCGTTTCTGTTCCTTTTTGCCAAGCTTTGGCGCTGGCGCTTCCCGGCGCTTAATCGCTTCGGCCGCCCCAGCGACCCGACCCATCTCTTCCAGTTTCTTCATGGCGGAGACGTTCTTGTCGCGCGCCGCGGCGAACAGCAGGCCGATCACCTCCTTACGGCGCTGAGCATGGCCGTCCGCCAATTCTTCCTTGAAATGCTTGCGAAGGGTCGGCGTCGAAATGCCGAGCGCGCGCGCAATCACGTCCTCCGATTCTCCGACGAACCGCATCTGCTCGACTGTCTGGCGCGCCTCAATGGTCGGCCGATATTCGGGGCGACCGCCCGATCTCGGCGCCTGAGGTTTCTTTGCCATTTGCGAATGCCTCCCGGAAATTCCGGATCGAAGAAAAAATCTCTTTGTGGAAGCCGGACCGGTGTGGGAGGGGCGCATTATTGTTATTAAATTACGTCCCCCCGCCCTTTTGTTTCAATTGGAGACAGGCGATGGTCGAAAATGGCGGATTTCTGCCGTTTTTCGCATGGTGTCGCACTCGGATTGCAGATCAAAGCCCGCTCGCGCGCTCTTCCCTCTGCACCAATCCGTCATGACAAGGCTTGCACGCCGTCTCTAGGCCGTCTTCATTCCAGAAGAGCCGTTCGTCGCCTCGATGAGGCCGCTTATGGTTCACCACGAGCAGGGCGGTATTGCCCTCAAGCCTCCCGCACCGCTGGCAGGTGAAGCGGTCCCGCACGAGGACGGCCCACCGCAGTTTCTTCCACCGTGCCGTGCTATACCACTTGCGCCAATGCTGCTTGCCTCGGAAGAGGTCGCGCTCCTGTTCGTCCTTCGGGGCGAAGGCCAGTGTAGAGGGCAGGGCGGTCAGCGTGGGCCTCAGGGCCTTCAGTCTGCCCATTGCCCTTGCGCCTCCGTCGATGTCTGTGATTGCGCGGGCGGGGCTCTACTCCCGCAGTCGTTTCCGACGGGCTTGTTACCGGGCGCACCCGCTGACGCGGGCTTGTGAGCATTCTGGCCGCCGCGCATCGCCCACAAAAAAGGCCGGCGCTTGGCCGACCCGTTCAGTTGCAGGCGCAACTATTCCAATGGGCGCATTAAATGACTTAGCTCGCGAGCAATGTCAATGCGCGGTAGTGTCTCAGTTTGAATTTTGAATCCCGCTCCGGTGGCAATCCGGCCGCGAAGGGCCTATATGCTTAGCGGAAAGCACGGAGGACAGCGCATGTATGGCGTCCGCATTATGGTCGATGGCAAGGTCGATATCAAAATCTTTGAGTCGCTGACCGCAGCACAAGCTCGGCTCAACCAAGGCCGGCATCAGACATACGATGGCGAGTTCGACAGTATCGCAATCTTCCGCGTCTCGGGTGCCAAATCTGTCCGCGAAGCGGCAGACGCCATCCGAGCCGCGGACGCCAGCAAGATAGAGCTGGTGGATATACAAGAGTCATTCGATGCGACGATCGCCAAGTTGGCGACCAAAATAGAGATAGATCTGTAATGCCTAAAGGACCCCGTGGAGAAAAGCGGCCCGCCGACGCCATTGGCCTCGCCGTGATGATCGGCAAGATCGCGACCGGCGAGATTGAGGACGAGCGCGACGACGTGAAAAGCGCCGCCGCTGCGCTCGGAAGTAAGGGCGGCAAGGCGCGTGCGGCGAATATGACGCCAGAGCGGCGAGCAGAGATTGCGCGCAAGGCCGCTGAAAAGCGATGGGGCAAGTAACTTGTCATTTTGCCAAGGCACTTGACATTTTGACAAGTTTGGCCTAGCGGGGCGGGACAGTCTCCCAGGAAGGACCAACTATGGCTGCCGCCGAAAGCGAATACGCGTTTGAAACCGAGTTTATCAACGGTGTCTTTGGCACCGGCATCTACAGCCTGACCGTCTCGCGTAAGGGGGCGGCAGATATGCGCGCCTTGGGCGTGACGATTCCGGACGTGACCTTCATTCTTATGAACGGCCGCGTGGTGCGGAGCGATATGCTGGACAGGCGCGGCCTTTGGGACGTTCGGGGCGAAACGGTCGAGGGGATCGAACTCGAACTGACCGTGGCGGTCATTTCCTGTGAATGTGACGTTGAACTGCTAGAAATTCTGGTGGTGAAGGAGAAGAGGTGAAGTATTATGATCAACACGCATGGAAGTATCGCCCATGTTGTCGATCAGTTTGAGGCAACTGACCTTGGAGCGCCGTTTAAAGTTATACTGAATAAATGCGTGAAGGTCGTTTCTGACAAGGCGACGGGTGAAGTTTTGAGCTACACCATCCCGGACCCTGATGGGTTGCTGCGGATGGTTGTCCTTTCTCGGATTATGCATCCGCGGAAGCTTTTTGGCGCAGATATTAAGTTTCTGCGTAAAGCTGTCGGGCTGATGCAAAAGGAGGTTGCTAAGGGAATTGATGTAACGCCCGAACATTTGTCGAAGTGCGAAGCAGGCAAGCTTGCCCTGTCTGGCGGCGGGGATAAGCTTCTGCGTCTCTTGTTTTTCAAGACTGCGATCAAGCATCACAAAATTGAGAGCAGCAAAGCTAAGAAGAAGATCGAAAATCTTTTGGACAAGATTTTCGATGACCAGCCAATTTGCGCCCATGACGTGGACGATGAAATTGTGCTGCGATTCTCGCGGGGCATTGCTAAGCCTCGCGCGGATAATGACGATGACGAACCGGAATATAGGCTGATGGACGCCATTTAAGCCCATATCGCCGGACTGACATTGGCCCGCGCCTCGCAAAGAGTGTGCGGGCCTTTTCGTGTGCACTTTTTGCTTTACACTAAGCATAAAAGTTCATATTAAAATGAGCATGAACAAGCTGCCCCTCGCCAAGCGCACCCAAATCCTCGCAATGCTCTGCGAAGGCTCGTCGATGCGGTCGATCAGCCGCATTGCTGATGTGTCGATCAACACGGTGTCGAAGCTGCTTATCGAGGCTGGCGAAGCGTGCCTCGCCCTTCACGATGAGCATGTTCGCAATGTGAAGGCTTCCCGCATCCAGTGCGACGAGATTTGGTCGTTCTGCTACGCGAAGCAGAAGAATGTCGCGGACGCGAAGGCCGCGCCGTCCGGCGCCGGTGACGTCTGGACGTGGACCGCTATCGACAGCGACACAAAACTGATGGTGTCCTATTTCGTCGGCGACCGTGGCGCGGAAAGCGCGATGATCCTGATGGACGACCTTCGCGACCGCCTCTCCAATCGTGTCCAGCTCACGACTGACGGCCACAAGGCATATCTTGAAGCGGTCGAAGGCGCGTTCGGCGCTGACGTCGATTATGCGCAGCTTGTGAAGCTCTATGGCAGCGAAGGCGGTAAGGGCAGCGAAGTCCGCTACAGCCCCGCAGAATGCACCGGCATCAAGAAGCGGCGCGTGGAAGGCAATCCCGACATTGCCCACGTCAGCACGTCGCACATCGAGCGCATGAACCTTTCGATCCGGATGCAAAACCGCCGCTTCACGCGACTGACTAACGCCTTCTCAAAGAAGCTCGACAATCACATTCACGCGCTGGCGCTGTATTTCGCGTTCTACAACTTCTGCCGCATCCATAAGACGCTTCGCGTTACCCCGGCGATGGCCGCTGGCATTACCGACCGCCTTTGGTCGCTGGATGATATTGTGGCGAAGATCGACGCGATGGCGGCGCCTCCCGCAAAGCGTGGACCCTATAAAAAGCGCAAAAGCTGAAATGAGTAGGGGGGCCAACCTTACGGCTTAGCCCCCCTTTCCGGAAGGCCGGTGCCAACCGGGTGAATGCACTTTTCTTACCTAAAACTTGCTGATATGTCAAGGCCCACATGAACAGAGTCATAGTCTACATAGACGGGTTCAACTTGTATCACGCTATTGAAAAGCTGGAGCAACCGGCTTTAAAGTGGCTGAATATATGGAAGTTGTGCGAACAGCATATTAGACCGGGCGAAGTTCTTGAGAAAGTAAATTTCTTCACTGCTATTTGGCCCTACGACCAAGCTAAGCAGCGGAGGCATAAGAATTTTCTAGCCGCTCTCCGAGCTGTCGGCGTCACGCCAATCGAGGGCAATTTCAAGCGATCAAATCGCATATGCTATAAGCATGATCGCACTTGCCCTTTTCGCGAAGAAAAGCAGACCGACGTCGCCATCGGAATTGAGATGGTGCGGGATGCGATAGCGGGCAATGCTGAACGGCTGATCCTTGTGACCGCAGATAGCGATCAAGTTCCCACCGCGAAGATGATAAACGGCCTTGGCGTGCCGCTATCGCTCATATTCCCTCCCGGTCGCGCTGGTGAGGCCCGCGACCTTGGCAATTTGATCCCGGATCGCAAGGAACTCACCCTAGGCCAGCTATTAACGTGCCCTCTTCCGCGAACGGTCTATAACAGTGTCGGGAAGGCCGTCGCCTTCATGCCATCGCTGTATTTGGAAGAACCGGCGTAAAATTCAAACTGAGACACTACCCAATGCGCTCGTTGCCATCGGTTGGGAACGCCCGCGAACCGATGGCAAATTCCCCGGCGACTTGGCCTGTCTCCGCTATGCATCGCAGATAGGGCCGCGCCTTAACGTCCTGCCGGGGTCGGACGAACTCAGCCCCGCTGGTCAACAGCACTAGCGGCGACGATCTCCGCGATCCATGCTTCGATGCGGCTCTCGGGCCAGACGTTGACGCTAGTAAATTTGATCGGGCGCGGGAATTTATCTTTGGCAATCAGTTCGTAGAGCTTGCTCTTTTTAAGCCCAACTCGATCCTCAACTGCGCTCAAACGCAATAGTCGTTCGGGACGGTTACCGTGCGATGCTTGGTTCATCTCGCTTCTCCTTGCCAGCAACGGAATAATCCATTCACTTCCATGCTTCATTTTATGGCAAGAAAATCGCCAATTATCAACGCCTTGGGATCAGTGGGTCTATCGGCAAGCCTTTGAAACGAAAATGAAAAATCGCTCGTTTAGGTAACGGAAAAATAAAGTGGCGAACCATCGAGATCACGCCCCATTCTCTGTCAGTGCCGCTTCGATCATGGCAACCCATACTTTCTTGGCATCTTCGCCCCAATCATCAGATGCTGCTCCGAAAAGTTGCCCGGCGCCAGCCTCCCGCATCCCCTCACTCGGCTCGCGGATCGCGGTGAGGACGGCGCGGGCCTTGGGCAGATATTCGTGCCAAGCGAACTCATGCGGGGCCGTGCCTTCGCTCCAATCGGATGACTTGAACTTGCGGTCAGGATCTAGGCCATCGGCAAGGCATAGCGCACGCGCGGCGCGTTCGAGCGGGGTCATCCGATCACGCCTTTGATGACAGTCGGGCCGCGCGAGGGCGAGCAAGTCAATTCGACGATGCGGGTCGGACCCGGCATCGGCACTTCCCGCCATTCAAGGCTGTTCGCCAGCTGCTCAAGGCCGGGGCGTCGCACTATGTGCTCGCGGTCGCCATTACCGACCATAAATAGCCCGTCGCTTTTGACGAAGCCGCCGCTCGCAAACTTCCGCGCACCCGTCGCCTTGCCTTTGAAGGCGCCGCCTACCGCGCGACCGACCATGCGGGCGAGCTGATCGACGGCCGCCTTCACGGCATCCTCGGCTTTGGCCTGCACCTCTGGGCCGTGCTTACCGGCGAGGGCATCTTCGAGGCGCATGTCGCGAGGTTCGGTCATTGGGTCGTCCTCAACATTCGAAATGCCGATAGCTTCCGCATACCTGGCAGGGCGGGGTCATGTTCCACGCCTCGCGGCGCGCGATAATCTCAGGTGACGGGGCCGGATCATCCGGCTTCGCATCGCGCTTCCACAGCTCATACATGATGCGCAGAGTTTCGATGGGCTTGTCGTCAATGGCGGGTCGATCGGTCATTTCAGCCACCTGTCCAGCTTCGCCGCGAGCCAACCCAGCATCGCCGGAATCCGCAGCGCCTCCGCAACCGCGTCGATGAAATCGCGCCGTGCTTTGTCGAACTCGGTCATGGCCTCGAATACCGAAAGAGCCTCTCGTCTATGCTAGACGCGCTACAGGTTTCAACAAGCCTCATGAAATTAACAATCTTCTCAATATACAGGAGCCAAAGAGGATTGCCGCAGATGATCTTATCCGGGTCGCATCCGCACTGTTCGCACAAAGCCCGCGCGCATGTTTCCATTGGCGTCATTTCCATCCCAATCCTCCTATCACAACCCCAGCCAACCCGCGACCGGATCAGTAGGTCAAACCTTCCTTCATGACGATGATGTCCGCAACGAATTGCACCACGGTCAGCGCCCTTGCTGAAGGCGCCGACCGCCCAAGGTTCGACCCGATCACCCCGGCAGGCTCATCGAACCGAATGCAGTTCTCGAACACGCGCCAATAGGCCGCAGGGATATAGCCCGGCTCATACTCGCCCGATACGCCGATCCCGCCGCAGACCCGCCGCATATCGTCCCGCGCCTCCATGCGGGCCAGGATCATGCCGCCGCTTTCCCCGTCGCTGGTTCCCCGACTCGTCCGCTCGTCATAGCTGGCCGTCATGCTGGCCTCGTGACCCAGTAAAGCCCATCGCTTCATGCACCATGCGATGGCGCAGAGATGGCCTTCGGTGAGGTCGCCCGACAGCTTCCAGCGGGTGAGAGGGCTGGCGCGATGGTTCTGCCGCACCCCATCGTAAAGCCGCTCAACGCCGTCGTCGGAATCCTCTATCGCCTGTTGCCGCGCCTTCGCGGGATTGGTTGCCTTGCCCATGTGATGCACCTGTCGTAAAGGGTTGAGGGTCAAGGCCGGTCAGCTAAGACATTTTCGAAAGCCGTCCCGATTGCAGCCGGGGCGGCTTTCACTGTTTCTACATTCGTCACATCGAAATGGCTGATCCTCGATGCAGTCGATGCAGTAGAATGACATGCGTGTCTCGGTGGCATCACGGTCGCATATCGAACAGACCGCCATCTGGTTGAAATAGCCGGGGACAGCGCGATACTTCCGCTCGCCGGGGCTTGGGATGTCGGGGTCGTGGTCCATTATGCGGGGGTCTCCGGGGCGTTGTGCTGGCGGATTGTCTTGAGCAGCTTGTCCGCCTGCTCGTAGTTCGCGAGCAGGAATCCGTTGAACGAACATGACTGGACCCAGCGCGAGCGTTGCTCATCGCTCCACTCGAACCCGTCATCATCGAGGATGATGTATTCCGGCCAGCCATGCCGGTTCAGCCAGTCGTTGATTTCGACCGAACGGTTACGGTCCTCATCCTCGCCCGTCCGGTAGTCGTCATGCAGGGCGGAATCTAAACCGTAGGGCGCGAGTATCGCTTCAAGGCGCGGGCGCCCGATGCCGCGCCATGTCGATGAGATGACCAACTGGAAGCCGTAATCGCGCTGAAGCTTGCCGATCAGTTTGAGAGAGACCGGGTCCATCCACCGATGATCGTGGTCCATGCCTTCGTTCACGATGAACGCGCGCGGTGACGAGATAACGCCGTCGAAGTCGAGGAATGCGATGATGGGGGCCACGCTCACGCCTTCACCCTCCCTGCGTTGATCACGATCGGCACCGTCTCGAGGCCATGGATAGCGAGCATGATGTTCGCATCGTCGAGCCTGTCTTTCGGGACGATCGCGTAACCGGCTTCGGTGAGGGCGGAGAGGACCGCTTTCGCATTTCGGCCATATCCATGACATTCCGGGATGTTCGCGCGGCTTTCGACCGGGGGCCATCCGCCAGCCTTGCGGTCGCAGTTCAGAATGGCGAGCGCCATGATTTCGATCGGGTCGGTCATTGGCTGGGCTCCTTCAAAGGTCCGTAAATTTCATCCGCCAACTGGTTCACCCGAGCCTCTTCCGGCCAGGTCAGATTTTCGGTGTTGAAGAACACCCATTTGCCGCCCGACCGCTCGCGCATTTCCCGCGCGGCTTTCCGTCCGTTGGCAGGGTCGGGGTCGCGCATCTGGTCGGCGAATTTTCCGATCGAGGTGGATGTCGGGTAGCCGTTGGGGCGGGTCATGCGATGATCTCCACGAACTCGCTTGTCCGAAAATCATAGGTGACTTTCGCGCTGCCGCGCCGACCTGGCAGGCCCATCCTGACCTTCGTCACGACGATCTCGGCCTCATTCTGGTCGAAGCTCTTGCGGTGATAGGTGACGCCGTAATCGGCCTTGTTCGCCCAATGCGCTGAGCCGCTGATCTCGTAGAGGCCGGGGATGGACTTCACGCCCGGCATGGGCTTGGCAGGGTGCGCGACGATCCAGAAAGCCACGTCGTGGGTTCGGATGAAGTGTTTGATAGAGCGGATGGCGCGGCCGATGTATTCGGTCTCGCTTTCGTGGTGCCGCTTCTTGTGCTCCAGCTCGTTCCATGGGTCGAGCACGACCATCTTCGCGCCGTGGCGGCGGACCGCGATCGAGGCGAGGCGCAGGAACTCTTCGAGGTCCATTTCCATGTCTTCGTCGACCGTCTGCGAAATGACGGTGAGCCGATCGCGCAGGAGCGCATCCGCCGCAGAAGTGTCGCGGCTCGAAAGCTCATGCTTGCCGCACCGCATCAGCGCCTGACGCAGACCGTCGCGGAGGATCGGCTTCACGTCGGTTTCGAAGCTCGCGACACAGACGGGAAAATGCTCGCTCAGCGTGTGGGCGATGACGTTGTTGAGCAGGCTCGACTTGCCCATGTTCGCATATCCGGTAACGACCGTGAGGGTGCCTGGCACGATGCGGATTAGCTCGGCGATTGGCGTAACGCCGACTGTGAACGATCGAACCTCGCCGCGCTCGGGAAAGTCGTCGAGGGTGTAGAGGCCCTTGACCGGGTAAGGCTTCGACGTCGTGATGCACTCGACGACCCGCTCCGGCCCATATTCGACCAGGACTTCGTTCAGATCCTTGCAGGGGAAGGGATAGTCGATGAAGCGGCAGCGATCGACGCCGAGCAGGGCAACCAGATCGGCGGCGAGATTATGGCCCGCATTGTCCGCATCGGTCGCGATGACGAACTCCTTGACCCCGGCCAAGGCCTGAGCGTGCCTGTCGACCCACTCATACCGTTTCGCCGTCTCCACGTCCTGCGTCGGGGTGCCGGGTGCGCCGTTCGGAACCGACACGGCGAAGGGTATCCCCGACTGGATCACCGCCAGCGCGTCCCATTCCCCTTCGGTGATCACCAAAGGGGCTTGGCCGCCCGTCAGTCTCGGGTCTTTCAGGCAGTCGGCGTTCCACAGCGCTAGCGGCGCGCCGGGGTCCATCTTGTGGCGCTTCTCGCTGGTCAGACGCCACTTGTGATTGATCGTTTCCTCGCCCTCGCGGTAGGGAACTACCAGCCAGTTTGCCCCGTTGTCGCTGACCGTGGTCAGTCCGAACTGCTCGGCAAGCACCGGATCGAGGGCGCGAGCCGTAAGCCAGTCCACGTGCCGCTGGTGAAGTGTCATTCTTGCATCCCTTCCAACCGCAGTTGAAACAATTCCAAACCCATCCGTCCCCGGTTCGAGACACTGATAAGCATCTGTCACGCTTATTTTTTCTCGTGTGAGAACACTTCGGACAGGTGCTCTTTCCCTCGCGACGAGGGGTCCAATCCTCCGTCATCTTTCCAAGCCTCTCCTCGTCGGATTTTGCAGAACATCGCTCGCGATATTCCGTATTCTGTCGGCGCCACCGCGCTTGAACGCTGGTCATTTCGAATTTGGCGAACCATCTGCCGCGTGAGCTTCGCGCTGCCGTTTCGCTCGCCCTTTGCGGCTCCTCCGCGTCCCCGATCCTCCCGGTCCTTGATATTCTCAAGCTGAGTTCCCCAGCGAAGGTGTCGAGGATTCACGCACCGTGGATTGTCGCACGAATGCAGCGCGCAGAGGCCATCAGGGCGGGGCCTACCATCGAGATGAAGAGCGATATGGGTTGCAAGGATGTGTCTCCCGCAGGCCCACATCCGACCGTGCCCGTAATGGTTGACATGATATGTCCACGGCCAGCATTCGTCCGAACCATTGCGGACGAATCTCGCGTGAAACTTTGCGTTCTCTTTTTCAGTAAGCATCAGCATAGGCCATTGAACCCGCCTTCCCCGCCGTTCGACCGAGACTGGCGCAGCGTCTTTTCGATGTAGCTTTTCGGCTCAACGGCACGGCTGACCTGCGCGGCGGTGATCGCCTTCGCGGTTTCTTCCTGCCCGTAGTCACGGCACCATTTGCCGATCAGGCCGCCTGACGATTTTCCGAGATAGGATTTCGCGCTGTCCCAAAACGCCTTGTCGGGATCGGGCAGGGGAAGTTCGCCCGAATTTTCTTCGGTCGCGCCTTTTCCGTTAGGAAAAGGAATAGAGTCCCTCTCCCTCTCCCTCTCTATAGCCGTGACATGGTTGTGACCTGTCACGCTTTGGTCACTGTGACCGACCGTGACGTTATGCCGTGACGCTAATTCGCGCAGTTCCTTGGTCTTGATGTTAAATTCTGGTGTAATTCCAATGCCTTTTAGGGCTTCGAACAGGTCGGCGCGGTCCTTGCGCTCGCGTTCCTTGCGTGACGCCTCGGCCGATTTCTTCTGTTTGAACTCCTTCCGCTGGGGCAATGCCTCCAGTGCTTTCTCGCAAACGACGGGGTGGTAGAGGCGTCCATCGGAGCACTTGATCCACCCCTTTAGTGACATGTCACGCATGTCACGCCACCTGTCACGCTCACCGGAAAGGTGCGCCAGAATGCGATCATCGTCCGGCAAACTGCCTGCCGGAACCTGATGCCAGGACTTGCACCACAGGGTGAAGGCAGCCCGAAATTCATCGCCGTTCGCCAGCGCAAAAAGGTCGCTGTCGAGCAGGCGAATGATGTCGACCTGCATAAAGGGCATCCCGCGCAAATCGCAGTCGGGCGGCGTCAGAGGGTCCGGCAACTGGCCCTGCTCAATCATGTTCTACCCCATATGCTTGAATGAGGAGCGAGCAGTCCTCGTCGGTTATGAAGTGCGCTCGGCGCGCGTCTAAGATGGCGACCTTCCGATCGGTCTCCGTCGGCAGTTCGTTGAGCATTTCCTGAAATGACTGCATCGTCGCGGCGCGTGCGAGAATGCCGGGCAGGATGTCTCCAAGGCGGCGCGCGCTCATTTCGAAGCATCCCCGATGGAGATGGCCCCGACCTCGCGCGCGTCGTCGTCGGCCTTCGCAAGCCGGGCGAGGGTCAGGTAGGATCGGGGCTTGCCGCGCTCGGCGCATTCCCGGCGAACCTGGGTGATGGGAACCTCGCGGAGCCGACGGACAAGCAGGTCGCGTTCCTCGATGTTGATGAAGGACATCAGGCGGCCCTCCGAAGATGCACACATCCGATGTCAGACCGAACCTCGCACCAAGGGCAGGGGAAGCGAGGCTCGGGCAGAATGGCCGCGAAACTGTCGCTGGGACGCTCAGGCCGCTCAACTTCTTCAGGCCATGCCGTCTGCTCGCCGGTGTCCACGATCGTTGCGACCCGGCGATGCTTGCCCAGGTTCTCGATCCTGATCTTGCGCGCGGCTTTCAGGGCCTCGATCGCAGACGTCGTGGTGTTGAATGGGACGCCCGCCATTTCGGCGATCTCGATGTTCCGCGGCAAAGGCTCGCCCTGTTCGGCGAGGCCCTTGATCGTGGCGTAGATGATGGCTTGGTTCGGGCTCATGCGGACTCCCTCATCCATTTGAGTATCTGGTCGACGCTGGCGCCGACCTTAGGAGCGACCGCCGCGGCAATGCGTTGGTCTGACATCGGGTGCGACTTGGCCGCCTCGCGTGCGCGGGCGATGTGGCGGCGAGCAAGGTCGCGCTGGAATTTGAGGGCGGCGGGTTTCATGCGCTCACCCCCAGCGGAGGCCGCAGGACTTCCTCGCTCCGCCAGACCGGCACGATCCCGAGCGCTTCACAGCCATAGTCCAGCAAGCCAATGGCATCGGCTTCGTCATCGTTGCGGGGCTTCATGCCGAGCTGTCGGCAGCGTTCCATCGCAAGGTCTTTCAGCGTCTCGCGCTTCGTTCCGCGCTTTTGACGACCGATGAATATTGCGCGCCATGTCTTGTTGCTGACCGGCATCACGGTGCGACAGCCAAGCTCTTCGCCGAGGCATTCGGCGGTGGCGGCTAGGCCGGTCAGCACGCGAAGGCTTTCAATGTTGGTATGGCCTTGCAGCATCTCGGGCCGCAGCGGCTCTTCAAAGAACAGGTGCTCGATCGTCACGAGCCGGGACAGGTCCGCGACATGCTGGCGCAGCTTGCGATAGGTCGCGCCGCGCGAGGTATATTCAGACCCCAGCACCCAAGTCCCGAACCGGGCGCCGTCAGAGCCTTGCTCCCACAGCGCCCAGCCGGTGGACCACTTGGACAAATCCAGCCCAAGGATAGCCATTATTCAGCGGCCTCCGCGAGGTCGCTATCGTCAGGCTTCCCGACGCGCACCAATTGCGGCTTGCGCGGTTCGCCGACGGGCACGATAGATTCGACCGGCTTGCCCTCCGCCGCGTCCATCAGGTCGCGCGGCATCACGATGTTGAGTTCTTTGCAGAGGCCATTGAACGAGCGCAGGAAGTCGTCGCGCTTCGCTTCTTCCATGCCATCCAGCTTGAACGCCAGTTTCGCGGCGCCGCTCTGGATATGGCAGTTCTTCTTGATGTGCTTATAGGCCGTCGAGACCTCCTGACTATACTCACCCACCTTGGAAATGGCTAGGCTTGATGTCGTTCCGGTAGGCTCGAACGGCACCGGCGAAGTCCTTTTGCGCGACCTCCCCGGTCACGGGTTTCAATGCTGCTTTAGCCATGTGAGGCTCCTTTCATCGTCATGGGGATTTCAGCGGAGGCGGATTCAACCGCGCGGTTTGTCGGGCAGCTTCGGCGGCCGAATTGCCGCTGTGGGGCCACCGCCTGCGTCGGAGGAAGTTGTCCGCGCCCGCGTCCTGTCGGCATGCTCGGGATACCGCCCGATCCGCCTGCTTGCGGGGCCGCTGAAACCCCCGCAGGAATGCCCGGCGCCGGGTTGGCAGCGTCGGACAGAACATCGTTGGCATCGCGCTTGGCGACGCATTGCATCAGCTTCTCGGTCGTCTCCCGGCGAAGGGCGCGCCAAGGTTCATGCGCCTTCCGTCCGGCGTCGACGTGCTGCTGATGGATGAGGTCGAGCTGGGCCTGTGCGATCAGCATCTTTGCGCTGTCCCGTTCCCACCACATGCGGAACAGGTTGGCCGATGCTCTCGCCTCGCTCAGGCGGGACCGGAAATAGAGGGCTGTCAGTCCGGCGGCAGCAAGCGAGGATGACGCACAGAGCGCGAGGGTTGAGGTCCACGTCATGCAACCCTCGCTACTTCTAGAGCGGGGGCCTGCTCCAAATGACCGGGATCGAATTTCGTGGTTTCGTTCCCGAACGCTGACCAGCCGGGGCGAGTGTTGCGGGCGAACATTTCGAGGAACGGGCCACCGACAAGCTGCTCGATCCGGTCATATTGCTCGGCAGGCTTGCGGCTGTGCCCGGTGCTGGGGCTGACGATGACCTGCCGGACGCCTTTCGACAGACGCCGGGGCGATCCGCGCGTGAACAGCAGGCAAGGCTCGACCTGTTTCCGCGTCCAGTAGCCCATCGAAATGCGGGGAGGCGGAATGTCGCCGGTGAATATGTCGATCTGGTCGGCGTCGATCAGCTTCTGCTTGATCCAGTAGAAGGCGTCAGTTTTCAGTTTGAAGCCCCAGGCCTCGCCAAGCTCTATCGCGGCGTCCAGATGCGAGCCGACGACCCACATGAAGAGCGCGCAGTTCTTGCCTGCCCATTCGCTGACGGGGAGTTTCGCCATCTCCGCGATCGACATGGTGGGATAATGATCTTCGGTCTCGCGGAATTTCTTCTGCGTCGGCGTCCGGTCCTTGCCGCTGAAGGTACGGAACGCCCACGGCGGGTCTGCGAGAATGCAGCCGAAGCCGCCCTCAGGAACGATGGGCGCGTCGATCATCACGCGCCCCGCAGCCGATCAATCTCGGCCTCGGCAGCGGCGAGGTCGTCCATAAGGTCGAAGCGATTCCAGATACCGAAAGCACAGGCGGCGATCAGACCGGGCGTTCCGCCGACGATCATCGGCTGACTGCCCGAAGCCGTGCGGCTTTCGCGTTCAGCGTCTCGTCCTCGCACGGCGCGATTTCGCGACCGGCAGGACTATCGACGTGGTGAGCGTCATGCTTGGCGCCGATGTAATCGCGGGCCAGCTCGGCGAAGGTGTCGTGGTCGATCTCTTCGGGGACGGAGACGATCAGGCGTCCGGTCGGCAGGAGAAGCGAAAGGATGTCGTCGGGGATCGCCCCGGCCAGCGCGAAGATGGCCGATGCCGGAATCTGGTTCGGCTGCTTGAGCTGATCCGCGGGAAAGTAGGTGAGCAGCGTCGAATAGCCGATGCCGCTGTCTTGCGAGACGACCTTCATCGCAACGCCGCGGCGGTCCAGTTCGCGGCGCATGGCCCGCTGCCGCTCGCGGATGATCTCCACGATCGTGGTTTCGCTATGCATGATCGTATTGCCCTCCGAGGCTATTGGGTTTGGAATGAACAGGGTGATCCACACAGCAGCCGCTATCGCGGTCGAAGCGCAGGTATTTCAGGGGGCTGGCGACGAAGATCGGGCCTTCGTCATCGCTCAGATCCTCGACGATGAAGGGCTGGCTCAACAGGAGGCGCGTGCCGTTGCCGGGGCCGGGCTGCTTGCCGCGCACGACCGGGAAGGGCGGTTTTTGCGATGCCCGGCGATCAATGCCCCGGCTGACCGAAAGGGGCCGATCAGCCGGGACGCTCTCCGCTTCCGGGGCGGGGAGTGGGGGGAGGGGCGGGGTCACGGCGCCACCCCTGCAAATTCAGCGTCTGAATGCTGGCAGATTGCCCGTCCGCATTTCCTGCAGCGGGGCATGTGATCGAGATGGCCGACCAATATGCGAACATCGACGCCGCCGATTTGATGGCTGGCGAGCGTGTGACCGCCGCGCGGTTGCTGCCGGGCGTTCGTCATGGACGTTCACCCGGCAGCGCGCCTATCGTGCGGGCGGCGGAACCAGCACGAAAGGAATGGGGATGGATTACGCGACGATCTTGGCGTTCAGGGCGATGGCCCGCGCGCTCGTCAAAGCCGA
Organism: Sphingopyxis sp. PET50; assembly: GCF_025244705.1. GTDB lineage: Bacteria > Pseudomonadota > Alphaproteobacteria > Sphingomonadales > Sphingomonadaceae > Sphingopyxis. The sequence continues at coordinate 2,872,891 of NZ_CP104207.1, read as the reverse complement.
GCATGTCGATGCCAGCTTCTATGAGCATTTCGTTGCGTGCCTCGACGATGCGCTGGTCAAGGCTGACGCTGATGGGAAGCGCGGGGCCTACACGCTTATCGAGGAATTGCGCGCTCGGATCGTTCAGGACGCTGGGGGCGGTTGAGGGGCGCATCGGTCAGGCGGCCTGCATCCGGGCTTCCCATGCCATTCGACCAAAGAGGCCGGTCACGGCATGGTCGCGGTCATCGAACCATTCACCCATCAATTTGCGTTCTGCGAAATAGCGATGAAAGGCAGTCTCGAGCGCAGTATCGCCCGGCATCCTGTCGAACAGCGTGAGCATGTCCGGGCTTCCGGTTTGCAACTGCCGGAAGCGACGATCAGGGTCAGCGCTGTAACCAATTTTTGCGGCTTGGCGCTCATGGTGGACGATGCAGTAAACGAAGCCAGAGAACGCTTCCGGCTCGTCAGCAATCGGCGCGACCGCGTTCATGCCGCCTCCGAAGCGTCGGCTTTGGTGGGGGAGAGGCGAGCCGCTTTCACGTCGGCATTCAGGTGTGCAGCGTCGATCCGACCACCCGAGATGCGCTCAATGGCAAGGGCAACATGCAGCGGCGGAGTAGCTTCCCCGCGCTCAATCTCGCTCATCCGCCCCTTACTTGCGATGCCCGCAGCCTTGGCGAACTCGGCCAGCGAAAGGCCGAGTTCGTCGCGCAGGTCCCGAATAGATAGGTGATTTGACATGCGCACTGTGTTCCAAAAAACGGAACAAAACACAAGCCCCTTTGTTCCAATCACAGGAAACGACCGTTTTTCGCGGAGTTCCTATAATCGAAACATGCCGAAACGGATTCGCCATGATTGGTATCTGAGGGAGTGGCTGGCGACCGCCGGGATATCCCAGGCTGACCTCGATCGCTTGACCGAATGGGGTAAGCGCAAAACCAGTGAACTGGTTTCGGGCAAGCAGCGGTACAACCGAGAAGTCGTCAACGAAGCCGCTGCCATCCTGCATGTCGCGCCCTTTGAGCTGCTGATGCACCCTGATGACGCAATGGCGATCCGCCAGATGCGCGGGGCTGCTCAGAAGTTCATCACCATCGCCCATGATGCAGATGAAGCCGACGAAGATGCGCTCGCTTTCGATTTACAGAAGACCGGCACCAACGATTAAACCTCAGGGGAGAGAACATGGGCAACGGGGCTTGGGTGTCGATCGTCGGCATAGGGTTTTTGCTCTTCGTTCTCTGGATGGTAGCGAATGCGCCGAAGGTCGACGCTGCGCTCATTGAGGCGAAAGGCGCCGCGCGAGTCGAAGCAAATGAGCTTAGCCCAGCCCCAAAGCGAAGCCCCCGGTCAGGCATGGCGAACCTCAGGATGGCTCATCGCTGTCTGTGGCACGATTGGCCTTATCGTCGGTTTCAGCATGGGCACGTCGGTCGAGACCTTCTCTGACGCGGCAGCTTCGGCCTACATGCCGTCGTCTGTGGTCAATCTGGACCTGTTGTTCCGGAAAGGCGTGACAATCGCCGCGAGCCTCTTTGCGATTGGGCTCGGAATATTCTCGGTGGCGGTCGGCTCGATAATCGGCGCTGTCAGTGCGCGCGGTGGCGATCGGCAGTGATGGAGCGGGAAGCGGGCAGAAAGGCGGCTCGTTAAGCCAGGCACTGCGCCATGTTCCAATAAACGGAACTTTTATTCTTGACAGGTGTTCCGATTAATGGAACTAAGGCCCCGTCACCAAGACGGAGGCCCCAAGTGCAAAAACGTCCCGCTCCCGCAATTACCCTCGCGAATGTTCGCAAGGCCAAGCCCTGTGCCGAAGCAATGGACCGCCTGTCCAAGCTTCCGAAGCGCGGCAAGATCACTGCCGCGCAGGCTCGCGAGCTGGGCGCGTCGTATGATGACATCATCTGGATCGCCTCCGCCGTCGCCATGGACGATGACGACATTGCCCGCCGTCTCACCGCCTATGTGAACGACTGCGCCAAGCGTGTTCTTCATATCTGGGAACAGCGCTGGCCCGATGACATGCGTCCGCGCAAGTCGATTGAAGCCTGCGATGGCTTCCTCGCCGGCACGGTCAGCGAAGCCGACTGGAAAGAGGCCGCATGGGCCGCACGGGCCGCATGGGCCGCACGGGCCGCATGGGCCGCACGGGCCGCATGGGACGCACGGGCCGCATGGGCCGCACGGGCCGCATGGGCCGCATGGGACGCACGGGCCGCACGGGCCGCACGGGCCGCATGGGACGCATGGGCCGCACGGGCCGCATGGGCCGCATGGGACGCATGGGACGCATGGGACGCATTCTATGCTTGGCAGTTCGACCACCTGATCTACTGGCTCGGCGACGATCCGAAGCCGCTCCCGATGCCGGAGCACGGCAAGGACGTGGCGGGCTTTGAAATCGCGGAGGCCGCGTGATGGCTTCCTTCACCACCGACTTCCGCGTCAGCGAATATCTGGAGCGCCGGGCGTTCCCGGAATACGACCGGACGCCGCTTCCTGCATCCGCTGCCCAGTGCGCCATATGGAACCTCGACGACACCCTGAGGGCGATCGACGAAGCCGAGCGCATCCTTGCTCGCGGGTGGATGACGATGGTCGACCACTACCGGGTGACGGCGGCGCTTTGCGGTCGTTCGCCGGATGAGGCTAGGGCGGCGGCTCGGTATCATTTTTCCTGTGCGTATGGGGATGCTGTGGCTGCGGAAAGGGCTGCGGCATGAGCGCGCGGCCTTCCAATCTCCATCGCGAACTTGCGAACGCCGGCATCAAGGGTGATGCCCTTCGCGACTTCGCTGTCTTTGCGCTCGGCTGGTTCGGCAATGCCGACCCGGTTGAAGCGGTCACTTGCCTGAAAATCTATCAGCGGGATGTGATCGGGAAGCAGGAGAGGGCGGCATGACCGGCGGCCTTTCCCAATTCGCCCGCGCCGCCTCGCACGTCGATGCCGACTGGCGCGACCGGCTTGAAGCCTTCTTTGGGACGCCTCGCAACCGCCCGAGCAGCAGCCGCGCCAGCCGCGCGTGATCCCCGGCGACGTCCACGAACTCCGCAATTTCGACCGCATCTGAGGGGAATGGCTGTGTCAAAGAAATATGAATTCACAGGGGAAACCAAGACGGTTTTCGGCGTCACCCTCAAGCAGATTCGCCTGCTTGTCGATATCGCTGCGCTCGGTTTGGCCGCTGGCGCTGTCGGCGGGTGGATCGAGAAAGAGGAAAATCTTTCGCAGGTGTCCGACAACGCGTGGGTGTCCGACAACGCGTGGGTGTCCGGCAACGCGCAGGTGTCCGGCAACGCGCAGGTGACCGGCGACGCGCATGTGTCCGGCGACGCGCAGGTGACCGGCGACGCGCAGGTGTCCGGCGACGCGCATGTGTCCGGCAACGCGTGGGTGTCCGGCAACGCGCGGGTGTCCGGCAACGCGTGGGTGTACGGCAACGCGCAGGTGTCCGGCAACGCGCGGGTGTCCGGCAACGCGCAGGTGACCGGCAACGCGCGGGTGTCCGGCAACGCGTGGGTGTCCGGCGACGCGCATGTGTCCGGCAACGCGTGGGTGTCCGGCGACGCGCAGGTGACCGGCGACGCGCAGGTGACCGGCGACGCGCAGGTGACCGGCGACGCGCAGGTGACCGGCGACGCGCAGGTGTCCGGCGACGCGCAGGTGACCGACAACGCGCAGGTGACCGACAACGCGCAGGTGACCGGCGACGCGCAGGTGACCGACAACGCGCGGGTGACGATCGTCAACATCACCGCTGTTCGCACGGACGGCTATACCTTCTCGGTCTGCGCGACGCCCGATGGCCCCAGGATCATCGCCGGCTGTCGCTACTTCACCTATCCCGAGGCGTTGGCCCATTGGAAAGAGGCCCGCGGCGGTACGAAGCTGGGCGACGAAAGCCTGCTGATCGTCAAGCACTTGAAGGCGATGGCGAAGCTCAACGGGCTGGATAAGCCCGTCAAGGCGGGGGCCGACCAATGACCGGCGGTCTCTCACAATTCGCCCGCGTCTCGGCATCCTTCTCGCCCTTCACCGGCTTTGATCCGTGCGATGGCGACGATCCGCGGGTCGATCTGAGCCGCGACAATCCATGCCAGCCGATGATCGCGCCGGCTGAGGATTTGCAGGCTGATCCCGACCTTGAGCCCGTCATCACCCTCCGCTTCGGCCTTGGTCTGCTTGCCCTGAGCTTGGCGATGATCGGGGTGCATTGGGTGTGGAGTGCGGGGCTGTGAGCGCGCTGCCGACCGAACCCGGCTACTATTGGGCCAAGCTGAAAGCGCCCAGCGAGGGTTATCTGCACGGCATTCTGGATGCGCCCATCAACGTCGCCGCCGAGCAGGACTGGATTAGCGGCGAATGGGAAATCGTCGAGGTCCACGACAATAATGGTGACCCGGGAAGCGCGGAAGAATTTTCTGTCAGCGTCTTCGGTATCCCGGTCACGCAATGGCCGCTGGACTTCTTTTGGGGGCCGAAGGTCGATGCGAGGCCACCGTCATGAGCATCGCCCCGATCCACGACCGGCACAAGAAGTGCTTCGCCTATTGCGGCGACGACCGCTGCAATTGCCCCGCGCGCAACGCTTATGGGCTGCTTGGCCGCGTTTCGACCGCCCTCCCGGTGCTCAGCACCATGCTGCGGAAGATCGGCGCGAACGGCGGCGCTGACCTTGCGACGGAAATGCAGGCCGAAGTTGAGGCCGCATCGAAGCCCGCCTCTCACCCCTCTCAAATCACTGGAGAGCAATGATGGCCACGCACAAAGCGACCATTCGCGCATGGATTGAAGTCGAGTTCGATGACGACGGGATCAGCGAACTTGCCGACCAAGCATCGGACGCCTTCAACATGAAGGATTTTGCGCCGCACGACTGTGATTATCAGGTCATGGAAGTGACGGAGATCAATCCGCCCGCCGCCATATCGAAAGCCACCTCCCGTCAACCTGAGGGAGAGCGGTGATGGCCAAGCCAGAAAACCCGTATGCGTTTCCGCTCGGCGTCCCGCACATGACCGAATACGAGCCCGAATGGGGCATGTCCCTTCGCGACCACTTCGCCGGGCTGGCACTCGTCGGCATGACGACTTGGGCGCCGTGCGACGAGAACGGATACGCGCAACCCGATCAAGCGGCAGTTTGGAAAGCCAAGGCCGAATGGGCCTATGGAATGGCCGACGCCATGCTCTCCGCCCGCCAAACCACTGACAGGGAGGACGGGAAGTGAGCGTCCGCCCGCTGAAACCCAACCAGCGCGGCCCACGGTGCTCGTGGTGCCAAGAATGCGCGACCCATCGTGGCTTCATGTTCGGCAAGGTTTCGTGCCGTGAGCATCTTCCCGATCTCACCGTGTGGGACAACCGCGCCCAAGCGCCGGACTACAGCGATGCTGGGTTCGTGGGGCGAATTCCATGAAGCCCGCCACCCCCAACACCCCTGACATGGAGGCCAAGCCTTGAACCGCCTCGAGCGCACCTACGCACTGTTTGGCGGTCTGCTGGCGATGATCCTGTTCGCTGGCGCTGCCGATGAAGCCGACCTGACCCGCCTGACCGCCAGTTTCAGCATCATTGCTGCACTGTTCGCGGGCGCAATCATTGTGGAGAACCGCGATGCTGCATGACCATCCGACCGCCGAGTTGGCAACCGACCTGACGCCGCTGATCGTCGCGCCCGGCGCCTACCCGGACATTCCAATCGAAGATTACCATGGCAATCCGAACCTGCTGCCGGGGCCGTCGCTTTCGGCCAGCGGCGCGAAGACGATCATCAACCGGTCGCCGTTCCACTTCTGGTCGGATAGCCCGCTCAACCCGAACCCGCCCGAGCGCGAGGAAAAGCCGCACTTCGCGATCGGCAAGATGGCGCACGACTTCCTCCTGACGCCCGACCGGATCGCGGACAAATATTTCGTGCTGCCGAAGGGCTTCAACGAGAAGCATACGAAGAAGTTCGCTGCCGAAATCGAGGAGCTGGAAGCCGCGCGTGAAAGCGGCATGACGATCCTGCGCCATCAGGAAGCGGAGGTTGTCCGGCAAGTCGCGGACGCCATCGGCCTGCACGACGTCGCCAAGCTGGCGATGAAGGGCGGCGACACGGAAGTGACGCTGGTCTGGCAGGACAAGGAAACCGGTGTTTGGCTTCGCTGCCGCCCCGACTTCCTGCCGAGCAGCGTTCTTCGCGGCGCCCCGGTGCGGGCCGTGTCGGACCTCAAATTCATGGCGCCCGAATATTGCTCGCCGCACGGCTTCTCGAACGCGATCCGGCGCTTCGGCTACCATCTGGCCGCCGCCTTCTATTACGAGGGCATCGAAGCGATTTACGGCCACCGTCCGACGCACTGGACGCATATCGTTGTCGAGAAGGAATTTCCTTACTCGATATCGCTCTACACGCTGCCCGCCGCCGATATCGAGCGCGGTAAGGTGCAGATGCGAATGGCTGTTCGACGCTTTGCCGACTGCCTCGCGGCTGACCATTGGCCTGCATATGCGCCAGAGCCCACGGAGGTTGGTCTCCATTATGGAGCCCGGCGGACCATAGATCTGCACGGTTCAGAGCAAGATGCAGCTTTGATCAACGCTCAAGAGGGCGTTGTATGATCGCGATCGATGAAAAGCGCTTCTGGGCGAAGGTTGATCGTCGGGGCCCTGACGAATGCTGGGCGTGGCGCGGAGAGCTTTGCCGCGCCGGTTATGGTCGCATTCGCATCCGTTGGCGCAAGTATCGCGCCAACCGGATCAGCCTGTCGATAGCAACTGGTCAGTTTCCGCCGTCCAGCACCTACGCCCTCCACTCTTGCGACAATCCCGCGTGTGTCAATCCAGCACATCTGCGCTGGGGCACTGCAAAGGAAAACACTGCCGACCGGCTCGCGCGGACCCATCGCACGGGACAGTGCGCCAACTACGGCGAGCGCAACGGCAGGGCGATCTTAACTCGCGAGCAAGCGCGCCAAATTCGGGCGGATACGCGCTCGCTCTCTCAAATCGCTCGCGCTTTTGGCGTGAGCAGAGGAACCGTCTGCCACATCCGGGCAGGCCGCATTTGGAAGGAAAATTGACCGTGGCCACCGAATCCCCCTCGACCGAAATCGCTGTCGCCGAAAAGCCGAAGAAGGTTCCGGTGCAAGCTGGCGGCAAGCTGGCGGCCATGATCCCGACCGACGTCGATCAGGCTTACCGGATGGCGCAAGCGCTCGCCCGGTCGAGCATGACGCCGAAGTCCTACGGCAACGACCCCGACAAGATTTTCGTCGGCATCATCGCCGGGGCGGAAGTTGGCCTGGCACCGTTCATGGCGCTCCAATCCATCGCGGTCATCGGCAACAACCCCGCGATCTGGGGCGACGGCGCTCTGGCGCTGGTCCAAGGTTCGGGCCTGCTGATCGACATGGAGGAAACCGACGACGGCAACGAGGCGACCTGTCGGCTGGTCCGCAAGGGCCGCGAGACACCGATCATCCGCACGTTCAGCATGGAAGATGCGAAGAAGGCGGGCCTCGCCGGGAAACAGGGGCCGTGGACGCAATATCCCCAGCGGATGCGCCAGATGCGCGCGCGGGCATGGGCGATGCGCGACGGTTTCGCTGACGTCTTGAAGGGCATCGGCATCGCCGAAGAGGTCAAGGACTTCGCCGTCGTCGAAGGCGGCGAGGTTGCTGCCCAGCCGCTTACTCGCGCCATGCTCCAGCAGCAGGCCGAAGAGGTTGAACCCGCCGACACCCTCACCCCCGACAACCCGACCGCAGCAGAAGGCCGGGACGATACGGACATGGGCGAGGATCATGTCGACGAAGAGCATCCCGCGCGCGCCGCTGTCGATGCTCACCTGAAACGCATCGCTGCCCTCGAACTCAAGTCCGACGTCGACCTCGCGATCAGCGACTTCTCGGCGAACAAGGCCGCGCTTCCCGACGATATGCGGGCCGAGGTCGAGGATGCCGAGCACAATCGTCTCATGCGGTTTTCGACCGTCACTGGCGGCTGAGTTTCCACAGGGAGCCGGGCGGCGCCAACAACCCGCCCGGTGAATTTTGAAGGAGAATGACGATGTTCGGACTGATGACGAAGAAGGCGCATGAGGCAGCTATGAGGCCAGCAGACGTCAAGGCTTATGAGGTTTGGTCGAAAGCCATCGACGAGCGCAACGCCGCTAATGCTGAAATCGAAAAGCTAAGGTCGGAGTATAACGCGCTTAACCGCCTCTATGACACGCGCGGAGACCTTCTCGCCAAGGCGCGCGCCGAAGCCGCCGACCTCCGCCCCGACGCTGAAGCCATGCGGAAGAAGCGGCGGGCGGACATCATCCGTCGCCAGAAGAACCGGGACGACGCCAAGGCCTGGAAGGTGCGGGCGGCGGCGAAGAAGGGGGGCGCTGATGTCGGCCGTCAATCCATTCGAGGGCCTGAATGCCGACGCTATGGCCGCAGTCGGCCGCTTGCTCGAAATCGCCCGCCGGTCGGACGAATACGACACGTCATACGATGAGATCGAAGGGCTGATCGCATCGTGGCGGGCCGTGCGCGGCGATGATGCTTTCGACCATTGGCGATGGTGGATCGGTGAAGTCGATGGCGCTTATGGGCTGGATTTCGCGACCAGAGAAGAGGCGATTGCCGCCGCTCCCGCTGCAATCCGCGACGGATATCTGTTCTCGGAAGACGGTCGCTTCGACCTGATCGAGGCACGATTCTGGAACGACACCATCGGGCCGGAAGATGATGAAATGCCTTTTGCCGATCGTCGCAATCACGAAACGCTGTCGATCGAGGCGGCCTGACCATGGCGCTTTCCGAAACCTTCTTCATCGTCTGGAACCCCAAAGGGCCTCACTCGCCGCGCGAGCGTCATTATTCGCAGAGTATCGCGGAGAAGGAGGCACGGCGGCTGGCGCTCGATCACCCCGGTCACGACTATTTCGTCATGATGGCTGCCGTCCGCTTTCGGGCGACCGAACCGGTCGAGATCGAGCGCTTTGCAACTGACGAGATTCCCTTCTGATGCTGCCCCGTTCCGCCTTCGCCCCGCGTTGGAAGAACGCACCGCGCCCCTACTGGAAAGTCTGTGAGGCTTTCCGGCAGTGGTTGCGCGGGAGGCCCTGCGCGTGTGGCGGGCGGAACCCGGATTGCGGCGGGCACATGGAAGCCGCGCACGTCGATTATGCGGCCAAGGGAACGCCCCACGCGAAGGGCGGCAAGACCAAGGTCGCTGACCGCTGGTCGATCCCGCTGACCCGCAACTGCCACCGGCTCCAACATCTGAAGGGCTGGCCTTGGTTCGACCGCCACGTGCTCGGCGGTGAGCGCCGGGGTGAGCAAATGTCGATCGACTACTGGCACGCGTGGCCGGGTCGAATTGCGTTCGAACGCCAACAGGAAGGATCACGCTGATGACCTATGGCCAAACTGACCGGATATTCCGGGCAACCCGACATTCTGGCTACCAGACGCAATGGCAAGCTGAACGATTGCGTGGGCCGATCCTGCCCATGGAGCAGCCGAAGCGCGGGATTCTGGCGAGGGTGCTGGGGCGCGCATGATGACCTTCGCCGTCCACAATATCCACGTCCCCGCGATCCAGATCGACGAGCAGCGCACCTACGCAATCGCCGGCGATGGACCGCGTTTCAATGTGGAGCCGCTCGCGACCTTCGACACGTTCGACGAAGCCGAGGAATGGCGGGGGAAGCGGTTGGCGGAAGTGAGGGGGACGGCGCATGGCTGAAAACTCCGCCATTGAGTGGACCGACTCCACCTTCAACCCGTGGATTGGCTGCACGAAGGTCAGCCCCGGCTGCGATCATTGCTATGCCGAGGCGCTGATGGACGTGCGCCACGGGCGGGCTAAATGGGGGCCGGGCAATCCTCGCTCGCGGACGGCGCCGTCAACATGGGCTCAACCGCTGAAATGGAACCGGGCTGCGGAAAAGGCTGGCAAGCGCATGAGCGTCTTCTGCGCCAGCCTCGCCGATGTCTTCGACAATGAGGTCGACGATAGCTGGCGGGTCGATCTTGCGGCCCTTATCCTCGCTACGCCGATGCTCGACTGGCTGCTCCTGACCAAGCGGATCGGCAATGCCCCGGCGATGTTGGCCCGCATGTTCTCGATCCCCGGTGAGCCGCCGCGCAGTGTCTTCGTAGGTGCTACGATGGTCAATCAGCAGGAGATCGACCGCGATTGGGACAAGCTGATGGAGGTGAAGCACCTCTATGGTCTTCGCACCTTTGGTTCGCTTGAACCGCTTCTCGGCCGGGTCGAACTTCCGCCTTTCGGTTCCCCGTATATCGACGGGATCATCGTCGGCGGCGAGAGCGGCCATCAGTGCCGGATAATGCATCCGGTTTGGGTCCGCGATCTGCGCGACCAGTGTTCAGACTACGGCGTCGACTTTCATTTTAAGCAATGGGGCGAGATCGGCCCCTATGATCCACGCGAGCCGCAGCATCACGTCTTATGGGTCGGGCTGGACGGTCATGTCTATGGGACGCCGCCAGCCGATGCTGTTCCCATGGTTCGATGGGGGAAGAAGCGCGCTGGGCGGCTTCTCGACGGCGAGACGCATGATGCGCTGCCGTGGCGCCGGGCCATCGAGCAGGGGAACATCGACGCATGACCGAATACCTTGACCTCCATATCGCAACGGTCGGCGCGTCCGGCTCTGGCAAGACGGTGACGGCGAAAGGCTTTGCCGAAATCCTCCTTCGCGAGCGCCGCCATCTCGCCGTCATCGACCCGACCGGAGCATGGTGGGGGATGCGCTCCGACGCCAGCGGCGAAGGGCCGGGGTTCGACATTCCGATTTTCGGCGGCGCGCACGGCGACGTGCCGGTCACAGCCGATCAGGGCGATGCGGTCGGCAGGATCATTGGCGATGGCGTTTCGGCGATCGTCGACGTGTCGGCCTTGCGGACAGGAGCAGAGCAGCGCCGGTTCGTCCGCGACCTTTGCCGTGCGCTGCGGACCAAGCCCGACGGGAATTTCCATCTGTTCGTAGACGAGGCCGACGAGTTCGCGGCGCAGAAGCCGCGCGATGACTTTGGCTTTCAGGTCGGCGAGGAACTGATCTGGATGGCAAAGCGGGGCAGGCTGGCAGGATTCGTCCTCAACCTCATCACCCAGCGCCCGGCGTCGATCGACAAGGAAGTTTTGACGCAGGCGCAGACCATCATCGTTCACCAGCTCGTCGCGCCGGTCGATCAGAAGCCGATCGTCGAATATCTGCGCGACCATGCCGACAAAGCAACGCTGGCGACGATCAAGGGTTCGCTTGCCTCGCTCAACCGCGGTGAACGCTGGATATATTCCCCCCGCCTAGGTTTGCTTGAGCGCGGCGCGTCGCCTTTGCCGTCGACCTTCGATAGCAGCCGGACCCCGGAACCGGGCGAGGCACCGCGTGAACCGAAGATGCTGGCCGAAATCGACCTTGGCGCGATCCGTGAGGCGCTGGCGCCGAAAGACGAGCCCCAGAACGATTTGCCCGCAACGCACATTTTCGGGGAATCGTTAAAGTCGCATCCCGAATTCATCGCCATGCGAAAGGATCGTGATGCATTCGAGCGGCGCGCTCTTGCGGCCGAAGCGGCGCGCGACAGCATCCGCGACGAACTCTATGCCGCGCTCGAATGGCAGAAGATGGTCCGCGAAGTGGTCAATCGAGCGGAAATGCGCGCGCTGCCTACCTCTGCCGTTCCGGCTCCCGCGCGCGAGCCGACTCCAGCGCGCGAGGAACCGGTCGCTCCCAAGCCCGTTGCGCGCGCCAAGCCGGTCACTCGCGATGAAAATGGGATGGGCGGACTAGCGCGGCGCTTCCTCGCGGAGATCGAAGCGCGCCATCCTGTTCGGCTCTCGTGGGAGCAATGGGCGGCGCTCATCCAGCGCAAGGCCAAGGGCGCTCAGTTCAACAATGCGAAGGCGGAATTGCGCGCATCGGGGCGGATCAACGAGAACGATGCAGGATTGATGGCCGTCGAGGGATCGGGCGCTGCGCCTCGCACTCGAGACGATGTGGTCAACGCTTGGCGGGCCGTCCTTCCGAGCATGGCGCGCAAGATATTCGACGCCGCCCTTGAAGGCGGGAACGGGTCTTATGAGGACGTTGCCGCGAGGATCGATCGCCAACCGGTCGGGGCGCAATGGAACGCCGCCATATCGCAACTGCGGACGAACGGGCTGATCGCAGATGAGCCGGGCCGTGTGGTGCTGATCGACTTGCTGCCCGGTGAGCGGGACGGGGGAGGGGATGACGGCCTTCGCCGAGATTCCGGCGCGCGCCTTGCTGCCCAACTGGCCCCGGCTGCTCAGCCGGGTCGAGGCCGCGCGCTATCTCGGTATCAGCCCGCCGACACTTGACCAGCACGGCCCCAAGCCCAAGCGCCTTGGTCGCCGCGTGCTGTTCGATATCAGAGACCTTGATCGGTGGGCCGATGCACTCAGCGGCCAGCCGCTGGACGAACGCCAGAGAAAGGACGAAGGTGACGACATGCTCGCCCGCGTCAAGGAAAGGCTCGCCCGTGGTAAGGACTGAAATTCCGTTTACCTATGTTGTCCGCCGCAAGCTCGCGTCGGGCAAGTTCAGGGACTATTGGCGCTTTCGCTACGGGGAGACCAATGTCGCGCTTCCCGGTGCGCCGGGTGACGCCGCATTCCATGAGCGGTATGGCGAACTGCTTTCGCGCGAGCAGCGGATCGCCGAGGAAAAGACTGGCCCCGAATTCCACACGGTCGATTGGCTACTGGACGCATTCTTCGCCAGCCCGGAATTTGAGGTTCTGGCCGACACAACGCAGAAGGACTATCGCGAGACCGCCGAACGCATCAGGCCGGTCATCGGAACCGAGCGATTCGACAGCGTGACCAAGCAAGTCGTCCTCGCTCTCCGCAACGATCACAAGGCCACGCCTCGCACATCGCACAAGATCAAGCAGTTCATCAGCCGCCTCTATGGCTGGGGCGATGAGCAAGGGCTTGTCGCCGAAAGCTTCAACCCCGCCGCTGGCGTGAAGCGCATCAAGGCGAAGGTGAAGCATATCGAAGTGTGGTCGCAGGAAGAGATCGACCTGTTCCTGAGCAAATGCGATCCGGTCGCGAAGACAATTGCCATGCTCGCACTCTACACAGGCCAGCGTCGCCAGGACGTCGCTACGATGGACTGGAAGGCATACCAGGGCGGGGTCATCCGGGTCCGGCAAAACAAGACCGGCACACCGCTGACGATCCCCTGCCATCCGAAGCTCAAGGCGCATCTGGACGCGATCAAGTCGCCGTTCGGGGGCAGCATCGTTCGCAATGCCCAAGGTCGCCCGATGGACGCCAACGCCGTATCTTCCCAGATGAACCGTGCGGTCGCAGCCATCGCGGATATGCCGCACCGATCGCTGCACGGCCTTCGCTATGCCGCAGCCAGCACGCTTGAGGCTGTCGGCTGCACGGTGGCGCAAATCGTTTCGATCATCGGCCACCGGACATTCCAAGTGGCCATGCAATACGCCAGCCAACGCCGGGACGCGGAGGCGGCGATGGCGCTCATGGAGAAGGAAGCATAATGCATTACCCGTTGCCAAACAGGGCAATCGCCGCTAGCGCGCCCGGACGGCTTTCGCAGCCGAGATCCGCTTTTGTTCTCGCCCAAGTGCAAAACGAAACGGATTCGAGTGCAAAACGCCCACCTCAATGACAGCCAAGTCGTTGAAAAGGCCCGATGGCGGAGTGGTGACGCAGCGGACTGCAAATCCGTATACGCCGGTTCGATTCCGGCTCGGGCCTCCATAAACCTGTCAGCCGGGGTGTGCTGATGGTTGAAAAAACCCCTGATTTCCGGTAGTTTATGGCCATTCGCTGATTGCCAGTGATGGCCTCTGTTTGCCAGTAGTTGCAGATGTTGGGGGCCTAATCAGGGGGCTTCGCCAAGCCTCCATGAAAGCGAGGCCCCCATCGTGTTGACCGACACCGCAATTCGAAAGGCTAAACCCAAGGACAAGCCCTACAAGGTCGCAGATTCGCAGGGCCTGTATCTACTGGTCAACCCAAGGGGCAGCAAGCTGTGGCGCGTCAAATACCGCATAAACGGCGTGGAGCGGAAATTGGCGATCGGCTCCTACCCCGAAATCACCTTGGCGGAGGCGCGTAGCGCTCGCGATGCTGCGCGCAGACAATTGGCCCATTCGATCGATCCCAATTTTGTTAAGCGGCAAGCTCGCATCGAGGCGGGCATCCGAGCCAGCAATAGTTTTGCGAGTGTGGCGCAGGATTTGATCGAGAAGAAGACGCGGGAGGGCTTGGCGGAGCCGACGCTGGCAAAGATGCGCTGGTTCGTGAAACTGCTCGGAACCGATTTTGGAAAGCGTCCCGTGGCGGAGATCACGCCGCAGGAATTGTTGCACGAGTTGCGGAAGCATGAGCGGCGCGGCCGACTGGAAACGGCGAACCTCTTGCGGGCCTTCGCCAGTCGCGTGTTTCGCTATTCGGTTGCCACCGCCCGTGCGGAACGCGATCCGGCGCAATTATTGATCGGCGCGCTGACTACGCCGAGAGTCAAACATTTCCCGGCTATCACCGATCCGGTCACATTCGGGGCGTTGCTTCGCGCGATCGAAGATTATCAGGGCGACCCCGCAGTGATGCACGCGCTAAAGTTGACGCCCCATGTTTTTCAGCGACCCGGCGAAGTCCGTCATATGGAATGGACGGAGGTAGATTTTGGCAAGGCGGTCTGGATCATTCCAGAAGGGAAGATGAAGATGCGCCAACCCCATTCGGTGCCCTTGTCGCGGCAGTCTCTCGCGATCCTCACCAATATGCGATCCCTGTCCGGTTCTGGCCGCTATGTGTTCCCGTCAATCAGATCGCGGGCACGGCCGATCAGTGAGAATACGATCAATGCAGCGCTCCGCCGGATGGGTTATCCCAAAGACCAGATGACGGCGCACGGCTTTCGCACATCGGCATCCTCGCTCTTGAACGAATCCGGCAAATGGAACCCCGACGCGATCGAGCGGGCGCTGGCGCACATGGTCGCGGGCAGCGTTCGGCGCATATACAATCAGTCAGCCTATTGGGCTGAGCGTGTTGAAATGGCGCAATGGTGGAGCGACTATCTGGACGAGCTGCGCGAAGGAGGGAACAGATGACAGGTCGCCCCGGAGAAGGTTGGAGAATCTTCGCAGACGGGGATGAAGCCGACAACGTCCCGCTCTGGAAAGTGTTGGCCCAATTCAGATCGGACGATCTGGATGAAGGTTTGAACACGAACGCGGCGATCATCAATCAGGCCAAACCCTCGCCGGTTCGATATTACAATCTCGCATTCGTCATCAGCTTTGCCTTCGGGTTCCTGTCCGTCCTCCTCTTGATTGGCCTCCTTGTCTCGGGCCATTCGACCGCGACGGACCTCTTTTTTTATCTCACATTGGGCACGCTGGCGGCCACGATCGCGCCGCACCTTTGGCGGCAGGCTTATCAATACGGCCTAAAAATCCCCGACGCGCCGTTGAAACTGCCCCACGCGCCGGACAGGCTCTTTGACGAGGTGCTCGGCTATTTGCAGAAGGTGGACGGCCCGAAAGCCTATTATCTTTCTCGCTTCCGCAAGCAGCGGGTTCCTCTCAAACGCAGGCAGTTTTTCGGCAGGCTGCGCTATTTCCTGTTCTCCGAACACAGCAAGGATCGGGGGATGGTCATGCGTTACCCGATGGCGATGTCGCTGCCCGCTGACCTTTATCTTCATCGCGATGATGTCGAGACGATGCTTGCAATGAACAGGCCGAAGCGCAGGGGCGGGCCCGGCCGGAACACCAAATACCGTTATGACGATGCGATTATCGCCCTGATCGGCGATCCACGGTTGGCCGCATTGGACGTGAAGGATCGGGCGGCTGCGATCACCACCGTCAAGAATTGGCTGTCCGAATGGTTCGAAACCAACCCCGACGAATCCGGTGACGTGCCGCGCCGCGATCAATTGACACGATACGCGGAAAAAATCTGCACGCATGTGGAAATGTTAGCGTCCGCCAAAGACCGCTGACCAGCACCATCGTTTTTCGATCGCTGCGAAAGGATTTTCGGACCCCTCCCTGCATTTCTGTAATCCGCGTCATCGGCAGACTTTTACGGCTTTCCCATTGCTGGACGACACACCGGCAACCATGTGCAACTTGGCATGTCTCTCGCCGCGAATCGGCAGCAAGGAGACAAGCAAATGGAACCCATTGCCATATCGATTAATGACACCGCCAAGGCGCTCGGCGTTGGGCGGTCGTCGGTTTACGCCCTCATCAAATCCGGTGGCCTCGACGCCATCAAGATCGGCAGGCGAACCCTGCTGACCACCGAATCCATCCGGCGCTTGGCGCAATCCCGCACCGCCATCTGACCCGCAGGCACTCCACGGCCCCAGCTTTTTGAATTGGCGGGCCGCTCCGCGTCTGCTCCCCGAAGCACCAGAAAGCTTTGCATCGCGATTTCACGAAAGGATTTCTCATGTCCATTTTTCGCCGCGCCATGGATCGGCTCGCCAATCGCTTATGGGCGGGCCGCAAGGTCACGCTCCATTTCACCGCCGACTATCGCATCGCCGGTTTCACCTTGCCGCTCATCGAGCGACTGCTCTTGGACAGCGACGATGGCGAAACCTATCGCAGTTCCATCGCGGACTGGACGCTCAACGAGCGCCCGTCTCTGCATATCTACCGGGGCGAGCTTTCCAGTCTGCGGATCGACGGCCCGCTACAGAAGGCGGGCGTGAGCTATCTTCCGCTCGGCGGGCTGATCGAGTCTCCCGGCGTAACCTCGCACCTCGATCCGGTTGAAGCCCACCGGCTCGACGCGCGCGTGCAGGAAGCCATCGAGAAAACGATTCTCCACTGGATCATCGAACATCGCCTTTACGATCAGCCGCGCCAGCGCCGTGAGATCGACCGTTGCAAGGCCGACCGCGAAGCCCGCGCGGTCATCGCCCGATGGGTGGCGGAGCATTTCGCCAAGCCGGTGACGGACTCACTATCGAACGAAAGCGATCGACCTGCCGAGTGCTGTTGCGGCGAACCCGACGGCTCCGTGTGCAATGCTTGCAAGAAAGGTTCGCGCAATGCCTGATCGGGTCGTCTTTATGGCAAGGTCGCGGGGCTGCGATGCTACGCATCGAGCCAGCAATTCAGATACACACCTCACGCACGGGTGCATCCAGCTTTTCCGCGACTTTTCGAGGCGGCGATCCGACGGCGCCTTTTCCGGCTCTTTTGGAAAGCGCGGATTTCCGCCCTTGGATGCGACAGCGGATCGCTGTCGCATGGAAGGCGGCCGATGAAACTCGTCCGCCACACCGTGCGCGTGCCGGTATCGCTCGACAAAGCGCTTCGCGCGCTCGCCGAGCGCCGAGGCATCAGCGTCTACGCGATGCTCCAGCGCAGCGTGAAGACGGGCGTCGCGACGCTCGCCGACCCCGCCGCGCGCGATGCCATATCGGGGGAATTGGTCTCCGAACTGGCGTCGATCAGCAACCGCATTGTCGATGTCGAACACATGCTGGACCGGGCGTTGTTCACGGCTTGTGCCGCTTATTGCTACGCCCGCAGCGCGGGGCTGGGCGAGCGCACCACCGATGAGATCGCTGTCGCCGAGATCAACGAGGCTTATGATCGCCAGCGGCGGCTTTCGCAGGGGAAGCGGCCATGACCCAATCCAATGATCGCCGCATCCATGCCGACGCGTTGCGCCGGCACCATCGGCTGAGCCAGTGGCAGCGGTTCAAGCGACAGGCTGGCATCATGCTCGCATCGGTCGCCCTGGGTTCGATCGGCGCGCCCTACGCGATGCTCGACAAGGGCGAGCGATGGGCGATCGGCGTTTATGTCTATGCGCGCGGAGCGCTCTGGATCGCCTTCAGTTCCGATCCGGCAATCAACGTCACACATGAGGGAAGGCAATATCGCGTCCCGGCCCGCGCGGTGGTTGCTGATCGCTATTATCACGGATCGGTATCACGCCTCTTGTCGCTATCCGTCAAAGGCGGTTTGCTCGGTTTCATGGGCTGGCTGTCCGGCCTGTTCCTTTTGCGCGGTATCAGGGCGGGCCGTCGCGAGCGCGCCTTGCGCGATCATGTCATCGCCGGAACCCTCGTCACCGGCGAGAAGCAGCTTGCGGCGCTGACCGCCGCCGAAGCCGGTGTCCGCGCGCTCGCCATCGGCGCGGTGCCGATCCCGGCGCGGCTCGAGACGCGGCACATGGCGATGATCGGCACGACCGGCAGCGGCAAGACCACGGCACTACGCCAGATGCTCGATGGGATCGAGGCGCGCGGCGAAGCGGCGCTGGTCTATGATACCAGCGGCGAGTTCATCGCGCATTATTACGATCCAGCGCGTGGCGACATCATCCTGAACCCGTTCGACGCCCGCTGCGCCTTCTGGTCGCCCTTCGTCGAGATTACGCACCCCGCCGACGCCGACCGCATCGCGCAGCAGCTTATCCCCGAGACCGGCCAGCATGATCGCGATGTCTGGCTGGAAACCAGCCGCATCCTCGTTGCCAACATGATCCGGGAATTATGGAAGGAGAAGAAATGCACGCTGCCGGACCTGCTCGACGCGCTCCAAAAGTGGGACAAGGATAAGCTCAAGAGCTGGCTGAAGGACACATCTTCGGCCCGGACATTCTCCGACGTGTCCGCCGTCAGCGCCAATGGCACAGATTTGAGGTTGTGATTTAAGGAGGATTTGGGCTTCGTCGTAGTGACGAAGGAACGAAGATGAAGCCCAAATCCTCCTTAAAAAAATCGCCGCCCAAGGCTCCCGCGGAGCGGGTGGTGAAGGACATCCGGCGTGCGACGCGTCGGCACTTCTCGGCCGAAGACAAGATCCGGATCGTGCTGGAAGGCTTGCGCGGCGAGGACAGCATTGCCGAGCTGTGCCGCAAGGAAGGGATCGCCCAGAGCCTGTATTACACCTGGTCGAAGGAGTTCATGGAGGCCTACAAGCGGCGCCTCGCCGGAGACACCGCCCGCGCTGCGACCACCGGCGAAGTGCATGACCTACGCCGCGAGGCCCGAGCCCTGAAGGAATGCGTTGCCGACCTGACCTTGGAAAACCGCCTGCTCAAAAAAAGCATGATCGCGGATGGGGGCGACGACGAATGAGGTATCCGGCATCCGAGAAGCTCGAGATCATCCGGATCGTCGAGCAGTCGCACCTGCCCGCCAAGCGCACGCTGGACCAGCTGGGCATCCCTCGCCGGACCTTCTACCGCTGGTATGATCGCTTCGTCGAAGGCGGGCCGGAGGCGCTGGAAGATCGACCATCGGCGCCGAGCCGGGTGTGGAACCGCATCGGCGACGATATCCAGCAGCAGATCGTCGAGATGGCGCTGGATTACAGCGAACTGTCACCGCGCGAACTGGCGGTGCGCTTCACCGACGAGAAGCGCTACTTCGTGTCGGAAGCCACGGTTTACCGTCTGTTGAAGGCCCATGATCTGATCACCAGCCCGGCCTATATCGTGATCAAGGCCGCCGATCAGTTCCACACCAAGACCACGCGGGTGAACGAAATGTGGCAGACCGACTTCACCTACTTCAAGATCATCGGGTGGGGCTGGATGTACCTGTCGACCGTGCTCGACGACTTCTCACGCTACATCATCGCCTGGAAGCTGTGCACCAACATGCGGGCCGAGGATGTCACCGACACGCTGGACCTCGCGCTCGAGGCCTCGGGTTGCGACAGCG
Source organism: Sphingopyxis sp. PET50 (assembly GCF_025244705.1). Lineage (GTDB taxonomy): Bacteria > Pseudomonadota > Alphaproteobacteria > Sphingomonadales > Sphingomonadaceae > Sphingopyxis. The sequence continues at coordinate 2,853,177 of NZ_CP104207.1, read as the reverse complement.
CAACGGTGCTGCACAAGCCTCGGCTGCTGTCGGATAATGGCCCGAGCTACATCGCGGGTGAACTGGCGGAATATATCGAGGCCCGGAAGATGAGCCATGTGCGCGGCGCTCCGATGCATCCCCAGACTCAGGGCAAGATCGAGCGCTGGCATCAGACCCTCAAGAATCGCATCCTGCTCGAAAATTACTTCCTGCCCGGTGACCTTGAGGCTCAGATCGAAGCGTTCGTCGAGCATTATAACCACCGACGTTACCACGAGAGCCTGAACAACGTGACGCCCGCCGACGCCTACTTCGGCAGGGCCGATGCCATCGTCAAACAGCGCGAAAGGATCAAACGGAAGACCATCGAACATCGGCGCTTGCTGCACCGCAAGATCGCCGCTTAATATCAACCCCAGGACGAGGCCCGCACTCCGCTAATTTACGCCGCGAGTTGTGCCAAATGTTCTGACGACGGACAGTCGCCTATGGCTATGACGCCGACGACAATATCGTCGCGATCACCGACCTGGTGGCGCCGTCGAACAGCCTGGCCTTCGGTTACGACAGCGTCGACCGGCTGACGCGCATGGACGGCGGCGGCGGCGCCTTCGCGCGGCAGGACTTCGTCCACGACGCCAACGGCAACCGCACCGCGGTCGAGCGCCGCACGAATACCGGCGACGCGGTGCCGAGCACAGAGCGATATCTTCACCCATGCAAGCGGCACGAACCGGCTGACCTCGGCGGCGCTGACGGCGGGGACGCGGGGGTTCACGCACGACGCGCGCGGCAACCTGACGGGCGAGACGCTGCCCGGCGGGGGCACGGTGACGCTGTCCTATGACGGCCATGCCCGGCTGGCGAGCTATGCCGCGACCGGGGCGCCGAGCCAGGCGATGACCTACAATGGCCGCGACGAGCGGATCAAGCTGGTGACGACGCCTTCGGGCGGCGGGACGAGCGACACGCGCTATTTCCTCTACGACCAGCATCACCGTCTGATCGGCGAATATGGTGCGACGGTGGCCGATCTGCGCGCCGAGCATATCTGGCTGCTGCCCGAGGTGGGCGGTGCGGCGCCGTTCGGGGGCGACGACGGCCTGGGCGGCTATATGCCGCTGGCGGTGGTGGTTCCGGCGGGCGGCTCGACGACGATCCACTGGGTGCAGGGCAACCACCTCGGCACCCCGGTGGCGGTGACCGACGGAAGCGGCGCCATCGCGACGCCGAGCGGCTACAGCATGGCCGGGTTCCCCGGACAGGTGCGCCAGCACGCCGAGCTCTATTACAATTATTACCGCGATTATGATGTGAGCCTCGGGCGATACGTGCAGGCCGATCCCATCGGGTTGGACGGGGATACGAATCCCTATCTCTATGCCGCAGCGAATCCCTTGAGCGGGATCGATCCTGAGGGTTTGCAAGGTGGCGCTGCTGCGCCGCTTGATCCCCGAGTCGTCGCATGGGAGGCTGGAGCAAAGCACTTTGGTCGAAATCTGATTCGTCCATCGAGGAAGGTACCTGTCGTTGGACAAGCGCTGCTTATCGGCGACGGTATTGGCACGCTAGCGGCCATCGCTTACTATGGATATATCAATCCCCCTAAGCTTAAAAGCGATTGCCATATTAACAATAGCGCGGAAAACGGCGGTGGCGGAGGACGAAGAACGCCTCCGGTGATTGTCAATAATTACGGCGAAAGCAATAGATGTGTTGATCAATGGGAAAATGACGTGAGCAAATGCCAAAAATATTGGAAATACAATGGGAGGCCTGGTGAATCTATAGATCGTCGACGAATGGTTAACGCATGTGAAAAACGAGCAGAAGATCGGCTCCATGCTTGCCGTCATGGCTTTCCTCTCCCGCCTCCTTGGACAGCAAGAGACTACAGATGAAAGAACATAGCAAAGAATCGATACGTCATTCCAGAGATGAAGCAAAACGCATCGTACTTCTTTATATAGAAAACTCCAATGAGCAAAAATCAGAAGAATACGAGAACAAGATTTTAGAATTTATGGAATTTTCTTCAATAAATTCTGGAATAGCTTTGCACTATCTTGGTTATTTTTTAGATAATAAAATAGATCTTCTAAATTTTATCAGAAAACTATCTGATAAAACAGAAAAGATTCATGTAATAAGATCAATTAATATTTTCCTTTTTTGGGAGATAAAGAGTATCATGGGATTACGGTGACAGGTGCAATAACACCTAATTAGAATTTAGGGGTTATTGCACCTGTCACCGTAATTCGGATCGCCGAATATGGCGCGACGACCGCGGACCTTCGCGCCGAGCATATCTGGCTGCTGCCCGAGGTGGGCGGTGCGGCGCCGTTCGGGGGCGACGACGGCCTGGGCGGCTATATGCCGCTGGCGGTGGTGGTTCCGGCGGGCGGATCGACCGCGATCCACTGGGTGCAGGGCAACCACCTCGGCACCCCGGTGGCGGTGACAGACGGAAGCGGGGCACTGGTGACGCCGAGCGGCTACAGCATGGCGGGGTTCCCGGGGCAGGTGCGCCAGCAGGCCGAGCTCTATTACAACTACTACCGCGATTATGATGTGAGCCTCGGGCGGTACGTGCAGGCCGATCCCATCGGGCTCGACGGGGATACGAATCCCTATCTCTATGCAGGGGGTAATCCGCTTAACCAGATCGATCCGAAAGGATTAACGACTGCGGTGATCTTCGGCGATCCCACGTCGGGAAATCCCTTTGGTCACGTTGGCATTGGGTTTTCAAACGGAGGCATGTATAGCTTTGGTACAAATACACCTTGTGGATCATCAGTAGAAAAATATCTTATTAAACAATCTTCATATCGAGGGGGCCAAGTTTATTCTTTGGATACGACCCGTGAACAAGAGAAAGAGATGATAGAATCCCTAAAAAAGTGGTGCAATGTCCCTCTTCCGCCTGTGTCTGTTTCGACGTGGAAGCAGGCTTGGAATGACACATGCGCCACTAGAACGGGCGAAGCGCTTGAGGCCGGTGGTTTCAAGCATTGGCTCTTGGAACCAGGGTCGCCTTTTCCGCTAGACCTCAAAGTGTTTGTCCGAAAATTTTCGGGCCAGCCCATTTCAATCCCGAAGGGGCGTCCGCTCCCCAAAAATATAGACTTCGATAGAATGGTTCTGAAATGAAGAAAAAGTTTATTTTTTATTTTTTCTTGTGCTTTGTTCCTGCTCACCTGGAAGCGAGATTCAGGACAAGCATGAATGGTCATTGCTGCAATCTGCAGAGTGGAATCTAAAAGAAAAAGATAATAAGTCTGGTGTATTTATAACTAAATTACCTGGATATGAAAATAAAATTCTTGCAATTCCCGTGGACGGAAAAGAAATTGGATTTAACGTTATACTTTTGGACAGTAAAAATCCAAATACAGTGAAATATATGTCTAGATATAATTTTAAAATTCCTCAAAAATACAGGGCTGATTCGGTTAAAATGTCGGAAAAATACCCAGAAGTTCATAAATTTGTCGAATCGCACTAAATATAAATTTCGGGACCTATATACCCGCGTGACCCATCAGGTGGCGTCGTTCACGCTTCGGAAAATCAGCAATGGCGTAACGGCGAACTAACTGGGATTACGCTGATCGAGGCCGAGTTCGACCATGTGACCGAAGTGATGTCGGCATTCGGCAGGCTTGGCGTACCCGCCGAGCGGCTGGCGAAAACGGCGGCGCGGCGGATGGCGGGCTATCTGGGCTGCGACGCCTTTGCTAGGCCCCTATCTGCAGGACCAGTTGCTCCTGCCCTTTGCGATGGCGGGGGGCGGGCGCTTTTCGACCGTGAAGCTGAGCGAACATACGCTGACCGCCGCGCGGCTGGTCGAACGGTTTCTGGGCACCGGCTTCCGTTTTTCGGGGCGCGACGGCGGTGCGATCCTGGTCGAGGTGGCGGCGTAGGTCCTTCTCGTCGCCCCGCCGTCCGCTCAGAGAAGTCTGGTGTCTATCGGCAGCCCGCCCTTGAGGGTCAGCGTGACCGGCGTTCGCCCGGCGATGTCGGCGAGGCGCGCGGCCTGTTCGGCGTCGAGGCCTGCGATTTTCAGTGTGCGCTCGATACGGCGGTCGGGGTGCTGGCCCGACAGGCGTAGCCCGACCTCGACCGATTCGAGCGGCCATTGCTTGCGGTCGGCATACATGCGCAGGGTGATTGCGGTGCAGGCGCCAAGGCTGGCAAGCAGCAGATCATAGGGCGCGGGGTAGGCCGCGCCGCCACCGAGCGCAGGCGGTTCGTCGGCGACAAGGCTGTGGGCGCCGAGGTCGATTTCGGTGCGATAATGATCCTTGCCGATCGTGGCGGTGGCGTGAGCCATGGCATTTCTCCTTGGGGGTGGTCAGACGGCGACGGTGCGGCGGAGCCAGGGGATCAGCAGCGCTTCGACCTCGGCGGCGCGTTCGGCCTGGGTCCAGTGGCCGCAGCCGGGCAGCATATGCGCTTCGAGATCGGGAACGGCCTGACGCATCAGGGGGATCGGGTCGGCGGTGCCGAGGACGAGCGCGGGGTCGCTGGTGCCGCCGATGAACAGGGCGGGGCGGCGGATCACGGGGTCGAACGCGCCCGCCCAGTCGAAATCGCGGCCATGGTTGCGATAGCGGTTGAGCGCGCCGGCAAAGCCGGTGCGCGCGAAGGTCGCGGCGGCGTCCTCGAAATAACCGGGCTCGAGCCATTCGGGGACGGTGTCCGGGAAGCGCAGCCCGTCGAGCAGCGCGGCGCCATGCGGCTTATCGTTCGGCCAGTCGCCCGGCGCGGCGTCGCCCGAGATGCAATGATAGAAGGCGCGCAGGAAGCGCGCGGGGTCGGCTTCGAGCTCGGCCTCGGCGACACCGCGCTCCTGAAAATAGGCCTGATAGAAGAAACGCCCCTTGTCGGTGAAGCGCCGCTTGAAAATCTGGTCGAAGGGCGCGGCGGCGCGGCCGAGCCAGGGAATCGACAGCGCGGCGACCGCGCCGAAGCGGCCAGCGCGCGCCATGACGGCGTTCCACACGATCGAGGCGCCCCAGTCGTGCCCGACGAGGGTGACGGGCTCACCCTGGGCAAGGGCGTCGGCGACCGCGACGAGATCGGCGACGATGGTTTCCATGCGATAGGCTTCGACCGCGGCGGGCCGGTCGCTGTCGCCGTAGCCGCGCACGTCGATCGCGGCGGTGCGATAACCCGCGCTCGGCGACCGCGGCGGTCAGGCGGCGCCACGACTGGCGCAGTTCGGGGAAGCCGTGGACGAACAGCACGAGCGGACCCGGTCCGGTGACTTCGGTGGCGATGCGGACCCCGTCGGGGCTGGTGATGCGATGCAACTCCGGCTTTGTCATGGTCAGGCCACCTGCGCGAGCGTCGCGGTCGAGAAGCGCTGGCGATAGTCGTTCGGCGACAGGCCGGTGATGCGGTGGAACAGCTTGCGGAAGGCGGCGGCATCCTCATAGCCGACCGCCCAGGCGATCTGGTCGACGGTGCGGCGGGTGAATTCGAGCAGTTCGCGCGCCTTGCCGACGCGCAGATGCTGCGAATATTCGATCGGGGTCATGCCTGTGGCGGCCTTGAAGCGGCGCTGGAAGGTGCGTTCCTCCAGCCCTGCCTCCGCGGCGAGGTTCGCGACGCCCGTCATGCGGCCTTCCTTGGCCTGCAGCCAGTGCTGCGCTTTCAGGATCGCCTCGTCGCCGTGGGTGAGGCGCGGGGCGAAGCTGGCGTAATTCTTCTGCTCGCGGCCGCCCGGGTCGATCAGGAAGAAGCGCGCGGTTTCCATCATCACCGTCGGCCCGAGCAGGCGCTCGACGATGCGCAGGCCGAGGTCGGTCCAGGCCATCAGCCCGCCGGCGGTGATGATGTCGCCGTCGTCGATCACCATGCGGTCGGCTTCGAGCCGCACGTCGGGGAAGCGGGTGCGGAACGCGTCGGCGAAGAACCAGTGCGTCGTCGCGGGGCGCCCCGCGAGCAGGCCGGTCGCGGCGAGCGCGAAGGCGCCGCCGCAGGTCGAGGCGAGCGTCGTGCCCTGCGCGTGGCGGTCGAGCAGCCAGCGCGCGTAGGGCGCGGCCTCGTCGGCTTCGAGCAATTTGTGGAGGCTGCCGGGTGCGATCAGGTAGGTGGGGGCGGTGGCCGAGGGGGCATCGGGATGGCTGTCATAGCAGCGGACGAAACCGCCCGCGTCCTGCAGCCGCCAGTGGCTGACGCGGATTGGCGCGCGCTGATGGTCGGCGGCGAAGCGGTCGGCGACGTGGAACAGGTCGGTGATGCCGCTGACCATGCCCATCTGGCAGTCGGGGTAGAGCATCAGGCCGACTTCGGGGAGGCCGGGGGCGAGGGCGGCGGGTGGATGTTGGCGAAGGTGCCGCATGGCGTGACTCTCCGTTTGTCGGTTTCGGACCGCATAATGTCGTTTCCGCCAATCCCGCGCAAGCGAAACCCGACCTAGATCCGTGCCACAGGGACGGACGGTTCCGCCCCACCCAAGTGAAAGGAACCACGACATGACCACGATCACCACCAGCGATGGCACGCGCATCTTCTACAAGGACTGGGGTCCGAAGGACGGGCAGCCGATCGTCTTTTCGCACGGCTGGCCGCTGACCGCCGACGCCTGGGACGCGCAGATGGTCTTTTTCGCGAACAAGGGCTTCCGCACCATCGCCCACGACCGCCGCAGCCACGGCCGTTCGGACCAGGTCTGGGAGAACAACAATATGGACCAATATGCCGACGACCTCGGCGAACTGATCGAACAGCTCGACCTGACCAACGTCATCCTCGTCGGCCACTCGACCGGCGGCGGCGAGGTCACCCGCTATATCGGCCGTCACGGCACGTCGCGGGTCGCCAAGGTCGCGCTGATCGGCGCGGTGCCGCCGCTGATGCTCAAGACCGAAGCCAATCCGATCGGCCTGCCGATCGACGTCTTCGACGGCATCCGCAAGGGCACGTTCGACAACCGGGCGCAGTTCTTCAAGGACCTGACCATCCCCTTCTATGGCTATAACCGCGACGGCGCGGTGATCAGCGAGGCACTGCGCGACGATTTCGTGCGGCAGGGCATGATGGGCGGCCTGAAGGGCGAGCTCGACAGCATCCGCGCCTTTTCGGAAAGCGACTTCAACGAGGATCTCAAGAAGTTCGATGTCCCCACGCTGGTGCTGCACGGCGACGACGACCAGATCGTGCCCGTCGATGCCTCGGCCCGCTCGACGGTGAAGATCGTCAAACAGGCGGTGCTGAAAATCTATGAAGGCGCCGACCATGGCCTGACCGCCACCCACCAGGACCGGTTCAACAGCGACCTGTTGGACTTCATCGACAGCTGATAGACAGCGGGCGCGGGCCAAAGGGTCCGCGCCCCTCCTGTCCGAAGGAGACGTGCCATGATTTTCGGCCTCACCATCCCGCAATTCACCGCGCTGCATGTCGCGATCAGCTTCATCGGCATCCTCACCGGCCTGATCGCGCTTCCCGCCTTCGCGCGCGGACGCATCCTGCCCCGCCTGACCGGCATCTTCCTGTGGACGACGCTGCTCACCAGCCTGACCGGCTTCCTCTTTCCGATCGTCGCCTTTACCCCGGCGCTCGGGGTCGGCATCCTCTCGACGCTGATCCTCGCCGTCGCCTTCTGGGCCTGGTACGGCCGCAAGCTCGCCGGGCGGGCGCGGACGATCTATGCGGTGACCGCGACGATCGCCTTGTGGCTCAACCTGTTCGTACTGGTCGTGCAGAGCTTCCTCAAAGTGCCAGCGCTCAACGCGATCGCCCCGAATGGCAACGAATCGCCCTTCCTGATTGCGCAAAGCCTGCTGCTGATCGCGATCGCCGCGCTGGGCTACAAGGCGGTAAGGGCGAACAGGGCGATCGCCTGACCGCGTCCCTCCCCGTGGCGGAGCCATGGGGAGGCATTTCTTTTTGCAATGCCGGACTGGAGGCGGTCCGTAGCTGAGGGAAGCCAAGCTCAGCTACGGACCGCGACAGTATCTCTACTGCTTTGGTAGAGTGACAGCGGGCCCGATCCTTGGCTAGACTGACGGCGTTCGAAACAGCGCGGCAAATACTCGATTCGTCGCCAAGCCGGAAGCAGGCCAGCCACGGAAAGCATGACCAGGACCGGACTTATCATCCGCCATGTGCCGCACGAGGGACTCGCCGGGTATCGCGAACCCATCGAAGCGGCGGGCTACACGCTCGACCGAATCGACGTTGGCGATCCGGGATTCGGCCAAGCTCGACCTTTCCGAGCCCGACTTGCTGATCATGATGGGCGGCCCGATGGGCGTCTATGAACAGCAGGAGCATCCGTGGATCGCGTGCCAGCTGCGGCGGCTCGCGCGGCCGGCTGGAGGCGGGGCGGCCGACGCTCGGCGTGTGTTTCGGGGCGCAGATGATCGCGGCGGCGCTCGGCGCCCGCGTCTATCCGGGGCCGGCCAAGGAGGTCGGCTTCCATCCGCTGACCATCCACGATCCCGCGTCGCCGCTCGGTCATCTGGAGGCGGTGCCGGTGCTGCACTGGCATGGCGATACCTTCGACCTGCCCGACGGGGTCGAACTGCTGGCGTCGAGCCCGGCCTATCCGCATCAGGCATTCCGGCGCGGCACCAATATCCTGGCGCTGCAATTCCACGCCGAAATGGGCCTCGACCCGCGCTTCGATCAATGGGTCGACCAATGGCCCGACGCGCTTGCCGAAGCGGGGAGTTCGCCCGAGGCGATGCGCGCGGATCATGCGCGATGCGGCCCCGGCGCGGTGACGGCGGGCCGCGGGATGATCGGGCAGTGGCTCGGGGAATTGGCGGGCTAGCCGCTACTCCCCGCCACGGGGCGGATCGCTCCGCCATGCCATCGTTTACGCCGCCTTTACCAGTCCTGGTGCATCACCTTTACCTATATTTGGCAGTGGGGATGAATGATGGACAGCATGCGCGGACTGCTTGCGGGCAGCCACGGCCAGGACGACGGGGCGATCGAATCGCCTACCTCCGTCGGGGTCGACGAACGGCGGATGCAGGTGCGCGCCTATAATTATTGGGCCTCGCTGCTCGCCGACCGCGCCTATCCGTCGGTCGAGGATCTCGACCTCGACAATGCGGGCGACTTCGGCCCCTATTCGGTGCTGCTCGATTTCACCGCTGGCGTCGACAATCCCGGCCTGTCGTTCCTGGGCGACAAATTGCGCGCCGAATCGCAGATCGACGAGGATGTGCAATATATCCGCGAGGTTCCCGGCCGGTCGCTGCTGTCGCGGCTGACCGACCATTATCTGCAGATCATCGCCAACCGCGCGCCGATCGGCTTCGAGGCCGAATTCGTCAACGATCGCGGCACGACGATCATGTACCGCGGCATATTGCTGCCCTTCTCGTCCGACGACGACACGATCGATTTCATCATGGGCGTCATCAACTGGAAGGAAGCGGTCCCCGCTGAGCAGGAAGAGGAACTGCAGCTGTCGGTCGAACAGGCGCTGCGCAGCGCGCCGCCGCTGACGGCCCCCGTGCCGGTGTGGGCCGACGGCCCCGACAGCGAACATATCGACGCGGAGCCGGCGCCGGGTTTCGGCGCGGTGCGCGAACCGGCGGCGGCGCTGCCGCTGGCGGTCGTCGAGGAGCCGGCTCTGGTGTCCGGCGAGCTGGGCGAGGATGCCGGGCTGGCCGACTGGCTGGCGCTGGCGCGCGAGACCGCCGAACGCGCGCTCGCCGCCGACAGCCGCAGCCGCAGCGCGCTCTATCAGGCGGTCGGACAGGCGTGGGACTTCGCGCTCGCCGCCGAGGCGGCGCCGGAGGAATTCGCCGGACTGCTGGGCGATGCCGGGCTGAAGGCGCAGGAGCGCGCGCCGATGACGCCGCTGGTCAAGCTGGTGTTCGGGGCGGATTACGACAAGACACGCATCGCCGAATATGCGTGCGTGCTGGGCCATGCGCGGAGCGAAGGCGTCGGGCGCGGCGAACTGGCCGCCTATCTCGACCGCTATCCGGGCGGCCTCAAGGGGCTGGTCAAGGACGAGCGCGCGAAGCGCCGTACGGCCGGCCCGGTCGCGGCGAAGCCCTATGCGTCGCTCGACGCGCTGCGCGCGGCGCAGCCGCGGTGATCCTGGAACATGACGCCGGCGAGGCCGAATTCGTCGTGCTGATCGCGCGGGCGATGCCCGGCGGGCATATCGGCATCGTCGCCAAGGCGGCGGACGACGAGGCGCTGCTGGCGAAGCTGGCGCGCAAGGCGGTGACGATCGGGTCGGGGGTTTAACGCAGCCCGTCACCCCGGGCTTGACCCGGGGTCCCGCTTTTTTCATCCTTCGGCCATGGAACGCGAGCGGCGGGGCGGCTGGGTCTACATCATGGCCGATCGTTATCGGGGCACGATGTATGTCGGCGTGACGTCCGATATTGCCGCGCGGATTTACCAGCACCGCAGCGGCGACGGCTCTGACTTTTGCGCGCGATATGGACTGGGCCGGCTCGTCTGGGCCGAGCGCGGCGACGATATCGCCATTTGCATTGCGCACGAGAAGCGCATGAAGCGCTGGCATCGCCAATGGAAATTCGATTTGATTGAGCGGGCCAATCCCGATTGGCTGGACCTGTTCGACCATTTGGCCTGACCCAAATAGCGGGACCCCGGGTCAAGCCCGGGGTGACGGTTCTTTGGGGCTACGGACGATCCCCCATAGCCCGCGTAACAGACGATCCGAAAATTGAAATAATTTTGCGCGAGGCCTTTGCGGGGGTTGAGCCGCGCGCCGCTGAGGCGCATAGGGGAAGCCAGCGAACGGGCCAGCCACCCCCCGGCTGAATGCCCGCCATCTGGTCGGGAAGCCAAGAACCCTATGCCGCAAGACAGCTCCGATATAATCGACGCCGAAAATCCCGTTTCGGCGGTGCAAATCCCCGCAAAAATCGCCAAGGCCTATCAAGGCGCGCTCCACGGCAGCGCGCTGCCCGGCGAGGGCGACGACCTCGACGAGAAGGCGCTGAAGGATGCGGGCGAGTTCGCCGCGCGCGCCTCGCTCGATCGCCAGCCGGGCACGCCGTCGCTGCTGCTCGAACCGATGGCGGCCGAGAGCACCGACCGGCGGATGCGGTTGGCGGTGATCAACGACGACATGCCCTTCCTGGTCGATTCGGTGTCGCAGATCGTCGGCGCGCAGGGGCTGGTGATCCACCGCATCCTGCACCCGGTGGTCGCCGCGACGCGCGACGCCAAGGGCGCGCTGACCGGTGCCGAGGCCGCGACGCCGGGCTGCGACAATCGCGAATCGGTGATCTATATGGAACTGGAGCGCGGCGACGCGCGCGCGCGCCGCCGCCTGCTCGACGCGCTCGATGCCGCGCTCGCCGACGTGCGCGCGGCGGTGGCCGACTGGCGCGCGATGCGCGCCGCGATGCTCGCCGACGCCGCGATGCGCGTCGAGGGCGAGGCCGCCGAACTGCTGCGCTGGTTCGAGGGCGGCGCGATGACCCAGCTCGGCCACGAATGGCGCACGCGCGATGGCGCGGTCGAACAGCCGCTGGGGATCAGCGCGTCGGGCAGCAGCCAGCTCCTGTCGCAAAATGCGCTCGATGCCGCTTTCGCCTGGTTCGACGCGGGCGGCAAGGCGCCGCTGCTGATCAAGTCGAACCGGCTGTCGGCGGTGCATCGCCGGGTGCTGCTCGACCTGGTGATCGTGCCCGAGCTGAAGGGCAAAAGGATCGACAAATTGTCGATCCATGCCGGGCTGTGGACGAGCGCGGCGCTGTCGACGCCGCCCGCCAAGGTGCCGGTGCTGCGCGCGCAGCTCGACGCGCTGATGGCGAAATTCGGCTTCGATCCCGCTCGGCCACGCGCGGCAAGGCGCTGGCGCACGCGTTGACCGCGCTGCCGCACGACCTGCTGATCGCCTTCGACGCGGCGTCGCTCGAGGATCTGGTGCTGACGTCGATGTCGATCACCGACCGGCCGCGGCCGAAGCTGGTGATGGTGCGCAGCGCCTTGGGGCGGCATCTGTTCGCCTTCGTCTGGCTGCCGCGCGACGAGGTGTCGACCGGGCGCCGGATCGCGGTCGAGGCGATGCTGGTGCGCGAGGCGAAGGCGGGCGTGATCGGCTGGACGATGGTGCTGGAGGATGGCGGCGCGGCGCTGCTGCGCTACACGCTCGACCTGCGCAGCGGCGGCGTGGTGCCCGACGCCGACCGGCTCAACGCCCAGCTCGAACAGATGGTGCGCGGCTGGCAGCCCGAGGTCGAGACGGCGCTGGCGCAGCGCGGCGATGCGGGGCGGGCGGCGGCGCTGGCGTCGCGCTTCGCGCCGCTGTTCCCGGCCAATTACCGCAATCTCTATAATCCGGAGGAGGCGGCGCTCGACATCCTGCGGCTGCGCGACCTCGACGCCGACAATCCGCGCAGCGTTCGGCTGGCGATCAAGAGCCTCGACGGCGACGACCGGCTGCGGCTGAAGGTCTATAGCGCGGTGGGGCCGCTGGCGCTGTCCGACGTTGTTCCGGCGCTCGAGCATTTCGGGTTCGAGGTGCTCGAGGAAATCCCCACCACCCTCGGTGTCGCCCGGATTCCGGGGACCGAGCGCGACGACGAAGTGCCCGTCGTGATCCACGACTTCACGCTGAAGCTGCCGGCGTCGGTCGACGAACTCGCGCTGCTGCCGCACACCGGCGTGATCGAGACCGCGATCGCCGCGGTGCTCGACGGCCGCGCCGAAAACGATGCCTTCAACGAACTGATGCTCGTCACGCAGACCGATCCGCAGGCGGTCGTGTGGCTGCGCGCCTGGTTCCGCTACATGCGCCAGGGCGGGTCGAGCTATGGCATGGATACGGTGGTCGCGGCGCTGCGCCATGCGCCCGACCTGACCAGCGCGCTGGTCGAGCGTTTCTGTGCGCTCCACGATCCCGAAAGGCGCGACGATGCGCGCGCGGACTATCTCGACAAGGAAATCCAGGCGGGGTTCGCGGCGATCAAGTCGATCGACGACGACCGCATCCTGCGGCTCTATCATGCGGTGATCGGCGCGACGCTGCGCACCAACGCCTTTTCGCCGGCCGCCGCCGAGGCGCTGGCGTTCAAGATCGACAGCGCGCTCGTCCCCGGCCTGCCCAAGCCTTTGCCGTGGCGCGAAGTGTGGGTGTACAGCCCGCGCGTCGAGGGCATCCACCTGCGCTCGGGCCCGGTCGCGCGCGGCGGACTGCGCTGGTCCGACCGCCGCGACGACTTCCGCACCGAGATCTTGGGGCTGATGAAGGCGCAGCGCGTCAAGAACGCCGTGATCGTGCCGACCGGCGCGAAGGGCGGCTTCTATCCCAAGGCGCTGCCTGACGTGTCGCTCGACCGCGACGCCTGGTTCGCGGAAGGCACCGAATGCTATCGCATCTTCATCCGCTCGCTCCTGTCGATCACCGATAATCTGGTGGCGGGCAAGGTCGTGCATCCGGCGAATGTCGTGATCCGCGACGGCGAGGACCCCTATTTCGTCGTCGCCGCCGACAAGGGCACCGCGACCTTCTCCGACGTCGCCAACGGCCTCGCGATGGAGCGCGACTTCTGGCTCGGCGACGCCTTCGCGAGCGGCGGGTCGAAGGGATATGACCACAAGGCGATGGGCATCACCGCCAAGGGTGCGTGGGTCTCGGTCCAGCGCCACTTCGCCGAACTGGGCGTCGACGTGCAGACCGACCCGATCCAGGTCGTCGGTTGCGGCGACATGTCGGGCGACGTGTTCGGCAACGGCATGCTGCTGTCGAAGGCGATCCAGCTCGTCGCGGCGTTCGACCACCGTCACATCTTCCTCGACCCCGATCCCGATCCGGCCAAGAGCTGGAAGGAGCGCGAGCGGATGTTCGCGCTCCCGCGGTCGAGCTGGGCCGATTATGATACGAAGCTGATCTCGAAGGGCGGCGGGGTGTTCCCGCGCAGCCAGAAGAGCATCCCGCTGACCCCGGAAGTGCAGGCGATGCTCGGCCTGTCGCAGTCCGAGATCGAGCCGGGGGCGCTGATCTCGGCGATCTTGAAGGCGCCGGTGGACCTCCTCTGGTTCGGCGGCATCGGCACCTATGTAAAGGCGGCGAGCCAGAACAATGCCGAGGTCGGCGACCCCGCCAACGACGCGCTGCGCGTCGATGCCGAGGATCTGCGCGTCCGCGCGGTGGGCGAGGGCGCCAACCTCGGCGTCACGCAGGCGGCGCGCATCGCCTTCGCGGCGAAGGGCGGGCGGATCAACACCGACTTCATCGACAACAGCGCGGGCGTCGATTGCTCGGACAACGAGGTCAATATCAAGATCGCGCTGAACCGCGAGATGGCCGAGGGGCGGCTGGCGCAGGACGACCGCGACGCGCTGCTCGTGCGGATGACCGACAATGTGTCGGCGCTGGTGCTCGAGGACAACCGGCTGCAGGCGCTGGCGCTGTCGATCGCCGAAAAGGGCGGTGCGGCGGCGGTGCCGTCGCTGGTGCGGCTGATGGAGACGTTCGAGGGCGCGGGCCGAGCTCGACCGCAAGGTCGAGGGGCTGGCGGCGAACGACGAGCTGCTGCGCCGCGCCGCCGAGGGGCGCGGGCTGACGCGGCCCGAACTCGCGGTGCTGCTGTCGACCGCGAAGCTGGCGCTGCAGGACGCGATCGAGGCCAGCGACCTGCCCGACGATCCGGCGCTGGCGAGCGATCTGGCGGCGGCCTTCCCGGCCGAGATGCAGCGCGATTTCGCGTCCGCGATCGCCGATCATCAGCTGCGCCGCCAGATCATCGCGACCAAGCTCGCCAACCGCATCATCAACCGCATGGGCGTGGTCCACCCCTTCGAGCTGGTCGAGGAGGAGGGCTGTTCGCTCGGCGACGTCGCCGCGGCGTTCGTCGCGGTCGAGCGGCTGCTCGGGATGGACGAGATATGGATGTCCCTTGATTCCGCGAAGATCGACGAGGCGATCCGCCTGTCGCTCTTCAGCCAGGCGGCGTCGGCGATGGCGTCGCAGATCGCCGACCTGCTGCGCGCCGCACCCGGCCGGGCGCAGCCGGGGCCGCTCGTCGCGCGGCTCGAGCCGGGGGTCGACCGGCTGATGGCGGGGGTCGACGGGCTGCTCAGCCCCTCGGTCCGGCGCCAGTGGGACATGCTGAGCCAGCAATTGCTCGACGCGGGCGCGCCCGAGGCGCTGGCGGCGTCGGTCGTGCGATTGTTCAAGACCGACGGCGCGATCGGCATCGTCGACCTCGCCGAACGCCGCGGCGACGACGAGATCGCGGTGACGCATGCGTTCACGCATTTGGGCGAGGCGCTGGGGCTCGACTGGGCGCAGACGCTGGCGGCGCATATGAGCCCCGCCGACCCGTGGGAGCGGCTGCTGGTCAACAGCCTCGCGCGCGATTTCCAGCAGATGCGGCTGAGCTTCCTCGCGGTGTTGCCCGCGGGCGACCTCGACGCGGGGGTGACCAAATGGCTCGCCGACCATGGCCCGCGCGTCGCGCAGTTCAGGGCGACCGTCGACCGGGCGCGGACGATCCCGAACCCGAACGGCGCGATGCTGTCGCATATCGCCGGGCAGGCGCGCGGGCTGCTGGGGCGGTAGTCGTCCAAAGGATGTAGGGAGCGAATGGCATCCCTCCTCTTCAGAGGAGGGGCAGCGAGACTTGGCAGCTTGCTGCCTAGGCTCAGGACTCATTAAATCCAAAAGAGGAAGATGGCGGCGAAGGTGATGGCTGCGAGGAAGATGTCGGCGCATCGGTCGTAGCGGGTGTGGATGCGGCGCCAGTCCTTGAGGCGAGCGAAGAGGTTTTCGATTTTATGTCTCTGGCGATAGAGATTTTTATCGTAGCAGTTCTGGACCTTATGGCTGCGATGGGGCGGGATGCAGGCCGCGATGCCCCTGTCGGCGAGAGTTTTGCGGAACCAGCGCGAAGCATAGGCTCGATCGCCGATGAGGCGTTCGGCTTCGGGCATGATCTTGACCAGAGCCTCCGCACCTTTGTGGTCGCTGCGCTGGCCTTCGGTGAGGTGGAGCCGCAAGGGACGTCCCCGGCCATCGCACAGCACATGCAGCTTGGTGGTCAGCCCGCCCCGGCTGCGTCCGATACATCGGGGTAGAGCCCCTTTTTGAGCAGGCTGGCGGCGGTGCGATGCGCCTTGAGGTGGGTCGCGTCGATCATCAGAACCCCGTCGCCATCCCTGGCCAGTTCGGCGAAGATACGGTTGAACACCCCTAACCGGCTCCAGCGGATGAAGCGGTTGTAGATCGTCTTGTGCGGCCCGTAGCCCGCCGGCGCGTCGCGCCAGCGCAGACCGTTGCGGATCACGAACAAGATCCCGCTCAATATCCGACGGTCATCGACCCGCGGCACTCCATGCGACAGCGGAAAATACCCCTCGATCCGGCGCATCTGCGCCTCACTCAGCAGCAACAAGTCACTCATGGCAGCACCTCCGGCCACCTTGAATCAAACCCGAACCTAACGCGCAAGCATTTTAATAGGTCCTGAGCCTAGTCGCAGCGGGGTGGTGTTTGCGGCTTGCTACGGGCATGGCTTCCACCACCCCCACCCCCTCCTCTAAAGAGGAGGGGCTTTAGGAAAGCCTGTCCGAATGCCCTTTCAGCCGCGCGTCGCGATCCTTGTCCCGGCGCCCGATTATCACGAGAAATGGCAACCCGCCTTCGCGCGAAAGGCGCTCGCGCTGGCGGGCGCGGGGCTGGCGGTCGAGCAGCGCGTGTGGGGCGATCCGGGCGATTTGTCGGGCTTCGACCTGATCTTGCCGCTCTTCGCCTGGGGCTATCAGCGCGACGTTCCTGGCTGGTACGCGTTGCTCGACCGGCTGGAGGCCGAGGCGCTGCCGGTGGTCAATCCGGTCGCGGTGCTGCGCTGGAACAGCGACAAGGCCTATTTGTCCGAACTCGCCGCCAAGGGCGTCGCGGTGGTTCCGACGGTCGAGGTTGCCGCGCTCGATGAAGCTGGTCTGGCCAACGCGCGCGCGCGGCTCGGCGCCGGCGAGGTGGTGGTGAAGCCAGCGATCTCGGGCGGCGCCGACGGCACGCACCGCATCGCGGCGGGCGCGGGGGTGCCTGCCGACGCGCTGGGGCAAAGACGGCTGGTGCAGCCGCTGATGCCGGGAATCCTGAGCGAGGGCGAATTTTCGATCTTCTTCTTCGATGGCGCCTTCAGCCATGCGATCGTCAAGCGTCCGGCGGCGGGCGATTTTCGCGTGCAGGAACAGTTCGGCGGGCGCGAGACGGTGTGGGAGGCGAGCGATGACGCGCAGGCGCTCGCGGTTGCGGCACTGGCGGCGGCGCCCGCGCCGCCCGTCTATGCGCGCGTCGACATGGTCGGCGATGCGGCGGGGCGGCTGCACATCATGGAGCTGGAGCTGATCGAGCCGTCGCTGTTCCTGCATTTCGCGCCGGACAAGGGCGCGGCATTTGGCAGTGCGGTGGCGGGGGCGTTGGTACGATAGGACGCGGGGGCGTTAACGGATCTCGGCCGACTGGCTGGCGACCAGCTGCCAGCGCCCCTCGCGAAACAGCAGCACGTTCAGCATCCGGAGGGACATTTCGCCAGGCACGCCCCTGTATGTCCCCTTCAGATTTTCGATGCAGCTGACGACGGCGGTATCGCCGAAAATGTCGACGCGGACGTCGGTATCGCGAATATACTCCGGCTTGATCAGGCGCGCTGCGAAAAGTGCGATATCGTCCTTACGCTCGACGATGCCGCCGTTCATCTGGCCGATCTCGCAGTTCGGCGGCGTAAAATCGTTCGAGAAAATCAACGTCACCCGAGACCCGCGCGTCTGCCCACTGGTCTATCAGCGCGGCGACCTCGGCTTGCTGGCGGCCATCGTCGGCCGCGGCGCGGGCAAATCCACTGAAACCTGCCGTCGATATCAGCAGCGCGGCGATCAAGGGACGAAGCTTGGCGATCATGCGGCCTCCCGCGACTGGCGCGCAAGATAGCGCATCTCGCCGATTCGGACCATATATTCCGCAGGACCGAAAGCCCCGGTCACCCCGCCCCGGCGCTTTGGCGCTCCCGCCACAGCCATTGCCGGATCGCCGAGGTCAGGTTCGGCGGATCGTCGGCCTCCATCCGCTCGACGTCGATGCGCGCGACGAGGGCGTTGACCGGGAGCGCGTGGCGTGCGGCTTCGGCTTCGAGCGCGTCCCAGAAGACCGGCTCGAGGCTGATCGAGGTCGGGTGGCCGGCGATCGTCACCGAGCGTTTGACCGGGGGGTGATAGGGGGCGGTCATGGTGCCGGTTTATCGTGGCTGCCCGGCGGAGGGTACGATTTATTTGGGGGTGACCCGGATTCGGGTGGGGCATAATATTCGACAGCAAACACGTCGCCCCCGCGAAGGCGGGGGCCGCTATCGGCGTAGCGCCAGGTGGCCAGCGGCCACCGCCTTCGCGGGGGCGACGGATAGAGGACGCTGACGAGTGATGACGGGAATCCATACCCTCACCGAAAAGGAGAAGGAGACGCTGCGGCTGCTCGTCAGCGGTTATGACGCCAGGTCGATGGCAAGTCACCTCGGACTGTCGGTGCATACGGTCAACGAAAGGCTGCGCGATGCGCGGCGCAAGATGGCGGTGTCGAGCAGCCGCGAGGCGGCGCGGCTGCTGCGCGACGTCGAACACCGGAACCCCGAAATAATCGGGGACAAGGCTTTGGGGGATGCGGGCGGCGGTGCCGGCATGGAAGACACGGCGGCATCGGCCGAGGCGCCCCGCATGGTGCGGCCGCTCGGCTGGATCGTTGGAGGTCTTCTCATGTCGCTCAGTCTTGCCTTGCTCGCCTTTTCCTCGATGACCGGTACCGCCGATGCGCCCGCCGCGGCGCCGTCCGCCGCGCCCGCCGAAAGCGCCGCCGTCGCGGCGGCGCGGGACTGGCTCGCGCTGGTCGACAGGCGCGATTGGAACGGAAGCTGGGAGGCGACCGGGCAGGCGTTCAAGGCGCTCAACACGGTGGAGACCTGGAGCCGGGTGGCGCAGCAGGTGCAGGGGCCGCTGGGGGCGGTGACGTCGCGGGTGCTGGTCGGCGAGGAATATGTGCCCGCGCCGCCCTATGGCTATCGGATGGTCAAGTTCCGCACCGACTATGCGAACAAGGCGGGGGCGATCGAGACGCTGTCGCTGGTGCGAGAGGGTGATGCCTGGCGCGTGGTGGGGGTTACGGTGGAGTAATCCTACCGTCTCAAATCCGTCGTCATTCCCGCGTCGGCGGGAAGCCAGCTTCCTCCTTCCTTTTAACGCTCTTCGCGTCTTCGCGTGATCCAAAATAATATCATCCGAAGGCGGGAAGAACGCGAAGGGCTATGGAACAGCCCCTCTCTTCCCGTTCGTGTCGAGCGCAGTCGAGACACCCATCGAGATGGCGCCCAGCCCGAGGAGCATCTCGACTTCGCTCGATGCGAACGGCTTTTGTATTTTGGATGTCGCGTCAGCGGCGACGGCAAAGCCGCCGCCATGACGTCAGACGGGTTCGACCGGCCTTGCAGGGCCGGTCGCCCCGCTGGCCGTGCCGGTGGCTGCCGCCTTGCGGCACTGGCGCCTAGCTCGCCGTTCGCTGCGCGAACGCCCTCGCTACGCGCCTGCCACCGTCAGTACATATGCTGCCCGCCGTTGATGCTCATCGTCGAGCCCGTCACGAACCCTGCATCCTCGCTGCACAGGAACGCCACGCCGCGCGCGATCTCGTCGGCGTGGCCGAGGCGGCCGACCGGGATTTTCGCGACGATCTTTTCGAGCACCGGGGCGGGGACCGCGGCGACCATGTCGGTGTCGATATAGCCCGGCGCGATCGCGTTGACCGTGACGCCCTTCTTGGCGCCTTCCTGCGCCAGCGCCTTGGTGAAGCCGTGGATGCCCGATTTGGCGGCGGCATAATTGACCTGGCCGTACTGGCTAGGCCTGGCCGTTGATCGAGCCGATGTTGACGATGCGGCCCCAGCCGCGCTCGACCATGCCGGGGAAGGTCGCCTTCGCCATGTTGAAGCAGCCGCCGAGGTTGACGCGCATGACATCGTCCCAGTCGCAATATTGCATCCGCGCGAGGGTGCCGTCGCGGGTGATGCCGGCGTTGTTGACGACGATGTCGATGGGCCCGAACTCCCCGGTAATCGCCGCGCAATTGTCGAGGCAGGCCTGATGGTCGCCGACGTCCCATTTGCGCACCGCGATGCCGGTCCGCTCGCTGAACTCGCGCGCCTTGTCGTCATTACCGGCATAGTTGGCGACGACGGTCGCACCCATTTCCTGAAGCTTGAGGCTGATCGCCTCGCCGATACCGCGGCTGCCGCCGGTGACGATCGCTACACGTGACATGAACTGCTCTCCCACAGAGTGTTTCGCCCTGATTAGGGCGCGCGGAGGAGGCCTGCAAGTTGCCCGTTACGTCAATCGGATAGCATTTTCAGTTGCTGACCTGCACCAGCGGGCGGTCCCAGCGGCCGGCGGCGAGGTCGGCCTTGCGCAGCGTCAGGACCAGGTGGTCGACGTCGCCGAAGGCCCAGCTCATCAGCCCGCTCGACGGCAGTTCGAGCAGGGTCGCGTGCAGTTCCTCGTCATAGTCGTGGACGTAGCGGAAGGGGATGTGGCCGATGCTGGGCATCTCGCGCGCCGCGAGGTCGCGGAGCCAGGGTTCGAGCACCGCGCGCGCGGCGCCGGGCAGCGCGTCGGGGTTCGCGGCATAGGCGTGCTTGGCATGATCGAACCAGATGGCGAGATAGTCGTGCGCCCACAGCGGCGCGTCGGGGTGATGCCGGGTCAGCGGGATCGTCAGGCTTTCGATCCGCTCGGCGCCGGGGCGGCCCTCGGGGTCCTTCTTGCGGTTGACCTTGGTCCAGCGGATCGCGTGGAGCGCATCCATCACCGCGGCGGCGTCGCTCGCCGAAAAGGCCATGTGGCTGGCGCTGTCGCGGACGATGGCGATGATCTCCTCGGCGCGTTCGCGCGCCTTCCGGTTGGTGTCGCGCGCGGCTTCGGCGGCGTCGTGCAGCTCCTCCAGCGAGGCGCGCATGTTGACGAGGCCTTCGCGGCCGAGCGGGTCCTTGTCCCCGGCGTCGTGTTTCGCGAGGCGGCGCTCGACGCTGGCGAGCTGGGTGTCGATCGGCGAGGGGCCGTCGACCTCCTTCCAGAAGCGCGCGATCCGCATCGCGAGGATGTCGACCATCGCGGTCATGCTGTCCCAGTCGAAAGGATGGAAGGCGGGGTCGGCAAGGTCGAAGCCGGCGCGGTAGAGGCGGGCGCCGACGCGCGTCTCGTCGTCGCCCTCGTCCTCGGCGGCGCGCAGGTCGCCGCCGCCGGGGTGGACCGCGACGAGGTCGACCGGCCATTCGGGGAAACCGGGACGCGCGAAGGGCATCAGGTCGCCGAAGCGGATGCCGCCGTCCGGTGCGAAGAAGCTGCCGCCCGGATCGAAGGGGTGCGGCGGATCGACCGGGTCGCCCGCCTCGTGGACATGGACCACCGCGACGTCGCCGTCGCGCGGGTGGATGAAGAAGGCGAGGCTGCCGCGGCGCGGGCCGAGTCCGTCCCACAGGTCGGCGGGCAAATGCGCGCAGGCGATCTGGGCGAGGAATTCGCCGCGAACCTCGCGGATTTCGGGCCAGGGCGTGCCGGGGTCGAGCCGCGGGCGGCCGCCGAGCCAGCTGGTGACGACTTCGTCGCGGCGCGGCGGGATCTGGGGCACGAGGCGAACAGCGACGGGTTCGGTGCCGCGGCGTGCGATGAGGCCGGCCTCCTGCTCGACCTGCGCGACCATCTGCCCGAGCATGTGGCTCACCATCTCGCGGTCGGCTTCGCTGGGCGGTGCGGGGACCGGCGCCTCGGGCTCGCGGTCGGCGACGAGGGTTTCAGGAGCGGGCGCGAAGGCGGTTTCGGGTTCGGTCAGCCGGTCGATCGGCGGGCGGGCGCTGATCCGCGCAAGGCGCGCGGCGGACATTTCGACCGGAGCCGCGATCTCGGGATTGCGGTCGCGGCGGGGCAGCCGGGGGAGCTGGCTTTCGCCCGGCGCGCGCGGGGCGCGCGGCATTTTGGGGCCCTTGGACACGGCCGCGGGGCGGGTGCTGCGCCAGAGCAGGACCATGACGACGGCGAAGGCGAGCGTCGCCGCCACCAGCGTCAGCATCGCCGTTTGAACCTGACTCATCGCGACCTCCCGGGAGACTCGCGGCCAAGTCTAAACGAAGAGGTTAAACAGGAGGTAAGTGATGGCCCTAAAGCCAGCCGACGAGTTCGCGGCGGAGCAGGGTTTCGAGCATGGCGAGGCCCGGCGGGCTGTCGCCCAGGCAGGGGAGGTAGGCGAAATGCTTGCCGCCGCGCGGCTGCGAACTGGTCCTTGCCGCGGATCGCCAGCTCCTCGAGCGTTTCGAGGCAGTCGGCGGAGAAGCCGGGAGCGAGGACGGCAACGCTCCGCCCCTCGCGGCCCAGCCGTTCGAGCGTCGCGTCGGTCGCGGGTTCGAGCCATTGGGCGCGGCCGAAGCGCGACTGGAACGCCACCTCGACCGGGCGGCCGAGCGCGTCGGCGAGCAGCGTCGCGGTCTGGCGGCACTGGTCATGATAGGGGTCGCCGAGGGTGCGGGTGCGCTCGGGCATGCCGTGGAAGCTGGCGAGCAGCACGTCGGGCACGAAGTCGAGCGCGGCGAGGCCGGTTTCGACCGAGGATTTCAGCGCCCCGATATAAAGCGGATCGGCGGGAAAGGGGGGAGGAAGCGCAGGCTCGGCTGCCAGCGCAGGCCCGCGAGATGCCGGTTCACCGCGTCGGTGACGGTCGCGGTCGTCGCGGCGCAATATTGCGGATAGAGCGGCGCGATCAGAATGCGGCGGCAGCCGACGGCGAACAGGCCATCGAGCGTCGCGCCGATCGACGGGTTACCGTAGCGCATCGCATGGGCGACGCGGAGATCGGGGCCGAGCGCGGCCTGCATCGCCTCGGTCTGGCGGCGGGTGATCGCGGCGAGCGGCGAACCTTCGTCGGTCCACACCTGCTTGTAGGCGTGGGCGGACTGTTTCGGACGGGTGGTCAGGATGACGCCGCGCAGGATCGGCTGCCACAGGAGCGGCGGGATCTCGACGACACGGCGGTCGGACAGGAACTCGGCGAGATAGCGGCGCACCGACGGCGCGTCGGGCGCGTCGGGGGTGCCGAGGTTGACGATGAGGACGCCGATATCGGTCATCACACGGGCGCCGCGACAAGGGGCAGGCGGCGGATGCGGCGGCCGGTCGCGGCGAACAGCGCATTGGCGATGGCGGGGGCGACGATGGGCACGCCGATTTCGCCGAGGCCGCCGGGATCGCGGTCGCTGTCGAGAAATTCGACGACGATCTCTGGCGATTGCGACAGGCGCGGCAGGCCGAGCTGGCCCAATTTGCGCGCGGTCGCGACGCCGCCCTCATAGTCGGTGGTTGCGCCGACCGCGGCGGCGAGGCCGAAGATCAGCCCGCCCTCGACCTGCTGCCGCGCGATGGCCGGATTGACGAGGCGCCCGGCATCGACGACGGCCACCAATTGTTCGACCTGCAGGCCGCGGTCGCTGGGGCGGGCGGTCGCCATCAGCGCGATATGGCTGCCGCGCATCGAATGGCAGGCGAGGCCCTGCGCCGAGCCCGAGAGCATGCCCTCCCACCCGCCGATGCTGGTCGCGGTGAGCAGGCAACGCGCGAGCAGTGGCGCTCCGCCGAGCATCGCCATGCGATAGGAGAGCGCGTCGAGCCCGGCCTTTGCCGCCAGTTCGTCGACGAAACATTCGGTGAAGAAGGCGGTGTAGCTGTCGGCATTGCCGCGCCAGCGCCCGGTCGGCAGGCCGATGTCGGCGGGGCAGTGATCGACCGCGAGGTGCGGGATCGCATAATCGCCCGCGGCCCCCTCGACCGCGACCGCGTCGGAGGCGCCGAGCGGCGGCGCGCTGCGCGACGTCGGGCGGGGTGTTGCCGAACAGGCGGTCGCGAAACTCGTGCGTCGTCGCGGGAACGGCGATGCGCGCGACCAGCGCGTCGATGCCGCCCGCGGCGTTGAGCGTTGCGACCATCCTTGCGCGGGCGGGCGGGCGCGGAATGTCGCGCATGATTTCCTCGGCGCGCGACCAGCAAAGCTGGACCGGGCGTCCAATCTCGCGCGCGATGATCGCCGCCTGCACCGCGACGCCGTGATCGAGGCAGGCGTCGAACGATCCCCCCGCCATCATCGGAAAGAGGGTGACGGCGCTTTCGGCCAGGCCGGTCGCGGCGGCGATGGCGGCGCGGCACTGCGCGGGGGCCTGCGTCGCGACCCAGACGCGGAGGCGGCCGCGTTCGAGCGAGGCGGTGGCGGTGCGCGTTTCGATCGGGGCGTGGAGCGCGGGGGCGACCACATAGGAAGCGGCGATCTTGCCGCGCCCCTCCATCGCGCCGGCGACGTCGCCGCGCCCGACGATGCGGTGGCCGTCGGCCTTGATCGCCGCCTTCAGCGCCTTGTCGATGCCGAGCGGACGAAATCGGGGTGCCGGCGGTCTCGAACTCGGGCGCGAAGGCGTCGAGCGCGCGGTTCGCGGCCCACCAGTTGCGCGCGACGGTGGCGAGCCAGCGGTCGTGGGTGACGATGTGGAGCAGGCCGGGGGATTTCATGCCCGCCTTGCGGTCGATGCTCTTCAGCCGCGTCGCGCCGAGCGGCCCCTGGCGGATCGCGGCGAAGACCATGTCGGGCAGGCGGATGTCGCCGGCATAATTGGCCGATCCGTCGACCTTGGCGGGCAGGTCGAGGCGGGTGAGTTCCTGGCCATAGAGCGGGTCGGTGCTGCTCGCGCGGTAGACGGGGGTGGCGGGCGGTTCGAGCAGCGCGGCGGCGGCGGCGACCTCGGCGAAGCGGAGCTTCTTCCTGCCGAAGGTCACGAAACCGTTCGCGGTGTCGCACTCTTCCCAGTTGGCGTCCCAGCGCCGCGCCGCCGCCATCATCAGCAGCGCGCGCGCCTGGGCCGCGGCGTCGCGGCACGGCCCCTCGAACATGCGCACGGACGACGAATTGGCGGTGAGCATCACCGCATGGCGCACCGCCCATTCGCGCCGCGCCCAGCCGCGCACGTCGGCGACGAAGTCGGGGACCATCGAGCGCGGGGTGAAGGTGGCGCTGTCCTCGTCCACCAGCAGGGTGTTGGTGTAGAGCGGGCTGATCGGCGCGGTTTCGACGGCGATGGTGCGCCAGTCGGCGCCGAGTTCGTCGGCGATGATCTGCGGCAGCAGAGTGGTGACGCCCTGGCCCATCTCGCATTGCGGGACGACGACGCCGACATGGCCGTCCTCGCCGATCTTCAGGAAGGCGTTGAAGATATGCTCGCCCTCGGCGGCGGTGAGGTTGGGGGCATAGTCGCGCGGCCACACGGTCCAGGCGAGCGCGAGACCCCCCGCGGCGGTGGCGCCGACGAGTAGCGAGCGGCGGCTGACGTGCGGCAGGCGCCGTTTTTTCGTGTCGATGCTGTCGCGAATGCCCGCCATCGGGGATGCTGATAAGCGGCGGGAGTCGGGGGAGGCAAAGGCTTTTGGATCGGGCGTGAATCTCCCCTCCCTTTCAGGGAGGGGTTGGGGGTGGGTGCGAGCGTAGCGAGCCGATCCGGGCATGCGCAAACTTCGACGGTCGGGGCATCGAGCCCCTCCCGTCGATACCCACCCCTTACCCCTCCCTCAAGGGGAGGGGAGGCTCACCACCCCCAGGGCGCGGGCGGGGCTTCGACCGGATCGTTCCACGCAAAGCCGACGCGGAAATGGCGGTTCGCGCGTTTCAGTTCGTAGGCGAAGCCGACTGGCCGTCGCTTCCATCGCCCAGACGTTGGTGTTCGACACGCTGCGGCCGGTGCGCGTGAACATCGCGATCGATTCGGCGTTGACCGGAAACTCCTGCCGCGTCGCGGTGCCGGGTGCGGCGGTGTCGCCGCCGTACATCGTGACCTCGTCCCTCGATCCGTCGGCGTGGCGATGGTCGTGCTTGAGCCGCAAGCCGCCCGCGGTGCGGGTGACGATCCAGGTGCGCGAGCGGTCCCAGCCGCCATCGGGGCCGAGCCCGGCGATGTGGAAGGGGATTTCGATGCGCTCGGGGGTGCAGTGGCGGATATGCATCACCATCGCCTTGCCCTGCATGTCGGCGTCGGCGGCTTCGCTGGTTTCGATCCGCCCGGCATAGGCTTGGCCGCAGCGTGCGGTCAGCGCGGCGAAAAATTCGTCCTGCGGGTCGGCGGATGCGGGGGTGGTTGCGCAGCCGGCGAGAGCCGCGGCGGCGAGGAAAGTGGAAATGGCCTTCACTTCAGCAGCCCCAAGCGCGGGATTTCGATCTTGGGGCAGCGGTTCATCACCACGGCCAGCCCTGCCGCGTCGGCGCGCCTTGCCGCCGCTTCGTCGATCACGCCGAGCTGGAGCCAGACCGCCTTCGCGCCGTGCACGATCGCCTCGTCGACCGCCGATCCGGCGGCGTCGCTGTTGCGGAAGATGTCGACGATCTCGGCGGGCGGCTCGACATTGGCGAGGGTGGCGACGACGGGGGCGCCGTGGATCGTGCCGCCGGCGTGGCCGGGGTTCACCGCGATCACGTCATGACCCTGCGCGACGAGGAAGGCGAGGACATGATTCGAATCGCGCGCCGGATTGGGCGAGGCGCCGATCACCGCGATGCGGCGCGGCTGGCCGAGCAAGGCGCGGATTTCGCTGTCGTCGTTGATCGCCATCACTTGCCCTTTCGCTGGTCGAGCCAGGCCACGACCCTGGCCGCTATCGCGTGGAACGGCTCGCCGAGCTTGTCGGTTCCGGCCGCCGGGGGCACGCCGCCGTCGCTGGCGAGGCGGATGCCGATCGACAGCGGCACGCGGCCGAGGAAGTCGAGACCCATCACCTTTGCCGCGGCCTCGGCGCCGCCGCTGCCGAACGGATCGCTGACCTCGCCGCAATGCGGGCAGGCGTAGCCGGCCATGTTCTCGACGAGGCCGATCAAGGGCACGTCGGCCTGTTCGAAGAAGGTGATCGCGCGCGCCGCGTCCATCAGCGCCAGATCCTGCGGGGTCGAGATGATGATCGCGCCCGCGGGCTTGTGCTTCTGGATCATCGTCAGCTGGACGTCGCCGGTGCCGGGCGGCAGGTCGACGATCAGCGTGTCGATGTCGCCCCAGCTTGCGTCGATGAGCTGTTCGAGCGCCTTGCCCGCCATCGGCCCGCGCCAGGCGATCGCCTGCCCTGGCGCGGCGATCTGGCCGGTCGAGAGCATCGGCACGCCATAGGCGTTGGGGACGGGGGCGAGCTTTGATCCGCGCGCTTCGGGCTTCACGCCCTCGCTGTCCATCAACCGAGGTTGAGAGGGGCCGTAGATGTCGGCGTCGACGAGGCCGACCTTGACCCCCAGCCGGCGCAGCGCGACCGCGAGATTGGCGGCGAGGGTCGATTTGCCGACCCCGCCCTTGCCGCTGCCCACCGCGATGAGGGTGAGCCCCTTGCGCTCGGCGGTCATCGCGACGCGGACGCTGGTGACGCCGGGGCGGGCGAGCAGGCCGGCGCGCAGCTTGTCCTCGAGCGGTTTGCGCGCTTCGGGCTCGAGTCCGGTGACGTCGAGCACGATCGCCAGCGTGCCGTCGCCGTCGAGGAATTTGAGGCCCGAGGTGCGGCCGCCCGTCAGGTCGGTGGCGATGCTGGCGAGGGGAGCGGTGTCGGTCATGTCCGTGGCAGATAGGGGCGGCGTCGATGATTGCCAGCCATTTTCGCGCGCACCCCCTGTTAATCGCGGCGCCCATCCCTATAAAAGCCTCATGAGCAACGAGAACAGCGACGTTACCGGACGCCGCGCCCTGCCGGGTGTGCGGCATTTTTTGAGCGGGATCGCCGCGATGGCGAACAGTCCCTGGGGCCCCAAGGGCGGCGAGGGCAAAGGCGGCGGCAGCGGCGGCGACGGCGGCAAGAAGCCCGGCCCGCGCAATCCGTGGGTCAGCCCCGACCCGGTCGACATCAACCGCGGCCGCAAGCCGCGCGGCCCTTCCGCGCTCGACGAACTGCTGCGCAAGGGCCGTGGCAGCTTCGGCGGCGGGGGCGGTTCGGGCGGGGGCGGGTTCGACCTGTCCGAATCGGCGAGATTCTGGAAATGGGGCGTGCTGGCGCTGGTGGCGGTCTGGCTGGTCGTTTCGGCCTTTCACATCGTACCGCCCGAAAAGGAAGGCGTGGTCGTGCGGCTCGGCAGCTATGCGCGCACCGTCGGGCCGGGCGTGAAATGGACCTGGCTGGCGCCGATCGAGACGATGAAGATGGAGGACGTGCGCGCGATCCGTACCATGCCGATCGGGTCGCCCACCGCCAACGACGAGAATTTCGTGCTGACGCGCGACCAGAGCCTGGTCGATCTGGCCTATGAGGTGCGTTGGTCGGTGCGCGATCCCGAGCTCTTCTTCTTCCAGCTCGCCGATCCGGAAGGCACGATTCGCGAGGTCGCCGAAACCTCGATGCGCGCGACCGTCGCCAATTTCGACCTGGTCCAGGCGATCGGCCCGGGCCGCGTCGAGATCGAGGCGCAGGTGCAGCAGCGGATGCAGACGCTGCTCGACGAATATCGCGCCGGGGTGACGATCCAGGGCATCGCGATCCGTCAGGTCGACCCGCCGAGCCAGGTCGACGAGGCGTTCAAGGCGGTGACGGCGGCGCAGCAGGAGCGCGAATCGGCGATCAACGAGGCGCGCGCCTATGAGGCGCAGGTGCTGGAAGGCGCGCGCGGCCAGACCGCAGCATTCGACAAAATCTACGAGCAGTATAAATTGTCGCCGCAGGTGACGCGCCAGCGGCTCTATTACGAGACGATGGAGCGGGTGCTGTCGAAGGTCGACAAGACGGTCGTCGAGGCGCGCGGAGTGACCCCCTATCTGCCGCTTCCCGAGGTGCAGCGCCGGATGCCCCCGGCCCCCGAAGTCACGACGAAGGGAGGCCAGTGATGTTCGAGAGTCTGACCCGGCGCCCGATGCGCCTGCTGATCGGCATCATCGTGCTGCTCGTCATCCTGTCGCAGTCGCTGTCGATCGTGCGCGAGGACCAGCAGGCGCTGATCCTGCGCTTCGGCGAGATCGAGCGCACCATCAACCGCTACAAGCCGAACGAGGATTTCGGCCGCTCGGGCGCCGGCCTTGCGGTTCGCATTCCCTTTTTCGAGAGCATCCAGTTCATCGACAAGCGCGTGCTGGGCGTGAACATGGAACGGCAGCAGGTACTGTCGACCGACCAGCAACGCCTGCAGGTCGACGCCTTCGCGCGGTTTCGCATCACCAATCCGGTGCGCATGTACACCGCGATCCGCACCGAAAAGCGGCTGGAACAGCAGCTTGCGACGATTCTCGGTTCGTCGCTGCGCAACGAGCTCGGCAAGCGGCCCTTCGCGACCCTGCTGTCGCCCGAGCGCGGCGCGGTGATGGACAATATCCAGGTCGCGCTCAACCGCGAGGCGAACAAATATGGCGCCGAGATCATCGACGTCCGCATCAAGCGCGCCGACCTGCCCGAAGGCGAAACGCTGCAGCTGGCCTTCAACCGCATGCGCACCGCGCGCCAACAGGTCGCGACCGCGATCCGCGCCGAGGGGCAAAAGGAGGCCGAGATCATCCGCGGCAACGCCAATGGCGAGGCGGCGCGCATCTATGCCGAGAGTTTCGGCAAGGATCCCGATTTCTATGACTTCTATCGCGCGATGCAGAGCTATGAGCAGACCTTTGTCCGCTCGACCAACGAGGGCGGGACGTCGATGATCCTGTCGCCCGACAATGAATATCTGCGCCGCTTTCGCGGCGATTGAGCCGCGCCATGAACGGTGCCGTCACGCGCCGTTCATGTTCAATCGCCGTTCAGCCTCGGGGAAGCAGACAACCGCCGCCGGGGTTCGAGAGTTTTTCGAGTACAGAAGGGAATGAAGATCGTGCGTTATGTTTACGGCATCACTTCGGCTTTGCTGGCGGGTGGCACGGCGCTGGCGCTGGTCACCCAGTCTCCCGTCGGCGCGCAGGTCGCGCAGAATGAATCGAGCGAGATCGCCAAGGTCGTCCCCCGCGCGGGCGCCCCGGAAAGCTTCGCCGACCTCGTCGAGCAGCTCCAGCCCGCGGTCGTCAATATCGCGACCAAGCAGGAGGTCACGCTCGGCGTCCGGCTCAATCCGTTCGCGGGCACGCGCGAGCCGATCACGCAGGAGCAGCAGGGCGGTGGTTCGGGCTTCCTGATCTCGGCCGACGGCTATATCGTCACCAACAATCACGTCATCTCGGGCGGTCCGCGCGGCGAGGCGGTGAACGAGGTCACGGTCACGCTGACCAACCGCAAGGAATATAAGGCGAAGATCGTCGGGCGCGACCAGGCGTCGGACCTCGCGCTGCTCAAGATCGACGCGACCGGCCTGCCCTTCGTGAAATTCGCGGAAGGCAGCGATGCGCGCGTCGGCGACTGGGTGGTCGCGATCGGCAACCCGCTCGGGCTCGGCTCGACGGTGACCGCGGGCATCATCTCGGCGGTGCAGCGCAGCCTGGGACAACCGGGCGCCTATGACCGCTATATCCAGACCGATACCGCGATCAACCGCGGCAATTCGGGCGGGCCCCTGTTCGACCTGCAGGGCAATGTCGTCGGCATCAACAATATGCTGATCTCGCCCGTCGGGGCGAACATCGGCGTCAACTTCGCGATTCCCGCCGACGCCGCGATCCCGGTGATCGAGGCGTTGAAGGCCGGCCAGGCGATCGAGCGCGGTTACCTGGGCATCGGCATCACGCCCGTAGACGAGGATATGGCGGCGGCGCTGGGCCTGCCCAAGGACCGCGGCGAGCGCATCGGGCGCATCGAACCGGGCGAGGCGGGCGAAAAGGCCGGGCTGAAGCGCGGCGACGTGGTGACCAAGGTCAACGGCAAGGACGTCACGCCGCAGCAGACTTTGTCCTACATCGTCGCCCGCGTCAAACCGGGGACGCGCATCCCGCTGGAGGTGATCCGCGACGGCAAGACGATGACGATCAACGCCGTGGTCGGCAAGCGCCCGCCCGAGGACCAGCTGGTAGGCGCGACCTTCGATCCCGAGGATGAACAGGCGCTGCCCGACGATCCGGCGGGCGCCGCCGACACCGCGGTGCAGAACGAACTCGGCCTGTCGGTGCAGCCGCTGACCCCCGACATCGCGCGCGCGGTCGGCGTCGATGCCGGCACCAAGGGCCTGGTGATCGCCGCTGTGTCGGGCAACAGCGACGCCGGGCGCAAGGGGCTTCGCCGCGGCGACGTGATCCTGAGCGCGGGCAACGCCCGCACCCCGGTGACGACGAGCGAGGCGCTGGCCAAGGTGGTCGCCGACACCAAGGCGTCGGGCCGCGACGCCGTGCTGGTCGAAATCCTGCGCCGTGGCGGGCCGTCGGCCGATGTGGCGCTGCGGTTGAAGCGGTAATTGGGCTAGCTCCCCTTCAGGGGAGGAGCTTTGGAAAAGGCGGGCGCTGCGACCGGATGGTCCGGTGCCCGTTTTTCTTTGGCGATGATGTCTTTTGCAAACTCAAGCGGCCTGTCGGGATCGGGGAGGAGAGCGGGCTTTGCGTGCAAACGCTGATCTCCCCTCCCGCAGGCGGGAGGGGCAGCGAGACTTACGAGCTTGCTCGTTAGTCGCAGCGGGGTGGGCTATTGAGACGTCGCTGCCCACCCCAACCCCCTCCCGCGTGCGGGAGGGGAGATCAGCGTCCGCTTCCGCCCGATACCGGCCATTCCCGTCCTGAATTTGCAAGAAACATCATCGCCTTTTCTTTGCACCGCGCGCCATATGTTCCTACTATGTTCTTTCCACGAGTCGGGAGAGGAACGATGATCGGATATGTGACGCTGGGGACCAACGACCTCGCGAAGGCCGCGCCCTTTTACGATGCGATCGCGGCCGAGCTGGACACGCCGCGGATGATGGAAACCGAGAGTTTCATCGCCTGGGGCAAGCCCGGCGGCGCGGCGGGCATCGGCCTGACCAAACCGTTCGACGGCCATGCTGCGACGGTCGGCAATGGCGTGATGGTCGCGCTCGAGGCGAAGGACAAGGAGCAGGTCCATCGGCTGTACGATCTCGCGATCGCCCATGGCGGGACGTGCGAGGGGCCTCCGGGACCGCGCGGCGAAGGCTTTTACGCGGGCTATTTCCGCGACCTCGACGGGAACAAGCTCAACGCCTTTGCGATGGAGTGAGTTGCCGGTTGCAGGGTGGCGCGGATCATCCCGATCCTCCCCGCTCGGAACGAACGGAAATGGGGGACGGCCTGGAAGCCAATCCGAACTCGCCGGAAACGGCTGCCGTTCAGGGGCGCGCGTCGGCGCCGCCCGCTTCGACGGCGCGGCGAGCCTGGAGCTCGGCATGGGCGTCGGCGATGATGCGCCAGGCGCGGTCGCAGCGGCGCTGGTCGGCGCGCAGCCTGCTGGCGCAGACCGCTTCGAGGCGCGCGAGGACCCGTTTGCGCTGTTCGGTGCGGTCGGGCACCAGATAGCCTGCGGCGGCATAATAGTTGGCGGTGAAATTGGCGCCGATGTCGGCGGCCGAATTGATCGTCTGCGCCGATGCCGGGGCGGCGAACGGCAGCAGGGCGAGGGCGATCAGGCTGGCTTTGCGATGCGGCATCATCGACTTCCTTCGAGGGCGGAAGTCGATGATATCATGGATGTTCCGGGATACCAAACAGCCGGCGGACGGCACCCTGGTATTGGTCCCGCCGCTACCGCCTAGAAGCTGAGTTCGTCGTAGATTTTGGCGAGGTCGTGGTTCCACGGGCCTTCGTAGCGGTCGAGCAGGTCGTGCGCTGGCGACTTGCCGCTCTTGGCGATGCGGCGCAGCGGTTCGAGGAAGCCGACCTCGTTGTCGCCCATCGAATTGACCTCGCCGCGCGCCGCGAGACCCGCCGCCGCGATGTCGAGCACCCGGTGCGCGAGCTCGCCGACGGTGCCGCCGCCCGGCGCCGGAGCATCGAGACCCTCGCCCGGCACCGCGTCGCGCAATGTCTGCTGCTCCTCGATGCTCCAGCCCTTGACGAGATCCCACGCCGCGTCGAGCGCGCCCTGGTCGTAGAGCAGGCCGACCCAGAGGGCGGGCAGCGCGCAGATGCGGTTCCACGGGCCGCCATCGGCGCCGCGCATTTCGAGAAAGCTCTTGAGGCGCACTTCGGGGAAGGCAGTCGACAGATGGTCGGTCCAGTCGGAAAGGCGCGGCAGCTCGCCGGGGAGCGCGGGCAGCTCGCCCTTCAGGAAATCGCGGAAGCTCTGCCCCGCGGCGTCGATATATTTCCCGTCGCGGAAGACGAAATACATCGGCACGTCGAGCATGTAATCGACATAGCGCTCGTAGCCGAAGCCATCCTCGAACACGAAGGGCAGCATGCCCGTGCGCGCGGGGTCGGTGTCGGTCCAGATATGGCTGCGGTACGACATATAGCCGTTGGGCTTGCCGTCGGTGAAGGGCGAGGCGGCGAAGAGCGCGGTCGCCAGCGGCTGCAGCGCGAGCGAAACGCGGAACTTCTGCACCATGTCGGCCTCGCTCGCATAGTCGAGGTTGGTCTGGATGGTGCAGGTGCGCAGCATCATGTCGAGCCCCATGGTGCCGACGCGCGGCATATGGGCGAGCATGATCTTGTAGCGCCCCTTGGGCATGCGCGGCAGCTCGTCGCGGGTCTTGTCGGGCCACATGCCGAGCCCCAGGAAACCGAGACCGAGTTCGGCGCCGACCTCCTTCACCTGTTTGAGGTGACGGCCGGTTTCGGCGCAGGTCTGGTGGAGATTTTCGAGCGGCGCGCCCGACAGCTCGAACTGCCCCGCGGGTTCGAGGCTGATCGCGCCGTCGCTGCCCGACAGCGCGATGACGTTGCCGCCTTCGTAGACCGGTTCCCAGCCATAGCGGGTAAGCGCCATGAGCAGGTCGCGGATGCCGCCGGGCTCGTCGTAGGAGGGCGCGCGGTGGTCGGCGGTGCGGAAGACGAATTTCTCGTGCTCGGTGCCGATGCGCCAGCGTTCCCGGGGCTTTTCGCCCTTGATCATCGGGGCGGCGAGCTGGTCCTTGTGCTCGATGACGGGGTTCTTGGGGTCCGTGCCTGTGCTCATGGCGCGCCAGATAAAAGAGGGGCGCGGGCAAGGCTAGCGAAATCGGCGCGGCGCGGGCGGGCTCAGTTCACCGTCGCGTCGAAGCGGATCGCCATCGCGGCGCCGTTGGCGAGCGAGGCGGTCACCGCGTTGAGCATCGTCCCCGACCAGCTCGCGCCGACCGGGTCGCTTTCGTCGGCGCCGAGCGGCATTGTCGTCCTCGACCGTCGCCGCGTCGGCGCAGCTCGTGCCCGAGCGGATGCTGCCGGGTACGAAGGTCAGGTTCGCGGGCAGGCTGTCGTTGACGCTGACCGCGCTCGCGGCGGCGGGGCTGGCGTTGCCGACCAGCAGGCAGTAACGGATGACCGCGCCGGGGATCGCCTTGGGATTGGACGTGCCGTTGACGGGATCGCTGACGACGCTGCTCGTCTTCGCGATCGTCAGATTGGCGCCCGCGACGTTGAACAGTGCGTCGGCGACGTTCCAGAAATTGGCCTCGGTCGCGGGGTTCGGCTGCCCGACGCGATGGATCAGGCCGTTGTTCGCTGCGCCGAGGCCGCTCGTCGAGCGGTCGCGCCCGAAGACGCGCACCGTCCAGCCGCTGCTCGTCGCGGTGCCGGGCGGGATGACATAGGTTGGGTCGGCCCCGACCGAGCCGTCGTTGGTCCAGATGCCGTCGCCGGCTGGTCGTGTCGCCGTGCGTGCCGTCGTCGAACAGCCGGATCGCCGAGGCGACGAGCGTGCCGGCATTGTCATAGACATTGGCGGTCACCGGCGCCGTGGCGGCGGTCGGGCGCGCGTCGAAGCGGGCGCGGATGGAGAGATTGGTCCCCGGCGGCAGGCTCGATGCCGCTGCGGGCGCGACGACCTGCGCACCGAAGCCCTGCGGCGTGCCGAGCGTGCCGGTCACCACCGACCATTCGATATCGTCGATCAGGAACCAGCTGCGATATTGCGTCGTGTGGCGGGTGCGGAAGCGGATCGTCACCGTCTGCCCGGCGAAGGCGGCGAGCGAGGCGTTGTAGGTCCACCAGGGTTCGGCGCCCTGTGCGACGGTCATTCCCGCCGTATGCGCGCCGCCCGTCCGCATGTCCCAGCCGTTATACTGGCCGTAACCCGGCGTACTCGCCGACGCGGCACTGGTACCCATATTGGGGGCAAAGGGGCGCGTCGCATAATTGCCCGCGGCCGGGCCGACGACCTCGGTCGTCGTCGATCCCACGATCTCGATCCGCAGGAAGTCATAGTCGGCGGTCCCGTTGTCGGCGCTGTCCCACCCTTCGGGTTTCCAGCGCACGGTCAGATTGCCGGGGCTGGTCGCCGGGACCGTGACCGTCCGGGTCAGCACCACCTGCGATTCGCCGCTCGCCGGTTCGCTGTTGCTGCGGGCGCCGAGCAGATAGGCGAAGCCGCCGCTGTTCGGGGTGCCGTTGGTGCTGCGCGTCTGGCCCGACCCGTCGCTGTCGGTCACCGAGACCGTCTCGCTGGGGCGGACCTGCGCGTCATAGGCGCTGTTGGTGCGGGTGCCGGTCCAGCCCGCGGGGCTGATCTGTCCGGTGCCGCCGCGTTCGAAATTGCCGTTGATCGGGGTCTGCGGATTGGCCGACTTGGCGCCATTCGCCGCGATGTCGAAATAGATATAATAGGTCTGCGCGCCGCCGTCCTGGACGATCCAGCGCACCTCGCCGCGCGCATTGCCCGCCGCGTCGGTCGCGCCCGAATAGACGCTGTCGGTGAATTCCTGCACGCCTGCCAGCGCGCCGCCCGGCCGCACGACGCGCACCGAATTGACGTCGAAGCCGCCCGAGACACCGAGCTGCGTCAGCAGGGCGGAGAAGTCGACGTTGACGAGCGCGGTGCTGTTCACGGACGAGGCCGCGGGCAGCGTCACGGGCACGCGATAGTGCCAGTCCTCGTCGGCCGAAACGCCGTCGGGATCCCACCAGGCGGGCGCCGCCAGGCCGGCGACGCGCATCGAAGCCCGGCTGGGCGAAGGCGACAAGTGCGGCGACGACGGCGAACAGCAACAGCGGCCGCGCGGCCTTGCCGCGGCTCGCGGCCGCGCAGGCGAGCGCCGCCGCCAGCCGGGCAAAAAAGAGCATCGCCCGCCAAGGCGATATTCGCCGACCCCCACGCCGAGCGAAATCGGTTCTGGTCCCACCGTTTCATGCGAGTGGCTTGGCGCCGACGTGACTAATTTGGAGTTAATAAGTTCCAGATTGGCAGTAATTTTGTCCGGGAACGGGACAGCTATCGCCAGTCGCCATGCCGTGCCATCCACAGCGCGGTGGCGGCGATCGCCGCGGTTTCGGCGCGCAGGATGCGCGGGCCGAGCGCCAGGCGCCGGACCGCGGGACTGGCGAGGAGCATCTCCCGCTCGCGCGCGGTGAAGCCGCCTTCGGGGCCGGTCAGGATCGCGGCGGGGGCGGGGGCCTCCAGCTTCGCCATGGGCACGCCGCCCTCCTCGTCGGCGAAGAGCAGCGCGCGTTCGGCGGGCCAGCCCTTGAGGAGATGCGGAAGCTTGACCGGTTCGGCGAGGTCGGGGAGCGCGGTGCGGCCGCATTGTTCGCACGCCTCGACGATCTGGGCGAGGATACGCTCCCGCTTGACGCGCTCGACGATCGTGCGTTCGGTGATGACCGGCTGCAGCCGGGCGATGCCGAGCTCGGTCGCCTTTTCGACGATCCAGTCGAGCCGCGCCTTCTTCACCGGCGCGAAGCAGAGCCAGAGGTCGGGCACCTGTTCGAGGGGGCGGGTCTGGCGTTCGACCCTCACGGTGAGCGCGCGCCGCGCGATGTCCGACACGGTGCCGAGCCATTCGCCGCTGCGATTGTCGCAGAGCAGCAACGGATCGCCCGCCTTCATGCGCATGACATTGACGAGATAATGCGCCGGTGCGCCGTCGATGGCGGGTGTGGCCCCGGCGCTGAGCGGGGTGTCGATGAACAGGCGGGGGTGCTGGCGGGCGGCCAGGCGGGAACGGCGGGCATCGCCGAGCGATAGCAGATGCGGAAAATTTGCCCAGCCCGCGCGGCCGCGGACGATTCTGTCCCGCTTTGGGGCGGAATCGGGCACGCCTTCGCCATGCGGCAGCGGGTGATTAGCCATTTGGTAAGCAGTCCCGCCCTAGGTGCAAGGATACCAGCGACGCATCCGGTGGGGGCTTGGCTGGCCAAGAGGGGTTGTGACCATGCGAGGGACCTTGATCCGCGATATCTGGCGCGGCGTCCGGAAACTTATGCGCGACCAGCGCGGCAACGCCATGATGCTGACGGCGGCCGCCATCGTGCCCGTGATCGGCATCGTCGGGTCGGGCATCGACATCGGCCGCGGCTATATGGCCGAGCTTCGCCTGCAACAGGCGTGCGACGCCGGCGTGCTCGCCGACCGCCGCTATATGGGCGTCAGCAGCTATGGCGAGCAGGCCGAGGCCGAGGCGAACAAGATGTTCGCGTTCAACTTTCCCGAAGGCTTTTACGGCAGCGAGGATATCGAATTCAGTTCGGAGCCGCAGGGCACGTCCGACGTCGTCGGGACGGCGAGCGCGCGCCTTCCGACTTCGATCATGTATATTTTCGGCTTCGACAATTTCGACCTGTCGGTCAATTGCGCCGCGAAGCTCGAAATCTCCAACCTCGACATCATGCTCGTCCTCGACGTCACCGGGTCGATGCAGGATCCGGGCACGGGCGATCAGCCCCGTATCGACGAGCTCAAGGAAGCGTCGATGACCTTTTTCGACACGCTGACCAGCGCCGAAAAAGGCGACGGCCTAGCTGCGCATCGGTGTCGTTCCGTACAGCTCGACGGTCAATGTCGGCGCGATTTTGATGGCCAAGGACCCGGACTGGATCGCCAATTCGGTGACCATGCCGTCGCGCCGGATCGAGCCGAACAACTGGCAGACGGGCTCGACGGTCAACGGCACCGCGTCGAACAGCAACGCGACCGTGGTGGCCGACTGGTCGAATGTGAGCCCGTCGCAGACGATTTCGAACAAGAACAGCACGACCTGCCCGCAGACCACCAAGGCCAATTCGACGGCAACGACGAGCGGATCGTCGACCACCACCCAGACCAGCCAGACGATCAACAGCAGCGGCGAACGCGTGACGACGAACGACGTCAAACAGAACTACCGCTATTATGAATATCGCTATGTCTGGGTGTCGAGCAACAGCACCTGCCGGCTTCCAGAGCCGGACGATGGAATATACGCGCACGACGCCTCAGACGATCACCCAACCGCCGACGCGCTACAATTATCTGAACCGCAGCTTCGACGTCACCAGCGCGAAGTCGGGCGGCGAGCTGGTCACCGATACGGGCGTCAACGGGACCCAGGAATCCCATTATTGGGGCGGGTGCATCTTCGAGCGCAAGACGACGGCCTTTGCGGCGAACGCGACGGCGCCATCGACCGCGCTGGACATGGATATCGATTCGAAGCCGGGCACCAGCGACGACAGCCGCTGGAAGGTCATGATCCCCGAGATCGCCTATGCCCGCGCGCAGCAGGTTGGCAGCAAGCCGTCGACGACGGGGACGCTGAACGTCAATGTCGGCAACGTCAAATATTCGAACAACAATCCGCCGATTCCCCTCTATATGAGCTATCAGGCGAACTGGCCGAGCGGCTGGGGGGTCTGCCCGGCGGCTGCAATGAAACTGACCGAGTTCGACGCGGACGACCGCACCGAATTCGACGATTATATCAAGTCGCTGCAGCCGGTCGGCGGTACCTATCACGATGTCGGCATGGCGTGGGGCGCGCGCCTGCTGTCGCCGACGGGGCTGTTCTCCGACGAGAATCAGACCGCGGACAACGGCCGCCCGATCGACCGCCACATCATTTTCATGACCGACGGCGCGATGTCGGCGAACATGGGCAATCTGACCTTTCAGGGATATGAATATCTCGACCAGAATGTCAGCGGCTCGATCGACACCAGCGACGCGACGCTGACCTCGCTCCACAACAACCGCTTTGCGCAGCTGTGCCAGGCGGCGCGCGACCGCAACATCACGGTGTGGGTGGTGGCGCTGAGCGTCAATCTCAACACCAGCCTGACCAACTGCGCGACGCCGGGCAAGGCTTACCAGACGCTGGTCAAGCCCGACGGGACCAAGGTGACGCTGAAGGACATCTTCTCGTCGATCGCCGGGCAGATCTCGCGCCTGAGGCTGTCGCAATGACCCGCCGCCAGACCCTCGTCCGCCGCCTGCGCCGCGACACGCGGGGCACCGCGCTGATCGAATTCGCGCTGACGGCGCCGGTGTTCCTGCTGCTCTTGATGGGCATTTTCGACTATTGCTGGCAGATGTATGCGCAGCAGGTGCTGCAGGGCGCGGTCAGCCAGTCGGCGCGCCTCGCAACGCTCGAGAACAATGCCGAGGATCAGAGCGACCTCGACGACAATGTGAAGGCCAGGGTTCTCGACGTGTTCAAGAACGCCGATGTCACCTTCTCCCGCAAGGCCTATGAAAGCTATGACCTGGTCGGCGAGCCCGAACCGCTGTCGGACAAGAACGGCAACAAGGTCTGGGACACGGGCGAGTGTTTCGAGGACATGAACGGCACCGGCAGCTGGGAGGCCGATCGCGGCGCCAACGGCAATGGCGGCGCCGAGGACGTCGTGCTCTATACCGCGTCGATGAAGTTCAACCGCATCCTGCCGGTTTGGCGGATGCTGGGCCAGCCGCAGGAAACGACGCTGCGCGCGCAGACCGTGCTGCGCAACCAGCCCTATGGCACCAACACCGCGACGCGGGTGGTCATATGCAACAAGTGACCCGCATCCTTCGCGGCGCCAGCATGGCGCCGAAGCGGCTGGCGCGCCGGGTGCGGTTGCTGCGCGAGACGCGCGCGTCGGTGATGATCGAAATGGCCTTTTGCATCCCGCTGCTGGTGCTTGTCGGCTTCGGCGGGCTGGAAATGGCCAATCTGACGCTCGTCAACACGCGGATCAGCCAGATCGGGCTGAGCACCGCCGACAATGCCTCGCGCATCGCTGTCGGGTCCAGCCTGTCGCTGCCGCGCGTGCGCGAAGTCGACATCAACGAAGTGTTCACCGGCGCCGACGAACAGGGGCGCGGGCTGAACCTCGCGACGCGCGGCCGCATCATCCTGTCGAGCCTCGAACGCAATCCCGAGGACGGCCAGTGGATCCACTGGCAGCGCTGTTTCGGCGCGCTCGACGCCGCTTCGAGCTATGGCGTCCAGGGCGACGGCGCGACCGGGGTCGATTTTCCCGGCATGGGCCCGGAGGGCAGGGAGGTCACCGCGCCGCCGGGGTCGGCGGTGATGTTCGTCGAGATCTTCTATGAATATGACGCGCTGCTCTATGGCAAATGGCTCGGCCCGCGGCGGATCCACTCGACCGCGGCGTTCAACATCCGCGAGGGCCGCGACCTGACGCAGGTCTATCAGGTATCGGGCGTGACGCCTTCGACCTGCACCTGAACCCGCCGCCGCGCGGGACAATCAGCCATTTATCGCGGGCCGCGCGGCTGCTATCGCGCAGGCCGATGACGACCGCCCCGCCTCCCGACAGCCAGATGCGCGGTCTCGTCGCGCTGCTTCCCGCGATGGCGCGGCCCTATGCCCTGCTCGCGCGCTTCGACCGGCCGATCGGCTGGTGGCTGCTCTATTGGCCCTGCGCCTTCGGGCTGGCGCTCGCGGGCGGCGCGGCGAGCCATTGGCCGCTGTTCCTGTGGCTGCTGCTCGGCGCGATCGTCATGCGCGGGGCGGGCTGCGTCTATAACGACATCGTCGACCGCGACCTCGACGCGCAGGTCGCGCGCACCGCGTCGCGGCCGGTGGCGAGCGGCGCGGTGACCGTGCGGAACGCCTGGCTGTGGACAATATTGCTGGCGCTCGCCGGGCTGCTGGTGCTGCTGCAACTGCCGCTGCGCGCGCAGCTGATTTCGCTGCTCAGCCTGATTCCGGTCGCGGCCTATCCCTTCATGAAGCGGCTGACCTGGTGGCCGCAGGCGTGGCTGGGGCTGGTGTTCAGCTGGGGCGCGCTCGTCGGCTGGGCCGCCGTCGGGCCGCCGCCGGCGCTCGCGCTGCCCTTGCTCTATGCGGGCTGCATCGCCTGGGTGATCGGCTACGACACCATCTATGCGCTGCAGGATATCGAGGACGACGCGCTGGTCGGCGTGAAGTCGAGCGCGCGCGCGATGGGGCGGCACGTGAAGGCGGGGGTGGGGCTTTGCTACAGCCTGGCGCTCGCGGGATGGGCGGGGGCTTTGTGGTCCGTGCGGCCCGATCCTTTGGTGTTCGTCGCGCTGGTGCCGGCGGCGCTGCACCTGACCGGCCAGGTCGTGACGCTCGACCCCGCGAGGGGCGAGGATGCGCTGGCGAAATTCCGCAGCAACCGCTTCGCGGGGCTGCTGGTGTTCGCGGCGATGCTGGTGGTGGGGGGCGCGCCCTAGACCGGCGTGCGTTAAATCTGCATCATTACCCAAACCCGTTCGTGCTGAGCTTGTCGAAGCACCGCCCTTCTCTTCGACGCTGAAAGAAAGAACGGCCCTTCGACAAGCTCAGGGCGAACGGTTCATATTTAACGCACGCCGCCCCAGAATTTATCCTGTTCAGATTGAACCGTAGCGCTGAGCCCGCGGTGAAGAGCCGACCAATTTCCCCTATTCCGCCGCGAGCAGTTCCTCGGCGCCGCCGAGGTCGACCGAGACGAGGCGGCTGACGCCCTTTTCGATCATCGTCACCCCGAACAGCCGGTGCATGCGCGCCATCGTCACCGCATTGTGGGTGACGATCAGATAACGGGTGTTGGTCTCGCGTGTCATCCGGTCGAGCAGGTCGCAGAAGCGCTCGATATTGGCGTCGTCGAGCGGCGCGTCGACCTCGTCGAGGACGCAGATCGGCGCGGGGTTGGTGAGGAAGAGGCCGAAGATCAGCGCGACCGCGGTCAGCGCCTGCTCGCCGCCCGACAGCAGGGTGAGCGTGCCGAGGCGCTTGCCCGGCGGCTGCGCCATGATTTCGAGCCCGGCTTCCAAGGGATCGTCCGAATCGACGAGTTCCAGATGCGCCTGGCCGCCGTTGAACAGCGTCGCGAACAGGCGCTGGAAATGCCCGTTCACCGTCTCGAAGGCGGCGAGCAGGCGGACGCGGCCCTCGCGGTTGAGGTTGCCGATCGAGCCGCGCAGCCGGTTCACCGCCTGTTGCAGCTCCTCGATCTCGGCGGCGCTCCTTTCGCGCTCGGCGTCGAGCTCGGCGAGTTCGTCGGCGGCGACGAGGTTGACCGGGCCGAGCCGCTCGCGGTCGGCGATGAGCCGGTCGTGCTGCGCCGATTCGGACGCCGCGTCGC
The DNA here is from genome assembly GCF_025244705.1 of Sphingopyxis sp. PET50. Taxonomy (GTDB): domain Bacteria; phylum Pseudomonadota; class Alphaproteobacteria; order Sphingomonadales; family Sphingomonadaceae; genus Sphingopyxis. Next base: position 2,810,866 of record NZ_CP104207.1, on the reverse strand, counting down.
CGACGCTCGCGCTTTCGAAGCCGGCCTTTTGCGGCAGCAGCGGCGGCGGGCATTCGAAGCGTTCGCCCGACAGGCGGCCCATCTCGATGCGGCGCAGCTCGGCGTTTTCGGAGCGCGCGGCGGCGCCGGCGCGGGTTTCGCGCGCGCTGGCGAGCGTCTCGCGGATCGTGCCGAGCGCGGCCTCGGCCTCGCGCAGCGCGGCTTCGGCGGCGCGTTCCTGTGCTTCGGCGGCGGCCGCCGCTTCGCGCAATTCGGCCTGCCGCGCCTCGGCCCCGGCGCGTTCGGCGGCGAGCCTTTCGGGGATGTCGGCGAGCGTCTCGGCTTCGGCGGCGAGCGCCTCGGCGCGCCTGTCCATTTCGGTGACGCGCCGCGCGGCCTCGCCGGCGCGGGCTTTCCAGCTCTTGATTTCGGCGGCGACGACCGCCTGGCGTTCGCTGAGCGCCGCGAAGGCGCGTTCGTGCACCGCCTGTGCATCGCGGGCGGCGGCAGCGTCGGTACGCGCGCGCTCGGCGGCGGCCTCCTGCGCGTCGAGCGCGGCGCGCGCGATGGCGTCGTCGGGGAGCGCGGCGAGCGCCGCCTCGCGGTCGGCGAGCTCCTTTTGCGCTTCGGCGGTGGCGACGGCGAGTTCTTCGCGGCGGCGGTCGAACAGGCTCGCGGCATCGCGATGGCGGTCGAGCGCGGCCTGCGCCTGGTCGGCTGCGCGCAGCGCGGCGCGGCGGCGTTCGTCGGCTTCGGCGAGCGCGCGGCGCGCGGCGGCGACCGCCCCGGTGGCTTCGGCGAGCGTGGCGGCGGCGGCGGCGCGGCGGTCGCCGAGCTGCATGACGCCGAGCTCGACCTGCGGGCGCTGCGCCGCGAGTTCGTCGAGGCGGTTCCGGCGGACGAGGCGTTCGGTCGCGGTGGCGCCGTCGCCGCGCGCGACGAACCCGTCCCAGCGGCGCATCACGCCGCCCTTCGTGACGAGGCGCTGGCCGACCGCGAGCGGCTGGCCGCCGTCGCTGTCGGCGACCGCGATCTGGGTCAGGCGGCGGAGCAGCGCGGCGGGCGCCCGCACGACGTCGGCGAGCGCGGTGGTGCCGGCTGGGAGCGCGGGGTCGCGCGCGTCGCGTTCGGCGCCGCGCCAGCTGCGCTGCGCCCCGGTATCGGTGCCGGCGTCGAGGTCGTCGCCGAGCGCCGCGGCGAGCGCGGCTTCGTAGCCGGGGGTGACGCGGAGCTGGTCGAGCACCGGATTGGCGTCCGATTTCGCGGCGGCGAGCGCGCGGGTCAGCGTCGCCGCCTCGCCCTCCAGCGCGGCGAAGGCGGCGCGCGCCTCGGCGAGGCCCGCCTCGATTTCGGCGAGGCTGGCGGCGCCCGCTTCGCGGTCGGCCTCGGCGCCCTGCAGCGCGGCTTCGGCGGTACCGATCGCGGCTTCGGCTTCGGTCGCGGCGGCGGTCGCTTCGGCCTGCCGCGCGGCGAGGGCGCCGCTGTCGCCGAGCGCCGCGACCTCGGCCTCGACGCGCGCGCTGTCGGCGGCGAGACGGCGGAGCGCGGTCTCGGCGCTGTCGCGCGCCGAGACCGCGATGCGGCGGTCGGCGGCCTCGCTCGCGGCCTGCGCGCGCGCCTGCGCGAGCGCGACCTCGGCGTCGCGGAGCAAGGCCTGCGCCGCCTGGCTGGCCTCGACGAGCGCGGCCCTGCCCGCCTCGTGGTCGGCGAGCTCCTGCGCGAGGCTTTTCGATTCGGCGTCGAGAGCGGTGAGCGCGCCATGCGCCTCGCGCGCGAATTCGCCCTCGCGCGCGCGGTCGTCGGCGAGGCGCGCCTGCTGCGCAGCAAGGTCGTCGAGGCGCTGGCGCGCGGCGCGTTCCTCGCCGGCGAGGCGGACCTGCGTCGCGGTCGCCTCGGCGAGCGCGTCGCGCTGCGCCTGCGCCCTGCCGCGCGCCTCGGCGACGCGCGCTGCGACCTCGGTTTGCGCCCGCGCGAGCGTGTCAAGCTCGTCCTGCGCGGCCTTCACCGCGGCCTCGGCGGCGTCGGCGTCGCGCTTCGCCTGGTCGGCGGCGGCGGCGGCATCGCGCCAGCGCGCGTAGATCAGCCGTCCCTCGGCGACGCGGATCTGCTCGGTCAGTGCCTTGTAACGTTCGGCGGCGCGCGCCTGGCGGCGCAGCGCACCCGCGCGCACCTCCATGTCGGCGACGATTTCGGAGAGGCGGGCGAGGTTGGTCTCGGTCGCGCGGAGCTTCTGCTCGGCATCCTTGCGGCGGACGTGCAGGCCCGCGATGCCCGCCGCCTCCTCGAGCATCGCGCGGCGGTCGGTGGGCCTGGCGGCGATGACGTTGGCGATCTTGCCCTGGCTGACGAGCGCCGGGCTGTGCGCGCCGGTCGCGGCGTCGGCGAAGATCAGCGCGACGTCCTTGGCGCGCACGTCGCGGCCGTTGGCGCGATAGGCGCTGCCCGCGCCGCGTTCGATGCGGCGGATGATCTCGAGCTCGCGGCCCTCGCTGGCGTCGGCGAGGCCCGCGACGATATCGCCCTCGGTGTCGCAATGGATCGCGACCTCGGCGAAATCGCGCGGCGGGCGCTGCGACGTCCCCGCGAAGATGACATCCTCCATGCCGCCGCCGCGCATCGATTTGGGGCTGGATTCGCCCATCACCCAGCGGATCGCCTCGAGCAGGTTCGACTTGCCGCAGCCGTTGGGGCCGACGACGCCGGTCAACCCGGGTTCGATGCGCAGTTCGGTGGGTTCGACGAAGCTTTTGAAACCGGTCAGGCGCAGGCGTCTTATCTGCACGGGCGGGTCCCGCGCAGCCGGTCGAATCGGCGATGGTGCAACCTTGGTGTCACAAAACCCCCTGACGCGTCATGCCGCGCGGGCAGGGGAGTCGCAAGGGGGCATGGCCCGCCCTGCAGGAGATGCCACGCTCCTAGAGCGGCGTGCGTTTAATCTGCAACGCCCCTTGCCCGTTCGTGACCCTAATGCCCCATATCCGCCATCGACGCCTTCTCGGTCCCCGGCTTCGGCGGGCGCAGCAGCAGCACCAGCGGCACCGACGCCAGCGTCACCCACATCATCAGCCAGAAATCGTCGATATAGGCGACCATCGCCGCCTGCCGGTTGATCTCGGCATTGACCATCGCCATCGCCGTGTCGCCCGCGATGCCGAAGCGGTCGGCGGTCGACGGATCGAGCAGGCTCGTCGAGCTGTTGGTGACATGCGCGACCAGATCCTCGTGGCTGCGCTGAATGTTCGCACCGAGCAGGGTCGTGACGATCGAAATGCCCACCGACGCGCCGATGCTGCGGAACAGGTTCAGCAGGCTCGACCCGTCGGTGCGGAAATGCGGCGCGATCGTCGCAAAGGCCATGGTGTTCAGCGGAATGAAGACCAGGCCCATGCCAACCCCCTGGATCATGCCGCTGACGATCACCGGCTGCATCCCCATTTCCAGCGACCAGTGGCTCATCTGCCACAGCGAATAGGATGCGATCAACAGGCCGATGCCGACCATCCAGCGCGCGTCGATCGTGTCGAGCGTGCGGCCCGCGAACCACATGCTGGCGAGGATGCCGATCCCGCGCACCGCGAGCACGACGCCGGTGTCGATCACCGGCCAGCCGAACAGATTTTGCAGCATCGGCGGCAACAGCGCCATCGATGCGAACATCACGATGCCGATCACGACCAGAAAACCCATCGCGGTGACGAGGTTGCGGTCGGCGAGCATCGCGCGGTTGAACAATGGCGCGCGCGCGGTGAACATATGGACGACGAACATCCACAGGCACGCGATGGCGACCCCGCATTCGATCCAGATTTCGATGCTGTCGAACCAGTCCTCATGCGCGCCGCGGTCGAGCATCAGCTGCAGCGACGCGAGCCCGAGCGCGAGCATCGAGAAACCGAACAGGTCGAATTTGCGGCCCGCCGCCCGCGTCGCGGGCAACAGCGCCCACATCATCGCCAGCGTCAGCAATCCGACCGGCAGGTTGACGTAGAAGACCCAGCGCCAGTTGACGCTTTCGGTCAGCCAGCCGCCGAGCAGCGGCCCCATGATCGGCCCGATCATGATCCCCATGCCCCAGATCGACATCGCGCGCGCCTGCCGCTCGGGCGGATTGATGTCGAGCATCACCGATTGCGACAGCGGCGCGATGAAGGCGGCGCTGATCCCTTGCAGGAATCGGAATACCACCATCTGTTCGAGCGACTGCGCGGCGCCGCACGCCATCGAGGTGGCGATGAAGCCGGCGATCGCGCCCAGGAACAGCTCGCGCCGCCCGATCCGGTCGGCGAGCCAGCCGGTGATCGGCATCGCGATCGCGCTGGCGAGGATATAGCTGGTCAGTACCCAGGTCACCGTCTCGCTCGTCGCCCCGAGCGCCGACTGCATGTGCGGGATCGCGACATTGGCGATGGTCGTGTCGAGAATCTGCATGATCGACGCGCCCATCACCGCGACCATCAGCAGCCCGCGAAAACGCACACGCTCGTGCAGCGGCACGCCGTCTTCGGCGGGCGGCGCAGCGGCGGAGCGGCGAGGGAGGGAACGGGAGGCCATCAGCCTGCCTTTGCCCTCTCCCCTTCAGGGGAGAGGATACGCAGGCTTGCGAGCTTGCTCGCTAGCCGGAGTTGGAGAGGGGATCGAAGGCCGAGGCCCCCTCTCCAAGCTTCGCTAGTCCCTTGGCAACAAGCTTCGCTATCCTCTCCCCTGAAGGGGAGAGGGCGGGTAAGTGACTCGACGGTCACCCCTACTTCCCCGCCACCGCACCGCCGTCGGTATAAACCCGTACATCGGCCGACAGCCCCGCGATCATGTCGCGCGAGGGCTTTTCGTCGAAGGCGATCTTCACCGGCACGCGCTGCGTCACCTTGACCCAGTTGCCGGTGGCGTTCTGCGCCGGCAGCACCGAAAATTCGCTGCCCGTGCCCGCGCCGATCGACAGCACATGGCCGCGGATCTTCAGCCCCGGATAGGCGTCGAAGCTGATCTCGGCGCGCTGGCCGATGCGCATATTGGCAAGGTCGGTTTCCTTGAAATTGGCCTCGACCCACGGATGCGCGGTATCGACGATCGTCACCGCGGGCAGGCCCTGCACCATCATCTGGCCGATCTGCAGACGGTCGGCCTGCGCGACGCGACCGGCATAGGGCGCGCGCACCTCGGTACGGCTGAGGTTCACCTGCGCCTGCGCGCGCTGGACGCGCGCCGCCTCGACCTGCGGGTTGATCCCGCTTGCGGGGCCCGCAGCCAGCTTGACGCGCGCTTCGGCGGCGGCGGCTTCGGCCTGGCGAACGCGCTCGCGCGCCTGTGCGACCGCGTGGCGCGATGCGTCATAGGCCGCTTTGGTCGTAAAGCCCTTTTCCATCAGCGCCGCCTGGCGGCCAAAATTGACCTCGGCGAACTTCACATCCTCGCGCGCCGCGGCGATGTCGACCGCGCTGGTGTTCGCGCTCGCCGACAGATTGCCGACCTCGACCTCGGCGGCGTCGATCGCCGCCGTTGCCTGCGCGACGCTCAGCCGATAGGGCTCGCCGTCGATGCGGAACAGCAATTGCCCCGCCGTCACATTCTGCCCGTCCCTGACCGCGACTTCGGTGATGCGGCCACCGACTTCGGCGGCGACCGACACCTTGTCCATCTGGACATAGGCATTGTCGGTCGACACCGACCCGCCGCTCGTCAGCCACCAGACCGCCCCGCCCGCGATCATCAGCGCGGGCAGGCCGAACAGCAGCAGCCGTGTCCGCCACGTCGGCTTCGCGGCGGCTTCGGGCGCGGCCGCCACCTGCGGGGCGGGCACGGGGTCGGCCTTGGGCGCCACCTTCGGCGGCTTGACCTCTTCGGCTTTCGGCGGGGTGGCGGCGGAGAGCTGGGGCATCAGATCGTCTCTTTTTCTTTTTGGCATTCGCGGCGGGACAGGTTGGCGCGGACGCGCTCGACGAGTTCGGAGAGCATCTCGCGTTCGGCCTCGCTCATCCCTTCGGTGGCTTCGGCGACGACCGCCCTTGCGGTCTGGCGCAGATGGTCGAGCAGCGGTTCGGCCTGCGTCGTCAGATACAGCTGCCAGGCGCGGCGGTCGGTCGGGTCGGCGCGGCGCTCGACCAGTCCGCCTTCCTCCAGCCGGTCGATCATGCGCGACAGGGTGATCGGCTCGACCTCGATAAGTTCGGCGAGCGGTCCCTGCCGGATTCCGGGGTAGCGCGCCAGATAGGTCAGCACGCGCGACTGCAGCGCGGTGATCCCGCTGTCGCGGGTGCGCGCGTTGAAATCGCGGCGAAACATCCGCGCCGTGTCGTTCAGCAGGAACCCGATCGTATCACTCATGGCATGTGATATAATAGCAATTGCTACTATATGCAAGATTGCGCCGCTCGGCACTTTCGACAACTTCCGCGACATGCGCGATGATCGACAAATTGCGCCCAGCCGCTAAACTGCCGCCATGACCCTCACCGCCGACCTCTTCTGGTCCTTCCGCTCGCCCTACTCCTATCTCTGCACCGGCCGCTACCGCGCGCTCGCGGCTAGCCACCGTGTCGAAATCAACCTGCGCCCCGTTTACCCGCTCGCGATCCGCCAGCCCGACTTCTTCGAACGCAACCATCCGAACTGGCTGAGCTACACGATGCGCGACATGATCCGCGTCGCGCAGTTTCACGGCATCCCCTTCGGCCCGCCGCGCCCCGACCCGATCGTCCAGAATGTTGCGACGCGCGAAATCGCGGCGGACCAGCCGTACATCTACCGCCTCACGCGGCTCGGCCAGGCGGCCTCGCGCCGCGGCCGGAGCCTCGCCTTCGGCCACGAGGCCGCGCAACTGATCTGGGGCGGGGCGCAGGACTGGCATCTCGGCGATCACCTCGCGGGCGCCGCGCGCCGCGCCGGGCTCGACCTCGCCGAGCTCGATGCCGAGGCGGAGCGCGATGCCGAGGCGCTCGACACCGAAATCGCCGCCAACCAGGTGGCGCTCGAAATCGCGGGCCACTGGGGCGTGCCGACGCTCGTGTTCGACGGCGAACCCTTTTTCGGGCAGGACCGCATCGAGATGGCGCGCTGGCGGATGGAACAGAAGGGGCTGCAGCCGCGATGATCGAACCGCGCTTTTTCGACGCGCGCGACGGCACCCGCCTCGCGTGGCGCGAGACCGGTGCCAGCCTAGCCGGTCGTGCTGCTCCACGGCCTCTTTTCCAGCGCTGAGGTCAACTGGATCAAGTTCGGCACCGCCGCGGGCATCGCCGCCGAGGGCTTTCGCGTCGTCATGCCCGACCTGCGCGTCCACGGATCGAGCGACGCCCCGCACGACGCCGCGCTTTATCCGCCCGATGTGCTGGTGAACGATTTCGCGGACCTGATCGCCCATCTCGGCCTCGACGATTTCGACCTCGGCGGCTTTTCGCTCGGATCGCGGACCAGCGTGCGCGCGGTGGTGGCCGGGATGCGGCCGCGCCGCCTGATCCTCGGCGGCATGGGCCTGTCGGGCCTCGCCGGCTGGCAACGGCGCGGGGAATTCTTCAAGCGAGTGATCGCCGAATATGAGAGTGCGAAGCGCGGCGACGACACCTGGCTGTCGATCCAGTTCATGAAGACGATGAAGATCGACCGGATCGCCGCGGGCCATCTGCTCGACAGTTTCACCGATACCTCGCCCGACGCGTTGAAGGTGCTGACGATGCCGGTTCTGCTCGTCTGCGGCGAGCAGGATCACGACAATGGTTCGGCCCCCGAACTCGCGGCGGCGCTGCCCGACGCGCGGCTGGTGACGATCCCCGGCACCCATATGTCGAGCGTCACCCAGCCCGAAATGGGCGAGGCGATGGCGGCCTTCCTCGCCGCTTGACCCCGTTCGCGGGCGGGTCCAAACTGGTGTCATAGCGCCATAGAGCGCCGCCACCAGGACCCGAGGATCGCACCCCCATGAAAGCCATGATTTCGACGCTGTCGCTTGCCCTGTCGCTCGCGCTTGCCGGCCCCGCGCTGGCGGCGGACAAGGCGAAGGAAGCCCCCGCCCAGAGCGCCAAGCCCACCGCCGCCGATGCCGACGCCTTCGTCGCGGCGGCCGAAAAGGACCTGTTCGACTATACGGTCGAGTCGAGCCAGGTGAACTGGGTCAATGCGACCTATATCACCGAGGACACCGACGCGATGGCGGCGCGGATCAACGCCGTCGGGACCGAGAAAGCCGTCAAATATGCGCTTGAGGCGGCCAAATATGCGACCGTTCCGGGGCTCAGCGCCGACACCAGGCGCAAGCTCGACATATTGCGCAACGGCCTTGTCCTGCCCGCGCCGACCAAGCCCGGCGCCGCGACCGAGCTCAACCAGATCGCGACCAATCTGCAGTCGCAGTATGGCAAGGGCCGCGGCACGCTGAACGGCAAGGAAATCTCGGGCTCGGACATCGAGGCCGAGATGGGCAATCTGCAGCATACACCCGCCGAATATGCCGAAATGTGGACGAGCTGGCACGACAATGTCGGCAAGCCGATGGGCAAGGACTATGCCCGCATGGTCGCGATCGCCAATGAAGGCGCAAAGGAGCTGGGCTTCGCGGACACCGGCGCGATGTGGCGCTCGGGCTATGACATGCCGCCCGAGGACTTCGCCAAGACCACCGAGCGCCTGTGGCAGGAAGTGAAGCCGCTCTACCTGGCGCTGCACACCTATGTCCGCTGGAAGCTCAACGAGAAATATGGCGACGCGGTGCAGCCCAAGACCGGCCCGATCCGCGCCGACCTGCTCGGCAATATGTGGGCGCAGGAATGGGGCAATATCTATCCGCTCGTCGCGCCGCCGGGCGCGGGCGACCTCGGCTACGACATCGGCGACCTGCTCACCGAAAAGGGCAAGGGGCCGCTCGACATGGTCAAGGCGGGCGAGAATTTCTATTCGTCGCTCGGCATGGAGCCGCTGCCCGACACCTTCTGGAAGCGCAGCCAATTCACCAAGCCCGCCGACCGCGAAGTCATCTGTCACGCCTCGGCCTGGGATATCGACAACAAGGACGATATCCGCATCAAGATGTGCATCAAGGTGAATGCCGACGACTTCGTCACCATCCATCATGAGCTCGGCCACAATTATTATCAGCGCGCCTACAAGGACCAGCCGCTGCTCTATCTCAACGGCGCCAACGACGGCTTCCACGAAGCGATCGGCGATTTCGTCGCGCTGTCGATCACGCCGCAATATCTGGTCGATATCGGCCTGCTGGGCGCCGACAAGGTGCCGAGCGCCGACAAGGATATCGGCCTGCTGCTGCGGCAGGCGATGGACAAGGTCGCCTTCCTGCCCTTCGGCCTGCTGATCGACCGCTGGCGCTGGGGCGTGTTCGACGGCACGATCAAGCCCGCCGACTACAACAAGGCGTGGACCCAGCTCCGCACCCAATATCAGGGCATCGTCCCGCCGGGCGTGCGGCCCGCCGACGCCTTCGATCCGGGCGCCAAATATCATATCCCGGGCAACACGCCCTACACCCGCTATTTCCTCGCGCGCATCCTGCAGTTCCAGTTCTACAAGGCGGCATGCGACCAGGCGGGGTGGACAGGGCCGCTTCACCGCTGTTCCTTCTATGGCAACAAGGAGGTCGGTGCGAAGCTCAATGCGATGCTCGAAATGGGCGCGTCGAAGCCGTGGCCCGATGCCTTGGAGGCCTTCACCGGCGAGCGCGAGATGTCGGGCAAGGCGATGGCCGAATATTTCGCGCCGCTGAAGGAATGGCTCGACGAACAGAACAAGGGCAAGCCGTCGGGGTGGTGAGCGCCGCTGCCGGATGAAAAGCCGATGGCCGGGGAAGCGATTCCCCGGTCCTTTTCATTGCGCCTCGACGCTCTGCTTGAACCGCGCCAGCCGGGCGGTCGCGGCGGCGGCGTGGGGGCCGATCCAGCGGTCGTGAATATCCTGGATCGGCATCGCGTTGAGATGATTCCAGCGCTCGCGGCCGCGGCGTTCGGCGATGACGAGCCCCGCCTCTTCCAGAACCTTCAGATGCTGCATCACCGTGCAGCGGTCGATGTTGGCGAAGTTGCCGCACAGCGTGCCGGTGGTCAGCGGCTGATCCTTGAGCGTGTCGAGCATCTGGCGGCGGACGGCCGACGCCAGGGCCTTGAAAACACGGTCATATTCTTCGTGGATTGACATGTTATAAATATATAACATAATGGCGGAGAATCAAGCGGAGAGTGTCATGGAGCTGAAATTCCGGGTGGCGGCGCGAATCGCGAAGCCGGTGCACGAGGTGTTCGAGGCGGTCGCCGACCCCGGCAAGCTGTCCGGCTATTTCACGACGGGCGGCGCCAAGGGCCGGCTGGAGACCGGCGCGACGGTGACATGGGATTTCCACGATTATCCCGGCGCCTTTCCGGTCGAGGTGATCGAGGTGGTGCCCGACGAGAGGATCGTCCTCGAATGGGCGGCCTATGAGGGCGAAGCACCCGGTGTCGAAGGCGGCGCGATGCAGGACGCCCGGTACAGCACGCGCGTGACGATGAGCTTCAAGGCCCTCGACGATGGCCGCACGCTGGTCGAGATCGCCGAAGCGGGCTGGCGCGAGACGCAGGCGGCGCTCGACGGCAGCTATGGCAATTGCCACGGCTGGACGCAGATGCTCTGCGCGCTGAAGGTCTGGCTGGAGCATGGCTTCAACCTGCGCGCCGACTTTTACAAATGACGTCCGATCCGCCTCGCCCGCTGCGGCGCGGGAAGGATTTAATCGGGATATTCCAGCCTGAGTTCGCGTGTGCCCAGCGGCGCGCCGGTGTTGGCGTCGATCACCACCGGGCGGATCGGCTCGCCGGTTTCGACGTCGATCTGGCGCGTCAGCGCGCCGCCGCCATTATGCTTGCGCCCCCAGGCGCCGATCGCGGCGAGGATGGGGAGGAAGTCGCGGCCCTTTTCGGTGAGCAGATAGTCGTCGCGCGGCGGCCGCTGGCTGTAGCGGCGCCTTTCGAGCAGCCCCGCCTCGGTGAGTGCGGCCAGCCGCCGCGCGAGAATGTTCGGCGCGATGCCAAGGCTCGTCCGCATCTGGTCATAGCGGGTGAAACCGCGCTGCACGTCGCGCAGCACGAGCATCGACCAGCGGTCGCCGATCAGCATCAGCCCGCGGTCGATGGGGCAGGTGCCGAAGTTTTTTTCATCGCCGGTCATTGAAGTCATATGGGTCAGTCACTATCATTTTGCAAGTGAACCGTTCGGGGCCAGCAAAGGAGACATACGATGACCGACATTTTCCAGGGAACCGCCCTCATCACCGGCGCCTCGACGGGCCTCGGCGCCGTTTACGCCGACCGGCTCGCCTAGCCGCGGCCACGACCTGATCCTCGTCGCGCGCAACGGCGCGCAGCTCGAGGAGCGCGCGGCGAAGCTGCGTGCCGACCATGGCGTCGCGGTCGACGTGATCGCCGCCGACCTGACCAATGGCGACGAAGTGACGCGGATCGAGCAAAGGCTGATCGACGACGGTGCGATCACGCTGTTCGTCAACAATGCCGGCATGTCGCTGAACGGCGGGACGCTGGAAAACAGCGCGTCGGAAATCCAGACGATCATCGCCCTGAACATCACCGCGGCGGCGCGGCTCGGCATCGCGGCGGGCAAGGCATTCGGCGCGCGCGGCAAGGGCAGGATCGTCAACATCGCCTCGGTCCTCGCGCTCGTGCCCGAGATGTTCGAAGGCGTGTACAGCGGGTCGAAGGCCTTTCTGCTCAACCTGAGCCTGTCGCTGGCGAACGGCCTGCGCGAACAGGGCGTGCAGGTGCAGGCGGTGCTGCCGGGCGCGACGCGCACCGAAATATGGGAACGCTCGGGCAAGGATATCGACGCCTTCCCGGCGGAGATGGTGATGGATGCCGGCGACCTGGTCGATGCGGCCCTGCTCGGCCTCGACCGCGGCGAGGAGGTGACGATCCCGCCGCTCGCCGACGAGGGCCAGTGGCAGGCCTATCAGGCCGCGCGGCTGGCGATGGGTCCGGGGCTGTCGCGGCGCGACGTGGCCGAACGGTACCGGGTGAGCGAGGCGGTTTGAGGTAACGGGCGGGTGGTCGGTTTCCGGGCGGGAGCGGCCATAAAGCCCCCCCTTCAGGGGAGGGGTTGGGGTGGGGTCCATCGGCCTTGCGCAAGGCCGATGGACCCCACCCGCTGCGACTAACCAGCAAGCTGGAAAGTCTCGCTGCCCTCCCCTGAAGGGGGAGGGCGTGATATGATCCAACGTCCGCTCCCCACCCCCTATGTGGTCGTTGACTGCATTGCGTCTCGAGCCGGTGGACCGGAATGGGCCTTCGCCCACCCCGTCCCTCTCAAATCCCGTCGACCGCCTTGCTGACCAGGATATTCACCGCGACGCGGCGGTTCTGGGCCTTGCCCTCCGGCGTGCTGTTGTCCGCCGCCGGGTCGGCTTCGGCCATGCCGGTCGGGGTCAGCATGCGATAGGGCTTCCAGCCGCACGCCTGCTGCAGATGGTTCACCACGCGGCTGGCGCGCTTTTCGCTCAGTTCCTGGTTGAGTTCCTGGCTGCCGGTCGAGTCGGTGTAGCCGACGACGAGCAGCAGGGCATTGTCGGTGCTGTTGGCCTGGTTCGCCACCGCGCAGAGGTCGGCCTTCGCCTGTTCGGACAGCACCGCCTTGCCGGTGTCGAAGTTCACATTGGTCGTGGCCTTGACATTATATTGGTCGATGTCGCCGACGCGGCCGCGCAGCGCCTCGGTCGCCGCGGTCTGCTCGGCGAAGCGCTGGTCGGTGCCGGTGCGGATCATCGACGCGGTGCGCAGATCCTTGGTCTTGAGCGCGATCTGGTTCGCGACGAGGCCGCCGTCCCATTGCAGCGTGTCGATGGTCACCGGCAGGCCGTTGAGCAGCGAATCGGCGGCGAGCTTGTCGCGGTCGAGGCCGAGGAAGCCGCCGCTGCCCTTGATCTTCGTATAGTCGGCGATGGCGACGGTCTGGTTGCTGCCGTCGGCGGTGGTCACCTGCATCCGGCCGTCGGTGCGCGCCGAGATGATGCCTTCGACCTTGGGACCCTTGGTCATCTGATCGGGCGACGGCAGCATGCCATAGACGGTCGCGATCACCTCGCCCTCGGACGAGTCCTGCGGCTGCGCCGAAACGCCGGCTGTCGCGGTTCCGGCCAGCATCGCCGCCAGCAGCAAAATTCCCGGTTTTTTCGAAACGACGCCCATATGCTACTCCTTCAATGGGATCAGCAGGGCCGCCGTGTTTCAGATGACCCCTTCTGGCACAGGAATACTCCCGGCCGGGCCCCGAGTTGCGCGGGTTATCGGTCGCCGTGCACGGCTTACCCCATCATGGCCGCTCAGGCGTTGCGCGCCATCAGCCCGCCATCGACCGGGATCACCGCCCCGGTAATGTAGCTCGCCGCCGGGAGCACGAGGCTGAGCGTGACATGCGCGACCTCCTGCGGCTCGCCATAGCGGCGCAGCGCGGTGCGCCGCTTGGCGAAGATAGCCTTATCTTCCTCGGGCACCTTGTCGGTCATGCCGGTGCGGATCGGGCCGGGGCAGATGCAGTTGACCGTGATTCCCTCCTTGCCGAGGTCGACCGCGAGGCCGCGCGTCAGGCCGGTGACGCCGGTCTTGGCCGCCACGTAAGGCGTATCGCCCGGGGTCGCGCCGAGGCCTTCGGTCGAGGCGATGTTGACGATGCGGTCGGCGTCGCTGCGGCGCAGCCACGGCAGCGCGGCGCGGACCATGCGCTGGTGCGCGGTGAGCATCACCGCGATCGCCCGGTGCCAGATCGCGTCATAGTCGTCCCCGGCGTCGAGCGGGCAGAAGCTGGAGACGCCGGCATTGTTGACGAGGATGTCGATGCCGCCGAAGGCGGCGGCGATGTCCGCCACGACCGCCTTGATGGCGTCGCCGTCGGAGACGTCGAGGGCGAAGGCCCTGGCATGGGGGCCCGCTTCGGCGGCCACTGCCTGGCAGGCGGCGAGGTCGAGATCGGTGACCGCAACCTTCGCGCCTTCGCTCGCGAACAGCAGCGCGGTCGCGCGGCCCATGCCGCTCGCGGCGCCGGTGACGATCGCGACGCGGCCGACGATCGAGCGGGAGAGGGTGGGGATCGAGTTGGTCATGGCTGTCCTATGTCGCCGCCTCGCCTTCGCCGGGGCGACGTTTACCGGAACGGCGGCTCGTTGAACGCGCGCAGTTTGCGGCTGTGCAGCTTGGCGCCCTCGTCGCGCATCGTTTCGCACGCGCGGATGCCGATCTGGAGGTGGGCGGCGATCGCTTCCTCGTAGAAGCGGTTCGCCTGTCCGGGCAGCTTGAGCTCGCCGTGGAGCGGCTTGTCGCTGACGCAGAGCAGGGTGCCATAGGGGACGCGGAAGCGATAACCCTGCGCCGCGATCGTCGCCGATTCCATGTCGATGCCGATCGCGCGCGACTGCGAAAAGCGCAGCGCGCTGTCGGTGTAGCGCAGCTCCCAATTGCGATCGTCGGTGGTGACGACGGTGCCGGTGCGCATGCGCTTCTTGAGGTCCGCGCCGCTGGTCCCCGACACCGCTTCGGCGGCGCTCGCCAGCGCCTGCTGCACCTCGGCGATCGGCGGGATCGGGATTTCGGGCGGCAGGACGCCGTCGAGGATATGGTCGTCGCGGAGGTACGCGTGCGCAAGCACATAGTCGCCGATGCGCTGGCTGGGGCGAAGGCCGCCGCAGTGGCCGATCATCAGCCACGCCTCGGGACGCAGCACCGCGAGATGGTCGCAGATCGTCTTGGCGTTCGACGGGCCGACGCCGATGTTGACGAGGGTGATGCCGTCGCCGCCCTCCGCGATCAGATGATAGGCCGGCATCTGATGCCGGCGCCAGGCGCTGTCGGCGACGAGCGCGCTGGCATTGACCCCCGCCCGGTCGACATAGAGGCCCGCGGCGCCCGCGAGCGCAGTATATTTGCCCTGGCCGACCTGCGACCCCGCCCAGGCGACGAATTCGTCGACATAGCGGTGATAGTTGGTGAACAGGATATAGCGCTGGAAATGCTCGGGCGCGGTGCCGGTATAGTGGCGGAGGCGCGCGAGGCTGAAATCGGTGCGCAGCGCGTCGAACAGCGCGAGCGGCTGCGGCACCGCGGGGTCGAGCCCGAACAGCCCGTCGGCGAGTTCGTCGCCGATGTCGGCGAGCTCGGTGGTCGGGAAGTGGCGCGCGAGTTCGAGCGGGGTGACGCTCCCCATGTCCGACCCGTCGCTGGCGTCGAGCACATAGGGAAAAGGGATCTGCTGCCCGGTGCGCGTCACCTCCAGCGTCACGTCATAATGGCGGACGAGCAGGACAAGCTGGTCGCGCAGATAGTCGGCGAACAGGTCGGGGCGGGTGACGGTGGTTTCGTATATGCCGGGATGTTCGAAGCGGCCGAAGGAAAGATTGTGCCCCTTCTGCCCCTCGCGCGGCTCGCCGGTGGTGACGAGGCGGATCGCGGGATAGTCGAACAGCCCGGTCGCCGCGGCGTCGGCGGGCGGCAGCGTACTGTCATGGACATAGGCGGCGATGGCGGACTTGAGGTTGGCGACCGCGGTGCGGAACTTGCCCTGCAACTGGGCGATGATCGCATCGACGAGGATGGCGGGGTCGGCGGTTTCGGAATTTTGCGATGAGTTGGATGTCATCGCGACGCTGTTGCACGAAATTGTGACAAAAGGGAAGGGGCGAGGACGCTGCTCTCTCCCCTTCAGGGGAGAGATACGGAGGCTTGCCGAGCTTGTCCGGCTAGCCGCAGTTGAGAGGGGGCATGCCGCGCGAGCGCCCCGCCCCTCTCCAAGCTGCGCTGGCTCCTTCCGGAGCAAGCTGCGCTATCCTCTCCCCTGAAGGGGAGAGAGCTTCGTTCGGTCCTACAACTGCTCCAGCATATGGTCGGCGCTCGACACCTTGAACTCGCCCGGCGCTTCGACGTTCAATTGTTCGACGACGCCGTCGTTGACGATCATCGAGAAACGCTGGCCGCGCTTGCCCATGCCGAACGCCTTGCCGTCCATGGTGAGGCCGACCGCTTCGGCGAAATCGCCATTGCCGTCGGCGAGCATCGTCACCGCGCCGCGCGGCTTCGGCGTTCCTGGCCCAGGCGCCCATGACGAAGGCGTCGTTCACCGCGGTGCAGACGATCTCGTCGACGCCCTTCGCCTTGAGTTCGCCGGCCTTGTCGACGAAGCCCGGCAGGTGCTTGGCCGAGCAGGTCGGGGTGAAGGCGCCGGGGACCGAGAAGAGCGCGACCTTGCGGCCCTTGAAATAATCGGCGGTGCTGACCTGCTCGGGGCCGTTTTCGGTCACCTTGACCAGCGTGGTTTCGGGCAGCTTGTCTCCGGTCTGGATCGTCATCGTCGGCATCCTTCTTGCTTTGAGGGGATTGGGATCGGCGCAGACATTGGTTTGCGGCGCGCGGGAGTCAAGCGTCGCGGAGGAATTGGCATGGTGGAGAAATCGGGCAAGGGACTGGACCGCGACGCCCCGGCGAGGCAAGACGGGGCGATGGAAAGTGCGCGCCCCTGGTTCACCGGCCAATTGCTGCTCGCGCTGCCCGGCATCGGCGATCCCCGCTTCGAGCATTCGGTGATCGCGATGATCAGCCATGACGAGGACGGCGCGATGGGGATCGGCATCTCCGACCCGATCGGCGGCATGACCGTCGGCGCGGTGCTCGATCAGCTCGATATCGCGCACGACGGCGATCCGCTCGACGCGCCGGTCTTTCTCGGCGGGCCGGTCGAGCAGACACGCGGTTTCGTGCTGCACAGCAGCGACTGGGGCGGCGAAGGCGCGGTCGAGGTGGCGGGACGCTGGACCGTGTCGAGCTCGCACGACATCTTGCGCGCGATCGGCGAGGGGCGCGGACCGTCGCGCTGGCTGGTCGCGCTCGGCTATGCGGGATGGGTCGGCGGCCAGCTCGAGGACGAGATGGTGCGCCACGGCTGGCACGTGACGCCGGGCAGCGACGCCCTGCTGTTCGACACGCCGCCCGAACAGCGCTGGCAGGCGGCCTTCGCCGAGGCTGGGATCGATGCGCGCTTGCTGACGACCGAGGGCGGCGAGGCATGATCTGCGTTGGCCGGGATTCGCGCCAAGAGAAAATCAAAAAATGGCCGTTCGCCCTGAGCCTGTCGAAGGGCCGTTCTTTCTTTGCGACGGAGAAAGGAAGAATGGTGCCCTTCGACTGCCTTGCAGGCGCTCAGGAGAACCTTCGACAAGCTCAGCACAAACGGCCGATAATTTGGCTTTGATCAGCGCGCCAGCGCGAGCAGCGGGCGGCCTTCGGTCAGATTGGCGAGAGCGGTGCGCGCCGCCCAGCGCGAGTCGACATAGCGGCCGTCCGACAGTTCGAGGTCGTAGCGGATCGGGCTGCCGATCGCCGCTTCATAGGCGGCGGCGGCCTCGTCGGTGCGACCCAGACGGGCGTAAGCGGTGCCGAGATTGATGAGCCGCGAGGGGTCGCGGGCATCGACGGCGGATTCGCCGGTCAGCTTGGCGACGGCGGCGCGATTGTCGCCGGCCTTGAGCTCGGCATAGGCGACCGGCAGCGCATCCGAATCGGCCTGCGGACCCGTGACGACGATGATCGATTGCGCGGCGGCCGGGGTCGCGAAAGCGAGGGCGACGAGCGGCAGCAGAATTTTTTTCATCTCTGGTATCTCCCCGAAAACTTGGGAGGATTTTCCGCCCGGACCCGGGAAAAGTCAATATTTCGAGCTCTTTGTAACACTGATGTCACAAAGACGAATTAGGCTCATCGCCAAGGCGTATTATAAGTCTGGATTTTCAGAATCTTGTCTGCCGGGATTCGCTGTCACATTCGGGGCACGCGGATTGTCACAATTGCGCCTGCCGAAAATTTATTTTCGCCGCTCCGCGATTCCGCGGCGGTTTTCACGTGCCGTTGCGACGGGATTCGCTGGGGCGCCATGGGCCCGCCCTTCGGTTCGACGAAGCGGATTTGCGAACGCGCGCCGCCCCGGCCAGATGCTCCGGACTTGCGATATAAAGAAAAGTTTATATTTGATCGCGGGCGCGCTTTGAGCTAGGGCGCGCACGATAATTTCGTGGCCGCTCGCCTGCGGTCGTACTTGCCAGACTGGAGAATCCCCCGTGGCCACTCTTGCCGCCGACACCCGCGATTATGTCGTTGCCGACATCGGCCTCGCCGATTTCGGGCGCAAGGAAATCAACATCGCCGAAACCGAAATGCCGGGCCTGATGGCGCTGCGCGCCGAATATGGCGCCGCGCAGCCGCTGAAGGGCGCGCGCATCACCGGCTCGCTGCACATGACGATCCAGACCGCGGTGCTGATCGAGACGCTGACCGCGCTCGGCGCCGAAGTC
Source organism: Sphingopyxis sp. PET50 (assembly GCF_025244705.1). Taxonomy (GTDB): domain Bacteria; phylum Pseudomonadota; class Alphaproteobacteria; order Sphingomonadales; family Sphingomonadaceae; genus Sphingopyxis. The sequence goes on along the minus strand of NZ_CP104207.1, from coordinate 2,792,580 downwards.
CGCTGGGCGACGTGCAACATCTTCTCGACGCAGGACCATGCCGCCGCCGCGATCGCCGCGACGGGCGTGCCGGTGTTCGCGATCAAGGGCGAGAGCCTGGCCGATTATTGGGACTATGTCGGCCGCATCTTCGACTGGGGCGTCGAGGACGGCACCACCGCCAATCTGATCCTCGATGACGGCGGCGACGCCACCATGTTCGCGCTGTGGGGCGCGAAGCTCGAGGCCGGCGAGACGATGCCGGCGCCCGAGAATGAGGAAGAGATCGAGATGCAGCGCGCGCTGAAGGCGTTCGTTGCCGCCAACCCCGGTTACCTCACCAAGACGGTCAAGGCGATCAAGGGCGTGTCGGAGGAAACGACGACCGGCGTCCACCGCCTCTATCACATCGCCAAGAAGGGAGAGCTGCCCTTCCCCGCGATCAACGTCAACGACAGCGTCACCAAGTCGAAGTTCGACAACCTCTACGGCTGTAAAGAGTCGCTCGTCGACGCGATCCGCCGCGGCACCGACGTGATGCTCGCGGGCAAGGTCGCGACCGTCAGCCGGCTTCGGCGACGTCGGCAAGGGCAGCGCCCAGAGCCTCCGCAACGGCGGCGCGCGCGTGCTCGTCACCGAGATCGACCCGATCTGCGCGCTGCAGGCGGCGATGGAAGGGTTCGAGGTCGTGTCGATGGACGAGGCCGTCCAGCGCTCGGACATCTTCGTCACCGCGACCGGCAACGCCGACGTCATCACCGCCGAGCATATGGCGGCGATGAAGAATATGGCGATCGTCTGCAACATCGGCCACTTCGACAGCGAGATCCAGATCGCGGCGCTCGCCAACTACAAATGGACCGAGGTGAAGCCGCAGGTCGACCTGGTCGAATTCCCCGACGGCAAGCAGATCATCATCCTGTCGAAGGGCCGCCTCGTGAACCTCGGCAATGCGACGGGCCACCCGAGCTTCGTGATGTCGGCGAGCTTCACCAACCAGACGCTCGCGCAGATCGAACTGTGGACGCGCAGCGAGCAGTACAAGAACGACGTCTATGTCCTGCCGAAGCATCTCGATGAAAAGGTCGCGGCGCTGCACCTCGAAAAGCTGGGCGTGCATCTGTCGAAGCTGACGCAGAAGCAGGCCGACTATATCGGCGTGCCGGTCGACGGGCCGTTCAAGCCCGATCATTATCGCTATTGATCGAAGAAGGGGTTCTTGCCCCGTCGTTCGGTCCATCCTCGTCATTGCGAGGACCCCGGACTTGATCGGCGATTATGCCTTTCCGACAAGTAAGCGTTCCCCGGCGAAAGCCGGGGTCCAGATGGGGCAGCGCCATTCCTCGTGGACCCCGGCTTTCGCCGGGGAACAGGCTCTATCCTTGTTTGGAGGGTATATACGCCGACTTGATCCGGGGGACGCGGCAATCCAGAGTGGGCGTAAACCGCCCTGGATTGCTTCCCCCGGCTTTCGCCGGGGTCGCAATGACGATGGGGTGAGACGAAATCTGTGGACGGCGCGCTCATCGGAAGATGTAGCGCGCCGTTTCGCTGTGACATGCGATTGAAACATGACTCCATCGCCTTTACGGCTGGCGATCATGGCACGGGCGTCGGCGGGCAAGCAGCGGGAGCGTGACGGAGGATGAGCGGCACGCTGTCCCCGACCCTGACGTTCGCGCTCGGCGGCTTCGCGGCGCTGTGGCTGATGCTCGGCATCTGGGCCGCCGGGCGCGGCCTCGCGATGCAGCGCCGTTCGGCCTTTGCCGCCGCGCAGACCGAACGGCTCGCGAGCCTGGTCGAGGCTTCTCCCTATCTGCCGGTCGTGGTGCGCGGCGACTGGCGCATCGAGGCGAGCGAGCGGCTCGGGCGCTGGCTGGGTCTCGAGCGCGGCCCGCGCAATTTCGACGAGCTGCGCGGACTGAACGCGGGGATCGAGGCGAGCGAGCATGAGGCGCTGCGCCAGGCGATCCTCGGCGCGCAGCGCGGCGCCAAGCCCTTCCGCATGAGCCTGCGCCCGCAGGGCGGCTCGCGCACCATCCTGGTCCATGGCGGTCCCGCTCCGGCCGCGATCGGCGGGTCGGGCAGCGTGCTGCTGTGGCTCGACGACGCCACCGAAAGCCTGTCGTCGCAGATCGCGCTCAAGGCCGAGCGCGACGAGGCGATGGCTGCGTTCGAGGCCCTGTCCGGATTGATCGAGGTCGCGCCCTTCCCGATGTGGTTCCGCGACACCCGGCTCGAGCTGGCGCTGGTCAACCAGGCCTATGTCAGCGCGGTCGAGGCGAAGAGCGCCGATGCCGTGATCGAACAGGGCATCGAACTGCTCGAACCCGTCGCCGGGGTCAGCCCGGGCGAGGCGGCGGCGGCGGCGCGGGATGCGGGCGCGGCGCAGCTGCGCACCGTGCCCGTCACCATCGCGGGCGAGCGGCGGATCATGCGCGTCGTCGATGTGCCGCTCGCACCGCAGGGCGGGCAGCCGATCGGCGTCGCGGGCTATGCGATCGACGTGCAGGAACTGGAGAGCGAACGCGGCGCGCATCGCCGCTTTGCCGAGACGCAGCGCGAACTGCTCGACCGGCTGTCGGCGGCGGTCGCGCAATTCGGCCCCGACCAGGGCCTCGTCTTCGCCAACCAGCCGTTCCGGCGGATGTTCGACCTCGACGCCGACGGCATCGCCGAGGCGCCCGCCTTTGCGCGATTGCTCGACGCCTGGCGCGATTCCGGGCGCACGCCCGAGGTGCGCGACTTTCCCGAATGGCGGCAGGCGCATGTCGACTGGTTCGCGAAGGCCGAGGCGAGCGAGGAGGAGTGGCTGCTGCGCGACGGCACGCATCTGCGCGTCGTCGGTCAGCCGACCCCCGATGGCGGACTGCTGCTCATCGCCGAGGACCGCACCGAGCAGGTCCAGCTCGCGGGCGCGCGCGACACGCTGCTGCGGGTGCGCACCGCGACCTTCGACAATCTGTTCGAGGCGGTGGCGGTGTTCGCCCCCGACGGGCGGCTGCACCTGTGGAACCAGCGGTTCCGCCGCCTGTGGGGCGTCGACGAACCGACGCTGGCGGCGCATCCGCGCGTCGATGCGCTGATGGGCGGGCTCGCCGACCGGCTGGCAAAACCGAACCAGATCAGCATCGTGCAGGAGGTGATCCGCGCCGCGACGCTCGAACGCACCCAGCGCGCCGGCGAGATCCGTTTCGCCGACGGGCGCCATTTCGACTTCGCCGCGATCCCGCTGCCCGACGGCAACGCGCTGCTCATCATGCTCGATGTGACCGCGAGCCGGAAGATGGAAGGGGCGCTGCGCGAGCGCAACGAGGCGCTGGAGGCGGCCGACAAGGTGAAGACCGCCTTCCTGTCGCGGATGAGCTACGAACTGCGCACGCCTTTGACGTCGATCGGCGGCTTCGGCGAGATGCTGCAGGCGGGCTATGCAGGCAAGCTCAGCGAGCAGCAGCGGGTCTATGTCGATGCGATCATGGATTCGGTCGGCGTGCTGGGCCGGCAGATCGACAATGTGCTCGACCTCGCGCAGGGTGAGGCCGGAACGCTGGCGGTCGAGCGCGCGCCGGTCGATGTCGCGAATTTGCTGACCGGCGCGCTCGACGAAGCCAGACCCTTTGCGACGGCGGAAGGGGTCGAGCTGGTCGGAAATCTGTCGGCGGACCTCGGCAGCATCGCAGGCGATGCCGCCCGCCTGTCGCGTCTGGTGGCTAGCTTGCTCGACAATGCGGTGCGCTACACCGCGCCGAGCCGCAAGAAGGGCGGGCGGGTGCTGCTGCACGCCGATGGCGACGCAAGGGGCGTGGACATCATCGTGTCCGACAATGGCCCCGGCATGCCCGACGCGGTCGCGGCGGTGACGAAGGGCCAGCAGGCCGGGACGCAGAGCGGCGGCATCGGCCTCGCCCTCGCGCGCCAGCTCGTCGCCGCGCACGGTGGGACGATGGAGGTGGTGAGCGAGAAGGGGCAGGGGACGCTGGTGCGCGTGAGCCTGCCGCGGGGTGGATGAAGATGCCCTATGTTTCGCTTTGCCGCGTGCGTAGAACAGATTCGCGCAGAGGCGCAGAGGACACGGAGAAATGGATTGGGTTCACGCGGAGACGCGGAGGCGCGGAGATGTGGCGCCCGCCGCGAAGCGGTTTTCTATCTGCGACGTCGCATCCTGACGACAGCTTCAAGATGGAATGGGACCTATCGGCCCAAGAGTCCTTCTCCGCGTCTCCGCGTTTCCGCGTGAACAAAAAATCTCTGCGCGCTCTGCGCCTCTGCGCGAATCCCCTCCGCGGTTCCGGCTTAGCAATCCCGCATATGAATGTCACCATTCCCTACACCCTGGCCGAGGCCGAACGGATCGGCGCGGCGATCGGCGCGGCGCTGATGCCCGGCGATGTCGTGCTGCTGTCGGGCGACCTCGGCGCGGGCAAGACGACGCTGGCGCGCGCGATGCTGAAGGCGCGCGGGCTGGCGGGCGAGGCGCCGAGCCCGACCTTCGCGATCGTCCAGCCCTATGCCCCGCCCGAGGTCGATTTGGCCGTAGCGCATGTCGACCTCTACCGGATCGAGGAGGAGGACGAGCTGATCGAGCTCGGGCTCGACGATTATCTCTACGACGGTGCGCTGCTGATCGAATGGCCCGAACGGCTGGGGACGCAGGGCTGGCCCGACGCGCTGTCGCTGACGATTTCGGGCAGCGGCGGCACCCGCATCTTGACAGCCGCGGTGCCGGCGTCTTGGGGGAGCCGATGGCCGCTCCGATGATTCCGCCCGCGCATGCGCCCGCCTTCCTCGCCGCGCATGGCTGGGGCGGGGCCGATATCTTGCCGCTGGCGGGCGATGCGTCGTTCCGCCGTTATTTCCGCATCGTCGATGGCGACCGCCGCGCGGTGCTGATGGATGCGCCGCCGCCCGAGGAAGACCCGCGGCCGTTCGTCGCTGTCGCCGAATTTCTGTGCGAGCAGGGGCTGAACGCCCCGACGATCCTGGCGCGCGATCTGGAACGCGGCCTGCTGTTGATCGAGGATTTCGGGGATGTGCGGCTGCGCGAGACGGTGGACGCCGCGCTGCAGGATGAAATGCTCCACTATGCCGGGGTGACCGATTTGCTGGTCCACCTTCACGCGCGGCCGCCGATGGCCGGCCTGCCGGTGCACGGGCTGGACCAATGGCTGGACGAGGTGATGCTGTTCAGCGACTGGTATTGTCCGGCGCTGGGGCTGGAGGTCGATCGCGACGCATTCCGCGCGGCGTGGGAGGCGGCGCTGACCCCCGTCGAAAAGGACGGACTGCCGCGCGTCACCGTGCTGCGCGATTTCCATGCCGAGAATATCATGCTGGTCGCCGGCAAAGAGGGCGTCGAGCATTATGGCTTGCTCGATTTCCAGGACGCGCTGGTCGGCCATCCGGCCTATGACCTCGCTTCGGTGCTCGAGGACGCGCGCCGCGACGTGAGTCCGGCGGTCGAGGCGGCGATGCTCGCGCGCTATCAGGGTGCGACCGGGCGGGAGATCGAGCACGCCTATTGGGCGCTCGCGGCGCAGCGCAACACGCGCATTCTCGGGGTTTTCGTGCGGCTGTGGAAGCGCGACGGCAAGCCCGGATACCGCCAGTTCCAGCCGCGGATGTGGGGGCTGCTCGAACGCGATCTCGCGCATCCGGCGCTCGTCCCCGTCCGGCAATGGTTCGATGCCAATGTGCCGGCCGACAAGCGGGCGGAGGCATGGTCGTGACGGCAAAGATCGAGAGCGCGATGGTGATGGCGGCGGGGCTGGGCAAGCGGATGCGGCCCTTGACCGCGACGCGGCCCAAGCCGCTGGTGCGCGTCGCGGGCAAGCCGCTGATCGACCACAGCCTCGACCGGATCGAGGCGGCGGGGATCGGGCATGTCGTGGTCAATGTCCATTATCTCGCCGATGCGCTCGAAGCGCATCTCGCGGCGCAGAAACGATCGTTCACCATCGTGACTTCGGACGAGCGCGCGCAATTGCTCGAAACCGGCGGCGGGATGGTCAAGGCGCTGCCCCTGCTGACCGGCGACCCGATCCTGATCGTCAACAGCGACAATATCTGGACCGACGGGCCGCAGGACAGCATCGGGCAGCTCGCGCGCCACTGGGACGGCGACCGGATGGATGCGCTGTTGCTGGTGATCCGCCAGGCGAGCGCGACGGGACATGGCGGCAAGGGCGACTTTCACATGGATCCCGTTGGCCGAGCTGTCGCGCCGCAGGCCGGGACGGATCGCGCCCTTTGTCTATACCGGCATCCAGCTCGTTTCGCGGCGTTTCCTGAAAGACGCGCCCGAGGGGCCGTTTTCGACGATGATATTGTGGGAACGTTCGATCGCGGCGGGGCGGCTGTTCGGCCTGTCGCACATGGGCCAGTGGTTCGATGTCGGCACCCCCGCGAGCATCGCGCCGACCGAAGCCGCGCTGACCGATGGCTGACGCCAAACCGGCCATCTTCTCCATCCCGGTCCACCGGGCGTTCGCCGATGCGCTCGCCGCGGGGCTGATCGCGCGCTTCGCCGACGGTGCCTTGGGGCTCGCCGAGGGGCTCATCCTGCTGCCGAGCAACCGGGCGCGCAGCGCGGTGCAGGCGGCCTTCGTGCGCGCGGGCGGGCAGGGCCTGCTGATGCCGCGGCTCGCGGTGATCGGCGACGCCGACCTCGACGAAGAGGTCGCGCTGGCGCTCGACGCGATCGACGATGACCAGCCGTTGCCGCTGCGGCGATCGACCCGCTGCGCCGCCGGCTGATGCTCGCCGCGCTGATCGAGCGGTTCACGCCCGAAGGTCAGGCGCCGATCGCGGGCGCCGCGGCGTTCCAGCTTGCCGACGGGCTCGCGCGGGTGATCGATCAGCTTCATTACGAGGAAGTCGCCGTCCCCGAACTCGTCGATCTCGATCTCGGCGCCTTTGCCGGTCACTGGCAGGCGTCGCTCGGTCGGCTGCGGCTGCTCGTCGATCATTGGTCGCAGCGGCGCTGGCGGGGACGGGCGCCATCGATCGGGCGGAACGGCGCAACCGCCTGCTCGACCGCGTGGGCGCGGCATGGCGCGCGGCGCCCCCGGCGCGGTTCGTCGTCGCGGCGGGCGTGACGGCGGCGGCGCCCGCGATCACGCGGCTGTTGCGTGACGTCGCCGATCTGGAGCGCGGCATGGTCGTGCTGCCGGGGCTCGACCGGGCGATGAGCGCGGGCGAATGGGAGGCGCTCGGCCCGTTGCGTCCCGATCCCGACGATCCGGCGCGGCCGCTGGAAACGCATCCGCAATATCATCTGAAACTGCTGCTCGATCGTATGGGCGTGGCGCGCGGCGAGGTGGCCGAGTGGGCGGCGGCTTCGCCCTTCGACGGGCCGGAGGCGCGCACGCCCTTCGTTTCGCTGCTCTTCGCGCCCGCCGACTATAGCGTCGAATGGCAGGCGGCGGGCGACCTGTCGGAGGCGCTGGCCGGGATATCCGGCGCGGTCTTCGCCGACGACGGGCAGGAGGCGCAGGGCATCGCACTCCTGATGCGCGAGGCGATCGAGACGCCGGGCCGGACCGCGGCGCTGGTGACCCCCGATCGCGCGCTTGGCGAGCGCGTCGCGGCGGCGCTGACGCGCTGGGGCATATCGGTTGACGACAGCGCCGGTCAGCCCTTGTCGCGGACGCCGCCCGGCGCGCTGCTGCTGCTGCTCGCCGAGCTGGCGGCGGCGTTCGATCCGGTGGCGCTGGTCGCCTTGCTCGGGCATCCGCTGGTCCGCGCAGGCGGCGAACGCGGCGGCTGGCTCGATCAGGTCCGGCGGCTCGACCTGCTGCTGCGCGAACCGGGGCTGGTGCCCGGCTGGGACGGCATTTCGCAGCGGATCGCGGCGCGAGTGGCGGACCCCAAGGCGCGCGGCCATGGTCTTGCGACACAGATACAACCCTGGTGGGACGAGCTGGCGGCGGCGCTCGGCGAGGCGCTCGCTCCCTTTGCCGCGCCCGCGCCGCCCGCGACCCTGCTCGCGGCCTTGCAGGCGGCGCTCGGCTGGCTCGCGGGCGACGGCGTCTGGGCCGGGCCGGCCGGCCGGTCGCTCGGCGGCCTGTTCGACCGCTGGGCGCTGGCCCGCGGTGACGGGCCGGCGCTCGTCGAGCCGCAGGATTTCCCCGACATGCTGCGGCAATTGCTGGCGCAGGAAAGCGTCAGGCCGCCCTATGGCGGACATCCCCGCCTGTTCATCTGGGGCCTGCTCGAAGCGCGGCTGCAGCGCACCGACCTGATGATCCTCGGCGGGCTCGACGAAGGACGATGGCCCGCCGCGGCGACCCCCGACCCCTGGCTCGCGCCGGGGATCAGGCGGCTGCTGGGCCTGCCCGCGCCCGAGCGGCAGCAGGGGATGGCGGCGCATGATTTCGCCGGGGCGCTCGGCGGGCAAGAGATCGTCGTGACGCGCGCGACGCGCAGCGGCGGCGATCCCGCGGTCGCCTCCCGCTTCTGGCTGCGGCTCGCGGCGCTCGGCGGCGCGCTGCCCGAACCCGCACCGGGCGGGGTGCCGCTGACCCGGCTCGCGGCGCAGCTCGACCTGCCGCCGGGCGATCCGCAGCCCGCCGGCAAGCCGCGGCCCGCGCCGCCCGCCGCCGACCGCCCGCGCAGGATCAGCGTTACGGGAGTCGATAGGCTGGCGCGCGATCCCTTTGCCTTTTATGCCGACCGGATGCTCGGCCTGTCGGCGCTCGACCCGCTGAGCGCCGCGCCCGATCCGCGCTGGTACGGGACGCGGCTGCACAAATTGTTCGAAAATTGGGTGCTGGCCGGGGCGAGCGCTGCGGCCTTCGAGGCCGAGCTCGATGCGCTGGCGCACGACCCCGCGCTCGATCCGATCGCGCGCGCCTTCTGGCTGCCGCGCGTCGAGCCCGCGCTGCGCTGGGCCGCCGAACAGGTCTGGGCGGCGAAAGCGGAAGGGCGCGAACCCGTCGGGGTCGAGGTGAAGGGCGAGCATGTGGTGCGGGGCATCACGCTGCACGGCAAGGCCGACCGCATCGACCGCGACCGCGAAGGCCAGCTGTCCATCGTCGATTATAAATCGGGCGCGGCGCCGGGCGCGAAGGCGGCGTCCGACGGGGTCGACAACCAGCTCGGGCTGCTCGGCCTGATCGCCGAAATGGGCGGGATGGAGAAAATCGACGCCGCCCCGGTCGGCGCGCTCGAATATTGGAGCCTGCGGCCCGACCGCCGTCGCCGGCGGGGCGGGCAGGATTTCGCTGACCTATCATGCGCGCAGCGACCTCAAGAGTGCCGAGGATGCCATAGCGCGGGCCGCCGACGTGCTGTTCGAGATCAGCGCCGACTATCTGACCGGCGAGGCACCCTTCGCGCCGGGCGACGCGCGGGGCTATGGCGATTACGACCAGCTGATGCGGCGCGACGAATGGTTCGGACGGGGCGAGAGCGAATGAGCCGACCGTCCGGCCTCGCCACGCTCGACGCGGGACAGGGCGCCGCCGCGCATCCCGCGGAGCATGTCTGGCTCAACGCGTCGGCGGGCACCGGCAAGACGCAGGTTCTGTCGGCGCGCGTGCTGCGGCTGATGCTCGACGGCGTATCGCCCGAGGCGATATTGTGCATCACCTTTACGAAGGCGGGCGCCGCCGAAATGGCGCATCGCATCCACGAACGGCTCGCCGCCTGGGTGCGGATGGAGGATGGCGAGTTGCGGCTCGACCTGAAGGCGCTGGGCTTCGACCTCGATCTGCTCGGTTACGATGCGGGGGTGCCGAAATTGATGGCGCGGGCGCGGGCGCTGTTCGCGACGGTGATCGACAGTCCCGGCGGCGCGATCCGGGTGCAGACGATCCACAGCTTCTGCCAGACGCTGCTTGCGAGCTTTCCGCTCGAGGCGAAATTGCTGCCGGGCTTTCGCCCGATCGAGGAGGACGAAGCCGCCGCGTTGCAGCGGCGCGTGCTCGGCGAGGTTCTGGCGCTGCCGGGCGAGGAGGGCGCCGCCTTGCGCGCCGCGGCGGCGCAACTCGCGCGGCGGCTGGGGCAGGAGGCGGCATTGTCCTTCCTGTCGCGCTGCGCGGCGGTGTTCGGCGGACCGGGGGCGTCGCTGTCGCCGGGCGCGCGCGACCTGCGCGATGCGTTCGGGTTGCCGGCGGGCGATGCCGATGCCTGGATCGGCGATGAGCTGGCCGCGGGTGCGATCGACGATCGCGATATCGCAGCGGTCGCGGCGAGCGGGGCGGCGTGGGGGACCAGGACGGGCCTCGCGCGCGCCGACCTGATGGCCGCATGGCTGGGGGCCGATGCCGCGAAACGTAGCGCGATGCTCGGCGAATTGCGCGGCTGTTTCCTGACCGGCGCGGGCGACATGCGCGCCGATTTCGCGGGCGACAAGGGCCGGATGCGGGACTGCCTCGACCATGCGGCGCGCATCGTCGCGGCCGCCGACCGCCTGTCCGGCACCGCCGCCGCGATGCGGCTGGCCGACGAACTGGCGGCGGCATGGCGGCTGGGGAGCCGTTTTGCCGAAAGTTATGCGCTGGCGAAGCGCGAACAGGGGCTCGCCGATTTCGACGACCTCATCACGCTGGCGGGGACGCTGCTGCGCGTCAGCAGCTTCGGCGAATGGGTCCGCTTCAAGCTCGACCAGCGCACCGACCACATCCTCGTCGACGAGGCGCAGGATACGAATTTGCGGCAATGGGGGATCGTCGAGGCGCTGGCGCGCGAATTTTTCGCCGGGCTGGGCGCGAAGGAAGACCGCAACCGCACGCTGTTCGCGGTGGGCGACCGCAAGCAGGCGATCTTCGGATTTCAGGGCACCGATCCCGAGGCGTTCGAGCACGCCAGGACGCTGTTCCAGCTGCTCGGCGAACAGGCCGAGCCGGCCGGTGAAAGAGGTCGATCTCGTTTCCAACTATCGCTCGACCCCGGCGGTGCTCGGCGTCGTCGATGCCTGGCTGGCGGCGGGCGGCGCGGCGGCGATGGGCCTCGACGGCGACGAACCGCCGCACTACCCCATCCGCGACGCGCACGCCGGGCAGGTCGAGGTCTGGGCACCCTTGCCGGTCGACAAGGCGCTCGACGCCGGCGCCGAGGAAGCGGGCGAGGACGGAACGACCGGCGATTCGACGGTTCCCGCGAGCGATCCCGCCTCGATGCGGCTCGCGCGGGCGATCGCCGACGAAGTGCAGCGCTGGATCGCCAACGGCAAGGACGGGCGGCCGGTGGCGCCGGGGGATATCATGATCCTCGTGCGCCGCCGCCGCGACCTGGCGGCGCGGATCGTCGCGCGGTTGCAGGCGCTGCATGTCCCGGTCGCGGGTGTCGACCGCTTCGCGCTGACGCAGCCGCTGGCTGTGCAGGACCTGATGGCGGCGATGCGCTTCGCGGTGCAGCCGCTCGACGACCTCAACCTCGCGTCGTTGCTCGTTTCGCCGCTGATCGGCTGGACGCAGGACGAGCTTTATGCCCGCACGCACCGGCGCGGCCGCGCGGCCCTGTGGGAGCATCTGCGCAGCGCCGAAAGCGATATGCCGGCCGCGACGATGGACGCGCTGCGCCAGTTGCTGCGCATGGGCGATTTCACGACGCCGTTCCGGTTCCTGGAAGCGGTGCTGTCGGGGCCGATCGACGGGCGCCGCAAACTCTATGCGCGGCTGGGGCGCCAGGCGCGCGATCCGGTCGACGAATTGCTGAGCCAGGCGCTGGCGTTCGAGCAGCGCGAGACGGTGTCGCTGCTCGGCTTCCTGACGCAGATCGAGGACAGCCGCAGCGACGTCAAGCGCCAGACCGAAGCGCGCAGCGACGTCGTGCGGGTGATGACGGTGCACGGGTCGAAGGGGCTGCAGGCGCCGATCGTCATCCTGGCCGATGCGACCGACGATCCGGGGGTCGGGCATCGCCCGTTCAGCGTCGATATTGCGGGCTGGGAAAAATTGCCCGTCTTCGCGGTGCCGACCGACGAACGCCATGGTGCGATCGCCGCGGCCTATGAAGCGGCGGCGAAGGCGGCGTCGGAGGAACATTGGCGGCTCTTCTATGTCGCGATGACCCGCGCCGAGGAAATATTGGTCGTCGCGGGCGTGACGAAAAAGGCCGACCTGACGGTACCGGAAGACAGCTGGCACGCCGCCGCCGAGCGCGCGCTGCTAGGCATGGGAAGCGACGTCGAGCCGGCAGGCGGCGATTGGGGCACGCGGCGCGTCCATCGCGCGAACGCCGGAAAATGGGCGCCGCGCGCCGGCAAGGCGGCGGCGGTCGCGCCGCCGCCCGCCGCGCTCCCCGAATGGGCGCATCGTCCCGCGCCGGAGGAGGCGCGTCCGCCGCGTCCGCTGGCTCCTTCGGCGCTGGGCGAGGACGATGTCGCGGTGCCGCCGCAGGGGTCGGGACGCGCGGCGGCGGTCGAGCGCGGGGTCTTGCTGCACGCCTTGTTCGAACGCCTGCCGCCGGTCGCGCCCGGGCGGCGGCACGCCGCGGCGCTGCGTTGGCTGGACGCGCAGGCAGCGGGGCTGGACGCCGCCGCGCGAACGGCGATGGCGGACGAGGTCCTCACGGTGCTGGACGATCCCGCCCATGCCGCGCTCTTCGGGCCGGGCAGTCTCGCGGAGGTGCCGCTGTCGGCGGTGGTCGACGGCGCGGTCGTTGCGGGCATCGTCGACCGGCTGCTGGTGACCGACGATGCGGTGGCGGTGATCGACTACAAGACCGGGCGGCATGTGCCCGGGCGCGCCGAGGATGTCGCGCCGGCGTACCTCAGGCAGATGGCGGCCTATCGCGACGCGCTCGCGGTGATCTTTCCGGGGCGGCAGGTTACGGCCGCGTTGCTCTACACCGCAGGGCCGAAGCTGATCGTGCTGGATGATGCGACGCTGGCGCCGCACAAGCCGGGCTTGCCGAGCAACCAAGGCGAATTTGCCGGGTTCGGGGCTTGAGCCGGGCGCGCCGACTGCCTAGCTAGGAACCAAGCAGATTTTCAGGAGACCTTGGATGGGTACCAAAGCGATTACCGACGCCAGCTTCCAGGCCGACGTCCTCGACAGCGACACCCCCGTGCTCGTCGATTTCTGGGCCGAATGGTGCGGTCCCTGCAAGATGATCGGCCCCTCGCTCGAAGAGATTTCGGACGAACTGGCGGGCAAGGTGGTGATCGCCAAGCTGAACATCGACGATCATCCCGAAGCGCCGGGCAAATATGGCGTGCGCGGCATTCCGACGATGATCCTGTTCAAGAATGGCGAGATCGCCGACACCAAGGTCGGTGCGGCGCCCAAGAGCGCGCTCAAGGGCTGGCTGGAAGGGGCGCTGGATGCGCCGGGTGCGCAGACCGCCTAGATCAAATTGCGTGAAATCTGAATCACTCCGTATCCCCGAGCGAAGACGAGGGGCTCGTTCGAGCGAAGCGAGAACCTGCTCACTGCCTCGACTTCGCTCGGCATAGCCCCTCGTCTTCGCTCGGGGAGGCGGTTCAGGTTTAGCGCACGATGCTCTAATTTCTCGCTTTCGAAATAGCGAAGCCGGATATCCCATCGCCATCCCGGCGGGGTGGCGGTCGGAAGTTCTCAGCTCCGGTAATCGGCGTTGATGCTGATGTAGCCGTGCGTCAGGTCGCAGGTCCACACCGTCGCGCGGCCTTCGCCCAGGCCGAGGTCGGCGCCGATGCGCACCTCCAGCCCTTTGAGATGCGCCGCGACCGGCGCCTCGTCATAACCGTCGACCGGCAGGCCCTGTTTGGCGACCCAATGGTCGCCGAAACGGATCGCGAGGCGGTCGCGGTCGGCGGGTTCGCCGGCCTTGCCCACCGCCATCACGACGCGGCCCCAGTTGGCGTCCTCGCCCGCGATCGCGGTCTTGACCAGCGGCGAGTTGGCGATGGCGAACGCGACGCGCTTGGCGCTGTGATCGTCGGCCGCGCCGGTGACCTGGATCTCGATGAATTTCGACGCGCCTTCGCCGTCGCGCACGACCTGGTGCGCGAGGTCGAGCGACACCGCCTTGATCGCGGCATAGAGTGCGTCGGTTCCCGCATCGTCCCAGGATTCGAGTACCGCATTGCCCGCCTGTCCGGTGGCGAAGAGCAGCACGGTGTCACTGGTCGATGTGTCGCTGTCGACCGTGATGCTGTTGAAGCTGCCCCCGGTCGCCTCGGTCAGCATCTGTTGCAGCAGCGCGGGCGCGACCGCGGCGTCGGTGAAGATATAGCCGAGCATCGTCGCCATGTCGGGGGCGATCATGCCCGATCCCTTGACGATCCCCGCGACCTGCACCGTGCGGTCGCCGACGATGGCGCTGGCGGCCGAGCCCTTGGCGAAGGTGTCGGTGGTGCAGATGGTTTCGGCGGCGGCCTTCCATGTGCAGGGCGCCGCGGTGAGCGCGGCCGCGACTCCGGCGCGCGCCTTGTCCTTGGGCAGCGGCACACCGATGACGCCGGTCGAGCTGACGAAAACCTCGCTGGCAGCGCAGCCGAGATGATCGGCGACCTGGCCCATGATCTGCTCGACCGCCTTGCGCCCGCGATAGCCGGTGAAGGCGTTGCTGTTGCCCGCGTTGACGATCAGCGCGCGCGCCGTGCCGTCCCTGACCTGTTCGCGGCCGAGTTCGACCTCGGACGAGCAGCAGATATTGCGCGTGAAGACGCCCGCGACCGCGGTGCCCGGCGACAGCTCGACATAGGTGAGGTCGCAGCGGTCCCATTCCTTGTACCGCGCGCGCGCGATGCGGAGCGTCACGCCGGCGATGTCGGGGAGCGCGGGAAAGGCGGCGGGGGCGAGCGGGGAGCGGGTGGTCATGATGGGGGTGCCTGTAGCGGGTGGCCGTCCAAAGCAAAACCCCTCCCGCAGGCGGGAGGGGCAGTGAGACTTGGGCGCGCGCGCCCTAGTCGCAGCGGGGTGGGCAAGGCGACGTAGCTTGCTCGCTACGCTCGCGCCCACCCCTTAATCCCCTCCCGCCTGCGGGAGGGGAGACCCGGTTATGCCGGAATGCCGCTGATCGCCTTGATTTCCATAAAATCCTTGAGCCCGAACAGACCGCCCTCGCGGCCGTTGCCCGAGGCCTTGTAGCCACCGAAGGGTGCGCCCGGAGCCGGGCCCCAGCTGTTCACCGCGACCATGCCGGCGCGCAGCTTCGGCGCGACGTCGGCGGCCTTCGCCGGGTCGCCCGAGATCACAGCCGACAGGCCGTACTCGGTGTCGTTGGCGATATCGACCGCCTGGTCGAGGTCGTCATAGGCCATCACGGTCGCGACCGGACCGAAGATTTCCTCGTTCGCGATGCGCATGTCGCGCGTCACGCCCGAGAAGACGGTCGGCTTGATATAATAGCCGCGGTTGACATTCGACGGCAGGCCGGTGCCGCCGGTCTCCAGCGTCGCGCCCTCGTCGATCGCCGACTGGATCAGGCCCTGGATCTTGTCGAACTGCGCCTTGTTGACGACGGGGCCGATATGGCCGCCCTCGGCCATCGGATCGCCGACCTGGGTGCCGTCGAACATCGCCTTGATGACGCCGACCGCTTCATCCTTGCGGTCCTTGTGGACGAGGATGCGCGTCGGCGCGATGCAGCTCTGGCCGGTGTTGACGAGCACGCCCTGCACCGTCGGGGGCAGCACGGTTTCGAGGTCGGCGTCGGGCAGGACGAGGTTCGGCGACTTGCCGCCCAGTTCCTGATGGACGCGCTTGACCGTGTCGGCGGCCGCCTTGGCGACGAGGATGCCGGCGCGGGTCGAGCCGGTGAAGCTGACCATCTCGATGCCGGGGTGCGATGAGATCGCGTTGCCGACGGTCGGGCCGTCGCCCTGCACCAGATTGAACACGCCCGGCGGCACGCCCGCGGCGTCGAGAATCTCGGCGAAGATCACCGCGTTGCCGGGGCATTCCTCCGAGGGTTTCAGGATCATCGTGTTGCCGCCGGCGAGTGCCGGGGCAACCTTGAGCGCGATCTGGTTGAGCGGCCAGTTCCACGGCGTGATCATGCCGACGACGCCCATCGGTTCATAGACGACGGTATTCGGCCCGTGTTGTTCCTTGAACTCGAAACTCTTGAGCGCGGCGATCGTGCCGAGAAAGCCGCCGATGCCGGCGCCGACCTGCGCGGTGCCCGCGAAGCTGACGGGCGCGCCCATTTCGGCGGCCATCGACTTGGCGAGATCGGCCCCGCGCTTCTTATATTCCTCGACGATGCGGTTCAGCAGGTCGAGCCGTTCCTCGCGGGTGGTCTGCGAGAAACTCTTGAAGGCTTCCTTCGCCGCGGCGACCGCGTCATCGACGTCGGCCGCGGTGCCGAGCACGACGGTCGAGGCCGCTTCCTCGGTCGCGGGGTTGATGACGTCGTGGAGCTTGCCGCCCTTGCTGTCGACCCATTGGCCGCCGATGTAATTTTGTTTCAGGTGCGTTTCGGTATCGCTCATCGTCTTTCTCCCATCGGCGGTTACGTATCGGATTGCTACCTAATCACGGCGGCGGATGAATCAAGCGCACTCTGGCGCTAAATTTGGCGCGCTCAGCGCTTTTCAGCAGCCAGACGTGACATCAGGATGGCAGCGCGGGTCGCCTGCCGCTCGATGCTCGGCAGGTCGACCGCCTCGCCGGGGGCGTGGTCCCCTGTGCTGTAGGGACCGAGTCCCGCCAGCCCGTCGACATCGGCGGCGACGAAGCTGATGTCGCCCGCGCCGCGCTTCAGCGGGTCGAGCGGCGCCATTTCGGCAAGGCCGAGGTCGCGGTTCACCCCGTTGAGTTTTGCCAGAAGCGCGCGGTTGCCGTCGGTCGGCGCCATCGGCGGATAGCCGCCGGGGTCGAAGGCGAGGGTCGCGCCGGTGCCGGGGGCATGGTCCGCGACGATCGCCGCCATCCGGGCCTTCACGCGCGCCGCCTGTTCGGCCGACAGGGTGCGCAGGTCGCCGCGGGCGATCGCGATGGGGGCGATGATGTTGGTCTTGCCGCTGGCGGTGGCGCGGATGCCGCCGGGGTCGAGTTCGGCCTGCTGACCGCCCGCGATCAGCCCGACGTTGAAGGTGAGGTTCGGTTCGGGAAGCTCGGTGCGGAAGCGCGCGATGATGCGGGTGAGTTCGTAGATGGCGCCGTCGCCCGCCGCTTCGCTGAAGATGCCCGAGCTGTGCGCCGACTTGCCCGTTGCGGTGACCGTCCAGCTTTCCGACGAGCGCCGCGCGACCGAGCCCATGTCGGCTCCATTGTCACGAACCAGCCCCTCGAAATCGAGCGCGACGTCGCTGCGCTTGCCCGCCTCGATCAGGTCGGCGCGCGCTTTCTCGATCGGGTCGCCGGCATCCTCCTCGTCGCCGGTCATGTGGATTTCGATATTGGCGTCCTTCAGCGTCCCCGCCGCCTTCATCGCGCGCAGCGCCGCGACGATGACGACCATGCCGCCCTTGTCATCGCCCGCGCCGGGGCCTTCGCCCCTATCGCCCCTGCGGACGAAGGTCTGGAAAGGCGAATCGGGTTCGAACACCGTGTCGAGGTGCGCGATGAGGAGAAGGCGCTTGTTGCCTTCCTTGCCTTTGTGCACCGCGATCAGATGGCTAGGCGCGCTTCGTCTCGGGAGTCGGTTTCCAGGTGACCGCGAAACCCAGCGGTTCGAGTTCGGCGCGCATCATCGCGCCGACCTTTTCGACGCCTTCGAGGTTCAGCGAGCCGCTGTTCTGGTTGACGAGGCGTTCGAGCAGCGCGACCGAACGCTCCTGCTCGGCGGTCACCGTTTTCGCCATCGCCGTTTCCGCCTTCGACAATTTCGCCTGCGCGGCGGGCGCGAGCACGAGCGAAGCGGCGAGGAGGGCGGCGAGCGGCAGCGATTTCATGAAGGGGGCTCCTGAGCGGGGAGCCACATAGTGGCGCGCGATGCGCGGCGCCGCAAGCCCGGGTCAAGCGGCGTCCTTGACCTCGTCGAAATCGTCGAGCTTTTTCAGCGCCTCATAGGCGATCGCGTGCAGCTTCGCGGTATTGACCGCCAGCCCCTCGGTATCGTGGCCCTTGAGTTCGTCGACGTTGAAGACGACGCGCGTCCTGTCGGGCGCCAGTTCCTCCAGCGTGAATTTCAGCCCGGTGGACACCGCGCCGTCGTCGATGCTGTAAAGGATGTGCATCTCGCGCGGGATTTCCATCGCGACGGCATATTTGACCTTATGGGCGTCGGGCCGCTGTTTCGGGGCGACCGCTCGACCATTCGGGATCGTTCCTTTCGACCACCAGCTCATAAAGCTTGGTCGACCCGCCGTTGGTGACGAGCGGCAGGCCGGTGTCGGTGCCGTCGCCGAACATCCGCGCGAACACTTCCTCGCGCGGGGCCGCGACCGTGCGGGTCTGGCTGACCAGTTCGATCGCCTTGCCGCAGCCCGCGAGGAACAGCATCGCCGCGATCATCGTGAATTTGCGCATCATCGACCGTGCCCCTGTCCGCCGTGCGGCCGCTTTAGCAGCCGCGGGTTAGGAAAGGGTGAGCGACACCTGTAAAGAATGTTTGACAGGCAGTACAGGACGGGTGTAAAGAGTATTTGACAGGCGTGAGGATGGCAGTTGGAAAATCGGGTGCGCGATTATCGTGAGGCGGCGGGATGGAGCCAGGGCGAACTGGCGCGCCGGCTGCGCGTGTCGCGGCAGACGATCAATGCGGTCGAGACCGATAAATACGACCCCAGCCTGCCGCTCGCGCTGCGCATGGCGAGCCTGTTCGGACTCGAAGTGCGCGAATTGTTTATCGATCACTGGATGCCGGAGAAGGAATGATGGGCATGGCGATGACGGCGGAACGCACGGCGAAACTGCGTAAGACGCTGCTGAGCAGCCTGGTCGGCGCGATCGTCGGCGCGGGATGCGTGGCGGGGCTGTTCTGGCTTGCCGGACAGGACCTGCTCGATGCGATGGGGCTGTCGCGGATCGTGCTGGCAGCGATCGGGGTCATCTATCTGCTGATGACGGCGATGATCGGTTTCGGCCTTGCCGCGCCGCGGGCCGGGGCGAAACTGCTCAACGTCGCGGATGCCGAGGAACTGGTCGAGGAGCGTGCCAATCTCGGCATGTCGGCCGCCTTCACGGCGGCGCTCGGGCTGACCCTGATGCTCGTCGCGCTCGCTCGCGCGCCCGGTTTCGCCGCAGGCATCGTGCCGGGCGGGGTCGCCATGGCGGCGGTGCTGCTGCTGTTCGCCGCGGCGACGCTGACCTGGCGCTGGCAGAAACGCTACGACGAACTCAGTCAGCAGCTCGGGCTCGAAGGCGCCTAGCTGGGCCTTGCTGCTCGGCTGGCTGGTCCTCGTTCCGTGGGCGGCGGCGGCGGCTTTCGGCTGGGCCGCGCTGACCGCGATCGACGTGATCGCGGTGCTTGCCGCAACACTGCTCCTCGGCTCCTTCGTCGCGATCGGCAAGCGCGGGATGATGGTGCGCTAAAGTTAGAGTCCGTCCTGTTCAGGTCGAACCCTTCGTTACCGTAGCCCTGAGCCTGTAGAGGGGCGCTTCTCGGCGAGGCGCCCCTTCGACTGTCTTGCAGGCGCTCAGGACAGGCTTCGACAGGCTCAGGGGCCACGGTTCGGTTTGAACAGGACCGACTCCGGCTTCAGGGCTTGATGCCGTAATCCGCATATTCGGCGTCGATCCGCGCATTCTGCAGCCGCGCGAGCGCGAGGTCGCGCTGGCCGCCGTCGCGGTCGTCGCCGCGCAGGCGGAGGATGCCGCGCATGTAGAGCGACGCCGGCATGCTCGGGCTGATCTTGAGCGCGGCGTCGAGATCGGCGCGCGCCTCCTCCATCCGCCCCAGGCGGAAAAAGACCAGTGCGCGGCTGTCAAGTACGGCCGACGATTCGTCGCTCAGCTCGATCGCGCGGGTGCAGTCCTTGAGCGCCGATTCGAGCTCGAACGACCGCGTGCCCTTGAGCCAGCAGAGATTGTTGAGAAGCCCCGGATCGCCCGGCCGCTCGACGAGCGCTTCGGCGAGGAGCGTGGCGCCTTCGGCGGCGCGCCCGGCCTTGCCGAGCGTTTCGGCCTTCAGCCCGACCCAGCCGCGCTTGTCCTTCGAACCTGCCATCTGTTCGTCGGCGAGCGCCAGTGCGTCGTCATACTGCTTGAGCTCGGTCAGCAGATAGACTTTTTGCGCAAAGGCGGTCTCGTCGCCGGGGTCGAGCGCGAGCGCTTCCTCGACGTCGGCGAGCGCGGTTCTGAAATCGCCGATCTGGGCGTGGAGACCAGCGCGGCGCCGGTAGATTTCGGCGTTGGCCTCGTGCTCGATCGCGTTCGTAAGATCCGCGATCGCCGCCTTGGGCTCGAAGATGCCGATGTTGAACGCGGCACGGTTCAGATAGCCGTTTGCCGCTTCGGGATCGTCGTCGATCGCCTTCTGATAGGCGGCGAGCAGCGGCCCGAGGCGCTTTTCCTTCTTTGCGGCGGCGATCTCCTCGACCCGCGTGGGATAGGCGTCGGGCGCGCGAAGGCGGAACTCGCGTTGCCTGGCCGCGGCGACCTGCGCGCGGACCGCGGGCAGCTGGTTGACCGCGACCTCGCTGCCGCTGGTCCAGACCGTCTCGGTCTTTTCGAGCTTCCCGGCGGCGAGCCGCGCCTGGCGGCGCAGCGCAAAGCCGGCGATCATCATGTCGGCCTGCACATCGCCCTCCATGACGAAGCCCGCGCGCTGCGGAAGCTTGAGGCTCATCGAGCGCACGATCAGGCTCGGCGATCCGCCCGACACCGGGATGTTGCGCCACGCCGCCCGCGTCCGGTCGGCCTTGATCTCGAAATCGCTGACCAGCCCGTCGAGCGCGAGATAGGGGCGCGGTTCGTCGCGTATCCAGCGCAAATTGCCGATGCCAGAGGCGTGGATGGTCGTCGTTCCCTTGGCCGCATCGACCTCGATCGAGCGGGTGTGAATCTGGCCGTTGTTGACGAAGTCGCCGAGCGCGCCCTGCGCCATGTCGCGCAATTGTTCGGGCGTCGCCTGTTCCTTCAGCGTCGCGAGCCGCGCCGCGAGTTCGCCGCGCATCGTGAAGCTGAGGTCGAACAGCGGCGGAAAGGCGGTGCCCGCCGACTGGTCATAGGCGATGTGGAGGTCGACGTCGGGCCGCGCGGGTTCGCGCAGCGGCAGCGCGGCAAGCTCGCTTCCCGCCGTCGTCAGCGGCAGGACATGGCGGAAGGGCGGGACGTCGGCCAGATCCTCGACATGGGTGCCTGCGGTCGTGCCGTCGAGCCAATAGTCCATGCCGCCGATCGACGCCTGGACGATGACATGGTCGAAGGCGGCAAGCGTCGGCAGCCGGTCGGGCAGCGCGTCGCCGACGGTCGAATGGACAAGCGTCGGCATCGCCTCCACGCCCAGCCGGTCGAGCACCGCGAGGAGCAGCAGCGTCTTGGCCTTGCAGTCGCCGTACCGCAGCGTCCAGGTCTGCTCGGGAGCCTGCGGCACATAATTGCCGTTGGCGAGACCGTTGTAGAGATAGCGTATCTCGTTCTGGACCAGCGCCAGCGCCGCGGCGGCGCGCGCCTTGGGGTTGCTGTTCGCCTTCGCGATTCCATCGACCGCCGCGGCGAGCGTGCCGCCCTCCTTGATCGTGCCCTGGGTCGCATAGAGCGGTGCGACGGTGCGCGACAGGTCGCTCCATGTCGGAAAAGTCGAAAATTCGAGGCCGGGCGGGCGCTGGAACCGGATCGGCGCGTCCTGTGGCATCTCGTCCTGTTTGACGATCGGCTGCGCCTGGGTGAGGATATGATAGCTGCCCTTCCCGCTTTCGACCGGCGCGATGCCCTTGCCGAACGCCTTCCATTTCACCGGCAGGGTGCGCGGCCACAGGATACGCACCGATCCCTGCGCGATCGCGGCGGGCTTGGCGGCGACATCGACGATCGCCTCGCCATTGCCCGCGAGCACGTCGCTGCGTTCGACGATGGTCGAGGAAAAGCGCACGATATCGCCGACGCGCAGATCCTCGATCGGCGCGGTCGCGGTGAGCAGGCCGTCGATCGTCTTCTGCTCGAAATCCTTTTCGCGGCGCAGCACGGTGAGCTTCAGCCCCTGGGCCAGCAGGTCGATCGTCTCGCCGCCGCGGACGATCTGCAGCTTGTGGACGATCAGGTCGTCGCGGTCGGGCTGCCACACAAATTGCAGGTCGTCCCAGTTGCGCAGCGCATCCGCGGTGGCGATGCGATAGGCGTGATCGGTGAAGGTCGAGCGCTTGTCGGCCTCGATCAGCACCTGCTGGTCGCCGAGCAGCCAGGGAGTCGCGGCGTCGCCCGCGGGCAGCGGGCCGGTGGCTAGGCACCACCCAGTCGGCAGGCGCGCCATAGGCGGGGGTTTCGGCGGCGAAAGCGGGCGTAGCGAGTGCCACGGCGGACGCGGCAAGTAAAACGACGGTGAAACGCAAGATGAAAACTCCCCTGATCGCTTTCATCTAGCTTGGATCGTGCGGGTTACCAACGTCTTTGCGGGAGCGTGGCGGTAAAAAGAGTCGGGGATCGTTCCATTTGCGAATTTAGTGGGGACTGCCGGTATCTGGCGATTGCGGCCATAAAGCCCCTCCCCTTCAGGGGAGGGGTTGGGGTGGGGTCCATCGGCGTTGCGCAGGGCCGATGGACCCCGCCCGCTGCGACTAACGAACAAGTTCGTAAGTCTCGCTGCCCTCCCCTGAAGGGGAGGGCGTGAGGTTGATCGGAACGTCCGCCCCAAACCTCCATCCACTGCCGTCCAACGCAAAAAGGGCGCCCGGTTCCCCCGAACCGGACGCCCTTCTTCGCGTCGCTGATCCGATGGATCAGGCGCTGTAATACATGTCGAACTCGACCGGGCTCGGGGTCTGTTCGAAGCGATAGACCTCGTCCCACTTGAGCTCGATATAGGCCTCGATCTGGTCCTTGGTGAACACGTCGCCCTTGAGCAGGAAGTCGTGGTCGGCGAGCAGGCTGTCGAGCGCTTCGCGAAGCGAGCCGCAGACGGTCGGGACTTCGGCCAGTTCCTCGGGTGGCAGGTCATAGAGATTCTTGTCCATCGGGTCGCCCGGATGGATCTTGTTCGTGATGCCGTCGAGCCCCGCCATCAGCAGCGCCGAATAGCAGAGATAGGGGTTCGCCATCGCGTCGGGGAAGCGGAACTCGACGCGCTTCGCCTTGGCGCCCGCGCCATAGGGGATGCGGCACGAGGCCGAGCGGTTGCGGCTCGAATAGGCGAGCAGCACCGGCGCCTCGAAGCCGGGGACGAGGCGCTTGTAGCTGTTCGTCGTCGGGTTGGTGAAGGCGTTCAGGGCCTTGGCGTGCTTGATCACGCCGCCGATGAAATAGAGGCAGAGGTCCGACAGGCCCGCATAGCCGTTGTCGGCGAACAGCGGCTTGCTCTTTTCCCAGATCGAGATGTGGGTGTGCATGCCGCTGCCGTTGTCGTCCTTGATCGGCTTGGGCATGAAGGTCGCGGTCTTGCCATAGGCGTTGGCGACCTGATGCACGACATATTTGTAGATCTGCATGCGGTCGGCGGTCTGGGTCAGCGTGCCGAAGGTCAGGCCCAGTTCGTGCTGCGCCGCGGCGACTTCATGGTGGTGCTTGTCGCAGGGCAGGCCCATTTCGAGCATGGTCGAGACCATCTCGGCGCGGATGTCGACGGCGCTGTCGACCGGCGCGACGGGGAAATAGCCGCCCTTGGCGCGCGGACGGTGGCCGAGGTTGCCGCCTTCATAGCTGCGGCCGGTGTTGGTGGGCAGCTCGATATCGTCGATTTCGAAGCCCGACTTGCTGTAGCTGGTTTCGAAACGCACGTCGTCGAACATGAAGAATTCGGCTTCGGGGCCGACATAGACGGTGTCGCCGATGCCGGTCGAGGCGACATAGGCCTCGGCGCGCTTCGCCGTGGTGCGCGGGTCGCGGGCATAGCCTTCGCCGGTCGCGGGCTCGACGATGTCGCAGAAGATGACGAGCATCGGCGTGGCCGAGAAGGGGTCGTCATAGACGGCTTCGAGGTCGGGTTTCAGGATCATGTCCGACTCGTTGATCGCCTTCCACCCTTCGATCGACGAGCCGTCGAACATCA
Source organism: Sphingopyxis sp. PET50 (assembly GCF_025244705.1). GTDB lineage: Bacteria > Pseudomonadota > Alphaproteobacteria > Sphingomonadales > Sphingomonadaceae > Sphingopyxis. Next base: position 2,768,643 of record NZ_CP104207.1, on the reverse strand, counting down.
GCCCGTCCTCCAGCGCATCCTCGTCGATCACCCCGGCGCACATCGTCAGATGCTGCCACTTGCCCTTGGGATCGGTGAAGCGCAGGTCGACCCATTCGATGTCATTGTCCTTGATGCGTGCGACGATATCCTTGGGCTTCGTAGCCATGATCTGAACTTCCTTCTTGCGATAATGACCGGCTTGGCCGGGGTTGATTGAACTTTGTAGTTTACTGCGTGTCCCCGCGAAGGCGGGGACCCATCATCTGCCCGAGCCACATGGAGCTAGGCCGGAGATGGGCCCCCGCCTTCGCGGGGGAACACGGTTATTTTTCGGATCTTTCTGGCGGCGATCATATTTTAGAGCGCGTCCTCGTTGCGTTCGCCGGTGCGGATACGGAGCGCGGTCTCGACCGGGATGACGAAAATCTTGCCGTCGCCGATGCGGCCGGTCTGCGCGGCGGCGGCGATCGCCTCGACCACGCGTTCGGCGAGGCCATCCTCGACGATGACCTCCAGCTTCACCTTGGGCAGGAAGTCGACGACATATTCGGCGCCGCGATAGAGTTCGGTATGACCCTTCTGCCGTCCGAAGCCCTTGGCCTCGGTCACGGTGATGCCGCTGACGCCGACCTCGTGCAGCGCTTCCTTCACTTCGTCGAGCTTGAACGGCTTGATGATCGCCTCAATCTTCTTCACGCGTCTTGTCCCCCACTTGGGCTATTATCGATGCTCGCGGCCAAAGCCGGACCAGGCCTGCCTGTCCGGTTCGCACCCACCTTGAGTCGCTGCGAGGCCCCGTCATGTTGCACCAATCAAAAGCCGTGCCAATTGCCGAATCGCAAGCTTTCGGTAAGAATTTTGAAAGCAAATTGCGCCGTTGCCCATGGGGTGGGCATTGGGTGGGTGCGGGTGCCTAAAAAAGCGGCAGATTGACATAAAGCCCCTCCCCTTCAGGGGAGGGGTTGGGGTGGGGGCCATCGGCCTTGTGCAAGGCCGATGGCCCCCACCCGCTGCGACTAACGAACAAGTTCGTAAGTCTCGCTGCCCTCCCCTGAAGGGGAGGGCGTGGCTTGGCTCACCGTCCCATCGGCGCGGCGGTGTCCGACAGGTTCGCCTTGGTCCAGTTCGACCGCTCGATCACATAGGCGCGGATCGCCTCCGCGTCCTGCGGGGTCAGCACGCGCGCGAAGCTGACCATGCCGCGGTCCTTGAGCGCGCCGTCGAGGATGACCGATTTCCACGCGTCGGCATTGGTCAGCGTGGCCGAGACGCGCAGGTCCGGCGTGAAGCCGTTGCCGATCGCGCTGTCGCCATGACAGACTTGGCAATAGCGGCCGAAATGCGCCTTGCCGGCGGCGATCTGTTCGGGGGTGCCGATCTTCGCGGGCGGGTTCCAGGCAAGCGTCGTCGTCGCGGGCGGGGCCGGAAATTTCACCGTGCCGCCGATCTTGAGCACGACGAGGCGCGGCAGGTTGGGCACCTTGCGCGTCGCGCCGCCCGCGACGCCGGCGACGAGCGGGAAGGCGCCGCCCTTGCCGGTCTGGAAGGCGACATATTGCACCCCTCCGACACGGAAGGTCGAGGGCGCGCTGACGATTCCCGACTGCATGTCGAGGTCGAGGAGCTGTTTGCCGGTGTCGGCGGCATAGGCGCGGAAGCGGCCGGTACTGGTCCCCTGGAAGACGAGGTTGCCGCACGGTCGTCATCGTGCCGCCGTTCCATGCCGCGGGATAGTCGACGCCCCACGCGACCTTGCCGGTGCGCGGGTCGAAGGCGACGAGGCGCCCGGTCGTCGCGGCGACCGCGGCCTTGAACGCCGCCTTGTCGTCGGGGAGCATCGTCTTGCCCAGCGACGTGCCGACGTTGAAGCCGAGCACCTTCCTTTTGTCGAGCTCGTCCATGTCCTGAAGATAGCCCTGCGGGATCTGCTGCGCGGGGATATAGACGAGGCCCGTCGCCGGATTATAGCTCATCGGATGCCAGTTGTGTGCGCCGAGCGCGCCCGGGACCGCGATGAAGGGTTTGCCCGTCCTGTAGAAGCGCGCCTCCGGATTCTCGATCGGCTAGGCCGGTTGCCATGTCGTATCCGGTCGCCCAGTTGATCCCTTCGACGAAGGGCTTGGCGTCCAGCAGCTTGCCGTTGGTGCGGTCGATGGTGAAGAAGAAACCGTTTTTCGGCGCGTGGTACAGGACCTTCACCGGCTTGCCGTCCACCTGCTGCTCGGCGAGGATGATCGGCTGGGTCGCGGTATAGTCCCAGGTTTCGGCCGGGGTTTCCTGATAATGCCATTTATAGGCGCCGGTCGACGCATCGAGCGCGACCACCGAGGAAAGGAACCAGTTGTCGCCCTCGCCGTTCGAGCGCGTGCCATGGTTCCACGGATTGCCGTTGCCGACGCCGAGGTAGATCTGGTCGAGATCCTTGTCGTAGACGATCGCATCCCACACGGTGCCGCCGCCGCCCGAGGTCTGCCACTCGCCCTTGTCGGACCAGGTGGCGTTGCCCTTGCTCGCGAAAATGTCGTCCGACGCCGCGCCGTCCTTTTCCTTGTTCGGATTGGGCGCGGTGTAGAAGCGCCAGCGCTCCTTGCCCGTGTCGGCGTCGTAAGCCGTGACATAACCGCGCACGCCGAATTCGGCGCCGCCGTTGCCGATCAGCACCATGTCCTTCACGACGCGCGGCGCGCCGGTGATCGTGTAGGGCTTCGCTGTGTCGAAGGTTTGCGTCGACCAGACTTCCTTGCCGGTCTTTCTGTCGAGCGCGATCAGCCGCCCGTCGAGCGCGCCGACGAACAGCTTGTCGCCCCACACCGCGACGCCGCGGTTGACGACGTCGCAGCAGGCGCTGACCGCGCGTTCGCCGGGCACCTTGGGGTCGAACTTCCAGAGAGGCTTTCCGGTCGCGGCGTCCCACGCGCTGACCTTCGACCAGGCGTGGGTGACATACATCACGCCGTCGACGACGACCGGGGTCGCCTCCTGACCGCGCGCATCCTCGAGGTCGGCGAACCAGGCGATGCCGAGTTCGCCCACATTCCTGTCGTTGATGTCGGTCAGCGGGCTGAAGCGCTGTTCGTCATAGCTGAAGCCGGTCGCGCCCCAATCGTCGCCGGTGCCGCCGGTCTTGAGCAGGGTCTCGCTGGCCTGTTCGGCGGGGTCGAGCGATCCGCCGCCCGCGCCGTCCTTCTTCGATGCGTTGCACGCCGACAATGCCAGCACCGCGCAGCCCAGCAGCGCGGCCTTCAAGACCCGTTTCGCCATCCCATGTCTCCCGTTCGACGCCTATGCTTGACGTTAACGTCAAGACTGCGCGCGAAGGGCGGGCGGTGCAAGCGCGAAATTGGGGGGTGGGACGGGTGGCGTCAGGCGGTACGGCGCAGCGTGTAAATGCCCAGCCCGAAGGGACAGCCGACGGCATCCTCGGGCGTTGCCGACGGGTGCAGGTCGCCGCGCTCATCGACCCAGTCGAAGCGTTCGAGCGAAAAGCCGTCGATCGCCTCGCCCCAGGTGAAGATGTCGCGTGCCGCGAACAGGCGCTGCGAGTTGAACTGCACCTTCGTCGTGCGGCTGATCGGCATCGAGATATAGAGGCGCCCGCCCGGCGCGACGAGCTTCGCGATATTGGCAAAACCCTTTTTATGCCCGTCGGGATCGAGGGGGTCGCCGTAGCGGCCGAGTCCGAAATGCTCGATCGCATGCAGGCACGACACCGAATCGGCCTGACCGAAGCCGCTGATGTCGCCGTCCATCAGATCGAGCACGCTGTAGCGGATATTGGCGTGGATGCTGGGCGGCATCGGGCGGATGTCGATCACCTCGATCGGCCGGAAGGCCGCGACATGCGCGACGAAACCATCGATACGCGACCCGATGTCGAGGTGGCGCGCGGGCTTTGCCTCATGGATCAACTGCGCGACGAGCAGGTCCTGGTGGAAATATTGGCCGGTGCCCGATCCCGCATTGGCGGTGAAATCGGTGAGGATCGGATAATCCTCGGCGATTGCGCCGCCCATCGCCTTGAAGGCGCTGCGGTCGCGGTAGAAGCGGCGGAACTGGCCGAGGTGACGCAGCTTGCGCGGGTCGAACCCGGTCGTCACGATGGCGGCCGCGATGCTGCGGAAAAAAGCGCGCATGGGGGAGAGTCCTCAGGCGAGGTGGGGCTGGTGCAGGCCTTTCGGGCTCGCGGTGAAGATTTCGCATCCCGTTTCGGTGATGCCGATGCTGTGTTCATATTGCGCCGACAGCGAACGGTCGCGGGTGACCGCGGTCCAGCCGTCGGCGAGCATCTTCACCGCAAATTTGCCGGTGTTGATCATCGGTTCGATGGTGAAGAACATGCCGGGGCGCAGTTCGGGGCCGGTGCCGGGGCGCCCGGCGTGGACGACCTCGGGCGCGTCGTGGAACATCTGCCCCAGCCCATGGCCGCAGAAATCGCGCACCACCGAATAGCGGTGCTTTTCGGCGTGGGTCTGGATCGCGTGCGCGACGTCGCCCATGCGGTTGCCGGGCTTCGCCTGCTCGATGCCGAGCATCAGGCATTCATAGGTGACCTCGACCAGCCGCCGCGCCTTGATGGGAACGTCGCCGACCAGATACATGCGGCTGGTATCGCCGTGCCAGCCGTCGATGATCGTCGTGACGTCGATATTGACGATGTCGCCGTCGCGCAGCGGCTTGTCGTCGGGAATGCCGTGGCAGACGACATGGTTGATGCTGGTGCAGCAGCTGTGGGTGAAACCGCGATAGCCGAGCGTCGCCGGAATGCCGCCGCCGTCGAGCATCATCGTGCGGACGAGGTCGTCGATCGCCGCCGTGGTCACGCCCGGCTGGACGAAGGGAACGAGCGCGTCGAGGATTTCGGCCGACAGCCGCCCCGCCCGGCGCATGCCGTCGAAGCCCGCCGCATCGTGCAGCTTGATCGTGCCGTCGCGCACCGGGCTGGGCGCGCCGGGCTCGCGGGTGGTGACGGAGACATAGTCGTACATCCGGCCAGCATAGCCGGTGGTGGCTCGAAAAGCGAGGGGTGGCGGTATCAGCTTGTGGCGAGATGCTCCTGAAACCACACGGCCAACTGCTCTTCGCTCAGCGTCCCGGCTGCGAGCGCGAGGACCGTTTCAATCGCGTCCTGCGGATCGAACCTAAGTTCGTGGCCGTTGAGACGCAGAAAGAGGCGAGCAAGCACCCATGCGGTTCGCTTGTTGCCATCCCCGAATGGATGGTTTCGCGCGATGCCGAAAGCATAAGCGGCGGCAAGCCAAGCCGGACTTTCTTGTCCGTAAACCCATTGATTGATCGGTCTTGCTAACGCCGATTCGAGCATGCCTTGATCGCGCACACCGGAAATGCCGCCATGCTCCGCGAGTTGCCGATCATGAATGGCGAGCGCGACATCGACGTCGAGCCAGACCGGCTCGACGCGATCCGACTGGGTCATTTCGCAAGTACGCGCAGAATGTCGCGATCTTGACGCATGATATCTTCGGCTGCGGCCATTTTTGCGGCGAAGTCGGGATTAGATGCCGTCAGACGAATGCCATCGGGGGATTCGGTAGCGAATAGCGTGTCGCCAAGCGATACGCGAAGGCGGGCCAGCAATTCCTTGGGCAGGATGACGGCGGCGCTGTTGCCGACCTTGGTGACCTTGAGCGGCGTGTTCATACGCGCGTTATAACATTGCCGCGCCACTGTATCAAGGCTTGCCGTCAGGACGCCCGGCTGAACAGCCCGAAGATGCCGCTGCGCGGCGCTTCGGGAACCGCGATCGCGTCGGGATCATCGCCGCATTTTTCGGCGCGCTGGCGTTGCCAGGCATAGAGCAGCATCTCATATTCATGGTCCGACAGCTCGTGCGACGGGCGGCCGTCGCCGAGGCCGGTGATGCTGTGGAACATCGCGTCCTGCGCGACGCTGAGGTCGATGAAGGCCTGCTGTTTGTCGGCGCGCAACTGGCGGCGGACGATCACGTTGCGGCGGTCGCGCCATTCGGCGATCTTCATCTCGGTCTCGGCGCGGAAACGCGCCCGGTTCGCCTCGTCGCGGGCGCCCAGGATCGAGGCGATCTTGCCGTCGTCGTCGCGCGCCGTCTCGCACCAATAGGCGGCCTCGAACCAGGGGTCGACGTCGTGCGCGTCGGCGAGCAGCACCATGGCGCGGGGCAGGCCCTCGTTGGCTGCGTCGCGCACCAGTGCCTGATGAAAGCGCAGGGTGAGGAAGAAGCGCCCCAGCCGGTCGGCGACGACCTCGACCGGCGCGGGTTCGCCGAACGGAATGCGGCCGGGCATATTGGTGCTGATCGCGGAATAGATCCGCCCGAGGCCGACGACGGTCAGGCTGTTCGTGATGTCGCGGAATTCGCCCTGCCAAGGGGTGTTCGTATCGGCCGCGGCGGCGTTGACCGCGTCCAGATCGCCGTCGCCGAAGGGGAAGGCCTCGTCGTCGTAGAAATTGACCTCGAGCGGCCAGGCGTCACCGTCGGGCTCGCAATGCGCCGACAGGTCGGCGCCGATCGCGGTGACGGGTCCGGCGGCCGAATGGCGCTCCTCGTCGCGCAGCACATCGGCGGCGAGATCGTCCCAGCCGGTGATCCGCACCGCCGCCAGCGGGCGGGCGAGGCAGAGCGAGGTGATCGGGTGCGGATGGGCGAGCATCTCCTCGGTCAGGAACGCGTCCAGTTCGTCGAAATTTCCGCCGCGCATCACGCCTTCGAACCAGCGGTCGAATTCGCGCAGCGCGTTCGGTTCGCCCAGCCATTGCTGCAATTGTGTCGTCATCGGTGCCCCGGTCCCGCTTGTCAGGAGGGTGGGCTTAGCAGCCGGGGGTTGCGATCCGCTTAATTTGGGAGCGGACCCGAAGCGGTGCGGAGCGATCCATGGGGCCGCACAAATATCGTCATTCCCGCGAAGAACGCGAAGGGAAAAGGAAAAGCTGGATTCCCGCCTTCGCGGGAATGACCGAGCAAGGATATCGCACGAGGTAAACGAAAAACGCCCTCCCCCGAAAGGAAGGGCGCTTTCGTTCCTTACTCCGCCGCCTTCGCTCGGCTTGTCGGCCTTGGGCCTGGCCTTCGCCTTGCTGCTCTTGGGCGGCGCAGGGGTGATTTCGAAGGTCAGCGGGTTGCCGACATTGGCGTCGTCGCCGGTCTTCATCTTCACCTTGACCTCGCCGCCATGGACGAGCTTGCCGAACAGCAGCTCCTCGGCGAGCGGCTGCTTGATCTTCTCCTGGATCAGGCGGCCCATCGGACGCGCGCCATAGAGCTTGTCATAGCCCTTGCCGGTCAGCCATTCGCGCGCCGCCTCGTCGAGCTGGATATGGACGTTGCGGTCGGCAAGCTGCATTTCGAGCTGCAGGATGAACTTGTCGACGACCCGCGCGACGACCTCGGGCGGCAGATAGCCGAAGGGCACGATCGCATCGAGGCGGTTGCGGAATTCGGGGGTGAAGAGATTCTTCACCGCTTCCTCCTGCACATCCTCGCGCGTCGACAGGCCGAAACCGATGCTTTCGCGCGCCATGTCGCTGGCGCCCGCATTGGTCGTCATGATCAGGATGACGTTGCGGAAATCGACGGTCTTGCCGTGATGGTCGGTCAGCTCGGCCATGGTCCATCACCTGCAACAATATGTTGAACAGGTCGGGATGCGCCTTTTCGATCTCGTCGAGCAGCAGCACGCAGTGCGGATTCTGGTCGATCGCATCGGTGAGCAGCCCGCCCTGGTCGTAGCCGACATAGCCCGGGGAGCGCCGATCAGGCGGCTCACCGAATGGCGCTCCATATATTCGGACATGTCAAACCGCTGGAGCGGGATGCCCATGATGTGCGCGAGCTGCTTCGCGACCTCGGTCTTGCCGACGCCGGTGGGGCCGCTGAAGAGGTAATTGCCGATCGGCTTTTCGGGATCGCGAAGGCCCGCGCGGGACAGCTTGATCGCCGACGACAGCACCTCGATCGCGGTATTCTGGCCGAACACGACGCGCTTGAGGTCGGTCTCCAGATTGGCGAGGGTCGCCTTGTCGTCGGTCGACACCGACTTGGGCGGGATGCGCGCCATCGTCGCGATCACCGCCTCGATCTCCTTGGCGGTGATCGTCTTCTTGCGCTTCGACGGGGCGACCAGCATCTGCATCGCGCCGACCTCGTCGATCACGTCGATCGCCTTGTCGGGCAGCTTGCGGTCGTTGATGTAGCGCGCCGACAGGTCGACCGCGGCGTTGATCGCATCCTGCGTATAGCGCACCTGGTGATGCGCCTCGAACGCGCTGCGCAGCCCCGCGAGGATTTTCTTGGTGTCCTCGAGCGTCGGCTCGACCACGTCGATCTTCTGGAACCGGCGCAGCAGCGCGCGGTCCTTTTCGAAATGGTTGCGGAACTCCTTGTAGGTCGTCGAGCCGATGCAGCGGATGACGCCGCCGGAGAGGGCAGGCTTGAGCAGGTTCGACGCGTCCATCGCGCCACCGCTGGTGGCGCCGGCGCCGATCACCGTGTGGATCTCGTCGATGAACAGGATCGCGTGCGGCAGCCCTTCGAGTTCGGTGACGACCTGTTTCAGCCGCTCCTCGAAATCGCCGCGATAGCGCGTGCCGGCGAGCAGCGCGCCCATGTCGAGCGAATAGATGACCGCGGGCAGCAGCACCTCGGGCACGTCCCCCTCGATGATCTTGCGCGCGAGGCCCTCGGCGATCGCGGTCTTGCCGACGCCGGGATCGCCGACATAGAGCGGGTTGTTCTTGCTGCGGCGGCAGAGGATCTGGATCGTGCGGTCGACCTCGGCGCTGCGGCCGATCAGCGGGTCGACCTTGCCGCCCTTCGCCTTTTCGTTGAGGTTGACGGTGAACTGGTCGAGCGCGGTCTCTTTCTTGTTTTTGCCGTCGGTCTTTTCCTTCGCCTCTTCCTTTTCCTCGGGCTCGGCCTGCGGCGAGGGCTTGCCGCCCTTGCCGACGCCGTGGCTGAGGTAGGACACCGCGTCGAGGCGCGTCAGGTCCTGCTGCTGGAGGAAATAGACGGCGTAGCTTTCGCGCTCGGAGAAGAGCGCGACGAGGACGTTGGCGCCGGTCACCTCGTCCTTGCCCGACGACTGGACGTGCAGGATCGCGCGCTGGACGACGCGCTGGAAGCCGCTGGTGGGGGAGGGGTCGCTGTGCCCCTCGACCTTCAGGCTGTCGAGTTCGGTGTCGAGATAATGGACCACCGCCGACTGCAGGTCGTCGAGCGCGACCCCGCAGGCGCGCATCACCTCGGCGGCATGCTCGTCGTCGATCAGCGCGTAGAGCAAATGTTCGAGCGTCGCATATTCGTGATGCCGCTCCGACGCGGCCTTCAGCGCATTATGGAGGGTCTTTTCGAGGCTTTCCGAAAAAGACGGCATGGTCCGTATCTCCTTGCGGGGACCAGGCCGGGGAGAGGCGGCCCCCTGGGAACCCAAGGTGGCGATGCCGCCGCCAGCCTGCAAGGGAAAAGCGGTCGGCTCTGTGAAATTACGATGACCGGGGTTGCACTATGGTTAACGGGGCGTTGAGAAATTGGCGGGGACGGGATTGCAGGCGATTCCAACGCTTTTCGTGCGCTGCTGTCGTCCGTTTCCCGGCGAAAGCCGCGGAGCGGCTACCCGCCCGAAGCGGACGATCGCCAACGAGGGTCGGGGCGGCGGGAACCGAAAGGGGACGTCCGGCCGAAAACAGATATACGATTCGGCAAGGGAAACCCGCCCCCTGGGGTCCATGTCCCCAGGGGGCGGGTCCTTGCGACCCGTCGGCGTTACCGATCAGGCGAGGTCGAAGCGGTCGGCGTTCATCACCTTGGTCCAGGCCTTGACGAAGTCGCGCACAAACTTCTCCTCATGGCCGCTCTCGGCATAGACTTCGGCGACCGCGCGCAGTTCGGCGTTGGAGCCGAAGACCAGGTCGGCGCGGGTTGCGCGCCATGTCTCGCCGCCGCTGGTGCGGTCGGTCGCGACATATTCCTCGTCGTCCGAACCGTCGACGGCCTTCCACACATTGGTCATGTCGAGCAGGTTGACGAAGAAATCATTCGTCAGCTGCCCCGACCGCTTGGTGAAATGGCCGTGTCCGCGCTCGCCGTGATTGGCGCCGAGCACGCGCAGCCCGCCGACCAGCACCGTCATTTCGGGCACCGACAGGCCAAGCAGCGAGGCGCGGTCGAGCATCATCTCCTCGGTCTTCACCGCCAGCTTCTTCTTGCCGAGATAGTTGCGGAAGGCATCGGCCTCGGGCTCCATCACCGCGAAGCTGTCCGCGTCGGTCTGTTCCTCGGTCGCGTCGCCGCGGCCGCCGGTGAAGGGCACCGCGACGCTGAAGCCCGCATCCCTGATCGCCTTTTCCAGCCCGACCACGCCGCCGAGCACGATCGCATCGGCGATCGACAGGCTGCCGCGCAGGCCGTCGAGCGTGTTCAGCACCTTGGCGAGCAGCGCGGGCTCGTTGACCTCCCAGTCCTTCTGCGGCGCGAGGCGGACGCGCGCGCCATTCGCGCCGCCACGGAAGTCCGACTTGCGGAAGGTGCTGGCCGAGGCCCAGGCGACCTTGATCAGCTCGCTGACGGTCAGCCCGCTGGCCGCGATCTTCGCCTTCACCGCCGCGACCTCGGTGTCGGACGGCGTGGTGCCCGCCGGGATCGGGTCCTGCCAGATCAGGTCTTCGGCCGGCACTTCGGGGCCGAGGTAGCGGACCTTGGGTCCCATGTCGCGGTGGGTCAGCTTGAACCAGGCGCGGGCAAAGGCGTCCTTGAACGCTTCATGGTCGCGCCGGAACTTCTCGCTGATCACCCGGAATTCCGGGTCGACCTTCAACGCCATGTCGGCGGTGGTCATCATCGTCGGAACCTTCAGGTTCGGATTCCAGGCCGCCGGGGCCATGTCCTCTTCCTTCTGGTTCACCGGCTGCCACTGCTGCGCGCCGGCGGGCGAGCGGACCAGTTCATAGTCATAGTCGAGCAGCAGGCGGAAATAATTCTCGCTCCATTCGGTGGGCGTATTGACCCACGAACCCTCGATGCCGCTGGTCACGCTGTGCTCGCCGATGCCGCCGCTTTCGTGGCTGCTGACCCAGCCGAAGCCCTGCGCCGCCAGATCGCCGCCCGCGGGCGCCGCGCCGAGCAGCGAGGCGTCGCCGTTGCCGTGCGCCTTGCCAAAGGTGTGGCCGCCCGCGGTCAGCGCGACGGTTTCCTCATGGTTCATCGCCATGCGCTCGAAGGTTTCCTTGATGTCGCGCGCCGACTGCAGCGGGTCGGGGTTGCCCCCCGGTCCTTCCGGATTGACGTAGATCAGGCCCATCTGGATCGCGGCCAGCGGGCCTTCGATCGCATCCAGCCCCTTGTCCGGATCGATGCGCGTCTGGACGCCCTCGTTGACCCATTTGTCTTCCGAACCCCAATAGATGTCGCGTTCGGGCTCGAACACGTCGGCGCGGCCGCCGCCGAAGCCGAACACCGGGCCGCCCATGCTTTCGATCGCGACATTGCCGGTCAGGATGAACAGGTCGGCCCAGCTGATCTTGTTGCCGTATTTCTGCTTGATCGGCCACAGCAGGCGGCGCGCCTTGTCGAGATTGCCGTTGTCGGGCCAGCTGTCGAGCGGCGCGAAACGCTGCTGTCCGCTGTTGGCGCCGCCGCGGCCGTCGGCGGTGCGATAGGTGCCCGCGGCGTGCCAGGCCATGCGGATGAAGAAGGGACCGTAATGGCCGTAATCGGCTCGACCACCAGGGCTGGCTGTCGGTCATCAGCGCGGTCAGGTCATCCTTCAGCGCCTGATAGTCGAGCGATTTGAACGCCGCGGCATAGTCGAAATCGTCACCGAGCGGGTTCGACGATCCGTTGGGGTTCAGGATTTCGGTCGCGAGCATGTCCGGCCACCAATCCTTGTTGGTGCGGCCGAGCAGCGCGCGCACGCCGCCGGGCTGGTGGACCGGGCAGCCGCCCGCGGCATCGATGGGGGTCTGGTCGTTCATGCAGTCTCTCCTTTGATGGCTTTTTTGATGGCTTTTGCCCGATGAGCGTGGCGCCTTGCGATGACCGGCGCATGACGTGCGCCGGGCGCGGTGGACGCGCACAACGGTTCGACAGGGGCTGGCCGCGAGTCGATGGGATCATCCTTTCGCCTTGGGAAGGAAAGGATAGGTCGCCCCCTTCAATCGACATAACCGAATAAGCTGAATTCAGTCATTGAACGAACCGATTACAGATGCAGGGGCTGCCGCAAGGACATGATATTGATCGCGACGCCGCCACGCCCTGACGAAAGACCCCCGGAGCGATGCAACGCCGGGAGGGCGCCGCGGGTTGGCCCGGTGTCACGCGCCCCCGACGTGACGCAAGGAGAGAGAAAGTGGCGAACCAGAATCCCAATGAGCAGCAGCAGCGCGAGGAAGAACAGCGCCGCAAGCAGCAACAGCAACAGCAGGGCGGCCAGGACCGCCAGCAGGGCGGGCAGCGGCCCGACGGCGGCCGCGACGATCCGCAGCAGCGCTGACGGTAGGCTGCACGAAAAGGGGCCGCTCCGGCTGGAGCGGCCCCTTTTCTTTTGACCTCGTTGTTCCCCGGCGAAAGCCGGGGTCCAGATGGCGAGACCTGCCTTCCAGGCTGGGCCCCGGCTTTCGCCGGGGAACAGGTTTAGAAGCTGACCTTGATCGTCCCGCCCCAGGTCCTGGGATCGCCGGGAGTCCCGGCGATCAGGCCCACATTGCCGGGCGCGACTTGCAGCAGTTCGATGTAGTTCACGTCGAAGGCGTTGCGGACCCAGCCGAACACGTCGATGCCGTCGCCGCGGAAGCCGACCCGGAAGTTGGTCAGCGCATAGCCCTTGATATTGGTGTAGATCGACGGCGACGCGTTCGAATTCCAGTTCGAACGATAATTGCCGTCGACGCCCAGATAGACCTGCCCGTCCTTCGCCAGCAGCGTGACCGGCACATTGGTCTCGGCGCCGTAGGAGAAGGCCCATTTCGATACGCCGGGCAGCCGCTGACCGGAAATGTCGCACTGCCGCGGGCTGAGCGCACCGGGGACGCCGGGCTGCGAATAGTCGGGCGCGACATTCCCCGGCTGGAACGTGCCGCCGGAAAGCTCGGGCGGGCACGGCGCGCTGGTGAACTTCTTGTATTTGGCGTCGGTGTAGGCGGCATTGGCATAGGCCGTGAAGCGGTCGCTGGTGCGGATCTTGAAATCCGCCTCGACGCCCTGCGAAACCACCTTCTCGGCGTTGGCCAGATAACCGCGCACCGTGCCGAACTGGCCCCCGTTCACCGTCGCCTGGAAATTCTTGATCTCGGTGCGGAAGGCCGAGAGGTTGAAGGTGGCCAGGCGGTTCAGGAACTGGGTCTTGATGCCGATCTCGTAATGGTTGACCGATTCCGGCTTCACCGTGCTGGCGCTCAGCACCGGCTGGTTGTTCGTATCGAGCGGCAGGCCGTTCTGGTTGATGCCGACGGTCTTGAAGCTCTTGGCATAGGTCGCATAGGCCAGAATGTCCGGCGTGATCTTGTAGTTCACGTTCAGGTCGTAGCTGAAGTTCCAGTCGCTGACCGAAGGCTGGGTGAGCTGCGGCTGGTAGACGCCGCACTGCGCCGTAAGCACGGCATTGCCCTGCTGCGCCGCGGTGCTGCAATCCGTGATGACCTGTCCGGCGCCGGTGGTCACGACGCGCTGGTAGAAACCGTCCTTCTTGTCATAATTGACGCGGATGCCCGGCTGGATCGTCAGTTCCGGCGTCAGCTTGTAGCTGAGCTGACCATAGAGGGCGGCGCTGTCGGCCTTCAGATATTGGGTATTGATCGCGGTCAGGCCGTTCAGCACCTCGGGCCGGTTGTAGACATTGGTCGGATCGGTCGACGGGGCCAGGCTGTAACGCGTGGCGTCGATGCCCTGCTGCTCGGTCCCCTGCGTGTCGATCCGCTGCCGGAATCCGAACAGGCCGACGACGAAGTCGATCTTGTCGCCTTCGTAATTGTAGCGGAATTCCTGGCTGTACTGGTCCTGCTGCGACGGGTTCTGCGACTTGGAAACGACCGAGGCGCCTGTAAAGTCGCGGTCGTTCTCGGGCTGCCAGTCCCAGAAGCGCCAGGCGGTGATCGAGGTGAAGGTGCCGGGGCCGACATCCCACTTCACGCGCAGCGAGGCGCCGCCGATCTTGTTGCCGGCGCTGAGGCTGGCGTCGATGTCGGTCAGGCGGTCATAGACGTTGCGGCTCGGCACGATGTAATTGTAGCCGGGGTTGGCGGCGGCCAGCCGCGCGATGATCGCGTCATACTGGCGGTTGAGCGCCCGCTGCGTCGTCCCGACGCGCACGAAGGCGGTGCCGCAGCATTCGGGATCCTGCTCGCTATAGTCGTCGGCCAGCGTGATCGAGAGGTCGTCGTTGGGCTGGAACAGCAGCTGGCCGCGCAGGCCCAGATTGTCCTGCTCGTTGATCCAGCGGTCGGTTCGCGTGTTGAACAGCGTGCCGCGGCGGCTGGTCGCCGCGATCGCGATGCGCGCCGCGACCTTGTCCGACAGCGGGCCGGAGACCGCCGCCTTGGCTTGCCGGAATTTGAGGTTGCCGACACTCACCTCGGCCCGGCCCTCGAAATCGAAGGTCGGCTGGTTGGTCGTGATGTTGATCGCGCCCGCGGTGGTGTTCTTGCCATAGAGCGTGCCCTGCGGCCCGCGCAGAACCTCGACCTGGTCGACGTCGAGAAAGTCGAAGGTCGCGGCGGCGACGCGCGAATTGTAGACGTCGTCGACATAGATGCCGACGCCCTGTTCGAAACCGTCGCTGGTGAGCCCGAAGGGCACGCCGAGACCGCGGATGTTGACCGAGGTATTGCGCGGATTCGAGGTGTAGACCTGAAGCGTCGGGGCGAGCTGCTGCAGTTTTACGACGTTGAAGTTCCCCGTTGCCTCGATCGAATCGCCGCGGATCACGGAGATGGCGACCGGCACTTCCTGCGCGGTTTCCTGGCGGCGGCGCGCGGTCACGATGATGATGTCGCCGCGGCTGAGATCGTCGTCGGCTTGGGCGGCGCCGGCGTCCGCAGCGGCTGCTGCAGACGCGGCTTCTTCGTCGATCGTTTCGGCCGCGGTGGTCGGCTGCGCCGCGAAGGCAAGGAGGAGCGAGAGGGCGAATGGTGTGGCCCGCGCACGACGGCGGGCGGAAGGATATCGGGCTGTCATGGCAATTTCCTGTTGCAAAAGAAAATTGCCACATCCGGTGGTCCGGTCTGCGGCATGTAGAGCGGGGCAAAGGCTAGCCCCTTTGGGAGATGGCTTAGTTCGGGTAGCGGTGCCGCTCGGTCACATCGACCTGCACCAGCTTCCCCTCGTGAACCGTGAGCTGGATCGCGCCGAAGCGCAGCTTTTCGAGGGCGTCGAGCACCGTCTGGACAGCGCGCGATGTCGCCTCTGGACTGCCGGTCGCCCGGTTGGATGAAGCGGACATTGTTTTCCCTTTCCCTGAACGATTCGCCTCCAGCATATGCCAATCAATTTAGTTGACAATGATTGATTTGCTTTCTGCGCCGAAAGGTTCGGTTCGCGCGCCCAAACGAAACGCGGCTGCTCCGCCGCATTTCCGCGCGTCACGACGCCAGGGATTGCGCGCGAGTCGCAGTGCTGGCAAAGGCGTGGCCATGACAAAAATTAACGATCTGATGGCGCGGGGAACCGCGCTTCTGGGTAGCGAATATGCGATTTTATGCGGTGCGATGAGCTGGGTTTCGGAACGGAACCTGGTCAGCGCGATCAGCAATGCGGGGGGGTTCGGCGTCATCGCCTGCGGCGCCATGACTCCCGAATTGCTCGATGGCGAAATCGCCGCCACCAGGGCGCTGGCGACCAGGCCCTTCGGCGTCAACCTGATCACCATGCATCCGCAATTGTTCGAGTTGATCGACGTTTGTGCGAGGCATGGCGTCGGCCATGTGGTGCTCGCCGGAGGCCTGCCGCCCAAGGGCAGCCTGGAGGCGATCAAGGCGTCGGGGGCGAAGGTCATCTGTTTCGCGCCGACGCTGGCGCTGGGCAGGAAGCTGATCCGCTCCGGCGTCGATGCGCTGGTGATCGAGGGCATGGAGGCGGGCGGCCATATCGGGCCGGTGTCGACGGGCGTGCTGGCGCAGGAAATATTGCCTGGCGCTGGCGGACGAGGTGCCGGTGTTCGTCGCGGGCGGCATCGGCCGCGGCGAGGCGATCGCCGCCTATCTCGAAATGGGCGCGTCGGGGGTGCAACTCGGCACGCGCTTCGTCTGCGCGGCCGAAAGCATCGCGCATCCCCATTTCAAGAAGGCCTTTCTCCGCGCCAGCGCGCGCGATGCGGTGGCCAGCGTGCAGATCGACCCGCGCCTGCCGGTCATCCCGGTGCGCGCGCTGAAGAACGCCGGGACCGAGGAGTTCACCGCGAAGCAGCGCGAGGTCGCCAATTTGCTCGACGAGGGCGGCATCGACATGGTCGAGGCGCAGCTGCAGATCGAACATTATTGGGCGGGCGCGCTGCGCCGCGCGGTGATCGACGGCGACGTCGAGAACGGCTCGTTAATGGCAGGGCAATCGGTGGGTATGGTAACCTCCGAAGAGCCCGTGGGCGAAATTATCGCGTCACTGGTGCAGCAGGCCGAAGCGGCCTTGCACGCGCGGGGTTGATGCCGCATTCTTTGCGGCAGGGGAGTGGAGCATGAAATTGTTGCGGAAAATCATCGTCGTCGGACTGCTCGCGAGCATTGCGGGCTGCACCAAGCCGCCGCCGCCTCCCCCGCCGCCGCCGCCGCCCGTGCCGCCGGTCGTGATCATCGTGCCGCCGCGGCCGCTGCCGCCGGGCAATGCCTCGACGACGCAGATCCTGCCCGGCCGCGCGCTCGACGGCCGCTTCGTCACCGCGAACAGCAACATCACCGGCGACCGCGCTTTCTGGCAGCTCAAGATCGGGCTGAACGTCGCGGCGATCGGGTGCCGCGGGCTGGAGGAAGCGACGATGGTGTCGTCGTACAACGCGATCATCAAGAACCACGCAAAGGCGATCAAGGCGACCGAAAAGACGGTGATCACGCAGCTGGGCAAGGAAAACAAGACCAACGGCATCAAGGAACGCGATCGCCTGTCGACGCAGTTGTTCAACTATTTCGCCCAGCCGCTCGGCGCAGCGCGAATTCTGCGCCCGCGCCAACGAGATCGCGGCGCTGGTATCGACGACGCCCGCCGCCGAAGTCGTCGCGCAGGCGCCGGGCCATCTCGCGCGCCTCGACCAGCCCTTCGTCGATTTTTACGAGGCCTATGCCCGATATCAGGCGGACGCGATGGAATGGGATGCCAAATATGCGCCGCCGCCGCCCGTCATGAGCGCGCTGGCGCCGCTGACCACCAACCCCGACGTGCTTTACGCGCCGGCGACGGCCGCGACGCCGGGCACGGTCTATGGCCCGACGACGGCGACGCCAACCAACCCAGGCGGTTAGGAAAATTGCACGCGCGCCCTTGGCGTCGGGGCGCGGCATCTGGTAGCACCTTCGGGACATGACCAATGCCCCGCCTCCGCCATCGACCGCAGCCCAGTCGGCGCGCACCATCCTGACGCGGCTGCACGAGGTGATGGCGGCGCGCACCCATGCGCAGGGCAAGCTGAACCAGGTCGTGGGCATCATCGGCGAATGCCTCGATAGCGAGGTCTGCTCCATCTATCTGCTGCGCGAAGGCGCGCTCGAACTTTATGCGACCCGCGGCCTGAAACAGGAGGCTGTGCACGTCACCCGCCTCGCCCTCGGCGAAGGCCTCGTCGGCACGATCGCCGAGCAGATCGAGACGCTGAACCTTGATGAGGCGGCGGCGCATCCCGACTTTTCCTATCGGCCCGAAACGGGCGAGGAATTGTTCCACAGCTTTGCCGACGTGCCGATCATCCGCCGCGAACGCGCGGTCGGCGTGCTCTGCGTCCAGCACTCCGATCCGCGCCGCTATGAAGAAATCGAGATCGAGACGCTGCAGACGGTGGCGATGGTGCTGTCCGAACTGATCGCCAATGCCGACCTGGTCGACACCACCGCGCGCATCGATGCCGCCGAGGCCGACCAGTCGAGCCAGCGGCTGGCGGGGCAGAAACTGGTCGACGGCATGGGACAGGGCATCGCCGTCTATCACCAGCCGCGCATCACCATCGAACATACCGTTGCCGAAGATACGGAGGCCGAGCGCCACCGCGTCTATGCCGCCTTCGACAAGATGCGCGAACAGATCGACCGCATGGCGAGCCAGGCCGAATTCGGCGTCGGCGGCGAGCACGAGGAGGTCATCGAGACCTACAAGATGTTCGCCTATGACGAGGGCTGGTCGCGGCGGATCAACGAGGCGATCGACAGCGGCCTGACCGCCGAGGCGGCAATCGAGCGCGTCCAGCAACGCACGCGGATGCGGATGCGCCAGATCGACGACCCGCTGCTGCGCGACCGCATGCACGACCTGGAGGATCTGTCGAACCGGCTGCTGCGGATCGTGTCGGGCCAGATGGGGACCGCCGCGCAGATGGGCCTGCGGCAGGATTCGATCCTGATCGCGCGCAACCTGGGTCCCGCCGAGCTGCTGGAATATGACAAGCGCCGGTTGAAGGGCGTGGTGCTCGAGGAAGGGTCGCTGACCGCCCATGTCATCATCGTCGCGCGCGCCATGGGCGTGCCGGTGATCGGCCGCGTCCGCGACGTCCGCACCTCGATCCGCGAAGGCGACCTGCTGCTGCTCGATGCCAGTGCCGGGGCGCTGCACGTCCGCCCGACGCCCGCGGTGCAGGAGGCGTTCGACGCCAAGCTGGAAATATCGCAAAAGCGCCGCTCCAACCTTGCGGCCCTGCGCGACCTGCCCGCGGTGACCAGGGACGGCGTGCCGATCGACCTGATGATCAACGCCGGGCTGCGCGAGGATGTCGCGGCGCTCGACCTGACCGGCGCCCGCGGCATCGGCCTGTTCCGTACCGAATTCCAGTTCCTGGTGTCGGCGACGCTGCCCGCGCGCGAACGCCAGCAGCGCCTCTATCGCGACGTGCTCGACGCGGCGGGCGACCGGCCGGTGATCTTTCGCACCGTCGATATCGGCGGCGACAAGGCGCTGCCCTATATGAACACCGACACCATGCTGGAGGAAAATCCGGCGATGGGGTGGCGCGCGCTGCGCCTCGCGCTCGAACGCGACGGGCTGCTGAAGGTGCAGGCCCGCGCGCTGATGGAGGCGGCCGCCGGACGGACGCTGAACGTGATGTTCCCGATGGTGTCCGAACCCTGGGAATATGAAGCCGCGCGCGACATCTTCATCGCGCAGCGCGCCTGGCTGGCGAGCCACAACAAGAAATTGCCCGCCGCGATCCGTTACGGCGCCATGCTCGAAGTGCCGGGACTGGTCGAAACGCTCGACCTGATGCTGCCGCATCTCGATTTCCTGTCGATCGGCACCAACGACCTGACGCAATTCCTGTTCGCCGCCGACCGCGCCCACCCGCGGCTCGCCGAACGCTACGACTGGCTGTCGCCGACGGTGATGCGCTTCCTGTCGCGGGTGGTGAAGGCCGTCGCGGGATCGAAGGTGACGCTGGGCGTGTGCGGCGAAATGGGCGGGCGGCCGCTGGAGGCCATGGCGCTGCTCGGCATCGGGATCGAGCGGCTGTCGATCACCCCGGCCGGCGTCGGGCCGGTGAAGGCGATGATCCGCTCGCTCGACCTCGCCGCGCTGCGCCGCGACATCCCGGCGATCCTCGCGCAGCCAACGGCGAACCCGCGCGGACAATATGCGGATTGGGCGAAGGCCCACCAGGTCGATCTTGGCGACTGAACTTCGGTTCGAAACCCGCGTGATCCCGGCCCCTTCTAAGGGGTTGTTAACCAATTACGACTAGCTCCCGGAAAGGAATTCGGTGGGGCTAGACGGGGATTTTCCGACAGATGTTCATGCGCGTGGGCCAGTTCGATGTAGCGAACGACGTTCCCGGGAACGAGGCGACGATCCGGGTCGCGGTGCTGCTTCCCTGTTACAACGAGGGCTTGGTACTGCGAACGGTGATCGAACGATTCCGCGCCGCACTGCCCGATGCGACCATCTATGTTTATGATAACAACAGCTGCGACGATTCGATCGCGGTGGCCCAAAGCGCCGGCGCCGTGGTTCGTTCGGAAAAGCGGCAGGGCAAGGGCTTTGTGGTCCGCCGCATGTTCGCCGACATCGACGCCGACATCTACATCATGTGCGACGCCGACGAGACCTATGACGCGTCGGCCGTGCCTTCGCTTGTCGCCGCACTGATCGACGACGGGCTCGATATGGTCGTCGGCACCCGCGTCGATCCGAGCGGTACGGCCTATCGCCCGGCGCATCGTTTCGGCAACTGGATGCTGACCTCGCTGGTCCGGACGATGTTCGGCGGCGGTTTCAGCGACATGCTGAGCGGCTATCGCGTCTTTTCGCGCCGCTTCGTGAAGTCGTTTCCACTCATGTCACAAGGCTTCGAGATCGAAACGGAACTCACCATCCACGCGCTGCAACTGGAAATGCCGGTCGCCGAAATGCCGACGCGGTTCAAGGACCGGATCGAGGGGTCCGAAAGCAAGCTGCAGACGGTATCCGACGGCATCCGCATCCTGTGGACGATCGTCACGCTGCTGAAGCAGGAGCGCCCCTTTTTCCTGTTCGGCATCGTCGCACTCGCGATGATGGGGCTGTCGCTGCTGCTCGGCTATCCGGTGATCACCGAATATATGCGCAGCGGCACCGTGCCGCGTTTGCCCACGGCGATCCTGGCGACGGGAACGATGATCCTCGGCTTCCTCAGCCTGTTCTGCGGCCTGATCCTCGACACGGTGACGCGTGGCCGCAAGGAAGCGAAGCTGCTGCGGTATCTGCAGTGCCATAGCGTCCACGCAATGCGCGACCGGCTATCGCATATCGGCAGTAGCGGAGCGATTGAATAGGCCGAACGCGCTGAACAGCATGACCGCCAGAGTGGCGGGAATGTTGACGATACGCAGGACGAGGATAGCCAGGATCACCGATCCGCCGGGAACATCGAGCAATTCGGCAACCGCCGCCCAGCCCCATTCCGTGATTCCAAGATTGCCTGGGGTCAGCGCCGCAAGTGCAGACCCCTGGACCACAGCGAACCCCCAGGAAGCCGAGGTCACCGTCAGTCCGGTTCCGATCAACAGCACTGCGGCAACGGAGCGGAGACCAATGAACAGGTATCGCACGATGCTGAGCGAGAGGAGGCGGACCGTCGTTTCTGGCGCATCCAGCCCCTTGTCGCGAGCGAACTGCAAAGCCTGACGAACCCTGTCCAATCCTGGCACGCCGAGCAGGCAGGAATCTGAGCATGGCGGACAAAGGCGGTATCGACCGGAACAGCAGAGGGGAAATCAACAGGGTGCAAGCCAATGCAAGCGCGACGATGGCGATTACAGTGGCTAAGCTGTACCCCGAGCAGAAACAGCGACAGACAGGCAGTGGTGCAAAGAGCCAACACCGCCACGTCGAACAGTTGGTCATAGATGGTGATGCCTGCACCCTGAAGGAAACTTCCCTCCAGATGAAAGCGGGTGACGGCGCCACGGATCATTCCGCTCGCCAGAAATGTGGGGATCACTTGCCCGACAAGCGCGGTCAGAGCCGAATAGAAAACGAGCATTCTTGGCGAAGAAGCCTCGCTTTCGCCATTTGCAAGACGCCGTTGCAGCAAGCGCCATTTCAGCGCGCCGACAATCGACTGCCCCCCGATCGAGACGATGCCGATCACGAACAATATCACGCCATGCTCGCGAACCGGCTTGGCGATGTCATGCCAACGCAGATCGCCGAAACGCATCGCGAGGCCGACCAGAAGGATCGCCAGCAGGATAGCTGCTGCGGCCGCGCCCCAGCGCCCCGCACGCATTCCTTCCCATTTTCCCGGCTGCCGCGTCATTTGTAGAGCCCGGACACTTTCACAACAATCGCTTTCCATTTTTCGCAGCAGCGCCAATAGAGGCATATGCCCGAATTGCTGATGATCTCCAGCCATTTCATCGACCATGGCGGCGGTCTCGAACGTGTCGCGGATGACCTCGCAAGGCAGTTGGCAGAGGATGATCGCTTTGTCGTGACGCTGGCCGCGCACGGTCCCGCCCCCGCCAGGCTGGGCTATGGAACGCTATGCTTGCGTGCGAGCGGCATGGCCGAGCGCGTGACCGGCCTTCCCCTTCTCTTTCCTCATCCCACGGACCTGGGCGCGCTGGCGAAAGCGGTACGGAAAGCCGATGTCGTTGTCCTTCACGACAATCTCTATCTCGCAAATCTGATCGCCCAATGGGTCGCGCAACGGCGAGGCATACCGACGATCTTGATCAAGCACAGCGGCTGGGTTCACAGCCCGTCGGCACTCATGCGGATCGCTCAATCCATCGCGAACCGGTTGGTTCTCGGCCCATCGTTGCGTTCGGCAACCCGCTGCGTAGCCGTCACGGCGGCAAAGCGCGACAGCCTGTCGCATCTGGCAAGAGGCCGGAACATCGAAATCATCGAGAATGGCATCGACACTTCTCTCTTTTCCATCCGGAACATGGAGCGGGATATTGACGTCCTTTTCGTCGGCCGCTTCGTTGACAAAAAGGGGATCGGGCTCGTTGAACGTCTCGCCGCACAAATGCCCGAATGCCGCTTCTTGTGCGCGGGCTTCGGCCCCGCAGCGCCGGATCGAGGGAAGCATGGCAATATCGATGTCGTGGAACGCCCCGACCCGGCCGAGATCGCGCGCCTGTATGCCCGTGCACGGGTCGTCATCGTTCCCGCCCACAGCGAAGGCACGCCCCTTGTCGTTCCTGAGAGTCTGGCCTGCGGCACCCCCGTCATCGCGAGCAGGCAAGCCGCCCATCCAGATCTGCCCGTGGCAATCGCCTTGCCGATTGATCTGGACTGGCCGGATGCCATCGTGTTGCAATGGAAGGCGGCGATTGCCGTCACATTGGCCGAAAAGACCGACCCCCGCTCCCTTCACGAAGCGGTCAACGCTCATTTCAGCCTGGCTGCGACAACCCGGCGTTATACCGCATTGATCGAAGAGATCATCGACGCTCCGCACAACCACTCTCCGCAGCGGGCAATGCACCCGGAGGCGTCAGCCGACAATTTCGCATCCGGCGCGTCGTAGCATCTGCTCCAGTTTCCGATTGGCAGCGTCGCCTTCCTTGTCGCCGCCGAAGCCATAATAAGCCAGGACCGGTTCGACCACGTCGCTGCCGATCAACGCGACTGAGGATCGCTCGGCGCACATCGCCCGCGCAGTCGCAGGGTCGATTTTTTCCCGCAACAGGCGAAGCGGTCGCCGGTCCAGATATGGCGAATTGATCACCAGGTCAGACGAAAAGTGGGCGTCGCTTCCACCGATAACGGCATAGTCGGCGTTTACCCGATCGATCTGCTTTGAAATGCGGGCCGGGGCGGCATAAAATGCATGTGCCATCCACATCTGCACGGGTAGCAGAACCACTAGGCCCGCGAGGGTCGTGCGAATGAGCAGCGGCCGCCAGCGAGGCAGATCCGCGCTCAACGACCTCCAGCCGAACAGGGCGATGAGGATGAAATTGCCTATGAACCCGTGCAGATAACGATAGCCGAAGCCATGCCCCTGATAGGGCAGTATCACGGTCATGGTGCCGATCGTCAGCAAGAGCCCGGCTGTCAGCGCTCCGGCGAGGCGATCCCGGCGAGCCATGCAGAAACCGGGGATGAGCAACGGGATCAGCAAAAGATGTTGCCATGCGGCGAAGCGCAGCAGGTTGGAGGCCATATTTGCGAGCCGCATCTCGTCACCCATCGCCAGCGCATTCATCAGCCGCGTCAAATAGCCAGCGTCGCTCGCCGAATGCACGATGCCGTCGGCCTGCACGAGTGTCGAGATCCAGTGCGGCCACCACATCCAGAACAGGCCGATTGCGGCATAGCCAAGCAAAATATAGGGCAGCCCGGCCCCAGCTTCTTTCCAGCAGCAAAAGAAAGAGGATGGGGCTGAGCGAACATCGGATGCATGAGTGGCTGGTGAAGGCCGACGGCGATGAAACCGACCATCAACGCCGCCATATCACTTTGCCAACGCCGCCACAGAAACAGCCACAGCCACCAAAGGTTGAGCGTCAGATGTGCAGGCATCGCATAGGCGGTCATGCCATTCAAAAGAACCTGGGCGGAACCCGCATATAGCAGGAGCGCCACGACTGCCGCCTCGCGCTGTTCCGGCCAGATACGCCGGGCACAGAGCCACAATGCCGGAGCGCCAAGCAGCGTCATCAGGGGGCCGGTCAATGCCGGCGTCGCTATCAGTCCGAGCAACGCCCGCAAGGCGGCATTGAGCGGCAGATAATCGGAAATCCAGGCTGCGCGAGGATTCGCAGGATATATGAATTTCGTATTCAGTGCATCGGCATGGTCGCGCCATATGTCGGACAGCGGGGCAACCAGCGAGCCACGAGCGAAAACATCGGCATCGAACGTCGCCATCTGTTCATCACGACTGAGATCATAGCCTGAGAGGATCAGGTAATGGCCTGCGAAAGCGGTGAAAGCCATGAGGGTGCCGACGAACAGTGCCAGTCGCCAGCTGCCCGAGAATGCAGTGTCACGCGGTGTCAGGCGCCACAGGCAGAGTGCTGTCAGAATCATTCCGATCAGCAGGAGCCACCGGTCCTGGCGATAGAGATAGAAAAGGCTGAGATTGGCGGTGCCGCCGAACGCAAGCAGCAACAGCATCGCCGCCGCGGCAAGCGCAGCCATGCACAATAGCGGCGAACGCGCGGACCGGGTCGGTGACGCTGTCATGCCGTTCGAAACCACCATCGCCCTTCTCGCCCCCTGTGGCGCGCGTCGCACGATCATGCCTAATTTGACGTTAATTTTACCCGCCGTGACACGCCTGTACATAATCGGTGTTTCCGTTATGTTCCATTCATCGATTCGAGAGGAGAGAGACGATGAGCGATTCCCCCACCCGCGCCACCGGCCAGTGCCATTGCGGCGCGATCCGCTATTCGATGCCGACGACCGTGGTCCATCATGCGCTGTGCAACTGCCAGGATTGCCAGCCGGCACGCTCGGCGCCCCGATCGTCGGCTGGGCCCTGGTCGGGCAGGACGAACTCGAGGTGACGGGGACGCCGAAAATCTATGCATCGTCCGAACATGGCCGCCGCCATTTCTGCGGCGATTGCGGCACCGGGCTCTTCTACACCAGCGACGCGGTGTTTCCGGGCCAGATCGACGTGCAGTCGGCGACGCTCGACGACCCCGACCTGATCCCCGCGCAGGCCCAGATCCAGACCGCCGAGCGCATTCGCTGGATGGACAATCTGGCCGACCTGCCCGCGTTCGAGCGCTATCCGGGTTGAGGAATGGCCCGGCCCGGCGGTTGATGGACGGTTCGGGCTGTTCTTTGTTGTTCCCCGGCGAAAGCCGGGGGCCATGAGGTCGAGGCAGCCCGTGCCATCTGGACCCCGGCTTTTGCCGGGGAGCGGGCGAGGCTGAAACCGGACGGAGGCGGGCACCCCGGATCGTCCCCGCGAGCGGGGAGGATCCGGGGTGCCCGCCTCCCATGCCGGTCCTTCCATCGCCGCACTTGCCCCTTTCGCCAAACCGGCATATATCCGCCGCCAATGTCCGGCCGCCCCGCGAGGGGCGGCCCTTATTATTTCCGCTCCGCGAGGGGCGGGGCTTTCATTTGCGCTTTTGGAGAGCAGTCATGGCCAATGCCGATGCCACCCCGTTGATGCCGCACGCGACCGCCGCCTGGCTGGTCGACAACACCGGCCTCACCTTCATTCAGATCGCCGAATATTGCGGCATCCACATCCTCGAGGTTCAGGCGATCGCCGACGAGACCGCCGCGACCAAATATACCGGCCGCGACCCGGTGCGCGCGCACGAGCTGTCGATGGAAGAAATCGAAAAGGGGCAGGCCGACCCCAACTACAAGCTCAAGATGAGCAAGCAGGCGCAGGACACGATCCGCCGCACCCGCGGCCCGCGCTACACCCCGGTCAGCAAGCGCCAGGACAAGCCCGACGGCATCGCCTGGATCCTGAAGAATCATCCCGAAGTGTCGGACGGCGCGATCGGCAAGCTGATCGGCACGACGCGCAACACGATCAACGCGATCCGCGAGCGCAGCCACTGGAACAGCGCGAACATCGTGCCCAAGGATCCGGTGACGCTCGGCCTCTGCTCGCAGCGCGAGCTCGACGCGCTCGTCGCCAAGGCGGCGAAGAAGGCCGGCATCGCCGCGCCGACCGACAATCGTTTCGAGGGCGACCGCGAGGCCCTGCTCGAGGAGCTGCGCGCCGAACGCAGCGCCGCCGCCGAAGCGCGCGCCGCCGAGGAAGCCGCCGCGACCGACGAAACGGCCGCCTGAGGCGTGGCGTCGGTCAGCGACGAGGAGGGCATTCCGGCGGCCAGCGGCTCGCCGGACGCCTCGCTGACGCAGGACGACAGCTTCACCGCGACGAGCCATGCCGGGCTGACCTATCCCTGGGGCGATGCCGCGCCGGGGGCGGGCGAGACGATCCGTATCGCGCCCGGGATCCGCTGGGCGCGCATCCCGATGCCGGGGTCGCTCGGCCATATCAACAGCTGGCTGCTCGACGACGTTTCGAGTGATGGGGGGGAGGGCGTCGCGGTGGTCGACACCGGCGTATGCCTGACCATCTGTTCGGACGCGTGGAAGGCGCTCTATGCCGGCGCGCTCAAGGATGTGGCGATCACCCGCGTCATCGGCACGCATCTCCACCCCGACCATATCGGCCTCGCCGAGCTGGATCGCGAAGAAGAAGGACGTGCAGCTGTGGATGACGCGCGGCGAGATGCTGACCGCGCGGATGATCGTCGGCGACACCAGCGAGACGGTGCCCGACGAGGCGCTGGTCCAGTGGCGCGGCGCCGGCTGGGACGCGGAGCAGATCGAGACGCAGAAGAGCGGCGGCTGGGGCCGCTTCGGCCTCGTGACCTATCCGCTGCCGCGCAGCTACCGGCGGATCAAGGACGGCGATCTGCTCGACATGGGCGCGCGGCAATGGCGCATCGTCACCGGGTCGGGGCACAGCCCCGAACATGCCTGCCTGTGGAACGAGCGCGAGGGCGTGCTGGTGTCGGGCGATCAGGTGCTGCCGCGGATCAGCTCGAACGTATCGGTCAACATCACCGAACCCGACGCCGATCCGCTGGGCGAGTGGCTCGATTCGATCGACAAGCTGATCGCGACGGTGCCCGCCGACGTCATCACCTGCCCCGCGCACGGCCAGCCGTTCCGGGGGCTGCACGTCCGCCTGACGGCGCTGCGCGACGAGCACCGGATGCGGCTCTACAATCTGTCGGAGGCGATCGCGAAGGCGCCGATGCGCGCGGTCGATTCTTTCCCGCTGCTGTTCAACCGGCCGATCGGGCCCGAACAGCTTGGCATGGCGACCGGCGAGGCGCTCGCGCACCTCAAGCGGCTGGAGGTCGAGGGGCGGATCAAGCGCGAGGATCGCGACGGGGTGTGGTGGTACCACGCCGCCGCCTGAGCACGCTTGCCGCGCTGATCGCCGGCCTGCTGGCGGTTGCGGCGCCGCGGGCAATGGCGACGGAGCCCGATCCGGCCGAAACCGCCGACGAAATCGTCGTCACCGCGCGCCGCTCGGGCGCGCCGATGTGGACGATCCAGACCTCTGCCGGTGTGGTCATCCTGGTCGGCGAAATCCGCAACGTGCCCAAGGCGACGCCCTGGCGGCCCGAACGGTTGCAGGGCGCGACCGAGCGCGCGCAGCGGGTCATATTGGGGACGAAGGCGAAAGTATCGCCGGGCGACATCTTCCGACTGATCTTCGCCGGCGGCAAGCTGACCAGATTGCCCAAGGGGCGCGTCGCCGCCGACTATCTCGATACCGCACAACTCGTGCGGCTGAACGCGCTCGGGGCGAAGTTCGGACAGGATTATTCGCGCAAGAATTTCCTGATGACGGCGTTCGACCTGCTCGCCAAGCGGCTCGCCTTCAACCGCGACACCGCCGACGACGCCTCGGACATCGTGCGCAAGGCGGCGGACCGCGCCGACATTCCGGCGCAGCCGGTCGGCGAGGTGCGCGGCGAGGATATGATCGACAATCTGTTCGCGGCGGCGCCCGAAACGCATCTCGCCTGCCTCGACGCCGCAATGACCGCCGCCGAGGCCGGGCCCGGCATCGTGACCGCGCGCGGGGAGGCGTGGACCGAATTCGATGTGTCCGCGGTAATGGCGAATCCGCTCGAAAAGGCGCTGGGGCGCTGCTGGCCGTGGACCAACGACGGCTTCGGGCCCGCGCTGCGCCAGCAATGGGTCGGCGCGATCAACGATGCGGCGGCGAAGCCCGGCGTGACGCTGGCGGTCGTGCCGCTGCTCGTGCTGGCCGAACCCGACGGCGTGCTCGACCGGCTACATGCGCAGGGGCTGCCGATCGCCGGTCCCGCCTGGACGGGATCCGCTATTTCGGCCGGTTCATCACCCAGCTGAACGCCATCGCATTGAAGATGGTGTAGAGACCGTAGAGCAGGAGCGCGGTGAACCAGTTACGCGTCGCGATCGCCATTGCGCCGACAAGCAACAGGAATTCGAAGACATAAGTAATGTTCGGCCCGACCTTGTCGGCCAGCGGCTGTACCATCTGCCGGATCAGCGGGTCGTCGCTTTCCATGAAGGCGCGGTGCATCGCGAAATTGCCGACGCCGAGCCCCGAAAATGGCGATGATCGCGATCCACATGGGTTGCAAATGGCGCGCGCGGGGTGGAAATGCCAGCGCCTTTTGGGGTAGGAGGGTCACGGGCGCGGCGTGATGCCGCGTCCCCACGATCGACCGAACCGGCACCCGCCCGCCCCAGCGAAGGACCCTTTCGATGCCCGCTCTCCCCCGCCTGACGGCGCTTGCGCCGATGCTCCTCTTTGCGGCGCCCGCGCTGGCCGAGCCGCCGGCGCCCGTCTCGACCGACCCCGTGCTCACCAATCCGATGCCCGAGGTGCCGGTCGCGCCCGCTCCCACGCTGCCCGACCCGGTGCGCGCGATGATCGAGGCGGCGATCGCGGGCGGCAAGGAAGCCGATGTCGAGACGATCGCCCGGCTGGCAAAGGGCACCAACCCCGATGCCGCGGCCGAGATCGACCTGATGGTTGCCGATTTCCAGCAGTCGCGCAGCAAGGCGAAAGAGGCCGCAGCCGCGGCGGCGCAGGCAAAGCTGGCCAGCGCGAAATTCTGGCAGAACTGGAAGGGCGAGGGACAGATCGGCGGCTCGCTGAGCAGCGGCAACACCAAGTCGGCGGGGCTGAGCGCCGGGCTGGCGCTCGCGCGCAAGGGGATCGACTGGACGCACAAATTGCGCGCGCAGGCCGATTACCAGCGCACCAACGGCAAGACCTCGGTCGAACGCTATCTGGGCGAGATCGAGCCGCAATATCGGCTGGGCGATCGCGGCTTCGTCTATGGGCTCGCCCGCTGGGAGCATGACCGCATCCTCGGCTATGACGCGCGCTGGAACCTGTCGGGCGGGCTCGGCTACAAGCTCGTCGACAGCAAGCGGCTTGCGCTCAGCCTGAAGGGCGGGCCGGCGTGGCGGCGCACCGATTTCGTGAACGGCACCGGCGACGACGAGCTGACCGCGCTCGCGGGGCTGGATTTCGGATGGCAGATGTCGCCGACGCTGCGGCTCACCCAGGTCGCCTCGACAGTCGTCGGCGAGGCGAACAGCTCGACCAGCTCGCTGACCGCGCTCAACGCGAAGCTGACCGGCAAATTGTCGGCGCGGCTGGCCTATGCCGCCCAGATCGATTCGAGCCCGCCGCCGGGGGTCGAAAGCGTCGATACCCAGACGCGGTTTACGCTGGTGTACGGCTTCTAGATCGTGATCGACTTTGAATGAAACACAGCTGTGTCCCCGCGAAGGCGGGGACCCATCTCCGGCCGGTTCAACATGGCGCTTAGGCAGGAGATGGGCTCCCGCCTTCGCGGGAGCACAGGCTTTCTCTCTCAAAGATGATCATGCTTTAAGCGTCGTCATTGCGACCCCGGTGAAAGCCGGGGGAAGCAATCCAGAGCGGTTTACGCACCTCTGGATTGCCGCGTCGCCTTCGGCTCCTCGCAATGACGAAGTGCAGGAGGGGCGCAGCTAGAGCATCGAGCCTTAAATCTGACCCACCGTCCCGTTCGTGTCGAGCGAAGTCGAGACACCCATCGGGTTGGCGCAAGGCAGATGGGTGTCTCGACTTCGCTCGACACGAACGGGCAAGGGGCGTCGCAGATTAAACGCACGCCGCTCTAATCGAACACCGCCGCTCCGCCGATCTTCTCGCCTTCCGCCAGAAGGCCCGCGCCCGGCACATGGTTGAACTCGATCCGGATGCCGTCGGGGTCCTCGAACAGGATCGAATAATAGCCCGGCGCCCAGGGCTCCTCCTGCGGGCCGTGGACGAAGGCGATGTCGTTGCGGTCTTTCAGAAAGGCGTGAATGGCATCGACCGCGGCGCGGTCGCGGAGGCGGAAGCAGATGTGGTGGAGACCGGGCGCGCCCTGGTCGAAGCGCCTGCCGGCGTTTTCCGGGGTGCCGGTGCGGATGCCGATCGCGGTGCGCCCGCCGACGCCATAGAGCATGGCGTCGCTGTCGAGCACGATCTTGAGATCGAGGTAGCGAATGACGTCGCGCCAGAAGGCGGTCGAGCGGGCGAAGTCGCCCGCGGTCAGGATGACATGCGCGACGCCGTTGAGGTCGCTCATTATTGGATCGCCGCGAGCGTGTAGAGGAATTCGGCATAGCCCATCGTCGCGTCGACGATGCCGCCGACCTTGGGGTTGGACGAGATCGATCAGATAATATTCGTCGGGCGCGTGCGCGCCCGCGCCGTGGCCGATGCCGAAATGGCCCGCCGGGATCGACACCGGCGGCGCGGTGAAGGTCGCGCCGGGCCAGCTTCCCGCAAGCCGCGCATTGAGGTTCGTCGTCACGCCGAGCGCCTTGTACGCCGCAAGGCCGGTGCGGATCAGGCGGCTGTCCTCGGCGACCTCGGTCGGGTCGTAACCGCCCGACACATGGACCTCGACATCGGGGAAGCCATGCTTGTCGAGGTGGGCGCGGAGCTTCTTCTCGGCCTCGGCGCGCGTCTGGTCGGGGACGAGCCGCAGGTCGAGCTTGGCGACCGCCTTGCCGGGCAGCACCGTCTTGCCGCCGGGTCCGGTGTAGCCCGCGACCAGCCCCTCGATATTGACCGTCGGTTCCTGCGCGAGGCGGATCAGCGCGTCGTCGTAGGACAGGTTGTCGATCCAGTGGGTGACGCCCAGCGCCGCCTTCTGCTGCGCCTCGTCGCCCGCCCTGGCGGCGGCGCGGATCAGCTCCTTCTCGCGGTCGGTCAGCGGACGCACATTTTCGAACCAGCCCTCGATCGCCGGCGTGTTGCCGTCGGGCGTGACCAAAGTCTGCAACGCCTGCACCAGCCGCCAGGCGGGCGAATCGATCATCGCCTTCAGGCTCGAATGCACGTCGCCCTTCGGCCCGCGGCCCCATTTTTCGCCGCTGGCGATCAGTTCGAGCTCGATGATGCCCTTCGACCCCAGGTTGACCGTGACATTGCCGGTGCGGTCCTGCGAGGCGAAGGGGATGAAGATGCCCTCGCATTTCTGGAGCGCGGCGAGAATATTGGGCTTGGTCGCGATCTGGCGGAAGTGCGGCGATCCGATCTCCTCCTCGCCCTCGCAGACGAGCACGATGTTCACCGGCAGCTTCGCCTTGGCGGCGCGGATCGCGTGGAGCGCGGCGAGGAAGCTCGCCTCCGGCCCCTTCTGGTTGGTCGCGCCGCGGCCCATGATCGCCGTGCCCAGGCCGGGGCGGTCGACGAGGCGCCCTTCGAGCGGCGGCGACGACCATTCGGCGGGGTCGAACTGCTTGACGTCGTACATGAAATAGATGCCGAGCGTGCGCTTGGCGCCGACGTCGATCGTCCCGAACACCCCGGGCTGGCCGTCGGTCGGCACGACCTCGACATTGGTGAAGCCCGCGTCCCTCGCGAGCTCGGCCGTATAGGCCGCGCCCTCGGCCATGTTGCGGTTCTCGGCGGCGATCGAGGGGAGCGCGATCCAGTCGCGCAGCCG
Source organism: Sphingopyxis sp. PET50 (assembly GCF_025244705.1). Lineage (GTDB taxonomy): Bacteria > Pseudomonadota > Alphaproteobacteria > Sphingomonadales > Sphingomonadaceae > Sphingopyxis. The sequence continues at coordinate 2,736,561 of NZ_CP104207.1, read as the reverse complement.
CTTGACCGACGCCTCCTTGCCCGCCTCGGCGGCCCTGCGGATCGCGGCCATCGGGCCGGTCGCGGCGAAGGAGGCGAGCGGGCGCATCAGCATCGCGCCGACGCCGAGCATCGCCGTGCCGCGAATCAGATCGCGGCGGTTCCAGTCGTTGACGTTACGGAAATCCATGGCGCGTCCCCTTCAGCTGTTCGTATGCGAAGCAGTTTGGCGTTTCGGCGCCGGAACGCAAGCCGCGCGCCGATCAGTCCCGCTTCGTCCAATAATCCGCCATCAATGCGCGCGACCAGCCGGGCTGGCGCAGCTCGCCGCGCGGCAGGAATTCGGCCATCACCGGCTTGATGTCGAGCACCGGCGTGCCGTCGATCGCGTCGAGCCCCTCGACCTCGACCGACAGGCCGTCGACCGCCACGATGCGGCAAGTGGTGAGGCCGAGGCGGTTGGGGCGGTTCTTGCCGCGCTGCGCGAAAATGCCGACCAGCGGCCAGTCGGCGCGGCCGCGCGGATGGCGCGCCCCGGTCTCGATCCTTTCGGGCGGCACCTTGTCGAAGAGGAAGATCACTTCGGCATGGCTGAAGTCGGCGAGGCCCGCGAGCGCATCGGGGGTGAAGCTTTCGGAATCGAGGACGATGGCCGCCCGGCTGGCGCCCCAATCATCGTCGACCGCCTCGGCGCGCCCGCCGCGTATATGGCCGATGGGGGTGAGGGTGAAGCTCATGGGACCTCCTGTGTGCGATTGACGCCGCCGCCGCGCCGCGCATAGCCTTGCCGGGGCGAGGAGGCGAGCGATGGATTTTGCGGGCAGGAGCGTTGTCATCACCGGCGGGGCGACGGGCATCGGCTTCGCGCTCGCGAAGCGGCTGGGCGCGGCGGGGGCGCGGGTGATTATCAGCGAACCGCGCGCCGACAAGCTGGCCGAGGCCGTGGCGGCGCTCGATGCCTCGGGAGTCGAGGCGCTGTCCTTCACCGGCGACGTCACCGATCCGGCGTCGGTCGAGGCGCTTGCCGGCTTTGCCTGGGATGCGCATGGCCGCGCTGACGCGGTGATCGCCAATGCGGGCGTGGGCGGGCCGCGGACCAGCGTGATCGACAGCGACCCCGACGCGGTGCGGGCGCTGTTCGAGGTCAATTTCTGGGGCGTGTGGAACTGCATCCGCAGTTTCGGGCGGCGCTTCCGGGCCGACGGCCTTCCCTCCGCCATCTATGCCACCGCGTCCGAAAACGCGCTGTTCAACGCGGTGCGGACCGGCGGCGGCGCTTATGTGGCGAGCAAACATGCGGTGCTCGGGCTGATGGACATGCTGCGGGGCGAGGCGCCCGCGTCGATCGAGGTCGGCGTTATCATTCCCGGCTGGGTCAAGTCCGACATGACGCGCCATGCCGAACCGGCGATGGACGCCGACGCCTTCGCCGCGCGGATCGTGCCGCAGATGGAGGCAGGCGGGGTTCTACCTCGTCAGCCATCCCTATAATGTCGTGCGCATGGAGGAACGCTGGGCCGAGGCCTATGCGGCGTTCGCCGAATATGCACCGCGCGAGCCCGGCGACGAGGCGATGGACGTGCAGACGGCGATCGAAAGCCGTGCTGACCGGTGAAACGGCCGGATTAGGGGATGTCGCCCGCGGCGACCGGCTCGGCATCGCTGACCCATTCCCAGCAGCAGCGGCCCTTCGGAGTCAGCTTGAGCGCGGCGTTCAGCGCCTCGACCGCGCCGTCGGGCAAGGCGCTGATCCATGCGCCCTGATCGGTCCACAGCCAGGCGAAGCGGCGGCCGGCCTTGGCGGCATCGAGCCGGAGCGCGAGCGCGTGCTGGATGTGTGTGCTCGCATATTTCACGTGACCGTTATAGGTCAATGTGAGCGGGTCCCCGTTGACGATCATGGCAACGCGAGTTGGCACTGCCCATTCGTCGGCGGGCCACGGCATGCTGTCCGGCGCGATACCCGATACCTGTAGCGCTCCGCCTGCTAGTCGTTCGAGATCGGCGATCTGTTCGCGCAAATATTCGGGATATTGCTCGGCATCCGATTCGAGCATGACCAGATTGGCCATGAAGCGCGCCGGGTCGGTGCCGGGATGATAATAATCGAGTTCGCCGAGCGCGGCGAGGATCGTGTCTGGCTTCACGCTCTCGTCCATCTCGGCGACACCCGGATAGAAAAGCGCCGCATCGGGCACCTCGGGCGCGAAGACACCATGTTCCGCCATGACGCGGACGACGCGGCGAACGTCAGCCTGGCGCGAGGGCAACAGTTCGGGGAGCGCGCCCTTATGGTGCACGGGCGCGGAGGTGCGCGCTACGCCCTGCTTCCGCGCCACCTGGCCGGCGCGTTCGAGCGGCCCGGGGATCCAGCCCTTGTAGACCGCCCCCGCGAGCGCGAGCAGCAGCGCCACGAGGCCGAGGAAGAAAACGGCGCCGAATGTCTGGCCGAAGGCGAGGCAGACCGATCCGAGGACGACCGCTATGGCGACCGTGCGGCCAGGGAATGGGCAGCAGGTCGCCGTTGGCCTTGCTCATCGGATCAGGCCTTCTCCAGCAGCCCCTCGTCCTTGATCCGTTTCTGCCACAGCGCCGGCGCATTGACGTGGACGTTCTGGCCCTCGCTGTCGACCGCGACCGTCACCGGGAAGTCCTGCACCTCGAATTCGTAGATCGCCTCCATGCCGAGGTCGGCGAAGCCGACGACCTCGCTGCCCTTGATCGCGCGCGCGACCAGATAGGCGGCGCCGCCGACCGCCATCAGATAGGCGCTCTTGTGCTTCGCGATCGCCTGCGTTGCGGCGGGGCCGCGCTCGGCCTTGCCGACGCAGGCGAGCAGGCCCTGTTCGAGCATCATGTCCATGAACTTGTCCATGCGCGTCGCGGTCGTCGGGCCGGCTGGGGCCGACGATCTCCTCGCCGACCGGATCGACCGGGCCGACATAATAGATGACGCGGTCCCTGAAGCTGACCGGCAATTGCTCTCCCCGCGCCAGCATGTCGGCGATGCGCTTGTGCGCGGCGTCGCGGCCGGTGAGCATCTTGCCGTTGAGGAGCAGGCGGTCGCCCTGTTCCCAGCCCACGACGATCTCGGGGGTGAGCGTGTCGAGGTCGACGCGCTTCGCCGCCTTGTCGGGCGCCCAGTCGATCGCGGGATAATCGTCGAGCTTCGGCGGCTCGAGATAGGCGGGGCCGCTGCCGTCGAGCGTGACGTGCGCATGTCTTGTCGCGGCGCAGTTCGGGATCATCGCGACGGGCTTCGACGCGGCGTGCGTCGGCCAGTCGGCGATCTTGACGTCGAGCACGGTGGCAAGGCCGCCAAGCCCCTGCGCGCCGATGCCGAGCGCGTTGACCTTCTCATACAGCTCGATGCGCAATTCCTCGGTCGGGTTCGACGGGCCGCGCGCGAGCAGCTCGGTCATGTCGATCGGGTCCATCAGCGACTGTTTCGCGAGCAGCATCGCCTTCTCCGCGGTGCCGCCGATGCCGATGCCCAGCATGCCCGGCGGGCACCAGCCGGCGCCCATCTGCGGCACCATGTCGAGCACCCAGTCGACGATGCTGTCGCTGGGGTTCATCATCTTGAACTTCGACTTGTTCTCGCTGCCGCCGCCCTTTGCGGCGACGTCGATCACGACCTTGCTGCCCGGCACCATCTCGACGTTGAGGACCGAGGGCGTGTTGTCCTTGGTGTTCACGCGGCTGAACGCCGGGTCGGCGAGGATCGAGGCGCGCAGCTTGTTGTCGGGGTGGAGATAGGCGCGGCGCACGCCCTCGTCGACGACCTGCTGCAGGCTGCGGGGGGAGTCGAGCTTGCACTCCATGCCCCATTTGACGAAGACGGTGACGATGCCGGTGTCCTGGCAGATCGGGCGGTGCCCCTCGGCGCACAGGCGGCTGTTCGACAATATCTGCGCCATCGCGTCCTTCGCGGCGGGCGACACCTCGCGCTCATAGGCGGCGGCGAGCGCGCGGATATAGTCCATCGGGTGGAAATAGCTGATGTACTGGAGCGCGTCGGCGATGGTTTCGACGAGGTCCTCTTCGCGGATCGTGACGGTCATGTGCAGCCCCCTTTTCGCAGGAATTGCGACTCCCCTAGGCCCCGCCGTCCGCCACGAAAAGGGGTTAGATGCCGCGATCGTCCCCGCGGCGCCCGAAATGCCGCATGGCGGCCGGGGGCGAGCGAGACTTCGGGTTCGGGCCGCGGGGGCTCGCGGCGCTGCGGCGCGCCGGGTTCGAAATCGACGAGCGGCTGGCCCCGGCCGAGCGCGTGCCAGCTGCCGATCGCGGCGGTGACGAGCAGGCCGAGCCACCCGGCGCCGATCGCCGCGGTCAGCGTCCAGCCGAAGGCGGCGGGGGCGATCAGCGCCATCACGGTCGCGAGGCAGGGGATGAGGATCAACGTGCCGGCGAACCGCCAGCCGCGCCCCATCTGCGCCAGCGCGGTGCCGACGGCGATGTTGGTCGCGGTCAGCGCGAGGAACTTGGCCGCGACGGGCCAGGGCAGGCTTGGCCATTGCGGGCGAATAGTCGCCGAGCGTGAAGGCCGCCTGGATGTCGAGCAACAGCCAGTTTTCATAGGCGTCGCAGAGCGCGGCGAAGACCGGCAGCGCGACGGCGGCGAGCAGCCAGCGCAGGCGCAACTCGCGCCACAGCGCGTAGCAGCCGCTGGCGAGAAAGGCGCCATAGAGCAGCATGAAGACATAGTCCTGCTCGTTGCCCGCGCGCATCGCCGCGAGCCGCGCGACCTGCAGCGGGTCGCCCTCGGCACCGAAGACCGCGAGCAGGTCGGCCTCGCCGCGGGCGAATTCGAAGGCGATGACGGGCGTGCCGTACCCGGGATGGATCGCCGCGGCCCCGGCCGGAAAGACCTGCCCCAGATGGAGGCCGAAGATCAGCGTGAACAGGCCGAGGATGAAGGCCGCATACCACCAGGGGGTCGGCGCGGGCGGGCCGGTGCGCTGGGCCTCGATCCAGCCGTGAAATCCGCCCGCCATTTACCGGCCCGGCGTCGTCGCGCCTATTGGCACTCGGCGCATTTGCCGCGCACTTCGATCACCGGGCGTTCGGCGGCGAAGCCGGTCGCGCCGGCCGCGGCGCGCACGCCGTCGGATAATGTGTCGTTGTCGATGTGCACCGCGCTGCCGCAGCTGTCGCAGATCAGGAAGATGCAGTCGTGCAGGCAGCCGGGGTGGCTGTTCGCGACGAAGGCGTTGGCGCTCTCGACCCGGCGGACGAGGTTGTTGGCGACGAACAGGTCGAGGATGCGATAGACGCTGTTGGGCGCAACGCGCTTGCCCCGCTTCCGCGACACGATGTCGGCGATTTCATAGGCGCTCGCGGGCTTGCCGATTTCGGCGACGGCGTCGAAAATCTGCGCGCGCATGTCGGTCCAGGCCTCGCCCGCCGCTTCGAGCGCGCTCTGCGCCGCGCTGGCGAGCGAGGCGCCGCTGGCCTCGACGTGCGGATGGTCATGCTTGCCCATTGGCGTTTCCTCTGGCGCGGCAGGTCGCGCATTCAGCCCCTGTACGGGACAATGTAGGCGGTTTGCCGGGTGCCCGCAAGCGGCGGACCGGTCCGTTATGGCGCCGGCGCTAGCGCCGCGCGCGGCGGTTGAGGTCGTGGCCGAGCGCGACGACGGCGACGCCGATCATCGTCGCGAGCACTTCGCTGCCGTCGTGCGGCCGCGACAGCGCCCCCGCCATCATGCCGAGCCCGAAGCTGCCGACGCCGAAGGGCATCAGATAGCCGTGGCTGAGCACGCCCGACACCAATGTGACGAGCGCGAAGCCGATCGCGATGACCAGCCCGACCTCGTGGAACAGATGATTGTCGAGAAACACCCCGCCGACCGAAGCGAGCGAGGCGACGAAGACCGTGGTCGCAAGGCAATGGACGAGGCACAGCCCCGACAGCCCCATCGCCAGCTGGTCGCCGCTGAGCGAGGTCAACGGCCGCGAATCGCGCGCAGCCCGAACCACCGCGCCGAGGCGCGACAGGACAGGGGCAGGCTTGGCGACGTCGGTCACCCGATTCTCCGTTGGGGCAATTGCTCGGGCCGGATATGGCATATCATGACAAAGGTTACAATGTCTCATCGGCGATTTCTTATGCGACGAAGCCGGTTTCGGGCGGTGACGAACATATCTTAGCTGATCCCCGGCGAAGGCCGGGGTCCAGAGCGTAACAACGCAGCGCCAGCGTTCTACTGCTCTGGACCCCGGCCTTCGCCGGGGAACGGGAATAAGCTGACAGTCGGAGATTACGGTGACAGATTACGGTGACCGTTTACTGGGATTATGGTGACAGGTGCAATAACCCCTAAACTCTAATTAGGGGTTTTCGCACCTGTCCCCGTAATTCTCTGTCCCCGTAATTCTAGGCTGCTTCCCGGCGAGGGTTGTCCGCCGTCAGCGCCAATGGCACAGATTTGAGGTTGTGATTTAAGGAGGATTTGGGCTTCGTCGTAGTGACGAAGGAACGAAGATGAAGCCCAAATCCTCCTTAAAAAAATCGCCGCCCAAGGCTCCCGCGGAGCGGGTGGTGAAGGACATCCGGCGTGCGACGCGTCGGCACTTCTCGGCCGAAGACAAGATCCGGATCGTGCTGGAAGGCTTGCGCGGCGAGGACAGCATTGCCGAGCTGTGCCGCAAGGAAGGGATCGCCCAGAGCCTGTATTACACCTGGTCGAAGGAGTTCATGGAGGCCGGCAAGCGGCGCCTCGCCGGAGACACCGCCCGCGCTGCGACCACCGGCGAAGTGCATGACCTACGCCGCGAGGCCCGAGCCCTGAAGGAATGCGTTGCCGACCTGACCTTGGAAAACCGCCTGCTCAAAAAAAGCATGATCGCGGATGGGGGCGACGACGAATGAGGTATCCGGCATCCGAGAAGCTCGAGATCATCCGGATCGTCGAGCAGTCGCACCTGCCCGCCAAGCGCACGCTGGACCAGCTGGGCATCCCTCGCCGGACCTTCTACCGCTGGTATGATCGCTTCGTCGAAGGCGGGCCGGAGGCGCTGGAAGATCGACCATCGGCGCCGAGCCGGGTGTGGAACCGCATCGGCGACGATATCCAGCAGCAGATCGTCGAGATGGCGCTGGATTACAGCGAACTGTCACCGCGCGAACTGGCGGTGCGCTTCACCGACGAGAAGCGCTACTTCGTGTCGGAAGCCACGGTTTACCGTCTGTTGAAGGCCCATGATCTGATCACCAGCCCGGCCTATATCGTGATCAAGGCCGCCGATCAGTTCCACACCAAGACCACGCGGGTGAACGAAATGTGGCAGACCGACTTCACCTACTTCAAGATCATCGGGTGGGGCTGGATGTACCTGTCGACCGTGCTCGACGACTTCTCACGCTACATCATCGCCTGGAAGCTGTGCACCAACATGCGGGCCGAGGATGTCACCGACACGCTGGACCTCGCGCTCGAGGCCTCGGGTTGCGACAGCGCAACGGTGCTGCACAAGCCTCGGCTGCTGTCGGATAATGGCCCGAGCTACATCGCGGGTGAACTGGCGGAATATATCGAGGCCCGGAAGATGAGCCATGTGCGCGGCGCTCCGATGCATCCCCAGACTCAGGGCAAGATCGAGCGCTGGCATCAGACCCTCAAGAATCGCATCCTGCTCGAAAATTACTTCCTGCCCGGTGACCTTGAGGCTCAGATCGAAGCGTTCGTCGAGCATTATAACCACCGACGTTACCACGAGAGCCTGAACAACGTGACGCCCGCCGACGCCTACTTCGGCAGGGCCGATGCCATCGTCAAACAGCGCGAAAGGATCAAACGGAAGACCATCGAACATCGGCGCTTGCTGCACCGCAAGATCGCCGCTTAATATCAACCCCAGGACGAGGCCCGCACTCCGCTAATTTACGCCGCGAGTTGTGCCAAATGTTCTGACGACGGACAAATAGGATATGATCATGAGTGGGCCTGTTTTTTTATTGTCAGCTTTAATATCTCTTGTGTCCATTTTGGCTATTAATTTAATCTGGCCGAATAGAGATTCATATAGCGTTGTTGGAATATTGTCGCTTATTTTTCTATTGGTTCCTATTTGCCTTAGGTCTATCTTCTTAAAATTATCACCGATTCTTCCAATATTATTCACGATATGTGGTGCATATTTTCTGGTTGTGTATATACTATTGGACGAAAATCGTTCAAATTCTGTTTTCTAATAAGTGCTCTCGTCATCAACGACGACGTAGCAGGATGAGAGCATCCTGATGAGCTTGCCAGAATTACCAGAATTACGGTGACAGGAGAATTACGGTGACAGGTGCGAAAACCCCCAAATTCGACGGTCGCCGGAAAGCCCTTTCCTAAAATATCCCGCTATGCTCCAAGCTGATGGATGACCCGCCAGGATCTCCTTGCCGCGTCCAGACCGCACGCTTCGGCCACCCATGCCGCATTGCGGCCCTTCGACGACGCTCAGGGCAGGCCCTTCGACGATGGTCAGGGCAGGCTTAAAGCGACAAAGGAGACATTTCCGGCACGCACATGCGTATCCTTTGTCTCCTTAAGCGCGACTTCGCTCCGCTATGCGCTCGCACCATGCACAATGACCGCGCCATTCCGCATGGCGGCCCTTCCGGAAAACAGGCGTGCGCAAAACTGATTCGCGCGTGAAGTTCGGCGCTTTCCTGCCGCTTTTCCTCTTTCCTTGAAACCTTCGGCTACGGTGATGAGCGACTCGACCCGAACAGGACAGCCTTTAGGCGCTCTCTTCCGCCCGCAACGCCTTCCGGTCGAGCTTGCCGATCATCGTCTTGGGCAGGCTCGCCCGCACCTCGACCGCGCTCACCCGCTCGTGCTTGCCGAGCCGCGGGTTGAGCCAGGCGGCGAGGGCTTCGCCCGACACGTCGTAACCGTCCTCCAGCGTCACGAACGCCTTGGGGCTTTCGCCGCGATAGGGGTCGGGGACGCCGAGCACGATCGCCTCCTTGACCGCGGGATGCTCGTGGAGATGCGCCTCGATCACGCTCGGATAGACCTTGAAGCCGCCGACCGCGATCATGTCCTTCAGCCGGTCGACGATGCGGATATAGCCGTCGCCGTCGATCGTCGCGACGTCGCCGGTGCGCAGCCAGCCGTCCTCGGTGAAGCTGTCCCCATCGGTCTTTGGGTCGGCGGCGGGGCGGTTCCAGTAGCCGCGCATGATCTGCGGCCCCTTGACCACCAGCTCGCCGGGCTCGCCCGCCGGGGCGTCCTTCATCGGGTCCTCCTTGTCGACGAGGCGGATGTGCGTCGCGGGAACCGGCTGGCCGATCGTCCCCGCCTTGACCGGGCCGTCATAGGGGTTGGTCGACACCACCCCCGAGCTTTCGGTGAGGCCATAGCCCTCGACGAGCGCGGCGCCGGTCGCGGCGACGAATTTCTCGCGCAGCTCGGCGGGCATCGGCGCCCCGCCCGAGATGCAGACGCGCAGCGAGGAGAAATCGGTCTTCGCAAGGTCGGGATGATCGAGCAGCGCCTGGTACATCGTCGGCACGCCGGGCAGTGCGGTCGCCCGGGTGCGGGTGATCGTCTCCAGCGCCTGTTTGGCGTCGAAACGCGGCAGCATCGCGATCATGCCGCCGTTGAGGATGGTGCGGTTGAGCACGCAGGTGTTGGCGAAGACGTGGAAGAAGGGGAGGACGCCCAATATGCGGTCGTCGGCCCCGGTGTCGGGGTCGATGCTGTTGACCTGCCGCGCGTTGGCGGTGAGATTCTGGTGCGTCAGCATCGCGCCCTTGGGGGTGCCGGTGGTGCCGCCGGTATACTGGATCAGCGCGACGTCGGCCTCGGGGTCGATCGTCACGGGATCGGGTTTCCCGTCATTGTCGATGAGCGCCGAAAAGCGGGTGACGCGGCCGTCGTCGGGGAAGGCGGCGACCTCCTTGCGGCGGAGCATGCGATACAGCAGCGACTTGGCGCCGGGCAGCGCCCCCGCGACCGACCCGACGATCAGCTGCCCGAGGCTCGATTCCTCGAGCACGCGCAGCGCGGTAGGCAGCAGCGCCGCCGCGCTCATCGTGAAGAGGATGTCGGTGCCCGAATCCTCGACCTGCGCCTCCAGCTCGGCGGCGGTGTAGAGCGGCGAGAAATTGACCACCGTCGCCCCGGCGGCGAGCGCGCCGTAATAGGCCGCGACATAATGGGGGACGTTGGGAAGGAAGAGGCCGACGCGCGTGCCCTTGCCGACGCCGCGCTGCTGCAGCCCCCTGGCGACGCGGGCGACGCCGCGGGCGACCTCGCTGTAGCCGAAGCGGCGGCCCATGAAGTCGAGCATCGCCGCGTCGCCCTTTCGCGCGACGCTGGCGGCGAGCATGTCGGGGAGCGAGAGCGGCGGGAAATCCTGATCCCATGGCGTCGGGTGGTTGTAGTTGGTCGACCAGGAGAAGCCGCTATCCATTGGAATGACACGTCCTTTCGGGGGTGGGGACTTCCTGACACTAGGGTAAGCAGGCCGCCGCCGCAACCGGTGCGGCTTGCAGCGGGACGGCGGCGCGGCTAGGCAGGGGCGGTTTCCGTTTCAGGGGGTTTCGATGCTGCATCCGTCCGTCCGGCTGATCGCGCCGCTCGCCATTTTCGCCATCGCCGCCGGGACTCCCGCCGCCGCCAGGGACAAGGCGCCGCCACCGCTTCCGGCGCAGATCCAGGAACTCTATGCCTGCCGCGACATCGCCGACTCCTCCGCACGCCTCGCCTGTTTCGACCGCGAGGTCGGCGAACTGGCGGCGGCCGACGAGGCAAAGGAAATCGTCTTCACCGACAAGGAGACGGCCAGGAAAACGCGGCGCGGCCTGTTCGGCTTCTCCTTTCCGAAGCTCGGCGGAATCTTCGGCGGCGACGAGGACGAGATCAAGGAAATCGAAACGACGATCCGCGCAGTGAGCATGGACCGGTCGGGCAAATATACGCTGGTGATGGAGGATGATGCGGTGTGGGTGCAGATCGACACCACCAAGCTGCCGCGCCAGCCCAAGCCGGGGCAGAAGGTCAAGATCAAGACCGCGACGATGGGCAGCTATTTCGCGACCATCGAAGGCGGGCGCACCTTCCGCATGAAACGCGACCGCTGATCGCGGCGCGGGGCCGACCCGCCGTTCGGGGATGAGCGAAGCGACCGTCTTGCCGATTCCCGGCGCGGGATGCGCGCCCTTCGTGCTGCTCGACGATGCGCGCGCCGAGGGTGCGGTGCCGGCGCGGCTGTTCCGCGATCCGGTGGAGGTCCTGCGCGCCGACGACGCGGCGGACATTCCGCGCCTCCTCGACGCGGTCGAGGCGGCGGCGGCGCGCGGGCTGCACGCGGCGGGCTATCTCGCTTACGAGAGCGGCAAGGGGCTGGCGCCGGCGTGGCGCGGCGCGGCGCCCGCCGCGACCGGATCGCCGCTCGGCTGGTTCGCCCTGTTCGAGCGCGTCGAGCGGATCGCCGCCGACGCGGTGCTCGGCGCGGCTCCCCCATCCGGCGGCGAGCTGGATCGGCGCCGTCGAGCCCGGCGTGCCGCGTGCCGATTATGAGGCGGCGGTCGAGGCGGTTCTGGCCTATATCCGCGCCGGCGATATCTATCAGGCGAACCTGACCTTTCGCGCCTCGGTGCCTTTGCTCGGCAATCCGCTGGCGGTCTATGCGCGGCTGCGGCGGACGGCGCGCGCCGGCTATGGCGGCTTCATCTGGACGGGGAGCCAGGCGATCGCGTCGCTGTCGCCCGAACTCTTCTTCGCGCTGCGCGGGCGCGAGGCGATCGCGCGGCCGATGAAGGGGACCGCGGCGCGGCTCGCCGACGCCGAAGCCGACGCGGCGGCGGCGCGCACGCTGGCGGCCGACCCCAAGCAGCGCGCCGAAAATCTGATGATCGTCGACCTGATCCGCAACGACCTGTCGCGGGTGGCGGTGCCAGGGTCGGTCGCGGTGCCCGACCTGTTTCGCGTCGAAAGCTTTCCGACGATCCACCAGCTCGTGTCCGACGTCACCGCGACCCTGCCCGCGGACAAGGGCGCGGTCGACGTGCTGCGCGCCGCCTTTCCCTGCGGCTCGATCACCGGCGCGCCCAAGGTGCGCGCGATGGAGATCATCGACGAACTGGAGGTGGACGCGCGCGGCCTCTACACCGGGTCGATCGGCTTCATCGAACCCGGCGGCGATGCGGCGTTCAATGTCGCGATCCGCACGCTGCTGTTTCCCCCGTCAACCGGCTTGCAGGATTTGCCGATTCGCGCCACGCTGGGACTGGGATCGGGCATCGTCGCCGACAGCCTGCTCGGCCGAGGAATGGCAGGAATGTCTGGCCAAGGGGGAATTTGTGGGGGCAGCGCGCGAGAGTTTCGACCTCATCGAGACGATGCATTTCGACCCGGTCGAAGGCGTGCAGCGGCTCGAGGGGCATCTCGCGCGGTTGAAGGCGAGCGCGGCGGTGCTGGGCTTCGCCTTCGACCGGCACGGCGCGCGCAACAGCCTGCAGTCCGCGACCTTTCGCCTGCGCAGCGCGGCGCGGGTGCGGATGCGGCTGGCGGCGTCGGGGGCGCTGGCGATCGAGGTGTCGCCGCTGCCGCGCCTTGCCGAACTGCCGGTCCCGGTGGCGGTTCGCCCGGCGCCGATGGCGGCGGACGACTTCCGCCTCGCGCACAAGACCAGCCTGCGCGCCGCCTATGACGAGGCGCGCGCCGGGGCGGGCACCGCCGAGGTGGTGTTCGTCGACGAGCCGGGTTTCGTGACCGAGGGAAGCTGGAGCAATATCTTCGTCGAGCGCGAGGGCGTGCTGCTCACCCCGCCGCTGTCGCTCGGGCTGCTCCCCGGCGTGCTGCGCGCCGAGCTGATCGAAAAGGGCCGCGCGGTCGAATCGCACCTGCGCGTCGCCGATCTGGCGGACGGTTTCTTCATCGGCAATTCGCTGCGCGGGCTCATCCCGGCGCGACTTGCGGACGCGGCGGACTGAACCCGGGAAAATATTCGCCCGCATAGGTAAATTATCCGCACATCGGGTTGCGATTTGCGGAACGAGGCTTTAGGCGCGGCCCCGCGCAATTTCCTGCCAATTCACTATCTGTCCGCGCAAGCCACGGAAAGCCGCACCATGTCGCTGAAGCCCCATGTCTCCGCCGCCCTCAACCGCATCCAGCCGTCGGCGACGCTGGCGATGACCGCGCGGGTGACCAGGCTGAAAGCCGAGGGCGTCGATGTCATCGGTCTGTCGGCGGGCGAACCCGATTTCGACACGCCGGACTTCGTCAAGGAAGCCGCGATCGAAGCGATCCGGAACGGCCAGACCAAATATACGCTCGTCGACGGCACCGTCGCGCTGAAGGAAGCGATCCGCGGCAAGTTCCGCCGCGACAACGGGCTCGACTATGGGCTCGACCAGATCACGGTCAATGTCGGCGGCAAGCATACTTTGTTCAACGCGCTCGTCGCGACGGTCGACCCGGGCGATGAGGTGATCATCCCCGCGCCCTATTGGGTCAGCTACCCCGATATCGTCGCCTTCGCCGGCGGCACGCCGGTGATCGTCGAGGGCACCGCGGCGCAGGGCTACAAGATCACCCCCGAACAGCTCGACAAGGCGATCACCCGGAAGACGCGCTGGGTCATGTTCAACTCGCCGTCGAACCCCTCGGGCGCCGCCTATTCGGGCGAGGAACTCGACGCACTGGGCGAGGTGATCCGCCGCCATCCGCACGTCATGGTGATGACCGACGATATGTACGAGCATGTCTGGTACGCCGATTTCGCCTTCACCACCTTCGCGCAGCGTTGCCCCGACCTCGCCGACCGCATCCTGACCGTGAACGGCTGTTCGAAGGCCTATGCGATGACCGGCTGGCGCATCGGCTATGCGGGCGGGCCGGCTGTGGATCATCAAGGCGATGGGCAAATTGCAGTCGCAATCGACCTCGAACCCCTGTTCGATCGCGCAGGCGGCCGCCGCCGCCGCATTGGGCGGGCCGCAGCAGTTCCTCGACGACCGCAACGCCGCGTTCCGCAAGCGCCGCGACGTGGTCGTCGCGATGCTCAACGACGCGCCGGGGCTGAGCTGCCCGGTGCCCGACGGCGCCTTCTATGTCTATCCCGACGCGTCGGACTGCATGGGCAAGAAGACCCCCTCGGGCCATGTCATCGATACGGACGAGGCGTTGATCGACTATTTCCTCGATTCGGCGCGCGTCGCGGCGGTGCATGGCGGCGCGTTCGGCCTGTCGCCGGCTGTTCCGCGTTTCCTATGCGACATCGGAAGCGGTGCTGAAGGAAGCCTGCGTGCGCATCCAGCAGGCCTGCGCGGCGTTGAGCTGACCCTGCTCCCCTCCCGCTTGCGGGAGGGGGTAAGCTGAACCCCGCACAACCACCCGGTTCACCGGAAAGTAAGGCCTGCCGCCTAAGGGTGATCGCCGTCACTGACGGACGGCTCGGGGCGCGTCATATCCTTCGGTGCAACCCATCGGGCTTCGGCCACGAACAGAAGACATGACAGGACCCAAAGATGCTCTCCATGCTCCGCTCCGACTGGTTTCCGACCATGCTCGCCGGTTTCGCGATCGGCGCCGTCTTCGTGATGACGCAGCAGCCGGCGCTCGCGATGGCGCTGTGACTGTGCGGCGCGCATTCGGCGCGTTGCTGGCCGCGGCCGTGGTCGCGCAATGCGCGCTCGGCGCCCGCGAGTGCGGAGACCGCGATCAAGCTGCCCGCCGCGGCGCTCGATCCCGCGGTCAAAGCGAAACGCGCAACCGCGGTGCTCGTCGCGCGGCTGTTTCTGGGGCATCGAAGGGGTGTTCCAGAACGTCAAGGGCGTGATTTCGGTCGAATCGGGCTATCATGGCGGCAGCAAGGCGACCGCCAGATACGAGCTGACCCACGACGGCAAGTCGGGCCATGCGGAGGCGGTGCGCATCGTCTATGATCCCGGCCAGGTCAGCTACGGCACCTTGCTGCGCATCCTCTTTTCGGTCGGCGCCGACCCGACGCTCAGGAACCGCCAGGGGCCCGACGTCGGTCCGCAATATCGCGCGGCGATCGTGCCGATGGACGCGACCCAGCGACAGGTCGCGACCGCCTATCTGGCGCAGATCGGCAAGGGCAAATATTTCGCCAGGCCGATCGTCGTGCCGATCGAGGCTTACAAGACCTTCTATCCGGCCGAGGCCTATCATCAGGATTTCATGAAGCGGAATCCCGCCCACGGCTATATTGTCCGCTGGGACGCGCCCAGGGTCGCGGCGCTCAAGCGCTTCTTCCCCGACAGGATCCGGGCGACCCCGGCCCCTTAATCGCGGCGACAGGTTCCGCGCCTTATCGTGCGCAGGGAATCGTTCGTCGCAAAGGGCTGGCCCGTGCCGGCCTGCTGCGGGACGGTCGCCACCGGCCAATTCGGGCCGGGGGATGGAATGGCGGTCGAGAGCCGTGTCGGGATTCGCATGACATTTGAGGTTTCGGGCAAGCCGGTGCTTGCCATGGTGATGGGTTCGGCGGTGCTGGCGGGGTGCGTCAGCAGCGCCGCGGTCGTACCGACGCCGCGCGCGCAGCTGGCGCCGGTACGCGGTTCTACGGAATCGGTCACCGTTCCGATCGGGGCCCCGGTGCACGCCGCCACGCCCGCGCCGCAAATCCCCGCCGACCCCGGTTTCCGTCGTCCGCCACCGGGTCTCGACGACCGGCTGTTCCAGATATGGAAGGCGTTTCCGGGCAAGACCGGCATCGCGGTGCAGCGTATCGACGGCGAATGGCTGCTGACGCAGCGCGGCAACGAACTGTTCCCGCAGCAGAGCGTGTCGAAGCTGTGGGTGACGCTCACCGTGCTCGACGCGGTCGACAACGGCCAGCTCAGCATGGACCAGAAAGTCCGCATCGGCCCCGAGGATCTGACCCTGTTCCACCAGCCGCTCGCCGACCGCGTCCGCGCCGCGGGTTCGGTGACGATGACCGTCCGCGAACTGATCGAAACGGCGATCACCCAGAGCGACAATACCGCGAACGACAGCCTGCTGCGGACCGTCGGCGGTCCCGACGCGGTGCGCGCCTTCATCCGCAAGAAGGATCTGGGCGCCATTCGGTTCGGCCCCGGCGAGCGGCTGCTCCAGGCCGGCGCCGCGGGGCTGAAGTGGCAGCAGAGCTATTCGATCGCGCGCAATTTCCAGACGGCGCGCGCCGCGCTGCCCGAAGCGACGCGCAAGGCGGCGATGGACGCCTATCGCGCCGATCCGCCCGACGGCGCCAGCCCGGCGGCGATCGCCGGCGCGCTCGGCCGGCTGGCGCGCGGGACCTTGCTCTCGCCCGAATCGACGCAATTTCTGCTCGGCGTGATGACGCGGACCAAGAGCGGGCCGCAGCGGCTCAAGGCCGGACTGCCCGCCGGCTGGACCTTCCTGCACAAGACCGGCACCGGGCAGGATTACAAGGGCATGACCATCGGCTATAACGACATCGGCATCGCGACCGCGCCCGACGGCACGCGCTATGCGATCGTCGTGCTGATGGGCGAGGCCAGCTCGCCGGTGCCCGCCCGGATGGCGACGATGCAGTCGGTGTCGCGCGCGGTCGCGGAATTTCATGGAAGGTAAGGCGATGAAGAAATGGCTGTTCGTGCCGGCTGCCGCCGCGCTGGCGCTCGCCGGCTGCGCGACGCCCGAGACGCGGCTGCGCAACGGCCTCCACAATGCCGGGCTTTCGGAAGCGATGTCGGCGTGCATGGCCGAGCGCATGGTCGACCGGCTGTCGCTGCTTCAGCTCCGCCGCCTGTCGGCACTCGGCAGCCTGAAGGACAAGCGGATCACCGACCTGTCGCTCGACCAGTTCCTGCACAAGGTGCGCGCGCTGAAGGATGCGGAGATCCTGGCGGTGTCGACCAGCTCGGCGGCGATCTGCGCTTTGCGCTGACGGAAAGGCCGTCGGCTTTCGCCGATAGAATCTCTTGTTGCCGCAGGGGTAGCCACGCCGCCTAACTTGTGCTTAGGCGGCGCCGATCTTCTCCCGCTCCAGAGTCGAAAGGCCCGGCAGACCCCATGAACATCCACGAATATCAGGCGAAAGAACTGCTCGCGAAATTTGGCGTTGCGATCCCCAAGGGCATCGCCGCGATGAGTGTCGAGGAAGCGGTCGAAGCCGCGAAGCAGCTCCCCGGCCCGCTCTATGTCGTGAAGTCGCAAATCCACGCGGGCGGCCGCGGCAAGGGCAAGTTCAAGGAACTCGGCCCCGACGCGAAGGGCGGCGTCCGCCTCGCCAAGACGCTCGAGGAAGTCGAGAGCCACGCGCGCGAAATGCTCGGCAACACGCTGGTGACGATCCAGACCGGCGAAGCGGGCAAGCAGGTCAACCGCCTCTACATCACCGACGGCGCCGACATCAAAAAGGAATATTATCTCGCCCTGCTCGTCGACCGCGCCACCAGCCGCATCGCGGTCGTCGCCTCGACCGAGGGCGGCATGGACATCGAAACCGTCGCGCACGACACGCCGGAAAAGATCCACACCATCACCGTCGACCCGGCGACCGGCCTGATGCCGCATCACGGGCGCAGCGTCGCCGCGGCGCTCGGCCTGTCGGGCGACCTCGCCAAGCAGGCGGCCAAGGTCCTGTCGGGCCTTTATGACGCCTTCCTCGCGACCGACGCCGAGCAGATCGAGATCAATCCGCTCGCGGTTTGCGAAGGCGCCAACGGCGACGAGCTGCTCGTCCTCGACGCCAAGCTCGGCTTCGACGGCAATGCGATGTTCCGCCACAAGGATATCGCCGAGCTGCGCGACCTGACCGAGGAAGACCCGGCCGAGGTCGAGGCGTCGGAATATGACCTCGCCTATATCAAGCTCGACGGCAACATCGGCTGCATGGTCAATGGCAGCCAAGCCTCGCGATGGCGACGATGGACATCATCAAGTTGAACGGCGAATTCCCCGCCAATTTCCTCGACGTCGGCGGCGGCGCCAGCAAGGAAAAGGTCACCGCGGCGTTCAAGATCATCCTCAAGGACCCCGCCGTGAAGGGCATCCTCGTCAACATCTTCGGCGGTATCATGAAGTGCGACATCATCGCCGACGGCATCGTCGCGGCGGCGAAGGAAGTGAATCTGTCGGTGCCGCTGGTCGTCCGCCTCGAAGGCACCAACGTCCAGGAGGGCAAGGATATCCTGGCCAATTCGGGCCTGCCGATCGTCGCCGCCAACGATCTGGGCGATGCGGCCAAGAAGATCGTCGCCGAGGTCAAGAAGGCGGCGTGATTGAAGTCTACCCCTCTCCCCTTGCGGGAGAGGGTTGCGAAGACTTGGCGGCTCGCCGCCTAGTCGAAGCTGGGTGAGGGGTTGCGAGCCACGGGCTCGCGCGGCGCCAAGGCGCCGCCCACCCTCATCCAAGTCCGCCTAATCGCCTGCGGCGATAAGGCTCCCTATCCTTCTCCCGTCAAGGGAGAAGGGGTTTAGGGGACTGCTGGTTGACGTTTACGTAAACGCCAATTATGGCGCGGTGCACAATTTTTGAGAGGAGCTTTTAGTCCATGAAAATCCTCGTCCCCGTGAAGCGGGTGCTCGATTACAACGTGAAGCCGCGGGTGAAGTCCGACGGCACGGGCGTAGACCTGGCGAATGTGAAGATGTCGATGAACCCGTTCGACGAGATCGGTGTCGAGGAAGCGATCCGCCTCAAGGAAAAGGGCGTCGCGACCGAGATCGTCGCGGTTAGCGTCGGCCCGGCCAAGGCGCAGGAAACGCTGCGCACCGCGCTGGCGATGGGCGCCGACCGCGCGATCCTGGTGCAGACCGATGATGCGGTCGAACCGCTCGCGATCGCCAAGATTCTGAAGGCGATCGCCGACGCCGAGCAGCCAGGCCTTGTCATCCTCGGCAAGCAGGCGATCGACGACGACAACAACCAGACCGGCCAGATGCTCGCCGCGCTCACCGGCTGGGCGCAGGGCACCTTTGCCAGCGCCGTCAATGTCGAGGGCGACAGCGTCAATGTGACGCGCGAGGTCGACGGCGGTCTCGAGACGGTGAAGCTGAAGCTTCCCGCGATCGTCACCACCGATCTTCGCCTCAACGAGCCGCGCTATGCCTCGCTGCCGAACATCATGAAGGCGAAGTCTAAGCCGCTCGATGCCAAGACCCCCGCCGATTACGGCGTCGACACGACCCCGCGGGTGAAGGTGGTCAAGGTCGGCGAACCCGCCGCCCGCTCGGCCGGCGTCAAGGTCGCCGATGTCGATGAACTGGTTGCCAAGCTCAAGGCGATTGGCGTCCACAGCTAAGTCACTCCACCCCCGTTCGCCCTGAGCTTGTCGAAGGGCTGTTCTTTTTCGGGAAACGTCGAAAGAAAGGGCAGGGCTTCGACAGGCTCAGCCCGAACGGATTAGAGGAAGTCTAGATATGAAAACTCTGGTTTGGGTCGAACATGACGGCAGCGCCGTCAAGGACGCCACGCTCGCGGTGGTCACCGCCGCCTCGAAGCTCGGCGAAGTCCATCTGCTCGTCGCCGGCGAGGGCGTCGACGGCGTCGCCAAGGCCGCGGCGCAGATCGCCGGCGTCGGCAAGGTGCATGTCGCCGACAATGCCGCCTTCGGTCACAACCTGCCCGAAAATGTCGCGCCGCTGATCGCCGATCTGATGGCCAGCCATGATGCGTTCCTCGCGCCCGCGACGACCACGGGCAAGAATATCGCGCCGCGCGTCGCCGCCTTGCTCGACGTCATGCAGATCAGCGAGATCCTGTCGGTCGAGGGCGAGAAGAGCTTCACCCGCCCGATCTACGCCGGCAATGCGATCGCGACGGTCGAAAGCTCGGATCCGAAGCTGGTCCTCACCGTCCGCGGCACCGCCTTCGAAAAGGCTGCCAGCACCGGCGGTTCGGGCACCGTGGAAGCCGTCTCGGCGGGCGGCGACGCCGGCCTTTCGAGCTTCGTCGGTGCCGAGATCGCCAAGCAGGATCGTCCCGAGCTCACCTCGGCGAAGATCATCGTGTCGGGCGGCCGCGCGCTGGGGTCGAGCGAGAAGTACGAGGAAGTCATCGTGCCGTTCGCCGACAAGCTGGGCGCCGCGCTCGGCGCCAGCCGCGCCGCGGTCGACGCGGGTTATGTTCCCAACGACTATCAGGTCGGCCAGACGGGCAAGATCGTCGCGCCGGAGGTTTACTTCGCGATCGGCATCTCGGGCGCGATCCAGCACCTTGCCGGAATGAAGGATTCGAAGACCATCGTCGCGATCAACAAGGACGAGGACGCGCCGATCTTCCAGGTCGCCGACTTCGGCCTCGTCGCCGATCTGTTCTCGGCAGTGCCGGAACTGACCGGCAAGATCTGATCTTCGGTCACGAATAGGAATGCAAGAGGGCGGTCCCGGTGGGGCCGCCCTTTTTCTTTGGCGGTCAGAAGGTACAAGCAAGACCGAAAAATAAAAGCGCCTGGGCTCCCGCGAAGGCGGGAGCCCATCTTCTGCCGGTGGCATGTTGCGACGTCCGGAGATGGGTCCCCGCCTTCGCGGGGATACGAACAGGGAGAGATCGGATGCGTAAGTTGACTGTCGCGCTGGCACTGGTCTTGGCGCCGCTAATCCTTCCCGCATCGATCGCCGCGAAACCCTCCGCAGCGGCTCAAACACTGGTGATCGACAAGCAACGCATCGACGCGGCGCTGGCGCAGATGATCGCCAGCGATCGCGCCGGTGGCGTTTCGGCGCTGGTGTGGCAGGACGGGCGCGAGGTCTATTATGGCAGCGCGGGGTTCGCCGACCGCGCCGCGAACCGCCCGATGGCCCGCGACACGATCGCGCAAATCTATTCGATGACCAAGCCGGTGACCGGCGTCGCGCTCATGCAGCTTTGGGAGGCGGGCAAGTTCCGCCTCGACGATCCGCTGGCGAAATATCTCCCCGAATATGCGAACATGCGCGTCTATGCGGGGAAGGACGATGCGGGGCAGCCGCGCTATGTGCCTGCTGACCGGCCGATCACCATCCGCGATATCCTGCGCCACACCGCAGGATTCGCTTATGGCGCCGGGCCGACAGCCGGCGCATGACGCTTATGTCGCCGCCGCGCCGCTGGCGCTCGACATTGACCTGGCCGAAGCAAGCCGCCGCCTTGCGACGGTGCCGCTGCTGTACCAGCCCGGAACGCAGTGGGACTATAGCATCGCGGTCGATATGCAGGCGGCGCTGGTCGAGAAACTGTCGGGCCAGCCCTTCGCCGATTATGTCCGCGCGCATATCTTCGAACCGCTGAAGATGACCGAGACCGCGTGGCGCCAGCCCGATGCGCGGCTGCCGCGCTTCGCCGCCATGTACGAGAAGAAGGACTGCAGGATGGTGCAGCAGGACGCCGCGACCGCGCGGGTGCTGAATTTCCAGGATCACAAGCTGACCCCCGGCGGCTTCGGTCTTGCTTCGACGCTCGACGATTATCAGCGTTTCGCGCGCATGCTGCTCAACGACGGGCAACTGGACGGCGAGCGTATCCTCAAACCCTCGACCGTCCGCCTGATGGCGAGCGACCAGCTCGATCCCGCGATCGGCGAGCGCTCGTGGCTGCCGAGCAAGGGCCATGTCGGTTTCGGGTTCGACTTCGCGGTGCGCAAGGGCCAGCCGCTGACCGCCGCGGAGAGCCGCGGTGCGACGGGGGAATATTTCTGGGACGGCATGGCCTCGACATTGTTCTGGGTCGATCCCGCCAACCGGCTGACCGCGGTCTTTTTCGTCCAGACCGTGCCCTATGACGGCACGCTCCACCGCGATTTCCGCGCCGCGGTGTACGGGCCGGACTATCGAGGACCGGTCGGCGACTGATTGTCATCTTCCTGTCATCGGCATAGCCTTGGGCCGTCGCAGGAGATTTCGCCATGGCCCAGGCCGACAAACGCGCGCTGCTCGCCGAAGGGCTCGCCGCCGGGGACGATGATGCCGCGCTGCTCGCACGGCTCGTCGCGGCGGGCGTGTCGGCGGCGTCGGCGAAGTACGAGATCGACCGCCTCGGCAAGGACCCGATGGCGGCGATGCTGCGGCGGCAGGCGGCGCGGATGGCGAAGCAGAGCTGGCTGTTTGCGAACCAGCGGCGCCTCGCTTTCGAGGCCGAAGGCGGCTTCGCGCTCGACACGCTGGACAAGCCCGACCCCGGCTTCTTCTATCGATATCATTATGAGGCTAACCGCCCCGCCAGGCTGACCGGGCTGATCGATCATTGGCCCGCGCTCGCCCGCTGGTCGCTCGACCATTTCGCCGCGGTCGCGGGCGATGCCGTCGTCGAGGCGCAGGTCGAGCGCGAGCGCGACCCCGATTACGAAGTCGCCAAGGACGATCACCGCCGCCGCGTGCGCTTCGGCGAAATGATCGATTGGCTCCGCAAGGACGAGCCGAGCAACGACGTCTATCTCACCGCCTACAACAGCGGCACCAACGCCGCGGCGCTGGCCCCCTTTGTGGGACGATATGGCGCCGATCGCCTTGCTCGATCCGCGGCCGCGCGACGGCTTTTTCTGGCTGGGGCCGAGGGGGACGCTCACCCCCTGGCACCACGACCTCACCAACAATCTGCTGGTGCAGGTGCTGGGCCGCAAGCGTGTGCGGATGGCGCCGCCCTGGGCCTTTGCGCGGATGCGGAACAGCCAGCACTGCTTTTCCGACTGGGGCAATGAGGCGCTGCCGCCGGGCGAGGGCGATGCCGATACGCCGCCGGTGCTCGAAACGATCATCGGTCCCGGCGAGGCGGTGTTCCTCCCCGTCGGCTGGTGGCACCAGGTCGAGGCGCTCGACCTGTCGGCGAGCATGAGCTTCACCAGCTTTCGCCGCTCCAATGCGCATGTGGAGGATTATGCCTCTTACGGAGAAATCGGCTGATGTCCCTCGTCCTCATCACCCGCGACGATGCCGTCGCCACCATCACCCTCAACCGTCCCGAAGCGATGAACGCGCTGTCGAAGGCGCTGCGCGCCGACCTCGCCGCCGCGATGCGCGCGGTCGCCGCCGATGAGGGCATCCGTGCGATCGTGCTGACCGGGGCGGGGACACGCGCCTTTACCGCCGGACTCGACCTCAAGGAACTCGGCGCCGACACGAGCAACCTCGGCGCCGCCAATGCGACCGCCGCCGACGAGAATCCGGTCAAGGCGATCGAGCTGTGCCCGCAGCCGGTGATCGGGGCGATCAATGGCGTCGCGATCACCGGCGGGTTCGAGGTCGCGCTGGCGTGCGACATCCGCATCGCCTCGACCAATGCGCGCTTTGCCGACACCCATGCGCGCGTCGGGGTGATGCCCGGCTGGGGGCTGTCGCAGAAACTGCCGCGGCTGATCGGCATTTCGCGCGCCAAGGAATTGTCGCTGACGGGCAATTTCCTCGATGCCGACACGGCGTGCGCCTGGGGGCTCGTCAACCGCGTCGTCGCGCCGGGCGAACTGCTCCCCGCCGCGCAGGCGCTGGCGCGCGATATCGCGAGCGCCGATTCCGGCATGGTGCGCGCCTACAAGGCGCTGATCGACGACGGCTATGCGCTGCCGTTCGGCGAAGCGATGGCGCTGGAGGCCGAACGATCGTCGGCGGCGAACCGCGCGGTCAGCGCCGACGAAGTCGAGGCGCGACGGCAGGCGGTGATGGAGCGCGGGCGCGAACGCGCGGGGTGAACGGCGTTTATTTCGGGATCTGCCAGCGGATGCGGTTGACGTAGAAACTCGTCACCGGCTTGTCGTTGGCGTCGCGCGCGGGTTTGAATTTCGCGCGCTGGCGCATCAGCTTGCACGATTGCTCGTCGAGCACCGCCGAATCGCTACTGAGCAGGATCAGGCAATTCTCGACCGCGCCGGTGGCGTCGAGCTTGAGCTGGAAGGTCACCGTGCCCTGGATTTCGCGATGCATCTCGCGCATCGGATAGTCCGCGTTGGTGGCCCAGCGGCCCGGCGAACCGATGGGTTGCGGCTGCACCTTCAGCGCGCGGATTTCGGCGATATTGGCGCCCCAGCTTTTGAGCAGGTCGTCGTGGCACGTCTGCAATGCCGCAAGCGCGGCCTTGCCGTCGGACCACCGCATCACGACGTCGAGCTTCTTGTCCGCCAGCAGCCGGACCTGCTGGTCGTCGGTGATGCCGGCGAGGATTTCGGGGCTTCCGTCGTACCAGCGGATGAATTTTTCGGGCCGGTTGGGCACGCCCATCGAATAGCCGTCGAATTCGGCGAGTGTGCCTTGCGGCTCGAGTTTCATCGTCACCTTCACCTCGTCGCCGAGCCGGGGCACCTTCGTGCCGGCGATGACCATGTCGAAGCTCTGGACACCGGATCCGCGCGCGAGGCGCATCGTCACGGCATTCTCGCCGGTGCCGAAGGTGCGCAGCAGCCGACACTCCTCCTTGGCATAATCGACCTTCCACGGCGTCGCGGGGGCGAGCACGGGGCTGTCGGCCGCATGCGCCGGGGCTTGGCACAGCAGCAGGGCGGGCAGCACGAACGGCTTGAAGGAAAAGCTATCCATCGCGCCTGCTTCCGCAAAGCGGGCGGGCGCGTCAAGTGCGGGCATCATTATCGGGACGGTAACCGCCGCCGCGCTACACGGCGCGCGAAGGGGCGGGCATCATGTTCATGAGCGACTATCAGGAGCGGCAGATCCGCGATGGCGAACTCCGGCGGTTCGAGCGCTGGTTCCTCTATACGCCAGCGGGGCCCGCCTATCGCGGCCGCGACGGGCGGGTGCGCGGGGTGAAAGCGGAGGAGGTCGCGCGGTGGCGCGCAGACCTCGAAAGCCATATCGACGCGATGATCGCCGGCTTGCCGGTGCAGGCGATGTGGGCGGTCGGCGGCCTGCTCGCGGTGGTCTTTCTCGGCGGCTGGCTGCTCGACACGCTCGGCATCGCGAAGCATCTGCATGGCCCGGCGATCGGGCTGGCGATCTTCATCGTCGAGGCCGGCACCGTCGGCATCGAGGCGTGGGACTATATCGGCGGCTGGCGGACGCGGCGCGACGGGATCGAGGCGGCGGTCGCGGCGCGCGCGCCGCTGCCGGTCGATCCGCAGACTCTGGGCAGCGGGCACAACTGGTATCAGATCGGCGTCTATGTCGTGATCGCGCCGGTGATCCTGCTCGCGCTGTTCGGGCATCTGGGCGGCGATGCGATGATCGAGACCGTGCCGATGGGCTGGTTCCTCGCCGCGGTGCCGCTGGCCTGGGGACTCCACTTCGCCGCGAAATGGCACGACAGGCGCGCCAGGGACCGGTTCCGGCGCTGACCGGCGGCGGACCCGCGCATCCGATTGCGTCCCCTAAAACAGTGCGATAGGATCGCGCCATGGGAAGCAGGATGGGAATGGCGGGCCTCGCTCCGCTGCTCGTTGCGATGCCGTCGATGGCGGCCGAGAAGGCGCCGATCGGCCTTGCGCTCGGCGACGCCGTGGAATGTCCATTATGCCGACGATTATTGCCGCCTCGCGCGTATCTTCGGCGCTGACAAGCAGAAGGTGACGTTGTCGCTCGAACAGGATTCGCCGGGGGCCAGCTTTCGCATGACGCTCGCGGGGACGCTGTTCGGCGGGCAGCGCGACAAGGGCGACGCCAGCATCACCTTCGGCGCCCTGCCCGAGCAGAAGATCCTCTACTTTCCGGGCACGATCGGCGCAGGCAAGGATGGCCAGCCCGCGTGGATTTTCGGCGATTCGGTGCGGCTGAAACCCTATTCGGCCGCCGAGACCGAGGCGGCCAGGGAAAATGGCTATTCCGCCACGTTTGACACGCCAGTCACCGAGGCCGACGAGGCGGCGGTGACCAGCCTGCTCATCGGCCGCCCGCTGCGTACCCCGGTGCGGCTGAAGACCGGGCCGATGAACGCCGCTTTCACCGCGATGCGCAGTTGTACCGACGAATTGCTGAGCCACTGGGGTATCGACGTTGCGCGCCACCGAGAGCTGTCGCGATGGGCCTTGCCCGTCGGCAATCCGGGGAAATGGCTGAAGAGTGGCGATTATCCCGCCGACATGCTCGCCAAGGCGCAGCCCGGCATCGTCCGCTTTCGCCTGTCGGTCGGCCCCGACGGCAAGCCGACGGAGTGCCACATCCAGCGTTCGACCAACAGCAAGGGGTTCGACGACGCCGTTTGCAAGGGTGTGATGCGGCGGGCGCGGTTCGAACCGGCACTCGACAAGGATGGCCAGCCGCTGGCCTCTTATTATGTCAATTCGGTCCGGTTCCAGTTCTGATGCCATGGCAGGCCTGCTTGTCGCATTGAAAGCCGAAAACGGCTTGCAGCGATCCGAAATACTTAGCATCGGCAACTAATGACCGATCTCGCCGCCCCGCTCGCCGCCTTCATGACCCGCGCCATCGGACCCGGCGACATCGCCGCGCTCGGCCGCCTGTCGGGCGGCGCCAATATGGAAAGCTGGGCGTTCGACTGGACGGGGATGCCTTATGTGCTGCGGCGCGCACCGTCGGCCGAATATATGGAGGGGCGCCCCTATGGCCATCCGACCGAGGCGGCGCTGGTGATGGCGGCGCACGACGCGGGGGTGAAGGCGCCCGAGGTCGTCGGGGTGCTCGCCGACGGCGACGGCATGGGCACCGGCTATGTCATGCGGCGCGTGATCGCCGAGGTCAGCCCGGCGAAGATCCTCGCCGCGCCGCCGCCGTCGCTGATCGCCGATCTGGGGCGCGAACTCTCGCGCATCCATGCGATTCCGGCCGAGACGATTCCCGACGCGATCCCGCACATGGACACCGCCGCGGCGCTCGCCGAGCTCAAGTCGCGCTTCCTGAGCTATGGCGGCGACCGGCCTGCGATCGCGCTGGCGATCAGATGGTGCGAGGATCATCTGCCCGACCCCGCACCGTCGGTACTCGTCCATGGCGATTATCGCATGGGCAATATCATGGTCGACGGCGACGGCCTCGCGGTGGTGCTCGACTGGGAACTCGCGCATCGCGGTGACGCGCACGAGGACCTCGCTTTCGGCTGCATGACCGTGTGGCGTTTCGGCTAGGCTCGACAAGCCGGCGTTCGGCGTCGGCAGCCTCGAAGACTATTTCGCGGCTTATGAGGCGGCGGGGGGCACGCCGGTCGATCCGGCGCGCTTCCGCTTCTGGCTCGTCTATCGCACCCTGTGGTGGGCGCTCGGATGTCTGCAGATGGGTCAGGCGTGGCGCAGCGGCGCCGACACGACCGTCGAGCGCGTCGTGGTCGGGCGGCGCACCGCCGAGCAGGAACTCGACCTGATCCTGCTGCTGGAGGAGGAAGCGCCCGAAGCCGAGCGCGCGCGGGCGCTGCCTCCTTCGCCGCCCGCTACGGCGGCGCCGGTGGGCGAGCCGACCAACCGCGAAATCGTGCAGGCGGTGCGCGACTGGATCGAAGGGGCGATCAAGCCGCACGCCGAGGGGCATGCGAAGTTCGAGGCGGTCGTTGCGATGAACGCGCTGGGCATCGTGATACGCGACCTCGACGCCGGAACGCGTGCGGAGGACCGGGCGCTCGCCGAGGCGCTGATGGCGGGCACCACGACGCTCGCCGAACCCGGCCTGCTCGCCCGGTTGCGACGCGCGGTGCTCGACAAATGCGCGGTCGACAGCCCCAAATATGCGGCGCTCGCCGCGGCGCGCACGCGCTGGGGTGGATGAGCGCCGCAGAGCATCCGCTCTGGATCGCTCTGCGCGATTATCGCGTCGGTCCCGCCGGTGCGGCACTGACCTTCGAGGCGAAGCTCGCGCGCGAGCATGGCTGGTCTGCGGACCATGCGGCGGCGGTGATGCACGAATATCGCCGCTTCCTGTTCCTCGCGATGACCATGCGGCCATATGGCGGTGCCGTCCGAAGCGGTCGATCAGGCATGGCACCTGCACCTGACCTATAGCCGCGACTATTGGGACCGGCTCTGCGGCGAGGTGTTGAAGGCGCCGCTCCATCATGGCCCGACCATGCGGCGGCAGGGAGGAAGGCGCGCAATATTTCACGCTCTATGCCGAAACGCTGGCGAACTACGAACGGTTGTTCGGCGAGATTCCGCCCGCCGCGATCTGGCCATCGGGCTGGCAGCGGTTTCATGTCGACCCGCGGACGCGGCGGGTGGCGCTGAATGATGTGTGGATCGTGCCGAAGCGCCGCGTGCGGCTTGGCTTGCTGATCGCCGCCGTGATAGTGGGAGGCGGGGTCGCGCTCCATTGGCTGACATGAGCGGGAGGCGCATGCGATGAATCCGTTGAACTGGGATGGGCCGACCTTCATCGCCGCCTATCTGATGGCGCTGCCCGTCGCGATGGTGCTGGGGCTGATCCTGCCGCGGCTGTTCCGTCCGTCGGGGCGGGCGCAGCCGGTGGCCGATGCCGACAGCCTCGCCTATCTGGCCGGGCGCGAGACGCGTTTCGCCGAGGGGGTCGCGGCGCGGCTGCTGTCGAACGGCGCGCTCGAACTGGAGGACGGACGGACCTTCCGGCACGGCTCGGGCCAGGCCGCGCTGGCGAGCGATCGCCCGGTGCTTGCGCTGGCCTCGCCGTTCGGCTGGGCCGATGTGCTGCGCGTGTTGCGGCCCGAGGCGCAGATCCTCGAACGGCGGCTGGTGTCGGGCGGCCTGCTGCTCGATGCCGGCGAACGCAGCCGGCTCGCGCTGCTGGCGGCGTCGCCCTATATCCTGCTTTTCGGACTGGGCGCGCTCAAGCTGCTGGTCGGGCTGGCGCGCGGCAAGCCGGTGCTGTTCCTCGCCGTTCTGCTCTTCATCACCTTCGTTTGCGGTTTCATCCGCTGGGCCACGGTCGATGACCAGACGCGCGCCGGGCGCGCCGCGCTCAAGGCCGCGCGCCGCCAGCACGACCGGCTGCGCCGGGCGCCGACGACGCGCGAGAACGACCTCGCGGTGGCGCTGTTCGGTCCCGCCGTGCTCGCGGGTTCGGCCTTCGCCGCCTTCCACCTGATGCGCGCGCCGGCCAACGACAGCGGTGGCTGGTCCAGCGACAGCAGTTCGAGCAGCGGATGCAGCAGCGGCGACAGCGGGTGCGGCAGCAGCGGCTGTGGCGGATGCGGCGGGGGCGGGGACTGATGCTCGAGCCGGAAAAGATTAGCCAGCGAAGCATATTGCCCTTTTGCCGCCTGCCGAACACTGGCAAGGCAAGGCGACAAGCCAAGGGAGAGAGACATGGATTTTGCGGTTCCAGCCGACCTGCAGGCCTATCTGGACGAACTCGATGCCTTCATCGAGGCGGAGATCAAGCCGCTCGAAAATGCCCACGACAATATCCGCTTCTTCGACCACCGCCGCGAGCACGCCCGCACCGACTGGGACAATCAGGGCCTGCCGCGCCACGAGTGGGAGGCGTTGCTGAAGCAGGCGACGCGGCTGGCCGATGCCGCGGGCCACTGGCGCTTTTCCGCGCCGAAGAAATATGGCGGCAAGGACGGATCGAATCTGTGGATGGCGGTGATCCGCGAGCATTTCGCCGCCAAGGGTCTCGGCCTCCACAACGACCTACAGAACGAGCACAGCATCGTCGGCAATTTCCCCTTCGTCGAAATGTTCGAACAGTTCGCGACGAGCGAGGAGCAGAAGCAGGAATTCATTCTCGGCGGCTTCGAGGGGAAACGCCGCACCGCCTTCGGCCTGACCGAGCCCGAGCATGGCAGCGACGCCACCCACATGGAAACGCGCGCAGTGCGCGAGACGCGCGATGGCGTCGAGGGCTGGCGGATCAACGGCGAGAAGATGTGGACGACCGGCATGCACGTCGCGACCCACTGCGCGACCTTCTGCCGCACCAGCGGCGAGGACGGCAGCGCCAAGGGCATCACCTGCCTGCTCGTTCCCAATCCTTCGCCGGGGCTGGTGATCGAGGAATATCTGTGGACCTTCAACATGCCGACCGACCATCCGCGCGTCAGCTTCACCGATGTCTGGGTGCCCGACAGCGCGCGGCTCGGCCCGGTCGATGGCGGCCTGTCGATCGCGCAGAGCTTCGTGCACCAGAACCGCATCCGCCAGGCGGCGTCATCGCTGGGCGCGGCGGTCTATTGCATCGAGGAAAGCGTGCGATATGCGCGGGAGCGCAAGCCGTTCGGCGAAGCGCTGGCGAAGAATCAGGCGATCCAGTTCCCGCTCGTCGAACTGGCGACGCAGGCCGATATGCTGCGCCTCCTCATCCGCAAGACGGCATGGGAAATGGACAATATGCCGCACAAGGAGGTCGAGCATCGCCTCTCCGACAAGGTCAGCATGTGCAATTACTGGGCGAACCGCCTGTGCTGCGAGGCCGCCGACCGCGCGATGCAGGTGCACGGCGGCATCGGCTATTCGCGCCACAAGCCCTTCGAGCATATCTATCGCCACCACCGCCGCTATCGCATCACCGAGGGCGCGGAGGAGATTCAGATGCGCAAGGTCGCCGCCTATCTGTTCGGCTATCTGGGGCCGCGGCGCGAGACGCTGGGGAAGATTTGAGGATCAGATAAAGTCGTGCTCCCCCGCGAAGGCGGGGGACCATCTCCGGTCGGTGCTATCTTGAACCAACAGGAGATGGGTCCCCGCCTTCGCGGGGACACACCATAAAAAGGGAGGAACTCTACCGCTTCTTCACGAACTCCGTCCGCAGCACGAGGCCCTTGATGCCTTCGTAGCGGCAGTCGATTTCCTCGGGGTTGCCCGTCAGGCGGATCGACTTGATGACGGTGCCGACCTTCAGCGTCTGCCCCGCGCCCTTCACCGGCAGGTCCTTGATCAGCACCACCGAATCGCCGTCGCTCAGCACATTGCCGACCGCGTCCTTCGCTTCGGGCAGCGCGTTGGCGGCTTCGGCGCGCGCGCGGGCTTCGCTGGCGGGCAGCCATTCGCCGCTCGCCTCGTCATAGACATAGTCTTCGTCGTCGTTGCTCATGCGGCGTCCCCTGCGCCCGGGCGGAGGCGGGGTCAAGGCCCTTGGCATATCGCCATTCCATGATAGGTTTCTCCCTGAAACCAAAAAATCGGGAGAGCGGACATGCATGATCTGGTGATTCGCGGCGGCACGGTCGTCGACGGAACGGGCGGCGAAGCCTTTGTCGCCGATGTCGCGATCGACGGCGACCGCATCGTCGCGGTCGGGCAGAATCTCGGCGCGGGCCGCGAGGAGATCGACGCCGCGGGCAAGATCGTCACCCCCGGTTTCGTCGACGTCCACACCCATTACGACGGCCAGGCGACGTGGGATGCCGAAATGGCGCCGTCGAGCTGGCACGGCGTCACCACCGTCGTGATGGGCAATTGCGGCGTCGGCTTCGCGCCCGCGCGGCCCGACCGGCATGACTGGCTGATCGGCCTGATGGAAGGGGTCGAGGACATCCCCGGCACCGCGCTCGCCGAAGGCATGTCGTGGGACTGGGAGACCTTCCCCGAATATATGGACGCGCTCGAAAAACTGCCGCGTACGATCGACGTCGCCTGTCACGTCCCGCACGGCGCGGTGCGCGCCTATGTGCTCGGCGACCGCGAACAGCCGGGGGCGGTGCCGACCGCCGAGGACATCGCCGAAATGTCGCGCATCGTCGAGGAAGGCGTCCGCGCCGAGCGCGCTCGGTTTCTCGACCAGCCGCACCGTCATCCACAAGTCGGTCGACGGCGAGGTCGTCCCCGGCACCACCGCGACCGCAGAGGAACTGATCGAGATCGGCCGCGCGATGGGCCGCGTCGGATACGGCGTGTTCGAAATGGCGAGCGACCTCAACCGCGAATGGAACGAGTTCGACTGGATGGGGAAACTCAGCCGCGAAACCGGCCTGCCGGTGACCTTCGCCGCGCTCCAGTCGATCGCCAAGGAACAGCCGCTCGACGAACAGATCGAACGGATGCGCGCCGAAAATGCGAAGGGAGCGAACATCGTCGCGCAGATCGCGCTGCGCGGCAACGGCATCATCATGGCGTGGCGCGGCACGGTGCATCCCTTCCGCTTCCGCAAGTCGTGGCAGGCGATTGCCGACCTTTCGTGGGAGGAGCAGAAGGCGAAGCTGCTCGACCCCATGTTCAAGGCGCGGCTCTTGTCGGAAGAAAACGACTTCACCGGCGCGCCGCAGGACATCATGGGCCTGCTGATGGTCGTCGCGGGCGGCTGGACGATGCAGTTCGAGATGGACGCGGATTTCGACTATGAGCCCGGTCCCGATGCCAGCATCGCCGCGCGCGCCGCCGCCGCCGGGGTCGATCCGGCCGAATATGCCTATGACCTGCTCTGCCGCGACGACGCGGCCGGCTTCGCCTATCTGCCGATCCTCAACTATGCCGACGGCAATCTCGACTTCCTCGAAGCGCTGCAGGACGCGGGCGACACGGTGAACAGCCTGTCCGACGGCGGCGCGCATTGCGGGACGATCTGCGACGCCGCGTCGCCGACCTTCATGCTCCAGCACTGGGTGCGCGATCGCAAGCGCGGCCGCCGCATTCCGCTCGAACGCGCGATCAAGCGCCAGTGCCGCGACACGGCGCTGCTCTATGGGCTCGAGGATCGCGGCCTCGTCGCGCCGGGCTATCTCGCCGATCTCAATGTGATCGATTTCGAGCGCGTGAGGCTTGGCAAGCCCTGGCTCGCCTTCGACCTGCCCGTCGCGGCGGCAAGCGGCTGTTGCAGAAGGCCGACGGCTATGTCGCGACGATCAAGTCGGGAGAGGTGACCTTCCGCGACGGCGCAATGCAGGGGCCGACCCCCGGCGGCGTGATCCGCGGGCCGCAGCGCGTCGAATTGGCGATGGCGGCGGAATAGGCCGCCGCGCGCTAAAGCCCGCTCCCATGCCCCGCATCGCCGTGGCGGATGCTCGGCCGCTTGACGCCATATTCGGCGCCCCAGCGGTCGGTCATCGCGGCGCGCACCGCCCAGAGTTCGGGGAAGAAGCGGTGGCGCGCGCCCGCGTCGAGCAGATCGACCGCGCGGCCGCTGATCGCCTTCGATCCCATGCCGATCGAGCGGTGGACGAGGTAGATGTGGTGGGCGCGGAATTTCTGGAACAGCTCGTCGAATTCGATCAGCGCCTCGGCGACCATATAGGCTTCGTCATGCACATAGCCGGTGTCGTAGATATCGGCGAGGGCGCGACCGGTGGGTTCGAGATAGAGCGCGCGGTAGCGCTCCCACAGCGGTGCGGGCAGCGTCAGCAGCAGCTGGAAACCCGGACTTTCCTGCCCCGATCCGTTGCCGAGCTGGAGCCGGATCGCCTGATAGTCATAGGGGCTCATCGTCTCGATCAGCGCGAGCTGTTCGGTCATCATGCGCAGCAGCATATGGACGCGGCCGAACAGGGTCAGCGCGCGCATGATCTGTCCTTCGGCGAGCAGGCCGTCGATCTCCCCAAGCGTGAAGGCGGCGAGCTTCATCCACAATTCCTCGACCTGATGGACGATCTGGAACTGCAATTCGTCGGGGGTGGCGAGACTGGCAAGCGGTTTCTGGCAGTCGAGCAGGCGGTCGACGGCGAGGTAGACGCCATAATCCTTCATCACGGGGGCTTCGAGGCGGGCGTGGAGGTCGGTCTTGTCGAGCATGGGCTTATCCCTTGCAAAATGGCACGGAGGAACGATCGGCGCGGGCGCGCCAAAGGCTCAACCGCGCGGCATCACCCCCGCCGCGCGGGCGGCGGGGCGAACCCGACTGGCCGAGCCAGAGCAGGGCCGGTGCCGTACTCACCGCGCGAGCAGGTCCGACGGCAGCGTCGGCTCGCCGATGATCAGCGCGAAGCGGCGCCAGATCTCGTCGCGGTCGGGATCGCCGCGCTCGATATAGGCGCGCACGATCTCCTCGCCGAGGCCGTAATTGATCACATAGCTGCGATACTGGTCGGTGAAGGCGACCGACTGTTCGGCGCGGGCGGGCGAGACGAGCAGATATTTTTCGGTCAGCGCGACGGCGGTCGGACGGTCGATTGCGCCGTCGAGATATTGCTGCGCGATCGTCAGCCGCGCCCCGGTCAGCGCCTTCATCGCGTCGAGCAACTGCCAGTAACGGTCGTCCGACGGCGGCTCGATCCCGGCGAGCGGCATCAGTACGTCGCGCTCGGTGTCGGGGCGCGTCTGGCCGGGGAAGGCGAGGTCGATGCCGTAATTGGCGGTGCCCTCGGCGATCAGGCTCTGCGGGCTGTAGAGCGGATAGACGCTGAACTCGATCCAGCCGCGCCCCTTCACCATCTGCTCCTCGAGCTTCATGTTGAGCAGATGATGCCCCGGATAGCCCTCGTGACAGCCGAGGTCGAGCGCGCGCGACAGGCGGATCGGCAGGTCGGTGTTGACCTGGATGATGCTGTGATAGCCGCCCTGGTAATAATTATAGCCGCTCCAGCTCTTGCCGGTGACGAACTGCAGCTCGAAACTGTCGCCCGGCGCCAGCGCGACATGCGCAACGGTGCGGCCGCGGCAGCGCGAGATGGCGGCGTCGAACACGCGCTGCAACCGGTCCTTGGGGATCGTGAAGCGGTCGAGATAGGCCTCGACCCGCGTCGCCAGCGGGCCTTCGCCGGGGACGAGCGCGTCGACCGTCGCGAGCGCGCCGTCATAGCTTGCGAGCGGGCGCAGCACCGGGCGCACGCCGAACAATCGTTCGGCCTCCTCGGCGAAGGAGAAGCGCGCGCCGCCCATCATCATCAGCCGCGTCTCGGCGGCGCGGAGCTGCGCGGCGAGGAAGGCGCGGCGCTGGCGCTCGATCGGGTCGGACAGGTCGGGCGCGATCTCTTCGAGCTTCGCCATCAGCTGGCGGGTCGAAACGAGCAGCGCCTTCTGGTCGCGCGGCGCAGCGATCGAGGCGTCCATCAGCCCCTGCGGCCCGTAATAGGCGTCGATATAGCCCTTCTCGTGCGTCCCGATCTCGAGGCTCAGCGAAACATAGGCGGTCGCGATCGCGTCGACGGTCTGCCCGGCGAGCGCGGCGGTGGCGGGGTCGGTCGCCGCGGCGCGCACCGGCCAGTCGGCGGCGGGGGCGGGCGGGGGCGGCAGGTCGGGGGACGATCCCGACGGCGGCGGCAAGGCGGTCAGGCCGGGAACGATCGTCGCGCGCGGTTCGCCGCTCTCCGTCCGGGCCGCCGCGGGGGCGCCCGATGGCGGCGGCAGCGCGGTCATGCCGGGCACGACCTCGACCCGGCGCACATCGACCTCGGGCACCGATGCCGCGGCGGTCGGTGCGGCGGCTGCGGGCACCGGATCGGCGTTCGGCGCGCGCGACTGTTCCTTGCGCGCTTCGACGCTGCGCTTCATTTCGGGGTCGAGCGCATAGCAGCCCGACAGCGCGGCGGCGGTCAGCAAGGCGAACAGGGGCAAGCGCAGCGGGCGCATCATGCGGTCATATGTCCTTCGGCTTCGCAGGTGTCGCCGACGTCGCCATCGGCGGCGATTTCCCGGTCCGACGCGGCTTCTACCGCGTCGTGCCGCGGGTGCAATGGGGCAAGCCGCAACACCGCATAGCCGGCGAGCGCGGCGACCAGCGATCCCGTCAGGATCCCGATCTTCGCCTCTTCGATCAACCGGGGATCGCCGGGAAAGGCGAGGCTGCCGATGAACAGGCTCATCGTGAAACCGATGCCGCAGAGCAAGGACACGCCATAGACTTGCAGCCAGGTCGCGCCGCGCAGCTTGCCCGCGATGCCCCATTTGACGCTGAGCCAGACGCTCCCGAAAATGCCGATCTGCTTGCCGAGGAACAGCCCCGCCGCGATGCCGAGGGGAAGGGGCGCGAAAAGCTGCTCGGCGGTCAGGCCCGAAAGATCGACCCCGGCATTGGCGAAACCGAACAGGGGCACGATGGCGAAGGCGACCCAGGGGTGCAGCGCATGTTCGAGCCGGTGCAGCGGCGAGGTCGCGCTGTCCGGGGCGCCAGGCGTGCGCTCGAAGGGAATTGCCATCGCTGTGAGCACGCCCGCGATCGTCGCATGGACGCCCGACAGCAGCATCGCATACCACAGCAGCACGAACAGCAGCAGATAGGCGGGCAGGCTTTTGACGCCGAACCGGCCAAGGGCGAACATCGCGCCGAGCACGGCCGCTGCCGCGGCGAGCGCAACGAGGTCGATCTCTGCCGTATAGAAGAGCGCGATGATCGCGACCGCGCCCATATCGTCGACGATCGCGACGGTGACGAGGAAGAGCTTGAGCGAGGTCGGCGCCCGCTTGCCGAGCAGGGCGAGCACCCCGATCGCGAAGGCGATGTCGGTCGCGGCGGGGATCGCCCAGCCCCGCGCGAGGCCCGGCGTGCCCCCGGCGAGAGCCATGTAGATCAGCGCGGGCGCCGCCATGCCCGCCGCCGCCGCGATGAAGGGCAGCCGCCGCCGGTCCCAGCTCGCGAGCCGGCCATCGACGAACTCGCGCTTGATCTCCAGCCCGACGAGCAGGAAGAAGATCGCCATCAGCCCGTCGTTGATCCACAGATGCACCGTCATCGGCCCGAGCTTGTCCGACAGCACCGGGCCGGTCACCGCGTGGATGGCATCATGATAGCTCTCGCCGAGCATGGAATTGGCGACGATCATTGCGAGCGCCGCGGCGGCGATCAGGAGCATGCCGCCTAGCGCTCTCGCTTGCGAGGAAATCACGCAGGGCGCTGGGGCTGGACGGGCGACGGGTCATCGGACGCCCTCCTAGCGCGCGGTGTTTGCGGCGTCACCCTTTTGTCCGCTGCCTGCCTTTTTACTGGTCATCGGCAACTATTGACGGCATGACGTCACAAGGGGATGGGGCATATCATGGGGTTTCAGACCGCAGGACTGGAAACGCTGATCGGGCTGGTCAGTCACGAACTGATGCTGTTCGCATCGGCCGGTATCCTGTTCATCGGGCTCGACGACCTGCTGTTCGATATTCTCTGGATCGTGACGCGCAAGGGCGGCGCGTCTCCGATTTATTTGCGCGATATCGTCCGGCGCGAACCGATATCGGGCCCGCTCGCCATCTTCGTGCCTGCCTGGGACGAGGCGAACGTGCTGCCCGCGATGATCCGCCGTACCCTCGCCGCCTGGCAGGGCGAGGATTTCCGCCTCTATCTTGGCTGCTATCCCAATGATGCCGCGACGCTCTTCGCGGTGTCGCCGCTGGTCGCCGTCGATCCGCGGCTGCGGCTGGTGATCGGCGATGCCGAAGGCCCGACGACCAAGGGCGACAATCTCAACCGGCTGTGGGCGGCAATGGGCGCCGACGAGCGGATCGAGGGGCGGCGTTTCGCCGCCGTCGTGCTGCACGATGCCGAGGATGTGGTGCATTGCGCCGAACTCGCGCTCTATCGCGCCGAATTGTCCCACCATGCGATGGTCCAGATTCCGGTCCTTCCCCTGCTCGGTCTCGGGCAGCAATGGGTGGCGGGTCATTATGCCGACGAATTCGCCGAGGCGCATGGCAAGGATCTCGCGCTGCGCGCCAGGCTGCGCGCACCCCTGCCATCGGCGGGAGTCGGTTGCGCGCTGACGCGCCACGCCCTGACCCTCCTGTCGATCGAGCGCGGCGGCGCCCCTTTTCGTCCCGACAGCCTGACCGAGGATTATGAGATTGGCATCCTCGTCGGTATGCGCGGCCTGGGCACCGCCTTCATCGCGGCGGTCGACGATGCGGGCGACTGGATCGTGTCACGCGGCGCCTTTCCCGCAACGATCGCGACCGCGGTGCGGCAGAAATCGCGCTGGATCGCCGGAATTGCGCTGGCGGGATGGGACCATCTCGGCTGGGCGGGCGGATGGTTCGCGCGCTGGATGCTCTGGCGCGACCGCCGCGCGCCGCTCGCGGCGCTGATCGTCCTCGCCGCCTATGCCGCGCTGCTTGTCGGCGCGCTCGACTGGGCCGGTCATGCACTGCTCGGCTGGCAGGTCCGCCCGCCGGGGCCGACGCTGCAGCTGCTGATGGCGCTGTCGGCGATCCTGCTGCTGTGGCGCCTCGGAATGCGCGGCCATTTCGTGGCGCGCGCCTACGGCTGGCGCCAGGGATTGCGGGCTATCCCGCGGGCCTTCGTCGCCAACATCGTCGCGATGCTCGCGGCGCGCAAGGCGGTGACCGACTATTGGTGGATGTTGCGCTCGGGCCGGGTCGTGTGGGACAAGACCCAGCATGGCGAGAACGACGCGCCGCTCCTCACGGCGCTGCCGCACGGCGCGGAGATCGTGACGGGCGTGACGGCCCTCGGCGCTTCGCGCCGCGACGCGCGCGCGCTGCGTTTCCTGCTGCTCCTGCTCGGTTGCTGGATCCTGGTCCGGGTGATGGCGCATTGGACGCCCGGGCTCCCGCCACCGACCGCGATGCCGCGCGCGCCATGGGAGCGCGAGGCGGCGCCCGCGCCCTGGGTGGCGGCGGAGACGCGCGATCTCGCCTCCGGCCCTGCTTCGTCGCCGGACGCGATACGACGCCCCCGGGGCGATGTCCCGGATGCCCGGTTCGGGCTGGGTCCCGCCGATGCCTCCAAGGCATCCGCACCGGCGGGGGGCGACTGGGACGGATCCGGGCGCCACAAATTGCGGTTTGCCCTGATGGCGCGAATGCTGCCGCCGCCCGGCGGGCGCGTGTTCGGCGCCTTTCCAACGGGCGCGACGAACTGGATGACCGCGCCGGACCAGGCACGCGGCGCGGCGCCGGGTGCGGGACGGCCCTATTGGATGCAGCGCCAGCTTGCCGGCTGGTCGCTCGGGGCCTGGGTCTATGGACGCAGTGGTTCAGGCACCGCGCCCGAAGGTATCGCCGCCGCGGGCCAGCTCGGCGGCAGCCAGGCGGGGGTCCGGTTGGTCTATGGTTT
Source organism: Sphingopyxis sp. PET50 (assembly GCF_025244705.1). GTDB lineage: Bacteria > Pseudomonadota > Alphaproteobacteria > Sphingomonadales > Sphingomonadaceae > Sphingopyxis. The sequence goes on along the minus strand of NZ_CP104207.1, from coordinate 2,697,958 downwards.
CGGCGATACCGGCCGCACGCGCGCCTATGGCCGGGCGACGCTCGCGCTCGGCGATCCGCGCCAGCGCGAATTGGCCTTGGGCGTCGCCTTCGCCCCTGTCGCCCGCTTGCCGATCGACCTCGCGGTCGAACAGCGCTTCGCAGCCGGCAGGCACGGTCGTACCGCGCTGGCTGTCCTGGTCGGCGGCGGGGTCGGCGACGTCGCGCTGCCGGGGCGCTTCCGCCTTGAAGCCTATGGTCAGGCGGGTGTCGTCGGAGCGCGCCATCGCGACCCCTTCGCCGATGCCGCGGTCGCCGTCGATCGCGAAATCGCGCGCGTGCCGCAAGCTGGCCTGCATCTCGGCGCCTTCGCGGCGGGGGCGGCACAGCCCGGCGCGGCGCGCCTCGACGTCGGCCCGCGGCTGACGGTGCGCCTGCCCGATGTCGGCGAAGGCAGCCGCGTCGCGGTCGACTGGCGGCAGCGGGTGGCGGGCGATGCCCGGCCCGACGATGGCCTTGCCGTGACCTTCGCCGCCGACTTCTGATTTTCGCCCTTTTTGTGCGCCGCGGCGATTCCCCAGGAAGATAAACTGGTCTAGGGTCGATGCAGCGCCCGTGTCCTGGGCGTCAATTCGCATTCGGGGCCCATGGATCTCTACCTTCCTGTCGCCAATTTGTCGGTCAATGCGCTGGTCATCATCCTGCTCGGCGGCGGGGTGGGGTTCCTGTCGGGCATGTTCGGCGTCGGCGGGGGCTTTCTGACCACGCCGTTGCTCATTTTCTATGGCATTCCCCCGACCGTCGCCGCGGCTTCGGCGGCGACGCAGGTGACGGGCGCCAGCGTATCGGGCGCTCTCGCGCATTTCGAGCGCGACGGGGTCGATGTGCGGATGGGCGTGGTGCTGATCGCCGGCGGGCTGATCGGCTCGCTGATCGGAGCGGGCCTGTTCCAACTGCTTACCGACTGGGGCCAGATCGATACGGTGATCAACATCCTCTACGTCGCGCTGCTCGGCACGGTGGGCGGCTTCATGGCGCGTGAGGCGCTCGGCGCGCTGCGCGCTGCGCGCGCGGGCCTCCCCGCTCCGGCGCGCAAGCGGCGCCACCATCCGATGGTCGCCAACCTGCCGCTGCGCTGGCGCTTCTATCGCTCGGGCCTCTACATCTCGCCGCTCGCGCCGCTGCTCCTCGGTGCGGCGGTCGGTGTCCTCACCATGCTGCTCGGGGTCGGCGGCGGCTTCATCATGGTGCCGGCGATGCTCTATCTGCTCGGCATGGGGACGCAGGTTGTTGTCGGTACCTCGCTGTTCCAGATCCTGTTCGTCACCATCGCGACGACGATGGTCCATGCGATGACCACCGGCGCGGTCGATATCGTGCTCGCTGGACTGCTGCTGATCGGCAGCGTCACGGGCGCGCAAGTGGGCGCGCGCTTCGCGCAAAAGGTGAAGCCCGAATATCTGCGCATGGCGCTGGCGGTGATCGTGCTGCTCGTCGCGTTGCGCATGGCGGTCGACCTGTTCATCCGCCCCGAAGAAATCTACACCGTCCAATGATCCGCGCGCGTGCCCTGCTGCTGTTCGCTGCCACGATCTTCGCGATCGCTCCCGCGCGCGCCGACGATCCGCGGCTGGTTCCCGACGTGTCGAGCCGCGCGATCGACATCCAGTACAGCTTCACCGGCGAGGAACTGCTGTTGTTCGGCGCGATCCTCTATCCGGACCAGCGCCTGCCCGACGACCGCGCCGACATCGTCGTGGTGCTGAAGGGGCCGGTGCGCCCGATCATATTGCGCGAGAAGAAACGGGTCGCGGGCATCTGGGTCAACGCCAACAGCATCCGCCTGCGTACGTCGCCCGGCTTTTACGCGATCGGATCGTCACGGCCGATCGACAAGCTGGTCGACGAGCGCACCGCGGCGATCTTCGAGCTCGGCCTTACCAATCTGTCGATGTCGCCGACCGGCTTTTCGGAGAGCCGGAAGCTCGAGCGCTTCGAAAACGGGTTGATCGACCTTTATCGTCGCCTCGGGCTGTTCTACGAAAATCCGGCGGCGGTGGAAATCAGCGAAGGCGTACTCTATCGCGCCCGCATCCCGGTTCCCGCGCGCGTGCCCGTCGGTACCTATCGCGCCGAAACCTTCCTCATCAGCAAGGGCCGCGTGCTCGCGGTCGCCTCGCGCAATGTCGAGATTCGCAAGGCGGGTTTCGAACGCTTCGTCGCGCTCGCCGCACAGCGTCACGGCTTCCTTTACGGCCTTGCTGCTGTCGCGCTGTCGCTGCTGCTCGGCTATGCCGCCTCGGCGGCCTTCAAGCGTCGGTGATGCCAGCATAAGCGCTTTCTTTACCATCCGATGCGATACCGGTGTCCGGGTCGCGACAAGGATACAGGCGGGGCATTGCGATGGATATGCAAGGTGGTGGGTATAGGGCCGGGGAACCGGCGCCAGCGCAGCATGTCCGGCTCGCGGGCGGCGTGGCCGCCGCCGCGCCGCTGAACCCGGCCGCGGTGCATCACCGCGACGAGCTGCTGATCGGCGAGGTCATCGATATTTCGGGTTCGGCCTCGCGCATCCTGCTCGACGCGGCGGCGCTGCAGCGCCTGTCGGAATCGGGCGACCCGGCGGTCGCCATGGCCGGTCAGGTCGGCGCGCAGGTCAAGGTGCGGGTCGGCAATGTCTGGCTGCTCGCCAGCATTCGCGACCAGCAACTGCACGAACATGGGCAGGGGCTGATCGTCGCCTCGATCGACTTCCTCGGCGAAGGCGACGAGGAGAAGATCACGGGCCGAATCCACAATTTCCGCCGCGGCGTGACGCGCTATCCGGTGCCGGGGAGCCCGGCCTATGCCGCGACAAGCGCCGACCTCAAGCAGATATACGCCGCAGACGACCGCGCGCATGTCGAGATCGGCACCGTCTATCCGACCAAGGATATCCGCGGCTCGCTCTATGTCGACGCGATGCTCGGCAAGCATTTCGCGCTGCTCGGCTCGACCGGCACCGGCAAATCGACCAGCGCCGCGCTGATCCTGCACAAGATCTGCGAGCTCGCGCCGCAGGGTCATATCGTGATGATCGACCCGCACGGCGAATATTCGGCTGCGTTCAAGGGCACCGGCGCGCTGTTCGACGTCGACAATCTGGCGATGCCCTATTGGCTGATGAATTTCGAGGAACATTGCGAGGTGTTCGTCACCAGCGAGGGCCGCGACCGGCAAGGCGATTGCGACGTGCTCGCCAAATGCCTGCTCCAGGCGCGGCAGAAGAACCGGCTGGCCGAGGGCATGACCAAGCTGACGGTCGATTCGCCGATCCCCTATCTGCTCTCCGACCTGCTCAACATATTGCAGAACGAGATGGGCAAGCTCGACAAGGCCACGTCGAGCGCGCCCTTCATGCGCATCAAGGGCAAGATCGAGGAAATGCGCGCCGACCCGCGCTATAATTTCATGTTCTCGGGGATGCTCGTCGCCGACACGATGGCGAGCTTCATCGGCAAGATTTTCCGCCTGCCGTCCGATGGCTAAGCCGATCTCGATCATCGACGTGTCGGGGGTTCCTTCGGACATCACCGCGGTCGTGGTCGCGGTGCTCTCGCGCCTGACGTTCGACTATGCGATCTGGTCACGCGGCGAACCGCAACGCCCGATCCTGCTCGTCTGCGAGGAGGCGCATCGCTACATCCCGTCGAAGGACGTCGGACAGGGCCAGGCGGTCCGCAAGATCCTCGAACGGATCGCCAAGGAAGGCCGTAAATATGGCGTGTCGCTGGGGCTGATCACGCAGCGTCCGTCGGACCTGGCCGAAGGCGTGCTGTCGCAGTGCGGCACGATCATCTCGATGCGCCTCAACAACGAGCGCGACCAGCATTTCGTGAAGGCGGCGATGCCCGAAGGCGCGCGCGGCTTCATCGATTCGATCCCGGCGCTGCGCAACCGCGAATGCATCATCTGCGGCGAAGGCGTGTCGATCCCGATCCGCGTCTATCTCGACACGCTCGAGGAGGACAAGCGCCCGGCATCGAGCGACCCGCTCTTCTCGAAACTGTGGCGCGAGGCGGGCGGCGAGGCCGAAATCCTCGACCGCGTCGTCAAGCGCTGGCGCAGTCAGGGCAGGTAACAACCATCGTCATTGCGAGGAGCCGAAGGCGACGCGGCAATCCAGAGTAGCGTAAACCCGCTCTGGATTGCTTCGCTACGCTCGCAATGACGAAGCTTTTGTCCGCTGCCGTCAGTTCGCAGGCGGTTCCCACAATTCGATCGGATTGCCCTCCGGATCGAACACCCGCGCGAAACGTCCGACCGCGGGGTCGTCCCACTCGGGCTTGGTGATGATCTCGTCATCTGCCTCGCGGAACGGCGCCAGCACCGCGTCGAGATCGTCGACCCGCAGATTGACCATATATTGCTTGTCGGCCGGGAAATAGTCGGTCTCGGCCTTGAAGGGGGCGAAGACGACCGGTCCGGCGGTGACGGCCCAGGTCCATTCGTCGACCGGGCCGTCCTCGGCGCTGCACCCGGCGCCGACGCCCAGCCGCTCGCGATACCAGGCGTTCAGCGCGTCGGGGTCGCGCGCCCGGAAAAACAGCCCGCCGATGCCCTTTACATGACCCATGGCAACCTCCCTGCGCTAGGGATACCAGCCTAGGCTGATCGGGTCAGCGAATCCACTCCCCGCTCTTGTTATACTCCTCGCGCACCTGCCCCGACTGGTTGAGCCGCGGGTCGGCGTAGGTCTTCGCGGGCGCGGCGGGCGCCGCCACCGGCGTGCCGATCGGCCGTTCGGCCTGCGCCATCGCCTGCGGGGTCGGCGCCGGGGCGACATCGGGAAGCGGGGCCAGGGTGCCGCTGCCTTCGGGCAGCAGCGTGGTCGCCGCGCCGCCCTGACCGCGCAGCACCGCGAGTTGCTGCGCCACCGGCGTATAGGGACCCGGCACCGGCTCGCGGCCCAGATAGGGGGCGCGGAACGCATCGGGCATCCCCCAGCGCCCGCGCCAGCGGTGAAAGATATGCGCGCCGACGATATTGGTCATCACCAGGCTCTTCCCCCAGCGCGGCCAGATCGCCTGCGTGTGATAATGGGTGGCGAGGCCGACGCCCGGGAAGACATGACCGTTCAGCGCCGCCGACGCGACTCGGCTCGCACGCAGCCAGTTGGGCTTGCTCGGCGCGCGTGCCATCGCGCCGTCGCAACTGAAGGTGAACTGGCACACGCCGACGCGCTGCGACCCCTGGAACACGACGCCGCACACGGTGTTGGGAAAGCTCGGGTGGCGGACGCGGTTGAGGATCGTCTGCGCGACGCCGCGCATGCCGTCGTCGCTTTCCGACGCGGCCTCGTAATAGATGGCGGCGGTCAGGCAATAATGGGCGCGCTCGCGGTCGAGCGCGGTGACGCCGCGAAACACATAGGGCGTGGCGGCGGGGCCGACGAAGGCTTCCTGCTGCAATTTCGAGGGATCGGCCGGGGGGAGGGCGGTCGCATCGGCAAAGCCGACGCTGGCCGGATCGGGCAGCGTCGGGTCGATTTTCAGCGCCGCCTCATAATCCTCCGCATTCATGATCGCCCAGCGCGTGGGGTCATAGGGTTTGAAATCGAGCGGTACGCTGACGCTATAGGGTCCGGGCACATAGGCGCGCAGCTGGCCGGTCGTCGCGACGAGCGCAAGGCACGCGAACAGGCTGGCGAGCGCCAGCCCGATCCACCAGCGCCGTTTCGGCCCGCGCGTGGGCTCGGCCGCCGGATCGAGCCAGGGCGATTGGGCGCGGAGGTTGAGTTCGGGCTTCATTCGCGGATCGACGTCTCTTGACCCGCCCGCGCGACCGATTCGCGCAGGACGGGCAGCCTGTCTTATGCGCCGAGGTGCGAACAAAATGTTGCGCGGCGGGCGGGGTGTCCCTCCAAGGGACAGGTTGGGCGGATCATGTGAAGACTGCTCCGCCTGCGGAAGGGGAGCCATGATGGCGAATCCTCCCGCTCCATTCCCCCTTGCCCGAATCCTCGCGACCGCCTATATGCGCCCTACTTCTTGACATGGTTAGCCAGTTGGGACGTCGGGGCCGCGGGCCGCGGCGGCTGTTTCTGCATGGCTTTCCGACCGACCGCTTTGAAAGACCCGCTTGGCCGATCTCGACGTCCTGAATGCGATCATCGCCCCCGAAGCCGAAGCCCTCGGCCTCGCGCTGGTGCGCGTTGCTTTCTTTGGCGGCGAGAGCGATCCGACGCTGCAGGTGATGGCCGAGCGTCCCGACACCCGCCAGCTGACGATCGACGATTGCGCCGACCTGTCGCGCCGCATCTCGGACCGGCTCGACGCGCTCGAGGAAGCGGGCAAGGACCCGATCGACGTCGCCTACCGGCTCGAAGTGTCGTCGCCGGGCATCGACCGCCCGCTGACCCGCCGCGCCGACTTCGCCGACTGGGCGGGGCACGAGGCGAAGGTTTCGCTGAAGGAAAAGCGCGACGGACGTCAGCGTTTCAACGGCGAACTGATCGGCATCGACGACGAAGGCGTCGTGACCATCGAGGACAAGGAAGGGGTGCAGCACCGCCTGCCGTTCGACGCGATCGACACGGCCAAGCTGGTTCTCACCGACAAATTGATTGCCGCAACCGTCCCGCTCTCGATCGAGGGCGCCGACGAAATGGAAGAAGAAGGACAGGACTGATGGCCACTGCCATTTCCGCCAACAAGGCCGAACTGCTTGCGATCGCCAATTCGGTCGCCAGCGAGAAGATGATCGACAAGACGATCGTCATCGAGGCGATCGAGGAAGCGATCCAGCGCGCCGCCCGCGCGCGCTACGGCGCCGAGAACGACATCCGCGCCAAGCTCGATCCGCAGACCGGCGACCTGCGCCTGTGGCGCGTCGTCGAGGTCGTCGAGCAGGTCGAGGATTATTTCAAGCAGGTCGACCTCGCCGCGGGCCAGAAGCTGCAGAAGGACGCCAAGATCGGCGACTTCATCGTCGACCCGCTGCCCGCGGTCGACCTCGGCCGCATCGACGCCCAGTCGGCGAAGCAGGTGATCTTCCAGAAGGTCCGCGAAGCCGATCGCGAGCGCCAGTATCAGGAATTCAAGGACCGCGCGGGCGAGATCATCACCGGCGTCGTCAAGTCGGTCGAATTCGGCCACATCGTCGTCAACCTCGGCCGCGCCGAGGGCGTCATCCGCCGCGACCAGCAGATTCCGCGCGAACTGATGCGCGTCGGCGACCGCGTCCGCGCGATCATCCTGTCGGTGCGCAGCGAAACGCGCGGTCCCCAGATTTTCCTGTCCCGCGCGCACCCCGACTTCATGAAGAAACTGTTCGCGCAGGAAGTGCCCGAAATCTATGACGGCATCATCGAGATCAAGGCCGCCGCGCGCGATCCGGGCAGCCGTGCCAAGATCGGCGTCATCAGCTATGACGGCAGCATCGACCCCGTCGGCGCCTGCGTCGGCATGAAGGGCAGCCGCGTCCAGGCGGTCGTCCAGGAAATGCAGGGCGAAAAGATCGACATCATCCCCTGGTCCGAGGATACCGCGACCTTCGTCGTCAACGCGCTCCAGCCGGCGACGGTGCAGCGCGTCGTGATCGACGAGGATGACGGCCGCATCGAAGTCGTCGTTCCCGACGACCAGCTCAGCCTCGCCATCGGCCGCCGCGGCCAGAATGTCCGACTCGCCAGCCAGCTCACCGGCAGCCAGATCGACATCATGACCGAAGCCGATGCGAGCGAGAAGCGCCAGCGCGAATTCGTCGAACGCTCGACGATGTTCCAGGAAGAACTCGATGTCGACGAAACGCTCGCGCAGTTGCTCGTCGCCGAGGGCTTCAGCGAGCTCGAGGAAGTCGCTTACGTCCCGCTCGACGAACTGGCTGGCATCGAAGGCTTCGACGAGGAACTCGGCCAGGAACTGCAGAGCCGCGCGACCGAAGCGCTCGAACGCCGCGAGGAAGCCGCGCGCGAGGAACGCCGCGCGCTCGGCGTCGAGGACGACCTCGCGACGATGCCGCACCTGACCGAGGCGATGCTCGTCGTGCTCGGCAAGGCCGGGATCAAGACGCTCGACGACCTCGCCGACCTTGCGACCGACGAACTGATCGCCAAGAAGAGGCAGGACAATCGCCGTGGCCCGTCGCGCGGCGACCGTCCCGAGGACAAGGGCGGCGTGCTCGGCGAATATGGCCTGTCGGAAGAGCAGGGCAACGAGATCATCATGGCGGCGCGTGCGCACTGGTTTGCGGACGAGCCCGAAGCCGGGGAGGCCGCCGATGCGGACCCCGCGCAATGATCAGCTAAGCGAAACCGACCGCGCAAAGGGGCGCGGCCACCATGTGCCCGAGCGGCGCTGCGTGATCACCGGCGAGGTGTCGCCGGCGGAGCGGCTCGTGCGCCTGGCGCTCGGCCCCGATGGCCAGATCGCGCCCGATGTTCATGCCAAGGCGCCCGGTCGCGGTGCCTGGATCGGCATCGACCGCCCGACGCTCGAAGCCGCGCAGGCCAAGGGCAAGCTCAAGGGCGGGCTCGCGCGGGCGCTGCACGAGGGGCAGTTCACGATTCCCGACGACCTCGGCGCGCGCATCGAGACGCAGCTTGCCCGCGCGACGCTCGACCGGCTCGGGCTCGAAGCGCGGTCGGGCACGCTGATCAGCGGCAGCGACAAGATCGAGCAGGCGGCGCGGCGCGGGCAGGTTCGCTTGCTCCTTCACGCCAGCGATGCCGGCGAGGATGGGCGCAAGAAACTGGCGCAGGCCTGGCGCGTCGGCGAGGATGATGAGGGCTCGGGCCGCGAGGGGCACGTCTTGCCGGTGGACCGGAACGCCCTATCTATGGCATTGGGACGGGAGAATGCGGTGCATCTGGCGTTGACCGACGCCCGCGCCGCGGCCCGCGTGCTGGCGCATTTGAGCCGCTGGCAGTTTTTCACGGGATGGAGTAGGGACGCGGCCAACCGCGATTCCGACCCGCTTGGCCTGTCGTCCGACGACGGGGCAGAAAATGGGGCGGCGCCACAGGGCACCGCCGCTTCGGACGCGTTTTGAAGGAATGATGGTTTTCGATGAGTGACGAACAGGACAAACCGACCCTTAGCCGCAAGCCGCTCGGGCTGAAGCGGACGGTCGAGGCCGGACAGGTGCAGCAGCAATTCAGCCACGGCCGCCGCAACACGGTGGTGGTCGAGGTGAAGCGCCGCCGCGTGCTCGGCCGTCCCGGCGAAGCCGCGCCCGAACCGGTGGCCGAAGAGGTCGTCGAAGCGGCGCCCGCACCCGCCCCGGCTCCGGCGCCCGCCCCGGCCCCCAAGCCGGCGCCGCGCGCCACCGAAAACGACAGCCTGATGTCGCGTCAGGAACGCCAGGCGCAGCTGCTGCGCGAGGCGGAGGAAGCGCGCATGGCCGCGCTCGAGGAAACGCGCCGCCGCGAAGAGGCTGCGCGTGCCCGCGCCGCCGAGGAGGAAAAGGCCCGCGCCGAACAGGCCGCTGCGACGCCTGCCCCGGCTCCCGAATCTGCGTCGGCTCCCGCCGCCGAAGCCGCACCTGCCGAAGCGCCCGCCGCCAAGGCCGACGAGGGCGAGGCCCCTTCACGCCCCGCGACAACCACCAGCGCCGCCCCCGCGCCGCGCCGCTTCACGCCCGTGGAGGCGCCGAAGCGCCCGGAACCGAAGCGGCCCGAACCCAAGACCGGCCGCGGCACCGACAATCGCCGCCAGTCGGGCAAGCTGACCGTCACCCGCGCGCTCAACGAGGATGAAGGCGCCCGCGCGCGCAGCCTCGCGGCGCTCAAGCGCGCGCGCGAAAAGGAAAAAAGATCGCACACCAGCTTCTCGGGCCCGCGCGAGAAGCAGGTCCGCGAAGTCGTCGTGCCCGAAAGCATCACGGTGCAGGAACTCGCGAACCGCATGGCCGAAAAGGGCAGCGACCTGGTCAAGGCGCTGTTCAAGATGGGCAGCCCGGTGACGATCAACCAGACGATCGACCAGGACACCGCCGAACTGCTCGTCACCGAATTCGGGCACGAGATCAAGCGCGTCAGCGAAGGCGACATCGACATCCGCCACGACGAGGATGTCGACGATGCCGAGCATCTGAAGCCGCGCGCCCCGGTCGTGACGATCATGGGCCATGTCGATCACGGCAAGACCTCGCTGCTCGACGCGCTGCGCGGGGCCAATGTCGTCGCGGGCGAAGCCGGCGGGATCACCCAGCATATCGGCGCCTATCAGGTGACGACTCCCGACGGCAGCCTGGTGACCTTCCTCGACACCCCCGGTCACGAGGCGTTCACCGAGATGCGCCAGCGCGGCGCGAACGTCACCGACATCGTCATCCTGGTGGTCGCCGCCGACGACGGGCTCAAGCCCCAGTCGATCGAGGCGATCAAGCATGCGAAGGCGGCCTAGCGTGCCGATCATCGTCGCGATCAACAAGGTCGACAAGGAAGGCGCCAACCCGCAGCGCGTCCGCGAACGCCTGCTCGAACATGAGCTGGTGGTCGAGGAAATGGGCGGCGACGTCCAGAATGTCGAAGTGTCGGCGCTCAAGAAGACCGGCCTCGACAAATTGCTCGAAGCGATCGCGGTGCAGGCCGAAATCATGGAGCTCAAGGCCAACCCCGACCGCGCCGCCGAAGGCACGGTGATCGAGGCCAAGCTCGACAAGGGCCGCGGTCCGGTGGCGACGATCCTCGTCCGCCGCGGCACGCTCAAGGTCGGCGACATCTTCGTTTGCGGCGCCGAAAGCGGCCGCGTCCGCGCGCTGATCGACGACAAGGGCCAGCAGATCAAGGCGGCGACGCCCTCGATGCCGGTCGAGGTCCTCGGCCTCGGCGGCGTTCCGATGGCGGGTGACATTCTCACCGTCGTCGAGAACGAGGCGCGCGCCCGCGAGGTCGCGGCCTATCGCCAGGAACAGGCGCTCAAGAAGCGGACCGCGCAGGCGCCGGTCAGCCTCGAAGGCATGTTCTCGGCGCTCGCCGACAAGGCCAATGTCATCGAATATCCGGTGGTCGTGAAGGGCGACGTGCAGGGCAGCGTCGAGGCGATCGTCAACGCGCTGAACAAGCTGTCGACCGACGAGATCCGCGTCCGCGTGCTCCATTCGGGCGCCGGTGCGATTACCGAAAGCGACGTGACGCTGGCGGCGGCGAGCAAGGCGCCGATCATCGGCTTCAACGTCCGGCCCAACGCCAAGGCGCGCGAGATCGCGAACCGCGAAAAGGTGCGCTTCCTCTATTATGACGTCATCTATCACCTGACCGCCGATGTCGCGAAGGAGATGGCGGGCGAACTGGGTCCCGAACGCATCGAAAATGTCGTCGGCCGCGCCGAGGTCAAGGAAGTCTTCCCGGCCGGCAAGCGCGACAAGGCGGCAGGCTTGCTCGTCCTCGAAGGGCTCATCCGCAAGGGGCTGCACGCACGCCTCACGCGCGACGACGTCATCGTCTCGGCGACGACCATCGCGTCGCTGCGCCGCTTCAAGGACGACGTCGCCGAAGTGCGCGCCGGGCTCGAATGCGGTGTCGTGTTGCAGGATACCAACGACATCAAGCCGGGCGATCACCTCGAAGTCTTCGAAGTCGAACTGCGCGAACGGACGCTGTAACGGGCGTCCGCTCCGTACAGCGGTGGAGGCGGCATGATGGCGCGCTACGTCGCCCTGTTCGGCAGCATCAACGTCGGCGGCAACCGGCTGAAGATGGTCGACCTGCGCTCGGCCTTCGAGGCCGAAGGCTTCAGCAATGTCGAGACCGTCGTGGCGAGCGGCAATGTGCTGTTCGACCATGACGCGCGGCCGACGCCGGGCCTCGAGGAAAAGCTGGCGATGATGGTCTATGACCGTTTCGACATGACGAGCGCGGTCGTCGTGCGCGACCGCGACGAGCTGGCTTCGGGCGTGTCGGACAATCCCTTCGCCGGCACGAACGAGGACCGGATCGTCCACACCATGTTCCTGACCGATCGGCCGAGCCGGGAACAGTTCGACCGGCTGGTCGGCGATCACATGGGCCGCGGCGGCGAGAAACTCGCGCTCGGCAATCGCATGCTGTTCATCGATTTCGGCGACGGCGTGGCGGACAGCAAGCTGACGGGCGGCTTCATCGAAAGGCGCTTGGGCTGCAAGGGCACCGCGCGTAACATGCGCTCGATCGCGCGCATTGTCGCGAAACTGGACGAAGAGAAGAAGACGAAGTGAAGAAGGGCGAAAATCAGGGACCGTCGGTCCGCGTGCTGCGCGTCGGCGAGCAGGTGCGCCATGTGCTGAGCGAGATCATCGCGCGCGGCGACGTGCACGACGATGTGCTGACCAAGCAGCCGGTCAGCATCACCGAAGTGCGCATGTCCCCCGACCTGCGCCACGCGACGGTGTTCGTGAAGCCCCTGCTCGGCAAGGACGAGGAAGCGGTGCTGAAGGCGCTGCGCACCAACACCGCCTATCTGCAAAAGAGCGTCGCGGCGAAGGTGCGGATGAAATATGCCGCGAAACTGAAATTCCTCGCCGACGAAAGCTTCGACGAGGCAAGCCACATCGAAAAATTGCTGCGCGACCCGAAGGTGGCGCGCGATCTGGAGGACAGGGACGCCGAATGACCGGCCGCTGGATCGCCGTGGTCAGCGCGACCTTGATTGCGATCGCGGTTGCCCTCGGCTTTTCGTTCTCCGGCGGCGATGAAGAATGGCATGTGGCGCGGGGCGCGCTCGACGCCGATTGCAACAATAGCGGAGCCAATCCCGACGGCAGCGTCCAGTTCATGGTTCCGTGCCCCCGGTCGGCAACATCGCCTGACGGACGCTGGAAAGTCGTTCAAACAGCCGGCGACCGGCGGCGAAGAGGAAATCTACGACGTTCGGATCGAGGATGTGCGCGGTCGCATCATTGGCTCGGTTCCTGCGATCAATGACAGCATGCCGTTCGTTCTGCGGTGGTCGCCGCGGCGCGACTGGTTCCTGATCAACCACTGGCTGGGGTCGGGTCTGGAGCAGCCGCGCGTCTTCCAGATTACCCCGTCCGGAGTGATTGAGCATCGGGATCACCTTCGGGCTGGCCTCGCCCAGGCGCACCGCATTTCTCCGTGCCTTCCCGTCGACAAGTTGGAAGCATCCGGCAGCGGCCTCAAATGGTCGCGCGATGGGCGGCGGCTCGCATGGGTCTATGTGACGCGCCCCGACATGTGCGTCTTCTATGGCGACATGTCGGGTCCCATCCCCGCCGACAAGCAATGGAAACCGTTTCTGATGATCTCGGATGTCGACACCGGCGGGGTCGTCGCGGGCTCGATCCGCCTGCTGCCGGGCGATGGCAAATGGGATTTCCCGACCGATGGACCCTATGCGGATTTCTGACGCGCAGCGCCCTATTTCCCCTTCAGCGTCTTGATCCCCGCCGCCTGCTCCAGCTCGACCAGCGCTTCCTCCAGATAGTCGATCATCCGCTGCGCATGCGGGACGCTCCGCCGGCACGCGGTGATGCCGAAGTCGATATTCCTGAAATTCGACACCTGGGTGATGTTCATCGCCATGCCGTCGACAGGGATGCTGGCGGGATACATGCCGTCGAGCCGTGCGCCGTTCCAGTACATCTGCTCGCGCGGGCCCGGCACGTTGGAGATGGTCACCGAATAGGCCGGGAACTTGTCGGCGGTGCGGGTCAGCGCGGTCAGCATCATCGGGAAACTGGTGATCGCCATATAGAGCTGGATTTGCCCCGCGGTCATCGCGCGCAGCTGCGCCTTCGCCGAATCCATCGACGCCTGGATCGCCTTCATGCGCTCGGCCGGGTCGTCGATATTGGTCGCGAGGTTCGCGGTCACCGACGCGACCGAATTGCCCGAATCGACGTCTCCCTTCGGTCGGATTGACACCGGCGCCATGGCTTTCAGCGGCTTGTCGGGCAGCTCGTTCAGCGATTGCAGATATTTGCGCATCGCCCCCGCGCACATGCCCAGCACCGCGTCGTTGATCGTCCCGTCATAGGCCTTGCCCACCGCGCGCACGCGCTCCAGCGACCAGCTTTGCGCGACGAAGCGGCGCGCGCCGGTGATGTTGCGGTTGAAGCTGGTGCGCGGCACGCCGACGAAGGGCGTGGTCAGCCCGTCGCCGCCGATCCCGAACATCGCCGCGGCATATTGGTTGAGCGCCTTGGTCACCCCGACGCTGTTGCCCCACTGCTCCTTCAGGAAATCGCCGATCACCTTGATGTCGAGCAGATTGGGGCGCGGCGGCTTCTTTGGCGAAGGGAACTGGCGCTTATATGCCTCATAGGCCTCGACCGACAGCGGCGACGCGGCGCGCCGTTCCTTGGGGTCCGCCGACAGCATCGAATTGTAGAAATGGATGCTCGCCGCGCCGTCCATCAGCGCATGATGCACCTTCTTGAAGGTCGCGATCTGCCGGTTCGGCAGGCCGGAAATCAGCGTGATCTCCCACAAGGGCCGGGTGCGGTCGAGCAGCCCCGAATGGAGCCGCGAAGCGAGCTCGAACATCTCGCGATAACGCCCCGGCTTGGGCAGGGCGGAGGCGCGGACATGGTAATGCATGTCGATGTCGCGGTCGGGTTCGAGCCGGATCGGGCCGTACTGGCCGAGCGGGGTCAGTTTCAGAACCTCGCTGAACGGCCGCCGCAATCCTTCGGACTGGCGGAGCAGGGCGAGCTGTTCGTTGAGCCATTCGGTCTCGTCGACATCGTCGGGCAGGGTGTAGAGGTTGATGCCGCCGATATGCATCGGCATCTCGCGGCTTTCGCCCACCAGGAACATCGCATCGCTGATCGGCATCAGACGCATCGGCAGCTCTCCCCGCTGTTTGTGCTGCGTTAATTGTGCGCAGCATGACAGGGGTACGGGGGGAGTCAAGCGGGCCAGCCGGTCGGCGCCACGCGAACGCATTGCCAAGCGCCGCGCAGTTGCTATTCCCGACCCGCAACGGGTGGAGACAGCGATATGCGTATCGGGAACATGGTTTTTGGGGTGCTGATCGCCGCTGCGCTGATGCTCGGCACACCCGCGTGGGCGAAGGACAAGGCGGCGCAGCCCGGCCTCACGGTGATGATGGGTGAAAGCTGGATATTTCGCATCGACAATGGCCAGCCGGTCGACGCGCGGCGCGCAGCGGCAGGCGACAAGCCTGCGGCGGCCGAATTGATGGTCGAGATGAAGGCGTCGAACGGCACGATGCTCACCGTCACCAACAATGGCGAGACATGGTATAATTACCGCGCCTTCCTTACGAGCGGCCCGGACAAGAAGGGGCAGCCGACGAGCGTTTGCACCTTGATGGGCGGCGGGCGCTTTGCATTCGAAATGTGGCCCAATGCGATTCCGGCGATCCGCATTTCCGATTTCGAGCCGACCGACGAAGGCGGGATGGTCTGCCGCTGATGGCCAAGCTCTATTTCTACTATGCCAGCATGAATGCCGGCAAATCGACGACGCTGCTGCAGGCGGATTTCAACTATCGCGAGCGCGGCATGGAAACGATGCTGTGGACCGCGGCGCTCGACGACCGTTATGGTGCGGGGCAGGTGACGAGCCGCATCGGGCTGATGGCGACCGCGCACAAGTTTGACCCCGACAGCGACATCGGCGCCGCGGTGCTCGCCGAGCACCGCCAGCGCCCGCTCGCCTGCGTGCTCGTCGACGAGGCACAGTTCCTGTCGAAGGACCAGGTGTTCCAGCTCGCGGCGCTCGCCGACGAGGCGAATATCCCGGTGCTCTGCTACGGCCTGCGTACCGATTTTTCGGCCGAGCTGTTTCCGGGTTCGGCGGCGCTGCTCGGCATCGCCGACGCGCTCGTCGAGCTCAAGGCGGTGTGCGAATGCGGGCGCAAGGCGACGATGAACCTGCGCGTCGATGCCGAAGGCCGCGCGGTGGTAGAAGGCGCGCAGACCGAGATCGGCGGCAACGACCGCTATGTCGCGATGTGCCGGCGGCATTTCATGGCCAAGCGGCGCGAGGCTGCGGCGACGCTGGCCGATGCTTGACCGGCTCTACGTCGAACTCGCCGACGGCGACCTGCGGCTCGTCAAGCTCGCCGAGCCCCACCGCGAGGCGCTCCGCGCCGCCTGCGCCGCCGATGCCGACATCTGGCCGATCTATTCGTCGAGCTTCGATCCCGACCATTTCGATACGAGCTTCGATACGCTGATCGGCCACGCCAGCCGCATGCCCTATGCGATCATCGGCGGCGACCGCCTCGTCGGCATGACCGCCTGGCTGCGTCCCGATGTCTCGGCCGAGACGGTCGAGATCGGCAACAGCTATCTCCACCCCGACGTGCGCGGCACCGGCTTCAACGGGCGATTGAAGAGGCTGATGATCGACCATGCCTTCGCGGTCGGCATCCGCCGCATCGAATTTCGCATCGACGAGCGCAACAAGCGCAGCCAGGCCGCGGTCGCCAAGCTCGGCTGCACCAAGGAAGGCACGCTGCGGTCGGAGCGTATCACATGGACCGGCCATGTGCGCGATACCGCGCTGTGGTCGCTGCTGGCGGGGGAGTGGCGAAAGCGTTAGGGTCAGCACCGGTTCAGACTCACCCCGCTATGGAGTCGCGCATCATGAAACAGAAACTCGCACTCTCCCTGGCCGCCTTGCTGCTCCCCCTTTCGGCAGCAGCGGCCGACGAGCCCGCCCCCAAATCCGCCGCCGCGCCGCGCGAAATCGGCGTCGAGGCCAGCATCGCCTTTCCCGCCTATGGCACCGTCCGCAATTTCGAGGCCGACGGCGACGACGGCGTGTGGATCGAGGATCAGCGCCGCGACTGGTATTATGCCAAGCTCACCGGCTATTGCCCCGACCTCGATTTCGTCCAGTCGATCGGCATCGACACGCGCGGCACGTCGCGGCTCGACAAGTTCGGCGCGATCATCGTCAAAGGCCAGCGCTGCGCCATCACCTCCTTCGTCACCGCCGAAAAGCCGCTGCCGCGCAAGGAACGGCTGAAACTGGCGAAAGAGGCGAAGGAAGCTGCGAAGGCGTCCGACTCGAATTGACGCTCGCGGCGCGGCGCCATAGGGCGCGGCGATGAACGGCTGGATCATCCTCGACAAACCGCTGGGGCTCGGCTCGACGCAGGCGGTCGGCGCGGTCAAGCGCGTGTGCCGCGAGGCGGGGCTGGGCAAGGTCAAGGTCGGCCATGGCGGCACGCTCGACCCGCTCGCGACCGGCGTGCTGCCGATCGCGCTCGGCGAGGCGACCAAGCTCTGCGGGCGGATGCTCGACGCGAGCAAGGTCTACGACTTCACCATCCGTTTCGGGGTGCAGACCGACGGCCTCGATGCCGAGGGGGCAGTGGTCGCGACGAGCGCCGTGCGGCCGGCACTGGCGGCGGTCGAGGCGGTGCTTCCGCGCTTCACCGGGCCGATCGAACAGGTGCCGCCGGCTTTTTCGGCGATCAAGGTGGGCGGCGAGCGCGCCTATGATCGCGCGCGCAAGGGCGAGGCGGTCGAGATGAGGCCGCGGGCGGTGACGATCCATTCCCTTTCGCCCCTCCCGTTCAGGGGAGGGGCCGGGGGTGGGGTCTCACGATCGGGCGCGGCGTATGACGCCAAACCCCACCCCAACCCCTCCCCGGAAGGGGAGGGGCTAGAGGAAATCACCCTCACCGCCCATGTCTCCAAGGGCACCTATATCCGCAGCCTCGCGCGCGATATCGCGCTGGCGCTCGGCACGGTCGGCCATGTCACGATGCTGCGGCGGACGAAGGCGGGGCCGTTTACCGCGCAGCAGGCGATTTCGCTGGACAAATTGAGCGCGTTCGGCCAAGGGGCCGCGCAATCAGAAATATTTCTGCCGCTGGAGGCAGGGCTGGTCGACATCCCGGCTCTGGACCTCTCCCCGGAAGCGGCAGGGGCGATCCGCCAGGGTCGCGTCTGGACCGGGGTAAGCGCGGATGACGGGCTCTATTGGGGACGGGACGGCGACAATCGTCCGATCGCCCTGATCGAGGCTTTGGCGGGAACGCTGAAGGTCGTGCGCGGCTTCAACCTGTAAAATTCGATGTTCGAAGGAAAAAATATGTCGATTACCGCTGAACGCAAGGCCGAAGTCATCAAGGAACATGCGCGCGCCGAGGGCGACACGGGTTCGCCCGAAGTCCAGGTCGCGATCCTGACCGACCGCATCAACAACCTGACCGGCCATTTCAAGGCGAACCACAAGGACAATCACAGCCGCCGCGGGCTGCTGATGATGGTCAACAAGCGCCGCAGTCTTCTCGACTATCTCCGCAAGAAGGACGAAGGCCGCTACGCCGACCTGATCGCGAAGCTGGGTCTTCGCAAGTAACGTCATCGTTCGGCCCCCGATTTCGGGGGCCGTTTGCGTATGGCGTTATCCCGGCGAAGGCCGGGATCCAGGGCGGCGGAAGCCTCCCTGAAACAACCGGGCCCCGGCTTTGGCCGGGGAACGGTGAAGGGGCATCCCGCATCCGGCGGGTCATGTCCTTGGAAGGGGCAGACAGACGCCCCGTACCGCCCCGGGCCGGATTGCCCGGAATCAGAGGCCCCGCCCGGCATAGGGCCCGGCGGGCGAAGGAAATACCATGTTTGACGTGAAAAAAGTATCGATCGAGTGGGGCGGTGAAACGCTGACTCTCGAAACGGGCAAGGTTGCCCGCCAGGCCGACGGCGCCGTCATGGCGACGCTGGGCGAAACGGTCGTCCTGTGCGCCGTGACCGCCGCCAAGTCGGTGAAGGACGGGCAGGATTTCTTCCCGCTCACCGTCCATTATCAGGAAAAATATTCGGCCGCCGGGCGTATCCCGGGCGGCTTCTTCAAGCGCGAACGCGGCGCGACGGAAAAGGAAACGCTGATTTCCCGCCTGATCGACCGCCCGATCCGCCCGCTGTTCCCCGAAGGTTTCTATAACGAGATCAACGCCATTGCCCAGGTGCTGAGCTATGACGGCCACAACGAGCCCGACATCCTCGCGATGGTCGCGGCGTCGGCCGCGCTCACCATCTCGGGCGTGCCCTTCATGGGCCCGATCGGCGCCGCGCGCGTCGGCTATGTCGACGGCGAATATATCCTCAACCCGACCGACGAACAGGTTGCCGAAGGCGACCTCGACCTCGTCGTCGCCGCCACCTACGACGCGGTGATGATGGTCGAATCCGAAGCGAACGAACTGTCGGAAGAGGTCATGCTCGGCGCCGTCCTGTTCGCGCACGACGCGTGCAAGGAGGTCGTCAAGGCGATCGTCAAGCTCGCGGAGCAGGCCGCCAAGGATCCGTGGGACATCGACGCGGGCGACGACAATGCCGCGATCAAGGACAAGCTGAAGAAGCTGATCGGCAAGGACATCGCCGCCGCCTACAAGCTGACCGACAAGTCGGCGCGCTCGAACGCGCTCAACGAAGCGCGCGCGAAGGCGAAGGAACAGTTCACCGCCGACGGTCTCGACCCGCAGAGCGTCATGGCCGGCATCAAGCTGGTCAAGAAGCTGGAAGCCGAAATCGTGCGCGGCGCCATCCTGAAGGACGGCACGCGCATCGACGGCCGCACGACGACGCAGATCCGTCCGATCCTCGCCGAAACGCACTTCCTGCCGCGCGCGCACGGCTCGGCGCTGTTCACCCGCGGCGAGACGCAGACGATCGCGACCTGTACTTTGGGCACCAAGGAAGCCGAGCAGATGATCGACGGCCTCAACGGCCTGTCGTATCAGAACTTCATGCTGCACTATAACTTCCCGCCCTATTCGGTCGGCGAAGTCGGCCGCTTCGGGGCGCCCAGCCGCCGCGATATCGGCCATGGCAAGCTCGCCTGGCGCGCGCTGCACGCGGTGCTGCCGTCGAAGGAGGATTTCCCTTATACGATCCGCCTGACCAGCGACATCACCGAATCGAACGGTTCGTCGTCGATGGCGTCGGTGTGCGGCGGGTCGCTCGCGATGATGGACGCCGGCGTGCCGATCAAGCGTCCCGTCTCGGGCATCGCGATGGGCCTGATCCTCGAAGGCAAGGATTATGCGATCCTCAGCGACATCCTGGGCGACGAGGATCACCTCGGCGACATGGACTTCAAGGTCGCGGGCACGTCCGAAGGCATCACCACGATGCAGATGGACATCAAGATCGCGGGCATCACGCGCGAGATCTTCGAGGCCGCGTTGAACCAGGCGAAGGAAGGCCGCGCGCACATCCTCGGTGAAATGGCCAAGGCGCTCGGCGAGGTGCGCAGCGAATTGTCGGCGCATGCGCCGCGGATCGAGACGATGCAGATCGACAAGGCGAAGATTCGCGACGTCATCGGCACCGGCGGCAAGGTGATCCGCGAGATCGTCGCGACCACCGGCGCCAAGGTCGACATCGACGACGAAGGCGTGATCAAGATCTCGTCGAGCGACCTCGACCAGATCGAAGCGGCGCGCAAGTGGATCGCCGGCATCGTCGAGGAAGCCGAAGTCGGCAAGATCTATGACGGTAAGGTCGTCAACCTCGTCGATTTCGGGGCGTTCGTGAATTTCATGGGCGGCAAGGACGGTCTCGTCCACGTCAGCGAAATCAGGAACGAGCGCGTCGAAAAGGTCTCGGACGTCCTGAGCGAAGGCCAGGAGGTCAAGGTCAAGGTCCTCGAGATCGACCAGCGCGGCAAGGTCCGCCTGTCGATGCGCGTCGTCGACCAGGAAACCGGCGAGGAACTGGAAGACACCCGCCCGGCGCGCGAACCCCGCGAACCGCGCGGCGATCGCGGCCCGCGTCGTGACGGCGGCGATCGCGGCGATCGTGGCCCGCGTCGCGATGGCGGCGGTGGCCGTGACCGCGGCCCGCGCCGCGACGGCGACCGTGGCCCGCGCCGCGAGCGCAGCGAAGGTCCCGAAGACCAGGGTCATGTGCCCGACTTCCTGAAGGACTGAGCGCTTCGCGACGAGAAAAGGGAAGGGGCCGCATTTGCGGCCCCTTTTTTGTGGGCTCGCCGTCCGCGCCGACTCGGGGTTCACTCCAGCGGCGCCACCGGCCGGGGCCGCCGGTCGGGGCCCATGGCGACGAAGGCGAAATTCGCCTCGGTCACCTTGTTCGCTTCCTCCGAATGGCGGTCGCGCGCCCACGCTTCGACCGCGACCTGCATCGAGGTGCGTCCGACCTTGCGCAGCCGGGCATAGACCGACACCTCGTCGCCGACGAAGACGGGGCGGTGAAAGGTCATGCCCTCCACCGCGATCGTCACCGCCCGGCCGCGGGCATGGAGCGAGGCGACCGAGGAGGCGGCAAGGTCCATCTGCGCCATCAGCCAGCCGCCGAAGATGTCGCCATAGACATTGGCATTGGCGGGCATGGCGGTGACGCGCACCGCCGGGGCGCCTTCGGGCAAGGCGTCAGGCTGCATCATAGGCCCCCTTGACGCGCAGCCGCCGCGCCGCCGCGACCATCGCGACGAGGGCGGGGCGAACCTCGTCCCATTTGCGCGTCTTGAGCCCGCAATCGGGGTTCACCCACAGCTGGTAGAGCGGGCAGCCGCCGGCTCGCCTGCTTGAGCAGTTCGCTCATCTCGCTTTCCGCCGGGATGCGCGGCGAGTGGATGTCGTAGACCCCCGGCCCGATCTCGTTCGGATAGGCATAGCCGGCGAACACGTCGAGCAGCTCCATCTGCGACCTTGCGGTCTCGATCGAGATCACGTCGGCATCCATCGCGCCGATCGCCGCGATGATGTCGTTGAATTCCGAATAGCACATATGGGTGTGGATCTGCGTGTCGTCGGCGACCCCCGACGCCGCCAGGCGGAACGCCTCCACCGCCCAGTCGAGATAGGCCTGCCACTCGCCGCGGCGCAGCGGCAGGCCTTCGCGCAGTGCCGCCTCGTCGATCTGGATCACCGCCGCGCCGGCGCGCTCGAGGTCGAGTACCTCGTCGCGGATCGCCAGCGCGATCTGGCGGCAAGAGACCGCGCGCGGCTGGTCGTCGCGCACGAAGGACCAGTTGAGGATCGTCACCGGCCCGGTGAGCATGCCCTTCATCGGCTTGTCGGTCTGGTCCTGCGCATAGCGCCACCATTCGACCGTCATCGGCTCGGCGCGCGACACGTCGCCATAGAGGATCGGCGGACGCACGCAGCGCGAGCCATAGCTTTGCACCCAGCCGCTCTGGGTGAAGGCGAAACCGGCGAGCTGCTCGCCGAAATATTGCACCATGTCGTTGCGCTCGAATTCGCCATGAACGAGCACGTCGAGCCCGATCTCCTCCTGCCATTTGATCGCGGCGCGGGTTTCGACGCGCAGATATCGGGCATAGGCGGCATCGTCGATCTCGCCCTTGATATGCGCGGCGCGCGCCTTGCGGATCTCGGGTGTCTGGGGGAAGGAACCGATCGTCGTCGTCGGAAAGGCGGGCAGGCCGAGCCGGTCCCGCTGCAGTTCGCGCCGCGCGGCGAAGGGCGAGCGCCGCTCGACCATTGCGGCATCGACGCCTGCCAGCCGGTCCTGCACGGCGGGATCGTGAATGCGCGGCGAGCTGCGGCGCGTCGCGGCGGCGGCGCGCGTCGCGGCCAGTTGCTCGGCAACGCCGTCCTCGCCCTCGTTCAGCGCCTTGGCGATCGTCGCCAGTTCGCCGATCTTCTGCACGGCAAAGGCCAGCCATTCGGCGATTTCGGGATCGAGCCTCTTTTCGAGCGCGAGGTCCACGGGCACGTGAAGCAACGAGCAGGAGGGCGCGACGATCAGGTCGCGCGTCGCCGCGACCGGAGCGATGCGCGCAAGGATCGCGTCGAGGTCGGCGCGCCAGATATTGCGCCCGTCGATCACGCCGAGCGACAGCAGCATCGTCTTCGGCACCCGCGCGCAGACCGGGCCGAGCTGTTCGGGCGCGCGGACGAGGTCGATGTGCAGCCCGTCGACCGGCAGCCCCGCGACGAGCCCCAGATTCTCGCCGAGCCCGCCGAAATAGGTGGTGAGCATCAGCTTGACGCCCTTGCCCGCCAGCCGCGCATAGGCGGCCGCAAAGGCGTCGTGCTGCCCATGGTCGAGATCGAGCACGAGGCAGGGTTCGTCGATCTGCACCCAGTCGGCACCCGCCGCGGCGAGCGCCGCCAGCAACGCCTCATAGACCGGCAGCAGCGCGGGGAGCAGCGACAGCGGCTCGACCCCGCGCCCCTTCGCCAGCATCAGATAGCTCACCGGCCCCAGCAGCACCGGCCGCGTGTGATAGCCGAGCGCCCTGGCTTCCAGAAATTCGTCGACCAGCCGCGTCGACGACAGGCGAAAGACCTGCCCGGCTTCGAGTTCGGGGACCATATAATGATAGTTGGTGTCGAACCATTTGGTCATTTCCTGCGCGGTCGCGTCGAGCCCGTGCGCGCAGCCTGCATCGCCGCCGCCCTGCGTTCCGCGCGCCATCGCGAAATAGGTGCCGAGGCCGGCCGCCGCGCCGTCCCATCGATATCGCGCCGGGATGGCGCCCACCATGACCGACATGTCGAGCACATGGTCATAGAGCGAGAAGTCGCCCGAGGGCAGGATGTCGGCGCCGAGCGCGCGCTGGCGCGCCCAGGCCGCGGCGCGCAATGCCGCCGCGCCTTCGCGCAGCTCGTCCGCGGTCTTTTTGCCGGACCAATAGGCTTCGAGCAGGAATTTCAGTTCGCGGCGCGGACCGATGCGGGGGAAGCCGAGGGTGGCGACGGAGATGGCCATGTTTCATACCTTGCATTGGGCAAGGCGCAGGCCGGTGCGTATGCGACAGCCGATGCACCCGGCAGGGCAAGCCCGGGCGCAGCCACGCATGCGACCAGACCGGACACCCCGCCGGAGGACGTTATCTGACGAGGCAGGTCTCCTGGCTCGCGGATCGACGCGGCGGTCTGGCCTTCCCGATCCCTTGCCGGATCAGTGACACGTCTCGACCGCCGCTCACCGCTTACAGTTGCGGGGGCAGCGCCGGCCTTGCCCGCTCCCCATCGTGGCGAGCGCGCGCACCGGCTTCCCGTCTTAGCCCTGCGCCCTGCCGGACGCGGGGAACCTCGACCAGCCCAGAATAGATCGAAGCGCGCGGTTGTCAATCGACATATAAAGATTTCTTTATATCGTGTTTCCGTGGCGGGGCCGAACCGCCGGGTGTCGCCACGGCGGCATTTCTTCGGCTATGGCGGGGGGATGCCGACGCCCTTTCTTTCCGCGCTTGCGATGGCCCTCGCCGCCCAGCCGCCGGTCCCGCCGCAGACGACACAATTGCCGCCGCCACCGGCGCCGATCTCCGGACCTGAGACCCCACTGGTCGAGGTCGACACGCGCCCCTATGTGGCGCTCGTCACCGATCTTGGCACGATCACCGTGCGGATCGAGGACCGGCGCGCGCCGGTCACTGCCGCCAATTTCCTCCGCTATGTCGATTCGAAACGGATGGACGGCTTTGTTTTCTATCGCTCGACGCGCAACTGGGGCGCCAGCGCGCGCCTGGTTCAGGCCGGTCCCGGCGAGGGCGGGGAACCGAATTTCCCGCCCGTCGTGCACGAGCCCACGACCCGGACCGGCCTCACCCATTGCCGGGGCGCGCTGTCGATGGCGCGGTTGGCGCCCGGGGACGCCGCGGCCGATTTCTTCCTGATGCTGTCGGGCGTTCCGGCCTATGATGCCGACCCGGCGCGTGATGGCGACAATGCGGGTTTCGCGGTGTTCGGCGAGGTGATAGCCGGCATGGAGGTCGCGGAGGCGATCTACGCCGCACCGGTTTCGCGCGGCCGCGGGGCAGGGGGTAATGGTCGGCCAGATGCTCGATCCGGTGGTGACGATCCGGACCGCGCGCCGGATTTCCGCGCCGAGCAGACGCGCCCGCGGGCTGCGTCGTCAAGGCGCCATAGATTGGCGTTCGTCGTGCGCTGGCGCCGAAACCCATGCAAAACGCCCATCATTTATTTTGCGTTCATCGGCGCTGTGGCTATACCGCGCGCATGACTCAGCGTCCCACCCTGCGCGCCTCGACGCGCCTGCTCGCCGCCGCCCTTGCCATCACCCCCTTGCTGGCGGCCTGCGCCGGCGGCGGCGGGGTCAAGAAGGACACGCGTTATGTCGCGCGCGACGTCAGCACGCTGTACCGCGCGGCGCAGGACCGGCTCGACAGGGGCAATTACGGTCTCGCCGCCGCGCTGTTCGACGAGGTGGAGCGCCAGCATCCCTATTCGCCCTGGGCACGCCGTGCGCAGCTGATGAGCGCCTTCAGCTACTATATGGACCGTGAATATACCCCCGCGGTCGAAGCGGCGCAGCGCTTCCTCGCGATCCATCCGGGCAACAAGGACGCCCCCTATGCCTTCTATCTGATCGGGCTCAGCTATTATGAGCAGATCAGCGACGTCACCCGCGACCAGAAGATCACGCAGCAGGCGCTCGCCGCATTGGGCGAAGTGATCCGCCGCTATCCCGACAGCCGCTATGCCGCCGACGCGCGGTTGAAGATCGACCTGGTGCAGGACCATCTGGCGGGCAAGGAAATGGAGATCGGCCGTTTCTACCAGCGCAGCTCGAACTGGCTCGCCGCGTCGATCCGCTTCCGCGAAGTGAGCGAGAAATATCAGACGACGAGCCACACGCCCGAAGCGCTGTACCGGCTGACCGAATGCTATCTCGCACTGGGCGTGCCGTCGGAGGCGAAAAAGTCGGCCGCCGTACTCGGCGCCAATTATCCGGGCAGCAAATGGTACGAACGCGCCTATCAGCTGATGCAGAAGCATGCGCCGAGCGCGTGATGCTTGACCGTCGCCCCCGCGCAGGCGGGGCCGCTGGCCGACTTGCCCGGCGTCGCCGCGTAAACCGATTGCAGCCTCCGCCTGCGTGGGGGCGACGAGCTATTGCAGAATAGATTCGCTTTTTGTTCTGCGGTAAGGACGTTGGGGTCCGAATCCACTATTGATGCGATCGAGGTTTGGGGCGATTTGGCCCAGTGCTAGGAGGCGAAGCGCAGGAATATGTCGATATTTCCAGCGCTGCCGACGCCGCAATGGGCCAAATCGGTCAAATCCCGAAGGGACATCAAAATGGCTTCGGTCTCGAAGCGAGCTGACTTTGCGGGTAACGCCGCTACCCGCTACAGCCATCTCACTCCGATACCTTCGCCATTTTGATGCCTCGACCGCATCAATAGTGGATTCGGATCCCTTATGCTGACCGCTCTGTCCATCGCCAACATCGTCCTGATCGAACGGCTCGACCTCGATTTCGCGGCCGGGCTCGGCGTGCTCACGGGCGAGACCGGGGCGGGCAAGTCGATCCTGCTCGACGCGCTCGGGCTGGCGCTGGGCGCGCGTGCCGACAGCGCGCTGGTGCGCCAGGGCAGCGACAAGGCGCAGGTCACCGCCAGCTTCGCGCCGCCTGCGCCGGGGACGGCGCTCGCCGCGCTGCTGGGCGAGAATGATATCGAAATCGAACCCGGCGAGCCCTTGCTCGTTCGCCGAACGCTGAAGGCCGACGGCGGCAGCCGCGCCTTCCTGAACGACCAGCCCTGCTCGGCGGCGCTGCTGCGCGAGGTCGGGGGCCATCTGGTCGAGATCCACGGCCAGCACGACGATCGCGGTCTGCTCGCGCCCGCGGGCCACCGCGCGCTGCTCGACGCCTATGGCCGCTGCGACAGCGCCGCGGTCGCGGCGGCGCATGGCGAATGGCGCGGCGCCGAGGCGCGGCTGGCGGCGGCGCGCGCGGCGCTCGACGAGGCAGTGCGCGACCGCGAATGGCTCGAACATTGCGTCGCCGAACTGACCGCGCTTGCGCCGCAACCGGGCGAAGAAGCCGAACTCGCCGAGGCGCGCACAACCATGCAGAAGGGCGAGCGCATCGCTGGGGATATGGGCGCGATCATGGCGGCGTTCGAGGGCAGCGACAGCGGTCCCGCGCAGCTCCGCGCGGCGGCGCGGCGGCTCGACCGGCTCGCGGGCGACCACCCGCTGCTCGCCGAGGCGCTCGCCGGGCTCGACCGGGCGATCATCGAGGCCGACGAGGCCGAGCAAAGGCTGCAAGAAGCCGCGCGTGCGCTCGAATATGACCCGGCGCGGCTCGAGGAGGCGGAGACGCGGCTGTTCGAGCTGCGCGCGATGGCGCGCAAGCATCATGTCCAGCCCGACGAACTCGCCACCCTTGCGGGCGACCTGGCCGCGCGGCTCGACGCGATCGAGGGCGGCAGCGAGGGGCTGGCGAAGCTGGAGGCCGAGGTCGCGGCAAAGGCCGCCGCCTACACCCACGCCGCGGCCGCGCTCTCCGATGCGCGGAGCAAGGCGGCGGCGCGGCTCGACAAGGCGGTGGCGGGCGAACTGGTGCCGCTGAAGCTCGATGCCGCGCGGTTCCGGACGCTCGTCGAACGCCTGCCCGCCGAGCGCTGGGGGCCGGAGGGCATGGACCGCGTCGAATTTCTGATCTCGACCAATCCCGGCGCGCCCTTCGCGCCGCTCGTCAGGATCGCGAGCGGAGGCGAATTGTCGCGCTTCATCCTCGCGCTGAAGGTCGCGCTCGCCGAAGAAGGCGGCGCCGACACGATCATCTTCGACGAGATCGACCGCGGCGTCGGCGGCGCGGTGGCGAGCGCGATCGGCGAACGGCTGGCGCGGCTCGCGGGCGCGGGCAAGCAGCTTCTTGCCGTCACCCACTCGCCGCAGGTCGCGGCGAAGGGCGCGTCGCACTTCCTGATCGCCAAATCGAGCGAAGGCACGGTGACGCGCACCGGCGTTCGCGCGCTCGGCGAAGCCGAACGCCGCGAGGAAATCGCCCGCATGCTGTCGGGGGCGGAGGTCACCGACGAAGCGCGGGCGCAGGCGGAACGGTTGCTGGAGGTGGCGGGGTGACGCGAATTGGGCACACCAAAAGCCCCTCCTCTTCAGAGGAGGGGTTGGGGGTGGTGAAGCTCGGTCGGGCTCGATGCCCGAGCGAGCTTGTTTGCACAAGCTCGCCACCACCCCAACCCCTCCTCTGAAGAGGAGGGGCTTTATGGTTGAACGCCACGTCATGCTTGCCCGCGCTGCCAAGATGCGCCGTGAGCCCACAGAAGCTGAAAAGCGGCTCTGGCGATATCTTTCCGGTGCTAAGCTGAGCGGCCTGAAGTTTCGTAGACAAGCCACTATCGGCGGCCCTATCGTCGACTTCTTCTGTCCGTCGAAAGGCTTGATCGTGGAGGTCGATGGCATGACTCACGACCGGGAAAGAGATGGCGCGACGGACGGTGGGACGATGGCTCAATATGGTTATGCTACCGTTCGGGTAACCAACGATGACGTGCTCGGGAATATGGACGGCGTACTGCAGCATATAGAGATTGTCGCGCTCGGGCGTCCGGACCGATGGCCTCACCCCAACCCCCTCCCCTGAAGGGGAGGGGCTTTGAAAGACGAATTTCACCCCCTCGACCGCCCGGTCTGGTCGATGCTCACCGGACGCCAGATGCATCTGGCCGAGGGGCACGCGCGGGCGCTGCGGATCGACCGCGGCTATGGCGTGTTTGGGGTCGCCGCCGATACCGGAGCCGAGGCGCAGGCAGCGCTCGCCGCGCTGATCCCCGCCGATGGCGAGCTCTGGATCGTCGAAGGCGATCGCTGGCCGCTGCCGCCCGGCACGCGCGAGGGGAAGCGCGCGGTCCTCGCGCAGATGGTCGCCGAAGGCCCGCCGCCCGCACCGCGCGCGGGCGAGCCGCCGATCATCGCGCTGAGCGATGACGACGCCGCCGAAATGGCCGCGCTCGCCGACCATGCCAGGCCGGGGCCGTGGGGCCCGAAAACGCATCTCTACGGCCCCTTCTTCGGCGTTCGCGAGAGCGGCCGCCTGCTCGCGATGGCGGGCCAGCGCATGCTGATGCCCGGCATGGCCGAGGTCAGCGGGGTCGCGACATGGGAGGATTGCCGCGGCCGCGGCCTCGCCCGCGCGCTGATCGGCCATGTCATGCGCGCGATGGTGGCGCGCGGCGAGACGCCGTTCCTGCACAGCTATGCCGACAATGCCGGCGCGATCGCGCTCTACGAATCGCTCGGCTTCCGCATCCGGCGGCAGGTGCATGTGCTGGTGATCACGAAATGAACCGTCGCGAACATCTCGCGCTGCTCGCGATGGCGGCGGCGCTGTTGCCGGCGGCGAAGCTGCGCGCGCTGGAGGATGTCATGGAAGAAGCCGTTCCCGAATATGGCCTGATCGGCCAGATGATCGCGCAGCCCGGCCAGCGCGCGGCGCTGGTCGCGGCGCTTTCCGAAGGCAGCGACGCGATGCCGGGCAATATCGCCTATCTGGTCGGCGAGGACAGCGCGAACCCCGACGCGATCTGGATCGTCGAAATCTGGGAAACGAAGGAGGCGCATGCGGCGTCGCTGCAGCTTCCCGCCGTGCAGGAGGCGATCCGCAAGGGCCGCCCGCTGATCGCCGGATTTGGCACTCGCGCCGAGTTCAAGCCGGTGGCAAAAGCGCACGCATGACCGAGATGGAATCGCTGTCCGAAGCCGACGCCGCCAACGAACTGATGCGCCTGGCGAAGGCGATCGCGCATCACAACAAACTCTATCATGCCGACGACAGTCCGGAGATTTCGGATGCCGATTACGACGCGCTCGTCCGCCGCAACAACGCGCTGGAGGCGGCCTTCCCGCACCTGATCCGCGCCGACAGCCCGAACCGGCTGGTCGGCGCGGCGGTCGAGGCGTCGCCGCTCGCCAAGGTCGCCCATGCGGTGCGGATGATGAGCCTCGACAATGCGTTCGGCGGCGAGGATGTCGAGGAGTTCGCCGCGCGCGTGCGGCGCTTTCTGAACCTGCCCGGCGATGCGGTCGTGGCGCTGACCGCCGAGGACAAGATCGACGGCCTGTCCTGCTCGCTGCGATACGAAAAGGGCCGGCTGGTGCAGGCCGCGACGCGCGGCGACGGCAGCATCGGCGAGGACGTCACCGCGAACGTCCGCACCATCGGCGACATCCCGCAGGAGCTGAAAGGCGAGGTCCCCGACGTCTTCGAGATCCGCGGCGAAGTCTATATGTCCAAGCGCGATTTCGCGGCGCTCAACGAACGGCTGATGGAAGAGGGACAGGCGCTCGCGGCGCAGCGCGAGGTCGAGTTCGATCCCGCCACCGTCCGTCAGTTCGCCAATCCGCGCAACGCCGCCGCGGGATCGCTGCGGCAGAAGGATGCCGACATCACCGCCTCGCGCCTGCTGCGTTTCCTCGCCCACGGCTGGGGCGAGGTCAGCGCGCTGCCCGCCGCGACGCAATGGGAGATGATGAAGTGCATCGAAGGCTGGGGCGTGCCGGTGTCGCCGCTGCTCCGCCGTTTCGAAAGCGTCGCCGATGTGCTCGCGCATTACCAGACGATCGAGGCGAAGCGCGCCGAACTGCCCTATGATATCGACGGCGTCGTCTACAAGGTCGACCGGCTCGACTGGCAGGCGCGGCTGGGCTTCGTGGCAAAGGCGCCGCGCTGGGCGATCGCGCACAAATTCCCCGCCGAACGCGCGCAGACGACGCTGGAGGCCATCGACATCCAGGTCGGCCGCACCGGCAAGCTGACCCCGGTCGGGCGCCTCACCCCGGTCACCGTCGGCGGGGTCGTGGTGTCGAACGTCACGCTCCACAACCGCGACGAGATCGGCCGGCTCGGCGTGCGTCCCGGCGACCGCGTCGTCATCCAGCGCGCCGGCGACGTCATCCCGCAGGTGGTCGATAATCTGACCCGCGAGGCCGAGCGCGCGCCGTTCCTCTTCCCCGACCATTGCCCGGTCTGCGGCAGCGAGGCGGTCGCCGAGGAAGGCGAGGTCGATGTGCGCTGCACCGGCGGCCTTATCTGCAATGCCCAGAAATTCGAGCGGCTGCGCCATTTCGTCAGCCGCGGCGCGCTCGATATCGAGGGGCTGGGCGAAAAGAGCATCGCCGAATTTCTGGAACTGGGCTGGCTCGACAAGGGGCCTGCCGACATCTTTCGCCTGAAAGACCATCGCGACGAACTGCTCGCGCGCGAGGGGTGGAAGGAAAAGTCGGTCGACAATCTCCTCGCAGCGATCGAGGCGAAGCGCGAACCCGACGCGGCGCGATTGCTCTTCGGGCTCGGCATTCGCCACATCGGCGCCGTCACCGCGCGCGACCTGCTCAAGGGCCTCGGCGACATCGCGCGGCTGCCCGAAAAGGCGGCGGAGCTTCGTGCATGGCTCGACGCCAATCCGCAGGGCGACGGGGAATCCGACGGCAAATATGCGGGGCGCAAGCTCGAGGCGATCAAGGCGATCCTCGAAGTGCGCGCCGACGGCATCGGCCCCGCGGTCGCCGAGGCGCTCGGCGATTTCTTCCACGAACCGCACAACCGCGACCTGTGGGACGATCTGCTCGGCGAAGTGTCGCCGCCGCCTTATGTCGTCGAAACGCGCGAGAGCGAGGTGTCGGGGATGACCGTGGTGTTCACCGGCAAGCTCGAAACGATGAGCCGCGACGAGGCCAAGGCGCAGGCCGAAGCGCTCGGCGCCAAGGCCGCGGGCAGCGTCAGCGCCAAGACCGACCTGGTGGTCGCCGACCCGGGCGCGGGATCGAAGCTCAAGCAGGCGGCGGCGCTCGGCATCCGCGTTATCGACGAGGCGGAGTGGGCGAAGATCGTGGAGGCGGCTGGCTAAATCCTCCCCGCTTGCGGGGAGGTGGCAAGCCGCAGGCTTGACGGAGGGGGCTCGCGTTATCAAGCCTTGGCATCAGGATGATAGCCCCCTCCACCATGCTTCGCATGGTCCCCCTCCCCGTTCCGGGGAGGATATATTAAGTGGTGCGCGTCATCACAGACGGCGCGGCCGAAATGCCGTGAGGAGACCACATGGCCAAACGTGACTATCTCGACCATCTGATGCGCGATCTCGAATCGCATACCGAGGTGCGGCGCTTCGGCAGCGGCTGGCTGTCGGGCTTTTTCGCACTGCTCTTCGCGATCGCCGGATTCGGCATGGTGATCGCGCTGCGCTTTCCCGACTGGTTCGCGACCCCCGAACTCGACATCGTCAAGAACTGGGGCGGTTTCCGCGGGGTGATCCACCTCGTGCTGCTCGCCAGCTACGGTCTCGCGCTGCTCAGCCTGCTGCTGCGTCCGCGCAAGGTGCTCGGTGCCACCGCGCTGATGATCGCACTCGCCGCCGCGCTGCTCGGCGGCGCGAACGTCCAGCCCGCCGAGACGCGCGACTGGGGAATCTTCTTCGGGCTCGACTTCTTCGTCGTGAACCTGCTGATCACCGGTTTCATGTTCGCGCCGCTCGAACGCGCCTTCCCGCATCGCCGCGCGCAGCGATTGTTCCGCACCGAATGGCGCGAGGATCTTTTCTATTATCTGGTCAGCACGATGTTCGTGCAGGTTCTGAGCTTTCTCGCCCTCGCGCCGCAGGAATTCGTCAACGCGCACACGAACAGCTGGGACGCTTTCCGCGCCGGGGTCGCGTCGCTGCCGTGGATCGTCCAGTTCCTGATCGTCCTCGTCGCCTCGGACATGGTGCAATATTTCTTTCACCGCACCTTCCACCGCTACCCCTTCCTCTGGGGGTTCCATGCGGTGCATCACAGCGCCAGGTCGATGGACTGGCTCGCGGGATCGCGGATGCATTTCATCGAGATCATCCTCTTGCGCGCGATCACCTCGCTGCCGCTCTTCACGCTCGGCTTCAGCCCCTCGGTGATGCAGGCCTATATCGGCTTCGTCTATGTCTGGTCGTCTTTGCTCCACGCCAATGTCGGGGGCAATTTCAACCGGTTCGGCCACTGGATCGCGACCCCGCGCTTCCACCACTGGCACCATGGGCTCGAACGCGAGGCGTTCGACGTCAATTTCGCGATCCATTTCCCGTGGATCGACAAGCTCTTCGGCACCTTCCACCTGCCCAGGGATCGCTGGCCCGAAAATTACGGCATCCCCGAGGATGTGCCGAAAAACTATTGGGGCCAGATGCTCTATCCCTGGACGCGCACCGGCAAGAAGACCGACGAGACACCGGCGGAATAGACCTCCGTCGTTGCGATCCCGGCGAAAGCCGGGGGAAGCAGTCCAGGGCGGGTTTGCGCCACTCTGGATTGCCGCGTCGCCTTCGGCTCCTCGCAATGACGAGGCGTTGGTGGCGTGCGACCTTGCCAGCCTTCGGCGCCCGGCATAAGGCGCCCCGCGTGGGCATCCTCGCCGCCTTTCGCCGTCCGGGCATCCTTCTCCTGCTGCCTTTGCTGCTCGCGCTCGCCGCGCGCATCCTCGTCGCGCCGGGCTGGATGATCGAGACCGACGCATCGGGGTCGATCACCGTCCGCGTCTGTTCGGACCCGGCGAATCCCGGCGCCACCGTCACCATCCCCATCGAAAAGGTGGCACAGCATGATGGCGCCGTTTCGGACCAGCACTGCCCCTGGGGCGCGCTCGCGGTGGCGCCGATCGTTCCCGCCGAGCCCGTCCTGCCCGCCGCGCCGGCGGCGCTGCAACCCTTGCCCGTCGCGATCCCGTCGCTCGGCTATGCTCCGGGCATTGCCTCGCCGCTGCCGCCGAGTACCGGACCGCCCGCCTTCGCCTGATCCAGCCTGAAACGACCGCCCGCGCATTCCGCGGCGCGGCCCATGCCTGAATCCCAAGCGAAGGACCTATCATGACCAGCCGTACCCACCGGGCGGCGCCGCTGCTGGCGCTCGCCTTCTCGCTCGCCCTCGCCATCGCCCCCGCCATCGCGCACGCCGAAGAGGGCGATGCGACGATCATCGTCACTGCCCCGGCGATGGCCGACGCCGCGGAAACCCGCGCCCGCCAGACGCCGGGCGGCGCCGATGTCGTCCGCCATCAGGATTATGCCGACAAGTCGATCGTGTCCCTGCGCGACACGCTGGCTTTCTCGCCCGGCGTCTATCTCCAGCCGCGCTTTGGACAGGAGGTGCGGATTTCGATCCGCGGCTCGGGCCTGTCGCGCGGCTTCCACATGCGGGGGCTGACGCTGCTTCAGGACGGCGTGCCGATCAACCTCGCCGACGACAATGGCGATTTCCAGGAACTGGAGCCGATCTTCTTCGACCATCTGGAGGTCTGGCGCGGCGCCAATGCGCTGCGCTTCGGCTCGGGCACGCTCGGCGGCGCGGTCAACGGCGTGACCCCGACCGGGCGCACCGCCGAAGGTGTGTACCTGCGCGTCGACGCCGGCGGCTTCGACAGCGTCCGCGGTCTGGTTTCGGCGGGCGTCGCCGGGCCCCGGGTCGATGGCTGGGCCGCGATCGGCGCCGACCGGTCGGACGGCGACCGCGACCATGCGGAGCGCCGCAGCCTGCGCTTCCACGGCAATGCCGGACTGAAGCTGAGCGAAGTGGCAAGCTCGCGCTTCTATGCCAGCGTCAACCATATCGAACAGCAACTGCCCGGCGCGCTGACGATGGCCGAGGCGCTGACCACGCCGCGGATCGCCGCCGCCGCGAGCGTCGCGGGCGATCAGGCGCGTGACATCGACTCGCTGCGGCTCCAGAGCCGGACGCGCTTGGATTGGGGCGAACTGACGCTCGACGTCGGCGGCTTCGTCAACGCCAAATCGCTCTATCACCCGATCTTCCAGGTCGTCGATCAGGAGAGTGTCGACCGCGGCGCCTTCTTCCGCCTCGATTATGGCGGCGGCAGGCTGGCCGCGACCCTCGGCGGCGACATCCGGGTCGGCGACATCGCATCGAAGCGTTTCGTCAATCTCGCGGGCAGGCGCGGGACCAGGACCTTCGACGCCGAACAGGATGCGCGCACCGCGACCCTCTATGGCGAACTGCGGCTGACCCCGGTCGAGACGCTGACGCTCGTCGCTGGGGGCATCTACGCCGACGGCAAAAGGCGGCAGGCGATCGCCTTCAACAGCGCCGCTCCCGCGCAGGAGGGCACGATCGCCCGCGCGGATTTCGACGCCTTCTCGCCGAAGCTCGGGCTGCTGTTCGAACCGGTCGCCGATGTGCAATTTTATGCCAACTACAGCCGCTCGGTCGAATTTCCCGGCTTCAACGAATTGGCGCAGATCGCGACCTTCGTGCCGCTCGATCCGCAGCGCGCCTGGACGGCGGAGATCGGCACGCGCGGCCGGGCGGGGACGCTGAGCTGGGACCTCAGCCTCTATCGCGCCGACATCGGGGGCGAGATGCTGCAATATAGCGTCGGCCCCGACGTCCCGGCATCGACCTTCAACGCCGGGCGCACGCGGCATCAGGGAATCGAGGCGGCGCTCGAATGGCGCCCCGCCGACTGGCTGCGGCTCAGGCAGGTCTATGCCCATAGCGACTTCCATTTCCGCAGCGACGCCGAGTTCGGGAACAATCGCCTGCCCATCGTGCCGCGCCACGTCTACCGCGCCGAAATCCGGCTGGGCGGCGACGCGCTGCACATCGCGCCGAACCTCGAATGGGTTCCCGAGGGCCCCTACGCCGATTACCGCAACCAGGTCCGTACGCCGGGCTATGCGCTGCTCGGCCTGACCGGCGGGGCGCGGATCGCGGACGGCATCGACGCCTTTGTCGACATCCGCAACATCACGGGCAAAAAGGCGATCGGCGACATCAGCGCGGCGATCGCCGTGACGCCCGCCTCGGCGATCTATTACCCCGTCGAACGCCGCGCCGTGTCGGCGGGTTTGCGCGCGCGCTTCTGACGCCGCGATATGATAGGCATACCGGTCCGGCGGAGTCGCCGGACCGGTTTCATTTGCAACTATTTCATGCTAGGCCCCGCGTCATGAAGGATGGCTTCACC
This sequence comes from Sphingopyxis sp. PET50, assembly GCF_025244705.1. Classification (GTDB taxonomy): domain Bacteria; phylum Pseudomonadota; class Alphaproteobacteria; order Sphingomonadales; family Sphingomonadaceae; genus Sphingopyxis. The sequence continues at coordinate 2,662,367 of NZ_CP104207.1, read as the reverse complement.
CACGTCCACGCAACGCCGCCGCCGGGCGCCGCGGCCGACTGGACGATTTCGCAAAATTGGGACGCCTTCACCGCCGACGAACATGCGATGTGGGACCGGCTGTTCGCCCGCCAGTCGGCGATGCTGCCCGGCCGCGCGTCGGAAGCCTTTCTCCGCGGCATCGACGTGCTCAAGCTCGAAAAGCCGGGGATCCCCGATTATCGCGAACTCAATACGCGGCTGACGGCGGCGACGGGGTGGCAGGTCGTGGCAGTGCCGGGGCTCGTCCCCGACGACGTCTTTTTCGATCATCTCGCGAACCGCCGCTTCCCCGCGGGCAATTTCATCCGCACGCCCGAACAGCTCGACTATCTCAAGGAACCCGACGTCTTCCACGACGTCTTCGGCCACGTCCCGATGCTCGCCGACCCGGTGTTCGCCGACTATATGGTCGCCTATGGCGAGGGCGGCCTGCGCAGCCTGAAATTCGACGCGCTCAAACAGCTCGCCCGGCTTTATTGGTACACGGTCGAATTCGGCCTGATCCGTGAGGCGGGGGCCTTGCGCATCTACGGCGCGGGCATCGTGTCGAGCTATGCGGAGAGCGTCTTCGCGCTCGATTCGGACAGCCCGAACCGCATCGGCTTCGACCTCGCGCGCGTGATGCGCACCGATTACCGGATCGACGATTTCCAGCAGAATTATTTCGTCATCGACAGCCTGGGCCAATTGCTCGACGTGACGGTCAACACCGATTTCGCGCCGCTCTATGCCGCGAACGCCGCGCTGCCGCCGATCGCCATCGCCGACATCTTGCCGGGCGACGAGGTGATCACGCGCGGCACGCAGGATTATGCGCTCGCGAAGAGCGGCTGAGGGTCAATCGCGGTCCTTGCGGACCTCCGAGACCAGTTGCCGGCGGTGCTGAAAGGCCTCGCGATCGGGCGGCAGGCTATAGATGCCGCGCAGCAGCGCGGTGTCGTTGTTCGACAGCTCGCGGCGGTCCGCCTCGCCGTCGAACAGCGACAGGATCGAATCCTCGGGCGGCGGCGGATCGCTGTTCAATTCGGCGAGCGCGACCATCGCCGCATAGGAAGCGACCGAATCGAGCAAGGTGCCGTCGGCCTGTTCGGCATCGACGATGATGGTGGCGGAGCGCAGCGCCCGCACCACCTGCGTGCTGACGATGCTGCTGTTATACTGGCGTATGATCCCGGTCGTGGCGGGCATGCCGTCGCGGCTTTCGTCGCGCGTGCTGTACCACCAGCGGATCGGGCCCTTGCCCTCGATCAGGCGTTCGCGCGCGCCGGGCGACAGCGCCGCGACCTGCCGCGGCGACCTGGCGAATATCGCCCGCGTCAGGGCGTCGCCGTCGCCCGTGAAGATCACCGCGATATTGGGCGTGCAGGACGCCGGCGCCACCTTGGCGCCTGCGGTCGCGGCGACCGCGCGAATCCGGTTATCGACGATCGCCGCGACCGCCGGATCGACCCCGACCGTGCGCGGACAGACGGGCATGATCCACCGCGCGACGGGTTCGAGCCGCGCGACCCCGGCGCGGCGCACGAACTCGGCCGCGCGCTTGCGTTCTTCGGCCTTGGTCACGGGGGTCCCGGTAACCACGATCGGGTCGGGGTCGCCGCCGGCTGTGGCGGCAAGCAGGACGATGGCGGCGGCCAGGCTCATGGCGGCTCTCCCGGTAAGGTCGCGGGAAGCTTAGCAAATTCCCCGGCGATTACCAGCTACCAGCTCCCGAAGCTCGCATCCGCCGGGTCCGCGCGGTGCCGCGCGCGCTGTTTGCGGCGCCAGCCGTAGCGGCGGCGCTTGACGAGCAGCAGGCACGGCCAGTCGGCGCTTCCCCCGCGCGCGGCGAGGCGGAAACCCTGCGCGCGATAGGCGGCGAGCACCGGCTCCATCTGGCGCGCGATCAGTCCAGCGAGGATCGCATGGCCGCCCGGCGCGGTGACGCTGGCGATATCGGGGGCAAGGGTGATGAGCGGTCCCGCGAGGATGTTCGCGATGACGAGGTCATAGGGCGCACGATGCCGGATCGCGGGATGGTCGATGCCCGGCGCCACGGCGACCGCGAGCCGCCCGCCGCCGCGCCCGAGCGGCACCCCGTTGATCCCGGCATTGTCGCGCGTGACGAAGATGCTCGCCGGGTCGATGTCCGACGCGATCATCCGCGCGCGGGGCCACAGCGCGAGCCCCGCGAAGGCGAGCAGCCCGGTCCCGGTGCCGATGTCGGCGATGTTGCGCGGCACGACCCCGCGCCGCGCCATCCGGTCGAGCATGGTCAGGCAGCCGGCGGTGGTGTCGTGCCCCCCGGTGCCGAAGGCCTGGCTCGCGTCGATCAGGAAGGGCGTGCTGCCCGCCGGCGACGCGGTCGGCATGGCTGCTCGTGTGGACGAAGAAGCGCCCCGCCCGCACGGGCTCGAGTCCCTGCTGCGACAGCGTGACCCAATCCTCCTCGGGCAGCTCGGCGACGACCGGCACGGCGTCCTTGGCGCTCGGCACCAGCGATTGCAGCAGCTGCACCAGCGCCGCGCCCGGCTTGTCGTCCACATAGGCGTCGAGCTGCCATTGCCCCACCTCCTCGTCGATCTCGCGGGTCACGACGACGGGGGCGTCGGGCAGCGCGTCGAGTTCGGGAATCTCGCCCGACAGCGCCTCGGCCTCGGCGCGGGTGCAGGGCAGCGAGACGATCCAGCTCATCGCGCCGCCGCTTCCTTCGCCAGCCGCTCGTCGAGCCGTTTCGCCGCCGCCGCGGCATAGGTCTTGCACCCATCGGCATCGACCAGCGGCGCCTCGCCCGCCAGCCGCGCAAAAAAATTGCTCGCGCCCGGATGCGGGGTGATCAGCAGGTCGCAGGGCAGCGCCGGCACCCTGGCAAAGGTCGCGCGCATCATCGCGACATAATCGGGATGGTCGCTGAACCGGTACGCGTCGGCCGACACCGCCGACAGGCTGTCGATATAGGCGACGGTGCGGCAATCGCCCGCCTCGCACGACCGCCAGGTCCAGCTCGTGCTGCCCGGCGTGTGGCCGGGCGTCGCGTGCGGCGTCAGGCGCAGATCGCGAATCGGCAGCGCCTCGCCGTCCTTCACCACGCGCGCGACCTTCACCCCGGCGAAGGGCGGGATCGCGCCGCGCTGCGGGTCGATCGCCTCGGGCTCGCCGCTGGTCAGCGTCGCCACCGCTTCGGGCCGCGCCAGCACCGCGGCGCCCGTCGCGTCCTGCAGCGCCTTCAGCCCGCCGACATGGTCGAGATGCTCGTGGCTCGCGAGCAGATAGCGGACATTGGCGGGGTCGAACCCCAGCGCGCGGATATTGGCGAGGATGCCCGGCGCGGCCTCCGCGGTCGCGCCGTCGATCAGCACCAGCCCGTCGGGGTTTGCGATCAGCAGCGCGGTGATGCCGCAGGTGCCGACATAATAGGTGTTGCCGAAAATCTTCGCGGGCGGAGCGGGGTCGCTCCACCCGTCGCGGCCCGCGCAGGCGGAGGCAAGGTCCTTGCCGGTCGGCGCGGCGATGGGGGCCGCTGCTTTCGGCGCGCAAGCGGCCAGCAAGGCTGCGAACGCGGTCATCAGGAACAGCCCGCGTCCCCGCGAAGGCGGGGACCCATCTCCGGTAGTTTCGGCGTTCAGCGGCAGGCGATGGGCCCCCGCCTTCGCGGGGGCGCAAACCGGACTAGCGGACATAGCTGGCCCCGTTCACGTCGAGCACCGCGCCGGTCATCGACGCGGGCGCGTCGAGCGCGCACCAGCGCGCCATTTCCGCCACTTCCTCGGGCATCGCGACGCGCCCGAGCGGAATGTCGGCGAGCAATGCGTCGCCGCCGCGGCTTTCCAGATATTCCTCGGCCATGCCCGTCATCGTGAAACCGGGGCAGATGGCGAAGGCGAGGATATTCTCCCTCGCATAGGCGCGGGCGATCGTCTTGGTCATCGCGACCATGCCCGCCTTCGACGCGGCATAATGCCAGTGCGCCGGACTGTCGCCGCGATAGGCGGCGCGGCTCGCGATATTGACGATACGGCCTGCCGCCTTGCGCTCCTGCCAGTGCCGCACGGCGAGGCGGCAGAACAGGGCGCTCGCGGTCAGGTTGATCTGCTGCGTCCGGTTCCAGTTCGCCAGCCAGTCGGCGTCGTCGGCCTCGATCGGATTCGCCTCGAACACGCCGGCATTGTTGACCAGCACGTCGATGCGACCATCGAGGTGCGCGAGCGCGCGGTTCCAGATGCGTCCCGGCGCCGCCGGATCGGCGAGGTCGCCGTCGATGCTCGACAGCGCGACGACCTTTGTCTCGCCGGAAACGAGCGCGTCGGCGATCGCGGCACCGATGCCGCGGCTCGCGCCGCTGATCAGGATATGGGTTTGCATGGCCCCGCCTTAGAGGGGCGGGCCGAGCGGCGCCAGTGGTTCCCCGGCGAAAGCCGGGGTCTATGCGGCAAACGTCGTGTTCGCGATCTGGGCCCCGGCCTTCGCCGGGGAGCGGAGGCTTACGCCACCCATGCCGGCTGAACTCGCTCGCCGCCTTTTCGAGCGACTGGAGCCGCTCGCCCATGCGCGAGAATTCCTCGCTCAGCACGCTGATCTCGCCCGCGACCATGCCCGAATCGTTGCGGATGCTGGCGATCGTCGAGGACATCGAGTCGGCGGCGAGCGCGGTCTCGTCGACCGCCGCGGTGATCGAGGTGACCGTCTGCGCCTGCGCGTCCATCGCGTCGCGGATGCGCTGCGCCGATTGCTGCACCTCGACGATCGTCTGCTGGATCGACTGGTTGGCGGCGACCGACCCGCGCGTCGCCTGCTGGATCGCGGTGATCTTGCCCGCGATATCGTCGGTCGCGCGCGCGGTCTCGTTGGCGAGGCTCTTCACCTCCTGCGCGACGACGGCAAAGCCGCGCCCCGATTCGCTCGGCGCGCGCCGCCTCGATCGTCGCGTTCAGCGCCAGAAGGTTGGTCTGCCCCGCGATCTCGCGGATCAGGCCCAGGATCGATTCGATCGATTCGGCATGGTGCGACAGCGCTTCCGACATGGCGACGGCCTCGCCCGCCTGTTCGGACGCGCGGATCGCGACATGCGACGACGCCTCGACCTCGCTGCGCGCATCCTCGATCGCGCGGATCAGCCCGGCGGCGGTCGACGCGGCCTCGCGCATCGCGATCGCCGACTGTTCGGACGCCGCGGCGACCTCGCTCGTCTTGGCGATCATGCCCTTCGCCGCCTGGTCGGCCGAGGCCGCCTGCTTGGCGAGTTCGCGGCGCACGCTGTCGGTGTCCTGGACCAGCGAGGCGATCGACTGGTCGAAATCGCCCGCGAGCGCCTGCCGTTCGCCCGAGATCACCGCGCGGTTCAATTTTTCGGCATAGGTTTCCATGATGTCGAATTCGAGCAGCGCGAGCCGGTTGATCGCCGCGCACAGCCGCGTCGTGCGCTCGGCATCGCCCGCGCAGGCCTCGATGACATAGCGATAGGTGGTGCGCTGGCTTTCGCCGATGCACGACAGCACCGACGCCAGCGGCAACCCGACGCGCAGCGCCATATGCGTGTTCTGGCACGCGATCGTCGCTGCGGCCTGGCCGTCGGCATGGGCGTATTTTTCACGCATATGCTTCGCGCTGCCCGCGATATAGCTCGCGAGCAGATCGCCTTCGACCTTGCGTTCGACCAGCGTCAGCGCGTTGAAACTGTCCCAATAGGCGCGCGCCATCTCTTCCTCGCGCCCCGCGACGATCGCGGCGATTTCGGCGCCGTTCGCCGCGAGCCTACCGTCGAGGTCATAGAAGGGGAAGCGGTCCGACATCAAAATCGGGTCGATCTGCTGCTTATGAATGGGATTTTCCTTCACCATGATCCTGCTTCCCTCACCTCGCTCGTGGCGCGCGTCGCTGCCGTCCGCTGTCACCGGCGAAAATCATGAGCGAATAATGTGGGGAAGGGGTAAATTCGGCGTTAACCAGCGCGGCGAATTTCTGGCTATCGCGGCCAATTCGATCAGATTGCATCGCCGTTGACGGAAAAATAGGGACAGTCCCCTCCCCAACGGGCAAGCGTCGTGCCGAAATCTCGCTTTTTCCCGGTCAGCGGGGACTGTCCCTATTTTTCGCCGCGCCGCCCGTGCATTAATTGCGGTCCTCGCTACGCACCGGATATCCCTCGAAGGCCTTGATGGTGCGGAGCGCGAAGGCGCTGTGCATCGCCGCGACGCCGGGCAACCGCGACAGGCAGTGGCGGTGCAGCCGGTCGAAATCGGCGACGTTGCGCGCCGCGACGCGCAGGCGGTAGTCCGACGCGCCGGACAGCAACTGGCATTCCAATATCTCGTCGAAACTCTTCACGGCGCTCTCGAACGCCGTCAGCGCCTCCTCGCTCTGCGAATGAAGGCTGATATCGACGAACACATCGAGGCCGAGCCCGATCCTTTCGGGAGAAAGCCGCGCGGCATAGCCGGCGATGACCCCTTCCGCCTCGAGCGCGCGAATGCGGCGATGGCAGGCCGATGCGGACAGCCCGACCTTCTCGCCCAGTTCGGCGGCGGGGCGCGGTCCCTCGCGTTGCAGCAAGTCGAGCAGCTTTATGTCGATACGATCCATAATCCTGCGTCATTCGTCCATGATACGCGATATTTGTGCGTGATTGTCGGCAATCGAAAGACGATACGCAAGCACCTTGCGCGATATTTTTGCTAAGAGCGCGTCATGACAGGAGCGGCGCCAGCGGCCCGGAACCGTGGCGTCTGGCATGGAGAGCGGCAATGATCATCGGCACCCCCAAGGAAATCAAGAACCACGAATATCGCGTCGGCCTGACCCCCGAAAGCGCGCGCGAACTCGTCGCGCACCGCCATCGCGTCCTCGTCCAGACCGGCGCGGGCGGCGGCATCGGCGCCGACGACCGTTTCTATGTCGAGGCGGGGGCGGAGATCGTCGCCACCGCCGAGGAAATTTTCGCGACTTGCGACATGGTGGTGAAGGTAAAGGAACCACAGGCGGTCGAGCGCGCGATGCTGCGCCCGGGCCAGATCCTCTACACCTATCTCCACCTCGCCCCCGACCCCGACCAGACGCGCGACCTGATGGCGTCGGGCGCGGTGTGCATCGCCTATGAAACCGTCACCAGCTCGCACGGCGGGCTGCCGCTCCTGAAGCCGATGAGCCAGGTCGCGGGCCGCATGTCGATCCAGGCCGGTGCGACCGCGCTCGAAAAGGCGCATGGCGGCCGCGGCGTGCTGCTCGGCGGCGTCCCCGGCGTCGCGCCGGGCAAGGTCTGCGTGATCGGCGGCGGCGTCGTCGGCTTCAACGCGGCGCAGATGGCGGCGGGCCTCGGCGCCGACGTCACCATCCTCGACCGCGATCCCGAAGTGCTCGAACGCGTCGGCACCTTCTTCGAGGCGCGCGCCAAGACGCGCTTCTCGAACCGCGCCAACCTCGCCGAATGCATGGCGGAGGCCGACCTCGTCATCGGCGCCGTGCTGATCCCCGGCGCCGAGGCGCCCAAGCTCGTCACGCGCGACATGCTCGGCACGATGCGCCCCGGTTCGGTGCTCGTCGATGTCGCGATCGACCAGGGCGGCTGTTTCGAGACCAGCCACGCGACGACGCACGCCGATCCGACCTATGTCGTCGACGGCATCGTCCATTATGCGGTCGCGAACATGCCGGGCGCGGTCGCGCGCACCAGCACCTATGCGCTCAACAACGTCACCCTGCCGCACGCGCTGCGCATCGCCGACCTCGGGTGGAAGGAGGCGCTGAAGCGCGACGTGCATCTTTTGCACGGATTGAACGTATGGGATGGCAAGGTGACGTTCGAAGCCGTAGCGGAAGCGGTCGGAACCGATTATGTGCCTGTCGAACAGGCGCTCGCCTGAGGACAAGGACCCAAGAGAGACGATGAGCAACGAGAAAGACCTTCCCGACACTGGCACCGGCGAAGAGACCGAAAACGAGGTGCTGCGCGCCGCGCGCGAATTGCAGGCGCAAAAGGAAGCCGCCGAAGCGACCGAGGCCGCCGACAAGGGCGAGGGTGCAGGCAGGAAAAAGGGCTGGAAGACCGCCGCCACGGCCGCCGGGATCGGTATCGGTTCGGCCGCGGTGTTGGCGGCGCTGCTCTACGCCAACCGCGGAAAACTGAAATAATGCCATCCGCGCCCTCCGGCTGACAGCGAGAGGTTGCTCAGCACTTCCCCCGGCCGCAGCGGTGGTAATTTTCCCACCAGGCCTTGTCGTTCAGCCGCTGCTGGTTGCTGCGGTTATCACCCGACCTGATGCCGCCGATGCCGCTGAAGGGTAGGGTGGTGCTGCCACTACTCCGCTGTCGGGCCTGCGCTGCGGCGATTTCCTGTTGTCGCTGCTGTTCCTTCGTCAGGCAATTGTGGGGGTTGAGGCTGCAGAAGGCGGCTTCCCATTTGTCGTCGACCATCATCTGTTTCGCGTTGCGCGTCGCGGGCTGAACCAGATCCTTCCACATGTCCGGATCCTTGATGATCGAGGCATGGGCGTTGTAATAGCCGAATTCGTAAAACGTCGGGCTTTCGTCGATGAAGATGATCCGCCCGTGGGTGCCATCATTGGCATGCAACAGGGTGCGGCGCATCCCGGGCTGGTCGGCGATCGGCTGGCGGACCTGAATGGTGCGATAGCCCGGCCCCATCGTTGCCGCACTGGCGATAATCCGGTCGAGCAACTGGTCAAAGGCGGGAAGAATCGCCCCTTTGGGCGTCCAGGGCGAGACGATTTGCGGCTTGAGCGCCGTCACCGCACAATAAGCCTCCGACCGGCCCAGCTTGTCCTTGCCGAAGTAAAAGCCGAAAAGCAGCGTAGTGTCGCCTTCCTGCCGGAAATAGAGGTTGTTGGTGGCCTGCGGTGCGAGCGTGAAGCCGTTTTCGCGCAGGTCCGCCGTCAGATTCTTTCCTTCCTCGCCCTCCCAGCACATGTTGAAGCTACCCAGGACAACGCGTTCCTTCATCGTGATCGCCTGCGCAGCGGCGGGCGATGGCAAGGCCGCCGTCAACGCGGCGCAGGCGCCGCCGATCAGCACGCCGATCTTGCCTGCGGCGCTCATCGGCGCACCTCGCGCGCGAGGGTCGTCAGGCGCAGCGCCTGCGGCGTGTGTTTTTCGACCCAGCCCTTCTGGCCGGGGTGGGCGGTGCAACTCACGACGAGCAGGTCGTCGTCGTCGGTCGCCACCAGCGTGCGGGCAACGACCTCGCGATCGACGCCGAGCGGTTCGAGCAGCTTGCCCTTCTGATCGAACATGATCGCCTGAACCGGCTGCCCGGCGGCGCCCTTGGGACCGGCGAGTTCCACCATCCGGATATTGGCGGCGGGTGCGGCGGGGTCGCGAACCTTTTCAACGATGGCGTCGCGTCGGCTCGCCAGCGTCGCGGGGGCCAGCACCGCCGCGTCATCACCCAGGTCGTCGAATTGTCGACCGATGATCGTCGTGCTGCAGGTGATGTGCGGCTGGCCGGGATAGCGGAACATGCGCGACCGGCTCAGTACATCGCCGAACTGTTCGGTCATCGTCGCGGGAAAAAGAATCTGCCATCGGCCTTCCGGGTCGGTAAAGACCGCATCCTTCCAGATATTCTTGCCATCCTGCGAGATCACCTGCCCCCATTGCTGGCGCGGCGGCACCGGCCACAGCGCTTCGCCGGTGCGGTCGGCGCCTTTTGCTGCGACGACATCGCTTTCCGCGTCGGTGTCGAAGCGGTCGGGTGCCGCGGTTGCGCTCGGCACTGGTCAACAACATGGCCGCGGCCAGAAGCACGCGACGGAAAGCGGTCGTGGATATCATCTCTCTTTCCCCCCTGAATCTCAACCTATTGACCGCATAGCCATATGTGCCGTCACGGCAAGTCCTGCCGAATATCGCATCGGGGTGATTTGGGCCGGTGCAAATTCTTGTAATCGGCGCCCTAAGCAATTGCATATCGCGGCGGGAAGGCTTAACCCGCCCCCATCGACCGATCAGAGTCAGAAAAGCGGGGCTGATATGGCTGGCAAGGAAACGAGCGGGCGACCGCGCGCGCCACATTTGCAGGTTTATAAATGGGGGCCCGCGATGACGGTCTCGATCCTCCACCGCGCAAGCGGGGATGGATTGGCGATCGTCGGCGCGAGCCTGTTCCTGTGGTGGCTTTACGCCGTCGCCGCGGGGCCGGATGCCTATGCGGCCTTTGTCGCCTGCGTCTGGCACGATCCCAGCCCCGACATCACCCTGTTCCATCAGATCACCAACATCCTCGGCAAGATCGTGCTGATCGGGCTGACCTGGGCCTTTTTCCAGCATCTCTTCTCGGGCCTGCGCCACTTCGTGCTCGACGCGGGCGCGGGTTATGAGCTCAAGACCAACAAGCTGTGGGCCGCGGTGGTGATCGCGGGCGGGGTGCTCGCGACTGCGGCGACCTGGATCTACATCCTGGCGGGGGCATTCTGATGGGCAACGGCACGCAACTCGGCAGGGTCCGGGGCCTCGGTTCGGCCCAGCACGGCTCGCACCACTGGCTGCAGCAAAGGCTGACCGCGCTCGGCAATCTGCTGCTCGTCGGCTTCCTTCTCTTCTCGCTGATCCGCCTGCCGCTCGGCAACCATGCGGCGGTGTCGCGCTGGATGTCGCAACCGATGGTCGCGCTCGCGCTGATCCTGCTCGTCGTCAGCATCTTCGTCCACCTGCGCCTCGGGCTGCAGGTGCTGATCGAGGACTATGTCCATGGCGAGGCGCCGCGCCTGCTCGCGCTCGTCCTGCTGAATTTCTATGCGATCGGCGGCGCGGCCTTCGGCATCTTCACCATCGCCCGCATCGCATTGGCGCCCGTGGCGCTCGGCCCGGGGGCATGTGACATGACCGAAGCCTACAAGATCATCGACCATGTGTACGACACCGTCGTCGTCGGCGCCGGCGGCTCGGGCCTGCGCGCGACCATGGGCAGCGCCGAGGCGGGGCTGAAAACCGCCTGCATCACCAAGGTGTTCCCGACGCGCAGCCACACCGTCGCGGCGCAGGGGGGCATCGCCGCCTCGCTGGGCAACATGGGTCCGGATCACTGGACCTGGCATATGTTCGACACGGTCAAGGGGTCGGACTGGCTCGGCGACCAGGACGCGATCGAATATCTGGTGCGCGAGGCGCCCAACGCGGTCTACGAACTCGAACATGCCGGCATGCCCTTTTCGCGCACGACCGAAGGGAAAATCTATCAGCGCCCGTTCGGCGGCATGATGCAGAATATGGGCGAAGGCCCGCCGGCGCAGCGCACCTGCGCCGCCGCCGACCGCACCGGCCACGCGATGCTCCACGCGCTCTATCAGCAGTCGCTGAAATATGACGCCGATTTCTTCGTCGAATATTTCGCCATCGACCTGATCATGGAAGACGGTGCCTGCCGCGGCGTGATCGCGCTATGCATGGAGGACGGCAGTATCCACCGTTTCCGCGCGCATGCGGTGGTGCTGGCGACGGGCGGCTATGGCCGCGCCTATTTCACCTGCACCGGCGCGCATACCTGCACCGGCGACGGCGGCGGCATGGTGCTGCGCGCCGACCTGCCGCTGCAGGACATGGAATTCGTCCAGTTCCACCCCACCGGCATCTATGGCGCGGGCGTCCTCATCACCGAGGGCGCGCGCGGCGAGGGCGGTTATCTCACCAACAGCGAGGGCGAGCGTTTCATGGAACGCTATGCCCCCAGCGCGAAGGATCTCGCCAGCCGCGACGTCGTGTCGCGTTCGATGGCGATGGAAATGCGCGAAGGCCGCGGTGTCGGTCCGAACAAGGACTATATCCATCTGCATCTCGACCATCTTGATCCCAAGATTCTCGCCGAGCGTCTGCCGGGCATCACCGAAAGCGGCAAGATTTTCGCGGGCGTCGACCTGACCCGCGAGCCGCTGCCGGTCTGTCCGACGGTGCACTATAATATGGGCGGCATTCCGACCAACTATCATGGCGAGGTCGTGACGCTCGGCGCCGACGGCAATCCCGATAGCATCGTCCCCGGCCTGTTCGCGGTCGGCGAGGCGGCGTGCGTGTCGGTGCATGGCGCGAACCGCCTGGGCTCCAACTCGCTGATCGACCTGGTCGTCTTTGGCCGTGCGGCGGGCCACCGGCTCAAGGAGATCGTCACGGCCGACGCGCCGCATGCACCGCTGCCCGCCGACAGCGCCGATTTCGCGCTCGGCCGCCTCGACCATTACCGCAACGCCGGCGGCGGTAGCCCGACGTCGGAAATCCGCACCGCGATGCAGCACACGATGCAGGCGCATTGCGCGGTGTTCCGCACCGACGAGGTGCTGGCGGAGGGCAAGGAGGAGCTCGCCAAGGTCTATGCGCGGATGCGGGACGTTCACGTCAGCGACCGTTCGCTGATCTGGAACACCGACCTCATCGAAACGCTCGAGCTTGACAATCTGATCGCGCAGGCGACCGTCACCATCCACGGCGCGCACAACCGCAAGGAGAGCCGCGGCGCACACGCGCACGAGGATTTCCCGAACCGCGACGATGCGAACTGGATGAAACACACCGTCGCCTGGTTCGACGGCTGGGGCGGAAAGGGCGGCGGCGTCCGTCTCGATTACCGCCCGGTCCACGAATATACGCTGACCGACGATGCGGACTATATCAAGCCGAAGGCGCGCGTTTATTGAAGCTCGTGGGCGTCTGGCTCGCGGCCGTTCTCCTTTTTGGTTGCGGAGCGTCCGCGGCTGACTCGAGCGCCGAGGCGGTCATTGCCCGCACCAAGGCGCCGACCACCGACTATTCGCTGTTCGTCTGGACGGTGATCAACCCCGACCAGAGCGACATCGTCGATGGCTGGACCGCCGAGTTTCATAGCGGCTCGCGCCATCGCGTCGAGACGCCGTGGAATCGTGTCGTGGCGGACTGCGCGGCGATGACCGGACGTCATCTGCACCTGCCGACCGGCGAGGTCCGGACGGGGCGTGAAGTCGCCAACTCCGCCTGCGGTATCGACACCAATATGGTCGCCGGCATGAAATATGTTGGCAAGGCGGAAAGCGGTTACGGGCAGCTGGATATCGTTTCGCTGAACTCCGATGCCGATCGCACCTATTGGGTCGATCGCGACGGGATTCTGGTCCGCACAGAATTTACCCGCCCCGGACAGCCGGAGGCCTGGGTACTGCGCAACTGGGCCGTACATGTCGACCGGACCACGCCCGATTCCGCCATGTTCGCCGACGATTCTCTGTCGCGATCCTATGTTCCGGAAAAATACCGGGTCAGGATCGCCCCCGATCATCCGCTGGAATTCGACGGCGAATAGCCATCGCGCCTGCCGCTAGCGTCTACTCGCCGCCAAACAGATCGTGCATCGGATTGAGGTCGGTAAAGGGCCGGTCGACGTCCTGGCCCATGATCCACAATTTCTGGCACGCGATCAGGAAGAACATCAGGGCGATCGTCCACACGATGATCGTCTTGATGATCTGCCAGCGGCGGGCATCCGCGATCGCCTTGGCGCGCGCCTTATAGTCGATGCCCAGATCGCCCTCGAACTCGGCGACGAGCTGCGCACGGCGGGTGCGTGAGATATTCGCGAGGCTCGCGTTCGGTTCGTCGATGATCGGTCGGCGCGTTGCCATCATAGCTACCCTGCGCAAAACGCTGTTTTATCCCCTCGCACATTAGGGTGCAGCTCCTGACAAAGGGTTAACCCGGTCCTCGCAGGGCACTCAACTCGTCGCAATTCCGATCAGCTTGATACGCGCGGTGGCGCCGCGGAGCAGCGTCAGGTCGCGGCGCGGCCGGTCCAGCGCGGCGGCGAGCAGCTTCAGCACCGCATCGTTGGCGGCGCCATCGGCGGGCGGCGCGGTGACGCGCAGCTGCACCACCTCGTCCTCGATCGACACCGCATCGCGGCGCGCTCCGGGGGTCACGCGGACCACCAGCCGCCCGGTCGGCACCGCGAGCGCGTGCAGCGCCGCGGTCAGTTCGGGATCGGGCCGGTATTTCAGATCGTGATCACCAGCTTGCCGACCGCGCTGCGGTCGCCGAGCTTGGCGATCGCCTTGCCGCCGTCGGCCAGCGCGAAGCTTTCGGTGACGCGCGGCTTGATCCTGCCCTGCTCCCACAGCGCGAACAGCCGCGCGATATTGGCGCGGTTGCGCGCGGGCTCGCGCATCGTGAAGGCGCCCCAGAAGACGCCCGCGACGTCGCAGCTCTTGAGCAGCGTCAGGTTGAGCGGCAGGCGCGGGATGCCCGCGGGAAAACCGACGACAAGGTAGCGCCCCTCCCAGGCGATCGAGCGCAGCGCGGGTTCGGCATAATCGCCGCCGACGGCGTCATAGATGACATTGGCGCCGTTCGGGCCGACGGCCGCCTTGAACTTGTCGGCGAGCGCCTTCGACTGGTCCTTGTCGAACGGCTGGCGGCCGTAGACGACGACCTCGTCGGCACCGGCAGCCCGTGCGATTTCTCCCTTCTCCTCGCTCGACACGCCCGCGACGACCCGCGCGCCGAACGCCTTGCCCAGCTCGACCGCGGCGATCCCCACGCCCCCCGACGCGCCGAGCACGAGCAAGGTGTCGCCCTCCTTGATATGCCCGCGATCGACCAGCGCATGGATGCTGGTGCCATAGGTCATCAGCAGGGAGGCTCCTTCGGCGAAGTCATGCCCCTCGGGCAGGTGATAGGCATTGTGCACCGAAACCGCGATCGCCTCGGCCATGCCGCCGTTGCCGCATCCCGCGATGACCCGGTCGCCGACCTTGAAATCGGTCACGCCCTCGCCGACTTCGGCGACCAGCCCCGCGACCTCGCCGCCGGGGGCGAAGGGGCGTTCGGGCTTGAACTGATATTTGTCCTCGATGATCAGCACGTCGGGGAAGTTGACCGCGCACGCCTTCACGTCGATCACGATCTGCCCGGCGCCGGCGGTGGGGCGCGGCAGTTCGCCGACGACAAGCGTTTCGGGGCCGCCGGTGGCGGTCGACAAGAGAGCCTTCATCATCTTCTCCTCACACGGGTGTCAAAGCGCGGGTTGCAGCCAGGGGCGGTCCTGCGCCAGTCTTTCTTCATAGGCGCCGATCGCGGCGTCGCTCTTTTCGGTCAGCGAAATCTCGTCGAGCCCCTCGAGCAGGCACATCTTGCGGAACGGGTCGATCTCGAAGGCGAAACGATCCTGGAACATCGTCGTCACCGTCTGGTTTTCCAGGTCGACATGGATCGGGTCGGTCGCGGCGACCTCCATCAGCCGGTCGATCGCCGCCTGCGGCAACACGACGGGCAAGATGCCGTTCTTCACCGCATTGCCCGAGAAAATGTCCGAATAGCTGGGCGCGATCACGACGCGGATGCCGAGATCGCCCAATGCCCAGGCGGCATGTTCGCGGCTCGACCCGCAGCCGAAATTATCCCCCGCGATCAGGATCGGTGCGCCTTGAAAGGGCGGATTGTCGAACAGGTTGCCGGGATCGGCGCGCAGCGTCTCGAACGCGCCCTTGCCCATGCCCTCGCGGCTGGTGGTCTTCAGCCAGTGCGCGGGAATGATGACGTCGGTGTCGACATTCTTGAGCCCCAGCGGAATTGCGCGGCCCTCGACCTGGTTCAACGGGGTCATGCCATCAACTCCCGCACATCGGTCAGCTTGCCGGTCACCGCCGCCGCCGCCGCCATCGCGGGGCTGACGAGGTGCGTGCGGCTGCCGGGGCCCTGGCGGCCGACGAAATTGCGGTTGCTCGTCGACGCGCAACGTTCGCCCGCTCGGCACCTTGTCGGGGTTCATCGCAAGGCAGGCCGAACAGCCCGGCTCGCGCCACTCGAGCCCGGCGTCGGTAAAGATGCGGTCGAGCCCCTCCGCTTCTGCCTGCGCCTTCACGAGGCCCGATCCGGGGACGACGATCGCCCAGCGGACATTATCGGCCTTCTTGCGGCCCTTCACGATCGCGGCGGCGGCGCGCATGTCCTCGATGCGGCTGTTGGTGCAACTGCCGATGAAGATATTTTCCACCGGGACGTCCTGCATCCGCGTTCCCGGTTCGAGGCCCATATAGGCGAGCGATTTTGCCGCCGCGGCCTGCTTCGACGGATCGGCGAAGCTGGCGGGATCGGGAACGACGCCGGTGATCGGCACGACATCCTCGGGGCTGGTGCCCCAAGTCACGCTCGGTGCGATGTCGGCGGCGTCGATCACGACGACCTTGTCGTACGCCGCGCCGGGATCAGTCGCAAGGCTCTTCCACCAGGCAACCGCCGCGTCCCAATCGGCTCCCTTCGGCGCGTAGGGGCGGCCCTTGAGGTAGGCGAAGGTCGTCTCGTCGGGGGCGATCAGCCCGGCGCGCGCGCCGCCCTCGATCGCCATGTTGCTGATCGTCAGCTAGGCCCTCGATCGACAGCGCGCGGATCGCGCTGCCCGTATATTCGATGACATGGCCGGTGCCGCCCGCGGCGCCGATCGTGCCGGTGATGTGAAGGATGATGTCTTTCGCCGACACGCCCGGCCCGACATCGCCCTCGACACGCACTTCCATCGTTTTCGACGGCTGGAGCAGCAAGGTCTGCGTCGCGAGCACATGCTCGACCTCGCTCGTCCCGATGCCGAAGGCGAGCGCACCGATACCGCCGTGGCACGCGGTGTGGCTGTCGCCGCAGACGATCGTCGTGCCGGGCAGCGAGAAGCCCTGCTCGGGCCCGACGACATGGACGATCCCCTGCTCGGGCGCCACCGCGTCGATGTAGCGGATGCCATATTCGGGGGCGTTCTTTTCGAGCGCCGCCAATTGCGCCGCGCTTTCGGGGTCGGCGATCGGCAGCCTGTGGCCCGCCATATCCCTCCGCGCCGTTGTCGGCAGATTATGGTCGGGTACCGCCAGCGTCAGGTCGGGGCGGCGCACCTTGCGCCCGCTCGCGCGAAGCCCGGCGAAGGCCTGCGGGCTGGTGACTTCATGGACGAGGTGGCGGTCGATGAAGATCAGGCAGGTGCCGTCGGGGCGCTGTTCGACGACATGCGCGTCCCAGATTTTCTCATAGAGGGTGCGGGGCCGAGTCATGCGGGTTCACTTAAGCCGCCCGCATAACAATGCAAGCGAGTGGCGTTCGAAAACGCAATTTTCGGTCGCACGCTTTCCTTCCATTTTCTTCGTCACCCCGGACTTGATCCGGGGTCCGCTCTTCCGGCGCGGCAAAGTAGCGGGATGCCGGATCCAGTCCGGCATGACGAAGGGGGTGGTGCATCGCGACGCCAAAGCGCCTATATTGGCGCCATGTCGCCGCTCGCCATAATAGCGCTTGTCCTCGCCACCGTCGTGGCGATGGAGGGCGTCGCCTGGGCCAGCCACAAATATATCATGCACGGTTTCGGCTGGGCCTGGCACCGCGACCATCACGAACCACACGGGCATCTGCTCGAAAGGAACGACCTGTTCGCGCTCTTCGGCGCCGCGCTCAGCATTTCGATGTTCGCGCTTGGCAGCCCGATGATCGCGGGCGCATCGGCGTGGGAGCCGGGGACGTGGATCGGCCTCGGCGTGCTCTTCTACGGCATCATCTATACGCTGGTCCACGACGGGCTGGTCCACCAGCGCTATTTCCGCTGGGTGCCGCGGCGCGGCTATGCGAAGCGGCTGGTGCAGGCGCACAAGCTCCACCATGCGACGATCGGCAAGGAGGGCGGGGTCAGCTTCGGCTTCGTCTTCGCGCGCGATCCCGCGAAGCTGAAGGCCGAACTCAAGGCGCAGCGGGAGGCGGGGATCGCGGTGGTCCGCGACGCGCTCACCGATCAGCGATAGGCATCGACCGTCTCGAACAGGGCCGCGACCCCGCGGCGGTCGGCCTCGCTGAGTTCGGGGCGCCAGACGTCGAAGATCAGCACGATCCGATCGCTGTCGGCGTCGTTCCACGCCTCGTGCTGCACCGAATCGTCGAAGATCAGCAGCTTGCCTTCCTCCCATTGCCGCGCTTCGTCGGCTACCTGCAACGCCCCGGCGCCCGGAACGACCAGCGGCAGGTGGCAGATCAGCCGCGCGTTGATCATGCCGTGGTGCGGTGCAATGCGCGCGCCGGGCTGGAGCAGCGAAAACATGATCGAGGGCGACCGCACCGAGATGCGGCACAAGGGAGCTGTGTCGAGCGCCGCGAGCGTTTCGGGAAAACGCGCGGTCATTTCGGGGATCGGCGCGCCGTTTTCGATCAGGTGCAGCGCCGACCATTGGGGATTATCGTGCATCCCGTCGAAATCGACGCGGGGGCGGTCCGGTGCATGGGTCAGATAGGGCTTGAACAGGCCCGGATCGTCGAGCGCCGCCGTCAGCTCGGCGCGGATCGCCGCTGTCGCGGCCTCGACCGCGGGCGCCCAGGCGAATTGGTCGCGTTCGTAGAAGGCCCGCTGCGGCAAGCCTGGAAAGTAGAAGCTCGATGGCCTCTGCAACTCCATATCGACCCGCTCATCCCCGCGCACGATCGCGATCGACCGGGCAAAGGCGGGGCTGCGCACGCCCGGAGGCAGGCCGCGTTCGGCCAGCCCGGCCTCGAGCGCGGCGCCGAATTCGGCGTCGAGCTCGGCGCGCGCCGCTTCGGCCGCGGCAACGAGCATCTGCAGCGACGGCGGCAGCGGCCCCATGGCTTCGGCGAGGCGGATCGCGTTGACGTACCAGCTGGCGGCGGCGCGGCGGTCGCCCGCGGCGCGGCGGCAGTCGCCTTTCCACACGATCGCGCGCAGCGCGCGCGCGTCCCGATCGAGCACGGCGTCGGCCGCTTCTTCCTGCCCGGCATGGTCGCCGGTCAGGCGGTACGCCTCGCCCAGCATCAGCCAGATCTGCGCATTGGCGAGTCCGGCGTCGGCGACCGGGCGCAATGCGGTCCGCGCCGCTTCGGCGTCGCCGCGCTGCAGCGCCGCGCCGCCTTCCTGCGCCAGTTTCGTCGCTTCGGCGACGGTTAGTGTCGCCTCACCCATGACGGTAGTCCGCGACGACGACGCCGGCGGTCGCAAGCTCTTCCTCATGGCTCTCCTCGCGCCAGCTCTCGGCGAGCGCCTGCTCCTCCCAGTCGCGCATTGCGGGATGCGCGAGCATATGGCCGACCCAAGCCTGTCCGGCCCCGACGTCGAGGCCATAGGTCCGGATCCGGAAGGCGACCGGGGCGAAAAAGGCGTCGACGGCCGAGAAATCGGATCCTGCCAGCCATGGTCCGCCAAAACGCGCCAGCCCCTCCTCGAACAATTCGCGGATGCGCGCGACATTGGCGGTGAGCGCCGCCGACATCGGCTTGGGCGTTACCCGCACCCCGACGTTCATCGTGCAGTCGCCCCGCAGCGCCGCGAAGCCGCTGTGCATCTCGGCCGCCGCGCATTGCGCCCAGGCGCGCGCATCGGGGTGGGCCGGCCATACGCCCTCGTGCCGGTCGGCGAGATAGAGGGCGATGCCCAGCGAATCGTGGATCGTCCGCCCGTCATGGAGCAGCGCGGGCACCTGCCCGGTCGGCGAGAAGCTGCGGAAGGCGTCGTAATTGACCGGCCGCGTGAAGGGTTCGATGCGATCCTCGAACGCGATGTCCAGCCCGCGCATCAGCACCCACGGGCGCAGCGACCAGCTCGAATAATTGCGGTTGGCGGTGATCAACACATACATGCTTCGCGATCCTGACGAGCGACGATGGGGGAGGTGTAATCGGGGTCGTGCGCGAAGGGCAGCGCCGTGCCGTCGCGGAGCGCCGCGAGCACTGAACCGAAGCCGGTCGCCGCGCGCCAGCCGAAGCGGCATTCGGCGCGCGACGGGTCGTAGGCGCGGTCGATGGTCTCCGGCAGCACCCAGCCGGCGGCGGCATAGAGGTCCGCGGCATCGGGATGATGCCGCGCGATCACCGCGCGCGCGTCGCGGGCCAGTTCTTCGGCATCCTCGCGCGCGAAGGGCGGCGGCGCCGAGAGGATAAAGGTATCGCAACCGATCTGCGGCGCGGCCTCCAGTGCGGCGAGATGCGCCGCGGCGGCATCCTCGACCGTCAGGCGGCGATGGAGCAGCTCGTTGGCCTTCAAATTCGGCCCGCTCGGGGTCGCATGCGTGTCGTCGTCCTCGGGAAAGAAGCGTCCGGTGCGCAGGATCGCGACATGGATGCCATGCTCGCGGTGGACGAGGCGGCACGCCTGCTCGGCGGCGAGCTTGGTGATGCCATAGATGTTGCGCGGCTCGATCGGCCCGAAGTCCTCGTCCATCCACCAGGCGCCCGCTTCGCCCGCGTCCGCGCGGACATCGGCGCGCACCATCAGCGACGTGGTCGAGGTGAACAGGAAACGGTCGTTGCCCGCCGCGACCGCCGCCTCGATCAGGTTCAGCGTGCCCGTGACATTGACATCGACGAAGGTCTGGCGCGGATAACGCATGATATCGGGCTTGTGCAGCGCGCCGCCATGGATGACGGCCTCGATGCCCCGTTCGGCAAAGACGCGGTCGACCAGCGCGCGGTCGGCGACGGTTCCGACGATGTCGGTGTCGGCGCCCGGAACGACGTCGAGACCGGTGACCGCATGGCCGTTTCCGGCCAGCAGCGGCGCAAGGTGGCGGCCGAGCCAGCCCGACGATCCGGTCAGCAGCACGCGCATCGACGATACTCCTCCCGACCGGAAACGCGCGTTTGATACACAGGCGGCCGTTCGGGCGGCAAGGGGCGTTACTCTTTCAGGTTCACGGTGGTCGGGCTAGCTCCGCTCGCACCGCCCGTTACCGGCGGCAGCTCGCTGAGGTCGAGCCAGCGCGCGTCCGCGCGCCCGTGATAGCTGTCGATCGCGGCGAAGGGGATGCGGAAGGGAAAACCCCAGTCGCTGTTCCACAGCGCCACGACGCCTGTCCGCGTCGCCGGTTCGAAGATCATCGTCGCACGATAGCCCGAAACCGCGCCCGAATGGCCTTCGAGCCTCTGCCCGCCATAGGTGAAGCTCCGCCAGCCGAGGCCATAGGAGGCGTCGCTGGTGGCCTGGCGCAGCGTGCCGCCATAGAGCCGTCCGGTGCCGACGCGGGGGCTGTGCGCCAGTTGCAGCACGGGGCCGGGCAGCACATCGGGACGCGCGCCCATCATCGCCTGCATCCAGGTCGCGAAATCGACGATATCGCTTTCGACCCCCGCGGCGGCGGGAACGCGCCAATAGGCTTCCTTGACCGGGCGGACCCGCCCGTCCCGGTGCGGTTTCGCCCAATCCCGCGCACCGGTCAGCCGCGCCATCCCGTAACCCGCGCTGACCATGCCGAGCGGGCGGAAGAACCGCGCCTCGACGGCGTCGGGAAAGGGCTCGTTCGCCGCCCGCCCCAATATCTCGGCCGCGGTGTCGAAGGCGATATTCTGATAGGTGTGGCAGGTTCCGGGGTCGCATTGCAGCGGCGCCGAGGCCAGTCCCATGCGCAGCAGTGCCGGGTCCTGCCCCTCCTCCAGTTTCTCGTCATAGGCGTTCTTGGTCAGGCCGGTGCGCTGCGCCAGCAGGTCGCCGACCGTGACCCGCGTCTCGGCGCCGCCCGGCAGGCGCAGCGAGGTGTTCCAGCTCGCCACCGAACGGTCCAGATCGACCTTGCCGTCGCGGGTCAGCGCCGCCGCCATCGCGCCGGTCGCGGTCTTGGACACCGAGGCCCAGCGGAACAGGGTATGCGGCGTGACCGGCGCGCCCGTCGCGCTGTCGGCGACGCCATAAGTGCGCACGAAGCGCAATGCGCCATCCTCGACCACCGCCACCGCCAGCCCCGCCATTTCGGGGCGCTGCGCCAGCGCCGACAATTGCGCGTCGAGCGCGCGATAGTCGATCCGCCCGCGCCATTCGGCGGGCGTGTCGGGCAGGTCTTCGGCGGGCTTCATCGGGATGGCGACGCTGGCGGCCAGCGGGTGCCCGCCGCCAAGGCCGCGAAGGCCGAACCAGCCCGCGAACCCCAGCGCGGCGACCGCGATCAGTACAAATAAAACGCGCTTCATGGACCTGTGACTGGTTTGCGACCTCTTATAGGACCATCGTCTTAGCCGCGACTTGCACCGCCGTCACCCCCGCTGCGGTCAGCCTCCCAGAAAGCGCCATGCCTTGACCGTTCCGACGGCATAGACTGCGCCATAGGCAAGGACGATCAGCGAAGACCAGATCGCGAAGCCGTGGCTGTGCCGCGGTCGCCACAGATGCAGCGGCACGAAAAGCAGGCCGCGCAGCAGATAGATGGCCGTGATGACGGCCAGCCCCGCCCGCAGCAGCGGCAGGCGCGGGAGCCAACCAGCGCCTGAAAAGGCATAGGCGGCCCATGTCGTCAGGACGGCCGCGATCACCAGCGTGATCAGCGTCGGGCGCCAGTCGCCGCGCCCCGCCGCGCGCGCCATGCCCTCGTCGGCGCCGAAGAAGCGGTACCAATCGGGGCCGCCGAAAATGCAGGCGATATGGAGCAGTGCGGCCAGAACCGACAGGCACCCGCCGCATGATCAGCCAGGCGGAGCCGGGGCTTAGCCGCGAGATCAGCCAATATAATGCGCCGTCGTCTTTTCGGCGACTTCCTCCGCCGTCACCCCCGGCGCCAGCTCGATCAGCCGGAACGGGCTGTCATGATCGTCGCGCTTGAACACCGCCAGGTCGGTGATGATCATGTCGACGACATTCTTGCCGGTCAGCGGCAGGGTGCAGGCCGGGATGAACTTCGGGCTGCCATCCTTGGCATTATGCTCCATCACGACGATGATCTTCTTCACGCCGGCGACCAGGTCCATCGCGCCGCCCATGCCCTTGATCATCTTGCCGGGGATCATCCAGTTGGCGATGTCGCCATTCTCCGCGATCTCCATCGCGCCGAGCACGGTCAGGTCGATATGCCCGCCGCGGATCATCGCGAAGCTGTCGGCGCTGGAAAAATAGGCCGATTGCGGCAGCTCGCTGATCGTCTGCTTGCCCGCGTTGATCAGGTCGGCATCCTCGTCGCCTTCATAGGGGAAGGGGCCGATGCCGAGCATGCCGTTCTCGGACTGGAGCGTGACCGTCATCCCCGCCGGGATATGGTTCGCGACCAAAGTCGGAATGCCGATCCCTAGATTGACGTAATAGCCGTCCTGCAGTTCCTGCGCGGCGCGTGCCGCCATATCGTCTCGGGTCCAGGCCATTATTGCGGCTCCCATTGCTTGTCGGAGGGGAAGGCGTCGTCCCAGCCCAGTTTTTCCCACGGGCCATAAACGGGGTTGGGGAACAGGAACCAGCCCTTGTCCCAGAGTGCGGTTGCCGCCGGGCTCGTGGCAAGCGCCATGCGCTGCGCGGCGGGCAGGTCCTTGGCGTTGAACTGCTGGCTGAAGTCGCCGAGTTGATCGCCGCCGAGGATGATCACGCAATATTTCGACGCGATCGTCGCGCGCCGCGGATCCTTGCTCGACCCGCCAGCATCGTCGCCCATCAGGAAGAGCGTCTCGCCATGCTTGAACTCGCCGAGCCCCGCGGCGTGGAGCGTGTCCTCGCTGCCCTTGGCGTTGGCGGCGCTGCGGTTGGTGTTGGCGATGACGGTGATTCCTGCCGCGCGCAGGGTGTTCACCATCTCGACCGTGCCGGGCATGGCGACGGCTTTGCCCGCGCCACTCTTTTCCCACTGGTCCCAGACCTTGACGTCAAATGCTGTGCCCTTTTCCGCAAAATGGCGCATTGGGCCCAGATTCCAGATCAAGGTTTCGTCGGCGTCGAAAACGGCGGCGAAAGGCTTGTCGCCGCACGGCTCGAAGGCGGGCGCGTCCACGCCCGCACCGGGCGCGAGCACGACGCTGTCCTTCGGACGCTCCTTGATCCGCCACACGCCATAATCGGCGATCCGCGCATTGACCGCGCGCACCGCGACGGCCGCCTCGGGCGAGCCATAGAGATATTGCAGCGCGACCGGCGGCTTGGCGGCTTCGGCGGCGGGCGCGGCAGGGGCCGTCGAGACTTCGGCCGGTACGCTCGCGCAGCCCGCAAGGAGCAGTGCGGAGGCAATGGCAAGGCTGCGCATCACGCCGCCTCGCGCGGGCGCACAGTGCGGAACTCGATCTTCTTGTCATAGGGCGCGCCGACGATCATGCGCTTCACATAGATGCCGGGCAGGTGGATGGCGTCGGGGTCGAGGCTGCCGGTCGGCACGATCTCCTCGACCTCGGCGACGCAGATCTTCGCCGCGGTCGCCATCGGCTGGTTGAAGTTGCGCGCGGTCTTGCGGAAAATCAGATTGCCGCTCTCGTCGGCTTTCCATCCCTTGATGATCGCGAGGTCGGCAAAGATGCCGCGTTCGAGGATATAATCCTGCCCGTCGAAACTCTTCACCTCCTTGCCCTCGGCGACGAGCGTGCCGACGCCGGTCTTTGTATAGAAGCCGGGGATGCCCGCGCCGCCCGCGCGGCAGCGTTCGGCCAGCGTGCCCTGCGGACAGAATTCGACCTCGAGCTCGCCCGCCAGATATTGCCGCTCGAACTCCTTGTTCTCGCCGACATAGGAGGAGATCATCTTCCTGACCTGCCGCGTGCGGAGCAGCTTGCCGAGTCCCTCGCCGTCGATCCCGGCATTGTTGCTGGCAATGATAAGGTCCTTGGTGCCCGCATCGCGGATCGCGTCGATCAGCCGTTCGGGGATGCCGCACAGGCCGAAACCTCCCGCGCAAATCTGCATGCCGTCAAAGAGCAGGCCGTCGAGCGCCGCTGCCGCGTCGGAATATTGCTTGTTCGCCATGCCGGGGACTCCTTGCCGCTGATCCGGCGCGACTTTGGCGCAAATCATTCATCAATTCTAATTATTCTCATTTTCGGTTATTCATAATCGATGTCGATCAATCGTATCTCGCTCTATCATCTCGAAACCCTGATCTGGATCGACCGGCTCGGCACCTTCTCCGCCGCCGCCGAGCGATTGAACACGACGCAGCCCGCGGTGTCGGCGCGGATGCGCGAGCTGGAACAGCGGATGGGGACGGCGCTGTTTCGCCGCGACGGGCGCGGCATGTCGCTGACCGCCGCGGGGCGCAAGCTGGTGCGCGACTGCGACCCGCTGCTGCGCGATATGCAGCGCGCCTTGCTCGGTTCGGGCGGTTTCGCCGAGGCGAGCGGCGTCGTGCGCATCGGCGCGGGGGAGATCGCGGCGGCGAGCTGCCTGCCCGCCTTCGTCGCGGCGCTGAAGGCGGACATGCCCGACGTCGGGCTGGAGATCGAAATCGACCTCACCGCCAACCTGATCCAGCAACTGCTGACCGGGCGCACCGACATCGCCTTTGCCGCCGGGCCGGTCGCGCATCCGGCGCTCAAGACGCGGCCGATCGGCGAGGTCGCGCTCGTCTGGCTCGCCAGTCCCGCGGTCGCGGCGGCGTTCGAAGTGGAGGGCGGCGCGGAGGGCGGCGGCGCCCCCGCGGTGCCGGTCTGGTCGCTCGCCAGCCACTCGCCGATCCACGGCCGGATGCGCGACGCGATCCAGTCGTCGCGGATCGCGCAGAAATCGCTCAACCTGTGCAACAATGCGCGGATGATGATCGACGTCGCGCGGGCGGGCGGCGGCGTCGGCATCTTTCCCGAATCGATGGTGCGCGGAGAGGTCGCGAGCGGTGCGCTCGTCGAGCTTGTCGGCATGCCCGCGCTGGCGCCGGTCGAGTTCCAGGTCGCGATGCGCGTCGCCGACACCGAACCCGTGCTCGCGCGCATTTTCGACGAGGCGGCGAAATTGCGCATCGCCGCCGCGACTTTGACGCCGGTCAATGATGGGCCCGCCGCCGCCGCCTAGGATCGGCCCGTCAACCACAGGAGGCCCCCATGCGCTCGATTCTCGTTCACGCCGATCACGACCCCGCCAACGAAGGACGGCTGCAGGCCGGACTCGACATCGCCCGCCGCCACGGCGCGCACGTCACGCTGATGATCGCGACGCCGTTCCAGCAATTCATCGCCGTCGATCCCTTCGGCGGCAGCTATCTGCTCGGCGAGGCGATGGCGAAGGCGCAGGCCGACGATGCCGCGCTCGATGCGGCGCTCTCGGCGCGGCTCGCGAAGGAGGATGTGCCGTGGGACGTGGTGCTGGCGGACGGCGACGTCACCGGCTCGCTCGCGGCGGCGGCGACCTTCGCCGACCTCGCGATCGTCAGCCTGCCCGGGGGCGGGCGCGGCCGGCGTCAGGAACCGTCGATGCTCCCGGGCGACCTCGCACTCGCGATCCGCGCGCCGGTGCTGGCGCTGCCGCGCGACCTCGCGGCGCTCGATTTCGAGGCGCCCGCGCTGGTCGCGTGGAACGGCAGTCCGGAAGCGGCCAATGCGCTGCGCTCCGCGATCCCGCTGCTCGCCGGGCGGCGCGTCGAACTGGTGTCGGTAGGCAAGGACGATGGCAGCCTGCCCGCGACCGACGCGCTCGCCTATCTCTCGCGCCACGGCATCCATGCCGAGGCCCGGATCGTCGATCGCGGCACGCTGTCGGTCGAGGAGGCGCTCGAACGCGCGGCGCTCGACATGGGTGCGGGGCTGATCGTCATGGGCGCCTTCGGCAAGAGCCAGCTGCGCGAGACCCTGTTCGGCGGCGTGACGCAATATCTGGTGACGAGCGGACTCGTCCCGCTGCTGCTCGCGCACTGACCCTGTCCCTGACGATGGGTCAGGGCAAGGCCATCTCCAACGCGGCGGACAGGTCGGCCAGCGCCTGTTCGCCGCTCGTCACCTTGATCGCGTGCATGCCCAGCATCGCCGCCGGTTTGCAGTTGATGCCCAGGTCGTCGAGATAGACGCATTCGCCGGGCTCGACGCCCAGCGCCTCGCACATCATCAGATAGATGCGCGGGTCGGGCTTGCGGACGCCCGCCTTGCTCGATCTCGATGACATGCTCGAAGCGCGTCATGATCCCCGCGACCTCGGTCGCGGCTTCCGCGCTGCGCGTCATGCCCGCGCCCCCGATGCCTTTGCCGCCGCGAACATTGTTGGTGATGCAGCCGATGCGAAAGCCGCCGGCCTTCAGCGTGTCGAGCGCCGCGACCATCGCCGGACGCACCGCGCCCGCGATGACGGCGAGCACCGCTTCACCCTCCAGCTCATGCCCCAATGCGCGCGCTTCGGCGGCGAACAGGCTGTCGAACGCGGCGGCGTCGATCTCGGCGCGCTCGAACTTGGCCCAGGCATTGTCGTCGGGGTTGGTCGCATTCACCCGCCGCACGAAATCGCGCGGCAGTCCGCGTTCGTCCTCCAAACGATTAAAAGCCTCAAAGGGCGAGGCGGTGATGACGCCGCCGAAGTCGAAGATGACGGTGGTGAAGCTCATGGGATGACGACGATCCCCGCCTTGGGGTCGGCGCGGCCTGACAGCATGTCCTGATAGGCGCCGAGCGCCGCTTCGCCGCCGCGGCGCTTGTCGATCGCCGCGAGCCGCGGCGCGACGTCCATGAAGGCCAGCCAGGCCTCCGCGATCTTCTGGCCGAAGGCCGCGCCGCCCCAGTCGGCGATCCGCTTCTGGCTGCGGCCGGGGGCGAAAAAGCCCTGGCGCGCGGGTCCGGGCAGGCCGGCTGTCGTCGGCCTGCGCGTCCCAGTGCGACTTGCCGACGATGATCGAGGCCTGGAGGTTGTTCCCGAAATGGCTGTGTACCGTGCGCGTCACCGCGCCATTGCCCGCCATGTCGACCAATGCGGCGGATGTGCCGGCGTTGAGCGTCATGATCTGGTCATAGCTGATGACGCGGTCGTAGATGCCCTGCGCGGCGAGCGCATCGACATGGGCGGCGCTGGTCAGCCCGATCGTCTCGGGGCGATGCCCGCCGCGCCGCGCGAGCGAGAAGCCGAGCCCGATCGCGGTCTTGCTCGACGCGCTGGCGATCAAAATCTGCTGGACCCCGTAATCGCCCTCATCCTCGAACTGGTCGGCGATCAGCCAGCCGGTCAGGAACAGCGGGCGGAACACCGGCCAATAATCATGGTCGGCGGCGCGATAATCGGGAAGCGCGCCGACGCGCTGATAGTGATTGTAGATGGGGGGCAGGGTGGTGCGGCGCGGCGTCGCGTCGGTGAAGCCGCCGGGGCCGATATTCGCGGTGGTCAGCACCGCATGGCTCGCCATCGGATAATAGCCGTAGAAGGTCTCGCTAGGCCGCGATTCCCTCGGCGGCGCTCTCGGTCACCGTCGCGAACCCCCACACCGGCAGACGTCCCGGCGCGTCGCGCTCTGCAAAAAAGTCCCAATAGCCCTGGTCGTTGCCGAACAGCCCGGCGGGCTTGCCGAACACGGCATAGGTGATGTTGTTCGCGGTCATCGCATAGCTGTCGATATGGACGCGGACCTGTCCCGCCTCGAGCGGCGTTGCGGCATCTGCGACCAGCGTGGCGCGCGCGATATCGTCGCGATCGATGTCGATCGCCCATCCGGTTTCATTCATGTGCGGACCCCTCCGGCTGCTTGCCCGCGGACGCGGGATGGCCGACAGTCATACAGATGGAGCGGCGGCTGGCAATTGCCGACGAAGGATCGTTCAGCCCGCCGCCACTCCGAACAGCGACCCGATCGCGATCGTCGCGGCCATCGCCATCGCGCCCCAGAAGGTGACGCGCACGACCGGGCGCAGCATCGGCGCATGGCCCGCCCAGGCGCCGAGAGCGCCGAGCAGCGCGAGAAAGAGCAGGGATGCCACGGAGACCGTCCACGGCAGCGACGGGCCCCTGTCGAGCAGCACGACAATCAGCGGCAGCGCCGCGCCCACCGTGAAACTGGTGGCGGATGCGATGGCGGCCTGGATCGGCCGCGCGCGCATATCGCCGGTCAGCCCCAGCTCGTCGCGCAAGTGGCTGTCGAGCGCGTCATGCGCCATGAGCTGCGCCGCCACCTGCTCGGCAAGCGGCCGGTCGAGTCCGCGGCCCTCGTAAATCTGCGTCAATTCCTCCAGCTCGAAGGCGGGATCGGTGGCCAGTTCGCGCTTTTCGGTGGCGATATCGGCCTTTTCGGCGTCGGCCTGCGAACTCACCGACACATATTCGCCCGCCGCCATCGACATCGCGCCCGCGACCAGCCCGGCGACGCCGGTCAGCAGGACCGCCTGCGACCCGGCGCCCGCCGCCGCGACCCCCGCGATCAGGCTGGCGGTCGAAACGATCCCGTCATTGGCGCCGAGGATCGCGGCGCGCAGCCATCCGATGCGCGCGACGGCGTGGGTTTCGCGGTGCATGCGCCAGCTCTCCTACCAGAAACGGATGACGCCGAATTGATCGAACAGCTTTTCGTTGGACACGAGGCTATATTGTTCGATCTGCGACTGGGCGATCAGAATCCGGTCGAACGGATCGCGATGTTCGAAAGGCAGCAGGCCCGCCAGGCTGGCGTGGGCGACCGAAATGGGCAGTTGTTCGAAGCCGAAACCCGCAATAACCCTCTCGAATTGCTCGGCCAGTTCGTCGGCGCCTTCCAGCTTGCCGATCCGGAATTTGATCGCGACCTCGATGGCGGACACCGCGCTGATCCAGATATGATTGTCGGGATTTTCGATGGCGGACCGCACGGCATCCGGCAATTTTTCGGGTTCATTGGCGGCCCAGATGAGCGCGTGCGTATCGAGCAGCAGGTTCATCGCCCCTCAGTTGCCGCCTTCGCCGTTCCACAGCGCCAGATCTTCCTCGGGCAGGGGGTCCCAAAATCCCTTGTCGAGATCGATCTTGCCTTTCAGCGTCCCCAAAACGCGCTTCGTCTTCGGCGGCTCCTTCACCGGCATCAGCTTGACCACCGGTTCCTTGCCGCGCGCGATCGTCACCTCCTCGCCCGCGAGGACGCGCGCGATCAGGCGCGACAGATGCGTTTTCGCTTCGTGGATGGTCACGATGGTCATGTCATCCACTTAGCTAAGTCATATGACTAA
Source organism: Sphingopyxis sp. PET50 (assembly GCF_025244705.1). Classification (GTDB taxonomy): domain Bacteria; phylum Pseudomonadota; class Alphaproteobacteria; order Sphingomonadales; family Sphingomonadaceae; genus Sphingopyxis. The sequence continues at coordinate 2,632,615 of NZ_CP104207.1, read as the reverse complement.
GTCAATATTGCAGCTGCAGTCCCGGCCGCGGCCAGCGCGTTTTCACCAGCCGCCCCGTGCCCGACAGCGTGATATAGGCATCCTGCCGGTCGGGCCCGCCAAAGGCGATGTTGGTGGTGAAGATATCGTCGGTCGCGACGAATTCGACCAGCTCGCCCGCCGGCGACACGACGCTGATCCCGCATTCGCCGATCGTCGCGACGCAGATATTGCCGTTCGCCTCCATCGCCAGGCTGTCGAAGAATTTGTAACCCGCAGGGCGATAGAGCGGGATGCCCGGCCCGCCCGGACCCGCGTCGGGCGCGACCTTGCCGGGGGCAGTGATGTTGAACTTCATCAGGCGGCAGGTGTAGGTTTCGGCGGCATAGAGCGCGCTGCCGTCGGGCGACAGGCCGACGCCGTTGGGGTTGTTCGACGGGAAGATCACTTCCTCGATGAAGCTGCCGTCGGCTTTCGCATAGAAGATGCCGACGATGTCGTGGCAGCGCGCGGCATAATCAACCTTGCCATGGTCGGTGAACCAGAAGCCGCCATGGCTGTCGAACATGATGTCGTTGGGGCCGCGCAGCGTCACGCCATGGTCGCCCGATTGGTACAGCACTTCGACCGCGCCGGTTTCGATGTCGATCCGCTCGATCCGCCCGCCCGAATAATCCTCGGCAATGCCGTGCGGGGCGAGATAGCCGTTCGATTCGACATAGTGGAAGCCGCCATTGTTGCAGCAATAAAGCTTGCCGTCGGGGCCGAAGGCGAGGCCGTTGGGGCCGCCACCGGGGGTCGCGATCACCTCTTTCCGCCCGCCCGGCCAGCAGCGCGTGATGCAGCCGCGTTCGATCTCGACGACGATCACGCTGCCGTCGTCCATGACGACCGGCGCCTCGGGAAAACGCAATCCGCTCGCGATCAATTCAAACTCGGCCATCCTCGTCTCCCTTTCATTCTTTTGTCGTGCCGGACTTGATCCGGCATCCTTCGGTCCAACGCAGCGCATAATGGAACCCCGATCAAGTCCGGGGTGACGAAAAAGCAGGTGAGGGAGCTGGCCTCTCTCCTTGCTCTGGCGCTTATCCTATGCTTTGCGCCCATCATGCCCGTCCGCACGCTCTTCGCCAGCCTTTTCTACGAAGCCGATATCGGTTCGCCCGAGCTGCTCGCGGAGCTGGAGGGCAGTTGCCGCCTGTTCGCCGAGGAGGATGGCGCCAAGCCGCCGCTGGAGCCGCGAACATGGGTACAGGGGCTATACGAGCTACGCCAGCCTCGGCGACCTGCCCGAGCGCGACCCGGCGTTCCACGACCTCAAGCGCCTGCTCGACAAGGAAGTGAAGGCGTATGCCAAGGCCGCGCATTTCGACCTCGCCAAGCCGCTCAAACTCGACAGCCTGTGGGTCAATATATTGAAGCCCGGCGGCACCCACAGCGGCCATATCCATCCGCACAGCATCGTGTCGGGTACCTTCTACGTCGCCGTCCCGCCGGGTTCGGGGGCGCTGAAGCTCGAGGACCCGCGTCTCGCGATGCTGATGGCGGCGCCCGGCCGTACAGACGACGCGCCCGAGCATCTGCTGCCCTTCGTCTACGCCGAACCTGCGGCGGGACGCGTCTTCCTGTGGGAAAGCTGGCTGCGGCACGAGGTGACGCCCAACGCCGGCAAGGGCGAGCGGATCAGCATCAGCTTTAACTATCGCTGAGCGGGCCTATATGGGGCGCATCAGTGATCCAGCCCCCTTTCCGTTCGCGTCGAGCGAAGTCGAGACGCCCCTCGACCTTGCGTTGCGCCGATGGGTGTCTCGACTTCGCTCGACACGAACGGATTTTTGAGGACGTGTAGAAAGAGACCCAAATGACCGCGACCTACGACGCCGACCTTCAGCTTTTCATCGACGGCGCCTGGCGGAGCGGCGAGGGACGCGAGGCGCGGCCGGTCTATAACCCCGCGACCGCGGCCACGATCGCCGAACTGCCGGTGGCGACCGCCGCCGACCTCGACGAGGCGCTCGCCGCCGCGGCGCGCGGCTGGCCCGCTTGGCGCGCGAAGACCCCCGACGAACGCGCGGCGCTGATGCACAAGGCGGCAGGGCTGATCCGCGACCGCGTCGACCATATCGCGACGCTGCTGACGCTCGAACAGGGCAAGCCGATCGGCGAGGCGCGCGGCGAGGTGCTGTCGGCGGCGGGGCTGCTCGCCTATTTTGCCGAACAGGGCAAGCGCATCGAGGGCCGCGTGCTGCAACGTCCGCTCGGCCAGCGCGCCATGGTCACCAAGCATCCCGTCGGGCCGGTCGCGGCCTTCAGCCCGTGGAACTTCCCCGTCAACCTGATGGTCAAGAAGGTCGCCCCCGCACTGGCTGCAGGCTGCGTCGTCATCGCCAAGGCGCCGGAGGAAACGCCGGGCTGCACCAGCGCGGTGATGCGCTGCCTGATCGACGCCGGTATTCCGGGCGATGCCGCCCAGCTCGTCTACGGCGATCCCGACAGGATCAGCCGCCACTTGCTGGCGAGCCCGGTGATCCGCAAGGTCAGCTTCACCGGTTCGACTGCGGTCGGCAAGCACCTGATGAGGCTCGCCGCCGACGGGGTGAAGCGGATCACGATGGAACTCGGCGGCCATGCCCCGGTGCTGATCTTCGACGATTGCGATCTGGAGGCGACGCTCGACCGGGTGGTGATGCAGAAATTCCGCAACGCCGGACAGGTGTGCATCTCGCCGACGCGCTTCTATGTCCAGCAGGGCATCTACGACGCCTTCGTCAAGGGCTTCGCCGAGCGGACCGCGAAGGTGAGGATCGGCAGCGGCCTCGACCCCGACACGCAGATGGGCCCACTCGCCAACGCGCGCCGCATCCCCGCGCTCGAAGCGCTGGTCGCCGATGCGAAGGCGAAGGGCGCGCGCGTGATCGCGGGCGGCGAGGCGACCGGCACCGGCTATTTCTTCCAGCCGACCGCGATCGCCGACGTGCCGGTCGAGGCCGATGCGATGAACCACGAACCCTTTGGCCCGATGGCGCTGATCCGCCCGTTCGGCAGCGAGGAGGAAGCGCTCGAACAGGCGAACCGGCTGCCCTACGGCCTCGCCGCCTTCGCCTTCACCGAGAATGGCCGCCGCATCAACCGCATCGTCGATTCGATCGAAAGCGGCATGGTCGGGGTGAACAGCTTCGTCATCTCGACGCTCGACGCGCCGTTCGGCGGGATCAAGGAATCGGGCTTCGGCAGCGAAAGCGGGCCCGAAGGGCTCGACGGCTATCTCGTCACCAAGGCGGTGCATATTTATTGATAGATCGTCGCCCCCGCGAAGGCGGGGGCGACGGATTCTAGTCCCGCTCCAGCGCCACGAAATCGCGCCCCAGCGGCGCCAGATGTGCGCCGCCGTCGACGAAGATGGTCTGCCCCGTCACCGCCTCGGCGCGGGCCAGCCAGGCGACTGCATCGGCGATCTCCGCCGGGGTCGGCAACGCGCCGAGCGGCATCCGCTTCGCCAGCCGCCCGACCTGCGCCGCCGAATAATCCCCGGTCGCCATCGTCAGCCCCGGCGCGACGGCATTGACCCGCGCCCGGCCGCCGAACGCCACCGCCAGCGTCGCCGTCGCCTGCCACAGCGCCGATTTCGACAGGCTGTAGGCGATCTGGTCGGGCACCGGATGGACGACGCGCTGGTCGACGATGTTGACGATCGCCGGGCGCCCGTCCGCGCTCGCCGCGACGAGCGCCTTGGCGAGCATGACCGGCGCGGACAAATTGATCTGCATCATCGTGCCGAGCGCGGCCGCCGACAGATCGTCCCACCCGCCCTCGGCGAACAGCGCGGCGTTGTTGACGAGCAGGTCGGGCGCGCGGCCGAATGTCTCGACGACCGCCGGGATCAGCCCGTCGACCGCGCCGGGATCGGCCAGGTCGGCGGCGAAGCGGTGACTCTCGACGCCGGTCTCGGCCAGCGCCTCGGCCAGCACCGGGTCGGTATCGCCGCCGCTGTGGTGATGCAGCGCCAGCGCATAGCCTTCGCGTGCCAGCCGCGCGGCGATCGCGGCGCCGACGCGGTGGATGCCACCCGTCACCAGCGCCAGCTTCTGCGTCATTTGCCCGGGGTCCCGCGACTCCGCCGCATCGTGATGCCGATCTGCTCGCCCTCCTCGGCGATCGCCAGCTTGACGATCTTGACCTCGACCTCCTCGACCTTGTCGTCCTGCAGGAACAGGGTGTCGATGATATGGTCGGCGACGCTTTCGATCAGCACGAAATGCACGTCCTTGGGCAGCCCCTCGGTCGCGGCGAATTTCAGGTGCATGTAATTCTTCGAGCGGCTGAGCGGCGTCGCCAGCTCATAATGATCGGCCATCGCCAGCCGCGCGCGCACCGAAATGCGCAGCGGCTGCGGCAGATGCGTTTCCTCGGAATAGATGCCGGTCAGCACATCGACGGTCAGCCCGTCCACCTCCAGCCACAATGTATCGGTCACAAGAATTTCCTGTTCGGCGGGACCGACATTCGGCTTTGCATCGCCAGCCTGCGCCCCTAAAGCGCCGCCGCATTAGCGAAAGGGTGCGCGTTGGTCGAGTTACTTCCATTGTCCGAAATCGAGCCGCAGGCGGTCGAGCAATTGCTCGACGCCGCTTTCGGGGCGGACCGCTTTGGACGAACCGCCTATCGCATCCGCCAGGGCATGGATGCGGTGCTCGACCTTGAGCTTCGCTTTGATCGAAGACGGAGAACTCGCAGGCACGATCCAGTGCTGGCCCGTCGCGCATCATGCGCCGGACGGTAGCGCAACCCGGCTGGTGATGGTCGGTCCCGTGGCGGTGCGCCCCGACGTCCAGCGCGGCGGCCATGGCCGGACGCTGATGGCGCACATGCTCGAAGCGGCGGAGACCGAAGCCGACGCGGCGCTGATGATGATCGGCGATCCCGAATATTACGGCCGCTTCTTCGGCTTCACCGCCGATGCGACGGAGGCGTGGGATTTACCGGGCCCTTATGAGAAACGCCGCCTGCTCGCGCGCGCGGTGAACGGGCATGGCGTGCCGATGTCGGCGGGGATGATCGGGCCTCGGTAAAATTTGTTCACGCGAAGACGCGAAGACGCGAAGAGGTTGCGCCTGCCGCGAAGCGGCCTTTCTCATGAAGACTTTGCCGAATGCCGGCCCGTAGCAGAAATAACGGGCCTATCGGCCCTGACCTTCTTCTTCGCGCCTTCGCGTCTTCGCGTGAACCAAATTCACGCCGTGCCGTCGGACGTGCGCTTCGCCTCGCGGCAAAGCCGACTTGCACCATCCGCCCGTCCCCCTATGTCGGTTTCATGGTCACCCCCGCGCCCTCGCTTCCGAAGGACTTCTCGCAGCTCTCGCTGGCCGAGGCCGCCGAATTGCTCGCGGCGCGCAAGCTGCCGCCGGTCGAGAGCTGGCATCCCGAGCGCGAGGGCGACAGCGCGATGGAAATCCGCGCCGACGGCAGCTGGTATCACGAGGGCGGGCGCATCAACCGCCCGGCGATGGTCAGGCTCTTCTCGACGATCCTCCGCCGCGAACCCGACGGCGGCCATGTGCTCGTCACGCCCGCCGAGAAGCTTGCGATCGCGGTCGAAGACACCCCCTTCCGCGCGGTCGAAATGAAGAGCGAGGGCGAGGGAGAAACGCGAAAGCTGGTATTCCGTCTCGACACCGACGACCTGGTGATGGCGGGCGCGGACCATCCGCTCGGCTTCGGCGACGATCCCGAAAACCCGGACCCGCGCCTCCACGTCCGCGGCACCATCGGCAATGGCCTCGAAGCGCGCATCGACCGCGCGCTCTATTATGAGATCGCCGACCTTGCCTTGGCCGACGGCGAGGAGCCGCCTGCCATCTGGTCGAACGGCGCGCGCTTTCCGCTGGTGGTCACCTGATGCTTTCCGCCAAGCTGCGCGCCGCGCTCGACAATATGCTCCCCGGCGAGGACGAGGACGAAACCTATCTCGCCGCGCCGACGCTCCGCGATGCCGCGGTGCTCATCGCCTTCACCGACCGCCCCGACCCCGGCGTTATCCTGACCCAGCGCCCGCAATGGCTGCGCAGCCATGCCGGGCAGGTCGCCTTTCCGGGCGGCAAGATCGACCCCGGCGACCGCGATGCGGTCGACGCCGCGCTACGCGAGGCCGAGGAGGAGATCGGCCTCCATCGCCGCGACGTGATGATCGCGGGGACGACCGGTGCCTATCGCTCGGGCAGCGGCTATCACATTACTCCGGTGCTCGGCGTCATCCCGCCCGACCTCCCGCTCGACCCTAATCCCGACGAGGTCGAGGACTGGTTCGAGGTGCCGCTCGACATCCTCTTCGACCCCGGCAATTACGACCGCCAGCAGGCCTATTGGCAAGGGCACGACCGGCATTATTATGACATGATGTGGGGCGGGCGGCGGATTTGGGGAGTGACGGCGGGGATCATCGTCAATCTCGCGCGGCGCCTGCCCGCGGGCTGGCATCGGTGACCGTCCTGCCGGATACCCCATGGCGCCATGGCGAAGGGCTGCGGCGCATCGTCACCGCGCTCTGCGCGCGGGGCGGCGCGGTGAAGCTGGTCGGCGGCGCGGTGCGCGACACATTGCTCGGCCTGCCCGCCACCGACATCGACCTCGCCACGCCCTTGACCCCCGACCAGGTGATCCACCGGCTCGAAAAGGCGGGGATCAAGGTCGTGCCCACCGGGATCGCGCACGGCACCGTCACCGCGATCGCCAGCCACGAACGGCACGAGATCACGACGCTGCGCCGCGATGTTGCGACCGACGGCCGCCGCGCGACCGTCGCTTTCGCCGACGACTGGCGCGAGGATGCCGCGCGGCGCGATTTCACGATCAACGCGCTCTACGCCGATCCGCTGACCGGCGAAGTCGACGATTATTTCGGCGGGCTCGACGACCTCGCGGCCGGGCGCATCCGCTTCATCGGCGACGCCGCGACGCGCATCGCCGAGGATCATCTGCGCATCCTGCGTTTCTATCGCTTTGCGGCGCGCTTCGGGCGAGGGGAACTCGACGGCGACAGCCACGCCGCGGTGATCGCCGCGCGCCAGTCGCTCAAAAGCCTGTCGCGCGAACGCGTCGCCGACGAACTCACCAAGATATTGTCGCTCCCCGATCCGCGCCCGATCGTCAGACAGATGGCGGAGGACGGCATCTTCGAGGTGGTCCTGCCCGAGCTGGCGCCTGATTTCGCCGCGGCGCTCGACCGCTTGCTCGCCAATGAAGCCGCTACCGGCGCCACCGTATCGGCGCTCCGCCGCCTCGCCGCGCTGCTGCCGTCCGACGCCGCCATGGCCGAGCAGGTTGCCGAGCCGGCTGCGTTTCTCGACCCGCCAGCGCAAGCATCTTGCTGCCGTCGCCGCGCGCCGCGCCGGCGCCCTGCCGCCGCCACGTCAGCTCGCCCATGCGATCGGCATCGACGCCGCGACCGACGTCTATCTGCTCGCCGCAAACCCGCAGGCCGCCGCTGCGGCGCCGTGCAATCGCTGTCCGGCTGGGCCATCCCCGACCTGCCGCTCAAGGGCGGCGACATCATCGCGCGCGGCGTTACCGCCGGGCCCGAGGTCGCGAAGCTGCTGAAGGCCGTCGAGACGGCCTGGGTCGCCGAGGATTTCCCCGATGCCGCGCGCGTCGCCGCGCTGCTCGATCAGAAGATCGGCCGGCTCAGCGACTGACGCCAATAGTCGAAGGCGGCATCGGACGCCATCGGGTGGGCGAACAGGAACCCCTGCCCGAAATCGCAGCCCAATGCCGACAGCAGCCGCGCCTGGTCGGCGGTTTCGACCCCTTCGGCGGTGGTCTTCATGCCCAGCGCTTCGGCGAGGCTCTGGATCGTGCGCACGATCGCGACCTTGTCGCGGTCGTCGACCATATGGTCGACGAAGCTGCGGTCGATCTTGAGCACGTCGAGCGGCAGCCGCTGGAGATAGGCGAGGTTCGAATAGCCGGTGCCGAAATCGTCCATCGCGACGCGCGTGTGCAGCGCCTTCAATTCGCTGAGCACCGACAGGGCGAGGTCGGGGTCGCCGATGATCGCGCTTTCGGTCAGCTCGATCATCAGCCGCTCGCCGCCAACATCGTTCGCTTCCAGCGCCCGGCGGACGACCGTCGCGACATCGTCGCGCACCAGCTGGATCGCCGACACATTGACCGAGAAATAGCAGTCGACAGGCACGCCGCCGTTCTTCGCATCCCATTCGGCGATCGTGCTGGCCGCCTTGGCGATCGCCCACTGGCCGAGCGGGACGATCAGCCCCGAATCCTCGGCGATGGGAATGAATTCGGTCGGCGAGATCGCGTCCCCCGACTTGTTGTCCCAGCGCGCGAGCGCCTCGAACCCCGATACCTTGCCGGTCGCCAGCTCGATCAGCGGCTGAAAGGCGAGGTACAGGCGGTCCTCCTCGATCGCGCTGCGCAGCGCAGTTTCCAGCCCGAAACGATTGTCCGACAGCATCGCCGCTTCGGGTTCGTAAATCTCGATGCGGTCGGTCTGCTTCGCGCGCTTCAGCGCGATCTGGGCATGGCGTACCTGGTCGGCGACGTCGCGGTCGCCGCCCACCTGGATCGTGCAGCCGAGCGCGCAGTCGACGCTGACCTTCAGCTCGCCAATGCGGAAGGGATGGTCGAAACAGCCGCGGATCCGCCGCGCGATCTCGCGCACGTCGGCGCGCCCGCCGGCGATGCGCGAAGAGATGGCGAATTCGTCGCCGCCGGTGCGTGCCAATATGTCGCCGCTGCGCAGGCTCGATTTCAGCCGCCGCGCGACCGTGATGATCAGTTCGTCGCCCGCCAGCGGGCCGATATGCTCGTTGATCCGGCTGAAGCGCGCGAGGTCGAGCAACAGGATCGCATGATCCGATTCGGCATCGTCGGCGATGCGCTGTTCGACCAGTTCCTCGAATCCGGCGCGGTTGGGCAGGCCGGTCAGGCTGTCCGACACCAGTTCGCGGCGCAGGTTGCGCTCGGTCATCATTTCCTGCGTGCGGTCGATCAGCGTCAGCAGGAACAGATGGTCGCCGCCGCACTCCTCGGACAGCGGACCGATCGATCCGCGCAGGTCGCGCGCGGCGGGTCCTTCGCCCAGTTGGCAGGAAAATTCCTGTGTATCTTCAGGATCTTGATCGGCGCGTTCGATCGCGCGACGCAGCTCGATCGGCGCGGTCAGTCCGGCGGGCGACAGGCCCAGCCGGTCGAAGGCGGCGTTGCTCGCATGCAGGCGGAAATTACCGCGGGCGAGCGGGCGGATCAGCGCCGCCGGCACCGGGAGTGCGTCGATCCAGCCGACGAACAGAAGGGGCCGGTCCTCGCCGGTACGATCAATAGGCATAAAAGAAGGCTTTGTGCGACCTTTCCCCATGGCCCGGACACTATGGGGCGGGGGGTAAAGAAGGGATTTACGGCAACACCGAAATGCGATCAGCCGAAGCGGTTATTGCGGGGAAATCCGGTCGGCGGCATCCGGCCCGCCGCCCCGCGCGCGACGCGCCACGGCGCCAGGTCGGTTTCGGTGCGCGTGCGCCCCGTCTCGCCGCCCATCGCCCAGCTGAGCCCGTCGGCAAAGGCAAAGGCGATCGCGTCGGACAGCCCCCCGTCACGGTATCGTTGCAGCATCACGCCCTGGCCGCGCGCCATCACCGGCACCTCGGCGAGCGGGAAGACGACGAGCTTGCGGTTCTCGCCGACCACCGCGACGCTGTCGTCGCCCGCGCCGACCGGCCGCACCACGGCGAGCTGCGCCTTGGGCTTCAGATTGACGACATTGCGGCCCTTGCGCGTCTCGGCGATGATCTCGCCCATCTGCGCGACAAAACCGTGCCCGCTGGTCGAGGCGAGCAGCAGCCGCCCGTCGGCGCTCGCGGGGATCAGCGCGACGATCCGCGCCTCGGGGTCGATATCGACCATCAGCCGCAGCGGCTCGCCGAACCCGCGTCCGCCGGGCAATTTGTCGGCGCCGACAGTGTAGAAACGCCCGTCGCTGGCGGCGATCAGCAATTTGTCGGTGGTCTGCGCGCGCGCCGCGAACAGCAGGTCGTCGCCTTCCTTGAACTTGAACTCGCCCCACCCTTCGGGCGCGACATGGCCGCGCTGGGCGCGGATCCAGCCGCGCTTCGACAGGATCACCGTCACCGGCTCCTTTTCGATCATTGCGTCGAGCGGAATGTCGCGCGCCGGGGCGGCTTCGGCGATCGTCGTGCGCCGTGCGCCGAGCAAGGTATCGAGGCCATAGACGGCGCGCAGCTTTTCCAGGTCCTTGCGCAGCCGCGTCTTCTGCCGCGCCGGGCTTTCGACCAGCTTCGCCAGTTCCTCGCGCTCGGCGGTCAGATCGGCCTGTTCGCGCTTCAGCTCCATTTCCTCGAGCTTGCGCAGAGACCGGAGGCGCATGTTGAGGATCGCCTCGGCCTGCCGGTCGGTCAGGATGAATTCGGCGATCATCACCGGCTTGGGCTCATCCTCGGTGCGGATGATCTCGATGATCCGGTCAAGGTTGAGGAAAGCGATGATGTAACCTGCGACCAGTTCGAGCCGGTCGTCGATCTTGGCGATGCGGTGCTGGGCGCGGCGGACGAGCACGACGATCTGATGCTGCAGCCATTCGGTGAGCAGCTGGTGGAGCCCCATCACCTTGGGCGTCCGCGTCGCGTCGAGCACGTTGAGGTTGAGCGCGAAGCGGCTTTCGAGCTCGGTCAGCCGGTACAGGCTTTCCTTCAGCACATCGGGATCGACGTTGCGGCTCTTGGGGACGAGGACGATGCGCAGGTCCTCGGCGCTCTCGTCGCGAACATCCTCTAGGATCGGGAGCTTCTTGTCGGCGATCAGCTGCGCGATCTGCTCGATCAGCTTGCCCTTGGCGACGCCATAGGGAATTTCGCTGATGACAAGCTGCCAGGTGCCGCCCGCCTGTTTCTCGATCCCCGTCGCTTCCCAGCCGCCGTCGGTCTTGCCGGTCGAAAAGCGCGCGCGGACGCGGAAACCGCCGCGCCCGGTTTCGTAAGCGAGACGGATAGCATCGGGACTGTCGACGACGATGCCGCCGGTCGGAAAATCGGGGCCCTTCACATGCTCAAGCAACTGCGCGAGTTCGGCGCGCGGGTTTTCGATCAGCACCAGCGCCGCGCCGATCACCTCGGCGGCATTGTGCGGCGGGATGTTCGTCGCCATGCCGACCGCGATCCCGCTCGCGCCGTTGGCGAGCAGGTTCGGGAACAGCCCCGGCATGATCTCGGGTTCTTCGTCCTCGCCATTATAGGTCGGCTTGAAGTCGACCGTGCCCTCGTCGAGGCCCTGCATCAGGTCGACCGCGACGCGGGTCAGCCGCGCTTCGGTGTAACGGTAAGCCGCGGCATTATCGCCGTCGATATTGCCGAAATTGCCCTGGCCGTCGACGAGCGGATAGCGGAGCGAGAAATCCTGTGCGAGACGGACCATCGCGTCATAGACCGCGGTGTCGCCGTGCGGGTGGAACTTGCCGATGACGTCGCCGACGACGCGCGCGGACTTCTTGTAGCCCTGCGACGGATCGAGCCGCATCGCGCGCATCGCCCACAGCAGGCGGCGGTGGACGGGCTTCAGCCCGTCGCGCAGGTCGGGCAGCGAGCGCGCGGTGATCGTCGACAGCGCATAGACGAGATACCGCTCCGACAGCGCGCTATCGAAGGGGGTGTCGCGCATGCCGGAAACGGGGTCGGAAGGAGGAAGATCGTCGTCGTTGGTCGCCATTGCCCGGGGCGGATAGCAAGGCTGGGCCGCCAAGGCAAAGGGCGATGCGGGTCAATAGAGATTGTTCTTGTAATCCTTGTCGAGCCCCTTCTGCATGAAGCCCGGAATCGACACGACGGCGCTGGCGATCCGGGCGCCGATCCCCTTGTTCTTGTTGAGCCGCAGATGCTCGGCGAACATCCTGGCGGGGCTGATGTCGCCGGGTGCCGGCGCCATGCGGCCATAGCGCTGCGCGCTGGAGGGCGAGGCTGGGGGCGATGGCGATGCGAAGATCCTCGACGCGCGTCGCGAGCAGCGGCTGCTTGTCGCGCACGGTGAAGGGGGCGAGCGCCGCCGCGTCGGTGGTCAGCGCAGCGCGGCCGCTCAGCGTGGCGACATGATGCGATCCGGGGATCAGCAACACCGCGGCGATGCGCGGCTGCGCGATGATGTTGCGGAAACTGTCGGTGCGACGATTTCCCGGCCGGTCGGGAAAACTCAGCGTGTCGCCGTCGCTTGCTGCCAGCCGGCTCGGCAGGGTCGCCCTTGGGGCTGACGTCGGCGCGGCCTTCGGGATCGATCGTCGCCAGCGCCATCAGCCGGCTTCGCCGCGGCGAAGGCGGCCGCATCGCCGGGGCGTTCGTCGGTCGGCTCGGCTTTCCAGAAGTCGGAGCGGATCAGCGCCTTGGCGCAGTGGACATAGCATTCGCTGACCGCGATTCGCGCCATGCCGTCGATGCTGGCGACCGTGCCGTTGATGCGCAGCGTCTCGCCGATGCCGGGCAACAGGAACAGCGACCCGAATCCCGCGCCCGCTTGCAGCAGGTGCGGCGCGTCGAAATGGTCGAGCGGGATGGCAAGCGTTACGCCGTCGCTGCAGGCAAAGCCGCGCGCGCCGCCGACGAGAGTGATCGCGATATCGGGGGCGTTGCCGACACCGGCAAACATCAGCGGCGACGATGCCAGCCAGCGCTGCGCGGTCGCATCGACATGGTCGATAACCTTCAGGCCGATTGCCGGTGGCGGCTTGCCGACGGTTGCTTCGAGGGCGGCTATGGAGTCGATGATGGCCATGATCGGGTTCTGCCTCAGATTTCGGGACCGATGATCGCATTCGTCCGGGTGGGCCACAACCGTCCTGTCCGGCGGCAATAGGCGTCCCATTCCGCGCCGAAGCGTTCGGCCATCATGCGTTCCTCGTTGGGAATGCGCAGCATCCACATGGCGGCGAAGGCGGGGATGACCAGCGCGCCGGCGATCCAGTTGTGGATCAGCAGCGGCTGGGTCAGGGCCGAAAGCCAGATGGCGGCATACATCGGATGGCGGATGCGTGCGTAGACGCCGCTGGTGATCAGATTATGCCCGTCGCGCACCTCCAGCCCGGGGCTCCAGTTGCGGCCCAGGTCGGCATGGCTTCGCCAGAATAGCCAGAGGAAGGGGATCTGCAGCAAGGCGCCCGCCGCGGTTGCCCAATCGGGCAGCGTGTAATCCGCAAAGCCGAGCACCGGCGTCACGAGATGCAGCAGCGGCAGGAGCATCATCGCAAGGAACATCGCGGTCAGCAGCAGCTTTTCGGAGACATCCTTGCGCGCCGCAGTAACGACATTGGCGCGGTTACGCATCGAATGCGGGGTACGGATCGCGGTCATCGCCACAAAGGCGCCCAACCAGACGAGGGCGCCCCATCCATTCTCGCGCCAACGCAGCAGCGCGAGCGCGAGCAGGGCAAGCGCGACGGCCGCCGTCGCGATCGCGGGGAGGCTGGTCATCATCGATCGCTGGTCTCGTTTGCCCATGGTCGCATCCTTTCCACCAGAGATGCTGATATTGCCATATTTGAGAATGATTCTCAATAACAATTAATCGGGCCTTTCGGAGCGGCGCCACCGACAATCGACGCGCGGCCTTGAGTTGGCGCGTCGCCGCATTAGGTAGGGCTCCTTTATCGGTGTGGGGAACGGTCTTGGCCGCAACGGACGTGGGCGCATCGCGCGGGAATATCTGGTCGCGGGCACGCAACATGGCGGAGCAGGCACCGCCGGAGCGCAATCGCTATGTCGATTTCCTGCGCGCGCTGTCGATCCTCGCGGTCGTCGTCGGCCATTGGCTCGTCGCCGCGCCCTATATGAAGGACGGCGCGGTCGAGGGCGGGCACCTGCTCGGCATATTGCCCTGGACGCAGTGGCTGACCTGGGGGTTTCAGGTCATGCCGCTCTTCTTCCTCGTCGGCGGCTTTTCCAACGGCATGTCGTGGGCGGCGACGCGGCGCAAGGGCGGCGGCTACGCCGGCTGGTACAGCGGACGGCTCCAGCGGCTGATCAATCCGGTGCTGCCTTTGTTCCTGATCTGGACCCTCGTCGCGATGTTCGGCACGCTGATGGGCATCGACCGCAAGATCGTCGCGATGGCGGCGCAGCTCGCCCTGATCCCGGTGTGGTTCCTGTCGGTCTATCTGATGGTCGCCGCGCTCGCGCCGCTGACCTGGGCGGCGTGGCACCGCTACGGCATGGCGTCCTTTTGGGCGCTGGTCGCGGGGGCGGTGGCGATCGATGTCGCGACGCTGAAATTCGGCGTTCCCTATGTGAATTTCCTGAACTTCGGCTTCGTCTGGCTCGCGATCCACCAGCTCGGATTCGCCTGGGGCGACGGATATTTTGCGCGGCCGCAAAAGGCTTTGCTCTGGGGCCTTGGCGGGCTGGCGGCGCTCGGCCTGCTCGTCGGTTTCGGGCCCTATCCGGTCGCTATGATCGGGGTGCCGGGCAGCGGGCTCAGCAATTCGATGCCGCCGACGCTGGCCCTGCTGGCGCTCGGCATCGCGCAGACCGGCTTCGCGCTCGCGCTCGAACCCGCCGGGCGGCGGATGCTGGACAATCTGCGCGTCTGGACCGCGGTCGTGCTCGTCAACGGCATGATCATGACCATCTATCTCTGGCACCTCACCGCCTTCGTGCTGGTGCTCGTCGCGGCGTGGCTGCTCGGCGGTATCGGGCTCGACGTGATGCCGGGCAGCGCCGCTTGGTGGCTGGCGCGGCCCCTGTGGTTCGCCCTCTACATCGCCGCTTCGCTCCCGCTCGTGCTGCTTTTCGCGCGCTACGAACGTGCGAGCAGCGCGGGGGTCGAGGTGCCGCATTGGCGCCTGATCCTTGGCCTGATCCTGATCTGTGCCGGCCTCGGCGCGACCGCCGCGATCAGCATCGCCAGCCCTTACGGGGTCACCGGCGTCCGCCTCTGGCTCGTCGCGCTCCCCTTCATCGGCGCCGCGATCGCGCAGTTCGGCCCCGTCCACAAACTGGTCCGGCCGCGCGCGTAAACGACCGCGCGGCTCGCTCCGGCCAAGGTCACCCCATGGAATGGGCGCTTCTGTCCTTTGCAAATGCGATCGACGGATGGCGGGTCTCGGGCGGGAGCAGACATAGGCGATCCTCCCCCAAGGGGGAGGGGGACCACCCGAAGGGTGGTGGAGGGGCACAGGAGGCTTACGCCACACTGGACCGAAAGCCCTGCCCATTACACCTGCCCAATATAAAGGGCCGAGCCGTAGCGCATGACCTCACCGGCCGGGCAAACCGCCTGTGCCCCTCCACCAGCTTCGCTGGTCCCCCTCCCCGTGCCGGGGAGGATCGGCACCGTCCACTCCCCACCCAATGCCGCCATCGGCGCGCGAAATTGCCATCAACATCACCTCATAGAATTTCTATTATTGCAAATAACTCGCATTAACATATAAGCCGCGCGAGCTTCACACGTCGTTCTCCGCGATGTGCGCAACGATCGGAAAGTTCATGTACGCCTTCGTCGACCGTCCCGTGGACAGCCTGTGCAACGGCGGGCGCTTCCTGCTCTGGGCGATGCGCGGCTGGGTCGGCGCGGCGATGCGCGGCGCCTGTCCGCCGCAGGCGCTGCATCGCGGTTTCGGCGCCGTCCATGCCCGCGCCGCGCTGCCCGATTTCCATGTCGCGATGGCACTCCTCGCGAGCGACGGCCGCGACTGTCTGGCGCTGTCGCCGATGGCCTGCCGCCGCGTCGGCGAGGATGAGGCGGTGCTGCTGGGCCTGTGGCGCGATGCTGCCGGCGGTGCCGGCGACGCGCTGCGCGCCACGTTGGCGCTGCTGGTCGAGCCGTCCTCGGTCGGCCCGATCGCCGCTGCCATGGCGGCGGCCGCCACCCATCTGACCGAAGCGGGTTTCGACCTGCCTTTGCTTTCCTCCCCCACCAAAGACCATCAGGAATCGAAGTGATGAGCGACCGTATCGCCGCCGCCGCCAAGCTGGCCCCCTCCGCCTCGCTGACCGTCGAGGAGGTGCTCAGCGTCCGCCACTGGAACGAGCATCTGTTCAGCTTCAGGATCAGCCGCCCGGCGAGCTTTCGCTTCCGCTCGGGCGAGTTCGTGATGATCGGCCTGCCCGGCGGCGAGGGCCGCCCGCTGCTGCGCGCCTATTCGATCGCCAGCCCCGCTTATGCCGACGAATTGGAGTTTCTGTCGATCAAGGTTCCCGACGGCCCGCTGACCTCGCGGCTGCAACGGATCCAGCCCGGCGATCCGGTCTATCTCGGCCGCAAGCCCACCGGCACGCTCGTCGCCGACGCGCTGACCCCGGGACGGCGGCTGTTCCTGCTGTCGACCGGGACCGGGCTTGCCCCCTTCCTCAGCCTCGCGCGCGATCCCGACATCTACGATCGCTTCAACCAGATCGTCATCGTCCATTGCGTGCGGCAGGCCAGCGACCTTGCCTTCCGCGACGAACTCGAAAGCCAGCTCGCCGGCGACCCGCTGGTGCAGGATCAGGCGCTGCTGCAATTCCATTATCTGCCGACTGTGACGCGCGAGCCCTTTCGCACCATGGGACGCATCGACACGCTGATCGACAATGGTTCGCTGTTCGGCCACCCGCTGACCGGCCCCGCCCATTTCGATCCCGCGACCGACCGCATCATGATGTGCGGCAGCATGGCGATGATCCGCGACCTCCAGGCGCGGTTCGAGGGGCTTGGGTTCAAGGAAGGATCGAACGCCGCCCCGGGTGACTTCGTGATCGAGCGCGCGTTCGTGGGGTGAACCCTTCGCTGCGTAATGGCGAGGGGGCGGGCCTCAGTCCGCATAGGCCTTCACCAGGTCGAACATATAGTCGCGCCCGACATAGACCGCCTTCACCTCGACGCGCTCGTTGAGGCCGTGGACGCCGTTGCCGTCGGGATCGCCCCAGATGCCGGGGATGCCATAGGTCGGAATGCCGGCCGCGCCCAGAAATGTCGCGTCGGTATAGCCGTTCGCCATCGCCGGAATGACCTTCAGCCCCGGCCAGTATTTGGCGACCAGTTTCTCCATCGGTCCGATGATCTTCGGGTCGAGCGGCGGCGCGGGCGGGGCCGGACGTTTGGGCGGCAACTGGGTGATCGTCACGCCGGGGTCGCCGATCACCTTTGCCAATTCGTCCCGGATCGATTCGATGCTGTGCCCCGGAAAGATGCGGCAGTTGATGTTCGCGCTAGGCGCGTTGCGGCAGCGCATTGGGGGCATGACCGCCATCGAGCAGGGTGGCGACGCAGGTGGTGCGGATATTGCCGTGGAGGAAGCGGTCCTTGTTGACGATCGCCTCGGCCGCCTTGTCGTCCGGATTTTTCGCCAATGCGGCCATCGCCGCGCCCGTTTCGTCGCCGCGGGCCGCGCCGCTTTCGGCGAAAAAGCGCCGCGTCACATCGGTCATCTCGACCGGAAATTCATGTTCGTCGATCCTGGTGAGCGCGCGCGACAGCTGATAAATCGCATTGTCGCGCACCGGCACCGAACTGTGCCCGCCGGGGTTGCGCGTTTCGAGGCGGAAATTGGCGAAGGTCTTTTCTCCGACCTGCACCGACTGGCCGATGACCTTGCCCTTACCGTCGCTGTCGCCGCCGCCGCCTTCGTTGAGCGCGAACTCGGCGTCGATCAGCTCGCGCCGGTTCGCCGCCAGCCATTCGACGCCGTTGAACGCGCCGTTGGTTTCCTCGCCGCAGGTCAGCGCCAGCTTGACCGTGCGCCGGGGCTTGTGGCCCTGCTGCCGGAAGCGGATCAGCGTATCGACCCACACCGCCGCCTGCGCCTTGTCGTCGAGCGTGCCGCGGCCGTAGAAATAGCCACCCTCCTCGACCATCACGAAGGGGTCGCGCTCCCAATCCTCGCGCTTCGCCTCGACCACGTCGATATGCGCGACGAGCAGGATCGGCTTGGCGGTTTTCGATGTGCCGGGATAGACGGCGACGAGGCCGCCCTCCTTCGGATGCTCGGGGGTCGCGAAGAGATGAAGCTGGCTGTCGGCAAAACCCGCCGCCTTCATCCGCGCCGCCATGCGCTCGGCGGCAAGGGTGCAGCTGCCCGACGACAGCGTCGTGTTGGTTTCGACCAGTTCCTTGTAGAGATCGCGAAAGGCGAGCTGGTCGGGGCGCGGCTCCTGAGCGGCGGCGGGCGCGGCGAGCGCCAGCGCGGTCAATATCGGCAGCCAGTTCATCTTCATCGTGCAATCCCTTCGTATGCGAAGGAAGCAGAAAGCGCCAGCTGCTGCAAGGCCGATTGGCCGTTCGGAAGGTCCACCGATTCCGGGCTTAAGGAGACAAAGGATACGCACGGATGTGTCCAGAATGTCTCCTTTGTCGCTTTAAGCAGCGAATGCGAGACGAAGGGGGCCCGCGAAGTCGTATGGAGCAGGCAAGCCGGTCATCGGGGAGGGTAGACCATGGCGGGGTTTATTAGGAAAGAGATTTTTTCGCGGGCAGAGGAAGGGCCGAATTTGGGAGGAGCGGGCATTTGGCTCCCCTCCCGCAGGCGGGAGGGGTTGGGGGTGGGCAGCGACGTCGCGACGGCCCACCCCGCTGCGACTAGGGCGCAAGCGCCCAAGTCTCGCTGCCCCTCCCGCCTGCGGGAGGGGAGACCAGCCTATTACTCAAATGTCCGCTTCCCACCCCAAAGCCGACGTCGGCCGTTGCCCCTGTCGTCAACAATATCGCCTCGTTTCGCTTGCGCCCTATCCGGCTTTCGCGCATCCCGGCCGAAGGGAAGAGGAGCATCCGTGACCGAGATCGACGATCACCCGCCGGGACTGGTGGCGCGCGCCGTGCGGCGCCTGTTGCTGCTGCTCTACCGGATGCGCGGCTGGAAGGCGCAGGGCGAAGTGCCCGAACCGCGCCGCTTCATCATCATCGCCGCGCCGCACACGAGCAACTGGGATTTCGTGAACTTCCTCGGCCTGACCGCCGACCTTGGCCTGCGCGCGCATTTCATGGGCAAATTGTCGTTGTTCAGATGGCCGATCGGCGGCTTCATGAAACAGATGGGCGGCATCCCCGTCGACCGCCACAATGCGTCGAACGCGGTCGCGCAGATGGCGCAGGAATTCGCCCGCCGCGCCGAATTCATGCTGACCGTCGCGCCCGAGGGGACGCGCGGCAAGGCGAAGAAATGGCGCACCGGCTTCTACCAGATCGCGCTCGCGGCGAAGGTGCCGATGGTGGTCGGCCTGATGGATTATGGCACCAAGACCGGCGGGCTCGGCCCGCTGATCTGGCCGACGGGCGATTTCCGTGCCGATATGCAGAAGGTGTTCGACGTCTATAAAAGCTGCATCCCGAAATTTCCGGAGCGTGCGGTGACGTCGATCGATGATATCGTGGGAACCGGCTGAGCGCAGGAGAAGGCGATGACGGGCGTGGGAATCGTGCTGGCGACGAATTTCTTCGGTCTGATCCTTGTCATCGGGCTGTTGTGGCTGATCGCGCTGCAGATCCGCGACGTGTCGTTCATCGATGCTTTCTGGGCGTTCGGCATGGTGCTGCTGGCGTGGGGCACCGCGATCCAGGTGGGCAACGAGGGGCTGCGCGCGCAATTGCTGCTGGGGCTGACGACGCTCTGGGGGCTGCGGCTCGCGATCCATCTGTTCATCCGCTGGCGCCGCAGCGGCGAGGACCCGCGCTATCAGAAGATCATCACCGGCATCATGAAGAAACGCCATTGGGGATGGGAAACGACGGCGCTGGTGGCGGTCTTCCTGACCCAGGCGCCGTTGCTGTTCATCACCAGCCTGCCGGCGCAGATCGGCATCTGGGCAAGCGCCGCCGCCCCCGCGTCGCAGATCGGCGTGCTGGGATGGATCGGCGTCGCTGCGGCGCTGACCGGCATCGCGTTCGAAAGCCTCGGCGATTGGCAGCTCGACCGGTTTCGCGCCGATCCCGCCAATCAGGGCAATATCCTCGACACCGGGCTGTGGCGTTACACGCGCCATCCCAATTATTTCGGCGACGCGCTGGCCTGGTGGGGCCTTTTCCTCGTCGCCGCCGACGCGGCCATCTGGGTTGCGGTGGCGAGCGTGATCGGGCCGCTGTTCCTGACCTTCACCCTCACCAAATGGTCGGGCAAGGCCTTGCTCGAGCGCGGCATGAAACAGACGCGCCCCGGCTATGAGGATTATATCGCCCGCACCTCGGGCTTCATCCCCTGGCCGCCGAAAAAGCGTGGCGCTTGACCCCGGCCTCGATGGCGAGGCGCCGGTTCCGGCCGACGCCGGCGCGCTCGGCGATGCGCCGCGCATCCGCGCGATATTGACCGCGGCGGCGCGCGAAGGGCGCAGCGTCAGCTATTCCGAACTGCTCGGCGAACTGGGTTTCCGCTTCTCGCGGCCCAAGATGCGCGCGGTATGCAAGACGCTCGCCGAGGTCGACCGGCTATGCGCCGCGGACGGCGAACCCGACCTTGCGGTGCTGGTGGTGCGCGAAAGCGACCGGCTGCCGGGGCAAGGCTGGTGGGTCGGCGGCACGGCGCTGCTCCTCGGTTATGACGGCCCGTGGGAGGGCGCGGCGGCGGCGCGGTTCATCAGGGAGCAGCAGCAGGTGGCGTATGATTATTGGGAAGGGCGGTGACGCGCGCATGATGAATCCTTCCGACGAATCCTACCGCCGGACCAGGCTGGTCAAACAGGGCGCCGCGGCGATGCCCCCGCTGTTCCGCGCGTTGGCGGAGTGGATCGCGGCGCATTATTCGTCGCCCGTCCCCCTCAATATCGTCTTCGACAGCAACGAACCGCTCCACGGCCCGCGGCTCGACGTGATCTTCGAGCGGAAACGCGATGCCGACAGCTTCATGACCGAGCGGACGATCAGCTATGACCCGGCCAAGCAGGCGGCGATCAAGGCGCGGTTTCTGGAGTTGCTGGACGAAAGCGGCGACACGATAGCCGGAGCCGAGCGGCTGTTCGTCATCTTCTCGGCCTTCGAGCCCGCCGCCCGCCGGGAAGCCAACAGCCAGATGACCCCCGAACGGATCGAGGAGGTCGAAAAATCGCTGAGCAGCACGGTGATCTGGAAAATCCGCCCCGGCTTCGGAACCGCGATCATCTTCTTCCACACCGAGGCGCAGCTGAAGATGACCGAGGACAGTGATTTCCGTGAGCGCTGCCGCGATGCCTATATGGCCGTTCTCGGCCGGTTCGACGAATTCGGTTATTTCCGAGCGAATCCGATCGGCTTCGCCTTCGATTCCAAAGAAAATTTCGACGCCAAATATCAGGGGAGCTGGTTCGCCTACGACCGGTAGGGCGGCCTATGTCTTCAGCCCGATCTCGCGCAGCCGTTCCTGCAGATATTCGTCCGCGGTGATCGGCTCCGGATACAGGTCCGGGTGCGCCGCATCGATGCAATTCTCCAGCGTCCGGATTGGATAGTCCGAGCGGAAATGCAGGAAGAAGGGCATCGAATAGCGCGCGACGCTGGCCCGCCCTTCGTCGGGGTTGCGCACGCGGTGGGTGGTCGAGGGCAGGCGGTTGTTGGTCAGCCGCTGGAGCATGTCGCCGACATTGACCGCCATCGCGCCCGGCGGCGGCGAGACGGGGAGCCAGCTGCCGTCCTTGTCGAGGATTTCGAGCCCGGCCTCCTCGGCGCCCAGGAGCAGGGTGATCGTGTTGATGTCCTCATGCGCCTCGGCGCGGATGCCCTTCGCGGGCGCCTCGACCGGCGGATAATGGAGCAGGCGCATCACGCTGTTGCCGTCCTTCACCGTGTCTTCGAAAAAGTCGGGGTCGAGTTTCAGGTAACGCGCGATGCCCGACAGCAGCCGGCCGCCGACGCGGTCGAATTCGGCGAACAATTTGTCGTAGGCGGTGCGGAAGCCCGCGACTTCGCTGGGCCAGACGTTGTTCGGCTGCTGCGCGGCGAGCGGATGGCCTTCGGGCAGGTCGCGGCCGACGTGCCAGAATTCCTTGAGGTCGACCTCTTTCGCGCCCTTGGCGATCTCGGTGCCGAAGGGAGTATAGCCGCGCGCGCCGCCGCCGCCGGGGATATGATAGGCGCGCTTGGTCTCTTCGGGCAGCGCGAAGAATTGCTTGGCCTTGTCCCACGCCTCGTCGATCAGGCCGGGGTCGATGCCATGGTCGGTGATCATCGCGAAGCCGAAACGTTCGAAGGAGGCGCCGAAATCCTGCGCGAAGCGGTCGGCGGGAAGCGCCATGGAAATCACGGGAACGGCGGCAGTCATAAGTCTTGTCCATCTGTTCAGGGGCGGCACCGGCGGCGCGCGTCATGCGATGCGATTTAGGCGCTGCGCGCGCCGCGTTAAAGGGAAAAAGGCGGTTCCACCCCGCGCATCGCTCGGCTAGACCCGCGCTCATGGCAAAGCAATATTGGCTGATGAAATCCGAACCCGACGCCTATGCGTGGGAGCAACTCGTCAAGGACGGCCAGGGCATGTGGGACGGGGTGCGCAACCACACCGCCAAGCTCAACATGATGGCGATGAAGGTCGGCGATCAGGCGCTCTTCTATCACAGCAATATCGGCAAGGAATGCGTCGGGATCATGGAGATCGTCGAGGCGGCGACGCCCGATCCGACCGCCGAGGAAGGCTCGCCCTGGGTCATCGTGCGCGTCGCGCCGGTGCGGCCGCTCGCGCATCCGGTGACGCTGGCGGCGATCAAGGCCGATCCGGCGCTCGCGGACATGGACCTGATCCGCCAGTCGCGGCTGTCGGTCGGGCGCGTCACGCCCGCCGAGTGGAAGCATATCCTCAAGAAATCGGAAAAGCCCGAAGCCTAGTTTTTGGGCAGCGGCGTGCGCAGCTTGGTCTGCATATGCGCCGCGACCGACGGGTGCAGCGGCACGACCAGTTCGCAGCCATATTCATTGCCGTCGGCGCGCCGCACGATCGCTTCGAGCGGCTGCAGCCCCGGCAGGCTGACCCAGATATGCTTGCCGATCGCCGGCCGCGCATAGGTGTTCATGCGAAAGCCCGTCGAGGACAGGTCGAACAGTTCGGCGTCATAGGGGTTGAAGCCCGCTTCGCGAAACCGCGCATTCGCCTTCACCTGCGCGCGCTCGGCGCCGCGCGTCCGGGTGGCGGGTTTGATCGAGAAATTGCCCTGTTGTTTCACGGTCGGCTGCTGTCCCAAAGAGGTGGAGCCGCAAAACTAGGCCGTGATGCTTTCGCGCCCGTAAACGGACATCGTAAATATCTTTAAAACAGGGCCTTATTGTCTCGCGGCGGGACGATTCCGGCCGTCGGCGCCCGTATCGGCGTCCGGCTTCATTGGCAGGACATGGTAAAGATCGGATTACTCGGACGGCCGGACACGGCCGCGTCCCGCCTTGACCGCGCTGCGCGCCTTCTTGCTGTCGATGCGTTTCGCCTTGGCCGCCTTGCTCGGCCTGGTCTTGATGCGCCGCTCGGGCTGGATCAGCGCCTGGTCGATCAGCGCGTTCAGCCGCGCGCGGGCGTCGGCGCGGTTCGCTTCCTGGGTGCGATACCGGCGGGCGAGGATGACGAGTTCGCCCTCGGCCGTCATCCTGCTGCCCGCGAGCGTTTTCAGCTCGGCGCCAGGCGTCGGGTGCCAGGCCGAGCGCGAACACATCGACGCGCAGCTGGCAGGCGGTCGCAACCTTGTTGACATTCTGTCCGCCTGGGCCGCTGCCGGCGAGGAATTTTTCCGAAATCGCGGCCTCGGGAATGTCAGCCACGCGTCGGCTCCGCTCCTTCGGGCGCCGAAAAGCCGTGCGCGACAAAACGTTCGGGGAAGGGGGCCTCGGCAACGATCGGCGGTTTGGCGCCGCGCGTCAGCACCAGCCGTTCGGCGTGGAGCAACGTCTGTCCCTTGGGTCCGCCGCCGCCATAGACGGGGTCGCCCGCGATCGGGAAGCCGAGCCCTTCGAGCGCATGGACGCGCAGCTGGTGGGTGCGGCCGGTTTCGGGGCGGAAACGCACGAGCGTGCAGGCGCCGGCGGCCGCGATCACCTGCCAGTGCGAGCGGGCGGGCTTGCCGCCGGGGTCGCCCGCCATCCGCCAGCCGGCCTCGCGGGTCGATCGTTTCGACAGCGGCAGGTCGATCGTCCCGCTCTCGCCCTGCAGGATGCCGTCGATGATCGCGAGATAGCTCTTCTCGACCTCGCGGCCCTCGAAGGCGGCGGCGAAGCGCTTGTGCGCCTTGGGATTGCGCGCGAGGAGCAGGCAGCCCGAGGTGTCGCGGTCGAGCCGGTGCACCGCGAGCGGCCAGCGCTGGAAGCCGAAGCGCAGCGAATCGAGGTGGTTCTCGAGGCTGAGGCTGCCGTCGCGCGGCGGATCGACCGGCAGGCCCGCGGGCTTGTCGACGACGATCGCCTCGCCGTCGAGGAAGAGGATGCGGTCGGTGAGCAGCATGGCGGCGCTATAGGCCGCACGGGGCTCAGCCGAAAGAATAAACGTCCATGCCGAGCAGGCCATAGGTGGTGCTGGCGTGCAGCCGCTCGGCAGTGAAAGGCGAACCATGCCGGCGCCAATGGCGACGAACAGCGGCAATATATGGTCCAGGGTCGGATGATTGTCCTTGCCGTGTGGTGCAAGCTCGACCGCGTGCAGGACGTCGTCGACCGCGCCCGCCTTCATCCGGTCGGCGATCCAGTCGGTGAAGTCGGTGACCCATGCCAGGCGCGGGGGCGTCGATCGGCAGGCGCGAGGAGAAGAGCGCGCGGAGGTTGTGGGTGATGCTGCCCGACCCGATGATCAGCACGCCTTCGTTGCACAGGGGCGCGAGTGCCTGACCGAGCGAATGATGCCATTCGGGCGACGCGTTCGACGCGATCGAGAGCTGGACGACGGGAAGGTCGGCATCGGGGTAGATCAGGGACAGCGGCACCCACGCGCCATGGTCGAGACCGCGCTCGGGGTCGGCGGTGACGGCCAGGCCGTGCGCTCCGAGCAGGCCCACGATGCGTTCCGCCAGTCCGGGATCGCCCGGCGCCGGGTAGCGCATCGCGAAGAGTTCGTCGGGAAAGCCGCCGAAGTCGTGGATCGTCGGCGGCGCGGGCGAGGCGGTGACCGTCGCCCGCCCGCCCTGATACGCCGCGTCATGGTGCGCCGACACGACCAGGATCGCGCGCGGGCGCGGGAAACGGGTGCCCAGCCCGGCGAGGAAATCCCGTGCCGGGCTGGGTTCGAGCGCCATCATCGGCGAGCCGTGCGAAACGAAAAGGCTCGGCAGACGGCGCATCGCGTCAGGCCGCCTGCCGCAGCGCGTCGATCGAGGCGGTGGCGCGGGCGATCGCCTCGCCGTCCATCATCTGCTGGTCGGCGGCGATGATCGACACGTCGGTGATGCCGACGAAGCCGAGGATGTGGCGCAGGTAGCCGGTCGCGAAATCATAGTCGCTGCCGACCGGCACGCCGCCCGAGGCGACGACGAGATAGGCCTTCTTGCCCTTGAGCAGCCCTTCGGGGTCGGCTTCGGTGTAGCGGAAGGTCTTGCGGGCGCGGGCGATCAGGTCGACCCAGGCCTTGAGCGCGGCGGGGATGGCGAAATTATAGACGGGCACGCCGATGACGATGGTGTCGGCGGCTTCGAGTTCGGCGATCAGCTCGTCCGACGCGGCGAGCGCGGCGCGCTGCTCGTCGTTGCGGTCGGCGTCGTCGGTGAAGTTCGCGCCGACCCAGGCTTCGGTGAGCAGCGCGGGCGGGGCGAGCGCGAGGTCGCGGGTGGTGACCGCGGCACCATAGCCCTGTTCGACAAGGCGGGCGACGAGCTGGTCGGTCAGCAGGCGGGTGGTCGAACCGGCGTTGCGGGCCGAGGCGTCGATACGAAGAATGTGGGACATGGCATTACTCCTTTGGACTTGAACAAGAGGGGAAGGGGGTGCCGCGAGTTCCGTCGACCGGGGGGATGGGAACTCGCGGCACAGGAGCGGGCCGCCGCCTGGGAGGGGGAAGGCGGCGGCCCCGGGGTTTCATTACAGGCTGTCGACCAGCACCAGTTCGGCGTCGTCGATCGCCTCGACCTCGATCGTGCCGACATCGCGGATCGCGATGCCGTCGCGCGGGTCGGCCTCCTCGCCATTGACGCGGATCCGGCCCTTGGCGGCGACCAGATAGGCGTGGCGCCCGTCGGGCAGGTCGTAGGAGACCGTGTCGCCGGCGTTCACCGTTGCCGCGGCCACGCGGGCATCGGCACGGATCGGCAGCGCGTCATCGCCTTCGATCCCGCTCGCCAGCGTCACGAACCGGCCCGAACGGTCGGCCTGGGGAAACTGGCGCGCACCCCAGCCGGGGGTGCCTCCGGCACGGTCGGGCATGATCCAGATCTGGAACAAGGTCGTTTCCTCGTCCTCCAGGTTGAACTCGCTGTGCGTCACGCCGGTGCTAGGCGCTCATCACCTGGACGTCGCCCGCCGCGGTGCGGCCGCTGTTGCCCATCGAATCGCGGTGGCTGATCGCGCCGGTGCGGACATAGGTGATGATTTCCATGTCGCGGTGCGGGTGCGGGGGAAAGCCCGCCTGCGCCGCGATGGCATCGTCGTTCCACACGCGCAGCGCGCCCCAGCCCATGCGCTTCGGGTCGTGGTAGTTCGCGAAGGAAAAATGGTGGCGGGCGTCGAGCCAGCCGTGGTTGGCGTGGCCGAGGCTGTCGAATTTGCGGATGTCGATCATCGCGTCGTCCTTTCCTATCTTTTCGATCTTCACCCGTATCGCGGATGCGGGGTGAAGCTGTTGGGGACAAGATAGCGATGGCGATCGTTTCTGAAATAGCGTAGATGGAAATCTATCGTTTCGATATCTCTGCTAATCTGGTGCCCCAATTTCCCGTTCGTGCTGAGCTTGTCGAAGCACCGTCCTTCTTTCTCCCGACGTTCAAGAGAAAGAACGGCCCTTCGACAGGCTCAGGGCGAACGGCTTTGAGGATGGAGAATTCCAATGGCGCTTCCCGATTATGAAGGCTGGGCCTGTTTCGCCGCGGTCGCCGACAGCGGCAGTTTCACCGCCGCGGCGGTAACGCTCGGCCTGTCGAAAGCCAGCGTGTCGAAAGCGGTAACGCGGCTGGAGGCGTCGCTGGGCATCACCCTGCTCCACCGCAGTTCGCGCACGGTCACCGTGTCGACCGCGGGGGCGGGGCTGCTTGGCGAGGCGCATGCGATGGTCGCCGCCGCGACCGCCGCGACCGAGGCGGCGCGCGGCGACCGGGTCGACCTGGCTAGGCCCGATCCGCCTCGCGGCGCCGATGAGCTTCGGGATCAAGGTGCTGGGCGGGCCGCTCGCGGCCTTTCTCGAGATGCATCCGGCGGTCGAGATCGAGGTGATGCTCAGCGACGCGCGTCACGATGTCGTGGCGGACGGCATCGACCTGGCGCTCCGCATCGCGAGCATGGAGGATTCGAGCCTGCTCGCGCGCACGATCGCGCCGGTCGCGGGTTCGGTGATCGCAAGCCCCGCCTATCTGGAGAAATATGGCACGCCGCGCCACCCGCTCGAACTCGGCCGCCACCGGCTGATCGGTTACGGCCACCGCGAGAGGACGCTGCCGCTGCGCTTCCACCGCGAGGGCGAGGAGGCGACGGTGGTTCCGACCGGACCCCTGTTCACCAACAATGGCGATGTGATGATCCCGCTGATCGTCGCGGGCGGCGGCATTGCCGCGCTGCCCGACTTCATCGCCGAGGAGGCCCTGGTCGCGGGCGACGTCGTGCGCATCCTGACCGACTGGTCGCTGCCGCAATCCTTTCTTCACCTTCTTTCGCCACCATCGCGGCTGCGCCCGGCGCGGGTGAAGGCGCTGTCGGACCATCTGGTCGATACGCTGAAACGATCCTGCACCGGCGCCCATGCGCAGCATCTGGCGCTGGGGAGCGGTTGAGAACGCCCGCGGTCCTGACCATGGATCGTCGCCGTTCCCCCGGCGAAAGCCGGGGTCCATTGATGACGCGCGCATGGCATGTGGACCCCGGCTTTCGCCGGGGAACAGCTTCTCCGGCTGGTGCGGAATCGCCGCGACTCGTGGATTCCTGCGGGTTAAATCAAAATTAACCTTTTCCCTTCATTGCTTTCATGGTTAATGTTCCGGCAGTCCCGAACAGGGGGTTCGTCGGTGGCATCGCAGGATGGTCCAGCGGACGGGTCGCGGGATCATCGTGGGAACAATCTAAGGGGTGCCCAATGCGCGTATTGCTGATCGAGGACGAGCCGACGACCGCCAAGGCGATCGACACGATGCTCACGACCGAAGGCTTCAACGTCTACACCACCGACCTGGGGGAAGAGGGCCTGGACCTGGGCAAGCTCTATGATTACGACATCATCCTGCTCGACCTGAACCTGCCTGACATGCACGGTTACGACGTGCTCAAGAAACTGCGCACCGCCAAGGTGCAGACGCCGGTGCTGATCCTGTCGGGCATTTCGGAAATGGATTCGAAGGTGCGCTCGTTCGGCTTCGGCGCCGACGACTATGTCACCAAGCCCTTTCACCGCGACGAACTGGTCGCGCGCATCCATGCGGTCGTCCGCCGCTCGAAGGGCCACAGCCAGAGCGTCATCAAGACCGGCAAGCTGGCGGTCAATCTCGACACCAAGACGGTCGAGGTCGATTCGACCCGCGTGCACCTGACCGGCAAGGAATATCAGATGCTCGAGCTGCTCTCGCTCCGCAAGGGCACGACGCTGACCAAGGAAATGTTCCTGAACCACCTCTACGGCGGCATGGACGAGCCCGAACTCAAGATCATCGACGTCTTCATCTGCAAGCTGCGCAAGAAGCTGGCGCTGGCCTGCGGCGGCGAAAATTACATCGAGACCGTCTGGGGCCGCGGCTATGTGCTGCGCGACATCGACGACGAAGGCAATGAAGTGCGCCGCGTCGCCTGACGCCCAGCGCTTTTTTAACAGTTTACAACGGGGGACCCGGCGCGGAGCGATCCGCGCCGGTTTTCTTTTGTGCGGATGACGGGGGATCGATCCCCCTCCCTATTAGGGAGGGGGTTAGGGGTGGGTAGCGAGCGAAGCGAGCGAAGCGAGCAAGAAGGAAGAATGCCGCCTCCGGCCGCCCACCCACCCCCAGCCCCTCCCTTCCAGGGAGGGGAGAGCGAAGGTCGCGTTTCGTTCCCACCCCCTACCGACGCGAACGCCAGTCGCTCGTATAAGGGTTCGTCGGCGATGCGGCGCCGAGTTGCAGGCCGGGGCGCTTGGCGACGGTCTTGGGCGGCGGGATGATGCGAAATTCGATACTCTGGTCGGCCGACGGCATGCTGCCGCCATGCGCCGCGCGCAGCTGCTCGATGCGGATTTCGCTGTCGGTCTCGATCCCGAACCGTTGATCGCATACCCAGCGCACCGTGCCCGTCATCGGCGGGTGCCCGGGCAGGTGGACGGTCAGCCGCTCGCCATTCTGCAGCGGGTGCGGCGCCTGGCCGCCGATGCCGGTCTGCGACACATTGCGGACGGTGACGTCGAAGCGGCCGAAACGCTCGCTCTCGAGCGCGGCCTTCACCAGTCGCGACTGGCGCGGCTGGCGTTTTTCGGATGCAGAATCGTCTGCGGGATTGGACATGCGCGACCCAGTACAGGCCGCCCGGCATCCCACTCCAGGCGACAATATCGGTCCCATCGGCGACCATAGGAGAAGATGGTAAATATTGCACTAGCGCGGCGTGTCACGGCTCGCTTTCGAGCCTATTTTTGGGGCGGCAGACCGCCGAAGGCGACGATGCTTTCGGCGCCCTCGGCCGACACCGCCGCGACGCCGAAAAAATGGTCGTCGATCTGGACGCCTTTCAGCAGGAATTGCGTCGAGTCGCCTGGCACGGTGCGGCTGTCGGTCCAGTCGCTGCGGTCGGCGCGGCGCCAATAGAGACGGTAGGAGGCGGCATCCCTGACCGGCGTCCAGCTGATGCTGGTGTCCGAACTCACCGCGCCATCGATGGCGACGCTGGCGGGCGCGGGCGGCGCGTCGGCCAGCTCCCGCGCTAGCGCGACGTTGAGCGCGGTGACGCGGGCGAGGTATGGAAAGTCCATCTCGTCGACGGTGTCGCCATATTGGCGGCCACCCTCGGTGCGCAGATCCTGGTGCTGATGGTCATAATCCTCGACCCCGACGGTGAAGCGGATCGCCGGGTAGCCGAGTTCGAGCGAGGGCAGATGGTCGCCGCCGCGGCGGAAGCGGTCGGGGCGGCGTACCGCGAGCACCTCCAGCCCGATCGCCGGATTGCGGGTGGCGGCGCGAAGAGCGGCCCTGGCGAGCGCGCGCGATGGCCCGTCGTCCTCGCCGCCGATGCCGCGCCGCGCGAGCTGCGCCGCCAGGTCCTCCGACGCGCGGATGCCCTCGCTGAACACGCGCACCCGATTGTCGACGATCGTGCCGTCGGTGCCGTGGGTGCCGCCGACGATGTCGTTGTTGAGCAGCGCCGCGACCTGCCAGCCTTCGCTCTGGGCATGGCGCGCGAGCAGCTTGCCGCCCCACAGCCCCTGCTCCTCGCCCGAAAGCAGGGCATAGACGATCGTCGCGCGATGGTTCCGCTTCGACAGCAGCCGCGCGGCCTCGATCACCAGCGCGGTTCCCGAGCCGTCGTCGTTGGCGCCGGGGGCGTCGGCGGTGAAATTCATCGGATCGGTGACGCGGCTGTCGATATGGCCGGCGATGATGACGACATGCGCGGGGTCGCCGGTCCCCTTCTGGATCGCGAGGACATTTTCGACGATCACGCCTGCGGGCGCGCGCGGCCCCTCGAAACGGTCGGAGATGCGCGATACGGTCAGGCAGCCGCCGCAGGCCTTTGAAATGCGCTCGAATTCGGCGGCGCCCCAATTGCGCGCGGCGCCGATGCCGCGCTTCGGATCGGTCGCCGAGGACAAGGTGTGACGGGTGCCGAAGGACACGAGTTTTTCGACGTCGGCCTTGAGGCGCGCGGGGTCGACGGCGGGGGTCTCGTCCGCCGCGAGGGCAGGGGTGGCTGCGCAGAGCAGCAGCGCGGCGAGCAGGCTTTGCTTGATCATGCCGCTTCATGCGGCGGGTATCTGATCGACGCAAGACCGTCGCTGGCAATAATCGTCGCCCCCGCGAAGGCGGGGGCCGCTGTCAGCCTGTTGCTGCGTCGCGGCGTAAACCGATGGCGGCCCCCGCCTTCGCGGGGGCGACGTTATGGGAAAAGCCCCTCCCGTTTGGGGAGGGGCTTTCCAATATTAGCGCAGGCCCGAGAATTTGATGTCCTGCACGCGGCCGTAGCGGACGTCGCAGCTGAACTTGCCTTTGTCATAGTAACCGCCGCGGCCCCAGCGCCCGCCGTAACCGTCGCGGACGACGACGCGGCCCTTGATCTTGTAGCCGTCGCGCTTGCGGTCGATGCTCGTCACCTGCGTGACGTCGGTGTTGCCGTAACGGCGGCTGCCGCGTTCGACGGCGTTGACGCACTGGTTCACCGCGCTGCGGCTGTCGCCGTAGCGGCCATAGTCATAACCATAGCCGTAACGGGGGTCGTCATAGCGGCCGCGGTCGCGATAGTCGGCGCGGTCATAGCGGTCGTTGCCGCCGCTCGACAGGATGGCGGCGAGGCCGCCGAGGACGACGGCGCCGGCGATCACTTCGCCCGCGCTGATCCCGTCGCCGTCGCGGTCGCGGGCCATCGCGGGGGTGCTGCCGAGCAACATTGCGCCGGCGGTGGCCGCACCAATTGCGGCCTTGGTCATCTTGGTCATAGCCATGGTTCGGTCTCCTTCACCGCAGGGGGCGATTCGCCGCCTGTTGATGCCGGTATAGAAGGAGGGCGGTGTCGCGGGTCTGAACCCCCCGCTTATCTGCGGTTCAGACTTGGTTTAGCGGAGGTTCAGGTGGAGAAGCGAAGGCGGTTTTGGGGTGGATATAAGACATTCCCCTCCCTTTTAGGGAGGGGTTAGGGGTGGGTAGCGAGCGCAGCGAGCCAGAAGGAAGAGCGCCGCCTTCGGCGGCCACCCACCCCCAGCCCCTCCCTTGCAGGGAGGGGAGATAAACGTCCGCTCCCGCCCGACACCTGCCGTTCAGCCGGCGTGTTCGCAAAGGTCGTGATCGCCAAAGCGAAGGGCCCCGTCATCGCCGATGACGAGGCCCTTGCCCTGGTATTCGCCTGCGGGATCAGCCGCCGAAAGTGACGTCGACGACGCGGCCGTTGCGATAGCTGCAGCCGAAACTGCGCGTCTCGCCGCCCAGCCGCGACGCGGCGCCGGTGACGTACCAGCCGCCGTTCGCGGCACGGGTGCTGTCGATCCGGTCGACGCGGGCGTCGTCGCCCATCTCGCCCTCGACCGCCCAGCTGCACGCGTCGGCGGCGCGCGCCTCGGCCTCGCCGCGGCCATAGGCGCCCGGCGTGGTGCCGGCATCGGGTTCGTAACGCGGGACTTCGCGATAGTCGTCGTCGCGATAGGGCGGCTCGTAACGCTGCTCGCGCCGCTGGTCCTTGTCCTTGCTCGCGGCGCCGGCGATCGCCGCGATGGCGCCGATGACGAAGAGGCCGCCGAGCACTTCGCCGGTGCTGATATGATCGCGGTCACGGTGGTGCCTGCCACCGTAGCGGTTGCGCGCTTCGGCAGGGATGGCGGCGAAGGAGGTGACGAGGACCGCGGCCGCGGCGGTGAGAGTGGTGAAACGGCGCATCGAGGATACTCCCCACTGTGCGGGCACGGGATAGGCCCCGCCCGCCATCGGTCGCAGATAGGGGCAGGATGCTTTCGCCTCGCTGAACCGTTCTCCGCGCGCGACGAGAAGCAGGAGGGCCAATGAAAAGCCCCTGCCCTTCAGGAGTGTCAGGTCGGTCATGCCCCTGGCATGACCTAAACCGTCCGGGGGACGGTTTACCTGGCACTGGGTTGGAGTGGGGCCTGTCAGATAGTGCAAGGCCGCCGGACCCCACCCGCTGCGACTAGGCAGCAAGCTGCCAAGTCTCGCTGCCCTCCCCTGAAGGGGAGGGCAGGTAAAAATCAGCAGACGCAGCGCGGCTTGGGTTTCGGTTTCCATTTCTTTTTCGCGACATGGCGCTTCCGGACCGGAACCGTCTCGTAATAGGTGCGCGTCGAGGTTTCGACCGTCTCGGTCACCACGGGCGCGCCGGTGGTGATCACCGTCGTCACGACGACGCCGGGGGTGTAATAGCCGTAACCATAGCCATAGCCGCCCTGCTGATAGACCGTCGTGCCGCCATGGCCGCCATGATAGGGCGGCGGGGGCGGATAGGCACCGCCGTGATAATAGCCGCCCTGGGTGTAATAGCCGCCGCGGCTGGCCCGCCAGCTTTCGCAGCGCTTGCGGTCGGCCTCGCTGCCGATCGCCCCGCCGCATGATCGCGCCGAGCGCGCCGCCGATGATCGTGCCTTCGGTGCGGTTGCCCCGCCCGGCGATGCGGTTGCCGGCTGATGCCGCCTACGACGCCACCGACAACCGCACCGCCGACCGTGCCCCCCCGGCCACAGCGGCGTTCCATTTCTTCATCGTAGCGCGGATCATAGCCGCCGCGCTCGTCATAATAGGGATCATAGGCCGGCGGCGGCGCGTCGTAGCTGGTGCCCACCGACTCGACCGTGCCTTCGTAGCTGCCGTCGTAGCGGCGGCCGTCGGGCGTTTCATAGGTGCCGTTCCAGGTGCCGGTCCAGCGGCCCTGCGCGTCATAGGTTCCTTCGACGCGGCGATATTCGACTTCGCTCGGCACGCGGTCGGGATAGCCAGTGTAGACGCGGGCATCGGGCGCCGACGGCGCGCCATAGTCGAGGCTGGGCTTCTTGTCGCCATGACCGGCGTGCGCCGGGCCGGACAGCAGCGCCGATCCGGCGGCGATTCCGAGAAGAAGTGCGGTGCGCATGGCGTAACTCCCTGTTTCCTTGGGCCTGACCGGCGGCGGCAAGGACCATTGGTTAACAGGGTGTTTAGCAAATCCGGCGCTTTTCGGCGAATCCGTTTACCTTGCCGATTTCGTCCCGATTTGGGGCAGGTTCAGCCCGCGAGCGCGGTCGCGATGCGCGCGACCAGCGCCTCGGCGCCGGCCTGATCCTCCGCCGTGAAGCGGGCGGGCAGCGGGCTGTCGAGGTCGAGCACGCCGATCAGCCGCTCGCCGGCGACGATCGGCACGACCAGTTCGCTGCGGCTGTCGCCGTCGCACGCGATATGGCCGGGGAAGGCGTGGACATCCTCGACGCGCCGGGTTTCGCGGGCGCGCGCGGCGGCGCCGCAGACGCCCTTGTCGAGCGCGATGCGGATGCACGCGGCCTTGCCCTGAAAGGGTCCGAGGACGAGTTCGCGGCCGTCGAAGCGATAGAAGCCCGCCCAGTTCAGATCGGGGATCGCCTGCCAGATCAGCGCCGCGACATTGGCCATGTTGGCGATGCCGTCGGGCTCGCCCGCGACGAGCGCCTCGGCGGCGGCGGCGGCTTCGGCCCACAGTTCGGCGGGCTCGGTGGCGGAGAAGGCGAGGACATAGGACATGGGCGTCTTTCAGGATCGGGTGGCGCAGCGCGGGACGGCGATCGGCATCGCGGGCGCGTCGCCGCGCCAGCTCAGCCGGAAGGTCACATATTGGGCGGGATGGTCCGAAAGAACAGGGCCGTTTTGGCCGTCGAACAAAGTGACGACCGAAAGCGGCTCGACGCGGAGCGCGTCCGAGCCGCGATAGCCGACAAGGTCATAGGCCTCGGTCCACGCGCGCGCGTCGGTCATCGGCGCGGCGCGGGCGGCGAGGCCGGGGCCCTTGGCGGCGAGGCGGAAGGCGGGGTCGGTCGCGAAGCGGCCCGCCCTGTCGCCCGCGCGGTAATTGTTGAAGTCGCCCGCCGCGATCAGCGCGTCGCCCCCATCTTTGAGGTCGCCGAAGGCCGTCAGCAGCGCGTCGTTTTCGCGCGTCTGAAGGATATGCGACGTCTCGGCGCGGGGGATGCCGACCTGGGCGGGCTCGCGCGAATTGCGGTGGGTGTTGAACAGCGTCACCGGCTCGGGCGCGCCGGGGATGGCGACGCGCAGCGCGAGGCCGCCCTTGTTCGACAGGCAGTCGTAGCCTGCGCAGCTGTCGGCCCCGAAGGCGTCGCGCGCGCTGTCGATCACCGGCAGGTCGGTGGCGATATAGAGGCCGCCGTCGAGCCATTTGCCGATGCCCTCGCCCTTCCACCAGTGCGCGGCGCCGGCATAGCCGTCGGGCGGCGGCGCGGCGGGGAGCTGGCGTTTCTCTTTCAGCGCCGGGCCGGGGAGGATGTTGCGGAATCCGCCCGCGAGGGTGATGCGCGACGCCTCGGGCACGAACGCCTTGTGCAGGATTAGGATGTCGGGGCCATGCCCCGCCGCGCGGCGCCTGGCGATCCAGTCGGCGATCCGCTCGAGCTTCGGTCCGCGTCCGCTGCGGATCGGCCAGGGCAGGCCCTCGACATTCCAGAGCAGCACGCGCAGGCGAACCGCCTTGCGGCCGTCGGCCAGCGTCTCGACCGGCGGCAGCGCCGCCGGGTCATAACAATCGGCCCGCCGCTCGACGCGCGCCGCTTCGCCGTCGGGCAACATGCTCCCGGTCGCCGCCCCGCCCAGCAGCATGAGCGCGGCGGCGATCGCGAGGCGTTTGCCTATTCGACGCCGAGCCCGGTCCATTTGGCCGCAAAGGCATATTTGTCGGCGGCTTCGGCGATGACCTTGTCGGTCGGCTTGCCCGAACCATGGCCGGCGCGCGTTTCGATGCGGATCAGGTGCGGCCTGTCGCCCGCCTGCGCATGCTGGAGCGCGGCGGTATATTTGAAGCTGTGCCCCGGCACGACGCGGTCGTCGGTGTCGGCGGTCGTCACCAGCACCGCCGGATAGGCGACGCCGTCCCGGATGTTGTGATAGGGCGAATAGGTGAGCAGGTTCCGGAAATCCTCCTCCTTCGACGGATAGCCATAATCGTCGACCCAATAGCGGCCGACGGTGAAGCGGTCGAAGCGCAGCATGTCCATCACGCCCACCGCGGGCAGCGCGGCGGCGATCAGGTCGGGGCGCTGGTTGGTCACCGCGCCGACGAGCAGCCCGCCGTTCGAGCCGCCCTCGATCGCGAGCTGGCCCTTGCCGGTGATCCCTTGCGCGATCAGATATTCGCCCGCGGCGATAAAATCGTCGAAGACATTCTGTTTCCTGTCGAGGCGGCCGGCGTCGTGCCACGCCTTGCCATATTCGCCGCCGCCGCGCAGGTTGGCGATCGCGAGCACGCCGCCCTTGTCGACCCAGGCGAGACGGGTGGGCGAAAAGGCGGGGGTCATCGATACGTTGAAGCCGCCATAGCCGTAGAGCAGCGTCGGCGATCCCTTGCTGCGGTCGAGGCCCTTTTTCATCACCAGGAACATCGGCACCTTGGTGCCGTCCTTCGACGTGTAGAAACGCTGTTCGACGCTGAAGTCCTGCGGATTGAAGGTCAGCTTGGGCTCTGCGAAGATCTCGCTCTTCCCCGTCGCGGTGTCGAGGCGGTAGATGGTCGTCGGCCGCGCGTAGCTGGAAAAGGCGTAGAAGGTTTCGGGGTCGGCCGACTTGCCGCCGAAGCCCGAGGCCGAGCCGATGTCGGCGAGCTGGATGTTCGCGACCGGCTTGCCGTCGAGCGCGACCATGCGCGCCTCCGACTTGGCGTCGCCGAGGTAGGAGAGGATGATGCGGTTGCCGACGCGCGACGCGCCCACGAGCGTCGCCGCCTGTTCGCCGACGAGCTGGGTCAGCGCCTTGGGCTTGCGGATGTCCATCGACACCAGCCGCTGGCGCGCCGCCCCCTTGTTGGTCACGAAGGTGAAGCGCGTGCCGGTGTTGGTGACATATTCCCAATTGTTCGCGAAATCATCGACCAGAGTCACCGGCTTGCCCGCGCCATTCGGCCCGATCGGATAGAGGGTCAGTCCATACCGTTCGTCGGTGCCCTCGGAGCCGACGACGATCAGATATTTGCCGTCGTCGCTGACCACCGCGGCATTGTTCAGCTTGGGCTTATCGGGGGTCGCGTGAATCGGCACGTCCGCGCTCTGCGGCGTGCCGAGCCGGTGGAAATAGACGGTGTGATTTTCGTTCAGCGACTGGAAGGCCGCGCCCTCGGCGGGTTCGGGGAAGCGCGAATAATAAAAGCCGCTGCCGTCCTTCGCCCAGTCGAGCGCGGAGAATTTGACCCAGCGCACCTCGTCGGACAGGTCCTGGCCCGTCGCGACGTCCATGACGCGAACGATGCGCCAGTCGGTGCCGCCGTCCTGCACCGAGTAGAGCAAATATTTGCCGTCCTCCGACGGGGTCCATTCGGCGAGCGCGGTCGCGCCGTCCTGGGCCCAGCCATTGGGGTCGATCAGGATGCGGCCCTCGCCCTTCAGCCCGTCGCGGACATAGAGCACCGACTGCGGCTGCAGTCCGTCGTTGCGGGTGTAGAAATAGCGGGTGCCCGCCTTGCGTGGCAGGCCGAAGCGTTCGTAATTGTAGAGCTCGGTCATCCGCGTCTTGAAGGCGTCGCGGCCCGGCAGCGTGCCCAGATAGGCGTCGGTGACCTTGTTCTGGTCGGCGACCCATGCGGCGACCTTCGGATTGACGCGGACATCGTCCTCCAGCCAGCGATAGGGGTCGGCGACATCGACGCCGAACTGCGGATCGACCGTGTCGCCGCGCTCGGTCGCGGGATAGGCGAGCGCCGCCGCGGCGGTGGCGATGCCGGCGCTGTCCTCGGCCTGCGCCATGGCGGGCGTCATGAACAGGGCGACCAGCGCGAGCGGCGCGCGAAGAGGTTTACGGGACATGGCAAGGCGATCCTCATCGATGGGGGTAATATTCGTGCGTGCCAATGTAAGCATGGGCAAGGCGCGGGCAAGGAGATTTGGAGCGAGGGGGACTGGTTTCGGATAAAACGCGACCTTCGCTCTCCCCTCCCTAAAAGGGAGGGGAATGTCTTAAACTGTCGTCGCAATTTCCAGCGCAGCAAAGTCGTCCGCGAACTCGGCCAGCGACAGGATTCCCGCGCACGCCCGCGCCCCCGGCTCCGGAGCGCGTCCGTCCCGCAACCGCCGCAGCATGGCGAGCGCCGCGAGCGTCGGCACATGGGGGCCGCGGTTGCCGTCGGCGCGCAGGGTCCAGCGCGCGCCAACCGCTTTGCCGTCGGCGTCATGCCCGTCGACCAGGACATCCATCGCGCCGATATCGCTGCCGAAGGGGAGCAGGAGCTTTGCGATTGCGAGCAGCGGCCGCGCCGCCGGACGCAGGCTGCGCACCCATCCTCGGCGCACCGGCAGCGACAGCAGCGCGAGGCCGAGGTGGAGCAGGCCGAGTTCGAGCCCCGCGAAAAATTCGGCGCTTTGCGCCGGGCGGTAGCGCGCGACGAGCAGATCCTGTTCGGGCGTGTCGCAGACGCTGGCCCAGCGCCTGCCGACCCCGGGCACAGCCCAGCGATGCGTCATCCCCCAGCCCGGAACCGTGGTCCAGCCGCCGCCGCGCCACACGCGCACCGGATGGCCGACATAGGACAGGATCGCCTGCACCACCGCCAGCCCGCGCGGCGCGCGGTTGCCGGGGAATATGCCGATCGCGATCCGGTCGATGCCGCTCCACCCGGCGGTCAGGTCGTCGAGCACCGCATGCGACAGCGCGGGGATCGAGCTGGCGCCGCAGGTGACGCTGATCCCGGCCGCCTTGGCTGCCGCGTCGTGCGCGCCGATCGCGGCGACGAAATCGCGCCCGTCGGCGAGGTCGATATAAGGAACGCGCGCGGCGATTGCGGCCTCGATCACCGTCGGCGCCGACGCCTGAAAGGGGCCGGCGGCATCGACCACGACATCGCAATCGGCAAGGTCGGCGGCGGTCAGCGTCTCGCGGTCGAGCGTGCGCGTCGCCAATCCGTCGAGCCGCTCCGCCAGCGCACCGAGTTTCGCCTTGTCGCGCGCCGCCAGGGTAAGCGCGATGCCCTTTTCCATTGCGGTCCGCTCGGCGAGGCGGCGGCCGAAGACGCCGGTCGCGCCGATCAGCAGGACGCGAAGCTCAGCCATCGCGGAACAGGCCGTGCTGGCTGACCAGTTCGCCCAGCAGCGGATGCGTGACCTTGAGGTCGAAGGCAAAGCGGCCGCCGCCGAGATGCTGGTGCGTCACCACCGTCTCGCCGGGCGCGAGCCACGCGGGCAGGCGGAGCCGGAAACCTCTCGCCTGCCAGAAATAATGGTCGGAGGTGAAGATCAACGCATCGGCCTTCGCCCGCACCGTCAGCGCCATGCCGAAACCGCGGCCGATATGCTCCTCGAGTCCCGTCGGCCCGGTGAAGCTTTTCGCGCTGTGGATCACCTGCGGGTGGCCGCGCACGCGGCCGTAGAGCCGCGTCCAATATTGCCCCCCGCTCTCCCGGTCCTCGCTGACCGCAACCGCCGCGGGGGCGGGGCCGCTGGCGGCGAGGGGAAGCGGCGCGCCGATCAGGCGGCAGAGCTGTGCGAGCCACCAGCCCGCGCGCGAGAGGCGCGTCCAGACGATCTCGCCGCTGTAGGCCGCGACGGCCTGACCGGTCAGCCTTTTGGAGAAGCGGCGGCGGACATCTTCGGGAAGCGCATCCCACGCGGGGCGCGGGACGAGGCGGCGGAAGCGCGTATCGTAGAGCGCGTCCTTGTCCCGCAACGGGCGCGCGGAAGTCGTCCCTGTCCGTTCGCGCAGCGCACCAGCCCCCATCGCCCTTCTCCTACTTGGCGTCCTTGCCCTTGCCGGGGCGCCAGTTGATCAGCTTGGTCACGCCCGCGCCCAGCTTGATCAGCCGCATCAGCGCCGGTTTGGGCACGCTCAGCATCTCGTCGTGCCAGCGGCTCATCGTCGTCACGAAATCGAGCATCTCGGAAAGCCGCGCCTTGGCGCCGTCGCTGAGCCCGGGGTCGTGCGCGGCGCGCGCGACGCAGGCCTTCAGCGCCGCCTCGGCCGGATCGACCTCGCGCGCCTTGCGCCCCGCCGCGATGCGCGTGACCATTTCCCAGATATCCTTCTCGGCGCTGAAATGATCGCGCCGGTCGCCGAGCAGGGGGACGCGCTCGATCAGCCGCCAGCCGAGCAGTTCCTTGATCGAGTTGGAGACGTTGGAGCGCGCGAGACCGAGCAGCTCGGCGATCTCCTCGGCGTGCAGCGGGCGGTCGGACACGAACAGCAGCGCATGGATCTGCGCCACCGACCGATTGACGCCCCATTGCCCGCCGAGATTGCCCCAATGGAGAATGAACTCGGTCGCCGCGGGGGAGAGTTTCGACTCATGTTCGATAATTTCTGTCATAACAGAAATAATAGTCGAAACAGGAAAGATGTCAATTGTGGCGCGGCGGTGCGAAGGCGGCTAGACCGGGCAGCGGGTCGCTCCGGAGGGTGGGGCATTTATGCGGATATGGATGGCGGCCGCGCTGCTGGCGGCGGGATCGGCCGGGGCGATTGCGCCCGGCGCGATGGCGATGCAGGCCGATAGCGCCGCGGGCAAGGCCGAGGTCGAGGCGATCGGGCAGATGCTGTCCGAAGCGTTCGATCTCGATTACAGTACGCAGAAGGACCGGAAACGCGACGCCTTCATCGAGATCGAGGCGCGCGCCAGGGCGTCGGCGGCGCGCTTCGCGCCCGATTCCGAGGCCGCCATGCACTTGCGCACGCTGCAGGGTATCGGCGCCTTTTACGCGGCGCAGCACAATGACCCCGAATATGGCGACGTCGAAGGACAGAGGCAGGAAATCGTCTGGCTCGACGAGACCGTCCGCGCGCTCGGCCCGGTGCTCGCGGCGCGCGGCGGCGACGGCGATCATTATGAATTTCGCGGCGCCGGCCGACCAGCTGTTCGACCATGGGCTGCGCTTCGAAGATCCGCGGCTTCCCGAATGGTCGGCGATGCGCGTGCAGGCGAACCGCTATCGCGTGAAGGCGATTCCCGACGACTGGTTCGAAAAGGTCCTGCTCGCCGAGGCGCTCTACGATCATGGCTGGCTGACGGGGGATCAGGCGCTGATCGACGAGGCGAACAAGATCGCCGCGAGCCTTCCCGAAAGCGAGATGCGCGGCTCGCTGCGGCGCAAGCGCGATGCGGTGGCGGCGGGCGAGGCGCCGTACGAAAAGCCGGGCGACTGATCGTCCGGCGCGCGCGGGTTGCGGCGGCGGCCCGCGCGGCCTATGTTGGACGCCTGATTTTCAAGGAAGAGCAAGCCGTCATGGATTTCCCTGCCAAGCCATCGCCCCAGAGCCTTGCCTTGCAGGAAGCCGTCCATGCCCGCCATTACCCTCTCGAATCTTCACTACAGTACAGCTGACGCTCACCCGCTTTTCACCGGCCTCGACCTCGGCTTCGCGGCCGAGCGGACGGGGCTTGTCGGGCGCAACGGGGTCGGCAAGACGACCCTGCTGCGCCTGATCGCGGGCGAGCTCGAACCGCAGGCGGGGAGCGTGTCGGTGTCGGGCACGCTCGCGACGCTGCGCCAGAGCGTGCGGCCGCGGCCCGGTGAGACGATCGCCGACCTGTTCGGGGTGACCGGCGCGCTCGCACTGCTGGCCCGCGCCGAGGCAGGAACCGCGACGATCGACGAACTGGCCGAGGCCGACTGGACGCTCGAAAGCCGGATCGAGGTCGCGCTCGGCCGCGTCGGTCTCGCGGCGGCGCCCGGCACCCCGCTCGCCGGCCTGTCGGGCGGGCAGCGGACCCGCGCGGCGCTGGCGGCGGCGATCCTCGCCGAGCCCGATGTCCTGCTGCTCGACGAGCCGACGAACAATCTCGACCGCGACGGGCGCGACGCGGTACGCGCGCTGGTCCGCGACTGGCGGGGTGGGATGATCGTGGTCAGTCACGACCGCGAACTGCTCGAGGAGATGGACGCGATCGTCGAGCTGACGTCGCTCGGCGCGGCGCGCTACGGCGGCAATTGGAGTAGCTATCGGGCGCGCAAGGACGCCGAACTGGCGCAGGCCGAGCAGGCGCTGGCCGACGCCGAGCGCGGCAAGGCGCAAGTCGCGCGCGAAATCCGGACCGCGACCGAAAGGCAGGCGCGCCGCGACAAGGGCGGGCGCAGGAAGGCCGCGAAGGGCGACTTGCCGCGCATCCTGCTCGGCACGCTGAAGGGCCGTGCGGAGGAGACGGTGGGGGCGGGGGCGCGGCTGGCGGAACGCAAGCGCGGCGAGGCCGATGCGGCGCTCGCCGCGGCGCGGGCGAAGGTCGAAGTGCTGCAGCCGCTGATGGTCGGCATCGCGCCGAGCGGGCTCGCGGCGAACCGGGTGGTGGTCGATGTGGAGGATGTCTCCGCCGGCTATGTGCCGGGTGCGCCGGTGATCGAGGGGCTGTCCTTCACGATCACCGGGCCCGAGCGGGTCGCGGTCGCGGGCCCGAACGGATCGGGCAAATCGACCCTGCTCGCGCTGCTGACCGGGCGGCTGGCGCCCTGGGCCGGGCGGGTGGGGGTGGTCGCCGACCATGCGCTGCTCGACCAGACGGTGTCGCTGCTCGACCCGGCGCTGTCGATCCGCGACAATTTCCGGCGTCTGCATCCCGAAACCGGCGAGAATGAATGCCGCGCGGCGCTGGCGCGCTTCCGCTTTCGCGCCGATGCGGCGTTGCAGGTCGTGGGCACGCTCAGCGGCGGGCAGATGCTGCGCGCCGGGCTGGCCTGCACGCTGGGGGCGCCGAAGCCGCCGTTGCTGCTGATCCTCGACGAGCCGACCAACCATCTCGACATCGACTCGCTCGAAGCGGTCGAGGCGGGGCTGCGCGGCTATGATGGAGCACTGGTGGTGGTGAGCCACGATATGGCGTTTCTGGATGCGATC
Source organism: Sphingopyxis sp. PET50 (assembly GCF_025244705.1). Lineage (GTDB taxonomy): Bacteria > Pseudomonadota > Alphaproteobacteria > Sphingomonadales > Sphingomonadaceae > Sphingopyxis. The sequence goes on along the minus strand of NZ_CP104207.1, from coordinate 2,589,959 downwards.
GGGGTGGGGCGATGGATCGAACTGGCGAAGACATAAAGCCCCTCCCCTTCAGGGGAGGGGTTGGGGTGGGGGCTTGCGAGATAGCGCAAGGCGTCTGGCCCCCACCCGCTGCGACTAGGAAACAAGTTTCCAAGTCTCGCTGCCCTCCCCTGAAGGGGAGGGAGGGGTTGGGGATAAGAAAAAGGGCGGCAGTCCCTTCGGACGCCGCCCTTGATTCCGTTGCCGGACGAAGCTCAGGCTTCCGCCATCTCGTCGTCATACTGCTCGACCGGGCCCGAATCCTGGCCCTTGGCATCGACGTCGCGGTCGACGAATTCGATGATCGCCATCGGTGCCGCGTCCGAGGCGCGGATGCCGGCCTTGATGACGCGGGTATAGCCGCCGTTGCGGTCGGCGTAGCGCGCCGCGATGACGTCGAACAGCTTCTTGAGCTGCGTTTCGTCGAGCAGGCGGCTCAGCGCCAGACGGCGATTGGCAAGGCCGCCGCGTTTGGCGAGCGTGACCAGCTTTTCGACGTAGGGACGCAGCTCCTTCGCCTTGGCGACGGTGGTCATGATCTGCTCATGCTTGATGAGCGAGGCCGACATGTTGCGGAACATCGCCGTGCGGTGCGCGCTGGTGCGCTGCAGTTTCCGGCCACCCGATTTATGACGCATGATTTCTTCCTTCGTTTGTCAGAGGGGCCGTGCGAGGTACCCCAAGCCAGGTCGATTGCGGGCCGACCCATTCCCGTTTGATCATCCCTCTCCCACCGGGAGAGGGATGCGGAAACTTGGCGGCTTGCCGCCTAGTTGCAGCTGGGTGAGGGCGACACGCTGTTCACCCTCATCCAACTTCGCCTAATCGCTGCGCGACAAGGCTGCGTATCCTTCTCCCGGAGGGAGAAGGAATTCGCTTAACCCAGCAGCTCCTGTTCGAGCTTCTTGGCCATTTCCTCGATATTCTCCGGCGGCCAGCCGGGGATGTCCATGCCCAGGCGCAGACCCATCGACGACAGCACTTCCTTGATTTCGTTCAGGGACTTGCGGCCGAAGTTCGGCGTGCGGAGCATTTCGGCCTCGGTCTTCTGAACGAGGTCACCGATATAGATGATGTTGTCGTTCTTCAGGCAGTTGGCCGAACGGACCGACAGTTCGAGCTCGTCGACCTTCTTGAGCAGGAAACGGTTGAGCTGGTTGACGTCCGACTCGTCGGCGGTCGCCGGCGAGGCGGCCATGCCGATCATGCCGCTGTCGTTCATCGCCTCTTCGAAGTGGACGAAGACCTGCAGCTGGTCCTGGAGGATGCGTGCGGCGTAAGCCACGGCGTCTTCCGGGGTCACGGTACCGTCGGTATCGACGGTCAGCGACAGCTTGTCATAGTCCAGTTCCTGGCCGATGCGGGCATTGTCGACCTTGTAGGCGACCTGGCGCACGGGCGAGAAGAGCGAGTCGACCGGGATCAGGCCGATCGGCGCGTCGGCCGGGCGGTTGGCGGTCGCGGGGACATAGCCCTTGCCGGTATCGGCGACGAGTTCCATGTTCAGCGTCGCGCCCTCGTCGAGGTGGCAGATGACATGGTTCGGGTTCATCACCTTGATGTCGCCCGACACCATGATGTCGCCGGCCTTGACGGTCGCGGGACCGGTGGCCGAAAGCTGCAGCCGCTTCGGGCCTTCGCCTTCCATCTTGAGCGCGATCTGCTTGACGTTGAGGACGATGTCGGTGACATCTTCGCGCACGTCGGCGAGGCTCGAGAATTCGTGGAGGACATTCTCGATCTTGATCGAGGTGATAGCCGCACCCTGGAGCGACGAGAGCAGCACGCGGCGCAGCGCGTTGCCCAGCGTCAGGCCGAAACCACGCTCAAGCGGCTCGGCGACGAAGGTCGCCTTGCGCTTGCCGTCGCTGCCGGCCTTGATTTCCAGGTTGCTGGGCTTCTTCAATTCCTGCCAGTTCCGGATATTGACAGTCATGGACTTCCCTTTGCTTTTGGCGGGACGGGGCGGGGGCGGAAACCGACCGGTCCGGCGTTAGGAGGTGGCGGATGCGGCTCCGGCCGGAGCGCATCCGAAGCAGGCGTCAGACGCGGCGGCGCTTGGCCGGGCGGACGCCGTTGTGCGGGATCGGGGTCACATCGCGGATCGAGGTGATGTGGAAACCGACCGCCTGCAGCGCGCGCAGCGCCGATTCGCGGCTAGAGCACCCCGGGCCCTTGACTTCGACCTCGAGGGTGCGGACGCCATGTTCGGCGGCCTTCTTGCCCGCATCCTCGGCGCACACCTGGGCGGCGTACGGGGTCGACTTGCGGCTGCCCTTGAAGCCCATCATGCCGGCGCTCGACCAGGCGATGGCATTGCCCTGCGCGTCGGTGATGGTGATCATCGTGTTGTTGAAGGTGGCGTTCACGTGGGCGACGCCCGACGAGATGTTCTTGCGTTCGCGCTCGGCGAAGGCGCTGCGGTTCACGAGCCATGATGAAATCCTGTCCTAAATCCTGAAGGGCCGGTGGCGGGCCGTCGAAGCTGCCCCGGCGGGGGAAACAAGGAAGCGCGCGCCCCTTTTTCGAGAGAGGGGCGGACGCGCTCGACCTTATTTCTTCTTGTCGGCGATCGGCTTGGCCTTGCCCTTGCGGGTGCGTGCATTGGTGTGCGTGCGCTGGCCGCGGACCGGCAGGCCCTTGCGATGGCGCAGGCCGCGATAGCAGGCGAGATCCATCAGGCGCTTGATGTTCATCGCCGTGTTGCGGCGCAGGTCACCCTCGACCGTCAGGTCGGCGTCGATGGTTTCGCGGATCTGCAGCACTTCGGCGTCGCTGAGGTCCTGGATGCGGCGGCTGTGGTCGATGCCGAGCTTGTCGGCGATATCGACGGCGGTCTTGCGGCCGATGCCGTGGATATAGGTGAGCGCGATGATCACGCGCTTGTTGGTGGGCAAATTGACGCCCGCGATACGTGCCATTGGGTAGCTTCTCCTGCTCCACAGGGCCGCTGGCAACGGCCCCATCTCAAAGCGTCTGATTTCCAACGCAAAAAACGGACCACGAATGCGCAGCTGCGCTTCGCCGTCCGGTCAGGCTGTCGGAATGGAAGGCGCAGATAGGGTGAGTCGTGCCGAAAGTCAAGCGAAGCGCGGGGATTTGCGGCGAGCCGCGCTCGCGCAACGATCCACTTCTCTGCCGCGTCCTTTAAGACACAAAGCCCCGCATGCGAGACCTGAATTTGTGTCCTTTGTGTCCTCAGGCCGTTTCGGGCCAAGGTGGCGCGATGCAAGGCTGGCACCGCCGGGCGAATTAGGAAAGGGCTTTTTCGTTCTTCCGCCGACATTGGTGCCGGAGTGGCTGGTTTCGGGCGGAGGCTGACATATCCAGCCCCTCCTCTTCAGAGGAGGGGTAGCGAGACTTACGAACTTGTTCGTTAGTCGCAGCGGGGTGGTGTTCGAGGGATAGGCCGACGTCTTCGGCCACCACCCCGTTCGACTAAAGGCCCGGCTGCGCCGGACCAAGTCTCACTGCCCCTCCTCTGAAGAGGAGGGGGTTGAATGTCGGTAATCCACCCCAAAGCCGCCCCGCTCAGCGCTCCGCCGTCAGCGCCACCGCGCGATCGTGCAGGCGGTCGACCACCGCGCGGTGGATGCCGGGGGCGCAGGCGATGACGCCGAAGGCTTGCGCGCGCGGGGTGTTGAAGGTCAGCGGCTCGCCGAAGGCGTCGGTGACCATCGCCCCCGCCTCGGCCGCGATCAGCGCCGCGGCGGCGACGTCCCATTCGAAACCCCAGCGCAATGTCGCGACCAGGTCGGCGCGGTCGTCGGCGACCAGCGCCATGCGCAGCGCGATGCTGTTCGGCTTGGTGACGATCACGAGGTCGTTGTCGACCTTGGGCAGCGCGTCGGCGGGCACGCGCGAGCCGGCGAATTCGGTGCGCTGGCTGGCGTGCAGCATCTCGCCGTTGAGCGTCGCCCCCTGGCCGCGCTGCGCGACCCACAGTTCGTCGAGCGCGGGGGCATAGAGCACGCCGAATTCGGGGTCGCCGTCGACGACGAGTGCGACCGACACCGCCCAGCCGGGCCGCCCGCGGATGAAATCGCGCGTTCCGTCGATCGGGTCGACGCACCACATCGCACGGCACGACAGGCGGTCGGTGTTGTCGGCGGTCTCTTCGGACAGCCAGCCCGCCTCGGGCACCATCGCGCCGAGCACCGCCTTCAGCCGCGCATCGACCGCGAGATCGACGTCGCTGACCGGGTTGTCCGGCGACTTGTACTGCACGTCGACCGCCTTGCCCTCGCCGCGCCAGCGCGCCATCGCCATGTCGCCGACCTCGCGGGTCGCGGCGATCACGGCCTCGAGGTTGCGCCCGGGCATTAGGGCCAGAACCTGACTATGGGACGGCTGAGGCGGCAAAATGGCGAACATATCGGACCAAATGGCCCGTCGGTCATAGTGGGTCTATGTCCAAGGGACATTTGGTTCGAGATGAAAGCCATTTTGCCGTCCCTCCGGGATTTGATCAAATTTGTCCATTGCCGCGTCGGAGCGCCTTGGAATATTTTCATATGCCTGCGCCGCTCCTCCTCGCACTGAACAAATTTGCTTCAAACCTCAGCCGCCCCATAGTCAGGTTCTGGCCCTTAGCTCGACGCGACGGTCATGCCGTCGATGCGGATCGTCGGGGCGTCGGTGCCGTGGCGGAAGACGAGGTCGTCGGCGGGGGTCAGTGCGGCGAACATCGCGATCAGATTGCCCGCGACGGTGAATTCGGCGATCGGCTCGGCGATCGCGCCGTTCCGGATCGCGAAGCCCGACGCGCCGCGGCTGTAGTCGCCGGTGACCGGATTGACGCCCTGGCCGATCAGTTCGGTGACATAGACGCCCTCGGCGACGTCGGCCATCAGCGCTGCGGGGCTGACGCTGCCCGCGGCCATATAGACGTTGCTGACGCTGACCCCCGATGCGCCGCCGCCGCGGCTGGCGTGGCCGGTGGGGGTGAGGCCGAGCTGCCGCGCCGACGCATTGTCGAGCAGCCAGCCGGTCAGCCGCCCGCCCGCAATCAGGTCGCGCGCCGCGGTCGGCAGCCCCTCGCCGTCGAAGGCGCGGCTTCTGAGGCCGCGCAGCCGGTGCGGCTCGTCGCGGATCACGACCGCGGGGTCGAACAACTGCTCCTCTTCCTTGCCGAGCAGGAAGCTGGTGCCGCGCGCGATCGCCGGGCCGCTGATCGCGCCGAGCAGATGGCCGATCAGGCCGCCGCTGACGCGCGGGTCATAGAAGACGGGGACCTTGCCGACCGGGGCCTTGCCGGGGTTCAGCCGCGCGACGGCGCGCGTGCCGGCGCGCGCGCCGATCTCGGCGATGGTTTCGAGGTCGGAGAGGTGGTGCGCGCTGTGCCAGCCATAGTCGCGCTGCATGCCCGCGCCTTCGCGCGGCGATGACGCTCGCCGACAGGCTGTGGCCGCTCGCCCCATAGCCGCCCGCGAAGCCGTGGCTCGTCGCGAGCGCGATACGGGTGCGGCTGTGGCTCGCGGTGCCCCCCTCGCTGTTGGTGACGCCGGCGACCGCGCGCGCGGCCTCCTCGACGGCGCGCGCGGCTTCGCGCAGCGCCTGCGGATCGGCCTCGCTGCCGTCGTCGAGGTCGAGGTCGGGGACGGGGCCCCTGAACAGCAGCTCTTCGGGGGCGAGGCCGGCATAGGGATCCTCGGGCGCCTCGCGCGCCATGGCGACACAGCGCTCGACGAGCTTGGCGAGTTCGCCCGCGTCCATGTCGGCGGTCGACACGCCCGCGCTGCGCCGGCCGACGAAGACGCGGAGCGCGATATCCTGCCCCTCGGAGCGCTCGACATCCTCGAGCGCGCCGAGCCGCATCGAGACCGAGGTCGCGGCATTGCAATAATAAAGCGCGTCGGCGGCATCGGCGCCGGTCTGGGTGGCGGCGTCGCACAGCATCTGCGCGCGGTCGAGGGCTTCGGCTACGGTCAGCATCGCCGCGCCTTAGGGCGCGCGCGCGGGGTCGTCAAAATCTTATCGGCGAAAGCGCGATCAGACGCCGAGGACGGACAAGCCCGTGGTCGCCGCCATCGCGCCGCTGACCCACAGGAAGGGCAGGGCGAGCGCCGCGACCCACAGGCGGCGGACGTCGCGGCGGAAGCGGGCGTGCAGGCCCCAACTGGCGAGCGCGCGGCGGCTGAGATGATACCAGCGCCGCTCGGTCACGCGCGCGAAGGGCACCGCGATCGCGAGCAGCAGCGCCAGCGCGACGAAGGTGAGCGCGGTGGGTGCGCCCGCAGCGATCGCGCTCGACACGAGCCAGATCTGCAGCGCGGCGAAGACGAGAAGCGCGGTGGCGGCATGAAAGGTCATTCGGCGACCGAGGCTGCGTGCCGGAGGCACGGCGCGGGCGGGGCGCCCCAACAGGCGCGGACCGAATGTTGATGCCATTTTTTACAGCCCCCTTAGGTCGAGCGATTCCCAGAAACCCGAACGTTTCAGCCCATAATGACCGAGTCAAGACAGTCTGACCGCGATTCGTTAATTTTGTTACCATTTCATCCCATATTCGGCACGATTCTGCGGTGACGGGGCCGTTTGCTGCCGATCTGGCGGCATTCGGGCCGGTGTCCGGGCGATTTGGCGGTGGGCGGGACGTCCGGCGTCCGCTCGTCGAGTCGCATCGGATTTCCGTCGAACCTTGCATCCGGACGCGCCCCTGATAGCGTCTATATCCTGTCCGTCCGGACCGTTTCGGAAAAACAGGGGAATCATCGATGCGATATCTAGCCGCTCTGGCCGCGCTTGCGCTGCCCTTCGCTCCCGCTCTGGCGCAGGAAGCGCTCGGCGCCCGCCCCCGCGGCGCCTGTCGCCCCCAAGCCCGCGGCGCTGATCGCCGACGGCATGCCCGAAATCCCCGCCGAGCTCGCCTCGGCGACGCGGCCCTATATGGAAAATCGCGGCGCCGAGCTTCGTCGGCTGGAACCCGGTCGACAAGTCGATGCTGATCTCGACCCGCTTCGGCAACACCAGCCAGATCCACCGCGTCGCCTTTCCGATGGGCGATCGCAAGCAGCTGACCTTCGAGGAGGAGCCGGTGGGCGGGGCCGCCTGGTCGCCGAAGACCGGCGACCTGATGCTGGTGCAGAAGGACATCGGCGGCAATGAATTCTATCAGATCTATGCGATGAAGAATGGGCGGCTCGAACTGCTGACCGACGGCAAGAGCCGCAACGGGCTCAACGCATGGAGCAAGGACGGCACGCTGGTCGCCTATACCTCGACGCGCCGCAACGGGCGCGACAGCGACATCTATCTGATGGACCCGCGCGATCCCAAGTCGGACCGGATGGTGGCCGAGGTCGAGGGCGGCGGCTGGGCGCTGCTCGACTTCGCGCCCGACAAGAGCTGGGCGCTCGTCGGCAAATATACGTCGGTGCAGAAATCGGACTTCTTCCGCCTCGACCTCGCGACCGGGGCGATGACCCCGATCGGCGATCACGGCAAGCAGGTCTCGCACGGCGGCGGCGAGTTCGCGCCCGACGGGACGATCTGGATCACCAGCGACGAGGGGTCCGAGTTCGAGCGCCTCGGCACGCTCGACCCCGCGACCGGGGCGTTCACGCCCAAGGGACCGGCCGAAAAATGGGAGGTCAGCGGCTTCGACATCGCCGACGACGGCAGCTTCATCGCCTATACGATCAACGAGGCGGGCATGTCGAAGCTGCGCCTGCTCGACCTCAAGACCGGCGCGGTGCGCACCGTCGAGGCACTGCCCCCCGGCATCATCGGCGGGGTCGAGATCGCGCCGTGGGGCGAGATCGGCATCAGTTTCACCTCCGCCCGCAGCGCCGCCGACGCGTTCAGCGTCGATCCCGCGACGCTCAAGGTCACGCGCTGGACCGAGAGCGAGACCGGCGGCCTCGACGTCACGAGGAATGTCGAGCCCGAGCTGGTCAAGGTGAAGAGCTTCGACGGGCTGGAGGTGTCGGGTTTCCTCTATCGCCCCGATCCCGCGAAATTCCCCGGCAAGCGTCCGCTGATCATGAACGTCCATGGCGGGCCGGAGGGCCAGTCGCGCCCCGGTTTCATGGGCCGCACCAATTATCTGATCAACGAGATGGGCATCGCGGTCTTCTTCCCCAACGTCCGCGGCTCGACCGGCTATGGCAAGACCTTCGTCAGCCTCGACAACGGGCCGTTCAAGCGCGAGGACAGCGTCAAGGACATGGGCGCCTTCCTCGACAGCCTGGCGAAGGACAAGGCGCTCGACCCGGCGCGCTTCGGGCTGACCGGGGGCAGCTATGGCGGCTATATGTGCTACGCCGCCGCGACCCATTATGCCGACAAGCTCCGCGCCAATCTGTGCGTCGTCGCGATTTCCAACTTCGTCACCTTCCTGGAGAATACGCAGGATTACCGCCGCGACCTGCGCCGCGTCGAATATGGCGACGAGCGCGATCCCGCGCAGCGCGCGAAGCTGATCGAAATCTCTCCGCTCACCCGCGTCGCCGACATCAGGAAGCCCCTGTTCGTCGTCACCGGCGCCAACGACCCGCGCGTGCCGGCTGTCGGAGGCCGACCAGATCGTCGCCGCCGTCCGCAAGAACGGCGGCACCGCCTGGCACCTCGTCGGCACCAACGAGGGGCATGGCTTCGCGAAGAAGGAAAATGCCGACTATAATTTCTGGGCGTCGCTCGTCTTCTGGCAGAAATATCTGCTGAATTGAGGCGCAAAGCTTGACCATCGGCGGGGCCGGGGCGTAGCGGCACTTTTCAGTCACATACTGGAAAGGAGACGCGATGCGCCGAGCCCAAGCTGGTGGACACGATGCGCGACTACAGCTGGCCCCTGTTTCGCGCCGACACCCTGGCCGGGATCAGCGTCGCGCTCGTCGCGCTGCCGCTGTGCATCGCGATCGCCATCGCATCGGGCAGCACGCCCTTCGTGGGGCTCGTCACCGCGATTATCGGCGGTTTCATCATCTCCGCGACCAGCGGCAGCAAGGTGCAGATCGGGGGGCCGACCGGCGCCTTCATCGTCGTCGTCTACGGCGTCATCCAGGCGCATGGCATGGACGGGCTGATCGTCGCGACGATGATGGCGGGGCTGATCCTGATCGTCGCCGGCGCCTTGCGCGCGGGGCGGCTGATCGCGCTGGTGCCCGAGGCGGTGATCGACGGCTTCACCATCGGCATCGCCGGGATCATCGCGGTCAGCCAGCTCAAGGACGCGCTCGGCTATCCCGACGGACGCGTGCCGACCGAAACGCTGCCGAAGCTCGAATGGCTGTGGGACGCGCGCGATGCGATCGGCCCGGCGGCAGTCGGCATCACCATCGCGACGATCGCCGCCATCCTGCTGCTCCAGCGCTGGCGCCCGCGCTGGCCGGTGCTGGTGATCGCGGTCGGCGCGGCGTCGCTGGCGGCGCTGTTCCTGCACCTGCCCGTCGATACGGTGGGGTCGCGCTTCGGCACGCTGCCGAGCGGCCTGCCGGTGCCGCACTGGCCGGAGGTGACGGCGGACAAGCTCGTCGAACTGCTGCCCTCGGCGCTGATCATCGCCTTTCTGGCCGGGGTCGAATCCTTGCTGTCGGCGATCGTCGCCGACCGCATGTTCGACGGCCGGCACCGGCCGAGCGCCGAACTGCTCGCGCAGGGTTATGCCAATGTCGTGACGCCGCTGTTCGGCGGCCTGCCGGTGACCGGCGCGATCGCGCGCACCGCGACCAACGTCCGGGCGGGCGGCCGGACGCCGGTCGCCGGCATAGTCCATGCGCTGGTGATCCTGCTCGTCGTGATGCTCGCGGGCGGGCTGGCCGGCGGCCTCGCGCTGCCCGCGCTCGCCGCGGTGCTGCTGGTCACCGCGTGGAACATGGCCGAGCCGGAGAAATGGCGCGAGCATCTGGCGCTGCCGTGGGACGAGCTGCTGCTGCTCGTGCTGACGCTCGTGCTGACGATCTTCGCCGATCTTGCCATCGCGATCGGGGTTGGCGTGGCGCTGGGCCTGATCCTGCGCTGGTGGAAAAACCGCGACACGGCCCTGTGGAGGCCGCGCGACCACTGATCCGGCGCGATCAGGGCTGCGGCGGAACCGGCAGCTCGCTGGAGTCGGGATCGGCCGTTTCGGGCACCGGTGCGGTGCCGTTCGCCTGCGCCTCCAGGTCGGCGGCGGCCTTCTGACGTTCGGCGAGCGCGCGTTCCTCCGCCACCACCGCGCTTTCGACCTCGGCGGCGGCGGCGTCGATGCCCGCGAGGCGCCTGGCGCGTTCGTCGGCGATCATCGCCTGCCAGTCGGTCTTGTCGGCGGCCTGCGCTTCGGCCTTGGCGCCCGCGACGAGCGCCTGGGTGCAGCCGGTGAAGCCGCCGAGCCCGACCGGCGAGCAGCTGTCGGTGCCGAAGCGGCCGACGCGCTCCATCGCGGTCACGCGGTTGAGCCAGGCCTGGTTGCGCGGGTCGAGCGGGTCGCCGCCGCGGAACAGCTGCGGCACGCGGAAACGGTCGCCTTCGGGCAGGCGGTTGCACACGACGATCTCGTCGGGGCTCGACGCCTGGCAGGGGTCGTTGCCGTAAACGATGACCTGGTTGATCTTGTCGGCGTTCGCCGTGTCGGCCTCCTGCGCGGCGGCGGGGAGCGCGAACAGGCTGCCGGCCAGAAACAGCGCGGCGAGGGGCAGGCGGGTCATCGGATCATCCTTCGTCGTTTCGTGCGGCATGGCACCGTGTGCCTGCATCCGTCATGAATGGGGCAGGCGGCTTCGTGTATCAGATACGCTTCGACAGCGCGATGGCTGCGCGACAGCCCGCGCGGATCGCGAAGCTGAGCAGCGGATAGCCCGGCGCGCTTTCGGCGCCGGCGGCCAACGCCTTGTCCTTGTGTTCCAGTTCCTCGGCGCGAAAATCGGCGACCGCGGTGCTGAGTTCGGGGTCGCTGTCGCCGAGTTCGGCGAGCTGGTCCCGGTAATGGCGGTCGATCTCGGTCTCGACCGCGGCGGTGCAGGCCATGGCGGCGCGCGGCCCCATCGCGGCGGTGACCGCCCCCAATGCGAAGCCCGCGACGTTCCACACCGGCTGCAGCGCGGTCGGGCGCACGCCGCGCCGCGCGACCATCGCGTCGAAGAACTTGCGGTGGCGCTCTTCCTGTTCGGCCATATGGGCGATCTCGCGCGCCATCGGATGGCGGTCGCCCATCACCGCGAGCTGGCCGGCATAGATGCGCGTCGCGCCATATTCGCCCGCCTGGTCGACGCGGATCATCGAGGCGTTTTTTCCGGTCCTGCTCATCGTGCCGATGTGGACCCGCGGCGCAGCAAGATCAAGACGAGCAGCGCCGCACCGAAGGAGAAGATCGCGTTGAACCCGGCGAGCGAGATGCCGCCCAGCGTCCATTGCGGCACGTCGCAGCGGACGATCGGCGCGTTCATGATGTCGTCGAGCGACACCGGCCCGGCGGCGCTGGTGCTGCACGTCGTCAGCCCTTCCCACCAGCCATATTCGACCCCGGCGTGAAAGACGCCGATCGCGCCGCTGATGGCGATCGCGGCGGCGGCGAGCAGGGTCAGCGTGCGCATCGCCCCGTTGTTCCTGCGCAGCAGCAGCGCGAGCAGCGCCAGCACGATCGCCGCCTGGTGCGGCCAGCGTTGCCAATAGCACATCTCGCACGGGTGCAGGCCGAAGCCGAACTGCGACACCAGCGCGCCGCCATAGAGCAGCAGCGGCGCCGCGAACGCGACCAGCGGCGCGGCGATACGCGAATTGAGCATCGAGGACCCCTTCGATCAGTCCAATGGAGCGGTTTAGTCCGAAACCGCAGCCCTGAGCCTGTCTAAGGGCGCCTCGCCGAGAAGCGCTCTTCGACAGGCTCAGGGCTGCGGTGATGAACGAATCCGTCCGTAATCCTAGTTGCGGCGCACCGGCTTGGCGGCGGGTTTCGCGGGCGGCTTCGCCGTCTGCGCCACGCGCGTCGCGGGGTTGATCCGGCCGATCGTTTGCAGCGCATAGTTGAGCTGGAAATCCTCGATGCCCTTGGCCTTCAACTCCTCGGCGGTCGCGGTGAAGCGCGGATCGTCCTTCTCGTCCTTTTCGAGCAGGCTGTTGTCGACCTTCTTCTCATTGATCAGGTGGCGGCGCAGGTCGCTTTCGCGGAAGCGCGGGCGGTCCTTGTAATCGGGGTCCGACAACTGCGGCACGCGGATGTCGGGGTCGATCCCGCCTTCCTGCACGCTGCGTCCCGACGGGGTGAAATAGCGCGCGGTGGTCAGGCGCAGCGCGGTGGTGTCGGTCAGCGGCAGCACGGTCTGCACCGAGCCCTTGCCGAAACTGCGCTCGCCCATGACGACCGCGCGGTGCTGGTCCTGCAACGCGCCGGCGACGATTTCGGAGGCCGAGGCCGAGCCCGCGTCGATCAGCACGATCACCGGCGCGCCGCCCGCCAGGTCGCCGGGTTCGGCGAAATAGCGTTCGATATCGCCCTTGCGGCGGCCGCGCTGCGAGACGATCTCGCCGCGTTCGAGGAACAGGTCGCTGACCCCCACCGCTTCGTCGAGCAGCCCGCCGGGGTTGGAGCGCAGGTCGAGTATCCAGCCGCGCGGTTTCCGGCCGAGCGATTTCTGCACCGACAGCATCGCCGCCTTCAGATCGGTGGTCGCGTCCGCGGAGAAGCTGGTGACGGTCAGCACGCCGACGTCGCCCTTCACTTCCCACTTCACCGGCTTCAGGTCGATGATCTCGCGCGTCAGCGTCAGTTCCATCGGCTTGTCATGGCCTTCGCGCACAACGGTGATGTCGATCTTGGTGCCGGGCTTGCCGCGCATCTGTTCGACCGCCTCGTCGAGCGTCAGGCCAAAGATCAGTTCCTTGTTGATGTGGGTGATATAATCGCCCGCCTTGATTCCCGCGCGGTCGGCGGGGGTGTCGGCGGTCGGCGCGATCACCTTGACGACGCCGTCCTCCATCGTCACCGACAGTCCGAGCCCGCCATATTCGCCGTCGGTCTGCGTGCGCAGGTTGGAAAAGCCGCGCGCGTCGAGATAGCCCGAATGCGGGTCGAGGCTGGCGAGCATGCCGTTGATCGCGCCCTCGATCAGCTTCGAGATCGTCGACCGGTTCGACATAGTTCGACCGCACCTCCAGGAAGACGTCCATGAAGCGCGAAATCTCGTCGGTCGTCGCGCTATCGACGGTCGCCATCGCCCCGGTCGCCAGCGGCACCAGCGCCAGCGTGCTCAGCGCGGCGGCGCCCTGCCACAGCGCGAAGCGGCGCCGGGGGGAGGTGAAGGTCTTGGTCGGTTCGGTCATGCTCGTCTTTCAGCCTTGGCGGAAACTTCCGCCCTATAATCCCCGGCCCGCCATATTCCTATGCATTTGCCGGGGCGTCAAGCGATGCATCCCGAAACGGCGCAGGGGCTGAATGGCGGGTTAACGGACTTTTCCTTCCCGATTCCCCGAGCGAAGCCGAGGGGTCCGTTCGAGTGGAGCGAGAACAGGCCGCGCCGCCGCCTCGACTTCGCTCGGAGAAGCCCCTCGGCTTCGCTCGGGGAATCGGGAATCCTGAATTCACCCCAGCATCGACGCAATGTCGACCGGCCGTCCCGCGCGCCGCAGTTCGACGGTGATCGCGGCGTCGTCGGACCCCGCGCGGCCGATCGGCGTCCCGGCGTCGAGCTGGTCGCCGACGCTCGCCGACAGGCCGATCATCCCGGTGAGCAGCGAGGTCCAGCCGCCGCCATGGTCGATGATGACGATCTTGCCATAGCCGCGATAGTCGCCCGCGAAGCTGACGCGGCCGGGCGCGGGGGCGACGACCTGTCCCCCCGGGCGCGCGGCGATGGTGATGCCGCGCGAGCGCACCCCGCTGTCGTCGACCTCGCCGAGCCCCGCGACGATGCGCCCGACGACGGGCAGGCGATAGGCGCCGCGCGCGAGCTCGGCCTCCTGCACTGGCGGGGCCGCGACGGCGGGGTTGCCGCTTGCCGGATCCTTCGGCCGCTGGACCGGCCCGGCCAGTTCGGCCAGTTCGGCGCGCACGCCGCTGTCGGCCTCCAGCGTGTCCATCAGTTCGACGATGTCGCGCGCCTTTTCGCCGAGCCCGAGCGCGCGGTCGGCTTCGAGCCGCGCGCTGCTCATCAGTTCGCGCGAGCGCAGCTGGCCCTCATTCTCGAGCCGCGTCAGCTCGTCGCGCCGCGCCGCGAGCTGCTTCTTGCTGGTGGCGAGCGCGGTCAGCGCGAGCGTCTGTTGCTCGCGCGTCCTGCGCAGATCGGCGAGTTCGCGGCGGACGCCCGCGGTGCGGCGGTCGATCACCGGCATCACCGCGTCGAGCACCGCGCGCGCATGGACCATGTCGGTCAGCGAGCCGGGCTGGGCGAGCACGCTCACCGGCGGCTGGCGCGACAGTTGCTGGAGCGAGGCGGCGAGCTCGAGGAGCGGCTGCTGCTGTTCGGCGAGCCGCGCCTGCTGCGCGTTGAGCTGGCGCGCGACGAGCGCAACGCGCGCCTCGCCGGCGCTGATGTCGGCCTCGGCCGACTGGATGCGCGCGGCGAGCGCGGCGCTGCGCTTCTTGAGCCGGTCGGCGGCGTCGGTCGCCGCCGCCGCCTGCGCTTCGAGCGCGGCGCTGCGTTCGAGCGCCTCGGCCGACTGCTGCTTGGCGCTGATCAGCTGCTGGCGCTCGCGCGCGGCGATCGCTTCGGGGTCGAAGACGTCGCTCTGCGCCACCGCGAACGCCCCGCCCGCGAGCGCGAGCAGCAGGGCGGGCAGGGCGAAGGCGTGCCTCATTGCTGCCCCTCGCGGTGATAGGGATGGTCGAGCGATGATGCTCGTCGCGCGCCACAATTGTTCGGCGAGCATCGCGCGCGCCATCAGGTGCGGCCAGGTCGCGCGGCCGAAGGCGATCGCCTTGTCGGCGCCCGCGCGCTCCTCGCGCGTGAAGCCGTCGGCGGCGCCGAGGCAGAAGCGCGCCTCGCGCACGCCGTCGTCGCGCCAGCGTTCGAGGAGTTTCGCGAGATCGAGGGAGGTGATCTGCTCGCCCGTTTCGTCGAGCAGGACGGTGCGGCTGCCGGGAGCCGCGGCGGGGACCTTGCCCCCGGTATCGGGCAATTCGCTGATCTTCTGCGGCCAGGTCACGCGCTTCATATAGCGTTCGACCAGTTCGGCCTCGGGGGACCGCCCGATGCGTCCCCTTGCGATGATATGCAGCAGCATGGATGCCGCCTAACCGCTAAGCGGTGGCGGCGTCAATTTACCGCGGTCACCGGGGGCGCGTCGCCGAACGACCACATCCGTTCGAGGTTGTAGAAGCTGCGCACCTCGGGGCGGAACAGGTGGACGATCACGTCGCCGGCGTCGATCAGCACCCAGTCGGCGTTGGGCAGGCCCTCGACGCGGACGAGCCGCCCCGCTTCCTGCTTGATCCGCTGCGCCAGCTTGTCGGCGATCGCCGAGACATGGCGCGTCGACCGGCCGCTCGCGATCACCATATGATCGGCGATGCTGCTCTTGCCGGCGAGCGGGATGGAGATGGTTTCCTGGGCCTGGTCCTCGTCGAGCTGGTCGAGGATCAGCGCGTGGAGCGCGTCCACGCTGTCGTTCGGTGCGGCGCCGGGCGCGGCATCCTTACTGGCGGCTATCAAGCTTTTTCATTCCTTTCTTGGCCGATCAGGCGCGAATGCGTCACCGGGTCGCGCATCGCGCGGCCGGCATGGCGTTCGAACCAGCGGGGGTTGGCCTGCCGTATCGCAGTCGCGGATCGCACATCGGGCGAAAAGCGCAGGAACACGAGGGCAGGCGGTCTCCAGTCCGTCCAGTCGAGTTTCTGGTCCGCGGGCCGGACGAAGCGCCGAAGCCAACCCATCGCCTGAGCGGCATGGGCACGGCCATTATAGCCCGGACGCGCGACAACCGCAATCGGCATGAGTCGCGCAATCCCCCGCCAGTCGCGCCAGCGGGGCAATTGGGCGAGATTGTCGGCCCCCATGATCCAGACGAAGCGGCGATTGGGGTAACGCCGCACCAGCTTTTTCAGCGTGTCGATGCTGTAGCGCGTGCCGAGTTCGGCCTCGATCGCGGTGGGGCGAATCGGCGAGCGGCGGGCCATATGCTGCGCCGAGGCGAGCCGCGCGGGGAGCGGCGCCATGCCTGTCGCGGGCTTGAGCGGATTGCCGGGCGACACCAGCCACCACAGCTCGTCGAGCCCGAGCGCGTCGATCGCATTGAGGCTGATCGCGCGATGCCCGCCATGCGCCGGGTTGAAGCTGCCGCCGAGGAGGCCGGTGGTGATCATGGCAGCGATTGCCAGTCGCTGCGATTGTGCTGCACGCGCGCGATCAGGATGCCGCCGGGTTCGACCCGGTAGATGAGGAGAAGCGGCGTGGCAAGCACGCGCCATTTGCGCAGCGACCCATCGGTGATCTGCGGCCCTGCCCGCGGGTGTTCGAGAAGAAAGTCGGCGGCGTCCAGCGCCGCATCGACCGCGCGGAATCCGAATTCCGGATCGGTCCCCATGTAAAAGTCTTCGATCCGGGCAAGGTCCGACCCCGCCGGTCCAGACCATCGAATCCGCGCCATCAGCGGGTATCGGCGCTTTTCGATGTCCGCAGCGCCCGTCGCTCGGCGATCACGCGCTTCATATCCTCGTGCGAAATCCAGTCGTCGGCGTTGGCCGCGTCCAGGCCTTGCTGCACGAAGGCCAGAAACTCGGCTTCACGCCGGGCGTGTTCGCGCACTGCTTGCGAGACGAACCATGCCCTGCTGCGGCCCTGCGCCGCGACGATCTCGTCTACCAGCGCGACGGTTTCCTCATCCACGCGGGCGGAAATGACGGTCTGTTTGGTCATGCCCGCAATGTATCATTTGTATACAAATGATTCAAGGACGCGTCTGACCGCTCCCGCGCACCAGCCATTTGTAGGTCGTGAGCCCCTCCAGCGCCACCGGCCCGCGCGCGTGCAGCCGCCCCGTCGCGATGCCGATCTCCGCCCCCAGCCCGAATTCGCCGCCGTCGGCGAACTGGGTCGAGGCGTTGTGCATCACGATCGCGCTGTCGACCTCGGCGAGGAAACGTTCGGCGGTGCCGGCATCCTCGGTGACGATCGCGTCGGTGTGCTTGCTCGAATGCGCGTCGATATGGGCGAGCGCGCCCGCGAGGCCGTCCACTTGTCCGACGGTCACAATGGCGTCGAGATATTCGCAGTCCCAGTCGTTGGCGCTCGCGGGCGTGACATGCGGGCTGAGCGCCGCGATGTCCTTGTCGCCGCGCACCTCGCATCCCGCCGCTATCAGCGCGTCGATGAGGCCGAGCGGGGCGGGATAGGCGCGGTCGATCAGGATCGTCTCGGCCGCACCGCAGACGCCGGTACGGCGCATCTTGGCGTTGACCGCCAGCGCGACCGCCTTGGCCGGATCGGCGGCGCCGTCGATGTAGAGATGGTTGATCCCGTCGAGATGCGCGAGCACCGGCACCCGCGCCTCGTCCTGCACGCGCGCGACGAGGCCCTTGCCGCCGCGCGGAATGATGATGTCGATCAGGCCCTGCGCGCGCAGCAGCGCCCCGACCGCGGCGCGGTCCTGCACCGGCACCAGTTGCACCGCGTCGGCGGGCAGGCCGGTTTCGGCGAGGCCGGCGGCGAGCGCGGCGTGAACCGCGCGGTTGCTGTTCACCGCCTCGCTGCCGCCGCGCAGGATCACCGCATTGCCCGACATCAGCCCGAGCGCGGCGGCGTCGGCGGTGACGTTGGGGCGGCTTTCATAGATGATGCCGACGACGCCGAGCGGCACGCGCACGCGGCTCAGCGCCAGGCCGTTGGGGCGCACGGCGCGGTCGATTTCCATGCCGACGGGGTCGGGCAGCGCGGCGACCGCCTCGACCGCGTCGGCGATCGCGCCCACCCGGTCGGCGTCGAGCCGCAGCCGGTCGAGCATCGCCGCCGACAGGCCGGCATCCTTGCCCGCCGCCATGTCGCGCCGGTTGGCGTCGAGAATCGCGTCGGAGCGCAGGCGGAGCTGCTTCGCCGCCGCGCGCAGGCCCGCGGCCTTTTCGGCGGTCGGCGCCACCGCCAGCGCCTTGGCGGCGACGCGCGCACGCGCGCCCATGCCGGCGATCAGCGTGTCGGCATCGGGAACGGCGGACAGGGTGTGGGCTTTGGCGGTCATGCGCGCGCCCTATCATGCTTTGCGCGGGCGGTGAAAGTCCCCGTTGCGCCCGCCGCGCGCGCTGCTACCTAGGCGTCATGACAGGGGACATCGAAGGCATCGGCGCGGCGGTGACCGCGGGGCTGGCGGCGCGGGCGGTCGAACCGCGCCATGGCGGCGGTGCGCATGGCCCGGGCCCGGCGCGCTGCCTCAACTGCGGCACCAGCCTGACCGGCCCGCACTGCCACCGATGCGGGCAAAAGGCCGACGTCCACCGCAGCTTCGGCGCGATCGGCCACGATCTCGTCCACGCGATCTTTCATTTCGAGGGCAAGATCTGGAACACGCTGCCGCTGCTTGCCTGGCGGCCGGGCGACCTGACGCGCCGCTATATCCATGGCGAGCGGGCGCGCTTCATCTCGCCGCTGGCGCTGTTCCTGTTCGCCGTCTTCCTGACCTATGCGGTGCTGGCGATGGTCGGCAGCGGCGGCGGGCTGGGCGAGGAACTCAGCAAGGCCGCGGCCGAACAGACGCGCACCGCCGCGATCAAGGACAGCATGCAGGCCGAAGTCGACCGCATCGACGCGGCGCTGGCGAAAAAGGATGTGCCGGCGACGACGCGCCAGGCGCTGCAGGACGAACGCGACACGCTGCAAAAGAGCGCCGACTATCTCGGCGTCTCGCGCAGCCGCAGCAGGGAAGAACGCGCCGCCGACCGTGCCGCGGGGCCGCCGGTGCTGGAGGACCCCAGGCAGCAGGTGATGACCGGCGCCGATTTCATCTCGCGCAACAAGGTCGATACCGGCGTGCCCTTCATCGACCATGGTCTCGAAAAGGCGTTCGCGAACCCGGCGCTGATCCTCTACAAGCTCCAGGCCAACGCCTATAAGTTCGCCTGGGCGCTGATCCCGCTGTCGCTGCCCTTCATGTGGCTGCTCTATCCGTTCAGCCGCCGGTTCCACACCTACGACCATTTCGTGTTCGTCACTTACTCGATTTCGTTCATGCTGCTGCTGTTCGTCGTCGTGCGGCTGCTCAACCTGACGATCTTCGGCGAGGTCGCGACCTTCATCGCGATCTTCTATGTGCCCTTCCACATGTATCGCCAGTTGCGCGGCGCCTATCGCTCGTCGCGGTTCGGCGCCCTCGTGCGGACGACCCTGCTCCTCTTCTTCAGCCTCTTTGCGGTCATCACCTTCATGCTGCTGTTGCTGGCGCTCGGCACGATGGGATAATCATACCGTCATCAAAGCCGGGCAGAGACCCCGCGACCGACAAAGGGAGACTGCGATGCACGGGCCTTGGGGTGAGATCGAACGCCGGCTGCTGATCCAGCTCGGCACCGCCGGGCTCGCGGCGCTGGCGCTGCCGGGCGCGGCGCGCGCGATGATGGCGCAGGGCTTCACCCATGGCGTGGCGAGCGGCGAGCCGGGCCCCAATTCGGTGCTGCTATGGACGCGCTATGCCGCCGCAAACGACAGCGCGCTGACCGTCGAAGTCGCCGAAACCAGCGATTTCACCCGCATCGTTGGCGGCGGCACCGCCCATGCCGAGGGGGCGAACGACCATTGCGCCAAGCTGAAGGTCGACGGGCTCGAACCCGGCCGCTGGTATTTCTATCGCTTCGTCGCGCCCGACGGGACGAAGTCGCTCACCGGCCGCACCCGCACCCTGCCGCAGGGACGGACCGGCGCCTTCAACCTGGCGCTCTTCTCCTGCTCGAACCTGCCCTTCGGCTGGTTCAACGCCTATGGCCACGCGGCGGCGCGCAGCGACATCGACCTTGTCGTCCATGTCGGCGACTATCTCTACGAATATCCCGCGGGCAATTATCCGGCGCGCGGACAGGCCCTGCCGGGGCGCGAGATCCAGCCGTCGCACGAGATCGTCGCGCTCGCCGACTATCGCCTGCGCTACGCCGCCTATCGCGCCGACCCCGATTTGCAGCGGCTGCACCAGCTGTTCCCGATGATCGCGCAATGGGACGATCATGAATTCGCCAACGACACATGGAAGGGCGGGGCGGAAAATCACAATGAGGGCGAGGGCAGCTGGGCCGACCGCATGGCGGCCGCCGAGCGCGCGCATGGCGAATGGATGCCGGTCGCCGACACGCGCTGGCGCGACTATCAGGTCGGCGACCTCGCGACGGTCTTCCTTCCCGAAACGCGCGTGACGGGCCGCGACCGCCCGTTCGAGATCGACGAGATCGTCGCGGGCGGCGGCGATGCCGCGGCGAAGCTCAAGGCCTTCGCCGAGACGGCCTATCGCGACCCCGCGCGCCAGTTGCTCGGCGGCGATCAGGAGAAATGGCTGTTCGGCGGGCTTGCCACCTCGACGAAGGCGGGCACGCGCTGGCAGGTCTGCGCGCAGCAGATCGTCACCGGCACGCTCCACACCCCGCCCGAATCGGCGGGCTGGTTCGGGGCCAATCCGCCCGAGGCGGTGCGCCGCCGTGTCGCGGCATCGCAGCTCGCCGCGAAGGCGGGGCTGCCGCTCAACATGGACGCGTGGGATGGCTATCCCGCCGCGCGCGGCCGAGCTGCTCGGCGCAGCGCAGGCAGCGGACGCCGATCTGGTGATGCTCGCGGGCGACAGCCACAACGGCTGGGCGTTCGACCTGGACCATGACGGGCGGCCCGCCGGCGTCGAGATCGGTGGCCACAGCGTCACCTCGCCGGGGTTCGAGGCGTACACGCCGGACATTTCCGACGACGTCCGCGTCGCTGCCCTGCGCGCCTCGTCGCCGCAGCTCCAATGGGCGAACACGCAGGACCGCGGCTATGTGTCGGTCGCGATCACGCCGGACAAGGTCGCCGCCCACTGGCACAGCATGGAAACGATCCGCGAAAAGTCGCTGGCGCTGAAGGGCACGCACAGCATGACCGTGCGGCGCGGGAAGCGGGTTTACGAGGCGGTATAAATCCCTCTCCCATCGGGAGAGGGTTGCGAAGACTTGCCAGCTTGCTGGTTAGTCGAAGCTGGGTGAGGGGATTGCCGGTCCCGTGGATAGGCGATGGCAGATACCCTCATCCAAGTTCGCCTAGGCGCTGTGCGCCAAGGCTCCCTATCCTTCTCCCAAGGGGAGAAGGATATTAGCCATAAGGCGGCGCATCCTCCCACTCGCCGAACGACGGATAATCGTTCGCGACGCTCGCGGTGAAATTCGGCGCGCGCTTTTCGAGGAAGCTGGTCACGCCCTCGGCGGCATCGGGGCTGCGCCCGCGCGCGAAGATCACGCGGCTGTCCCAGCGATGCGCGCTCATCGGGTGCGGCGCGCCGAGCATGCGCCACATCATGTGGCGGGTCAGCGCGACCGACACGGGGGCGCTGCCCTCGGTCAGCTCGCGCGCCTTCGCGATCGCCGCATCGACCAGTTCGCCCGGCGCATGGACCGACTGCACCAGCCCCTTTTCCTGCGCTTCGGCGGCGGGGATCAGCTTGGCCCGAATAGCACCAGTCGAGCGCGGTCTGGATGCCGACGAGGCGCGGCAGGAACCAGCTCGACGCCGCTTCGGGCACGATGCCGCGGCGCGCGAAGACGAAGCCGTAGCGCGCGGTCTCGCTCGCGAGCCGCGCGTCCATCGGCAGCGTCATCGTCGCGCCGATGCCGACCGCGGCGCCGTTGATCGCGCCGATCACCGGCTTCTTCGCCTCGAAGATGCGCATCGACACGCGTCCGCCGCCGTCGCGGACCAGCGGGTGCGACCAGTCGATCGTGCCGTCCTCGGCGACCGGGCTCGCCGCGACGCCCTCGGGCAGCAGCGCCGCCTTGTCGGTGCGCTTGTCGTAATCGAAGGTCGCGGCGCCGCCGCCAAGATCCGCTCCGGCGCAATAGGCGCGGTCGCCGTCGCCGGTGAACACCACCGCGCGCACGCCGTCGTCGGCGTCGCATTCGTCGAGCGCTGCAACGATCTCGGTCATCATCGTGGTGGTGAAGGCGTTCATCCGGCCGGGCCGGTACAGCGTCAGCAGCGCGATGCCCTCGTGCCGGTCGAGGCGAATCTCTTCGAAGCTCATGTCTCTCTCCTTGTCTTTGCGGCCATGGTCGCAAGCGACGCGCGCGAAGGCAAGCTCTGGTTTACGTAAGCGTAAAGACGTAAATGGGATCGTCGCCCCCGCGCAGGCGGGGGCCGCAATCGGTTTACGCAGCAGCATGGAAACAGGCCGACTGCGGCCCCCGCCTGCGCGGGGGCGACGTGACTGGTGACGCGCCCGGCCTTTGCCGCTATAGGCCGCCCGAACCGCCCCGGCGCCGCGCCTCTTGATGAGTCGTATTCGCCGGGGCCAGCTATTTTGACGCACAGGAAAGTACGCAGCCATGGCCCGTCGCCGCCAGATCTACGAAGGCAAAGCCAAGATCCTCTACGAAGGCCCCGAACCGGGCACGCTGATCCAGTATTTCAAGGACGATGCGACCGCGTTCAACGCGCAGAAAAAGGGCACGATCAGTGGCAAGGGCGTGCTCAACAACCGCATTTCGGAGCATGTCTTCACGCTGCTCGGCAACATCGGCGTGCCGACGCACTTCATCCGCCGCCTCAACATGCGCGAGCAGCTGATCCGCCAGGTCGAGATCGTGCCGATCGAGGTGATCGTGCGCAACGTCGCCGCGGGCACGCTGTCGAAGCGGCTCGGCATCGAGGAGGGGACGCAGCTTCCCCGCACGCTGATCGAATATTGCTACAAGGACGACGCGCTCGGCGACCCGCTCGTCGCCGAGGAGCATATCGCCTGCTTCAACTGGTGCAGCCAGGACGAGCTCCACGACATCCAGGACATGGCGATCCGCATCAACGATTTCATGTCGGGCATGTTCGCCGCGGTCGGCATCCGCCTCGTCGACTTCAAGCTCGAATTCGGCCGTCTCTACGAGGGCGATTTCAGCCGCATCATCCTCGCCGACGAGATCAGCCCCGACGGCTGCCGCCTGTGGGACATGACGACCAACGAAAAGCTCGACAAGGACCGCTTCCGCCGCGACCTCGGCGGCGAGGTCGAAGCCTATCAGGAGGTCGCGCGCCGCCTCGGCCTGCTCCCCGAGGGCGGCGACCATGCGGTACTCGACCTCGACAGCCACCGGAAGAAGAAGGGCAGCTGAGGCTTCCGCCGCAAGGCGAGCGCGCGAGATCCCATGTCGTCTGTCGAAAGCGCCGTGCCGGCCGGTTGACCGGCGCTTGACCCGCTTCGCGACCGCCGCCAGACCGGTGCGATGACATCCCGCCCGATCCGGCGCGCCACGCTCGCGCTTTCGCCCCTCGTCCTGCTCCTCGCCACGACCGGCCCGGCCTTTTCCGCCGATCCGGCACCGGCAGCGCCGCCCGCCGCCGCGGCCGCCAATCCCCAGACCGACGCCGCGCGCGCGTGGAACTTCGCGGCCAGCGACGTGCCGGTCGATGCGAACATCGTCTTCGGCGTGCTGCCCAACGGGATGAAATATGCGCTGCTGAAGAACAGCACGCCCAGGGACAGCGTGTCGATCCGCATGCGTTTCGACGTCGGCAGTTTCGCCGAGGCCGACGACCAGCGCGGCCTTGCCCATTTCCTGGAGCATATGGCGTTCAACGGATCGACCAATGTGCCCGAGGGCGAAATGGTCAAATTGCTCGAACGCAAGGGGCTGGCCTTCGGCGCCGATACCAATGCCCAGACGGGTTTCGACGCGACCATCTATCAGCTCGACCTGCCCAACGCCTCCGACGACCTGGTCGATACCGGGCTGATGCTGATGCGCGAGACCGCGAGCGAGCTGACGATCGATCCGGCGGCGGTCGACCGCGAACGCGGCATCATCCTGTCCGAACGGCGCGCGCGCGACACCTATCAGCTGCGCAGCCTGATCGACCAGCTCGATTTCCAGATGAAGGGCGTCATCGCCCCGAACCGCATCCCGGTCGGCACGGTCGAGGTGATCCAGTCGGCCCCCGCGGCGCGCATCCGCGACCTGTACGACCGCTATTACCGCCCCGAGCGCGCGACGCTGGTGATGGTCGGCGATTTCGACCCGGCGGCGGTCGAGGCGAAGATCAAGGCGCGCTTCGGCGACTGGACGGGGCGCGGCCCCGCGGGCGCCGACCCCGATCTCGGCACGATCGATTACCGGCGTCCGTCGGCCGCCGACGACTTCGTCGATCCCGCGATCGCCGACGGGGTGACGATCACCGCGTTCAAGCCATGGGTGAAATTGCCCGATACCAAGGCGAAGCGCGCGAAGGATCTGGCCGAGGGCATCGGCGAGGCGATCGTTTCGCGCCGCCTCGCCAAACTGGCGCTGGCTGAGGATTCGCCGATCCTGAACGGCTATTTCGGCGATGCGAACGGCTGGGACGTCTTCGACCAGGTGACGATCGGCGCGACCGCCAAAGAAGGGGCGTGGCGCGAAGCGCAGGCGCTGATCGAACAGGAATGGCGCCGCGCCGCGCAGCACGGCTTCACCCAGGCCGAGGTCGACGAACAGCTCGCCAACCGCCGCACCGCGCTGAAGAATGCGGTTGCGGGGGTCGATACGCGGCGCAGCGAGAATCTCGCCAATGTGCTGGTCGAGGCGGCCAAGGGTGATTTCGTCGTCGTCCGCCCCGAAACCGCGCAGGCGCTGTTCGAGGCGGCCGCGCCCTCGCTCAGCGCCGAAGCGGTCAGCGCGGCCTTCCGCAACCGCCTCGCCGGGCTCGGCGCCCCGCTCGTCCGCGTGACGTCGAAGACGCCGATCGAGGGCGGCACCGACGCGATCCTCGCGGCGCTCCAGGCGTCGCAGCGGGTCGCGGTCGCCGCGCCCGCCGCCGCGGCCAGCGCCGCCTTCGCCTATACCGATTTCGGCACGCCGGGGACGGTCGTCAGCGACACGCGGATCGAGGACCTCGGCATCCGCCGCCTCCGCTTCGCGAACAACGTCATGCTCAACATCAAGCGGACCGACTATCAGAAGGATACCGTCTATCTGGCGCTGCGCGTGGACGGCGGCAGCCTGCTCGCGACAAAGGAGGACCCGACGCGCGTCGCGCTCGCGGGCTCGATCAGCGTCGGCGGACTCGAGGCGCACAGCCGCGACGAGCTGAGCACGATCCTCGCCGGGCGCACGGTGAGCGGCAGCGTCGGCAGCGCGACCGACAGCTTCGGCGGCACCGCGCGCACCTCGCCCGGCGATTTCCAGCTGCAGGCGCAGCTGATGGCGGCGTATCTGACCCACCCCGGCTACCGCCCCGACGGGCTGGCACTGATCCGCCGCATCCTGCCGCAGCAATATGCCGCGAACGACGCGACGCCGGGCGCGGTGCTCAGCCGCGACGCCGGCGGCATCCTCGCCAACAATGATCCGCGCGCGACGACCCCGCCGCTCGACAAGATGCTGGCGCTCGACTGGGCCAGTCTGAAGCCGGCGGTCGCCGACAGCTTCGAACATGGCGCGATCGAGATCGGCGTCGTCGGCGACATCGACGAACAGGCAGCGATCGACGCGATCGCCGCGACCTTCGGGGCGCTGCCCGAACGGCGGCCCGCCTTCGACCCGCGGCCCGAGGCGCGCATCCGCGAATATGCGCAGGACCGCAGCGAGCGCACGCTGATCCACAAGGGGCCCGCCGAACAGGCCGAACTGCGCGTCTATTGGCCCGCGCGCGACGACAGCGACCTCGCCGAGGCGATGCGGCTGCAGCTGCTGTCGCGGGTGATGCAGCTGATGCTGACCGAGGAATTGCGCGAAAAGCTCGGCGAAAGCTACAGCCCCGGTGCGGGGGCCAGCCTGTCCGACGATTTCCCCGGCTATGGGCATCTCTTCGCGGCGAGCAACATCGATTACAAGGATATCGCGACCACCCGCGCCGCGATCCTCCGCATCGCCGGCGAATTGCGCGACGCGCCGGTCGATGCGGACCTGCTCGACCGCGCGCGCAAGCCGATGCTGGAGGCGATGACCAAGGCGCGGCGCGAGAATGGCTACTGGATTCCCTATGTGGCCGCCGCGACGAGCAAGGAAGCGCGGCTCGACCGCAGCCGCAAGAGTATCGCCGAAGTCGAAGCGGCGACGCCGGCCGAACTGCAGGCGCTCGCCAAACGCTATCTCACGGACGACAAGGCGCTGGTCATCAAGGCAGTGAGCGACAAGGCGGGTTCCGCGGGAACGGCCGCCGCGCAGTGACGTAGGCGGCGGCTTTCGCGTGCCTGAAGTCCGCAGCCGCTCCCTGCTCTCGCGCCGCGCGCTGTTGGCGACGCTCGCTCCGGCCGTTGCGATCGGAACCCTCGGCCCCGCATGGGCGCAGGCGCCGCGCTACGGCCGCCTGCGGCAGGTCCGCGAAGGGCTGAAATCGGACCTGCCGGTGACGATCGAGGTCGCGGGCGGCGCGATCGACATCGTCTTTGCCGATGGCGCACCCGGTTTCGACCGCGCCCCGGCGCTGGCTTGGGTGCGCGGCAGCGCGGAGACGGTCGCCGCCTATCTCGGTGGCCGCTTTCCGGTCCCGCGCCTGTCGCTGCTGATCGTCGCGCAGGAGGGGCGCCGCGTCGGCCGCGCGACGACCTGGGGCTATGGCAGTTCGACGATCCGCGTTGCCGTCGGGCGCGGTGCCGATGCCGCGACCTATGCGCGCGACTGGGTGATGGTGCACGAAATGCTGCACCTGATGCTGCCCACCCTGCCCGCCAACCAGTTCTGGGCGCTCGAAGGCAGCGCGACCTATGCCGAGCCGGTCGCCCGCGCGCGGCTCGGCAAGCTGTCGCAGCAGCAATTGTGGCGCGGAATGGTGCGGGGCATGCCGCAGGGCCTGCCCGCGCCGGGCGACGCGGGGCTCGACCACACCTCCACCTGGGGACGGACCTATTGGGGCGGCGCGATCTTCTGGCTGCTCGCCGATGTTCGTATTCGCCGGACGACGCGGGGCAAAATGGGCGTCGAGCATGCCTTTCGCGCGATCAACGCGGCCAGTGGCGGCAACCGGACGGCGTCGACGATGGAGCGGATCGCCGCCGTCGGAGACCGGGCGACCGGCACCGGCATCCTGTCAGTGCTTTACGCCGAGATGCGCGACGCGGCGGCGCCGGTCGACCTGCCGGCGCTGTTCGCCTCGCTGGGCGTGATCGGCGATGGCCGGGGTGTGCGGTTCGACGACGGCGCGCCGCTGGCGGCGATCCGCCAGGCGATCGGCGGAGCGTCCCCGCGCTAGAATCGTCCTGTTTAAACTGAACCGTAGCCCTGAGCGATTCCGCCCGAACAGGACAGCCTCCAGACTTCCGTGCTGTTCAGTCGCGCGTCGGTAATATGCCCGGCGCTCGTGCGCGGAGGAAATTCTCGAGCGCGACAAAGATCATCTCGCGTGCATCGCTACCCAGCATCTCGCCCGTCAGCACGTCGAACCGCGCGCGGTCGCGGCGGCCGGAGGCGCCGATCATCGCCGCGAGCAGGCTCTCGTCGAAGCTGACGCGCGGGCAGCAGGGCGGGGCGACGGCGAAGGGGTCGGGCCAGCTGTGGCCGATCGCCTCGACCACCAGCCGAAAGCGCCGCGCCGCGAGGATATTGCCCCAGCGCCGTTCGAGTTCGGGCATCGGGTCGCGTTCGCTGCGGCGGCAGAGGATGCAATAGCGGAGCGCCAGCACGGCCTGGGCGGCATCGACGGGCAGGTCGCGGATCAGCGGCTGTTCGGTCAGCCTGCGGATCAGCGTGCTCGATTCCATGGGTCGCGTCCCTTTCCCGTGCGGTCCGGTTGATTGGCGCAATCCCGGGCCGGATCCGGAAAAAGCCGTCGACCGCTGCATGGTGCAGCGGCTTAGCAGGAGGGGACTGCCTCACTTTGCTATTGAGAATTATTCTCAAAGACAAGCAAAAAAAGAGGCGCCCGTGGGCACCTGTGAATTTTTGGCGATTATATCCTTTGCAAACCCAAGCGGCCCGTCGGGATCGGGTTAGGCGGATGTTTGGCGACGCGCTCAGCAAGCGTTGTTCGAGGCTGATGGGGCGGATATTATGTTTCGCACAAAGGCACAAAGGCACGAAGATGTCGTGCTTGCCGCGAAGCGGCTTTACCTCTTCGACCTCGTCAAAGCGTCGACGCCGATGAAAAGGCGGCCTTTCGGCCGCGAACGGCCCTCTTCGTGCCTTTGTGCCTTTGTGCGAAATCAATCTCACTCACGTCGGCGCACTGCGCCTTCGGTGCCGCCGATAAGCCTGCGTCCGCTTCCGCCCGAAAGCGGTCATTCCCGTCCTGAGTCTGCAAAAGACATCATCGCCAAATTCTTATCGAATTCCTCCCCCGAAGGGGAGGGGATAAATCATCAATCGTCCCCGACCGATTTCGACTGCAGCTGGACATAATTTTCCAGCCCCATGCGCTCGATCATCTCGAACTGCTTCTCCAGCTCGTCGACATGATGCTCCTCGCTTTCGAGGATGTCGGCGAACAGGTCGCGGCTGACATAGTCGCGCACGCTTTCCGAATGCGCGATCGCATCCTTCAGCAGCGGGATCGCCTCTTCCTCGAGCGCGAGGTCGGCCTTGAGGATTTCCTCGACCGTCTCGCCGACGCGCAGGCGGCCCAGCATCTGGAAATTGGGCAGGCCGCCCAGGAAGAGGATGCGGTCGGCCAGCTTGTCGGCGTGCTTCATCTCGTCGATCGATTCCTCGCGCTCGAAATGCGCGAGCTTCGCGACGCCCCAATTGTCGAGCATCCGGTAATGCAGCCAATATTGGTTGATCGCGGTCAGCTCGTTCTTCAGCGCCTCGTTGAGGAAATCGATGACCTTGTCGTCGCCCTTCATGATGTCCGTCCTGTCTTTTTGTCTTGGGAATGGGGTGGGCGCATTATACGCGCCCCGGCCCCGTCAGGCCAAGGTCAAAAATGGCGGAAAACCGAGAAAAATCAGGCGGTCGCGGCGACTTCGCTGATGATATTGCGAGCGAATGACAGGCACTGGCCGCACTTGGGTTTGCGACCCAGTTGCGCATAGGCGGCCTTGGCGCAGCGCAACTGGCCATTGCGCGCGACGTCGCGCAGCTGGCTTTCCCTTATTGCGTTGCAGACACAGACGACCATATGCGAATCCCTCTCAACAAGGCCGATGTAGGGATAGTGCGACGGACTCGCAACAGGAAAGTTGCGACTGGTTCGCATTCCGGACAGCCGCATTTTCCCGGCGCGCCGCCCGCGCCCGCCCCCTTGCCCCGCAGGTGATTCGCGGGCATAGGCGCGCCCATCTTCCCGCCGCTCGCAGCAAAGGTCCGCCCCATGAAAGTCCCCCTATGAAGGTGAACATCTATGTGACGCTGAAACCGGGGGTGCTCGACCCGCAGGGCAAGGCGATCCACCATGCGCTCGAAGGGCTGGGGTTCGCGGGCGTCGAGGATGTCCGCGCCGGCCGCTTCATCGAACTCGAGGTCGCCGACGGCGTCTCCGACGCCGATCTCGACGCGATGTGCGCGAAGCTGCTCGCGAACACCGTGATCGAAAACTACCGCATCCAGCGCGCCTGAAGGGACCCCGAGCCATGAAGACCGCCGTCATCGTCTTTCCCGGCTCCAACTGCGACCGCGACATGGCGGTCGCGCTCGAAACCGTCACCGGCCACGCTCCCGCGATGGTGTGGCACCGCGACAGCGAACTGCCGGGCGGCATCGACTTCATCGCGCTGCCCGGCGGCTTCTCCTACGGCGACTATCTGCGTTCGGGCGCGATGGCGGCGCGTTCGCCGATCCTCGGCGCGGTGAGCGAGGCCGCGGCGCGCGGCGTGCCGGTACTCGGCGTGTGCAACGGTTTCCAGGTGCTGACCGAAGCCGGGCTGCTCCCCGGCGCGCTGATGCGCAACGCGGGGCTGAACTTCGTCTGCCGCACCGTGCCGCTGACGGTCGAAAACAGCCAGTCGCTGTTCACCGCCGGCTACCGGGCGGGCGAGGCGATCGATATCCCGGTCGCGCACCACGACGGCAATTATTTCGCCGATGCCGAGACGCTCGACCGGCTGGAAGGCGAGGGGCGTGTCGCCTTCCGCTATGCCGCGCCGGTCAACGGCTCGGCGCGCGACATTGCGGGCGTACTCAACGATGCGGGCAATGTGCTCGGCATGATGCCGCACCCCGAGCGCGCGATCGACCGCGCGCATGGCGGCACCGATGGGCTACGCCTGTTCGAGGCTGCGCTCGGCGTGCTTGCCTGATCCGGGCGCGGCGCCCGGCCGCGGCCACCGGCGTTCGGCAAGCGCGAGCACCCCCGGCCATAAGGCGGTGTTCCAGATATCGTGCCAGTGCCCCGGTTCGGGCGCGAGCCTTCCGCGCAGATATTCGCCCTCGATATCGAGCCATTCGTCGACCAGCGCCGCGATCACGACCGCGATCCACGCCATCCACGCCAGCCGCCGCAGCCCCAGCCGCACGGCGAGATAGACCGTCATGCCGGCGTAGATATGCAGCGCATCCTTGCCGAGCCCGCTGCCTTCGATCAGCACGAGCTTGACCTGCTGGTACAAGGCCGAGGCCGTCGCGGCGTCCATCGCGGCGGTCAGACCTTCGCCTTGAACGGGCTGAAGTCGGTGCCCTCGTCATAGACGTCGACCCCCTCGCGGCGCTTGAGCGTGCCGACGACGACATAGGTCACCGGGGTCAGCGCCGCTTCCCACAAGGTCTTGATCAGCCATTGCGACAGCACGACCTGCATCAGTTGTCCGGGCGGCCAGCCCGCGAGGCCGTAAAAGGCGAGCGGATAGAAGATCAGGCTGTCGAGCCCCTGGCCGACGACGGTCGAACCGATCGTGCGCATCCACAGGAAGCGCCCGCCGGTCCAGATCTTCATGCGCGCGAGGACATAGGAGTTGGCGAACTCGCCGACCCAGAAGGCGAGCATCGAGGCGATGACGATGCGCCAGCTGTTGCCGAACACGAATTCATAGCTCTCCTGCCCCGGCCAGCCCTCGGCGGCCGGCAGCGACACGACGACCCATGCCATGAAGGCCATGAAGGCGAGCGCCGCGAAGCCGGTCCATATCACGCGCCGCGCGCGCGCATAGCCATAGACCTCGGTCAGCACGTCGCCGATGATGTAGCTGATCGGAAAGAACAGCACCCCGGCGCCGAACGCCCACTGGCTGCCGTCGGGCAGCGGAATATAGCTGGGCTTCGACGCCCCGATGATGTTGCTGAGCAGCAGGATCGCCACGAACGCCGCCATGACGATGTCGTAATAGCGGAAATGCCGCACGCTCGCGGCGCTGACAGGGGCGGGGGTGGCGTCGGTTTGGGCAGGTTCGGTCATCGCCCCCCTGCTTATCTTGCTTTGCGCCCCGCGCAAACCGCGCTATTCGCGCCCTCCACAGCCTTGGTGCAAGCGCCCGTAGCTCAGCTGGATAGAGCACCCGCCTTCTAAGCGGAGGGTCTGGGTCGCGAAAAGGATGGGAGTATTGTAGGTTAGCCGTTGCCGGTGTTCCAGCGAACCGTGTAGCGAACCGTATTGGGGCCCCGTAGCTCAACTGGATAGAGCACCTGCCTTCTAAGCAGGATGTTGCGTGTTCGAGTCACGCCGGGGTCGCCACGCCACTAGCGGCAGATTTTGCGAGCTTTCCTCGGAGAGCGAGTTAACGAATGGATTATGACACAACGATTCTCCTCTGTCGCAAATGCACCATCTCTGCAGGAACATTATACGGAGGCCCCAGAGCTCCGAGACCTGATGACCGCGCTGCTCGGAGACGTTAACGGCAAGTTGGTATTAGAGCCATCGGCCGGACGTGGGGCGTTCATATCTGCTCTATGCGGCATCCCCCGAAAGCTAGATGCGATTGACGTCTCGGAAACGAGTGTAACCTATTTGGAGAGAAATTTCCCAGCCTGGGTAAAAGCGAGGCAGGCGGACTTTATTGACCTTTTCGTATCAAACCCTCTGGAAAGATTTACAATTCTTGAGCGCGAGTATGATGCGATCATTGCAAATCCGCCATTTGGTCTCAAAATGAGTAAGGAATATCGCTCTTTAATAAAGTCAATTCATCCAGATGTTTACGCGAGGGAGTCTTACGGACTATTCCTGCACTTCTCTTTGCAGCTTCTTAAAGGGGATGGTCGATATGTCTTTATCATTCCGGATACCTTTCTGCATTCAGCTTATCACAAATCTCTCCGAAAGCTGATTTTGAAGCATGGTGCGCCGACGCATATCATTCAATTTCGTTCAAGCCGATTTGAGACCGTCAACTTTGGCTACGGAAGCCTTTGCATAATTGCCGGGAATGGGAGGTCCGTACTCTCTGACGATAAGATTATATGGGTTGATGCCCAAGCCTCAACAGAGCCGTTGAGTATGAAATCGTTCGCCGATGATGGTCAGGAAGTTAGGGGCGAAGAACTTATAGCCACTGTCGAAAGCGGCTGGTCGCATCCGGCACGGAAGGCTGCGCTCAAGCATGATAGTTTTGAGACGACGCTTGGCGAGATCGCAGAATGCCGAACAGGTATATATTCAGGAGACAATTTACGCTGGTGCGGGTTCTCTAGCGAACTAGGGAAGGTTCGTGGAGTTGGCCATCCAATCGAGTGGGGCGGTAATGTCAGGGAGACCCAGCTAAGCGTCGACGAGCAGAAGACGGGGATTCTGTCGGGTCCGCATTACGTACCTTTGATAAAGGGCGGCCATCGCCAACCCCTAGAGACCACCGCGTGGGCGATAAATTGGTCAAAAAAAGCTGTAGAGTTTTATGCATCTAACAAGAAGGCGCGGCTGCAGAACTCCAATTTCTATTTCAAGCGCGGACTGGCTATACCTATGGTAACATCAGGTCGGATTTCGGCTTCTCTAATGCAGGATTCAATATTCGACCAAGGTGTCGTCGGTGTATTTCCCCACGATGAAGCATTAATCGCCCCATTGTTGATATATCTAAATTCCGATCGCGTTAGCACAGCAGTGAAAATGGCTCTGAATAGTTCTGCGAACAATTCAGCAAATTACATCAAGCGGTTCCCGATTCCGAAATTCAGCAACAGCAAAAAAATTGAAGCTGACATGATAGTCGCTCGCGCAAAAAATAAAGGCTGGGAAAGCACATATGATGATAGGGTGAATTTTATAGATTCTCTATTTGATCACCAATCCAGATAGGATCTTAGGTCCGCAAGTTGTCCATCAATGTCCCTGAAAAAATTCTCGCTTAGGTCTTCTTGAAAGTTCACGATTTCCTTGCGGAGGTCGTTGATGTTTGCCCCGGTGAGTTCATCAATCTTCTTATATGCCTCTTCGCCACAATGAACTTGCCAGAGGTTTGACCTCTTTAGAACTTCCAAATAGTTGTTATTATCAGTCTGTCTAACCAGCAGAAATAGCTGCGTGGCTGGGTTCCAAAGGCGGTATGCCCGCCCGACCCCGATCAAGCGAAGCGTGTTCCCCTTTTCGTTGGAGCCAAACCCACTCTTGAAATCAACAACGTGCGGAACATCATCGACGGAGAATACCTCGTCTTCCTTCATATTGATTTCGCCAACAAGTTCCCAGACATCGGCAAAAACGGATTTGACCTCGGGATCATCTGGCAAGCGCTTCTGCAATGCGCTTGTGATCTCGGCAAAGGACGGCTCACCAACTCGTTGCACTCCGGGGCGTGAGGGCTCGTCCCAGCAAGTGCAGCAAAATCGTTCCCAGAGCTCGCCTACCCGGCGTGAGAAGGCCATATATTCGTAAGGCCATACTGCATGCCGATATTCCAGGCTTGCTACACACGAAGCATATTGGTTCACAACAAGGGTGTTTTGCCTAACGTCCTTATCTTGAATTGTTTGCGCGATTTCTCGAAGTTCATTGTATGTCGAGGCAACAATATCATTGACCTTTTTTGCCTTTTCTTTGTGGTCAATCTCTTCTGCAGCAATCTGCGCCGTGGCTGGCCGCAAAACTTCATGGAAATGGGTTAACGCCTCTTCTTTGATCTTTGCGAAATCCATTTGATTGAAGCCCCGATGATTCGTGTCACGGGACTTTGGCGAATCGACAGAGGGGCGTCCACTCCTTGCGCGATTTCTTGGGCCGGTTAAACTGGTCGCACTCAGGACCGGCGGCTGTGATGCGATGGGTGAGGAATGAGGCTGCAACTATCCAGTTTAGCGCCGCCGGAATTGCTACGCCTTCACGCGTCCATCGGTGAAGAGCTTCGTAACCGTGGGATCGTCCGTAGCTCAAACAATCCCGTGGGCGACTTTGCGGAATACCTGTTTTGCAAGGCCTTTGGTTGGACCCAAGCGGGAAATTCCGCGAAGAGCGCTGATGCGCTTTGCTCTGCGGGAAGGCTGTATCAGGTGAAATCGAGAAGACCGACGCGCCACAATTCTTCGCGGCAATTGAGCGCCATTCGAGACTTGGACAAGGGCGGCTTCGATTATCTCGCTGGTGTCATATTCTCGGAAGATTATTCGGTCGAGCGGGCTGCAATCATTCCTTACGACTTGGTGCTGGCGAATGCATCGTATGTCGAACGGACCAATAGCTGGAAATTCTACCTTCGTGACTCGGTCTGGGATTGGCCGGACGTAGAAGACGTGACGACGCAAGTGCGCGCTGCCTGCGACTAGCCCGGCTCGAACGGGCTGACGTCACGGGTCCGACAGTCGGCGCACAAGCGGTTGCCGGGCCCGTAACTCATGAAGGGCTTGCGACAGCGCAGGCAGGGCCGCTCTTGCTCGGCTGGCTTGCCATACTTGACGCCGGTGCCCGGCGCATCGGCCGCGATGATGCCCGGCTTCCTCACTGCTCCGCGCTCCCCTCATCGTCGGGTTCGGGTTCCGGCTCAGGCTCCCAGCCGAGCTCCCCCCCATGCAGGGCCAGCGCCTCGTCGCGCGCGTCGAGGTAACGAAGGTGCATGGCAGGATCGCCCTGGAACACGTCGATGTCGGCTTGCAGGGCCTCAACGCCCCGGCCGAGGTTGGCCAATGCCCGGTCCAACGCGGCGGTGCGCGCTTCGCCAATTAGCCGTATGCCCAGCTCTGCCGCCGTTTCGACCTTCGGCCCGGTGGCATGGTGGGCAACGTAGCCGTCAGCCAGCATGACAGAGATAGGATCGGGCCGTGTCACCGGCCCGCCCCTGCCAGCGCCTTGAGGCTCTTGGCAGCCTTTGCGGCCGGGACGTTCCGCAGGGCCAGAATGTCGCCGTAACGCTTCACCAGCGCCGCTCCCGACGCGGTGACACGGTCCAAGGCCGTTTCGGTGGCGGCAAGCTGGGCACTGTCTACCGGGGCGAACCTTGCCGCCGCGCGAGCGCGGAGCGTCGCATGGGTATCGGGGTCAAACCCGGACAGGAACGGCTGGGCATGGAGCACCGCCGCCACGGTCGGGATATCGCCCGCATCGACGGCCTGCGCCACGAACCGCATCCGCTCGTCGGGCTTCTTCATGGCCTTGATATGCGCCCGCACTTCGGCCGCCAGGGCGAGCCCTTCGGGCGTCTTGCGCGCCGGGTGATCAAGCGCCGTGGCAACGCGGGTGGCGAGCGCATCGCGGTAGCCTTCCAGCTCCTTCAACCGCCGGTCGATGGCCGGGCTGACGCGGGCGAAGGCCTTTTCGGCGGCGACGATGAACTCCTCTGCATCCACAACGCGGGTCGGCCTGCCGTTCTTCATCCGCACATTGTCGCTGTACTCGGTGCGGCCGCTTCCCTCCGCCGGGTGCTGGCGACGGCGGGCCGGATCGGCGATGGCCTGCAAGTCCCGTTCGGCTTCATTCATCCGGCCGAACAGGTCATAGCAGAGGCGCAACCCCTCCCGTGCGGCAGACAGGACGGTGACGCCCAGGGTGCCTTCAGCATTGAGGGTCTGACTGAGCCCCATGAGGCTATCAGGATGCAGGCCCAGTGGCACATCGGCGCGGATCGGGGTGCTTTCGTCAAAGGGGGTAGGCATGGTTGGCTTCCTTCTCAGTAGTGGCCAGCGGAAATCCGCCCGTGGCTGGCCAGCATCACGGGGGAATTGACGAGGTAGCGAATGGCGTCAGCGGCATGGTCGGCGGCCGTGGTGTCTACGTCCTCAAGGCGCACGTCGTCGCGGGGGAGGAGCGGCAGGGTTTCCAGCGCGTAGCGGCAGCGCTCGGAAATCCAGAGGCCTGGCGTGTCGGGGTCGCCATCGCGGGCGGCGGCCATCATGGCCTTCACCTTCACCCAGCCGGAAATGCGGTCCTTGCGGGGTTTGACCAGTTGCAGGCCGTATTTGCTGAGCTGTTCCAGTAGCGTGTCGTTCTGCAGGCCGCGCGCGTCATCGCCCACGCCATACCGGCGGACGTTCCAGCGTTCGCAGGCGGCCAGCACTTCCTCGGCCACCATCTGGGGCGGCCAGCCCTTGCCCGCGTTCGGATCGTCGGCGCGGGCGCTGTGGACCTCATCCACAATGATCCACGAATGCTTGGGGAACACCTGCCCACCGGGCTCAATGAGGCCGGGGATGCGCGGCTGGATGGCGAGCATGGCAGCAGTCGGTGCCGACCAGCCCCAGTCCAGCGCGACGCAGCTATACCAGCCGTGCTCCGAAACCGGGCCGCGCGGGACGCGGAACGTGCTGTCGGGAATGATGCAGTGCTCGCCAAACACGTCCGCGAAGAACGCGCCTGCCAGGTCGGCCCAGTTATTGTTCAGCCAGGCTTCCGCCAGCGCGCGGTCACCGCCAGATGACGCGATGATCGACCGGGCGTAGCGCTCGGTGTCGATGGTCGGATTGTCCAGGTAGGTCGAGGGCGCAAACACCCAGCGGGAGCCATCGTCGAGCTCGTATGGCCGCCACGGAATGCGACCGGTGACGTGCAGCCGGGCGATGGTGGCGTGGAGCGGGCCGCCGGGGTTGCCGAGTACGATCATGCGGGTCGGGATGCCTGCCGGGCCGCGCAGGTTGGCGCGTAGCATGTTGATGTGACGCAGGGTGGTGAAGTTGGTGATCTCGTCGACCGCCAGCAGGTTCGCCTCCTGCCCCTGCCACTTGGCCACGTCCTTCTTGTGGCCGAGGTTGCCCAGGGTGACGATGGCCCCATTCGGGCAGCGGATGATGAAGTCAGCGCGGTTGCTGCTGATGCCGCCGGGGAAAGCGTCGCGGAACAGCGCTTCGAGCTCGTCCCAGAGGTTGGCCAGGCTCTTGTAGGTGGCGCGCAGGATCAGGACGCGGGCCTTGTCCTCGTACTGGACGCAGTGCCGCAGGGCCAGCAGCGCCAGGGCAGTCGTCTTGCCGGAGCCACGGCCACCAAGCATGGCGATATTCAGGTCTTCGGGGATGGCCAGCACCCGCTCTTGCCAGGGCGTCGGGGTGGTGAGCTTACTCATCGGCCGTGCTCCCCTGCTGGCGCTCGGCTTCGATCATCGCGGCGTAGGCCTTGGCCTCCATCGCGGCCGGGAGGTTGATCTGCACCGCGACCTTGGGGGCGGTGTCGGTCTGGCCATTGTCGCGGTAGCCGAACATCGACTTGAGGGCGAACATGGCCGCCACGATGTTGCCCTTGCGGGCCGCCTCCACGAGGCTGCTGGCGAGCTCGAATTCCAGTCCCGCCCTGCCCTGGGCAAAGGCCTCGTCCACCTCAGGCTGGCGCTTCCGGCACTGGTTCAGCGTCTCCCGGCTCACACCCAAGGCGGCGGCGATGGACGGCACCGGGTGGCCCAGCCGAGCCATGTTGCGGACAATGTCCAAGGCCGGGGGCAGCAAGGCGATGCCGGAAGCATCGCGCACGGTCAGGCCGGTGGGCCTTTTGCGCCCCTTCTTGCCCGTAGGCGGTTCGCTAGACGGTTCGACTTCCATGTTCATGAAATGTTCCATACACTTTTCCATGGGGTTACGGCTCTAGGTTGGGAGCCTCAGCAGCGTGGGGGCTGTCAGAAGACGTGTTTTCGGGGTGCGATCCGCCATCAGGTTCTCTTTTTTAGGGAGCAAGAACGCGGGGTGGGCGGGCACTACGCCCATGCCAGGGGAAGCCGATGCAGCGGCGCCGGTCCGTCCGGTCCGGGAGGTCCGGGCATTTAGCATTGCACTAGCTACACCTATTGTTCTCTCCCTCCCTTTCGAGTGTTCTGTTTCCCCTGCAGAGAGTTTGCTCAACCCGGACTTCCTGGACTTCCCTAGGAAATCCATGCGTTTTGCTCGGACCGTAACCCGGACCGAACCCAGACCGTTGCCCGGACCGAAGGGCGCCAAGACCTCAGAACGGCACATCGTCGTCTCCCCTGGCGAACAAGCCACCATCGCCGAATTGGTCATCTCCCTGGCCTATCCCGGACCGGCCGCCGTAACCCGGACCGGGGCGAAGCCCGATGCCAGCCCATGCCCATTGCCGCTTTCCGCCGACGTTCGGCCGGGTTTCGCGAATATGCTGCCCGACAGCCGCCTGCAGGTTCTTGCCGAACAGCTCCTTGCTGCCCCTCCAGGTGTAATCGGCGTCCTCGGCCCAGTGCTTAAAGCGCCGGTAGAGATCGTCCTTCGCAACAGACAAGTCGGCGCCCATCTCGCATTCTTCGTCCAGAAAGGCCTTAATGGGAGAGGCCAGCCGATCCATCGCCTGCACCAGCGCCAGCGAGCTCGCCGGTTGCGCGAGACGGCCTTCGGCACGAAGCCGCCGCCAGCCTTCGATGGCCCAGTTAAGGATGCCTGGCAGCTCCGCCGCAAGCGCCACATCAAGGCTCCGATCCTCGCGGCCAAGGAACGATTGCCGCATCTGCAAGACGATGTAACGGCTCATCAGGGCGCCGGACGGATCGTTCAGCGACGGCGCTTCGTTCGACATGATAACGAAGCGAGCCGACAGCCTGCCAGCCCAGTCGTTCATGTGCTTGCGGGGGACGGAGAAATCGTCCTCGCCGCTAACGCGCAGCAAAGTTTCCGCCACCTTCGCCGTGTCCGTGCGGTTGCCGAGCCGCATATCGGAAACGAGCGCGAGCTGTTTGCCGATGAGGCATTGCAACCCGAATTGTTCGGCCAGGCTGCTCAGCGTAGGGGACGAGACGTTGTGCCGACCGAGCAGGCGCAACAGAACGCGGCCGATCGTGCCCTTGCCGGAACGCGGCGGCCCGACCAGCACAAAAACCTTTTGCTGCGCTGTGTCGGGCGTCAGCAGATAACCGAACATCTGTTGCAGCGCATCGTGGCAGTCGGCTTCGTCGGCGCCGGGCCAGATTTCCCGCAGGAAGGCAAACCAGCGTTCGGGCGCGGGCGCGTCGGGCTCATAATCGAAGTCGAGCGCGTTGCGGGTAAACAGCGCCGGATCGTGCGGCGACAGGGTGCCATTCTCAAGGTCGAGCACACCGTTACGCAGGACCAAGAGCGAAGCCGGGTCCGGGCCTGCGCGGTCGTCCAGCCAGCATGGCGGAGTCAGCCTGGTCGCATCGGAATAGACCAAGCTCCGCAGCGCATCGAGCACGCAGCTAACACCCTTGCTGGAGAAGGTCGGGAACTGGCGATAAACCTCGGCCCGCATTCCTTCATCTTCGCGCTGCCGATAGGCGCCGTGGGCATAGGTCAGCCACTCGCCGTTAAACCGTAGCAGCGGCTCCTTCCGGTCGTCGAGCAGCGCCCGTGCAAGATCGAGCGGCGACGGCTGTTCGTTCGGGCTCTTGCCCTTCCGGCCAGAGGTGGTGCCGAACCAGCCGCGCACATCGTCCAGCAGCTCGGAAATGCCGAGCCCCTTGAACAGGGCAGGCATCCCTGTCACTTCGTTTCCGGCATCGAGGTTAGCGCGCGTATCGCCAGCGTGGCGAGCTTCCTGACGCTGTGTATCGCCAGCGGCCTGCCGCACGGTCCAGACAAGATCGTCCACCGCGTCATCGTCCAGGTTCATGCGGACGAGGGCGCCGGTCAGCGCCAAGGTTAGGTCATGGCGGCCAGAGCCTTCCTCGCGCGGCCACCGCCGCAGCACGACGGCGAGAAAGGCAAGCAGCCGCCCTTTCGTCGCGATTTCGTCCCAGTCCCAGCGCTCGTCCAGCGAGATTTCGTCAAGGGAGCGGCCGGGCAGCCAGGTCAAATAATCGCCGTCGGGGTGGATCGAGGGCGGCGCCATTGTGTATTGGCCCGCGCTCGCGCGGAGCTCGATGGCCCGACACTTGTTATCCGACCCCGCTTCCAGCCCAAGCAGGCGGTGCGCGGCCTCCTTATCAGAGAACTCGAACACCATCTGCTTGGGCGCCGCGCCATTGTGCCGGATGAACAGATGCGTGGTCGCACCGGCGCGACCGAAGGCGACAGTGCCGGTGCCGAATACAGCGTCAACAAGCTGGCGCGCTTCCGCCATGTCGAGATCCACATCGACAAGGCCGCCACTCGCATCGCCAAGGACGATGCCGTAGTTGATGCCGCCAGGCTCGTTTCCGGCAAAGCGCTGGTCGGCCATCTTGCCAGGGCGAAGCAACTTCTTACTTGCTGGCGCCAAGGGAACGGGATGCAGGTCATGCTTGGCGAAGCCTTCCAGAGTTTCGCTTTGCTGCGGGCGCCTGCTGGGCATGTGCAAGAGCGCCTCACCCATGGGCCAAAATCCTCTTGGCCTCGCGACGCACTTCATCTGGCAGGCTTGGTGGCAGGCAGCGGTACAAACTGGCGTAAGGTGCGTAACAACGCGCCTGCACACGGCTTGCCCAGTCCTCCAGCCCGTCCTCAAATTCGCGGTCCATATCGAACACGATTTCCGCAAACTCGGCGGCGCGTTCGGCTGCATAAAGGAGAGCGAAAGGCAATTCGCTGATTGCGAGGGGATGGTTGGGGCGCGAAGATGCCTCTTGATGGTTGGCTTCGATATGGTCCGCTCCGGTTCCCGCCGGGGCGGCCATTTCGTATGGGAGGTGCTTCATGCGTCACCTCCCGCGTCCATCCATGCCCGCACGTCGGTGGCACGGTAGCGGACGCTGGTTCCGACCTTCATGTATTTGGGGCCGATGCGCTTGGCGCGCATGGTTTCCAGCCCCTTCGGCGTGAAGCCGGTAAGCTGGGCAACCTGAAATGCGGTCAGGTATTCGGGGGCGACAGGAAGCTCGCCCCGGCGAAGGCGCTCGACCAAGCGGATTGCGACCTGGTCGCCAATCTGCTCTGCGAGCATTTGCAGTTGTGGGTCAATATCTGACATGACCGGCTCCGAAACGGTGCGCCGGTCAGGCACATGAAGCCCAAGCGCGGCGCACATTGCGCAGCTCGCTTAGGTGTCACCCCAATGTTCGGACGTTCGGCCACGTCGCGTGTTCCCCGGTCCTACGCGGTGCGTCGTGTGTGGGTTGCCAGACCCTCGACCGGGCCGCGCGAGCGGAAAGCCGGTCGATATTACACACGCCCGAGGGGCGACGGCGCTTAACTTGCCGTCGCCATTTCCATTTCGCAACCCTTTTCGGCACTTTGCGGGATGCAGAGCGCTAACAAGTGCTCGGTCATCTTGTCTTGTGTTTCAAGCAAGCCGTCAAACAGCGCCTTTTCATGGACATATACACCGTCGATACCTGGCACTGCATGGTCGAGCATCAGCTGGGCGTTGATGCGGTCGATGCCCACCCGCTGCGCGACGGTGCGGTAGGTGTGGCGCAGGATGTGGCCGGTTTCGCTGGGCAGCGTCTTTTCCTTCCAGACCTGCGTGGCAATCACGTCCCGGCTACTGTTGGCGCGGGTAGGGAACAGCCAGGGTGAGCCCGGATAGAGAAGGTCGCCCGCCGCAATAACCCGCTTCACGAGCTCGACCATGTATGCCGACAACGGCAGCGCAAAGGACCGGCCGGACTTCATGCGCGGGATCACAATGGCGCGCTCGTTGAGGTTCACCCATTCGCGGCGAAGCGATACCAGCGTCCCCGGCCGCAGACCGCTCAGCAGGCCCAGCACATGCATATCGCGCCGGATCGGGTTGGGGATTGCCTGCACCCGTTCCCACCAGTGCGGCAGGTCGTCGGGCATGATGACGCGGTTGCTGGCGCGCTCCTTGTTGAAGGTGACGGCCTTAACGGGGTTGTCGCCGATGGCGTCGGGATCGTCGGCTGCCTTGATCGCCAGATTGAAGGCCGCGCGGAACTCCTTGAACACCATGTTCGCAGCGCGCTTGCCGCTTTCCCGCGTCAGCTCCTTGTGTCGCTCGCGCGCCATGCTGCGCTTGATTTCGCTGATCGGGATATTGAGCCAGGCCTTGAGGTGCCGGTCGCGCCGGGACAGCACATCCTCAATGGTCCGTTCGCGGCAATCGCGGGCGCGCATGTCGGCGGCATACTCATCGTACATGCGCCGCACCGTCCAGGCGTCCGGGTTGGCGGTCTTGTCGTCGGGGCGGGCGTTGGGGTCTTCGCCCCGCTTCACCTGGGCGATCAACTCCTGCGCCCGCGTCCGGGCATCATCCAGCGTGATTTCGTCGGTGGTGCCTAGGGTGCGGCGGACGGTCTTGACGAAGCGACGGCGGCCGCGCTCCCCGGTGTAGAGGTCACGCTGGACCTTATAGCTCTTGCTCTTCTGGTTTATCTGGACGAGCAATCCGGTAACGGCCGTGTCGCGCACGGTGTATGGCCGGTCCAAATAGCCCAAAGTGCGGATGTAGCCTTCGGTAAGGCGGCGTGGCTGTGGGTTTCCTGACATTCTTGGCTCCTTCGTTGCGAACCGTCTGCGCCACGCCAGCGAACCGTTTTCGAACCGGGTGCTGGGAGTGGTACAAAGGGTGAACGAGGGGACTCATCTCCAAGAATGCGGGTGCAGACAATCGTTTACAGTGCTAGAGGGGGCTACGCCGTGCCCGTGGGAATCGACTTCTAAGCGGGTGGTCGCAGGTTCGAATCCTGCCGGGCGCGCCAACCGCTCCATTTAGGCTTGAGCCAGCCCCACAGCGCCGCCCCCAGCACATAGAAGAAGAAGGGGACGAAGAAGAAGAGCGCATAGAACATCAGCGTATCGGTCCAGCCGACGATCCCCGCGCCGTCGATCTGCAGTTCGCGGAGGCCGAGCAGGCTTAGCGTCACCGGCTTGCCGGCCTTCATC
Organism: Sphingopyxis sp. PET50; assembly: GCF_025244705.1. Classification (GTDB taxonomy): domain Bacteria; phylum Pseudomonadota; class Alphaproteobacteria; order Sphingomonadales; family Sphingomonadaceae; genus Sphingopyxis. Next base: position 2,546,989 of record NZ_CP104207.1, on the reverse strand, counting down.
GCATCGTCGCCGATCCAGTACATCATCTGCCCGGCGCCGAACACGCCGGTGCCGCCGAGCAGGATGTTGAGCTGGGTGTCGCGCCGCGCCGCGGCCTTGTCGGCGTCGGCCTGATGGCGCCGCCGCAGATCGTTCGCATGATCCTCGAGGCTGGCGACGGCCAGCGCCAGCGCGTCCTTCTTGCGCTTGATGCCGCGCAGCTCCTCCAGCTTGGCGAACACGTCGCGTTCGGTGTCGTAGCGGAAGGGATTGGCATAGCGGAAGCGTTCATAGTCGCGATATTCGGCCAGCTTGGCCTGGTTGATCGCGATCTCGGCGCGGTCGTAGTCGTCTTCGCCGCTCAGCGACTCGTCGGCATCGAGCACGCTTGCCGCCCCGCCGAGCGGAAGCCGGTCCTTCTCCGCGGTGATCAGCCATTCGATGCGCTCGATCCGCGCCATGCTCTTCGCCTCGTGCCCGCGCGCGAGGAACTCGTTGTGCAGCGACATGGCGTGGATCAGAAAGGCATAGGGGCAGGTGCCGATATAGTCGTTCCCCGTCTCGAGGCTGCGGCTCTTCGGCACATAGGTGATCATCGCACGGTGGTTGGCATAGCGGACGAAGAAGCGTTCGTCGGACTGCTCGTCGCTGTCGGGATAGATGGGGTCGATGCTGTCCAGGATTTCCGACGTGTCCTGGTTCATGAAGTCGATGATATTCTGGTTGAACCCGGCAAGGAACAGATAGTCGAGGCAATCGAGCCGGTTCGCCTCGAAGGCCGGGATCTTCGCGAGCGGGGTGACCGAGGTGATGGTCTCGCCATCGGTTTCATATTCGACCCACTCGGCGCCGTCGCTGCGGATCGCCGCCGCGAGCGCCGCGACGTCCGCGAAGGTCCCGCCGCCCGCGGGGCGCAGCTGCGGGTGCGGCGCGGCGATCCAGTCGCGATAGTCGGGCCGTGCCGCCACCCAGTCCCAGAATTTGGGATCGAGCTGGACGATGCCATTGCCCTTCGAGGCCCTGTCGACCCGGCGTGCCAGTTCGTCCTGATAGGGCTGGTAGCAGGGTTCCTGCACCATCGCCTTGCGCGCCGCCGTCTCGCCGCTGTCGGGGTCGAGCGGCATCAGCCGCTTGAAGAAGCGCTCGTCGTGAATCAGGAACATGAAGCGCGACTTGGGGACCGTGAGGCCGGGCACCTCGATGAACGGCACCTCGTCGATCAACAGCTCGCCCAGGTCGGGGCGCGGTGCCGTGCCTATGACCTCTGCGATACGGTCGAACAGCAGGCGGCCGTCGGCCAGCAATTGCCTTCTCACGAACGGCCAGAAGCGCTCGGCCTTGCCGCGGCCGCTCCTGACCAGGATTGCGTCGAGCGGCGCGATCCCCAGATTCTCGTCGAACACCGACACGCTGCCGCCGTGCCCGCCGTCGAGCTCGAATTCCTTGGGCGCGGCGAGCTTCTGGAGCAGCGAGAGGAAATAATAGGTCGCCGGGTCGTAGCCGCGCTCGTCGCCGGGTTCGAGCAGCGATGCATAATGGTGACTGAAGCTCAGATGATAGCTGAGCCCGCCATTGTTGTGCGCCAGCCAGAACCGGCGCAGCCGCACCGCGCGGTCGTCGTCCAGGCCCGGCGGCGCGGCGCGATAGGTCAGCCCTTCGGTCGACCATTGGATTGCCGGCGGCAGCTTGAAGGTCAGCCGGTCGTGATGGCGGATCGCCTTTTCGGCGGCCTTGCGCCGCGCGCGCCGAGCCCGCGGGCGTGTCGGCGAAGGTCCCCGGCAGCGGTCCCGTCGCGGCGAGCAGATGCTCCTGCACTTCGCCCTGCACCTCGCGGTCGGCGATGTCGTTGAACAGCGGGTCGATCGCGTTGCGCAGCATCTGCGATGGCAGGTGCGCGCGCTGGACGGCGCCGAACTGGCCGTGGGTGAGCGGGCGTCCCGGCTGGCCCGCGGCGCGCGCGACGCGGTCGGGATCGACATAGAGCGACAGCGTCCAATAGAGCGTTCCCGACCGCGCGCTTTCGAAACCCTGGGCATCCTGCCAATCGCCACGAACCGCCACGCCCTATTTCTCCTCGCCGCTCGCCGCTGCCGCCAGCGTGCGAAAGCTGTCGAAGCCGCCGGTACTCCGCCCGCCGCGCAGCCAGGCGAGCGCCAGCTCCATCGGCAGCAGCGCGACCGGGGCGCCGCGCGCGGCCAGCGCCGTCACCTGCGCCGCCGCGACGCCGCCGGGCGGCTCGCTTTCGCCCTTGCGCACCGAAATGGCGAAGAAACTCTCCAGATGATCGTGGAGCAGGCCGGCGTCGACCGCATCGCCCGGATAATCGACCGCGGCATAGATCAGCCCGTCGTCGGCCGCCTGATCCGCCGACAGCGCGGGCTGGACATAGGGGAAATCGACGATGCGCGTGCCGACCCGCGCCCAGATCGCCAGCCGGTCGATCTGGTCGGTGCCCGAATGGGCCGTGTCGGCGGCATATTCCTCCGGCGTCAGCCGCAGCGGGTCGTTCTGTTCGATGAATATCGCCGGCGCCGGGCTGTCGGGGTCGAGGGCGAGCGCGACGAGGGCGAGCCGCCGCACCGCCCCGAGAATGAGGCGGAGCATTCCGCGCCCCCGCGCCGCCTCCTCGACATAGACATAGTTGAGCGCGATCGCGGCCGGGGGCAGGGCGGGGCCGCGGGCGATCGCGGTCGCCAGGAAATTGGCGCCGCCGAGCAGGGTTCCGCCTTCATCCTCGAAGACCGCGACCAGCTCGCTGTGGGTGCGGCCAAAGGCGTGGCGGTGGGTGGCGTTGATCGCCAGGCACGCCTCGAACCCCGCCAGCTCCTCGCGTTCGTCGGGAAGGACGAAAGCGCGGTCGTAACCGGCGAAGAAGCGCGCCAGCACGGGCGACACGGGGTCGTCCGACGCGGTCACGCGCACCCCGCCCGGCAGGTCGAAGATGATCCGGTGATTGTCCGCCCCGCCGCGCATGACCGGTCCTTGCCATGGGGTCCCCGCCGCCGCAAGATGCGGATGCGCGCCGGGCCGCTCGGCCGCTTCTCCCCTGCCGGGCGGGACGGACATTATTGTATTCCCGGCGCTTTACTTGGCCCGGCTGTTCGCATAGCCTTTTGTTTCAAGGAGCGATTAGAGAATCGACGGGCATCAAACAGGGTCGCGCTCGCGCCTGTCGGTACTTCACTCTCCCAGATAGGTGCGGGGGCACGCAATTCTGTGGGTTCGGGACGGGTATTCATCAGCCATTGCAACGCCGACCATGCGGTCGCGATGGACATCTGCAACCGTGTCGAGCGGCAGGGAATCCGGTGCTGGATCGCCCCGCGCGACGTGCTTCCGGGGGAGGACTGGGCGCGCCGCATCGGGGCGGAGATCGACCGCGCCGTCGGTTTCGTCGTCGTCCTCTCGCGCGCCTCGAACAAGTCCCGGCCGGTGAAGGCCGAGGTCGAATTCGCCTTCAATAACAGCGGCCTGCCGATCTTTCCGGTCCAGATCGACGACATCACGCTCGACAATCTCGACCGCGGCCTGCGCTTCTTCGTCGGTTCGTCGCATGTGGTCGATGCCCAGCCCGCGCTGCGCCACGCGGCGCTCGACCGCATGGCGCAGGATATCGCGCGCACCGTGCTGCGCGGGCGCGGCACGCGTACACCGGGCGGGACGACGATCCCGCCGCTGCAGCCCTATGCCGACCTCGCGGCGCGGGTCGGCGCCGACGGCCCGGTATTCGCCAAATTATGGACCGCCATGGACGCGCGCGGCGGCCGCACCGCCTGGCTCACCGAGGCCTTCATCGGCGGGCTCGCCTGGCCGTTCGTGCGCGGCATGGTCGGGCTCGGCATGGCGGCGGCGGCGGTCGTCGCGCTGCTCGTCTGGACGATGGGGCTGCTCGCGGGCACCGGCGGCGCGGTCGCGATGCTGCTCGCCGGCTGGCTGGGCGCGGCGCTGCTGTTCGGCTTCTTCGGCGCCGACCTGCTGCGCAGCTTCCATGCGGCGCAGGTCCGCGCGCGCGCCGCGCCCAGCGGGGCTGGCCCGCGCACCCTGGCGTCGCTGGTGTCGGCGGCGCTGCTGGTCGTCGCGACGATCGCCCCGGGACAGGAATTTTTCAGCCCGGCGCCCAAACCTGCCGAGATCGCGGCGCATGCGGCGCCCGCTGGACCCGCCACGATCGATCCGGCAACCGGCAAATTGCGCGAGGTCGATGGCAAGACCACGGCGCGCGGCGCCCAGGCCGAGCTCGATTACCAGACCGAACAATGGCTCGCCGCCGAACGGCAGCGCCTCGCGGACGAGCAGGCGCAGGCCGAGCAGGAAGCGGCGGCGAAGGCTTTCGTCAACGACACGATCGACGAACGCCTCGGCGCGGAAAGCGCCGCCGCCGCGGCGGCGGCCGATGCCGTCGACGAGGCGAACTCCGCCATGCAAGAGGAGAGAAGATGATCCCGTCCCGCTGCCTTTCGCAGGATATTGGCCGTCCATGACCGACAGCGACGATACCCTCCATCCGGGCGACGTGATCGCGGACTATCGCATCGACAAGGTGCTGGGGTCGGGCAGCTTCGGCGTGACCTATCTCGGTCACGACCAGCAGCTCAATCGCGGCGTCGCGATCAAGGAATATATGCCGGTCCAATATGCGAGGCGCCAGACCGGCGGCACGATCAGCTCGCGCAACGCCGAAACCGCGCCGACCTTTGCCTGGGGCCTCGACCGCTTTTCGGAAGAGGCGCGCACGCTGGCGCAGTTCAACCATCCGAACATCGTGCGCGTGCTGCGCATCATTCCCGATATCAACGGCACCAGCTACATCATCATGGAGCTGCTGGGCGGCGAGAATCTGGAAACCGTGGTCGAACGCGACGGGCCGCTCGACGTACCGCAATTCCTCAGCATCTTTGGCCAGATCCTCGACGGCATGCAGGCGGTGCACGCGATCGGCATCCTTCACCGCGACATCAAGCCCGCGAACATCGTGCTCGAAAAGCGCGGGCCGGTGCTGATCGACTTCGGCGCCGCGCGCGACCTGTCGATGCAGGCGAAGGCGGGGTTCAGCGCGCTCGTCACCGACGGTTTCTCGCCCCCCGAACAATATAGCAGCAAGAATGTGCAGAGCGAGGCGAGCGACATCTATGCGCTCGCCGCGACCGCGCATTTCCTGCTCTCGGGCGAAATCCCGCCGCCGTCGGCGGCGCGCCACGCGGGCGAGGAACTGGCGCCGATCGCGACGGTCGCGCCGGGGCTCGCGCCCGACATCGCCAAGGCGATCGACTGGGGCCTCGAACTGAAGGTCGCCGACCGCCCGGCCTCGATCGCTGACTGGCGGAAAGCGATGCCGTCGCTCGACGCGGTCGACCGGCCCGAACCCGAGGTGGTGATCGTCGAGCGCGGCGGGCCGCCGATCAATCGCCGCGCCTTGTTGCTGATGGGTGGCGGCGTCGTCATCGCCGGCGCCGCGGCGGCGGTGCTCATCGGCCGCGATTCGAGCATCAGCGGCTCGGCGAGCGGGCTGAGCCGCAGCTGGACCAAGGCGGTCGGTCCCTTGTCGAGCGAGCCTTATCCCGGCATCGCCGCGTCGGGCGACGCGGTCTATGTCACCGCGCACGCGGTGGGCGGCGACGGCAACGACGCCTTGTCGGTGACCCGCCTCGACGACAAGGGCGAGGGACGCATCGACTATGTTCACCCGGTCCCCGGATCGCGCGGTCACGGCGTCGTGGTGGCGCCCGACGGCGGGGTGTTCGTCGGCGGCGAAACCCCCGATTCGGCGATCCTGCTCAAGCTGAGCAAGGATCTGAAGCTCGAATGGGTCAAGACCTTCGACCCCGGCTCGATCAGCTCGCTGATCGTCGACGGCGACGGGCTGATCGCGGGGCTGGAAGGCCCCGACAGCAGCGGCACCGCCAAGCTGCTTTTCCTCGGCGCCGACGGCACGCTGAAATCGGACCAGACCTTGCTCGACCGGCGCGGTGATTCGGTGCAGCGGATCGCGCGCCTGTCCGACGGCGCGCTCGCGGTACTCGGCCTCCGGCTCGACACGCGCACGATCGACGGCGCGGCGCGCGACGTCGCCGGGCTGTGGGTCGCCAAGGTCAGCATCTCGGGCGAGGAGCTGTGGCGCGTGTCCGAAAGCGGCATGGGCTATGCCAATGGCATCGACGTGATCGAGGCGGGGGGCGACGTCTATGTCTGCGGCCGCACCAGCCCCGACGGCAATGTCGAAACCTATCGCCAGCTGCTGATGCGCATCGACGGCGAGGGCAAGAAGCTGTGGGCGCGCTGGGACTATCCCGGCGCCCCCGGTTCGGCGCGCGGGCTCGCCGTCGTCGGGGATTCGGGACCGCGCCTCTATGTCGCGGGCCGTGCGGGCGACCCGCCCAAGCCGCGCCTGTCGCAGATCGGGCCGAGCGGCGATCTTTTGTGGGACGGTATCGAAACCGATGCGGCGGGCTTCGGCGGCGCGGCGGCGGGGCTCGCGATGCGCCCCGACGGCAGCGGCTTCGTCGTCAACGTCGACGCGCCGACCGCGGATACATTGTCGCTGGCGGTCAGCTGCAGCTGGTGGGATGATGGAACAAGGGAAGGATAGACTGATGGCGACCCGACTGTATCGAACCGGAGGATATGCCGCGCTCGCGGCGCTGCTGCTCTCGTCGACCGCGTTGCAGGCGGCGGCCCCCGCCGCCCCGATGGCGGTCATGGTCCAGGCGGCCACCGATGTCGCCCCCGTCGCCGAAACCCCCAAGGAGGCGAAGGCGCGGATCGCCGCGGAGAAAAAGGCGCAAAAGGCCGCCGAGAAGGAAGCGAAGCGCCTCGCCAAGGAGGAGGAGAAGCAGCGCAAGGCCGCCGAACGCGCGGCGCGGCCCAAGAAGAAGTCGAACGGCCTCGCCAATTGCGCGGGCGGCGCCGTCGTCGGCGTGCTCGGCGCGCTGCTGCTCGGCGGCAAGAAGAAGAGCACGGGCGAAATCCTGGCGGGCGCGGCGATCGGCTGCGCGGTCGGCTACGGCCTCGGCGAAATATTGTCGAAGCGCGACCAGGAGGAAATGTCGGACTATGTCGACAACGACTATCTGCTCCGCGACGACGTCGCCGAATCGACCTTCGACGCCCGCGAATCGGGGCAGACCGTCGCGCTGATGAAGGGCGAGGTGACGACCGAACAGGTCGATCACCAGGTCCGCACCGGCCCCGACGTCATGCTCGCCGACAACAATATCTTGGTCAACGACCGCTATATGCGCGTCACGACCTCGCTCAGGCTGCGCTCGACGCCCGACAGTTCGTCGAACGACAATATCGTCGGCGGCTTCGAGCCCAACGACATCGTGCGCACCTTCGGCTCGACGCTCGACGGCCAGTGGACCTATGTCGCCGAGCGCCAGCCCGACGGGGTCTACGAGATCGTCGGCTATGCCGCGACCCAATATCTGTCGACCAACCTGAACAAGCCGCAGCGCGTGGCGGTCACGACGACCAAGCCGCGCCCGGTCGCCAAGCCCGCGACCAAGGCGGCGCCCAAATCGGGCACCACGCTGGCGCCCGCGGTCCGCACCGCCGAGGTGCGCACGGTGCGCGCGCCGACCGCGTGCAAGAGCTTCACCGCCGCCATGCGGCGGCAAACAGGGCGGCGGCACCGGGTGCAGCGGCGCCCGCAGCCTCGCCTTCAACAGCTATGTGACGACCAAGGGGAAAAGAGCATGATGAAGTTTCGCATTGGCGGGCGCCTGCCCGCCGCCGCCATCCTGGCCTCGGCGCTGCTGCTGTCGGCCCCCGCGCCGGTGATGGCGCAGGCCGATCCCGACCTGACCTCCGTGGTCGACGCGACGGTGCGCGTCGAGGCGAAATCGACCGGCCGCAGCGGCACCGGCTGGGTGCTCGTCGCGTCGGACAAGGTCAACCGCGCCGGCGCGGCGGTGATCGTCGCCCCGCTCAACATCGTCGAAGGATCGACGTCGATCGTCGTGCGCGAGCCGAAGACCGGCAAGGCGCTCGACGCCAGCATCGTCGCCGACGACAAGGAACGCAACCTCGCCTTCCTCGAGGTGAAGGATATCCAGGCGGCCGCGATCCCGCTGGCGCTCGCGGCGCCGAAGGTCGGCGGATCGGTCTGGGCCGCGGGCTACAACCGCGCGGCCGACGAGGCCGAGACGAAGCAGGCCGCCGATTCGACGATCAAGCGCGGTTCGATCGGGCGCGAATATCGCGGGCCGATCAGCACCGAGGCGCGTGCCAACGTCAACCAGTTCGAACTCGACGCGCCGATGCTGCCGGGCTTCGAAGGCTCGCCGGTGGTCGATGCCTGCGGCCGTGCGATCGGCATCAGCATGAAGAGCGGCATGGCGCCGCTGCCGCGCCGCCAGCTGCTCGTCCTGCCCGGCGCGACGAGCATCAACGCGCTGAAGGCGGACGAAATCTATTCGGCGGCGAACACCTACAGCATCAAGGTGGCGGCTCCGCCCGCGCAGAGCACCTGCACCCCGGGCAGCGCTACAACGGCGGCAACAACGGCGGCGACCACACCGACGAAGGTGACCGACACGCCGGCGACGAAGGAGACTCCTCCCAGCTCGGTCGGCGGTTTCGACCTCTCCGACAAGGGCCCGCTGCTCGCGCTGCTCGCGCTCGGCCTGATCATCGCGGCCTTCGGCATCTATATGCTGACGCGCAAGAAACCGACCACCGACTATACGCCGGTTCCGACTCCGGCCCCGGCCCCCACACCCGCTCCTGCTCCGGCGCCCGCCGCGGTGGCGAGCCGTCCGGTCAGCGAAGTGCTGCCCGAACCCGAAGCCGGCACGGTGCTGATCCAGGACACGCGCGCGGGCGGGACGACCAAGGAGGCCGAACTGCGGCTCAACGGGCGCGGCCCGGCGGGCGAGCCGATCGACCTGCGGTTCGAAGCGAGCGCGCTCGCGGCGAAGCCGGTGGTGCTCGGTGTCGGCACCAATGCCGATGCCAAGATCCCCGACAATCGCAGCGATCACAAGGTGTCGCGTCTCCACGCGCGCTTCGGCTATGACGGCAAGAATTTCACCATCGAGGACAACAAGTCGCTCAACGGCACGAGCGTCGGCGGCAAGAAGCTCGAACCGCACAGCCCGCAGGCGCTGGTCAACGGCGACACCATCTCGCTCGCCGACATCGACCTCAAAGTCTCGATCCTCTGATCCCGGTCAGCGCTCCTGCGGGGGCGCCGCCGCAACGAAAGGCAAAGCATATGGGTACGACCTTGATTGAAGAACCCGGCCGCCCGCAGCGGCCCAAGGGCACGACGCTGGTCGGTGCGCCCGCCGCCAGCCGGCGCGACGCGGCTCGTACGCCCCGACGAGGAGGCGGCGCCGCCGGCGCCCGCGGCGGGCGCGGCGCCCGATGCCGACAAGGGGCCGGTCGTCGGCTGGCTCGTCGTCACCGGGGGGCCGGGCCGTGGCCGTTCGCTCGAACTGGGTTTCGGCATGAATATCGTCGGGCGCGGCGGCGGCAACCGCATCGTCCTCGATTTCGGCGACGACCAGATCTCGTCCGACGATCATTTCCGCATCGCCTATGACAGCCAGCACAAGCTGTTCCACCTCGTCCCCGGGCGCGGCACCAACCTCGTCTATGTCGGCGAACAGCCTTTGCTCAGCCCGATCGCGCTGACCGATGGCGCGGCGATCAAGGTCGGCTCGACCGAATTGCGCTTCGTCGCGCTGTGCGGACCCGCGTGGAGCTGGGAGGGCTGACCCGCCGGACCACGCCGCAATGAGCTCCGCGATCCAGAGCAGCGCCCTCGAACAGATCGTCGGGCGCCGCGCCGAGCAGCAGGACATGCTGGCCGAGGGCGTCGCCCGCCTGTCGGGCGGCGGCGCCGCGCGGCTGTTCGTCATCGCCGACGGCATGGGCGGGCACAGCGGCGGCGCGGTGGCGGCGACGCTCGCGGTCAACGGCTTCCTCGGCGTGTGCGAAAGCGGCGCGTGGGACAATTATCCCGACGTCTTGCGCCATGCGCTGCTCGCCGCCAATCGCGCGATCGGCGAACATGCGCGCACCCATCCGGCGCTGTCCGACATGGGCTGCACGCTGGTCGCGGCGGCGCTCGACGGGCGCGAGCTTCACTATATCAGCGTCGGCGACAGCCCCTTTTTCTGCCTCGGCCCCGCGGGGCTCGAACGCGTCAACGCCGACCACAGCATGGCGCCGCTGATCGACGCCGCGATCGGCCGCGGCGAGATGACGATCGAGGAAGCGCGCGACCATCCGCAGCGATCGGCGCTGCGCTCGGCGATGACGGGCAAATCGATCGCGCTCGTCGACGACGGCGGCCGCACCCTCGCGGGGGGCGAGGTGCTGATCCTCGCCAGCGACGGCGTGCTGACCCTCGACGAGGCGCAGATCGTCGATGCCGTCGCGGTCGCGGGCCGCGACGCGGGGGCGATCGTCGCGCGGATGCTCGACCTGGTCGAGGCGCGCGCGCAGCCCGACCAGGATAACTGCAGCCTCGCGGTGGTGGTCATCGACCCGCCTCCGCCTCCTCCGCCGCTTGCGGCGGGCCGGCCGCGCGGGCGGCGCGGGCGGCTCTTCGGCTGGGGCGCGCTGCTCCTGGGGGTATTGCTGGCGGCGGCGGCGTGGATCGCCTTCCGCGGCCTCGGAATGCCGGGAGCCGATGCGGAACCGGCGAAGGCAGCCGAAACCGGAGAGACGGCAGCGGAAACCGCCGCGCTCGGCGACCCCGATGCCGAAGGCTCGCCGCGGCGGCCCGGCTATGACGATCTGGTACCGGTCAGGCCGGCGGCGGCGCGCAAGCCCGAAGCGTCGGCCGCGGCGAAATCGGCGCCCGAAACCGGTAAAGTCTCGCCCGCTGCGGTCGGCGTCGCCAAACTGTCCCCCTTTCCGTCGCCCGAAGGGCCGCAAAAGCCGGCGCCCAAGGCCGCAGCCGCCAAGCCCGATCCCGCCGGACCCGAGCCTGCGAAAAAGCCCGACGCCGAAGAGCCGCCGGTCCAGAACAAGCTGGGGCCGATTTATTGATAAAAGCGATCACAGGACCGCATTTTTCCAATTGTCGCACTGCAACATAGGTGGTTAGGGGAGGGCTCCAACAACAAAGGAAGGCTCTCCATGTCCGTTCTGAACACCACGCTCAAACCCTTCAACGCGACCGCCTACAAGGACGGCAAGTTCGTCGACATCAGCGACGCCGACGTGAAGGGCAAATGGGCGGTCTTCTTCTTCTATCCGGCCGACTTCACCTTCGTCTGCCCGACCGAACTCGAAGACCTCGCCGACATCTATCCGACGCTCCAGAAGATGGACGTCGAGGTTTATGCCGTGTCGACCGACACGCATTTCTGCCACAAGGCCTGGCACGACACCTCGCTGCGGCGATCGGCAAGATCAATTACTATATGGTCGGCGACCAGAACCATGTGATCTCGAACAATTTCGAGGTTCTGCGTCCGGGCGTCGGCCTCGCCGACCGCGGCACCTTCGTGCTCGATCCCAATGGCGAAATCCAGCTGCTCGAAATCACCCCCGAGGGTGTGGGCCGCAACGCCGCCGAGCTGCTGCGCAAGATCAAGGCGCTGCAATATTGGGTGAGCCACCCGGGAGAAGTCTGCCCCGCGAAGTGGGAAGAGGGCGCCGAAACCCTCGCTCCCTCGCTCGACCTCGTCGGCAAGATCTGAGCTTCGGGCGGGATGGCGTGAGGTTGATCGCGCTACCTGCCCTCACCCTTCCGGCGCTTCGCGCCTCCCTCCCTCTCCCGGCGGGAGAGGGAAGGGGCCCGCCGGCGAAGCCGGTGGGAAGGGTGAGGGTGGCGGGTGCGGTATCAAGTCATCCCGTTCAATTTTGACCGCGTATTGCCGGAGGGGCGGCGGCACGACCGCAACCCCACGGTGTCTCTCTCTCCCTCTCGCAGGAGCTCTCCCCATGCTCGACGCCAATCTGAAGCAGCAGCTTCAAGGCCTTCTCACGAACCTTCGTGAACCGATCGAACTCGTCTCGTCATTGGACGACGGCGCCAAGTCGGCCGAGCTGGCGACCCTGCTCGACGATATCGCCGCGCTGTCGGACAAGGTCGGCGTGGTTCAGGCCGACGATGACGCGCGCCGCCCCAGCTTCCTGATCCGCCGCACCGGCCACCCCGAAATCGCGGTGCGTTTCGCGGGCATCCCGATGGGGCATGAATTCACCTCGCTCGTCCTCGCGCTGCTCCAGGTCGGGGGCCACCCGCCGAAGGTCGCGCCGGAGGTGCTCGAACAGGTGCGCGCGCTCGACGGCGACTATCGTTTCGAAACCTATTTCTCGCTGTCGTGCCAGAATTGCCCCGACATCGTGCAGGCGCTCAACCTGATGAGCGTTGTCAATCCGCGCATCACCCACACCGCGATCGACGGCGGCCTGTTCCAGGCCGAGGTCGAGGATCGCAAGATCATGGCGGTGCCGGCCATCTTCCTCAACGGCGAGACTTTCGGCCAGGGCCGCATGGAACTGGAACAGATCCTCGCCAAGCTCGACAGCGGCGCCGAAGCCAAGGCGGCCGAAAAGATCGCGGCCAAGGATGCGTTCGACGTGCTCGTCGTGGGCGGCGGTCCCGCGGGCGCCGCGGCCGCCATCTACGCCGCGCGCAAGGGTATCCGGACCGGCATCGCCGCCGAGCGCTTCGGCGGGCAGGTGCTCGACACGATGGCGATCGAGAATTTCATCTCGGTCCCGCACACCGAAGGGCCGAAGCTCGTTGCGCAATTGGAGCAGCATGTGAAGGATTATGATGTCGACGTCATGAACCTGCAGCGCGCCGAGAAACTGATCCCCGCCAGGCAAGATGGCGGCCTGCACGAGGTCGTGCTGGCGAACGGCGCGTCGCTCAAGAGCCGCACCGTGATCCTCTCGACCGGCGCGCGCTGGCGCCAGCTCGGCGTGCCGGGCGAGGATGCGTATCGCAACAAGGGCGTCGCCTACTGCCCGCATTGCGACGGCCCGCTCTACAAGGGCAAGCGCGTCGCGGTGATCGGCGGCGGCAACAGCGGCGTCGAGGCGGCGATCGACCTCGCCGACCTCGTCGCACATGTCACGCTGATCGAGTTCGACAGCCAGCTTCGCGCCGACGCGGTGCTTCAACGGAAACTGGCGAGCCTGCCCAACGTCAAGATCATCACCTCGGCGCTGACCACCGAAGTGCTCGGCGATGGCGAGAAGGTCACGGGCCTTGCCTACAAGGACCGCAACAGGGACGCCGATCACCAGATCGAGCTCGAGGGCATCTTCGTCCAGATCGGCCTCGTTCCCAACACCGAATGGCTGAAGGACGCGGTCAACCTGTCGCGCCACGGCGAGATCGAGGTCGACCATCGCGGCGAGACGAGCCACGCCGGCATCTTCGCGGCGGGCGACTGCACCACAGTGCCCTACAAGCAGATCGTGATCGCGATGGGGGAGGGGTCGAAGGCGGCGCTGTCGGCGTTCGACTACATGATCCGCCTGCCCGCCGAAGCGGAAGCCGAGGCGGCGTAATCCACCGTCGTCATCCCGGGCTTGACCCGGGACCCGCCTTGTCTTCAGGATCGGGCAGCCCCCGGGTCAAGTCCGGGGTGACGAGGTTGTGCATGGCCGACAGGAAAAACCCGCCCCCACCGATCCCGCTCTGCCGCTTCGAGGAACTGGCCGAGCGCGAGAATCGCCTGCGCGAGGAAGCGGCGCGCAAGCCGAAGAAGCCGACCCAAGGCGCGCCTGGATCGTGATCGACTTCGAGTTAAAAAGCCTGTGCTCCCGCGAAGTCGGGAGCCCATCTCCTACCCGTGCCGGATTGAACCGGCGGGAGATGGGTCCCCGCCTTCGCGGGGACACGCCTGTGCTTCATTCAAGGTCGATCACGCGCTAACCCGCCGTCGCGAACCGCTTCGGCGGCACCCCCACCTGCCGCGCGAAGGCCGTACTGAACGCGCTCGCCGACCCGTAACCGACGCGCAGCGCAATCTCCTCGATCCGCCCCGTGCCGCGGCGCAGCAGGTCCTTCGCCAGGCTCATCCGCCAGCCGAGCAGATATTCCATCGGCGGCACCCCGACGATGCGCGCGAAGCGGTCGAAAAAGGCCGATCGCGACAGCGCGGCCTCCTTCGCCAGCTCGGCGGTCGTCCACGGATGCGCTGGCTCGGCATGCATGCGCCGGATCGCCGCCGCCAGCCGTGGATCGCCGAGGCCGCGCAGCAGCCCCGGCGGCGCGTCGTCGCCGCCCACCGCGCGCAGCGCCTCGACGATTAGTATCTCGACCAGCCGCCCGAGCACCAGGTCGCGCCCCGCGGCGTCGCCGCCCGCCTCCTCGCGGATCATCGCGACCAGCGCCGCGAGCCGCGCCGCGCCGCGCAGGTGGATCACCGCGGGCAATTGCGCGACGAGCAGGTCGGCATCGGGCGAATCGAACTGGAAATAGCCGCCCATCATGCGCACGTCGGGCGGACCGTCGGCGCGGCCGTGGCGCACCTCCTCCAGCCGGCGCGGGGGCGAGCTTGGGGTCGATGAAGACCGGCACCGCGGGCTCGAACCCCGCGATGGTGAAGCCCGGCGTCGCGGGCAGGAAGACGAAATCGCCCGCCTCGATGCGGATCGCCTCCGCGCCTTCGACACGCAGCCGGCACGCCCCCTCCAGCACCGCGCAAAAGCCCGGATGCCCAAAATCGCCGTAGCGCACCGCCCACGCCCCCGCGCCGCTGATCCCCTTGGCAAAGACGGTGCGCGGCCGCAGCAGCGCGATGATATCGGACAGGGGATCGAGCATATCGGGACGATCTATAAAGAAATATGGATGATTAATTATAGATAGTCCGATGGCGCGGGTCTAGAGGCTTTTCATCGCAACCCGAAAGGAACCGACCCCATGAAAACCATCCTCATCACCGGCTGCTCGTCGGGCTATGGCCTTGAAACTGCCCGCCATTTCCACGCCCGCGGCTGGACCGTCATTGCCACCATGCGCACCCCCTCCGCGGCACCTTTTGCACCTTCCGAAACTCTCCGCCTCCTCCCCCTCGACGTCACCGACGACGCCAGCATCGCCGCCGCGATCGCCGCGGCGGGGCCGGTCGACGTGCTCGTCAACAATGCCGGCATCGGCCTGTTCGGCGCGCTCGAACATTCGCCGATGGCGAAGATCCGCTCGGTCTATGCGACCAACACGCTCGGCACGATCGCGATGACGCAGGCGGTGATCCCGCAGATGCGCGAACGCGGGTCGGGCACGATCGTCAATATCACCTCCTCGGCGACCCTCGCGCCTTTCCCGCTCGCCGCCGCCTATACGGGAAGCAAGAGTGCGATCCAGGGCTTCACCGGCAGCCTCGCGCACGAGCTGGCGCCGCTCGGCATCGCGGTGAAGCTCGTCGAGCCCGGCTATGGCCCGACGACCGCCTTTTCTCAGAACACCGACATCCGGCTTCAGGATGTGCTGCCCGAACCCTATGCCGGCTACGCCGCGCCGATCCTGGCGGGCATGGCCGAACCGGCGCTGTTCACGACCGAAGCCGATGTCGCGGAGGCCGTATGGGCGGCGGTCCACGACGAAAGCGGCCAGCCCCATTTCCCGGCCGAGCGCCGACGCGCTCGCGCTGGTCGCCTGACGGGCCTAGTCGGGGAGGGGCAGGGGAAGCCTGGCGTCGACCAGCGCCGCCAGCTTCTCGACCTCCCCGGCGGTGAAGCGCAGTCCCAGCTTGCTGCGCCGCCACAAGATGTCGTCGGTCGTCCGCGCCCATTCGCGCGTCATCATCCACTCGACCTCGGCGACCGACAGCCCGTGCGCGATCTCGCCGCCGACACCGTCCCAATCCCTGGCCGTGCCCAGCCAGCGGAAGGCGTCGGTGCCATAGGCGCGCGCGATCCGCTCGGCGGCGGTCATCGGCAGGAAGGGATGGTTGCGCCGGATCTCCATCGCCAGCATCAGCACGCCGGTCAGCGGGAAATCGCCGCCGGGCAGCGGCGCCGTCGCGGTCCAGCGCTTGACCGATACGGCCTCGAGATGATCGGACAGCTCGTCGACCGCATGTTCGGCGACATGGCGGTAACTGGTGATCTTGCCGCCATAGATGGTGAGCAGCGGCGCGCCCTCGTCGGTGTCGATGTCGATGCGATAGCCGCGCGTCGCCGCCTCGGGCCGGCCCGACCCGTCTTCGATCAGCGGGCGCACCCCCGAATAGGTCCAGACGACGTCGGCGGGGGTAACGGGCTGGCGGAAATATTCGCTCGCCCCCTCGCACAGATAGGCGATCTCTTCCTCGCTCGCGTGCACCTCTTCCAGCGTTCCCTGATGATCGACGTCGGTGGTGCCGATCAGCGTATAGTCATGCTCATAGGGGATGGCGAAAAAGATGCGCCTGTCGGGCAGCTGAAAGAAATAGGCATAATCGTGGCCGAACAGGCCCGGCACGACGATATGCGATCCGCGCACCAGCCGCATCGCATAGTCGGGCTCGGCATCGGCGCGGCGCAGCAGGTCGAGCACCGCGGGGTCGGCGGCGTTGACCAGGCTGCGCCCGGTGAAGCGATACGCCTGGCCCTTGTCGCCGGTGGCCTCGACCACCCACAGCCCGTTTTCGACGCGCAGCCTCTCGGCGCGCGTGCGCGTGCGCACCTTGGCGCCGCGGTCGGCGGCGTCGCGCGCATTGAGCAGCACCAGCCGCGCATCGTCGACCCAGCCGTCCGAATATTCGAAGCCGCGGACATATTGCGGCTGCAGCGCGCCGCCCGCGTCATGCCGGGCGAGGGTGATGCTGCGCGTCGCGGGAAGCTTTTTCCGTCCGCCGAGATGGTCGTAGAGGAACAGCCCGAGCCGCAGCAGCCAGCGCGGCCGCAGCCCGCTGCGATAGGGCAGCACGAAGCGCATCGGGCGAATGATGTGCGGCGCGATGCCCCACAGGATCTCGCGCTCCTTCAGCGCCTCGCGCACCAGGCCGAATTCATAATGTTCGAGGTAGCGCAGGCCCCCGTGGATCAGCTTGGTCGAGGCCGAGGAGGTGCCCTGTGCGAGGTCGCCCTGTTCGAGCAGCAGCACCCGCGCCCCGCGCCCGGCGGCATCGCGCGCCACCCCGGCGCCGTTCACCCCGCCGCCGATCACGATCACGTCATAGGGCTGCGGCGGTTCGGTCATGAGGGCGGGTCTTAGAGCCATTCCGGGCGAAATGGAAACATCCCCTCCTCTTCAGAGGAGGGGCAGCGAGACTTGCGCGCGAAGCGCGTTAGTCGCAGCGGGGTGGTGTTTCCTCACCGGCGTCCACCACCCCAAACCCCTCCTCTGAAGAGGAGGGGCTTCAAGACGGATGGCGCCGACCGGATCAGCCTACGTATGCTGCGTTGCATTCCCCCGGCGCATCCTCCACTTTCGGTTCCGGATATCCAAGGGGACTGAAGTGAGCGTCAAGGTCGAGACATTGGTCCTGTTCGGGGCGACGGGCGACCTTGCCCAGCGCATGCTCTTCCCCTCGCTCTACAATCTCCACCTCGAAGGATTGCTCGCGCCCGAACTGACGATCGTCGCCTCGGGCCGCTCGCAGATGGACCGGGCCGGGTGCCACGATATGGTGAGGAAGGCGCTCGCCGATCACCTCCCCGCCGACCGGCTCGACGACGGCCCGATCGCCGGCTTCCTCGATCGCATCGACTATTGCCCGGTCGACGCCGAGCGTCGGCACCGGTTACGACGCGCTGGCGGCACAGCTCGGCGACCGGCTCGGCCGCCCGATCGGCGCCTATCTGTCGACCCCGCCGTCGATGTTCGGCCCGATCGCGCAGGGGTTGAAAGGCGCGGGTATCGCCTGCACCGAATGCCGCATCGCGATGGAAAAGCCGATCGGCCACGACCTCGCCTCGTCCGACGCGGTGAATGCCGAGGTCGGCGACGCCTTCGCCGAAGATCATGTGTTCCGCATCGACCATTATCTGGGCAAGGAGACGGTCCAGAACCTGCTCGCGCTGCGCTTTGCCAACATGCTGTTCGAGCCCCTGTGGAACGCGCAGGCGATCGACCATATCCAGATCACCGTCGCCGAGACGGTCGGGCTGGAGGGCCGCGTTTCCTATTATGACGGCGTCGGCGCGCTGAAGGACATGGTGCAGAACCATATGCTCCAGCTGCTCGCGATCATCGCGATGGAGCCGCCCGCCAGCGTCAGCGCGACCGCGGTGCGCGACGAAAAGGTCAAGCTGCTGCGCAGCCTTCGCAAGATGAAGGCCGAGGACGTCAAGATCCACAGCGTGAAAGGCCAATATGCGAGCGGCGCCGTCGGTGGCGCGGCGGTGAAGGGCTATGCCGACGAGCTGGGACATCCGTCGAACACCGAGACTTTCGTCGCGATCAAGGCGTTCATCGACAATTGGCGCTGGAAGGGCGTGCCTTTCTATCTGCGCACCGGCAAGCGCATGCCCGAACGCAAGTCGGAGGTGCTGATCCAGTTCAAGCCGGTGCCGCACAACATCTTTGCGCGCGTCGGCGCCGCGAAGCTCGACGCGAACAGCATGATCATCAACCTCCAGCCCGAGGAGAATATCCGGGTCAAGGTGATGGCGAAGCAGCCGGGGCTCGACCGCGACGGGGTGAAGCTGAAAGAGGTGACGATGGACGTCTCGCTCTCGCACAGCTTCGCGGGCGAGCGGCGGCGGATCGCCTACGAACGGCTGCTGCTCGACTTCATCGAAGGCGACCAGACGCTGTTCGTTCGCCGTGACGAGGTGGAGGCGCAATGGCAGTGGATCGATTCGATCCGCGACGCCTGGGCCGCGGTCGACCTAGCGCCGCAGAGCTACACCGCGGGCAGCTGGGGGCCCAGTTCGGCGATCGCCCTGATCGAGCGCGACGGGGCGAGCTGGCATGATTGAAGACCTACCTCCCCTCTCCCCTTGCGGGAGAGGGTTGCGCAGACTTGGCAGCTTGCTGCCTAGTCGAAGCTGGGTGAGGGGTTGCGGTCCGCAGGACCGCGCGCTCGCCTCGCGAGCGCAACCCCTCATCCAACTCCGCCTAGGCGCTTCGCGCCAAGGCTTCGTATCCTTCTCCCGCAAGGGGAGAAGGGATCAGGTATGACCTTATGACCCCCCTCCACCCCACCATCGCCGCCGTCACCGACCGCATCATCGCGCGCAGCGCGCCGCGCCGCGCCGCCTATCTCGACCTGATGGAGCGCCAGCGCGAGGCGGGGACCAATCGCGGCAACCTCTCCTGCGGCAACCTCGCGCACGGCTTCGCGGCGGCGGGCGACGATAAGAGCGCTATTCGTTCCGGCGCGGCGATGAATATCGGCATTGTCACCGCCTACAACGACATGCTGTCGGCGCATCAGCCCTATGGCCGCTATCCCGAGCAGATCAAACTCTTCGCGCGCGAAGTCGGCGCCACGGCGCAGGTCGCGGGCGGCGTTCCCGCGATGTGCGACGGGGTGACGCAGGGACAGGCGGGCATGGACCTGTCCTTGTTCAGCCGCGACACTATCGCGCAGGGCACGGCGATCGCACTCAGCCATGCGATGTTCGAGGGCGCGCTGCTGCTCGGCATCTGCGACAAGATCGTCCCCGGCCTCTTGATCGGGGCGCTGCGTTTCGGGCACCTGCCGCAGATCCTCGTCCCCGCGGGGCCGATGCCCTCGGGTCTCGCCAACAAGGAAAAGCAGCGCGTCCGCCAGCTCTATGCCGAGGGCAAGGCGAGCCGCGACGAACTGCTGGAGGCGGAGGCGGCGAGCTATCACGGCGCGGGAACCTGCACCTTCTATGGCACCGCGAACTCGAACCAGATGATGATGGAACTGATGGGGCTGCACATCCCCGGCAGTGCCTTCGTCAATCCTGGCACGAAGCTGCGGCAGGAACTGACCCGCGCCGCGACGCACCGGGTGGCGCAGATCGGCTGGGACGGCGACGATTATCGCCCGCTCGCGCGCTGCATCGACGAAAAGGCGATCGTCAACGCCGCGATCGGCCTGCTCGCGACGGGCGGGTCGACCAACCATGCGATCCACCTGCCCGCGATCGCGCGCGCGGCGGGGATCGTCATCGACTGGCAGGATTTCGACGAGCTCAGCCACGCGGTTCCGCTGCTGGCCCGCGTCTACCCGAACGGCGCGGGCGACGTGAACCATTTCCACGCTGCGGGCGGGATCGGCTTCGTCGTCAAGGAACTGCTCGGCGCCGGGCTGCTCCACGGTGATGTGCTCACCGTGGGCGGGACGATGGCCGATTATGCCTATGAACCCGTTCTCGGTGATGCTGCGGACGAACCGCTCCCCGGCGAAAGCCGGGGCCCAGATGCGACGCCGGACCATGGACCCCGGCTTTCGCCGGGGAACAGTCCGCTCACATGGCGACCCGCTCCCGAATTCTCGCGCGACGACACGATGCTCCGCCCGGTCGCCGCGCCCTTTTCGCCCGACGGCGGGATGCGGCTGCTCGCCGGCAATCTCGGCCGCGCGATCGTCAAGACCAGCGCGGTCGCCGAGGACCGCTGGACGATCGAGGCGCCGTGCCGGATCTTCGACGACCAGAACCAGGTCATCGCCGCCTTCAAGGCGGGCGAACTCGACCGCGACGTCGTCGTCGTCGTCCGCTTCCAGGGGCCGCGCGCCAACGGCATGCCCGAACTGCACAAGCTGACCCCCGCGCTCGGGGTGCTGCAGGACAAGGGCTATCGCGTCGCGCTGCTCACCGACGGCCGCATGTCGGGGGCGAGCGGCAAGGTGCCCGCGGTGATCCATCTGTCGCCGGAGGCGCTGCCCGGTACCGATGGCGTGAGCGGCCCGCTGGCCTTCCTCGTCGATGGCGACATCGTCCGTGTCTGCGCGCGCAAGGGCGAGGTGCTGGCGCTCGTCGATCCCGTAATCTGGGCCGCGCGCAGCGCCGCGGTCGCGCCGCCGCCCGCGCTCGGCGTCGGCCGCGAACTGTTCGCGCTGTTCCGCTACCATGCCGACGAGGCGGAGAAGGGCGGGTCGGCCATGCTCGCGGCGATGGAGACGATAATCTAACCCATGCCCGTTCGTGCTGAGCTTGTCGAAGCACCGTCTTTCTCTTCAACGGGTCAATGAAGAACAGCCCTTCGACAAGCTCAGGGCGAACGGAGTAGAAAATGGCAGGTCAATCCATCGACCAGATCATGCGGCTGGCACCCGTCATCCCGGTGATCGTGATCGACCGCGTCGAGGATGCGGTACCGATGGCCGAGGCGCTCGTCGCGGGCGGCTTGCCGGTGCTCGAGGTGACCTTGCGCACCCCCGCCGCGCTCGACGCGCTGACCGCGATGAGGGCGGTCAAGGGCGCGGTCGTCGGCGCGGGCACCGTGCTGAACCCCGCGATGCTGAGCGCCGCGATCCATGCGGGCGCCGAATTCATCGTCTCGCCGGGCCTCACCGACACGCTCGGCAAGGCGGCGGTGGCGAGCGGCATTCCCTTCCTGCCCGGCACCGCCAACGCCGGGGATATCATGTGCGGGATGGACCTTGGCCTCGACCGCTTCAAATTCTTCCCCGCGGCGACGAGCGGCGGCATCCCGGCGCTGAAGGCGCTCGCTGGCCCCTTCGGCCAGGCGCGCTTCTGCCCCACCGGCGGCATCACCGCGGCGACCGCGCCCGACTGGCTCGCGCTGGGTGCGGTGCTGTGCGTCGGCGGCAGCTGGGTCGTGCCGCCGGGGCCGCTCGACCCGGCGCGGATTGAAGAATTGGCCCGCGAGGCATCGGCGCTTTCGGGCCATTGATTAACCCCATTTTACCTGTCATCGTGCAGGGATAAGCGGCAATATAGCCGCAGGTGGGGAGTTGCGAGTGCCAAGGCCACAGCCGCATCTGGAAGAAGTACTCGCATCCGAGCCCGGACCGCATATCGCCGCGCTGTTCGATTTCGACGGCACGATCATCTCGGGCTATTCGGCCACCGCGATGCTGCGCGAGAAATTCCAGCGCCGCGAAATGTCGGTCGAGGAAATCGCCGAGACCGCGCAGGTCATCGCGCAGCACAGCCTCGGCAATATCGGCTTTTCGGGGCTGATGACCGCCGCCGCCAAATTCATGAAGGGCGTCGACGAGGAAAGCTTCGTCGCATTCGGCGAAGAACTCTACAAGAAGCATATCGCCCGCAAAATCTATCCCGAGACACGCGCGATCATCGAGGCGCATCAGGCGAAGGGCCACCGCGTCGCGATCATCTCGTCGGCGACCATCTATCAGATCGAACCGACCGCGCGCGACCTCGGCATCGCCGACATCAAATGCTCCGCCTACGAGATCGAGGACGGGGTGTTCACCGGCGAGATCGTCCGTCCCTTGTGCTTCGGCGAAGGCAAGGTGCTCGCGGCCGAAGAGTTGGCCGCCGAATATGGCCTCGATCTCGACCAGAGCTTTTTCTATTCGGATAGCGACGACGATATCGAACTGCTCGAACGCGTCGGCAAGCCGCGTCCGCTCAACCCGAACATGAAATTGAAGGGCATCGCCGACGAGCGGAACTGGCCGGTGCAGCGCTTTGCAAGCCGCGGCACGCCGTCGTGGATCGACTATGCCCGCACGATATACGCCACCGGCTCGCTCGTCGGTGCCTTCGCGGCGGGCCTGCCGATCTGGGCGCTCACCCGCTCGCAGCGCGAGGCGGTCAATTTCTCGATGGGGCTGTTCGGCGATTTCGCGACCGCGATCACCGGCGTCGAGCTGGAGGTCGAGGACGAAAGGCATCTCTGGTCCTCGCGCCCCTGCGTCTTCATCTTCAACCATCAGAGCAAGGCGGACGTCATGATCCTCGCCAAGCTCATCCGCCGCGACATGGGCGGGGTGGGCAAGAAGGAGATCAGGGACATCCCCATCCTCGGCAAGCTGATGGAATGGGGCGGGACCGTCTTCGTCGACCGCGCCGACGGCAAGAGCGCGATCAAGGCGATGGAACCGCTGGTCGATGCGATCAGGGAAGAAGGCAAGTCGATCTGCATCGCGCCCGAAGGCACGCGCAGCCTGACGCCGAAGCTCGAACCCTTCAAGAAGGGAGCTTTTCACCTTGCGATGCAGGCGGGGGTGCCGATCGTCCCGATCGTGATCCACAACGCGACCGACGTCGCGCCCAAGAACGAGTTCGTCATGCGCCCGGCGACGGTGCGCGTCACCGTGCTGCCCCCGGTCGACACGTCGAAATGGACGCCGAAGACGATCAACAGCCATGTCCGCGACGTACGCAACATGTTCCTGCGCACGCTGGGGCAGAGCGAGGAAAGCGCGGCGGACTCGGTTGCCGCGAAGACGGTGGAGGCCAAGCCCGCAAAGGCCGCCGTCAAGGAAGCGCCCGCGAAGAAGCCTGCCCCCGGGAAGAAGGCGGCGGTCAAGAAGCCCTCTCCCCGAAAGGGAAGGACCACCTAGGTCATGACACCTTTCTCTGTTCGTCCTGAGCTTGTCGAAGGACCGTCCTTTTCCTTTGCCCTAGTTGAAAGGAAGAACGGCCCTTCGACAAGCTCAGGGCGAACGGACATGCTGGTTCTGAAATTCCGTCGCGGATGCCGGTCCCCGACGGAGGGGGAGTAGGGCGGTGGCCGACGGCACGCCCCGCACGCCGATCGTGGCGGAAGCGGCGGCCGACCGGCTCTATATCATCGACGCGCGCAATGGCGTCGAACGCCAGCTCTTGCTCGACTGGATCCATGCCACCGCGGGCGACAGCGAACCCGCGTGGACCAGCCTCGATATCGAGGACGGCGACCATGCGCTGCCCGTCGACGTCCTGCAGGCGCGGCTCGGTGGCGCGCCCTCGCGGCAGGTGGTGCCGCTGCGCGTCGCGTGGCGCATTCCGGGGTTCGACCGCGACCGCGCGCTCAAACTTCGTCACCTGATCTTTGGCGACCCGCGCCATCCGGGCCCGCTCCGCGCGCGGCTGATCCTGCTGCGCGACCGCCGCCGGGCGCAGATACTGGTCGGGGAGGCGGCCTCGCTCGACGCCTTGCGGACCCGCTTCTGTGCGCAGACCGGTGGCGGGGACGGCGAAGGCGCCGACAGCCCCGAATTCGCGGGCTTCGTCGCGCGGCAGGCGGCGCTGGCGCTCGATGTCGCCGAACGCGGCGTTCGCGGGACGCGCTACAAGGTGCCGCGTTTCGTGGCCGAATCGCTGCGCACCAACCCCAAGTTCCGCGCCGCGCTCGCCGACCTTGCCGGAACGCTGGGGCGGCCGGTCGGGGAGCTCTTCCGCGAAGCACGGCCCTTGATGAAAGAGGTGATCGCGCGGCCCTCGGCGCTGTTCCTCGACCTGCGCGCCTGGCTCGATCGCAAGATGTTCGGCGGTTACGCGCCCGAGATGGAGATCGACGCCGCCGAACTCGCCCGGTTGCGCACCATATTGCGCGAGCATCCCACCGCGATCCTGTTCACCCACAAGACCTATATCGACGGCGCCACGCCCAGCTGCGGCTCGCCTATGAAAACGACCTGCCGATGCTGCACCTGTTCGGCGGGGCGAACCTCGATTTCGCGATCATGGGGGAATTTTATCGCCGGTCGGGGATGATCTTCGTCCGCCGCAGCTTTCAGGACCAGCCGGTCTACAAGCTGGTGCTGCGCCACTATATCGCCTGGCTGCTGGCCAAGCGCTTTCCCTTGAGCTGGGCGTTCGAGGGGACGCGCTCGCGGCTCGGCAAGCTGATGCCGCCCAAATATGGCCTGATGAAATATGTCCTCGACGCCGCCCACGCGACGGGGACGCAGGGCGTGCATTTCGTGCCCTTCGTCACCAGTTTCGACCTGATCCTCGACGTCGAGGAATATGCCGCCGAACAGACGGGCCGGGTGAAGAAGGCCGAAAGCCTCGGCTGGTTCGTCGGCTATATGCGCAACCTCAAGAAACCGTCGGGGCGCATCCGGCTCGACATCGGCAAGCCGATCGTGATCGAGAATGCACCGGGTCCCGAGGATAAGCGGGCGCTCGAACGGATCGCCTTCTCGGTCGCGGTCGAGGCCAATCGCGTTACCCCGCTCACCGTCTCGTCGGTGATGTGCCTGATCCTGCTCGGCACTGCGCCGCGCGGCGTGACCGCCGCCGAATTGCTCGCGACGATCGGTGCGGTAAAGGAGTGGGCGCAGGCGCGTGGCGTGCGGCTCAGCAAGGAACTGGAAAGCGCCGATGACCGGGCGCTGTCGGCGACGGTCGATACGCTGGTCGAGAGCGGGCTGCTCACCCGCTACGAGGCGGGCAGCGAGAATGTCTATTCGATCGACCCCGCCAAGCATCCGATGGCGAGCTATTACCGCAACATCATCGTCCATCATTTTCTCGACCGCGCGATGATCGAGATCGCGCTGTTCCAGCTGCGCGATGCCGACAGCGGCGATGCGACCGCGGCCTTCTGGGCGCAGGTCGATCGCCTGCGCGACCTGTTCAAATTCGAATTCTTCTATCCGCCGCGCGACGAGCATCATGCCGCGATCGAGGCCGAGCTGGAGCGCATCGACCCGACCTGGGCGAAGCGGCTCGCCAGCGGCGATCGCGGCGTCGCGCAGCTCATCCGCCGCTGCCAGCCGGTGGTCGGTCACGCGGTGCTGCTGTCCTTTGCGGAGGCCTATTCGGTGGTCGCCGACCTGTTGTCGCGCGCGGCTCCCGGTGAGGCGGTGGACGACAAGGCGATCGAGGCGGCGGCGCTGGCCGAGGGCAAGCAGGCCTATCTGCTGCGCCGGATCAGCAGCGAGGCGGCGATCGGAAAACTGCTCTTCGCCAACGGCCTGTCGCTGATGCGCCACATGGGGCTCGCCGAGCCCGCGACCCCCGACATCCTCGCCGCGCGCCGCGCCTTGCTAATGGAACTGCGCGGGCTCGCCAACGTCATGGAAACGATGCGCCTGTCGACGCTGGCGCTTGCGGACCGATTGCCGCCACCGGGAGAAGGACATGCTTAAGCAGCTCAGCGCGCAGGACGCCCAGTTCCTCTATACCCAGACCGCGAACAATCTGACGCACATCATGGGGGTCTATATCTACGATCCCTCGACCGCGCCCGGCGGCTTCGTGCGGTTCAAGGACATCATCCGTCATGTCGAGAGCCGCGTCCACACCTCGCCCTTGTTCAAGCGCCGGCTGCACCGCCTGCCGTTCGACATGGACCATCCCTATTGGGTCGAGGACGAGCATTTCGACATCGAGGCGCATATGAGCCACGCGCGCCTGCCCGAACCCGGCGACTGGCGCCAGTTCTGCATCGCGGTCGCG
The DNA here is from genome assembly GCF_025244705.1 of Sphingopyxis sp. PET50. Taxonomy (GTDB): domain Bacteria; phylum Pseudomonadota; class Alphaproteobacteria; order Sphingomonadales; family Sphingomonadaceae; genus Sphingopyxis. The sequence continues at coordinate 2,520,856 of NZ_CP104207.1, read as the reverse complement.
CGCTATTTCTCGAAGCCGATGGATATGAACCGTCCGCTGTGGGACATATATATCATCGAGGGGCTCGACCGGATTCCGGGCATCCCCAAGGGCAGCTTCGCGATGCTCCATCGCGTCCATCACGCCGCGGTGGACGGCGCCTCGGGCGCGCACGCCTTCATCGCGATGAGCGACATCGACGCGAAGGGTACCCCCGCGATAGCCGAGCCGCCCCCGGCGGAAGACCTCGGCCGCGCGCCGTCGAGCGCCGAGACGCTGACCCGCGCCTGGTCGGCGTCGATGCAGTCGCCGGTGAAATTCGTGAACGCGCTGCTCAAGGTGTCGCCCGCGATCGTCGCCTCGGCGCGGCGGTCGATCGCCGAGGGCGGGATGACGGCGGGGGTGCCCGAGACGCGCTTCAACGTCCCCGTCGGTCCGCACAAGATGTTCGATGCGACCACCGTCGCGCTGTCCGATGTCGCCGAAATCCGCAAGAAGGTGCCCGGCGCGACGGTCAATGACGTGGTGCTGACGACCGTCGGCGGCGCGCTGCGCAAATATCTGGCGAAGCACAAGGAACTGCCGAAGGAAAGCCTGGTCGCGGTCGCGCCGATCAATCTGCGCGGCAAGGAAAAGGGCGCCGAGCAAGGCCAGCACGCCCGGCAATCAGGTGTCGGCGATGAGCGTCCCGATCCGCACCGACATCGCCGATCCGCTCGAACGGCTCGCGGCGGTGCGCGATTATACGGTCGAGGCGAAGGAGGCGAAAGCGGGGGTCAGCGCGCGGCTGATGACCGACCTGTCGCAGCATATTCCGGGCGCGACGATGGCGGCGGTCGCGCGCATCCTCACCAGCGAGCGTTTCGCGGTGCGCGGGACCAACCTGTTCATCTCGAACGTACCGGGCGCGCAGGTGCCGCTATACCTCGCCGGGGCGCAACTCGTGCAGCAGCACGGCATGGCGCCGCTCGCGAACAATATGGGGCTGTTCATCGCGACCCCGAGCTACAACGGCCGCATCGCCTTTTCGATCATCGGCGAGCGGTCGATCATGCCCGACATCGCTTTTTTCCGCACCTGCATCGACGAGAGTTTCGCCGATCTGATCGCGGCGGCGCCGAAGCCCGAAAAGCCCAAAGCCGCTACGGCAAGGCCGAAAACGGCAGACAAATCCAGGGCTGCGGCGAAGCCTGCGGCCAAGGGGGGGACGAAAGCCGCCGCCAGGTCCGCACGGAAACCAGTTGCTAAAGCGAACGCGACCGGCAAAACTCGGGGCAAGGGACGATGACGTCATGCTGCTCCCCTCCCCGACGGGGAGGGGTCGGGGGTGGGGGAGCGAGGCGAAGCCGAGCGTCCCTGCCAGCGATGGAGCACCCCCACCCGGCCTCCCCCTTGAGGGGGAGGAGGAATGGAGCAGCGCGGCGTCGAGCCTATGAAATGACAGTTCGCAGGACGACCAGATGCTTTTCACCCCGACGCTCAGCGCCGACCGCGATCTCGTGACCGCGCCCGACTATGCCGCCTGGTCGAAGGCCGCGCGCGAGCATGACAGGAAGTCGGGGATGCAGGCGTGGCGCGATGCCGACGAGAGCAAGCATTTCGACTATAAGGCCATTCGGGCAAGGCTCGAACGGCTCCGCGCGCTGTCGGCGGCGGGCGACGTCAAGGGGCTGCTCTTCGTCCTCAACGAGGGTATCCACGGCAATATCGACGGCATGGGGCACGAACGCCTCTATTCCAAGGCGCGCTTCGGCACCAAGACGCTGATCGAGGACTATGTCGCCGAGGTCGTGTCGGCGCTGGGCAGGATCGCCGCCTCGCGCAGCATCGGCCGCGAGGAAAAGCGCGACTTCTTCCGCCGCGCCCAGCATTGCTACGGGCGCTCGGCGCTGCTCCTGTCGGGGTCGGGCAGTTTCCTCTTCTTCCATATCGGCGTCGTCAAGGCGCTCTGGTCGGAGGGTGTGCTGCCCGCGATCATGTCGGGCGCCAGCGGCGGGTCGATCGTCGCGGCGGTGGTCTGCACGCGCAAGGATGCCGACATCGGCGCGCTTCTCGAAAGCGACCGCCTCGCCAATCCGGCCCGCAGCCCCGACACGCGCCGCCTCGCATCCGACGAGGTGCGCGACCGGCTTGCCGATCTGATTCCCGACCTGACCTTTCAGGAGGCTTATGAAATCAGCGGCCGCCACCTCAACGTCTCTGTCGCGCCGCGCGGAAAAATATCAGAACGGCCGCCTGCTCAACGCGATCACCGCGCCCAACGTGCTGATCCGCGAGGCGGTGCTCGCCTCCTGCGCGGTGCCCGGCGTTTTCCCGCCGGTCATGCTGATGGCGCGCGACGACAAGGGCGCGCGTGTGCCGTATCAGCCCGACCGGCGCTGGGTCGACGGGTCGGTCACGCACGACATTCCGACCAAGCGGCTCGAACGCCTCTATGGCGTCAACCATCATATCGTCAGCCAGGCGAACCCGATCGCGCTGCCCTTCGCGAGCGACACGCGCAAGCAGATGGCGCCGATCGAGGCGATCCAGCACGCGTCGATGGCGACCTTCAAGGCGTGGCTCAACGCGAATATGGTGATCTTCCAGAAGCCGCTGGAGATGATCCCGCCGCTCAACAGCGTCGCCAATCTCGCGCGCTCGGTGATCAACCAGGAATATACCGGCGACATCAACATCATCCGTCCGCCCAAATTCTGGTCGCCGGCCAAGATATTGAGCGATCTGGCGCAGGACGACATCGAGGAGCTGATCGACACCGGCCAGCGCACGGCCTGGCCCAAGGTCGAGATGGTGCGCACCCAGACCGCGATCAGCCGCGCGCTCGAAGGCATTTTGGCGAAGCTCGACAAGGCCGGCGACGATGGTCCGGGCCACCGCAGCGCCGCGCTGAAGAAGGCGGTGCGATAGGATGGCGAGCGGGGCGCTGGTGCTGCCGCACGGATCGGCCGGCGCGGGCGCGGCGCTGCACGTCACCCACTGGCTTCCGGAAGGGCAGCCCAGGGCGGCCGTGCTGCTCGCGCATGGCTATGCCGAACATGCGGGGCGGTACGAGCATGTGGCGAAACGGCTGACCGATGCGGGCTATGCCGTCTATGCCGTCGATCATTGGGGACATGGCCGCTCCGACGGCACGCCGGGTTTCGTGCCGCGCTTTTCGGCCTTCACCGACGGCATGGCCGAATTGCTGACGCTGGTCGAGGTCAACCATGGCGACACGCCGCGCCTGCTGCTCGGGCACAGCATGGGCGGGCTGATCGCGACGCTGTTCCTGATTCAGCGGCAGGATGCGTTCGCCGCCGCCGCATTGTCGGGCCCCGCGATCCTCCCCGCCGCGCCGCCGTCGCGCTTCACGGTCTGGATCAGCCGTTTCCTTTCGCGCTTCTTCCCCCGGCTCGGCGTGCTCGCGCTCGATGCCAATGGCGTCAGCCGCGATCCCGCGGTGGTCGCCGCCTATCTGGCCGACCCGCTCGTCTACACGGGCAAGATCGGCGCGCGGCTCGGCAAGGAGATGATGAACGCGATGGCGGCGGCGCAGGCGGGCGCGCCGAAAATCACGCTGCCGATCCTGCTCCAGCACGGCGAAGCCGACGCGCTGACCGCGCCTGCGGGCTCGCGCTATCTGTTCGATCATGTGGCGTCGAAGGACAAGCGGCTCGAAATCTATCCCGGCCTGTTCCACGAAATCTACAACGAGCCGGAGCGCGATGCGGTGCTGGACGATCTGGTCGGCTGGTTCGATGCGCATGTCCGGCGGCCACAATAACGCCCTCCCCTTCAGGGGAGGGCAGCGAGACTTGCCAGCTTGCTGGCTTAGTCGCAGCGGGTGGGGGCCAGAGGCCTTGCGCAAGCTGTCGGGCCCCCACCCCAACCCCCCCTGAAGGGGAGGGGCTTCAGGACATCCCATGAAAATCCTTCTCATCCTGATCGCCGCGCCGCTGATCGCGCTGGCCTTGCTCTATTTCGTCTTTCCCGAGCGGCTGGTCGCCCTCGCGCGCTGGCTGATGCGGCGGCGCGCGCGTTTCGTGCAGAACAGCGTCACCGTCGACGGCCGCGTCTGGCCCTATCTGGAGGGCGGCGATGCGTCGAAGCCCGTTCTCGTCATGGTCCATGGTTTCGGCGCCGACAAGGATCATTGGAGCTTCTACGCGCCCTGGCTGACCCGCGATTATCGCGTCATCGCGCCCGACCTGCCGGGTTTCGGCGAAAACGACCGCGACCCGGCCCTGCCCTATGACGTCGCCAGCCAGTCGGAGCGGCTGAAGGGCTTTCTCGACGCGCTGGGGCTGGAACGTCCGCATCTCGGCGGCAACAGTATGGGCGGCTGGATCGCGCTGCGCTTCGCGATTGACCATCCCGGCCGCCTCCGCACGCTGACGCTGATGAACAATGCCGGCATCATGGGCGAGAAGGAAAGCTTGTTGCAGCAGCAGGCCGCCGACCGCAGCTACAACCCGCTCGTCCTTGCCGATCTCGACGATGCCGAGCGGCTGATCGCCTTTGTCGTGCACAAGCCAACGCGCGTCCCGGCGCGGCTCAAACCCGCCATCTATGGCGACGCGCTGCGCCACCGCGACCTGCTCGACACCATCTTCTGGATCATCGCGGACGATATGGAGCGAAACCCGCTCAACGACGAACTCGGTAAGGTGACCGTGCCGACGCTGATCATCTGGGGGCGTCACGACAAGCTGATCGACGTCAGCTGCGTCGCCGTGCTCGAAGCGGGGATTGCGGGGTCGCGATCGCACATCTTCGACCATGTCGCGCATGTACCGATGATGGAGGACCCCAAGGCGACCGCCGAGGTCCAGCGCGAGTTTCTTGCCAAGCATTGAAACAGCCGCCACTCTCTTCCGAAAACAGGGAGAGGTTGCATGCGTCTGAAGGTCGGCCTGCTCGGCGGGGGCAGTTGGGGGACGACGGTCGCGTCGGTGGTATCGCGCAACGCCCCGATCAGCCTCTGGGCCCGCGATGCCGAAACCGTCGAAAGCATCAACACCGCCCGCGAGAACCGCAAATATCTTCCCGGTATCGCGCTGCCGCCGGCGCTGCGCGCGACGAACGACATAGCCGATGTGGTCGCGCGCGCCGATGTCCTCGTCATGGGCGTGCCCTCGCACAGCTTCCGCGGCGTGCTCGAAGAGGCGCGCCATCACCTCCGCCCCTGGGTGCCCGTCATCAGCCTGACCAAGGGCCTCGAACTCTCGTCGGGCAAGCGGATGACCGAACTGATCGAGGAAGTGCTGCCGGGCCATCCCGTCGGTGTCCTCACCGGCCCGAACCTCGCGCGCGAGATCATGACCGGGCAGGCGGCGGCGAGCGTCCTGTCGATGGAGGACGAGATCGTCGTCCGCGCGCTCCAGCCCGTGTTCCACTCGGGCCTGTTCCGCGTCTACACCAACACCGACCTGCTCGGCTGCGAACTCGGCGGGGTGCTCAAGAATATCATCGCGATCGCGGTCGGCATGGGCGACGGGCTGGGGGCGGGCGACAATACGCGCTCGGCGCTGATGACGCGCGGGCTGGCCGAAATCACCCGGCTCGGCGTCGCGATGGGCGGGCGCGCCGAAACCTTCGCCGGCGCTTCGCCGGCATGGGCGATCTGATCGCCACCTGCACCAGCCCGCTCAGCCGCAACCGCCATGTCGGGGTCGAACTGGGCAAGGGCCGGAGGATCGACGACATCATCGCGGGCATGAACATGGTCGCCGAAGGCGTGAAGAGCGCGCCGACCGTGATCGCGCTCGCCGAAAAGCACGGCCTTGTCATGCCGATCGCGCAGGACGTCTATGACGTGACGCAGGGCCGCCGCAGTGCGCAGGAGGTGTTTCGCGGCCTGCTCCGCTCGTCGGTCGGCGACGAAGCGCATCCGGGCTAGAGCGGAGTCGCCCTCACCCTTCCGGCGCTTCGCGCCTCCCTCCCTCTCCCGGCGGGAGAGGGAAGGGGCCCGCCGGCAAAGCCGGTGGGAAGGGTGAGGGGGATCATATTTGCTCGATTCCGCCGCCAGACGTTCCGAATCTCCGCCGAACCGCGAAGAAATCGCCCCGCTCGATCGTTCTTATCCCGACCCGGATCATCCGGGCGAGTCGATCAGGAGATGGACGATGAAAAAGTGGACCACCCTCGCGCTTTGCCTGGCTCTCCCCGCCGGTTCCCTGGCCGCGGTTCCCTATGGCTCGATGCCGCCGGGCTTCGATCCCCCGCCGGTGCGCGCGAAGCCGATCGCGGGCATCTACAACCAATATTGGTACAACTACAAAGCCGACATTCTCGAGGCCGAGAAGGAACTGGTCAGCGACCTCCGCCACGCCACCGACCGCGAGGACCGCTGGGACGCGTGGGACGAATGGACGGTCGAAGTGGCCGATGCCGACAAGGATTATGTCAAGGAAATGCGCAAGAAGGGCTATCGCACCGGCCGCGTGACGGTCGGCGGCTGAGCCGCCAAGGACTCCCCGGAGCGAGGCTTCGGGTCGCAAGGGAGGGCGGGCGTCACATGGGGCGCCCGCCCTTTCTCTGTCTGCGGGCGGATGGCCGGTTTCGGGCGGTGGCGGACGTTTATCTCCCCTCCCTGCAAGGGAGGGGCTGGGGGTGGGTTGCCGCCGAAGGCGGCGTTCTTTCTTCTTGCTCGCTGCGCTCGCTACCCACCCCTAACCCCTCCCTAAAAGGGAGGGGAATGACTGCTATCCACCCCAAAGCGGATACACCGATAATCGGTCGCTCAATAACTCCGCGGCATCCCCAGCACATGCTCCGCGACATAGGACAGGATCATGTTCGTGCTGATCGGCGCGACCTGATAGAGGCGCGTTTCGCGGAACTTGCGCTCGATGTCATATTCGGCCGCGAAGCCGAAGCCGCCGTGCGTCTGGATGCAGGCCTCGCCCGCGGCCCAGCTCGCCTCGGCGGCGAGCATCTTCGCCATGTTCGCCTCCGCGCCGGCATTCTCGCCCGCCTCATATTTGGCGATGCCGTCGTGGACGAGCAGTTCGGCGGCGCGCATCTGGGCATAGGCGCGCGCGATCGGGAATTGCACGCCCTGGTTCTGGCCGATCGGGCGGCCGAACAGCACGCGCTCCTTGGCATAGGCGCTCGCCTTTTCGATGAAGTATTTGGCGTCGCCGATGCACTCGGCGGCGATCAGCAGCCGTTCGGCGTTCATGCCCGAGAGGATATAGCGGAAACCCTTGCCCTCCTCGCCGATCAGGTTGGCGGCGGGGATGCGCATATTGTCGAAGAAGATTTCGGTCGTCGCATGGTTCATCATCGTGTCGATCGGCCGGATCGACAGCGTGCCCGCTGCCAGCGCCTCCTTCATGTCGACCAGGAACACCGACAGGCCTTCGGTGCGGCTCGCGGCCTCCTCGCGCGGGGTGGTGCGCGCGAGCAGGATCATCAGGTCGCTGTGCTCGGCGCGGCTGGTCCAGAGCTTCTGGCCGTTGACCACATATTCGTCGCCATCGCGTTTCGCGACGGTCTTGAGGCTCAGCGTATCGGTGCCGCTCGTCGGCTCGGTGACGCCGAAGGCCTGCAGGCGCAGCTCGCCGGTCGCGACCTTGGGCAGATAGCGTGCCTTCTGCTCTTCCGACCCGTGGCGGAGCACGGTGCCCATCACATACATTTGCGCGTGGACCGCGCCGCCGTTGCAGCCCTGCCGCTGGATTTCCTCCAGGATCGCCGCCGCGGCCGACAGGGGTAGGCCCGCGCCGCCATAGTCCTCGGGGATCAGCGCGGCGAGATAGCCCGCCTCGCCCAAGGCTGCGACGAATTCCGACGGATAGGCGCGCACCTTGTCCTTGGCCTGCCAATAGGGGCCCGGGAACTGCGCACAGAGCTTCGCGACCTCTTCGCGGATGTCCGAATAATCCTGCATCACGCCGCCTCGAAGATCGCGGCGATGCCCTGGCCGCCGCCGATGCACATGGTTTCGAGGCCGTAGCGTCCGCCGCGCCGCTGGAGCTCGCGGGTCAGGTTGGCGAGGATGCGCCCGCCGGTCGCGCCGATCGGATGGCCGAGCGAGATGCCCGATCCGTTGACGTTCAGGATTTCGTTGCGGCTGTCGTCGTCGGACCAGCCCCACCCCTTGAGCACCGCGAGCACCTGCGGCGCGAAGGCCTCGTTGAGTTCGACGAGGTCGATGTCGCCCCAGCCGAGCCCGCTGCGTGCGAACAGCCGCTCGGTCGCCGGCACCGGGCCGATGCCCATGCGGGCGGGGTCGCATCCCGCCGCCGCCCAGCTATGGAACCAGGCGATGGGTTCGAGGCCGAGTTCGTCGAGCTTGTCCTCGGCGACGATCAGGCAGGCCGCCGCGGCGTCGTTCTGCTGGCTGGCATTGCCGGCAGTGACCACCCCGCCCTCCAGCGCGCGGAGCTTGCCCAGCGTTTCCATGCTGGCGTCGGCGCGATAGCCTTCGTCATGGTCGAAGACGACAGGATCGCCCTTTTTCTGCGGCACCGCGACCGGGACCAGCTCGTCGGCGAACAGCCCCTTTTCCCACGCGGTGGCGGCATTCCGGTGACTGCGCACCGCATAGGCGTCGCACGCCTCGCGGCTGATGTCATAATCCTTCGCCAGATTCTCCGCCGTCTCGATCATCCCCGTGATGACGCCGAAACGCTCGACCGGCTGCGACATCACGCGACCGCGCGTCAGCCGGTCGTGCAGCGTGACATTGCCTGCGCGCACGCCCTTCCTGAGGTCGGTCGAATAATGTTCGACATTCGACATGCTCTCGCAGCCGCCCGCGACGACGACGTCGGACATGCCCGTCTGCACCATCATCGCGGCGTTGACGATCGCCTGCAATCCCGAGCCGCAGCGACGGTCGAGCTGGTATCCCGGCACCTCGATGGGGAGGCCCGCGGCGAGCCACGACCAATGCCCGATGCACGGCGCCTCGCCATTGCCATAGCCCTGCGAAAAGACGACGTCGTCGACACGCGCGGGGTCGATCCCCGTGCGCTCGATCAGCGCCTTCAGGATGACGGCACCCAGTTCGCCCGCGGTCAGGCTGGACAGCGCGCCGCCGAACTTGCCGACGGGGGTGCGAATGGGGGCGACGATGGCGGCGCGGCGAAGGGTCATTCCATTTCTCCAAAGCAGTTTTGTACCGGCCCCGCCTCCCCGAGCGAAGACGAGGGGCTATGCCGAGCGAAGTCGAGGCAGCAACGGCGCAGCTTCTCGCTTCGCTCGAACGAGCCCCTCGTCTTCGCTCGGGGAAACGGGGTGGGAGCTGTCATTTCGGATTCGCCTTGCCGACGATGCCGGCTGTCGATCAGGCGGGCGATTTCGCCCGAAGGAAGCGAAAGCCGCTCGGCCAGCACCTCTTCCGAATGCTGGCCGTTGCGCGGGGCGGGGGCGGGCGGCTGGCGCTCCAGCTGCGGCACCGTGGCGAAGGCGCCCGCGGCGGGATAGGCGAAGCCGCTCGGATTCTCCGCCGCCCCGAAGATGGGGTTGTGCGCGACGAGCGCCGGGTCGTTCGCCGCGTCGAGCATGGTGCGATAGGGCGAATGGACGATCCCGCCCGCGTCGAAGGCGGCGGCGAGATCGGCATGGTCGCGGCTCCCGATCGCCGCCTCGAACAGCGGATAGAGCGCGTCGCGATGGGTGAAGCGCAGCCCGTCGTCCTTGGCGAAGGAGATGCCGCGTTCGGCCTCGACCGCCGCCACCGCTTCGCCGAGGCCGAGCGCCGCGACCAGATTGGCCCATTGCCGCGGCGTCACCACGACGATCATCGTCCGCTGTCCGTCGCGCGTCACGAAATCGCGCCCGAACAGGCCATAGACGGCGTTGCCCAGCCGCGGACGGTTGGCGCCGCCGTAGAGCACTTCTGCGATGCCGCCCAGATTGGCGACGGTGCCGATCGCGATGTCCGACAGCGGCAGGCGAACCTCGCCGCCTTCGCCGGTCGCGCTGCGCCGCTGGATCGCCGCGAGCAGCGCGAACGCCGCATAGGCGCCGGTGAGCAGGTCCCAAGCGGGCAGTACATGATTGACCGGTTCGGGCCCGGTGCCGGTAAGCATCGGATAGCCGACCGCATTGTTGACCGTATAGTCGAGCGCGGGCGATCCGTCGGCCCAGCCCATCACGCGCACGGTGACGAGGTCCGCGCGGCCCTCCGCCAGCACCTCGTGCGACAGAAAGCCGCCGACCGGAAAGTTGGTGACGAACTGGCCGGTCGCGCGCACCAGCGCCTGCAACAGCTCGCGCCCTTCGGGCCGGGCGAGGTCGAGCGCGACCGACTTCTTGGCGCGGTTGAGATTTTCCCAATAGAGCGAGTCGCCCGCCTCGGTCACCGGCCAGCGCCGGAAATCGGGCCCGCCGCCGATCTGGTCGACGCGGATCACCTCGGCCCCCATCTGCGCGAGATAGAGGCCCGCGGTGGGTGAGGCGACGAAGGAGGAGGCTTCGATGACCGAGAGATTGGGGAGGAGGTTATACATATCGGCTCCCCTCCCCGAAAAATTCGCCCCTCCCCCTTGAGGGGGAGGCTGGGTGGGGGTGCTCCGGCGCCAGCATGGACGCGAGGCCTGTCGGCCTTGCTCCCCCACCCCAACTCCTCCCCGACGGGGAGGGGCTTAAATAAGTCATCGCCTCACGCATCCGCACGTCCGATGATCGCGATCGAGGACACATTCTGGTTGGGCATCCCGCCGAGATTATGCGACAGCGCGAACACCGGATTGTCCTGCCGCTGCCGCTCGCCCGCGCGGCCGAGGATTTGCAGGTAATTCTCGTAGATCATCCTGAGGCCCGACGCGCCGATCGGATGGCCGAAACATTTCAGCCCGCCGTCGATCTGGCACGGAATCCCCCCGTCGGCGTCGTAGAAACCGTCGAGCACGTCGCGCCAGCCCTCGCCTTCCTTCGAGATGTGCAGATCCTCCATCGTCACCAGCTCGGTGATCGAAAAACAGTCGTGGACCTCGATCAGGCTGAGCTGCGAGCGCGGATCGGTGATCCCCGCCTCGTCATAGGCCTTGGTCGCCGCGATGCGCGTGGTGTGGAAATAGCTGCCGTTCCACCCCGACGCCTGCATCTCCCACCCGTTCGATGTCGCAAGCTGGAGCGCCTTCACCGTCACGATGTCGGTCTTGCCCAGGCTGCGCGCGATCTCCGGCGTGGTGACGATCGCGCAGGCGGCGCCGTCGCTGACGCCGCAGCAATCGAACAGCCCCAGCGGCTCGGCGATCATCGGCGCGTTCAGCACCTGCTCCATCGTCACCGCTTTCTGCAGATGCGCCTTCGGGTTCTTCGCGCCGTTCGCATGGCTCTTCACCGACACATGCGCCATCGCGCGCTTGAGGTCGTCCTTGCCGACGCCGTGAACGCCGCGATAGGCGCTCGCGAGCTGCGCGAAATTGCCCGGCGCCGATCCGGTGATGCCGATCATGTCGTGCGTCGTGCCACGCGTGCGGACGGGCAGGCCGCCATAGCCGGTGTCCTTCAATTTCTCGGCGCCCATCGCGAGCGCGATGTCGCACGCGCCCGATGCGACGGCATAGACGGCGCCGCGAAAGCTTTCGGTGCCGCTCGCGCAATAATTCTCGACCTTGGTCACCCCGATGTCGGGCAGGCGCAGCGCCATGGCGAGCGGGATGCCGCTCGGCCCGATATTCTGCGCGTCGAAGGCGGCGCCGAGCCACGCGGCGTCGATCCGGCTCGGCTCGATGCCGGCATCGGCAAGCGCCTCCTCATAAGCTTCGAGCATCAGCTGGTCCTCGTCCTTGTCCCAGCGTTCGCCGAACCTGGCGCAGCCCATGCCCAATATGGCGACCTTGTCGCGGATGCCCTTGGCCATAATCCCATCCTCCAAACCGACCCTTCTCCCCTTGCGGGAGAAGGATACGAAGCCTTGCGCCGCAGGCGCTAGGCGCAGTTGGATGAGGGGGCTTGCGAGCCTCCGGCTCGCGCGGTCGCGTGCGACCGCAACCCCTCACCCAGCTTCGACTAGGCAGCAAGCTGCCAAGTCTTCGCAACCCTCTCCCGCAAGGGGAGAGGGGTAAACCTCAAAAAGCCGGTGCGGCTTTCCAGAAATAGCGGCGGAAGCCGCGGTTTTCGTCATACGCCTTGATGCGGAACATCATGCGCAGATCGGCGCCGACGTCCAGCGCGCCTTCGGGGAAATCGGTGAACTCCGCCATCATCCGCCCACCGCCGACGAAATCGATATTGCCGTAACAGCTCGGCGGGTCGGGCGAATAGGCCAGCGCGTCGGCGGTCCATGTCAGAATCTTCGCGGGCACCTCGGCGAGCGGATAATCCTCCTGCGTGCCCACCGTATGGTCGTTCGCGTTGACGCTGACCTCGGTCTTGGGGAACTGCACCGTCCCGGTCTTGGTGCAGCGCCCGCCGACGAGGCCGAGCACCGCCTTGCGATTGCGCCACAAGGCGGTCAGCGCCGTCTTGCTGTCATGTTCGGCGCGCATTCCGCGATCGAGCTGGAGCAGCCCGCGATGGAAAAGATATTTTGCGTAATTGGTCGATTCGACGCGGCGTGCGAGCCAGCCCGACAGGCCGAGCCGCGGCTTCACCGACCCGATCGCATCGGTGACTTCGAGCAGCAGCAGGTCGCAGCCCTGGCCGAAGCTGGCGAGCAGGATGCGCTGCCCCGCTTTCGCCGTTTCCAGGGCGCCCGCGAGCATGACCAGCGCATGGGCCGATCCGGCATGGCCGAGATTGGCGCCAAGCGCGTCGGCGATGGCTTCCGGCGCTATGCCGGCCTTCTTTGCCAGCATCTCGGGCACGCCCTTCACCGCGACGGGAACGAGGAAATGGTCGATCGCCGCGCCCTCGACGCCCGCTTTGCCCAGCAGCGCCGCGATGGCAGGGCTCATGATCCGCGCAAAGCCCTCGTCGCGGACCCAGCGCGCCTCCCAGTCATAGTCGTGCGCTTCGCCCGCCTCGCGGAAATGGTCGACGAAATCCATCGTCACGCTGTGGCTCGCGACCAGCCGCGCGATCGGCTGACCCGCGCCGACCACCACCGCCGCTGCGGCATCGCCGCTCGTCATCTCGCGTTCCGACGCGGGCTTGGGCGTGGCGATCTCGGCGGCGGTCACCAGCGTGGTTTCGTTTCCGCCGAGCGCCGCGAACAGCGCCGAGGTCGCCGCGCGCTGCGATCCCGCGACGTCCATCGCGCCGACCGCGTCGGGCAGGTTCAGCGCCTCCTTGACGATCCCCGCATTCTGCCGGTCGGCGAAGGGCAGGGTGGTCGAGGCGATGGTCACGCGCTGCAAAATGGCGCGGTCGATGCCGTCGAGCGCGTCGCGTGCCGCCTCAACCGCCATCGTCACGCTGTCCTCGTCCCAGTTGGCGACCGCCTTCTCGCCCTTCGCCAGCCCACCGAGGCCGGGGGCGAACCATTTGTTGGTCGCATGGATCGCGCTACGCTGAAGCCGCGCGACCGGCACATAGGCGCCATAGGCCAGGATTCCGAAATCGCTCATGCCGTCTCCGCATAGCCGTTGGTGAAGACGATCCGGTCGCGCTCGACGACGCGCGCGCGGAAGGCGAGCCGCCCGCCCGCCTCGTCCCAGATCGCCGTCTCGATCGTCTCGCCGGGATAGACCGGCGACGAAAAACGCCCGTCGATGCGCTTGAGGCGCGCCGGGTCGTTGCCGCAGCGCGCGGCCAGCAGCGCCCGCCCGATCACGCCATAGGTCGCGAGTCCGTGCAGGATCGGACCGTCGAACCCCGCGCCTCTCGCGACATCGGGATCGATGTGCAGCGGGTTGAGGTCGCCCGACAGGCGATAGATCTGCGCCTGATTCGCGGCGGTCGTCAGCGTGACGACCGCATCGGGCGCGCGCTCGGGAACCGGGTGCGGCACGGGCGCGCCCTCGCCCGATCCGCCGAAGCCGCCGTCGCCGCGCAGGAAGGTCATCGCGCGCGACGTCGCGAGATGCGTTCCCGCGCCGTCGTGGATTTCGCGCGTGACCATCGCGATCGCGCCCTTGTCGGCGCCCTTGTCGAACAGCGCTTCGATGCGCGTCGTGCCGGTGATCTCGCCCTCGACCGGCAGCGGCGCGTGGAGGATCGTCGATTGCTCGCCGTGGAGGATTTTCTGCCAGTTGGCGCCGAGCGCGGGGTCGCGCCAGATGAAGCCGGGATAGCCGAGCGTCACCGCCATCGTCGGCAGCGCCTTCAGCCCCGCTTCATAGGTGAAGTCGAGTTCGGTCGCTCCAATGCCGAGTGCATACAGGATCGTGTCGCGCCGCGTTAGCGTCTGCCGCGTGACGATGGGAGGCATGGCGAGGAGAAAGGCGGGGTCGATCGCCATCAGATCCTCCCCGGCACGGGGAGGGGGACCATGCGAAGCATGGTGGAGGGGTACGGGAGGCCGTATGCCGCGTTCGACTGCACGTGCCCCTCCACCACCCTGCGGGTGGTCCCCCTCCCCCCTTGGGAGAGGATCAGCTCAGATCGGATCATAGCCGAACACATCCCCCGACCGCTCCGCCGGGTTCGCGAAGCTCCCCCGGAACAGCCGGCAGCATCTCGTCGGCGATCGCCTGCACCGTCCAGCCCTCGTTCTTCTGCATCGAGCGGATCGGGCGCGGCTTGGAGAAAAGGAAAATCTCGTTCTTGCGCACCCCGAAGACCTGGTTGGTCACCTCCTGCGACGCGTCGCTGGCGAGAAAGGCGACGAGCGGTGCGATCTTGTCGGCGGTCATCGTCTTCATCCGCTCGATGCGCAGCGCCTCGGCCTCGTTGGTCGCGGGGATCGTCGCGATCAGGCGGCTCCACGCGAAGGGCGCGATGCAGTTGGAGCGCACCCCGGCGCGCGCCATGTCGAGCGCGATCGACTGCGACAGGCCGACGATGCCCAGCTTCGCCGCCGAATAATTGGCCTGGCCGAAATTGCCGATCAGCCCGCTGGTCGAGGTGAAGTGGATGAAGCTGCCCGACTGCTGGTCGCGGAAATAGGGTGTCGCGGCCTTCGACACGTTGAAGCAGCCATTGAGGTGGACGTCGATCACCGCGTTCCAGTCCTCATGGCTCATCTTGTGCCAGATGCGGTCGCGCAGGATGCCGGCGTTGTTCACCACCGCGTCGATCCGGCCGAAATGCGCGACGGCATCCTCGATGATGCTGGCGGCGCCCTTGGGGTTGGCGACGCTGGCGCCGTTGGCGATCGCCTTGCCGCCCGCGGCCTTGATGTCGTTCACCGTTTCCTGCGCCGGCGACAGGTCGGCGCCTTCGCCTTCGGCGCTGCCGCCCAGATCGTTGACGACGACCGACGCGCCTTCCCTGGCGCAGAGCAGCGCGATCTCGCGCCCGACGCCGCGTCCCGCGCCCGTCACCGCGACTACCTTGCCGTCCAGCATGCCCATGCGACTCTCCCTTTGCCGAATTGCGAACCGGCTAGTTGAGCTTTGCCGAATATTCAATATAAAGAATAGTGTTTTCATATTTGTGAAAGGTGATGCGTGGCGGGAGAGGTGAGATCGGTGTCACAGGCGTTCGCGGTGCTGCGGCTGCTCGCCGAGCACGCACCGCTGACCTTGTCGGACATCGGCCGGGCGCTCGGACTCGGCGCCTCCTCCTGCTTCAACCTGCTCGGCACCCTGGTGGCGGAGGGCGCGGTGGTGCGCGAGGCGCCGGGCAAGCGCTATCGCCTTGCCGACGGCTGGGCGCGCTCGGGGCTGCTGCGCGACGGCCATGCGCGGCGGATGATCGACCGGCTCCGGCCGCTGATGACGCGCTTCGCGCAGGAGCATGGGGTGACCGTCGGATTGTGGCAGATCGCCTCGCGCGACCGGCTCCAGCTTGTCGCCCACGCCGAAAGCAACGCGGTGCTGCGCATTCACCTTGCGCGGGGGCAGCGCCAGCCGCTCGGCGGTGGCGCGGTCGGGCGCGCGATCGCCGCGGCACAGGCGCCCGGCGAAGAGGAAATCGCAAGGCGCTTCGCCGCGGTACGGTGGGAAAAGCCGATGTCGTTCGCCGATTATGCGGGGCAGGTGCGACGGGCGGAGCGAATGGGTTACGCGCTTGACGAGGGGCATACCCATATCGGCATCTGGACGCTGGCGGCCGTGCTTCCGGGAAGCGGCGGCGACCATGGCCTGTCGACCAGCTTCTTTGCCGGATCGCGCAGCGGCGCCGAGGTGGCTGCGCTGGGCAGGGCGCTGGTCGAGCTGGCGAGCGGCGCGGTCCCGACCTGACGCCGTGCCCCGGCTTAAGCCCCGGCTTCCGCCAGCAGCGCCTCGGCCTCCTTGCCCTGCCAGTCGATCGCGCCGACCACGCGCCAGACCTCGCGTCCCTCGGCGTCATAGAGGATGCTCGTCGGCAGCGCGCTGTTCGCGGCATCGAGCAGGTGGTTTTCGGGGTCGAGATAGGGTTGCAGCGTCGTCAGCCCCGCCTTCTGGAACCAGGGATCGACCACGTCCGCGCCCTGCAGGTCCTGCGCGACCGCGATCACCGACAGCTTGCCGGAGCGCGCCGCCGCCAGACGGTCGAGCGTCGGCATCTCGGCGACGCACGGCACGCACCAGGTCGCCCACAGATTGACGAGCAGCGGGCGCCCGCGAAACGCCGCGAGCGTCACCGGCGCGTCGTCGGGGCCGCGAAAGGCGGCGGCGGGAGCCGGCTTGCCGGCGCTGCCGCGCATCACCTCATGCTCGAAACTCTCGATGCCGCGGCCATGCGGCGCTTGGGCTGCGGCAATATTTGCTTGATCCGCGCCCGCTTGCTCCGACTGCGCCTTTTCCCTATCGCAGCCCGCGACCGATCCGGCCAGCAACAGGGCGGGGATCGCGGCATAGAGGCTTGGAACGCGGCGGATGGCGGAATCTCCGGACAGCAACAGCATGTGGGGCGGGCGCTTCGGTGCCGGTCCCGCGGCGATCATGCAAGAGATAAACGCGTCGATCCCGGTCGATAAGCGCCTGTGGCAGGAAGATATCGCCGCCAGCCGCGCGCACGCCGCGATGATCGGCGCGGCGGGGATCATTTCCGCCGACGATGCGGCGAAGATCGACGCCGGCCTCGCGCAGATCGCGGACGAGTTCGCGGCGAACGGCGTGCCGGTCGACCTCGCGCTCGAAGACATCCACATGACCGTCGAATCGCGGCTCAAGGAGATCATCGGCGAGCCTGCCGGACGGCTCCACACCGCGCGCTCGCGCAACGACCAGGTCGCGACCGACTTCCGCCTGTGGGTCCGCACCGCCTGCGCGCGGATCGACGACGGGTTGAAGGCGATCCAGGCGGCGCTGCTCGCCCGTGCCGAAGAGCATGCAGACAGCATCATGCCGGGCTTCACCCACCTCCAGGTCGCGCAGCCGGTCACGCTCGGCCACCATCTGCTCGCCTATGTCGAGATGTTCGCCCGCGACCGTTCGCGGTTCGCCGATGCGCGGGCGCGCCTCAACGAATCGCCGCTCGGCGCCGCGGCGCTCGCGGGCACCAGCTTTCCGCTCGACCGCGATGCCACGGCTTCGGCGCTCGGTTTCGACCGGCCGATGGCGAACAGCATCGACGCGGTGTCCGACCGCGATTTCGCGCTCGAATTTTGCGCCGCGGCGGCGATCGCCGCGATCCACCTGTCGCGCCTCGCCGAAGAGATCGTGATCTGGGCGAGCCAGCCCTTCGGCTTCGTGCAATTGCCCGACGCCTGGTCGACCGGCAGCTCGATCATGCCGCAGAAGCGCAACCCCGACGCCGCCGAACTGGTGCGCGGGCGCGCCGGCCTGCTGCTCGGCGCTTTCCAGCGGCTCGCGGTGATCGTGAAGGGCCTGCCGCTCACCTATTCCAAGGACCTTCAGGACGACAAGGAGACGGTGTTTGGCGCCTTCGACGCGCTCGCGCTGTCGCTTGCGGCGATGACCGGCATGGTCGAAACGCTGACCTTTCGCACCGACCGCATGCGTGCGCTCGCCGCCTCGGGTTTCTCGACCGCGACCGACCTCGCCGACTGGCTGGTGCGCGAGGCCGGGGTACCGTTCCGCGAGGCGCACCATATCGTCGGCGCCTGCGTGAAACGATCGGAGGAGCTTGGCGTTGAACTGTCGGCGCTGCCCGCCGCAGAGGCCGCCGCGATCCACGCCGCGGTGACGCCGGAGGCGCTGGCGGCGCTCACCGTCGAGGCGTCGGTCGCCAGCCGCACCAGCTATGGCGGGACGGCGCCCGAGCGGGTAAGGCAGGCCATCGCTGCGGCCCGCGCCGCGCTGGAGGAATAGAATATGGCGAAAGCCTTCGCCCTGATCGCGTCTGCTGCCGTCTGTGTCGCCGCGCTCGGCGCGTGCGGCAAGCGCGAGGATCTGAAACCGATCGCGGGCGAGGCGCCGCCGCCGCTGCCCGTCGGTGCCCGGAAACAGCCAACCACGGAGGAACTCACGACGCCCGACGCGCAGGCCCGGCCCGCGCGCAGCGACGAACTTCTCAAACGATCGGAACGCCGCGAACCCGACGATTTCGATTTGCCCCCTCCGGGCTGAATTTCAGGACTTTTCCAATGGATCATTTTGCCTTTCGCGACGGCGTCCTCCACGCCGAAGACATTCCGTTGCCGCGCATCGCCGAGGAAATCGGTACCCCCGTCTATGTCTATTCGCGCGCGACGCTCGAACGCCACGCCCAGGTGTTCGCCGACGCGCTGAAGGATATTCCGAAGAAGCACATCGCCTTCGCGATCAAGTGCAACCCCAATCTCGGCGTGCTGCGCGTGCTCGCGCGCCAGGGTTATGGCGCCGACGTCGTGTCGGGCGGCGAGCTCGAGCGCGCGCTCGCGTCGGGCATGGCGGCGGAGGACATCGTCTTTTCGGGCGTCGGCAAGACGCGCGCCGAACTGGCGCTCGGCCTCGACCGCGGCATCGGCCAGTTCAACATCGAGCATGAGCCGGAGGGTGTCGCGCTCGCCGAAATCGCGCTGCGCAAGGAAATGACCGCCCCTGCCGTGCTGCGCGTCAATCCCGACGTCGATGCGGGCACCCACGCCAAGATCTCGACCGGCAAGGCCGAGAACAAGTTCGGCGTCGGCATCGACGTCGCGCCCGAGATTTTCGGCCGGCTCGCGGCGCTGCCGGGGCTGCAGATGCGCGGGCTGGCGCTCCATATCGGGAGCCAGCTCACCAGCCTCGATCCGCTCGAAGCGGCGTTCGAACGCGTCGGGCGGCTCGTCGCCGACCTGCGCGCCGCAGGGCACAGCATCACCCATGTCGATCTCGGCGGCGGGCTCGGCGTGCCGTACAAGTCCGGCGACAACCCGCCGAGCCCGGCCGACTATGGCGCGATGGTCGCGCGCGTGACGAAGGACTGGGATGTCACGCTGATGTTCGAGCCCGGCCGGGTGATCGCCGGCAACACCGGCGTGCTGCTGACCGAGGTGCTGTGGGTGAAGCCCGGCGCCACCAACCCCTTCGTCATCGTCGACGCCGCGATGAACGACCTCGCGCGCCCCGCGCTCTACGACGCCTGGCACGATTTCGTTGCGGTGAAGCCGACGGGCGGAAAGATGACCGCCTCGATCGTCGGTCCGGTGTGCGAGACCGGCGACACCTTCGCGCGCGACCGCGAGATCGACAGCGTCGAATCGGGCGACCTCGGGGTTTTCCGTACGGCAGGCGCCTATGGCGCGACGATGGCCTCGACCTACAACAGCCGCAGCCTGGTGCCCGAAGTGCTCGTTGACGGCGACCGCTATGTCGTCGTCGCCGACCGCATCGCCGCCGGCACGATCATGGCCGCCGAACGCGTGCCCGACTGGATCGACTGAGCATTGATCACGCCCTCCCCTTCAGCGGAGGGGCTTGTTATAGGTCGCCGTCATGCACCAACTTCCCCTCTTCCTCAACCTCGCCGGCCGCGCGGTCGTGCTGGTCGGGGAAGGGGAGGCGGCCGCGGCGAAGGCGCGGCTGATCGAACGCGCGGGCGGGCGCGTCGTGGCGGAGTGGGAGGAGGGCGCGGCGATCGCCTTTGTCGCCCTCGCCGATGACGCCGCCGCGCGCGCGGCAGCGGATGGGCTCCGGGCGCGCGGCCTGCTCGTCAATGTCGTCGATCGTCCCGGCCTTTGCGATTTCACCACCCCCGCGATCGTCGACCGCGCGCCGGTGACGATTGCCATCGGGACGGGCGGCACGTCTGCCGGGCTCGCCAAGGCGGTGCGCCAGCGCATCGAAGCCTTGCTGCCGGCGCGGCTCGGCGCGCTCGCCTCGGCGCTCCACGCGGCGCGCGGCGCGATGAAGGCGCGCTGGCCCGCCGCCGCCGACCGCCGCCGCGCGATCGATGCCGCGCTGGCGCCGGGCGGTCCGCTCGATCCGCTCGATGATGGCGCGGCGGAGCGGGCCGAACCATGGCTGACCGGCGATGCCGCGATCGGGCCGGGCCGTTTCGAAACCATCCGCCTGACCAGCGCCGACCCCGACGACCTCACCCTGCGCGCCGCGCGCCTGCTCGGCGAGGCCGACCATATCTTCCACCCTGCCGATATCCCCGCCGCCATCCTTGCCCGCGCCCGCGCCGACGCGGTGCGGCACATCGTCGAAACGCCCCCCGCCGACCCGCCAGCCGGCCTGACGCTGTGGATCGCCGGGCACGGCGGCTGAGGGGCCATCACCGATGAGGACAGCGACAATCCGGCTATGGCCGATCCGCCGCAACGACGGCCGCAACCAGCCTGGCGATGTCGAGGCGGTTCCTGTCGTCGTCATAGCCCTGACGAACGATCACCAGCTCCCGCGACGGGATCACGACGACATATTGGCCGCGGTTGCCGAAGGCGCCAAAGGCATCGGGCGGAATGCCGTCCGACTTGTTGAGGAGCCAGAAGCCCGCGCCGTAGCCGAAGGGGCCGTCGGGCTGCGGCCCGCTGGGCATCGTGACGAACCTGCGCCAGTCCTCCGGGAGCAGCCGGCGCCCTTCCCACATGCCGTCATATTGATAGAGCAGCCCGAGCCGCGCGAGATCGCGCGCCGTCGTCCAGACCTGGCTCGACAAGATATAGTCGCCGTCCATGTCATGCTCGACGAAGGTGCGCGTCATGCCGAGACGGTCGAAGAAGGCGACCGGATCGAGCGCGGGGCCGCGGCGGACCATCGCCGATTTCGCGTTGCGTTCGTCGAGCGCCTTTTGCCGCGCCGCCTTCAGCGACTGGACCGCGAGCAGCGTATCGTTGTTGGCATAGCGAAAGACGCGGCCCGGCGGGTTCAGCAGCGGCCATTGCACCGTCCACTGGCGCACCGACGCACCGCCCATATAGATGGCGTCGGTGCGGTTGCCGGCGGTGTCGCTGGTCAGGCCGCTCGCCATGCGCATCAGCTGTTCGGTGGTGATCGCCGCGCGCGGGTCGCCGGGCGCCTGCCAGTCGGCGATCGTCGCGGGCTTCGTCACGTCGATATCGCCCTCCAGCACCGCGTGGCCGATCAGCGTCGCGGCCATGGACTTGGCGACCGAGAAGGTGCGCTGCGCGGTGTGGAGATCGTGTCCGTCCTGATATTGCTCGACCTCGATCTTGCCGCGTTTGACGATCAGGAGCGCGCTGGTGCGGCCGCCGAACCGGGCGCTGTCCATCACGGAAATTTCATAGGGCGTCGGGGCGCGCGGCATGGGCGCGCGGGCGCCGGCATCGCCCAGCGGCCAGGGCCTAGCCGTCGAGATCGGGCTTGGCCGGGGCGATAATCGCCGCGCGGACGCGGCGCGGCGCCGATCGGCAGCGTCACGCAACCCGTGCGGGAGTCCCACTCCGCGACGCGCGGCGGCATGTCGTCGCGATAGCGGACGCTGACGCGCTTCGCCCTGTCATCGACGTCGGCCTTCAGCGCCCGCACGCCGGCCTCGATCTCGGGATAGAGGCCGGTGAGTTCGTCGCGTTCGATGGCATCGAGCGACTTGCCCGCGCCGTTCCACAGCGCCGAACAGGTAAAGGCGGCGCGATAGCCCGCCGCCCAGGCCAGGTTGAGATCGGCACCGGCGTCGGCGGCGTGGGCGGGCGCGGCGACGCATAACAGCGCGGGGGCGATCCGGCGCAGCATCCTCAGGGGCGCTCGCCAAACGCCAGGCGCTGCGCCTTTTTCGCCCGATCCCACCAGGCGCGGCGGATGACGTCGGCGACGCGGTCGGGATCGGCGGGACCGAAGCGGACGAGCAGCCCCGGCCAGCCTTCATAATGCGGCGTCTGCCAGAAGGTGCCGGGGTCGGTTTCGAGCAGCATGTCCTTTTCCTCGTGCGGCGCCATGACATGAAAGCTGCCCGCCTCGCGCCCCGGCGAGACGAATGCCTTGCCGTTCACCTTCGGGCAGGGCGTGCCATAGAAGGGCGCCATTTCCACGTCGGGCAGCGCGCAGGCGAAAGCCACCACATCGTTCCAGTCGTCGAATTGCGGCATCATTCCTCCTTCGGCGGCGGATATTCGATCATATCCCCGACCGGCTGCATCGGCTGGAAGCGCATGCCGGTGAGGACGAGCCTGCCGTCCCTGATATCGAGATCGAACAGCCCCTGCCCGCCGCGCGGGCAGCAATTGCCGTCGCCATCGCGCGCGACCGGAATGACGGCGAGCATTTCGCCGAAGAGGAAGTCGGCGGGGCCGCGCAGCCAATAGCCCTTGGGCAGCATTTTCGCGCCGTCGTCATACCAGCCCGACAAATCGACCTGCCGCCATGCCGCCTTGTCGCCCTCGCCCATGAACAGTGCGTCGGCATTGCCCGCCCCGCTCCCGGCGAGCGTGCCGGTGACATGGACAAGGCTGTATTCGCCGTTGCTCTCGACAAGGTCGGGGGTGCCGATCGAACCGCTGCTTTCGGCGAAGCCCGCGAGCGTGGTCTTGCCCGCCGCGTCGCGCGCGAGCAGCACGACCATCCACGCCTGCGGCCCGTCGCGCGGGGCGAGCGAGAGTTTCTGCCACAGCAGCGTCGAGCCGCGTTCGGGCACCTCGATCCGCCCGCTTGCCTCGACCCCGCAGCGACCGCCATAGTCATAGAGGCAGGTGTCGGCGATTTTCGCCACGCGGCCGGGCGCGACCGCGATCTTCTTCGCGACATCGGCTCGCTGGCATTCGGTCTCTATGCTGCCGCCGGGACAGGAAATGACGGGAGTGGCGAGGGCGGCGAGTGCGAGGGTCAGTGACATAGATGGTTCCCGGACGTGGAGCGACCCAATGGGGGATGGCTAGGGCGAAGCGGCCGGGGAGGCAAGCATGCACGGTCCGTTCGATGCGCGTCGGCCGCTCCATCGGCCGCTACGCGGCCGCCTCCTCCTTCATCGCAAGCCGATAGGGGGTCGTCAAAATCCGCTCTCCACCCCAAATCCGCCCTTCCGTCTAAGGCGCGATGGCGAGTCCGTCGCCATCCTTGCCGCCCGCGATCCGGCGCAGCACCTTTCCGCTCGCGACGTCGATCTCGGCGACTGTGTCGTGGCCGGTCTCGGCGGCGTAGAGCCGCTTCGAATCGGCGCTGAACAACAGGGTCACCTGCCGCGCCGCGTCGCCCTCCGAAACCTCGATCGTCTTCACCGGCGCGCGCGTCTCGGCGTCGAACAGGCTGATCGTGCCCGCGCCGATGTTGCTCGTCGCGATCAGCTTGCCGTCGGGGCTGGCGAGCACGCGGATCGCGACCGGATCGACCGCAAGCTCGGCGACCTTTTCGCCGCTGGCGGTGTCCCACACCGACACGCGCGGCGCGCTCAGGTCGCCGACCCACAATTCGCGCCCGCCCTTCGCCAGCGCCAGCCCCTCGGGCTTGCCGCCGACCGCCAGATCGCGCAATTTCCTCGCTTCGGTCAGGTCGAGCACGCTGACCGTGCCCGATGCGATGTTGGCCGTATAGGCGGTGCGGTTGTCGGGCGCGACGGCGATCATGTGCGTGCCCTGCTGTCCGGTCGCGATCGAGGTCAGCGCGCCGTCGGGCGCGACCACCGCGACCGACTGGCTCGCCTCGGTCGTCGCCACCAGCCGCCCGTCGGAGAGCCACACCAATCCGTGCGGGCGCTGGTTCGGGCTGAGGTCGATCGTCCGGACCCTGGCGCGCTTTGCGACATCGACGATGTCGATCGTCGTCCCGCCATAGGCGACGACCGCCGCCTGTTTTCCGTCGGGCGACACGGCAATCTCGTGGGGCATTTTGCCCGTCGGTATCCGCGCGACCTCGACCCCGGTGTCGAGCGCGATCAGGCTCAGCGTGTCTTCGCCCTTGTTGCCGATCAGCAGCGTTTCGGCGGCCACCGGCGGCACCGCGAGGAGCAGGATGGACAGGATGGCGGCGGCGGGGCGCATGGCGGGTCTCCCGATATCGGACCGTGCCACCCTATGCCATGCCGGCTCATCCGGGCAACCGCCG
Organism: Sphingopyxis sp. PET50; assembly: GCF_025244705.1. Classification (GTDB taxonomy): domain Bacteria; phylum Pseudomonadota; class Alphaproteobacteria; order Sphingomonadales; family Sphingomonadaceae; genus Sphingopyxis. The sequence goes on along the minus strand of NZ_CP104207.1, from coordinate 2,496,602 downwards.
TTCGACGAGCGACATGGCAAGATTACGATAAGTTCACTCGCTTCCGCCGCCTCCGCTTCGCACCCTTGCCGCGCGGCCGATCCGCGCCGTCACTGCTGGGGAGCGATATATGAACCTGCCATCCATCGACATCGAGGCCATCCCGTTGCTCGACACCGCCGTCGGGCTGTTCGGCTCGCTGCTGACGCCGACAGCCTCCTCGGGGCCTTCGGTCTTCGAGGTGTCGGTCACCGTCGTGCTGATCATCTACGACTGAGCGGGCGCGGGCGCGGTTCGCCGCCGCGCCCGCCTTCGGCGTTTCGCCATGTACCGACGGTCCCGCCACGACCATTTTCCGCGCGCCGACGCGGTGCGTATCGCCGCGATCCGCAGCGGCGCGAGCGATCTTGCCGCACGCTGGAGCGTCGAGGACGCGGCGCCCATGCCGGCCTCGCCACCGCGCTCGATGCCGCAGCGGGGCTCGATCCCGAAGCGGCTGTCGCGCGGCTGGGGCCCTGGCTCGACGATCCGCGCTGGCTCGGCGTCCGGCTCGGACAGGCGCTCGCCTTGCTCGCCGCCGATCCCTTTGCGCGGCCGCCGCTCCGCATCGTCGGCGGGGGCGGCGGGCCCGGCGGGCTGATCCTCGCCGAGCGCGGCGCGATCCGCCTGTCGCTCCAGTTGCTGCCGTTCGAGGCGGCGGGTGCCGCGCCGGCGACCGCGCTCTTCGTCCCCGGCCGCGCCGCAATCCGCGTGCTGGCGGCGGGCGGCGCCAGCCTGACGCTCCACCATGTCATACTCTCTGCCGAGGAAGAGGCCTGCGCCTTCGCCGCCGCCCGTGCCGCGCCCTGCCGCAACGGTCCGCCATGCCCTCTCGCCGCCGGCGACCGGTTCGACCTCGACACCGCGCGCACCAGCTTCACCATCGCCGGCGCGACCGGCGACGTCCTGCTCCTCGAACTCGCGGTCCAGCCGCCCTCGCCGCTGCCGATGCGCGCCTATGACCTTGCCGGCGGCCGCCTCGTCCATGCCTCGGCCTCGCGCCGCGACAGCAGCTTCCGCCAGATGGCGCTCGCGCTGCTCCGCACGATGGACCGCCGCGACGCCGCACCGCTCTTCGTCGAAGCCACCCGCGCCGAGGATTTCGCCGCCCGCTGGAACGCGATGCGCGACCTCGTCGCGCTCGACCCCGCCATCGCGCAGCCGCGCCTCGCCGCCATGGCCGCGGGCGATCCCCACCCCGAGGTTCGCGCCGCCGCCGCCGCCACGCTCGCGCTCTACTCGTCCCCTCCCGCAAGCGAGTGTCGGGTCGGTCATGCCCCCGGCATGACCAAAACAGTCCGGGGGACTGTTTGCCCGACACTGGGCAGCGAGACTTGCGGACTTGTTCGCTAATCGCAGCGGGGTGGGCATCCGCACCGCTGCTCGCCCACCCCCAACCCCTCCCGCTTGCGGGAGGGGAGCAGGAGACAGTCATGCCCCGCCTGATCGACCCGCCTGCCGGTCCCGAACTCGACCTCGAAGAGGTCGCCGCGCGCCTCGATGAAAGCCGCGTCGACCTGTCCGGCGAAGCCGACCTCGCCCGCGCCGCGGCGTTGCTCGCGGGCCTCGCGCGCAACCGCGCCTTCCTCGCCGACCATATCGTCGCCGAACTGAAGGCGAGTTTCGCGAACCAGCTCACCCTCAGCCGCTATTCGGCGCAGGTCTTCCTGCTCCACCGCAGCCCGCGCGGCCATTTCCTGCGCGCCAACCTCTGGCCCGCCGCGACCGACGCTGCCTATGCCGCCAGCGGCGCGGGGGCCTTCGCCTACGGCCTGCCGCACGACCATAATTTCAGCTTCCTGACCACAGGCTATTGGGGCCCGGGCTATGTCAGCGACTATTATGACTATGACGCAGAGCAGGTCGACGGCCGGATCGACGAGCCGCTGAACCTGACATTCGCCGGGCGCAGCCAGCTAAGCGAAGGCAAGACGATGCTCTACCGCGCCCACCGCGACATCCACAGCCAGCTCCCGCCGGAAAGCCTCTCGGTCAGCCTCAACATCATGGAAGAAGGCGACCACATCCCCTGGCGCGACCAATATATCGTCGATCTGGACCGCGGCACCATCGCCCGCCGCCCGACGGTGACCCAGACCGAAATGCTGCTCCGCTGCGCGGTGCATTTGACCGACGAGGGCAAGGATATCGCCGACCATTTCGCCAAGGCGCACCCGGTGCCGCGAGTGCGCGCCAACGCCATCGCAGCGCTCGCGGCGGTGGCGGAGGGCGCAGGCAGGGCGGTGGTGCTGGAACGGGGGCTGCGGGATAGCGATGCGCGGGTAAGGAATGATTGTGCGCGGTGGCTGGGGATTTAGCTGTCGTTCGCGCTTGCAAAGCGCGACGCCGGGATCAGCGGCCCGTCGCACACACGCTTCAACAGGTCGGCCTGCTGCGGCTCCAGTTCGACGAGCAGCCCCAATATGTTGAGCACATTCATCAACTCGGTCGTATATTCGCTCAACCAATGGTCGGGCTGAATGTCGCCCAGTGGCGATGGCGGGCGGCGATCGCCGATGATCGGGCGGCTGCGGTCCTTTTTGCGGTAACTGAACCATTGGACCAGCACCTGCCTGCCCGACACTTCATAGGCCCACACTTCGGACGGCACATTGTCGATGAAGCCGCTGCCGATGTTCAACCGCCGTTTTTCGGCGTCATAGCCGATGCTGTCGGGAAAACCCTCCAGCGTCGACGGGATCGTCCCTTCTTTCGGGATCGCCGGTCGCCGGCCGTCGGCCATGCGCGGCGGCCCCGCCGGGCGCCCGTCGGCAAAGCGTTCGCCGAAACTGTGCAGCCAGATCACCTCGCGCCCCAGCTTCGCCGCCTCGGCGAACAGTGCCGCATCGGCGGTCAGCGGCACGCGCAGGCCCGGACGGATCAGGTCGTCGCGAAACGTCTCGACATAGGCCGGGTGTGCCAGCAGCGCCGCGACATAGGCAAAGACATCGACCGGATCGACCGGCGCGCCAAACGCCTTGGCTAGTTCGGCCAGCACGTCGGGTGCGATATTGGCCTCGGTCGCGGCGGCGTCTTTCCAGAGAGCAAAGACGTGACCGCCACGACCGTTGTAGTAGTGTTGGTCCGGAATAATGGCTGTCATCGAAATGGCCGGTCCGCTGGAAGGTGAGCGATCCATAGGCGCAGCGATATAGATTTGCTGCTTTCCGTTTCTGGCCCACAAGTCAGGCCTTGGCCTGTCGATAATGCGGCTATCGGGGATGATCCATTGGCGGTCGAAAGAACGAAACGCGTATCGGATCGGCGTAAGAATATTCAGTGCTGATTTTGCTTGGGTATCAGTGGGATGAAGAGACTGTTCCTTCAACAGCGCTTCGATCGAGGGCAATGCACCGTGCAAGCCCTCCGCAGCTTTGGCTGGCTTTGCGATATGCGCGTCGCCTGTCTTATTCTCAAATAAGCCACCTCGCTTATCTGGGGAGGGTTCTTGAATGAGATGGTTCCAACGATCTTCGAGCGTCTTGGGATCAGATGCGATAACCCACGTCCGCCCTGCCTTCACGCCCGGACCGCTATAACCGACTACAGCGTCGAGCGGCACCATGCTTGCCCACCCGCCAGAAAATTCGGGCAGGAATGGTGTTCGCCATCCGCTGGCGCCATCGGACCATTCCGGACTGTCGAGCGCAATCTCTGCCAGTTCGACGAATTTTTCCTCGCGTCGCCCCTTTGCCAACGCGCGATAGCGTACCCGCGCAGGCGTCTCGGGATCGTTCGCGGGCGACCGTGACGCCAGCACGATGCACACCGGATGCTGCACCCCCTGAAAAATGCGCGTCGCGACCTCTGGCTGATGGCCCTCGGGCGAACAGTCTATCACCCAGATTTCGTCGCAATCGCGGCGCAGGTCGTGGCGCATCTTCTGAAAGGCGGGGCCGTTCAGAAAGCCGGACACGGTGATGTAGCAGACCATGCCCGACAGATGTTCTTCTCTCGGGGGCTGCAGGTCGCGCCCACCGGCGCCTTGTTCGAACACCTTCCACGCCGCCCAGCGCCAGAAATAGATGTAAAGGTTGCGCAGATGCTTGGCATGCGCCCCGATGCCCCAAGCGGCGGGCGGTTGCCAATCATTCAAGGGGGCAGGATGGTTGCCTGTTCCTTCTTCGATCCAGCTTCCTTTACCCTTGGCTTCATTCTTATACGGCGGATTGCCGATCACCACCGTGATCGGCTGTGACCGCTTGATCTCGTTCGCCTCGCGGCGCGACCGCGACAGTTCGCGGTAAATGCCGGTGCCGCTTTCAAATTCGGCATGCGGATCGCCCAGCGTGTCGGTGACGAACAGGCGCGGGCTGCCGCTCGCGCCCAGTTCGATCATCTCGGCCAGCATCCGCAATTGCGCGACGGCAAAGGCGCCGAATTGCAGCTCGAACCCGATCAGCCGCTGCGCGATCGCCGTCATTGCCGGGCCGACCGCGCCGGCGCCCTGATCAGCCTCGATCGTCTCGGCAATCTGCCGCATCACGCCCAGCAGGAATGTGCCCGATCCCATCGCCGGGTCGGCGACATGCACCTCGGGACCGGCCAGTCCCTGCGGTACCGCGAAACGCGCCGACGATTTCAGCGCCTCGTCGCACAAACGCACCATCGTCTGCACAACCTCTGGCGGGGTGTAATAACTGCCCGTCTTCTTGCGCAGGCTGTTATCGTACACCTCCAGAAAATGTTCGTAGAAATACAGCCAGGCTTCGGGATCGCCCTTCGACACCTGCGACCAGTCGACGACGTCGAGTACGCGCAACATCGTGTCGAGCGAGGTGACCAGCACCGGCCCCTGCTGATCGGTGAGCAGGCGCAGCGCCACGCCGATCAGCGTATTGGTTTCGCCCAGTTCCTGCGCAACATCGGCAAAACCTTCGGACAGTTTGAGTCCGCGCGACTTCGCCATCAGCAGGCCGAACGTCACCGCCTGCGCATAGCCGTCGGCGAATTGCTCGTCATTGGCTTCGGGGAACAACAGCCCGCGCCAATCGTCGCGCAATTCGGTCAGCGCCTTGCTGCCGCGCTCCATCTGTTCGACCACTTCGTCGCGCAGAAAGCGGCTCAGCCGCGCCGCGACTTCGGCAAGCTGCCGCGCGTTGCGCGGGGCGATGGGTTCCCACGTCAGGAAATCGTGAATCAGCGGCAACAGGCCGGTCGGTGCTTCGACCGCGCCGCCGTCACTCTCGATATCGCCCGACAGCCGGACGATGCCGCCCTGCAATTCGCCGTCGCGCCACAGCGAAAAACCGTTGCCGTCGGTATACAGGATATTCGGCAGCGCTTTCAGCCGTTCCCACTGCGCCTTGTCGTGTTTGTCCCTGAACTTGCGCGGGTCGGCTCCCTTGCCCGGCGCCTTGACCTCGATGAAGCCGATCAGCGCCTTGTTCGCCGTGACAGCATAGTCGGGCCGGGTCTTGAGGTCGGCGAGCGATGCCTCGCCGACCAAATGCACGGCAGCGGCCGGTATGGCTTCGGCGGCGAGCGCGGCGAACAGTGTTTCCAGCGGTGCGCGAAGCTGATCCTCGGGCTGGCCGCTCGCTGCGGGGTTGGCGAGCTTCGCCTTGGCGGCGGCGCCGAAATCGCCCACAGCTTTTTTGATGCGATCGGCTTGCGTCATTCTTCCCCCTGCGTCACAAGCTATTGGCACACAGGTTGCCGGGCGGGCAACCGCCAAAGGTTCGGATATGGCTGAAGATATCGTCGATCTTTTCCCCGGCGCACCGCGCCAGATGGGCTTCGACCTCGGCGACGCCCCGCAGCCTCGTTCGTATGAACCCGATCGTGAAGAGGTGCGGCGCGAATTGCACGAAGTGCTTGCGGCGGCGAAGGCGGCGACCGATCGCTGTCCGTGGGACCGGCGTACATTCCAGTATCACAAGACGGTGTTTCCCCAGATGGCCAACTGGCTTCCCGAAGAGGAGCGCGATCAGTTGCGCTTCGAATTCGCCGAGGAGGTTCAGCGGCTGGAAAAACTGCTCGCAGCCTGAGCGCTTCGACCGCCGCAAAAAAACGCTTTCCTAAAATATTCCGCTCTGCCAGCCTCCCGCTGCTGGCTCTTTGACTCGTCGATCTCCGCTTCCGGTTGCGCCCGAACGCCGCACCCCTGTGTATCCTTGCGATGGTTCGGCATGCGCCCGCATTTCGCCTCCGTTTGCCGCGGGCATCGGAAGGGAGAGCGCAACAACGCGCACTGGGCTGAACTTTACTGAACTTTGGGCGGAGTGCTGCGCGCGCGACCATCGCCTCCGCCTGCGATCGCCGCCCGCCGCCCCGTCGCTAAAGCGACAAAGGAGACAGTTTCGCCGCTCGCATCCGTATCCTTTGTCTCCTTAAGCCTGCCCTGAGCCGGTCGAAGGGGCCCCAAAGCCACAAAGGACACAAAATGGGCCCGCCCATGCGGGCTTTTGTGGCTTTAAGAGCCTGCTGACAGCCGGGCCGCGCGCTGCTAGGGCGCCCCGCATGACCACGCCCTTGTCCCACATCCGCAATTTCTCGATCATCGCCCACATCGACCATGGAAAATCGACGCTCGCCGACCGGCTGATCCAGTTCACCGGCGGCCTCACCGCGCGCGAGATGTCGGCGCAGGTGCTCGACAATATGGACATCGAGAAGGAGCGCGGGATCACCATCAAGGCGCAGACCGTGCGCCTGTCGTACAAGGCCCACGACGGCGAGACGTACGAGCTCAACCTGATGGATACGCCGGGCCACGTCGACTTCGCCTATGAAGTCTCGCGGTCGCTCGCCGCGTGCGAGGGCGCGCTGCTGGTGGTCGACGCGGCGCAGGGGGTCGAGGCGCAGACGCTGGCGAACGTGTACCAGTCGATCGAGCACGACCATGAGATCGTGCCGGTGATCAACAAGATCGACCTGCCCGCGGCCGACGTCGACAAGGTGAAGGCCGAGATCGAGGATATCATCGGCCTCCCCGCCGACGACGCGGTGCTCGCTTCCGCCAAGTCGGGGATCGGCATCGAGGAAGCGCTGGAGGCGATCGTCACCAGGATTCCGCCGCCGAAGGGCGACGCGGCCGCGCCGCTGCTCGCGATGCTCGTCGACAGCTGGTACGATCCCTATCTCGGCGTCGTCATCCTCGTCCGCGTCGTCGACGGCGTGCTGAAAAAGGGCCAGCAGATCAAGTTCATGCAGGCGGGCACCACCCACCTGATCGACCGCGTCGGCTGCTTCACCCCCAAGATCGAACAGCTCGGCGAACTCGGCCCCGGCGAGATCGGCTTCATCACGGCGCAGATCAAGGACGTCGCGCAGGCGCGCGTCGGCGACACCGTGACCGACGCCAGGAAACCCGCCGCGGCGCCGCTGCCGGGGTTCAAGGAGGTCCAGCCGGTCGTCTTCTGCGGCCTGTTCCCGACCGACGCCAACGACTTCGAGAAATTGCGCGAGAGCATCCAGAAGCTGCGGCTCAACGACGCGAGCTTCAGTTTCGAGATGGAGAGCAGCGCGGCGCTCGGCTTCGGCTTCCGCTGCGGCTTCCTCGGCCTGCTCCACCTCGAGATCATCCAGGAGCGGCTGAGCCGCGAATACGACCTCGACCTCATCACCACCGCGCCGTCGGTGGTGTACAAGCTCAAGCTCGGCCATACCAAGAACGAGGCGGCGAAGGAGATCGAGCTCCACAACCCCGCCGACATGCCCGATCCCAACCGCATCGACGAGATCGAGGAACCGTGGATCGAGGCGGTGATCTATGTCCCCGACGATTATCTCGGTCCGATCCTGAAGCTGTGCCAGGACCGCCGCGGCATCCAGAAGAATCTGACCTATGTCGGCGGCCGCGCGCAGATCACTTACGAGCTGCCGCTCAACGAGGTGGTGTTCGACTTCTACGACCGGTTGAAGAGCATTTCGCGCGGCTATGCGTCGTTCGACTATCACCAGATCGGCCACCGCCCCGGCGACCTCGTCAAGATGAGCATCCTCGTCAACAACGAGCCGGTCGACGCGCTCTCCATGATCGTGCATCGCGGTTCGGCGGAAAGCCGCGGTCGCGGCATGTGCGAGCGGCTGAAGGACCTGATCCCGCGCCACATGTTCAAGATTCCGATCCAGGCCGCGATCGGCGGCAAGGTGATCGCCCGCGAAACCATCGCCGCGCTGCGCAAGGACGTGACCGCCAAATGCTATGGCGGCGACGCGACCCGCAAGAAGAAGCTGCTGGAGAAGCAGAAGGAGGGCAAGAAGCGGATGCGCGAATATGGCAATGTGAACATCCCGCAGGAGGCGTTTATCGCGGCGCTCAGGATGGGCGACGATGCCTGACGCGGGCTCGTCGGGCGGGGGGTGAGGGTTCTGGAAGTTTCAATCTGGTTGATCGGACGTTCGCCTTGTGTTCAACTCCCGGCATGGAAAATCCCCCCTATCCGGTGGCGCTTCGGACTCCCGAACAGCTTGAATCCCTGTTTCCGGAGGCTGCGGAGCCGGACATTTCGGACATTGGAGAAAACCTGCCGGGGTCCGAAAGGCGATACGGAATCGTACCCGGAAAGAAGGCGGAAGGCGCGACCTACACGCCGCGGGACCTTTCCGACTTCGTCGCCGATCAGATCATCGCCGCTGCCGATATTCCAGCCGGCCGCCGCTTGCGTGTTCTGGACCCGGCTTTGGGTCATGGGGAACTTCTCTGCAGCTTGCTCGATCGCCTCCCGGCGGGTGTCGATGTGTTCGCCTTTGAAACGGACCCTGCCGCCCTTTCGGTTGCATCCGAACGGCTGACGGCTGGCTACCCGCAAGCGAAGCTGCATCTGGTCGAAGGCAGCTTCCTGGATCATGTGCTGGACGATTTCTCCAGCGGGCTGTTTTCGGAAGGCGAATCCTATGACCTGGTCATAGCCAATCCGCCTTATGTCCGGACGCAGATAATCGGTTCGCGGCGGGCGCAGGAACTGGCCTCGCAATTCGGACTTTCCGGCCGGGTCGATCTGTATTTCGCCTTTCTGCTGGGCATAGCGCGTGTCTTGAACCCCGCGGGCAGCGCAGGCATCATCGTTTCCAATCGCTTCATGACGACGCGGTCCGGGGGTGTGGTTCGCGAGGCGCTTTCGAAGGTGCTCAGCCTCCGGCGCATCTTCGATTTGGGAGATACCAAGCTGTTCGATGCGGCGGTATTGCTTAGCCGTCATCGTCGCGAACGGGCGTACCGCTGCGGCGAAGCGAGTGCGCCCGCCAGCTTTACGGCAATCTATGAGACCAAGACCAAGCGCGCCGACTTCCGGGCGGAGAGCGCTCTCGCGGCATTGCCCTACAGCGGCGTTGCGGGCTTGCCGGACGGACGCGTTTTTGAAATCCGTCACGGCAGTCTGCACACGAACCAGAATCCGGCCGACGTCTGGCGGCTCTGCTCCGAAGATGTGGTAAGCTGGCTGGCTACGGTCGAGGCAAATTCCCGGGGCCAGTTCAAGGATATCGGAAAGGTGCGTGTCGGCGTCAAAACCTGTGCCGACAAGGTGTTTGTCCGTCGCGAATGGTAAGCCCCGCTGGAACTGCTTCGGCCGCTGACCACGCACAAGATAGCCCGGCGGTTTCGACCGGACGGGTCGCGCGCCGCGATGCGGATTCTTTATCCGCACGAGGTCGTGAATGATCGGCGCCGCGCTGTGGATTTGCAGGCATACCCCCTCAGCCGAGCCTATCTGGAAAGCCACCGCGACGTGCTGACGGGGCGGAGCTATGTGCTGGAAGCGGGGCGGGAATGGTATGAAATATGGGTCCCGCAAAATCCCGCCGACTGGAGCGGCCCGAAGCTCGTCTTCCGGGATATCAGCGAGCGGCCGACTTTCTGGATGGACCTCGACGATACGATCGTGAACGGCGATTGCTACTGGCTCAAGCCGGAACCCGGGAAGGACGATCTGCTCTGGCTCGCGCTTGCCGTCGCGAATTCGAGTTTTATCGAGAAATTCTACGACTGCCGCTTCAACAACAAGCTCTATGCCGGCCGCCGCCGCTTCATCACCCAATATGTCGAGCAGTTTCCGATCCCGGATCCCGATGCTGCCCTGAGCCGCCGGATAGTCGGGCGTGCCAAACGGCTTTTTGAGCGGCTCGCCGAGAGCGATGACGCCGAACTGGAAGCGGAACTGGATGCGATGGTTTGGCAGTCCTTTGGGCTGTCAGTCGAAAAAGTCTGACGGCAGGGGGATTTGGAGCTTTTTGTTCAGCACCCTCCCTTGAAATTGGGGAAAGCGGCTGAAGAAGCGCTCGCCGGTGGTCAGGTAGAAGTGCGTCAGCGTAACCGTCGCGCCATCGGTGATCCCCGAAAAAATGGCGTAGCGCACGTCGCAGTGCCGAATCTGCTGGTCAAGCAAGCTGCGGTATGTCGAGAACGCTGTCGCTGTCGGGGCATACCAGCCCCAGATCGATGGTGGGCGAGGTTTGCAGCTTCACCTCCAGCAACTGGTGTCGGACGTCCGGAAACCGACCGTCGTCCTGATAGCTGGAATAACCCAGCTGCTTAAGCAAACCAGTTCGTGCAACGCGGCGCCCCGATTGCGGTCCTGATCACGACCCGCGTCCCGGAAACTCCGTCCGAGCAGGGGAGACAGCCGCTCGAATATTTCCGCAATCGGCAAAATCGAAGCCGCATGGGGATGATCGATCGGACTGACCGATTTGGCGGGTATGGCGCCCGCCCGCACAAAGGGCTGCAGCCGCTCGCTATCCGTATCGGCGATCAGTTCGGCATCGGCATCTCCGGGGACGAGGCGCGCCTGATATTTCTGCGTAAGCGTGCCTGTGGTGTCGAGAACGGCCAGATCTTCGCCGGTGACGACCTTCACCCTGGTCACGACATCGGCCTCATCGACACGGATCATGACATAGCGTCTTGTCGATGACAGCCCTTCGTTCCAGATTTGGAGATTGTTGGCCTTTTGGACATAGGTGTCGAACCTCTGCCCGGCAAACCGGGGTTGCAACTTTCTGAAACGCGCCGGAACGGGATATCCCAACACACGGCAGACGTGCTGCTTGGCGACTTTCGAGCGCGTTCTTATCGCCAGCCCGGCCAGGGATATGCCCGACATGCCGTGGTTCAGCAGGACCTCCAGCTCGGGCGTCGGTATCCACAACGCCGGGTCGCCGACTTCAATCGGGTCATCAATGGTCAGTCCGCTGGCTTTGATTGCCCCAATATAGTCTCTCATCGGATAATCCTCGAATCGGTGCGGGCGGGTGTTATCATGTTCGCCGTCATATTGGTCCCCGCTCGGCTGCATCCGTCCGGACCCGGCATCGCTGTTGAGGCGACCGGACGGGGCTGGAGGCGAGATTGCCATCGCCAGAGGCGCGGCCTATCTTGCGGGAAGATACGCGGCGGCCAGGAGGCGGGCATGGCGGAACGGCGGGGGGCGCTGCGCGATATCGCGGTCCACAGCAGACTGGCCGACGGGACCGCGGTTTGCCTGCGCACGATCACTCCCGACGATGCGCCGCTGCTCCGCGCAGGGGTTGCGGCGCTGTCGGCGGAGTCGCGCTATCTGCGCTTCTTCTCGCCTGCGGCGGAGCTGCCCGATGCGGTGATCGAACGGTTGGTCGATGTCGACGGGCACGACCATATCGGCTGGGGCGCGCTATGCACCGAGTGCGAGGGCACGCCGGCGATCGGCGCGGTGCATGCGGTGCGGCTGGCGGGGGCGCCATCGATAGCCGAATATTCGGTTGCAGTGCTCGACGAGTTCCAGGGCAAGGGACTCGCGCGGATGATGACCGCGGCGCTGCTGATCGAGTGCATGGGCGAGGGGCTGGCGACACTCGACCTGCATGTCCTGTCCGAGAATGCCGCGGCAAAGCGCCTGGTCAAGGCCTTGGGCGCGACGTGGGAAAGCGCGAGCGCGGGAGTGGCTGACTATCGGCTCGACGTAGCGGAGGCGCTGGCGGCGCTGCGCGCGGACCATACGGCGCAGGGGGTGCAGGATGTGGTCGCGCAGCTGATGCGATAGGTCGCCACACCGCCGCCTCGCCGCTATGCGGGTCGGATGAGGACAGGAGCGACGGCACGGATGCAGACAACAACGATGGCGATGCTGGCGGCGGCGCTGGCCGCCTGCTCCGCGCCGGGAGCGACACAGGAGGGCGCAGTGCCGCAGAAGCCGATCATGGAATGGGGCGACCTGCTGAATCGCCCGCAACCGAAACCCGATACGACGCTGCGCTATGGCGACGATCCGCTGCAGATCGTCGATGTCTGGGTACCGCAAGGCGCCGGGCCGCATCCGGCGGTGATCATGATCCACGGCGGCTGCTGGCAGACCGCCGTCGCCCAGCGCGACATCATGAACTGGATCGCCGACGATCTCCGGCGCTACGGCGTGGGCGTGTGGAACATCGAATATCGCGGCGTCGATCGCGGCGGCGGCTATCCGGGCACTTTCGACGATGTCGGCGCGGCGGCGGACCTGTTCGCGCGCGAGGGCGGCAAGCATGGCTTTGCGATGGACGCGCCGCGGATCGCGATCGGACATAGCGCGGGCGGGCATCTGGCGCTGTGGCTGGCGCGACGGCCGGCGCTGGCGGCGGACGACGCATTGCGCGGGAGCGACCCGGTGAAGATCGACCTTGCGATCAGTCAGGGCGGGCTGCCCGATCTGCGCGCGGGCGCGGCAAGTGTCGGCCATGCCTGCGGAGCGGAGGCGCCGCGCGACATGGCGCGCGGCGAATATGCGCGCACCTCGCCGCCCGAAATGCCGCCGGGTGACGCGGTGGAGGTGCAGTTCAACAACGCGCTCGACCGGGTGACGCCGCCCGCGACGGGTGAGGCCTATATCGCGGCGATGGCGCAGCGCGGACGCGCGGTGACGATGGAGGTGACTCCCGGCGAAGGCCATGTCGAGCTGATCGCGCCCGACAGCGTCAGCTGGGCGAAGCAGCGCGCGGCGATCCTGAAGACGTTCGGGATGGAGGCGCAGCGATGACGCTGGCGGCGGCACGGGCGCTCGATGCCGCCGACGGGCTCGCGCCGCTGCGCGCGCGGTTCGTGCGCCCGGAGGGTCTGGTCTATCTCGACGGCAATTCGCTGGGCATGCTGCCCGCGGACAGCGTCGCGGCGAGCGCCGACATGGTGACGCGGCAATGGGGGGAGCGGCTGATCCGCAGCTGGAACGACGGGTGGATCGACGCGCCCGCGCGGATCGGCGGGCTGATCGCACCGCTGATCGGCGCGGCGGCGGACGAGGTGATCGTCTGCGATTCGACGAGCGTGAACCTGTTCAAGGCCGTCGTCGCGGCGCTCCGCCGCGACCCCGCGCGGCGCGTGGTGGTCAGCGAGGCGGGCAATTTCCCGACCGACCTGCATATCGCATCGGGCGCGGTCGGCTGCGTGCCGGGGGCCGAATTGCGTGTCGTGCCGCGCGAGCGATTGGCCGAGGCGCTGGACGGCGATGTCGCGCTGCTGCTGCTCACGCACGTCCATTACAAAAGTGGCGCGCGCTTCGACATGGCCGAATGGACCGCGCGGGCGCAGGCGGCGGGGGCGCGGATGCTGTGGGACCTCAGCCACAGCGCGGGCGCGGTCGCGGTCGACCTGAACGGCTCCGGCGCCGATCTGGCGGTCGGGTGCGGCTATAAATATCTGAACGGGGGGCCGGGCGCGCGCGGCGTTCCTCTATGTGGCGAAACGCTGGCAGGCTGAGTTGACCAATCCGCTGTCGGGTTGGATGGGGCACGCGGCGCCCTTTGGTTTCACCGACGATTATGCGCCCGCCGCCGGTATGAAACGCTGGCTGACGGGTACGCCGCCGATGCTGGGTCTCGGCGCGCTCGAGAGCGGGCTGGCGCTGTGGCAGGGCATCGACATGCGCGTCGTCGAGGCGAAGTCGGCGGCGCTGTTCGATATGTTGCTGGCGGCGGGGATGCGGGCGGGGCTCGAATGCGTGACCCCGCTCGACCCCGCGAAGCGCGGCAGCCATATCAGTTTCCGGCACGACCAGGCCTATGCGATCGTGCAGGCGCTGATCGCGCGCGGCATCGTCGGCGATTTTCGCGCGCCCGACGTGGCGCGTTTCGGCTTCACGCCGCTGACGCTGAGTCACAAAGACGTGTGGCTGGTCGGCGAGGCGCTGGTCGAAGTGGTGGCGACACGGGCATGGGACCGGCCCGAATTTCACGCACGGGCCGCGGTCACCTGATGCCGAAGGGATAGTCCCTCCCGCCGCCGCTGGGTCGCGAGGCGACGACGGGAGGGTGGTTTGTGGCTCGATTGGCTGAGCCCCGCTCCACGAGAATCGGTCTAGACCGGGGTCTGCGTTGCCGCGGTGACGCGCGTCACAGCGACAAGGATTCTCGAAAAGAACGCAGCGCGCACGACAAAGGGCGCCGGAATCGATCCGGCGCCCTTCACCCTGCCCTTTAGGGGAGGCAGCCCTGTTATTTCTTTTCTTCGACCGGTGCGGCCGGGGTGGTGGCCGGAGCCGTACCGTTGTCGATCGCATCGGCCTTTGCTTCGCCGGCCTCCTCGATCGCGTCGGCCTTGGCTTCGGTTGCTTCCTTTGCCGGGCCTTCGGGCATCGCGTCGGCCTGGGCATCGACGACGTCGGCCTGGGCGTCCGCGGTGTCTTCGGCCTTGTCGGCGGCGGGGCTCTGGCAGGCGCCGAGGGCCAGCGTCGTGGTGGCGGCGAGGGTGATGAGGATCTTACGCATAGTCGGTGACTCCCGTGGTTGACTTGGACGCTTAACGCCCGGTGAACACGAGGGTTGCACGCCAAATGTCAAATATCCGGAAAAGCGCGGATTTTCTTGCTATCCGGTCGCAAGCCGAGGCGGCGGAGCGGCACGATATTGCGCCGCATCGGTGGTGAATTCGGCGTGGCCATAGCTCGCCAGCTGCGCCTTCAGCTTTGCGACCAGGCGGCGGTCGGCGGTGCGGTTGAGGCCCGGAATATGGCTGGCGAGCGCATAGAGCTTGATCCGGCCATAGACATAGAGCCCCGCCGCGGCGGCCCGCACCATGTCGGCGCGCGTCAGCGCCACGCCGATCGCGGCGGCCTTTTTGCGGTCTCCCGCCATGAAATTCTGGACGAAGAAGAGCTTCGAGAAACTGCGTTCGAAGCGTTCGTAGATGCGCGAGGACAGCGAGGCGTCGGGACGCAGGTCGGCCGCCATCGTCGCGCGCAGCAGTTCGCCGCAAGTGTGATCGTCATAGCCCGAACGCAGCGTGCCGCCGCGCGCAGTCATCAGGTCAACGATCCCCTGCGGCGTGTCGGCGAGCAGATCCTCGGGCAAGCCCAGCAGGAAGCAGCGGTAGCGGGCGAGTTCGACACGCGCCCGTTCGGAGCGGGTGAAGTGATTGCGGCCCTTGGCGAGGATCTTGTAGGACATCAGGAAGATCGCGATCAGCCCGGCAGGCATCTGGTCGACCTGCGGGATCGGGATGCCGAAGACGCCAACGTCCCAATCCTTCGGCCGTCGCATCACATTGGCGCGCACCATCGAGTGCATCAGCCGCACCATCGCCGCCGACTTGAAACCGGGACCGAAGCGTTCCAGCGCGCCCGGGAGGACCGAAGTGGTAAAGAAGGTGGCGGTCTCCTTGACACGGCGCGCGGCGGTGTCGCGCGACAGCGTGTTGGTGATCGCCATCGGCAGCGCGGCATATTTGTTCATGAAGGTCGCGATAAAGGCGCCGCGGATGATGAAGGGGCCGAGATTGGCGGCCGAGTTGCGGTCGAGTCGCGCGCCTTCCTCGACGAGCGCCATATCGAGCCAGTCGGGGATGCGTTCCATGTCAGCGATGAAGGCAACGAGTTCGGGCGGTGCGTCGGCAACCTTTTCGACGCCATGGTCACAGGCTTCAACCAGCATATCGACGAGGCGGCGAAAACCGTAGTCGCGCATCAGCGCGGCATAGGCGTCGGCAACGCCGTCGCCCATCATGGTATAGGCGCGGATGAATTCGAGCCGTTCGGGATCAGCGAGCAGCCGCAAACGCTCGTCGACATAACCGCCCGACAGGCTGGTCGCGTCGTCCGGGGCGTCGGCAAAGCGTTCGGGCACGGCCGAAAAGTCGACATTGCCATAGATTGCCGGAATGCGGTCCTTTTGCGCGTATACGCGGGCGCGCAAATTGTCGATCGAAACGGTCGCGGCCATGCTATTGCCTTTCCAGGCTATGTGCCCCAAAATCTATCAAGTGATAGATATATATCATATGATATAAATTCAAGGCAGAATCGCAGATGAGCCGTCATGCCCCTTCCGCCTCCCGCGCGCCGAGCGGATACCGCAAGGGCGGGGAGACGCACGCGCGCATTCTGGATGCGGCGCTGATCGAGTTCGGACTCCACGGTTATGCCGCGGCGACGACGCGGCAGATCGCAGACCGGGCGGCGGTCAACCTGCCGGCGCTGACCTATTATTTCGGGGGCAAGGAGGGGCTGTATCTCGCCTGCGCGCAGAGGATCGTCGCGGGGTATCGCGATGGAGTGGGCACCGTAGCGCAGCATGTGGCCGATGCGCTGGCGAAGCCGCTGGCACCGGGCGAGGCTGCGGCCTTGCTCCAGCGGCTGATGGCGGCACTCGCGCGGTTCCTGCTGTCCACCGGGGAGGTCGCACACCGGACCCTGTTCGTGCAACGCGAGATTGCCAGTCCTGGTCCGGCCTTCGAGATTCTCTACGCCGAATTGTGGCGTCCGGGGATCGAGCTTGCGGCGGAATTGATCGCGCATGCACGGGGCGGGATGATCGGCGAGGGCGAGGCGCGTCTGCGTGCGGTCATGATGATTTCAAGCCTGACCGGACTGGTCGAAGGCCGCGACATCGTCGCGCGGGCGATCAGCGTCGGCGATCAGGCCGATGCAGTGATCGCGATTCTCGAGGAGCAGATCGAGGGGATTGTCCGGCCCGGTTGATGGCCGATCAGTGCGCTGCCAAAAAAAAGGGCGCCCACGGGCGCCCTTTTCCCTTTTTGTCGCGCCGCGATCAGAAGCGCTGCTGCCGCTCGTAGAGGTCGCGGTAGTGCTGGATGCGCGTGACGCGCAGGCCCGGCATGCCGCTGCGATCGATCGAGCGCTGCCAGCTCGCAAATTCCTCGAGCGTCAGGCCATAGCGTTCGCAGACCTCGTCGACGGTCAGCAGACCGCCGTTGACCGCCGCCACGACTTCGGCCTTGCGGCGCACAACCCAGCGGGTCGTGTTCGCGGGCGGAAGCGAGTCGAGCGTCAGCGGCTCCCCGAGGGGGCCGATGACCTGAGCCGGGCGGATTTTCTGATTTTCGATCATAATCATTCCATATCTTCAACGTCGGAAGGGGGGATGTCCGACGAGACAGGGTCTATATGGGAGGAGTTCAACATCGGCTGAAATCCTCTGGTAAACAGGCTGTTCATAGTTTCGGGCAAGGCGTTCACTTCTTCCGACAGATCGAAAAAGCGGGCTGGTCTGGGGCCGAACGCCCAGGTTTCCGCCTTCGTTCCGCACAGCATTGCGCGGCGTGTCGCGGCGAGATCGGTGTGCGCGTCGCGGTCGCTGCGTGCGCGCAGCAGGCCGGCGGTCGGCAGCACGGCCTGGCGTGCGGCTGACACGGCCAGGATGATGTCGAAGCCGGGCTTCGACAGGCTGACGGCACCCGCAAGGCGCGGAAGGTCGGACGAGGCGAGGTTCATGCTGCCGGTCTAACCGCGACCGCCTAAAGTCCCGTAAATACCCATTTCATGGCTTGTTAGCGAAGCTTAACCCCCGTCAATATCTTGACAGACGGGGCAGAAAAGCTGGTATTTTCGGACTCTCGCCCCTAGATGGCGCGGCATATGGCAACGCTGCTTTCACCCCCTGCCGGGCTTGCCCAGGCCGACTTCCAGCTCGCCGGGCCGCTCAGGGACCGGCGAATCGTCGTCGCCATGTCGGGCGGAGTCGATTCGAGCGTCGTCGCGGCGCTCGCGGCCCGGTCGGGTGCTGAGGTGATCGGGGTGACGCTCCAGCTCTACGATCATGGCGCCAAGGCGAAGCGGGTCGGGGCGTGTTGCGCGGGGCAGGATATCCGCGACGCGCGCGCGGTCGCCGACCGGCTGGGTTTCGTCCATCATGTCCATGACCATGAGAGCCGCTTTCGCGACACGGTGATCGACCAGTTCGCCGACGAATATCTCGCCGGGCGGACGCCCATCCCGTGCGTGCGCTGCAACATGGGGGTGAAGTTCACCGACCTGTTCCAGCTCGCGAAGGAGCTGGGAGCGGATTGCCTTGCGACCGGCCATTATGTGCGGCGCGTGATGGGCCCCGCGGGCGCCGAGCTGCACCGCGCGGTCGATCCGGCGCGCGACCAGAGCTATTTCCTCTTCGCGACGACGCAGGAGCAGCTCGACTTCCTGCGCTTCCCGCTCGGCGGGCTGGAAAAGAGCGTGGTGCGCGAGATCGCGCGCGAGCTGGGCCTGGGCGTCGCGGGCAAGCCCGACAGCCAGGACATCTGCTTTGTGCCCGACGGTGATTATGCGACGCTCGTCCGCAAGCTGCGCCCCGAGGCCGACGACCAGGGCGCGATCGTCCATGTCGACGGCACGGTGCTGGGTGCGCACAAGGGCCTGATCCACTATACGGTCGGGCAGCGGCGCGGGATCGAGATCGGCGGGCAGGCCGAGCCGCTCTATGTCGTCCGCCTCGACGCGGACAGGAAAGAGGTCGTCGTCGGGCCGCGGCGCGCGCTGGCTGTCTCGGGCGCGCGGCTGGGCGAGGCGAACTGGCTGGCCGATGTCGCGGGGCGTGACGTTCTGGCGAAGGTGCGCAGCATGGCGAAGCCGGTACCCGCGCGGATCGATGGCGATCGGCTGGTCTTTGCGGCGCCCGAATATGGCGTCGCGCCGGGGCAGGCGGCGGTGCTGTACGATGCGGCCGACGAAAGCCGCGTCCTCGGCGGCGGCTGGATCGAGGAGACGTTCGCGGCAGAGGGGGGATTGAGGCGGAACACGTCGGGTGTCTGCTTTGGGGTGGTTAGCGGACATTTGAGGAATGAACCGGTTTCCCCTCCCGCAAGCGGGAGGGGCAGCGAGACTTACGAGCTTGCTCGTTAGTCGCAGCGGGGTGGGCCATCGCGACGCTGCTGCCCACCCCCGCCCCTCCCGCCTGCGGGAGGGGGAGATCAACGTCCGCCTCCGCCTGCAACCGGGCGTTTTCAGACCGTCCCCTATTTCCGTTCGTGTCGAGCCCTTCGACTGCCCGCAGGGCGGGCGCTCAGGATAAACTTCGGCCTTTGGCCGAAGTCGAGACACCCGTCGGGCTGGGCGCGATGCCGATGGGTGTCTCGACTTCGCTCGACACGAACGGGATTTATAAGGCGGTTTAACCCAATAGCCTGATTTCGGTGCTTCCCGGTCCCCGGCGAAAGCCGGGGCTCGATGCCAGACACAGCCCGCTCCTCATGCACCCCGGGAACGGCAGGTACCGCCCGATTCGGTCGTCGATATTGCCTTTTCCTCCCCGATGCCGCAGCCTGAGGCGCAAACAGGGGAGACGATCATGGTCAATTGGGTCTTGCGCGGCGCCGTCCTGCTGTGGGCGCTGTTCTTCTTCCTGATCGGCGCGCGCGGGGTGATCGACCCGGCCAGCTATACCGATACTTTCGGCTTCACGATCAGCGGCGTCGCGATCAATACGCTGCGCGCCGATCTGTCGTCCTTCTTCCTCGTGTCGGCGGGCGCCGCGGCGCTCGGCGCGCTCGTACCTTCCTGGGTGCGCGCCCTGCTCGTGCCCGCGGCACTGTACGGCACCGCGCTCGCCGGGCGGCTGATCGGGGTGGCGATGGGCGATCCGACCAATTTCGGGATCGTGCAGGGGATGATCGTCGAGGCGCTGTCGGTCCTGTTGATGATCGGCAGCTGGTGGGTGCTGTCGCGGCCTGGGCCGGTCGCCGATGCACCTGCGCCGGAAGGCTCGGCTGGCTAATCGCTCGTTAACGCTTTCGCATTGCCCTCGTGCGATAAGTGTCCTTCCGCCGGTGGGGCGGGGCAGGAGAGATGGGATGAAACCCGAGAAAGACCAGCGCGACGACGCAGGCCGCCGAAGCGAAGATCGTCGCAAGACGGACAATCCGAATTACAAGGGGCCCGAACGCCGCTCGGGGACCGACCGCCGTATCGCGACGTGAACCCCGGCGTTTCGAGAGCCGGAGGTCGGGCTGCTTGCGGCCGGTTTACTGTCCAGAAAAGGCCCCGCATGAGCGGGGCCAGTTCAGTGGATGGGAATTTCGCGTTTACGGGCTGGTCGGCCCGTCGTCGTCGTCGAGGATGAAATAGAGGCCAACCCCGGCGGCGATCGCCAGCAGGATGAAGATCCAGCTCCGGCCTTCCAGTTCGCTCTGGCCTTCGACGGTCGAGACGGCGGCGACGTCGTCGAAGGACACCGCCGCGATAGCTGGCGCGGCCGAAGCCGCTACGGGAGCCACGACCATGGACGTGGCCGTGAGAGAGAGCGCAATCTTCTTGAACAGGTTCATCTTCTGTCCCCTTTTTTTCAATGGTGCAACGCAGCATAACATGAAATTCTTTTTTTTGCAAAGGTCTAGGATATTCGCCCTATCGGACGGCTGGCTCGGTCTGGCGTGCTTTCGTACGCAGGGGTGCGGGGCCGGCATGAATCGCGTGCCGCGCGTTGCAGGGGCAGCGAGCGACGATGCCGGGTGGCGCGGCGGGCGCTTCCGGGTTAGGATCGCAGTGGCGGCCAGGACCGGGCTGCTCCGGAAAAGGCGGTGCCATGTCCCGATCGAACCTTCCGCGCCTCGGTGTCGATATCGTTTCCGACGTGATGTGCCCTTGGTGCATCATCGGCTGGAAGAAGTTCGAGCAGGTGATGCTGCATTTCGCCGGGCGGCTCGATTTCCGGGTGCAATGGCATCCCTTCGAACTCAACCCCGATATGCCGCCTGGCGGCGAGGATGCCGCCGCGCATGTGATGCGCAAATATGGCATCAGCGCCGAACAGAGCCGCGCCAACAGCGGCAAGATGGCGGGGATCGCCGCCGATCTGGGCTTCACGTTCAACCGCGGGCCGGGGTTCCGGATGCGCAACAGTTTCGACGCGCACCGGCTGCTGAGTTGGGCCGGAGCGCTGGAGGAGCCCGACCAAACGGCGGCGACCGGCGTGCAGACAGCGCTGAAACTCGCGCTGTTCCGGGCGCATTTCACCGACAATCGCGACGTCGGCGATCCCGACATACTCGCCGACGTCGCGGCGTCGGTGGGACTCGACCGCGCCCGCGCCGCCGCGATCCTCGCCTCCGGCGAGTTCGGCGAGATGGTGCGGACCGAGGAGGCTTATTGGGCCGACCAGAATATCACCGGCGTTCCCGCCTTCATCCTTGGCGGGCGGATGCTGGTGCCCGGCGCGCAAGAGGCCGAGGTGTTCATCCGGGTGATCGAACGCAAGATACTGGCCGACGCGGCCTGAAGAACGCCGGCGCCTCGGCGCCCTGACCATCCGTCCTTGCGAATCAGCGCCGCCGCGAGCGGATCAGGTCGGCGGCGGCGATCGGGCCGAGCGTGAACATGAACGCCCCCATCATGAAGACGAAGACGAGGACGGGGGTCTGAAGAAGGGCGTCGGTCATGAGAGGGGCTCCATGGCTTGGTGATGTCCCCTTGTCGGTCGCCCCGCGCCGCGCTGCATTGACATCGGTCAAACCGGCGCCGCGGCGGAGGCATTTCCTCGTCGACCGCTGCCGTACCGGACCGGTACGTTAGGATTTTGCCAAGCCTGCGATGGCAGGATCGGGACATGGCCGGTCCCGATCTTCTGTCCACGCATCGCCGTCAGCGGCGGCATCGCAGACCCCTGCGGCCGCGGCGCGGCGTCGGTCCGATCCGCTTCGTCACGCCGGTGATGGCGCTGGGGTTTCTCGCGACATTGGCGGCGCTGCAAGGGTCGCCGGCACCTCCCGCCGATGGCCCGGCCCCCTCCGCCGACCGCCTGTCGGCGCGCTTCGGCTTTTGCCCCAGCGGCGGCGGGCGCGATTGTGTGGTCGACGGCGACACCTTCCGGTTCGCGGGCGAGAAATACCGCATCGCCGATATCGACACGCCCGAGACGCACCCGGCGCGCTGTGCCGAGGAAGCGGCGCTGGGCGCGGCCGCGGCGCGGCGCTTGCAGGCGTGGATGAACGCAGGGCCGTTCAGCCTCGGAGGAGCCGGGCGCGACACCGACCGTTACGGCCGCAAGCTGCGCATCGTGACCCGCGGCGGGGCCAGCGTCGGCGCGATGCTGGTCGGCGAAGGACTGGCGCGGCCGTGGGAAGGGCGGCGGCGACCCTGGTGCTGAGCGGCTCGACCGTCGCGGCGGCGGCGGTCCGCCGATGGCCGTGGATCGAATGGCGCCGCCGGGCGTATGAAGCGCGGAACTCGCCGGCGACGGTCCGGCGAGCGGCAAGGAGCATCCCCATGGCAGAGCATGACCACAGCGCGATCAAGGAAAATATGCAGGTCGTCGGCGCCGACGGCGTCCATATCGGCACGGTCGACCATCTCGACGGCGAGCGGATCAAGCTGACCAGAGCCGACAGCCCGCAGACCGGGGACGGCCAGGGCGGCAAGCATCATTATCTGCCCGCCGGGCTGGTCGCCGCGGTCGAGGGCGACACGGTGCGGCTATCGGCGACCGCCGCCAACGCGGCCGACCTGTTCGAGGAAGCCGAATAACGGCGGACAGGCCGGGTCAGCGTCCCCTGGCGGCCACGGCGACGAGCCTGGTCAGCGTCGCGAGGCGGCGGCGCGCGGCGCTCCAGTCGCGTTCGGGGTGGGTCTGAATCCGGTGCAGCAGCACGCGGATTTCCTTGCGGCGGTTGCCCTCTGTCACGGCTTGCATCGTTCGTCTCCTTTCGCGTCCTCTTATAGCAGCCTTTGCGGCGGCGTGGGGACGGCTGGTCGCGTTTAACCCATAAATCGGCTGTTTGTTTTGGGGGGCTAGGCTTCGCAGCGGGCGGATGGGCGGCGCCCCGATTTCGCCCGCCACGGGTGGCATCGCGGCGCGGGCGTGCCTATCTGGGCGCGATGAGCAACGGGGACCGCAGGACCATCACCATCGCGCGGCTGAAGCCGAAGCCGCTGGCGGCGGGGCAAATGCTGTGCCTGTTGGCGTTCGGCGTGCTGGTGGCGATGCAGGCGCGCGGCGACACGGCGGGCGAGGTAGTGCGGCACATCCTGTTCGGCGACGTGGTGATGACCGCGCTGATGGCGGCCGCGGTGCTGGGCTTCGTCTGGTTCCGGCGGCTGTGGCGCTGGCGCGCCGCCTATGTGCGGCATGACGGCGTGACGCTCTACCGCGGCGGCAGCGCGCGCTGGCCGCTGGCGCTGGTCCGCGACGTGGTGCTGGCGAAGAACGGCATGGGCATCCAGACGCTGCGGCTGGTGGTCGACGACGACAGCGAAGTGACGCGCGAGCTGGTGAAGCTGGCGATGCTGGACGGCTCGGCGGAGGCGGTGAAGGGCGGCGTGATGTTCGCGGCCGCGGGCATGCGCGGGGTGCCGAGCGGGGTGACGGTGAATTAGATCAAATTGCGTGAAATCTGAGTCCCTCCGTATCCCCGAGCCCTTCGACTGCCTTGCAGGCGCTCAGGATAAACTTCGGCCTTCGGACCGAAGACGAGGGGCTCGTTCGAGCGAAGCGAGAAGCTTCGACGTTGCTGCCTCGACTTCGCTCGGCATAGCCCCTCGTCTTCGCTCGGGGAGGCGGTTCAGGTTTAACGCACCATCGCCCGTCCCGCTGCGGGCCAAAGTTCAGTGAAGTTCAGCCCATTGGCACGGCCGTTCGGTCAAAGTTCAGGAAAGTTCAGCCTCGTCGCGGTCCCAGGGGGCCGACGGGCCTGCGGGCACGGGCTCGCCTTCGGCCGGAGGGTCGCGATACCAATGCGGCAATTCCCCGTCGCCAAGATCGGCAACCTCCAGCGCCACCGCGAGATCGTCGGGGGCCATCAACGCCTCGGGCGCGGCGGGCGGTGCGGGGTGCAGATGGACCAGGGCCTCGGCCACCGGGGTGGCGGGCGCCGACGCGGGGGCGCGGTCGCTTCGGCGGGCGGCGGCGTCGCGGAAACAGTCGGGGCCATAAGCGCGCAGCAGGAACATCAGCAAGCGGTCGCTCTGGCGCAGGCGGCGGCCGACGCGGTTGCCCTCGCGGTCGAACACCGGCTCGTCGGTGCCGACCAGCGCGCGTTCGAAGGCGGCGTCGAGCAATTTCTTCGACGCCGTGTCGATCGCCGCCGACCAGGCGCGGTCGAACGCTTCGGCGCCGGGGGAGCGGCGCAGGCGATAGGCGGAGGATTCGGACATGCCGACATGTTGCGCCGCGGTGACGACCGATCCGCTGTCGGCCAGCGCCTCGATAAAGGCGCGCTGCTTGTCGGGCGACCAGCCGTCCTTGCGCCGCTTTTTCAGCACCGGCACCCAGTCATAGGCGGCGGGGTCGTGGCCGTGCGCGTCGAGCGCGGTTCCGGCGGCGGGATCGGGCGAGGGGATCGAGGCGATGTGGCTCATCTGCCAGTTTGGAGCATGGCGAAATAATTTAGGAAAGCGTTTTTTTGCGTGGGATGTGCGAAATAGGATTTGGTGGGGCGTGGGGCGGGGTGGGACTCGGGCTAATTAGGGGTTGTTGCACCTGTCACCGTAATCACCACCGTAATCACGTGTTCAGGAAAGATGTTATACGTCTGACTAGGTCCTCGTGACGCTCGGTTTCACATTCCCATATGGTGAGGACAGTCCAACCCAACTCCCTTAGGCGACGGACATTTTCAGCATCGCGTTCGATGTTTCGAGCCAGTTTAGGCCCCCAATAGCCGCTGTTTGATTTTGGCGGCCGTCCTTCGCGACAGTCAGGATGTTGATGCCAAAAACATCCGTGGACAAAAATGACCTTTCTGCGGCCGATGAAGGCCAAGTCAGGCTTTCCAGGCAGGTCTTTGCGGTGAAGCCGATATCTATAGCCTAAGGCGTAGACGACCCGTCTGACCACCATCTCCGGCTTCATACCGGCGCTTCGAATTGCTCGCATGTTAGCGCTGCGCCGCTCGGGAGTAAGCTTGTCCATGACGTGCGGCTAGTCGATTTTGCCCGCCTCACGAAGCCAGCCTTCTTGTTCCTCCGTTTTTGGACGGTAGGAGACAAATTCTCGATGACCTACTTTCAGGCCCAGCCGCTGCATGAGTTCTCGGTCATAACCCGAATAAAGAATGGCGATCCCCATTTTTGCCAGAGAATCTCGCGCTCCGCCGTTTCTGCGAAGCCGTTTCATATAGTCATCTTGTGCCGCAATTGCTGCGACCTGCACACGGGAAACCGGCATGCCCAGACAGGTTTGGAAAAGGGTCGCTAAGCGCTTCGTCCCCTTGCCGCTACTCATTATCTTTTTCCGGTGCTCTTCGTCTATCAGCGACCAAAAGTTTGGTGTGTAGTCGAAGTTTGAAACCAGCCACCAGATATGCTCGGTCCCGGCGGCAGAGAACGATGTTTTCGCATCTCTGTTCTTCCCTTGACGCAGATATGCAGGACGAGCACGAACCAGCCCAACAGCGCATTTCGCCAATGTTTCGTTTACGCGCAGCAATATGCAGTATTGATCGATAGCTTCTGGCGGAATCATCCAACCTGAACCGCCGCCTGTCGTCGATTTAACGTCTACCTCTCGGTCCCCGATAAGCAGGTCCAGAAGGACGCCTCGAGGCACTTGCAGCCAATCACGAAGCAGTATCTCGAATTTCGTACCTAGATAGGTCTTTTCTGTTTTTTCTAGCTCCGAGAGAAAAAATCGACCAGTTCTAGCCGTATCAATTACTTCATCGATAGCGGAGCGAAAGAAAGACCGTAGCTTCTCTTCAAAAACTTCCTTTCCGCCAATCGCGGTAAGCAGTTCAGATTCGAGAGCCGCAAGGTCTTCACAGTCAGGATGGCTAGCGGGAAGCGATCGGTATCCTGAATTGGGAAATAGGTTCACCCAACGGCATGTACCAAAAAGTTCTGCTGTACGGCAAGCGCGATACGCAGATTATTAGCTACGGCCTTCGCGACCGGCGGAGGAAACGCGTTGCCAACCTGCCGATAAGCCATAGTTTTTCGGCCATAAAATTGCCAATGATCGGGGAAGCCCTGAAGTCGCGCCACCATGCGGGTGGTAAGGCGGGGCATTCCGACAAAATCTTTGTCAGGCGCACTATCAGCGATAGTTCGTCCCTCGACCCCGAGCGAAGCCCACGCCCTTTTTGCGCGCGTCGGTCCGAGGTCGGGGCCGCCGTGCTTCTTCGAGCCTCCAACAATGGTCGGCGCGATATCGTTTGCCCGTGATGCCCATGTATCCGCGCCGTGCCAGCCGTTGGCTGCCATAAGGTCACGCAGCGTTTCCCCCACCGTTGGAGGGTTGTGTGGGCTGACGCTTGGCCAGTCGAATGCGTCGGTGAGGTCCTGTCTTATCGCCACGATTACAACGCGAGGCCTTAGTTGGGGCACGCCGAAATCGGATGCGTTAAGTAAGCGCCAATCCGTCTCATATCCCAGATTGGAAAGTTGTTTTTTAAGATGGGTCCGATAGTCATCGAATACGGCTGATAGAAAGCCACGCACGTTTTCGATCATGACGGCTTTGGGCTTGATCTCGTCAATCAAGCGCAAAGCGGCGGGGAATAGATTGCGTTCGTCCTTGTCGCCGAGTTGTTTGCCGGCGACCGAAAATGGCGGGCACGGCAAGCCAGCCGTGAGCAAATCCACCCCGCGATACGGCGTTCCGTCGAACGTATTCATGTCCTGCGAAATGACGTTCCAAGTCGGCCGATTCAGTTCAAGTGTTTTGGCGAAATCTCGCTCTATTTCGACGAGCGCCGCATGACGAAAACCGGCTTGTTCTAAACCGAGCGCCTGTCCTCCGGCTCCCGCGCAAAATTCAATCGATTGCATGTGACCTCCCGGGAGCAGTATCTGCGTTCTTTATATGTTCCATCAGGCTTGGCAAGGCCTATACCCTCAAAATTTAAGCAGTCGCATCCGTAATGGACCTGTCAGAATCGACTTTGTCGGGCTCTCAAAGCTAAACGGAAAACCCGCCCGCGTTCCGCCGATTCGACCCCGCCGCGAGCACCTTCTTGCCCGTCGGGGTCAGCGTCCACTTCGCGCCTTGCTGCGCGACGAGGCCGAGGGCGGCGAGTTCGTCGCGGATCGGGTCGCTGGGGAGCTGGGGGCGGCGGTTCGATATGCCTTCGAGGGTCGCGCGCTGGGGCTGGCTGAGGGCCAGCAGTTTGAGCTTGGGTTTCTTGTCGGTCATGCCCGCAGGATAGTCGAGATCGGCGGCGGGGTGAAGGGCGAAGGATGGGGGCGGCCCGACACGCGATAAGGTCTCCAACTTCGTCATCCCCGCGAAGGCGGGGATCCAGTTTACTTCTTTTGTCCTTTTCTTCGTGCCTTTGCGCCTTTGCGTGAAACCAGAAAAATCTCACGCAAAGGCGCAAAGGCACGAAGAAGGAAAAAGCTGGATTGTGCCTGGAGTCACGTGCCTCCCGTCACCCTTCACGGGGATGACGGCGGGTTTTGGGCGTTGTCGGCGTGACGCCTCGCGATGCGGACTTCCGGCGCGGCGAAGCCTGCCCACCCCGCTGCAACTAGCCAGCAAGCTGGCAAGTTTCGCTGCCCCTCCCGCTTGCGGGAGGGGTTTTGAAGGGGCTTATTCGGCGGCGATGCCCGCCTTGGCGAACATGTCCTCGCCGTCGGTTTCGGGCGCGGGGGCGCTGTCGTCGTTCGCCTTGGCCTTCTTGCGGTTGTCGAAGCTCGACCATACCGTGTTCCAGTCGCCGCGGGTCGCGCCCTTGCTGTATTCGGTCGCGCGGGTTTCGAAGAAGTTGGCGTGCTCGACGCCGTTGAGCAGCGGGGCGAGCCAGGGCAGCGGGTGTTCGTCGATCATGTAGATCGGCTGGAAGCCGAGCTGGCCCAGGCGCCAGTCGGCGATGTAGCGGATGTAGCGCTTGATCTCCTTGGGCGTCATGCCGGGGACCTGGCCCTGTTCGAAGGCGAGGTCGATGAAGGCATCCTCCAGCCGCACGGTCTTCTGGCAGGTGTCGATGATGTCTTCCTTCACCGCCTTGGTCAGGCAGCCGCGTTCCTTGGTGAAGGTGTGGAACAGCTTGATGATGCCTTCGCAGTGGAGGCTTTCGTCGCGGATCGACCAGCTGACGATCTGGCCCATGCCCTTCATCTTGTTGAAGCGCGGGAAGTTCATCAGCATCGCGAAGCTGGCGAAGAGCTGCAAGCCTTCGGTAAAGCCGCCGAACATCGCGAGGGTGCGCGCGATATCCTCGTCGCTGTCGACGCCGAACTGCTGCATATAGTCGTGCTTGGCGCGCATCTCGTCATATTCGAGGAACATGCCGTACTCGCTCTCGGGCATGCCGATGGTGTCGAGCAGGTGGCTGTACGCCGCGATGTGGACGGTTTCCATGTTGCTGAACGCGGTCAGCATCATCTTGATCTCGGTCGGCTTGAACACGCGGCCGTATTTTTCGTGGTAGCAATCCTGCACCTCGATGTCGGCCTGGGTGAAGAAGCGGAAGATCTGGGTGAGCAGGTTGCGCTCGTGGTCCGAGATCTTCTGCGCCCAGTCGCGGCAATCCTCGCCCAGCGGCACTTCCTCGGGCACCCAGTGGATCTGCTGCTGGCGCTTCCAGAAATCGAACGCCCACGGATATTCGAAGGGCTTGTAGGTCTTGCGGGCTTCTAGAAGGGGCATTGCGGACTCCAGACTGGTATTTCTTACTCCTCTCCCGCCGGGAGAGGAAGGGGCCCAAGGCGTCAGCCTTGGGAAGGTGAGGGTGTTCGGCGGTCGGGTGGCGGCGGTTCGTCGCCCTCACCCTTCCGCCGCTTCGCGGCTCCCTCCCTCTCCCGGAGGGAGAGGGAGATTGTTTCCATGACGCCCTGCGTGTTGGCGAGCACGTCGGTGTTCCAGAAGCGGAGGACGGTGAGGCCTTGCGCTTCGAGAAATTCGGTGCGGCGGGCGTCGTAAGACGCCGCCTCGCTATGCTGTCCGCCATCGACCTCGATCACCAGCTTCGCGGCGAAGCTGAAGAAGTCGGCGAAATAGGGGCCGATCGGAACCTGCCGCCGCCATTTGATGGCGGGGAAGGTTTCGCGCAGCGCGCGCCACATGCGCTTTTCGGCTTCGGTGGCGGATTTGCGCAAGGTGCGGGCGCGGGTGACGGTGCCGGAGGGTTGATGGCGATAGGTGCGCATATTCGTCGCCCTCACCCTTCCGGCGCTTTGCGCCTCCCTCCCTCTCCCGGTGGGAGAGGGATTCGTTACTGGCACGCGAGGCACTCGTCGTAATCGGTGGTTTGCAGCTCGTATTTCGGCGCCTCGGGCGTGTTGTCGGCCTCGACCCCGCCCGCGAAGCCGGCGCGCTGGACCGACTTGGACCGCAGATAATAGAGCGATTTGATGCCGAGCTCCCACGCGCGGTAGTGGAGCATGAGCAGGTCCCATTTCTCGACGTCCGCCGGAATGAACAGGTTCAGCGACGCGGCCTGGTCGATGTACGGCGTGCGGTCGGCGGCGAGTTCGAGCAGCCAGCGCTGGTCGATCTCGAAGCTGGTCTTGAACACATCCTTTTCGTCCTGGGTCAGGAAGTCGAGGTGCTGGACGCTGCCGCCCTTTTCGAGGATCGAGTTCCAGATCGCGTCGCTGTTCTTCGCCTTGTCGACGAGCAGCGCTTCGAGGTGCGGATTGCGGATCGAGAAGCTGCCCGAGAGCGTCTTGTGCGTGTAGATGTTCGCGGGGATCGGCTCGATGCACGCGCTGGTGCCGCCGCAGATGATCGAAATCGACGCCGTGGGCGCGATCGCCATCTTGCAGCTGAAGCGCTCCATCACGCCCTGATCGGCGGCGTCGGGGCAGGGGCCGCGCTCGTTGGCGAGCAGCATCGACGCGGCATCGACCTGCGCGCGGATATGCTTGAAGACGCGCAGGTTCGACGACTTCGCCATCGCGCCCTCGAACGGCAGGCCGCGCGCCTGGAGGAAGCTGTGGAAGCCCATCACGCCGAGGCCGACCGAGCGTTCGCGGCTCGCGCTATATTTGGCGCGCGCCATTTCGGGCGGGGCACGGTCGATATAGTCCTGAAGGACGTTGTCGAGCATGCGCATGACATCCTCGATGAAGCGCTTGTCGCCGTTCCACTCGTCCCAGGTTTCGAGGTTCAAGGACGAGAGGCAGCAGACCGCGGTGCGATCGTTGCCGAGATGGTCGCGGCCGGTGGGCAGCGTGATCTCGCTGCACAGATTCGATGTCGTGACCTTCAGCCCCAGGTCGCGGTGATGCTTGGGCATCATGCGGTTCACCTGGTCGATGAAGATGATGTAGGGTTCGCCGGTCGCGAGGCGCGTCTCGACGAGCTTCTGGAACAGGCCGCGCGCGTCGACGGTGCCGCGGACGCTCTGGTCCTTCGGCGAGCGGAGGTCGAATTCCTTGCCGTCGCGCACCGCCTCCATGAACTCGTCGGTGATGAGCACGCCGTGGTGGAGGTTCAGCGCCTTGCGGTTGAAGTCGCCCGACGGCTTGCGGACCTCGAGGAACTCCTCGATCTCGGGGTGCGAGATGTCGAGATAGCAGGCGGCCGAACCGCGGCGCAAGCTGCCCTGCGAGATGGCGAGGGTCAGGCTGTCCATCACGCGGACGAAGGGAATGATGCCGCTGGTCTTGCCGTTGAGGCCGACGGGTTCGCCGATGCCGCGGACATTGCCCCAATAGGTGCCGATGCCGCCGCCGCGGCTCGCGAGCCAGACATTCTCGTTCCACGTGCCGACGATGCCTTCGAGGCTGTCGTCGACCGAGTTGAGGTAGCAGGAGATGGGCAGGCCGCGGCCGGTGCCGCCGTTCGAGAGGACGGGGGTGGCGGGCATGAACCACAGCTTCGAGATATAGTCGTAGAGGCGCTGCGCGTGGTCCTGATCGTCGGCATAGGCGTCGGCGACGCGCGCGAACAGGTCCTGATAGGATTCGCCGGGGAGGAGGTAGCGGTCTTCGAGCGTTTCCTTGCCGAAGTCGGTGAGCAGCGCGTCGCGGCTCTTGTCGGTTTCGATCGCGAAGCGGCGGGCGTGGACCTTGGGTTCGCTCGAATCGTCGCGTTTCGCGGGCGGCGATTCGCTCTTCGATTCGCTCGCGAGCGGCGCTTCATTCTTTGTCAGTTCCACCGTCGCCACGTCGCTCGTCTCCACCCGTTCCATCTCGCGAAAATCCATGCTCATACGCCCCCGATTCGAACGCGCGTCCTGCGCGTTTGTTCCTGTCTTGTTCGACTCGGGACGAAGCCCCGGTCTTAGCATTTTCTCGGTCCCGGTTGGCACTTATTTTCGGGCGCAAAGAGGGTTTTTCCGCCTCCATATAGGAAGGCGACGGAAATCCGCCACTTTCGGCCTGATACTATTTGTTGGGGTGCCCCCGGCGGTTGACCCACAACCCATAGTGCCACGTCGGCGCGGCGATGCAAGACGGTAAATGACAGATTAGCGACTCGGTTCGTCGCTCTTCTGATCTCGCTTCGTCGCTGACCGGGCACGGCTCACGGTGCCAAATGGCGGCTTTCCGCGATGTTGGAGGGCGACGCGAAGCGCCGCGGCGCGGCACAAAAAAATCCGGCCGGCACAAGATATGGGGGAGGGATGCCGGACAGGCTTTGCGGTGCGCGGGGTCGGTGGCGAAATCCCGGTCGTCGCCCAGCCTGTCCGGCGCGGGCCGGGGACCTTATGCAACGCTTCGTCCAATTTTCCTTCGCCGCGGCGGCGAGGCGGATGTTCGTCGCGCTCATAGTCGACAATCGGGCGGGAGCGGACGCAGGCTTATCGGCGGCACCGAAGGCGCAGTGCGCCGACGTGAGTGAGATTGATTTCGCACAAAGGCACAAAGGCACGAAGATGTCGTGCTTGCCGCGAAGCGGCTTTACCTCTTGGGCCTCGTCAAAACATCGACGTCGATGAGAAGGCGGCCTTTCGGCCGCGAACGGCTTCTTCGTGCCTTTGTGCCTTTGTGCGAAACAAAATATCCGCCCCATCAGCCTCGAACAACGCTTGCTGAGCGCGTCGCCAAACGTCCGCCTCCCACCCCGATCCCGACAGGCCGCCTGGGTTTGCAAAAGACATCATCGCCAAATGAAAAAAGGCCCCGGCGATGCCGAGGCCCTTTCTCTATTCATTTGGATCAGGCCTGGCCGCCACCGCTACCGGTGCCGCCGCCGCCCAACCACCTGTAGAACCAACCCATGGGATGTCTCCTAGTGATGCACGTCTGCACTGCCCACGCAGAGCAGTTAACGCAGCATATACCCTAAAAGACATGGTAAATCGAGTCTTAACCAAGAATGTTACCAAAGTGGTAACGATTATGCCGTGCGGCTGTGGTGGGTGGGGGCGAGCGTGGCGGTGAGTTCGGAGAATAGCTGCGGTTTTCCAAGGTGATAACCTTGGCCGACGTCGCAACCGAGCTGTTCGAGCAGGGCCATTGTCGGGGCATCCTCGATCCCTTCGGCGACCGCGACCGCGCCCAGGCGGTGGGCGAGGTCGATGGTCGATTTGACGACTTCGAAGTTGCGTTGCGAATCGCGCATGGTCATCACGAATCGCTTGTCGATCTTGATCTCGTCGGCCTCGATTTCGGTCAGATATTCGAGGTTCGACTGGCCGGTGCCATAGTCGTCGATCGACAGGCGGATGCCCGCGCGGCGGAGTTGCGCGAGCGTCTGGCGCGCCTGGCGGCTGTTTTCGATCTGCGCCGTTTCGGTGATCTCGATCGTCAGCATTTCGGGCGGCAGATGGTGCGCGGTCAGCATGACGCGGATCGTGCCGACCAGATCGGCATGGTCGAGCAAGGTCGCCGACAGGTTGACCGACATATGGATGTCGAGCCCGCGCTCGCGCAGCTGCGTCGCGGACCGGATCGCATGATCCATCACGAACAGGGTGAGACGATAGATATCCTGGCTCTTTTCCGCCTGGACGATGAATTCGTCGGGCGGGATCGGCCCGCGCGTCGGATGCGTCCAGCGCGCCAGCGCCTCGACCCCGACGAGCGCGTGGGTCCGGATGTCGTACTGCGGCTGGAAGGCGACCCAGATGTCGCCGCTGGTGAGCGCGTCCTCGAGCTGCGAGTGGAAGGAAAGCTGCCAGCCGGCGTCCTCCTTTTGCCGCGGCGAATATTTGGTCCACAGCGCGCGGGTGCGGATCGCGCGTTCGGCGGCGACGAGCGCCGCGGCGAGGCGCTGGGCGTTCGATCCTTCAAACTCGTCGTTGACCCCGAAGGCGATCGCGACGTCGACGCGCAGTTCGCCGATCGTCAGCGGGGCGTTGAACAAGGCGGCGAGGCCGGCGAGATGGCCTTCGATCTGGCTGTGCTGATAATAGGGGACGAGCCAGGCGAAGGTGCCGTCGAGATCGTGGTGGAGCTGGGTGCCGTGGCAGGCGAGGGTCAGGCGGCGCGCGACCTGGTCGACGAGCTGCTGGCTGCCCTCGCCGGGCAGGAAGGCGGCGAGATCCTCGAAATTGACGAGCTTGGCGGCGATGACGGTCGCGCTGCCGAACGCGGGCTGCGAGCGCAGGGCTTCGAAATTGGGCAGGCCCGACACCGGATTTTCGCGCTGGGCGGAGAAGCGGCGGCGCTTGCGGCTGACATTGGCGCTGATCGCGGCGATCAGGAACAGCGCGGCACCGATCGACACGGTGACGAGCAGGGTGGCGAGCAGCACCTTGACGATCACCAGAACCGCGACCGCGGCGAGCGCCGCGCGGCGCGTACCAGCGCTGGAAACGCGGCAGCAGCGCGGCGAAGAGCGCGATCATCGTCGCGACCAGCGCCGGCAGCCAGCCGATGTCGACCGGATTGCCCCGCTTCAGCGTCTCGCCGCCGATCAGGTGGATATAGGCGCCGGGAACGAGGTCGTGGCCGGGGAGATAATGGGCATCCTGAAAGGTCGATGCGGTGGGCGCGAAGATGACGTCCTTGCCCTTGAGCTGCGCCGCTCCGACGCGCCCGGCGAGCAGGTCGGCGGCGCCGTAAATGGGGATGCTGTTGGTGTTGTACGAA
Source organism: Sphingopyxis sp. PET50 (assembly GCF_025244705.1). Classification (GTDB taxonomy): domain Bacteria; phylum Pseudomonadota; class Alphaproteobacteria; order Sphingomonadales; family Sphingomonadaceae; genus Sphingopyxis. The sequence continues at coordinate 2,462,556 of NZ_CP104207.1, read as the reverse complement.
AAATCGAGCCGGAAGCTCCTGGGCTCCGCCGACGTCTTGCCGCCGAGCAGCGAGGCAAAGCTCGGCAGCTTGCGGCCGTCGGCGACATAGGTGATCGGCACGTTCCACACCTGCCAGAATTCGAAATCCCAGGCGATGCTGGCGAGCTGCGCCTTGTCGCCGAACGCCGGATTGGGGAAGATCGAGCGGCTGCGGTCGGTGCCGGGCATCGACTTGGTCGCGACCGCGAGCACCGCCCGGTTGCCCATCTTGCGCACCGCCTGGGTCAGGCGCGAGAAATCGGGGTCCGATTCGCGGCGGTCGAAATAGAAATCGAGGAACAGGCGCTTGGCGCCGACCTTGTCGATCGCGCTGACGACCTCGGCATATTGGGTCATCGAAAAACTGCCGCCGGGGGTCTGGCCGAGGGTGCGGTCGTCGAGCGCGACGATGACGATATCGCCCGACACCGGCCGGTCGCCGAGCCGGCTCGTCGCGGAGCCGATGAGCCGGTCGGGCAGGTCGCCCGCGCCCGAAACGCCGACGAGGATGCTGAGCAGCAGGGCGAGCCCGAGGGTGCGCCAGCTGACGATCATCCTGTTCACTACGGGTGGCACGCGCGCACGTCTCCAGCGGTTACCCCCCATGCCTAAGGTCCGATGGTTATCATCGCGTTAATCACGCGGGATATCGGGCGCGCGAAAACGGCCCGAAACGCCGCGGAAACCGGGGTCAGCCGAACGCCGGAAGCGCCGCGTCGCTCGGCCAGCGCCGACGGCGCCAGCCCCGTCGCCGCAGGGACGATCTGCTGCAGGTAGAAACGCGTCGAGGCGATCTTCGCTTCGAGGAAGGCGGCATCGCCCTGGCTTTCGTCGAGCGCCGCGCGCGCGGCCCGGTGCTGGAGCGCCATCAGCCAGCCGCAGGTCGCGGTCGACAGCATCGTCAGATAGGGATAGCTGCCCGCGAGGCGTTCGCCGATGGGAGCGTTCGCCATCCAGTCGGTGACCGCGCGGCACGCATCGGCGAGTTGCCGCAATTCGGGGAAATCGGCGGCGCCGTGCGCGATATCGTCGATGAGGCCGCGAACCAGGTCGCCGCCGGCCATGCCGAGCTTGCGCCCGACGAGGTCGGCCGCCTGGATGCCGTTGGTGCCTTCGTAGATCGGCGCGATGCGCGCGTCGCGATAATGCTGCGCGGCGCCGGTTTCCTCGATGAAGCCCATGCCGCCATGCACCTGCACGCCGAGGCTGGCGACCTCGCAGCCGATGTCGGTCGCGTGCGCCTTCGCCAGCGGGATCAGGATTTCGGCGCGCATCGCGGCGGCCTCGTCGCCCAATTTGCCGAAATCGGTCTGGGCGGCGGCGTAATAGATGAGCGCGCGCGCCGCCTCGGTCTGCGCGCGCATCCGCCACAGCATGCGGCGCACGTCGGGGTGCTGGTCGATGGTCACGGGCGTGCGGTCGGGCGAGCCCGCGAGCGATGACTGGATACGCTCGGCGGCGTAGGCTTGCGCCTGCTGCGTCGCGCGTTCGGCGATCTGGACGCCCTGGCAGCCGACCATCAGGCGCGCGTTGTTCATCATCACGAACATCGCGCGCATCCCGCCCATCTCGTCGCCGACGATCTCGCCGAGGCAATCCTCGCCCTCGCCATAGACCATCACCGCGGTCGGCGAGCCGTGGATGCCGAGCTTATGTTCTATGGACGCGCAATGGACGCCGTTCGAAATCGTCGGATTGCCGGCGGCGTCGAGGCGGTATTTGGGGACGAGAAAGAGCGAGATGCCGCGCGTCCCCTCGGGCGCGCCCGGCGTGCGGGCGAGGACGAGATGAACGATATTGTCGGTGAGGTCGTGCTCGCCGAAGGTGATGAAGATCTTCTGTCCCCTGATCCTGTAGAGGCCCGCGTTCGGGCCGTCGGTGACCTTTTCGGCGGTCGAGCGGAGCGCGCCGACGTCGCTGCCCGCGCCCGGCTCGGTCAGGTTCATCGTGCCGTTCCATTCGCCCGAAACGAGCTTGGGAAGCCAGGTCTGCCGCTGCTCCTCGGTGCCATAGGCCATCAGCGCGTGGATCGCGCCGGGGGTGAGGATGTTGCAGAGGGTGAAACCCATGTCGGCGCTGCCCAGCGCCTCGATCACCACGGTCGCGAGGGTGAAGGGCAGGCCTTGGCCGCCGTATTCGACGGGGCCGTCGATGCTGCCCCAGCCCGCCTCGACGAACTGCCGATACGCTTCCCTGAACCCCGGGGGCATGGTGACCTTGCCGTCCTGCCACTTCGGGTTGTTCGTGTCGCCGACGCGGTTGAGCGGAGCATAGACCTCCGCCGCGAACTCGCCGATGCCGGTGACGATCGCCTCGACCATGTCGGGGGTCGCGTCGGCGAAGCGGTCGTGCTGCGCCATCGCGTCGACCCGCGCGATGTGGTTGAGGACGAACAATTGCTCGGTGGTCGGCGGCGTATAGGTCATCTTCGGCTCCCCTTTTAGGGATGATTCCACAGGTGGCGGCGCTATAGCGCGGCATGGCCGAGGGTCAAACGCGCATGACGACCGATATCCGCCCATTTGGCGCGGAGGCAATCGCGCGCGCCGGGGGGCTGGTCGGGGAGGGGCTGCCGGTCGCGGTGCCGACCGAGACGGTCTATGGCCTTGCGGCCGACGCGCGTAACGCGGCGGCGGTCGCGCGAATCTACGCCGCGAAGGGGCGGCCCGATTTCAACCCGCTGATCGTGCATGTGCCCGATCTGGCCGCGGCGGAGATGCTGGGGGTGTTCGGCACGGTCGAGCGTCTGTTGGCGGCGCGGTTCTGGCCGGGGCCGCTGACTCTGGTGGTACCGCGTACCGGTGACTGCCCTGTGGCGAGCGTCGCGACGGCGGGACTCGATACGATCGCGCTTCGGGTGCCGGGGCATCGCGCGATGCAGGCGCTGCTCGCCGAAACCGGCGCCCCGCTCGCGGCGCCGAGCGCCAATGCCAGCGGCGGGGTGAGCCCGACGAAGGCGGAGCATGTGCTTGCGACGCTGGACGGCCGGATCGCGCTGGTGATCGACGACGGGCCGACGGCGGCGGGGGTCGAATCGACGATCGCGCGGGTCAGGGACGGCGCGGTCGAGGTGCTGCGGCCGGGGCCGGTGACGGCGGCGATGCTGGGCGAGGCGTCGGGGCTGCCCGTGTCCGGGGTTGCAGGGGCGGAGATCGTCGCGCCGGGGATGCTGGCGAGCCATTATGCGCCGGGCAAGCCGGTGCGGCTGAGGGCGAAGGATTTTGGGGATGACGAGTTCGGCATCGGCTTCGGCAAGGTCGCGGGCGATTATCAGTTGAGCGCGGCGGGCGACCTGACCGAGGCGGCGGCGCGGCTGTTCGACGCGCTGCATGCGGGGGCGGCGAGCGCGAAGGCACGGATTGCGGTGGCGGCGATCCCGGACGAGGGGTTGGGCGCGGCCATCAACGACCGGCTTTCGCGGGCGGCTGTGTGAATATTTGACTCGCACAAAGGCACGAAGGCACAAAGGGGTTTGGGCCGACAGGCCCCATTTTCCTTAAGCCAAGTTTTCGGGCGCGAGGTGGCGGGAGGAAGCCGCTTCGCGGCGGACGCCCTCTTTGTGCCTTCGTGCCTTTGTGCGAGACTATTTTTAAGCTGCCGCCGGCTCCACCGGATCGTCGTGCGGGACCTTGCGCGCGACGATCAGGCAGGCGGCGACGATGAGGACCGCGCCGGCGATCGTCGGCAGCGCCACCGGCTCGCCGAAGAAGAGCCAGCCGAACAGCATCGCCCACAGGAAGCCGGTATATTCGGTGGTCGCGAGGATCTGCGTCTCGGCGCGGGCATAGGCCCAGCTCAGCAGCAGCAGCGAGGTGGTCGCGAGGATTGCGGCGCCGAGGATGTGCGGGGCATGGCCGCCGTCCGGCACCGTCGCAAACCATGGCGCACCGAGCGCGAGGATCGCGGCGACGAAGAAATTCTGGAAAAAGGCGATTTCGAGCGGCTCCGCCATCTTCGCCTGCCGCCGCGCGAGGATGAGGTTGTAGGCGTAGAAGACCGCCGACAGGAACACCGCGCCGACCGCCCACAGCGCATCGGGCCGGTAGCCGCTGGCGCCGAGCTTGCCCGCGACGATGATGATCACGCCGGCGAGGCCGAGCAGCGAGGCGGCGACCGAGCGCGGGCCGATCTTCTCGCCGAGGAAGGTCGCCGCCATGTAGAGCGCCATCAGCGGCGCGACAAAGGCGAGGGCGATCGCCTCCGCCATCGGCAGCCGCGCGAGCGCCCAGAAGAAGCACAGCGCCATCGCCGCGACGAACAGCGAGCGCCAGGCGTGAATGGTCATCGTCGCGCGGTCGGGCCAGGCTGCACGGAGCGAGAAATAGACGGCGCCGCTGACGAGCGTGCCGACCCCGGTGCGCCAGAGGACGGCGTTATACGCGCCGAGTTCGATCGACAGCCCCTTCATCAGCACGTCCATCATCGAAAAGGTCGCGATGCTCGGCGCAGGCGATCAGGAAGGGGATGGTCGGCGAGGGCGAATCGGGGCGCATAGCGGCGGCTGTAGCGGATAAATGGAACGCGCGACTATGGCCTCCCTGCGATGACCCATGTCCGCAGTTCGAACACATCGAAAGGGAGCAGCCGGTTCTCGCTTCGGTGAGCGCGGCGATGGCATGTTGGGCATAATATCAGGAGGTCATCGAGATTGGATCGTCGCTCGCTCGGCCATCAGGGGGCTGATATGATGGGCGTCGAACATCGACGGGTCGGGATGTTTGAACTGACATGCGTCGCAGCATAGGTGGCCGCCGTTTAATTCAGCATTTTTCAGCTTTGCCCGTTTCCCGATCGTTCCGGAGCGTTCTATTGCGAGTTGAGTGCGCCATACTCGCCGTCCTTCCTCCGATGTCGGTTCAGGTACGTCTAGCGACACTCCCATTGCGCCAAGCTCGACGATTTTCTCGTTTTTATGCGCATATTGAACCCACGACCGCTCGCTTTCGGACCAACGGATTTGGAGTTTGGCTATCAAGCGAGACAACTCCTCCCGCTTGTCCAACAAATAGAAATCATATGGTTTGTTCTTATCTTGCCCGGGTTTCAATCCGCTGAGAGGACAGTCCCAGTCGACGTCACTCGCGTCGCCAAGCGATGCCCCGTACAAGCTGACGAAGATTGTCGTGTTTTCCGGACCTGAAACAAAGCTGGCCCAATATTTCGCTTTTCGAAATATGGGCCGCCCTGCCTCCTGGGTCGACTGGTAGCGATCAAAACGATCGCTACGCTCAAGCCATAGATCATATGGCTTGAGGCCCGTTGCACCGGTGCCGCTGTGTCGAACAAGAATGACCTCTTTTGGATTGAGTCCGGCCTTGCGTATCAAATCGTTGAAGGTCGTCACCTCGCCCTCCTGCTCTGATCCAATCTACCGAAACGTCGCCATACCGGCGCCGTCGATGTTGAGCTTCTGCCCCGAGCAATAGGGATTCGCGTCGCTGACGAACCACAGCACCGCCGCCGCGACATCCTCGGGCAGCGCGACGCGGCCGAAGGGGAATTTGGCGTCGAGGTGGTGGATATCCTCCTCGCCGGTCACCGCGCGCGACAGTTTCGATCCCATGTCGCTGACGGTCAGCGAGGGGGAGACGATATTGACGCGCACGCCGTTCCGCATTTCTTCCTTGGCGAGGGTCAGCGCGAGCGCCTCGCCCGCGGCCTTGCCCATATTGTAGGGCGCGCCATTGGCATTGTTGCCGAGCGTCGCGACGCTGGAAATCACGATGATGTCGCTGCGCTTGTGCTGGCGCAACTGCGGCAGCGCGAGGCGGCTCATGCGGTGCGGGCCGAGCGCATGGACCCCGATGACGCGTTCGAGTTCGGCGGGATCGGTGTCGGCGACGCTCCGCCCGCGGCTGGCGATGCCGGCGTTGTTGACCAGGATCGACAGCGGGCCGAGATCGGCCTCGATCGCGGCGACCATCGCGGCGCAGGCTTCCTCGTCGGTGACCGAGGCCCGATAGGCTTTCGCCTTGCGGCCGAGCGCCTCGATCGCCGCGACGGTTTCGGCGGCGGCGGCCTCGTCGCGGGTGTAGTTGACCGCGATGTCGGCGCCCGCCTTGGCCAGCGCCAGCGCGATCCCGCGCCCGATCCCGCGCGAGGCGCCGGTGACGAGCGCGACGCGCCCGGTCAGGTTCATCTCGGCCATGTATCTCTCTCCCTATTGCATCAGTTCGGCTTGGATTTCGTCAGGGCTCCGGCTTGCCGCATTACGCCATTTGGGGGCGGCCTTGCGGTTGAGGACATGGCCCCGGGCGTCGAGAATCGCGACGGTCGGCGTGCCCCTGATGTTCTTGAAGCCGAAGCGCCGGGCAACTTCGAGGTTCCGGCCCTGGCCGACCCGCGGCGCGCCGATATCGACGAAGATGATATGGTAGCGCGTCATCAGCGCGCCCGCGATGTCGATGCCGGCGATGGCGTTGGCGAACCAGGCGCTGTCGTGGCAGTCGTTCGACCCCATCACGAGCAGCACCCGCTTGCCCGACTGGCGCGCCGCGGCAAGCGCGGTGTCGACCAGCGCCATCGCGTCGGCGGCGGGATCGAAGGCGGTGGTTTCATAGGGCTTTTCGACGCCGGGGATCGAGCGGAGCGGCGCGTCCTCGCCGGCCGCGGCGGGCGCGAGCGGCAGGGCGAGGAGCGCGAAGGCGAGGGCGATGATGCGGATCATGCGCCGACGATAGGTTTTGCATGACGTTTCCGTCAACGTAAGATAGCCTTGGCGCCATGAGCTGGAAAAAAGAAGTCGAGGAGCTCGGTGCGCGCCGCGCGATGGCCGAGAAGATGGGCGGGGAAGAAAAGGTCGCGCGCCAGCACGGGCGCGGCAAGATGGACGCACGGGCGCGGCTCGCGGCGATCGTCGACCCCGGCAGCTTTCGCGAAATCGGCAAGATCGCGGGGCGCGGCAAATATGGTGCCGATGGCGAACTCGAAGACCTCGCCGCGAGCAATTTCATCTTCGGGCGCGCGAATATCGACGGGCGGCCGGTGGTCGCCAGCGCCGACGATTTCACCGTGCGCGGCGGCGCGGCCGATGCGGCGCTGCACCGCAAATTCGTCCAGTGCGAGGCGATGGCGCATGAATATCGCCTGCCGCTGATCCGCATGATCGACGGCACCGGCGGCGGCGGGTCGGTCAGGACGCTGGAGGATATGGGCTATACCTATATCCCGCATGTGCCCGGCTGGGACCAGATCATCGCCAATCTCGACACCGTGCCGGTGGTGGCGCTGGCGCTGGGGCCGACCGCGGGGCTGGGGGCGGCGCGCGTCGTCGCGAGCCATTACAGCGTGATGGTGCGCGGCCTGTCGCAACTGTTCGCGGCGGGACCTGCGGTCGCGGCGGCGATCGGCGATACGCTCGACCGCGAGGAACTGGGCGGCAGCGACGTGCACACGCGCAACGGCGTCGTCGATGACGAGGTGGCGAGCGAAGCCGAGGCGTTCGCGGCGGCGCGGCGCTTTCTGTCCTACCTCCCCTCGTCGATCCACGAGCGAGCCGCGCGCACGCCGTGCAGCGATCCGGTGGACCGCCGTGATGAGACCTTGCTGTCGGTCGTCCCGCGCGAGGCGAAGCAGGTTTATTCGATGCGGCGCATCGCCAATGCCGTGTTCGACGCGGGCAGCTTTTTCGAGATGGGTGCGCGCTGGGGGCGGGCGGCGATCACGGCGTTCGCGCGGCTCGACGGCTGGCCGGTCGCGGTGCTGGCAAGCGACCCCAGCTTCCTCGGCGGGTCGTGGGACGCCAAGACGAGCGAGAAGGCCGAACGCTTCGTCAAGCTCGCCGACCAGTTCCGCCTGCCGATCGTGCATCTGGTCGACAATCCCGGATTCATGATCGGCGGCGAGGCCGAGCGGACGGGGACGATCCGCTACGGCGTGCAGGCGATGAACGCCATCTATCGCGCCACCGTGCCGCTGGCGTCGGTGGTGGTGCGGCGGGCTTACGGGATCGCGGGGAGCGCGATGTCGAACGCCGAGCGCTTCCAGTACCGCTTTGCCTGGCCGTCGGGCGACTGGGGCAGCCTGCCGATCGAGGGCGGGGTCGAGGTCGCGTACAAGAGCGAGCTGGAGGCGGCCGAGGATCCGGCCGCGCATCTGGAGGCGATCAGGGAGCGGCTCAATCGCGTGCGCTCGCCCTTCCGTACGGCGGAGAAATTCGGCGTCGAGGACATTGTCGATCCAAGGGACACGCGGCCGCTGCTCTGCGAGTTTGCCGAACTGGCGTGGCGGGTGCTGAAGTAGGCAAGGACTCCCTTACCCCCTCCCGCAGGCGGGAGGGGAGCGAGACTTACGAACTTGTTCGTTAGTCGCAGCGGGGTGGGCCTTTGACGCGCCGTTGCCAGCCCACCCCACTGCGGCTAGCCAGCAAGCTGGCAAGCCTCGTTGCCCCTCCCGCCTGCGGGAGGGGAGGAGGACGGGTAAGGGGACCGGCATGACCGCGCAACGCCACTACGGCATGGACTGGCTCCGCATCGGGGCGTTCGCGTTGCTGATCCTCTATCATATCGGCATGTATTTCGTGCCGTGGGGCTGGCATGTGAAGATCGCGCAGCCGATCGACTGGGTGACGATCCCGATGCTGGCGACGAACAGCTGGCGGCTGGCGCTGCTGTTTCTCGTGTCGGGCTATGCCAGTGCCGCGCTGTTCGCGAAGCTCGGCGGGGCGGGCGGGTTCGCGCGGTCGCGCAGCGCGCGGCTGCTGATCCCCCTGCTGTTCGGCATGATCGTCATCATCCCGCCGCAGCCGTGGATCGACCTCATGGGCCAGCATGGTTATGCCCATGGTTTCCTGCATTTCTGGCTCCACGATTATTTCGGCTTCCAGTTCATCGACGGCATCGCGTTGCCGACGTGGCAGCATCTGTGGTTCGTCGTCTATCTGTGGGTCTATACGATGCTCGCGGCGGCGCTGCTGGCGCTGATCCCCGCGGGTGCGCGGGCACGGATCGCCGACGGTGCGGCGCGGCTGCTCGGCGGGTGGCGGTTGCTGGTCGTGCCCGCCTTGTGGTGGATCGCCATCTATCTCGCCTTCCCCGACCATGACGAGACGCATGCGCTGTTCGACGACGGGCCGTCGCATCTTCATTATCTGGCGGCGTTCGGCGTCGGCTGGCTGCTGCGCGTGCGGCCGGTGCTGTTCGAGACGGTGGCGCGCTGGTGGAAGGTCGCGCTGGTGCTGGGCGTGCTGGCCTTTATCCCCGTTGCCTGGATCGAGTGGACATGGCCGGGCGATACGGTCGCGCCGCCCGAAGTGTTCCTGCCCTATCACCTCGCGCGCAACATCAACGGCTGGCTGGTGATCGTCGCGCTGGTCGGCATCGCCGACCGCTACTGGAACCGCGACCATCCCCGGCGCGCGATGCTCGCCGAGGCGGTGTTTCCCTTCTACATCGTCCACCAGACGATCATCGTCGTCGCCGGCTGGTATCTGCTCCGGGCGCATGTCGCGGCGCTGCCCTCCTTCCTCGTCCTGCTCGCCGCGACCGTCATCGGATGCTGGCTTTTCTATGCGATCGGGCGCAGCATCGGCTGGCTGCGGCCGCTGATCGGACTGCAGCGCCGATAGGGAGAGCGAAGATGGGCGCATTGAAAGGCCTGATGGCGGTCGTCGGGGTCGCGGCGGTGCTGATGGGCGGCCTCTGGATATTGCAGGGACTCGACATCGTGCGCTGGCCGTCGAGCAGCTTCATGCTCGGCGATCCGGCCTGGACGCGCAACGGCACGGTGCTGGCGGTGGTCGGGCTCGTGCTGATCTGGTTCGCGCGCAGACAGCCCTGACCGGCCACCGACTACAAATGTAGTTGATCCGTATTGCCGTTCTGATACACCTCGCTCACCGGGGTGGATTGGAGACGAGGATGATTCGCCGTTCGCGCTTTTTGCCGCTGTTGCTGCTGGCCGCCGCGCCGCTGCCCCTGACCCCCGCTCTTGCCGCCGAAGAGGCCGCCGCGCCCGCGCCGGTCGGCGCCGATGCGGTGGCCGAAGCCTATGCCGCGCTGCTCGCGCGCGACTATGTCTATCCCGAAACCGGCGCGCGCTATGCCGCCGCGATCCGCGCCGCGATCGCTGCGGGGCGCTACAGGGCGCTGTCGGGCGACGCGCTGGCAAAGGCGATTGACGAGGATGTGAACGCGGTGGCGCCCGACGGCCATTTGCGGGTGCGCCCGCCGGCGGGCAGCGCGCCCGCCGCGCCACCGCCGGGCGGCGGACCGGTCCGCGTCCGCACGCCGAACCTGCCGCCGATCGAACAGCCGGGCTGGATCGCGCCGGGGATCGCCTATATCCGTTTCAACCTGTTCCCCGACGACGCGGCGGTGACCGCCGCGACGGCGAAGTTCATGGCCGACCATGCCGATGCCAGGGCGATCATCTTCGACATCCGCACCCATCGCGGCGGCGGGCTGGACCAGATGGACGTCATCTTTCCCTGGCTGTTTGCTCAGCCGACGCGGCTGGTGACGATGGCGACGCGCGAATCGGTCGACGCACGGGGCGGGTCGCCGATCGACGGGATCGCGTCGATGCGCCCGGTGAAGGGCGACGCCGGCATGGTGGCGCGCGAGCATTGGGCGACGCCGAACGGCGACACGCGGCTGCGCGACGCCAAAATCTATGTGCTGACCTCGGGCGCGAGCGGATCGGCGGCCGAGCATTTCGCGCTGGCGATGAAGCATACGCGGCGCGGCACCTTGGTCGGCGACGCGACCGGCGGCGCCAATCATTTCGGCTATGGCGAGGAATTGGGCGACGGTTTCCAGGCCTTCATCCCGGTCGGCCGGACCTATGATCCGGTGACCGGCAAGGATTGGGAAGGCGACGGCGTCGCCCCCGACGTGGCGGTTCCGGCGGCCGAGGCGCTGGTGCGCGTGCTCACCGACCTGGGCATCGGCGCCGACGAGGCGAAGCGCCTGTCCGACGCGCACGTCCCCGGCGCGCCGATGGAGCGGCGGCGGCCGCGGCCCGCGGCGGCGCCCGCCACGCCCGGCGGCTGACGCAGCGGACGGCGCGCCGCCGTTCGTCCGTTCGTCGCCTCACAACGTGTATTGGTGGAATAATACGCCTCGCGCGACCGCGCGTCCTTTATCCTGCATCCGATTGGCCGGTTGCCGCCGTCTAGCCGGCGTCGTCACCACCAAAAAGGGAGGAACATCATGTCGCATCTGACCCAGCTTCGGAATACCAGCTTTCTGTTCGCCGCGTTCGGTCTCGCCGTCGCCGGTCTCGCCGCCGCGATGCCGGTCCAGCCGGCGCAGGCCCAGGTCGCCGCGGTCGCCCCCGGCCGTCCCGCCGCCGACAAGGCGCAGGACGCCGACCGCAAACCCGGCATGATGGTCAAGTTCGCGCGCATCAAGCGCGGCGACACGGTCGTCGAGATCCTGCCCGGCGAGGGCTATTTCACGCGCATCTTCTCGAACGCGGTGGGGCCCAAGGGCAAGGTCTATGCGACCGAGCTGCGCGACCCGGCGGGGGCGCAGGCGATCGCCGCCGAACCGGGGCGCGGCAATGTCGAGGCCTATGCCGGCAAGCCCGGCGACATCGCCCCGGCGGGCGTCGCCGACGTCGTGTGGACGTCGCGCAACTATCACGACCTGAAAGGTCCGAAGGCGCCCGCCGACGCGGCGGAGCAGGTCAACAAGGCGGCGTTCGCAGCTCTCAAGCCCGGCGGCTATTATATCGTGCTCGACCATAGCGCCGCGGCGGGATCGGGGCTGCGCGACGTCGACACGCTGCACCGCATCGACGTCGAGGCGGTGAAGGCCGAAGTGCTGGCGGCGGGCTTCGTGCTCGAGGGCGAAAGCCCGCTGCTGGTCAACAAGGCCGATGCGCGCACGCTGCCGGTGTTCGACGACGCGATCAAGGGCAAAACCGACCAGTTCGTGCTGCGGTTCCGGAAACCGGGCTGACATCCTGCGGTCCATGTCGGGGTAAACCCAGCACCAGCGCGGCTTTCCACCAGCGTGCCACCGCCTCGAACAGGGCAGGCTCTAGTCGGCCGCCGTAACCTCTTCCTGCAGCGCCTTGACGATCGCCGCGACCGAAGTCGGGGCATAGGCGAAGCCCATATGGCCGCAGTCGACCTCGATCTGGCGGTCGCTTTCGTGCGGGGCGCCGCGGGCGCTGTTGATCGCGACGACCCCGTCGTGCTTCGACCACAGCGCGAAGGTCGGCATTTCGGGGCGCGGGGCGGGATGGAAGTCGATCGGCGGATTGTCGACCGGGTGGCGCGCGATCAGGTGATAGAGGCGCCAGGCGCGGTTGGCGCGGCGGCTGCCCGAAAAGGGCGAGCCCAGGGTGACGACGCGCGCGACCTTGCCGGGATGATGCTTGGCATATTCGCGGGCATAGATGCCGCCGAGGCTCCAGCCGACCAGCGCGGGCGCATGGCCGGTGCGGTCGATGATCCATTGCACGCGCCCGTCGATCCGCTCGATGATGTCGGGGGTCGCGCCGCGGTTGAAACCGAGGCCCCAGGCATAGCAGCGGAAACCCGCGCGGCGCAGGTCGGCGCGCAGCGCCTTGGTCGCCCAGTCGCCCGACAGGAAACCGGGCAGCACCATCACCGGCGGATGCTCGCTGTCGGGATTGGGCTCGGGCGGCAGGGGGCGGACGCGGCCCCACAAGGCGCGCGCGAGCAACCCGATCTCGCGCCACAGCAGGCCCAGCGGCGGTGGCGCGTCGGGGTCGGGAATGCGCGCGCTAGCCATTCGGCGCGGCGGGTGAGAAAGCCGCGGATCATCCGCGGCGATATAGTCATTGTTGTTTCCCGGCGAAAGCCGGGGGCCAGCAGGATCGCGTAAACTTTCCTGGACCCCGGCTTTCGCCGGGGAACGTTCATCCTTTCGGAACCAGTTTCAGCAGCTTGCCGTCGCTGCCGTCGGTCAGCAGCCAGACGGTGCCGTCGTCGCGCACCTCGACCTCGCGGATGCGCTTGCCGAAGTCCCAGCGGCCGGATTTGTGCAGCCTGTCGCCGTCGATCGCCATCCGGATCAGCCCTTCGCCCGACAGCGCGCCCATCAGCAGGCTGTTCTTCCAGCCGGGATAGAGGTCGCCATCGTACCAGGCGAGACCGGCGGGCGAGACCGAGGGGTTCCACCAGAGCGCCGGGGCCGCGAATTCGGGTCGGGTCGGGTGGTCGGGAATGTCCCGCCCGTCATAATGGTCGCCGTTCGACACGATCGGATAGCCGTAATTGGATTTCGCCGCGACGAGGTTGACCTCGTCGCCGCCCCTCGGGCCCATTTCCTGGTTCCAGAGTTTGCCCGAGCCGTCGAAGGCGAGGCCGAGGATGTTGCGATGGCCGAGCGACCAGATCTGTGCGGTGACGCCGCCCTCGCCGGCGAAAGGATTGTCGGCGGGGATGCTGCCGTCGGGGTTGAGGCGCAGGATCTTGCCGAGATTGGCCTTCATGTCCTGCGCGGGGTCGAATTTCTGCCGCTCGCCCGAGCCGATGAACAGATATCGGCCGTCGGGCGAGAAAGCGAGGCGGTGCGAGAAATGGCCGCGGCCGCCGACCTTGGGCGACTGGGTCCAGATCGTCTGCAGTCCCTCGAGCCGCGGCGCGGCGCCCTGCACCAGCTTCGCCTTGCTTACCACCGCGCCGAAGGTGCCGTTATCGCCGGCTTCGACCCAGCTCAGATAGACCGTGCCGCTCGTGGCGAAATCGGGCGCGAGGATCACGTCGCCGAAACCGCCCTGCCCGCCATAGGCGACCGCGGGCACTCCGGCGACGTCGAGTGTCGGGCCGCCCTCCTGCCAGAGTTTGAGCCTGCCCGATTTTTCGGTGACCAGCGCCTGGCGCCCGCCGGGCAGGAAGGTCATCGCCCAGGGCTCGTCGAAGCTCGCGACCTCCTGCACCGTGAAGGGGGCGTCGGCGAGCGGCGCCGCGGGCTGCGCGCCGTTGGCGTCGATCGCGGCGGCGGCCTCGCTGCGCGTCGCGCCCGACGAACAGGCGCCGACCAGCATCGCCGCGGCGAGGGTAAGATGGGGGAGGGTTTTCATGGATCTCGCTCGCTTTGCTGGGGGAGGAAGCGCGGCCAGTCTGCCCTCTGCGACCCGCGGAGTCGAGGGGTCAGCGCCCCTGCGTCTCGTGCCGCGCGGCGATGGTTTCGACGCTGTCCATGATCGCGTCGATCGCCTCGCTGGCGGGCGCGGCCTCGGCGCGTCTCTGCGAGAACTGGCCCTGCGCCATGATGTCTTCGAGCGCGGTGCGGGCGCGCGACACGCGGCTCTTCATCGTGCCGAGCGCGCAGCCGCAGATGCTCGCGGCCTCCTCATAGGACATGCCGCCGGCACCGACGAGGATCAGCGCCTCGCGCTGGTCCTGCGGCAATTCCATCAGGCCGCGCTGCAGGTCGGCCATTTCGCCCGATTCCTCCTGGCTCGCGGGCGTCGACAGCGTGCGTTCGACCGCCGTCTCGTCATAATCGCCGACGAACTTGTTGCGCCGCATCTGCGACAGGAAGGTGTTGCGCAGGATGACGAAGGTCCATGCCTTGATCGAGGTTCCCGGCTCGAAGCGGTCGCGCGAGGCCCAGGCCTTGACCATCGTGTCCTGGGTCAGATCGTCGGCGAGGTCGGGATTGCCCGACAGGCTGCGGCCATAGGCGCGCAGATGCGGGATGACCCCGGCGAGCAGAGTCTTGAATTCGCGGTCGGGCAGGCTGTTCCTCCCCTCCCGCTGAGAAACGGCACTTGCCTCGGTCATTCGCGGTGGGGGGCTTTCCGTTCGAGCTGCGAGAGGAGATCGAGCATGTCGTCGGGCAGGGCCTCGGCCACGATATTGCCATAGATCGTGCGCAGCCTGGCGCTGACCGGCTCGGGGGCCTGCCGCCCAGTGAGGGCGCGGTGCCACTCGTCGCCGCCGGTGCCGGTGAAACTGCCCACCGGCGGGCGACGCTCCGCGGCCACCCGCAGGGAGGCGCCATTGCCCTTCATCCTATGATCCCCGTGCGTTGCCATGTCCGAGGAACGAAAAAGGAGGCGGCAAGTTCCCGCGCCCGTTGTTTTTTGCGACGGATCGCGCGGCGCGACAAAAGATCGGCGCGGCTAACCTGGATTAGCGCGTCGCGCCCCGCGCCCATGTAGTCCCGGCGGGGGCGGGGCACATCGGCTGCCTGGGCGGGAGGGTCGTGCCATGCTTTCGGTCATCTATGTCAGCGTCGCCGACCCCGATCTCGGGCCCGCCGATATCGCGTCGATGGTCGCGGGCGCCCAGGCCAACAACGCGCGCGACGGGCTGACCGGCGCGCTGATCTACAACGGCCAGAATTTCATGCAATTGCTCGAAGGGCCGGTGGCCGGGGTCGAGGCGTGCCTGGCGCGCATCCGCGCCGACCTGCGGCACCACGGGATGATCGAGGTTCGCCGCCGGCTGGTCGACGTCCGCGAGTTCGCGGACTTTTCGATGCTCTACAGCCCGCTGTTCCGGGCGCATGACGAGGATCTGTCGCGGCTCGCCGCGCGCAGGGCGCTCGACCCGCAGGACGAGCGGCTGATGTCCAATTTCCTCGGGCTCGGCCGGCCCGGCGGAGCGGGGTGAGCCATCTCTCTGCCGCGCCGCCGCCATATGGGTTTGCATCGCGCCGCGAACGGGCTAAGCCATGCCAAGATGATGTCTGACTTCAAGGCTCTGCCAGCGGGACCGGACGGGTGCCCGTGACAACCAGCGACACCGCACAGCCGCTCGACGACGCGGCGTTCAAGAAGGAACTCGCCGCGATGCTGCCGCATCTGCGCGCCTTTGGCCGCAGCCTGTGCGGCAATGCCGACCTGGCCGACGACCTGGTGCAGGAAACGATGCTGAAGGCGTGGAAGGCGCGGACGCAATATATTCCCGGGCCGTCGAGCATGAAGAGCTGGGCCTTCGTCATCCTGCGCAACTGTTTCCTGTCGCAGATGCGGCGCCGGAAATTCACCGCCGATTATGACGAAATCGCCGCCGAACGGCTGCTCGTCGCGCCCGACGATCAGGACGACAGCCTGCATCTGGGCGATGTCCAGCGCGGGTTGATGATGCTGCCGGTCGATCAGCGCGAGGCGCTGGTGCTGATCGGGGCCGGGCAATTATCCTATGAGGAAGCGGCGGCGATCTGCGGCTGCGCGGTGGGGACGATGAAAAGCCGCGTGTCGCGCGCGCGGACGGCGCTGCAGGACATATTGGACGGCGGACAGATGCCGCTGCGCAGCAGCGATCCCCTGCCCGCGAGCGAGGCGTTCCGCAGCATCATGGACGACGTCGACGACCTGACCGCGAACGGGCCGAGCGGAAGGTAGCCCACCGGCCCTATCCCTCTTCTGTGGTGACGGTTTTCGGGCGAGGGCGGTCACAAGCGATCATCCCGCGCCGGGGAGCATCGGCGGCCAGCCACTCTTTGGCCGAACGCCTGTCGCCGCTTTGACTATTGCCCCGCCAGCGCGGTCAGCGCATCGCCATCGACGCGCATAACGGTCCATTCGTCCATCGGTCTGGCGCCAAGGCTCCGGTAGAAGCCGATCGACGGGGTGTTCCAGTCGAGCACCCACCATTCGAGCCGCGCGCAGTCGCGCTCCTTGCAGAGCTTCGCGAGATGGGTCAGCAGCGCCTTGCCCAGCCCCGACCCGCGCGCTTCGGGCCGCACGAACAGGTCTTCGAGATAGAGGCCCGGCTTGCCCTCGAAGGTCGAGAAATTGTGGAAGAAGAGCGCGAAGCCCTGCGGGCTGCCGTCGATCTCGCCGATCACCACCTCGGCATAGGGCCGCGCGCCGAACAGCCGGTCGCCGAGCGCGGCTTCGTCGAAACGTACCTCGTGCGCCAGTTTCTCATAATCGGCGAGGTCGCGGATGAACCGCGCGATCAGCGGCAGGTCGGCGGGCGTGGCGGGACGGATGGTGAGGGTCATGCCCGGCGTCTGTCGCGCGCCGCCGCCGCTGTCAAATCCGCTTTCGCGCCGCGAGGATCGCGAGCGCGGCGATGACCAGCGCGGGCTGGCCGATCACCGCGGGCGCGTCGGCCCAGAAGGTCGCGGGACCGCAGATGCCGGCCGCGACCTCATAGATATGGAGCGCACCGTGGAGCGCGAGCCACAGCCCGCCGACAGCCGCCGCGCGCCACCGCCGAACGGGGTCGAGCGCGGCGTAGAGCAGGATCAGCCCGCTGCCGGCATAGGCGAGGCCGATGTCGCGGATGAAATGCTGGTTGGGCGGGCCGGTCGTGACGACGGTGGGCACGAAGACATACCAGTCGAGCGGCTTCGCCAGCATGAAAAGGCCGTTGGCGATGGTGGTGACCGCCGCGACCAGCAGGAGCAGCTGGACCACGCGGTCGAGCAGGTCATATTTTGCCGCCGCCATCGCCCGTCTCCTGCCTGGCCGTTCCGATGCTCTTATAGAAGCGATCATAGGCGACGAACAGCGCCGCACCGACCGACGAGGCCATCAGCCCGACGACAAGGCTGTCGAAGACCATCAGCGCCCAGACCAAGGCGTCGGGAGCGCCGAGCGCCCATTTATGGTTCAGGCTGTGGATCAGCATCAGCGGCGCGTAGGCGAGCGGAAGCAGCAGCGCGAGCAGCAGGATCCAAGGCCAGCTGCGGGTCAGGATCGTGCGCAACGGCGTCGCGCGGTCGCCGAAAAGGCCGGCGAGCATCACGAACAGGAAGGGGAAGGACAGCAGGCTGAAGAGGATCGAGACGATGATCGGCGGCTCGCGGTCCGCGAGCAGCGGGAAAAGCTCGCCGGTCGACCCGATCAGGAAGAAGGCGGCAAAGCCGAGCAGCAGCTGGCCCAAGCCGAGGCGGCGGATATCATACCAGCGCCCGCCATGGGCGCGGCACCACCAGAAGCGCGCCGAAGCGAAGAAGGTGAGCGCGAGGCCGGTGAGCTTCGCATAGCCGAAGGCCCAGCGCAGCGGGTCGTTGGCAAGGCTGCGCCCGATCGCCAGGCTGTCGAACATGCCGAGCCGGATTTCGGCGACATGCTGCGCGAATTCGGGGACGACGACGAGCGCGACGACAACGGAGCCGACCCAGAACAGGCTGACCGTGCGGGTCAGATAGTCGCCGATGGCGGAAAGAATGGTGCGGAAAAATGCCGCTATCTGGCTCTGGGTGGTCATTGTCAGCGGATCAGCCTTATGTCGATTTCGAGCAAGGATTTTGCCTCTGCCATTCGGCGGTCGGCAGTCAGGATCGGCAGACCGAGTTGCTGACCCAATGCGAGACATGCCCGGTCGCCGAGTGAAAGGCCGAGGTGTCTGGTGGGTTGTCGCAGCAGGGCGCTACGCTCGGCTTGGTCGGAATCGAAATCATGGATTCCCAGTTCCAAGCGCACGATCTGCCGCCGCGCATCGCGCATCGACAGGCCATATTCCATCAATTTGGCCAATATTTCGCTCATATTGACCGATCCCAAGCGGGCAGCGGACAAATGCTCGGCCACGACGTCCGCCCCATTCTCGGCCAACAGGACGGAAAGGACGGCCGACGCATCCAGTACGACCGTCACGGTTTGCGATCTTCGGCGGCCGCCTCCGCACGGCGTTCGGCGATGAGTTCGTCCACCAAGGACCCCTTGTAGGGACCGATCAGTTTTCGGACCTCTGCTTGGATTTCGCGCAGGACCTGTTGAGAGGTTTTAAGAACAAGACTGTTTCCGTCGCGTTCGATGACCAACTGGTCGCCGTCCTTGAACCCCAGTTCACGGCGCAATTCGGCCGGGATGACAATCTTGCCCCCTTTGATCAGCTTGGCGTGGTAGGTCATGACGAACTCCTCAGGTCCCATTTCATATCATAGGACCTAAAGATCGACAATGTACCGGAGCCGTGTCAGCGCCGATTCTCCCCGACCCGGACAATTTTCCCCACCTCCAGCTCGTCGATGCGCAGCTTGCGGATACGCGCCCTTCCGATGCGGAGGCGGCCGATGGCGAGCGCGCCGACCGCGAAGGCGCCCAGCGCGAAGGCGCCGATCGCGAGCGCCGCGACATGGCCCGCGCCGAGCGCCGCGGCGCCGGTAGCCGAAGCTCCGGTCGCGGCCGCCTTGCGCGCGACCGGCGGTTCGATGACGATGTCGGTCTTGCCCTTCACGCCGCCTTGCCGTGCAGCGTGTCCATGCTCACCGCGCTGCCCGCCTCGATCTCGGCTGCCTTGGCTTCGACGAGCCTGACGACATGCGCGATCATGTCGGCGTCCTGGACATGATGGTCGGTGACGCCCGAGAGGTACACCATGTGCCGGCCGTTGCCGCCGCCGGTGATGCCGATGTCGGTCTCGCGCGCCTCGCCGGGGCCGTTGACGACGCAGCCGAGCACCGACAGCGACATCGGGGTCTTGATATGGCTCAGCGCCTCCTCGAGCGCCTGGACGGTGCGGATGACGTCGAAGCCCTGGCGCGCGCAGCTGGGGCACGAGACGACGCGGACGCCGCGGGTTCTGAGGCCCAGCGACTTCAGAATCTCGTAGCCGACGCGGACTTCTTCCTCGGGCTCGGCCGACAGGCTGACGCGGATCGTGTCGCCGATGCCCGCCCAGAGCAAATTGCCGATGCCGAGCGCCGACTTGACGGTGCCGCCGATCAGTCCGCCGGCTTCGGTGATGCCGAGGTGCAAGGGACAGTCGACCGCTTCGGCGAGCTGCATATAGGCGGCGACGGCGAGGAAGACGTCGCTCGCCTTCACCGCGACCTTATAGTCGTGGAAATCATGGTCTTGCAGCAGCTTGATATGGTCGAGCGCGCTTTCGGTCAGCGCTTCGGGACAGGGCTCGCCATATTTTTCGAGCAGATCCTTCTCCAGGCTGCCGGCGTTGACGCCGATGCGGATCGCGCAGCCGTTCGCCTTGGCGGCGCGGACGACCTCGCCGACACGCTCGCCGCTGCCGATGTTGCCCGGATTGATGCGCAGGCACGCGGCCCCGGCATCGGCGGCTTCCAAGGCACGCTTGTAGTGGAAATGGATGTCGGCGATGATCGGCACGCGCGCGGCGCGGACGATCTTGCCGAGCGCGGCGGTCGAATCGGTGTCGGGGCACGAGACGCGGATCAGGTCGGCGCCCGCTTCCTCGCAGCGGCGGATCTGGTCGATTGTCGCGACCGCGTCGCTGGTCAGTGTGTTGGTCATCGTCTGCACCGTGATCGGTGCGTCGCCGCCGACGGGGACGGTGCCGACCATGATCCGGCGGCACTGGCGCCGCGCGATGTCGCGCCAGGGGCGCAGGCCGGGGTTGTGATCGCTCATCGGTTCGTCCTTGGGAGAGGTTTGTCGCTCTTTAGAGCAGGATTGGCTTTGGATGAAGCGTTTTACCCTCACGTCCGTCATCCCGGTCTTCGCCGGGACGACGATAGGGGCGATGGTTGCTCTTGCGGCGCGGTGCGGCCAGAGTCGCGGTCCCCCGAACCTCCAAGGATGTTTCATGCTTCGTCTGCTTGCCGTCCCCGCGCTCCTGATCGCCGCGCCCGCCGCCGCGCAGGACGTCACCGATCCACCTTCGGGTTCGCTGACCGTGTCGGGCGGGATCGACCTGGTGTCGGATTATCGCTTTCGCGGCCTCTCGCTGTCGGACAAGGATGTCGCGGTGCAGCCGGCGATCACGGTCAGCCACGACAGCGGCTTCTACCTCGGCGCCTGGGGTTCGAATATCGACGCGGGCGCGGCCGCCGACGATGTCGAGGTCGACCTTTATGGCGGATACGAGACCGGGATCGCGCCGGGGGTGCGGCTCGACGCCGGGCTGACCTATTATTGGTATCCCGATGGCGACGGCGCATTCGGGCCGAGCGATTATGGCGAGGGAACGCTGCGCCTGTCCTATATGCTGGGGCCGGTCGAGGCGACGGGCACGGTCGCCTATGCATGGAACCAGGCGGCGCTCGGCGATTCCGACAATCTCTATCTCAGGCTCGGCTTGTCGTCGGGAATCCCGAACACCCCGGTGACGCTGAATGCGAGCATCGGACACAGCGACGGCGCGCTGGCGCCGGGGGGCGATTATCGCGACTGGTCGCTGGGGGCGACCGCGACCTTCGACCGGTTCACGCTGGGGCTGAAATATGTCGATACCGGTGTGCGCAAGACCGGCGTGAAGGCGATCGACCGGCGCTATGACGCGACCGTCGTCGCGTCGCTGGGATTTGCCTTCTGACCGCGCAATTTTGTTTCATCTGAAACCGCTATAGCGTAAGGTAATTGTTGCAAAATTGTCACAGCGGCCCTTTTTAAGACAGGCGCCGCAACTTTTTCGATTGTGCGGCGCAGCAACTTCGCCAAAAGAGACGCACGCATGACCGGACTGGCCCGACATAGAGGCTGGCTGTCACGCAGCAGGCAGGGACGATCCGTTTTTCCATTTGGGGATCTGTCCATGAAGAAACTCTCCCGCGCATGCCTGGGCATGCTTCTCGCCGCCGTTGCGGTTCCCTCGACTGCCTATGCCGAGGAAGAAGAAGACAGCGACGGCATCACCATTTCGGGTAGCGCCACCGTCGTCAGCGACTATCGTTTCCGCGGCTTCAGCCAGTCGAACGAGGAGGCCGCGATCCAGGGCGGCATCACGCTGTCGCACGACGTCGGCTTCTACATCGGCACCTGGGGTTCGAGCATCGGCTTCGCCAACGGCACCGAGATCGACGTTTTCGCCGGCTATTCCACCGAAGTCACCTCGGGGCTGACCGCCGATATCGGCGCGACCCTCTATCTCTATCCCGGCACGTCGAACAGCTCGGTCATCGAACCCTATTTCTCGCTGTCGGGGGATGTCGGTCCGGCCTCGATCAAGGGCCTCGTCGCCTGGGCGCCGGGCGGACAGGATTCGCTCGGCGACGCGAGCGGTGTCTATCTCGCCGGCGATATCGGGGTCGCGATTCCCGACACGCCGGTCACGCTGAAGGGCCATGTCGGCTATGCCAAGAGCGACAGCTTCCTCGGCGGTCTCGACGGCGAAGTGTTCGACTATTCGGTCGGCGTCGACTTCAGCTACAAGATGCTGACGCTCGGCGTCGCCTACGTCAACACCGACGCGCCCAAGTTCGGCGGCTTCAAGGAAGCCGTGGGCGCCGACGGTGCGGTGATCTTCTCGCTCGGCGCGTCTTTCTGACGCCGGGCCCGGAGGCGGCCTCTGGGGGGAGGCCGCCTCCCTTTATCTTCACTCGCGACGGAAAGGGCTAGGCCTTTGCCAGCCTTTTCTTTTTGGCGATTATGTCTTTTGCAAACCCAAGCGGCCTGTCGGGATCGGGGTGGAAGGCGGACATGAAGCCCCTCCCCTTCAGGGGAGGGGTTGGGGTGGGGTCCATCGGCCTTGCGCGAGGCCGATGGACCCCACCCGCTGCGACTAACGAACAAGTTCGTAAGTCTCGCTGCCCTCCCCTGAAGGGGAGGGCCTGATCTATTCCAATGTCCGCTCCCGCCCAATACCGCCTGTTCACCGGGCGTGTTTGCAAAGGACATAATCGCCTTCTTTTTGCGGCGGGATTCGGGCGGACCTTCGCCTCATTCGTCACGAGGCTATCGCTTCGCCGCCATCAGCGCATCGCGCGCGCCGCGCAGGCCGAGGAATTGTTCGGCCAGCATCCAGTCCTGCCGCGCGAGCTTGGGGTCGGACAGGCTGACGGTCCGGGCCTGGTTCAGCAGACCCGCGGCCTTTGCCGGCCGGCTCGCCGCCGAGCAGCGGCCAGGCCTTGCCCAGCGCATAGACCTCCCAGCCGAAGGGGACGTGGCGATAGGTGTCGACATAGGTGTCGCCGCCGGCACGGATAACGTTGACGTCGTTCGAGATATTCTGATCGACCGGCGACAGCCTGTCGATGCCCGCGACATAGATTTCGGCGATCTCCTTCGCCTCGGCCTCGCCGACCTCGGGCAGCAGCGCGACCGTCGCCATCGCCGATACCGACGGCGCTTCGGTGCGCAGGCTGTTGTCGGGATAGTCCGACCAGTTGACCCCGGGGCGCGGGCGCCGTTTCTTGAGCCATCCGACCGCGCGGGCGCGCGCCGCCCTGACCTTCGCCTGCAACGCCGGGTCGCCCTTCAGCACCGGGTCGATGTCGCGCAGCGCGATGACCGACAGCGCGGTGATATAGGTCGCGGCATTGTCGGGGCGGTCGGCGGCGTCCATCGCGCTCGACCACCAGCCTTCGCGATTCTGCGCGGCAAGCAGCGCCTCGACCACCGGCGCCGGGGGCGTGCGGTCCATCACGCCATAGGCGGTGAGCGTCCAGGTCGAGACGATGGTGAAGGGCGCGCCCTCGACGACGACGCAATGGCAGGGGCTGCCGAGAAATTTCGCGACCGCGGCCTCGAAGCGCTGCAGTTCTTCGGCGTTCGGCGACTTTTCGACCGCGATCAGCTGCGCCAGCGCCCAGAAGATCTTGCCGTTGTTCGTGGTCTCGGCGTCGTTCAGGGCGCTGACGAGCGCGTTGGCCATCACCGGTTCGGTGGTCCTGACCGTCTTGTCGAAGCCGGCGGCGACCGCGGCCTCGTCGAAGGCGGGGGCGCTGTTCGCATAATACCAGCCGCCGCCGCCGATCGCCGCGACCGCGAGCGCCGCCGCGCCGCCGAGCGCGAGCGGCGAGAGGCGGCGCTTCTGCGGACCGGCGGGGCGGATGTCGTCCGCGGTGGCCGCGGCGCCGGTCTTCCTGAGACGGCGGTCGATCGCGGCGAGGACGCGCTGCCACGCCGCATTCTCCGCGCCGCCGTCGAACCCCGACATGTCGAGGACGTTGACGTTGTAGAATTCGGCGGGCAGCGCCTCGAGGTCCATCTTTTCGAGCGCGATGGCGACGAGCGAGCCGCGGTCGAGCCCGATGCGGCTTTCGATGCGGACCCAGCGGCGCTGGATCGCGGCGGGGGTCCAGCATCCGAGCACGACCTTGGCGCCCTTGACCGCGTGGTCGATGACGTCGGGAAATTCGGCGCCCGCATCGATGCCCTCGGCATCGAAGAACACATGATGGCCGCGCGCGAGCAGCAGGTCGCGCAGCTGCATCGCCTTGTCGGCATCGACGCGGCTGTAGCTGATGAAGATGTCGTAGGGACGCTCGGCCGATGCGTCCGTCCGCTGCGCCGTCATGGCTGTCGCAACCTTCTGCCCCCTGCGCTGCGATCCTACCACAGCACCGATAGCATCCCTGCGACACATCGCAAGTCGCTTGACGGCATCGACGAACCGTTTATTTCTATCGACGAATTGAGCGAGGAGTCCCCCATGAGCGATGCTGCGTCCGTTCCTCCCACCCCGTCGCCCCGTCCGGCCCCGTCCCGCGAGAAAGGCGAACGCTCGCCGGGGGTGAAGCTGATCATCGCGGTGTTCATTGCCGTCGCGCTGATGGTGCCGCTGCTGATGGTCTATGGCCTGCTCTGGGACCGGCAGCAGCAGGCGGAGACCGCGCAGGCGTCGATCGGGCAGGGCTGGGGTGGGCAACAGACGATCGCCGGGCCGGTGATCGTCATCCCCTATCGCGCGACCGAGCAGCAGACGGTGACCGAGAATGGCCGCGACGTCACGCGGACGGTCGAGACCATCCGCAACCTCTATCTCTCGCCGCAGGCGAACAAGGCCGATGTCGTCATCAAGCCCGAAAAGCGCAAGAAGGCGATTTACGAGACCGTCGTCTATGAAAGCCAGATCGCGGGAAGCGCCGAATTCGTGCTGCCCGCCGACATCGCGCGCTATGGTGTCGCGCGCGAGGCCTTGCTGCTCGACCGCGCCGAGGTGCGGCTGGGGATCAGCGACGCGCGCGGGCTCATCGACGGCAACAGCCTGGCGGTGAACGGGACCGCGGTGCCGCTGCAGCCGGGCAAGGGACTGCTCTCGACCGGCAATTCGGGGACCTTCGCCTTCGTCGACTGGACCGGCGGCGCGCCGATGAAGGTCGATTACCGGATCGGCGTGCGCGGACTCGGCGATTTCAAGCTGGTCCCGCGCGGCGTCGATACGCGCTGGACGGTCAAATCGAGCTGGCCGAACCCCAGCTTCGGCGGCGATTTCCTGCCCGCGACGCGCAGCGTGACGGGAAGCGGTTTCACCGCGACCTATGCCATCCCCAATCTGGCGCTGGGGCAGGCGCAGGTACTGACCGGTGACCTGTCGCCGCCGCAGGTCAGGTACGGCGGCGGGCGCGACTATCTGGAACCCGTCGCCGTCGAGGCGGCGGCCGCGGCCGACGGTACGGGCGAGGCGGCGGGCGGCGTCGCGAAAGCGATCGCGATCAGCCTGATCGAACCGGTCGACCTTTACAGCCAGGTCGACCGCAGCATCAAATATGGCTTCCTGTTCATCGCCTTCACCTTCGTCGCCTTCCTGATGTTCGACATCATCGCGGGCGCGCGGGTCGCGGCGGCGGAATATCTGCTGACCGGGGTGGCGCTGGTCCTGTTCTTCGTGCTGCTGCTCGCCTTTGCCGAGGTGATCGGTTTCTTCTTTGCCTATCTGCTGGCGGCGGGCGCGATCATCGGGCTGCTCGCGGCGTACAGCGCGGCGGTGCTCAAGAGCTGGAAGCGCGCGCGTTTCCTCGCGGCGATGCTCGTCGGGCTTTACGCGCTGCTCTATGTGCTGCTCAACCTGGAGGCCTATTCGCTGCTGATCGGGTCGGTGCTGATGTTCTTCGCGCTCGCGGGCGTGATGTACATGACGCGCAATGTCGATTGGGGCGGCGTGGGCAAGAAGGCGGAGGGGACGGCGGTATAAAAGCGAGCGTGTCCCCGCGAAGGCGGGGACCCATCTCCTGCGGGTTCACCCTGGCACCGTCCGGAGATGGGCCCCTGCCTTCGCAGGGGCACGTCGATTTTTAACGCCAGCGCAGATTGCCGGGGCCGAGGTCGGCTAGGCTCCTCGCCCCCATCAGCTTCATCCCGCGCTCGATTTCGGTGCGGAGCAGCGCAATCGCGCGGGTGACGCCGTCCTCGCCCGCCGCGGCGAGGGCGTAGAGGTAGAGGCGGCCGCCCGAACAGGCTTTGGCGCCGACCGACAGCGCCTTCAGCACATGGGTGCCGCGGGTAATGCCGCCGTCGCAGATCACCTCCACCTTGTCGCCGACCGCGTCGACGATCTCGGCCAGCGCGTCGAAGGCGGAGCGGCTGCCGTCGAGCTGGCGCCCGCCATGGTTCGACACCATGATCGCAGTCGCGCCGATATCGACCGCGCGGCGGGCATCCTCGACCGCGACGATGCCCTTGAGGCAGAAGGGGCCGTTCCATTGCTTGCGGATCGCCTCGGCGCGTTTCCAGTCGAGGCTCTGGTCGAGCATCGAGGTGAAATATTCGGCGACCGATTTGGGCACGCTCGACCCTTCGGAGACATGCGTCGCGAGGTTGGGCAGGCTGAATTTCTCGCGCAGAACATAGTTCAGCCCCCAGCCGGGCTTGATCGCATAGCTCAGCATGTTGCCCGGTGCGAAGCGCGGCGGCGAGGTGAAGCCCGAGCGCAGGCAGCGTTCGCGATTTCCCCCGACGATCGTGTCGACGGTGAGCGCGACCGCGTCGAATTTCGCGGCGCGCGCGGCCTCTAGCATCGCCTGGTTGAGACCTTCGTCATGGTGGACATAGAGCTGGAACAGCTTGGGGCCGTCGGTAAGCGCGCCCGCCTCGGCAAGACCGACCGTCGCGAGGCTCGATATGCCCGCGACGGTGCCGGCCTTCGCCGCGGCGCGCAGCACGGCGCGTTCGCCCTGCCAGTGGAACAGGCGCTGGAGCGCGGTCGGCGAGAGGAACAGCGGCATCGCGATCTCGCGCCCGAACAGGGTGGTGCGCATGTCGACGGTCTGGACCCCGGCAAGCACGCGCGGGACGAGGTCGCAATCGTCGAAGGCTTCGCGGTTGCGGCGGCGCGTGACCTCGTCGTCGGCGGCGCCGTCGATATAGTCGAATACGGGCCAGGGCAGGCGCCGCTTCGCCAGCGCGCGGAAATCGTCGATATTGTGGCAGTCGGTCAGGCGCACGCTCTACTACCCCCGTTTGTCCTGAGCTTGTCGAAGGACTGTTCTTCTTTTCGACCTATGAAGGAAAGAACGGCCCTTCGACAAGCTCAGGGCGAACGGAAGAGGGCGTGACGAAATCAGAAGACGGTCCGCGCCGCCATGGTGCCCTTGGTCGCGAAGCTGAAGCGCGGTTCGACGGGCAGATTCTCGTCGAGGATATGCGCGGCGACGCGCTTGCCGACCGCGGGGCCGTTCTTGAAGCCATGGCCCGATCCGCCGCCGATCAGCCAGACACGCGCCTGCCCCGGCAGGCGGTCGATCAGATAGTCGCCGTTCGAACTGTTCTCATATTGGCAGACGCGCCCGCCGATCAGCGGCGCGCCGGCAAGGCCGGGGAAGCGGCGCTCGACATAGGCGCGCGCTTCCGCGATGCCCGCGGGCGAGAGCGCGCGGTCCTGTGTGTCGGGGTCGACGACGGGGCCATGGACGTCGCTCGCGATCTTGAATCCGGCGCCCTCGAGGTCGGGGATGCCATAGACGATGCGGCCGTTGTTGAAATCGGCCCAGGCCGGCAGGTTCGGCGGCGCGAAGCGCGTGTCGCCCTGCGGCGCGCCGAAATGATAGACCTCCTGCCGCGTCGCGACGATCCGGCCCATCAACTGCTGCGGGAAGAGTTCGGCGAGCCAGGGGCCGCAGCAATAGACGAGATGATCGGCGGTACCGCCGTCGGGCAAAGTGTGGCGCTGGATCTTCTTCGACAGCAGGGGCGCGGGCATGACCACGGGCTCGACCGCGATCTGCGCGTCGGCGATCACTTCCTGCACGCCGCGCGCCGCGATCAGCGCGCCGGTCTCGGTTTCGAGAATGCCCGTTTCGCCCTGATAGAATTGGATCTGCCGATATTTGTTCGAGAGCCAGGCGACGTCGCCATGTTCGTGGCCGATCCGGTTCGCCTGAAGCCAGGCGAGCGACTGCGCGGTATAGGCGTCGCCCTGCGGCGCGAACCACAGCACGCCGGTATTGTGGAAGATCGGCGCGCTGGCGCTGTCGGACAGATCCTTCCAATATTTCAGCGATTCGCGCGCCATGTCCGAATAGAGGGTGTCGGCGCCATAGCCCATGCGGATGACCCGGCTCTCGCCGCCCGAGGAGGAACGGACGTGGCCCGCGCCATAGGCGTCGAACAGCCGCACCGACTTGCCTGCGCGCAGCAGGTGCCAGGCGGTCCAGGCGCCGAACACGCCGGCGCCGATCACCGCAACGTCGACGTGCTGGACGGTCGGCTTCGCGGGCTTGCGCTTCTTCGGCTTGCGCTCCTTGCGCTCGGCCGCCGCGGCAGCGGTGGCGACCGGGAGGGCGGCGAGGCCGGTGAGCAGCGCGCGGCGTGTCGTCATGCGGTGGCCCAGGCGATCAGCGCGCGGCCGCTGCCGCCGAGGCCGGCAAGATCGGCGGCGTCGCCGAGCAGCCAGCATTCGCCGGGCTGCCAGGGCTAGGCCGCCCGCGGTTCCGTGTCCCGCGACCGGGATAAACCAGACGGGGCCATGGGCGCCGAGGTCGGGGAGAGCGGCGAAATCGTCGCAATGCGCGTCGATCAGGGCGAATTTCGGGCCGTTGACCAGCCGGTCGATACCCACCGCGATCGGCGCGCGCAGATTGGCGGTCAGATAGGGGCCCGTTTCGGCGCAGCCCATCGCCTCGTCCAGGTGCAGTTCGCGCGGGCGCCCATAGTCGTAGAGGCGATAGGTGATGTCGGCATATTGCTGCACCTCGATCAGCGACAGGCCGCCGCCGATCGCGTGGATCGTGCCGGGCGTGACGTGGAAATGGTCGCCGGGCGCGACGGGTTTCCAGTCGATCAGCTGCTCGATGCTGCCGTCGAGCGCGGCCTCGCGCAGCCGTTCCGGCGATACGCGCTGTTCGAGGCCGAGGCCGATCACGGCGTCGTCGTCGGCATCGAGGATGACCCACGCCTCCTCCTTGCCCTGCCGCGCGCCGATGGCTTGCGCCTGCGCATCGTCGGGGTGGACCTGCACCGACAGGGCTTCGGAGGTGAAGAGATATTTGACGAGCAGCGCGGGCTCGGGCGACCCGGCGGGCAGTTCGAACCAGATTTCGCCGATCCGCTCGCCCCCGGCGTCGAAAAGCGCACCGATGTCGGTGCGGCCCCAGGGCTTGGCGACGCGGCGCGGGATGAGGCGAATGGCGGTCATGATACTACTCCTTGCGCTTGTAGTACCGATAACCCCCGACCCAGGTTTCGAGCGGCGTCATGCGGCGGATTTCGTCGGGGCTGGCGAGCAGGGGATCGCTGTCGAGATAGACGAAGTCGGCGCGCATGCCCGGCATCAGCGTGCCGATGCGGTCCTCGGCGAAACCCGCGAAGGCAGCGGTGCGGGTGAAGCCGTCGAGCGCGGTTTCGCGGTTCACCGTCTCCTCGGGCCGCCAGCCGCCGAGCGGCTGGCCGTTCGCGTCGGTGCGCGAGATGGCGGCGGCCAGCCCCGCGAAGGGGTTGGCGCTTTCGACCGGCACGTCGGACCCGAAGGCGAGCCGCGCGCCCGACGCCGACAGGCTGCGCCAGGCATAGGCGCCCTTCAGCCGGTCGGGGCCGAGCCGGGCTTCGGCCATCAGCCGGTCCGACGTCTGGTGGACCGGCTGCATCGAGGCGATGACCTTCATGCTCGCGAAGCGCGGGATGTCGGCGGGGTCGACGATCTGCGCATGTTCGATGCGCCAGCGGCGTGTCCCGGGCAGGTCGGCGTCGAGGTCGGCGATGGCGTCGAGCGCCTCGGCATTGGCGGCGTCGCCGATTGCGTGGATCGCGACCTGGAACTTGTCCATCGACGCGCGCACCATCTTGTTGCGCAGCTGTGCGGGGGTGAGCAGCGGCAGGCCCCTCTGCCCCGGCGCGTCGCTGTAGGGCGCCTTCAGCCACGCCCCGCGCGAGCCGAGCGCGCCGTCGAGATAGAGCTTCACCCCGACCATGCGCAGCCGGTCGTCGTAGAGCCAGGGCGTCGGCTCCGACCCCGCGATCAGCGCCATATTGTCGATGTCGGCGCCATAGCCGATGATCCGCACCGCAAGCTGTTTCCGGTCGCCGGCGCGGCGGAAGGCCTGCCAATCCTCGATCGTCGTGCCCATGTCGGCGATCGCGGTGATCCCCTGTTCGAGCAGCTTCTGCTGCGCGAGGAAAAGCGCGCGGTCGCGGTCGCGCGCGAGGGGCCGGGGCTTGGCATTGTCGATCAGGCTCATCGCGGCATCGACAAAGACGCCGCTGGGTTTGCCGCCCGCCATTTCGATACGCCCGCCTTCGGGCGACTTGCTGGCCGCGCTGATCTTCGCGGCGTTCATCGCGGCCGTATTCGCCCAGCCGGCATGGCCGTCGACGCGTTCGAGCCACACCGCGCGGTCGGGAACCACCGCGTCGAGATCGGCGGCGGTCGGGAAGCGGCCGAGCCCCCATTTCTCCTGGTTCCAGCCGCGGCCGATGATCCACGGCATTTCGGGATTGTCGGCGGCATATTTGCGGATCGCCGCCTGCGCCTGCTCCAGCGACGTCGTTTCGCTGAGGTCGAGCAGCATCAGCGAAAAGCCGAGGCCCATGACATGGCCGTGCGCGTCGATGAGGCCGGGAATCAGGGTGCGGCCCTTGCCGTCCTCCTGGAAGTCGGGGCGTTCGGGGCGCTTGTCCTTGCGGTCGAGCAGCTGCTTCACCTTGCCCTGCGCGTCGATGACGAGGCCGGTGAAGCGGACGAGCTTGCCGTCGGCGTCGAGGGTGATGCCGTTGACATTGTCGACGAGCGTGTCGGCGTGGGCGGGGGTCGAGAGGAATAATGTGGCGAGTGCGGCAAAGATAAAGCCCCTCCCCTTCAGGGGAGGGGTTGGGGTGGGGTCCATCGGCCTTGCGCAAGGCCGATGGACCCCACCCGCTGCGACTAGGCGGCAAGCCGCCAAGTCTCGCTGCCCTCCCCTGAAGGGGAGGGCGTATTTCCAGGGAGCGCTCACTTCGGCAACCTCGTCACGAGCGAACTTGTGTCCTTGCGGCCGCCTCCCGCCCTTTGCACATCGGCGTAGAATTGATCGACGAGGCCCGCCACCGGCAGCGTCGCGCCGTTGACGCGCGCTTCGTCGAGCGCCAGCCCCAGATCCTTGCGCATCCAGTCGACCGCGAAGCCGAAGTCGAACTCGTCCTTTGCCATCGTGTCCCAGCGGTTGAGCATCTGCCAGCTCGCGGCGGCGCCGCCCGACACCGCCTCGAACACCTTGCCGGTGTCGAGCCGCGAGGCCTGCGCGAAACGCAGCGCTTCCGACAGGCCCTGCAGCACCCCGGCGATCGCGATCTGGTTGACCATCTTGGTCGTCTGCCCCGCGCCGGGGCCGCCGATATGCACAAT
Organism: Sphingopyxis sp. PET50; assembly: GCF_025244705.1. GTDB lineage: Bacteria > Pseudomonadota > Alphaproteobacteria > Sphingomonadales > Sphingomonadaceae > Sphingopyxis. The sequence continues at coordinate 2,431,263 of NZ_CP104207.1, read as the reverse complement.
GCGCGACGCATAGGCTTGCATGATCGGCGCGGCGGCCTCGAACGCCGCTTGTCTGCCGCCGCACATGATCGACAGCGTGCCGTTCTGCGCGCCCGCCTCGCCGCCCGACACGGGGGCGTCGACGACGAGCAGGCCGGGCGCTTCGGCCTCGACCGACAATTGGCGGGCGATGCGCGCCGACACGGTGGTGTGGTCGATGAACAGCGCGCCGCGGCGCATCGACCGGAAGGCGCCGTCGCGGCCGAGCGCGACCTGCGCCAGATCGTCGTCGTTGCCGACGCAGGTGATGACGACGTCGGCGCCGTCGGCGGCCTCGGCGGGCGTCGCGACAGCGCGCCCGCCGTGGAGGGCCACCCAGGCGTCGGCCTTGGCGCGCGTGCGGTTGTAGACCGTAAGGCTATGGCCCGCCCCGGCGAGATGACCCGCCATCGGCCCGCCCATGACCCCGATGCCGAGGAAGCTGATGCGCAATTTCTGTTCGCTCATGGCGAGGGGTCATAACCATGGTTTGGGCGGCGCGCTAGGTGGCCTGGACATAGCCCCTCCCCTTCAGGGGAGGGGTTGGGGTGGGGTCCATCGGCCTTGCGCGAGGCCGATGGACCCCACCCGCTGCGACTAACGAACAAGTTCGCAAGTCTCGCTGCCCTCCCCTGAAGGGGAGGGCGCAAGTAGCTCTTCCACTTCGCTTGGCTAGCCGTTAGGGCCGCTCGGCTATGACCGATCAACTCACCCTGACCTCCGCCGCCGACCTTCCGGCGATCACGCTCGACGATGTGCGCGCGGCGGCGGGGCGAATTAACGGCGCGGTCGTGCGCACGCCGACGCTCCATTCGCAGACGCTGTCCGAGCTGGTGGGCGCCGAGGTGTGGCTGAAGTTCGAGAATCTGCAGTTCACCGCGGCCTATAAGGAGCGCGGCGCGCTCAACGCGCTGCTGCTGCTCGACGACGAGGCGAAGGCGCGCGGCGCGATCGCGGCGTCGGCGGGCAATCATGCACAGGGCCTTGCCTATCACGGCAAGCGGCTCGGGGTGCCGGTGACCATCGTGATGCCGAGCACGACGCCGCAGGTGAAGGTGTCGCAGACCGCGAGTCACGGCGCGACGATCGTCCTCCACGGCGAGACCTTCGACGACGCCTATGCCCATGCGCGGGTGCTCGAAAAGGAACGCGGGCTGACCTTCGTCCATCCCTTCGACCATCCGCATGTCGCGGCGGGGCAGGGGACGGTGGCGCTCGAAATGCTCGAGGACGTGCCCGAGCTTGACACTTTGATCGTGCCGATCGGCGGCGGCGGGCTGCTCGCGGGCATGGGCACCGCGGCGCGCGGGATCAAGAATGACATGCGCCTCGTCGGGGTGCAGGCCGAGCTTTATCCGTCGATGTACGCCGAGCTGAACGGCGTCGATATGGCGTGCGAAGGCGACACGCTCGCCGAGGGCATCGCGGTGAAGGAGCCGGGCAGCTACACGCGCAAGCTGGTCGCGGCGCTCAACGACGACATCGTGCTGGTCGCCGAGCGGCATCTGGAGCGGGCGGTGAGCCTGCTGCTCCAGATCGAGAAGACGGTGGTCGAGGGCGCGGGGGCCGCCGGGCTCGCGGCGATGCTCGCGCATCCCGAGGAGTTCGCGGGGCGCAAGGTCGGGCTCGTGCTCACCGGCGGCAATATCGACACGCGGCTGCTCGCCAACGTGCTGCTGCGCGACCTTGCGCGTTCGGGCCGCATCGCGCGGCTGCGCATCCGCCTGCAGGACCGGCCGGGCGCACTGTTCAAGGTGATGAAGCTGTTCGACGAGAAGCAGGTCAACATCATCGAAATCTATCACCAGCGCATCTTCACGACCCTGCCCGCGAAGGGCCTGATCACCGACATCGAATGCGAGGCGCGCGACAAGGAGCATCTCGACAGCCTGGTCTCGGCGCTGCGCGAGGCGGGCTATATGGTGACGACGGTGGAGCTGGCATAGACCTTTAAGCCCCTCCTCTTCAGAGGAGGGGTTTGGGGTGGTGGACGCCGGTGCAGTGACACCACCCCGCTGCGACTAGGGCGCAAGCGCCCAAGTCTCGCTACCCCTCCTCTGAAGAGGAGGGGAGAAGGAATGCAATGAAAGAGTTTACCCTTCAACTCACCGCCACGCCCGACACGATCGACGAGCTCGGCCACGTCAACAACGCCGTCTGGGTGCAGTGGATCCAGCAGGCCGCGACCGGCCATTGGGACGCCGCGGCGCCGCAGGCGCACAAGGACGCCTATATCTGGGTCGTGGTGCGGCACGAGATCGACTATCTGCGCGCGCTCGGCCCCGGCGCGACGGTGACCGCGCGGACCTGGGTCGCCGACAAGCCGCAGGGGGCGAAGTTCGACCGTTTTATGGAGTTCGCCGGTGCCGATGGCCGCGTCCACGTGCGGGCACGCACGGTGTGGGCGCTGCTCGACAAGGCGAGCGGCTAGCCGCTGCGGGTGACGGACGAGGTGGTGGCGCCGTTTCGGGGATAGGTCGTTCGGGGCAGGGAGCGGACATCGGAAATCCGCGCCCCCTTTTTTGGCGATTATGTCTTTTGCAAACCCAAGGGGCCGGTCGGGATCGGGGTGGGAACAAGACGATCCTCCCCACTTGTGGGGAGGTGGCAGCCCGTAGGGCTGACGGAGGGGGTTCTCGTCCTTGGACGGCGCGTCAGGCCGACAGCCCCCTCCACCACCGCCTTCGGCGGCGGTCCCCCTCCCCGTTCCGGGGAGGATTTCTCACGGCCGCCACCGCCCGATACCGCCTGTTCAGCGGGCGTGTTTGCAAAGGACATGATCGCCCTTTTTTGCGGGGAGCAGCGTCCACGTCCGGTTTCGCCCGAAACCCGCCGGTCAGCCGAGGGGCTTGTCGTAGATCTGGTACACGCGATTGACCTTGGCCTCGATCGCCGCGGCGACCGCGTTCATCCCCTGATTGTCATCGAGTACCCAGCCGATGTCGCCATATTTGGTGCCATAGTCGCGCACCGCGTCGCGGCGGATGAATTCGATCATCATGAAGGCGAGGGCGCTCGCCATGCGGCTGTTCTGCAGCTTTTTCGCGACCCCCATCAGCGGCACGCGCAGCGTCACGCTCTTGGGCTTCCTGAGCCACCACAGCAGCCGCGCCCAGTTGAAGGGCCAGAGCGAACCGTCCATGTCGATCAGCAACTCGTTGATATTGGGCAGCACGATCATGAAGGCGACCGGCTCGCCATCGAGTTCGGCGACGCGGATCAGATCCTCGAAGACGATGTCCCTGAGCTTTTTGCCGATGAAGGCGATCTCGTGGTCGGTCAGCGGCACGAAGCCCCAATTGTCCGACCAGGCGTCGTTGAGCAGCCCCATGATGAGTGTCGCCTCGGCGTCGAACTTCTTCTTGTTCACCTTGCGGATGCGGATGCGCTCATTCTTCTCGCCCGCCGCGACGATGCGGTCGATCAGCGGCGGAAAGCCGCCATCGACCCGCACGCCATAGTTGAGCAATTGCTTGACCGGGCGATGGCCGGCCGCCTCGATCCAGCCGCGATAGAGCGGGCTGTTGTGCCCCATCATGATCGTCGGCACATCGTCGAAGCCCTCGATCAGCAGGCCGGGTTCGTCCCAGATCGAGATCGACAGCGGGCCGAGCGACCGCGTCATGCCCTGCCCGCGCAGCCAGTCCTCGGCGGTGACGAGCAGCGCGCGGGCGACCTCTTCATCCTCGGCTTCGAACATCCCCCAATTGCCGGTGCCGGGGCCCATGCCCTGCCCGGCGGGCTGTTCGAGCGCCAGCGTGTCGATATGCGCCGAGATGCGCCCGACCGTCCGCCCGTCGCGCCGCGCGGTGAACAGCTGCGCCTTGCCATGTTCGTACCAGGGATTCTTGCCGGGGGTCAGCAGGTCGAACACCTCGTTCCGCAGCGGCGGCACCCACGCCGGATCGCCGCGGTTGAGGCGATAGGCGAGCTCGACGAATTCGCGCTTGTCGCCCTTGGTTTTCACGGGGTGGATGGTGACGGGGCCTTGATGATGGGCGGCCATGGCTGGTTTCCTGTTTCGGGCGTCCTATATCTGTGACGCGGCATTAGGGCATAGCTGTGGCGGTGGCGACCCGCATTCGGCCATTTTGCTGCCATGAAATCATGGTGAAGACCTGGATATGACGACGATCAACCCCCCTGCCGATCGGATCGCGACCCCCTTCGTGTCCGGAGCGGTCAAGACGCCCCCGTCGGCGGACGCCGACAAGAGTCCGAAGCCGGCGGACGCCGACAAGAGTCGGAAGCCCGCGATTGCGGACGACAAGGCGATGCTGCGCGCCGCGTCGGATCTGACGCGCGACCTGGTGACCCCCAGCGCGCGCATCTACTGGACCGATTTCCTGGGCTCGGCGCTGCTCGGCTATGCCGGCGTCGCGGGGGCGATCCTGGCGCCGTCGACCGGCTGGGCGCTCGCCGCGGCGGTTGTCGCCGTGCTCGCCCTCTACCGCGCGGGCAGCTTCATCCACGAGCTGACGCATATCCGCAAACAGGCGCTGCCGGGTTTCCGGCTCGCGTGGAATGCGCTGATCGGCGTGCCGATGCTGATCCCCTCCTTCCTCTACGAAGGCATCCACAGCCTGCACCACAACCGCACCAAATATGGCACGGTCGAGGACCCCGAATATCTGCCGCTGGCGCTGATGAAGCCGTGGACGGTGCCGCTGTTCGTGGTCGCGGCGGCCTTTGCGCCGTTCGCCCTGCTGTTCCGCTTCGCGGTGCTGACGCCCTTGTCTTTCCTCATCCCGCCGCTGCGCAAGCTGGTGATGGAGCGTTATTCGGGCCTCATCATCAACCCGCTGTTCCGCCGCCGCGCGCCCGAGGGCGAGTTCCGCCGCCAATGGGCGTGGCAGGAGGGCGGCGCCTGGGCGTGGTCGACGCTGCTGATCGTCGCGGGCGCGCTCGGCTGGGTGCCGCTGCGCGCGCTGCTGATCTTCGGCGCGATCGCCTCGGCCAGCCTGGTGTTCAACCAGATCCGCACCCTCGTCGCGCATCTGTGGGAAAATGACGGCGGCGAGCTGACCGTCACCGCGCAGTTCCTCGACAGCGTCAACGTGCCGCCGCCGGGGCTGCTGCCCGAAATCTGGGCGCCGGTGGGCCTGCGTTACCATGCGCTGCACCACCTGCTGCCCGGCGTGCCCTATCACGCGCTGCCCGAAGCGCACCGCCGCCTGAAGGACGCGCTGCCCGCCGATTCGCAATATCATGGCGCGAATTACGACAGCCTGCCCAAGCTGGTGATGAATCTGGTTGCGGGTTCGGCGCGGGGGGGCGCGGCTGCCTGAAAACAGGTTTCGTCATTGCGACCCCGGCGAAAGCCGGGGAAGCAATTCAGAGCGGTTTACGCGGGCTCTGGATTGCCGCGTCCCCCGGCTTCCGCCGGGGTCCTCGTAATGACGAAAGTCGTATCTATTCCTCGGTCCGTATCAGGATCATCTCGCCGATCAGCGCGAAGAGGATGAACGGTCCCCATGCCGCCAGAAACGGCGAGTAGGCGCCGAGATCGCCCATCGCGAGCGCGAAATTGTCGGCAACGAAATAAGCGAAGCCGAGCGCCATGCCGACGATCGCGCGCACGAACAATTTGCCCGAGCGCGCGAGGCCGAAGGCCGCGACCGCACCGAGCAGCGGCATCAATATCGCCGACAGTGGCCCCGAAATCTTGTGCCACAGCACGCCCTTCAGCGCATCGACCGGCTAGCCCGCGGCCTCGAGATCGTCGATCGCGCTCTTGAGCTGGAGAAAGGGCAGCTGGTCGCCCTTGACCTGTGCCAGCGTGAACTGGTCGGGGGTGACGCCCTTCGCCGCGACGATCGTGCCGAGCGGCTGGAGCGTGCCCGAACGGCGGATGAACCGCTTGGCATTGGTCAGCTCCCAGCCGCCCGCCACCGCGCGCGCGCTGTCGGCTGACAGGATCGACGACAGCACGCCGCCGCTGCGTTCATAGATCTTGACCCCGGTCAGCGTGACCAACGGGCCGCCCGTCTGAACCGTGGCCGCGTTGATCAGATTGTCGCCCGCGCGCACCCAGATGTTGCTGCGCACGCCATTGTCGACCGGCACCTTGGCATATTGCACCTTTTGCCAGGCCGCGAGCGCCGCGGTCGAACGCGCGACGATGCGTTCGTTGAAGGCGAAGCTGATCCCGGCGACGAGGAAAGCGGCGAGGAACAGCGGCGCCAGCACCTGATGCGCGGACATGCCGGCGCCCTTCATCGCGATGACCTCGCTGTTCTGGTTCAGCGTCGCGAGCGTCAGGATCGTGCCGAGCAGCACCGAAAAGGGCAGGAAGGTCTCGACGATCTGCGGGATGCGCAGGCCGACATAGCGCCACACTTCGGCATCGCCATTGCCCGCGACCGCCAGGATCTTGCCGCTTTCGCCGAGCAGGTCGAGCGTCTGGAGGATCAGCACCAGCGCGAACAGGATCGCAAAGGTGCGGACGAGGAACAGCCGCCCGACATAGAGCGCCATGGTGCGCGACGGAAAGAAATGCAGCTGGTGCATCATTCGGCCGCCTGCAGCGCGGGGCGCGGCTTGCGCTGGAAGATTTTCACCAGCCCGCGAATCCGCTCGCCCGCCTTGGCGGCGACGCGTTCGAGCGCGCCGATCGGCTGGCCGCCGGGCACATGCGCGGTCTGATAATACATCCAGAAGGCGAGGCCGGCGAAGAGCAGGAAGGGCACCCACAGCGCGATCAGCGGATCGACGGTGCCGCGCGCGCCCATATCCTCGGCATATTCGTTGATCTTGTGCTGGGTCACCAGCAGCACGATCGACAGGAAGACGCCGAGCGACGACGTCGATCTTTTGGGCGGAATGGCGAGCGCGATCGCGATCAGCGGGATCAGGAACATCGACGCGACCTCGACGATGCGGAAATGGAAGTTCGCGCGCGATTCGAGCCGGGTGGCGACCGTCTGTCGGCTGTCCTTGCCGACGACGAACAGTTCGGGAATCGTCAGTTCGCGATCGGCGCCGCCGCGCAATCGGAAGGCGTCGATCTTGGGCAGCGGGATCGGCAGGTCGTGATTGTCGAAGGTCAGCACGCGCGGCACCGGGAATTTGGGCGATTCGTGGATCAGCACGCCCCTGGTCAGCCGCAGGATGATCGTGTCGGGGTCGTCGGTGGCGAGGAACTGGCCCCCGGCGGCGGTCGCCGACACGGCCTGCCCGTCCTTCTGCTCGCCGCGCACGAAGATGCCGCGCAGGGTCCGTCCCTCGTTCGCGCTTTCCTCGATGCGCAGCGTCATGCGGGTGCCGAGGTTGGTGAATTCGCCGACCTTGATCGACGCGCCGAGCGCGCCCGAGCGTAGTTCGAATTGCAGCCCTTCATAGGCGTAGCGGGCATAGGGCTGGATGAAGCCGACGATCGCGAGGTTGAGCAGCGCGAGCGCGAAGGCAAAGGCATAGGGCACGCGCAGCAGCCGCCCGAAGCTCATGCCCACGCCCTTGAGCACGTCGAGTTCGCTCGACGTCGCGAGGCGGCGGAAGGCGAGCAGGATGCCGAGCATCAGGCCGATCGGGATGCCGAGCGAGAGATATTCGGGGATCAGATTGGCGAGCATCCGCCACACGACGCTGACCGGGCCGCCCTCGTTGGCGACGAAATCGAACAGCCGCAGCATCTTTTCGAGCACGAGCAGCATCGCCGACAGAACCAGCGTGCCGAGCATGGGGAAAAAGATGAGCCGCGCGATGTAGCGGTCGATGGCGGGCAATCTATTCAAGCTTTCGTCGCCCCATCACCATGATTTGGCCGCAAATGATTCCGATATGCCGATTCAAGGGCGACAGGGACCCGTGCTGGCCGTGGCTGGCATGGCTATAGCCATTGGGAGCTAATGCGTCATGTCGAAATTTGTATCGGCATCTCTCTGCATCATGTTGCTGGCGGTCTCCATGCCCGTCCAGGCATCGGGGCAGGTCCTGTCGAACGACCTGTCGAAATGCAGGAGCGGGCCGTCCACCCTGGTCCAGATCAGCGGCATCAAGAGCGGCGGCGGCAAGCTGCGCATCCAGAGCTATCGCGCCAATGCGTCCGATTGGCTCGCCAAGGGCCGTTGGATCAACCGCATCGAAGTGCCCGCGCGCGCGGGCTCGATGACCGTGTGCGTGCCGCTTCCCGCGGCCGGCAGCTATGGCATCGCGGTGCGCCACGACATCAACGGCAACGGCAAGACCGACCTGTCGTCGGACGGCGGCGGCATGTCGAACAACCCGAGCATCAACATCTTCAACCTCGGCAAGCCGAGTTACAAGAAGACGGCCTTTGCGGTCGGCGATGCGCCGAAGACGATCTCGATCAGCATGAAATATATGTAGGGAAATGGCCAGCGTCGCGCTCCTTTCCAATCCGCGTTCGACGGGCAACCGGGCCCTGTTGCCGCGCGTGCGGGAATATTGCGCCGCGCATCCCGACATCTTTCATTACGAGGTCGAGGACGTCGACCAGATCGGCGAGGCGATTCGCACCATCGCGATGGTCAACCCGCGCATCGTCGCGATCAACGGCGGCGACGGCACGGTGCAGGCGGCGCTGACCGAGCTGTATTCGGGCGGCCATTTCGGCGGCTCGCCGCCGCCGGTCGCGGTGCTGCCCAACGGCAAGACCAATTTGATCGCGCTCGACCTGGGCGCGGAGGGCGATCCGCTCAAGGCGCTCGAACGCGTGATCGAACTGGTCGAATCGGGCCGGATCGAGGATCATGTCATCGAACGCCAGCTGATCTCGCTCGACAGCGGCGGCGAAGCCCGGCCGGTGCTCGGCATGTTCCTCGGCGGCGCCTATCTCGCCGACGTCATGCTCTATTGCCGCAACCGCATCTATCCGCTCGGCCTGCCGAACGGCGTGTCGCATTTCCTGGCGGCGGTGCTCGGCCTGTTCGCGATGATCCTCGGCCTCGGCGGCGGGCGGCTGCCGCCCAAGCCCGAACCGATGACCGTGTCGCTGATCCGTCAGGGCGAGTTCAAGGGCAAATTCTCGCTGCTGATCGTCACGACGCTCGAGAAACTGCTGCTCAGCATCCGCACGAGCGAGGCGCATGGCACCAACGGCCACATGAAATTGCTCGCGACCGATACCAGCGTCGGTGCGCTGTTCCGCATGCTCGGCGGCGCCTGGCGCGGCACGCTCGGCCAGCACCATCTGGCGGGGGTGCATTTCGAGCAGGGCGATGAAATCCGCATCGAGGGCAAACGGTCGAACGTCATCCTCGACGGCGAGATCTTCGAGGCGACGGGCGGCAGGCCGATCGTGCTGACCTCGACCCAGCCGGTGCCCTTCCTGCGCCTCGCCGCCTGAGGGCATTCCCGTGGCTCGGCCCGAATTTCCCAGCCGCTTCCCCGAGCGAAGACGAGGGACTCCTTCGAGCGGAGCGAGAAGCATCGGACGTCGAAGGCCTCGACTTCGCTCGGCCGGGCCCCTCGTCTTCGCTCGGGGAAGCGGAGGGTTTGGTGTCGCTGGTCCGCGCCGAACTTTCCATCCCCGTCGATCCGCGCGTCCGCGCGATGGCGGCGGCGATCGCGGCGCATTATCCGGGCTCGGCGCGCGCGGTGCTGTTTTACGGCAGTTGCCTGCGCGAAAGCGAACTCGACGGGCTGATGCTCGATTTCTACCTGATCGTCTCGGACTATGGCGACGCCTATGACCGGCGCTGGATGGCGGCGGCGAACCGGCTGATCCCGCCCAACGTCTTTCCCTTCCAGCATCAGGGGCTGATCGCCAAATATGCGGTGCTCAGCGAGGCCGACTTCGACCGGCTCAACGGGGCCGGGACGCGCAACGTGTCGGTGTGGGCGCGCTTCGCCCAGCCGTCGCGGCTGGTGTGGGCGGTCGACGACACCGCGGCGGAGCGCGCCGTTGCGGCCGTGTCGCGCGCCGCGCCAACGCTGCTCGCCGCGGCGGGGCGTGTCGAGGGCGAGGATGTCCTCGACTGGTGGCGCCGTGCCTTCTCGCTGACCTACGCCGCCGAACTGCGCGCCGAGCGCAAGGGACGGGCGCAATCGGTGGTCGATGCCGACCCGGAACGCTACCGGCGCTTCGGTGCCCCCGCGATCGCCGCCATTCCCGCGAACGCGCGCGGCGGCGGCTGGCTGCGCCGCCGCGTCGAAGGCAAGGCGCTCAGCATCATCCGGCTTGCGAAGGCGAGCCTGACCTATGCCGGCGGGATCGATTACCTTGCCTGGAAGATCAACCGCCACGCGGGGACGAAGATCGAGATCAAGCCCTGGCAACGGAGATGGCCGCTGGTCGCGGCGCTGACGCTGGTGCCGCGATTGATGCGGAGCGGGGCGATCCGGTAGGCTGTTTCGGGCGGTTGCGGATGTTCCTTCTCCCCTCCCTGCAAGGGAGGGGTCGGGGTGGGTGGCCGCCAAAGGCGGCGCTTTTCCTCTTGCTCGCTGCGCTCGCTACCCACCCCTAACCCCTCCCTAAAAGGGAGGGGAATGTCTTGTGTCCACCCCAACGCCGCTGCTCTGGCTTCTACCCGAACGCCGCGACCTTTTCCGCCGGGCGCGGTTCGGTGCTTCGCCGGATCGCCTGGTCGAGCTGGGTCAGCGTGAAGGGCTTGCGCAGCACGTCATGGTCGCCGAAGCTGGCGATCTCGCTCGCGTCGCCTGCGAAACCGGTCACGAACAGCACCGCGAGATCGGGCCAGCGCTGCTTCAGTCCGGCGACCATTTCGGGGCCGGTCAGTTCGGGCATCAGCACGTCGGACAGGATCAGGTCGAAGCCATGCGCCTCGACCAGCGCCGCGGCCTCGCGCGGGTCGCCGCACGCGACGGCGCGGTGGCCCAGTTCCTCGACCGCCTCGACCGTCGCGGTCAGGACGCGCGGATCGTCCTCGACCACCAATATCTGCAGCGCGTCGCTCGCCGCCGCCGCGGCGGCGGCCGGGGCGGCGGGGAGGTCGGCCGGCATCGCGGCGGGCGGGCGCGCGACGGGCAGCAGCATCGCGACGCGGGTGCCTTCGCCTTCGGCCGACTGGATCTGCACCTCGCCCTCCGACTGGCGGCAGAAGGCGAAGACCTGGCTCATGCCGAGGCCGGTACCCTGGCCCGCGGGCTTGGTCGTGTAAAAGGGGTCGAAGACGCGTTCGAGCACTTCGGGCGACATGCCGCAGCCGGTGTCGATCACCTGCACCGCGAGCGCCGCCGCCTCTTCCTCTTCGTCGCGCAAGGTGCGGATCGTCAGCGAGCCATGCCCCTCCATCGCGTCGCGCGCGTTGACCGCGAGGTTGAGCAGCGCGTTCTCGAACTGCTGGCGGTCGAGCCAGCAGGCGAGCCCCGGCGCCTGCAGGTCGAGCGTCAGCGCGATGCGGTCGCCGATCGTGCGTTCGATCAGCTCGGCGAAGGCGGCGATGCTGTCGTCGACGACCATCATCTCGGGCCGCGCGGGTTCGGACCGCGCAAAGGCGAGCAGGCGGCGGGTCAGGTCGGCGGCACGGTTGGCGCCGTCGAGCGCATTGTGGATATGCCGCTGCGCCTTGTCGGGCGCGTCGGCGAGCCAGCGCTGCGCGAGTTCGAGCCCGCCGACGACCACCGCGAGCATATTGTTGAAATCATGCGCGATGCCGCCGGTCAGCTGGCCGACCGCCTCCATCTTCTGCGCCTGGCGGAGCTGGTCCTCGGCCGCCGCGCGCTCGGCCATCTCGCTGCGCAGCGCGAGGTTCGCGCGCGCCAGCTCGGCGGTGCGGTCCTCGACCGCCGATTCGAGCTGCGCCGCGCGCTCGCTTTCGGCGAACTGTTCGCGGCGCGCGAGCCGCCGCTCGCCTTCGGCGCGGACGAGCGAGAAGGTAGCGACGATCGCGATGATCGCGGCGCTCGGCGCCGAGCAGCGAAAAGAGCAGGATCGCCTGGTTCAGGCTGGCACGGTCGGACGCCGCGATCCGGTTGCGTTCGGCGAGCAGGGTGCGCTCGTTGCGGATCAGCTCGGTGAGCAGCCGGTCGATCCGCACCAGCGCGGCATCATGGCCCGCGGCATTATATTTGGAGATGGCCGCGACGGTCTGGCGGTAATTGGCGCTGAGCGCGGCATCGCCGAGCTGCTGGCCGCGGCGGTCGAGCTCGGCGGTCAATTGCTTGACCAGTTCGGCCGCCTTCGGATTGTCGCGCACGTTGCGGCGCAGCAGCGTCAGATATTGGCGCGCGACGCCCCATTGCTGCTGATAGACGCGGCCATCCTCCTTTTGCAGCCCGACCGCGAAACGCCCGAGCGCCGCCTCGGCGCGCGCCAGCGCGGCGTCGAGGCTGCGCGTCTGCGAGATGACCTCCAGGCTGTGCGCCTGCGAGCTCAGCGAGCGATCGTAATTGTCGTTGGCGCGGGTCACCAGCAGGACGAGGGCGACCACGACGCCGGTCAGGATCGCGCCCACGCCAACGGTCAGCCAGAAGCGGATCCGCCCGCGCCGGTCGTCGTTTTCGCTGTCGTAATCCCGCTCGAACACCGCCGCCTTGTACCGGACAAGCGCCGCGCCGCAAAGCCACGAACGAGATCGCGGCGGCCCCGCCCGATCAATTCGCCCCGAAAAGGAATCCGCTGGTCGGCGCCGGCGCCCGGTTCAGCCGATAATCCCCACGGCCTTGCCGGCGCGCTCGAAGCGGCCCAATATCTCGCCGACCTGCGCGCTCGAATGCTCGGCGCAGAGCGAACAGCGCAGCAATGTCATGCCCGCGGGGGTCGCGGGCGGGCGCGCGAGGTTGACGTAGAGGCCTTCCTCCAGCAGCGCCTCCCACATCATCGCGCCCTTTTCGAGATCGGGCATGATCACCGCGATGATCGCCGACTGCGGCTCGTCGGTGCCGAGCGTGAAGCCCAGGTCGCGCAGCCCCTTGTGCAGCGCCTTGCTGTTCTCCCACAGATGGGCGCGCTTGTTCGACCCGTGCATCAGCTTGCGGATGCTCGTCGCGGCGGTCGCGACGACGCTCGGCGGCAGCGAGGCGGTGAACACATAAGGGCGGCAGACGAGCCGCATGATCTCGAACTTCGGATGGTTCGACACGCAGAAGCCGCCGACGGTGCCGACGCTCTTGCTGAAAGTGCCGATGATGAAGTCGACATCGTCGATCACCCCCTGCGCCTCGGCGACGCCGCGGCCATGCTCGCCGATGAAGCCCATCGAATGTGCCTCGTCGACCAGCACCATCGCGCCGTTTTCCTTGGCGATGCGCACCATCTCCTTCAGCGGGGCGACATCGCCGAGCATCGAATAGACGCCCTCGAGCACCACCAGCTTGCCCGCTTCGGGGGGCAGGCGCTTCAGCCTTTTCTCCAGCGCTTCGATGTCGTTGTGGCGAAAGGCGACGATCTCGGCATCGCCCATCTTGCAGCCGTCGTAGATCGAGGCGTGGCTGTCGATGTCGAGGATGACGTAGTCGCCCTTGCCGGCGATCGTCGAAATGATGCCGAGGTTCGCCTGGTAACCGGTCGAGAACACCATGGCATGATCCATGGCGTAGAACTCTTTCAGCGCCTCCTCGCACTCCTTGTGCCCCTGATAGGTGCCGTTGAGCACGCGGCTGCCGGTGGTGCCGCTGCCGAATGTGTCGAGCGCCTCCTTGCCCGCGGCGATGACATCCGCGTCGAAGGTCATGCCCATATAATTATAGGTGCCGAGCAGGATCGTCTCGCGCCCGTTGCAGATCGCGACGGTGGGGGAGACGACGCGCTCCATCACCAGGCTGAACGGGTCGGTGACGCCGGTCGCGAGCAGGGCCTCGCGCTGCTGGATGAGCGGATCGAATTTGGAAAAAAGGTCGGCCATATCAAATATCCAAAGACCGTTCGCATCGAGCGAAATCGAGATACCCCTCGAACTTGCGCTATCCCGGCGGGTGCCTCGACTTCGCTCGACACGAACGGAGAAAGAGGCGTCAGCCCTGCAGTTTTTCCACCGCGGCGACGAGTTGGCCGACATTCTCGATCTCGGCCTGCTGGTTCATGCTGATGATGATGTCGAACGTGTCTTCCACCTCCGCGACGAAATCCATCACCGTCAGGCTGTCCCACTCGAGGTCGCCCGCGAAAGTCGTGGCGTCGGTCAGTTCGACGCCCTTTTTGTTGAACGGCGCGATCAGGCCGTGAATCTGGTCCTTGAGGCTGCTCATTGGCTGCGTCCCGTAAAGAGGAATGTTGCGCGCGGCCATGCCGCGCCCCCGCCCGCTTGGCAAGCGAATGCGGCGGTATTCGGGCAGCATCTTGCCCGCGCCGGACGGACGTGCCATCGAACGGGCGTGGGGCGAAGGAACAGGCGGGCGATGGTGCAAGAAACGAAGGGCGAGGAAAAGCCGGCGACATCCTTTCCGGTGAACGCCGCGCATCTGGTGCGCACGACGCAGCAGCTGACCATGCAATTGTCGCAGATGGCCGACCAGAAGGCGTCGATCCTGATGGGCGCGACCTTCGTCGTCTTCACGCTCGCGGTCGGACAGGCGCGCTCGGGCGGCGGCGCGCTCGCGATGCCGCTGACGATCCTCGCGACCTTTTCCTTCCTGTCGGCGCTGCTCGCGGTGTCGGCGGTGCTGCCGCGGGTGGGGAAGGGGCCGCCGGTCGATTATCGCGACGGCAAGGATCACAGCAACATCCTCTTCTTCGGCCGCTTCGCGCAGATGAGCGAGGACGAGTTCATCGCCGCGATCAAGGAGCGGATGCGGACCGAGGAGGATATGTACGAAGCGATGCTGCGCGACACCTATCAGAACGGCATCGTGCTGGCGCGGCGCAAATATCGCTATCTCGCTTATGCGTACCGGCTGTTCGTCGTCGGGCTGAGCCTGACCTTCGCCGCCTTCGCGGTCGAGATGGTGATGCTGTGGAGCCGATGACGCGCTGATGGGCCGAGCTGACCGGTTTGGGGTGGTGAGCGGACATTTGAGGAATGAACCGGTTTCCCCTCCCGCAAGCGGGAGGGGCAGCGAGACTTACGAACTTGTTCGTTAGTCGCAGCGGGGTGGGCCATCGCGACGCCGCTGCCCACCCCCGACCCCTCCCGCCTGCGGGAGGGGAGATAAACGTCCGCCCCCACCCCAAACCCCTCATCCCTGTTGCCTTTATGCCACCCGCGGCAACGAAACGCCGCCTTGCCCGCGCCCGCGATTGAAACCTCCGCTCGGCCGCGCCTATCCGGGCTGGCTGTGTTGCAGAAGACCACCCCCCTGACCGCGGAGATTCCGCATGGCCTCGGCGCCGAATTCCGCGCGACGCTGGCGCTTGCCTGGCCGCTGGCGGCGGCGAATCTGCTGCAGATGCTGGTCCATGCGATCGACGTGATCTTCGTGGCGCGGCTCGGCGATACGGCGCTCGCCGCCTCGTCGCTCGGCGTCTCGGTCTTCGGGCTGCTGCTGTGGACCGGCTCGGGCCTCGTCGGCGCGTCGGCGCCGCTGATCGCTGCCGAACTCGGGCGGCGCAAGCATGCGGTGCGCGAGGTGCGGCGCACGGTGCGCATGGCGCTGTGGCTCAGCGCGCTCGTCTCGCTGGCCTTCATGGGCATTTGCGCGGCGGGCGGGCCGATCATGCGCGCGACGGGGCAGGCCCCCGACCTGTCGGCGCGCGCCGCGGGGTTCCTCCTCATCCTGCTGTGGGGCATGTTCCCGATGATCGCCGCGAGCGTGCTGCGCATCTTCGTCTCGGCGCTCGGCTAAGCCGAAGATCGCGACCGCGATCACCTTCGGCGCGCTCGGGGTCAACGCGCTCGGCAATTGGGCGCTGGTGTTCGGGCATCTCGGCCTTCCCGCGCTCGGTCTGCACGGCTCGGCGCTGTCCAGCGTGATGACCAGCACGCTGATGCTGCTCGCCTATGTCGTCGTCATCCAGTCCGACCGGCGGCTGCGGCGCTATCATCTGTTCGGCAACTGGTGGCGCGGCGAATGGACGCGCTTTTTCGACATGCTGCGCATCGGCGCGCCGATCGCGCTGACCATCCTGGCCGAGGCGGGGCTGTTCACCGGCGCCGCCTTCCTGATGGGGCGCATCGGCGAGGCGCAGCTCGCGGGGCATACGATCGCGCTGCAGGTTGCGGCGCTCGCCTTCCAGATTCCCTTCGGGGTCGCGCAGGCGGCGACGATCCGCGTCGGCCTCGCCTATGGCGCGCGCGACCGTCGCGGCATCGCCCATGCCGGGACCGCGGCGATGATGCTGGGCATCGGCTTCATGGGGCTGACCGCGCTGACGATGTGGCTGTTCCCGTCGCTCGTGCTGTCGATCTATGTCGATGTTAACGCCGCAAAGAATGCGGCGCTCGTCGGCTTCGCGATGCAGTTCCTGGTGGTCGCCGCGGCCTTTCAGCTGTTCGACGGCGCGCAGGCGGTCGCGGCGGGCGCGCTGCGCGGCCTGCAGGACACGCGCACCCCGATGATCATCGCGATCTGCGGTTACTGGATCGGCGGTTACGGGACCGCGATCTACCTCGGCTTCTTCACGCCATGGGCGGGGGTCGGGGTGTGGATCGGGCTGGCGGTCGGGCTGGTCGTGGTGGCGGGCCTGCTCATGCTGCGCTGGCGGATGCGGTCGCGACTGGGGCTGCTTCCTGTTCCTGCGACCATCCCGAAATGACCAAGCTTTGCGCTCCCGCGAAGGCGGGAGCCCAGGGGTTGCGAAAGCCCAGCTTGGCGCAATGACGATCTGGGTCCCGCCTTCGCGGGGACACACGGCTTTGCCGTGAAACTGGGCCTAGCCCAGCTTCCGCAGACGCTCCTCTACCTGTGCATGAAGTGCTTGTAACCACTCGCGTCCGGCGTCGGGTTTGAAGGCGTCTATGGGGGAGTGGCCTTTCTTGGCGTTGCACGGTTTGCACGCCAGCACCAGATTCTGGATAGCGTTGGCAGCGTCGCCGGTCTGGCCTTCGACATGATCTATGGTGGCCGTGTCCTTCGCCAAGGTCGCAGAGCAATAAAAGCAGGTTGCGCCATGAGCCCCGACAGCCTTCTTCAAACTGTTCGTTGCACTCCATGGCCCGTCGGCGACTCCGGCGACCCAGTAGAGTGGTACTTTCATCTCGTCACTGTGCAGACGCGCAAACACAAGCGCCCGATAGGGCATCGAATTGAGGCAGGGGCGGGCCGCGATTTCCGGCCGCTCCAACTCTTCCTGCGCTGTCTTTCGTATCGCTTTGCCTGCCATGCCGAGCGTTATGGCGCGCAAGCGTAAAATTTTCGTTGGACCCGCTTGACGCTATCACATCCCCCGCCCATATGCCCGCCTGTTAGCACTCACCCATGGCGAGTGCTAAAGACCATTGTTCGCAAAATGGAGGGAGTCCCATGGCTCAATTTCGTCCGCTGCACGACCGCGTGCTCGTCCGCCGTATCGAAGCCGAAGAAAAGACGGCCGGCGGCATCATCATCCCCGACACCGCCAAGGAAAAGCCGCAGGAAGGCGAAGTCGTCGCCGTCGGCACCGGCATCAAGGCCGAGGACGGCAAGGTCACGCCGCTCGACGTCAAGTCGGGCGACCGCATCCTGTTCGGCAAATGGTCGGGCACCGAGGTCAAGGTCGACGGCGAAGAGCTGCTGATCATGAAGGAATCGGACATCCTCGGCGTCATCGCCTGAGCGATTTCATCGAATTCAGTGTGAAGTTGCGCAGTTTTCTGCGCCTTTGAAAGGAACAAGCACATGGCTGCTAAAGACGTCAAATTCTCGCGCGACGCGCGCGAACGCATCCTGAAGGGTGTCGACACCCTCGCCGACGCGGTGAAGGTCACCCTCGGTCCCAAGGGCCGCAACGTCGTGATCGACAAGAGCTTCGGCGCGCCCCGCATCACCAAGGACGGCGTCACCGTCGCCAAGGAAATCGAACTGAAGGACAAGTTCGAGAATATGGGCGCGCAGATGCTGCGCGAAGTCGCCAGCAAGGCGAACGACAAGGCCGGCGACGGCACCACCACCGCGACCGTGCTCGCCCAGGCGATCGTGCGCGAGGGCATGAAGTCGGTTGCTGCCGGCATGAACCCGATGGACCTGAAGCGCGGCATCGACCTCGCGGTCACCAAGGTCGTCGAAACGATCAAGGCGCAGTCGAAGCCGGTTTCGGGCACCGCTGAAATCGCCCAGGTCGGCATCATCTCGGCCAATGGCGACAAGGAAGTCGGCGAGAAGATCGCCGAAGCGATGGACAAGGTCGGCAAGGAAGGCGTGATCACCGTCGAGGAAGCCAAGGGCCTCGATTTCGAGCTCGACGTCGTCGAAGGCATGCAGTTCGACCGCGGCTATCTGAGCCCCTATTTCATCACCAACCCGGAAAAGATGCTCGTCGAGCTGACCGATCCCTATATTCTGATCTTCGAGAAGAAGCTGTCGAACCTCCAGTCGATGCTGCCGATCCTCGAAGCGGTGGTGCAGTCGGGCCGTCCGCTGCTGATCATCGCCGAGGACATCGAGGGCGAAGCGCTCGCGACCCTCGTCGTGAACCGCCTGCGCGGCGGCCTGAAGGTCGCGGCCGTCAAGGCGCCGGGCTTCGGCGACCGCCGCAAGGCGATGCTGCAGGACATCGCGATCCTGACCGCCGGCGAAATGATCAGCGAGGACCTCGGCATCAAGCTGGAGAGCGTCACGCTCAACATGCTCGGCCAGGCCAAGCGCGTCACCATCGACAAGGACAACACCACCATCGTCGACGGTGCGGGCGAGGCCGATGCGATCAAGGGCCGCGTCGAACAGATCCGCGCGCAGATCGAAACCACCACGTCGGACTACGACCGTGAAAAGCTGCAGGAACGTCTGGCGAAGCTCGCCGGCGGCGTTGCGGTGATCAAGGTCGGCGGCGCTTCGGAGGTCGAGGTGAAGGAACGCAAGGACCGCGTCGACGACGCGCTCCACGCGACCCGCGCCGCGGTCGAGGAAGGCATCGTCCCCGGCGGCGGTACCGCGCTCCTCTATGCGACCAAGGCGCTCGAAGGCCTGTCGGGCATCAACGAGGACCAGACCCGCGGCATCGACATCATCCGTCGCGCGCTGCAGGCTCCGGTCCGCCAGATCGCCGAGAACGCGGGCTTCGACGGCGGCGTCGTCGCCGGCAAGCTGTTCGACCAGCAGGACACGAGCTTCGGCTTCAACGCCTCGACCGACGTCTATGAAGATCTGGTCAAGGCCGGCGTCATCGACCCGACCAAGGTCGTGCGCATCGCGCTGCAGGACGCCGCCTCGGTCGCCGGCCTGCTGATCACCACCGAAGCGGCGGTGAGCGAGCTGCCCGACGACAAGCCGGCGATGCCCATGGGCGGCGGCGGCATGGGCGGCATGGGCGGCATGGATTTCTAAGGTCCGACGCCGGCCTGCCGAACGGCCAAGTCACAAGGAAGGGCCGGGAGAGCGATCTCCCGGCCCTTTTTCTTTGGCGATCATGTCTTTTGCAAACCGGCGTGGACGGCGGCTTTGGGGTGTATTGCAGTCATTCCCCTCCCTTTTAGGGAGGCGATTATGTCCATTGCAAACACGCCCGGTGAACAGGCGGTATTGGGCGGGAGCGGACATTGGAATAGATCAGGCCCTCCCCTTCAGGGGAGGGCAGCGAGACTTACGAACTTGTTCGTTAGTCGCAGCGGGTGGGGTCCATCGGCCTTGCGCAAGGCCGATGGACCCCACCCCAACCCCCTCCCCTGAAGGGGAGGGGCTTTATGTCCGCCTTCCACCCCGATCCCGACAGGCCGCTTGGGTTTGCAAAAGATATAATCGCCTTTAGGGAGGGGTTAGGGGTGGGTAGCGAGCGCAGCGAGCAAGAAGGAAGAACGCCGCCTTCGGCGGCCACCCACCCCCGACCCCTCCCTTGCAGGGAGGGGAGATCAGCGTCCATTCCCGTCCGATACCAGCCGTTCAGCGGGCGTGTTTGCAAAGGACATAATGGCCATTCTTTTGGTCAATCGGAACCTCTTCGGCCTGGCTTTGCTGTTGCAAAAATGCGGTGATGCCCTTCTATCGCCAAAAAGGGAGGCGGCTGACGTGAAGCGTTTTTGGGGATGGGCGGCGATGACGGTGAGTCTGGCCGCGGCTGGCGCGGTCGCCACGCAGGCTTTCGCCATCCCCGAGCCCGATCTCGTCTTCCGCGCCACGCCGGTGGTCGACCCGGCGACGCGCGAGATCGACGCGATCGACATCGACATGGTCTTTCGCGGCGCCGCCGACGGCACGACCCGCGTCGAATTTCCCGACGAATGGGGCGGCTTTTCCGGCCTCTATCGCTATGCGAACCATATCCGTGCCGACGGTGCCACAATGGCGGCGGGCACGAAGCCGGGCGAACGGCTGCTGACCCACGAACCCGGCGCGACGGTCCGCCTGTCCTATCGCATCGCGCGCCGGATCATCGCCGACCCGCTCGACGGCAACGAGCGCGTCAACAATTACAAGCCGATCGTCACCGCCGACTATTTCCACCTGCTCGGGCCGACCTATATCGCCCGGCCGAGCCATCTCGATGACAGCAGGGCGGTACGGGTCGAGCTTGGCGCGATGCCCGCGGGCATGAGCCTGGCCTCCGACCTCCAGCATGTCGCGGCGGGGGCGAACACCGATTTCGCCACGCTGGTCGACAGCGTGATCGTCGGCGGCGATTTCCGGCTGCTCGACACCGGCGACGGCGCGCGCATCGCGATCCGCGGCACCTTCAAGAGCCGTACCGATGCCGAATGGCTGTCCTCGTTGCGCCGCGTCGCGGTGACCGCGCGCGACTATTGGGGCGACGGCGATTTCCCCTATCTGGTCACGATCATGGCCAGCCCGCGGCAGCCGCACGGCCGCCAGAACGGCGGCACCGGCCTTGGCGACGCCTTCGCCTTTTTCGCGACCGAGGACAGCGATCCGCTCGTCATCGACGACACGATGATGCACGAAATGACGCATACGTGGATCACCAATCGCGTCGGGCAGCTGGCGCTGACCGGCGGGCGCGAGGCCGAGCAATATTGGCTGTCCGAGGGCTTCACCGACTTTGTGAAGATGCGGCTGATGGTGCGCGCCGGGCTGTGGGACGCCGCCGCCTTCGCCGGGGCCTTCAACGCGCTGCAGTCCGAACTCGCCGCCTCGCCCTTCGTCGCGGCGCCGAATCTGGAGGTCGCGCCGAAATTCTGGACCGACCACAGCGGCCAGCGATTGCCCTATCTGCGCGGCGCCCTGTTCGCGATGCTCGCCGATCAGCTGCTGCGGCGGAAAAGCGGCGGGCGCGCGACGATGGACGATGTGCTGCGCGGCATGAAGGCGCGCGCCGCGGCGGGCGACCCCGGCGATGCGATCGCGCTGTTCCGCGCGGGGCTGACCGCGAAGGGGGTCGGGGCGGGCCCGCTGATCGCGCGGCATATCGACCAGGGCGTTCCGATCGTGCTGGCGCCGGACAGCTTTGCGCCCTGCGGCACGCTCGAGGCGCGCAGCACGCCCGCCTGGACGCCGGGCTTCGCCGTATCGGCGCTGCGCGGCGACATGCGCGTGATCGGCGGGGTGGAGGAGGGCGGTCCGGCGTGGAAGGCGGGGCTGCGCGACGGCATGAAGGCGCTCGGCTGGTCGATCTATGCGAACGACATGACAAAAGAGATCGAGATCACCATCGACGACGGCGGCAAGCCGCGCGAGGTCAAATATCTGCCGGTCGGCGACCGTCAGGTTCATTATCAGGAACTGGTGCTGCGGCCCTTGTCGAGCGATGCCGAACGGGCGCTATGCCTGAAGCGCCTCGGTGGCGTATGAGCGGACCAAGATGACCCAGGCCAATCCCATCGACCGCCTTCGCGCCGCGCTCCTCGCCGACGAGGCGGCGCAGCTCCGGCTCGCGCCGCTCGCCGACACGGCGGCATTTCTCGACGCGATCACCGCTTATGTGGCGGGCCTTGGCCTGCCGATCGCGCGCGACGCCTTCGCCGCCGGGCTGGCGCGCGCCGCGACCCCGCAGATGCTCCAGCAACTGCCCGCGCTGCGCCTCGCCGAGGCGCCGCCGCGCCAGTGGCTGCCGGTCGAGCTCAAGGATTTTCAGGGCGCGATCGTCGTCGAATGGCTGCATTTCGCGGGGCTGCCGCTCACCGATCCCTTTTTTGACGACACATGGCGCAAGGTGCAGCATCTGCCGTTCAATCGCCTGATGCGCTGCGCCACCCCCCTGTCGGCGATCGACGCCTTTGCCGACGCGCCGGCGCCCGATGGGCTGGTCTTTCACATGTCGCGCTGCGGATCGACACTGGCGGGGCAGATGCTGGGGGCGGAGCCGAGCCATATCGTCGCCGCCGAGCCGCCCGTCGTCGATACGGTGATCCAGCTGGTCGGGCAGGGGATACTGCCGCCCGCGACGATCCACGCGATGGCGGGGGCGGTGATGCGCGACCGGACCGGGCAGGCGCGGCACCGCTTCATCAAGGTCGATGCCTGGCACGCGCTGGTGCTGCCGCTGCTGCGCGGCGTCTGGCCCGGCACGCCCTGGACCTTCCTCTACCGCGACCCGGTCGAGGTGCTGGTGTCGCAGCAGCGCTGGCCGGGCATGCATGTCCGGCCCGGCGTGATCCCGCTCGCGGCCTATGGCGTCGATCCGGCCGAAGGCGCGGCGGCGGGCCATTATGCGGCATGGATCCTCGACCGCATCTGCGCCAGCGCGCTCGCGGCGATCGACGGGCACGGCCTGCTCGTCAATTACGACCAGCTCCCCGGGGCGCTGACCGACGCGGTGCTGCCGCATTTCGGCATTGCGCCGGGCCCCGACGCGCTGGCGCGCATCGCGGCGGCGGGCGGGCGTTATTCCAAAGCGCCCACCCGGGCCTTCACCGGCGATTCCGAAGCCAAGCAGCGCGCGGCTTCGCCCGAACTGCGGGCCGCCGCGGCGCCGCTGCTCGCGACCTATGCCCGGCTGGAGGAGCGGCGGGCCGCGGCGATGGCCCCGGTTGCGGCAGGATGACGATGCGCGCGCTGCTCCTGATCGCCGCGGCGGTGCTGGCGCTTCCCGCCGCGGCCCCGCCGCCCGAGCCGGTTGCGGAGGCGGCCGCGCCGAAAACGGTACCGGTCTGCGGCTATCGCATCGTCCAGACCTATCCGCACGACCGCGGCAGCTTCACCCAGGGGCTCTTCTGGCACGATGGCCATCTTTATGAAGGCACTGGGCAGTACGGCCGCTCGCGGGTCGCGCGGCTCGACCTCGCCACCGGCAAGGCGCTCGCCGAAACGAAATTGCCCGCCGGCGAATTCGGCGAGGGCATCGTCCGCTGGAAGAACCAGATCATCGGGGTGACGTGGCAGGGCGGGGTCGGCCACCGCTGGCGGCTCAAGGACCTGAAGCCCATCGGCGATTTCCGCTATGACGGCGAAGGCTGGGGCGTGACGATGGTCGGCGACAGCCTGGTGCTCAGCGACGGCACGCCCGACCTGCGCTTCTTCGACCCGGCGACGATGACCGAGCAGAAGAAGGTCACCGTGCGCCTGGCGGGCGCGCCGCTGCCGAGGATCAACGAACTCGAGACGATCGACGGCGAAATCTGGGCCAATATCTGGATGACCGACGCGATCGTGCGCATCGATCCCGCGACCGGCGTGGTGAACGCCGTCGTCGATCTGACCGGGCTGAAGGACCTGGTCGAGCGGCAACGACCGCGACGCGGTGCTCAACGGCATCGCCTGGGACGCGAAGGGGAAACGGATCTTCGTGACCGGCAAATATTGGACGAAACTGTTCGAGATCGCGCTGACCGACTGCCGCTAGGGCGCGGTGAGCGCCGCCTCCATCCGCGCCGCCGCCGCGTCATAGGCGCGCGCTTTCAGCCCCGCCGTCACCGCCGCCGGGGCGCGGTCGGGGTGACCGCCGCACGAAGGGCGGCGCGGGGTCATATTCGATCGCCAGCTGGATCGCCTGCGCGACCGCGTCGCCCTTCAGCCGCGCGATCAGGGTGAGCGCGAAATCGAGGCCCGAGGTGACGCCGCCGCTGGTCACGACATTCCCGTCCTCGACGACGCGCGCATCGACCCATTCGGCGCCGACCAGCGGCAGCAGATGGGTATAGCCCCAGTGCGTCGTCGCCCGTTTGCCTTGCAGCAGCCCGGCGCGGCCGAGCAGGAAGGCGCCGGTGCACACGCTCGTCACCCACTGCGCGCCCGCGGCCTGGGCGGCGATGAAATCAATCGTCGCCGGGTCCGCCAGCGCCTCGACGACGCCATGCCCGCCGGGAACGCAGAGGATGTCGGCCCGCGGCGCCGAGGCGAAATCGTGCGTCGGCAGGATCGCAAAGCCGCTGTCGGTGGCGATCGGGTCGCGGCTTGCCGCGGCGCCCGCCAGGATCGCGCCGGGCATCCGCGACAGCGCCTGCGCGGGCGCGGTGAAGTCGAGCTGGGTGATGCCGGGGAACAGCAGGAAGACGATGGCGGTCGGCTGGGTGTCGGTCATGGGCGTGTCCTTGCGCTGGCAGTGGAGCACCCAGGCGCGCGGCTTGCGGGACATGATGGTCCGTCCCGCTTCCCGATGGGACTCCATCTTCAAGCGCCAGTCGCGGGACCGCCCCTGTCTATCGGGTCCCGTCCGAAAGCGAAAGCGCTATCGCCCTTTCTCGTCGGCTCCGGCGCCGGCCTCCTTCGCGGCCGCCGTGCCGTCGCGGCTTTCGAGCATCTTGGCGGCATCGTCGAGCGCCTTGGCCTCGCCGACCGTGACCCCGCCGGGCCCGGGTTCATTCTCGGTACGGTCGCACCCGGTGGTCGCCATCAGCGCGGCGATCATCGTCGCGATCGCGGCCTTGCGGTCCGGCATCGTCTCTCTCCCGAAAAAAGGGCCCCATCCGCGCGCGAATGGAGCCCCTTTCGTAGCGCGCCTCGGCGCGCCGACGACTTATTTCTTGTCGTTGGCCTCGGCCTTCTTGGTTTCTTCGGCGATCTTGTCGCCGGCCTTCGCGGTGGCGTCACCGGCGGCGTTCACCGCGCCTTCGACGACATTGCCGGCCTTGTCGGCGGCGCCTTCGACGGCGGCCCCGGCATCCTTGGCGGCATCGGCGGTGGCGTCGGCGGCGTCGGCCGCGCCTTCGGCGACGGCATCGCCGGCAGCGGTGGCGTCGTCAGCGATGGCGTCGGCGGTTTCGCCGACGGCGTCCTGCGTCTTTTCCGAGCAGGCGGCGAGGCTGAACGCCGCAGCGGCGGCCGAAGCGATGATGAATTTGCGCATGGATATTCCTTTCAAAAGCAGGGAGACCGCTTCCGGTCCCTGGCGCGCAGGACTAACCCCCCGTTATGCGGTTGGCAACTGCGCGTGCCGAACGCGCGAGGCGCCGGTCGGTTCCAGAACGGAAAAGGGGCCGCCGGCATGTGCCGACGACCCCCTACTCCTTGGTCCGGAGACCGGAAGAAGCTTACTTCTTGGCTTCTTCGACGGCGGCCTTGGCGGTGTCGACCGCTTCCTTGGCATCCTTGGTAGCGGCAGCGGCCTTGTCGGCGGCTTCGCCGGCCTTGTCGGCGGCGCCGGTCGCGGCGTCGGCAGCTTCGCCAGCGGCAGCGGCGGTCGCGTCGGCAGTGCCTTCGGCGGCGGCCATCGCGCCATCGGCAGCGCCTTCTGTGGTGGCTTCGGTCGTCGCTTCGGGGGTTGCGGCTTCGTCAGCCTTCTTTTCGCCGCAGGCGGCGAGGCCCAGCGAGGCGGCGAGGACGAGCGACAGAGTGATCGACTTTTTCATATTGGGAATACCCCTCTCGATTGAACTGATCGGTAGCACAACGGATACGGTCCATTCCGACCCGGCGAATTGCCCACCGGCGAATATCGCTACAATTTCGCCAAAAGCGGCGCAACGGGGTTTTTGCGCGCTTCGCCGCAAATGGGCCACGACGCCCGTTCATCTTTGCGCAAGGTAGCGGAAAAGCGGCACGGCGCTCGGTTGACTGGATATAAAGAAATCTTTATATGTAGTTTCGTGACCGAGTTGATCGACATTTTCCGTGCCTTGGCGGACCCGACGCGCCTGCGAGTCGTCGCCTTGCTGCGCGAGATGGAGCTGGCGATCGGGGAATTGGCCGTGGTGCTCGAACAAAGCCAGCCGCGCGTGTCGCGCCACGTCCGCATTCTCGCGGAGGCGGGAATCATCGAACGGCGGCGCGAGGGCAGCTGGGTGTTCCTGCGCATCGCCGAGGACGGGCCGGTCGGCCAGATCCTGGCGCGGGCGGAGGAATGGCCCTTTTCGCCGCGCGAGGCGCTGATCGTCGGATATGATGCGCAGCGGCTCGCCGCGGTGCGCGCCGAGCGTGCGGCGGTCGCCGAACGCTATTTTGCCGACCATGCCGCCGAATGGGACGCGATCCGGTCGCGTCATGTCGCCGAAAGCGAGGTCGAGGCGGCGATGCTCGCGCTGGTGGCGGGACGCCGGCTCGGCCACCTGCTCGACATCGGCACCGGCACCGGCCGCATGGCCGAGATTTTCGCGCCCAGCGTGCGGCGGATCACCGCGCTCGACCGCAGCCCCGAAATGCTCCGCATCGCGCGCGCCAAGCTCGCCGACCAGCCCGTGCCGATCGACCTGGTGCAGGGCGACTTCCTCGCCCTGCCGCTCGCCGATGCCAGCGTCGACAGCGTCGTGATCCACCAGGCCCTGCACTTCGCGCACGAACCCGACCGGGTGATCGCCGAGGCGAGCCGCGTGCTGCGCGGCGGCGGCCACCTGCTGATCGTCGATTTCGCGCCGCACGAGGACGAGGAGATGCGCACGCTCGCGGCGCACGCCCGCCTCGGTTTTTCGGACGCGCAGATCCGTGGCTGGTTCGCCTCGGCGGGCATGGTGCTCGAAACCTCGCAGACGCTCGAGGGCGGCGACCTTGCGGTCAAGCTCTGGCTCGGCCGCCGGCGCTCCGACGAAGATCAAAACCCCGTCCGCGAGGACGGACAACGCAAGAGGCTCGCGGCATGACGACCAATCTCAACTCGCTGTCGGAAGCGCGCCGCGCCGCCGCTTCGCCGCTTTTCGCCAATCTGGAGGGCGATATCGGCGTCAGCTTCGAATTCTTCCCGCCCAAGACCGAGAAGATGGAAGCGCAGCTGTGGGATACGTTCCGCACGCTCGAGCCGCTGGCGCCGACCTTTGTTTCGGTGACCTATGGCGCGGGCGGATCGACGCGCGAGCGGACCCACGCGACCGTCGCACGGATCGCGGCGGAAAGCGCGGTGCCGCCCGCCGCGCACCTGACCTGCGTCGAGGCGTCGCGCGCCGAAATCGACGAGGTCGCGCGCGCCTATTGGGACGCGGGCGTGCGGCATATCGTTGCGCTGCGCGGCGACGTGCCGGGCGGCGCGCCCTATCGCCCGCACGCGCAAGGCTATGCCAATGCGATCGAACTGGTCGCGGGGCTGAAGGCGATCGCGCCGTTCGACATTTCGGTCGCCGCCTATCCGGAGGTGCATCCCGACGCCTCCTGCGCCGAGGCCGATCTCGACAATCTGAAGCGCAAGCTCGATGCCGGCGCGACCCGTGCGATCACCCAATTCTTCTTTTCGCCCGACGCCTTCCTGCGCTTTCGCGATGCCGCGGCCGCCGCGGGCATCGACGCGCCGATCGTGCCGGGCATCCTGCCGGTGTCGAACGTGTCGCAGACGCGGCGCATGGCCGATATGTGCGGGACGCAAATCCCGGCGTGGATGATCGCACTGTTCGAGGGGCTCGACGACCTGCCCGCCGCGCGCCAGCTCGTCGCCGCCACGGTCGCGGCGGAGATGTGCCGCCGCCTCTATGCCGGCGGGGTGCGCGATTTCCATTTCTACACGCTCAACCGGGCGGAACTCAGCTATGCCATCTGCCACCTGCTCGGCCTGCGCCCGGCGGCGGCCCCCGCGACGGAGAAAGCCGCATGACCCCCCTTCTTCTTCGGGCGCCCGCGAAGCCCTGCAGGCGGCGGCGCGCGAGCGCATCCTGCTCACCGACGGCGGCTGGGGCACCCAGATCCAGCTCAGGAAGCTCGTCGAGGCCGACTATGCGGGTTCGCTCGGGCTTTCGCACGACCAGAAGGGCAATAACGACATCCTCGCGCTGACGCGCCCCGATGTCGTGACCGCGATCGGCGAGGCCTATCTGCAGGCGGGGTCCGATATCGTCTCGACCAACACCTTCAGCGCCAACCGCATCAGCCAGGCCGATTATGGCGCCGAGGCGCTGGTCGCCGACATCAACCATCAAAGCGCGCGGCTGGGCCGCGAGATCGCCGACGTCTATCAGGAGCGCGACGGGCGCCGCCGCTTCATCGCGGGCGCGGTCGGGCCGACGAACAAGACGCTGTCGCTCTCGCCCGACGTCAACAACCCCGGTTATCGTGAGATCGACTTCGACGAGCTGAAGGCCGTCTATCTCGACCAGGTGGTGGCGCTGGCCGAAGGCGGGGCCGACTTCATCCTGATCGAGACGATCTTCGACACGCTGAACGCCAAGGCGGGCATCGCCGCGACGCTGGAGGCCGAGACGAAGGTCGGGCGCGAGCTGCCGCTGATGATCTCGATGACGCTCACCGACCTCAGCGGGCGCAATCTGTCGGGGCATACGGTCGAGGCCTTCTGGTATGCGGTGCGCCACGCGAAGCCGCTGACGATCGGGCTCAACTGCTCGTTCGGTGCGGCGCAGTTGCGCCCGCATGTGAAAGTGCTCTCCGACCTCGCCGACGCGCTGGTGATGGTCTATCCGAACGCCGGCCTGCCCAACGAACTCGGCGAATATGACGAGATGCCCGAGACGACCGCGGAGCTGGTGCGCGAATGGGCCGAGCATGGGCAGGTCAACATCCTCGGCGGCTGCTGCGGCTCGACGCCCGCGCATATCGCCGCGATGGCGAAGGCGATCGAGGGGCTGGCGCCGCGCGTGCTTCCCGAGGTGCCGGTGCGGACAAGGCTGGCGGGACTGGAGCCTTTTACGATGGCGGCAGCCTGACAATCCTCCCCGCTCGCGGGGAGGTGGCAGCGCGCAGCGCTGACGGAGGGGGTTCTCGGTCAGCAGCCACAGTTTTTGCGGAGAGCCCCCTCCACCACCGCTTCGCGGCGGTCCCCCTCCCCGCGGGGCGGGGAGGATCTGGAAGAAAAAATGACCGAAACCCTTTCCTCCTCCACCTTCGTCAACATCGGCGAGCGCACCAACGTCACCGGCTCGGCGGCGTTCAAGAAGCTGATCCTCGCCGACGATTATGCCGCCGCGGTCGAGGTCGCGCGCCAGCAGGTCGAGAACGGCGCGCAGGTCATCGACGTCAATATGGACGAGGGGCTGCTCGACGCCGAATATGCGATGACGACCTTTCTGAAGCTCATCGCCGCCGAGCCCGATATCGCGCGCGTGCCGGTGATGATCGACAGCTCGAAATGGAGCGTCATCGAGGCGGGGCTGAAATGCGTGCCCGGCAAGCCGATCGTCAATTCGATCAGCATGAAGGAAGGCGAGGAGCCCTTCCTCGCCCATGCGCGCAAATGCATGGCCTATGGCGCCGCCGTCGTCGTCATGGCGTTCGACGAGGTCGGGCAGGCCGATACCCGCGACCGGAAGATCGAGATTTGCGAGCGCGCCTACAAGCTTCTGACGGGCATCGGCTTTCCGCCCGAGGACATCATCTTCGACCCCAACATCTTCGCGGTCGCGACGGGGCTGGAAGAGCATGACAATTATGCGGTCGACTTCATCGAGGCGGTGAAGGAAATCCGCCGCCGCTGCCCGCACGTCCATTTTTCGGGCGGGCTGTCGAACCTGTCGTTCGGTTTTCGCGGCAACGAGGTCGTGCGCCGGGCGATGCACAGCGTTTTCCTCTATCATGCGATCCCCGCCGGGCTCGACATGGCGATCGTCAACGCGGGGCAGCTCGATGTTTACGACACGATCGACCCCGAACTCCGGCAGGCGGTCGAGGACGTCGTGCTCAACCGCAAGGCCCCCGGCGAGGCCGAAAGCCCGACCGAACGGCTGATCGCGCTCGCCGAACGCTACAAGGGCACGACCGCGGCGCAGGAAAAGGCCGCCGAGGAATGGCGCGGCTGGGAGGTCGCGAAGCGGCTCGAACATGCGCTGGTCAAGGGCATCGACGCCTATATCGTCGAGGATACCGAGGAGATGCGCCTCGCCATGCCGCGCCCGATCGAGGTGATCGAAGGCCCGCTGATGGACGGCATGAACGTCGTCGGCGACCTGTTCGGGTCGGGCAAGATGTTCCTGCCGCAGGTCGTCAAATCGGCGCGCGTGATGAAGAAGGCGGTCGCCCACCTGCTGCCCTTCATCGAGGCGGCGAAGGAACCGGGCGCGAAGGGCAAGGGCAAGGTCGTGATGGCGACCGTCAAAGGCGACGTCCACGATATCGGCAAGAATATCGTCGGCGTCGTGCTCCAGTGCAACGGCTTCGAGATCGTCGATCTCGGCGTGATGGTACCGTGGAGCAAGATCCTCGAAGCGGCGAACGAGAATGATGCCGACATCATCGGCCTGTCGGGCCTGATCACCCCCTCGCTCGACGAGATGGTGACGGTGGCCGAGGAGATGCAGCGCGCGGGCATGAACACACCGCTGCTGATCGGCGGCGCGACGACGTCGAAGGTCCACACCGCGCTGCGCATCGACCCCGCCTATGCCGGGCCGGTGCTCCATGTGCTCGACGCGAGCCGCGCGGTCGGCGTCGCGACCGCGCTGGTCAGCGATACCGGGCGCGACGCCTATGTGCAGGGCTACAAGGACGATTATGCCCATGTCCGCGACGTGCGCGCGGGCAAGGGGCAGAGCGTGCTGCTCAGCATCGAGGAAGCGCGCGCCAATTATTATGACGCGTACCTTAGTGACAAGCCCGCGCCTCCCGCGCAGCCCGGCCTGCACCGCTTCGACGATTGGTCGCTTTCGGACCTGCGCGAATGCATCGACTGGACGCCCTTTTTCCGCGCGTGGGAATTGCACGGCACCTGGCCGTCGATCATGGACGACGAGGTGGTCGGCGAGACGGCGCAGGCGCTGAAGGCGGACGCCGACGCGATGCTCGACCAGCTGATCGCCGAGAAATGGCTGACCGCGCGCGGCGTCTGCGCCTTCTGGCCGTGCGCGCGCGACGGCGACAGCGTGACGATCCACCTCGCCGACGAGGAGCGCCACGTCACGCTCCCCTTCCTGCGCCAGCAGATCAAGAAGAGCCGCGACCGCGCCAATATGTGCCTCGCCGACTTCATCGATCCGGCGGGCGACTGGATCGGCGGCTTCGCGGTCGGCATCCACGGCATCGAGCCGCATTCGGAACGTTTCCGCGCCGACAAGGACGATTATTCGGACATATTGCTGAAGGCGCTCGCCGACCGCTTCGCCGAAGCGTTCGCCGAGCGGCTGCACCAGCATGTCCGCACGACGCTATGGGGTTATGCGCCCGGCGAACAGCTCACCAACGAGGCGCTGATCAAGGAGGAATATCGCGGTATCCGTCCGGCGCCGGGCTATCCCGCCTGTCCCGACCATAGTCTGAAGCCGATCCTGTTCGACCTGCTGCGCGCGGGGGAGAATGCGGGGCTGATACTCACCGAAAGTTTCGCGATGCTGCCCACCGCCGCAGTGAGCGGTTTCTATTTCGGCCATCCCGAAAGCCAGTATTTCGGCGTCGCGCGGATCGGCAGCGACCAGCTTGCCGACTATGCAGAACGGCGCGGGGTCGATATCGAGACCGCGACGCGCTGGCTACGCCCCAACCTCGACTGACGAAAGTTCTCCATGGCCGCATTGCCGGAAATCGCCTGCCTCGAGGAATTTTGGGCGTCGCACAGCGGCAAGGGCCCGCCGCTCGACGAGATGGTCGGCAAGCTATTGCTCGACACGCTCGGGCTCGGCAACCAGCAGGTGTTCGAACAGCTTTATCTGGCGAAGCCCG
Organism: Sphingopyxis sp. PET50; assembly: GCF_025244705.1. Classification (GTDB taxonomy): domain Bacteria; phylum Pseudomonadota; class Alphaproteobacteria; order Sphingomonadales; family Sphingomonadaceae; genus Sphingopyxis. Next base: position 2,399,472 of record NZ_CP104207.1, on the reverse strand, counting down.
ATTTCGCGGGCTTCGCGCAGTGGATTCTCGACACCGCGGGGCCGCCCGACCCGCGGCTGGTCGACCGCTATCACGCCTGGCTCTACGACATGCCGCCGGGCGAGGAAGCGCAGGCCGGGCTGGATGCGATCGCGGCGATGCCCGACGTGCTGGACGCGGACGCGCTCGCCCATTGGGACGCGCATGGCTATGTCATCCTGCCCAATGCAATTTCCGCCGAGCGAAATCGACGCGGTCAAGGCGCTGCTGTGGCGGGTGATCGATGGATCGCCCGGCGATCCCGAAAGCTGGTATGGCGCCCAAACCAACGGCATCATGGTGCCGCATTTCCAGCACCCCGCGCTCGAAGCCGCGCGCCGCAGCCCGCGGGTGCACAAGGCCTTTGCCCAACTCTGGGGCAGCGAAAATCTGTGGGTGACGATCGACCGCATGGGTTTCAATCCGCCCGAGCGGCCGGGGCATTTGTTCAGCGGATCGGACATTCACTGGGACGCCAGCCTCGTCCAGCCGATTCCCTTCGCGACGCAGGCCGTGCTCTACCTCAGCGATACCGCCGAGGATCAGGGGGCGTTCCGTTGCGTTCCCGGCTTCCACAAGCGGATCGACGGCTGGCTCGCGGGGCTGGACGGCGCCAATCCGCGCGAGGCCGATCTGTCGGCCGAGGTGAAGCATGTCGCAGGCAAGGCGGGCGACCTGATCATCTGGCGGCAGGACCTGCCGCACGCGGCAAGCCCGAACCGGTCCGGCCAGCCGCGGCTGGCGCAATATCTGACCTATTATTCCCCCGACCTGGTGATTCGTCCCTGGCGATAGGGGAAAAGAGCGAATGGCGGACGCTGGCCGGTCCGCGGGCAACCAGGCGGGATGCTAGAGTCTTTCCGTTTCGGATGGAATCACCCCTCCCCTTCAGGGGAGGGGAAGGGGGTGGGGTCTATCGGCCTTGCGCAAGGTTTCGAGACCCCACCCCAACCCCTCCCCTGAAGGGGAGGGGCTTCAGATATGCACCAATCAACGTCGGAAAGACTCTAGGCGGCCAATTGCGGCGTGAAGAGCAGGCTCTGGCTGATCGCCGCGCGCACGGTGTTCTCGCGAAAGGGCTTGGAGATCAGGAAGGTCGGCTCGACGCGGTTGCCGGTGAGCAGCCGTTCGGGGAAAGCGGTGATGAAGATCGCCGGCACCGGCGCGATCGCCAATATGTCCTGCACTGCGTCGATTCCCGACGAGCCGTCCGCGAGCTGGATGTCGGCGAGCACCAGCCCCGCGTCGCTGTCCTCGAAGGCGGCGACGGCATCCTCGTGCGTCGTCGCGACGCCCGCGACCTCATGACCGAGCGCGCGGACGATTTCCTCGAGCTCCATCGCGATCAGCGGCTCGTCCTCGATGATCAGCACCGACGTGCGCGATTCACGGTCGAGATCCTCGATCGCTTCGCCGAGCAGGACTGCGACCGTCGCGCCGTCGGTGCCGGTGATCAGCGCCGCCTCCTCGTTGGAAAAGCCTTCGAGCGCGGTGAGCAGCAATATCTGGCGGCCGAGCGGGGTCAGGCGCGACAGGCGGCGCGTCGCGGCGCGGACGAATGCGGTGTCGCCATCGGCCTCGCCATCCTCGATGAAGGCGCTTTCCCAAATGCGGTGGAAGGTGCGGTAGAGGTCGATGCGGATGCCGTCGCCGGTGCGGAATTCCCCTGGTGCGGCGACGATGGCTTCGAGCATCGTGTGAACGAAATTGTCGCCATGCTGCTGGCTGCCGGTCAGCGCCCGCGCATAGCGGCGCAGGAAGGGCAGATGCCCGCGGATTTCTTCGCCCAGACTCATGCACGTCCTCCCTCTTGATGAAAGGCATACGCGCGCCCGCGCGACCGGGTTCCGCCGGCGCGTCGGAAATCTGCGCAACCAGTGGCCGCGACATGCGTAGAAGCGGGTGGGACGCGACAGCCGCAGGACGATGGGAACGGGTTTTCCTTTTCATCCGACTGGTTAAAATGCTTGTAAGGACCGGTTTCATGGCACAGCGACCCGGGGGCAGGACGGCGGTGCAATGATGCCGCGGCACGGCAAGGGGCGCATTTTGGCGGACGGCGGGGACAGGGGGGTCTTGCACGACGAGGAGCAGCGGCTGCGCACGCTGCGCGAATATCGCATTCTCGATACCGCCGCCGAACCCGGCTTCGACCGGATCACCAGGCTGGTCGCCGACCTGTTCGAGGTTCCGGTCGCGCTGGTGTCGCTGGTCGACGATTCGCGCCAATGGTTCAAATCGGCCTTCGGCCTCGACCTGCCCGAAACGCACCGCGATATCAGCTTCTGCCGGTTCATCATCGCCCAGGGGCAGCCGATCGTGGTTCCCGACGCCACGCTCGATCCGCGTTTCCGCGACAATCCGCTCGTCACCGGCGCGCCGGCTATCCGCTTCTACGCCGGTGTGCCGCTACGTGCCTATAACGGCGCGATCCTGGGCGGCCTGAGCATCGCCGATCGCAAGGCGCGGCCCGGACTGACCGCCGAAGAGCTTGCGCGGCTCGAGGATTTTGCCGCGATCATCATGGCCGAGGCCGATCTGCGCCGGATCAGCATCGAGCGCGACGCGGCCCGGACCATGCTCGAACGCGCGCTCGATTTTTCGGGCGTCGCGGCTTGGCAGCTCGATCCGCGCACCGATGCCCTGCGCTGGCAAGGCGCGGTCGCCGAGATATGGGGGGCCGACTACGAGACCGCGCTGACCACCGCCGAAGCGGCGTTCGGGCGTATCCATCCCGAGGATCATGCGCTGGCGCGCGCGGTCCTCGACGAATCGATGGCAAACGGGACGCCCTATGCTGTCGAGTATCGCATCCTGCACCCCGAACGCGGCATCCGCTGGCTGTCGATTCGCGGCGACTGGGATGTGCGGTCGAACGACGCGATGCTCACCGGCGTCAGCATCGACATCACCGAGCAACGCAACCGGCGCGACAATGACACGATCCTGATGCGCGAGCTGCACCACCGGATGCGCAACCTGTTCGCGACCGTCGGCGCGATCATCTCGCTGACCCGTCATGCCGCGACCGGCGTCGACGATTATGTCGACCGGATCAGCAGCCAGCTCGATGCGCTCAACCGCGCCCAGAATGTGTTGCTCGGCGCCAATTTCCTGACCGGGTCGATGCACGCGCTGCTGCGCGAGGTGGAGGCGGCGTTCCCGCGGGTGACCTGGTCGGGACCCGACCTCGAGCTGCCCGAAAATGCGGTGGTCGCGATGGCGCTGCTGTTCAACGAACTGGCGACCAACGCGGTCAAGCACGGCGCGCTGCTCAGCGAGCAGGGCCGCGTCGATGTCCACTGGTCGCAGGATGCCGAGGAGGTTCCCGACCGGCAGTTCCGCCTGACCTGGACCGAAAGCGGCGGCGCGCCCATCGCGGGGCCACCCGCGCGCACCAGTTTCGGCACCTTGCTGATGGAGCGCAGCGTGCGCAACAATCTGGGCGGAACGATCGAGCGGCACTGGCAGCCGGGCGGGCTGGTCTGCACCATCAGCTTGCCCGCGCGGTGGCGCGACGCATAATCACGAGGGGCGGGTCCATGGCATTGGAAGCACTGGCGGCGCGCCTGCAATATTATGCCGACCTCGGCGACGCCGACCGCGATCAGCTGCTCGCGCTCGGCGGCAAGCCGCGCGGCTTTGCCGCCAACGCCGAACTGGTGAGCGCGGGCGAGCCGATGGACGCGGTGCTGGTGATGCGCGAGGGCTGGGCGGCGCGCTACAAGGAACTGGAGGACGGTCGGCGCCAGATTCTCAACATCCTGCTGCCCGGCGACATCTTCGACCTGCAGGTGCTCGTCGCGGCGGAGGCCGACCACGGCGTGTTCGCGATCACCGCGGGCTCGCTCTATGCGATTCCGCCGGGCGCGGTGCGCGACCTGCTCGCGGGGTCGGGGGCGCTGACCATGGCCTTCTGGTGGACGCAGGTGCAGGAGGAGGCGTTCCTGCGCGAACAGATCGTCCGAAACGGGCGCCAGAGCGCGCGCGAGCGGATCGGCCATCTGCTGCTCGAACTCCATCGCCGCGCCCAGATTGTCAATCTGGCGAACGGCGACGCGATGCGGCTGCCGATGACCCAGACGCAGATCGCCGACACGCTGGGGCTGACGCCGATCCACACCAACCGGGTTTTGCGGCGGCTGGTGCGCGAGGGCTATATCGAGACGAACCGCCAGTGGATCCGTTTTGTCGATGCCGATGCGCTGGCGGCGATATGCGATTTCGACCCCGCCTATTTCCACCTCGATGCGTTCCGGATGCGGCTCGGGCGGGGGTAACGATATTTGTTCCTTTTTCGTTCTTCCTGCTATGGTGCCGGGATGAACCTTTTCGCGTTTCGCATGCTTCTTCGCTGATGGGGAAACCTCGCACCTGGATCGAGCCGCACCCGAGCGGCATTTACGTGCGGCCCGCCGATGTGTGGATCGACCCGTCGCGGCCCGTCGCGCGCGCCGCGGTGACGCACGGCCACGCCGACCATGCGCGCAGCGGCCATGGCGCGGTCTATGCGACGCCCGAGACGCTGGCGATCATGGCGCTGCGCTATGGTGTCGATGCCGAGGCCAGCCATAATGCGGCTTTTCCTTATGGCGAGGGTTTCGAGCGCGGCGGGGTGCGGTTCAGTTTCCATCCCGCGGGGCATGTGCTGGGCAGTGCGCAGATACTGATGGAATATGCGGGCGAGCGGATCGTCGTCACCGGCGACTACAAGCGGCGGCGCGACCCGACCTGCGCCCCGTTCGAGGTGGTGCCGTGCGACATCTTCATTACCGAGGCGACTTTCGGCCTGCCGGTGTTCCGCCACCCGCCGACCGGCGACGAAATTGCCAAGCTGATCGGCGCGGTGCGTGCCGAGCCCGACCGCAGCGTGCTCGTCGGCGCCTATGCGCTGGGCAAGGCGCAGCGGGTGATCGCCGAACTGCGCGGCGCGGGGTGGGAGGCGCCGATCTATCTCCACGGCGCGCTCGAGAAGATGTGCAATCTGTACGCGCTGCATGGCGTCGATCTCGGCGAACTGCGGCTGGTCAGCGAAGCGGACAAGGCCGAGATGGCGGGGCAGATCGTGCTCGCGCCGCCCTCGGCGCTGAACGACCGCTGGTCGCGGCGGCTGCCCGATCCGGTGACCGCGATGGCGTCGGGCTGGATGCGCGTGCGCCAGCGCGCGCGGCAGCGGATGGTCGAACTGCCGCTCGTCATTTCGGACCATGCCGACTGGGACGAACTGACCGCGACGATAATCGACGTGAACCCACGGGAGACGTGGATCACCCATGGCAGCGAGGACGGCCTCCTGCGCTGGTGCGAGCTCACCCAGCGCAAGGCGCGCGCGCTGCACCTCGTCGGGCGCGATCTGGAGGAGGAGGCGTGAGGCGTTTCGCGGCGCTGATCGACCGGCTGGTCTACACGCGCTCGCGCAACAGCAAGCTGGCGCTGATCGCCGATTATCTGCGTCACACCCCCGATCCCGATCGCGGCTGGGCGATCGCGGCGCTGACCGAGAGCCTCGACTTTCCGGCGGTGAAGGCGGGGACCGTGCGGGCGCTGCTGGCGACGCGGGTCGATGAGGAGCTGTTCCGCCTGTCGCGGCATTTCGTGGGGGATACGGCGGAGACGGCGGCGCTGCTGTGGCCGGAGCCGAACCGGGGAACAGGAACAATCCGTGCCCCCGAGCGAAGACGAGGGGCTCCGCCGAGCAAAGTCGAGGCGGCGACGCCAGCGGTTCTCGCTTCGCTCGAACGGGCCCCTCGTCTTCGCTCGGGAACTCGGGATTCGGAATGGCGGCAATCCCCTTTGTCGGTCTCCCAAGCCGTCGACGCCCTCTCTGCAGCCAGCCGCAGCGATGCCCCCGCCATCCTCGCCTCCTTGCTCGACCGGCTCGACGCCGACGGGCGCTATGCCCTCCTCAAGCTCGCGCTCGGCGGCATGAGCGTCGGGGTGTCGGCGCGGCTCGCGAAACAGGCCTTCGCGCAGGCGTTCGGCGTGCCCGTCGACGATGTCGAGGAACTGTGGCACGCGATCCCGCCGCCCTTTGCGCCGCTGTTCGCGTGGGGCGAGGGCAGGGCGGAGCGCCCCGACCTTGCCGACGTCGCCTTCTTCCGCCCTTTCATGCTCGCGCACCCGCTCGAAGAGGAGAGCATCGACCTCGCCGACTATGCCGCCGAGTGGAAATGGGACGGCATCCGCGTCCAGATTGTCCATGGTGGCGGCGAGACGCGCATCTACAGCCGCGGCGGCGAGGAGATCGGCGGCGCCTTCCCCGAACTGGTCGCGGCCTTCGATCAGGACGCGGTGATCGACGGCGAACTGCTGGTGCGCGGCGAGGCCCAGGGCGGGGAGGCGGCGAGTTTCAATGCGCTCCAGCAAAGGCTCGGCCGCAAGCTCGTGTCGAAGAAGATGCTGGCCGACTATCCCGCCTTCGTCCGCGTCTACGACCTGCTCGCGGTCGATGGCGACGATCTGCGCGCCCTGCCGTGGACCGAACGGCGGCGGCAGTTGGAGGCGTTCGTGCCGCGGCTCGCCGACAGCCATTTCGACCTGTCGCAGATCATCGACGCCAGGGACTTCGAGGATCTCGCCGAACGCCGCGCCGGCGCGCGCGATGCCGCGATCGAGGGGGTGATGCTCAAGCGCCGCGACGCGCCCTATGTCGCGGGCCGCCGCGCGGGGCTGTGGTACAAATGGAAGCGCGACCCGCTGACCGCCGATTGCGTGATGATGTACGCGCAGCGCGGCAACGGGCGCCGCGCGAGCTTCTATTCGGACTATACCTTCGGCTGCTGGTCCGACGCGGGCGAGTTGCTCCCCGTGGGCAAGGCCTATTCGGGCTTCACCGACGAAGAGCTGAAATGGCTCGACAAATATGTGCGCGACCACACGCTGAACCGCTTCGGCCCGGTGCGCGAGGTCGAAAAGTCGCTGGTGCTCGAAGTCGCCTTCGATTCGATCCATGCGTCGAAGCGTCACAAGTCGGGGCTGGCGATGCGTTTTCCGCGCATCTCGCGCATCCGGCGCGACAAGCCGACCGAAGAGGCGGACCACATCGCGACCTTGCGGGGCATGGTGACGTGACGACCAAGCCCCTCCTCTTCAGAGGAGGGCCTTTAAAGACCGAAAATTTCCCCGTCACGGGGTTGCAACTCGCGGGCAACATACCGAGTTAGACCCCCGACAGCAAAAAAGGAGACTGCCATGACGATCGCCTATCCTCCCCTGCCGTATGCCGAGGACGCGCTGGCACCGCATATTTCGGCCGAAACGCTGCAGACGCACCATGGCAAGCACCACAAGACCTATGTCGACAAGGTCAATGCCGCGATCGAGGGCACCGAGCTGGCCGACAAGAGCCTCGAGGAAATCGTCCACCACGCCGAAGGTTCGGGCAACAAGGGCTTGTTCAACAACGCCGCCCAATCTTGGAACCACGCCTTTTACTGGGAAAGCCTGTCGCCCGCCAAGACCGCGCCCGAAGGCGATCTGCTCGCCGCGATCGAACGCGATTTCGGCTCGCTCGACGAATTGAAGAAGAAGCTCAAGGACACCGCGGTCAACCATTTCGCCTCGGGCTGGGCCTGGCTCATCTCGCGCGACGGCACGCTGTCGGTCACCGACACGCACGACGCGGGCACCGAGCTGACCGCGGGCATCAAGCCGCTGCTCGTCATCGACGTGTGGGAACATGCCTATTATATCGACCGCAAGAACCTCCGCCCCGCCTATGTCGAGGCGGCGGTCGAGGAATTGCTGAACTGGGATTTCGCGGCGGAGAATTTCGCGCGCGAGGGTAGCTGGACCTACCCGGCCTGATCCGGCAGGACGGGCGGCGTCGGCCGCCCGTCCATCCCCCCTTTCCCGAAGGACGCCAAGCGGCTAGGCAGCATCGGCTCGCGCTCAGCCAGCGAAATTGGGGAATCATGCATTATCGCAACGACATCGCCGGGCTGCGCGCGCTTGCCGTGCTGCCGATCCTGCTCGTCCACGCCGGGCTGACCGCGATCCCCGGCGGCTTCGTCGGGGTCGATATCTTCTTCGTCATCTCGGGCTATCTGATCAGCCGCATCATCCTGAAGGAGATGGAGGGCGATCGCTTCACCCTCACCGGTTTCTATCGCCGCCGCGCGCTGCGCATCCTGCCCGCGCTGCTCGTCATGCTTATGGCGGTACTCGCCATCGGCTGGTGGCGCCTGTTTCCGCAGGACATGCGCGACCTGTCGTGGAGCGCCGCCGCGACCGCGCTGTCGGGGTCGAACATCTGGTTCTGGCGCACGGTCAATTATTTCGGCGATGCCGAGCTGACGCCCTTGCTCCACACCTGGTCGCTGGGGGTCGAGGAACAATTCTATATCTTCTACCCGCTGCTGCTGATTGCGCTGCGGCGCTGGCTGCCGCGGCATATCGTCGCGGCCTTGTGGGTGATCGCGGCCGCGTCGCTGGCGGCGGGCTATGGCCTGATCCTGGTCAACAAGGCGCAGGCGAGCTTCTATCTCCTGCCGTCGCGCGCATGGGAACTGGCGCTTGGCGGGCTGATCGCGACGGGCGGCTTTCCCGCGCTCGGGCCGCGGCTGCGTTCGATCGCGGCATGGGCGGGCCTCGCGATGGTTGTCGCGTCGCTGTTCGTCATCGAAGAGGGCATGGCCTTTCCGGTGCCATGGGCGCTGCTGCCGTGCGTCGGCACCGCGTTGCTGATCGCCTATGGCGAAACCGGCGGCACCGCGCGCCTGCTGTCGCTGGCGCCGATGCGCTTCGTCGGCGATATCAGCTATTCGCTCTATCTGTGGCACTGGCCGGTGATGGCCTTCTGGCGCTTCGAGCGCGGGCTGACGCTCGACGCCGGCGAGATGGCCGCGACGATCGCCATTTCGTTCGCGCTCGCGATCCTCAGCTATCGCCTGATCGAGCGGCCCTTCCTCGAACGCGGCAAGGCGTGGCCGACCCCGCGCGTGCTCTGGATCGCGCTCGCGGCGATGATCGCGGTTGCTGCGGTCGCGGCGCTGCTCGCGCAGCAGGCGAAAAACACCCGCATCGCAAACCCGGAGGTCGCGCGGCTGCTCACCTATCTCGACTATGACGAGAGCCCCCAATCCTATTTCCAGTTCCGCCGCGGGGTGTGCATGGCCGACAGCGCGCTGCCGACCTATGATCCCAGGACCTGCGCGACGCGGCGCACCGACCGGCCGAACATCATGGTCATGGGCGACAGCCACGCGGGTCATATCGTCCAGGCGCTGGCCGAACGGATGCCCGATGCGAATGTCCTGCGGCTGACCGCCTCGGGCTGTGACCCCATCTGGCCCGTCGAGGGCGATCCGCGCTGCACGCGCGTGATGGCGATCGGGTTCGAGGGGCGCACGCCGGGCAGCCGGCCCGATCGCGCGCGTGATCCTGTCGGCGCGCTGGCGCGACGACCGGCTTCCGGGGCTCGTCCGCGCCGTGAAGCTTTTCCGGGCCCGGGGCATCCCCGTCACCGTCTTCGGCCCCGTGGTCGAATATGACGAGCCTTTGCCGCGCCTGCTCGCGCGCCTCACCGCGCGCGGCGATGTCGACGCCGCGCGCGGCGGCCGGCGGATGGACCTGCTCGTCACCGACCGCGTCATGCGCGATGCGGTGACCGCGGCGGGGGCGACCTATGTCTCGATGCAGGATATCGAATGTCCAAAGGGGGGCGTCTGCCCGCTCTTCGCATCCGACGGCTCGCCCTTTCATTTCGACTATGGCCATCTTACATTGGCGGCATCGCGCCAACTGGCGGCCCGGATACCCCTCGCCGCGATCAGCGCCCCCTTCCTGACAAAACTCGACCATGACCATCAGCCTGTTCGAATTGTTCAAGATCGGCGTCGGCCCGTCGAGTTCGCACACCGTCGGCCCGATGGTCGCGGCGCGGCGCTTTACCGTGTGGCTCGACGAGGCCGAACTGCTGACGAAGACCGCGCATGTCGAGGCCGATCTCTACGGCTCGCTCGCGCTGACGGGGAAGGGGCATGCCGCCGACACCGCCGTGGTCGCGGGGCTGGCGGGCGAAATTCCTGCCTCGACGAGCCTCGCCGCGATCAAGGCGCATTGGGACCGCGCGGCCGGCGAAGGTTTCCTCTATCTGCTCGGCCGCCAGCGCGTGCGCTTCCAGCCGGCGCGCGACCTGCATTTCCAGATGCGCCAGCGCCAGCCCTTCCACAGCAACGCGCTGAGCTTCACCGCGCGCGACGGCGACGGCGAGATAGTGGCGAAGCGCATGTATTTCTCGATCGGCGGCGGCTTCGTCGTCGACGAGGACGAAGCGGGGCGCAACAGCCGCGGCGCGGAGGACGAGGTCGAATTGCCCTTCGCCTTCACCTCGGGCGCCGACCTGCTGAGCATGGGCGCGGCATCGGGAAAGAGCTTCGCCGAGATGATGCTCGACAATGAGCTCGTCCACCGCAGCCTCGAACAGGTCGAGGCCGGGATCGACGCCATCGCGGCGGCGATGGACGGCTCGATCGACGCCGGCTGTTCGAGCATCGGCATATTGCCCGGTGGGCTCAAGGTCCGCCGCCGCGCGCCGCAGATCGCCGCCGACATCCGCGAACGGCACGAAGCGAACCTGTCCGATCCGATGGCGATGATGGACTGGATCAACCTGTGGGCGATGGCGGTGAACGAGGAAAATGCCGCGGGCGGCAAGGTCGTCACCGCGCCGACCAACGGCGCGGCGGGGATCATCCCGGCGGTGATCCGCTACTATAAACGCAGCTATCGCGGCGACGCGACGGGCGTGCGCACCTTCCTGCTCGCCGCGGGCGCGGTCGGTGCGCTCTACAAGCGCAACGCCAGCATCTCGGGCGCCGAGGTCGGCTGCCAGGGCGAGGTCGGCGTCGCCTGCTCGATGGCGGCCGCTGGGCTGACCGCCGCGCTCGGCGGCACCAACGCGCAGGTCGAAAATGCCGCCGAGATCGGCATGGAGCACAACCTCGGCCTCACCTGCGATCCCATCGGCGGGCTGGTGCAGATCCCGTGCATCGAGCGCAACGCGATGGGCGCGATCAAGGCGATCGACGCGAGCCGCATCGCGATGATCGGCGACGGCACGCATGTCGTGAGCCTCGACACGGTGATCGCGACGATGCTGCAAACGGGGCGCGACATGCGCGACAAATATAAGGAAACGTCGAAGGGCGGGCTGGCGGTTAGTGTGGTGGAGTGTTGAGAGATACAGACTAACGCCGCGATCGGCGATAAATTGGACTACCCTTAGCCTGACTAGCGCACACGATGACAAATTCTCTAAACAAACCAAGCGAGGACGATATTGCCGAATTCAGCAAGATCGTCGCTAACGCGCAGCGCCTTGGTGCTGATTCTCGGCTGCTCATCGAAAGTGACCGAGCCTTCTCCGCTATTATGCTCGCCATCTTTGCGATTGAGGAATTAGGCAAGGCGCTCATTGCGCTGTGGGGCGTGCGGAACAAAAAGCATAGCCGCCCATTTCCTTCCCACGTTGAAAAGCAGTCGGCCTCGCTGGCCCTCCTTGCGGGCGTCGAGATATCAAAAATGACGAAAAGCCAGCTAAGTGAAATCAGGAATGCTGGCGGCGGGTTTCATGAGATGGGCCCGTTTTCGAGTCAGTTCGCGTATGCGCGTTCTGGCTTCTTTGACGATTTAAGAATGGCGGTCACGTATGCTGACCGGCAGCCGAAGTTGCCAATTGAAGGTGCCGAGGAGGTTGGGGCGTCGATGGCCAGCGAACTGCTCGATTGGTTCGATCTAGCTTTTGCCTCTGTCACAAATGATTTGGCTATGGATGTGGCGTCCACCATTTTCGAGAATGATCTCGGACGGATGTAATCGGCGTTTAGGCGCTACGTTCCGCTCCGCCGCAATGCCCCCGGTAATTCCTCGCGCAGCTTGTCGATCAGCAGCCGCACCTTCGGCAGCAGGTGCCGTCGCTGCGGATAGACCGCCCAGATCGGCTCTTCCTGCGGGCGGAGCGAGTCGAGGAGCGAGACGAGCGCGCCGCTTTGCAAATGCGGCATCACATAGAAATCGGGAAGCTGGCAGACGCCGTGGCCGGCGAGCGCGGCTTCGGTGACCGCGGTGCCGCTGTTGCAGCGCCAGCGGCCGGCGGCTCGGTGGGTGATCTCCTTGCCCTGCGACCGGAAATGCCAGGCGGGGGCGGTGCCGAGCAGGCATTCGTAGCGCGCGAGATCGTCGATCGACGCGGGCGTCCCGGCGCGCGCGAGATAGGCGGGCGCGGCGCAGAGATAGAGGCTGCGCGAGGCGATGCGCGTTGCGACCAGCCCCGAGTCCGGAAGCGTGCCGGTGCGGATCGCGAGGTCGAAGCCCTCGGCGAGCAGGTCGACGACGCGGTTGGTGAGTTCGAGCGTCACCGTCACATCGGGAAAGGCGAAGGCATAATCGCGCGCGATCTGCGCGACGAAGCGCTCGCCCATCGCGATCGAGCAGGTCATCCGCACCTCGCCGCGCGGCGCGCCGTCGTCGCTGACCGCCGACAGCGCATCGTTGCGCGCCGCGATCAGACTGCGGAATTGCTCGATCAAGGTGCGGCCGGCGGGGGTCGGGACGACGCGGCGCGTCGTGCGCACGAAAATCTGCGCGCCGATGCGGTTTTCGAGGCGGATCACCGCGCGGCTGATGTGCGAGGTCGAGGTGCCGAGCCGCGCCGCCGCCGCGACGAAGCTGCCCGCGTCGGCGATCGCCACGATCTCGTCGATGCCCTCCCATGCGCTCATTATCTCACCTCTGGGATAATATATTGCCGATTGGCCCCTTTATCCGGCTTTCGATCGGTGTAACAGGCAGCGCAGCCATTTTTCCCTGAGGAGTTTCCCATGAAGACCCGCGCCGCCGTCGCATTCGAAGCGAAGAAGCCGCTCGAAATCGTCGAACTCGACCTAGAAGGCCCGAAGGCGGGCGAGGTGCTGGTCGAGATCATGGCGACAGGCATCTGCCACACCGACGCCTATACGCTCGACGGCTTCGACAGCGAGGGCATCTTCCCGAGCGTGCTGGGGCACGAGGGCGCGGGCGTGGTGCGCGAGGTCGGCGCGGGGGTCACCAGCGTGAAGCCGGGCGACCATGTGATCCCGCTCTACACCCCCGAATGCCGCCAGTGCAAAAGCTGCCTTTCGGGCAAGACCAACCTCTGCACCGCGATCCGCGCCACGCAGGGCAAGGGGCTGATGCCCGACGGGACGACGCGCTTTTCGTACAAGGGCCAGCCGATCTTCCATTATATGGGATGCTCGACCTTCTCGAACTTCACCGTGCTGCCCGAGATCGCGGTCGCGAAGATCCGCGAGGACGCGCCGTTCCAGTCGAGCTGCTACATCGGCTGCGGCGTGACCACCGGGGTCGGCGCGGTGATCAACACCGCCAAGGTCCAGGTCGGCGACAATGTCGTCGTGTTCGGGCTCGGCGGCATCGGGCTCAACGTGATCCAGGGCGCGCGCCTCGCGGGGGCGAACAGGATCATCGGCGTCGACATCAACCCCGCGCGCGAGGAATGGGGCCGCAAGTTCGGCATGACCGAATTCCTGAACTCGAAGGGCATGAGCCGCGAGGATGTCGTCGCGGCAATCGTCCAGATGACCGACGGCGGCGCGGACTATACGTTCGACGCCACCGGCAATACCGAGGTGATGCGCACCGCGCTGGAGGCCTGCCATCGCGGCTGGGGTACCTCGATCATCATCGGCGTGGCCGAGGCGGGCAAGGAAATCGCGACGCGTCCTTTTCAGTTGGTCACCGGGCGCAACTGGCGCGGCACCGCGTTCGGAGGCGCCAAGGGCCGCACCGACGTGCCGAAGATCGTCGACATGTACATGACCGGCAAGATCGAGATCGACCCGATGATCACCCACGTCATGAGGCTGGAGGAGATCAACAAGGGGTTCGACCTGATGCATGCGGGCGAGAGTATCCGCAGCGTCGTGGTTTATTGAGCTTTCTAATTTTCCGTTCGCCCTGAGCTTGTCGAAGGGCCGTTCTTCCTGCATGCGGCGGCGCAAGAAAGAACGGTGCTTCGACAGGCTCAGCACGAACGGAATTGGGGAGTGACGATTTGACCGGACCCTATGTCCTGACCTTCAGCTGCGCCGACGCGGTGGGCATCGTCGCGGCGGTCACCGGGCTGCTCGCCGACAAGGACGGTTTCATCCTCGACAGCCAGCAATATGCCGACCTCGACACGGGGCGCTTCTTCATGCGTGTCGAGTTCCGCGGCGCGGGACCGCGCTTCCCCGAGAGGCTGGTCGGCGTGCAGGCGGCCTTCGCGCCAATCGTCAAGCGTTTCCGGATGGACGCGCGGATCAGCGACCGCGGCGCCAAGCCGCGCTTCGTCATCGCGGTGTCGCAGGGCAGCCATTGCCTCAACGACCTGCTCCACCGCTGGGCGACCGGCAATCTCGCGATCGACATCGTCGGCGTGGTGTCGAATCACGAGGCGCAGCGGCGGCTCTCCGAATGGCACGGGGTGCCGTTCCATTATCTGCCGGTCGACGACGCGAACCGCGCCGAACAGGAGCAGGCGATCCTCGATGTCATGGCACGCGGCGGCGCCGAATATCTGGTGCTCGCGCGCTACATGCAGATATTGTCGGGCGAGCTGTCGGCCCGGCTCGCGGGGCGGTGCATCAATATCCACCACAGCTTCCTGCCGGGTTTCAAGGGCGCCAAGCCCTATCACCGCGCGCACGAGCGCGGCGTCAAGCTGATCGGCGCGACCGCGCATTTCGTCACGGGCGACCTCGACGAAGGGCCGATCATCGAACAGGCGGTCGAGCGCGTCGACCACCGCGACGGGGTCGACGACCTGATCCGCATCGGCCGCGACGTCGAGGCGCAGGTGCTGGCGAAGGCGGTGCGCTGGGTCGCCGAGCAGCGCGTTTTGATCGACGGGCGCAAGACGGTTGTCTTCCGCTGACGCCGCGCGCAAGATAAGTATCGAATCGCAACCAAAAACCGGAGGAGCGGAAGCCATGTACAGTCACAATATGGTCGGGTCGAACGACCTCGACGCGTCGAAGAAATTCTATGACGCGACCTTTCAGGCGATCGGCGGCAAGGCGGGGATTCAGGACGACAAGGGGCGCCTGATCTATATGCACAACGGCGGCATCTTCATGGTGACCGCGCCGATCGACGGTCAGCCCGCGACCATCGGCAACGGCTGCACCATCGGGTTCGCGATGGAAGGGCCGGAGCAGGCCGACGCTTGGCACAAGGCGGGGGTCGAGAATGGCGGCACCTCGATCGAAGATCCGCCGGGCGTGCGCGATGGCGGGTTCGGCCAGCTTTACCTTGCCTATCTGCGCGATCCGTCGGGCAACAAGCTCTGCGCGCTGCACCGGATCGTCTGAGGACGAATATGCGGGGCGAGGCGGGGTTGCTGGCGGATCTGGACGCGCTTGCCATCCCCTTCGCTTCCTTCGAGCATGTCGCGGTGTTCACCGTGGCCGAAAGCGACGGGGTGAACGCCGCGATCCCCGGCGCGCATACCAAGAATCTGTTCCTGAAGGACACCGGCGGCGCCTTCTGGCTCGTCACCGTGCCAGGCGAGGCGCGCGTCGACCTGAAGGCCTTGCCCGCCGCGATCGGCTGCAAGCGGGTCAGCTTCGGCAAGGCAGAGGATATGGAACGCCTGCTGGGAATCGCGCCCGGGTCGGTGACTCCGCTCGCCGCGATCAACGCGGCGCCGGGCAGCATCACCGTAGTGATCGACGCGGGGCTGGCCGATGTCGACCCGGTCAATGTTCACCCGCTGCGCAACACCGCGACGCTCGGGCTGGCGGGCTCGGCGATCTTGCGGCTGCTGCGCCATTGGGGACATGCGCCGCTGGTGGCTGCGATTCCCGTCCAGGCCGGACGATAAAAAACCGCCGAAGCGCGGTGGCTTCGGCGGTATGCCTCACCGGGATTTGTCCCTGGTGTGATTATGCCTCCGGCTCGGGCGCCGGGGCGGGTTCGTCCGACGGCGTCGGCTCGTCCGACGGTGCGGGTTCGTCGCTCGGCGCGGGCGCCGGTTCGACAGTCGGCTCCGATGCCGGTTCCTCGGTCGGTGCCGGCGTTTCCGGTTCCTGAGCGGCGGCCAGCGGCGCGATGAAGAAGCTTGCCGTCGCAACGGCCATGATTGAAATCTTACGCATAATTTCCCCTATCGTGGAATATTGGAGAGAACCGAAGGGTTCGACCCATGGACACCATGCTTAAGCCGTTCCCCGCAGACTTTGGCGCCTGATCAAACCTGTATCACTATGGGAAAGTTCCACATTATGGCCCGGGAGCGGCATTTTCGGGACGAACGCCCCCAGATGAGGGATGAAATGAAGCTGTCGCAAAGGCCGCGACGGGAGCGCAGGGCGGCGTTTCTATGCCGCCGCCATCGCCATCTACATCGCGCCGATCAGCGTGAAGGAGCGCGGGTCGCCGGTCAGCCCGCTGTTCATCTTGTTCATGACGTAGCTGAAGGTCGCGCGGGCATCCATGTCGATGATGATCAGCGACCCGCCATAGCCGCCCCAATAGAGGGTGTTCGGGTTGGGCAAGGGCACCAGCTCGCCGGGCAGGCCGAAGCCCATGCCGTAGCGGATCGGGATGCCGAGGATCAGGTCGGTACCCGCGATCTGCAACTCGAGGGCCTTGCGGCATCCGGCTTCGGATAGCAGGCGCTTGCCCTTCGCGACGCCGCCGTTGGCGAGCAGGGCATGGATTTCGGCGACGCTGCGCGCGTTGCCGGTGCCGCCCGCCGCCGGAATTTCGGCGCCGCGCCAGGCGCGGGTGCGCGTCGCCGACACCTCGACGCCGGGATTGGTGAAGGTCTTGCGCTGGATATCGCTGGTGAAGGCGCTGATCGTTTCGGGCGGCGCGATCAGGTCGGCGACGCGGTGGTCCTCCGACGCGGGCAGGCCGATGTGGAAATCGGCGCCGAGCGGTTCGGCGATCTCCTCGCGGAACACCGTGCCGAGCGATTTTCCGGTGATGCGGCGCACGACCTCGCCGACCAGATAGCCCTGGGTGATCGCATGATAGCCGGGCGCGCTGCCCGGCGGCCACCAGGGCGCCTGCGCGGCGAGCAGCGACGTTGCCTTGTCCCAATCGTAGAAATCCGCGGTCGTCATCGGCGCGTCCCAGCCCGAGAGGTCGGCGCTGTGGCTCATCAGCTGCGCGACGGTGATGTCGGCCTTGCCGTTCGCGGCGAATTCGGGCCAGTAGCGCGCGACCGGCGCCGCGAAATCGAGTTCG
Source organism: Sphingopyxis sp. PET50 (assembly GCF_025244705.1). Lineage (GTDB taxonomy): Bacteria > Pseudomonadota > Alphaproteobacteria > Sphingomonadales > Sphingomonadaceae > Sphingopyxis. The sequence continues at coordinate 2,382,222 of NZ_CP104207.1, read as the reverse complement.
CCGCGGTCGGCGACGAGCAGGGCGGTGAGCGCGGTCATCGTCTTGGTCGTCGAATAGACGTTGACGATCGTGTCGGCCTGCCAGGGGCGCGTCCGCGCTTCGTCGGCATGGCCGCCCCACAGGTCGACCACCGTCTCGCCCTCGACCGTCGCGCAGAAGGAGAGGCCGACGTCGGCACCGCTCGCGAGGCTCGCCGCCATGCCGAGCCGGACGGCACCAAAGCGATCCTGACACGTTCCATGGATGACAGTATCGAACATGCGGCGCGCTCTCCCCTTTGGCTTTCGTGTCAGCATGGACTAGGCTCGCGAAAAGACAAGCAGGACGACATCATGCCCCTCGAAACCCTCTCCACCACCCGCAGCCATGGCGGCACGCAGGGCGTGTACAGGCACGCCAGCACCACGACCGGCACCGACATGACCTTCGCGGTCTTCGTGCCCGACCATGCCGAAGGCGCGAAGCTGCCGGTGCTCTGGTATCTGTCGGGGCTGACCTGCACCCATGCCAATGTCATGGAAAAGGGCGAATATCGCGCCGCCTGCGCCGAGCATGGCGTGATCTTCATCGCGCCCGACACCAGCCCGCGCGGCCCCGATTCAAACGGTGACGCCGTTCCCGACGATCCCGAGGGCGCGTGGGACTTTGGGCTCGGTGCCGGCTTCTACGTCGATGCGACCGAGGAGCCGTGGGCGAAACACTACCGGATGCGCAGCTATATCGAGGACGAACTGCCGTCGCTGGTGCTGCGCAATTTCGCGGGCGCCGACCTGACGCGGCAGGCGATCACCGGCCATTCGATGGGCGGCCACGGCGCGCTGACCATCGGCCTCCGCAACCAGGACCGTTTCCGTTCGGTCTCGGCCTTTTCGCCGATCGTCGCGCCGCTGCAATGTCCGTGGGGGGAGAAGGCGCTGTCGAACTACCTCGGCGACGACCGCGAGGATTGGCATGCGTATGACGCCTGCGCGCTGCTCGACCAGGGGCTGCGGGTGCCCGACCTGCTCGTCGACCAGGGCGAAGCCGATGGTTTTCTCGCCGAACAGCTCAAGACCGAACTGCTGGTCGCGGCATGCGAACGCAACGGGCAGAAGGCCGAAATCCGGATGCAGCCGGGATATGACCACAGCTATTATTTCATCTCGACCTTCATGGCCGAGCATGTGGCGTGGCACGCGGAACGGTTGAAGGCGTAACTACTCCCCTCCCGCCTGCGGGAGGGGAGAGGTCAGGGAATCAGCACCGTCGATCCCGTCGTCCGTCCGGCCTGCAAGTCGGCATGCGCCCGCGCGGCATCCTGCAACCCGTAACGCTGCCCCACGGTAATCCGTACCGCGCCGCTCTCGATCATCTCGAACACCCGCGCCGCGCCCGCCGCGCGTTCGCCGGGATGGAGATAATAGTCGAACAAGGTCGGCCGCGTCACGAACTGCGAGCCGTGCTGCGCGAGCACGCCGAGGTTGACGCCCGTCACCGGCCCGTCGGCATTGCCGTAGCTGACGATCAGCCCGCGCCGCGCGGTGGCCTTGAGCGAGACCTCCCACGTCGCCATGCCGATCCCGTCGAAGGTCACCGGCACGCCCTGGCCGTCGGTGAGGCTGCGGACATGCGCGGCGACATCGTCGCTCTTGTACAGCAGCACATGGTCGGCGCCCGCCTCGCGCGCGGCCTCGGCCTTGGCTTCGGTGCTGACGGTGCCGATCACGGTCGCGCCGATCGCCTTCAGCCATTGCACGAGGATCAGCCCGACCCCGCCCGCGGCGGCGTGGACCAGGACAGGCCGAAGCCGGCCTCGACCTTCGCGCAGCGTTCGACGAGCATTTCGACGGTGCAGGCCTTGAGCAGCGCCGCGGCGGCGGTTTCGTCGTCGATTGCGGCGGGCAGCTTGAACAATGACGCGGCGGGCAGGATGCGCGCGCTCGAATAGGCGTTGCGGTCGGGACCGAAGGTCGCGACGCGATCGCCGGGCTGGAGGCCGTGGACATGCTCGCCGACCGCGACGACCTCACCGGCCGATTCGACGCCGAGGCCGCTCGGCAGTTCGACCGGATAAGTGCCGTCGCGATGATAGGTGTCGAGATAGTTGAGTCCGATCGCCGTGTGGCGCAGCAGCACCTCGCCGGGGCCGGGTTCGCCGAGCGTCACCTCGCGCCAGTCGATGACCTCGGGACCGCCCTGGGTTTCGATGAAGGCCTGGACTGCTTGCATGATCGCGCTCCTGCTGATGGTCTCATCTGGGACGCGGGCAGGCTGGGTGCAAGGGAGGATGCGTTGAAAGCCCCTCCCCTTCAGGGGAGGGGTTGGGGTGGGGGCTGTTACGATGGTGCAAGGCCGCTGGCCCCCACCCGCTGCGACTAGGGACGGCTTACGCCGACCCAAGTCTCGCTGCCCTCCCCCGAAGGGGAGGGTGGATTTACATTAGTATTTCCCCGTCTTGCGCGGGGTGCGCTGGCCGTAGGGCTTGGGCTTGTAACGCTCGGGCTTGCCGCCGGGGCCGCCCGGACCCCGCGGGTCGGCGCGTTCGCCGGCGCCGCGCGGTGCGCTGCGGTGCGTATCGCGGCTACCCTTGTCGCGGCGCGGCGGATAGGTGGGACCGTCGGGCGCCGGGGTGATCGCGACGCCGCTGTCGTCCTCGCCATCCTGGTTCGCGGTGCGCGTCACCGCCTCGGCGAAGCGGTCGGCGATCGCGAGGGGGATGTTGAACAAGGTCTCGTTCGGTCCGATGCGGATCGCGCCGATCTCGTTCTTGGTCACATGGCCGCGGCGGCAGAGCAAGGGCAGGATCCAGCGCGGGTCGGCGTTCTGGCGGCGGCCGATGTTCAGCTTGAACCAGATGCTGTCGTCGAAACCTTCGCGGCGCTCGCCGCGATCCCGCGGCTCGCGTTCGAAACGCTCGCCGCGTTCGGGGCGCTCGCGGCCGCGTGCGCTGTTGTCGATCAGATCCTCGGGCGCGGGCATCAGCGCGCGGTGCGCGCGGACCAGCGACGCCGCGATATCTTCGGCGCTTCGCTCGGCCATCAGGCGCTGCGCGAGTTCGATATCCTCGGCTTCATGCTCGATGGGGGCGAGCAATTTCTCGATCAGCCGTTCCTGGTCGCGTTTCCGTACATCGGCGGCGGTCGGGGCCTCCATCCATTCGGCGTTGATGCGCGCGCCGCGCAGCATCCCGTCGACGCGGCGGCGGCGCGGATAGGGGACGATCAGCACTGCGGTGCCCTTCTTGCCCGCGCGGCCGGTGCGGCCCGACCGGTGCTGAAGCGTTTCGGCGTCGCGCGGAATCTCGACATGGATGACGAGCGACAGGCTGGGCAGGTCGATGCCGCGCGCCGCGACGTCGGTCGCGACACAGACGCGCGCGCGGCGGTCGCGCAGCGCCTGCAGCGCATGGTTGCGTTCGTTCTGGCTATGCTCGCCCGACAGCGCGACGGCGGCGAAACCGCGGTCGGTCAGGCTGGCGTGCAGGCGGCGGACATTGTCGCGCGTCGCGCAGAACAGCATCGCGGTTTCGGCCTCGTGGAGGCGCAGCAGGTTGATGACGGCACCCTCGATATCGGCGGGGGCGACGGTCACCACCTGATAGGCGATGTCGCCATGGCCGCGATCCTCGCCGACGGTCGAGATGCGCAGCGCGTCGCGCTGGTAACGCTTGGCGAGCTGGGCGATCGGCTTGGGGATCGTCGCCGAGAAGAGCAAGGTGCGGCGCGTCTCGGGGGTCGCGTCGAGGATTTCTTCCAGATCCTCGCGAAAGCCCATGTCGAGCATCTCGTCGGCTTCGTCGAGCACCGCGACGCGCAGCGCGGCGAGGTCGAGCGCGCCGCGTTCGAGATGGTCGCGCAGGCGTCCCGGGGTGCCGACGACGATATGGACGCCCTGGTTGAGGCTGCGCCGTTCCTTGCTGGCGTCCATGCCGCCGACACAGGTCGCGATGCGCGCGCCGGCCTTGGCATAGAGCCAGCCGAGTTCGCGGCTGACCTGCAGCGCCAGTTCGCGCGTCGGCGCAATGATGAGCGCGAGCGGCGAGGTGGCGAAGGGCAGGCGGTCGCCCTCGATCAGTTCCCCGGCCATGGCAAGGCCGAAGGCGACGGTCTTGCCCGACCCGGTCTGGGCGGAGACGAGCAGATCGCGGCCGACCGCTTCGGACTCGACGACATGCGCCTGGACGGGGGTGAGGGCTTCATAGCCGCGCGTGGTGAGGGCGTCCGCGAGGACGGGGGAAAGATGGTCGAAAGGCATTGGTCTTCTTATCCTGTGCGGCGCTGCGCCGTTTTCTGGGTCTCCTCGCCGCCGTCAGGCCAATGATGCCAAGGCGGCGGGGCTATCGTCCCGCCAGCATCCCGAGGAATATGTCTGGTTTTTCCTAAAGCGCCCGACCGGCGGCGTGTCCGCTGGCCCAGGCCCATTGAAAATTATAGCCGCCCAGCCACCCGGTGACGTCCACGGCTTCGCCGACCGCATACAGTCCCGGCACCGATTTGGCCATCATTGTTTGCGAGGACAGGTTCGCGGTCGAAATGCCGCCGACGGTGACCTCGGCTTTCGCGAAGCCTTCGGTGCCGTTGGGGCGGAAGATCCAGCGCCGGAGGCGCGCCTCGGCGTCGGCGAGCCTGCGGTCGGTCTGCGCGCCGAGTTCGCCGGGGAGGGCGAGGCGGTCGGCGAGCGTCTGCGCGAGGCGGTCGGGCAGGGCGAGCGCCGAGGCGAGCGTCGCGCGCGGTCTGGCGCGCTTGGCTTCGAGCAGCCAGCCTTGCGGCGCATCGGGCAGGAAATCGATCGTCACCGATTCGCCGGGACGCCAATAGCTGCTGACCTGCAGGATGGCGGGGCCGGAGAGGCCCTTGTGGGTGAAGAGCGCGGCTTCGCGGAACGCCGCCTTGCCCGCGCGCGCCTCGACCGGCGTCGCGACGCCCGACAGGTCGCGGAACAGCACGTCGTCGCCGCCGAGCGTGAGCGGGACGAGCGCGGGGCGCGGTTCGACGACCTTCAGCCCGAACCGGCGCGCGAGGTCGTAGGCGAAGCCGGTGGCGCCCATCTTGGGGATCGAGGGTCCGCCGGTGGCGATGACGAGATTGGGGGCGGCGAACTGGAAGTTGGCGAAAGTGCCGCGGAACAGACCGTCGGCATGGTCGATTTGTCGTACAACTTCGCCGCAGCGGATGTCGACGCCGCCCTTCGCGCATTCGGCGAGCAGCATCGCGACGATCTGTTTCGCGGAGCCGTCGCAGAAGAGTTGGCCAAGGGTTTTCTCATGAAAGGCAATGCCATAGGCCCGGACCAGCGCGATGAAATCGGCGGGCGTGTAGCGCGCGAGCGCCGATTTGGCGAAATGCGGATTGGCCGAGATATACGTTTCCGGGCGCGCGTGGATGTTGGTGAAGTTGCACCGCCCGCCGCCCGAGATGAGGATTTTCTTGCCCACCTCGTCGGCATGGTCGAGCAGCAGGACGCGCTTGCCGCGCTGCCCCGCGGCCGCGGCGCACATCAGCCCGGCCGCACCGGCGCCCAGCACGATGGCGTCATATCGGGCGGCGGTCATGAAGGATCAGTGCAGCTTCGCGATCGGCAGGCCGTCGGCCCTGGCGCGCGCCTTCACCGATTCCTCGCTGCGCGTCAGCGCCCGGGCGATGGCCTTCAGCGCCATGCCCTTCTTCGCCAGCGTGTGCAGCTTGTCGATCTCGGCGGCGGTCCACGGCTGTTTGTGGCGTTCGAACTTGTCCTTCATGCCTGCGTCTCCGGATCGGCCGCGGCGGCGATGATCGCGATCGCGTCCTCGCGGCCCTGATAGTCGAGCGCCTCGCCGGCTTCGGCGCCCATCAGCGCGCGGGCGAGCGGGGCGGAAAAGGCGATGGTCCCCTGCGCCGGATCGGCCTCGTCATGGCCGACGACGGTCAGCGTACGCGTCGCGCCGTCGAGCGTGAAGGTCACCTTGCTGCCGATGCCGACGACACCGGCGCCGGGCGCGGGCTGCACCTCGGCGGTCGACTGGCGCGTGTGGACATAGCGTTGCCGTTTCCGGAGCGTCTTGCGCGCCTCTTCGTCTTCGGCCGCCGCGATCGCATCGGCCAGTCGGGCCGCTTCCTCGTCGAGCAGCCGTATTCCTCGCGGGGTGACCAGGTTCGGACCGACGGGAATCGGCCATTCGAACGCGGGTTCCTTATGTTCGTCGTCGCTTTCGCGGCGAAACGCTACGCTCATCGTCCATCATCCGGTTGAAGGGGAACGGTGCCTCTGGCCCAGGAAGGTGGCGACAAGATGGCGCGCTCTGGACAGGTGGCTCCGATGTGTGTTATGTAAGCAATACACGAAGGAGATTGGTGATGCGTAACTGGACGATCGCGGCGCTGCCGCTGACTTTGGCGCTGGCGGCGTGCAACGGCACGATCACGACCGACGAGGGCGGCAAGGGGCGCTCCGCCGATCCGGGGCCGACGACGACGCAGGATTTCGCGCTCACGGGTTTCACGGGGGTCGAAGTGACGGGCCCGGACGACGTCACCATCCGCCAGGGCGACGCCTTTTCGATCAGCGCGAAGGGGCCGAAGGCCGAGATCGACGATCTGGAGATCAAGCTCGACGGCACGACGCTGTCGATCGGGCGCAAGCGCAGCGGCTTCAGCTTCGGCGGGCGCGACCATGACGAGGTCGAGATCGCGATCACCATGCCCAGGCTCGGCGCGGTGAAGCTGACCGGATCGGGGTCGATCGACGCCGATACGATCGACGGCAATGACGTTGCGGCGGTGCTTACCGGGTCGGGCGACCTGAAGGTCGCGAAATTCAGCGGTGCCAAGGCGAAGCTGACCGTATCGGGCTCGGGCGACATCGAAATCGCCGGCGGCGCGATCAAGTCGGGCGACCTCGACGTGACCGGGTCGGGCGATATCGACGCCAAGGGACTTGCCGCCGAGACGCTCGATATTTCGGTCACCGGATCGGGCAACATCGCGGCACAGGCGACCGCGAGCGCCGATATCAGCATATTGGGTTCGGGCGACGTCGACCTGACCGGCGGCGCCGCCTGTACGACCAAGGCGATGGGATCGGGCACCGCGACCTGCAAATAGGCTCCCACTGGCGCCGTCCGGCCGGACAGGGTAGGGCGGCGCCATGGCATTCCTGATCCGATGGGCCGCGCTGGCGGCCGCCGCCCTGCTCGCCGCAGCGTCCGCTTCGGCGGCCGAGAAGCGCTATGGGCTGACCAGTTTCGAGGCGATCGAGCTCAATGCCGACGTGACGGTCGAGGTGGTGACGCGCGCGCCGGTCAGCGCGGTGGCGACCGGCTCGCCCGACGCGCTCGACCGGCTGACGGTCGAGACGCGCGACGGGCGGCTGGTGATCGGGCAGAAAATCTATGCGGGCGACGAGGCGCGGCGCCAGCCGCTCGGCGCGGTGACGCTGCGCGTCAACGCCGCGAATTTGCGCTCGGCGACGGTGGTCGGCGGCGGGTCGCTGCAGATCGACACGCTGAAGGGCACGAAGGTGACGATCGGGCTGCGCGGGCCGGGGCGGCTGACCGTCGGCACGGTGACCAGCGACCGGCTGACCGTCGCGATGATCGGCAACGGCACGATGGTGCTGGCGGGCCAAGCCAAGACCGCGCAGATGACGCTGTCGGGCGCCGGGGCGGTCGATGCGGGCGACCTGAAGATCGACGAACTGGTCAGCGACAGCGAAGGCACCGGCGACCATATTTTTCACGCGGTCAAAAGCGCCGCGGTGACGAGCCGCGGGCTGGGCCGGGTGACGGTGCTGGGCAAGCCGCTGTGCACGGTGCGCAACGTCGGGGCGGGCACGGTGCAGTGCGGGGCGAGGAAATAGAGGGCAGATAACGGGCGGGAGCGGGGGTTGATCTCCCCTCCCTTTCAGGGAGGGGCTGGGGGTGGGTGGCCGCCGAAGGCGGCGCTCTTCCTTCTGGCTCGCTGCGCTCGCTACCCACCCCTAACCCCCTCCCTAAAAGGGAGGGGAATGACTGCTCACCACCCCCACCCGCCTTCGACCGGCGCGTCTAATGCCCCCCGGCCGCGCCCAGCCCATCGACCTTTTTCGATTGCTTGACGATCAGCCCCGGGAACCAGCGGGCGATGCGCGACAGGCGTTTGGCCATCTTGCCGACGGGGGTGTGCACCCTCTCGCCATGCACCGCCGCCCATGCCGCCTCGCCGACGCGCTCGACGGGGACGATCTCGAAGCCGCTCGCCGACAGGCGGTTGCGTGCGGGTTCGTTGCTGTCGGCGCTGACCTGGTCGAGCAGGGGCGTGTCGATGAAACCGGGCATCAGCGAGCGCACCTTGATGCCGTGCTTGGCGAATTCGATGTCCAGCGCCTCGGTCAGCCCGCGCACCGCGAATTTGGTCGCCGAATAGACCGCAAGCCCCGCGACGCCATAGAAGCCCGAAGCCGAACCGGTGTTGAGGATCGTCGCCCCCGGCGTCGCTTTCAGCAAGGGCAGCGCCATATAGATGCCGTTGACCACCCCGCCGAAATTGATCGCGATCAGCCGGTCGGCCTCTTCGGGCGCCATGTCGATGAACTGGCCGCCCGAGCCGATGCCGGCGTTGTTGAACAGCACGTCGAGCCGCCCGCCGCTCTGTTCGGCGAAGGCGGCGAGCGCCGCCCGCCACTGGTCGCGGTCGCGCACGTCCATGACATGGCGCGACGACGCGCCCACGGGGAGCAGTGCCGCGGTCTCGTCGATCCCGGCGCTGTTGACGTCGGCGATGCCGACGAACCAGCCCTGCGCGGCGAAATGACGCGCGGTGGCGCGGCCGATGCCCGAGCCGCCCCCGGTGATGAAAATCGCTTTCCGTGCCCCGTTGCTGGCCATATGCGCCCTCTCCTTACATTCTTGTTAGTGGCAGATGATGCGATGTTGGCTGGGAGGTCAAGTCGAAAGGCGGGCGGTGGAGGTTTTGGGGTGGGGAGCGGACATAAAGATCCTCCCCGGCACGGGGAGGGGGACCAGCGAAGCTGGTGGAGGGGCACAGGCGGTTTGCCTTGCCGGTGAGGCCGTGCTTGCGGCTCGGTTCACCGGAAAGGAAGCTTCCCTGGCTCGGAGCAGCGTCAACCTCCCGTGCCCCTCCATCACCCTGCGGGTGGTCCCCTCCCCCCGTTGGGGGAGGATCGCTTGCGGCCGCTCCCGTCCGAAACCCGCCACACCGACCCCGGCTTCCCGTCGCGCCGCCGATCTCCCTCTGGACCTTGCTCCCGTTTCACCCTATGTTCAGCATCCAGCGTGCTATAAACCGCGCGTCTGATAACAAGGGGCGTTATTCTTTGCGTTTGCTGCTGACCCTGTTGGCTCTGCTCACCGGACTCGTCGGCGCCGATCGCGCCATGGCGGCGCCCGCGACAGCCGGCCGCGATGGGGTCGCTGATCCTGCTCGCCGAAACGGGGCAGCAGGCCGAAGCGAACGACAGCGAACGCCGCCCCGTCGCGACGACGCCGACGCGGCGCACCGTCACCTCGGGCCGCAAGCCGCGCAAGGCGCCGCCGCCGCACCTGCCCGGCCTGCTCATCGGCAGCGACCGCGCCCTCGAATAGCCGATAATGCGACGGGCGCTCCGCCGCCCGCGACCTGTTTTGCGCCGTGCCCGACGGGCGGCGTCTATGGCCGTAAAACCGGCCTTTATCATCCTCATATCCCAAGGAAATACGCCATGTTCGGCAGCATCGCCAAGAGCCTGTTCGGCTCGTCCAACGACCGTTACGTCGCCTCGATCCGCAAGATCGTCGACAAGATCAACGCCTTCGAGCCAGCGATGCAGGCGTTCGACGACGCCGCCCTGCAGGCGCAGACCGCGAAGCTGCGCGCGCGGCTGGAGGCCGACGAGACGCTCGACGACATATTGCCCGAAGCCTTTGCCACGGTGCGCGAGGCGGCGGTCCGCACGCTCGGCATGCGCCATTTCGATGTGCAGATGATCGGCGGCGTCGTGCTCCACCGCGGCGAGATCGCCGAGATGGCGACCGGCGAGGGCAAGACGCTGATGGCGACGCTGCCCTGCTATCTCAACGCGCTCGAGGGCAAGGGCGTGCATGTCGTGACGGTCAACGATTATCTCGCGCGCCGCGACGCCGAATGGATGGGCACCGTCTATGGTTTCCTCGGCCTGACCACCGGGGTCATCGTGCCGAACCTCAACGAGGTGCAGCGGCGCGAGGCCTATGGCTGCGACATCACCTATGCGACGAACAACGAGCTGGGGTTCGATTATCTGCGCGACAATATGAAGTTCGACCGCCAGCAGATGGTCCACCGCCCGTTCAATTTCGGCATCGTCGACGAGGTCGACTCGATCCTGATCGACGAAGCGCGCACGCCGCTGATCATCTCCGGCCCCACCGACGACAAGTCGGAACTCTACATCCGCGTCAACGAGGTGGTGCACCAGCTCGTCGAGGAGGATTATGAGAAGGACGAGAAGTCCAAGTCGATCAGCCTGACCGAGGAAGGCACCGAGCATGTCGAACGGCTGCTCGAAGCCGCGGGGCTGCTGCAGGGCAGCAACCTCTACGATATCGAGAACACCCAGGTCGTCCATCACGTCAACCAGGCGCTGAAGGCGATCATGATGTTCAAGCTGGACATCGATTATATCGTCAAGGACGGCAAGGTCGTCATCATCGACGAATTCACCGGCCGCATGATGGACGGCCGCCGCTGGTCCGACGGCCTGCACCAGGCGGTCGAGGCCAAGGAAGGCGTGCAGATCGAGCCCGAGAACCAGACGCTCGCGTCGATCACCTTCCAGAATTATTTCCGCATGTACCCGAAACTGTCGGGCATGACCGGCACCGCGGCGACCGAGGCGCCCGAATTTTTCGACATCTACAAGATGAACGTCGTCACCATCCCGACCAACCGCCCGATCGCGCGCAAGGACGAGGAGGACGAATTCTACAAGAATATCACCGACAAGTTCGGCGCCATCGCCAAGACGATCCGCGAGGCGAACGAGCGCGGCCAGCCGGTGCTCGTCGGCACCGTGTCGATCGAGAAGTCGGAACTGCTGTCCTCCTATCTCGAAAAGGAAGGCGTGCCGCACAGCGTGCTCAACGCGCGTTTCCACGAGAGTGAGGCGCATATCGTCGCGCAGGCGGGCCGCACCGGCGCGGTGACCATCGCGACCAACATGGCGGGCCGCGGCACCGACATCAAACTGGGCGGCAACGAGGAATTCCGCATCGACGACGAGCTCAAGGACCTGCCCGAAGGCCCCGAGCGCGATGCCGAAATCGCGCGCATCCAGGCCGAGGTCGCCGCCGAGCGCGAGGCGGTGCTGGCCGCGGGCGGCCTGTTCGTGCTCGCGACCGAGCGCCACGAAAGCCGCCGCATCGACAACCAGCTGCGCGGCCGTTCGGGGCGCCAGGGCGATCCGGGCCTGTCGAAATTCTATCTGTGTCTCGACGACGACCTGCTGCGCATCTTCGGCCCCGACACGCTCTTTTCCAAGATGATGAACAAGAATCTGGAGGATGGCGAGGCGATCGGGTCGAAATGGCTGTCGAAGGCGATCGAGACCGCGCAGAAGAAGGTCGAGGCGCGCAACTACGACATCCGCAAGCAGGTCGTCGAGTACGACAACGTCATGAACGACCAGCGCAAGGTCATCTACGAGCAGCGCGGCGACATCATCGACAGCGAGACGGTCGACGATGTGATGGCGGCGATGCGTGCGGAGACGGTGAATGCGATCGTCGCCGACGCCTGCCCGCCGGGCAGCTATCCCGAGCAATGGGATATCGAAGGCATGAAGGCGCGCGTCGCCGATATCCTCGACCTCGACTTGCCGATCGACGACTGGATGCAGGAGGATGCGGTCGATGCCGAAATCTTCGAGGAGCGCATCCAGGAACGCGCCGACGCGGTCGCGGCCGAAAAGGCGGCGCTGGTCGACGGCGAGACGTGGAAGAGCATCGAGAAATCGGTGCTGCTCCAGACGCTCGACCATCACTGGAAAGAGCATCTGTCGACCCTCGACGCGCTGCGCCAGGTCGTGTTCCTGCGCGCCTATGCGCAGAAGCAGCCGATCAACGAATATAAGCAGGAGGCGTTCGGCCTGTTCGAACGCATGCTGTCGAACATCCGCGAGGATGTGACGCGCACGATCGCGCGGCTCGACCTGCGCTTCGAGGAGCCCGAGCCGATGCCGCTGCCCGAACTGCCCGATTTCCTGACGACGCATATCGACCCCTTTACCGGCGACGACAACAGCGCCGATATCGACGGGGGCTCGCTGGGCGTGATCGCGAACACGCTGCCGCCGATGCAGGCGCCGCGTCCCGACCTGCCGCAGGGCGAAAACCCCTATGCGGCGCTCGAGATCAGCCGCAACTCGCCGTGCCCGTGCGGTTCGGGGCGCAAGTACAAGCACTGTCACGGGGCGCTGTAGGCGCGCGGCATGCAATATAGGACCCGATTCCCCGAGCGAAGACGAGGGGCCATGCCGAGCGAAGTCGAGGCAGCGCCCTTGCGGGTTCTCGCTTCGCTCGAACGGGCCCCTCGTCTTCGCTCGGGGAATCGGGTCATGTTCTGCGTCGAAAGCGGGATGCCGCAATGACCGGGCTCGCCGCAGCTTTCGGCCTCACCGCGCTGCTCTATGCCGCGGTCGGGTTCGGCGGCGGGTCGACCTATACCGCGCTGCTGATCCTCGGCGGCGTCGCGGTGGGGCTGGTCCCGGCGATCAGCCTGGCGTGCAACGTCATCGTCGTCAGCGGCGGCACGATCCGCTTCGCGCGCGCGGGGGTGATGCCCTGGGCGAAGGCGCTGCCGCTGATCGCCGTCGCGGCGCCGCTCGCCTTTCTCGGCGGGCTGACCCCGGTGAAGCAGGGGGTGCTCGTCATCCTGCTAGGGCTGTCGCTGCTCGCCTCGGCGGTCGCGCTGATGGTCCAGCCGCAGGCCGCGAAACCCGTGAACCTGTCGCCCAAGCTGTTGCTGCCGGTCGCGGCGGGGCTGGGCTATCTGGCGGGGGTGGTCGGCATCGGCGGCGGCATCTTCCTCGCGCCGATCCTCCACCTGATCCGCTGGGCCGAAGCGCGGCAGGTCGCCGCGACCGCCAGCCTGTTCATCCTCGTCAACAGCCTGTTCGGGCTGACCGGCCAGCTGATCAAGGGCAAGGGGCTGGAGATGGCGCACGCCGTCGCCGACCACTGGCCGCTGCTGGTCGCGGTGCTGATCGGCGGCGCGATCGGCACGCAGATCGCGGTGAAGACCGGCCCGGCGATGCTGATCCGGCGGCTGACGGCGCTGCTGGTCGGGTTCGTGGCGGTGCGGTTGCTGTATTTGGCGCTGATGCTTCCGTTGGCGGGCGTTTAGCGTTGCGCTCAGGTTCCCGTTCGCCCTGAGCTTGTCGAAGGGCCGTGCTTTGCCCTTGCGGCGTCCAAAGAGAAGGACGGTGCTTCGACAAGCTCAGCACGAACGGGGCTGGGGCGATCTTATCTTAGATTGCAACGCGCCACCCATCTTGCCTTCCCGCACCGGAGTGCTAGCATCGGCCTCATAAGCTTGTCGGCCATGCAGCCGGCAGGTGCGCAGCAGCTGGAACATCGGGCGTCGCAACGGTTTGCGGCGGTGGGAAGGCATGTTGCGTGGAAAGGGCTGGCTCCATTCAATTCTTCGACGAGATGCATGGCCATGGGGGCGACACGAGGACGCCCTATACCGAATTTTGCGAATGGTTCGCCGCCGAGGAACCCGCGCGTATCCACCGCAAGGCGCAGCAGGCCGAGGCCTTTTTCCGCACCACCGGCATCACCTTCAACGTCTATGGCGAGGATGACGCCGACGAAAGGCTGATCCCCTTCGACGTGGTGCCGCGGATCATTTCGGCGAGCGAGTGGCGGCGGCTGTCGCGCGGCATCGAACAGCGGGTGCGCGCGCTCAACGCCTTCCTCCACGATATCTATCACCGGCAGGAGATATTGCGCGCCGGGCGGGTGCCGGTCGAGCTGATCTCGCGCAACGAGGCGTTCCTGCCGATGATGATGGGGATGGATCCGCCGGGCGGCGTCTATACGCATATCACCGGCACCGACATCGTCCGCACCGGCCCGAACGAATTCTATGTGCTGGAGGACAATGCCCGCACGCCGTCGGGCGTCTCCTACATGCTCGAAAATCGCGAGACGATGCTCCAGATGTTCCCCGAGCTGTTCGCGAAGGTGCCGGTGCGCGAGGTCGGCGACTATCCGATCAACCTGCTGCGCTCGCTCGCCGCCTGCGCGCCGCCGAAATGCGACGGGACGCCGACGGTCGCGGTGCTCACGCCGGGCATCCACAACAGCGCCTATTTCGAGCACAGCTTCCTCGCCGACCAGATGGGCGCCGAACTGGTCGAGGGACACGACCTGCGCGTCGTGAACGGCCGCGTCGCGATGCGCACGACGCAGGGCTATACGCCGATCGACGTCGTCTATCGCCGCGTCGACGACGATTTCCTCGATCCGCTGAACTTCCGCCCCGACTCGATGCTCGGCGTGCCCGGCATCTGGGACGTCTACCGCGCCGGCGGCATCACCATCGCCAATGCGCCGGGCACCGGCATCGCCGACGACAAGGCGCTGTACAGCTACATGCCCGACATTATCGAATTCTACACCGGCGAGCGCGCGCTGCTGCCCAATGTGCCGACCTGGCGCTGCAGCGAGACCGAGCATCTGAAGGAGGTGCTCGACCGATTGCCCGAACTGGTGGTCAAGGAGGTCCATGGCTCGGGCGGTTACGGCATGCTCGTCGGTCCCGCCGCGAGCAAGAAGGAGATCGCCGCCTTTCGCGCCAAGCTGGAGGCGAACCCGCGCGGCTATATCGCGCAGCCGACGCTGTCGCTGTCGACCGTGCCGATCTTCACCAGGGCGGGCCTCGCCCCGCGCCATGTCGATCTGCGGCCCTTCGTGCTGATGTCGCCCGCGGGCGTCACCATCACCCCCGGCGGCCTGACCCGCGTCGCGATGACCAAGGGGTCGCTGGTGGTCAATTCGAGCCAGGGCGGCGGGACCAAGGATACGTGGGTGCTGGAGGATTGATGGTGGGCATGACGTCATTCCTTCGCCACCCCCTCCCGCAAGCGGGAGGGGCAGCGAGGCTTGGCAGCTTGCTGCCTAGCCGCAGCGGGGTGGGCCAGCCACGCCGCGTTTCCGCCCACCCCGCTGCGACTAGGCCCGGCTTCGCCGAGCCAAGTCTCGCTGCCCCTCCCGCCTGCGGGAGGGGAGGCCGGGTGCGTCGGAGCCTACGCCCATGCTAGGCAAGACCGCCGGCAGCCTCTTCTGGATGGCGCGCTATCTTGAACGGAGCGAGAATAATGCGCGGCTGATCGACGCCGGGTTCCGTATCGCGCTGACGCGGTCGAGCACCGCCAGGGCCGAGTGGAAGTCGATCCTCGTCACCGCGGGGTCGAACCAGGCGTTCGAGGCGACCGGGCAGGAATATAGTTCGGCGAAGGTCGTCGACTTCCTGCTCCGCGACACGCGCAATCCGTCGAGCATCTTGTCGGTCGTCAAGCAGGCGCGCGACAATGCGCGCACCGCGCGCACCTATCTGACCCGCGAGGTGTGGGAGGCGGTGAACACAAGCTGGATGACGCTCGGCGCGCTGCTCAAGCGGCAGGTGCGCGACGACGACCTGCCCGATGTGCTGTCGGCGATCCGCCAGCAGAGCGCGCAGGTGCGCGGCGCCTTTTCGGGGACGATGCTGCGCAACGACGGCTATAATTTCTCGCGGCTCGGCACCTTCCTCGAACGCGCCGACAACACCGCGCGCATCCTCGACGTCAAATATTATCTGCTGCTGCCCTCGGTCGCGCATATCGGCACCTCGATCGACAATGTGCAGTGGGAGACGATCCTGCGCTCGGTGTCGGCGCACCGCGCCTATCACTGGCTGTACGGGACCGAGATCAGCGCGCTGAAGATCGCCGAATTCCTGATCCTCTACAAACAGATGCCGCGCAGCCTGGCCTTTTGCGCGCAGAAGATGCAGGACAATATCGGCTGGCTGCAGCGCGGCTATGGCGAGGAGACCGAGGCCGGGCGCATGGTCGCGGCGCTGCACCAGAAGAAGCTGGCCGGGCCGATCCAGGCGATCTTCGACGGCGGCCTGCACGAATATATCACCGACTTCCTCCGCGCCAACGCCGCGCTCGCGCAGCAGATCGAGCGCGACTACCGGTTTGTGGAATAGGGTTCGGGACCATGCGCCTTCGCGTCGAACATACCACCCGCTACGAATATGACAGCCCGGTCGCCTATGCGCTGCAGCAGGTCAAGCTGACGCCCAAGGAACGGCCGGGGCAGCAGCTGATCCACGGCTGGAGCGTCGAGATCGGCGGCGGCACCAGCCAGCTCCACTACACCGACCATCATGGCAATGGCGTCGACCTGATCGCGGTCGATCCGGGGTCGCGGGAATTGGTGATCCATTGTTCGGGCGAGGTCGAGCTGATCAGCTGGGACGGCGTCATCGGCGCGCATCGCGGGGCGATGCCGCTGTGGATCTTTCTGCGCCCGACCCCGCTGACCCGCGCCGGGCGCCATGTGCGGGCGCTGGCGGCCGAGCTGGGGCGCGATTTCGCCTCGGACATCGAACGCGCGCACGCGCTGTCGAAGCTGATCCTCGAAAAACTGCCCTACAGCATTGGCGTGACCGGGGCCGACACCAGCGCCGAGCAGGCGCTGGGCGGCACCGGCGGGGTGTGCCAGGACCATGCCCATATCTTCATCGCGGCGATGCGCCACCTGGGGCATCCGGCGCGCTATGTGTCGGGCTATCTGATGATGAACGACCGCACGCACCAGGATGCGACGCACGGCTGGGCCGAGGCGCATTTCGATGCGATCGGCTGGGTCGGTTTCGACGTGTCGAACGGCTATTCGCCCGACCAGCGCTATATCCGCGTCGCGACGGGGCTCGATTATCACGATGCCGCGCCGGTGCGCGGCATGCGTTTTGGTGCAGCGCAAGAAAATCTGGTTGTCCAATTGCAGGTGCAGCAATAAGCCAAACGGGGGCAGGACAAAGAGGCTGACGACAAGATGACCTATTGCGTGGGGATGCGCCTGAACAAGGGACTGGTGTTCATGTCGGACACCCGCACCAACGCGGGCGTCGACGACATCGCCCAGGTGCGCAAGATGCGCAGCTGGCACGTGCCGGGCGAGCGCGTCATCACCCTGATGTCGGCGGGCAATCTGGCGACGACGCAGGCGGTGGTCAGCCTGCTCGACGAGCGTACCAAGGCGCCCGGGGACCGGCACCCGTCGATCCTGGAGGCGCCGTCGATGTTCCAGATCGCGACGATCGTCGGCGAAACGCTGCGCCAGATCGTCACCCGCCACAACCCCGAAGGCCCCGCCGCCGAGTCGCTGTTTCGCGCCTCGCTGATCGTCGGCGGCCAGATCAGGGGCGCCGAACCGCGCCTGTTCATGATCTATCCCGAGGGCAATTTCATCGAGGCGGGCGAGGACAATCCCTTCTTCCAGATCGGCGAGACCAAATATGGGCGGCCGATCATCGTGCGCTCCTACGATCCCGCCATGTCGTTCGAGGATGCGGTGAAGCTGCTCTGCGTCTCCTTCGATTCGACGATCCGCGCCAATGCCGGGGTCGACCTGCCGATCGACCTCAAGATCCACGAGCGCGACGATTTCACGACCGTCGTCGAGCGCCGCTTCGAGCGCCACGACCCCTATTTCCAGAGCGTCGCCGACGGCTGGGCCGAGGCGCTGGGGATCGCGCTGGCGGAATTGCCGGACTTTCATTTCTAGCGGATATCAGGCATTTCTAGCGGGCCGCCGGGCTCCGGGCGTGCCGGGCTCGACCCACGCCGCGCCGAAACCGGCCTTAATCCTTGCCGATCCAACCGTCCGCTTTCGGGACGCCCGGCAAATTAACCAGCCTTGCAAACGACTGGCGGCCGCGCCCGGTCTATAGGCCTAGCCATGATCCGCATTCGCCCCAGCCTGATCGCCGCGCTGCTCCTCGCCGCCGTGGTCGTTGCCGCCCCCGCGCCGCAGCGCAGACCGGCGGCGCGCCCTTCAGCATCGACGGCCGCGGCTTTTCGCGGCTGCAGGATGCGGTCGACTCCATAGGCGACGGCCAGGGAACGATCCTCGTCGCGCCGGGCTATCACCGCGACTGCGCGGTGCAGACCGCCGGACGCATCGCCTTCGTCGCCGCCGAGCCGGGCCGCGCGATCTTCGACGGCGTGACCTGCGAGGGCAAGGCGGCGCTGGTGCTGCGCGGCGCGGGCGCGAAGGTCGACGGCATCGTCTTTCAGAATATGCGCGTGCCCGACGGCAATGGCGCGGGCATCCGGCTCGAGACGAGCGATCTCGAGGTCGCGAACAGCATGTTCCGGAACAGCGAGGAAGGCATCCTCACCGCCGACGATCCCGGGGCGACGCTGACCATCGACCGCTCGACCTTCTCGCGCCTCGGCCGCTGCGACCGCGGTTTGAGCTGCGCGCACAGCGTCTATACGGGCATCTATGGCCGGGTGATCGTCACCCGTACCCGCTTCGAAAAGGGCAGCGGCGGCCATTATCTGAAATCGCGCGGGATCGTCGTCGACGTGCGCGACAACAGCTTCGACGACACGCAGGGCACCGGCACCAATTATATGATCGACCTGCCGTCGGGCTCGGCCGGGCGGATCGCGGGCAATCTGTTCGTGCAGGGGCGCGACAAGGAAAATTATTCGGCGCTGATCGCGGTCGCCGCCGAGGAACGCAAGAATCCGTCGCGCGGGCTGGTCATCGAGGACAATCGCGCCAGCCTGCCCGCGGGGCTGAACCGCAAGTCGGTGTTCGTCGCCGACTGGAGCGGCGAAGCGCTGGCGATCGGGCCGAACGAGCTGGGCGCCGGGCTGACGCGGTTCGAGAGGCGCTCGAACTAAAACAATAGCGTGCTCCCGCGCAGGCGGGAGCCCATCACCCGTGGGTTCAACCTGGCGCTGACCGGAGATGGGTCCCTGCCTTCGCAGGGACACAGGATCGAACCTAAGCCTCGCCGCGCGTTTCGATCAGCGATGCCGCCAGCGCCTCGGCGGGCGACTTGCCGCCCCACAGCACGAACTGGAACACCGGATAGAAACGCTCGCATTCGTCGATCGCGCTTTCGATCAGCGTCTCGGTCAGGTCGAGCGACAAGGCCGCGTCGCCGCCCAGCAGCATGCCGTGGCGGAACAGGATCGTCCCGCTGTTCGACCACAGCTCGAAATGCCCGAGCCAGAGCTGTTCGTTGATCAGCGCCAGCGCCTCGTGCGCCGCGGCGCGCTTGTCCTCGACGACGCGGATGTCGGGAAAGGCGAGCAACTGGATGACACCGTCGTCGGCGCGCCACACGGCGCGCAGCTCATAGGTCGTCCAGCTGCCCTGCGCGGTCGCGACGATCTCGTCCTCGCCGACCATCTCGTGCGGCCAGTCGTGCGCGGCGAAATAGGACGCCAGCATTTCCATCGGCGCCGCGTCCTGGCCGTCTTCGTCGTCGTAGATATCGTCACTCATGCGCGCGCCTTTAGCGGGAAACGCACGAGGTGGCGAGTCGCTGCGTCAGGCCTTGGGCTTGCGCGCCGCGGCGGGCTTCGCCGCCTTGGGGGCCGCCGCGCCCTCCAGCTTGTCGAGCCGCGCCTTCAGCGCCTCGGCCTCGGCGCGCGCGGTGGCGGCCATCTGCTTGACCGCCTCGAATTCCTCGCGGCTGACGAAATCCATGCGGCCGATCCATTCCTTCGCGCGCTCGCGCATCGCCGCCTCGGCCTCGCGGCCGGCTGCCGGCGACGGTTCCGGCGACGCCGTTCACCATCTTGGCCAGATCGTCGAAAAAGCGGTTTTCGCTCTGCATGTCATTGTCCTTCGTCGGGGGGTGGCCCCTTGCCGATGCTTATCTGGGTGGTCGCGGCGGGCGTGACAAGGGTTTCGGCATCGGGATTGGCGCGGTCGATCTGGAAATTGAGCAGCGCGATGAACGCCGTCCACAGCAATGCAGGGACCAGAAGCAGGGCGGCCGCGCGCCTGACCGGCGCGGCCGTCACGATCGCCGCGATCGTCAGCGCCAGGGCGGCAACGGCCAGATAGAGGCCGGTGGTCACCTGATGCCGAGCCGAAAAAGACCGGAGTCCACAGCGCGAGGACGCAGAGCTGGGAAAGCAGCATGATGAGCGCCAATCCGCGCCCGCGCGCGCCGCGCGCGTGCAGCAGCATGGCAAGCGCCAGACCGGCCAGCAGGAACAGCAAGGGCCAGGCCCAGCGGAACACCCAATCCTGCGGGGCGATCCCCGGAAGGTTCAGCGAATCGAACCAGCGCCCGCCGACCGCCCCCCCGCCGACCAGCGTTCCGGCCAACAGCACCGCTGGAACCGTCACCAGCGCCCAGCGGAGGTAGGACATGCGAAGCTGACCCGGCGTGGCGATTTCACTCATCGGATGGCGGCCCCTGTTCGCGATTCTGCTGTGCGCAGATGTTGCGGGTGGCGAGGGGCACGTCAAGCGCGCTGGCGTGGGTGATTTTATATCTCGCACGAAGGCACGAAGGCACAAAGCTGGATCAACCTGCATCCGTTCGTGCTGAGCTGGTCGAAGCACCGTTCTCCCCTTTGCGTCCTAGGAAAAAGCACGGCCCCCTTCGGCTGCCTTGCAGGCGCTCAGGACAGGCTTCGACAGGCTCAGGACGAACGGGGTTGGAAAATCTTTGTGCCTTTGTGCCTTTGTGCGGGAATTCGAGGGCGCGGCATCTCAGTTCCCGCGCACCGCCGCGATCAGGAATTCGACATTGCCCTCCGGCCCGGTGATCGGGCTTTCGACCAGATCGGCGACCGCCCAGCCCTCGCTTTCCAGCCAGGCGCGCACTTCGCCGCACACGCGCTCGTGCACGGCGGGGTCGCGCACGACGCCCTTCTTGCCGACCTCGTGGCGTTCGGCCTCGAACTGCGGCTTGATCAGCGCGACCAGCCGCGCGCCGACCCGCGCGAAGGACAGCGGCACCGGCAGCACCTTCGCCAGTGCGATGAAGCTCGCGTCGCAGACGATCAGGTCGACGGGTTCGGGGATGTGCGCCGCCGTCAGGATGCGCGCGCTCGTCTGTTCGTGGACGATGACGCGTTCGTCCTGCCGCAGCTTCCACGCGAGCTGGTTGGTCCCCGAATCGACCGCATAGACACGGGCGGCGCCCCGGCTGAGCAGCACGTCGGTGAAGCCGCCGGTCGACGACCCGACGTCGATCGCGACCGCGCCGGTCACGTCCCAGCCGAGGTGGGCGAGGGCATGGTCGAGCTTGATGCCGCCGCGCGACACCCAGGGATGATCGCGGCCCTTGACGCTGATGTCGGCATCGGCGGCGACCTGCTGCCCCGCCTTGTCGATCTTGCGGTCGCCGATGAAGGCGAGCCCAGCGAGGATCAGCGCCTGCGCGCGTGTCCGGCTCTCCGCGAGGCCGCGGTCGACGAGCAGCTGGTCGGCGCGGACTTTGGCCATCAATCCAGTCCCGTCATTGCGGGCGCTGCGAAGCAATCCGGGGCGGTTTACGCCACTCTGGATTGCTTCGCCGCGCTCGCAAGGACGAAAGGGGGGTCATTTCGCTTCAGCCTTTTCGATGAGCAGGCCGGGCGTCAGTATCTGCGGCAGGATTTCGGGCTCCGCCGCGCCCGGCG
This sequence comes from Sphingopyxis sp. PET50, assembly GCF_025244705.1. Taxonomy (GTDB): domain Bacteria; phylum Pseudomonadota; class Alphaproteobacteria; order Sphingomonadales; family Sphingomonadaceae; genus Sphingopyxis. The sequence continues at coordinate 2,360,592 of NZ_CP104207.1, read as the reverse complement.
CGTACCAGAGGTAGAGGGGCACGCTGTTGCGGCCATGTTCGGCGAGGGTGCGGGTGATGACGGGATCGCCGTTCGTCCAGTCGCCGACGAGCGTAGCGACGCCCCTCGCCTTGAACGCCTCCTGCACCGTTTCGCGGTCGATCGCGCCAGCCTCGTTCGCCTTGCACGACAGGCACCAGTCGGCGGTGAAATAGACGAAGACCGGTTTGCCCGTGGCGCGCGCCTTGGCAAGGGCTTCGGGGGAAAAGCTGTCGCCAGCGATGCTCGATACCGTGCCGTCGTGAGCGCCGTTGACCAGACCTCTGACGCTGATCGCCGTGATTGCGACCGCGACGAACAGGAAAAAGAGGACCGTTCGTCGGCTCGTTCGCCCGCGCTGTTGCCGGCCAAGCGCGTTGAAAAGCACGATGGACCAGATCACGGCGGCCAGCACCGGCGGCCACGCTGCGCCACCCGCTTGTCGCCACAATAGCCACGCAAGGGCCAGTGCCGTGATCCCCATCGGCAGCGCCATCCACTTACGGAATGTCGCCATCCATGGCCCCGGCCTGGGCAGGCGGTTGCGCAGCGCGGGAAGGAAACCGATGGCGAGGAAGGGCAGGGCCAGCCCCAGCCCCAGCCCGCCGAAGATCGGCAGCGCGGCCCATGCCGGAAGCACCAGCGTCGCGCCGAGCGCGGCGCCGAGCAGCGGCCCGCTGCACGGGGTCGCGACGAAGGCCGCGAGTGCGCCGGTCCAGAAACCGCCCGCCGCGCCGCCTTGGCCCGCCAGTTTCCGCCCGCCGCCGAACGAGGGCAGTTCATAGGCGCCGAGCAGGTTCAGCGTGATCGCCACCGCGAGCAGCAGCAGGATGAACACGCTCAGCGGATGCTGCAACTGGAACGCCCAGCCGACCTGTTCGCCCGCCGCGCGCAGCGCGAGCAGCGCGCCGCCGAGCGCGAGGCAGACCAGCACCGCACCGGCGGTATAGGCGACGGCTTCGCCCTTCGCTTCGCGTGCATCGCCGCCCGAGCGCGCGAGGCTCAGTGCCTTCAGGCTCAGGATCGGGAAGACGCACGGCATCAGGTTGAGGATCAGCCCGCCGAGGACCGCGCCGCCGAGCGCGGCCCAGAACAGTCCCATGTCGATGCCCGGCCTGGCGCCGACGACCGGTTTGCCCGCAGGCCGCACCGCCGCCTGTTCGAAGTCCACCGTCAGCCCGCGCCCGTCGGCGAGCTTGACCAGTCCCTTCGCCGGTCCCGTCGCATCGCCATTGGCGCGCGTCTCGATGACGATCCAGTCGCCGTTGCGGCTGAATGTCTGCGGCGCCGGATAGTCGATCAGATTTTGCGTCTCGAGGAACAGGTGCGGCGCGTTGATCGCAACCCCCGCGGGCAGCGGAATGTCGAAGCGCAGCACATCGCCGCGCCGTTCCCAATGGCCCGCGCGATCGAGCGGCTGCGGCAGCCGCGCCCGCCATGCGTCGAACCGCGCCCGCGACGCCGCCGATATGGTGCCGTCGCCCGCGGTCAGCTTGACCGAGACCACCGCCTTTTCGGGAACGCACACCTTGTCGGTACAGGCCAGCCAGTTGGCGACCCCCGACAAGGTCAGATCGCTGCCCGGCGCGACGCTCCTGTCGACCTCGATGTCGGCGAGCAGTGCATAGGGGTGCTCATACACATGGTTCATCATACCGAAGAGCATCAGCGCTTCGGGCACCGGATAGCGGAAGCCGGAGATCGCGACCCCTTCGGGCAGGTTCCAGTCGACCGACATGCCGAATCCGGCGTCGCCGCCGTTGAGCCAATAGCCGTGCCAGCCCTTGGCGGGGGTCATGCCGAGGGCGAGGGTCGTGGTCGTTCCCGGCGCGGGGACCGCGGTTTCGGCCACCAGTTGCGGCGTGATATTCACCGTTTGCGCCCGCGCCGGACCCGGCGCCAGCAACGCCAGCGCCAGCACGGCCAGCATCGCGCGCCACGCGGCTGTCACAATATTGTTCCTAGTACGGACCATGCCCCGGCGGTTTCCATCCATCGTTCAAGGCTTGCCATATAGGCAGCTTTCGTCGAGAGGACAGCCCGCGCTGAAGCCCCCGACATGGAGACGATGCCCGTGACGATCAAACGCCTGACCTTCGCCCTTGCCGCCACGCTGTCGCTGGCCGCAACCGGTACCAGCCTTGCCCAGGATTCGTCGCCGCCAGCGCAAAAGGTTACGGCTGCGACCCCGCCGCCCAAGCTGATCGTCATGGTCGCGGTCGATCAATTCTCCGCCGACATCTTCGCCGAATATCGCGGCAGCTTCACCGGCGGTCTTGCGCGGCTCGCTTCGGGCGTGGTCTTCCCTTCGGGTTACCAGTCGCACGGCGCGACCGAGACCTGCCCCGGCCATTCGACGATCCTGACCGGCAATCACCCCGCGCATACGGGGATCATCGCGAACAATTATTTCGACCTGTCGACCGCGCGCGAGGACAAGCGCCTCTATTGCGCCGAGGACGAGAGCGTCGCCGGTACGACATCGGGCAGCGGCAAATATGCCGCGTCGGTGAAGCATCTGCTCGTCCCGACGCTCGGCGACCTGATGAAGGCGCGCAATCCCGAAACCCAGGTCGTCTCGGTCGCTGGCAAGGACCGCGCCGCCATCATGATGGGCGGGCATCGGGCCGACGAGCTGATGTGGCTCGTGCCCACCGGCCTCACCAGCTATCGCGGCACGGCGCTGTCGCCCGTCGCGGCGCAGGCGGGCGCCGCGATCGCCGCCGCGATGGCGCAGCCGCGTCTGCCGCTCACCCTGCCCGCCGATTGCGCGGCGAAGGACATCGCGATCCCGATCGACAAGGGCGGCACCGTGGGAACCGGCCGCCTCGCGCGTGAGGCCAATAATTTCCGCGGCTTCATGGCCTCGCCCGAGGCCGACGGCGCGGTGCTCGCGACCGCGGCGGCGCTGCGCGCGGCGCGCAAGATGGGCGAGGGCGACACCACCGACCTGCTGATCGTCGGCCTGTCCGCCACCGACTATGTCGGCCACACCTATGGCACCGAAGGCAGCGAAATGTGCCTGCAGATGGCGGGGCTCGACCGCGAACTCGGCGATTTCTTCGTGCGGCTCGACGCGACGGGGATCGACTATGCCGTCGCGCTGACCGCCGACCATGGCGGCCACGACCTGCCCGAACGCAACCGTCAGAACGCCTGGCCCGCCGCCGAACGCGTCGATCCCGCGCTCGACGCCGACAAGCTGGGCAAGGCGGTCGCCGAAAAGCTCGGCCTACCGCAGCCCTTGCTCTACAGCGACGGCCCGTTCGGCGACATGTATCTGTCGAAGGCGCTGACCCCGGCGCAGCGCAAGGCGGCGTCGGACGAACTGCTCGCCCGCTGGCGCGCGCATCCGCAGGTCGAGGCGGTGGTGACGGCGGAGGAACTCGCTCAATATCCGATATCGAAACGCTCGCCCGACGTGTGGACCCTGATGGACAAGCTGCGTGCGTCGTACAATCCGCAGCGGTCGGGCGATTTCCTCGTCGTGCTCAAGCCGCGGGTGACGCCGATCCCCGAATCGGGCCTCGGCTATGTCGCGACCCACGGGTCGGTGTGGGATTATGACCGCCGCGTGCCGATGCTCTTCTGGCGCAAGGGGCTGGCCGGGTTCGAACAGCCCAATGCGGTGATGACGGTCGATATCCTGCCGACGCTGGCCGGCCTGGTCGGCCTGCCGGTCGACGCCACCAAGATCGACGGCCGCTGTCTCGACCTGCTGTCGGGGCCCGAGAGCAGTTGCCGTTAAGGAACGAAAAGACAGGATCATGGCAAAATCATTGCGGACTTTCCCCGGCACGCTGCTGCTCGTCGGGTGCGGTAATATGGCGGGGGCGATGCTCGACCGCTGGCTCGCGGAAGGACTCGACCCGGCGCGGGTGGCGATCGTCGATCCGGTCGCCGCGCCCCGCGAGGGGATCGCCCACCATGCGTCACTTGCCGAGTGGCAGGCAGCGGGCGGCAGCGCCGACTGGGTGATGCTCGGCATGAAGCCGCAGCAACTCGGCGACGTCGCCGCAGACCTCGCGCCGCAGGTCGGTGACGACGTCCATCTGCTCTCGATCCTCGCCGGCGTCTCGCTCGCCGATCTTGCGGCGCGTTTCCCCGATGCCCGGGCGCATGTCCGTATCCTGCCCAACCTCGCCGCGCGCATCGGCGCCGGCGTGTCGGCGGTCGCCAGCCTCGGCCGCACCGACGACAGGGCGGTCGCCGCCTTGCTCAAGCCGCTCGGCCAGGTCGTGCCGCTCGCCGACGATTCGACGATGGATCTGGTCACCGCCTTCACCGGCAGCGGCCCGGCCTTCGTTTTCCGCCTGATCGAATCCTATGCCGCGGCGGGCGAGCGCCTGGGCCTGTCGAGCGAGGACGCGCTGGCGCTCGCCACCGCGACCTTCGGCGGCTCGGTCGCCTTGCTCGCCGACAGCGCCGAAAAGCCGGGCGCCCTCGTGGCGCAGGTCGCGAGCAAGGGCGGCACGACGCAGGCCGGGCTCGACGTCCTCGACGAGGGCGGCCAGCTGGTGGCGCTGATGACCAATGTCCTGCGCGCCGCCCGCGACCGCGGCCGCGAACTCGCCGACATCGCGCGCAGGGAAAGCTGACGCCGCTCCGGCACGGCGGGGGCGGCGGTCAGGATTCGCCCCCCAATTTCCCCACCCGCTCGCGCTCGCGCGGCGGCAGCAGGGCCTCGCTGACCTGCCAGAATCCGGTCACCGCCTGCTGCCCCGCCTGCGTATAGGCGTGGCTCATCGCGTCGCGGAGCAGGTCGAAGATCGCCGCCTCGGCCGCGCGGCCCGCTTCGGTCAGCCGCAATTCCTTCGCGCGCCGGTCGCGCCCGCCGGGCCGCGTCGCGATCAGGCCGCGCGCTTCCAGCTCCTTCACCACCCGCCCCAGCGACTGTTTGGTGATGCCGAGCAAGGCGAGCAGGTCCGAAATCGTCAGCCCCGGCTGAGCGCGCGACGAAGTACAGGGCGCGATAGTGCGCGCGCCCCAGCCCCGCTTCGGCGAGTCGCGCGTCGATCGATCGCCACAGCGCCGCATGGGCGAAAAACAGAAATTCGATGCCGCGGCGTACTTCCGCCTCGCGCAAGAAAAGAGCCGAAGCCGTGGGGACCTGTGAAAGAAAATTATCGTTCGGCATGGTCACTAGCGTTGCGCGAAGGGCCGTGCTTTGGCAAGAGGCGCGCGTGATTCACCCCTGACCGAGTAGGTTTCCGCATGTCCTTTCCCGCCTTCGCCCGCCTTCCGCACCCGAACAAGGTCGCGGACGAGGTACGCGCGGCGGCGATCGCCGACCCGGTTTTCGGGCGCGTCTTCACCGATCATATGGTGTCGATCCGCTATTCGGAGGACAAGGGCTGGCACGATGCGCAGGTGATGCCGCGCGGCCCGCTGACGCTCGATCCGGCGACCGCGGTGCTCCATTATGCGCAGGAAATCTTTGAAGGACTGAAGGCGTACCGGCTCGACGACGGGTCGATGGCGCTGTTCCGGGTCGATGCCAATGCCGCACGCTTCAACGCCAGCGCGCGCCGCATGGCGATGGCCGAACTGCCCGAGGAATTGTTCATTGCCGCGGTGAAGGAGATCGTCGCGGCGGACGCCGAGCTGGTTCCCGCCGGTGGCGGGCGGCGCGCTCTATCTGCGTCCGTTCATGTACGCGAGCGAGGTGTTCCTCGGCGTGAAGCCCGCCGCCGAATATCATTTTCTCGTCATCGCCTCGCCGGTCGGCAATTATTTCAAGTCGGGCGCCCCGGCGATCTCGCTCTGGGTATCGGACCATTATACGCGCGCCGCGCCGGGCGGCACCGGCGCCGCCAAATGCGGCGGCAATTACGCGTCGAGCCTCGTCGCGCAGCGCGAGGCGATCGCGAAGGGTCACGACCAGGTCGTCTTCCTCGACGCCGCCGAGCATCGCTGGATCGAGGAACTGGGCGGCATGAACATGTTCTTCGTGTTCGCCGACGGCAGCCTCGTCACCCCGCCGCTGACCGGCACGATCCTGCCCGGCATCACCCGCGACGCGATCATCGCGCTGGCGCGCGATACCGGGCTGACGGTGCGCGAGGAGCCCTATGCGATCGACCAGTGGCAGGCCGATGCGGAGAGCGGAAAGCTGACCGAGAGCTTTGCCTGCGGCACCGCGGCGGTGGTGACTCCGGTCGGCAAGGTGACGCGCGGACAAGGCAGCTTCACCATCGGCGCCGCACGGCCCCGGACAGGTGACCGCGATGCTCAAGGACAGGCTCGTCGATATCCAGCGCGGCCGTGCCGCCGACCCGCACGGCTGGGTGACGCGGCTCTAAGGGCTGCCTTGCAATAGCTGCAGCGGCGCGTTCTAGAGCGCGCGTCGCACCGGCCCGTTGGGGCGTCGCCAAGCGGTAAGGCAGCGGCTTTTGATGCCGCCATTCGCAGGTTCGAATCCTGCCGCCCCAGCCAGCCGGTGTGTTCCGCGAAACGACCCCTGGCGCCGTTGCATTCGGGCGGCGATCCGCCGATATCGGACCCGCCATGGCAATGCGGATCGATTATCATATGTTCGACACCGTCGCCGGCGTGGCCGCCGTCGGCTGGAGCGCGCGCGGCATCTGCTGCCTGCGCCTGCCCGCCCCGGCCGCGCGTGAGGCGGAGCGGTCGCTGGTGCGCCGTTTTCCGGCCGCGCGTCCGGTCGTGCCGCCGCCGCATGTCCGGCCGGTCGTGGAGGCCGTGGCGCGCTATTTCGCCGGTGAACGGATCGACTTCGGCGCGGTCCCGGTCGACATGGGCGAACAAACGCCCTTTTTCGAGCGCGCCTACGCATTTGTCCGCACGCTCGGATGGGGCGAGACGACGACCTATGGCGCGGTGGCGAAGGCGCTTGGCGCCGGTCCCGAATATGCGCGCGACGTCGGTCGGGCGATGGCGCAAAATCCGATACCGCTGATCGTGCCGTGCCACCGTGTCACCGGCGCGGGTGGCCGGATCGGCGGTTTTTCGGCGCCCGGCGGATCGGCATCGAAAGCGCGGATGCTCGCGCTCGAAGGCGTCCCGATCGAGCCGCCGACGCGGAAAGGGGCGGCAACCGCCAGGGACCAGGCGCAGGCCGGTTTCGATTTCTAGCGGCCCTCGGGGGGTGGAGATATCGGCCATCCTGCCCTAAGCCATCGTTTTGACGACCGGGCAAAGGGGATCCCATGGCCGCCGAGACCGCAACGCACGCCGCCGAAGCCGCCGCGCACGGGTTCGACATCGTGCCGATCGTCGTGCTGCTCGCGGCCGCGGTGATCGCGGTGCCGCTGTTCAAGCGGCTCGGGCTGGGATCGGTGCTCGGCTATCTCGCTGCGGGGCTCGCGATCGGACCCTTCGGCCTCGGGCTGTTTTCGGATGCCCAGACGATATTGCACGTCGCCGAGCTCGGCGTCGTCATGTTCCTCTTCATCATCGGGCTGGAGATGCAGCCATCGCGGCTGTGGGCGATGCGCGGCGAGATATTCGGGCTCGGCGTCGCGCAGGTCGGCGGGGCGATCGCGCTGCTGATCTGCGTCGGACTCGTGCTCGGCTATCCCGTCGCGGCGAGTTTCGTCGCGGGGACGGGCTTCGTGCTCACCTCGACCGCGATCGTGATGCAGATGCTCGACGAGCGGCGCGCGCTCGGCGCGCCCAAGGGGCGGCGGATCATCGCGATCCTGCTGCTCGAGGATCTGGCGATTGTCCCGCTGCTCGCGCTTGTCGCCTTTCTGGCGCCGGGCGGCGAGGCGGTGTCGACCGCCGACCGCTTGCTGGCCGTCGGCATCGGGCTTGCGGCGATCGCCGGGCTTGTGCTCGCGGGGCGCTATCTGCTCGATCCGATGTTCCGGCTGCTCGGCCGCGCCAAGGCGCGCGAGGTAATGACCGCGGCGGCGCTGCTCGTCGTGCTCGGGTCGGCGCTCGCGATGCAGACGGCGGGGCTGTCGATGGCGATGGGGGCCTTCCTGGCGGGGGTGCTGCTGTCCGAATCCTCGTTCCGGCACCAGCTCGAGGCCGATGTCGAACCGTTTCGCGGCATCCTGCTCGGCCTCTTCTTCCTCGGCGTCGGCATGGCGCTCGACCTGAATGTCGTCGCCGCGAATCTCGGGCTGATCGCGGTGTCGGTGACCGCCTATATGACGCTCAAGATGGTCGTCATCTATGGCGTTGCCCGCCTGATGAAGGCGAACCATGCCGAGGCGGCCGAGCGCGCGGTGCTGATGGCGCAGGGCGGCGAGTTCGCCTTTGTCCTCTACGCGTCCGCCGCGAGCGTCGGGATCATCGATGCGGAAAGCAACGCGATCCTGACCGCGATCATCATCGTGTCGATGGTGCTGACGCCGATCATGATCATCCTCCACGACCGCCTGACGTCCGGGCGGGAGGAATCGACCGACGATCTCGACGTCGCCGACGATCTGCGCGCCAACATATTGATGATCGGCTTCGGCCGCTTCGGGCAGATCGTCAGCCAGCCGCTCTTCGCCAACGGCTGCTCGATCTCGCTGATCGACACCGATACCGAGGCGATCCGCGAATCCATGGCCTTCGGGTTCAAAATCTATTACGGCGACGGCACCCGGCTCGACATATTGCACGCCGCGGGGGCGCATAAGGCCAAGCTGATCATCGTCGCGACCGACGACCGCGAGGCGACGCTGAAGATCGTCGAGCTGCTGAAGGCGGAATTTCCCCATACCCCCGTGCTGTCGCGTTCCTACGACCGCGAACATGCGATCGAGCTGATCCACGCCGGGGTCGATTACCAGGTTCGCGAAACCTTCGAATCGGCGCTTGTCCTGGCGGAGGAGGCGCTACGGCGGATGGAGGTCGACGACGATGCGATCGCCGACATCATGGAGGAAACGCGGCGGCGCGATCGTGAACGCTTCGACATCGAGATTTGCGACGGCGTCTATGCGACGCGGCATATGATCCAGGGCAATGTCCCCGTCGAGGATCGCGACCGCTATATCGTGAAACCGCCCGAGGGGCGCTGATCCGGCAACCCTTTATCCCCCGCCCGCCGCGCCAGGCAGCCGCGGCGGGGGATGAGGTTGTGTGTGCACGATGAGAACATTAGTGGAACATGACCGGGCCGTCAATCCCCTTTTGTTCTCTTTTGGCGGGCGCCTCTCGCCGGTTGACGCCGCCGCCGGTCGCAGCCAATGCTGAGCAGGCTAATCAAAGAGGGAGAGACGATGGCGGAGCAACCCAAGTTCGATCTGACGGGCCGCGTCGCGCTTGTCACCGGCGCCTCTTCCGGACTCGGCGCCGGCTTCGCCAAGGCGCTCGCCGCCGCCGGTGCCAAGGTCGTGCTCGCCGCGCGCCGCGCCGACAAGCTCGCCGAACAGGTCGCCGACATCACCGCGGCGGGCGGGCAGGCGGTTCCGGTTTCGATGGACGTCACCGACGAGGCTTCGACCAAAGCCGCCTATGACGCCGCCGAGGCCGCCTTCGGCACGGTCGATACGATCGTCGCCAACGCCGGCGTCGCGACCGAGAAGCTGGCGATGGGCCTGTCGGTCGACGAGGTCGATTTCCTCCACGCCGCCAATGTCCGCGGCGTCTTCCTGACCGCGACCGAGGGCGCCCGGCGCCTCGACAAGGCGGGGGCCCGCGAGAAGCAGCATGGCCGCATCGTCCTGATCGGTTCGATCACCGCCGAGAAGGTCTTTGCCGCGACCTCGGTCTATGGGGCGACCAAGGCGGCGGTGCGCCATCTCGGCAAGGCGCTCGCGCGCGAATGGGCGCGGCGCGGGATCAGCGTCAATGTCATCCAGCCGGGCTATTTCGAATCCGAAATGACCCATGAGCTGTTGGAAAGCGACGTCGGCGGCGCGATGGTGAAGAGCTTCCCGCGCCAGCGCCTGCGTCCGGCGACCGACCTGCACGCGCCCTTGCTGCTGCTCTGTTCCGATGCCGCGCTCGGCATCACCGGCGCCGTGTTCACCATCGACGACGGGCAGACTTTGTGAGCGGCGAACTGCTGATCGAAACGCGCGGGGCCGTCGAGATCGCGACGCTCAACAGGCCCGAGCGGCTGAATGCGCTGAGCGAGGGTCTGGTCGAAGAGCTCAACGCCTATTTCGCCGGGCTCGCGGACCGCAAGGAGGTGCGCGTCGTCATCCTGCGCGGCGCCGGGCGCGGTTTCTGCGCCGGGCTCGACATCCAGGAGGACCGTACGACCGACGAGACCCCGGTGCTCCGCACGCTGCGCACCCAGACGAGCATCGGCAACATCTATCGCAAGATGCGCGCCTGTCCGCAGCCGATCATCGCGCTCGGCCATGGCGCCGCGGCGGGCGGCGGGCTGTCGCTGCTGCTCGCGTCGGACGTGCGTTACGGCAGCCCGAGCTTTCGCTGCAACGCCGCCTATATCCGCATCGGGCTGGGCGGCTGCGACATGGCGTCGAGCTATTTCCTGCCGCGTCTCGTCGGCGCCAGCCTTGCCTCCGAGATGATTCTGACCGGACGCTTCATCGACGCGCAGCGCGCGCTGTCGGCGGGGCTGATCAGCGAGATCGTCGAAGAGGAAGCGCTGCTCGACCGCGGCCTCGCGCTCGCCGACGAGATGCTCGCGACCGCGCCCTGGGGGCTGCGGCTGTCGAAACAGGCGCTGAACCTCAACATCGACGCACAAAGCCTGGACGCGGCGATGGCGATCGAGGACCGGCAGCAGGTGATCCTCTCGGCGACCGAGGATCATCGGGAAGCGCTCGCCGCGTTCCTCGGCAAGCGGCCGCCCGACTATCGCGAACGGTGACCGATACGCTCCGCCTCTATGCCTTCAACACCGGCTGGTTCCAGTGCCGGCCGGGCTATTTCATCGAAGGTGAGGAGGGCGACTATCTGAAAGGCCCCGTGCCCTCCTACCTGATCGACCATCCGAAGGGCCGCGCGCTGTTCGACACCGGCATGGGGGTCCGCTACCGCCGCAGCCTCGAAAATGCGTTGCCGCCGAACAAGTTCGGCCTGCAATATTTCGAGGGGCAGGAGATCGCGGCGCGGCTGAAAAGCATCGACGTCGATCCCGCGAGTATCGACTACGTCGTCAACTCGCACCTCCACATCGACCACTCCGGCGGCAATGCCAGCCTGCCGAATGCCTGCATCATCGTGCAATCGCGCGAATTGGCGGCGGCGCAGGCAACCGAGGAGGCGGGGCTCTATGAAGCGGTCGATTATGCCACCGGCCAGCCGGTGAGGGCGATCGACGGCGAACTCGATCTGTTCGGCGACGGCAGCGTACGGATCGTGCCGACCTACGGCCATACGCCGGGGCACCAGAGCGCGATCGTCAAGTTGCCGAGCGGGCGCGAGGTGCTGCTCGCGGCGGACTGTTGCTATACCGAGCGCAATCTCGACCTGATGGTGCTGCAACGGGCGGTGGTGGACCGTGAAGCGGGATTGCGCACGATGGACTATCTGCGGCGCCAGCGGCGGGCGGGCGCGCATATCCTCTTCGGGCATGATGGGCGCCAATGGGCGAGCATCGAGGAGGGGAAGGCGATCGGTTAGCGGTCGTTTTCGGGCTTTGGCGGACATATCGGAACTGATCCCCGGCGAAGGCCGGGGTCCAGAGCGTAACAACGCAACGCCGAGCGTTCTACCGCTCTGGACCCCGGCCTTCGCCGGGGAACGGGCTATGGCGGATCGCCCGCTCCCTACTCCGGATGCGCTAACTCGACGTTGCGCTAAAACTGCTTCGCCACCCGCTCCGCAAAGTCCGGCGCGACCCCGGCGCTGTTGAACACCTCGTGCGCCAGTCCCGCACCCAGGGGCAGGTCCGCCTGCTCGCGGTAGAGCCGCTTGTAGGCGAAGACGCTGTGCCGCGATTGCGCCGCGATCGCTTCGGCGAGCCGCGCGTGTCGTGGCCTCCAGATCGGCATCGGCGACGCAATGGTTGGCGAGGCCGATCCGCGCCGCCTCGCGCCCGTCCACCGGCAGGCCGGTGAAGCTCATCTCGCGTGCTTTCCAATCGCCGACGCGGCGTGGCAAGCGCTGGCTCATCCCCCATGCGGGCACCAGCCCGAACTTGCCATGCGTGTCGGCGAAAAGCGCGCTTTCGCCCGCGACAATGATGTCGCCCGCCAGCGCCAGCTCGAGCCCGCCGGTAAAGCAGCCGCCCTGAACTGCGACGATCACCGGCTGCGCCAGCTCGGCGAGCCTGGTGACGATCGACGCCTGATAGAAGCGCCGCGGCGCCTTCGCCTCGCGCTCCTTGAGGTCGTTGCCCGCGCAGAAGACCGCGCCGTTCGCGCGCAGCACCACGACGCCGATCGCGTCGCCCGCCGCCGCGATCGCATCGACATGCGCCTCCAGCTCGCCCCACAGCGCAAGATTGAGCGCGTTGCGCTTGTCGGCGCGGTTGAGCGTCAGCGTCGCGATCCCGTCGCTGTCTTCGCGCAAGACCAGTTCGCTCATGCCTTCGCCTCCGCCGCCATGATCGTCCGCCCGTCGGGGCCGATCGCCGCCATTTCCCAGCCGCCCTCCTTCGTCCGCCCGACGAGATGCAGCGGCTCGCCGACGAAGGCCGGCGCCTGCGCGCGCATCGTGAAGCCGGTCAGCGCATTGGCACCGAGCTCGCGCTGGGCGAGGTCGAGCAGCAGCGTCGCGGTCAGCGGGCCGTGCACGACGAGGCCGCGATACCCTTCTTCATCGCGGGCATAGGGCAGGTCGTAATGGATGCGGTGGCTGTTGAAGGTCAGCGCCGAATAACGGAACAGCATCGCCTCGCTCGGCAGCACGTCGCGCCGCCATGTCCAGCCCGACAGGTCGGGTTCGCCAACGGGCTCGGGGGCGGGGGCAGGCGGCGCTCCCGGGGCGGGGGCACGAAACACGATCGTCTGGCGCTCCCGCACCGCGACTGCATCGCCGGCGCGCGTTTCATGCTCGACCTCGACGAAGACGAGCTGGCCCGTGCCGCCGGTCTTTTCGTTGATCGCGGCGATCGTCGAGGTTCGCTCGATCGCCGCGCCCACCGCGATCGGCGCCAGGAAACGCACATCGCTGGCTGCCCACATGCGGCGCGGCAGGGGGATCGGCGGCATGAAGCTGCCCGGATCGTCCTGTCGCAGCGGATGGCCGTCCGATCCCAGCGCCGCCGTCGGCGCGTCGGGCAGGCACAGGCACCAGTGGATCGCCTGGTTCGCGACCTCGCCCGCCGCATCGCTGTCGAGCGTCGCGCGAAAGCGCGCCAGCGCCGCCGGGGTCAACCTGTCGCGCTGGACGATGCTGCGCCCGATCCAATCATCCCAAGCCGTCATTGCCGCTTCCCTCGTCTGCTTTGCCGATCCGCCAAAGCAGCAATCGGGCGCCATGCCAAGCGCCGAAGCGTCGGTCTAACGCTGCGGAGCCAGCGGAATGACGCGCAGCATGGCGAGGGCCGCGAGCAGCAGGGTCGCCGCAGCGAACAGCATGGAATAGATCGGCTCGCCGGGGAAGAAGTGCCGCATGATCGACCCCATGACGGTGGCGACCAGCAGTTGCGGCAGCACGACGAAGACGTTGAACAGCCCCATATAGATGCCGAGCTTCGCCTGCGGCAGACTGGAAGCGAGGATCGCATAGGGCATGGCGAGCACCGAGGCCCAGAAGATGCCGATGAGGATCTCGCTGGCGATCAGCAGGTTCGGGTCGCGGATCAGGAAGAAACTGGCATAGCCGATCGCCCCTGACACCAGCCCCGCGATATGCGTCCGCGCCGACCCGATGCGGCGGGCCAGCCAGGGGAGCAGCGTCAGCGCCGCGATCGCCGCGACGCCATTGTAGACGGCGAACAGTTTGTCGACCCAGTTCGCCCCGGCCTGATAGGCGGCGGTCGCGGCGTCGGGCGACCCGAAATGATATTGGGCGACGATCGGGGTGGTGTTGATCCACATGATGAACAGCGCCGACCAGCTGAAGAACTGGACCAGCGCCAGCCGCTTCATCAGCGGCGGCATGCCCGAAAAATCGCCGACGATGCTCGACAGCATGTTGGTCGTGTGCCCTGCTCTGGCGAGGGCGATCGCGACGATGCTGGCGATGCCATAGGCGGCGAGCAGCGCGGCGAGCAGCGACACCTCGCGCAGCAGGCCGAGGCGCCCGGTCAGATAGAAGACCACGGCGCCGAGCGGCGATCCACAGCAGGCCGCCCGCATAGCCTCGCGAGGCGAGCGCGCGCATGGCATGGCCACCCTCCGGCCCATCGCCGCTCGTGGCGAATTGCCGCATCCGGTCCGGGCTATATTCGTCGGTGGTCAGCACGGTCCACAGCACCGAGGCGAACAGCGCCGCGCCGCCGAACCAGAAGGCGTAGCGCACCGTGTCCGGGATCTGCCCCGGCGGCGCGGTGTTGGCGACCCCCAGCGCCTCCATGAAGGGTGGGAACAGCGAGCCGACGACGGCGCCCGCGCCGATGAAGGCGGTCTGCACCGCATAGCCGATGCTGTGCTGGTCCTTGCGCAGCATGTCGCCGACAAAGGCGCGGAACGGCTCCATCGAGATGTTGAGCGACGCGTCGAGCAGCCAGAGCATCATCGCGGCGAACCACACCGCCGGGCTTTCGGGCATCACGAACAGTGCGAAGGCGGCGAGAATCGCGCCGCAGCGAGGAAATAGGGCCGCCGCCGCCCGAGCCGCCCGAGCCAGGTCCGGTCGCTGAGGTGCCCGACGATCGGCTGGACCAGCAATCCGGTCAGCGGCGCCGCCACCCACAGGCCGGGCAGGCGGTCGAGGTCGGCGCCGAGCGACTGGAAGATCCGGCTCATATTGGCGTTCTGCAACGCGAAGCCGATCTGGATGCCGAAAAAGCCGAAGCTGATGTTCCACAGGCCCCAAAAGCCCTGGCGTGGCTTTTCCATCGCTCTCTCCCCGTCGGTCCGCGCGTAGCGCCCGTTCAGCGACCGGGTCTTGCAGCGCCGCATGGGGCAGGGCAAGTCAGGCATACGAATACGTTGGCGTCAGACCGCTGTGCTCTGGCGCTCGATCAGCCGAGTCGGCAGCACGCGCCGTTCGGCTGGCTGGCCGTCGATGCGGCGGAGCAGTGCGTCGACCAGCAATTCGCCGGCGCCCTTCATGTCCTGCATCACCGTCGTCAGCGTGGGCGAGGTCAGGCCCGCGGCCGGGATGTCGTCGAAGCCGATGATCGCGACATCGCGCGGCATATGCAGGCCGGCCTCGCCCAGCGCGCGCATCGCGCCGATGGCGATGAGGTCGCTGGCCGCGAAGATCGCGTCGAAAGGCTTGCCTGCGGCGAGCAGCGCCCGTGCGGCCGCATAGCCCGATTCCTCCGACGAGACCGCGTCGCGCTGCAGCGCGGGATCGGGAGCGAGACCGGCCGCCCGCATCGCTTCGCACAGCCCGGTATAGCGATCCTGGAATTCGGGCGCATGGTCGGACGCATCGCCCAGAAAGGCGATCGACCTGCGCCCGATTTCGATCAGATGGTCGCCCGCCTGTCGCCCCGCGCCGACATTGTCCGAACCGACGGTCAGCCCGATGCCGTCGTCCGACACCGAGCCCCAGCGCACGAATTTCGTGTCCATCTCGACCAGATGCTCGAGCTTTGCCCGATAGGTCTGATAGTCGCCATAACCGAGCAGGATGATGCCGTCCGACCGGTGGCTGTCCTGATAGGCGACGTGCCAGTCGTTGTGCATCTGCTGGAAACTGATCAGCAGGTCGTATCCGCGCAGCGCGCATTGCCGCGTGATCGATCCCAGCATCGACAGGAAGAAGGGGTTGATCATCGACTCGTCGGGGGTGGGGTCCTCGAAGAAGAGCAAGGCGAGCGTGTGGGTGCGCTGCGAGCGCAGGCTCGATGCGTTCTTGTCGACGGTGTAGTTGAGCTCGCGCGCGATGCGCTCGATATTGGCGCGGGTCGCGGCGCTCACCGATTTGCTGCCGCGCAGCGCGCGGCTGACGGTGGGCTGCGACACAGCTAGCCAGATAGGCGATGTCGAAGCTCGTTGGCTTGGCCGAGGGCGGTCGCCCCATGCTCCTCTCCTGTCGCGGGTGCCTTGTTGCCGGCGCCCTGTCCCCGCAGGTTAGCGCTCGCGCGACAGCCTGCCAAGCGGCGTCGGCGGGCGGCGCGTGTCTGTGATATTTTCGCGACAGCGGCCCCGGCTGCATAATATGCGTATACGTATACCCTATGGCGAGCGCCGCCGATTGGTTCCAATTGCGGGGGGCAGATGGGAAAAACCCACGCTTCGGTGAGGATGCCGTGCGGCGCAGGCGCGCCGCCCCCTTGCTGTCGCATGGTCAAACCGGCCCATCGCACCAGGGGAACCAGAATGACCAAGCCGAAGATTTTCAGCCGCGGTGCCAGCGCCATCGCGCTCGGACTCGCCTTGACCGCCATCGTGCCGGACGCCGCGATGGCGCAGGACAGCGATCCCGCCGCCGGCACCGAAGAAGGCAGTGAAGATGCTATCGTCGTCACCGGCTTTCGCGCCAGCCTGCAGAGCGCCGTCAACGCCAAGAAGAGCCGCGACCAGGTCGTCGAATCGGTGTCGGCCGAGGATATCGGCAAGCTGCCCGACGCCTCGATCGCCGAAGCGATCGCGCGCCTGCCGGGCCTGACCTCGCAGCGCGTCTCGGGCCGCTCGAATTCGATCTCGATCCGCGGCTTCGCTCCCGACTTCTCGACGACGCTGCTCAACGGTCGCGAACAGACCTCGACCGGCGACAATCGCGCGGTCGAATATGACCAATATCCCAGCGAAGTCGTGAGCCAGGTGCTCGTCTACAAGTCGCCGATGGCGTCGATCATTGGCCAGGGGCTGTCGGGGACCGTCGACATGCGGACGATCCGCCCGCTCGACTATGGCAAGCGCGTCGTCTCGATCGGCGGGCGCGGCGTCTGGGCCGACCTCGGCAAGCTCAACGCCGGTTCGAACAAATATGGCTACCGCGTCAACGGCAGCTACGTCGACCAGTTCGCGAACGACACGATCGGCATCGCGCTTGCTGCCTCCTATCTCGACGAGCCCTATCAGATCCAGGAATTCAACGCCTGGGGCTATGCCGGCGACGGTACCGCCGCGAGCCCGGTCGTGATCGGCGGGTCGAAAAGCTATGCGACCTCGACCCAGCTCAAGCGCCTGGGCCTCCAGGGCACGCTGCAATGGCAGCCGAGCCCCAATTTCACCTCGACCTTCGACGCCTTCTATTCGGACTTCAAGGACGACCAGATCAAGCGCGGCATCGAACTGCCGCTCGCCTTCGGCGGCGCCGGCGTCACTGTCACCGACATCGACGACAGCGGCGAATATGTCTTCGCCCGCGCGGGCACTTTCACCAATGTCGAGGGCGTCGTGCGCAACGACGTGTTCGAGCGCAAGGCCAAGCTCTACAGCTTCGGCTGGAACAACAAATGGCAGGGCGACGACGGCTGGAACGCCTATGTCGACATCAGCATGTCGAAGACCGACCGCAACGAGCTGATCCTCGAAAGCAATGCCGGTACGGGCCGCGGCGGCGGGGTCGGCGCGGTCGACACGATCGGCTTCACCAGCGACCGGAACGGCACCGTCTTTTCGCCGACGCTGAACTATGGCGACTATAATCTGATCCAGCTCACCAGCCCGCTCGGCTGGGGCGGCGACCAGACCGCGGTCAACGGCGACCGCATCCGCGGCGGTCAGGACGGCTATTACAACAACCGCATCATCGAGGACGAACTGTGGCAGTATCGCGTCGAGGTCGAACGCGAGCTCGAGGGCTTCCTGAAATCGGTGCAGTTCGGCGTGAACTATACCGACCGCAAGAAGAGCCTGGTGCCCGACGAGGCCTTCGTCGGCCTGGTCGCCAACACCGACGGCCTCACCAGCCTGCCGATCCCCGAACAATATCGCCTCGGCACCACCAACCTGTCCTACCTCGGGTTGGGGCCGGTGGTCAGCTACGACCCGCGCGACCTGCTCGCGGGCGGCATCTACAGGCTGGTGGCGAACCCCTATGGCGACGTCGTGGTCAAGGCCTATGACGTCTCCGAAAAACTGATGACCACCTATATCCAGGCGAACATCGACCAGGAACTCGGGTCGTCGGTGCTGACCGGCAATGTCGGCGTGCAGGCGATCTTCACCGACCAGAATTCGAACGGCGCCAGCGCGTCCTTCATCGGTACCAACCCCAACGGATCGCCGAACATCCAGGGCATCCCGCGTCGCGAAAGCACCGACTATGTCGACGTGCTGCCCAGCCTCAACCTGTCGCTGCGCACCGCCAGCGATTTCGTCTTCCGCATCGGCCTTGCGCGTGAGGTCATCCGGCCGCGGCTCGACGACATGCGCGCGAGCCTGTCATACGGCACGACGGTCGGCGATCCCGGCGGCATGGTCTGCCCGACCGGCCGCCAATGCGCGGTCGTGCGCGGCGATACCGGCAACCCCTATCTCCGTCCCTGGCGCGCCAATGCGGCCGACCTGACGGTCGAGAAATATTTCGGATCGTCTGGCTATGTCGCGCTGCAGCTCTTCTACAAGGATCTGAAGAGCTACATCTATAATCAGGCAATCCCGTTCGACTTCTCGAACTATCCGATCGCGCCGGTCGGCGACGATCCGAACGGCCTGCCGATCATCGTCAATTACCTCGGCACGGTGAATGCGCCGATCAACGGCGAGGGCGGCAAGATCTATGGCGCCGAACTGGCTAGGCACGCTGCCGTTCGGCACGTTCATTTCGGCGCTCGACGGTTTCGGGATCACCGGCGGCGCGTCCTATACCAAGACCAAGATCCAGCCGACCCCCGGCGCCCCGGCGGAAGATATCCCCGGCTATTCGAAATGGGTCGCCAACGGCACCGCCTATTTCGAGAAATGGGGTTTCAATGCCCGCGCCAGCGCGCGCTACCGGTCGAGCTTCGTCGGCGAGCTTTCGGGCTTCGGCGGTGCGCGCGTGCGGCGCCGGGCGCGCAGCGAAACGATCATCGACGCGCAGATCGGCTATGATTTCCAGCCCGGCAGCGCGCTCGAAGGCCTGTCGATCTTTGTCCAGGGGCAGAATCTGACCGACGAACCTTTCGTCACCGACGATCCGCGCGATGCGCGCGCGGTGATCGACTATCAGGTCTATGGCCGCCGTTTCCTCGCGGGTGCCTCGTTCAAATTCTGATCTCTCCCTCGTGGGGGCGGCAGGGTCGCGCCGCCCCCACACCCTTTGTTGCGCAGAGCGGCGCGGACTGATCAAATGAACCCCATGCGGATCATCATCATCGGCGGAGGCACGGCGGGCTGGATGGCCGCGGCCTGTCTGCGCCGCTTTCTGCCCGAAAGCTGGTCGATCCGGCTGATCGAATCGGACCAGATCGGCACCGTCGGCGTCGGCGAGGCGACGATCCCGCAAATCCGCCTGTTCAACGACGCGCTGGGGATCGACGAGAACGAATTCCTGACCGCGACGCAGGGGACGATCAAGCTCGGTATCGAATTCAGCGACTGGACGCGGCTCGGCCATCGCTACATGCACGCCTTCGGCGCGATCGGGCGCGGGCTCGGCCTGCTCGAATTCCACCATTATTGGCTGCGCGCGCGCGCGGCGGGCGTCGCCAACAGCCTCGATCATTATTCGCTGAACGAGCAGGCCGCGCACGCGCGGCGGATGCAGCGCGGGGCGCCGCGCACCTCACCCTATCTGCTCGAAATGCCCTATGCCTATCATTTCGACGCCGCGCTCTATGCCGCGTATCTGCGCCGCCGGGCCGAGGCGGGCGGTGTCGAGCGTGTCGAGGGCAAGGTCGCCGACGTGCGGCGCGACGGGGCGAGCGGCCATGTCGCGGGCGTGACGCTGACCGACGGCCGCGCCTTCGACGGCGATTTCTTCATCGACTGTTCGGGCTTTCGCGGCCTCCTGATCGAGGGTGCGCTCGAAACCGGCTATGACGACTGGTCGCGCTGGCTGCTCAACGACCGCGCGGTCGCGGTGCCGTGCGCGCATGGCGATACGCCGCAGCTACCCTGGACCGGCGCGACCGCGCGCGCGGCGGGGTGGCAATGGCGCATCCCGCTGCAGCATCGCATCGGCAACGGCTATGTCTATTGCTCGGACCATATTTCCGACGACGACGCGGAGGCGACCCTGCTCGCCAATCTCGACGGCCCGGCGCAGGCCGAGCCGAACCGGCTGCGCTTCACCAGCGGCAAGCGGCGCAAGCATTGGAACCGCAACGTCGTCGCGCTGGGGCTGGCGAGCGGTTTCATGGAACCGCTCGAATCGACGAGCATCCATCTGGTGCAGGCGGGCATCTCGCGTCTCCTGAAGATGCTGCCTTCGGGTGCCGCCGACCCCGCCGTCGCCGCCGAGTTCAACCGGCAGAGCGATTTCGAATGGGAGCGCATCCGCGACTTCATCATCCTCCACTTCAAGGCGACCGAACGCGACGACACCCCATATTGGCGCGACCGGGCGGCGGTCGAGGTCCCCGACACGCTGGCGGCCAAGATCGAGCTGTTCCGCGCGCAGGGGCTGATCTTTCGCGAGCATGAGGAACTGTTCACCGAATCGGGCTGGCTGCAGGTGATGGTCGGGCAGGGGATCGAACCGCGCCGCTGGCATCCGCTGGCGGACGGCATCGGCGAGGCCGAACTCGCACAATATCTCGCCGGCATTTCGCTGATGATCGACCGCGAGGTCGCGCAGATGGAAAGCTATGACCGCTTCCTCGCCGCGACCCGCCCGATCGGCGTCCCCGCATGATCCGCCGCGCCGATCGTTTCTGGGGCCCGCTCGCGCTGTTGCTGGCGCCGCTCCCCGCCGCCGCGCAGGTGGAAGAGGTGCGGGCGCGCCCGGCGAGTGACGAGATCGTCTATTTCGTGCTGCCCGACCGCTTCGAGAATGGCGATGCGCGGAACGACCGGGGCGGCCTCGAGGGCGACCGGCTGGCGACCGGTTATGACCCGGCGGCCAGGGGTTTCTATCATGGCGGCGACCTTGCCGGGCTGACCAAGAGGCTCGACTATATCGAGGGGCTGGGGGCGACCGCGATCTGGTTCGCGCCGATCTTCAGGAACAAGCCGGTGCAGGGGCCGAAGGGCGACGAGAGCGCGGGCTATCACGGCTATTGGGTCACCGACTTCACCCGGGTCGATCCGCATTTCGGCACCAATGCCGAGTTCAAGGCCTTTGTCGACGCGGCGCATGCGCGCGGGATGAAGGTCTATATGGACATCATCACCAACCACACCGCCGACGTGATCCGCTATGCCGAGGGCGAGGGGGCGGGCTACAAATATCGCAGCCTCGCCGACTATCCCTTTTCGCGGCGCGGCGGCGTGGACGGCGCGCCGATCAATCCGGGCTTTTCGGGCGACCATGATCCGAGCGCGGAAAATTGGGCGAAGCTGACCGACCCGCGCTTCGCCTACACGCCGGTGGTGCCGAAGGGCGATGAGCGGGTGAAGGTGCCCGCCTGGCTCAACGATCCCATTTACTACCACAATCGCGGCAACAGCGACTGGGTCGGCGAGTCGGCGCTCTATGGCGATTTTGCCGGGCTCGACGATCTGGCGACCGAGCATCCGAGCGTCGTCGAGGGGTTCATCGACATTTATGGCCGCTGGATCGACGAATTCGGCATCGACGGTTTCCGCATCGACACCGCCAAGCATGTGAACCCCGAATTCTGGCGGGCCTTCGTCCCCGCGATGCAGGCGCGCGCCAAGGCGAGGGGAATCCCCCATTTCCACATTTTCGGCGAAGTCTATATCGACGCGGTCGATCCGGGGGGGCTGGCCTGGCATACCCATGCCGCCGGGCTGCCGAGCGTGCTCGACTTTGCCTTTGCCCGCGCGACGATCGATGCGGTGAGCGGCACGAAGGGAACCGCCGATTTCGCGCGGCTGTTCGACGGCGACCTGCTCTACAAGGGCGGCGCGGCGGCGGCGTTCGAACTGCCGACCTTCCTCGGCAACCACGACATGGGCCGCTTCGCGATGTTCGTGAAACAGGCGAACCCGGCGGCAAGCGAGGAAGAACTGCTCCAGCGCGTGATGCTCGGCCATGCGATGCTGCTGACGCTGCGCGGGGTGCCGGTGATCTATTATGGCGACGAGCAGGGCTTCGTGTCGGACGGCGGCGACCAGCTCGCGCGCGAGGATATGTTTCCGTCGAAGGTCGCGGTCTATAACGACAACGATCTGATCGGCAGCGAGGCGACGACCGCGAGCGCCAATTTCGACACCGGCCATCCGCTCTATCGCCAGATCGCGGCGCTGTCGGCGATCCGGCGCAAGGTGCCGGCGCTGTCGCGCGGGACGACCAAGGTGCGCGCCGTTTCCGAAGAGCCGGGGCTGCTCGCGGTATCGCGCTTCGACCCCGACAGCGGGCGCGAGGTTGTGCTCGCCTATAATATGTCCGCGACGCCGCTTTCGGCGGCGATTGCCATCGACATGAAAAGTGCGCGCTTTACAGCGCTCTATGGCGACTGTCCGGCGACGCTTGCCGCGCCGGGCAGCCTGCATCTGTCTCTCCCCGCCTTTGGCACCGCCATCTGCCAGGCCAGCGAATAAGCGAAAGCCCCGCGTGACGACGAACCAGCCCCTTCAGAAAGCGGATAGCGCGCCCGTTGCCGCCGAGACCCCCTGGTGGAAGGGTGCAGCGATCTATCAGATCTATCCGCGCAGCTTCGCCGATTCGAACGGCGACGGCATCGGCGACCTTGCCGGGATCACCGCGCGGCTCGGCTATGTCGCCGACCTCGGCGTCGATGCGATCTGGCTGTCGCCCTTCTATCCCTCGCCGATGGACGATTTCGGGTATGACATCGCCGATTATTGCGAAGTCGATCCGATCTTCGGCAGCCTCAGCGATTTCGACGCGCTGGTCGCGCGCGCGCACGAACTGGGGCTGAAGGTCACCACCGACCTCGTTTTCGCGCACACGTCGGACCGGCACGCCTGGTTCGCCGAAAGCCGGGCGAGCCGCGACAATGATCGGGCCGACTGGTATGTCTGGGCCGATGCCAGGCCCGACGGATCGCCGCCGACCAACTGGCAGTCGGTGTTCGGCGGCCCGGCGTGGACCTGGGACGCGCGGCGCGGCCAATATTATATGCACAATTTCCTGGCGTCGCAGCCGCAGCTCAACGTCCATAACCGCGCCGTGCAGGACGCACTGCTCGGCGTCGTGCGCTTCTGGCTCGACCGTGGCGTCGACGGTTTCCGCATCGATGCGATCAATTTTTCGATGCACGATCCGATGCTGCGCGACAATCCGCCCGCGCCGCCGTCGAACAAGGTGCGCACGCGGCCGTTCGATTTCCAGCAGAAGATCCACAACCAGTCGCATCCCGACATCCCGCTCTTTCTCGAGCGCATCCGCGCACTGACGGATGAATATCCGGGCCGCTTTACCGTGGCGGAAGTCGGCGGCGACGAGGCCGAGCGCGAAATGAAGAGCTTCACCGCCGCGGCGAACGGCGGCTGAACAGCGCCTATGGCTTCAACTTCCTCTACGCCGACCAGCTGACCCCCAGGCTGGTGCGCGAGGCGGCCGATGGGTGGTCCGACGCGCCGGGCGTCGGCTGGCCGAGCTGGGCGTTCGAAAATCACGACGCGCCGCGCGCGGTGTCGCGCTGGGCGGTCGCAGGTGTCGATCCCGCCGCTTATGCCCGCATGAAAATGGCGCTGCTCTGCGCGCTGCGCGGCAATATCATCGTCTACAACGGCGAGGAACTCGGGCTCGACCAGGTCGATATCCCGTTCGAGCTGGTCAAGGATCCCGAGGCGCTGAAGAATTGGCCGCTGACGCTGTCGCGCGACGGGGCGCGGACGCCGCTGCCATGGGTTTCGAGCGCGCCGCACGCGGGCTTTTCGGACGCCGATCCGTGGCTGCCGTTGGGCGAGACGCACGGCACGCTCGCGGTCGACCGGCAGGAAGCGGACCCCGAATCGATGCTCGCGCTGACCCGCCGTCTGCTCGGCTTGCGCGCCGCCAGCCCGGCGCTGCGGCTGGGCGCCAATGATCGCTGGATCATCGACGGCGACCTGCTCGGTTTCGACCGGGTGGCGGAGGGACAGCGGATCCGCTGCCTGTTCAACCTCGGCGCAGCGCCGGTCGATATCGCCGCGCATGGCGGCGGCCGCGAGCTGCTGGCGCTGAACGGTGCCGATGCTGCCACGCTGCCGCCCGCGGGCGTGTTGTGGATGGAAATGGAAGAGACGAACTGATGCGTACCCTGTTGCTTCTCGCCGCCGCCATCGCGGTCCCCGCCTCGGCGCAACAAGCGCCCGCGCCGAGCCACCGCGACCTCGCCCGACGGCCGGATCGTGCTGACCGTGGCGACCGACAACGACCAGCGTCCGACCTGGTCGCTGTCGCGCAAGGGGCAATTGCTGATCGCGCCGTCGAAGCTCGGCTTCATCCTCACCGACGGCATCGGGCTCCAGCGCGGCTTCGCGATCGAGAGCGTCGAGCGTGCGAGCGGCGATACGACCTGGGAACAGCCCTGGGGCGAGCGGCGCTTCGTGCGCGACCGTCACAACGAGCTGCTCGTGCGGCTGCGCCAGAACGACAGCTGGGGCGGGCACCGGCTGAATGTGCGGTTCCGCCTGTTCGACGACGGCATCGGCTTTCGCTATGAATTGCCCGAACAGGCGGGGCTGGAGACCGCGAAGATCGCCGATGAGTTCACCGAATTCGACATCGTGCCCAAGGGCACGGCGTGGTGGATCACGGGCGGCGAATGGAACCGTTACGAGCAGGTCTATCAGGAAACCCCGATCGACGCGGTCGCGACCGCGCATACGCCGATCACGATGCGGCTGGAGGACGGCACCCATCTGTCGTTCCACGAGGCGGCGCTCGTCGATTATGCGGGCATGTGGTTCAAGCGCGCCGAGGGGCAGAAGTTCCGCGCCACCCTGTCGCCCTCGTCGCGTGGGCCACGGGTGATCCGCGACCTGCCCTTCGCGACGCCGTGGCGGACGCTGCGCATCGCCGACAATGCGGCGGGGCTGGTCGAAAGCGACCTCGAGCTCAATCTCAACGAACCGAACAAGCTCGGCGACGTCAGCTGGTTCAAGCCGATGAAATATGTCGGCATCTGGTGGGGCATGATCCGCGGCGACTGGACCTGGGCCGAGGGGCCGAAGCATGGCGCGACGACCGAGCGAACGAAGCAGGTGATCGACTTCGCCGCGAAGCACAAGTTCGGCGGGGTCTTGGTTGAAGGGTGGAACAAGGGCTGGAACGGCAACTGGTTCGGCCATGGCGACGAGTACAGCTTTACCGAAGCGACCCCCGACTTCGACCTGAAGGCGGTAACCGATTATGCGCGCAAGAAGGGCGTGCAGCTGATCGGCCATCATGAGACCGGCGGCAATATCGCGGTTTACGAAGCGCAGCTCGACGATGCGATGAAGCTCTATGGCGAACTCGGCGTCGGCACGGTCAAGACCGGTTATGTCGCCGATGCGGGCGGGATCATCGCGCCGGGCGACAATCCGGGCGAGACGCGGATGGAATGGCACGACGGCCAGCGCCAGGTGCAGCACCATCTGAAGGTCGTCGAGACCGCGGCGAAATATAAGGTCGCGGTGAACCCGCACGAGCCGGTGAAGGACACGGGCCTTCGCCGCACTTATCCCAACTGGGTCGCACGCGAAGGCGCCCGGGGCATGGAATATAATGCCTGGGGCGCCTTCGCAAACGGCCCGGATCATGAACCGACGCTCGTCTATACGCGGATGCTGTCGGGGCCGATGGATTTCACGCCCGGTGTGCTGAGCCTCGAGGGGGCGAACAAAGCGCCGCTCGCCTCGACGCTCGCGAAGCAGCTCGGGCTCTATCTCGCCATCTATTCGCCGATCCAGATGGCGGCCGATTTTCCCGAGACGCTGGCGAAATATCCGCGCGAGCTCGAATTCATCGGCAAGGTTCCGGCCGACTGGGCCGAGAGCCATTTGATCGCGGGCGAAGTCGGCGACTATGCGATCTTCGCGCGCAAGGATCGGAACAGCGCCGACTGGTATGTCGGCGGCGTCAATGACGCGACCGCACGCACGGCCGAACTGCGCTTCGATTTCCTGGAGCCGGGCAGGAACTATACCGCGACCGTGTACAAGGATGGCGAAGGCGCAACCTATCTGACCGACGCGCGGCACCGGATCGCCTATGAGACGATCACGGTGAAGAGGGGTGACAGCTATAAATTGTGGCTCGCGCCGGGCGGCGGCGCCGCGATCCGCCTCGCGCCGGAGAAATGACCGGGACCGCCTGGCCCTTCCGGAGGCTGCCGAGAGAAAGCCGAGCTCCGTTGGGAGGGCCGAATGGTGCCGAGCTGTCAGACTCGAACTGACGACCTACCGCTTACAAGGCGGTTGCTCTACCAACTGAGCTAAGCCGGCGCCTTTCGGCCCTTTGCTTCAAATGATGCCAAAGGTCCAGCCTTCGGTTCGGGCGAGGCTTTCGGTCAGCGGGGCCGGAGACCAGAGGGCGCGTTTTCCCGCGAAAGCGCGGAGCCACGCGGCGGTCAGCAGCGCGTCTGCGGCATGGTCGCTGATCGGGCCGATGTGCGCCACGGGTGGCGATGCGAGCGCCGCCAGCGCCGCGTCGAGCGCGATGCCGTCGCGGATCTTGCTGCGTCCCGACGGGACGCCGGCGGCGCGGGCGGCAAGTCCGGTGTAGATTTCGACGAGCAACGGCCCGGCTGCCGGCACCGGGTCGAGCGGCCAGAGCGGCACGCGGCTGCGCAGCCGGTGGAGCAGGCGCATGCCCGCAAGGCTCGCCTTGCCGACCTGCGCCGCGCCGACGAGGTTGAAATTGCTGACGCTGGCCGCCTGCCGCGTCGCGCGCTGGTGATGCTCGACGACACGCAATCGCCCGGCACCCGGCTCGAACAGGTCGCCGACATCGCCTCGGCCATGACGGAAATGGCGCCGCGCCTCCGCATGCGCCAGAAAAGTGGCGACCTCGAAATGCGGATCGGCGGCGGTCAGCCGCTCGACCAGCGCCCACAGGCCAGGCAGGTCGCACGGGCTGTCCGGCCAGCCGGGAAAATAGGCGCCGCGATCCTCGAACGCGAAAGCCGCCGAAAAATCGAAGCCTATCAGCATGTCGGCCTCCGACCCGGCGATATCTTCGAGCCAGTCCAATATCTCGGCGCGCGACCAGATATGCCCCGGCCGGACCAGCATGGGCGCCGCCGTTCCGCTGGCGACAGCCAACGCGATCCCGCGCTGGCGCGGTCCGCGCGCGCCCGACCAGTCGATCGCGGCGAAATGGGAGAAATGGCGCATTTTTCGTGTCTAGCGCATCTTTGTCGGCTTGCACAAAGCCCGATCGCGCCCCACATGCGCCCCATGCTGATCGAAACCGAATCGACGCCCAACCCCGCGACGCTCAAATTCCTGCCGGGCCAGCCGGTGATGGAAACGGGCACCCGCGACTTCGCCAGCCCCGAAGAGGCCGAAGCCTCGCCGCTGGCCGCCGCGCTGTTCGCGCTCGGCGACGTGACCGGCGTGTTCTTCGGCCGCGAATTCGTCTCGGTCACCGCGGCGCCCGGCGTCAACTGGAGCGACCTCAAGCCCGACGTGCTCGGCATCGTCATGGACCATTTCCTGGGCCAGATGCCGCTGTTCAACCCCGGCACCGCCGCCGGGATCAGCGTACCGGGCGAGGATGCGGCCGATTTCGCCGACGACCCTGCCGACGCCGACATCATCGACCAGATCAAGGACCTCATCGAAACACGGGTTCGCCCGGCCGTCGCCAACGACGGCGGCGACATCATCTATCGCGGCTTCGACAAGGGTAATGTGTACCTCAAGATGCAGGGCGCCTGCGCCGGCTGTCCGTCGTCGACCGCGACGCTGAAGAACGGTATCGAATCGCTGCTCAAACATTATGTGCCCGAAGTGACGGCCGTTCACGCCGTCTGACCCACCGACAATCAGGAGAATTGACCCGATGAGCGAGCCGCTTTCCGACGCCGCCCTCGACCAGCTGTTCCGCACCGCGCGCACCTATAACGGCTATGTCGACAAACCGGTCGGCGAGGAACAGCTGCACGCGATCTGGGACCTGATGAAGTTCGGCCCGACGAGTGCCAACTGCCTGCTCGGCGCGCATCATCTGGGTGACGAGCGCCGCGGCGAAGGAAAAGCTGGCGACGCTCGCGCTGCCTGCCAACGGCGACAAGATCCGCAAGGCGCCGGTCACCGCGATCATCGGCATGGACCTGGAATTCTACGAAAATCTGCCCGAGCTTTTCCCGCACGCCGATGCGAAGAGCTGGTTCAACACCAATGCAGAACTGGCTCACGCCACGGCGTTCCGCAATTCGAGCCTGCAAGGCGCCTATTTTATCCTCGCCGCGCGCGCGCTGGGGCTCGATAGCGGTCCGATGTCGGGGTTCGACAATGCGGCGGTCGATGCGGCCTTCTTCGCCGACCAGCCGAGCGTGAAGAGCAATTTCATCTCGACGCTCGGCTATGGCGACCCCGCGACCATCTTCGAGCGCAGCCCGCGCCCCGGTTTTGAGCGCTTCAACCGCATCGCCTGACGGCCGAAGGCTCGTCATCGACTCCGCCAGCGAGGCCTGTTCGGTCGCGCTGTTCGACGGTGCGCGCCTGGTGGATTTTCGTCATGAGGTCATCGGGCGCGGTCATGCCGAGCGGCTGGTGCCGCTGATCGCCGAGCTCGCGGATGGCGGGCGGGCCGACGCGATCTTCGTCGGGTGCGGCCCGGGAAGCTTCGCCGGGGTGCGCATCGGCGTCGCCGCGGCGCGCGCGCTGGCGCTCGGCTGGCAGGTGCCGGCCTATGGTTTTTCGACCCTGGCGCTCGTCGCGGCCGGTGCGGCGGACACGATCGCCGCGGCGGACGGCGCGCTGGTCGTGATGGAGGGCGGGCACGGGCAATGGTTCGTCCAGCCTTTCGCCGCCGACCTGTCGCCGCGCGCCGATGTCCGGTCGCTCCTCCCCGACGCGGCGGTGCGGCTCGCCGACACGCTGGTGGTCGGCAACCGCGCCGAAGCCTTTGTCGAACGGCGCGGATCCGGAACCGCTGTGCCGATGCTGCCCGATGCCCGGGCTTTCGCGGCGCTGCCCGCCACTGCGATCTTTGCCGGCCCCAGCCCGGCCTACGGCCGCGCGCCCGATGCGAAGCCGATGGTGGCGTCCGCATGACCGGCGAAATTCGCCTCGCCACGGCGCGCGTTGCCGATCTCGCGGCCGTCATGCGCGTCATGGATGCCGCCTTCGATCCCGCTTATGGCGAGGCGTGGAGCCGCGCCCAGCTGCTCACCCTGTTCGCGCTGCCCTCGGCGCGCATATGCCTCGCCCGGGACGGCGAGACCCCGTGTGGCTTTTCGGCGGCACGGGTCGCGGGTCCCGAAAGCGAACTGCTGCTGCTTGCGGTCGATCCGGCGTGGCGCGGACGCGGGATCGGCATGGCGCTGATGGCCGATTGGCAATCATGGGCGACCGCCGAAGGGGCCGAGGAGTATTTCCTCGAAATGCGCGCTGACAATGATGCGGTTCATCTCTATGAGCGCAGCGGCTTTTCGGAATGCGGCTAAGCGCAAGGACTATTATCGGGGTGGAGACGGCATGATACGCGATGCGATTACGATGCGCCGTTCGTCCAATACCGATATAACTAGGTGACAGACCTTGCGGAGATGCTGCCAAAATGGCACTATCGCCGCCGGATGAAGAAGAGTTTGAATAAAAATCGTCCATCTTCTGGGTAACTCGAATAAGGAATTTGTCCCATGTCGGATCAAGCCGATACCAGCGAAATGCTGGTCACCCTGACCGCTGATATTGTCGCGGCTCATGTCAGCAACAACAGCGTTGCGATTTCCGATCTTTCGATGCTGATCAACAATGTTCATGCCGCGCTCTCAGGTCTCGGCAACGCGCCGGTGGAGGAAGAGAAGCTCGTCCCCGCCGTGTCGATCCGCACGTCGGTCAAGCCCGACTTCATCGTCTGCCTCGAGGACGGCAAGAAGCTCAAGATGCTTCGCCGCCATCTGATGACGCATTACGGCATGACCCCCGACGATTATCGCGCCAAATGGGGCCTGCCCGCCGACTATCCGATGGTCGCCCCCAATTATGCCGAAAAGCGCCGCGCGCTGGCCAAGGAAATCGGCCTTGGCACCAAGGGCCGTGGCGGTGGGCGCAAGCGCAAGAAGGTTGCCTGACGCGCATCGGACGATCACCCGGCCGGGCTGATGGGGCGGCGCCGCGGGGCGCCGCCCTTGTCCTATGCGCGGGCCGTGCCTATACAGATCGCAGAACGAAAGACACGGCTGCATCTTGCAGGAAAGGCCCGCATGTCCGGTACCATCGACCTCGAAGCCCTGTGCCACGAAAAGGGGCTGCGCATCACCGAACAGCGCCGTATCATCGCGCGCGTGATCTCCGATAGCGAGGATCATCCCGACGTCGAAACCCTCTACGAGCGCGCGTCGCAGGTCGACAGCGGCATCTCGATCGCGACCGTCTATCGCACGGTGCGTTTGTTCGAAGAGGCAGGCATTCTCGACCGTCACGATTTCGGCGACGGCCGCTCGCGATACGAAGCGGCGCCCGAGGCGCATCACGACCATCTGATCGATGTCGAGACCGGCAAGGTGATCGAATTCGTCGATCCCGAGCTCGAGGCGCTGCAGAAAGTCATCGCCGAACGCCTGGGTTTCCGCCTCGTCGATCACCGCATGGAGCTTTATGGCGTCCGGCTCGACCGCAAGGATTGACCCGGCTGCAGAGCGCGCCGCGATTGCGGCGGGCCATCCCCTGCCGATCTCGCTGCGCGGCAAGGCGCGCATCGCGTGGCGCGCGACCCTGCTCGTGCTGGCGCTGCTGATCCTCGTGCCTCTTCATTATCTGTTCCGGCTCGTCCGTTACGGCTCGCCCTTTCCGAAGCTGTTCCTGTTCCTCGCGGCACGCGTCGCTCGGCGCGCGCGTGGTCAAGCATGGCACGCCGCAGCGCCGCGACGTCTTCTTCATCTCGAACCACGTCAGTTGGGTCGACATATTGTCGCTTGCGGGCGCCAGCGGCACCGCCTTCGTCGCCAAGGCCGAACTCGGCTCGGTTCCGGTGATCGGCTGGCTCTGCCGTCTCAACCGCACGGTCTTCGTCAGCCGCGAGGATCGCGGCGGGGTCGCCGACCAGATCAACCTGCTGCGCGAGGCGCTCGCCGACAATTGGTCGGTGACCGTCTTTCCGGAGGGGACGACGACCGACGGCCAGTCGCTGCTGCCGTTCAAAAGCTCGATGATGCACGTGCTCGACCCGCCGCCGCCGGGCGTGCTCGTTCAGCCGGTGATGCTCGATTATGGCGCGCTTGCCGAATGGATCGGATGGATCGGGGTGGAGGCGGGGATCGACAACGCCAAGCGGGTGCTCGCGCGGCCGGGCCATTTTCCGCTGCACATCCATTTCCTCGAACCCTTCAACCCCGCAGACCATCCCGGCCGCAAGGCGATCACGGCCGAGGCGCGCCGCCGGATCGAGGAAGCGCTGGTCGCCGCGCTCGGCAAGCCGCTGCGGCGCTTTCCGCACGATGTTGCGCCGGTGCGCTACGAAGCGGAACAGCCCGCCGCATGACGGGCCGAATCTCCTTCAATTCCGTGTTTCCTTGCTCTATCGGGGCCGCATGACCGCTACCCCGCCTGCCAAGACCTTCCACGTCAAATCCTTCGGCTGCCAGATGAACGTCTATGACGGTGAACGCATGGCCGAGATGCTGGGTGCCGAGGGTTATGTGCCCGCGGCCGACGGCGCCGACGCCGATCTGGTCGTACTCAACACCTGCCACATCCGCGAAAAGGCGGCGGAGAAGGTCTATTCGGACATCGGCCGACTGAAGCGCGAGGATGGCAGCACGCCGACGATCGCGGTCGCGGGCTGCGTCGCGCAGGCCGAGGGCGCCGAAATCGCGCGCCGCGCCCCGAGCGTCGACGTCGTCGTCGGCCCGCAGGCCTATCACCGCCTCCCCGAACTCATCGCGAAGGCGGCGAAAGGCGAAAAGGCGATCGACCTCGACATGCCGGCGATGTCGAAATTCGGCGCCTTGCCCAAGCGCGCGGGCGGCCAGCGCCCGACCGCCTTTCTGACGGTGCAGGAAGGCTGCGACAAATTCTGCACCTATTGCGTCGTGCCCTACACCCGCGGCGCCGAGATCAGCCAGCCTCTACGCCGACCTGATCGCCGAGGCGCAGGCGCTGGTCGAGGGCGGCGTGCGCGAGATCACCTTGCTGGGCCAGAACGTCAACGCCTGGGATGGCGAGGACGCCAGGGGGCGGGCGATCGGCCTCGACGGCCTGATCCGCGACCTTGCGGAAATCGACGGGCTGGAGCGCATCCGCTATACGACCAGCCACCCCAACGACATGACCGACGGGCTGATCGCCGCGCATGGCGAGATCGAGGCGCTGATGCCGTTTCTCCACCTGCCGGTTCAGGCGGGCAGCGACCGCATCCTCGCCGCGATGAACCGCAGCCACAGCGTCGACAGCTATCTTCGCGTCATCGAACGCGTCCGCGCCGCGCGCCCCGACATTGCGGTCTCGGGCGACTTCATCGTCGGCTTCCCCGGCGAGACCGAGGTCGATTTCGAAGCGACGCTCGCTATCGTCCGCGCGACCAATTACGCGATGGCCTACAGCTTCAAATATTCGCGCCGTCCCGGCACTCCCGCGGCGACGATGGAAGGCCAGATCGACGAGGCGGTGATGAACGACCGGCTCCAGCGGTTGCAGGCCCTGCTCAACGAACAGCAGCAGGCGTTCAACCAGGCGACCGTTGGCAGGACGACGCGCCTGCTCCTGGAACGCAAGGGAAAGCGCGACGGCCAGCTGATCGGCAAATCGCCCTGGCTGCAATCGGTGCATCTTGTCGCGCCGGGGCTGGCTATCGGCGACATGGTCGATGTAGAGATCGTCTCGGCTGGTCCGAACAGTCTGGGCGCGATGGTGCGCCAATTGCAGGAGGCTTGATGTCCAAACGCCCACTCGCCGCAGCGCCCGCCGAACCCGGCGATCGCGTCCGATTGACGGCCGAGTTTGAAAGGACACAGCTTCTCGGCATATTGTTCGGCGAGTTCGACCGCAATCTGGTCGCGATCGAAAACCGGCTGGGCGTCTATATCTCGGCGCGCGGCAACCGCGTGCAGATCGAGGGCGAGGCCGAGGCCGCGGCGCGCGCGCGCGACGTGCTGACCGATCTCTACGACCGCATCGAAAAGGGGCAGGAGGTCGATGCCGGCATGGTCGACGGGGTGATCGCGATGTCGGCGCAGCCGACGCTCGACGGCATCATCCGCCACGACGCGAACGAAGCCCCGACGGTGATGATCCGCACGCGCAAGAAGACGATCGTCCCGCGCGCGCCGTCGCAGGTCCCCTATATGCAGGCGCTCGCCCGCGACGACGTGATCTTCGCGCTCGGCCCGGCGGGCACCGGCAAGACCTATCTCGCGGTCGCGCAGGCGGTCGCGCAGCTCATCACCGGCAGCGTCCAGCGCCTGATCCTGTCGCGCCCCGCGGTCGAGGCGGGCGAGAAGCTCGGCTTCCTCCCCGGCGACATGAAGGAAAAGGTCGATCCCTATCTGCGCCCGCTCTACGACGCGCTGCACGACTGCCTGCCCGCCGAGCAGGTCGAGCGCCGCATCGCGAGCGGCGAGATCGAGATTGCGCCATTGGCCTTCATGCGCGGCCGCACGCTGGCCGATGCTTTCATCATTCTCGACGAGGCGCAGAACACGACCATCCCGCAGATGAAGATGTTCCTCACCCGCTTCGGCATGAACAGCCGCATGGTGATCTGCGGCGATCCCAAGCAGGTCGACCTGCCGATCCCAGCGAGTTCGGGTTTGGCCGACGCGGTGGCAAGGCTCGAAGGGTTGGAGGGCATCAACGTCAGCCGCTTCACCAGCGCCGACGTCGTGCGCCACCCGATCGTCGGGCGGATCGTCGAAGCCTATGAGGGGCCGGGAAGCTAACTTCCGGCCTTTTTGAAAGTCACAACGTTGGCTGCACGACCGGATATCGCGTATTCCCCTGCGCACGATTCCGTCGGGCCAGCGCACCTGATAGACGAAACGGCCGGACAGGCGATTTTCGATGCCGGTTTCGACTTCATTCCATCGGCATTTCAGGCGATCCCATGGATCGGGCTGCTTGCGCGCGCAAACATTGAAGGCGAAGGCGCTGGTCAGCAATACCTGCCCGGCTGAGCGGGTCGGTCGCAAAGACGACCGCTGCCGGTCCGCCGGGGCTTCCGCCGCCACCGCCACCGCCGCCCAGTATACCGGCGATCGGAAAGGCGAAACTGGCTCCGGGCGCGGCTATCGGGCAAAAGCGCGATGCGGAAACCGGGGGCAGGTCCGGTGCCAGCTTCAGTCGATTGTCGTTGATGGCGGCGGCGAGGGCGAAGCGCGGATCGCTTGCGGGCGCCGGTGTCTCGGGGCTCGCCTCCTGCTCCAGCCTGGCCTTTTCAAAATCGAGCAGCGGCGCGTCGTATAGATTTTCGGGATAGCCCAGCTGTCGCAGTTTGGCCCGAAAGCGCGCGCTGTCCATCGCGATCCGGCCGAGGCTCGTCGTGGCCGGGTCCCCCCAGTCGGCGGCGGAATAATCGTGGTCGCAAACGATCAAATCGGCGGAACCGAAACTGGCGAAACCGGTGGTCGTGTCGGGCTGTCCGCCGTGCGGACGATCCGCGAGTGTTGCTTCCGCCGCAATGCGGATGTCGCGGTAGCCATCGGGATACCAACTCTGCGGGGGAATCGCCGCCTCGATCGCGCGCATGACGCCGGGGTCCGGCAGGGCGTCATCCTGTGCGTAAGCGGCAACGGGAAGAAAAAGGGCAGCCGCAGCCGCCAGCCATGGCCCCCGCTTTGCCCCGTACCGCAAGCGCATCGTTCAACTCCCCGTTTTCTTGAACGTCACTGTCGAAGCAGCGGCGCCATTCTGTCCGGCGATGATCTCGCGCGTCCCCTTGCGCACCGTCCCGTCGGGCCAGCGCACCTGATAGACGAAACGTCCCGACAGCGGCCTGGCGATGCCGGTTTCCACTTCATTCCATTTGCAGGCGAAACGGTCCCATGGGTCGGCCTGCTTGCGCATGCAGACCTTGAATGCGAAGGCATTGATCAACAGCACTTCGCCCGCCGCCGGTACGGTCGCCAGCGTCACGCCGGTCGGCGACGGCGCTGCGGCGATGCCTCGCATCGGCATCGCGCGACGAGGTACCGCCGAAGCGACCGCGGCGCACCGGCTCGATGTCACGCCCAGCAGTTCGGGAGCAAGGCGAAGCCGGTTCGCCTCTACCGCGGCGGCCAGTTCGGCATAGGGATCGGCCTCCGACGTGTCGGTGCTAGGCGTCGCGGGAGAGCAGCCTTCGTTCGAATTTCAGCAGGGAGTCGGCATAGATCGCCGGCGAGAATTGCATCCGTCCGAAAACCGACCGGAGCCGCGCGACTTCCAGCGCGGACGCGGCATAATGCTGCGTGATGGGATCGCCCAGGTCGGGATCGAGCTTTCTGGGTGAGCAATTGTCGATCCGATAGGTGTCGATCCGAAGCCTGAAACCCTGTTGCGGCGTTTCGGGGGGATCGCGGAGCAGTTTCTTTCCGGCGTCGGGCGCATCGGCCATTTCGGCTTCCGCGGCGATCCGGACATCGTAATAGCCATCGGGGTACCAGGGCTGGGGCGGGACCGCGGCCTCGATGGCGCGCATGGCATCGGCATCGGGCAGCGGCTCTTCCTGCCCGTGGGCTAGGCGCGGCGAGCGCGAGCGTCGCGACGACTGCTAAGAAACGCATGATGTCACGGGCCTAGCTCCCCGTTTTCCTGAACGTCACGGTCGATGCCGGATCGCCGTCGGGGCCGGCGATGATCTCGCGTGTCCCCTTGCGTACCGTGCCGTCGGGCCATTTGACCTGATAGACATAGCGACCCGACAATGGCTTCTCGACGCCGGTCTCGATCTCGTTCCACTTGCAGGCGAAGCGGTCCCAGGGGTCGGCCTTCTTGCGCGTGCACACCTTGAAGGCGAAGGCGTTGGCGAGCAGCACCTCGCCGCCCGGCGGGCTGGTCCTGACGATCACCGGCGCCCCTTCGCCGGCGCCGCAGCCGCCTTCGGACACGACCATCGGCAGTTTCGGCGCCAGTCTCTTGCGCGCGGCTTCCACGGCTTCGATGAACACGGATTCCGGGCTGTGTTCGAAATCGCCGCCCTCGTCGGGAAAGGGCTCGTCCTCGCCGGGCATTTCGAGGCTGGCCATTATCCGCACATCGCGGTCGGACAGCCTGGCCGCGGCTTCGACCCGCGCGCGCTCCAGCGCGGCGAGCGGCTCGGCATAGACGGCAAGCGGATAGCCAAGCTGCTCCAGTTCGGAACGGATGCGCGAAATATCGACCGCATCCTGCGCATAGCGCAGCATCGCCGGTTCGTAGTCGGCGGCATCGGTATAATATTCGGCGCCGCAATCGACGATGTCATAGCGTTTGCCGCTGCCGTCGCCCCAGTCGAAGATCAGGTCCTTTTTGGGGCGCGGACTTTCGGCTACCTGCGCCTCGGCGGCGATGCGGACGTCGTAATAGCCCTCGGGATACCAGCTTTGCGGCGGCACCTTGCTCTCGATCGCCTTCAATGTGGCGGCATCGGGCGGCGTTTGGGCCTGCGCGCCCATCGGCAGCGCGAGTGCCGCCAGCGCCGTCATCATCCCCGGAACCCGCATATCACTCCTCCTGCTTCAATCGCCGCGGGCCGCCGAGCCAGCCCGCGACGAGCAGGGCCGCGGCCGCCGCTGCGAGCATCCACGCGCCGCCGAGCGTCAGCCTGACCCGCCCGATCGATCCCGCCGTCCACAAGGCCGCTTCGTCATAGGCGGCGTCGATCAGCGCGTCCGACGGCAGGTCGGGACATTCGCTTTCGTAGACCAGCTTCGCATCGGGCGTGCATTCACTGCCGCGCACCAGCGGCGCGCCCTGTTCGCCCTCGATCACATAGCTGCTGTGCGCCCAGCCATAGGTCGCCGCCGCCGCGACGAGCAGCGCGAGCAGCACGCCCTGCACGGCGCGCGCGGTCCACCATCTCGCCTGTCCGCTGCCGATCACCCCCGCGGGTATGGCAAGCGCGATCAGCGGCGCCAGCCAGCCGACCGGCGAGGCGGGCGGGGCGAGACCGCCGAGCCAGGCGGCGAGCAGCAGCAGCGCCAGCACCGCGCCGCCGGTGCCGGCGCGAACCAGCGCATTGTTCCAGCTCAGTTTCGCCGCGCCCTGCGGCTTGGCGGACCGATATTCGCGCGCGTCGGCGACGCCGGACACCAGTTGGCTCACCACATCGCCCAGCCGCGCGATATGATCCTCGACCGGCGGCGACAGCGCGTCGAGCCAGTGCGGCACGCTCATGAAATATTCGAGGCTGCGTTCGGGGACGACATCCTCGATGCGGAATGGGATGATCGGCAGTCCCAAATGGACCGCGCGCTCGACCTCGCGCAGGATCTGCGGCGACGTGTTCGCATGGCGCGAAAACACCAGCACAAAGACCTGCGCGCCTTTCAGCCCGGTGATGATCGCTTCGCCCCATTCGGTGCCGGGCAATATGTCGCGCGGCGCGATCCAGCAGCGATGCCCGCGCTCTTCCAGCAGAGCACACACCATGTTCGCGACGGTGCGGTCCTTCGACGAATAGCTGATGAAGACCTCTGCCGCCATCGCTCCTGTCCCCCCGCCGCCATCATGCCGTGCGGCGGAGGCGAGGGCAATGCGGGAATCATCTCACCGCAGCCCTGAGCCTGTCGAAGGGCGCCTATCTGCGAGAAGCGCCCTTCGACAGGCTCAGGGCTGCGGTGGTGCCGTCGGCGAGCGAGGTTTGTGCGCCGTTCAAGCAAACGATTCGCATTATCATAAAACTTGACCGCCGCCTCACCCCTGCTTATGGCGCCGCTATTGCGAGTCAGTCGCAATCTACAAAGGGGAAGAAATTTGACTATCCAGGGTTCGCCGTCCGTCTCCCGCCTCGCTGCCGGCACCGCGCTGGGTATCGCGCTCGCCGCGATCGCGCAGCCCGCGATGGCGCAGGACGACGACGGCGAATATTGGGCGGCGCGCAAGAACCAGATCGTCGTCACCGCGACGCGCACCGAGGTGAAGGCCGAGGATGCGCCGCTGACCGTGTCGCTGATCACCGAAGAGCAGATCGCGAACGAACTCGCGACCGACATCCGCGACCTCGTCCGCTTCGAACCCGGCGTCAGCGTCCAGCGTCAGCCCGCGCGCTTCACCGCCGCGCTTGGCGCGACCGGCCGCGCCGGCAACGACAGCTTCAACATCCGCGGCATCGGCGGCAACCGCGTGCTGATCCAGGTCGACGGCGTGCGCGTTCCCGACGGCTTCAGCTTCGGCGCGCAGGCGGCGGGACGCGGCGACTATGTCGATCTCGGTCTGGTAAAGTCGGTCGAAATCCTGCGCGGCCCGTCGTCGGCGCTCTATGGCAGCGACGGCCTTGCGGGCGCGGTCAGCTTCATCACCAGCGACCCCGCCGATTTCCTGACCGGCGGCAAGCCGGTCGGCGGCCTCGTCCGCGCCGCCTACAGCAGCGCCGACGAGGAATTCAGCGAAACCGCCATCGTCGCCGGGCGCAGCGGCGACTGGTCGGTCATGGCGGCCTACACGCGCCGCGATTACAAGGAACTCGACAACAAGGGAACGGTCGGCGGGGCTGGCGCGGCGCGGACCAGGCCCAACCCGCAGGATGGACGCTCGAACGCCGCGCTGGCGCGGATCGTCTATGATCCCGCCAATGGCCACAAGCTGCGCCTCACGGGCGAATATCTCGATACCGATCTCTACACCAATGGCCTGACCGGGCTCAGCGCCAGCGTCGACCGGCTCGAGGGCTTTGACAGCGGCGAGCGCAAGCGGGTGTCGCTCGACTGGAGCTGGGAAGGCGAGGGGGCGATCGATTTCGCCCGCATCGCGCTCTACTGGCAGGACGGCGAGGACAATCAGTACACCGAGGAGGACCGCAACCCCGCCGCCGACCGCACCCGCCTCAACACCTTCGAGAACCGCGTGATCGGCGCCGCCGCCGATGCCCGCGCCGAGTTCGCGACCGGCGCGATCAGCCATCGGCTGGTCTTTGGCGGCGACATCAGCAAGACGCGCCAGCGGGGCTTGCGCGACGGGACCATCCCCCCGGCGGGCGAAGTGTTCCCGACCCGCGCCTTCCCGACCACCGATTTCACCCGCGCCTAGCCTGTTCGTCGGTGACGAGATCGGAATCGCCGATGGGGCGCTGACCCTTTATCCGGCGCTGCGCTTCGACTGGTACGATCTGTCGCCGCGCAACGATCCGCTGCTTCCCGTCTTTGCCGGAGCCGGACAGGACGGCTCGCGCGTTTCGCCGAAATTCGGCGCGGTGTGGAAGGTCACCGACCAGGTGCGGCTGTTCGCCAATTATGCGACGGGCTTCAAGGCGCCCGAGCCCGGACAGGTCAACCAGTTCTTCGAGAATCTGGCCTTTGGCTATACGTCGGTGCCGAACCCCGACCTTGGCCCCGAACGCAGCGAAAGCTTTGAGGGCGGGGTGCGCTTTTCGAGCGACCATGTCAGCCTCGACGTCACCGCCTTCACGTCGCGCTACAAGGATTTCATCAGCCAGGAGGTGGTCAGCGGCAGCTTCACGCCCGCCGACCCCGCCGTCTATCAATTCATCAATCTCGATCGTGTCCGGGTCAAGGGGGCCGAGGCGCGTTTCGAGGGGCGAGCGTCGTCCGGCCTCTATACGGCGCTCGCCCTATCCTATGCGAAGGGCGATGTCATCGACCCGACCGGCGCGCGCAGCTCGCTGTCGACGATCGACCCGCTCAAACTCGTGGCCGGTGTCGGCTATCGCGAACGCGCCCGGCGCTTCGGTGGCCAGATCATCCTGACGCACAGCGCGCGCAAGGAAGCGTCGCGGGCCGAGGGTATCTGCACCCCCGAATGCTTCCGTCCGGATGGCTTTACCATTCTCGATGCGACCGCCTTTGCGCGTCTGGCCGACGGGCTCACGCTGCGCGCGGGCGTGTTCAACATTCTGGACAAGAAATACAGCTGGTGGAGCGATGTGCGCGGTCTGGCGCTGGTGTCGTCGACGCCGGCGACGGTGCCCGTGACCCTCGTTCCGCCGCGCGAGTGCCGATGCCTATACCCAGCCCGGCCGCAACGCGAGCGTGTCGCTGAGCTTTCGCTTCTGAACCGGAAAAAGGACTGCACCGATGAAGACCTATCGCCAGATCGCCGTCGGCCTGTTGCTGCTCGGCGTGGCGCTACCCGTCGTGGCGCATGCTCACCCGCCGATCGCCGCCGAGGCCGCGGCGGCCAATTTCGAACAGGACCGCGCCGACATCCTCGCGATGGCGGGCAATTACCGCGTCAGCTTCAACATGCAGGAATCGACGCGCTGGGACCCCGATTACGAGGTGCTCGAACCCAAGCGTTCGGGCGGCAACGAGGTCGTCCGCGTGATCGAGGATACGGGGCGCAA
This sequence comes from Sphingopyxis sp. PET50, assembly GCF_025244705.1. Taxonomy (GTDB): domain Bacteria; phylum Pseudomonadota; class Alphaproteobacteria; order Sphingomonadales; family Sphingomonadaceae; genus Sphingopyxis. The sequence continues at coordinate 2,320,116 of NZ_CP104207.1, read as the reverse complement.
GATCGTGCTGCAGCACATGCTCGTCATCACCGGCGACGACGACAACAGCATGATCATCAAGCATTGGCGGCAGGACTGGGAATATGAGCTTAGCCAAGGTGCTGGTCTATTCGGATCGCAACACATGGACGTGGGAAGACGTACCCGAAAAGATGCGCACCGGCCGCTGGTCGCAGACCGTCTATCAGGTCGACGATTCCCCGAGGTACGCCGGCTGGGGGCAGTTCGAGACGCAGGCGGGCATCCGCCGCTGGCGCTCCAACTGGACCTGGCGCCCGCTCGCGCGCCGCGATGCGGTACGCAATCCCGTCTACGACCGCTATTATTCGATCAACCGCCACCAGCCCTCGCCCGACGGCTGGGTCCATTGGCAAGACAATACGAAAATGGGGATCAAGGACGGCAAGCTGGTGCCCATCGTCCAGGAATATGTCCTCAACACCTATATCCGATACGACCAGTATGACGTGAAGGCGGCCGACGATTATTGGGCCGCCACGAAGGATTATTGGGCCGCCGTCCGCGCCGAATGGGACCGCGTCGCGACGACCAAGGGCGGCATCGCGATCGAGGAAGAGGCGCAGACCGGCACCGTCATCAGCGGCCGCCTGCTCCAAATGGCCGACGAAATCCAGACCAAGAAGCTGACGACCGAGAAAGCGATCGCCGAGGCGAAGAAGCTGATCGAGACCAACACGCGCAAGCTCTGACGACCTTCACCATGTGAAGCCCGCAACTTACAGGGGCGGTTCCACAAGGGGCCGCCCCATTTTTGTTGTGGCGATGGTCGATGCTTCGGCCGGTGGCGGTTTCGGGGTGGGAAGCGGTCATAAAGCCCCTCCCCTTCAGGGGAGGGGTTGGGGTGGGGTCCATCGGCCTTGCGCAAGGCCGATGGACCCCACCCGCTGCGACTAACGAACAAGTTCGTAAGTCTCGCTGCCCTCCCCTGAAGGGGAGGGCCTGATCTATTCCAACGTCAGCTCCCGCCCGATACCTGTCAGTACGTGCGCCTCGGCGCAAGGCGGTGGCCGCGGTGGACGCCGTACACAGGGCCTATTTCTTCATCGCCCCATCGGCGCTCCATATCCCTGCGCCGCGCGTCGCGATGTACAGGAACAGGAAGCAATAAAGCGCGATCGTCTCGCCGTTGTTGGCGATCGGGAAAGGACCCTGGGTGCCGTGCGCGACCCAATAGCCGACCGCCGACATGCCGCTGGCGATGAAGGCGGCGGGGCGGGTCAGGGCGCCGATGACGATCATCGTGCCGGCGATCAGCTCGATCGCGCCCGCGGCGATCAGCATCGGGTTCAGCGGATAGGGGAAAGGCACGGGAAAGTTCAGGAATTTCTGCACGCCATGCGCCAGGAACAACAGGTTGGCGACGATGCGCAGCAGCGCATAGGCCTGTTCGCTGTAGCCATCGAGAAATTTCATCATGCCTGCCCCCTCGCTTGGTGAATGACGAGGCGATGCTACGATCCGGCCCATTATTATCAAGCCGTCATTGCGAGCGAAGCGAAGCAATCCGGGGCGGTTTACGCGGGCTCTGGATTGCTTCGCTTCCGCGAAGCGGAAGTTTATCCCGAGCGCCTGCAAGGCAGCTGAAGGGCTCGCAATGACGGGTTGAAAGAAATGTTCGCCCCATGTCACATTCCGGCGTCCTGTCTCGTCAAAACAGCACAACCCGAGCAAAGGAGACTGACGATGACCAAGGTAACCGACCCCTTCGCTGCCGCGTCGGCACTGATGAAGCAGTGGATGGGGCTCTCGCTGGCCGTACAGGACAGCCTGGAGCCCAGCCTGATCGAACTGGTGAAGATCCGCGCCTCGATCCTGAACGGCTGTGCGAACTGCATCAACATGCACACCACCGAAGCGCGCGCGAAGGGCGAGACCGAGCAGCGCATCTATTTGCTGGCGGCCTGGCACGAAGCCCCCGTCTATACGCCGCGCGAGCGGGCTGCGCTGGCCTGGACCGACGCCTTGACCACCGTCGCGCAAGGCCACACACAAAAGGCCGTCAAGGATGAGCTGGAGGCGCAGTTCACGCCGGAGGAACAGGTGAAGCTCACGCTGATGATCAACGTCATCAACGGCTGGAACCGCATCGCGGTCGGCTTCGACCTCTGGTACGACATGCCTGCGGCGAAGGCGGCCTGATGCCCGGCGGGGGCATCCCCGGCAGCCGGCGACGCGGCGGCCGGTTTCGACCCGCTGCGTCCGCTCCTGACCCGCGTCGCCTATCGCATGCTCGGTTCGGTCGCCGATGCCGAGGATGTGGTGCAGGATGCTTTCCTCCGCTGGCTCGGCACCGACCGCGGCGCGGTGCAAGAGCCCGCCGCCTTCCTGCGGCGCACCGTCACGCGGCTCTGCCTCGACCAGATCAAGTCGGCGAAGAACCGGCGCGAGACCTATATCGGCCCCTGGCTTCCCGACCCGCTGGTCGAGGAGGAGGAAGCCGACGACGTCACCCTGCCGCTGATGCTCGCGCTCGAACGATTGTCGCCGCTCGAACGCGCCGCCTTCCTGCTCCACGATGTGTTCGGGGTCGGGTTCGAGGAGGTCGCGAAGACGATCGACCGCGATCCCGCCGCGGCGCGCCAGCTTGCGGCGCGCGCGCGCACCCACGTTCGCGACGCCCGCCCGCGTTACAAGCTGGAAAAGCAACAGGGGGTCGAGATCGCCAATGCCTTTTTCGCTGCCTCGCGCAGCGGCGATATGGGCGCGCTCGGTGCGCTGCTCGCCGCCGATGTCGGCATGTGGTCCGACGGCGGGGGCAAGCGTCCCGCGGCGATGGAGCCGGTGCTCGGCCATGCCGTCGTGCTGAAACTTCACCGCAGCCTCGCCGTGCTGTTCGGGAAATATGGCTCGACCCTGGTCCACACCGGCACGATCAACGGCCTGCCGGGCTTCGTCACGCGCGAGGCCGACGGGGAATTGCAGACCACGGCGCTGGAGATCGAGGACGGCAAGATCGTCGGCATCTACGTGATGCGCAATCCGGACAAGCTGCGGCACATGCATTGACGCGTGCGTCAACGATTATAGGCGGACAGCCTCAAATCGGTCGTTCGCGACGTCGAGCGCATATCGATTTCGAAACGCAGCCTCCCGGCGTCGACATATATGGTCCAATAGCCTCGCTCGGGGACACGATATCCCTCGCGCGGTTGCACCTGCTGGAACCCGCTGTCGGTCCGGACCGATCCGGGCAGACATGTTTCGATCATCGACGCCAGCTCTTCTGGGCCGTTCCAGGGCTGCGGCGCCGGACTATGACCCCAGCAATGAAATCTGGGGATGCCGTCCGGCGCAATCTCGTGTCCGCATGCACCGAAGCCGAACATCTGACGTCCGTCACGGCCGGTCGGTGGGGGGAAGGAGGCGAATGGTTTCGCTTCGCCAGCGTGCAGCGACGACTTCCGCCACCTCCGCACAGAATTTCGTTCGCTCCGCGCCGACGGGTCCCGCCGACGCGACGGCGATGCCGAATATGGTGCCGATTGTTTGCTTCATCGCTTCGAACGCCCCCGGGGTTGGGAAAGAAGGATGGCTTCGATCACGCATCCTAACTGGATTTGACGGCAAGGAACAAGGCTTGTCGGCTCTGGCGCGCCGCACCACCGGTCCCGATTTCCTGCTCGCGCCTGAAAAATCCGCTGTCCTATGATATTTCGCCGCGATAGCGTGGCCGGGATGATCTGCCTCAACCCTTCTCGGACTGCCGCGCTTGTGAAGCTGCGGAAACGGCAATTTCGGTGTGAAGTTCCGCGGTTTTCGGGGCTATTCCAATTGAGGCTCGTGCCATGCTGAGCGTCGAAACCAACGCTGCGACTCCCTGGCCCGACGCTTTCGACTGGGAGGCGCGTGCGACCGAAGCGGTTGCCGCCGCGCTGGTGCTGACACCTTATGCCGGCCTTGCCGATGCCGCGCCGCTCGTCGAGGTCGCGGTGCGGCTGACCGACGATGCCGAGGTGCATCGGCTCAATCGCGACTTCCGCGGCAAGGACAAGCCCACCAATGTCCTGTCCTTTCCGCAGGTGCAGGAGGATCTGCTCGAAAGCCTGGCAAACAGCGACGACGGCGAAATATTGCTCGGCGATATCGTGCTGGCGCGCGAAACCTGCACGCGCGAGGCCGAGGAGAAAGGGATTGCGCTGGTCGACCATGCCATGCACCTGATCGTCCACGGCACGCTCCATCTGGTCGGATATGACCATATGGACGATGCGAGTGCGGGCGCGATGGAGGCGCTCGAAGTGAAAGCGCTTGCATCGCTGGGCCTCGCCAATCCATATGCGGATCAGGATTAACAGGGAAAAGCCACACCTATGCCCGACGATCAGGGGTCTTCGAACCGATCGGAAGAGGACAGTAGAACCGGCCTGCTGGCTAAGCCTCAAGACATTGCTGTTCGGGGGCGACAAGGAACCCTCGCTGCGCGAGCAGATCGAAGAGGTCATCGACGAGGCCGAGGAGGAAGCCGAGGAGCGGCGCGGCAGCAGCGTCGTCGGCGACCTGTCCCCCATCGAGCGCAAGATGGTGCGCAACCTCCTCCACTTCGGCGAGCAGACGGTCGACGATGTCGCGGTACCGCGCGGCGAGATCATCGCCATTCCGGAAAGCGCCAGCTTCGACGAACTCGTCGCGGCCTTTGCCGAGGCGGGGCACAGCCGCCTGCCGGTCTATCGCGAAACGCTCGACGAGGTCGTCGGCATGATCCACGTCAAGGATGTGTTCGCGGTGCTTGCCGAAAAGCGCGACCCGCCGCCGCTCATCGACCTGATCCGCCAGCCGCTCTATGTCCCGCAATCGATGGACGCGCTCGACCTGCTCGCCGACATGCGCGCCAAGCGCACGCATCTGGCGATCGTGATCGACGAATATTCGGGAACCGAGGGCCTGGTGACCTTCGAGGATCTGGTCGAGGAGATCGTCGGCGAGGTCGAGGACGAGCATGACGACGAACCGGTCGAACTGTTCATCCCCGGCGCCGATGGCTGCTGGGAAGCCGATGCGCGCGCCGAACTCGACGATATCGGTGAAGCGATCGACCCGCGGCTCGCCGAGGTCGAGGAGGATGTCGACACGCTGGGCGGCCTGTCCGTGGTGCTCGCGGGGCACGTCCCGGAAGTCGGCGAAATCCTGCTCCATCCCAGCGGGTGGCGCATCGAGGTGACCGAGGCCGACGAGCGCCGCGTCCATCGCCTGCGCCTCCATCCGCCCGTCGTGGTGGAGCTGGAAGCGCCGTCGGAGACCGGCGACTAGCAACATTGCCTTTGGTGTCCGGGCGGTTTAGCGGGGGCCGGATGGACGTTTCCGATCTTCGCATCGCGCTGTTCAGCGGCAATTACAACATGACCGTCGATGGCGCCAACAAGGCGCTCAACCGGCTTGTCGGCTATCTGCTCAGCCAGGGCGCGGCGGTGCGCGTCTATTCGCCGACCGTTCCCAACCCCGATTTCGAGCCGACCGGCGACCTGGTCAGCGTGCCGTCGATAGCGATTCCGAACCGCCCGGAGTACCGCATCCCGCTGAGCTTCTCGAGCCGGGTGCGCGAGGACATCACCGCCTTCGCGCCGAACATCCTCCACATCTCCAGCCCTGACCGCGTGTCGCGCCAGGCGGCGGCCTGGGCGCGGCGGCGCAAGCTGCCTGTCGCCTGTTCGGTCCACACCCGCTTCGAGACCTATTTCCGCTATTACAACCTGTCCTTTGTCGAGCCGGTCATCGTCGCCTGGCTGCGCAAGCTGTACCGCAAGTGCGACGCGCTGATCGCGCCGTCCGAAAGCTTTGCGCAGGTGCTGCGCGAGCAAAGGATGAATTACGATATCGGCATCTGGACCCGGGAGTCGAGCGCGACATCTTCAATCCGGGCCGCCGCGACATGCGCTGGCGGCAGAGCTGGGGTATCGGCGACGATGTCCCCGTCGTCGCCTTCCTCGGCCGAGCTGGTGATGGAAAAGGGGCTCGACGTCTTCGCCGACGCGATCGACCAGCTCAAGCGCCGCCAGGTTCGCCATGAAGTCGTCGTGATCGGGGAGGGGCCGGCGGGGGACTGGTTCGAATCGCGCCTGCCCGATGCAAAGTTCGTCGGTTTTCAGGGCGGGGCGGACCTCGCGCGCGCACTGGCGTCCTGCGACATCTTCTTCAACCCCTCGGTCACCGAAACCTTCGGCAATGTGACGCTGGAGGCGATGGCCTGCGGACTGCCCGTCGTCGCGGCGCGCGCCACGGGCAGCGCCAGCATCGTCAAGCATGGCGTGACCGGCTATCTCGTCTCGCCGGGGCAGATCAGCGGTTTCGCCGACCATCTGCAGCACTATTGCCAGGACACCGAGCTGCGCGCGCGCCACGGCGCGGCGGCGCTCGCCGAGAGCAGCCATTATCAGTGGGATGCGATCAACCAGACCGTCGCCGACACCTATTTGCGGCTGATCCGGCAGAAACAGCGGAAGGGGTAGGGCGGTGGCCGATCTCTTCGGCGCCGACGAAGCCCCGGCGACGCCCGGCGGGCCGGCCGCGGGCGCCCCGCTCGCCGAGCGGCTGCGGCCCAAGAGCCTGTCTGACGTCGTCGGACAGGATCATCTGACCGGTCCCGAAGGCGCGATCGGGCGCATGGTCGCGGCGGGCCAATTGTCCTCGATCATCCTGTGGGGGCCGCCGGGCACCGGCAAGACGACGATCGCGCGGCTGCTTGCCGAAGCCGTGAACATGCGCTTCGCGCCGCTGTCTGCCGTCTTCTCCGGCGTCGCCGACCTCAAAAAGGCCTTCGCCGACGCCGAGAAGATGGCGGCGGCGGGCAAGCGCACCCTGCTGTTCGTGGACGAGATCCACCGCTTCAACCGCGCGCAGCAGGATGGTTTCCTTCCCTATGTCGAGCGCGGCACGGTGGTGCTCGTCGGCGCGACGACCGAGAATCCCAGCTTCGCGCTCAACGCGGCGCTTTTGAGCCGCGCGCAGGTGCTCGTGCTCCACCGGCTCGATCAGGCGGCGATGGCCACCTTGCTCGACCGCGCCGAGGCCGAGGTCGGCAAGCCGCTGCCGCTCACGCCGGAGGCACGCGAGGCGCTGACCGCCAGCGCCGACGGCGACGGGCGCTTCCTGCTCAACCAGGTCGAGACATTGGTCGCCGCAGGCATCGCCGACCCGCTCGATCCCGCGGCGCTCGCACAGCTCCTCCATCGCCGCATGCCGGTCTATGACAAGGACCGCGACGGCCACTACAATCTCATCTCGGCGCTGCACAAGGCGTTGCGCGGGTCGGACCCGCAGGCTGCGCTTTATTATATGGCGCGCATGCTCGTCGCGGGGGAGGAGCCGCTTTACGTGCTGCGCCGCCTCGTCCGCTTCGCGAGCGAGGATGTCGGCCTTGCCGATCCGCAGGCGCTGGTGCAGTGCCTTGCGGCGAAGGACGCATACCAGTTCCTCGGCTCGCCCGAGGGCGAGCTCGCGATCGTGCAGGCGTGCCTCTATCTCGCCACCGCGCCCAAATCGAACGCGGCCTATGCCGCGCAGAAAGCCGCCTTTGCCTCGGCGCGCGACACCGGGAGCCTCGCGCCGCCGGCTGAACATCCTCAACGCCCCGACGAAGCTGATGAAGGACCTCGGTTATGGCGCGGGCTATGAATATGAGCATGACGCGAAGGGCGGTTTTTCCGGGGCCGATTACTGGCCCGAGGGCATGGGAGCGCAGACCTATTACCGCCCTACCGACCGCGGCTTCGAAAAACGCATCGCCGAGCGCATCGCCTGGTGGGACGAGCAGCGCAAGGCGCTGGGACGATAGCGGCTTCGGGTGGATAGCAGTCATTCCCCTCCCTTTTAGGGAGGGGTTAGGGGTGGGTAGCGAGCGCAGCGAGCAAGAAGGAAGAGCGCCGCCTTCGGCGGCCACCCACCCCCAGCCCCTCCCTTGCAGGGAGGGGAGATCAACGTGGCGTTTCGCCAGAAACCTGGCGTAGCCGCGATATACGGAAAGGCGTCCGGGGGGCGGGGCCTGTCGGCCGCTCCGCCCCCCGTCTGCTTCGGGGGCAAGTGGGGATTTCCCGGGTGGGGGCAGGGGACATCAGGGACCAGACTGATGTCCCCCACCGCTCCTTTGAGCGGAACACTCGGGAACGTCCGATACCATACAAGGGCCGTGCCAGTTTCGGCCGATCGCGCTTTTCGGCGGATGGCGGTGGTTAGCGATTCCTTACCGGGCATGGGGGGTGTCAAAAATCCCGACAACTGATCCTCTCAATCGCAAGTCGATGGAGAGGATAGCCGGGCCGTTCCGCGTCATTCATCATCCGTTCAGCCGAATGACTACATCTGTAGTCGTGTTGCAGACGAGGCCGAAAGGAGGGGTTCCAGCATGGCGGAACGTCCGAGCGAATCCGAGATGCAGATATTGGCGGCGCTGTGGGAAGATTCCCCGCAGAGCGCGACCGATCTGGCCGACACCGTCGGGACCGGCAACGGCTGGACGCTGGCGACGGTCAAGACGCTCGTCGCGCGTCTGGTCCAGAAAGGCGCGGTGACCGCCGAAGCCGAGGGGCGGCGCTATCTCTATCGCCCCGCGATCGAACGCGCCGACGCGGTGGGCGAGGAATCGCAGCGCTTCGTCGATCGCCTGTTCGGCGGCCGCGTCAGCCCGCTGATCGCCCATCTCGCCGAGCGCGAGGCCTTGTCCGACACTGACATCGCCGAGATCGAGGCGTTGCTGCGGAGGCTGAAATCATGAGCGCCGACATGGTCTTCCAGGCCTGGGGCGACACGCTGGTCACGACCGCCGCGCTCGTCCTGATGATCCTGATGATCCGCAAGCCCTTTGCCCGCCACTTCGGGCCGGGATTGACTTACGCTTTATGGGCGGTGCCGGCGCTGCGGCTGATGCTGCCGCCTTTGCCCTTCGCCCAGCCGGAGGCGCCCGCGGTGGCGGCGACGGCGATCGAACCGGCCGCCGAGTTCGTCATGCTCGCGCCCGTTGACGCGGTCGCGGCGGCACCCGCCGCTTCCGCGGCGCCGATGCTGTCCGTCGCGGACCTGCTGCCTGTTCTCTTCGCCGTCTGGGCGGCGGGCATGGCGGCGGTGCTGGTCGCGGCGATGCTCGCGCACCGGCGCTTTCGCCGCGAGGTGCTGGACGGCGCGGTCGCGCTCGAGCCGATCGGGTCGATCCGCCTCGTGATGACCGGCGCGGTCGACGGCCCCGTCGCCTTCGGTCTGTGGCGGCGCTATGTCGCGGTGCCGCGGGATTTCTTCGCACGCTACCTTGCCGAGGAACGCGCGCTGGCGATCGACCATGAGCTGGCGCACCACCGCCATGGCGATCTGTGGGCGAACGCCGCGGCGCTGCTGTTGCTCGCGGTGCAATGGTTCAACCCCTTCGCCTGGCGCGCGATCCGCGCCTTTCGTTTCGACCAGGAGGCCGCGTGCGACGCGCGCGTGCTGACCATGGCGGGCGACGCGCCGCGCAATGTGCGCACCGCGCGCTACGCGACCGCGATCGCCAAGGCGGCGGTCGGATCGCGGCTGTCGCTCGCGGCGCCGATGGCGGTCCATGACAATCTGCAGGAGAGACTGACGATGCTGACGCAGCAGGATATTTCGAAGAAGCGCGGACTGGCCGGGCGGCTGCTCGTCGGCGGCGCGACGCTGGCGGTCCTCGCGACCACCGCGACGCTGGTCCCCGCCGGCATCGCCAGCGCCAGCGCGCAGAGCGATATGTCCGCGCCGCCCGCTCCCCCGACGCCGCCCGAGGCGCCCGACGCGCCGCTGCCGCCCGACGCGCCCGAGGCCGTCACCGGCGCGCACCGCGTGATGATCTTCACCAGCGAAGAGGATGGCGAGGGCGCGGCGGATGCCGCCGACGGCAAGAAGACGCGCGAAGTGCATCGCATCGTGATCCGCAACGGCGAGGTCAGGGACGGCGAGGGCAATGTCACGGTCTTCGCCCCCGGTGACGCCAAGGCGAAGCGGTTCGAACTGCGCATGCCGGGCAGCCTGTCGCGCGACGACATCCTCTCGACGCTGAAGGAACAGGGCATCACCGGAGCGCAGGCCGACGCGATCGCCGACAAGCTGGAGGCCAAGCGCAAGCAGCAGTTCGCGCTCGCACCCATGCCGCCGATGCCGCCGCTTCCCCCGGTCCCGCCGCTGGGCCCCGGCGCCTGGCAGTCGTTCGACGGCAAGAATTTTTCGGCGATAAACTGCGGGCAGGGGCAAAAGCCGATGCCGCTGCTCAATCGCGACGACAAGGACGGCAAGAAGCACAGCCGTGTGGTGATGATCCGCTGCACCGGCGGCGGCTTCGACAAGGCGGGGCAGCTGTCGGCGCTCAGAAAGGCGCGTGCGCAGTTCGCCGAGGGCGAGGCAGGCAAGCGCATGTCCGACGAGATTCGCGCCAAGGTCGCCACCGACCTCGACAAGGCGATCGCCGACCTCGAAAAATCGGACGATTGAGCGTTTCGGTTCTTTGACGCGGGCGCCTTCTCCCCGGTGGGCGTTCGCGGCAGGGGCGGGGAAAGGGAGCGGGCGACCGCTCCCTTTTTCGTTGGGGCGACGGCGGGTTTGGGGTGGCTTAAGACATTCCCCTCCCTTTTAGGGAGGGGTTAGGGGTGGGTAGCGAGCGCGGCGAGCAAGAAGGAAGAGCGCCGCCTTCGGCGGCCACCCACCCCCGGCCCCTCCCTTGCAGGGAGGGGAGATCAACGTCCGCACCGCCCGATACCGGCCGCTACGCCCACTTTTCTCGATCCCCCCTTTTTCTCCGCCGCCCGCGATGCCACATTATGGACATGAGCGACGAAAAGCCCTGGCCCGACAGCATCCGCGCCAGCGATTGCGAGCAGCATGAGCCGCTCGTGCGCCGCGTGCTCGCGCCCAACCCCTCGCCCTATACCTTCACCGGGACCCAGACCTGGATCGTCGGCGCGGGGGCCGACGTCGCGGTGATCGACCCCGGCCCGACCGGTTCGGGACTGAGCATCGGCGACCCGCCCGACGCCAATGGGCAGGGCCATGTCGATGCGATCCTCCGCGCCGTCGCGGGCCAGCGCGTCGCCGCGATCCTGTGCACCCACACGCACCGCGACCACAGCCCCGCCGCCAAGCCGCTGAAGGACGCGACCGGTGCCCCGATCATCGGCTGCGCGCCGCTGGTCATCCGCGACAGCGGCCCGCGCGCCGATTCGGCCTTCGATCCCGACTATGCTCCCGACCGGGTGCTGACCGACGGCGAGCGCCTGTCGGGCGACGGCTGGACGATCGAGGCGGTCGCGACCCCCGGCCATACCTCGAACCATCTCTGCTTCGCGCTGCTCGAAAGCGGGGCGCTGTTCACCGGCGACCATGTCATGGCCTGGTCGACCAGCGTCGTCAGCCCGCCCGACGGCGACATGGCGGCCTATATGGCGAGCCTTCAGAAGCTCTACGCCCGCGACGACCGCGTCTATTATCCCGCGCACGGCCCCGCGGTGACCAAGCCCAGGCAACTGGTGCGGGGGATGCTCGGCCATCGCAAGCAGCGCGAGCGGCAGATTTTGAAGGAACTCGAACGCGGCACGAACGTCATCCCCGACATGGTGTCGCATATGTACAAGGGGCTCGACCCGCGGCTGACGGGCGCCGCGGGGCGCTCGGTGCTCGCGCATCTGCTCGATCTCGAACAGCGCGGCCGCGTCGCGCGCGAGGCCGATGCGTGGCGGCTCGTCGCATGAGCCGGTCGCTCTTTCACATCCTGTTCCTTCTGGTCCTCGGCGTCGCCGTCTTTCTCGGCTGGCGCGCGTGGCACGACTGGCAGCGCGGCTATGATCCCGAAACGGTCGTCGCGGCGAGCCTGCAAGGGCTTCAGGAACAGAATGTGCTGGTGCCTTTCACCGCGCGCTATGTCGCGGTCGTCACATCGACGCAGAGCCGGCTGGGGCTGGAGGCGAAGAAGACGCTGATCATGCCGGGGACGGTGCGCTACGAGCTCGACCTTGCGAAGCTGAAGCCGTCGGACCTCGACTGGGATGCGGCGAGCAATTCGCTGACCGTGACTCTTCCCCCGCTGCGGCTCGCGGGGCCGGAGATCGACATAGATGCGATCAGCGAGTTTCGCGACGGAGTGATCCTGCTGACGCTGACCGACGCCGAAAGGATCCTCGACGCGGCGAACCGCAAGGCGGCGCAGGAGGAGCTGATCAGGCAGGCGAAGGGCGCGACCCCGATGCGCCTCGCGCGGACCGCCGCGCGCAATGCCGTCGAACAGAGCTTCGCCATGCCACTGAAGGCCGCGGGAATCGACGCAAAGGTGACCGCGCGCTTTGCGGATGCGCAATAGGTTTCGGGCGGGTGCATCGGTTGCGGATGCGGCCGGGGATGATGTTTTGGGGGTCGTTAGCGGACCTTCGATCCTCCCCACTTGTGGGGAGGCGGACCACCCGAAGGGCGGTAGAGGGGAGTGGCGTCCTGAAGCCACGGCGCGTAGGGACGCCATCCCCCTCCGTCAGCGCTTCGCGCTGCCACCTCCCCACGAGTGGGGAGGAGCTTTTTTCGTCACCTCCCGGCCGCAAGCCGTCCTGCCGCGATCCGGTTTAATCGCCAGATTCCAGGCCGCCCCCCTTCACGGAAGGCACCCGCCCCTTACAGGCCGGTTCCGGGCTTTTCCCCCATAGGCGGCTGCGCTATTCTGCAGTCCGGGCAAGGGCAGGGGAATCGCACATGGCGACAAGTGCAGATGGCGCGGTGCGCGTCGAATTGTTCTGGCACCGGATGGCGATTGGCCTTGCGGTCTTCATCGTCTTCGGATTTCTGCAATTCGCGCTCAGGGGGTTCGTCGACCCCGTGACCGCGCCCTTCTGGGTGCATCTGCACGGGGTGGCGATGCTCTCCTGGCTCGCGCTGCTGATCGCGCAGCCGACTTTGGTGTCCCGCGACAATCTGGCGCTGCACCGCCGACTCGGCTGGGTCGGCGCGGGGCTGGCTACGATCATCGTCGCGCTGGGTATCTTCACCGGCATCGCGTCGCTGGCGCTGCACCGGTTTCCGCCCTTCTTCACGCCGCCCTATTTCCTGGCGCTGACGGTCATCGAATCGCTGATGTTCGGCCTGGTCGTCGCCTGGGCGATCCGGCGCCGCCGCCATACCGACTGGCACCGGCGGCTGATGATCGGGGCGACGATCGTCATCCTGGAGCTCGGCGCTCGGCCGCCTGCTGCCGATGCCGTTGATGATCGGCTGGTCGGACATTCCGGTGGGCCTCATCCAGTTGCTCGTGGTGGGCATCGTCGCGCTCCACGACCGGCGCACGCTCGGCCGCATCCATCCGGCGACCAAGGCGATCGCGGCGCTTGTCGTTGCGACGCGCCTCACCATCTATCTGCTGTCGATGACGCCCCCCGTCATCGCGCTCGCACAGCGGCTTGCTGACTGACGCCGCGAATTGCCCTGCCGCGGAGCAGAGTGTAGGGGGGCGTCAAGGCAAAGCCATATAAGGAAAAGCCATGACTGCTCCCATCCGCGAGAATCTCTCGGGCCTCGACTTGCGCGCCGAAATCGACCGCCTCCGCAAGGAACGCAATGCGGTTATCCTCGCGCATTATTACCAGAAGCCCGAGATTCAGGATCTCGCCGATTTCGTCGGTGACAGCCTCGAACTGTCGCGCAAGGCGGCGGAGACCGACGCCGACGTGATCGCCTTTTGCGGCGTCAAGTTTATGGCCGAGACCGCGAAGATATTGAGCCCCGAAAAGATCGTCGTCCTGCCCGACATGGATGCGGGATGCAGCCTCGAGGACAGCTGCCCGCCCGAGCAGTTCGCGCGTTTCCGCGCGGCGCATCCCGATCATATCGCGCTGACCTATATCAACTGCTCGGCGGCGGTGAAGGCGCTTTCCGATATCATCGTCACCTCGTCGAGCGCCGAGACGATCATCAGCCAGATTCCCGAGGACCAGCCGATCATCTTCGGCCCCGACCGCCACCTCGGCGGCTATCTCAACCGCAAGTTCGGGCGCGAGATGCTGCTGTGGCCCGGCGTGTGCATCGTCCACGAGGCGTTCAGCGAAACCGAACTGCTCAAGCTCAAGGCGCAGCACCCCGGCGCGCCGGTCGCCGCGCACCCCGAATGCCCGCCGCACATCGTCGATCATGCCGATTATGTCGGCTCGACCAGCGGCATATTGCAGTTCGCCAAGAGCTTTCCGGGCGATACGCTGATCGTCGCGACGGAGCCGCACATCATCCACCAGATGGAGCTGGCGCTGCCCGAGAAGAATTTCATCGGGGCGCCGGGGGCCGACGGCAACTGCAATTGCAACATCTGCCCCTATATGGCGCTCAACACGATGGAAAAGCTGTACGTCGCGCTCCGCGACCTCCAGCCGCGGATCGAGATGGACGAGGAGCTTCGCCTCGCCGCGCGCAAGAGTCTCGACCGGATGCTCGAAATGGCGTCGGGGACGGTAGGCAAGGGCGATCTCGGACGCGCCTGACCGCCGGCGTCGCGGACGCGCGCTTCAGGTTTTACACCGGCCAAAAAAATCATAGGTTCAACGGGCTGGGCGCGAGTCCCGCCGTCGGCGGGTGCCTTTCCGGGACTCTTCTCGCGCCGCAGGAGGAGTTGGGTCATGGCAGAAGACTGGCTGGCGGACGTCCGCAAATATGTCGCCGACGCCGATGAGGCAGTGGTCGGCGCGATCGTCAAATATCTGGGTATCGCGTTGCGGAACCGCGATTCGTCGCTCGTGTCCTTTTCGGACAAAAAGGAGACCGACCGGGTTCGCGAGAATTTCCTGAAGAAGAAGCTGGGGCTGACCCACGACGACGCGACGCTCGACGCGGCGATCGCCGGGGTCGGCGAGCGCATGAAGGAAGATCGCACCAAGAACCGGGTCACCGTCTATTATCTGCTCGCCGAGCATTTCGGCCTGCTCAACATCTTCGGCGGCATCGCCGGGGCGGTGGGCGCGGCGGGCGCAGCCGCCGCGGCGGCGCTGGGCGGCGATGGCGGCGATGGCGAGGACACTCCGCTCGCGGCGGCGGCTCTCGGCGGCGCGGCGGCCACAGGGGCCGCGGCCGCGGCAGCTCCGACGCCGGCGCCCGACCCCGCGCCCGTCCCTCCCGCGCCGCCGCCCGAACCGACGATCGCGCCGCAGGCGGCCTATACGGCGCCCGACGAGGGCGGCGGCGGTGGCCGGAGCTGGCTGCCGTGGCTGCTGCTGGCGCTGCTGCTGCTCGCGCTGCTCTTTTTCGGCCTGCGCTATTGTTCGAAGCAGGATGCACCGGTCGCGGCGGCGGGCGACGGGACGGTGGTCAGCGGAACCGCCACCACCCCGGCCGGCGACGCAGCCCCGCCGCCCGCCGCCGCGGCGCCGATCCCCGAAGGGTCGGGTGTCGTCGCGGCCGAGCGCGAAGGCCGAGCCGATGCTGACGGTCTATTTCGACACCGGAAAGTCGGAGGTGTCGAACGACCTGACGACCGCCGCCGCGGCGGTGAAGGCCTATCTCGACGCCAATCCGGGCGCGACGCTGGCGGTGTCGGGATATAATGACCCGACGGGCAATGCGGCGCTGAACGCCGAGCTGTCGAAGCAGCGCGCGCAGGGCGTGAAGGCGGCGCTCGAACGCATCGGCATCGCGCCAGACCGGGTCGCGCTGGAAAAGCCGGCCGAGACGACGATCGCCAACGTCGATGCCGCCGCGGCGCGGCGGGTCGAGGTGACCGTCCGCAACTGACCGGCGCAAATCGCGCATCGAGGAAGCGGGACCCTCGGGTCCCGCTTCTTTTTTATCGCAAGTCGTCGTGTCGGTGGGGCGTGCCGTTGCCGAGTCGCGACTCGATTGGCGCATGTCTGCCGCCGGAGGATTTGATTTTCCGAATCCGAAAATGCTGCACTCTTGTTACAAAAATGCTGCACCGAATCCGCGAATTGCTAATACCGGACTTATCCACAGTCGGCGGCGCAATCGGGGGCGTTTTGCTGCAATTTTTGTTGGCGCCGCCGCCGACTCATGTCAGCTTCCAATCATCGGACGACGGAGACGACGGACCGCCGGGACATGAAGGGTAGTTGCAAGACTAGCCGGAAGAGAACGGGCCGGAACGGCGAGGAAGTGGACCGGTAACTTGATCACGGAACGCCGCGATTCCCACGAGTTGAGGCGGACCCGATCAGGACAGGAAATGCAGTCCATCGCTTGGGCAGCGACTGTTTCGGCAGACGCATGAAGAGATGATGAAGGGCTTTCCAGGTGCGGCCAGCCCCCGAAAGGGGGCCGACCAAACCATCGCCGGATAGCTCCGGACCGCGCCGCAAGCGTCGTTTTGCGGGCCGCCGATCGCAAGAGAAGCGGACCGGGATGAGGCGAGCGGGCAGCGACCGGAAGGATACCGGATAGTGGGGGTTGGCAGCGATGCCTACCCCCATTTCGCGTGCGCGCAAAACAGGCGCCATGGAGATAGCCTGCCGAGATTTCGACTGCTGGCGGGATGATGCCTTTCGAGGGCGACTAGGTTCTTTGCAAACACGCCGACTCGAACAGCCGGCATCGGGCGGGAGCGGACGTTGATCTCCCCTCCCTGCAAGGGAGGGGCTGGGGGTGGGTGGCCGCCGAAGGCGGCGCTCTTCCTTCTGGCTCGCTGCGCTCGCTACCCACCCCTAACCCCCTCCCTAAAAGGGAGGGGAATGACTGCAATCCACCCCAAAGCCGACATCGCGCCGCCTCCCAAAATTTCTTCCCCTGTGATCGCTGTCACATCGCCGTCGCACCGCGCTGCTTATGCCCGTTTTGCGACCCGGAGAAGTTCCCCGATCGGAACTGATCCCACTTTCCCGGCCGCGCTCCCACGAGCCGACCGGGAACCTTTTGCTCCCTGATCGCATTGTGATCACGCAAGCCAGAACAAGGTTCGGACGCAATGGCGCGTCGGCGAAGCCGCCCGGTCTGCGCGGCCCGGCAACAAAGGGAGTTGGTCATGGGAATCATCATCACGCTGATCGTCGGCGGAATCATCGGCTGGCTGGCCAGCATCGTCATGCGTACCGACGCGCAGCAGGGCATTATCCTGAACGTCGTCGTCGGCATATTGGGCGCCTTTCTCGGCAATTTCCTCGGCGGCTTTTTCGGCATGGGCGCCAGCCTGAGCACCTTCAGCCCGATCGGGCTGCTCTGGGCCTTCATCGGCGCTGTCGTGCTGCTGGCCCTGATCAATCTGGTGCGCCGCGGCAGCGTTCGCTGACCGGCGCGGTTTTTCCGCGCCCTGTCAATTCGCTAGGCGAAGCGGTAGAAACGGGTTAGCATGTCTCGCCCGCAGCGCCGGGCGCCATAATGATCGTAGGGGGTCAACATATGCTTACGTGGATTATCGCAATCGTCATGGGCGGCATCATCGGCTGGCTCGCCAGCATCGTGATGCGCACCGATGCCCAACAGGGTATTTTCCTGAACATCGTCGTCGGCTGCATCGGCTCGATCCTCGGCCGCTTCCTGTTCGGCCGAGCTGCTGCATGGCGGAAGCCTGCGCGATGGCGACTATTTCGATCCGATGACCTTGCTGACCGCATTCCTCGGTGCGGTCGTCCTGCTCGGCATCGTCAATCTGGTGCGGCGCGGCCGCGTTCGCTGATCCGCAGTCCATAGCCGGTCCGGTCCGGGCCGGGCGCGAAAGGGGCGGTTGGCGTGAGCCAGCCGCCCCTTTTCCATAACCCGCTGGATATCGCGGAGAAGACCTCCTATGGCGCGCCGCTCCGGTGCGGCAGGCGCGGTCGCGTTTCCCCCTTGTCAGGGGTGATTTAATTGGATAACACACCACAGGATAAACAAACGGGTTCCGGCGCGCGAATGGGGGCGGGGGCCAAGCCGTCCAGACCGGTTCCGGCCGGGGCGGTGCAGAGGATCTTGGCGTGAACTACGAGCGGAAAGTGGAATCGATGGACAGCCTGGCGGGGTCGCACAGCTATTTCGACGAAGAGGCGAGCAACCGCCGCAAGCGGACGGTGCTGATCGTCGCGATCGTGCTGATCGTCGTGGCCCTGGCCGTGGCCTATGCGGCCTTTTCGGCGGGCAAGGACGGCGCGGCGGCCACCGCAGCTTCGGCAAGGGCCCCGACGGGCAGCCGGCGCAGAGCATTCCGAACGTCACCGTCGTGATTCCGGGCAAACAGTCGGTCGAGGCCCAGATTTCCGCAAACGGCACGATCGCCGCGCGGCGCGAGATGCCGGTGGGTATCGCCGGCGAAGGCGGGCAGGTGGTGCGCGTGCTGGTCGAGCCCGGCCAGTGGGTCGGCGCGGGGCAGACGCTCGCGGTGATCGACCGCTCGGTCCAGACCCAGCAGGCGGCGGCGCTCGCCGCCTCGATCCGCGTGTCGCAGGCCGATGCCGACCTGGCGCAGGCCGAACTCGAACGCGCGCAGGCGCTGGTCGGCCGCGGCTTCATCTCGAAGGCCGACATGGACCGCAAGCGCGCGACGCGCGACGCCGCCAATGCGCGCGTCCGTGTGGCACAGGCGCAATATGCCGAGGCGCAGGCGCGCAACGGCCGTTTGAACATTGTCGCCCCCGCGGCAGGCCTTGTGCTGACGCGCCAGATCGAGCCCGGCCAGATCGTGAGTTCGGGCAGCGGTGTGCTGTTCCGCATGGCGAAGGGCGGCGAGATGGAAATGATGGCCCAGCTGGCCGAGGCCGATTTGCAGCGCGTCGCCGTGGGCACCCGCGCGACGGTGACGCCGGTCGGCACCAGCCTGAACATCGCCTACCAGGTCTGGCAGGTGTCGCCAGTGATCAATCCCGACACGCGCCAGGGCATGGTGCGGATCGCGGTGCCCTATAGCACGTCGCTGCGTCCCGGCGGTTTCGCCGACGCCCGGCTCGTCGCGGGATCGGCGGAAGCGCCGCTGCTGCCCGAAAGCGCGGTGCAGAGCGGCCCCGAGGGCAGTTTCGTCCTGATCGTCGGCAAGAACAACGAGGTCGAACGCCGCGTGGTCAAGGTCGGTTCGGTGTCCGATGCGGGCGTCGCGATCGCATCGGGGCTGACCGGCAACGAGCGCGTCGTCGTGCTGGTCAGCGCCTTCCTGAATCCCGGCGACAAGGTAAAGCCGGTGCTTCAGAAGACCTCGAACTGATCCCGTCGATGATTGCCGGACGTGCGCACAAAGGCGTTTGAACCATGAGTTTTCGCAATATCTCCGCCTGGTGCATCCGGAATCCGGTGCCGCCGATCGTGCTGTTCGTGCTGTTGCTGCTGGCGGGCATCGTCAGCTTCAACCGGATGGACGTCAACGACAATCCCGACGTCGAATTCCCGGCGGTGCAGGTTCTGGTGATGCAGCCGGGTGCCGCGCCGACCGAGCTCGAAACGCAGGTCACCCAGCGCGTCGAGGCCGCGATCCGCGCGGTCAGCGGCGTCGAGGACATGTCCTCCTATGTCGGCGAGGGCAGCAGCAGCACGATGGTCCAGTTCGCGATCGGCACGCCGATCGACCGCGCCTACAACGACGTCAATCAGGCGGTGCAGCAGATCCGCAGCGACCTGCCCGACGGTATCCTCGAACCGCAGGTCGTGCGCGTCGATTTCTCGGGCGGACCGATCACCTATTTCGCGGTCGAGGCGACCGACATGACGCTGGAACAGCTGTCGTGGTTCGTCGACAACACCGTCGCCAAGGATCTGCTGTCGATCCCCGGCATGGCGCGCGTGCGCCGGTCGGGCGGGGTCGACCGCGAAATTCGCGTCATCCTCGATCCCGCGCGCATGCAAAGCTATGGCGTCACCGCGAGCCAGATCAATCAGCAGTTGCGCCAGGTCAACGTCAACGCCGCGGGCGGCCGCACCGAAATCGCCGGGTCCGAGCAGGCGGTGCGCGTGCTTGGCAATGCGGGGTCCGCAAACCAGCTCGGTGACTATCAGATTTCGCTCGGCAACGGCCGTACCATCCGCCTTTCCGACGTCGCGACCGTGACCGACGGCTATGCCGAACAGCGCAACCTCGCCAAGATCAGGGGGCGGCAGGTGCTGTCCTTCTCGATCGAAAAGGCGAAGGGCTCCTCCGACGTCACCGTCCATGACGAGGCGATGAAGAAGCTCGCCGAGATCAAGAAGAACAACCCCAAGGTCGATTTCAAGATCCTCTTCACGCGCACCGAATATACGAAGGAACAGTATCGCAGCTCGATGGCGGCGATGATCGAGGGCGCGATCCTGGCGGTCGTCGTCGTCTTCCTGTTCCTGCGCGACTGGCGCGCGACGCTGATTTCGGCGCTCGCGATCCCGCTGTCGGCGATCCCGACCTTCTGGTTCATGGACATGATGGGCTTTTCGCTGAACGGCCTGTCGCTGCTCGCGCTCAGCCTCGTCGCGGGCGTGCTCGTCGACGATGCGATCGTGGAGATCGAGAATATCGTCCGGCATATGCGCATGGGCAAGACCGCCTATCGGGCGTCGATCGACGCCGCCGACGAGATCGGGCTGGCGGTCGTGGCGACGACGATGTCGATCGTCGCGGTGTTCCTGCCCGTCGCGCTGATGCCCGGCGTGTCGGGGCAGTTCTTCATTCAGTTCGGCATGACCGTCGTCTTCGCGGTGCTCGTCAGCCTCGCCGTCGCGCGCATGATCACGCCGATGATCGCCGCCTATTTCCTGTCGGCGCAGGGCGAACAGGCGCATGCCGAGGGGCCGTGGGTCGACCGCTATGAAGGCGTGCTGCGCTGGACGCTCGACGACAGCAAGCACAAGGCCAAGCGTGCTGGGTTCGAGCCGAGGGCGACGCGGCTTGCCTATCTGGTCGTGCCACTGATCCTGACGGGGCTGTTGGTGGCGTTCGGCATCTATGCCTATTTCAACCTGATCCCGCTTGATTATCGGCCGAACCCGGCGCTTTATTTCCTGCTCCTGACCCCATTGGCGGCGATCATCATCTTCGCACTGTCGAGCCTGGTGATGATATTCTTCGGGGCGTTTGTGGTGTGGATCAACCGCACTCCATTCAGAGCGGTCATGAAGGCCTATATGTGGGCCGCCATCATAGTGGGCGTGCTGGCTGCAATCCGTTGGCTGAGCGGCGGAATGCTGATGCCGATCCAGACGGTGGTCGTGGCATGGGCTGTCCAAATCGTGGCCCTGATGGCGCTCGGAGCGCTTGCCTGGCTTCTTGGGCGTTTCTGCGGGATGCACAACTGGGGCTTCACGCTGTGGACGCAATATATGGCCCAGCGCGCCTATGCGCGCCTGTTCGACCATCGCGTGTGGATCGTCGGCATCGGCGTCGGGGCGTTCGTCTGGAGCATCATCCTGTTCATGACGCTGCCCAGCCAGTTCCAGCCGACGATCAACAGCGATTACAGCCAGATCACCTATGAACTGCCGCCGGGGTCGACGCTGGCGCAGAGCGAGGTCATCTCCAGCCAGATCAATGCGATCCTTGTCGCCGACAAGAATGTCGAAAACGCTTTCTATGACGTCAATGTCGGCGGCGGCGGCGTGTACATCACGCTCAAGAAGGACCGCGAGACGAGCAGCGTCGATTGGGAACGGACCCTGCAGCCCAAGATGGCCGCCATTCCCGATGCGCGCGTGACGTTCCAGAGCCAGTCGGGCGGCTTTTCCGGCCGCGACATCAGCTTCATCATCGGCGGCGACGACCCGGTCGCGCTCGAGAAGCACGCGATGAAGATCGTCAAGGAGATGAGCGCGCTGAAGGAGGTTCGCGGCGTGCGGATCGAGGGCGATATTCCGCGGCCCGAGATCATCATCAATCCGCGCATGGACCTGGCCGCCGACCTCGGCGTCACGACCGCAGCGCTCAGCCAGACGATCCGCATCGCGACCCTGGGCGACATCGACCAGAATGCGGCGAAATTCTCGCTGTCCGACCGCCAGATTCCGATCCGCGTCCTGCTGTCCGAAGATTCGCGCCGCAGCCTCGCGACACTGGAGAATCTGCCGGTTCCGACGACGCGCGGCACGACCGTGCCGCTGAAATCGGTCGCGGAGATCAGCTTCGGCGCCGGGCCGACCGAACTTCGCCGCTACAACCAGACCCGCCGCATCGTGATCGGCGCCGATCTGGTGAAGGGGCTGGTGACCAGCGACGCACAGACCAAGATCGACGCGCTGCCCGCGGTCAAGAATATGCCGCAGGGCATTCGCAAGATCGTGCAGGGCCAGCAGAAATTCATGGAGGAACTGGCAACCAACTTCGTGATCGCGGTCGTCGCGGGTCTTGCGCTCGTCTTCTCGACGCTCGTCCTGCTCTACCGCCGTTTCCTGTCGCCGCTGGTCAACATGTCGTCGCTGCTGCTCGCGCCGCTCGGCGGTTTGCTCGGCCTGTGGATCACCGGCATGGAAATCTCGATGCCCGTCTATATCGGCATCCTGATGCTGCTCGGCATCGTCGCGAAGAATTCGATCCTGCTGGTCGATTTCGCGATCGAGGAGATGGACCATGGCGTCGCCAAGGGCGCCGCGCTGATCGACGCCGGACGCAAGCGCGCGCAGCCGATCGTCATGACGACGATCGCGATGGTCGCGGGCATGGTGCCGACGGCGATCTCGCTGTCGGGCGACGGCGCGTGGCGCGCGCCGATGGGCGTGGTGGTGATCGGCGGGCTGATCCTGTCGACGCTGCTCACATTGCTCATCGTGCCGGCAGGTTTCAGCCTGGCCGACAGCATCGAAAAACGCCTCGGCCGCTTCTTCTCGCGCAACCTGCTGACCTACAAGCCGGGCGATAATGCGAAGCCGCGCCCCGGCGCCGATCCGGAACTGCAGCCCGCGGAGTAGGAACGCACGGCCAAGGCGCGGCGGCGGTTGCAACCTTTGCCACGCTTCGCCATTGAAAGGCCATGACGGACAGCGTTTCGCCGCAATCGGAAGCCCGGCGCGCCCACCCCTCGCGGGTGGGCGTTGCCGTTCCGACGGGCGGGCTCAATATCCGCATCGTCGCGACGGGGATGCTCGTCGTGATGGCGATCGTCTTCGTCGGCGCGAAATACTATCAGGAGGTCCACCCGGCGATCGGTTTCGTGCGCGCCTTTGCCGAGGCGGCGATGGTCGGCGGGCTGGCCGACTGGTTCGCGGTCACCGCGCTGTTCCGCCATCCGATGGGGTTGCCGATCCCGCATACGGCCATCGTGCCGCGCAACAAGAACCGCATCGGTGACACGCTGGCGCGCTTCCTGCTCACCAATTTCCTGCTGCCGCGGCTGATCGCGCGCAAGATGCAGACGGTCGATATCGCGGGCGCGGTCGGAAAATTCCTGTCGCAGCCGGGCGAGGGCGGCGGACGGCTCAAGCTCGGCGCGTCGCGGATCATCGCCGACGGGCTTGGCGCGCTCGACCAGCAACGGCTGGGCGGCATGGTCAAGTCGGCGATCGCCGATCGCCTGCGCGAACTCGACGTCGCGCCGCTGCTGGGACAGGCGCTGCAGGCGGCGCTGGCCGAGGGGCGGCATCAGCCGCTGCTCGACGCGATGGTCAAATGGGGATCGAAGACGCTCGACCTCAACGAGCATCTGATCCACCAGATGGTTCACGACAACAGCAACGCCATCGTCCGCTTCACCGGGCTCGACGAGAGCATCTCGAAACGCATCGTCGCTCGGCCTGTCGAAGCTGCTCGCCGATATGGCCGTGGAGCCCGATCATCCCTTCCGCATTCGCGTCGAGGAGGGGCTCGCCAAGATGGCGCTCGACCTGCAGCATGACCCCGAGGTGCAGGCAAAGGTCGCGCGGGTGCGCGACGAAATGCTCGATAATGCGGCGGTCAAGCGCTGGCTCGACGGTCTGTGGGAACAGGGGCGCGGCGCGCTGCTCAAGGCGGCGCGCGACCCCGATACGATGCTCGCGGGGCGGCTGGGCGAGCTGGTGACCCAGTTCGGCGCGATGCTCGGCGAGGATGCGCATATCAAGCGCACGCTCAACCGCTATGCGCGGCGCGCGGTGGTTGGCGCCGTCGACAGCTATGGTGAGACCGCGCTGCGGCTGGTGTCGGACACGATCCGCGGCTGGGACGCCAAGACGATCACCGACCGGCTGGAAAATGCGGTCGGTGACGACCTGCAATATATCCGCATCAACGGGACGCTGGTCGGCGGGCTGGTCGGGGTGCTGATCCACACGGTGGATGTGCTGTTGTGACATAGATCTCGTCATTGCGAGCGACGCGACCATCCAGAGGTGCGTAAACCGCCCTGGATTGTGTCGCTGCGCTCACAATGACGAGGTTAGAGGTTCAGCGGCAGTCCTTCAAACCCTCGCGAAACGTTGGATAGCGCGGCACCCATCCCAGAAGCCGCTTCGCCTTGCCGTTGGCGATGCGGCGGTTTTCCGCATAGAAGGCGCGCGCTGCGGGCGACAGGCCGGCCTCGTGCAGCGTCTGCAACGGCGGCAATGGCGCGCCCAGCATCGCGCAGCCCCATTCGACCAGACGGTTCTGATGGCAGGGCTCGTCGTCGGCGAGATTATAGACGCCGGGCGGGCCGCCGAACGAGGCGATCACGCCGCCCGCGATGTCGTCGACATGGACGCGGCTGAAAACCTGCCCCGGCAGGTCGACGCGATGCGCGCGGCCTTCGGCGATGCGGTCGAGAATGCTGCGGCCGGGGCCGTAGATGCCGGGGAGGCGGAATATGCGCATGTCGCCGCGCAGGTCCCGCCACGCCGCATCGGCGGCGTTGCGGCCGGGACGCCGGCCCCTGATCGGGGCGCTTTCGTCGATCCATGCGCCGCCCGTGTCGCCATAGACGCCGGTCGACGACAGATAGCCCGTCCAGCCCGCGCCGCGCGAGCGCGATCGCCTCGCCATAGCGCGCCAGCACCGGATCACCTCCTTCCGACGGCGGCACCGACGACAGGATATGCGTCGCCGAGCGCAGCGCGGCGAGCACGGCATCGCGGTCGCCGAAGGCGAGCGATCCGCCGCCACCGCCGCGCGTCGTCCCCCGGACGGTCCAGCCGCGCGCTTCGAGCTATGGCCGGCGATATGGTCGGCGGCGTAACCGAGCCCGAAAATCAGCATCTCGCTCATGCCGCGCCTTATTGCGCAGGCCGCGGCCCAAGCCTAGACCCGCATCCATGACCGACGCATCCTCGACGCCCGCCATTCCCGTCACCATCCACCGCGGCGATTATCGCCCGCCCGAGTGGCAGGTTCCCGACGTCGCGCTCGACTTCGCGCTGGGGATCGACGAGACGAAGGTGTCGGCCAGCTTGTCGGTCGAGCGCCACACCGACGCGCCGGTGCCGCTGGTGCTGCGCGGAGACGGGATCACGCCGCTGGAGGTGCGCGTCGACGGCGCGGTGTGGAACGACTGGCGCCTGGACGGCCCCGACCTGGTCGTCGATCTCGGCGATCGCAGCGCGGCCACGGTCGAGGTCGACACGGCCGTCGCCCCCGCCGCCAACAGCAAGCTGATGGGGCTGTTCGCGTCGAACGGCATGCTGTGCACGCAGTGCGAGGCCGAAGGCTTTCGCCGCATCACCTTCCACCCCGACCGCCCCGATGTGATGAGCCGTTACAAGGTGCGCATGGCGGGCGACAAAATGAAATTCCCGATCCTGCTGTCGAACGGCAATTGCATCGAACAGGGCGACGGCCCGGACGGCATGCATTGGGCTTTGTGGGAAGATCCCTGGCCGAAGCCCAGCTATCTCTTCGCGCTCGTCGCGGGCGACCTGGTGGTCAATCGCGACCGCTTCACGACCATGTCGGGCCGCGAGGTCGAGCTCGGCATCTGGGTGCGGAGCGGCGACGAGGGCCGCACCGGCCATGCGATGCAGGCGCTGAAGGACAGCATGGCGTGGGACGAACGCGTTTATGGCCGCGAATATGACCTCGACCTGTTCAACATCGTCGCGGTCGGCGATTTCAACATGGGGGCGATGGAGAACAAGGGCCTCAACATCTTCAACACCCGCTACATCCTCGCCGACCCCGACACCGCGACCGACGTCGATTACGATGGGGTGCAGGGGGTCGTCGCGCACGAATATTTCCACAACTGGTCGGGCAATCGCGTCACCTGCCGCGACTGGTTCCAGCTCAGCCTGAAAGAGGGCTTCACCGTCTTTCGCGACCAGAGCTTTTCGGCCGACATGGGCTCGCCCTCCGTCAAGCGGATCGAGGATGTCCGCCTGCTCCGCGCGGCGCAATTTCCCGAGGATGCGGGGCCGCTCGCGCATCCGATCCGGCCGGACAGCTATCAGGAAATCTCGAACTTCTATACCGCGACCGTCTATAACAAGGGCGCCGAGATCATCCGGATGATCGCGACGCTCCTCGGACCCGATCGCTTCCGTGCGGGCACAGACCTTTATTTCGACCGCCATGACGGCGAGGCCGCGACCTGCGAGGATTTCGTGCGCGCGATGGAGGAGGGCGGGGGTATCGACCTGTCGCTGTTCCGCCGCTGGTACGAACAGGCGGGAACGCCGCGGCTGACGCTCTCGCTCGCCGAAGAGGCGGGCGAATGGGTCCTCGACATCGCGCAGGCGGTGCCGCCGACGCCGGGCCAGCCCGACAAGCGCCCGATGATGATGCCGCTCCGCCTCGCGGCCTTCGCGATGGACGGCAGCGGAGCGGCGATGCCCGACACGCTGGTGACGCTGACCGGGGCGAGCCAGCGCGTCCCGCTCGGGCGCTTCGCCGCGCGGCCGGCCTTGTCGGTGAACCGCGGCTTTTCGGCGCCGGTGATCGTCGATTATGTCCGCGCGCCGGGCGAACTCGCCTGGCTCGCCGCGCACGACGACGACCCCTTCGCGCGCTACGAGGCGCTGCAGCAGCTGATGCTCGACACGCTCGTCGCGGCGGTGTCGGGCGAGCAGGCCGACCATCGGGCGGTGATCGACGCGGTCGCGGGTACGCTTTCGGGGCGGGCCGAAGACCCGGCCTTCGTCGCCGAGGCGGTGCTGCTGCCGAGCGAGGCGTTCATCGGCGACCAGATGGTGACGGTCGATCCCGACGCGATCCGCCGCGAGCGGCTGGCGCTGCAGGCGGCGATCGGCCGCGCGCTCGAAGGCGAATGGCGCGCGATCCTCGCCGGTACCGCACCGCCCGCGACCGACCTCGGCCCCAAGGCCAAGGGCGGCCGCCGCCTGCGCGGCGTCGCCATCGCCTATCTCGCCGCGACGGGCATCGCCGATGTGCCGGCGCTGGTGTTCGACATCTTCTCGAACGCCGACGGCATGACCGAACGGCAGGCCGCGCTCGCGACGCTGGCGCATGGCGACAGCGACGAACGCGTCGCCGCGCTCGACATCTTCTACCAGCGCTATCGCGACAATCCGCTGGTGCTCGATAAATGGTTCCAGGTGCAGGCCTGGTCGCTGCGCTCCGACACCGTTGCGGCGGTGAAGGAGCTGGCGGGGCATCCCGACTTTACGCTGGCGAACCCCAACCGCGTGCGCTCGCTCTATGGCGCGCTGACCGGCAACCAGGCGGCGTTCCACCAGGCCGATGGCGCGGGCTACAAGCTGATCGCCGACCTGGTGATCGCGCTCGACCCCAAGAACCCGCAGACCGCGGCACGGATGATCCCGCCGCTGGGGCGCTGGAAACGCTTCGATGACAGACGCGCGGCGATGATGAGGGGCGAGCTGGAGCGGATCTTGGCGCAGCCGGGGCTGTCGAGGGATACGACCGAGCAGGCGAGCAAGAGTTTGATGGGGTGATGTGTGCCTTGGGGTGGGGAGCGGACATTTGAGGAATGAACCGGTTTCCCCTCCCGCAAGCGGGCAGCGAGACTTACGAACTTGTTCGTTAGTCGCAGCGGGGTGGGCCATTGTGAGGGTGCTGCCCACACCCGACCCCTCCCGCCTGCGGAAGGGGAGAAAACCATCCGTTCCCGACCCGTTTTCGCCCTTCCCGTTCCCCGGCGCAGGCCGGGGCCCAGATAGCGAACGCAGCCTTCTCCTAATTGGACCCCGGCTTGCGCCGGGGAACAGCAATTACCGAATGCCAACGCGGCGAAGGCTAACTCCCCAACCACTCCGCCACATCCACCGCGACCTTGTTCGCTGCCCTCGTCAGCGCCGCGCCGACGGGCTTCGCCTCGACCACGCCGCCGAGGTTTTCGCGCGCCTCGAAGCGACGCTGGGTGATGCTCTTGCCGCCGGCGGAAACGAGCATCGCCTGGTAGACGACCACCGCCTCGCCGGTGCGGGCATCGACGCCGAATTCCATCAGCTGGCCCGCGAGCTGTTCGCCCGGTGCCGTCAGATACTGCCCCTCGTCGAGAACGACGCGGCCCGAGCGCGCGGCGACGGTTTCGCTGATCAGGCGCTGGAACAGGCGCTGCGGCGCCTCGACCCATTGCGCGTCCTTGACGTAAGCGACGCTCGCGCCGTCCTGCTGCACGGGGATACGTGTCGTGCGGAGTTTCTGCGGCGCGGTGGGGATCAGGATGGTGAGCGTCGCGGCCTCGCTTGCGGTGCGCGCGGCGCCCGCGACCGGAGCGGCGTCGGCGTCGAGCGTAAGCAGAAAGGGCGGCGGCTTGCCGCCGAAGCTGACGCAGGCCGAAAGGGTGAGCAGGCCGAGCGTGGCGAGCAGCGGTGCGCGAAAGCGGCGGGGCATATTGGTGGTCCTCATTGCTTGTAGTCGGGCAGCTTGCTGCCGCTGATGACGGCGCCCGCGCCCTGCTGGTCGAGCTTGTCGGTGAGGCTGGAGAGCGAGGCCGAGGTGCGGCGCAGGTCGCGGATCAGGGCGTTGGCCTCGGGGATCGTCGTCTCGCTGAACGTCTTGAGTCCCGGCCGCGCGTCGGTGATCGCGCTTTCGAGTGTCTTCATCGACTGGTTGGCGGAGGCGAGCGTGTCGCGCAGATTTTTCATCGCCGGGTCGATGTTGCGATCGACGGTCCCCTGCGTCGCGGCGGCGAGGTTGCCGATCTGCTCGGCGGCCACGCCGGTCTGCTGGATCGCGATGCGCGTGTCGGCGAGCGCGGCCTCGATCGCGGGGCCGTTACGCGCGAGGATCGCGGTCGATGCCTCGACATTGTTGAGGATGCCGCGAATGCTCGCCTGATTTTCGTCGTCGGCGAGCTCGGCGAGGCGTTCGGTGAGGGTCGAGAGACGCTGGAGCAGTTGCGGGGCGGTGTTGAGCAGTTCGCCGAGGCCACCGACGCGGTTGGGGATGACGGGCTTGCCGTCGGGCCCCTTGTCGGTGATCAGCGGCGCCCCCTTGACCCCGCCGGCGAGCGAGATCTGCGACACGCCGGTGAAGCCAACGCCTTCCAGCGCCGCGGTCGTGCCCTGGCGAATCTGCACGCCCTCGTCGACCTGGATGCGCACGCGGACGAATTCGGGGTCGTCGGGGAGCAGCGCGATCTGCTTCACCTGCCCCACGGGGACGCCCGAATATTGCACCTGCGCGCCCTTGTTCAGACCGTCGACCGCCTGTTTAAAATAAATATCATATTCCTGCTTGTCGCCGCCGCTGTCGTTGGCGAGCCAGACGACGAAAAAGGCGAGCGCCGCAGTAAAGAGGAGGACGAAGGCGCCGACGAGGACGTTGTTCGAGCGTGTTTCCATCAGTCGTTCCTATGGCCGCTTTGCGGTTTGGTTCCCGCTCGCCGCTGCGCGGCCGCGGGGTCCGTTGAAATAATCCTGTATCCAGGGGTGCTCGGTGGCAAGCAGTTCCGGGATGGTGCCGATCGCGATCACCCGTTTCTCGGCCAGCACCGCGACGCGGTCGCAGGTCGCATAAAGCGAATCGAGATCGTGGGTGATCAGGAAGACGGTGAGCCCCATGGTGTCGGCTAGCTCGCGGATCAGCTCGTCGAACTTGGCGGCGCCGATCGGGTCGAGGCCGGCGGTCGGCTCGTCGAGGAAAAGCAGCGCGGGGTCCAGCGCGAGCGCGCGGGCGAGGCCGGCACGCTTGACCATGCCGCCCGACAGCTCGGCGGGATATTTGGGGCCCGCGTCGGGGGGCAGGCCGACCATCGCGACCTTGTAGGCGGCGATTTCGTCGAGCAGCCTCTGGTCGAGGCGCGGATAATATTCGCGCAGGGGAACCTGGATATTCTCCGCGACGCTGAGCGTCGAGAACAGCGCCCCGCCCTGAAACATCACGCCCCAGCGGCGGCGCAGGTCGCGCGATTCCTCCTCGTCGGCGATGGTGTCGAGCGACTTGCCATAGACCTCGATCTCGCCCGCGTCGGGGATTTGCAACCCGATGATCGAGCGCATCAGCACCGACTTGCCGGTCCCCGAACCGCCGACGACGCCCAATATCTCGCCCGAGCGGACGTCGAGGTCGAGGCCGTCGTGGACCACCGCGTCGCCGAACTTGTTGACGAGTCCGCGCACGCGGATCGCGACCTCGTGCTGCTCCGGGCGCACCGCGTCGGCGGCGGCCAGCTCGGCCTGCACCTGCTGCTGCTCGGTCTCGCCGGCCATCAGTTCCATCCGATCGACGAGAAGAAGACCGCGAAAAAGGCGTCGAGCACGATGACGAGAAAGATCGCCGCGACCACCGCGGAGGTCGTGCGCTGGCCGACCTCCTCGGCATTCTGGCGCACCTGCATGCCCTCGTAGCAGCCGGTGACGCCGATGAGGACGCCGAACACCGGCGCCTTGATCAGCATCGCCCAGAAATCGGTCATCGGGATGATGTCGCGGAGCAGCTGGACATAGGTCAGCGGCGGGATGTCGAGCCCGATCCAGCAAAAGACGCCGCCGCCGACGATCGAACAGAGGCTGGCGTAGAAGCCGAGCAGCGGCATCAGGATCGTCGCGGCGGCGACGCGCGGGAGCACGATCGCCTCCATCGGGGAGACGCCGATCGTGCGCATCGCGTCGATTTCCTCGGTCAGCTTCATCGTGCCGATCTGCGCCGCAAAGGCGCTGCCCGAGCGGCCCGCGACCATGATCGCGGTCATCAGCAGCCCCAGTTCGCGGATCGAGGCGCGGCCGACGAGGTTGATCGTGAACACTTCCAGCCCGAACTGGCGCAGCTGCACCGCCCCCTGCTGCGCGATGACGATGCCGATCAGGAAGGTCATCAGGCCGATGATGGGAAGCGCATCGACGCCGACGGTCTGGAAGCGGGTGACGATCGCGTGCCAGCGCAGGCGGCGGCGCGCGCGCAGCTGGGTGCCGAGCGCCATGATCATCGCCCCGAGAAAGCCGATCATGCCCAGTAGCTCGTGCCAGACCGCCATGCTGGCGGTGCCGACCTGTTCGAGCATCCGGTTCAACGCGGACCGGCGGTCGCGGTGGACGCGATAGTCGCTCTTGTCGCTGGCGAGCGCGTCGAGCAGCCGCTCGGCGTCGGCGCTGGCGCCGGTGACCTTCGCGCCATGGTCGCGCATCGTGCGGGTGACGATCCACGCGCCGACGGTGTCGATGCGTTCGATAGCGGACAGGTCAAGCGAGGCGATCGGGCCGAGCGCGTCGAGCCGCGCGGGCAGGTCGCCGAGCCGCGCGAGCGTCAGCCGCCCGGTGAAACGGACCTCGGCGCCGCTGGCGCCATCGCTTGTTTCGAAGTCCGCCCTGGCCACCATCGTGCGACGACCTTGTATTATTTGGGGAATGACGGCAAGCCATTCCACGTCAGGCTGCGGCGCGCTTGCGCGGTATTGGCCCGCCCGTCCGCTCGGGCTAAGGCGCTGGCCATGGATGATAATATCGTCGTTCCCGAACCGTCGCCGTCGCATCGCATCGCGATGTACGACATGGACCGCACGATCACCCGCGCGGGCACCTACAGCGGTTTCCTGATGCATGTGGTGCGACGGCGGCAGCAATGGCGGATGCTGCTGACCCCGCTCGTCGGGCTGGCGGGGCTCGCCTATTGGCTGCGGCTGATTGACCGGGCGCGGCTGAAGGCGATCAATCTGCGGCTGCTGGTGGGGCCGCGCTTTCGCCGCGACGAGATCGCGCCGCTCGCCGAAAGCTATGCCGACAAGGTGGTGGCACGCGGCCTGCACGGGGCAGCGCTCGCGCAGCTCGAGGCCGACCGCGCGGCGGGGTATCGCGTGCTGCTCGCGACCGCTTCCTTCCACCTCTATGTCGATGCGATCGCCCGGCGGCTGGGGATCGAGGATGTGCTCGCGACGCGGCTCGACGAGCCCGACGGGGCGGACCATGTCCATGCCCGGCTGATGGGCGACAATTGTTATGGCGAGGCGAAATTCGCGCGGATTTCGGACTGGATGGCGGCGAACGACATCACGCGCGACGACGCGCATATCCGCGCCTATTCGGACCATGTATCCGACCATCCGATGCTGCATTTCGCCGACGAGGCGGTGGCTACGACGCCGTCGCGGAAGCTGAAGAAGCTGGCGCCGGCGATGGGATGGACGGTGGTGGACTGGCGGGCGCGGAAGTGAAGAGCCCCTCCCCTTCAGGGGAGGGGGTTGGGGTGGGGGGAGCGGAGTTGCGCGAGGCCGCTGGCCCCCACCCGCTGCGACTAGGGAACAAGTTCCCAAGTCTCGCTGCCCTCCCCTGAAGGGGAGGGCGTAGCTATCAGACCGCGTCCAGCGCCTGCGCGAAATCGGCGATCAGGTCGTCGGCGTCCTCGATGCCGATCGACACGCGCACCAGATTGTCGGTGATGCCCAACGCTTTCTTGCGTTCGTCGGGGACCGACAGATGCGTCATCGCGGCGGGGTGGCTCGCGAGCGTCTCGGTGCCGCCGAGACTGACCGCGAGCTTGGCGATCTTGAGCGCGTCGAGGAAGCGGAAGCTTTCCTCTTCGCCGCCCCTGATGAACAGCGAGAAGGTCGATCCGGCGCCGGTGCAGTGGCGCGCGAAAATATCCTTCTGCGATCCTTCGGGCAGGAAACCGAGATAGCCGAGGCCTTCGACCTTGGGATGATCGCGGAGAAAGGCACAGACCTTTTCGGCATTTTCGCCCGCGCGGCTCATGCGCAGTTCGATCGTTTCGAGGCTGCGCAGCAGCATCCACGCGGTGTTGGGGTCGCAGATCGTGCCGATGGTGTTGCGCATCATGCGAATGGGGGCGAGCCAATGCTTCGAGCCGACCACGCCGCCCGCGACGAGATCGCTGTGGCCGCCGGCATATTTGGTGAGGCTGTAGAGGGTGATGTCGGCGCCGTGCGCGAGCGGTTTCGACCAGAGCGGGCCGAGGAAGGTGTTGTCGATCGCGATCGGCGGCCGCGCGCCTTCGGCAAAGGCGGCGCCGGTCGCGGCGCGCATCGCTTCCACATCGACGAGCGCGTTGGTCGGGTTCGCCGGGCTTTCGAGATAGACCATCGCGACCTTGCCGCCCTGCGCCGCCGCCATCTCCTTGGCGCGCGCCAAGATCGCGTCCATTTCCGCGCGCGAGGCTTCGGCGGGGAAATCGACATAAGTGGCGCCGAAGCGCGACAATATGCGCGCGATCAGCGTCTCGGTCGCGGCGTAGAGCGGGCCCGAATGGACGATGACGTCGTTCATGCTGACATGCGCGAGCAGCAGCGTGGCGATCGCCGACATGCCCGACGAGAAGACGAGCGCATCCTCGGCCTTTTCCCAGACGCCGAGCCGGGCTTCGAGAATTTCCTGGTTCGGGCCGTTGAAGCGCGAATAGACGAGGCCGTCGGCGCCGCCGGGGCGCTTGCCGGTGATGCCCTCGAAATGGCGCTTGCCCGCGGCGGCGCTTTCGAAGGCGAAGGTCGAGGTCAGGAAGACCGGCGGCTTCAGCGAGCCTTCGGACAGCATCGGATCATAGCCATAACCCATCATCAGGGTCGAGGGCGACAGGGTGCGCCCGCCGATTTCGGTGACGTCCTTCTTGGGCGCGCGGCGCGGCGTGGTGCCGGTGAGGTCGCTGTTGTCGATGGGGGGCATGCGAAAGACTCCTGCGCAATATAGTTTCAAACGACACTATCGCGATTTCCCCGCAGCGTCACCCCCAGCATCGCGATCACCCAGATGACCCCGACGAGTAGCGGCGCGCCGATGATGTCGAGAATCAGGCCCGCCTTGAGCATGCGGGGGAGCGCAATATGCCCCGTCGACCAGGCCAGCGCGTTGGGCCCGGTGCCTGATGGCAACATGAAGCCCCAGCTTGCCGCCATGGCGACGGGCAGGGCGAGCAGGATCGGATCGGCGCCCGTCGCCGCGATCAGGGCGGTCAGCACCGGCATGATGCCGCTGGCGGTTGCGACATTGCTGGCAAATTCGGTGACCAGGATGGTCAAACCGACGATGATGAGCGCGAGCAGGATCGCAGGCATGCTGCCGAGCGGGGCGAGTACGGTGCCGAGCCAGGCGGCAAGACCGCTTTCGGTCATCGCGGCGGCGAGTGCCAAGCCGCCGCCGAACAGCATGATGACGCCCCATGGCGCCTTGTCGGCTTCTTTCCAGACCAGCAGCGGGCGGCCGGTGCCGTCGGGGACGACGAACAGCAACAGGCTGCCCGCGATGGCGATGGTGCCGTCGGTCAGGGCGCCCTTGGGGAATAGAGGAGCGAGAAGCGGCTGCGCAATCCATGCCGCGACCACCAATATCGCGATCGGGACCACGCGCCGCTCGGCGATGCTCCATGCCGCGACCTCGCCCAGCGCCGATGCCGCCGCCACGGCGTCGAAGGGATGATCCTTCAGCCGCTGGACGCGCGCCAGCACAAGGGTCGCGATCGGCACGCTCAGGATCACCACCGGTAGGCCGAAGACCAGCCAGTCGAGGAACGAGATATGCACGCCCAGCGATTTTTCGATCAGCCCGGCGGCGATCGCATTGGTCGGCGTCGCAACCAGCGTACCGAACCCGCTGATCGTCGCGCCAAAGGCCGTGCCCATGATGACCGCTCCGGCAAATCCTTCGGTTTCGTCTTCGCGGATTCCGGCAGCCTCGATCACCGCGAGCGCGATCGGGATCATGATCAGCGCGGTCGAGGTGTTGGACACGAGCAAGCCGATGGCGGCCGTCGCCGCCATGAAGGCGAAGAGCAGGCCGGTCGCCGTGGGCGGCGCGAGCTTCAGCAGCGCGAGCGCGACGCGCCGATGCAGTCCGACGCGCTCGATGGTCAGGGCCAGAAAGGCGCCGCCGAGGATCAGGAACAGGATCGGCGAATAATATTCGCTGGCGATGGCATTGGCGTCCATCACGCCGAAGGTCGGGACGAGCAGGAAGGGGAGGAGCGCCGTCACGGTCAGCGGCATCGCCTCCGTCATCCACCACACCGCCATCAACAGGGTCAGGGCGGCCACCCGCCATGCCGTGACTTCCATGCCAGTGGGCGCAGGCAGGACCAGCATGACGATGAAGACAAGCAGACCGCCGATCAGCCCCAGCAGGCGCGTGCGACTCATTCCCCGATTCTCCCCCGGTCGGCCTGGTCAGGTCAGTCCGATCACCGACAGTTGGCGGCCATAGCTGTTCTCGGCTCTATGGCAGGCGCGGCGATAGCTGAAATAATCCTCCGCCTCGGCATAGGTGTCCTGTCCCCCGATGGCAATTCGCGCGACGCCGGCGGCGGCGAGGCGCGCGGCGACATAGGCGGCGATGTCGAACATCGCATGGCCGGGCTTGCCCGCGGCGAAGAAGCGTTCGTTGGCGGGATCGTCGGCGAGGAAGCGCGAAACGAAGCCGTCGTCGACCTCATAGGAGGCGCGGCCGATGCACGGGCCGATCGCGGCCACGATATCGGCACGCCGCGCGCCGATAGTTTCCATCGCGGCGAGCGTCGCGTCGGTGACCCCGGCGATCGCGCCTTTCCAGCCGGCATGGGCCGCGCCGACGACGCCGGCCTCGCGGTCGGCGAACAGGACGGGGACGCAGTCGGCGGTGAGGATGCCGAGCAGGATGCCGGGGGTGCGGGTGGCGAGCGCGTCGGCCTCGGGGCGGGCGGTCGGGTCGCTGCCGTGGTCGATGATCACGCAGCGGTTGCCGTGGACCTGGTAGAGACCGGCCAGCGTCGCACCCGGCAGCACCGCGTCGGCGACGCGGCGGCGATTCTCGGCGATCAGCGCGGGATCGTCGCCCGAACCGAGACCGCAATTGAGCGAGACGAGCGCGCCGCTCGACACCCCGCCGCGACGGCCGAAGAAGCCGTGGGGAACGCCCGCGAGCGCGCCGGACGAGACGAACGGCGCGGTCACAGGTCGAGCCGGAAGAAACGGTCTTCGTCGATATGGTTGCCGACGCGAAAGGCGTTGCGGCCGACGTCGTAGAAGCCATAGCGGCGGTACAACGCCTGGGCGCGGGCGTTTTCGGTGAACACGCTGAGGTAGAGGATCGAGGCGCGCTCGCGCGCCCAGCCGATGCCCCAGTCCATCAGCGCGGTTGCGACACCGGTGCCCTTGGCGGCGTCGGCGAGATAGATCTGGTGAAGTTCGACCGCATCGTCGGTCGGCTGTCCGGGCGGCAGCTCGAAATCGAGCGGGCCCATCTTGGCATAGCCGATGATGTTGCCGGCCGCGTCGCGCGCCAGCCGGATCGCCCAGTCGGGATTTTCGATCTGCGCGCGCAGCTTGTCCGGCGGATTCCAGGTCGAGAGGAAGAGCGCGAGGTCGGCGGGGTCGTAGATATGGCCGAACGTCGCGGTGAAGGCGGCATTGGCGAAGCCCGACAGCACGTCGGCATCGGCAAGCGTTGCGGCGGTAAGGGCGGTCATGCGGCAAATCCCGCGGGTTGCGGCCAGTTCGGGGCATGGGCGGCGAGAATCTGGAACAGTTCGCCCATCTCGCCCGCTTCGACGAGGCGGTGCCGCTGCCCTTCGAGTTCCCCGGCGCGGCCCGGCGATGCTGCGATCAGCGATTGCAGCCGCGCGTCGATGCCGAGCCGCTGGAGCCACAGCCCCTGTCCGACCGGGCCGAGCGTGGAGAGGCCGCCGCGGCGCGCCGCCTCGCCGAGCGCGGCGAAGTCGACATGCGCGGTCAGGTCGACCTCGCCCGCCCGCTCGAAGGGATCGGCGTAGCGATGGTTCGAGACCGCCTGCAGCGTGTCGCCCGCGGCGGGTCCGCGATAGCCATAGTCAATCGCCAGCATCGCGCCGCCGCAGCGCGCGATGCGCAGCGCGCAGCCGTGCATGACGGCGATCGAGGCAGGGCTGGTCTCGACGGTTGCACCCGGCGGCTGCGCGCGGAGCGGAGGCGGGATATCGTCGTCGACTGGCGTATCGGCATGGAGCGTGACCAGCCGCGCGCCGTCCCGCGCCACCATGCGTTCGCGCCATCCCTCGGGCGTTGCGACGAGCTGGCGGATCGGCAAGGCGTCGAAAAATTCATTGGCGACGATAAGCAGCGCGGCGCCGCCGGGCAGGCTTTCGATGTCGTCGTGGTGCGCGGCTTCGGGCACGCGCGCCGATTGCGCCGCGCGCAACGCGGGGCTGGTCTCGACCAATTCCACGCTAACGGGGTTGCAACCGAAGCGCCGCATCGCGCGCAGCGCATCGGCGGCGAGCGTCCCGCGGCCGGGGCCGAGCTCCACATAGCGGAAGGCGGGACGCCCGGCGCGGTCCCACAGGTCGGCGCACCAGATACCGATCAGTTCGCCGAACATCTGGCTGATCTCGGGCGCGGTGGTGAAATCGCCGGCAGCGCCGAGCGGATCGCGCGTCGCATAATAATGCGCGTTGGCGGCCGCCATATAGGCGGCGATGCTGACCGGGCCGTTCGTCCAGAGGTCGGCCAGCGGCCCGGTCTCAGGCAACGCTGTCGGGCCCCGCGATCGGCTCGACGCGCTGGCGGCGCGCCTTGGCGGTGGCGACGAGCCAGATGCCGATGACGATCATCGGCACGGTCAGCCACTGGCCCATCGACAGGCCGGTCTTGACGACGACCTCCATGCGCTGGCTGTCGGGTTCGCGGACGAATTCGACCGCGAAGCGGCTGAGGCCGTAGATGATCGACGCCATGCCGACGAGGAAGCCGGGCTTGTAGCGCGCGTCGGTGCGCCAGAAGAGGAAGGCCAGGATCGCCATCATCAGCAGCCCTTCGAGCCCGGCTTCGTAGAGCTGGCTCGGGTGGCGCGGCAGCGGGCTGGCCTCGCCGGGGAAGACGATCGCCCACGGCACGGTGGTCACGCGGCCCCACAATTCGCCGTTCACGAAATTGGCGATGCGGCCGAGGAACAGGCCGAAGGGGATGGTGCAGGCGATATAGTCGCAGAAACGCAGGAAACTGAGCTTTTCCTTGCGCGTCACATACCAGATCGCGATCAGCACCCCGATGACGCCGCCGTGCAGCGACATGCCGCCATCCCACAGTTTCAGGATCGTCACCGGCTTCGCGATATAGGATTCGAGGTTGTAGAAGAGCACATAGCCGAGCTTAGCCGCCGAGGATGATGCCGAGCATCGCATAGAAGATCATGTCGTCGGCATGGCGGCGCGCCATCGGGGCGCCGGGCTGGGCGATGAGTTTCAGCAGATACCAATAGCCGAGGAAGATGCCCGCGAGATAAGCCAGCGCATACCAGCGGATCGGCCAGCCGAAGACGCTGAACGCGACTTCGCTATTCTCGCCCATCATATCCTGAAAGTTAAGATATTGCGTTGCTTCGGCTAAGGTTGCAAAAAGAAACATATAGTCGCGCTGTCCTTCCCCAGGAGAGGCCTCCCCATAAGGGGTATGGCGAGCGAGACCAAGAGGAGAGATGCCCGATGCCATCCGCGCTCGATTTGCGCCTGGAAGCCGCCTATAATCTGATCACGGGTCCGGGCGGCCCGATCCAGGTCGGAACGGTCGAACGTTTTGGCCGCGACCTGCCCGCCATCACCAACGCGCCGACCAATCTTGGCGACTATGTCGCCTTTTTTGCCGCGCAGCATGGCGACGCCACCTTCCTCGTCGAGGGCGGTGAGCGGCTGAGCTTCAAACAGGTCCATGCCGCGGCGCGCCGGGTCGCGGCGGGGCTGATCGAGGGTTATGGCGTCCAGCGCGGCGACCGCGTCGGCATCGCGATGCGCAACGCCAATGCCTGGTGCGTGACCTATATCGGCGTGCTGCTCGCGGGCGGCTGCGCGACGTTGCTCAACGGCTGGTGGCAGGGTGGCGAACTCGCCGCCGGCATCGAGGACAGCGAGACGAAACTGGTGATCGCCGACGTGCAGCGCACGGCGCGGCTCGAGGAAGTCGAACATGGCGCGAAGGTGATCACGCTCGATCTGCTCAAGCCCATCGACGAGGCGATCGTGCCGATCACGGCGGCGGGCGGCAGCGCGGACACGGTGCTGCCGCAGCTGACCGGCGAGGACCTGGCGACGATCCTCTTCACCTCGGGATCGACCGGCCAGTCGAAGGGTGCCTATTCGCGGCACCATGCGATCTGTCAGGCGATCTTCAACTATGTGACGCAGACCGCGAGCATTGTGCATCTGCTGACCGAGGACGGGCTGATGTCGGACATCCAGCCCGCGACTCTGGTCTGCACGCCGCTGTTCCACGTCACCGCCGAAATTCCGGTGTTCCTGCAAAGCTTCGCGCTGGGTCGCAAACTCGTATTGATGCCCAAATGGAACGCCGAGGAGGCGATGCGGCTGATCCAGGACGAGCAGGTCAATTATTTCGTCGGCGTGCCGCTGATGAGCTACGAGATCCTGACCCATCCGAACCGCAAGAATTACGACCTGTCGACGTGCAAGAGCTACGCCGGCGGCGGCGCCCCGCGTCCGCCCGAGCATGTGAAGCGCCTCTCGGAGGAAATGGGCGATGCCAAGCCGCTGCTCGGCTATGGCCTCACCGAAACCAATGCGGTCGGCTGCGGCATCATCAACGAAAATTACGTCGCCAAGCCGCTATCGACCGGTCCGGCGTCGAAGCCGCTCGTCGATCTCGCGATCCTCGACGACAATGGCGAGCCGCTGCCGCAGGGCGGGGTCGGCGAGGTGTGCATCCGCTCGGTCTGCAATTTCGAGGGCTATTGGAACAATCCCGCCGCGACCAAGGCGGCCTTCTTCGACAATGGCTATTTCCGTTCGGGCGATCTCGGCTATCTTGACGAGGACGGCTATCTGTTCATCGTCGACCGCAAGAAGGACATCATCATCCGCGGCGGCGAGAATATCAGCTGCCAGGAGGTCGAGGCGGCGATCTACGAACATGCCGACGTCAACGAATGCGCGGTGTTCGGCCTGCCCGACGAGCGGCTGGGCGAGGTCGTCGGCGCGGTGATCTGGGTCAAGCCCGGCAGCACGGTGACCGGCGAGGATATGTGCAGCTTCCTCAGCCAGCGGCTGGCGCCGTACAAGGTGCCGTGCAAGATATGGATGTCGAACGAGGCGCTGCCCAAGCTCGGCAGCGAAAAGATCGACAAAGTGTCCTTGCGCAACCAGTATCGCGCGCAGTTCGCGACGGAGGTCGCGGCGTAACCAGGAGAAGCGGCGGAGCGAATGGGAGATATGGCCGAGCCTGACCCTCCCGCCGCTCCGTCCGGCCCGCCGCCGCCCGCCATCGCGCCGGAGCCGCTGCGGCGCGCGTCTATCGCCACCGGCTGCCCACGCGCATCTGGCACTGGCTCAATGCGGTCACCCTGCTTGTCATGCTGATGAGCGGGCTGATGATCTTCAACGCCCACCCGCGCCTCTATTGGGGACAATATGGCGCCAACCCCGACCATGCCTGGTTCGCGATCGGCGCGACGCCGACGATGGGTTTCGTGCGGATCGGCGAGACGCGGATCGAGACCACCGGGCTGCTTGGCCGCTGGACCGATGCGCAAGGGGTCGAGCAGACCTGGGCCTTTCCCGGCTGGGCGACGATCCCGACCAGCTACAGCCTCGCCGACGGGCGGCGCTGGCACCTGCTTTTCGCCTGGGTGCTGGCGATCGGGCTGACGCTCTACATGTTGTGGACCGCGTTTGGCGGGCATTTGCGCAAGGATCTGCATGTCCGGCG
Organism: Sphingopyxis sp. PET50; assembly: GCF_025244705.1. Lineage (GTDB taxonomy): Bacteria > Pseudomonadota > Alphaproteobacteria > Sphingomonadales > Sphingomonadaceae > Sphingopyxis. The sequence goes on along the minus strand of NZ_CP104207.1, from coordinate 2,279,380 downwards.
GGCCGAATGGTCGCCGCGCCATATCTGGCATGACATCTGCGATCACGCGCGGTTGCGTTTCCCCCGGGGCGAGGCGGCGGCGCGCTACAGTATATTGCAAAAGCTGTCCTATATCGCGGTGATCTTCGTGATGCTGCCACTGATGATCTTCACCGGCCTCGCGATGTCGCCGGGCATGAACGCGGCCTGGCCGTGGCTGCTCGACCTGTTCGGGGGGCGCCAGTCGGCGCGGTCGATCCATTTCATCACCACCTGGCTGCTCGTCGCTTTCTTCTTCGTCCATGTCGCGATGGTGCTGCTCGCCGGGCCGGTGAACGAGATCCGCTCGATGGTTACCGGCTGGTTCAAACTGCCGCCGGAGAAGGCGCAATGAGCGGCATCATTCTCCCCCGGCGCCAGCTGATCGCGCGGGCGGGCGGGCTGGTCGCGGCGGCGGGCACCCTGCCGCTGCTGGCCGGCTGCGATGCGATCAACGAGGCGCCGCTGACGCGCAAGATATTGTCGATGGGCGAGGAGATGCACCGGGCGAGCCAGCGCGCGCTGACCGACCGCGACGCGCTGGCGCGCGAATTCGGCCGCACCGACCTGTCGCCGGTGTTTCGTTCGAACGGCACGAAGCTGCCCGAGGGTGCCGATTATGCTGCGCACGCCGCGGCCGGCTTCGCCGACTGGCGCGTCGCGGTGACGGGCCTCGTGACCAGGCCGCTATCGCTGTCGATGGCCGACATCCGCGCGATGCCGCAGCGCACCCAGATCACGCGCCACGACTGCGTCGAGGGGTGGAGCGCGATCGGCGAATGGACCGGGGTGCAATTGCGCCGCATCCTCGCGGCGGCGGGCCTCAAGGATCGCGCGCGCTATATCGTCTTTCGCTGCGCCGACCGCATCGGCGACGTGCTCTATTATGAAAGCTGCGACCTGATCGACGCGCTGCACCCGCAGACGATCCTCGCCTGGGCGCTCAATCGCGAACTGCTCCCGATCGCCAATGGCGCCCCGCTGCGCCTGCGGATCGAGCGGCAATTGGGCTACAAGCACGCCAAATATTTGACCGGGATCGAAGCTGTCGCCAGCCTCGACGGTGTCGGCGCGGGCAAGGGCGGCTATTGGGAGGACCGCATCGATTATGAATGGTATGCGGGGATTTAGACCGGATATTTTTCGTTCATCGCATCCCAGGTGAGCGCGACGAGCTTTTCGAGCACGTCCAGGTCCACGTCGGCCAGCTTGTTGATGTAGAGGCAGACCTTGCTCGTCCTGTGCTTGCCGAGGGCGGCGAAGAGCGCGTCGGCCTCAGTCTGACGCGCGCCATAATTCTCCATCAGATAGAGGGTGATCGCCGCCTTGCGCGGGCTGAATCCGGCGCGGCACATGGTTCCGGAATGGCCGCTGTCATATTGATAGTCGTAGCTGCCGTAACCGATGATCGACGGTCCCCACATCCTGGGTTCGAGGCCCGTGACGCGGCGATGGATCGCGTCGATGACCGGCGCCTCCTCGCGGCGGCGCGCTTCGGGGAGCGAGGCGATATAGTCCGCGACCGTCACCTCGGTCGCCTTGGTCTTGATCTCGGCCTTGCCCATGGCGGTCTCCCCGCGCCCGGAATAGCCCGAACCGCGGGGAAAGCCAATCGGGCTCGGCGATCAGCCGTCGCAGTCGTTCCAATAATCCTTGTTCGTGGTGCAGCTTTGCAGCCCCGAATAATGATTGACCGTGCACACCGTCTTCATCGGACAGGCCTTGAACACGCGCGGCTTGTATTCGGGCGGCGCCTTGGCCTTGGTGAAGGCGCCGACGACCTGCGCGCGCAGCGGGATCAGCTGGCCGCGGATCGTGTCGTCGCCGGTCGCGATGCCTTGGTCCATCCAATAGAGGATTTCATCCTCATGCTTCAGCACATCCTTCATCTGCAGCAGCGAAGAGGCCGCCATCACCGCGCCATAGGCCTCGCCCTGATCGGCGACGACGCGCGACAAATGATAGGCGAGCTGGAAATCCTTTTTCGTGCCGTTGCCGTTGTTGATCATGTCGAACGCCATGATCGTCGCATAGAAATGTCCGCGTTCGGCCGCCGTCTTGAAGGCCGCAAAGGCCTTTTTCGGATCCTTCTTGGTGCCCACGCCCTCCAGATAATAGAGGCCGCTGCGATAGATGGCATCGACATGGTCGGCCTGCGCCGCCTGGTCGATCATGCGAAAGGCGGTCGCGTGGTCCTTCTTGCCGCCGATCAGCCCCGCCGAATAGAGGGTGCCGACATTGAACAGCGCCACCGGGTCGCCGAGATTTGCCGCCTCCTGCATCAGGGCGAGGCCGTCCTGGGCGGTGCCGCCCTCGACCGTTCCGTTCAGCCACGCCGTGCCAATCTCGCTGATTGCGGCGGGGTCTTTCTGTTTTTGGGCATAGAGCAGCGCGAAATCGCGGCCCTCCGGCGTGCTGATCTGCCAGTTTCCGCCGCGTGCCACAAACTCGGGAAGCGGCGCGGGGCAGGGCGTTCCGGCATTGGCGTTCGCTTCATATTCGCGGGTCCACGCCAGCCCGGCAGGGGACGGCGGTGTGCCGCGTTTGAGCTCGGCGACCAGCCGGTCATAAGCATTGTGACAATCGACCTGCTGGTGATATTCGCGGGTCGGGTCGGGCATCGCCCCGCCGCCGTTGATGGTGGAAGAGGCTGTCGCCAGCGCGAGCAGGGGCGCGGCGAACGTCAGTAGCATTCGCATGACAAGACTTTCTACGGACGCGTCCCCGCGCGTGACAATGAAGCAAGTCCCATCCGGAGTCTTGTAGAAACGCGTCAGGGCGTTGCGTGCGCCGGATCGGCCTGATAGGCGCGCGACCGTCTTTTCCGGTCAAGGGAATCATCATGTCCGAGTCCATCAAGCGCGTCGTCCTCGCCTATTCGGGGGGGCTCGACACCAGCGTCATCCTGAAATGGCTGCAGGTGACCTATGGCTGCGAGGTGGTGACCTTTACCGCCGACCTGGGGCAGGGCGACGAACTGGAGCCAGCACGCGCCAAGGCCGAGCTGATGGGGGTGAAGTCCGAGCATATCTATATCGACGATCTGCGCGAGGAATTCGTGCGCGACTTCGTCTTCCCGATGATGCGCGCCAATGCGCGTTACGAGGGCGATTATCTGCTCGGTACCAGCATCGCGCGCCCGCTCATTTCGAAGCGGCTGGTCGAGATCGCGAAGGAAACCGGCGCCGACGCGGTTGCGCATGGCGCGACGGGCAAGGGTAATGACCAGGTGCGCTTCGAGCTGTCGGCCTATGCGCTCAACCCCGACATCAAGGTGATCGCGCCGTGGCGAGAATGGGACCTGACCAGCCGCACCGCGCTGATCGAGTTCGCCGAAAAGCATCAGATCCCGGTGCCCAAGGACAAGCGCGGCGAAAGCCCGTTCAGCACCGACGCGAACCTGCTCCACACCTCGTCGGAAGGCAAGGTGCTCGAAAATCCCTGGGACGAGACCCCCGACTATGTCTATTCGCGCACCGTCAATCCCGAGGATGCGCCCGACACGCCCGAATATATCACGATCGATTTCGAGCGCGGCGACGGCGTCGCGCTGAACGGCGAAGCCATGTCGCCCGCGACCCTGCTCGCGGCGCTCAACGATTTGGGCCGCAAGCATGGCATCGGCCGCCTCGACCTCGTCGAGAACCGCTTCGTCGGCATGAAGTCGCGCGGCATGTACGAGACGCCGGGCGGCGAAATCTATGCCCGCGCGCATCGCGGCATCGAAAGCATCACGCTCGACCGCGGCGCGGCGCACCTCAAGGACGAGCTGATGCCGAAATATGCCGAGCTCATCTACAACGGCTTCTGGTTCGCGCCAGAGCGCGAGATGCTGCAGGCGGCGATCGACCACAGCCAGGAAAAGGTCAGCGGTACGGTGCGGCTGAAGCTCTACAAGGGCAATGCGAGCGTCGTCGGCCGCAAGTCGCCGAACAGCCTGTATAGCGAGCGCCATGTGACCTTCGAGGACGATGCCGGCGCCTATGACCAGAAGGATGCCGCTGGCTTCATCAAATTGAACGCGCTGCGGCTGAAGCTGCTCGCGAAGCGCGACCGCTGACGGCCCGCCCCATTCGGGGCAGGGGTCAACGCAGGCGGGTGGCCACCAGGTCGCCCGCCCGCCGCGCCTATGATATATCGCGTTCCGACAAACGGACAATAATCGTCGGGTAGGGGCTGCCACCACCGGAAGGGGGTAGCGAGCATGGAATGGAACGCCGACGACGCCGTGTCCGAGCGCGACGAATGGGAATGGCGCTTTATCCTGTTCCCGCGCTTTGCGCTGAACGTCAATCGCTACGGAATGCGCACGCGCTGGATCTGGCCCGGCCGCTATCTGGTGCGCTGGTCGCGGACCTATAAACGCTATGTCTATCGCCGCCACTAGGGTCAGGACCTGTTAATTGCGCGTTCGAGGTTTGAGGCGATTTTGCTCAGGGCGAGGAGGCAAGGCGAAGGAATATGTCGATATTTCAAGGCTTGCCGACGAAGTCCTAGGCAAAATCGGTCAAATCCCGCAGGGACGCCGAAATGGCTTCGATCTCGGGTCCGCGCGGCCTTGCGGGTAGCGATGCTACCCGCTGCGCCCACCCGAACCCGATATCTTCGCCATTTCGACGCCTCGAACGCGCAATTAACAGGCCCTGACCCTAGGCGACCGGTACCGCCCGCGCTACGACGGGGCGGCGCCGGGCGGGCCGACGGGAGGTCATCCGATGCGTTTCTTCGATTTCTCGTCGTGGCAGAGCATCGGCACGACCCTGCTCGGGCTCGCGCTCGTCACGCTGATCGGCGTCGGTATCCGGCTGATGGTCATGATGACCATCCAGCAGCGTCGCGAGCGGATGAATCGCCAGATCAACGAGCGGCTGAAGACGCTGATCGCGGCGTACAAGGTGCTGGGCGGCTCGTTCACCGGCGATCTGACGGTCGATCCGCGGCATTTGCGCGACATGAAGCGTCAGGGGGGCGAGCCGCCGGCGCTCGACCTAGCGAAGGCCGACGAGGCGGTCGCGGACGAGGGCGGCGATTCGGACCGGCCGCGGCGCATCCGCGACGCAGTCGAGGCGGCGCTGTCGGACATCATCCTGCTCGGCACCGCCGAACAGGTGCGGCTCGCGGCGCGCGCGGCGCAGGAACTCGCCGACGGCCGGCCGGTGCACACGCATGAGCTGGTCGTCGCGCTGCGCGATTTCATCCGCAAGGCGCTCGACCTCGATGCCGTGCCCGCCGATGCCGGCATTCCGCTGCAAGGCCCGGCACGCCCTTCCTCGTCGGGCGGGCGCGGCGGCAGCAGCGGCGATCGTGGCCGCGGCGGCGGTGGTGGCGGACGCGGCGGCGGCGGCGGGGGAAGCGGTGGCATGGGCATGGCCGGGGGAATGGCGGGCGGCATGGGCCTCGTCGGCGGGGCCAGTCTCGCGCATGGCGCCGCCAGCGACGATGCGGCGGCGTCCGATGTCGCTGATCCGAAATGAAAGATTAGCATGGCGCGGCTTGCTGCGCTAAGGCGCGCGGCATGACCGCAACCCGCTTTTTCTCCGACAATGCCGCCACCGTCCATCCGCTGGTGATGGAGGCGCTGGCGGCCGCCAATCATGTCGACACCGCCTATGACGGCGACGCACTGAGCCGGTCGCTCGACGCTGCCTTTTCGGGCCTGTTCGAAACGAGCTGCGAGGTCGTTTGGATTCCGACCGGGACCGCGGCGAACAGCATCATCCTCGCCCATTTCGTGCGGCCGTGGCAGGGCATCCTCTGTTACGAGGAAGCGCATATCGAGGTCGACGAATGCGGCGCCCCGACCTTCTATTCGGGCGGCGCCAAGCTGATGACCTTGCCCGGCACCGGCGCGAAGATCGACGCCGAGGCGCTGAAGGCGCGCATCGCGGCGATCCGCAATGACGTCCATCAGGTGCAGCCCGCGGCGATCAGCATCACCAATGCCACCGAATATGGTCTCGCCTGGCGTCCCGACGAGGTCGGCGAGATCAGCGAGATCGCCAAGGGCAAGGGGCTGAAGCTCCACATGGACGGCGCACGTTTCGCCAATGCGGTGGCGTTCGTGGGCTGTTCGCCCGCCGACGTGACCTGGCGTGCGGGGGTCGATGCGCTGTCGTTCGGTTTCACCAAGAATGGCGCGATGATGGCCGAGGCCCTGGTGTTCTTCGGCGGCAGCGGCGGCGCGGGGGTGCGCGAGCTCAAGAAGCGCGGCGGCCACCTGCTGAGCAAGGGGCGCTTCGTCGCGGCGCAGATCCGCGCGATGCTGAAGGACGATCTGTGGCTGGCCAATGCGCGCGCCGCCAATGCCGGCGCGGCGGCGCTGGCGGCGGCGTGCGGATCGCGGCTGATGTATCCGGTCGAGGCGAACGAGCTGTTCGTGCGGATCAGCGCCGAGGATGCCGCCGAGCTTCGCGCCAAGGGTTTCGACTTCTACGACTGGGGCGAGGGCGCGGCGCGGCTGGTGGTGAGCTGGGATCAGGATGCCGACGCCGTCGCACCGCTTGCGGCGGCGATCGCGGCCTTGTGAGTTCCGCCCCGAGCCTTTTGACGCCGCGCGTCCTGCTGCCCTTCGCGCTCGTCACGCTGATCTGGGGATCGACGTGGATCGTCATCACCGGGCAGCTGGGGGTGGTGCCGCCGAGCTGGTCGGTCGCATACCGCTTCTTCGTCGGAGCGGCGGCGATGTTCGCCTATGCGGCATGGCGGCGCGAGCGGCTGGCGCTGTCGGGTCCGGCCTGGGGTTTCGCCGCGCTGCTGGGCCTCGCGCAGTTCGCGTTCAATTTCAATTTCGTCTACCGCGCCGAACAGCATATCACCTCGGGGCTGGTCGCGGTGCTGTTCGCGCTGCTGATCGTCCCTAACACCTTGCTGGGCCGGCTGTTCCTGAAAACTAGGGTCGAGGCGCGCTTCCTGCTCGGCGCGGGGATTGCGATCGCCGGGGTCGGGCTGATGATCCTCCACGAATATCGCGCCGCCGATCTCGGCGCGGGCGAGGTGCTGCTCGGCACCGCGCTGACGCTCTGCGGCGTGATGAGCGCGTCGGTGTCGAACGTGATGCAGGGCGCGAGGATCGCGCGCGCGCAGTCGATGGTGGTGATGATCGCGTGGGCGATGCTGTTCGGCGCGCTCGGTGATGCTGGCTATGCCTGGATCACGACGGGGCCGCCGATGATTGAGGCGACGCCCGCCTATGTCGGCGGCGTGCTGTACCTCGGCGTGATCGCAAGCGCGGTGACCTTTCCGCTCTATTTCAACATCATTCGCGACGTCGGGCCGGGGCAGGCGGCGTGGTCGAGCGTGCTGATTCCGATCATCGCGATGGGTTTTTCGACGGTTCTGGAGGGCTATCGCTGGGCGCCGCTGTCGATTGCTGGCGGTGCAGTGGCGCTGATCGGGCTGGTGATCGCGGTGGTCAAGCGGCCGGAGAAGCCATCGGTGAGCGGTGGGACGGTGTCGGTGCCGGTCAGCGACCGTCCATCCGGCGACGCTTAATCAATGACCGTTCGGCGAATGCCCACCATTTCTGATCGAGTTCCTGGTCGGAGATCATGTTGCCGACATCGTCCGTGACCCGGACATTCTGAACGCCCTGGTCTCTCATCTTGTTTGCGGTCCGCGCGGCGGATTCGAGTGAAGCCTTAACGGACGGGCCGATTTCCTCTCCGCCGACCGTCCCCCGGACATAATATTTCCGCCGCCTGCTCATCTACCCCGCGCTGATCCGCTCGATGTCGGCACCCACCGCCTGCAATTTTTCCTCCAGCCGCTCGTAGCCGCGGTCGAGGTGATAGACGCGGTTGACCTGCGTTTCGCCCTTTGCCGCAAGCCCCGCGATGATCAGGCTCATCGAGGCGCGGAGGTCGGTCGCCATCACCGGCGCGCCGACCAGATGGTCGACGCCGCGCACCACGGCGCTGCGGCCGCGCACGTCGATGTCGCAGCCCATGCGCGCGAGCTCGGGGACGTGCATGTAGCGGTTCTCGAAGATGGTTTCGGTGAACAGCGACGCGCCGGTGCCGAGCGTCGCCATCGCCATGAACTGCGCCTGCATGTCGGTCGCGAAGCCGGGGTAAGGGGCGGTGCTGAGCGTCACCGGCTCGGCGCGGCCGGACATGGCGACGCGGATGCCGGTCCTGGTGTCCTCTACCGTCGCGCCGGCCTGGCGCAGCGCCGAGAGCGTCGCTTCCATCTCGCTCGCCTTGGCGCCGACCAGCTCGACATCGCCCTCGGTGATCACCGCGGCGCAGGCATAGCTGCCCGCCTCGATGCGGTCGGCCATGACGCGATAGGTCGCGCCATGGAGGCGGTCGACGCCTTCGATGGTCAGCGTTTCGGTGCCGATGCCGTCGATCTGCGCGCCCATCGCGACGAGGCAGTTGCACAGATCGACGATCTCGGGCTCGCGCGCGGCGTTTTCGAGTACGCACATGCCCTTGGCGAGCACCGCGGCCATGACGGCATTTTCGGTCGCGCCGACCGAGACGACGGGAAAGGTGAATTTGCCGCCCGCAAGGCGCCCGCCCGGCGCACTCGCCTTCACATAGCCTGAGGCGAGCTCGATTTCGGCGCCGAAGGCTTCGAGCGCCTTCAGGTGCAGGTCGATCGGCCGGTTGCCGATCGCGCAGCCGCCGGGCAGCGATACGGTTGCCTCGCCCGCGCGCGCGAGCAGCGGGCCGAGCACGAGGATCGAGGCGCGCATCTTGCGCACGATGTCATAGGGCGCGACGGTCGAGGTCAGCGTCGTCGCGCGCGCGGTCATCACGCGGCCGAAATCCTCGGGCCGCGAGCCTTCGATGGTGGTCGAGCAGCCGAGCTGGTTGAGCAGATGGCCAAAGCCGTCAACGTCGGCGAGGCGCGGCAGATTGCGGAGCGTCAGCGGCTCATCGGTGAGCAGCGCGCAAGGGAGCAGCGTCAGCGCCGCATTCTTGGCGCCGGAGATGGGGATACGGCCCTTGAGTCGCTGGCCGCCGCGAATGACGATTTGATCCATGCGTCGTCATTAGCCGATGCGCTGCGGCGCGCAAGCGGGCCAGCTATGCGGGTGGACTATAAGCCGCGTCGCCATCGAATTGCGCTTTTGCCTCGCGCTCGCCCTTGCCCATGAAAATATAGCCGGTGACCGAAAGGATGAGCAGCAGCACCGCGAGGAGCGGCACGCCGTCGCCGATCGCGAACAGGCGCAGCAATATCCAGGCGATGTTAACGATGCCGAGGATCAGGAAGATCTTTTTATTGTTCCCCGCAAAGCCATAGACGGCGCGGCCATCGGCGGAGCGCACGCCGTGGACGCCCTTCAGGTCGAAGGCGTTATAGAGGTAGAAGCGGCCCTTGGCGCCCGGCACCAGCTCGGCCGCGACATTGTCCTTCACGACCGCATTCTTGATCGTGCGCGCCGCGCCGCTGTCGGGCTGGAAGGTGACGCTGCGAAAGATGGTCATTCCGCCGCGCGCCCGCCTGAGGTCGGCGGTTTCGACGCGTCCGTCGATAATCGATGTCGTCATATGTCGGCTCCCTTGTTGCGGTAGCGCGACCCGGAACAAGGCTAGTGGATTTGATCCGCAAAGGGAAGGCGCCGGGATGGTTAAATCGGTGTGGGGCGCTTGCGGGCTTTGGTCGTGGCGTCGGCGACCGAAATGTGAAACTATCCGCACCGATACTCAAAGAAAAATGAGGATGGTAAGCCGGGTAGAATTCAAAACGGGGAGAAAAGGGCATGCGTAATCCTGTCGTCACGGTCGTCACCGCGGCTTCGCTGATCGGCTCGCAACTTGCGGTTCCGGCCTTCGCCCAGACCACCTATCCCTATCCACCGCCGAGCGGGACGCAGCCCGGCTATGGCGATTCGTCGCAGCGCTATGCGGGCAGCGTCCGCTGCGAGTCGCGGAACAACAAGCGTCAGACGTGCCGCGTCCGCACGGACAATCGCGTCGCGATCAAGCGCACCCTGGGCGGCGATTGCGCGCGCGGACGCGGCTGGGGCTATGACGCCAACCAGATATGGGTGACGGGCGGCTGCCGCGCCGAATTCTATTATGGCTATCGCCGGCGGCGCCTATCCGACCCCGCTGCCGCAGCCGGTCGAAAATTATGCGGGCACGCTGCGCTGTGAATCGCGCGGCAACAATTATGAGCAATGCAATGTCCAGACGAACGGGCGTGTCGAACTGCTGCGCAAGCTGGGCGGCAAGTGCAACGCCGGGCGGCAATGGGGCTATGCCGCCAACTATATCTGGGTGACGAACGGGTGTCGCGGCGAGTTCGGCTATGGCTATGCCAATCAGCGGCCCGAGCCCGAAAAGGACAAGGGGCCGAGCGCCGCGCTGATTATCGGCGGCATCGTTGTCGCGGGCGGGCTGATCGCGTTGCTCGCGAGCCAGAAAAAGAAGAAGGACGACGGCACGGTCGAGGAAAGCGCGCCGCCGCCCGCGTCGAGCGGCCCGGCAGCGCTCAGCGCCAATCTGAGCGGCCTGCCGAGCGCATCAAGGCCCTCGGTGCAGAATTGCATGAACGATGCGGCGCGGCAAATCGGGGCGACGGGAGGAACGAGGCTGTCCTATGACAAGCTCGTCTCGCTTGAGCAGGGCAATGGCGGCTGGCGCATCCGTGCCGCGATGACCGCGACCTATCCCGACGGCGCCAAACCGCTGGAGATGTACTGCCGCGCGACACCGAACGATATCATCCAGCTCGATTTCAACTGAGCGGAGTCAGATGCGCAAGGCTTCCTCGACCTGGTCGAGGCGGTCCTTGCCGAAGAACATCTCGTCGCCCACGAAGAAGGTCGGAATGCCGAAGGCGCCGCGTGCGACCGCGGCTTCGGTGTTCGCGACGAGCTTTGCCTTGATCGCGGGCTCTTGGGTGCGGGCGACGAGGGCGGAGCCGTCGAAGCCGTTGGCGGACAGGAACGTCGCGACGACCTCCGGGTCGTCCATCTTGAGCTCTTCCTCCCACATCGCCCGGTTCACCGCGTCGATATAATCGTCGAGCACGCCTTCGTCCTCGGCGACGATCGCGCCGCGCATGATGAGCAATGTGTTGACCGGGAAATGCGGGTTGAAGCGATATCGCGTGAGGCCATGGCGTTCGATGAAGCGGCGCATCTCCAGATTCTCATAGGCGAGCTTCGCGGGGGCGTCGGCATATTGGATCATCGGCGCCTTGTTGCCCGTCGCCTTGAAGATGCCGCCGAGCAGGCAGGGCGTGATGACGAGGTCGGCGCCGGTGCGGTCGAGCAGTTCGGGCAGCACCTTCAGCGTCAGATAGGCATTGGGGCTGCCGAAATCGAAGATGAGTTCGAGGGTCTTGGTCATGACTTTATTCCTTTCGCTTCTCCCCTTGCGGGAGAAGGATAGGGAGCCTTGCCAGCTTGCTGGCTAGGCGGACTTGGATGAGGGGTTGCGAGCCTTTGGCTCGCGGTCCTGCTGACCGCAACCCCTCACCCAGCTTCGACTAGGCGGCAGAGCGGCCAAGTCTACGCAACCCTCTCCCGCAAGGGGAGAGGGAAGGCTGGTCAGTTGGTCACCATTTTTCTCCCCATGGGCGGAGGTCGAGTTCGTGGGTCCAGGCGCTTTTCGGCTGCTTGTGGAGCATCACATAATTGGCGGCGATTGCGTCGGGATTGAGGATCAGCTCCGCCGCCTTCGCATTGTCGAAATCGGGGTGACGGCCCTTGATGAATTCGGTGTCGATCGCGCCGTCGATGATCGTGTGCGCGACATGGATGCCCTGCGGCCCCAGTTCGCGCGCCATCGATTGCGCGAGCATGCGTAGCGCGCCCTTGGCGCCCGAAAAGGCGGCGAAGCCCGATCCGCCGCGCAGGCTTGCGGTCGCGCCGGTGAAGAGGATCGTACCGCGGCCGCGGGGCTGCATCCGCTTCGCGGCCTCGCGGCCCATCAGGAAACCGCCGAGGCAGGCCATTTCCCAGACCTTGGTGTAGACGCGCACCGTCGTCTCGGCGATCGGGAAGTTCACATTGGCGCCGATGTTGAACACCGCGACCTCGACCGGGCCGACCTCGGCCTCGACCTCGTCGAACAGCGCGATCATGTCGTCCTCGCTACGCGCGTCGCCGGGGAAGGCGCGGGCCTGGAGGCCCTCGTCACGGATCGACCGGGCGAGGGCTTCGAGCTGGTCTGCATTGCGCGGGCGGCGGTTGACGCAGGCGGTCAGGCCCTCGGCGGCGAAGGCGCGCGCGATGGCACCGCCGGTGGCGTCGCCGGCTCCGATGATGACGGCTGCGGGATGGGGCATGCGACTCTCCTCTTGCGCCTGATAGTAGCTATGATAATCATAGTGACAAGCATTTTGTCGAACATGTAGAGTTGCAATGATGTTGCGACAAAGAACCTCGTCATTGCGAGCGAAGCGAAGCAATCCAGAGTGGCATAAACCGCTCTGGATTGCTTCGCTTCGCTCGCAATGACGAGAATGGAGGGCGGTCGATGCCCAAACGCGCGGATTTGTCGGATACATATTGCCCCGTCGGACGCTCGGCCGAGCTGCTCGGCGATCGCGCCGTGCTGCTGATCCTGCGCGACCTGTTCTTCGGGCGGCGGCGGTTCGAGGCGATCGCGGCGAACACCGGGCTGGGGCCGCAGCTGGTGTCGGCCCGGCTCAAGCTGCTGGAGCGCGAAGGGGTGGTCGGGCGCCATCCCTATCAGGACAAGCCGCCGCGCCACGAATATCGGCTGACCGCCAAGGGCAAGGATCTGTTCGGCGTGCTCTATGCGATGCGTGGCTGGGCCGAACGGTGGGCGTATCAGGATGGCGAGACGGGGGACGGCCCTGCGATCCGCTATATTCACCGCGCGTGCGGAACCGACGTCGGGACGGCGACCATGTGCCCGGGGTGCGGCGCGCCGCTTGGCTATGGCGATCTGAAGGGCGAGCCGTCGCCGGCGCTCAAGGCCGAACAGGCGCGGCGGGCGGGTTAGATCAGGCCTTTTCCAGCGTGCATTGCAGCGGGTGCTGGTTCTGGCGCGCGGCGTCCATCACCTGGTTCACCTTGGTCTCCGCGACCTCATAGCTGAACACGCCGCACACGCCGACGCCCTGCTGGTGAACGTGCAGCATCACCTGCGTCGCCTGTTCGATGTCCATGTTGAAGAAGCGCTGGAGCACCATCACGACGAATTCCATCGGAGTGTAATCGTCGTTGAGCAGCAGCACCTTGTACATCGAGGGCTTTTTGGGCTTCGCGCGCGTGCGCGTCGCGATGCCGACACCGGGGGTGCCGGGGGCGCCATCATCCTTGTCCGCCATGGCGCGGATGGGGAAAAGAGTCTGAACCGGAAGCATTGTCACCCGAATATCGCACGCCGCCGCGGATTCGCAAGAGGGAGGGGTGGTTAATTATGTCCCTTACCCCTTGATGGGGAGGGAGGCCCAAAACAAGAACCGCCCGCTTCCCGGGGAAGCGAGCGGTCTTGGGTGCGTCGGCGCGGACGGAGAGGAGGGGGAGAGGTGCCCGCGCCGACAGCGGAAGAGGAAGGCGCTTAGGCGGCCTTCATCTTCGAGGTGATGACCGACACGCGGTTCGAGATCGGCGCGAAGCTGTCGTTCGCCAGCTTGACGACGAGTTCGCTGGTCTTCGAGGTCTGCGCGACAGCGGCGTCGAACGCCTTCTTGCTGTTTTCGGCATAGAGCTTGAAGAATTCGGTCGGCGACTTGACGGCGGTGTAGCCCTTCAGCGCGGCGGTCGTGTCTTCGAAGCTCTTGCGCGCGAAGGTCACGCCTTCCTGGCCGAGCGTTTCGATGCCCTTGGCAGCGATCTTGCCCGATTCGACGAGGGCTTCGACGTTCGCCTTGTTGAACTCGACGGCTTCTTCGGCGAGCTTGCTGGTCTTGGCCATGGCTTCCTTCGCCTTTTCGTTCAGGTCGGCGGTCAGGGCTTCGGCGCGGGTCTTGGCGTCTTCGGCGAACTTCTTGACGGTGTCGTTCATGGTCTTGAATCCTTTGGTGGCGGCGGCGACCGGCTTCGGCGCGGCCTTCAGGGGCTTCGGGGTGATGGTCTTCACGACCGCCTTCTTGGGGGCGGCTTTCTTGGCGACCGCCTTGGGGGCGACAGCCTTTTTCGCGACCGGCGTGGCTTTTGCCTTCACCGTCGGGGTCTTCACGGGCGCCGGAGCGGCCTTTGCCACTGCCGGGGCAGCGGTTTCGACCGGAGCGGCGGGAGTCGCCACCGGCTTGGCGGCGGTTTCCAGCGTCGCGGCTTCGAAAGCCTTTTCGGCACTATCCATCTTGGTAGCCATCGGGGAACTCCTTTATGTTGCAGTGCACAATATAGGAGCGGCATGGCGATTTCAAGGATATTTTTGTGCAGTGCACAAAAAATTCTGCTCGCGGCCTTGTTGGCCCTTCATTCCCGTGATTTCACCGCTGTTTGACGTAGCGGCCGGGGGCATCCTCGATCGCCTTCTTAGCACCTTTTCCGGGAATGCGCGAACCCTTTGCCGGAGTTTTTGCGGCATCCTGTGCGGCAATCCAGCCGATCCAGTGCGGCCACCAGCTGCCCTTGGTCTCTTTCGCCGACGCCTCGTAATCGGCGAGCGTCGCGGCGTTGTTGTCGCCGGTCCAATATTGATATTTCCCCGCCGTCGGCGGGTTGACCACGCCGGCGATATGACCCGAGCCGGCGAGCAGGAAGGTCTTTGGCCCCGACAGATGGTCCATCAGCCGCCAGACGCTGGCGAGCGGCGCGATATGATCTTCGCGCCCCGCCTGGATATAGGCGGGGGTTCCGATCTTTCTGAGGTCGATCGGCGTGCCGCACACCGACAGGCTGTTCGGGATCACCAGGCGATTGTCGCGATACAGGTCCACCAGATATTGGCGGTGCCATTTCGCGGGCAGGTTGGTCGTGTCGCCGTTCCAGTAGAGCAGGTCGAAGGGCGGATAATCGTTGCCGAGCAGGTAATTGCTGACGACATAGTTCCAGATCAGGTCGCGCCCGCGCAAGCTGTTGAAGGTCGCGGCCATATAGCGGCCGTCGAGATAGCCGTGCGCCGATAGCTGCTCGAGCAGCGCGAGATAGGATTCGTCGACGAACAATTTGAGGTCGCCGGCAAACTCGAAATCCACCTGCGCGGTGAAGAAGGTGACCGACTTGACCTTGTCCGCCTCGCCCCTGGCCGACAGCATCGCGAGCGTCGCGGCGAGGGTGGTCCCGGCAACGCAATAGCCGATCGTGTGGATCGCGGGGACGTCGAGCAACGCGCGCACCGTGTCGATCGCATCGATCTGTGCCGCGACATAATCGTCCCAGACGATGTCCTTCATCGACGCATCGGCCGACTTCCACGACACCATGAACACCGACAATCCCTGTTCGACCGCCCAGGCAACGAAGCTTTTCGCCGGATTGAGGTCGAGGATGTAGAAGCGGTTGATCCACGGCGGGAAGATGACGATCGGGACGGCGAACACCTCCCTGGTCGTCGGCGTGTAGTGGATGAGCTGATAGAGGTCGGTTTCGTGGATCACCTTGCCGGGCGTGGTCGCGATGTTGACCCCGACCTCGAAGGCGTCGGGGTCGACATGGCTGAGTTGCCCGCGCGCAAGGTCGGTGAGCATATGCTTCAAACCCTTCAGCAGGCTCTCGCCGCGCGTCTCGATCGCACGCTTGATGACCTCGGGGTTGGTGAGCAGCAGGTTGGACGGCGAAAAGGCCTCGGCCATGTTCTTTGCCGCGAACTCCAACTTCTTGCGCGCGCCCTCGTCGAGCCCCTGCATCTGCCGCGTCGTTTCGAGCAACTGGTCGGAGAGCAGGCCATAGGTCTGGCGGATCAGCGCGAAGGCCGGGTTGTTCGTCCATTCGGGATCGGCGAATCTTTTGTCCTTCGGCGCGTCGGTGACGGGGGTGAAGGAGGGGCCGAGCGTCGCGAGCGAGGTCCAGAAGGCGACGCCCTGTTCCCACATCTTCGCCGACTGCTGCGCCCATTGCTGCGTCGCCGGGCTGTTCAGCCAGCCGGCGGGGTCGAATAGCGCCGCGGCGCCGGTCTTGCCGTCGTTCGCCTGGCCGAGGGCATATTCGAGCATCATCTGCTGCGCGCGGCCCATGACGCTGGCCCAGTGCTGCAGGTCGTCGGGCGACGGCATGAAGGGATTTGGCGTCTCGCTGGTGCCGTCTTTACCCGTTTCGCTCATGCTCGTTCCTGCTGGTCTGTGGCGATATTATGCCTATAACAAGCCGCGATGCGGCTGGCGAGATTGCCGCTCGCGTCAACCGATCATAACGAAAAGGAGTTGTTCTAGTTTCCCATGTCCGAAGATGAATTCTATCGCATCAAGCGCCTGCCGCCCTATGTCATCGCCGAAGTCAATGCGATGCGTGCGGCCGCCCGCGCCGCGGGAGAAGATATCATCGACCTGGGCATGGGCAACCCCGACCTGCCGCCGCCGCAGCATGTGATCGACAAATTGTGCGAAGTGGCCCGGAAGCCGAACGCGCACGGCTATTCGCAGTCGAAGGGCATTCCGGGGCTGCGCCGCGCGCAGGCCAATTATTACGCGCGCCGCTTCAACGTCGAGCTCGATCCCGAGAGCGAGGTCGTGGTGACGATGGGATCGAAGGAAGGGCTCGCCAGCCTCGCCACCGCGATTACCGGGCCGGGCGACGTCGTGCTGGCTCCGAACCCCAGCTATCCGATCCACACCTTCGGCTTCATCATCGCGGGCGCGACGATCCGCAGCGTGCCGACGACGCCCGACGAGGATTACTGGCGCGCGCTCGACCGCGCGATGGCCTTCACAGTGCCGCGCCCGTCGATCCTGGTCGTCAACTATCCGTCGAACCCGACCGCCGAGGCGGTCGATTTGGCCTTCTACGAACGGCTCGTCGCCTGGGCGAAGGAGAACAAGGTCTGGGTCCTGTCCGACCTCGCCTATTCGGAGCTCTATTACGACGGCAATCCGACGCCCTCGATCCTGCAGGTGCCGGGCGCGAAGGAGGTGGCGGTTGAGTTTACCTCCATGTCGAAGACATACTCGATGGCGGGGTGGCGCATGGGCTTCGCGGTGGGCAACAAGAGGCTGATCGCGGCGATGACGCGGGTGAAGTCGTACCTCGACTATGGCGCCTTCACGCCGATCCAGGCGGCGGCGTGCGCGGCGCTCAACGGGCCGCAGGATATCGTCGCGAAGAACCGCGAACTGTACCAGAAGCGCCGCGACGTGATGGTTGAGAGTTTCGGCCGCGCCGGCTGGGACATCCCCAGCCCGCCCGCGTCGATGTTCGCCTGGGCGCCGCTGCCGCCCGCGCTGAAGGAGATGGGCAGCCTCGAATTCTCGAAGCAGTTGCTGACACACGCCAAGGTCGCGGTGGCGCCCGGCGTCGGCTATGGCGAGGACGGCGAAGGCTTCGTCCGTATCGCGATGGTCGAGAATGAGCAGCGCATCCGCCAGGCGGCGCGCAATGTGCGCAAATTCCTGGCAATGCACGGCATCAACACGCCGTCGGTCGCGGCGGGCGGCGAGGGGTAATGAGCGCCGACCTCGGTGCCATTGCCGGGACCATCCAGCTGTCGGTCACGCCGGTATTCCTGCTGGTGGCGACCGGCGGCCTGCTCAATGTGTTCACGGGCCGTCTCGCGCGCGTCATCGACCGCTCGCGCGTGCTGATCGAATTGTGGAGCGAAACGCAGGGGCATGAGCATGATCGCGTCGTCGCCGAACTGCGCGTCGTCGACCGGCGGATGGACGTGATCAACAATTCGATCGCGGCGGCGGTGGGCTGCGGGATCGTCGTCTGCCTGCTCGTCGCGCTGCTGTTCGCGCAGGCCTTTGTCGGCTTCAATCTCGGCGCCGCGGCGGCGTGGGTGTTCGCGCTGGCGATGCTGCTGCTGCTCGCGTCGCTTGTGCTGTTTCTCGTCGAGGTGCGGCTCGCGACCCGGACGATTCATGTGCCGCTCGAACTGCTCGAGCTCGAGGAGATGGGCTGGCGCAAGCGGCAGGGGTGGCGATAGCGATTGCGGCACCGCGGGGATAGCCGGCGGCGGTTTGGGGGTGGGAGGCGGACGTTTGGCGACGCGCTCAGCAAGCGTTGTTCGAGGCTGATGGGGCGGATATTTTGTTTCGCACAAAGGCACAAAGGCACGAAGATGTCGTGCTTGCCGCGAAGCGGCTTTACCTCTTGGGCCTCGTCAAAGCATCGACGTCGATGAAAAGGCGGCCTTTCGGCCGCGAACGGCCCTCTTCGTGCCTTTGTGCCTTTGTGCGAAATGAATCTCACCCACGTCGGCGCACTACGCCTTCGGTGCCGCCGATAAGCCTGCGTCCGCTAACGCCCGAAACCGGCTATTCCACCCTTGCCCTGAAGGTCGGCGTCACCCGCTTCCCGCCCGCCTGTTCATAGGCATAGCCCGCGGCGAGCACGTCGGCGTCGCTCCACTTCGCGCCGATGAAGGAAAGGCCGACCGGCAGCCCCTCGACCGCGCCCATCGGCACGGTGAGGTGCGGATAGCCGGCGACGGCGGGCAGCTGGCTCACGCTCGGGCCGCTATAATGGTCGCCGTTGATCAGGTCGCTGGTCCAGGCGGGGCCGTTGGTGACGCCGACGAGCAGGTCGACCTTGTTTTCGGCCAGCAACCGGTCGATCCCCTCGACGCCCGCGAGCCGCGCAGCCTTGGCCTTCGCCTCCAGATAGGCGGGGCTGTCGAGCCCGCCCTTGCTCTCGGCGAGTTCGAACAGCGACTGGTCGAACCATTTGAGTTCTTCGGGGTTCGCCTTGTTGAAGGCGATCAGATCGGCGAGCGTCTTCGGGCCGTCCTTGCCGGGCAGGCCCGCCAGATAGACCGCCATATCGGCCTTGAGTTCGGTCATCAGTATTTCGAACTCGGCCGCGCCCAGCTCCTCCAGTCCTTTGCGGCTGTCGCCGATCTCGACGATCGTCGCGCCCAGGCTCTCCATCTGCTTCAGCGCGGCGTCGAACAGCCCCGCGATATCGGCGCGGTCGCCGATGCGGTCGCGCAGCACGCCGATGCGCTTGCCCTTCAGCGCGTCGGGCGACAGCGCGGCGGCATAGTCGGTCTTGCGTGCGTCGGCCTCCGCGGTCGCGGGGTCGGCGGGGTCGCTGCCGGCGATCACCGTCATCATCAGCGCCGCGTCGCGGACGGTGAGGGTGATCGGGCCGGCGGTGTCCTGGCTGTGGCTGATCGGCACGATATGGGTGCGGCTGACGAGGCCGACGGTCGGCTTGAAACCGACGACGCCATTGACCCCGGCGGGACAGGTGATCGAGCCGTCGGTTTCGGTGCCGATCGCGACCGGGGCCAGGCTGGCAGCAACCGCGGCGGTGCTGCCCGACGAGGAGCCACATGTGTTGCGGTCGAGCGCGTGCGGGTTTCGGGTGAGGCCGCCGACGGCGCTCCAACCGCTGGTTGATGCGGTCGAGCGGATATTCGCCCATTCGCTGAGGTTGGTCTTGCCGAGGATGACGGCGCCCGCCTCGCGCAGCCGCGCGACCAGCGGGGCGTCGCGGTTCGTGACATTGTCCTTCAGCGCGAGCGATCCGGCGGTGGTCGCGACCGGGCCGGCGGCCTCTATATTGTCCTTGAGCAGGACCGGAATGCCGTGAAGCGGCCCGCGCGGCCTGCCGGCCCTGCGCTCCCGATCGAGGCGATGGGCCTGGCTCATCGCGTCGGGGAAGAGCGCGATGACCGCGTTCAGTTTCGCGCCATTGTCGTCCAGTTCGCGGATTCGTTCGAGATAGGATGCCGTCATCACCTCGCTGCCCGTCCCGCCCGCCGCCGCTTCGGCCTGCAGCGTCGTCGAGTCCTTGCCCTCGACCGGCGGGAGCGGCGGCGGCATCGCGGCGGCGGGAGCGAGGGCGAGGAGGGCGGTCGCGACGAGCAGCGAAATTTTTTGCATGGGCAACAGGCTGGCATCCGTAGCGGCAATTGCAAGCGGCGATTTTCGGTGCGCCGGGGCGGCATTGACTCGCGGGGGGCGGGTCTGCTCCGATGGCGGCGGGAGAAGAAAATGAACGAGAAAACAGCCCTTGCCGGGAGCATCGGTGCGTCGCCCGACACCGGCCTGTCCGGCCAGACGCGGACGATGCTGTGGATATTGCTGATCGTCTATATCTTCAATTTCCTCGACCGGCAGATCGTCAATATCCTGGCCGAACCGATCAAGACCGACCTTGGCCTGAGCGACACCGAACTGGGGTTGCTCGCCGGTCCGGCGTTCGCGGTCTTCTATGCGCTGCTTGGCATTCCGATCGCGCGCTATGCCGACCGGGACGGCAGCAACCGGGTGCGGCTGATCTCGCTGTCGCTCGCCATCTGGTCGGCGATGACCGCGGTTTGCGGGCTGGCCCAGAATTTCGTGCAATTGCTGTTCGCGCGCATCGGCGTTGGCGTCGGCGAGGCGGGGTGCACGCCCGCGGCGCATTCGCTGATCAGCGACAGCGTGCCGGCGGCGAAGCGATCGTCGGCGATCGCCTTTTACGGGCTGGGCGTGCCGGTCGGGTCGCTGCTCGGGCTGATCATCGGCGGCGTCGTCAACGATATATACGGCTGGCGCGTCGCGCTGATGCTGGTCGGCGCGCCGGGGATGCTGCTGGCGCTGGTCGTGCTGTTCGTGATGCGCGAGCCACGGCACGGCCGTACCGTCGAGGCGGCGGGCATTGCGGCGGCGGCAAAGCCGCTGTCGACCGACGCGGCGCTGCGCGAAATCTTCGCATCGCGCGCCTTCGTCTACATCCTGATCGCGGCCTCGGTCACCGCCTTTCTCGGCTATGGCAAGGGGTTGTGGACGATCAGCTTCTTCATCCGCAGCCATGGCCTGTCGACGACCGAGGCGGGGCTGTCGATGGCGGTGGTGCTCGGGCTGGAGGGCGCGTTCGGTACCTGGCTCGGCGGCAAGCTCGCCGATAAATTCGGCGCGCGTGACAAAAGGCACATTTTGACTTTCCCCGCCTATGGCATGGCACTCGCCGCGCCGATCCTGTTCCTTGGCTATTATATGCAGGATTGGCGGATTGCGGTGGCGATGCTGGTGCTGCCGACGATCTTCAACGCCGCCTATTACGGCCCCGCCTATGGCTGCGTGCAGGGGCTGGTGCAGCCGCGCGCCCGGGCGGTGGCGGCGTCGATCATGCTCTTCGGGCAGAATCTGATCGGGCTGGGACTCGGGCCCTTCCTGTTCGGGGTGCTGTCCGACGCGTTGCAGCCGGTTGCGGGGCAGGAAAGCGTGCGCTGGGTGCTGTACGGCGCGGCGTGGCTCGGACTCATCCCGGCGTTTTTCTTCTGGCGCGCGAGCCTGCGTTTGAAGGCGGAATTGAAGTCGGGATAGCAACCCTCACCGTCCTTGCGAGCGAAGCGAAGCAATCCAGGGCGGTTACCGCGGGCTGTGGATTGCCGCGCGGCTTCGCCGCTCGCAATAACGATGATCAATAAGGTGGGTCCTGTTTCGCGCGCTGCGCTTTCGCGGCGTCGATCCACCAGTTGAGGTCGTCGGCAAAACGCGGGAAGCTCTTTTCCAGCCGCGCACCGTCTTCCCCTGTGGGTTTGCCGTCGGCGTCGAAAGCGCCGCCGATCCGCCCGACCGGCAGGATCGAACTGGTCACGGCCATCCCCATCTCGCCCAGAATGTCGCGCCAGCCCATCATCGCGCGCACTCCCGACCAGGGACCGGCGGAGTAGCAGGCGATGGCGGCGGGGCGCCAGAACCATTCCTCGAGATAATGGTCGGTGAGGTTCTTGAGCCCCGGCTGCGGCCCCCAATTATATTCGCCGGTGACGAACAGGAAGCCGTCGGCGGCGCGGATCTTGCCCGCGAGCGCTTCCATCGCGGGCGGTGCCTCTCCCTTCGGATATTCCTTGTACATGCGGTCGAGCATCGGAAGGCCCACCGCCCTGGCGTCGATCAGTTCCGCCGTGTCGCCGCGTGCCGCGATCGCATCGACGAGCCAGTGCGCAAGCTTGATGCCTTGCCGGTCGCTGCGATAGCTGCCGTAGAGGACGAGGATGTGGCGGGTCATGCGTCGCTGTGTGCCATCATGCTGGCGAAAGCGAAAGGGTGGCTGCTTGCAAACGGGATGACGGTTGCGGTGGATAGGGTGGGATTATTTGTTTCGCGCAAAGACGCAAAGAGCGCAAAGAGGTGGCGTGATCCCGCGAAGCGGGCTTGCTGTCCGGCGTCTCGATAGCCTCAACGAAGCTGGGAAATGGGGCCTGACGGCCCAGAGCAACATCTTTGCGCTCTTTGCGTCTTTGCGCGAAATATTCTCTTCTCGCGACGTCGGTGGCCCTGGCGGGGTATCTCAATCGCTGAACGGATCGCGGATCAGGATCGTGTCCTCGCGCTCGGGGCTGGTCGAGACGAGCGCGATCGGGGTTTCGATCAGTTCCTGGACGCGCTGGATATATTTGATCGCCTGCGCGGGGAGATCGGCGTAGCTGCGCGCGCTGCGGCGGTCGATTCGTGCCAGCCGTCCATCTCCTCGTAGATCGGCTCGACCTCGGCCTGGTCGGCCGAATGGGCGGGGAAATAGTCGAGGATCTTGCCCCGCAGGCGATAGCCGGTGCAGATGCGCACCTTGTCGAAGCCGTCGAGCACGTCGAGCTTGGTCAGCGCGATGCCGGTGACGCCCGACACCGCGCAGCTTTGCCGCACCAGCACCGCGTCGAACCAGCCGCAGCGGCGCTTGCGGCCGGTGACGGTCCCGAATTCATGCCCGCGCTCGCCGAGCTTCTGGCCGGTCTCGTCCTCGAGCTCGGTCGGAAAAGGCCCACTGCCGACGCGTGTCGTATAAGCTTTGGCAATGCCAAGCACGAAGCCGACGGCCGAGGGGCCGAGACCCGAGCCGCTGGCGGCGGTGCCGCTCACCGTGTTCGAGCTGGTGACGAAGGGATAGGTGCCATGGTCGATGTCGAGCAGCACACCCTGCGCGCCCTCGAACAGGATGCGGGCGCCCGCCTTGCGGACCTTCTTGAGGCGCTTCCAGACGGGCTGGGCATATTCGAGCACGAAGTCGGCGATTTCGGAAAGCTCGGTGACCAGTTTCTCGCGGTCGATCGGCGGCTGGCCGAAGCCCGCGCGCAGCGCGTCGTGATGCGCGGTCAGGCGGTCGAGCTGTGGTTCGAGCTTGTCGAGATGCGCGAGGTCGCAGACGCGGATCGCGCGGCGTCCGACCTTGTCCTCATAGGCGGGGCCGATGCCGCGCCCGGTGGTGCCGATCTTGCCCGCGCCCGCCGCGGTCTCGCGCAGCGCGTCGAGGTCGCGGTGAAAGGGCAGGATCAGCGCGCAATTGTCGGCGATGGCGAAATTCTCGGCGTTGATCTCGACGCCCTGGCCGCGCAGCTTGGCGATCTCGTCGCGCAGCGCCCAGGGATCGAGCACGACGCCGTTGCCGATGATCGACAGCGTGCCGGTGACGATGCCCGAGGGAAGCAGCGACAGCTTGTAGGTCTGGTTGCCGACGACGAGCGTATGGCCGGCATTATGGCCGCCCTGGAAACGCACCACGGCGTCGGCGCGGCTGGCGAGCCAGTCGACGATCTTGCCCTTGCCCTCGTCGCCCCATTGCGACCCGATGACGGTGACATTTGCCATGATGCTGTCCTGCTGAGCGGGCTCTTTCCGGCCCGGCGCGGCCTTAGCGGATTTGGGCGGAGAGGCAAGCTTGGTGGGACGTTCTTGCGACATTTGCGGGCTAGTTCTGCTGCCGCCGGGGAAAGCGGAGATTGTGGACGATGCGAAAACAGCGGTTGATGACAGGAGCCGCGCTGGCGGCGTTCGTGGCGGCGGGTCTGATCGTGCCCGGACCCGTTGCCGAGGCGCGCGAGCGGCTGCGCGACCGGATCGCGCAGCGGATGGGGGCCGACGAGGGGCCGAAGGTGCCGGGGAGCGAGACGATCGTTTATGGCCGCGACCCGTTGCAGACGCTCGACGTGTGGCGGGCGAAACATGCGACGGGGCGGGCGCCGCTGGTCGTCTTCGTCCATGGCGGCGGGTGGAAGCGCGGGAGCAAGGACAATGCGACGGGGCGGTTCAAGGCGGAGCATTATCCGGCCGAGGGCTATGCGTTCGCGTCGATCAACTATCGGTTGGTGCTTAGCCGCGACCGTTGAGCAGCAGGCCGCCGATGTGGCGAGTGCGGTCAAGACACTCATCGACCGCGCCGGTGCGCTGGGCATCGACCGGCGGCGCATCGTGCTGATGGGGCACAGCGCGGGCGCGCATCTGGTCGCCTTGGTGGGGACCGACGAGACGTATCTCAAGGGCGCCGGGTTGTCCTTCGCCGATATCGCGGGGGTGATCCCGATCGACGGCGCGGCCTATGACGTGCCCGCGCAGATGACGGACGGGCCGCCGATCATGCAAAAGACCTATGCCCAGGCGTTCGGGACCGATCCGGCGCGGCAGGAGGCGCTGTCGCCGACCTTGCAGGCGCGCGCGCCGAATGCCCCGCAATTCCTGCTGCTTCATGTCCAGCGTCCCGACGGAGTGCGACAGGCTCGGGCTCTGGGTGCAGCGTTGAAGACGGGCGGGAGCGCAGTCGAATTCGGCAGCTTTCCAGGAGAGGGATTGCAGGGCCATGCCAAGATCAACCGGCGGCTGGGCGACCCGGGCTATGCGCCGACAGCGGCGGTGGACGTCTGGTTGAAGCGCGTGTTCGGCAAATAGCCATCGCCCGTTCCGGTACCGGGACGGTCCAGCGCGCCAAGTGCTCAGCTCAGGATCACACCCAATATGAAGCTGAATATCCCGATGAGGAACGCGGCGACCGCGGCGCGAAACTGGATATGCGGAAACAGATTGGGGTTCTGTGTTCCGACCAGCGCTTCCTCGATCTTTCGCGATGCGGTGATCTGATAGCTGATGCCGAGCAGGATCGTGCAGCCAAGCGCCGCCCACGAAAGGAAATAAGGCCAGCGAAGATGGGGCAGGATGGGAGAGGCATCCGGGACGCCCAGGACCGTACGAAGGAAGAAGGTCGGCAACAGCAACGCGGCGGTTGCCATTTGCGTTATTTCCTTGGCGGTCTGGCTCCACCGCTCCATCATGCGAATGTAATTCTGCGGATCCATGGGCTGACTCCCCGCAAACATCGGTGCGCGAGAGCATGCCATGGACGGAGGCGATATGAAATGGGAAGCTGCGTCTCGGCACGGTGATCGAGCGGGCTTGACCCACCGCGCCCCTAATCGGGTAAGGGCAGTGCAAGAATCGAGGCTTGGATGACCGACCCCGCTGCCCCCTATCACGCGCACATCTATTATGACGCCGCCGAGCGCCCCGCCGCGGCGGTGCTACGCGACGATTTCGCGCGTGATCCGGCGATCCTGTTCGTCGGGTCGATGACCGATGGCGGGGTCGGGCCGCATCCGGTCGCGCAATATGAAGTGCATTTCCGGGGCAGTGCGGTGCCGGCGGTCATCGCGGCGATCGAGGCGACGGGGCTGCGCGCGCTGGTGCATCCGCTGACCGACGACGATCTCGCCGATCACACGACGCTCGCGCGCTGGATCGGGGAGCCGGTGGAACTCGACGTAACGGTACTCGATCCGCCGGGGGTCAATCAGGGGGTGCCGCGGTTCGGGAAAGCCGATTTCTGAAACCGGAATTTGAAAGAATATTGTGTCCCCGCGAAGGCGGGGACCCATCTCCCGCCGGCGCCAGTTTGAACCGGCCAGAGATGGACCCCCGCCTTCGCGGGGGAACATGACGGGATTGGACGTCAGGCTTCGACCGGCCCGGCCGGACCCAGCACGAAACCGCAGCCCAGCGCGCGCGCCTCGTCGGCTTCGGACAGCGCCGCCACCGTCTGCCATCCGTCGGCGCGTAGGCTGGCGGCGAGCGCGGCATCGTGGCCAAGCGGCAGGAAGAGGCGGCGTTCGGCCTCGTCCTCGGCGCCGAGGCCGTCGTCGATCAGCGGGTCGGGATAGAGCGAGAAGCCGACCGCCGATTCCTCCCGATCCTCCCCGACGGGGATCGCATAGCCGCCGCCGCGGCCGATGGCGTCGCCCTGGCCGGGGACGAAGATCTGGAAGCCGAACCAGCTTTGATAGGCGAAGCCGTGGCGTTCGGTCGGGTCGAGGGTCAGCGACACGCGGTTGCGGATCGGCGCCGCAATGGCTTCTAGCGCGTCGATGCGGCTGGTGAGCACGCCGGTGGTGTCGAAGGCGCGCAGGTCGGCGATCGCCCGGTCGAAGGGGCCGGTGGCGCGAAGCAGCGGGAGATAGGCGGCGGCACCGATGCGGACGAGCGCGCCGGCATCCTTGGCGTCGAGTTCGTCGCGCAGCGTGTCGAGGCTGGCCGCGACGGGCAGCGAGGCGGCGAGCAGGTCGACGGCGTCGGGCAGGGTGAAGTCGATGGTCGCGGGGCCGATGCCCGCGGCATCGAGCGCGTCGATCGCGACGGTGACGATCTCGCGCGCCGCGGCGACGCTGTCGCTGCCGATCAGCTCGGCGCCGACCTGGAGCATCTCGCGCGCGGGGCGGAGCTGGCTCGCGCGCAATTTGACGACCTGGCTAGGCGTAGCAGAGCCGCAGCGGGCGCGGCGCGTGGGCGAGCAGCGAGGTCGCGATGCGGCCGACCTGCCGCGTGATGTCGGGGCGGAGCGCGAGGGTGCGTTGCGACACCGGGTCGGTGAAGCGGAGCAGGTCGCGGGCCGAGCGGTCGTCGTCGCCGCCGAGCGTTTCGCGGAACTCGGCGAGCGGCGGCGACACGCGGCCATAGCCGTGCGCGCGCATCGCATCGACGAGCGCGCGGGTGACGCGCGACGCCGCCTCGGCCTGCGCGGGCAGGCGGTCGCGGAGGCCTTCGGGCAGCAGGGCGGGGGTGCGAGGCATGGGTGGGGCCTTAGGCGGGTGGTGAAGGGGATTCAACAAATCTCCCCTCCCGCTTGCGGGAGGGGTCGGGGGAGGGCTTGTTTCAGCATGGCCCGATCCTTGACATGCCCTCCCCTAACCCCTCCCGCAAGCGGGAGGGGGACTGAGTGGGGTCAGAACTTCAGCCCCTTCACGGTCTTCACCCCCGGCAGCTGGCAGATCTGCCACAGCAGCGGCTCGGGCAGCGGCGAGTCGAGGCTGAGCAGCAGCACCGCTTCGCCGCCCGCGGCGCGGCGGCCGAGGTGGAAGGTGCCGATGTTGAGCCCCGCATCGCCGAGCGTCGTGCCGATGCGGCCGATGAAGCCGGGGGCGTCCTCGTTCACGATGTAGAGCATATGACCGTCGAGGTCGGCCTCGACCTTGATGCCGAACATCTCGACGAGGCGCGGGTCGCCGTTGCTGAATAGCGTGCCCGCCACCGAACGGTCGCCCTGCTCGGTCGCCACCGTGACGCGGACGAGCGTGTGATAGTCGCCGTCGCGGTCGTGGCGCACCTCGCGCACGTCGAGCCCGCGCTCGCGCGCGAGGTGCGGGGCGTTGACCATGTTCACGCTGTCCGAATAGCGCCGCATCAGTCCCGTCAGCACCGCGGCGGTGATCGGTTTCAGATTGAGTTCGGCCGCGGCGCCCTCGACCTCGATCGAGATCTTGGTGATATTGTCGTGCGCGAGCTGGCCGACGAGGCTGCCGAGCTGTTCGGCGAGGCTCATATAGGGGCGCAGCTTGGGCGCATCCTCGGCCGACAGGCTGGGGACGTTGAGCGCGTTGGTGATGCCGCCGGTGAGCAGATAGTCGCTGATCTGCTCGGCCACTTGAATGGCGACATTGACCTGCGCCTCGTCGGTCGAGGCGCCGAGGTGCGGGGTGCAGATGAAGTTCGGGGTGCCGAACAGCGGGTGGTCGGCGGCGGGCGGCTCGGTCTGGAACACGTCGAGCGCCGCACCCGCGACATGGCCGCTGTCGAGCGCTTCCTTCAGCGCGGCCTCGTCGATCAGGCCGCCGCGTGCGCAGTTGATGATGCGGACACCCTTCTTGGCCTTGGCGATATTGTCCTTCGACAGGATATTGCGCGTCTGGTCGGTCAGCGGCGTGTGCAGCGTGATGAAATCGGCCTTGGCGAGCAAGGTGTCGAGATCGGCCTTTTCGACGCCGAGCTCGATCGCGCGCTCGGGGGTCAGGAAGGGGTCGAAGGCGACGACCTTCATCTTGAGGCCGAGCGCGCGCTCGGCGACGATGCTGCCGATATTGCCGCAGCCGATCAGGCCGAGCGTCTTCGACGTCAGCTCGACGCCCATGAAGTCGTTCTTCGGCCATTTGCCCGCCTGGGTCAGCGCATTGGCTTCGGGGATCTGGCGCGCGAGCGCGAACATCATCGCGACCGCATGTTCGGCGGTGGTGATGCTGTTGCCGAAGGGGGTGTTCATCACGATGACGCCCTGTTTCGACGCAGATGGGATATCGACATTGTCGACGCCGATGTCGGCGCGGCCGACGACTTTCAGCTTCGCCGCGGCGGCGAGAACATCGGCGGTGACTTTCGTAGCCGAACGGATGGCGAGGCCGTCATAGTCGCCGATGATCGCGATCAGCTCTTCCCTGGTTTTGCCGGTGATCACGTCGACGTCGATGCCGCGTTCCTTGAAGATCGCGGCGGCCTTGGGATCCATCTTGTCGCTGATGAGGACTTTGGGTTGGGTCATTGCACTATCTTTCGAAAAAATCCGTTCGTGCTGAGCTTGTCGAAGCACTGTACTTCTTTTGCGTCGGCACGAAGAAAGAACGGCCCTTCGACAAGCTCAGGGCGAACGGAAAAAGAGGGGTGGCGTCAGGCCGAAAGGCTCGCGTAGGCCCAGTCGAGCCATGGCCCGAGCGCTTCGATATCGGCGGTGTCGACGGTCGCGCCGCACCAGATGCGCAGGCCCGGAGGTGCGTCGCGATAGCCGGCGATGTCATAGGCCGCGCCTTCGGCTTCGAGCAGGCCGGCGAATTTCTTGACGAAATCCGCGTCCGCACCCGCGACCGACAGGCAGACCGAGGTCTTCGAGCGGCTGGCGGGATCGGCGGCGAGGTGGCTCAGCCACTCGCGCTCCGCGACGATCGTGTCGAGCGCCGCGGCATTGGCGTCGCTGCGGGCCTTCAGCCCGTCGAGGCCGCCAAGCGACTTCGCCCATTCGAGCGCGAAGATCGCATCCTCGACCGCGAGCATCGACGGGGTGTTGATCGTCTCGCCCTTGAACACGCCCTCGGCGAGCGCGCCCTTCGAAACGAGGCGGAAGACCTTCGGCAGCGGCCAGGCGGGGGTGTAGGTTTCGAGCCGTTCGACCGCGCGCGGGCCGAGGATCAGGACGCCATGGCCGCCTTCGCCGCCGAGCACTTTCTGCCAGCTGAAGGTCGCGACGTCGATCTTGTCCCACGGCAGGTCGTAAGCGAACACCGCGCTGGTGGCGTCGGCGAAGCTCAGGCCCTCGCGGTCGTCGGCGATCCAGTCGCCGTTCGGAACGCGCACGCCGCTCGTGGTGCCGTTCCAGGTGAAGAGGACGTCGTTCGACCAGTCGACCTGCGCGAGATCGGGAAGCTGGCCGTAATCGGCGCGGATGATCGTCGGGTCGAGCTTGAGCTGCTTGGCGGCATCGGTGACCCAGCCCTCGCCGAAGCTCTCCCATGCGAGCGTCGTGACGGGACGCGCTCCCAGCATCGTCCACATCGCCATTTCGAAGGCGCCGGTGTCCGAGCCGGGGACGATGCCGATGCGGTGCGTGTCGGGAAGCTGGAGCAGCTCGCGCATCAGGTCGATGCAGTAAGCGAGGCGCGTCTTGCCGATCTTCGCGCGATGCGAGCGGCCGAGCGATTCGGTGTTCAGTTTTTCGGGGGACCAGACCGGCGGCTTGGCGCACGGACCGGAGGAAAAGAAAGGACGCGCAGGCTTTGCCTGCGGTTTACGCACGTCAGTCATGTCATACTCTCCTTACAGAGAGCTCGCGCGGCGTTGGGACCGCGTGGCCCGGCGCCGCGTTTAGGGCGCGGGCGCGGGCTGTCAAACAAAATGCGCCGCACGCGCGAAATTATCGACGAGCCGAAACCATGCTTTAGGACTTGTTAACCATGGTGTTGGTAAATTGACGCCATGTCCTTCGCGTCGTTCCTTCAGCCCCGGATCGCCATCGCAGCGCTCGCCGCGCTGTCGCTTTCGGGATGTTTCGGGTCGCCCGACGTGATGAAGGGCGGCGGCGGGAAAGGGGCGTCTGCGAACACGCCGAAACGCCCGCAACTGACCGGCGCGCCCTCTTTCAACAGCCCCGAGGCGCAGCAATGCGCGGTCGACCTGAAACAGGCGGGGGTGAAATTCACGCCGCTGCCCAACGAGGATCATGGCGGCGGGTGCAGCTCGATCGATTCGGTGAAATTGCTCGACATCGGCACGCCGGTGTCGGGGCTGGGCGCGATGACCTGTCCGCTGGCGAGGAATTTCGCGGCCTGGGCGCAATATGCGGTGAAGCCCGCGGCGCAGAAATATTTCGGGCAGAAGGTCGTGAAGATCGAGACCTTCGGAACCTACAGCTGCCGCAACATCTATGGCGGGCGCTCGGGGCGGCTGTCGCAGCACGCCTATTCGAACGCGATCGACGTGTCGGGTTTCGTGCTCGCCGACGGGCGGCGGATCATGCTCGACGGCGGATGGAAAGGCGACAAGGCGTCGCAGGACTTCCTGCGCGCGCTGCATAAATCGGCGTGCCGCCGTTTCGGCACGGTGTTGAGCCCCGATTACAACGCGGCGCACTATAACCATTTCCACATGGATATGAGCGGCAACGGGTATTGCCGCTGACTAAGATCCTCCCCACGCGAAGCGATGGGGAGGTGGCAGCGGCGCAGCCGCTGACGGAGGGGTATGCCGCGACGTTGCCGACCCCTCCACTACTCGCTTCGCGAGCGGTCCCCCTCCCCAACGCTGCGCGATGGGGAGGATCTAATGGGCCCCAGTCTTGGCAAAGTCATGCGGAGGGAGTAGCCGTCCGCCAATGACAGAGGACAAACAACCCCATCGTTCGCGTTTCCACAAGGCCAAGGACGACGCGCAGTTCGCCCAGCAGGCGGTATCGACCCCCCAGACGCAGGATCCCGCCTATCGGCTGGCCTTCCAGGACACCGAATTTCTGCTTCGCGAGGATTTGCGGCCGGTGCGCTTCCAGCTGGAGCTGCTCAAGCCCGAATTGCTCCTCGACGAGGCGAAGATCGAATCGACGCTCGTCGTCTATGGCTCGGCGCGCATTCCGGCGCCCGATGCGGCGCAGGCGGTGCTCGACGCCGCGCGCACGCCCGAGGAAAAGCGGGTGGCCGAGCGGCTTGCCGCCAAGTCGAAATATTATGAGGAAGCGCGCCGGCTGGCGCGGATCGCCAGCCAGGTGCCGTGCGACGACAATGGCTGCCGCGACTTCGTCGTCTGCTCTGGCGGCGGGCCGTCGATCATGGAGGCGGCGAACCGCGGCGCGCACGACGAAGGCCGCGATTCGATCGGGCTCAACATCGTCCTGCCGCACGAACAGGCGCCAAACCGCTTCGTGACCCCCGGCCTCAGCTTTCAGTTCCACTATTTTGCGCTGCGCAAGATGCACTTCCTGATTCGCGCGCGCGCAGTCGCGGTGTTTCCGGGCGGCTTCGGCACGTTCGACGAGACGTTCGAGCTGCTGACCCTGATCCAGACCGGCAAGATCAAGCCGATTCCGATCGTCCTCTTCTGCAAGGAATTCTGGACCCGCGTCGTCAATTTCGAGGCTCTGGTCGACGAAGGCGTGATCAGCGCGCGCGACCTGTCGCTGTTCCACTTCGTCGAGACCGCCGAGGAGGCGTGGGCGATCATCCAGGATTTTTACGCGCAGGTGCCGGTGGAATAAACTGGCGTCGTTCCGCAAAGTCGGGGGCGCCGCCCTCTATTTCGACTGTTCGTCCAGATACAGGATCACCGCCTTGCGGTCGAGGTCATCGGGGATGCCCGCGAAGGCCATGCGCGTGCCGGGAACCGCCATCATCGGCTGCTTGAGATAGAGGTCGAGCGCGGCGTTGTCCCAGACGCCGCCCTTGGCCTTCATCGCCGACGAATAGCTGAAGCCTTCGTGCGAGGCGACCGCGCGACCGACGATGCCGTGGAGGTTGGGGCCGATGCCGTTGTTGCCGCCCCTGTCGATGGTGTGGCACGCAACGCAGCGCTTGAATATCTGCTCGCCCATCGCCGCGGTCGGTTCGACCGTCGCGCCGGGCGCGCTTGCCGCGGGCGACCCGGCGGCGCCGTCCGCCGGCTTGTCGCCCTTGCCGCAACCCGCGAGCGCGAGG
Organism: Sphingopyxis sp. PET50; assembly: GCF_025244705.1. GTDB lineage: Bacteria > Pseudomonadota > Alphaproteobacteria > Sphingomonadales > Sphingomonadaceae > Sphingopyxis. The sequence goes on along the minus strand of NZ_CP104207.1, from coordinate 2,247,200 downwards.
GCGCCCGCCAGCACGACGGGCGCGAGGCGCATTATTTCTTGGCTTCGGCCGGGGCGGCGGGAGCGGCCGCAGCACCCTCGGGCGCGGCGGCACCCTCCGCCGGGGCGGCGGCGGTATCGGTGGCGGGGGCCGCTTCGGCCGCGGGGAGCGGAAGGTTCGAACCCTGCGCGTTCAGATAAACGATCAGGTTGGCGCGATCTTCGGCGTTGCCAAGCCCCGCGAACGACATTTTGGTGCCGTTGGCGAATTTGCGCGGGCTGGTCAGCCAATGGTCCATCTTTTCGAAGTCCCAGGTGCCGCCGACATTCTTGAGCGCGTCGGAAAAGGGAAAGCCGCCTTTGCCCTGGCCGATCGGCTCACCCATCGTGCCGTAGAGGTTGGGACCGATGCCGTTGGCGCCGCCCGAATTGATCGTGTGGCACGCCGCGCATTTCGCGAACACGGCTTCGCCCTTGGCGACATCCGCCGCGGCGAGCAGGTTGGGAAGCGGCACCGCCGATTCGCCGCCACCGCCCCCGGCTTCGGCATCCTCGATCGGATAGCCTTCCTTTTCGGGGTGGTGATCGGCGAACACCATGCCCGACCCGATGGTCAGGCCGAGCGCGCAGATGCCGGCGAAGAGCACCCAGCCGGCAATGGTATTGTTGCGATTGTCCATGCTTTGCAGCCCCGTTCGCTGGCGCCCGTCCGCGGACGCGCATATCTGATTTGGACGCTCCCTTACTGGCGCGAGCCCAGCGGCGCAAGGGGATGAAGCGGGGATCGCGCCGGTTGCGCGAAATGCCCCGCGACGCTATGCGCGCGGCCTCCACGCGGGAAGGCATCCATGGGCAGTTATTCGGCATCGGCGCAGGCATTGGTCGACGAAATGAAGGCGGCGGCGCTGGCCGAACCCGCGCGCGGGCTGGCGTTTCAGGGCGCGCCGGGCGCGAACAGCGACCTCGCCGCGCGCGAATATGACCCCAACTCGCTGCCCTTGCCCTGTTACAGCTTCGAGGATGCGATCGAGGCGGTGCGCGACGGGCGCGTCGACCGCGCGATCATCCCGATCGAGAACAGCCTGCACGGCCGCGTCGCCGACATTCACTTCCTGCTGCCCGAATCCGGCCTGTCGATCGTCGGCGAACATTTCCTGCGTATCCGGTACGGGCTGATGAGCCGCGACCTGGGGCCGGTGACGCGCGCGATGAGCCACGAGCAGGCGCTGGGCCAGTGCCGCCGATGGCTGCGGTCGAACAGGATCGACCCGGTCGCGCACAGCGACACCGCGGGCGCCGCCGCCTGGGTGGCCGACAGCGACGAGGTCGGGCTGGCCGCGCTGGCGCCGCCGCATGCCGCCGACCTCTATGGCCTCAAGCTGCACGAGACGGGGATCGAGGACGCCGATCACAATATGACGCGATTCGTCGTACTGGCGCGCGAGCCGCTGCCCGAATTGCCGCAGGGCGTGCCGTTGATGACGACCTTCATCTTCGAGGTGCGCAACGTGCCCGCGGCGCTCTACAAGGCGCTGGGCGGTTTCGCGACCAACGGGGTCAACATGACCAAGCTCGAAAGCTATCAGGTCGGCGGCAGTTTCACCGCGACGACCTTTTACGCCGATATCGTCGGGGCGCCGGGCGAGGAACGCATCGACCGCGCGCTGGAGGAACTGGATTTCCAGACCAAGACGCTGCGGCTGCTCGGCACCTATCGGCAGGCGCGCGCGCTCCTGAACGGCCTCAATCGCCGCGGTGCGCGAGCGTCCGGGCCGTGGCGAAGCTTTGCGTCACGAACAGGGTGACCAATATGCTGGAAATGACGAGGCCGAACAGGTCGAAGGGCGAAAAATTGGTGCCGTTGACGTCTGCACCGCCGATGACGGGCATCAGTGCCGTCATGGTCATCAGCATCAGCCGCAGCTCGGTCGGCCCGCCCGCCATGTAGGACAGGCGGAATTCGCCGACGACCTTGGCGGCGAGGAAGCTGTGGATCGACAGCAGCAGGTAGCCGATGACGCCGAGCAGCGCGACGTCGAAGCGCATATAGGGGCTGAGCCCGATGCTGCCGACCATCAGCAGCGTCGCCATGCCGTCGACGCTATGATCGACGAAATAACCATAGGATGGCCGCTCGATGCGGCGCCAGCGCGCGAGGCTGCCGTCGAGCGAGTCGCCGAACCAGTTGACGACATAACCGGTGATCGAGAGCGCCAGCCACGCCGGATTGAGCCATGACAGCATATAGCCCATCGCGACCATCACGGCGCCGAGGAAGCCTAGGGTGGTGAGCTGGTCGGGGCTGACCCATTGCGGCAGGCGGGCGCAGATCCAGTTGAGGACGCGGCGCTCGCCGCGCGCGAGGATGTTCTGCTGGATGCGGACCGCGGGGGTGGCCGCTTGCGGCGGTTTATTGTTCATACAGGCCTTTCGTCGGGGCTGTCACATCTGCGTCAGCCAGACGTCACGCAGGCGTCATAGTCGCAATAGGGGACGAGGGAAAGGGCGGCGCCGAGCGGTCCTGTCGCGGCGGCAGGGCGGGCGGGCGCGGTTTCCGGACCCGGGTCGCCGGTCAGTCCTGCCAGGGGCCGATTTCGCCGACGTCGCCGATGCTGCGATAGCGCACCGCGTCGCCCTGCCACGCGACCTCCCACATCGGGGCCGGACGCGCCCATTCGCCGATGACGAACAGCGGGATTTTGTTGGCGGCTACGAAGGCGAGGTCGTCGGCGGTCGGGCCGGGGACGACGGTTTCGGACCGCTGGTGCAGCCGCACAACGGCGAGCGTGCCGGCGGGCGGCGGCGGCAGCGATTGGCGCACCGGCATCGCGAGGCTGCCGCCGATGTCCGGGTTGCCGCGATTGTCGCGGACCAGCAGCAGGATCTTGTCGGCGGTGGGATAGGGACCGCCGACCGGGCGTCCCGCCATCTTGCGCCCGTTGAGCGCGGCAAAGAGGCGGATGTCCTCGTCGGCGATGGCGGCGGGAGCCGAAATCTGCGTCGTTTCCGTGCCGGTGCCGGCCGATGGCGGAGCCGCGCCCTGCACCAGCGTTGCCAAAAGGACGAGCGATCCGATCATGTCCGGTCCCGCAGCATTTGGGTGACCAGAACGCGCCGCTCGGCTTCGGGCAGTTTGGGCAAATGGCTGTAGAGGGCCAGCGCCGCCGTGCAGAGCTCGACGTCGGATGCGGCCGGGCCGGCAAGGGCGCGTTGCAGCACGGAGGGGGGCAAGGCAGAGTCGGCGGCGATCGCGGCCAGCGTTGCCACCGATACCGGCGCGCCCGATCGGGCGGGCCCAGCGCCGGGAGCCGGGATCTTGCCTTGCACCACCTGGAGCATATGGTTGAGATAGTCCTGCGGAATGTCCGCCGACCTGCTTTCCTGCACGACGAAGCTACGCGGACGGCGAAGGAAGGCGGCACAGCGCAGTGGATCGGTTTTCAGCTTATCCAGCACCGTCCTGCGATACGCCGCATCTTCGACAAGCAACGCGTCGGGCAGGCGCCGCAGCGACTGGAAATAGGTTTCGACGGTCAACTCGACCAATTCGCTCTCGAATGGTCCGGGCTCCATCTTGTAGATGTCCCAGACGTTCGTCATTTCCTGCAGGAAATCGGGATTGCCCCTGCGTAGCGAGGCCACATCGACGTCGCTGCCGGGGAAGCGATTTTCCAGAAAGGCGCCGATCGCGATTTCGGGGCTGTCGATATTGGCATAGCGCTGAAGCACTTCGTCGGTCGTTGGGGGCGTATCGCCATCGCTTTCGATGAGGCTCGGCAGAATCGCGAAGAAGATGGCGACCAGGACGATCCACACCCACGGATTCGGCCCGCTTACGCCGCCGCCCTCGACCTTCTTTTCCCAGCGCGCGACCAGTTCGGGCTGCCAGTGTTCCTGTTCGAGCCAGGGATAGTCGCGGCGGATCGTGGCGATCAGATTGGCCATGCGCGGCTTGTCGATGGCGCGCGTCCAGAGCGTGCCCTGCGGCTTGCCGCGCGACAGTTCTACCCATTCGCGGTGATAGGCGTGGCCGGGCGTGTTCAGTTCCTGGACGAGGCTGAGACCCTCGTGCGCGTTGAACAGCCAGGGGATGGCGGGATGGACGCCCAGTTCGTGCGCGCGCGCGTTCCATTGAAAATGCTCGGCGACGCGCGGGAACAGCGCCGCGCCGCGCGGGTGGCGCTCGGCGAGCAATTGGGCCAGCCAGGCCTCGATGCGGGCATAATGGCCGAGGTCGGCCATGCGATCGTCGCCGAGCAGATGGTCGAGCAGTTCGTGCAGTTCCTCGGTCTCGCCCGGCGTCAAGGCGCCTTCGCCGAGGAAGAGTTCGACCGTGCGGTTGAAGCGCCTGTCGTCCTCTTCGTCATATTCGACGGTGAAGACCGGCTTTTCCGCGGGTTCGGGATTGGCCGGCTGGCTCCGTGCCCGGCGCGGCGTCCGCGCCGATATCGTCGGGGAGCGGGGTACCGAGCCCGTAATCATCCTCTTCCGGTTCGTCGCCCGGCGGATGGAGGAACTCGCCCGACAGTGCCGCATCGCGTGCGTCGCGCAGCGCCATATAGGCCTCGGTCTCGGCCTCGTGATCGAGCGCCTTGAGCAGCCGCGCATAGGCTTCGCGGATCGTCTTGCGGTCGTCGGTCGGCGCGATTTCCAGGACGGTCCACGGCCAGTGGCTGCCGCTCACAGGCGGAAATCCTTTTCGAGTTCGGCGAGCGCCGCCGAAAAGGCGGTGCGCGCCTGTTCGATCGCGCGCGGGTCCTGCGTTTCGATCACCCCTTCGAAATCGAGCAGCATGCGTCCGATATGCTCGCGCCGTTCGTCGATATATTCCTCGTAGAGGCGCGCCGCCCAGCCGAGCACATATTGGTTCTCCGCCGCGTCGCGCGGGTGCGTCTTGAGCGCGGCGAGTTCGTGCCGCCGCGCTTCGAGCTGTTCGGGGGTCAGCGCCTCGCTGTCGTCGGTGATGACCATCGAGCGCGTCTCGCCGGTTTCGGGGATGGTGACGTCGACGTCGAGCAGGCCCGAGGTGTCATAGGTGAAGCGGCAGTCGATCGACACCTGTCCCGCGGGTTTCTTGGGAATCGGAAATTCCATCGTGCCGAGCAGGATGTTGTTCGCGACCTCGCGCGATTCGCCCTGATAGATGTTGAGCTTGATGTGCGTCTGATTGTCCGACATCGACGAATAGACGTTGGTGCGGCTGATCGGCGTCGGGCTGTTGCGGCTGATGATCGGCGAAAAGAGCCCGCCGCGCAGGCGGCCGTGGCTGTCATATTCGGTGACCTCGACCCCGAGCGTGAAGGGGCAGATGTCGGTGAGCCGCACCTCGTCGAGTGCTTCGTTGCGCTCGACCAGCCCGGCCTGGATCGCGGCGCCGATGGCGACGGCATGGTCGGGATGGACGACATGGTTCGGGAACCGCCCGAACATCTTGGTGATCGCCTTGCGGACGATCGGCATGCGTGTCGCGCCTCCGACGAGGACGATATCGCTCAGCGCCTCGATGCGCAGATTGCTGTCGCGCAGCGAGCGCAGGATCGGGTCGCGCAGCCGGACGATCAGCGGTTCGGCCAGTTTCTCAAAGGTCGCGGTGTCGATGCCGAGGTCGAACTGCCGGTCGCCGAGCGTCAGCGTGACATTCGCCTCCTCTTTGTCGGTCAGCATCCGCCGCGCGGCGTCGGCGGCCTGGAACAGCCGCGCCTGCAGCAGGTTCGACCGTATGTCGGCGGGGAATTGATATTGGTCGGTCCAGTGCGCGACGATCGCGTTGGTGAAATCGTCGCCGCCGAGCCGGTTGTCGCCCGACGAGGCGCGGACCTCGACGATCGCGTCGAACATCTCGACAATCGACACGTCGAAGGTGCCGCCGCCGAGATCGAAGACGAGGAAAGGTTCGCGGTCCTCCTTGTCGGCGATCCCGAAAGCGAGCGCGGCGGCGGTGGGCTCGTTGAGCAGCCGCGCGACCTTCAGCCCCGCCAGCTCGCCGGCGCGGCGCGTTGCCTTGCGCTGCTTGTCGTTGAAATAGGCGGGGACGGTGATCACCGCCTCGGTCACCTCCTGCCCCGTCGCGGCCTCGATATCCTCCTTCAGGCTGCGCAGCACCACCGCCGACAGATCCTCGGCGCCGAAGGAGAAGCGGCCGATCCTGATCGTTCTGTTGGTGCCGATGAAGCGTTTAAAGCTGGTGATCGCTTCCGCGGGCTTGACCGCCCAGTGGTTGAGTGCGGGCTTGCCGACCAGCGTCGTGCCGTCGGGCAGGATCGCGACCGCCGACGGGGTCAGCAGGTCGCCCAGCGCGTTGGGGATCAGCCGGGTTTCGCCATTTTCGAAAATTGCAGCCGCGCTGTTGGTCGTTCCCAAATCGATGCCGACGATCATTCTGTTCCCAAATTCCCTCGATCGTTCGCGCGACATGCGATTCGCGCGGGCGCCCCTATGGCCCTCAGTGGCGCGGCGTGCCGCAAATCCCCGGTTCCCGCAATTTCAAACTTGATTCAGTGCGCTTCGCCCCAGCTCTTGCCGGTGCCGATTTCGACCTCCAGCGGGACCGACAGGGTGAGCGCGGGCTCGGCGGCGGCCATCATCACGCGGCGGATGACCTCGCCCGCCGCCGCAGCCTTGTCCTCGGGCGCCTCGAACACCAGTTCGTCATGGACCTGGAGCAGCATCTTGACGTCGGACAGGCCAGCCTCGGCGAGCGCGGCGGGCATGCGCGCCATCGCGCGCTTGATCAGGTCGGCGCTGGTGCCCTGGATCGGCGCGTTGATCGCGGCGCGTTCGCTGCCCGCGCGCTCGTTCTGGTTCGGCGCCTTGATGCGCGGGAACCAGGTCTTCCGGCCGAAGAGGGTTTCGGTATAGCCGCGCGCGCGCGCGGTTTCGAGCGTGTCGGTGATATAGTCCGAGATACCCGGGAAGCGCTCGAAATAGCGCGCAATCAGCGCCTGCGCCTCGTCGGGCGTAACCTCGATCCGGCCGGCGAGGCCCCAGCGCGAAATGCCGTAGAGGATCGAGAAATTGACCGTCTTCGCCTTGGCGCGCGTGTCGCGGTTGACCTCGCCGAACAATTCGATCGCGGTCGCGGCGTGGATGTCCTGCCCCCGCGCGAACGCCTCCTTGAGTTCGGGCACATCGGCCATGTGCGCGGCCAGCCGCAGCTCGATCTGGCTATAGTCGGCCGCCATCAGCACATGGCCGGGCGCGGCGATGAACGCGTCGCGGAGCTGGCGGCCGATCTCGGTGCGGATCGGGATATTCTGCAGGTTCGGATCGGTGGAGGACAGGCGTCCCGTCTGCGCGCCGACCAGGCTGTAGCTGGTGTGGACGCGGCCGGTCTTTGCGTTGATCTGTTGCTGCAGCGCGTCGGTGTAGGTCGATTTGAGCTTGGCGAGCTGGCGCCATTCGAGGATCTTGCGCGCGATCGGCACGCCGTCGCGTTCGAGCCGTTCGAGCTCGGTCTGGTCGGTGGACCAGTCGCCCGACTTGCCCTTGCGTCCGCCCTTCAGCCCGAGCTTGTCGAACAATATCTCGCCGAGCTGCTTGGGGCTGCCGATGGTGAAGGGCTGGCCCGCGAGCGCGTGGATCTCGCCCTCCATGCGCAGCATCTCGGCGGCGAATTCGCCCGACAGGCGCGCGAGATAGTCGCGGTTGACGGTGATCCCGGCGCGCTCCATCGTCTCGACGATCGCGGCGAGGGGGCGGTCGACCATTTCATAGATGCGCGTTCCGCCTTCGAGCGGCAGGCGGAGCTTGAGCAGCTTCCACAACCGCCAGGCGACCTCGGCATCCTCCGCCGCATATTGGGTCGCGCGGTCGAGCTGCACTTCGGCGAAGCTGATCTGCGATTTCCCGACGCCGCAGATTTCCTTGAACGACAGGCAGGCATGGTCGAGGTGCAGCTTCGACAATTCGTCGAGACCGTGGCCGTGCTTGCCGGCATCGAGCGCGAAGCTCATCACCATCGTGTCGTCATAAGGGGTGATGCGGACGCCGTGCTGCGCGAGCACGCCGATGTCATATTTCAGATTGTGGCCGACTTTCAGCACCGCATCGTCGGCGAACAGTGCGCGCAGCCGATCCAGGGCGTCCCGCATCGGAATCTGCTCGGGCTTTTCGGCGAACATGTCGGTGCCGCCATGGCCGAGCGGGATATAGCAGGCCTTGCCCGGACCGGTGGACAGGCTGACCCCGACGAGGGCGCCGGTGACGCTGTCGAGGCTCGCGGTTTCGGTGTCGACCGCGACGACATGGGCGGCACGGGCATCGGCGATCCAGCGGTCGAGCGCTTCGACGGTGATCACCGTTTCATAGAGCGACCGGTCGATCGCGGGCATCGGCGGCAGGGTCGGGGTCGAGGGCGCCGCGGTCTCCGCTGCCGGGCTGGACGGCTTGCGCGCCGGGATCGGTGGACCACCCGGTGTCGCGCCATTGTCCAGCTTCGCCGAGAGCGAACGGAAGCCATGTTCGTCGAGAAAGCTTTTCAGCGGCGCGGGCGGAATGTCGCCCAGCACCATCTCGTCGAGCGGCTGCGGCAGCGGCACGTCGCGTTTCAGCTCGACCAGCACGCGCGACAGCCGCGCCATGTCGGCATGTTCGATCAGATTGTCGCGCAGCTTCGACGGCTTCATCGTTTCGGCCCCTGCGAGCGCCGCTTCGAGGTCGCCATATTCCTGGATCAGCTTGGTTGCGGTCTTCGGCCCGATGCCGCGCACGCCGGGGACATTGTCGACGCTGTCGCCCATCAGCGCGAGCACGTCGCCGACGCGGTCGGGCGCGACCCCGAATTTCTCGGCGACGCCGTCCAGCCCGATATGGATGTTCTTCATCGTGTCGAGCATGTCGACCTGCGGGCCTTCGGCAGGCTGGCGGACCAGCTGCATCAGATCCTTGTCGGACGACACGATGGTGACGTCCCAGCCCGCGGCGACCGCCGCCTCGGTATAGCTGGCGATCAGGTCGTCGGCTTCATACCCCGCCAGCTCGACGCAGGGCAGCGAAAAGGCACGCGTCGCGTCGCGGATCAGAGGGAATTGCGGGACCAGATCCTCGGGCGGGTCGGGCCGGTTCGCCTTGTACTGATCGTAGATCTCGTTGCGGAACGACTGGCTGCTATGGTCGAGGATGACCGCGAGGTGCGTCGGTTCCTCGGCGTCGTTGAGGTCCTTCGCGAGCTTCCACAACATGGTGGTATAGCCATAGACCGCGCCGACCGGCGTCCCTTGCGGGTTGGTCAGCGGCGGCAGGCGGTGATAGGCGCGGAAGATGTAGCCGGAGCCGTCGACCAGATAGAGATGATTCTTCTCGGACATGGCGGGCGGTGTAGCAGCGCCCGCCGGTGCTAGCGATAGGCGATGCGCAACTTGCCTGCCGCCGCGACCGCCGCCGCGCGGGCGTCGTCGGTCGTACCGCCCGAGACCTTCGCGAGCGCGACGCCCATGCGGCGATAGGGGCGCGTGACCGGCTTTCCGAAGATGCGCGCGTCGACGGCGGTGCGGGCGTTCGGCGGCGTCAGCGCCTCGGCCAGGCCGGTGATCGCGAAATCCCGGGCGTCGCGGTCGGCGAGCAGCACCGCGCTCGCGCTGGCGTCGGAAACCTCGATCGCGGGGATCGGCAGCCCCAGGATCGCGCGGGCGTGGAGATCGAATTCGGAGAGGCCCTGTGAAATGAGCGTCACCATGCCAGTGTCGTGCGGGCGTGGCGAGAGCTCGGAGAAGATGACCTGGTCGCCCTTCACGAAGAATTCGACCCCGAAGATGCCGTGGCCGCCGAGCGCATCGACGACCTTGGCCGCCATGTCCTGCGCCGATTCCAGCGCCGCCGCCGACATCGCGGCGGGCTGCCAGCTTTCGCGATAGTCGCCGCGTTCCTGGCGGTGGCCGATCGGCGGGCAGAAGGCGACGCCGTCCTTGTGGCGTACCGTCAGCAGGGTGATTTCATAGTCGAAGTCGATGAAGGCCTCGGCGATCACGCGCAGCCGGTCGCCGCGCATGCCTGCGGCGGCATAATCCCAGGCGGCGTCGATGCCGGTGGCGTCCCTGACCGTGCTTTGCCCCTTGCCCGACGAGGACATGACGGGCTTGACGACGAGCGGGAAGCCGATGCGGCTCGCGGCGGCGATCAGCGCCTCGCGCGTCTCCGCATATTCGAAGGCCGAGGTGGTGAGGCCAAGCTCGTTCGCCGCCAGGTCGCGGATCGCATCGCGGTTCATCGTCAGCTGCGCGGCGCGCGCGGAAGGCACGACGTGAAAACCCTCGGCCTCGACCTCGGCGAGAATCTCGGTGCGGATCGCCTCGATCTCGGGGACGATATGGTCGGGCCGGTGCTTTTCGATCGCCCGGCGCAGCGCGTCGCCGTTGAGCATCGGGAAAACCTCATATCCGTCGGCGACCTGCATCGCGGGGGCGCCTTCGTAGCTGTCGCAGGCGATGACGCGGCACCCCAGGCGCTTCGCCGAAATGACGAACTCGCGCCCGAGTTCGCCCGAACCGAGCAGCAGGATGGTGGCGGTGGGAGTCATGCGGGCCAGCTTTCGGTGTCGTGGTCGGGATGTTGGTGGTTGCTCGCGGCGATCGCGGCGACGACGCCGGCCATGGTTTTTTCGGTCGCGCCCTCGTCCTGCACGGGGAGGTTGGCGAACACCGCGAGGCGTCCCTCGGCGCCGAACTGGAAGCGGGGCGGGAATTGCGACGGATCGTCGAACGAGCCGGTCGTCAGGTTGATGTTCTTGCTGTCGAAATAATCATAGGTCAGCGGCGTGCCGCAATCCCGGCAGAAACCGCGCGCGGCCTTGTCCGAGCTGTTGAAGGTTGCGGGAGTGCCGCGCGTCCAGGTGATCGCGTCGCGGGGGACACCGATCAGCGCGGCAAAGAAATTGCCCGCCGCCTTCTGGCACATGCGGCAATGGCAGATGTGCGACGTGTCGAGCACCGCGGTGACATGCCAGCGCACCGCACCGCACTGGCAGCCGCCCGAGGCTTCGACGTCAAGACGTTCGGGGCGATTGCTCATGTCGGATCACTCCCACTCGATCGTGCCGGGCGGCTTCGACGTATAGTCATAGACCACGCGGTTGATGCCCTGCACCTCGTTGATGATACGCGTCGCGCAGCGCGACAGGAAGGCGGCGTCGAACGGATAGATGTCGGCGGTCATGCCGTCGGTCGAGGTGACGGCGCGCAGCGCGCAGACATGGTCGTAGGTGCGCCCGTCGCCCATCACGCCGACGGTCTTGACGGGGAGCAGAACGGCAAAGGCCTGCCAGATCGCGTCATAGAGGCCGGCATTGCGGATTTCCTCGAGATAGACGGCATCGGCCTTGCGGAGGATGTCGCAACGCTCTTTCGACACCTCGCCCGGAATGCGGATCGCGAGGCCGGGGCCGGGAAAGGGGTGGCGGCCGACGAAGATGTCGGGGAGACCGAGTTCCTTGCCGAGCAGGCGGACCTCGTCCTTGAACAGTTCGCGCAGCGGCTCGACCAGCTTCATGTTCATGCGTTCGGGCAGGCCGCCGACATTGTGGTGGCTCTTGATCGTGACGCTCGGCCCGCCGGTGAAGCTGACGCTCTCGATCACGTCGGGGTAGAGCGTGCCCTGCGCGAGGAAATCGGCGCCGCCGATCTTCTTTGCTTCCTCTTCGAACACATTGATGAATTCGGCGCCAATGAACTTGCGCTTTTTTTCGGGGTCGGTGACGCCCGCGAGGCCGGCCATGAAGCGTTCCTCAGCATCGACCACGACGAGCGGGATATTGTAATGATCGCGGAACAGGCGTTCGACCTGTTCGCGTTCGTTCATGCGCAGCAGGCCGTGATCGACGAAGACGCAGGTGAGCTGCTCGCCGATCGCCTCGTGGATCAGCACCGCGGCGACCGCGCTGTCGACGCCGCCCGACAGGCCGCACAGCACGCGCTGGCCGCCGACCTGTTCGCGGATCTCGGCGATCTTGGTGGCGCGGAACTCGGCCATCGTCCAGTCGCCCGCGCAGCCGCAGACGTGGCGGACGAAATTCGCGATCAGCTTGGCGCCATCGGGGGTGTGGACGACCTCGGGGTGGAACTGCGTGCCATAATAGCGGCGATCGTCGTCGGCGATCAGCGCGAAAGGCGCGCCGTCGCTGACCGCGACGATACGGAAGCCGGGGGCGAATTGGGTGACGCGGTCGCCGTGGCTCATCCACACTTGGTGGCGTTCGCCGACCTCCCACAATCCGTCGAAAAGGACGCAGGGCTCGGTGACGGTCAGGAAGGCGCGGCCGAATTCGCCGTCGCGCTCGCCGTCGGTGCCGCCGGGCTCGACCCGGCCGCCGAGCTGCTGGCTCATCACCTGCTGGCCGTAGCAGATGCCGAGGATCGGGAGGCCGCTGTCGAAGACCGATTGCGGCGCGCGCGGGCTGCCGTCCGCGGGGACCGAAGCCGGTGAGCCCGACAGGATCACGCCCTTCGGCTGCATCCGCTCGAGCGCGGCCGCCGCGGCGCTGAAGGGGACGATTTCGCTATACACCCCGGCTTCGCGGACGCGGCGGGCGATGAGCTGGGTCACCTGGCTGCCGAAGTCGACGATCAGGATGGATTCGGAAGGTTGGATGGACATGGCGCCACCTAAGGAGGGACCCCGCGCCTGTCCAGTATTTCCAGGCCTTTTCCCAAGCCTGTCGTGGCGAAATTTCACCGCAGCCCTGAGCCTGTCGAACGGCGCCTATCCGAGAAGCGCCCCCTTCGACTGCCTTGCAGGTGCTCAGGACAGGCTTCGACAGGCTCAGGGCTGCGGTGACGAGAGAATCCGATACGCTAAGCCACGGTGCGGTAGGGCTGGCAGCGGGCGATGAAGGCGGCGAGTTCGGCGACCGAGCGGCGCGCATCGGGGTCGTCGTGGCGTTCGAGCACATGCATGCGCCCCGGCCAGGCGCGCAGTTCGACGGGCACGCCCGCGGCGGCGGCGCGGCGCACGAGCATGTCGGCGTCGGCGAACATCGGGTCGCGGCGGTTGGCGTGGATCGCGATCGGCGGCAGGCCGCGCATCGTGCCATAGGCGGGATTGATCGAAGGGGCGCGCGGATCGGCGGAGCCGAGGTAGAGGCGGGCGCACTGGCGCGCGACCGGGTGGACATCGCGGCGCGCGGGATCGGGGTCGATCCACGGCGACAGGAAGGCGAGCCCCGCCAGCCGGTGCCCACGCGCGACGAGGCGCTGCGTGGCCGCGAGCGCGATGCCGCAGCCGGCCGATTCGGCGACGAGGACGATATTCTCCGCGGCGTGGCCGCGCGCGATCAGAAGCTCGGCGGCGGTCTCGACATCGCCGATCGCGGCGGGGGCTGGAAATTCGGGGGCGAGGCGATAGTCGCCGATCATCACCTTCGCGCCCGCTTCCCTCGCGATGCGCGCGATCATCGCGGTGAAATGCGGGCTGCGCGGCACGACGAACGATCCGCCGGGGACATAGAGCAGCACCATGTCGCGCCGGAAACCGGGGCCGTCGATCCACGACATGGCGGGGCCGTTCGCGAGCGGGCGCTCGACCGAAAGACCACCGGTCGCGACGTTGAGCGTGGCGATGTGCTTGGCTTCGAGCGCGACGTAGCGCTCGCGCAGCGTGCGGTATCGTTCGCGCTGTTCCGCAGGGTCGGCGATCGCGGCGGCGCGCGCGAGTTCGGTGGCGACGAGCCAGCCGCCGAGCCGCCAAGGTAGCGCGACGCCAAGGTCGAGGAGGGCGCGGCGGGCGCGCGGGGTGGCGCGCGGCATCGCCGTCACCTCCACCCCCGGCAGGTCGAGCGCCAGTGCCGCCATCGCCTGTTCCTCCAGACGCCGAAATCGGCTATCTTCCAAGGGTTTTAGGGGGTGCTGCGATGCGCATCAAGGGGACCGGCCGCAAGGCTGTGGAGGCGATGGTCGCTACATCGGAAACGCTCGCCGACTATGTGCGGCTCTATCCAGACGCCAAGCGGCGCGCGGTCGAGATCGTGACCGGGGTCGCGGGCGACTATGCCGAAATGGGCATGGAACTGGTCATCGAAATCGCCGAGGATGCGGCGGCGCGGGTCGAACGGCTGGGACGGATGTTCGGTTTGACCGCGTCGGAGGCGCTGCTCGCGCTGCACATCGCCGATGGCGGCAGCACCGCGGATTATGCCGCGGCACGCAGGATCACGCGCAACACGGTGCGCAACCAGTTGCAGGCGGTATTCGACAAGACCGGCGCGCGCCGCCAGACCGAACTGGTGCGGTTGCTGGCGGATTATTGAACCTTTTCGCGGCGGGGACGCCTTGCGGACGGTCCGTAATCCGCTCCCGAACCGGCCATTTGCCAAAACCCTGTTGCCTGCGGCTTTTCAACCCGCAATAGACATGACCCCGGATCCTTGCGGGACCCGGGGTCATGCGACTGCGACCCAGTGCAGCTCTATTTCCTCGGCATGGCCTTTGCCGTCGGCGCTGTTCCGCTCGACTTGACCGGCAGGGTATTCGGAACCTCATAGGCCGAACCCACCGCGATCAGATGGCTGATCGCGACGCGGCGCGGGGTCAGCGCCTTTGGCTGGATGCCCTGATAGGAAAAGCTCGTCGCGCTGTGGCATTCGAAGCAATTATTACCTTGCTGCCCCTTGGCGCTCTGCAGAAAGGTCTCCGCGGTGCTGTTCATCAGGCTGATCGCACCGACCGCATTGGTCTGGTTCAGATTCTGCCAGCCCGCGGTGGACGTGACATAGGTGTTCGGCTTGAACCAGGCGGTGCCGATCAGATTATAATATTGCAGCGGCGAATTGTTCGGGAAATTGCCGCACGGCCTTCTGCGACGCGACGTTGATGGCGGTGATGTTCGACGGGCCGTTCGGCTGCGTGTCGCCGCCCGTCCGGTTCATCTGGACGATCTGCGTCGCGGGCGAGAATTTGCCCGTCGCCACGTCGAAAGCGACGGTGGCGGGATTGGTGTTGGTTTCGACGAGCAAGGCCGATTGCGAATAGGGTGTCCCGGCCTTGTAGAAGGTGAAATTGCCGGGATTGCTGGCATTGGCGTCGAAGCTGAAGCTGTTGTCGGCGAACATCGGCGCGTTCAGCTTGTGCTCGAAGGTCGCCCACAGGAATTCGGGGTGATTGTCGACATAACCGACGACATGCATGCCGACGAGCGCGACCGTGACGACCTCATATTTGCCCGACGGCACGACGGCGCAGCCCGTGGCGTTGCAGTTGTTCTGCAGCACCGGCACCTCGGCCTGCGTCGTATAGGCGCCCGCGGGCGCCGTTTCGCCGGCTGCGAGCCGGTACCAGGTCGCCTTCACGATCGCGTCGCCGACGCTGAAATAATCGTCCTGGTCCGGGTTGCTCTCATAGGCGCCGGTCGCGATCAGGTTGCGCTTGGCCACCGCGAAATAATTGGGCGTCATGTGGATCGAGGCATAGACCGGATAGCCGTTCTGCCCGATCAGCATGCTGCCGTCGGCTTCGACGATGGCACTATCCTGGTTGCTGGTGCCGATGCCGGGGTGGATCGGCTTCATATGCGCGTCGAGCCGCAGCAGCGAGGTGCGCGGCACGTCGCGGGGATCCGCGACCAGATCGTCGGGCACTTGCCAGCTGAGGAAGCGCGGCTTGCCGTCGACCGGGGCATTCGCCCAGACGAAGGCTTCCCATGACCATTGGTTGAACAGGCAGTCGTCGGCATCGGCGCTCATCGCCGTCGGCATCGTCGCGTCCGGGTCCAGATAGGCTTGCAGTCCCTCGGCCCAGCCAAAGCCTTCGGGGCAGCTCGCCGCGGCCGCGACCTCCTGCTTGCCGCCGTAGCCGCCATCCTTGCACGATGCGAGCAGCGCGGGCACGGCCATCGCCAGTACCCCCAGTCTTACGCTTCGCCAGACCCTGGTTTTCGACCCCGCGCCCATGACTTCGGTTCCCTCGGGAAAGCAGGGCGAAAATAATACAGGATCAGTATGAAGTAAATATAGGAGCCGGTATTTACCCGCTATATTGCCGCCAGATTGGCGGTAATACTGCAATATGTGCCATAGTTGAGCAATTGGCGCGTCGTTGCTGCCGGCGCGCCGCGACTATTCCGCTGCCTCGAGCGCTGGCTCCGCCCTGGCCGGGCTCGCCGCGTGGGCGTTGCCGAAGCTGAGCACCCCGTCGTCGATGGCGCCGGTGCGCATGTCGACACGGTCCTGGATATAATTCTGGTTGAGCCGCCACGGCAGCGCGTCGGCATTCTTGGGCATGATGTGCAGCGACCGCTGGATATAGCCCGACGAGAAGTCGAAGATATTCTCCTCGGTCAGGCTGGACGGGTCGGCGAGCGCGGGGGTTGCAACCGTGGTTCCGGTCGCGTCCATATGATTGAGCACGCGGCAGACATATTCGGCGACGATGTCGGCGCGCAGGGTCCACGATGCGTTGAGGTAACCGAACACCGCCGAGAAATTCGGGACGTTCGAGAACATGCACGCCTTGTAATAGAAATGCTGGCTCCAGTCGACGAGGTCGCCGTCGACGCGGACCGGTATCTTGCCGGCGACCGCAAGGCTGAGCCCCGTCGCGGTGACGATGATGTCGGCGTCGAGATGCTTGCCCGACTTGAGCTGGATGCCGGTCGCATCGAACCGCTCGATATGGTCGGTGACGACCGACGCCTTGTCGCGCTTGATCGCCTCGAAGAAATCGGCGTCGGGAACCAGGCACAGTCGTTGTTCCCAAGGATTGTAGGGCGGCGTGAAGGCTTCGGCGTCATAGCGGTCGCCAAGGCTCTTCTTGACCTGCTTGGTCAGGTAGTCGCGGACCTTCTCCGGCTTGTCGCGCGCCTTCTGGAAGACGATGTCCTGCATCTTCACATTCTTGAAGCGCGTGATCTTGTACGCCAGCTGTTCGGGCAGGACCTTGCGCAGGAAATTGGCGAGACGATCCTTGGCCGGGCGGATCGCGAACCAGGTCGGCGTGCGCTGCAGCATCGTGACATGCGCCGCGCCCGGTCCGTTCCTGGGATCGGTCATCGCGGGCACGATCGTCACCGCGGTGGCACCCGACCCGATCACGACGACCTTCTTGCCGGTATAGTCGAGATCCTTCGGCCAGAATTGCGGATGGATGATCTGCCCCTGGAAATCCTCGCGTCCGGCGAAATGGGCGTCGAACGGCGAATCATAGTCATAATAGCCGGCACCGAGATAGAGCCAGCGCGCGGTGGTGGTCGATGTCGCGCCCTTCTCGTCCTCCAGCGTCACGGTCCAGCGCGCGGTCGCGCTGTCCCAATCGGCGCCGATCACCTTGCGGTTGAACCGGATGTGCTGGCGGATGCCGCGTTCGTCGACGATGCGATTCAGATAGTCGAGAATCGCCGGGCCGTCGGCGATCGACTTTTCGTGCTTCCAGGGTTCGAACACGAAGCCTAGCGTGTGCATGTCGCTGTCCGACCGGATGCCGGGATAGCGGAACAAGTCCCAGGTGCCGCCCAGGTTGGCGCGGCGCTCGACGAGCCCGAAGCTGCGGGCGGGGCTGTATTTCTGGAGGTGCGCGGCCATGCCGATGCCCGAAATGCCCGCGCCGACGATCAGCACGTCCTGATCGACGGGGGCATCCGTTGCGCCGCCTGCGCGTTCCATGGTCGCCGTGCCTGCCATGATGTCGTCTCCCACATGTCCTTAAAGACCAGCTTACGCACCCCGTTGCGTTTTGCAATCGAATTGACGGGGTGGGCATCGGGGGGTGCCTTGCCGCTGTCATAATATTGTCATAGAGGCGACGCCGATTTGTAACATGCGGTCGGCGCGCCGCGCGATGAGGAAAGGACCGGATCGAAATGCGTCAGATCGCCGTTCTTCCCTATCGTTTCAGCGGACCCGCGCAGGACGGGCCGACCGAAATCCTGCTGATCACCTCGCGCGAGACGAAACGCTGGGTGGTGCCCAAGGGCAATCCGCTCACCGGCATCGAGCGCCATGCCGCCGCGGCGATCGAGGCCGAGGAAGAGGCGGGCGTGATCGGCGCCGTCTGCCCGACATCGATCGGCAGCTATGAATATCGCAAGCGCCGCGCGAACGGCGCGTCGATCATGTATCAGGTCGAGGTCTTTCCGCTCGCCGTGACCAACGAGCTCGACGAGTGGAAGGAAATGGACGAACGCGACCGCCAATGGTTCTCGTTTCGCGACGCGGCATCGGCGGTCGACGAGCCGGACCTGCAGGCGCTGATCCGCTCGTTCGGCGACGGCGGCTTTCGCGCCGTCGCCCAGCCGCGTGGCGTCGTCCGGAACGTGGCCGAGAAAACAGGGGTAAGCTCGATGTTCGCATGGTTTCAGCGTTTGCTGCCGCGACAGGGAAATTTTTTCGAATTGTTCGAGAGCCACGCGGGGACGCTGGTTGCCGGAGCGAATGCGCTGTCGCGGATGATGCAGGGCGGCGAGGGCATGGCCGACCATGTCCAGGAGATCATCGAGCGCGAACATGACGCCGACGCGATCACCCGCGAAGTGCTGCAGACCGTCCGCCGTACCTTTCTGACTCCCTTCGACCGCAGCGCGATTACCGACCTCATCGCCTCGATGGACGATGCGATCGACGAGATGCAGAAGACCGCGGGCGCCGTCGACCTCTACGACGTCACCGAATTCGAGCCCGAGATGCGCGACATCGGCGGGATCATCGTCGATGCGGCGCGCCTGACCGCCGAGGCGCTGCCCCTGCTCCGCAACATCGGCGCCAATGGCACGCGGCTCCACGAACTCACCGAACGGCTGGTGCGGATGGAGGGGCATGCCGACGAAATCCACGCCGCGGGGCTCAAGCGCCTGTTCCGCGAACATGGCGAGGCGAACCCGACGCGCTTCCTGATCGCCCGCGAACTGTTCCGCCATCTCGAACGCGTCACCGACAGTTTCGAGGATGTGGCGAACGAGATCGACGGTCTGGTCATCGACCACGCGTAAGCGGGGCGCTCGCGATGTACGAACTCGCCTTTCCCCTGCTCGTCGGTCTCGTCATCCTGGCGCTGGCGTTCGACTTTCTGAACGGGCTGCACGACGCCGCGAACAGCATCGCGACGGTCGTCGCGACGCGGCTGCTGCGGCCGGTGCAGGCGGTGCTGTTCGCCGCCTTTTTCAACTTTGCGGCCTATTTCCTGTCGCTTGCCTTCCCCGCGCTGCACAAGGTCGCGGAGACGATCGGGGCGGGGCTGATCGACAAGAATCTGGTGACGCCGCGCGGTCGTGTTCGGCGCGCTGGTCGGGGCGATGTTCTGGAATGTCGTGACCTGGATGAAGGGCATCCCTTCCTCGTCGAGCCATGCGCTCGTCGGGGGTATCGTCGGGGTCGGCGTGGCGCACGCGGGGTTCGAGGGGATTCAGTGGACCGGGCTCAACAAGACGGTCATCGCCATCTTCCTGTCCCCGCTGCTCGGCATGGTCCTCGCCATGCTCGTGATGCTGGTCAGTAGCTGGGCCTTGCACCGTGTGACCGCGAAATTCGCCGAAAGCAGCTTTCGATACCTGCATCTTTTCTCGTCGGCCGCCTATTCGCTGAGCCACGGGCTCAACGATGCGCAGAAGACGATGGGGGTCATCACGGTCCTGCTCTATTCGACCGGGTATCTGACCGGCGAATTCCACGTTCCGCACTGGGTCGCGATCGCCTGTTATATCGCGATCGGGCTCGGCACGCTGTCGGGCGGGTGGAAGATCATCGAGACGATGGGCGGGCGGATCACCAAGCTGTCGCATCATCAGGGTTTCGCGGCTTCGACCGGCGGGTCGATCATGGTGTTCGCCGCCAGCCTGCTCGGCATCCCGGTGTCGACGACGCACACGATCACCGGCAGCATCATCGGCGCCGGGGTCGCGCGGCGGGCGAGCGCGGTGCGCTGGGGCGTGGCGAGCAATGTCGTCGTCGCCTGGTTCATCACCATCCCGGCGAGCGCGGTGGTGGCGGCACTTTTCTACGCGATCACGCGGCTGTTCTAGGGCGTATCGACATTCCGTTCTGACGGGCTGCAAATGGCACTTTTCCGTGCTTCCGGTGCTCACGTACTGGAAGTACGCTCCGCTCCGGGTCACGGAAAACTACCATTTTCGCTCCGCCATCTCCTGAATGTCGATGCGCCCTAGCTCATGTCCCCGGGCGATAATCGACCCTCGCCCCGCCGGTCATCTGCACCGGCAGATAGAGGCCGTTGCCATAGGCCCTGATCTCGCCGATCGCGAAGCCCGCGATGTCGGTGCGGATGACGAAGGCGCCCTCGCGCCGCTGGCCGACCGCGCGGCGGATCTTGCCCTGAAGTTCGTCGAGGTCGCGGGTGAAATTCTGGGTCAGGGCGTCGGCGATCAGCGGCGCGAAGCCCGGACTCTGCCCAAGCAGGATCAACAGGTCGCCCGCGGCATTGTCGGTATCGCCGGTGATGACGATGTCGGAGAAGCGCACCTCGGCCGAGCCGGCCCGGTTGCGCGGGATCGCGGTCATCCACAGCCGGCCGCGCGTCGGTTTGCCCGTGCGGCTTTGCAGCCGCGCTTCGACATCGACCCCCAGCGCGATGCGTCCGCCGGGCGCGCCGTAAATGGTCGACGGACCGAATGTGACGTCCATCGGGCCGAGTTCGGGCAGCACGAAGGGCCGCTTCGCGCGCTTGGCGAGCGCGCGGTCGACGACCGGCTGGAGCTGCGCATAGTCGGCGATCACGGGGACGCGCACGTCGAGATGCGGCCTGGGCATCTCGCGCACCAGTTTCGGCAGGGGGTGGGTGCGGGGTCCGCCGGGCGGTCCGACACGAAGGTTTCGGTGATCCCCTCGATGCCGAGGTTCAGGTTGATCCGCTGGCCGTCGAGACGATAGCCGCCGTACAGGATGCGCTGCGGCGTGACGCGCATCCACACCGGCGGGTTCTCACGGTTGAGTTCGAGCGTCGTGAAGCTCTGCCGCCAGACGCCCGCCGCCTGTTTGCGGATGTCGAGCTTGGCGATCTCGCGGTTGACGCTGGTTTCGACATCGCGGACGACGGGTTTCAGCTTGGCGTCGGCCTCGTCGGTGAAGGTGATGCGCTTGCCCAGAAAGTCGATCCCCGGCGCCCTGGTCCAGCCATAGGTGATCCGCGCCTTGCCGCGCGTCTGCCAGTCGGGGGTGAGCTCGACGCGGATGCGGGCGTGCGCCAGCGCGGCGCCGGTCGCGGTCTCGCCCTTCAGCACCCCGCCGACGTCGCGCGCGCTGATCGCCGCGTTGATCGGCACATCGACGACGATCTCGTCGCCTTCGCCGCGCAGCCGCAGCGGCCCGCGCGTCACCTGCCCCACGATGGTGCAGGGAATGGCGGGGGTGACCTTGACCTTCTTGCCGAAGACCTTGACCCGCTGCGGCGCGACGCAGGCCTTTTCGCGGCGGTCGATCGTCCACAGCGTCTTCGGCACCGCGCGTTCGAGTTCCCGCTTCAGCGCAGTGATATCGGCGTTGATGGGCACGGCGATCAGCGAGGTCTGCGAAGGGGACGGCGCCTTGTCGGTCGCGCGCGGCGGGGCTTCGACCTTGGTCTGGCGGTCGCAGGCGGCAAGGGTGGCGGTGAGCAGCAAGGCCGCTGTGGCCGTTCGGACTATGCGCATATGGTGGCCCTGATGCGGTTCATGCTGTCTAAACGGCGGCGGGGCCGAGCCGTTCCCTGCGGAAAGCGGCGGAAATCCGCCCAACTTCACGCGGGAATCGCATTTTGCGCCGGTGTCGCGCCGCCATGTCTCCGCCGTGCGGGACTCGATCCCGAGTGGCGAGGAGAGGAATCGGGCCGCATTTCCGAAAGCCCGGAAAACTGCGCAACTTTACTCTGGAATCGCATTGAGCGCGCAAGACATTCGGGGCGGGAGGCGGCCTTAAAGCGACAAAGGATACCGTCGTGCGCGGCGAAACTGTCTCCTTTGTCGCCCTAGCGAGGATGTGGCTCGACATATGTAGCGAAGCCATCATCCATGCCTCGGGCGACTGAAACGAGTCATTGGACCTCCAACCTGCCAAGGCTAATGCGCCGATCTTTTTTAGGAAAGCGGTTCTTGCGGAGGGGGGATTGAGTGTCGGATCGCTACGGTCTTCCATGGCTTGGAGCTGCCGTTTCTTTCAGCTAATTCGAAGCAGGGTGGTTGCGGGGGAGGGACGGGTTGCGGTCGAGCGAATATCGCGTGATCGATGCCGACGCTGACCTTCGCGCGCTCGTCCTGTCCGATCAGGCAGTCGCGGTGCAGCGCGAACAACGCGAAGACGCTTTTCATTATGTGGGTGGCGCTCGGTCTTTCGACAGTCCGACGCGATGGTTCACCCCGTCCGAACCGCGGATGATCCTGGGCGACAATCGCCAAGCTGAGGTGCGCTTTACCGTGGCGGCCAACGGGAAAATCAACCTTTGCCATGCCGCGGATGACGATACGGATCGCCTAATGGCGACCAGGATTTGTGCGCTGCTTCGGCAGCGTGCAAGAATGGTTCCGCCCGTGTTTGACGAAGAGAAGAGCGGTCATTTCGAGATACGGCGGGCGCGCCGTTAGGTTCTTGAACAGCTAGGCAAGCAGGGATGCGATCCGTTCCAGTTCCGGTTTGTCGGGGCCGACGATCTGGAATTGTCCGCCGAGCAGGGGCTCGTTGATCGACGGGGCCACGACAATTTTCCCGTCGACACGCAAAGCCAACGGATAGCCGACGCTGGCTTCAGTCAGTTCGGCGAGCTCGGTAACGGCAGGGCCGTCGAGCGTTATCAACAAAGCTTCCTGTCCGGCGATGTTATGCTGTGCGAACTCCGTTTTTACAGGACTCCCACCGCAGAGCGCGACCGAACCCATCCAGACGCCTTTGTCAAATGCGGCCAGATGGTCATTGAGGCTGTTTTCCAGCCTATCCAGCGACGCGCGACTTTCCTCGACCATCGCGGTAATGTCGTTGGCCGCGCAGTCGACGTCTTCATCGCTATCGTTGGTCTTATTGATGGCCGCCTGCATCGAGATGTCATTGCCGCCCCAAGTCACGGTAGCTTGATACAAGAGGCGGTCGAGCCGCCGATCGAGCGCGTCCAGCTCTTCCGATTCATACGCCGCTTGAGGACCCAGGCACATACCGACACGGTGAATCGAGCTATCCGCTTCTTTGAAGGCGACCACGAGCGGAGCCGCTAACAGGGATTCGCGCTCTATGGCGGGCGAGGCTGTCGCCAAAGCCAGCATGGAAAGCAGTGTGAGCTTCACGTCTTCAACTTCCCTTGACCACCCCGAACAGGTCATGCTCGTCGGCGTCCTCGATCTCGACATCGACGATATCGCCGGCCTTCAGCGTCGCCGCGACGTCGCGGAGGTAGACGTGGCCGTCGATCTCGGGCGCGTCGGCCTGCGAGCGGCCGGTGGCGCCGATGCTGCCGTCTTCGTCGGCTTCGCCGACCTCGTCGATGATCACCGGCAGGGTGCGGCCGATTTTGGCCTCCAGCTTGGCGGCGCTGATCGCGGCGGTTTTCGCCATGATCCGCTGATAGCGTTCCTCCTTGACCTCTTCGGGGACCGGATCGTCGAGCGCGTTGGCCTGCGCGCCGGCGACGGGTTCGAAGCGGAAGGCGCCAACGCGGTCGAGCTGGGCTTCGTCGAGCCAGTCGAGCAGATATTGGAAATCCGCCTCGGTCTCGCCGGGGAAACCGACGACGAAGCTCGAACGGATCGAGATATCGGGGGCGATTTCGCGCCAGGCTTTCAGCCGTTCGAGCACCTTCGCCTCGTTCGCGGGGCGCTTCATGCGCTTGAGGACGCTGGGGCTCGCGTGCTGGAAGGGAATGTCGAGATAGGGGGTGAGCAGCCCTTCGGCCATCAGCGGGATGACCGCGTCGACGTGCGGATAGGGGTAGACATAGTGGAGGCGCACCCAGGGCGCGCGGCCTTCGCCGGTGCGGAGCTGGCCGAGTTCGCGCGCGAGATCGGTCATGTGCGCGCGGACCTCGCGGCCATGCCATTGCCGCGGGTCATGCTTGATGTCGACGCCATAGGCCGAGGTGTCCTGGCTGATGACGAGCAGTTCCTTCGTGCCCGCGGCGACGAGTTTCTCGGCTTCGCGCAGCACCGCGTCGATGCGGCGGCTGACGAGCTTGCCGCGCAGGTCGGGGATGATGCAGAAGGAGCAGCTGTGGTTGCAGCCTTCGCTGATCTTCAGATAGCTGTAGTGGCGCGGCGTGAGCTTCAGTCCGCCTTCGGGCACCAGATCGACGAAGGGGCCCTGCGTCGGCGGCGCGGCGTCGTGGACGGCGTCGACGACCTGCTCATATTGATGCGCGCCGGTGACCGCGAGCACGTTGGGGAAGCGCGCGCGGATGACCTCGGCCTCATTGCCCATGCAGCCGGTGACGATGACGCGGCCGTTCTCGGCCATCGCCTCGCCGATCGCCTCGAGGCTTTCCTCCTTGGCGCTGTCGAGAAAGCCGCAGGTGTTGACGAGCACGACGTCGGCGCCGGCATAGTCGGGCGACAGGCCGTAGCCGTCGGCGCGCAGCTTGGTCAGGATGCGTTCGCTGTCGACGAGCGCCTTCGGGCAGCCGAGCGACACCATGCCGACCTTCGGCTGGGTGGGGAGGGTCTTGATTGTCATGATCGGCGGCGCCCATAGTCGATTCCGTCGCTCTTGTCACGCGCGGTGCTTGGCGCCATGCGGGGCGGCGGCAATGACGATGCGCGATGCAGGGCGAGGTGCAGGATGGCGATAGGCGTGTTGGCCGCAATTTCGGCGGCGATGGCTGTGGCGGCGGGCGCGTTCGGCGCGCATGGCGCGGCGGGGCCGCAACAGGCCGAATGGCTGCGCACCGGCGGGCTGTATCAGTTGATCCATGCGGTGGCGGCGCTGGCCATCATGGGCTTCGCGCGCGGGCTCGGCGATCATGCTGCTGGCGGGCGGGGCGATCTTTGCGGTGACGCTCTATGCGATGGCGCTCGGCGCGCCGAAATGGCTGGGGGCGGTGACGCCGATCGGCGGGACGTTGCTGATCGTCGGCTGGCTATGGGCGGCGTGGCTGTACTGGCGGGGGTGATTCCCGCGCGCGGCCGCTTGGGCGGGAGCCACGTAGCCGATCCGCAAATCCGGTTCAACGCGAACGGGAGGGGCGGCCAGGAAATCCCGCCAAAGCCGACGTCCCTCGACCCCGATTTTTCGCCCGCATAGTATGTTCGTATCATGCGGTGTCCGCGCGGTGCGGCCAGACCATCCCTGTTCAGGCAACAGGGGGCGGTCATGGCATCACCATATCTTCGCGCGGCATTGCTCGGCTGTACGGTCTTCGCCGGGATCGGATCGGCGCAGGCGCAGGGCCGCTATGGCGATCTGACGTCGCCGCGATCCGCGAGCCTGCTCGACGATTTCGACCGGCGGCTGGGAGACATGCACAACGACCGGCTGCGCGCCTATCGCGAAACGCGGCAGCAACTCGTCGACGGGTGGTGCGAGCGCCGCCTGAGCAATCTCGACAGCCTCTACGAACTGGTCGAGCGCGAGGCCAAGCGGCTTTCGAAGGACGATCTTGCCGCCTATCGCCAGGCGCTGGCGCAGGAGCGCGCCTATCCCTGCCCGCCCGGCGGGCCGCCGACGCCGCCCCCGCCTCCGCTGCCGCCGTCTCCGCCACCCGCGCCGCCGGTCGCGCCAGCCGTGATGCCGGGCGCCGCCGTCAGCCAGACGTCGCCCGAGGACATGGCGCGGAACCGGGAGAACCAGACGATGACTTATGATCCGGGGCCGTTCCTGCCCGGGCCGGTCGGGGGTACGCCGGCGCCTGCTCCGGCGGCGCCATCCGCACCGGCATCCGCGAAGCCCGCGCAGGGCCTGACCGAGGCCGATGTGAAGGAAGTCGCGCGGCAGCAGTCGCTTTTCGACGTCGTGGAACGCGAGCGGCGCGAGGAGGCGGAAAGGAAGAAGGCCAGCGTCGAGGTCGCGGCGGGCGCCGGGCAGGCCGGGATTCCGGGCACCAACTATGGCTTCGTCCGCGACGGACCGGTACCGGCGCCCGAGACGGCGGCACTGACCGGCCAGCAGCACCTGCCGATGATCGTCATCGACGGCGCCGCCATCTTCCAGGGCATCGGGCGGTTCAGCCTGCGCTATGCCGAGGGCGACGCGGAAAACAGCGTCGACCGGCCCGCCGGGCCGGCGGGAACGGCGCGCGGCTTTCCCTACACGGCCGAATCGCCGAGCGGCAGCACCGGCATCGCTGGGAACGTGCCCTTGCGGGTCGCCTCCGAAGTCGCCGCTCAGGAATTTCGGGCGGGCTTTCGTCATAGCGTCCTGCCGCCGGCGAGGCCGTTCGACCGGGCCGGGAGCGCGTTCGATCTTTATGTCGGGGTCGAAGGGGTGGTACGCGACCGCGACCATCGCGGCGAGGTTTCGATCACCACGCCGGTCATCGCCAGCCAGCTGATCGAGCAGGATGTCGACGAGCGCGAGCTGCATCTGCTGCTCGGCGGGCAAGCCGTGCTTCCGATCGGTCCCGCCGCGCGCTTCGTAATCGGCGCCGAGGCGACCGGCTATCTCTATGATTTCGACTTCGACTCGCTGGAGACGGTCGACCAGAATTTCGGCGCCGCCGCCGACCGCCATTTCACCCGGCGGATCGAGGACGGCAAGAGCGGCGCCGGTTATGGCGGGACGATCCGCGGCGAGCTGACCCTCGACCTCGGTGCGCGGCCGGTCGATGCCGGCCATCGCCGGGCCGAGCTGTTCGTTGCGGCGCAGGGCAGCTATTTCAGCGACCGGGCGCAGCTCCGCAACCCGACGAGCGGCGATTTCGTGCTGGTCGGCGGCACCAGCGGCCTCGGCACCGACGACGTTTATGACTGGTCGGTGTCGCTCGGCTTTCGCCTGGTCTTCGGGGGCGCGCGCTTTCGATTCTAGCGGGCGGACCGGCTTCAGAACCTGCCACAGAAAAAGGGGCGTCCCGGGCGGGGCGCCCCTTTTTCGTTCGAGCATGGGACTGCTGTCGGGCGGCTCCTATCCGCTGTTGGTGGAACTTTTGTTGCACTGCCATATTGTTGCGACAAACGCCGCCTAGCTGAACGGCCGATGCAAGCGGGCGTCATGGCGGGTTCAGCCTGCCTCGCTAAAGAAATGCAAAGACAAAAGAAAAAAGGCTTCCCTCTCCCATGCAGACCTTGTCTTCCTCTCTGTCGGTCAAGGCCGCCCTCCTCGCGGCGGGCGCGTCGCTCGCTTGTCCCGCGATGGCCGAAAGCGCTGCCAGCCCGGTCGCGGTCACGGCGATCGCTGCCGCCGATCAGCTGCGGCCGATACCGCGATCACCGACGCCGACCCCGACTATGAGGAAATCCGCGAAGACGACATCGTGGTGACCGCACCGCGCCTCGCGGGCCAGCTCGACACCGATTTCGCCGCCGAGGCCGAACTCGATGAGGCCGCAATCGCGAGCTACGGCGTGTCCAATGTCGAGGAACTGCTCACCGCACTCCAGCCGCAGACGCGGTCGGGCCGCGGACGCGGCAGCGGGCGGCCCGTCATCCTCGTCAATGGACGCCGCATCGGCGGTTTTGGGGAAGTGCGCAACCTGCCCCCCGAAGCCATTGCGAAAGTGGAGATTTTTCCCGAGGAAGTCGCGCTGCAATATGGTTATTCGGCCGACGAGCGCGTCGTCAACCTGGTACTCAAGCCCAATTTCCGCCAGCTCGCAGTCGAAGCCGAGGGCGGCATTCCGACGCAGGGCGGCCGTTTCCAGAGCGAGATCGAACCCAGCTTTCTGATGATCGGTGCCAATGGCCGCTTCAACGTCAACGCGGGGTGGGAGCATCAGACGATGCTGCGCGAAAGCGAGCGCAATCTCGTCTACGACGACCCGCGACAGGCCGCCGAAGCCCCGGCGCGCAGCCTGCTCGGCGCGAGCGATCAGTACAAGATCGACGCGACGATCCAGCGCAGCCTGAACAAGGTCACCGACGCGTCGATCAATCTGCGCTTCGACCAGACCGACAGCCTGTCGCTGCTCGGCCCCGGACTGGGCGGCGCGTCCGATCCGCTCGAACGCAATGGGCGCAGCCGCAACCTTGCCGCGACCGCGAGCGTCAACGGCATGATCGGCGACTGGCGCTGGTCGACCTCGGCCAATTATTCCGATGCCGACCAACGCACCTTCACCGACCGCGTCGTCGTCGGCACGCCGCGAACCGATCGTTTCGACAGCAGCCAGCAGAGTTTCGGCGGCAACGCCAACCTGTCGGGAACGGTGACCGAAGGCTGGGCCGGCCCGATCCGCCTGTCGGCGACGGCGAGCTATTCGGGGCTGCGCTTCGACAGCCGGTCGGACAATGCGAACGGCGTGACGACGACCGACCTCGCGCGCGACCTGCCCGGCGTGTTCGGGTCGCTGACCATCCCGCTGCTCGACCCCGAATATGAGGTCGGCAAGCTCGGCCGCGTGTCGCTGACGCTGAGCGGGCAGTATCAGGACCCGAGCGATTTTGCGGCGCTCAAGAGCTGGGGCGCCAACCTCAACTGGGGGGTGACCGACAACCTGTCGCTGATCGCGAGCTTCAACAACGACGAGGCGGCCCCCGGCATCCAGCAACTGGGCGCTGCGCCGCTGGTGACACCCGCGGTCACCTATTATGATTTCGCGACCGGACAGACGGTGCAAATCACGACGACGACGGGCGGCAATCCTCTGCTGCTCGCCGAGCAGCGCCGCGATCTCAAGCTGGGCCTGAACTGGTCGCCGCCGATGATCGAGGGGCTCAACCTGTCGGTCAATTACAACCGCAACAAAAGCTATGACACGGCGAGCGGCTTTCCGCTGCTGACGCCGGAGATCGAGGCGGCCTTTCCCGACCGCGTGACGCGCGACACCAATGGCGTGCTGACCGCGCTCGACCTGCGTCCGGTCAATTTCGACCGCAGCGAGAATTCGCAGATCCGCTGGGGTTTCAACTTCGGCAAGAGCTTCGGCCAGCCCCAGCAGGGCGCTCCCGGTGCGGGCGGCGGTCGCGGCGGCGCCCGGCCCGAGGGGGCCGGCGGCGAAGGCGGTCCGGGTGCCGGGCGGGCGCGCGGGCCCGGCGGCGGTCCGCGCGCGGGCGGCGGCGGTCGCGGCCCCGGAGGTCCGGGCGGCATGTTGGGCGGGCCGCAGGGCGGCCGCTGGCAGGTATCGCTCTATCACACGATCAAGCTGACCGACACGGTGCTGATCCGCCCCGGCGTGCCCGAGCTCGACCTGCTCGACGGTTCGGCGACGGCCGGGGGTGGCGGCAGCAATCGTCACCTCGTCGAACTCGACGGCGGCGTCTTCAACAAGGGCATCGGCGTGCGGCTGAGCGCGAAATATGACAGCGGCAGCACGGTCACCGGCGGCACCGCGGGCGACCTGAAGTTCGGCGATCTCGCGACCTTCAACCTGCGCGTCTTCATGGATTTCAACCAGAAGCCGAAGCTGATCGAGAAATTGCCCTTCCTGAAGGGATCGCGCCTGCGCCTGTCGATCGACAATATCTTTGACGCGCAGCGCAAGATCACCGACGGCAATGGCATCGTGCCGCTCAATTACCAGCCTGGCTATATCGACCCCCTGGGCCGCTATATCGAGCTGGAGTGGCGCAAGGCCTTTTAGGCTTATCGACATTCAGCCCTGGCGGCCTGCAAATGGCGGCTTTCCGCGCTTCCGGTGCTCACGCACATCGAGTGCGCTGCGCTCCGGGTCACGGAAAACCACCATTTTCGGCTCGCCATCTTCTGAATGTCGATACAGCCTACGCGGGGATCGTCGTGCCCAGCGCCGCGCCCTTGGCGGCGGCGGGCACGAAGGTCAGCGCCTTGGCGAATTGCGCGGTGCAGGCCGACCATTGATAGCGCGCGCCGAGCGCCGCGGCATCGCTGCGCTTGCACCCCAGCGCCGCGGCGATCGCGTGGTCGAGATTCTCGTCGAGCGCCCCGGCACCGTCGCGAACGATGTCGCCGGGGCCCGGCACGGGATAGCCGGCGACCGGGGTGCCGCAGCACAGCGCCTCGATGATGACCAGGCCGAAGGTGTCGGTCCTGCTGGGAAAGACGAAGACGTCGGCGCCGGCATAGGCCGAAGCCAGCGCCTCGCCGGTCTGCTTGCCCAGAAAGACCGCGTCCGGATAGCGCGCCTGCAATTCGGCGAGCGCGGGGCCGTCGCCGACCACGACCCTGGTGCCGGGCTGCGCGGTATCGAGGAAGGCCTCGATATTCTTCTCGACCGCGACGCGGCCGACATAGAGCTGGATCGGACGGGCGAGACCTTCATAGGCCGGGTGCGGCGCGCGGCCGGGGCGGAACAGGCCGTGGTCGACCCCGCGTTCCCACAGCATCGTCTGCGTCAGCCCCTGTTCGGCGAGTTCGCGCGCGAGGCTGCGCGTCGCGACCATGATGTGCCGCGCGGGGCGGTGGAACCAGCGGATGAAACGCCACACGAGGCCGGGCGAGACGGGCAGGCGCGCCGCGACATATTCGGGAAAGCGCGTGTGGTAGGCGGTGGTGAAGGGGAAGCGGTTGGCGATGCACCAGCGCCGTGCCGCCAGACCGAGCGGCCCTTCGGTCGAGATATGGATCGCCTGCGGCGCGAAGGCGCGGATGCGCCGCCCGACGGCGCAGCCGGCCCGCGAAGGCGAGCCGGATTTCCGGGTAGGAGGGGCAGGGGATCGAGCGGAAGAGGTCGGGCGAGATGACCTCGACCGCATGTCCGGCCTTGCGCAGCTCGCCGATCGTCGCCTGCAGCGTGCGCACGACACCGTTGACCTGCGGCTCCCATGCGTCGGTAACGATCAGGATCCGCATCAGGCGGCGCGGGCCGGGGCGGGCAGTTCGAGCTGCGCCGGAACGCTGCGCTTCGCGACTTCCCTGGCCCAGTGGAGGATTTCCATCGTGCCGTCATGATGCTCGACCAGCGCGGTGCAGCCCTCGACCCAATCGCCGTCGTTATAATAGTCGACGCCGTCGATCTCGCGCATTTCGGCGCTGTGGATATGGCCGCACACCACCCCGTCGACCCCGCGCGTGCGCGCGGCGTGGGCGACGACTTCCTCGTAGCGGCCGATGAACTGGACCGCGTTCTTGACCTTGTGCTTGGCGACCATCGACAGCGACCAATAGGGCAGGCCGAGCTTGTGGCGCACCCAGTTGACCACGACGTTGCACTTCATCAGCGCGGTGTAGGCGGCGTCGCCGACGAAGGCGAGCCAGCGGTGCGCGAGCATCACCGCGTCGAAATCGTCGCCATGGACGACGAGCAATTTCTTGCCGGTGGCGGTTTCGTGGATCGCCTCGCGGCGGATCTCGACGCCGCCGAAGTCGAAGCCGTCGAAGGGCTTGATCATCTCGTCATGGTTGCCGGGGACATAGACGACGCGGGTGCCGCGCTTGGCGCGCTTGAGCACGCGCCACACGACGTCGTTATGCTCGGGCGGCCAGAAGTGGCGCTTCTTCAATCGCCAGCCGTCGATGATGTCGCCGACGAGATAGAGTGTCTCGCAATCGACATGGTCGAAGAAGTCGATCAGCAGCGGCGCGTTGCAGCCGCGCGTGCCGAGGTGGATGTCGCTGACCCACACGGCGCGGTAATTGCGGCGCTCGCCGATGACCCTTTCGGGAATATGCGGCTCGCCGCCGAAGCCATCCTGGAAGCGGGCGGGGATGGGGAGGGTGGAAATCGTCGCCATGTCGCACTCCGAAAGCAGCCTTAGCTGCCACCGGCCTAGACAGGAGTTTTGTTACAGCGCGCGAATCAAAGTCGCGACAGTTCGGAGAAAGTTTCGAGGCAGTTCGGTGACGTTGCCAATTTGACACATATCGGTTCAGCCACGATCCAATCAGGTTCGCCGGATCACCAGATTGCGAATTTCGCTCATATCTTCAATGGCAAAGCGCACACCCTCGCGGCCCAGCCCGCTGTCCTTGACCCCGCCATAGGGCATGTTGTCGACCCGGTAGGAGGAGACGTCGTTGACGACGATGCCGCCGACGTCGAGATGGTCCCACGCCTCGAGCACCTTGTGCAGGTCGCGGGTGAACAGGCTCGGCCTGAAGGCCGAACTTGCTGTCGTTGACCTCGGCGAGCGCGTCCTCCCAGTTCGAGAATTTGCTGAGCACGACGACGGGGCCGAAGGCTTCCTCGGTCACGACATCGCTGCCCGCCGGGACATTTTCGAGCAAGGCCGCTTCGAGCATATTGCCCTCGCAGCCGCCGCCGGCGAGCAGGGTGGCGCCCGCGGCGACCGCGGCGTCGATCCAGCCTTTCAGGCGCGTCGCCTCCTTCACCGAGATCATCGGGCCGATGAAGGTGTCGTGGAGCTTGGGATCGCCCGATTTGAGCGTCTTGACCTTCGCGGCGAGCATATCGCGGAAAGTGTCGTAGATATCCTCATGGATGATCACGCGCTGGACGTGGATGCAGCTCTGCCCCGACTGGTAATAGCCGCCGAAGATGATGCGGGCGAGCGCATGGTCGAGGTCGGCGTCCTTGTCGACCACGACCGCGGCATTGCCGCCGAGTTCGAGCACGACCTTCTTCTTGCCCGCCTTGGCCTTCAAATCCCAGCCGACGCCGGGCGAGCCGGTGAAGCTCAGCAGTTTGAGCCGCTCGTCGGTGGTGAACAGGTCGCTGCCGGCGCGGCTCGCGGGCAGGATGCTGAAGGCGCCCTCGGGCAATATGTCGCATTCGGCGAGCACCTCGCCCATGATGATCGCGCCGAGCGGGGTCATCGAGGCGGGCTTCATCACGAAGGGACAACCGATTGCGATCGCCGGCGCGATCTTGTGCGCCGCGAGGTTGAGCGGGAAGTTGAAGGGCGAGATGAAGCTGCACGGGCCGATCGGCACGCGCTTCCACATGCCCATATAGCCCTTGGCGCGCGCGGAGATGTCGAGCGGCTGGATCTCGCCGTAATTGCGCACCGCTTCCTCGGCGGCGATGCGGAAGGTGTCGATCAGCCGCCCGACCTCGCCCTCGGCATCGGCGATCGGCTTGCCCGCCTCGACGCACAGCGCATAGGCGAGTTCGTCATAGCGTTCCTTGAAGCGCGCGACGCAATGGTTGAGCACGTCCTGCTTCTCATAGCTCGCCAGCCGCGCCATCGGTTCGGCGGCGCGCACGGCCCCGGCGATCGCCTCGTCGATGACGTCGGGCGTCGCGAGTGCGGTGCGGAAGGCGACCTCGCCGGTATATTTGTCGATCACCTCGAGGTCGCTGTTCGGCTGCGCCGCCTTGTTGTTGAGGTAGAGCGGGTAGACGTCCTTGAGTTTCATGCAGCTTCTCCCCCCTCCCGCAGGCGGGAGGGGTTGGGGGTGGGCCAGCAGCGGTGCGGATGCCCACCCCGCTGCGACTAACGAGCAAGCTCGTAAGTCTCGCTGCCCCTCCCGCTTGCGGGAGGGGAATGAAGAATTACAACTCCTTCGACAGCTTCTTGATGTCGATGTTCAAAATCTGGTCATTCTCCGAATAATCGACCGGGCAGTCGATCAGATGCACCCCCGGCGTGTCGCGCGTATGCGCGAGCAGTTCCTTCAGATGCGCCGCGCTTTCGACGCGATGCCCCTTGGCGCCATAGCTTTCGGCATATTTGACGAAATCGGGGTTGCCATAGGTCAGTCCCCAGTCCTTGAACCCCATGTTCGCCTGTTTCCAGCGGATCATGCCGTAGCTCGAGTCATTGAGGATCAGCACGGTGAGGTTGAGGCCGAGGCGGACCGCGGTCTCCATTTCCTGGCTGTTCATCATGAAGCCGCCGTCGCCGCAGATCGCCATCACCTTGCGGTCGGGATAGAGCATCGCCGACATCATCGCCGACGGCAGCCCCGCGCCCATCGTCGCGAGCGCATTGTCGAGCAGCACGGTGTTCGGGCGGCACGCGGTGTAACCGCGCGCGAACCAGATCTTGTAGACGCCGTTGTCGAGGCAGATGATGCCGTCGTCGGGCATCGCGTCGCGGATCGACTGGACGAGGTGCGGCGGGAAGATCGGGAAGCGCGCGTCCTCGGCGAGCGGCCTGGTATGGTCGACCTCGGCCTGGCGGAACTTCAGCATATGGTCGAATTTCCAGCCGCCGTTGGGGACGATGTCCTCCTTCATCTGCCAGATCGCGTTGGCGATGTCGCCGATCACCTCGATATGCGGGAAATAGACCGGATCGACCTCGGCGGTCTTGGTCGACACGTGAATGACGGTCGGCCCGCCGCGCTGCATGAAGAAGGGGGGCTTTTCGATGACATCGTGGCCGAGGTTGACGATGCAGTCCGACGCCTCGACCGCGCGGTGGACGAAATCGCCCGCGCTGAGCGCGGCGCAGCCGAGGAACTTCGGGTGCCGCTCGTCGATCACGCCCTTGCCGAGCTGGGTGGTCAGGAAGGGGATGCCGGTCTTTTCGATGAACTGCAGCAGCATGCGGCTGGTCATCGTGCGGTTGGCGCCCGCGCCGATGACGAGGACGGGGGACCGCGCTTCCTCCAGCGCCTTCACCGCCTCGCGGATCGACTTCACATCGGCGGTCGGGCGGCGCGAATGGCTGCGCGCCAGTGGCGTGCTGTCGGTATGCTCGTCGGCGATATCCTCGGGCAGCTCGATATGCACCGCGCCGGGCTTTTCCTCCTCGGCAAGGCGGAAGGCTTCGCGCACGCGGCTCGGAATATTGTCGGACGAGGCCATCTGGTGGGTATATTTGGTGATCGGCCCCATCATCGCGACGACGTCGAGGATCTGGAAGCGGCCCTGCTTCGATTTCTTGATCGGTTTCTGACCGGTGATCATCATCATCGGCATGCCGCCAAGCTGCGCATAGGCGGCGGCGGTGACGAAGTTCGTCGCGCCGGGGCCGAGTGTCGCGAGGCAGACGCCGGTCTTGCCGGTGTGGCGGCCATAGGTCGCGGCCATGAAGCCCGCGCCCTGTTCGTGCCGCGTCAGGATCAGCTTGATCTTGGCCGAGCGCGACAGGCTGTCGAGGAAGTCGAGATTCTCCTCGCCCGGAACGCCGAAGATATATTCGACGCCTTCTTCCTCGAGGCATTCGATGAACAGGTCGGATGCTTTTTTCATATGACAGTCGCCCCCCTCGGCCATGCACCCCATGGTGCGGCTCGTTCGTCGTGCCGGCGACCCATCAGCACATATGTCTGCGCAGCGGCTCTCGTCGTAAGGCCGCGAGTCCCTGCTGCGTTGGGAAGCGGTTGTAACGAGGGGAAAAGGGGTTGTCACCCACCCCGTCGCGTCGCGGATCAGTCGATATCGAACAGCCCCGCCAGCTGCTCGACCATCGTCCCGCCGAGCTGTTCGGCGTCCATGATCGTCACCGCGCGGCTGTAATAGCGCGTGACGTCGTGGCCGATGCCGATCGCGCAGAGCTCGACCGGCGAGCGGGTCTCGATCCAGTCGATCACCTGGCGCAGATGCTGGTCGAGATAGGCGCCGTGGTTGACCGACAGCGTGCTGTCGTCGACCGGCGCGCCGTCGGAGATCACCATCAGGATGCGGCGTTCCTCGGGGCGGTTGACGATGCGGCTGTGCGCCCAGATCAGCGCCTCGCCGTCGATATTCTCCTTGAGCAGCCCCTCGCGCATCATCAGGCCGAGCGACTTGCGCGCGCGGCGATAGGGTTCGTCTGCGGGCTTGTAGATGATGTGGCGCAGGTCGTTGAGGCGGCCGGGGTGCGTCGGGCGGCCG
Source organism: Sphingopyxis sp. PET50 (assembly GCF_025244705.1). GTDB lineage: Bacteria > Pseudomonadota > Alphaproteobacteria > Sphingomonadales > Sphingomonadaceae > Sphingopyxis. Next base: position 2,211,619 of record NZ_CP104207.1, on the reverse strand, counting down.
GCTGCGAGCCAGTCCTCGCGGCTTTGCCCGCCCTTCCAGGTGCGCGTCGTGAAGCCGAGGATTTCGGTCTTCACCCCGCAGCGTTCGAGCGTGCGCGCGAGGATGTCGGCGCTGATCGCCGCGATGCTGATCGGGCGGCCGCGCATCGACCCGCTGTTGTCGATCAGCAGCGTGACGACGGTGTCGCGGAAGTCGGTGTCGCGCTCGATCTTGTAGCTCAGCGACTGGCCCGGCGAGACGATGACGCGGGCGAGGCGCGCGGCGTCGAGCTGGCCTTCCTCCTGGTCGAAATCCCAGGCGCGGTTCTGCTGCGCCATCAACCGGCGCTGGAGCCGGTTCGCGAGCTTGGTCACCGCGCCCTGCAGATGCTGCATCTGCTGGTCGAGGTAGGAGCGCAGCCGGGTCAGTTCGTCGGCGTCGCACAGCTCGGTCGCCGCGATCACCTCGTCATGCTTTTCGGTGAAGCGGACATAGTTGAAGTCGGGAACGTCGGTCGGCAGGCGGTTGGGGCGCACCGGCAGCATGCCCTCGTCGCCTTCGCCGCCCATCTCGGGCTCGCCGTCGGCTTCCATCTCCTGCGCGTCGGGATCGCTGTCGCCGTCGTCGGCCTGGTCGCCCGCGGTCTCGGCGCGCGCATCGACCTGGCTTTCGCCGGTGCCGCCATCCTCGCTTTCCTGCTCCTCGGGCGACTCCTCGGCCTCGCTCTGATCCTCCTCGCCGCTGTCCTCGGCGCCCTCGTCCATCGGTTCGTCGCCATGGATGAGGTCGAGGTGACGGAGCGCGAGCTTGGCGGTTTCGGCAAAGGCGGCCTGGTCGTCGATCTGCATCGCGAGCGCGGTGAGGTCGCCGCCGGCGGCCCGCGCGATCCAGTCGCTGATCAGCCCCAGGCCATGTTCGGCGCCCGGCGGCGGCGCCTCGCCGGTCAGCGCCTCGCGCAGCATCAGTTCGAGCGCCGAGGAGACGGGGACATCGTCGCGGCTCTGCGCGCGCGCGATCGGGTCCGACCGCATCCGCATCGCCAGGCTCGCCGACAGGTTGGCGCGCATGCCCTCCATGTGGCGCGCGCCGAGCGCCTCGACCCGCGCGCGTTCCATCGCGTCGAAGGCAGCGGCGGCGAGCGGCTCGGCGGGGCGCGCGGCGGCGTGGAGCTTCTCGCTGTGATGCTTCATCTGCAGCGCATAGCCGTCGGCGAAGCCGCGCGCCTCGGCGACCTGTTCGGCGGGCAGCGTGCGCGACGGCGTCGGCACCTTGATCGTCTTGCCGATCTGCGCGGGGGCGTCGGCGGTGAAGCCGACCTCGACCTCGGCATCGCGCGTCACCGCGCGCGCGACGCTCGACAGCGCCGCCTTGAAATCGTCGAGGGGGAGGAGGAGGTCATGGCGCTGGCGTCGGTCGGGGCGGGATTCGGTTGCAGATGCTTTCGTCCAGATCCTTGGGGGCAGCGGGATCGGGAAGCAAGCGAAAGACATGCGCGAACGGCGTCGCGACGCGTGCGGACCCTGTCCGCCTGTCCGCGATGACATCGACGAAATCGCGGCACGCGACCGCGCTGCGCAGGAAATTGCTGTGCCCGGTCGAACCGCGCGAGACGTCGGTGGTATCGACGACGGTCAGCCCGGGGACCGCCGCCGGATAGCAGCGCGCGGGCGGCCGGTCGAAGGTCTGCGCCTTCGGATCGAAGGGATCGAAACAATAGGGCGAGCCGAGCCGCGGATAGCCGTGCAGCGCGCGCGATGCGGCGAGCGCCCGGTCGTTCAGCGAGACATAGAGGGTGATGCGCCGCCCCAGCGCGACCCGGTCGGGCGCGAGCACATCGTCGACGATGTCGCGCTCGAAGGTTTCGCGGTCGATATCGGGCGAAGCGAGGATGATGTTCGAGATATTGCCGGTGCGTTCGGCGCGGCGCGACAGGCGATCGGCGCCGGCGATCGCGGGAAGGACGAGCCGCGCGCCGAGCGAGTGCGAGACGATCACGATCTCCTTCACCCACGGCTTGTCGGCCAGGGCGCGGAGAAAATCGCGGAAATTGCGCATGTCGTGATACATGTTGGTCTCGTCGACCGCATATTTCAGCACCTCGCCCTGCGAGGGCCAGCTATATTCGATCATCGGCCCGTCGAAGCCGGTCATGCGCGCGATCTGCGCCGCGTCCTTCGATGTCGTCTCGAAGGTTTCGCGATAGCCGTGGACATAAAGCAGCACGCGCCCCTGCCGCCGGTCGGTTTCGGCCTGGAGCGCGCGCCACCAGTCGCCTTCGTCCTGAAACGCCATCGCCGTGCGGAGCTTTTTCTTGCCCTCGACTTCGGTTTCGCGCGGCGCGGCGAAGCGGCCATAGCGCGTCCTGTCGCCGCGATGGCCAAGCAGGCGGATGTCGTCGGTGCGGCAGTCGGGGAGGCGCGTCGTGACGAAGAAGAGCGGCAACCCTGCCTCGTCGACGGGCGCGCCGGGCTGCGCGGTGCAGCGGGATGGCGCGACATAGTCGGCGTGCGGAATCGGCCCATATTTGACCGGCGATATGCAGGCCGCAAGGGGAAGAACCGCAAATGCCGCAAGCCAGCGCATGGCGCGACGCTGGCAGAGCGGGCCCGGCTTGGGAAGCCGAAAATGGCATGCCGAAGAGTGTTGATCGAATAACACACTTCGCCTATCGACCATCGACCATCGACCATCGACCATAGGAGAGGAAGAGATATATGCCTAGCCATCGCCGCCTTGCTGCTCGCCGCCGCCAGCCCGGCGCAGCCCTATGTGCCGCCATTCGATCCCGGCAAGCTCAAGGATCATGTGGCGGGCGAGCCGGGCGAGGCGTTGGTGCTGGGCACGCCGCATCTCTCGGGCCTGCCCGACAGCTTCGATCCGGCCAACCTCGAACCGCTGCTCGCGCGGCTGGCGGCGTGGAAGCCGCAAATCGTCACCATCGAAGGCGTCTCGGGCCCCGATTGCGAGCGGCTGCTGCGCTACAAGCCGCTCTATCCCGACGCTTTCGACGATTATTGCTGGGACCCGGCGCCCGCGCAAAAGGCGCTCGGGCTCGACATGCCCGCCGCGACGGTCGAGGCCGAGCGGCTGCTCGCCGCATGGCCCGCGGAGCCCGCGCCCGCCGGGCGCCGCCATCTCGCCGCCGTCTTCCTCGCGGGCGGCGAGCCGGCTGTCGGCGCTGGTCCAGTGGCTGCGATTACCGGAGGGCGAGCGGCGCGCGGGCGACGGCCTCGACGAGGCGCTCGCGGCGCGGCTCGACATGCTGTCGAAGCGGCGCAACGAGAATTTCCTGATCGCTTCGGTCCTCGCGGCGCGGCTGGGTCTTGAACGCGTCTATTCGGCCGACGATCACAGCGCCGACGCGACGACCGCCTCGATCGGCGACGATCCGGGATATGCGGCGGCGATGAAGCGGATCTGGGACAATCCGTTCGTCAAGCAGCGCATTGCCGAAGATGCGAGACTGGAGGCGAAGCTCGACGGCGACGGCGTGATGGCGATCTATCGGAGCTATAACAGCCCGGCCGCGATGCGCATGGCGTTCGACAGCGATTTCGGCGCCGCGCTCGCCGACGCGACGCCGCAAAATTACGGGCGCCGCTACACCGGCTGGTGGGAAACGCGCAATCTGCGCATGGTCGCCAATATCCGCGCCGCGATGGCCGAGCGGCCGGGCGCGCGGACGCTCGTCATCGTCGGCGCCTCGCACAAGGGCTATTTCGAGACCTATCTGGGCATGATGCACGACATCCGGCTGGTCGATGCCGAAGCCGTGCTGGAATGAGGGGACGAGAAACGTCCAGCAGGACGGTGCCTAGAATGACCCGGCCATATCTTGAAAGCTCTGCGGATCCTTGATCTTGTCGAGCAGCAGTGCGCCCGGCGTTTTTCGGCAGCCCTCGACGACGCCCAGCCATTCCCCGGTATATTTTTCGCGCTGTTTTTCGACGGCCTTGCGGTCGCGCCGGTCGACCCCTTCGACATTGGCCAGCATGTCGCGTGAGACATAATAGTTTTCCAGCGCGAAATATGGCGGACCGGCGTTGCCATGCGCCTCGCGGAACCAGTCATATTCCCGGATCAGGTCGCCGCAGCGATAATCGCGGATTCCGCCGCGGCTTTCATCCTCCCAGCGGGTGTATTTGGAATAGACGCTGGTCATCCCGGCGACCGGGTTGCCGTCCTTGTCGGTCGCGGGGACGAAGGAAGCCGACCGGATGGCACCCAGCGCCGCCTGGTCGATCGCCGTCGAACCGCTGCTGCCGATCAACTGGACCTTGTCGGCCGCGCCGTCCGCCGTGACCACCACCCTGTAGGTCACGCTGCCGTTATGCCCCGCATCCTTGGCCCATTGCGGAATGTCGATCACCTTGGTTCGCCGGAAGATTTCGGCGCGCCGGGGGTGCAGCGGCATCTGCACGCGCGGAACCGAACGCATTCCAACCGCCGGTTTTGCCGCCTCACCATCCGGCGGCGGCGCCTCCCCGCTGTTCTGCGCCGCCGCAGCCGCGCAGGCGAAGGCGAGCAGCCCGGTCAGGACGAGCCGGACGCTCATGCCTTGCCGACAATCCCCTCGGGCAGATCCTCGCCAAACACGCGCTGATAATATTCGGCGACGATCATGCGCTCGGCCTCGTCGCACTTGTTGAGGAAGGACAGACGGAAGGCGAAGCCGATATTGTGGAAGATCGCGGCGTTCTGCGCCCAACTGATCACCGTGCGCGGCGACATGACGGTCGAGATGTCGCCGTTGATGAAGCCCTGGCGCGTCAGGTCGGCGACCTTGACCATGTTGGCGATCGTCGTGTCGTCAGTGCCCGGCACCTTCGCGAGGATGATCGCGCTTTCGGTCGCGGCGGGCAGGTAGTTCAGCGTGACGACGATGTTCCAGCGGTCCATCTGGCCCTGGTTGATCTGCTGCGTGCCATGGTACAGCCCGCTCGTGTCGCCGAGCCCGACGGTGTTCGCGGTCGAGAAGAGGCGGAACCAGGGGTTCGGGCGGATGACGCGGTTCTGGTCGAGCAGCGTCAGCTTGCCCTCGGTTTCCAGCACGCGCTGGATCACGAACATCACATCGGGACGCCCCGCGTCATATTCGTCGAAGACCAGCGCGGTCGGCGTCTGCAGCGCCCAGGGGAGCAGCCCTTCGCGGAATTCGGTGACCTGCTGCCCGTCCTTGAGCACGATCGCGTCGCGGCCGACGAGGTCGATGCGGCTGATATGCGCGTCGAGGTTGACGCGGATGCACGGCCATTTCAGCCGCGCCGCGACCTGTTCGATATGCGTCGACTTGCCGGTGCCGTGATAGCCCTGCACCATCACGCGGCGGTTGTATTTGAACCCGGCGAGGATCGCGAGCGTCGTGTCGCCGTCGAAGACATAGGCGGGATCGAGGTCGGGGACGCGCGCGTCGGCCTCGCTGAACGCCGGGACCATCATGTCGACATCGACCCCGAACATCTCGCGCGCGCTCACCTCGGTATCGGGCGCCGCGAGCAGCGTCGAGCCGTGGTGGTCGGGGAGGCTGTTGGGGATATCGGTCATGTCACGGCCTTCAAATTTCTGGTTCCCTTCTCCCTTGACGGGAGAAGGATACGGAGCCTTGCCGCGAAGCGGCTAGGCGCAGTTGGATGAGGGTGAGCGGCGCTTGCGCCGCGCGAGCCAAAAGCCCGCAACCCCTCACCCAGCTTCGACCAGGCAGCAAGCTGCCAAGTCTTCGCAACCCTCTCCCGCAAGGGGAGAGGGAGTTGCGTTAGCGCGGTATCGCCATGGGTTTCGCCATGCAACGCCTTTTCAGAGGATGTCGAGCGCCTTCATCACCGCCGACTGGTCGTAATAGGGGCGTTCGCAGACGATCCTGTCGCTGCCGGGCGCGAATTCGAAGCTCGCCGCCATGCGGATGCGGAAGGCCTTGCCGGTCGGCTCGATCGTGCGCAGGCCCAGCTTCAGCGGGCCGAGGTGGGTGCCGGTCAGCCAGAATTCGACCAGCACCGTGTCGGTCCCGGCGTCGGCGGCGATGGCGATCACCTCGTTCGCCTGGTCGGGGAAGGGGATGCGCGACTGGATGAAATAGCTGCGCACCGCGGCCTCGCCGTCGAAGATGGTGCCGGGGCCGAGCAATTCGTAGCGCGGATGCTCGAAGGTCGCGATCACCGCGTCCCAGTCGTGGGTGATCTCCAGCGCCATATGGCTGCGGACCACCTCGATGCGCCGTGCGTCCAATTCGTTCATCGCAGTCCTCCCTCAGGCGAAGGCTTTGGCCTTTCTGAGCAGCTGATATGCCGCAACAACCTCGCCGAGTCTCGTTTCATGGCTGCGGTCGCCGCCGTTGCGGTCGGGATGATATTTGCGCACCAGTTCGCTGTAGCGGCGCCGTAGCGCCATCCGGTCGGTGCCGCCTTCCAGCCCCAGCACCTGCAGCGCGCGATGCTCCTCGCGGTTGAAGCGCGGGTCGGCGGCCTCGCGCCGCGCTTCGGCCATGCGCTGGCGGAAGCGCGCGCCGAGCGCGTCGATCGGGTCGCGGAAATCGGCCCAGCGCGGCGGCAGGTCGGGGCTGCCCGCGGCGCGGAAGGTGCGGCTTTCGGTTTCCCAACCCGCGGTCGGCGACTGCGCTTCCATGATCTGGTCGGCGGTCATGCCGTCGAAGTAATTATAGCGCGCGTTGAATTCGCGGACATGGTCGAGGCACAGCCAGCGATATTGCGGCGGCCCGTCGGGCGAGCGGGTGCCCGAAATCGGCGCGCGAAACTCGCCCGCCTCGCGGCATCCGGGCGCGGCACAGCGTTCCTCGCGCGGCACGCGGCCATGGAATCGGGTCGGGCGGGTCGGGGACGGCAAGCGAGACTCTCGGGGGTTGGGAGGTCTTATCATTTGGCGACGATGCTCCTATGGTCAACCCCATGAGTAGCCCCGGTCCCGTACAGAAAGAGATGGAAAGCCTGCTCGCCGCGGCCTTTCCCGGCGCTGATTTCATCCTCAGCAACGACAGCGCCAAGCATCACGGCCACGCCGGCGACGACGGCAGCGGCGAGTCGCATTTCAGCCTGAGCATCGAATGGGCGGGCTTCGCGGGCCTGAACCGCGTCGCGCGCCAGCGCGCGGTGAACAAGGCGCTGGGCGATCTTCCCGGCCAGCGCGTCCACGCGCTCGCGATCCGGGCGACGGCGCCGGGAGAAGGGGGATGATCGACAAGGTCAATCTGGCCGAGGCCTTTGCGAGCTTCCACGACCATTGGAACCCGCGCGTCGCGGGCGACATCAACAATTTTCAGGTCAAGCTGGTCAAGTTTGCCTAGCAGGTTCGACTGGCATCACCATGATGTCGAGGATGAGCTTTTCCTCGTCGTCGCGGGGCGGATGAAGATGGCATTGCGCGACCGCGACGTCATCGTGGGGCCGGGCGAATTCATCATCGTCCCGCATGGGACCGAGCATTGCCCCGAGGCGCTGGACGGCGAATGCCAGGTGCTGCTGCTGGAGCCCAATTCGACGCTCAACACGGGCAATGTCGAAACCGAAAAGACAAGGCTGACGCTGGAAAGGCTCGACTGATGCTCACCGTCATCACCCCCTCGACCCACGATATCGGCGCCTTCGACGTGCGGCGGACGCTGCCGAACAAGGCGCGGACGATGGTCGGGCCGTTCATCTTCGTCGATCAGTTCGGTCCCGCGCATTTCGACATCGGCAAGGGGATGGACGTGCGGCCGCATCCGCACATCAACCTCGCGACCGTCACCTATCTCTTCGAGGGCGCGATCGGCCATCGCGACAGCCTCGGCACCTATGCGACGATCCGCCCCGGCGCGTGCAATCTGATGACCGCGGGGCGCGGCATCGTCCATTCGGAGCGGACTCCGGCGGCCGAACGCGCCACCGGCTCGCCGATCTCGGGCATGCAGACCTGGCTCGCGCTGCCCGACGGCAAGGAGGAAGTCGACCCGGCGTTCGAGCATGTCGCGAAGGACGACCTGCCGCTGATCGAGGACGGCGGCGTGTCGGCGCGGGTGATCATGGGCAGCCTGTGGGGCGCGACCTCGCCGATCACCCAGCACAGCGCGACCATCTATGCCGATATATTGATGAACGCGGGTGCGGCGATCCCGATCGAGGCCGAGGCCGACGAGCGCGCGGTGCTGGTGGCATTGGGCGATGCGAGCCTCGATGGCGAGGCGCTCGACCGGCACAGCCTGTACATCCTGAAACCGGGGGAGGCGATGACACTGCGCGCGGACAGCGACGCGCGCGTGATGCTGCTCGGCGGCGAGGCGTTCACGACGCCGCGCCATGTCTGGTGGAATTTCGTCAGCTCGTCGCGCGAGCGCATCAACGAGGCGAAGCGCGACTGGAAGGAGCGCCGATTCCCGCTCGTCCCCGGCGACAGCGAGGAATTCATCCCGATCCCCGAGGTACCGAAGACGGTGAGCTATCCATAGCCGATCGGTGCCCGCCTGGCCTTTTCGGCCTCGCCACCGGCGGCTTTGGGGTAGGGAGCGGACGACGCCGATCCTCCCCGGCACGGGGAGGGGGACCAGCGAAGCTGGTGGAGGGGCACGGGCGGTTTGCCTTGCCGGTGAAGGCGTGCGTTGCGGCCGGGTTGCCGGAAAACGGCGTTCTTTCGGTCTGGCGTCGCGTAAGCCTCCCGTGCCCCTCCACCACCCTTCGGGTGGTCCCCCTCCCCCGTTGGGGGAGGATCGCTTATGACCGCAACCGCCCGCAACCCGCCGTTCCCCCACGCGTGCAGCCAGCGGACCGCCGCAACGCCGCTTGCCACCGACCGCGATCCCCGCCATCAGGTTGCGAAACGCAACCCAGGGGAGGGAATGATGACCGGCGATTTCGAGCAGCAGCGCGTGAAGCTTTCGACCGGGGTCGAACTCGACGTGGTCGACATCGGGCCGCGCGATGCGCCGGTGCTGATCTTTCTCCACGGCTTTCCCGAATCGCACCGCACCTGGCGTAACCAGTTGCCGCATTTTTCGGACCGCTTCCGCTGCATCGCGCCCGACCAGCGCGGCTATCGCGGTTCGTCGAAGCCGCAGGACGCCGCCGAATATGCGCCGGACAAATTGATCGCCGACATTTTCGCGCTCGCCGATGCTCTCGGGATCGACACCTTCACCATCGTCGGCCACGACTGGGGCGGCGCGATCGCCTGGGGCGTTGCGCTCGGCGGCCAGCCGGGCGGGCTGCATCCGGCGTGGGCGGGCCGCGTCACGCGCGCGGTGATCGCCAATGCGCCGCACCCGGGCCTCTTTGGGCGGCTGCTCCAGACCGACCGCGTGCAGCGCGCGGCGAGCCAGTATATCCGCCTGTTCCGCGATCCCGCGAGCGATGCGATCGTCCGCGAACAGGGCCTTGCCGGCCTCCTTGCCAAGGCGTTCGAGGGGCGGCTGGCCGGTGCGGTCGCGCCGCCCGGGGAGATTGCGCGCTCGCTCGCCGACTGGGAGGATCGCGACGCCTGTTTCGGGATGCTCAACTGGTATCGCGCCTCGCCGATCGAGGTGCCGCCGATGGACGCGCCTTTCGCCGAGCCGCCCGCGATGCCATTCCCGAAGCTGACCATTCCGACGCTCGTGATCTGGGCGACCGACGATGTCGCGCTGCCGCCGAGCAATCTCGACGGAATCGAGGAATTGGTTCCGAACGCGACGATCGTGCAGGTGCCGGGTTGCGGCCATTTCGTGACGTGGGAAGCACCCGACGCCGTCAACGCCGCGATGGACGCGTTTCTGGCCTGAAAAGGCCGGCGGGCCGCCCCGGGAGGGGTGGTGGGGCGCCCGCCGGAAGGGGTCACTTGGTCGTGTAGCCGCCGTTCACCAGAATCGTCTGGCCGGTCATCCACCAGCCGTCGGTGACGAGGAAGCGGATCCACGGCACGATATCCTCGATATGCGTGAGGCCGGTCGGGCTGAAGGGCGACAGTGCCGCCGCCGTCTTGTGATAGGCGACCGCTTCGGGTCCTTCGGCGGGATAGAAGAAGGGCGTATCCATCGGGCCCGGCCCGATCGCGGTCACCGAAATGCCGCGCTCGCCGAATTCCTTCGACGCGGCGCGGGTATAATGTTCGACAGGCGCCTTGGTCCCGGCATAGCTTGCATAAAAGGGCGTGTAGGCGCCGAGCAGCGAGGTCACCAGCGTGCAAACCTTGCCGTTGTCGCTGACGTTGCGGCCCGCTTCCTTGAGGAAGAAAAAGGCCGACTTGCTGTTCACCGCGCTCATCGCGTCGAACTCGGCCTCGCCGATTTCGATCATCGGCTTTTTCAGCACCTTGCCGACCGTGTTGATCGCGATGTCGATGCCGCCCATCGCGGCCTTGGCATCGGCGAACAGCTTTTCGACCGCGCCGGCGGTGGTCAGATCGGCCTGAAAGGCGAAGCCCTTCGCGCCCGCCGCCTCGATCGCGGCGACCGTATCGGCGGCTTCGGCGCTTGCCGCGTCGCTGTTGTAATGGACGGCGACCGCGGCGGCTCCATGTGCGGCGAAGTCGCGCGCGATGAGGCCGCCGAGATTCTTGGCGCCGCCGGCAATGAGGACGGTTTTCCCGTTGAGGCTGTGGTCGGTCATGGTCTCTTTCCGAAAGAGGTGGGGCTGGCGATTCGATCCTACGCCGACCGCGAAATCGAGGCTTTCAGATTCTCCCAACATTGGCATGATGCGGCCATGGACAGGGTGGGAATCAGCGCGGCCCGCATCGTCGATCGGCTCAGCGGCCCCGGCAGCTGGACGATCGAAGCGGACGTCCATGCGCTGATGCTGCACGAGGTGGGCAGCTATCACCGGCTGGAGACCTGGCTCGACGGGCGGCGCACGTCGCTCGGCGATCCCTTGCCCGGCGAATTGTGGCTCGCGCCCGCCGGCCGTCATTATCGCGGCCGGGCCGAGGGCGGTGCGGTTCGCTATGTCCGCGTCGCCATCGACCCCGGTCTTTTGCCGGTCGATGCGTCGGCACGGCCGCTCGCCGGGCATGACGACCCCGCGATGGCGGCGCTGGTCCGCGCGCTGGCCGACGACGACCGAACGGCGGCCGGGCCCTTGCTCGCGCTGCTCGCCGAAGCGATCGGGGGTGCGCCGCCTGGGCGGACAGCCGGCGCGCGCCGCGCACCGGATCGACGCGCTGCTTGCGCTGATCGAGGCGCGGATCGAAACGCCGATGACGGTCGAGGAGATGGCGGCGGAAACGGGCATGTCGGTCAACAGCCTGATCGTCCATGTCGCGCGGGCGACGGGGCGCACGCCGCGGCAATATGCGCTGCGCCAGCGGTTGCGGCGCGCCTGCTGGTATCTGATGAACCGCCCGCTGTCGGTCGCCGAAATCGCCTTTGCCACGGGCTTTTCCAGCCACGCACACCTGTGTGCCGCCTTTCGCGGCAAGCTCGGCCAGTCGCCGGGCGAATGGCGCCGGGCGCATATCGGCACCGATATGATGGGAGAGGAGTGATCATGTCGCACACGGTCATCATGCTGATCGCGGGGGTGCTGTTGCTGATCGGACTGCGGCTGACGATCCGCGACGTGCGCCGGGCGACGCGGCTGTTCCTGTCGCTGTGGCTGCTGGTGTCGATCGGCAATCTGCTCGTCGGCGTGCTGTACGCGGGCTATGGCTGGGGCGAGGAGGCGGCGATCTGGATCCTCGTCTTCGGCACGCCCGCGGCGGTCGCGGTCGGGGCGGCGCTGTTCGTTCCTAATCCTCGGGCCTGAGCAGGCAGCCGCTCGCCCCGGCGTAGCGCGCGCTGCGCGATGCGAGCAGCGGCACACTGCCGGTAATCGTCTTCGTCGCAGGGTCTTCGGCGACCGACACCAGCTCCATTCCCGGCTCGAAATCGCGCTGGCAGCTTTCGAGACTGCGCCCCTGAACATAGCGGCACGAACAGCCGACGCGCGCCGCATAGGCCGACCCCAGCTCGGCCTGCGCCTTGAGCGAGGGGAATTTCCAGATCAGCAGCACCGCGGCGATCGCGCCGAGGATCAGCGCCCAGGGCAGGCACCCGCCCCAGCGGTTCGGGCGGCGCGGTTTGCGCAAGCGATCGGGCACGACCGGCGGCGGCGTCGCGGGTGGCGGGGGCGGCACCGGCTCGGGCGTTGCGGCTGCGGGCGGATCAGTGTTAGTCACTTGTGCCATGATCACGAAAAAAGCCATGCTGGCAAGTGCCGCGCTCGCGCTCGTCGGGGCATGGTCGCTGACCCACGCGGCGGGGCTTAGGCGACGATGGCTCCCGCTGCGCCGGGGCTGGCCATCGGAGTGCCTGCACCGCGCGCCGCCGACACGCTGCCGCCGCTTCCCGCGCTGCCCGCGGCGGTCAGGGCAAAGGCCGACGCCTTGTTCGCCGACGCCGATGCGGTGGGCGAGACGCGCGCCCTCTATGTGCTGCGCGACGGCGAGCCGGTCTATGAACGCTATGGCGAGGGATTCGGGCCAGATTCCAAGCTCATCAGCTGGTCGATGGCGAAGAGCATCACCGCAGTGCTCACCGGCTTCCTCGTCGCCGACGGGCAATTGTCGCTCGACGGCCCGGCGCCGGTCGCGGCGTGGCAGCGCAGCGGCGACCCGCGCGGCGCGATCAGCCTGAAGCATCTGCTCCATATGTCGTCGGGGCTCGAGCATGTCGAAACCGGCGACCCCGTGTGGGACGGCGACACGGTGACGATGCTGTTCGGCTCGGGCGCGCCCGACATGGCGGCCTTTGCCGAGGCCAAGCCCGCGGCGGCGCAGCCGGGCGAGATATTCAACTATAGTTCCGCGACCAGCGTGATATTGGCCGACATATTGGCCGACACGCTGACGCCGTCGAAAAGCCCCGATGCGCGCCGCGACGCGATGCGCGACTTCATCGCGGGGCGCCTCGCCGAACCGCTCGGCATGACCAGCCTGACCCCGGAGTTCGACGCCGCGGGGACGATGATCGGCGGCTCGGTGATGCACGCGACCGCGCGCGACTATGCGAAGTTCGGCGAGTTTCTGCGCAATCATGGCGTGGTGAACGGCCAGCGGCTGTTGCCCGAAAGCTGGATGAGCTTCATGCTCAAGCCGTCGCCGCGCGATGGCGGCTATGGCGGCCATATCTGGCTCAACCGCCCGCGTCCGGCGGGCGCCGATCCGGCGCTCTGGCCCGACCGCGGCCCGAACGACCTGTTCGCCTGCATCGGCCATCAGGGCCAATATATCATCGTCTCGCCGTCGCAGCGGCTGACGATCGTGCGGCTGGGCATCACGAGCGACGACCAGTTCCCGGAACTGCGGCGGCATCTCGCCGACCTGACCGAGGCCTTATAGCAGCAACTCGCCCACCAGCGTGGTGACGCAGGTGCCGCTGAGCTCGACCATCGCGCCATCGAGCCGGCAGCCGACATGGCCGCCGCGCGGGCTCGCCTGATAGGCGGCAAAACGGTCGCGGCCGAGTGCGCCGACCCAATAGGGGGTCAGCACGCTGTGCGCCGATCCGGTCACCGGATCCTCGTCGATCCCGGCGCCGGGGGCGAAGCAGCGGCTGACGACATCGGCGCCCGACACATCGCCGTCGCCGCGCGCGGTCGCGATATAGAGGATGTCGCCGCCTTCCTTCAGCGCGCGCAGGTCCGGGGCGAGCGAGCGGACGCTCGCGGCATCGGGGTAGACGATCAGCGCATAGCCGCCGTCGTGCCACAGCGTCTCGACCGGATCGCCGCCCATCGCGCGGACAGCGTCGGGCAGCGCTTTGGGTGATGCGGGATAGGCGGGAAGGGCCATTTTATACCCCTCATCACCGTCGCGCGCGACGCGGAGGATGCCCGCCTTGCGCGTGCGAAAGCGCATGTCGTCGCGCCAGGGCGCGGCGCTGAGCAGCACATGCCCGCTCGCCAGCGTCGCATGGCCGCAGAGCGCGACCTCGACGCCGGGGGTGAACCAGCGCAGTTCATAATCGGCCTCGCCGCTCTCGTCGGGGATCAGGAAGGCGGTTTCGGCAAGGTTGTTCTCGGCGGCGATCGCCTGCAGCACATCGTCGGCGAGCCATTCGTCGAGCGGCATCACTGCGGCGGGATTGCCGGTAAAGGGACGGTCGGCGAAGGCGTCGACCTGGGTGATCGGGAAGCGGCGCCAGCTCATGGATAGAGAAATCCTTTCGTCCAGCCGTCGCCATCGCGCACGAACAGCGTGCGTTCGTGCAGCCGGTGTTCGCGGTCCTGCCAATATTCGATGCGCTCGGGGGTGACGCGCCAGCCCGACCAGCGCGGCGGGCGGGGCACGTCCTGTCCCTCGAACCGCGCCTGCATCGCGGCGAAGCGCGCCTCGAAGGTCGCGCGGGCGTCGAGCGGGCGCGACTGGTCGCTGGCCCAGGCGCCGAGCTGGCTGTCGCGGCTGCGCGTCGCGAAATAGGCGTCGGCGGTGGCATCGTCGACGGGCGCCACCGGGCCTTCGATGCGGATCTGGCGGCGCAGCGATTTCCAGTGAAAGAGCAAAGCGACATGCGGGTTCGCCGCGAGTTCGCCGCCCTTGCGGCTGTCGAGGTTGGTGTAGAAGACGAAGCCGTCGGGGCCGTGATCCTTGAGCAGCACCATGCGCACCGACGGGCGGCCGTCGGCGGTCGTGGTGGCGAGCGCCATCGCATTGGCGTCATTGGGCTCGCTGGAACGGGCTTCGGAGAACCAGGCGTCGAACTGGGGGAAGGGATCGTTGCTCATGCGCGCGCTTCTAATGCGGCGCAGGCGTGCGGTCGAGGTTCATCGTCACCCCGAACCTGATCCGGGGTGACGATGAGGAGACGGGCGACGAAACTTGACCCCCTTTCGTCCCGTTCCCACATCGGCGCGCAATCGGGCCTTTCCGGCCAACATCTTATCGGGCTATTGGAGACAGATGGCAGACCCCTATTCCACCCTTGGCGTCGCGAAGAGCGCGACCGAAGCGGAAATCAAATCCGCATACCGCAAGCTCGCCAAGGAATTGCATCCCGACCGGAACAAGGACAATCCGAAGGCGGCGGAGAAATTCTCCGACGTGACCAAGGCCTATGACCTGCTCTCCGACAAGGAGAAGCGCGGCCAGTTCGACCGCGGCGAGATCGACGCCGAAGGCAACCCCGCGATGCCCTTCGGCTATGGCGGCGGGGGCTTTCGCGGCGATCCGCGCGGGCAGGGCGGCTTTGGCGGCGGCTTCGGTAACGAGAGCGCCGATTTCGGCGGCATCTTCGACGAATTGTTCGGCGGACGCGGCGGCGGCGGACCCTTTGGCGGTTTCGGCGGACGCGGCGCGGCGCCGCAGAAAGGCGCCAACGTGTCCTATCGCCTCGCCGTGTCGTTCGTCGATGCCGCGACGCAGGCGATGCAGCGGATCACGCTGGCCGACGGCAAGACGATCGACCTGAAACTGCCCGCCGGGGTCGAGACGGGGACGCAGATGCGCCTTGCCGGCAAGGGCCAGCCGGGCCCCGGCGGCCATGGCGACGGCATCGTGACGATCAGCGTCAAGGACCATCCCTTCTATGTCCGCGAGGGCGCGAATATCCGCCTCGACCTGCCCGTGACGCTGAACGAGGCGGTTCAGGGTGCCAAGGTCAAGGTGCCGACCGTCGACGGTCCGGTCATGCTGTCGATCCCGGCGGGGTCGACGTCGGGCAAGGTCATGCGGCTGAAGGGCAAGGGGTTCAGCCAGAAGAGCGGCGGGCGCGGCGACCAGCTGGTGCGGCTCGTCGTCGACCTGCCCGCCGACGATGCGGCGCTGAAACGCTTCGCCGGCGAATGGACCGACAGCCGCGCGGTGCGCGCGGACCTTGGCGTGTGATGCGTGGCTGAGCCGAACGACAAAAAGGTTGCCGCCGCGATCGAGCGCGAGGTTGCCGAGGAAGTCGCGGGCGAATTTCTGGCCGAGGGCCACTCGCCGCATTCGCCCGAAGCGCGGGCCGAGCGCGCCAAGCGGGCCAAGCTGCGCGCGCGGGCGCAGGGCGTCATCGACCGTGGACGCGAGACGCTCGGCCCCGGTACGCGTGCCTTCAAGGTGCTGCGGCGCGTCGTCGTCGGCACCTATACCGACGGTTTCATCCATGCGGGCAATCTTGCCTATCTGGCGCTGATCGCGCTCTTTCCCTTCTTCATCCTGCTCGCCGCCGCCCTCTCGATTTTCGGCGGCAGCGTGGGAGGCGAGCGGGCCATCGAGGCGGTCTTCTCGACCATGCCGCCGACCGTCGCCAGCGCGCTGTCGGGCCCGATCCGCGAGGTAATGACCGCGCGCACGGGCATTTTCCTGTGGCTCGGCGCGCTCGTCGCGCTGTGGACCGTCGGCAGCCTGATCGAGACGGTGCGCGACATCCTCCGCCGTGCTTATGGCACCCATTTCAGCAAGGGCTTTTTCCACTACCGGCTGCTGTCGATCGGCATCATCACCGGCGCGGTGGTGCTGATGCTGCTGTCGTTCAGCATGCAGGTGCTGATCGTCGGGATCGAACAATTTGTGACGCGTGTCCTGCCCGAACAATTTCAGGCCGTCGGCGTCGTGGCGATATCGCGCGGGGTGTCGGGGTTCGGCCTGTTCCTCGCCATCTACATGCTCTTTTACAGCCTCACGCCATCGAAATATCGCAGGAAGCAGTTCCCGAAATGGCCGGGCGCGCTGTTCACGACCCTGTGGTGGATCGGCGTGACGCTGGCGCTGCCGCCGCTGCTCGCCAGCCTGTTCCGCTATGACGCGACCTACGGCAGCCTGGCCTAGGCGTCATGGTCGCGCTCTTCTTTTTCTACCTCGTCGGATTGGGTATGGTGATGGGCGCCGAACTCAACGCCGCACTGGTCGAGGTTGAGGATTTGGGGCACGACGCTATTGGGCGCGTGGACGACGTGACTGCCGGAGAAAAATAATGACGGGTCTGATGCAAGGCAAACGCGGGCTGATCATGGGGCTCGCCAACGACAAGTCGCTCGCCTGGGGCATCGCCAGGGCGCTGCACGGCGCGGGCGCGGAGCTGGCGATCAGCTATCAGGGCGACGTGATGCTGAAGCGCGTCAAGCCGCTCGCCGACCAGCTCGGCTGCGATTTCCTGATCGACTGCGACGTGTCCGACATGGAGAATCTCGATGCCGCGTTCGCCACGCTGGCGGCGCGCTGGCCGACGATCGACTTCGTCGTCCATGCCATCGGCTATACGAACAAGGAGGCGCTGCGCGGCAAATATGCCGATGTCGGCCTCGACGATTTCCTGATGACGATGAACATCAGCGTCTACAGCTTCACCGCGGTCGCGCAGCGCGCGGCGCCGATGATGACCCCCTTCGACCCCGAGACGGGCAACGGCGGCGGCTCGCTGCTGACCTTGAGCTATTATGGCGCCGAAAAGGTGATCCCGCATTACAATGTCATGGGCGTCGCCAAGTCGGCGCTCGAAACCAGCGTCAAATATCTCGCCAACGACTACGGGCCGCAGGGCGTGCGCGTGAATGCGATCTCGGCTCGGCCCGATCAAGACGCTGGCGGCCAGCGGCATCGGCGATTTCCGCCTGATCCTGAAATGGAACGAATATAACGCCCCGCTGCGCCGCAACGTCACGATCGACGATGTCGGCGGCTCGGCGCTGTACCTGCTGAGCGACCTGGCGAGCGGCGTCACCGGCGAAACGCACCATGTCGACGCGGGCTACCACACCATCGGCATGAAACAGGAAGACGCGCCGGATATTGCTTTGGCGTAGCCGGTGGGCGAGCCACAAAAAAATATCTGCGTGTCCCCGCGAAGGCGGGGACCCATCTCCTGCCGGTTCGATCGTGCGCCGTCCGGTGATGGGGCCCTGCCTTCGCAGGGGCACACGGCTTGTCAGCTTCCGATGAGCGCAAGATGATCGTCCGCGCTTCAGCAATCGAAGACGCAGAGGCCATCGACGCGGCTGTCCGCGCAGCCTTTGCTGGAACCGGGTTCGGTCACCAGGGGGAGGCCGAATTGGTGCGGATGCTGGAAGCCGACGGCGATGCGCTGGTCTCGCTGGTCGCGGAGGCCGATGGCGTGATCGCCGGGCATGTGATGTTCAGCCGGATGCGGGTCGAGGCCGACGGCCTCGCACTGCCGCGCGGCGGGGTTGGCGCCTGTCGCGGTCTTGCCCGCAAAGCAGGGACAGGGCATCGGCGACGCCCTGATCCGCGCCGGGCTCGATGCGCTCCGCGAACAGGGCTGCGCGATCAGCTTCGTTCTCGGCCACGAAGCCTATTACCCGCGCTTCGGCTATTCGCCCGATCTCGCCGCACGCTTCGCTTCGCCCTTTGCCGGACCGCATTTCATGGCGATGATGCTGGACTCGGACGCGCCGTGGCCGCAAGGCGGCCGCGCCGACTATGCGCCCGCGTTTGGCCGCTGAACCCCTCTCCCCTTGGGGGAGAGGGAGGGGCCCGTCGCGAAGCGATGGGAGGGTGAGGGTGTGACGAAGAGCCGATTCACTTCGGACGACGGCACGATCGACCGGGCTCGCCGTTTACGGCGCGACTCGACGCTCGGCCGAAAAGAAACTCTGGTCCGTCCTTCGCGGTTCGGCGCTTGGCGGGCATAAATTCCGCCGACAACAACGGCTTGGCCCTTTCGTGGCCGACTTTGCCTGTCAATCGGCGCGGCTGGTGATAGAGGTCGATGGCGATAGCCATGCGGCGCAAATCGACTATGACGCGCGGCGAACGGAATTTCTGGCGCGAGAGGGGTATCGGGTGCTGCGTTTCACGAACCGCGAGGTGATGGAGAATTTGGACGGTGTTTGCCGGGTGGTTGCGGCGTCGCTTTCCGGTGATCCCTCACCCTCCCACGCGGCTGCGCCGCGCGGGCCCCTCCCTCTCCCCCAAGGGGAGAGGGGTAGATGAGTTTCAACAGCTTCGGACGCGTTCTGCGCTTCACCACCTGGGGGGAAAGCCACGGGCCCGCGCTCGGCGCGGTTGTCGACGGCTGCCCGCCGCGGCTGTCGCTCAGCGAGGACGACATCCAGCCTTTCCTCGACAAGCGCCGCCCCGGCCAGTCGCGCCACACGACGCAGCGGCAGGAACCCGACCGGGTGCGCATCCTGTCGGGCGTGTTCGAGGGCAAGACCACCGGCACACCGATCAGCCTGATGATCGACAATGTCGATCAGCGGTCGAAGGATTATGGCGACATCGCCCAGGCTTATCGCCCCGGCCACGCCGATTATGCCTATGACGCCAAATATGGCATCCGCGACTATCGCGGCGGCGGCCGGTCGAGCGCGCGCGAGACCGCGGCGCGCGTCGCGGCGGGCGGCGTCGCAAGGCTGGTGATTCCCGAGGTGCGGATCCATGCCTGGGTCGCCGAGATCGGCGGCGATGCGATCGACCCGGCGAACTTCGACCTCGAAGAGATTGATCGCAATCCTTTCTTCTGCCCCGATCCCGCTGCGGCCCAGCGCTGGGAAGCGCTGATGGACGGTGCGCGCAAGGCGGGCTCGTCGCTGGGCGCCGTCATCGAATGCGCCGCGAGCGGCGTGCCGGCTGGGCTGGGGGGCGCCCATCTATGCCAAGCTCGACAGCGACCTTGCGGCCGCGATGATGGGGATCAATGCGGTGAAGGGCGTCGAGATCGGCGCGGGCTTTCATGCGGCGCGGCTGCGCGGCGAGGAGAATGCCGACCCGATGCGCCCCGCGAGCGACGGCAGCAACCGTCCCGACTTCCTGTCGAACAATGCCGGCGGCATCGCGGGCGGCATTTCGACCGGCCAGCCGGTGGTGGTGCGCGTCGCGTTCAAGCCGACCAGTTCCATCCTGACCCCGGTGCCGACGATCAACAAGGCGGGCGAGGCCGCCGACATCGTCACCAGGGGCCGCCACGACCCCTGCGTCGGCATTCGCGGCGCGCCGGTGGTCGAGGCGATGATGGCGCTCGTCCTCGCCGACCACAAATTGCTCCACCGCGCGCAATGCGGGTGACGCGCTCCGCGCTTTGTGACAACTAGGCGGCAATAGGAACGAGGGGGACGGCCGCATGGACCGCAAATTGACCTGGTATATTCTGGCTCGGCATGCTGCTGGGCGTGGCCGTCGGCTACGCAGTCCACCAGGGGGTGCCCGAAGGCCATCCCTGGTTCGAATATCTGACCAAGACCTTCAAACTGCTGTCGGATATCTTCCTCAACCTCATCAAGCTGCTTGTCGCGCCGCTGGTGCTGTCGACGATCGTCGTCGGCATCGCGCATATGGGCGACAGCAGCGCGCTCGGCCGCATCGGCGTGCGCGCGCTCGCCTGGTTCATCACCGCCAGCTTCATGTCCATCGCGCTCGGCCTGCTGATGGTGAACCTGTTCGAGCCCGGCGTCGGGGCGCCGATTCCCGATGCCGCGGAGGCGGCGAAGCTGGTGGGCGAGGTCAAGAAGCTCGACGGTTGGGAATTCACCCTGTCGATCTTCCCGAAGAACGCGCTCGAAGCCCTGGCGACGAACAATATCCTGCAGATATTGGTTTTTTCCATTTTTGCCGGGGTCGCCTTGTCGGCGATCGGCGAAAAGGGCGCCCCGCTCGTCCGCGGCGCCGAGGCGCTCGCCGAAATGATGCTGCAGATCACCGGCTACGTCATGCGTTTCGCGCCCTTTGCGGTGTTCGGCGCGATCGCCAACGTCGTCGCGAAAAGCGGGCTGGCGATCCTTGGCACCTATGTCGAACTGCTCGTCGAATTCTATATGTCGCTGGTGCTGCTGTGGGTCATCCTGCTCGCCATGGGCTGGCTGTTCCTGCGCCACCGCATCTGGCAGCTGATCCGCTATATTCGCGAACCTTTGCTGCTCGCCTTCTCGACCGCTTCGTCGGAGGCGGCGCTGCCCAAGATGTTCGAACAGCTCGACCGCTTCGGCGTGCCGCGCCGCATTTCGGGCTTCATGCTGCCGCTCGGTTACAGCTTCAACCTAGACGGTTCGATGATGTACATGAGCTTCGCGACGATCTTCATCGCGCAGGCCTATGGCATCGACCTGTCGATCGGCACCCAGGTGCTGATCCTGCTGACGCTGATGGTGAGCTCGAAGGGAATCGCCGCGGTGCCGCGCGCCAGCCTCGTCGTCATCACCGGCACGCTCGCGCAATTCGGCCTGCCGGTCGAGGGCGTCGCGATCATTCTGGCGATCGACCAGTTCCTCGACATGGGGCGCACCGCGACCAATGTCGTCGGCAATGCGGTGGCGACCAGCGTCATCACCAAATGGGAAGGCATGCTCGAAGTGCCCGACCCCCCCGATGCGGAGCGACCGCACGCGCCTAGCCCATACGCCCCACCATGGAACCCGCGGGCTCGATCTTCGTGATGACGAGGGCGTGGGGAAGAATAAACCGGCGGCCGACAACGCGTGATCCGCGGCTCCGGCCGCTCCCATGAGGCGGGCAAGGAGCCGACTATGGCGGAAGAAGCGGCGATCGGGCCTGGGGAGCGCGACGAACGGCACGCCCGGCGGCTGCAATGGCGGATGCTGATCGGCTTCGTCGCCGGGCTGCTCGCGGGCCTCGCGGTCCATTATGGCGCCCCCGATGCGCCGTGGGTCGAAACCGTCGTCACCTATGTGACCGGGCCGCTGGGGCAGATTTTCCTGCGCCTGCTGTTCATGCTCGTCATTCCGCTGCTCGTCTCGGCGCTGATCGTCGGGGTCGCCGAAATGGGCGAGATACGCGCGCTGAAATCGGTCGGCATCAAGACGCTCGTCTATACGGTCATCGTCTCGGCGATCTCGGTCGTCATCAGCCTGCTCGTCGTCAACCTGCTCCAGCCGGGGGCGGGGGTCGACCCGGCGCTCGCGCGCAGCCTGATGGCGGAGGGCGCCGAAGGCGCGAAGGCGATCGCCGACCGCGCCGGCGACGCAAAGACCGGCATGGATGCCGTGGTCGCGATTGTGCCCGACAATCTCTTCGCCGCGATGGGCGCCAACGACGTGCTGGCGGTGATGTTCTTCGCGCTGTTCTTCGGCATCGGGCTGATCCTCGTGCGCACGCCGCGGACCGAGGCGCTCAAGACCGCGATCGAGGGGGTGTTCGAGGTCGTGATGAGGCTGATCGGCCTCGTCATCCAGCTCGCGCCGGTCGCGATCTTCTGTTTCATGTTCAACCTCGCGGCGCAGTTCGGCTGGGATCTGATGGTGCGCCTGTCGGCCTTTGTCGCCGTCGTGCTGATCGCGCTCGCGCTGCAGATGTTCGTCGTCTTCCCGATCATCCTGAAAACGCTCGCGGGCAAGTCGCCGCTCGCCTTCTTTCGCGAGACGCAGGAGGCATCGCTGATGGCCTTCGCCACCGCCTCGTCGAACGCGACGCTGCCGACCTCGCTGCGCGTCGCGTCGGAGCGGCTGCACCTGCCCGATCGCATATCGCGCTTCGTCCTGACGATCGGCGCGACCGCGAACCAGAACGGCACCGCGATGTTCGAGGGGGTGACGGTGATCTTCCTCGCGCAATTCTTCGGGATCGAGCTGACGCTGGCGCAGCAGGTCTTCGTGATGCTGATCTGCATCCTCGGCGGCATCGGCACCGCGGGGGTGCCCGCCGGGTCGTTGCCGGTGATCGCGCTGATCCTCGCCTCGGTCGGCGTGCCCGCCGAGGGGATCGGGCTGATCCTGGGCGTCGACCGCTTCCTCGACATGTGCCGCACGACGCTCAACGTCGTCGGCGACCTTGTCGCCGCGACGGTGGTGTCGAAGGGGGCGGAGGACCAGCCGGCGGCTGACGCCGCTGCGGCTAGGTATGCCGATCAATCCTCGCGAACGTTGCTCGGCGGCTCGATCCGGCTCGGCCGGACGGTCGGGGCAGGACGGCTCGGGCGCGGCGCGCTGGCCGCGGGCGGCGGCGGCGCGCTGCGCACCACCGGCGGAGCCGCACGCACGGGCGGGGCCGACTGCACCGGCGCGACGCTGACGGGCGGCGCCGACCGGACCGGGGCTGGACGCGGCGCGGCGCCGGTAGCGCCGCCACTGGCGCCGCTATTGCCGTAGCCGCCGCCGGAACGTGGGCGCGGAGCTGTGCCGAGCGGACCCGCTGCCGGGATTGCCTTGCCATTGCTCCGCGGGACGGGGACGGGGATTGGCGGCGCCGCGATCGGGACGGTCCGGGCGGACCGGCGTCATGCTTGCCGCGCGGGACGGGATTGGTGCCGCTGCCCGCGCCGGGACGCGGGCGCGGAGTGCCGCGCGGACCGTCGTTGCCGCCGCGGCCGGGGTTCCCCCAGCTTCCGCCGGGACGGCCGTCGCCGCGACCGGGATTGACCGGGATCGGGTTCGTGGTGGCCGGAGGCGTGCCGCTGCCCGTGCCGGGGCGCGGGCGCGGAGTGCCGCGCGGACCGTCATTGTCGCCGCGGCCGGGGCCGTCCCAGCTGCCGGGGCGCCCGCCTCCGGGCCGTCCATCGCCGCGCGGGCCGTCGCCGCGTCCGCCGCCGTTGCCGGGACGCCAGTCGCGGTCCCCGCCATGATGTTTCCACCAGGCGCGCCGCCCGCCCCAATAGTTGAGATACTGGCCGCGCAGCGGATAGCGGTTGTTGTAGCTGTCGAAGAGCCACAGACCGTAGCCGGGATAATAATAATTGTCGTACCAGCCGCCGCCGAAGCCGATGTTGACGAAACCCGCGCCATAGTCGCCGCTGTCGTAGCAGTCGTAGCCATAGCCGTCGTCATAGGCATAGGGGTCGTAATCATAATAGGCGTCGCCATAGCGGGACACGCAGTCGTTGTCAGGCGTAGCTCGACCCGTAACCGTTGACGTCGCCATAATAACAGCCGCCGAGGCTGGCCGTAGCCAGCGCTCCGAGCGCGATGCCGAGGGGACGGCGAAGGAAATTTGCCATGCTTCTGTCCTTGGTCGCGGTTCGCAAAGGCGAACCGTCATCTTGGATGCGAAATTGCGCGAGTCGAGTTGAATTTGCGGTGAATGGAGTCCGCGCGCCCGGGCCGGGAGCGCGGCTCCGAATTTTCTCCCCGTTTCGGAGGCTTGCAGCGGCGGTCGCGCCTCCTATCTCGGCTTGGTGAATGAGGGGGAATCGACATGCTGTTTGCGCTGTTTCTGGCTGGGCTGATCGCCGTGATGCTGGGCGCGCCGGAGACGCCCGCCGCGCGGTGGCTGCACCGCCATATGGTCGAAGAACCGCTCCGGCTCGCCGAGCGGTTCGAGCGCAAGCATGTCCTGTTCCTGGTCGTCGGCCTGGTTGCGCTTCAGGGCTTTGCGATGACCTTGCCCGCCGAAATGGCGATGATCATGGCGTGGGACCTTACCGTCTATGTCGACCTGCTGATCGCGGGCTGGACGCTGTCGGCCTTTGCGCGGCTGCGGGCATTCAAGGCGTGGATGGCGTGGCAGGTCGTGCGCATCATGCCCCGGCGCGCGCGCATCCGGGCGCGGCGTGTCCGCCGCGCCGCCACGCGCCGGCGCGCGCCCAAGGACGACGAGCCTGTATGGCTTCGAACGCGGCAACTGCATCGTCCCCGCGGGCAGGGGCGTCGAGGCGGGCCACGGCTTCGCCTGCCTGATCGCGCATCATTCGCTCGGGCGGGAGGCATTCGGCCCGCGCCCGTCCGTCGCGGGCGCAAAGGCGCGGTTCGCCCCCTTCGTTCCGACGCATCGTGTCACGCGCGCGGAGGGCTCTGACCCCGGCCGTCGCGCACGCGGGGAGACGCGGTGACTCACGGACGGCCCTTGCGCATCTGTGAACGTTAACATATCATGCATTCGAATTCCGGATTGCGCGTCCGCGGCGCGCGGCCGACAAGGAAGGATCGGCAACGGCCGGACGGGGAGGATGGGCGATGGGCGATATGTTCGGCGAACTGACGCGCACGATCGGCGACGTGATGGGCGCGCATGGGCCCGCGGTCGGCGGCGCGCAAAGCTATGCGCCCGCCGATTACAGCATCCACTTCTTTCTGCAGATCGCGGTCATCCTGTTGGTCTGCCGCGTTATCGGCTGGCTCGCGAATCGCTTTCTGGGCCAGCCTCAGGTGGTGGGCGAGATGATCGCGGGCGTGGTGCTCGGTCCTTCGCTCTTCGGCCTGTTCTTCCCCGAGTGGCAGGCCGCGCTATTTCCGAAGGAGACGCAGACCACCCTCTATGTCGGCGCGCAGTTCGGTGTCGGGCTCTACATGTTCCTTGTCGGCATGACGCTGCGGCTCGACCATTTCCAGTCGAAAGCGAAAAGCGCGGCCGGGGTTTCCGCCGTCGGCATCCTGGTCCCCTTTCTGCTCGCCGCGCTGATCACGCCCTTCCTGCTCGATATCCCCGGATTGTTCGCCGAGGGACTGGGGCAGGGCAGCGCGACGCTGTTCCTGGGGGCGTGCATCGCGCTCACGGCCTTTCCGATGCTGGCGCGGATCATCAACGAAAGGGGCCTCGCAAATAGTGCGCTCGGCACGCTGACCTTGACCGCCGGCGGGTTCGACGACGCCGTGTCGTGGTGCGTGCTGGCGATCGTCCTCGCGACCGTCGGCGCGGGCTCCGGTGTCGCCGTGCTCGCGATCGCCGGCAGGGGCCGGCTTCACGCTGTTCATGCTGTTTGCCGGCCGCCGGTTGCTGATCCCGCTTGGCCGCGCGGCCGAGGCGCGGGGCGAGGTGACGCACACTTTGCTCGCGGCCGTGCTCGTCCTTTATGCCTTGGCGGCCTTCGTCACCGACGCGATCGGCATCCACGCGGTGTTCGGCGGCTTCCTGCTCGGCGTCTGCATGCCGCGCGGCCTGCTGACCGAGGAGATCAGGCGCAAGATCGAGCCGATCACGGTCGTGCTGCTGGTGCCGATCTTCTTCACCTACTCGGGCCTCAACACCCGGCTCACCACCGTCGACAGCCTGCCATTGTTCGGAATCGCGCTCGGAATCCTGGCCGTGTCGATCGCCGCCAAATTCGGAGCCTGCTGGCTTGCGGCGCGGCTCGCGGGCGAGGACAATCGCACCGCGCTGGGCATCGGCGCGCTGATGAACGCGCGCGGGATGATGGAACTCATCATCATCAACATCGGCCTGCAAAAGGGCATCATCGGTCCGACGCTGTTCGCGATCATGGTGTCGATGGCGATCGTCACCACGGTGATGGCGGGGCCGCTGTTCGAACTGGTTTATGGTCGGCGGGCGCGCGAAAGCGGCGAACTCGGCCAACTGGGCACCGAAGGACCGGCCGGAGGAGAGCCATCGCGCGAGCGCGCGCGAGCGTGATCCGCCGCCTCGCCGCTGCGGCCATGGTTGCACCGGCGGGCCGCCCATCCCATGGTCGCGCGATGAGGAACATACGTCCCTATCTTCTGTGGTTCGCGGTCGCCGTGCTGCTGACCTTCGCCGCGATCCGCGCGATGCAATGGGTGCGCGACCATCCCGAACATGATCCCACCGCGCGTTTTGAGCTGGCCCACCCGCGGGGCTGGGCGACGCACCGCAAGCTGATGCGACTGACCGCCGACGCCGACGCCTGCTTCGCCGTTTTCGACCGGGCGGGGGCGGGCTATTCGCGGCGTCCGCCGATGGGCGAGGGCGCGTGCCGCGCCGACCAGAGGATGGTGCTGACCGGCAGCCGTTTCGTCCCCGCGATGATGCCGGCGGGCGCCGCGCCGGGCTGCGCGGTGACGGCCGCGATGGCGGTGTGGAACCGCGACATCGTGCAGCCGCTGGCGCGGCGGCATTTCGGGCAGAAGGTCGTCGAACTCGAAAATCTGGGCAGCTACAATTGTCGCCGCATCGCGGGGCGCCAGGCGCAGAGCGAGCATTCGACCGCCAATGCGATCGACATTTCGGCCTTCATCCTGGCCGACGGGACGCCGGTGACGCTCCGCGACGACTGGAAGGACGGCGGCGCGAAGGGGGCTTTCCTGCACGATGTGCGCGACGAAAGCTGCGGCCTGTTCAGCACGGTGCTGTCGCCCGATTACAACGCGGCGCATGCCGACCATTTCCACCTCGACATGGCGGTGCGGACGGCGGGATGGAGGGTGTGCCGCTAGAGCGGTTTCGAATAGAGGACGACGCGTACCTCCTCCTCGAAGCCGCAGGCGCTGTGCCATGCCTGGCTGGCGATATTGTCGAGCTCAGACGGTGAAGCTCTCGCCGCAGCCGCATGCGCCCTTGGCGTTCGGATTGTCGAACACGAAGCCGGCGGCGAAATCATCCTCGACCCAGTCCATCGTGCTGCCGATCAGGTAGAGCACCGACGCGCCGTCGATGTAGAAAGTGCCGCCGGGGGTCTCGATCTGCTCGTCGAACTTCGCTTCTTCGGTGACATAATCGACCGAATAGGCGAGGCCCGAGCAGCCGCGGCGCGGGGTCGACAGCTTGACGCCGATCGCGCCCTCGGGGGCGTCGGCCATCAGCCTGGCGATGCGCGCTTCGGCGTTCGCGGTCAGCGTGACGGCGGCGGGGCGGATGCGGGTGTTCGTTTCGGTCATTTCCTACTCTCCTAAACCCCTCCTCTTCAGAGGAGGGGCAGCGAGACTTGCGAGCTTGCTCGCTAGTCGCAGCGGGGTGGTTGCCCGAACCGGCGTCCACCACCCTAACCCCTCCCCTGAAGAGGAGGGGCCATTGTTCACAACATCCCCAACTCGAGCCGCGCTTCGTCGCTCATATTCTCGGGGCTCCACGGCGGATCCCAGACGAGGTTGACCTCGGCGTCGCCGACGCCCGGCACCGCGCCGACGCGCAGTTCGACCTCGCCCGGCATCGATTCGGCGACCGGGCAGTGCGGCGTCGTCAGCGTCATGGTGACGAGCACATGGCCTTCGTCGATCTCGACATTGTAGATCAGCCCGAGGTCGTAGATGTTCACCGGGATTTCGGGGTCGTAGATATCCTTCAGCGCGTTGATGACGGCTTCATAGAGGTCGCCGCCGACCGCGCCGGGTTCGACCGTCGCGGGCTTCGCCGCCAGAAAACCTTCCAGATAGTCGCGCTTGCGTTCCAGTTTTTCCGGCGCCGTTTCGGCATCGTCGACGCGCGCCCTGGGCGGAGCCTCGACGCTCGTCACTTCCTCGACCTTGATCATGCGCTCCTCGCTCATCCGAAAATCCTCTCGACGCGGGCGAGGCCGTCGATCAGCGCCGCCACATCATCGTCCTTGCTGTACACACCGAAACTCGCGCGCGCGGTCGCGGGCACGCCGAGGTGATCCATCAGCGGCTGTGCGCAATGGTGCCCGGCGCGGATCGCGACCCCGCTTTCGTCCAAGATAGTGCCGATGTCGTGCGGATGAACCCCCGCCATCGAAAAGCTGACGATTCCGGCGCTGTCTTCGGGACCGAAGAGCGTGATGCTGTTCCGCCGCGCGAGCTGTTCGCGCAAGCTTGCGACCAGCGCGCATTCATGGGCATGGATCGCGTCGATCCCGATCGCCGCGACATAATCGACCGCCGCCGCGAGGCCCAGCGCCTCGACGATCGCGGGGGTGCCCGCCTCGAAACGCGTCGGGGCGGGGGCGTAGGTGGTGCGCGCGAAGGTCACGCGGTCGATCATCGACCCGCCGCCCTGCCACGGCGGCAGCGCGTCGAGCTTGTCGCTCCACAGCACGCCGATGCCGGTGGGGCCGTAGAGCTTGTGGCCCGAGAATACATAATAGTCGCAGCCGAGCGCCGCGACATCGACGGGCAGGCGCGGCACCGCCTGGCAGCCGTCGATCAGCAGTTCGGCGCCGACGCGGTGCGCCAGCTCGGCCGCGCGTGCGACGTCGAGCGGGCTGCCGAGCACGTTCGAGACATGCGCGAAGGCGACCATATTATGTTCGGGGGTGAGCAGCTTTTCGGCGGCATCGAGGTCGATGCGCCCGTCGGGCGTCAGCGGACAGACGTCGATCTGCCAGCCCGCAAGCTGCCACGGCACGATATTGCTGTGATGCTCGAGCGTCGAGAGCAGCACGCGGCCTTTGCGGGGGTGCGTGTAAGCGACGAGGTTGATCGCCTCGGTCGCGCCGCGCACGAAGGCGACCTGTTCCTCGGTCGCGCCGATGAAGGCCGCGATCCGCCGCCGCGCCGCCTCATAGGCCAGCGTCATGTCGGCCGAGCGCGCATAGACGCCGCGGTGCACGGTCGCATAGTCGCGGCCCATCGCGCGCACGGTCGCGTCGATCACCGTCTGCGGCTTCTGCGCGGTCGCCGCGGTGTCGAGATAGTGCCAGCCGGGGGTGAGGCCGGGGAAGTCCTTCCGCCGGTCCTCCCCGGAACGGGGAGGGGGACCATCCGCAGGATGGTGGAGGGGCACATGAGGATCGAACGCGGCGGAGATGGCCTGTGCCCCTCCACCAGCTTCGCTGGTCCCCCTCCCCGTTCCGGGGAGGATCTTTGCGCCGCCGCTCACACCAGTTCCCCCAGTTTCGCCAACGCCAGTTCCTGCAACCGCGCCTCATCCTCGGCGCCGTCGAACACGCCCGCGACGAACGCCTGGAGCATCAGCTTCTTCGCCTCGGCGGGCGGCAGGCCGCGCGACTGGAGATAATAAAGCGCCATCGCGTCGAGTTCGCCGATCGCGCAGCCGTGCGCGCACTTCACGTCGTCGGCAAAGATCTCGAGTTCGGGCTTGGCGTTGGCGGTAGCGCTGCGATCCAGCAGCATCGCCTTCACATCCTGCTCGCTGTCGGTCTGCTGCGCGCCGCGCGCGACCGCGACCTTGCCGAGATAGGTGCCGATGGCCTGGCCGCCGAGCACCGAGCGTACCATCTGCCGCGACGTCGCGCCGGGCTCGGCGTGGGTCACGGTGGTGATGATCTCCAGATTTTGCTCGCCGCCGCCGATCTGCGCCGCGCCGAGGGTGAAGCCGGCGCCTTCGTGGAGCGTGACGTTCAGCTCGATACGGCCATAGGCGCCACCGATGTTGAGGACATGGAGCAATGCGGTCGCACCCTTGCCGAGCACCAGTTCGATCTGCCCAATGTCGCCTTCTTGCTGTACGATCGCGCGCCGGAAGTCGCCTCCGGCCGGTACGACGATGCTTTCGGGGGCGGGGAGCGGCCACGCGGCGGTTACCGCGTCGATGTCGCTGTAACGCCAGGCCTCGTCGCGCCGGCTGGGGAAGGGAAGCGCGCTCACTGGGCGGCTCGCTTGGCGGCAAGCTCCGCGACCATTGCGTCGCGTTCTTCGAAAACACAGGCCGAAAACCGGTTTCGGAGGAAGACCTTGCGCATCGCTTCGCGCTTGTTTGACGATATGTCGCGATCCTTGAAGCTGGCGAACTCTGCGGCGAAGCGGGTGTAACAGCGCAGCATCGACTGGCAGCCGATCCGGTCGATCGCGGCGTCGCCGGTCGACCGCTGGGTGTAGCAACGCATCTCGCCGCGATACTCGACCAGCGATGCGCGCCAGTCCTTGAGCTTGCTCGCGATCACGACGATTTCCTCTCCGACCATATCATCGGGTGGAGCGAGGGGGAGCGCCGCGGCGGGCGTCATGGTCATCAAGGCCAGCATCACGATCAAGCCGCAATCTCGGCATAGCCGTGTTTTTCGAGCTCGCGGGCGAGCTCGGGGCCGCCCGACTTCACGATGCGTCCACCCGCGAGGACGTGGACGAAATCGGGCTGCACATAGTCGAGCAGCCGCTGATAATGGGTGATCAGCAGCACCGCCTTGCCGGGGCGCCGCATGATCGCGTTGATCCCGTCGCCGACGGTGCGCAGTGCGTCGATGTCGAGGCCCGAGTCGGTTTCGTCGAGGATCGCGAGCTTCGGGTCGAGGATGCCCATCTGCACCATCTCGTTGCGCTTCTTCTCGCCGCCCGAAAAGCCGACGTTCACGGGGCGTTTGAGCATGTCCATGTCCAGCTTCAGCAGCCCCGCCTTCTCGCGCGCCAGCTTCAGGAACTCGCCGCCCGACAACGGCTCTTCACCGCGCGCCTTGCGCTGGGCGTTGAGGCTTTCGCGCAGGAACTGGAGGTTCGACACGCCGGGGATTTCGACCGGATACTGGAAACCGAGGAACAGCCCGGCGGCGGCGCGCTCGTGCGGTTCGAGGGCGAGGAGGTCGAGCGTTTCGGTCGTACCCGTTCCCCGGCGAAAGCCGGGGCCCATCTCCAGCGCCCCGTCTGGCCCCCCGCTTTCGCCGGGGATCACATCGGGAGTGAAGCTCACCGATCCTTCTGTCACCTCATAACCGGGCCGCCCGCCGAGGACATAGGACAGTGTCGACTTGCCCGCACCGTTCGGTCCCATGATCGCATGAATCTCGCCCGCGTTGATGGCGAGCGACAGCCCCTTCAGGATCGGCTTGTCGGCGACGGTGGCATGGAGGTTTTCGATTTTAAGCATGATTTTGGTCGATCTTATATTCACTGGATTCCAGCTGAACCGGACTGCCGTTGACGGAGAGGTCTTGGTCCTGCGGCACTTGGACAAATGCGTGCGCCGACCCGATCTGGGCGCCGTGGTTGGGCACCAGTTCGGGCTCCGGGCCTCGCGGTTTTTCAGCCCGCTTTCCGAAGAGCCAGCGCAGCATCACGGCTCCTTTTTCGCGGCGGGCGCGGCATCGGTTGCCATCGGCGCATCGGGCGCAACGGCAAAGGATTGCGGCGTCGAAAGCGTCGCCGTGAAGTTGTCGGCATCGGCCAGCGCCTGGTCGACAAAGGTTTTGCGCTTGGCCTTGTCGCTCATCCCTTGGCCGATGAGCAGCTTGTCGGCTTCGACCGCGGCATTCTCGCGAACCTTGGCGCAGTCCGTCTGGCCGGGCAGATTATAGTTCACCGGCTTGCCCTCGACGATCAGCGGCGTGCCCGACGCCATGATGCGGCAGGTGATATAGGGGCCGATCGCGGGCGCGATTTCGTCTGGCACCTCGATCGACCCGATTTTCTCGGCCGTTTCCACAGTGCGGACGGGCTGAGGATCACCCTGTCCCATGGAGAGAAGTGCGAATAATATCGGTAGGCCCATCACCCCACGCTCCCCTCAAGGCTAATTCCCAGCAATTCCTGCGCCTCGCCCTGTTCAAGCCCCTCCCCTTCAGGGGAGGGGTTGGGGTGGGGTCTCTCGGCCTGCTGCAAGGCTTCGGTTATGAACAGAAGCACCCCGTCCATATTGGCCATTACATCGTGATTGCTGACGCGGATGGTGCGGTAGCCTTCCTGTGCAAGAGCTTCGTCGCGAGCGCGATCCGTCAGTTCTTCGTGCGTGTCGCCATCGACTTCGACGACCAGCCGCGCAGCGGGGCAAACGAAATCCGCAATGAAACGATTGATCACCTGCTGGCGCCGAAACTTGTGTCCCCCAAGCTGACCATTCGACAAATGCCGCCACAACCGCTTCTCGGGCTCGGTCGGATTGTTCCGCATCTGGCGTGCGCGGCTTTGCAACTCTTCGATGGTGGAGGCCGATAGACCCCACCCCCGGCCCCTCCCCTGAAGGGGAGGGGTGTTCAGCTGTTTCGCCTGATCGTGGAGTGTCCAGTTCATCCCACCGACCCTTCCAGCGAAATCCCCAGCAATTTCTGCGCCTCGACCGCGAACTCCATCGGCAGCTGCTGCAGCACTTCCTTCGCGAACCCATTGACGATCAGTGCCACCGCCTCTTCCTGCGAAAGCCCGCGCTGCATCGCGTAGAAGAGCTGGTCGTCGCTGATCTTGCTCGTCGTCGCCTCATGCTCGACCTGCGCGGAAGGGTTGCGGACCTCGATGTAGGGCACGGTGTGCGCGCCGCACTGGTCGCCGAGCAGCAGGCTGTCGCACTGGGTGAAGTTGCGCACGCCCTCGGCATTGGGCGCGACGCGCACCAGCCCGCGATAGGTGTTGTTCGACTTGCCCGCGCTGATCCCCTTGCTGACGATGGTCGAGCGCGTGCGCTTGCCGTTGTGGATCATCTTGGTGCCGGTGTCGGCCTGCTGATGATTGTTGGTGACCGCGACCGAGTAGAATTCGCCGACGCTGTCGTCGCCGTTGAGCACGCAGCTCGGATATTTCCAGGTGATCGCAGAGCCGGTTTCGACCTGCGTCCACGACACCTTGCTGCGCTTGCCCTGACACAGCGCGCGCTTGGTCACGAAATTATAGATGCCGCCCTTGCCCTCGGCGTCGCCCGGATACCAGTTCTGGACCGTCGAATATTTGATCTCGGCATCGTCGAGCGCGACCAGTTCGACCACCGCGGCGTGGAGCTGGTTCTCGTCGCGCATCGGCGCGGTGCAGCCTTCGAGGTAGGATACATAGGCGCCCTTGTCGGCGACGATCAAAGTCCGCTCGAATTGCCCGGTATTCTCGGCATTGATGCGGAAATAGGTGGAAAGCTCCATCGGGCAGCGCACCCCTTCGGGCACGTAGACGAAGGTGCCGTCGGAGAAGACCGCGCAGTTGAGCGTGGCGAAATAATTGTCGTGCATCGGCACGACCTTGCCGAGCCACTTCTTCACCAGTTCGGGATATTCGCGGATCGCCTCGCTGATCGACAGGAAGATCACGCCCGCGCGCTTCAACTCCTCGCGGAAGGTCGTCGCGACGCTGACGCTGTCGAACACCGCGTCGACCGCGACCCGCCGCGCGCCCTCGACGCCCGCGAGCACCTTCTGCTCCTCGATCGGGATGCCGAGCTTCTTGTAGACCTCGAGAATTTCGGGATCGACCTCGTCGAGCGACGACAGCTTTGGTTTCGCCTTGGGCGCCGCGTAATAATACGCGTCTTGGTAATCGATCGGCGGGACATTGAGCTTCGCCCAGTCGGGCGTGTCCATCGTCAGCCAGTGGCGGAACGCCTTCAGCCGCCAATCGAGCATCCATTCGGGTTCGTTCTTCTTCGCCGAGATGAAGCGGACCGTGTCCTCGGTCAGCCCCTTGGGCGCGAAGTCGGTCTCGATGGCGGAGGACCAGCCATGCTCGTAATCGGCGACGCGCAGCGCGGCGTCGCGGGCGGCCTGGTCCTTGACGGGGGTGTCGA
Organism: Sphingopyxis sp. PET50; assembly: GCF_025244705.1. Lineage (GTDB taxonomy): Bacteria > Pseudomonadota > Alphaproteobacteria > Sphingomonadales > Sphingomonadaceae > Sphingopyxis. Next base: position 2,177,869 of record NZ_CP104207.1, on the reverse strand, counting down.
TGGGGTCGGTCATGCTTCTATCCTCCCCTCCCGCTTGCGGGAGGGGCTGGGGGAGGGAATGTCGATCGAGTCCGGGGCAGCCACAGGCCCTCCCCAAACCCCTCCCGCCTGCGGGAGGGGCTTCACAAGGCTCGCCAGGCTGATTCCGGCCAGCGCGCCGCGCACCGCACCGTTCACCACGCCCCAATGCGGCTGTACCTTGCAGCTGCCTTCGAGCGAGCAGTCGTGGCGTCCTTCGGCGACGCAGGCGGTCAGCGCGATCGGTCCCTCGACCGCTTCGATGATGTCGGCGACGCTGATTGCCGCCGCGGGCCGCGCGAGCCGCACGCCGCCGCCGCTGCCGCGCGAGGCGACGAGCAGGCCGGCGCGGGCGAGGCCGCTCACCAGCTTCTGCGCGGTCGGTCCCGGAATTCCCGTCTGTTCGGCGAGCATGCCGGCACTGAGCGCGACCGACCCGCACTGGCGGGCGGCGGCGCTCATCAGCACCACGGCATAGTCGGCAAGATTGGACAGGCGCATCTCGGTTCGGGGCTCGCTATCGTTCGCATTCTGCGAACGATTCTTAACTGGAGTAAATCGCTCCACTTATATAGGCGAAGGCCCCGCGCGGCGCAACCAAGCGCATCTTTCCCGCGCGACATAAAAAAAGGCACCCATCCGGCAGGGCCGAATGAGTGCCAAGATGAAGGTCTCATCCTCTGAAAGAGGCGAGCTCTTCTGGGTCGCAGCACCCGATTATGCCGGGGCGGCGATTCGCGATTGGATGGAAACGCCAAAACGACGGATCATGAAATTTTTGTTGGTTAATCCGGGATTTGGGAAGGCCCCTCGCCCATTCCGGGGCGAGGGTGGCCGTCAGGTTTCCGACACCATCGGGCTGACCTTGCCGGCGAGCTGCTTGCGGCCTTTCGCCGTCGCCTCGGTATAGCTCGACGGGTTCGCCAGCTGTCCCGGCGTGGCGCCCGCGAATCGCTTGATCTCGCGGATCAGGTGCGACTGGTCGTAAAAGGCGTCGCCGAGTTCGGCCTCGTCGAGCTTTTCGCCGCGCGCGAGCGCCGATGCCGCGCGCACCGCGCGATATTTTCGCGCCAGCATCCGCGGCGACAGGCCATAATAATGTTTCGTCATCCGCTCGACCGAGCGGATCGACATGCCGGTCGCCTCGACCAGGTCGGGGACCTGCGGCGACGCCGATGTCGTCAGCCAGTTGTCGACGGTCCGCGTGAACCACACCGGCGCGGGCTCGTTCTTCTTCAGGATTTCGCGGACGAAATTATTGCCGATCACGAGCCGTTCCTGGGTGTCGGCGGCGTTGCCGATCGCATCGACGACATCCTCGATCCAGTCGCCGAACAGGTCGGCGGCGTTGATCGCGCGGTCGGTCAGTTTGTCGGCGTGCGACCCCATCAGCGTGGCCCAGCCCGCCGGCATCAACCCGAACCCGTACATGCGCAGCGGGCCATGGCCGATCGCGCGTACGCTGCCGCTCGTCGGGCCGATGATCGTCGCCCGCCCGGCGGGGAAGCGATAGCCGTCGGGGAAGATATATTCGCCCTCGGGCACGTCCATGATGCGGAATTGCGGACGATCGGCGCGTTCGCTTTCGTCGAACAGCGGCATGTCGACGCGGACGAAGTAGAAACTGGACACCATTTCCGCCAGATCGGGATCGGGCGGGAAATATTGCAGCTCGAACGGCGTGTCGCCGTCCGCGCCCGCTGGCGTGGATGAAACTTCCGTCATGACGAGACCCGACCCTCGGCGGCTGCATCGCCACCTGTTTAACTAGGGAAAATCTTTTTGCTTTTCGGCGGCCCGCGTCAAGCCCGCAAATGCCGGGCCGTTAACTCTTTTGGGTGGCGATCCACGCATCGACGCGCCGTTCGAGGATATCGAGCGGGACCGGACCCGATTCGAGCACGACGTCGTGGAAGGTGCGGAAATCGAACTTTTCGCCCAGCGCCGCCTGCGCCCGCCCGCGCAATTCCATGATCTTGAGCTTGCCGATCAGATAGGCGGTCGCCTGGCCCGGATAGACGATATAGCGCTCGATCGCCTTTTCGATGTCGCCCTGCGGGTTCGGCGTATTGTCCTTGAGATACTGGATCGCCTGTTCGCGGGTCCAGCGCTTGTCATGGATGCCCGTATCGACGACCAGCCGCGTCGCGCGCCATAGCTCCATACCGAGCCGCCCGAAATCGGCATAGGGATCGGTGTAGAAGCCCATGTCCTTGGCAAGCTCCTCCGAATAGAGGCCCCAGCCCTCGGTATAGGCGGTAAAGCCGCCGAAACGGCGGAAGGGCGGCAGGCCCGTGAGCTCGGTCTGCACCGCGCGCTGGAGGTGATGGCCGGGAACGCCCTCATGATAGGCCAGCGCCTCGAGTTCGGTCTTGGGCATGTCCTTGAGGTCGTAGAGGTTGACATAATAGATGCCCGGCCGCGACCCGTCGGGGGCGGGCGAGGAGTAAAACGCCTTGCCCGCCGACTTCTCGCGGAACGCCTCGACCGCCTTCACCTGCAGCGCCGATTTGGGGATGGTGTTGAAGAAGGCGGGCAGCCGCGCCTCCATCGCCTTCACATGGGCATCGACATCGGCGAGATAGGCCTCGCGCGTCGTGTGATAATATTGCGGGCTGGTGCGCAGATGGTCGAAAAACTGATTCAGCGTGCCCTTGAACCCGACCTGTTCCATGATTTTCTTCATCTCGCCATGGATGCGCGCGACTTCGGCGAGGCCGAGGTCGTGGATCTGCGCGGCGGTCATGCCGGTGGTCGTGTAATTGGCGAGCAGCGCCTCATAATAGGCCTTGCCGCCGGGCATCCGCCACACGCCGTCGTCGGCCGGCGCGATCGCCTGCTGCCGCTTCATCTCGGCCGCGAGCCGCGCATAGGCGGGACCGGCGCTTTCCGCCCAGGCCGCGTTGGCGGCCGCGATCAGCCGCGTCTTTTCGGCGTCGCCGATGTCGAGCTTGTTCACCTTGGCGGCGATATCCTCGACGACCGCATTGTCGGCCTTCGTCAGATTGGCGATGTCCGAAAGGACGAAGGGATAGACCCATTTGGGCGGGGCATAGCCTTTCGCGGCGCGCGCCGCCGACTCGGCCGACAGCGCGTCGAGGATCGGCCCCAGTTCGCGGATACGCGAGACATAGGCTTCCGCCTCGGCGGTATTGGCGATGCGGTGGATGTTGATCAGGAAGGCGGGCATCTGGCTCTGCGCGCCGTTCATCTGGTCGAAGATATAGCCAAGGTCGCGGAACGCGAACAATCGCTCGGCGCGCGCCGCCTGCGCGTTGAACAGCTCGAACGACAGGGCCTCGTCGGGTGAAAGCGTGCTGGGGTCGAAGCTGGTGCGCATCGCCTCGGCGGTCGCGGTCTGCAACTTGAAGCGCGCGACGGCGGCCTCGTCCGACACATCGTCCCATTTGCCATAATCGCCGTCGCGCACCCCGCGCCGCGCCTTGGTCTCGGGCGACAGCGAGAGTTGCGCGGCATCATATTTGTCGAAGAATTCGGCGAGGTTCGCGCCGGCCTAGCCGCAATCGCGGCGGGGGCCGCCACGGTCGCGGGCGCTTCCTCGGCTGCGGTCGGCGCGCATCCCGCGAGGGCGAGCGCGAACAGCGAGATGGACAGGCTGGCGAGAATGCAGGGGTGCGACACGATTTTCTCCGGCTTTATCGTTGGACTTTGCTGGTCTTCGAAGGGCTTGCCATAGGGTCTGGCGGCGCGCAATGGCGGGCCATGTCGCTCTTCGCCTCGCTCACCGACGCCGCCTATGCGCTCGTCCGTCCGATCGTCCATGCGAGCGACGGCGAGGCGGCGCATAATCTGACCATCGCGGCGCTCGAAACGCTGCCGCGTGCGCGCGTCGCGCTGACCAGCCCCATCCTCAGGACCGAGGTCGCCGGGCTGAGCTTCCCGAACCCGGTCGGGCTCGCCCCCGGCTTCGACAAGGATGCGCGCGCCGCCGCGGTGATGCCGCGCTTCGGATTCGGTTTCGTCGAGGTCGGCACGCTCACCCCGCTGCCGCAGGAGGGCAATCCGCGCCCGCGCCTGTTCCGGCTGGTCGAGGACGGTGCGGTGATCAACCGCATGGGCTTCAACAACGGCGGGCAGGCCGCAGCGATGGAGCGGATCGCGAAGCTGCGCGCCTGCGGCATGGCGGTGCCGCTCGGCATCAACATCGGCGCCAACAAGGACAGCGACGACCGCATTGCCGATTATGCCAGGGGCACGGCGGCGATGGCGCCGCTCGCCGATTATCTGACGGTCAATATCAGCTCGCCGAACACGCCGGGCCTGCGCGCGCTGCAGGACAAGGGGGCGCTGGAGGCGCTGCTCGACGCGGTCGATGCGGCGCAGCCGCTCGGCGCGGCCAAGCCGGTGTTCCTGAAGGTCGCGCCCGACCTCGAACCCGCCGACATCGACGATGTCGTTGCGGTCGCGCTCGACAAGGGGCTGGCGGCGCTGATCGTGTCGAACACCACGATCGGCCTGGCCGGCGCTGCGCTCGCGCCACGCGCACGAGGCGGGCGGGCTGTCGGGCGCGCCGCTTCACGACCTCGCGCTTCAGCGGCTCAAGGATTTTCGCAACGCGAGCGGCGGGCAGATTCCGCTCATTGGCGTCGGCGGCATCGCCAGCGCCGAACAGGCGTGGAGGCGCATCCGCGCGGGGGCGAGCCTCGTGCAAATCTATTCGGCAATGGTCTACGCCGGTCCCGGCCTTGCCGCGCGGATCGCGCGCGGGCTCGAGGATCTGGCGGTGCGCGACGGCTTCACGCGCGTCGCCGATGCGGTCGGGGTGGGCGATTGACGGGTTGCGCCATCCTTCCCCGCACGCCAATGTCCCGCGGATGATCCACAGACTCTTCGTTGCCTTTGCTCTGCTTCTCGCCGCCCTCCCGTCGCTGGCCGCGGCGCAGGGCGTCACCTCCTCCGCCGATCCGCGCGCGACCGAGGCGGGGCGGGAAATATTGCACCAGGGCGGCTCGGCCGCCGATGCCGCCATGGCGATGATGCTGGTGCTGACGCTGGTCGAACCGCAGTCGAGCGGCGTCGGCGGTGGCGGCTTCCTCGTCTATCATGATGCGAAGGCCGATCGGATCGGCACGATCGACGGCCGCGAGACGGCGCCCGCGGGCGCCACGCCCGAGCGTTTCCTGGGCCCCGACGGCAAACCACGCGGTTATGCCGACGTGATCCCCGGCGGCCTGTCGGTCGGCGTGCCCGGCAACATCCGCCTGATGGAGCTGACCCACAGGAAATGGGGCAAGCTCGAATGGGAGGCGCTGTTCCAGCCCGCGATCAGGCTCGCCGAGAAAGGGTTCGAGGTCACGCTGCGGCGCTTTATGGCTGGCTCGAACGTTATCAGGAAATGTGGAAGGATTTCCCCGCCGCCCGCGCGCTCTATTATGTCGACGGCAAGCCCGCGCCGGTGGGCACGGTGATCAGGAACCCCGCCTATGCCGCGCTGCTGCGCGATATCGCCGCCAGGGGACCCGACGCCTTCTATACCGGCGCCAATGCGAAGGCGATCAGCGAGGCGGTGGCGAAGTCTGCGCGCAATCCCGCGACGCTCACCGCCAGGGACCTCGCCGCCTACAAGGCGCAGGACAGGCCCGCGGTCTGCACGACCTATCGCGTCTACAGGGTCTGCGGCATGGGGCCGCCCTCGTCGGGCGCGACCACCGTCTTCGGCATCCTCGGCATCCTCGAAGGCTGGGACATGAAGGCGATGGGCAAGGACAATCCGATGAGCTGGCATCTGCTCTCGGAAGCGATGCAACTCGCCTATGCCGACCGCGACAAATATCTCGGCGACGGCGATTTCGTCGACGTTCCGGTCGCCGGCCTGCTCGACAAGACATATCTGTCCGAGCGCCGCTGCGCTGATCTCGCCCTATGGCCGCGCCGCCGCCTATCCGGCGGGCAACCCGCCGGGCGCGCCGCCGCGCACCCCGTCGGGTCCGGTTCCCGAACAGGGCACGACACATTTCGTCGTGGTCGACAAGGACGGCAATGTCGCGTCGATGACCTCGACCGTCGAAAGCATTTTCGGCAGCCACCTCAACGTCAACGGCTATTTCCTCAACAACGAGCTCACCGATTTCGACCACAGCCCGGTCAAGGACGGCGCCCCCGCCGCGAACCGGGTGCAGGCGGGCAAGCGCCCGCTGTCCTCGATGTCGCCAACGATCGTCTATGGCCCCGACGGCAAGGTCGTGCTTGCGGTCGGTTCGGCGGGCGGCAAACGGATCATCATGCACGTGACCAAGACGCTCGTCGGTGTCCTCGACTGGGGTCTCAGCGCCGAGGATGCGATCGCGCTGCCCAATCTCTTCTTCGGCCAGGATGGCGTGTTGATCGAGAATGACGCCGCGGGTCAGGCGATCGCCGGCAAAATGGCGCCCTTCGGCTATCCGTTCGTGCCCACCGATCTCGGCTCGAAACTCAACGCCGCACAGCGCGTTGGCGAGGCATGGCACGGCGCCGCCGACCCGCGCGGCCCAGGCACATCGTCGGTGGATGGCGCGCCCCCGCAAAGCTAGAGACACGAGAAAACAGGTCCATCCTCCCCGGGAGAGCAGGAAGCATGAAGCTGGAAAATCCCCATCTCGACCATTTTCCCAGCCTGGTCGCTATGTTCTTCGACCGCGCCGAAAAGGGCGGCGAGGACGCGTTCCTGTGGCGCAAGGCCGACCGCGCCTGGCAACCTTTAAGCTGGCGCCAGGTCGCGAACCAGGTATCGGCGCTCGCGCACAACCTGCGCGAGCTCGGCCTGAAGGAGGGCGACCGGGTCGTGCTGGTCAGCGAGAACCGGCCCGAATTCTGCATCGCCGACCTGGGCATTATGGCGGCGGGCTGCATCACCGTGCCGACCTACACCACCAACACCGAGCGCGACCATCAGCATATCCTCGACAACAGCGGCGCCAAGGCGGTGATCGTGTCGACCGCGAAGCTCGCCCGCGTGCTGATGCCCGCGGTGATGCGGTCCGAAGCCCGGCTGGTGATCAGCATGGAGAGCCTGCGCGTCGGCCAGCAGGGCGACGTCGAGATCCGCGACTGGGCGCCGCTGGTCGAAAATGGCGCGACCTGGGTCGAGGAGACCAAGGCGCGCGGGCTGGGGGTAAAGCGCGAGGATATCGCGTGCCTGATCTATACCAGCGGCACCGGCGGGGCGCCGCGCGGGGTGATGCAGCATCATGGCGCGATCCTGCACAATACCGCCGGCGCGGCCGAGGTGCTGGTCAACGACTTCGGGATCGGCGACGAAGAGGTGTTCCTTTCCTTCCTGCCTTTGAGCCACGCCTATGAACATTCTGGCGGGCAATTCCTGCCGATCATGGTCGGCGCGCAAATCTATTACAGCGAGGGGCTGGAAAAGCTCGTCTCGAACATCGAGGAGACGAAGCCGACGATCATGGTCGTCGTGCCGCGCCTGTTCGAGGTGATCCGCGCGCGGATGATCAAGTCGGTCGAGAAACAGGGCAAGCTCGCCAACTGGATGCTGCGGCAAGCGCTACGCGTCGGCGAAAAGGATTATGAGCGGCGGATGGGCGTGTTCGACCGCCCGGTCGACCTGATCCTCAATAAGCTGTTCCGTCCCAAGATCCAGCAGCGCTTCGGCGGCCGGATGAAAGCGCTGGTGTCGGGCGGCGCTCCGCTCAACCCCGAAATCGGGGTGTTCTTCCACTCGATCGGGCTGACCCTGCTCCAGGGTTACGGCCAGACCGAGGCGGGGCCGGTGATCAGCTGCAACCGCCCGTCGGTCGGGCTCAAGATGGACACGGTCGGCCCGCCGCTGATGAACACCGAGGTGCGCATCGCCGACGACGGTGAAATCCTCGTTCGCGGCGAACTGGTGATGAAGGGCTATTGGCGCAACAAGCCCGAGACCGAGCGCGTGCTGGTCGTCGATCCCGCCGAGCCCGACAAGGGGCCGTGGCTGCACACCGGCGACATCGGCCATATCGACAACAAGGGCCGCATCGTCATCACCGACCGCAAGAAGGATCTGATCGTCAACGACAAGGGCGACAATGTCGCGCCGCAGCGCGTCGAAGGCATGCTGACTCTCCAGCCCGAGATATTGCAGGCAATGGTCTATGGCGACAAGCGCCCGCATCTCGTCGGGCTGCTCGTTCCCGACCCCGAATGGGCCGCCGAATGGGCCGAGACCGAGGGATTGCCCAAGGACATGAAGCTGCTGCGCGAGCATGAGAAATTCCGTGCCGCGCTACGGGCGGCGGTCGACCGGGTGAACGGCCAGCTATCGGTGATCGAGAAGGTGCGCAAGTTCGACCTGGCGGATGAGCCGTTCACGATCGAGAACGAGCAGATGACCCCGTCGATGAAGATCCGCCGCCATGTGCTGCGCGAAGTCTATGCCGACAAGATTGCGGCGATGTACAAGGGGTAGGTGTCGCCCCCGCGCAGGCGGGGGCCGCGGTCGGCCTTATTCCGCGCCGCTGCGTAAACCGATGGCGGCCCCCGCCTGCGCGGGGGCGACGATCATCTCAATTGACGGGCGGGGGTTGCGACCCGAAGAACTCGGCACAAACCGACCCCCCGCCCGTCGCTGAACGCCGGGTTCAGCCTTCGTCCCCCGCCGGTTTGCGATAGGGGACAAAATCTCCGAGCACGCAGGTCGGGCCGCGGATGCCGCTCGTCCGGTCGACCAGGTGAAAGAAATCGCCGCTGCAGGTCGATCCGCCGAACTGCCTGATGACCATGATGTCGCTGTCGCGGGCCAGGCCGGGGCAACTGCTTTTCAGGTCGTTGCGGTACACGAAGCAGGCCGCCCGCGCGGTACAGCAATATTTCGTCGGACACGCGGATCGTTTCATAGGTCGCGCTGTTCGACAGACAGCGCACCGGTTCGCCCGCGACCTTGCCCGCCAGCTGCTTGTCGAGCGTCTGGGCCTGTTTCGGGGTCAGCGCTTCGGCGCGCGGCGCGTCGGTATCGGACGCGGCGCAGCCGCACGACGAGCGGCATCATCGCGGCGGCCAGCACCGCGGCACGAAAGGGATAGGATTTCGCCATGGGGAGACTCCTGCGACTGGGACAATTTACGGCCGGGGCGATGAATGGTTGCTGAAGCCGTCATGCCGCGTCCTTCAGCGCGCGGATGCGGCCGAGTTCGGCGGCGGTGGGCGCGCGCAGAAAGGGATTAGTCGCGCGCTCGGCGCCGATCGTCGTCGGCACGGTCGCTTCGCCTGCCGCGCGCGCCGACTCGACCGCGGCCAGCCGCGCCGCCAGCGCTTCATTGCCCGGATCGACGGTTACCGCGAAGCGCGCGTTCGACAGCGTATATTCGTGCGCGCAATAGACGCGCGTCGCGTCGTCGAGCGTCGCGAGTTGCTGCATATTGGCGAACATCTGCTCGGCGGTGCCCTCGAACAGGCGTCCGCACCCCATCGCGAACATCGTGTCGCCGACGAAGATCGCGCCGTCGCCGAGCGAAATGATAGGCGATATGACCGGCGGTGTGCGCGGGCACGTCCCACACCTCGGCGGCGACATCGCCCAGCCGGACGGTATCGCCGCCCTTCACCTGCACGTCGAGCGTCGGGATGCGCGCATATTCGGCCGCGGGGCCGGTGATCGTGCAGCCCCCCCAGGCCTTGGCGGCCTCCTTGATCGCGGCGTTGCCGCCGGTGTGGTCGGGGTGCCAATGGGTGTTCCAGATGTCGCTGATCGCCCAGCCGCGCGCCGCCGCGGCCTCCAGCACCGGCTCGGCGACCGCGGGATCGACCGCCATCGTCGCGCCGCTCGCGGGCTCGTGGACCAGCCAGACATAGTTGTCGCGGAGGACGGGAATGCGGACGATGTCCAGCGCGGCCATGGCGTCTCCTTTCGTTTCCGTCCTCATCCTACCCCATAGACGGCGCGAAGGGGAGGCCGCCTTGGTCACCAGCTTCCTATATTGGGCATCGACGCCCAGGGCTCCTGCGGCGGCAGATGACCGTCCTGCAGCAGCTCGACCGAAATGCCGTCGGGCGAGCGCACGAACGCCATATGGCCGTCGCGTGGCGGGCGGTTGATCGTCACCCCGGCGTCCACCAGCCGCTGGCAGGTCGTATAGATATCGTCGACGCGATAGGCGAGATGCCCGAAATTGCGCCCGCCGGCATAGGTTTCGGGCGCGCTGCCGTCCTCGGGCGGCCAGTTGTACGTCAGCTCGACCTCGGCCACCCCGGCCTGTCCCGGCGGGGCGAGAAAGATCAGCGTGAAGCGCCCCGCCTCGCTGTCGAAGCGGCGGACTTCCTCCAGCCCGATCAGGTTGAAGAAGCGGATGGTCGCGTCGGGGTCCGACACGCGGATCATCGTGTGGAGATATTTCGTCATGGTGCCAACATAGGCGATGGGCGGGGGATTGTAACCGTCCTGGATGAAATGGCGGGATTGGGGTGGGAAGCGGACGTTTGAGTAATAGGCTGGTCTCCCCTCCCGCAAGCGGGAGGGGCAGCGAGACTTACGAACTTGTTCGTTAGTCGCAGCGGGGTGGGCCATTGTGAGGGTGCTGCCCACCCCCGACCCCTCCCGCCTGCGGGAGGGGGAGATAAATGTCCGCTCCCGCCCGATACCCGACCCTTACTCAGCTTCTCAGGCTCTTCCCCTCAAAAGCCTCGAACAATTCCAGAAATTCCTCCGGCACCGGCGCCGTCGCGCCGCGGGCTTCCTCGACATGGACGCTGACCTCCAGCCCGGTGGCGCGCAGGTCGTCCTGTCCCTTGCCGTGCAGTTCGAACAGGAAGGTCATCGAACTGCGGCCGACGCGCGAACAGCGCACGCAGATGTCGATCTCCTCGTCGAGCAGAATCGGCCGCTTGTAGTCGACCTCGGCGCGCGCGACGTGGAATTCGGGGCCGGTGTGCCCCGGCCAGCGGTCATAGACGCCGACGCCGCGCCAATATTCGGTGACGCCGATGTCGAAATATTCGAGGTAGCGGCTGTTGAACACCACCGCCTGCGCGTCGATTTCGGCGTAGCGGACGCGCTTGCTGACGTGGAATTTGAAGTCGCTGCGGGGCATCCTTGTCCTCTCATAACTTGCTGTGCCCCCGCCTTCGCGGGGGAACACTGCTTTTTCAATCAAAGTTTAGTTTAGGCGACCAAACGCGACACGGTGTCGACCAGCAGCGCTATATCGCCATCTCGGGACAATCGGTGGTCCCCGCCCTTGACGAGCGTCACCTGCACATCCTCGCTCGCGAGCGCGGCCGACAGGCGCAGGCTGATACCGGGCGGCACGTCGCCATCCTCCTGCCCGTGAAGCAGCCGCACCGGGCAGGCGAGCGGAATGTCGGCGTCGAGCAGCCGGTTCGCCTCGCCTGACTGCCAGAAGGCGCGCGTCGTGACATAATCCTGATCGCTGTAGGGCGTCGCTTCGCGCAGTTCGCCCTCGGCGAGGATGATCGCCTTCTCCTCCGCGGTGAAGCCCCAGTCGGTGAAATCGGGCGCCGCGGCGATGCCGACGAGCCCCGCCACCCGGTCCGCCCCGTCGCGTGCGACGAGCGCCAGCGCGGCGAGCAGCATCAGCCAGCCGCCCATCGACGATCCGACGATGACGACGGGTCCATCCGCCTTCGCGTCGATCAGGTCGAGCACATCGCCGCGCCAGTCGGCCAGCGTCTGCTCCGAAAACAGCCCGTCCGACAGCCCGCATCCGGCATAATCGAGCAGCAGGCACGCCCGGCCTTCGCGGGCCGCCCAGTCGAAAAGCGCGGTCGCCTTGCCGCCCGCCATGTCGGACATATAGCCGGGGAGGAAGACGATTCCCGGCCCCGCGCCCGCAACATGGCGATAGGCCAGGCGCGGCCGCGCGGGGCGGTCGAGATAGCGAACCGCGCTCGGCCATGCCGCTCAGATCACCCAGTCGATCGTGCTCATCTGCATCACCGCCTGCCCCTTGGCGCGGCGCTGTTCGACCATGATCCGGTTGAGCCGCACGATCGTGTCGCTGCCGGTGGTGATGCACCAGCCGGGGACCACCGCATGGACCAGCGCACACATCCCGCCCCAGATCATCGTGACGCCGAATTTCGACGCCACGGCGAAATGCTCGAGGTAATTTTCATCGACGCTCTTTGGGTGATCGACGAACAGGCGCTTGAACATGGGGAGGCTCCTTTCCGGCTGCGCCCGCCCTAGCCGGGGAGCGGGAAGCGGGCAAGGGCGGCGCTAAGCATTTCCTCCCCATCGAGGAGGAAAGGGATTCACTCCGCCAGAAACGCATCCACCGCCGCCGCGAACGTCTCCGGCTGGTCGAGCATGATGAAGTGGCGGCTGCCCCGCACCATCTGCGCGCTGAACCTGGCGACTCCTGCATATTGCGGCTCGAACGCTGCCTTGGCGCGCTCGGCGGGCATCGCGCTGTCGTCCTGCGCATAGAGCAGCGTCACCGGCGCCGTCACCGCCGCCAGTTCGCCGCGCATATCGGTGGTCATGACCTCAAAAAGGACTTGCGCCGACACGCGCGGGTCGGCGTCGCGCGTCCAGCGGGCGATCGCTGTGCGGCCCGCCGGGGTGTTCGACATGCTGCCCGCCATGCTCGCCGCGCCGGGGTCGGTCGCGGGACCCGTCGGTTTGGGCTGGCCATATTGTGCGCGCATCATCGCCGCCATCTGTCCGGCCTGCGGCGTGACGCTCTCTACCGTCGCGGCAGGATCGAACAGCGTGCCGATGAACGGCACGGCGTCGACGATCATCAGCTCGGCCGACCTCGCCCGGCGCGCGCGCCGCGATCATCAGCCCGGTGAGGCCGCCCATCGAATGGCCGATGATGGCGGGCGCGGGGCGCCCGGCATCGGTGATGCACTCGTCGATATAGCCGGCGACCTCGCGCATCATCGGTTCGAGCACCGGCCCCTCGGCATTGGCGCCCGCATCGTCGCCGAAGCCGCGGATCTGGACGCGGTGCAGCCGGTATCGGCCTTTCAGCCGCTCGGCGGTCGTATCCCACACCGCGCGCGGGCTCGACAGGCCGGGGATCAGCACGACGTCGGGGCCCTCGCCCTCGACCAGGATGGTGATCCGTTCGCCCTCGTTCGGCCCGGCGGCGCAGGATGCGGCGGCCTCGGCGGGGGCGGCAGCGATCAGGCCGGCGCCCATCAGGGACAGGACGGCGACGGAAAAACGATGTTTCATGGCGTCAATCTCTCTGGAAAATCTCTTCGATGCGCATCGCGAACAGGTCGGCGATGCGAAAGGCGAGGGGGAGCGAGGGGTCGTATTTGCCGGTCTCGATCGCATTGACCGATTGGCGCGACACTTCCAGCCGTTCGGCCAGGTCCTGCTGGCTCCAGTCGCGCTCGGCGCGCAGGACCTTCAGGCGGTTCTTCACGCTCCGCGCACCTTGTTCACCAGCTGGCCGATGCCGAGCCCGAAGCACCAGACGGGCACCGCGGCCCACATCGGAACGTTCGGCACGACCTCGAAAGTGGTGAGGAACCCCCAGAATGTCGCTACCGCCAGCAACAGCCCCGTCGCCACCAGCGCCGCACTCACAGTGCGCGCCCGCAGATATTCGTCGCTCTCCTCGACGATATAGCGCCCCATCGCCCAGATGATGCCGAACACCGGCAATGTCGGGAGCAGCGACAGCAATGCCGCGACCGGCTTCGACACATCCTGCCCCTTGAACAGGATCAGCGCGGCGGCGAGGCCGGCGACATAAAGGAAGGAGGCGAAGAGGATGCGGCGGTTGTAGCGCACTGCGGCGGCTGAATCGCACCCGGTCTGCCGCTGCATCGCCTCGGCGGCGCGGACCAGTGGGATCAGCAGCAGCATCGGCGCGATCAGCACCGCCATGCCCCATGGTGCCGGGACGATCGCGGTGGTCCTCAGCAGAAGGGCGGTCCCGAACATCGCGCCGACGAAGGCGAAGATCCAGAAGGTGACGGCGCGCTTGGCCGACGCGGCGGCGGTGTCGTCGGTCATCTCAGGCCGCCTGCGCGCGGATACAGGGCCGCGACGCCATGATCGCGACCATGACGAGTGGCAGCACCGTGATGAGGCTCGTCGCGAGCTTTCCCGGAATGAATCGCAGGGCACTGGCGAGAGCAATGCAAAGGATGGCGACGGCCCAGCAGACGGCCTTGAAGATCGGTGACATTGGTCAAGCTCCCTTGGTAATCAGTAAAGGAACATTGACACAATGATTCAGCATTGTCAAGCGACATTGACAAAGTGACAAGGTCGCTATGTTCAGGCCGGACGCAAACGCTCAGTGGCGGTGGCTCAATCGCCAGTTGGCGAGATGCGCGCCCGTCAGGCCGAGCGCGCCGGCGGAGGTGAAGAGCCGGTCCGCGGCCGCGGCATCGGCGAAGACGATCCAGCCCTCGTGCGCGGCCAATCCCAGCGCGAGGAGGACGAGACCGGCGGCGGCGGTCAGCGGCGGTGCCATATGGCCGTGCCGCCGCCAGCCGCCGCGCATCGCCACAGCGGCGGCGGGCAGCGCGAGCAGCAGGATCGCGGCGTGCGTCCATTCGGGCAGCGCGATCCAGTGGCCGAGCGCGGGCGCGAGCAGCAACAGCATCGGCAGGGCGAGGCAGTGGACGAGGCAGGTCGCCGACAATGCCAGGCCGGTCAGGTCGGCGAGACGCGGGCGCGCGGCGGGGAGGGACATGAGAGGACTTTCGCTGGAGGGTCGTGGCCTCAGATAATGATACATTGTATCATTGCAAGCCCGGTTGCGGCTGCGATTGCGAACAGCGCCCTTGCCGCCCATATCGCATGCTGGCAAAGGGGCGCAGTTTTACCCCGCCAGAAAGGCCGATTTTTCCGATGTCCCAGATGATCCGCGTCACCCTTCCCGATGGCTCTGCCCGTGAAGTCGCGCGCGGGACCACTCCGGCCGAGATCGCCGCCGCCATCGGACCCGGCCTCGCCAAGGCCGCGCTGGCGGCGAAAGTGGGCGGCGAGCTGCGCGACATCATGCGCCCGCTGGAGGAGGATACGAACCTCGCGCTGGTGACCAGCCGCGACGAGGCCGACGCGCTCGAACTGGTGCGCCACGACTATGCGCATGTGCTCGCCGAGGCGGTGCAGAACCTCTTCCCCGGCACGCAGATCACCTTCGGCCCCTCGACCGGCGACGGCTTCTATTACGACTTCGCGCCGACCGCCGACCATGGTCCGTTCCGCGACGAGGAACTGCCGCTGATCGAAGAGGAGATGCGCCGGATCATCGCCGCCGACCTTCCGCTGACGCGCGAGGTGTGGGAGCGCGACGCGCTGATCGCCAAATGGCGGGCCGATGGCGAGACGTTCAAGGCCGAATGGGCGGCCGAACTGCCCGACGGCGAGGAACTGACCGTTTATCGCAGCGGTGACGGCTGGATGGACATGTGCCGCGGGCCGCACCTCGCCTCGACGGGCAAGCTTGACCCCGCCGCGTTCAAGTTGACGCGCGTGTCGGGCGCCTATTGGCGCGGCGACCAGAAGAATGCGCAGCTCAGCCGCATCTACGGCACCGGCTGGCTCAACCGGAAGCAGCTCGCCGAACATCTCGTCCGGCTGGAGGAGGCCGCGAAGCGCGACCATCGCAAGATCGGACGCGAGATGGACCTGTTCCACCTGCAGGAGGAAGCGCACGGCAGCGTCTTCTGGCACCCCAAGGGTTATCGCATCTACCGCGAGCTCGAGGCCTATATGCGCCGCGCGATCGACGGCGCCGCCTATCAGGAGGTCAAGACCCCGCAGGTGATGGACGCCAAGCAATGGGAGCAGTCGGGCCACTGGGGCAAATATCGCGAGAATATGTTCGTCATCCCCGACGAGGTGCCGAACATCGAGGACGAAGGCCCGCTGGTGTCGGACGACGCCGAATGGATGGCGCTGAAGCCGATGAACTGCCCCGCGCATGTCCTGATCTTCCGCCAGGGCATGAAGTCGTATCGCGACCTGCCGCTGCGCATGGCCGAAATGGGCTGCTGCCACCGCAACGAGCCGCACGGCGCGCTGCACGGCATCATGCGCGTGCGCCAGTTCACACAGGACGACGGCCATATCTTCTGCCGCGAGGACCAGATCGTCGAGGAGGTGCGGTCCTTCTGCGCGCTGCTCGACCGCGTCTATCGCGAGCTCGGCTTCGAGAAATATGCGGTGAAGCTCGCGCTGCGCCCCGAAAAGCGCTTCGGGACCGAGGAGATGTGGGACAAGGCCGAGGCCGAACTGCGCGAGGCGGTCGTCCGCGCCGGCATGGCGACCGAGGATTATGGCTGGGAGGAATTGCCGGGCGAGGGCGCCTTTTATGCCCCCAAGCTCGAATTCCACCTGACCGACGCGATCGGGCGGACGTGGCAGTGCGGGACGATCCAGTCCGACCGCGTGCTGCCCGAACGGCTCGATGCGAGCTATATCGGCGAGGACGGCGAGCGCCACCGCCCGGTGATGCTCCACCGCGCGATCCTCGGCACCTATGAACGCTTCATCGGCATCCTGATCGAGCATTTCGCCGGCCGCTTCCCGACCTGGCTCGCGCCGGTGCAGGCGGTCGTCGCGACGATCGTCAGCGACGCCGACGATTATGCGAAGGACGCGCTGGCGCAGCTCACCGCCGCGGGCATCCGCGCCGAAAACGATCTCAGGAACGAGAAGATCAACTACAAGGTGCGCGAGCACAGCCTGCAGAAGGTCCCGTACCTGCTCGTCGTCGGCAAGCGCGAGGCCGAGGAAGGCACGGTCGCGATCCGCACCCTCGGCCAGGACGGCCAGCGCATCCTGCCGCTCGCCGAGGCGATCGCGATGCTGAAGGGCGAGGCGACCCCGCCCGACCTGCGCGATTGAGCGCGAACCCGGTAAAGCGCCGCCGGTGGTGGCGCTGGCTGATGTTGCTGGTCCTGCTCGGCCTGCTGCTCATCGGCCGCGGGCTGTGGAACGCCGGCGCCGATCCGATCGTCCGCACCGCGAGCGTCGAACTTGCCGATTGGCCGGCAGATGCGCCGCCGATGCGCGTGCTGCTCGTCTCCGACACCCATGTCGCGGGGCCCGACATGCCGCCCGAGCGGCTCGCCTCGATCCTGCGCCGCTTCAATGGCCTCAAACCCGACCTGATCCTGCTCGCGGGCGATTTCCATAGCGGCAAGACGCTCTCGACGCGCCACTATTCGGCCGCCGAACTGACTGCGCCCTTTGCCCAGGCGAAGGCGAAATATGGCGTGATCGCGGTGCTGGGGAACCATGACTATTGGTTCCAGCCCGAACCGATCGCCAAGGGCATGAAGGCCGCGGGGGTCACCGTGCTGCGCAACCAGGCAGTGCGGCGCGGGCCGCTGATCGTCGGCGGGGTCGACGACAAGGTCACCAGCCACGACAATCTGAAACGCAGCTATGCCGCGATGGACGCGCTCGGGCCGGGGCCGCGCATCCTGACGACGCACAGCCCCGACATCGTCCCCGACCTGCCCGCGCCGGTCGATGCGGTGTTCGCGGGCCACACCCATTGCGGCCAGATCGCGCTGCCCCTCGTCGGACCGCTCAGCTACGCCTCGAAATATGGCGACCGCTTCGGTTGCGGCGCGATGACCGACGGCGGACAGAAAATCTTCGTCGGCGCGGGGCTCGGCACCAGCATATTGCCGCTGCGCTATGGCGTGCCGCCCGACGTCTGGCTGGTGACCTTGGGCCCCCAGCGGTGAGCGGCGTCCAGCAACTCGTTGGCCTCGCGCCGCTGACCCTCGCCGGCGCGGCGGCGATGACCTTTGGCGCCGCCTATGTGCGCGGGCTGACCGGTTTCGGCATGGCGATCATCCTCGTGCCCCTGCTCGGGCTGATCATCGGTCCCGAGGAGGCGGTGGTGCTCGGCATATTGCTCCAGCTGCTGATCGGGCCGGTGGGCATCCGCCTCATCCTCGCCGACGCCGACCGCCCGACCGCGATCCCGATCGCCCTGCTCGCGATGGTGACGACGCCGCTCGGCATGGTCGCGCTCGACGCGACGCCATCCGGCATCGCCCGATTGCTCATCACGCTGGCGGCGGTGCTCGCCTTCATCGCGGTGCTGCTGCCCAAGCATCCCGACGGCCACCGGCCGACCCGCGCGGCGGTCGCGGGCACGGGCTTCGCGTCGGGCATCCTCACCGGCTTCGCGGCGATGCCGGGGCCGCCGGTCGTGCCCTTCTATCTTCGCCGCGCGCTCGATCCCGGCGTCGCGCGCGCCTCGATGCTCCTCATCTTCTTCGCCACCGCCATCGCCGGCACGCTTGCCGCGCTCTGGGTGGGCATTGCGACGCGGAAATTGTTCCTGATCGCGCTGATCCTCTTCCCGCCGATGTGGCTCGGCAACCTGGTCGGCGCGCGCCACTTCGGCCGTGTTCCGGCGCATGTGTGGCAGGCGATGGTCGCCGCGGTGCTCGGGCTGGCGGCGGTGTCGGCGGTGGTGCGGCTTCTGAACTAGAGGCAGGGTTTTGACGAAAGAAAAGAGAGATGTTTCGCGCGAAGACGCAAAGACTCGAAGATGGCGCATAATCTTTCGGGCGATTGTTCCTCGCCGCAGGCGACTATTTGATAAGGCGCTTTGCGCTATGGGCGCGCAACGGCTGTAATGGTGCCACTTCTTCGTGTCTTTGCGTCTTCGCGCGAAACAAAAATCCGGCGTCTCCCCACGAACTGACGCCAATTCGACAAACCGCCGATCCTACAAACTCCTGAGCGCACTCGCTATACCGCACCGACAGCAAAGGCCAGCTTCCCGCGATGCCGATCAGGAAGGCCAGCCCCGCGCCGCCGAACAGCGTCATGCCCACGATGAACGGATCGGGCGCGAAGCTGAAGTCGAAGAGCTGCGTCACCACATACCAGCCCGCCGCCAGCCCCAGCCCGAGCGCCAGCGCCGCGAGGATCAGCGCCAGCACCGCATATTCCAGCCCCTGCGCCGCCAATATCTGTCCCCGGGTCGCGCCGAGCAATTTCAGGATCACGCTGTCGTAAACACGCCGTTCGCGGCTCGCCGCGATGGCCCCGATCAGCACCGCGATCCCGGCCAGAATCGCGATGCTCGCCGCCGCGGCGATCGCCTGGCTCATCTGGGTGAGCAGCGTCGTGACCTGCCCGATCACGTCGCGCACCGCGATCAGCGAGGCCGAGGGGAAAGCGCGCGGGATACTTCGCGCCAGTTCGGCTTCGGCGGCGGGCGGCACCGCGACCGTCGCGACCATATTGTGCGGCGCGGCGTCGAAGCTGCCGGGCGAGAAGACGAGCACATAGTTGAGCCCGAAATTGTCCCATTCAACGGTGCGGAAGGAGGCCACTTTCGCTTGCACCTCGACGCCCAGCACGTTGACCGACAGCGTATCGCCGATCTGGAGGCCGAGCGAGGCCGCGACCTCCTGCTCGACGCTGACCAGCGGCGGTCCCTTGTAGTCGGCGGGCCACCATGTTCCTTCGGTCAGCTCGCTGCCGTCGGGCAGCGCGGGGCTGTACGTCAGCCCGCGGTCGCCGCGCAGCACCCATGCGCCCTCGGGCAATTGTTCGAGCTCGTCGACGCGCTGCCCGGCATATTCGGTGACGCTGCCGCGCAGCGCCGGGATCATGTTGATGTCGGCGTCGGGCGCGGCCTTGGTCACCATCGACCGGAATTGCGCCGCGCCATCGCGCGGAATGTCGAGCACGAAGAAGCTCGGCGCGCGCTGCGGCACGGTGCGCGCGATTTCGGCGGTGATGCTCGTCTGGATCGCCGCGAGCGTCACGAACAATGTCAGGCCGAGCCCCAGCGCCACCACCAGCGCCCCCGTCGCCGCGCCCGGCCGGTGCAGGTTCGCGACGGCGAGGCGAAGGAGCGGTTGTTTCGGCCGCGGCACGAGGCTCGCTCCCTTGCGCACCAGCCAGCCGATGCCGACGAGCAGCAGCAGCAAGCCCGCCGCCGCGCCGACGAAACCGAGCGCGAACAGCGGCTCGCGCGCGGTGCCCACCGCCAGCGCGATGATCGCCGCCAGCGCGGCTCCGACGGCAAGGATCGTCCGCGTTTCGGGTCGCGCGCTGCCGTCGATCGTCGCGCGGAACAGCCCCGCCGCGGGCACGCGCCGCGTCGCCGCGAGCGGGGGCAGGGCGAAGGCGACTGCGATGAGCAGGCCGTAAGCCGCGCTGATCGCCAGCGGCAGCGGATAGAGGGCGATCCCCGGCTTCACCGGCAGCACGTCGCCCGCGATGGCGGAAATCGCCGCGGGCGCCAGCGCGCCGGCGACCAGCCCCGCGAAGATCGACACCGCCGCGACCGCCAGAATCTGCAAGCCATAGAGGCGCATCACCGTACCGCTGTCGGCGCCTAGTATCTTCAGCGTCGCGAGGCCGGGCCGCTTGCCCGCGAGATAGGAGGCGACGCCATTGCCGACGCCGATCCCCGCGATCACCAGCGCCGCCAGCCCGACGAGCGACAGGAACTGTCCCATGCGCTCGATAAAGCGCCGCGTCCCCGGCGCGCCGTTGCTGCGGTCGGTGATTTTCCACCCCGCCTCGGGGAATTGCCCGGTCAGCCGCTTGCCGACCGTTTCGGGATTGGCATTGTCGGGCAGCCGGACGCGATATTTGCTTTCATAGAGACTGCCCGGCTGGATCAGCTTCGTCGCTTCCAGATCGCCCAGCCCGATGATCGCGACTGGCCCCAGCGTGAAGCCTTCGCCCAGCCGGTCGGGTTCCTCGGCGATGATGCCGTCGATACGGAAGCTCTTGTCGCCGAACTTCACCTGCCCGCCGACCTTCAGTTCGAGCCGCGAGGCGAGGTCGGCGCCGATCCAGATCGCCCCCGCCGGCGGCGGTCCGCGCCGCGCGCCGCTTTCCAGCCGCATCGTGCCATAGAGCGGATAGGCGGCGTCGACCGCCTTCAGCTCGGACAGCAGGGCCTCGCCATCGGGGGCATTCGCCATCGCGCGCATCCGCACCGTCGCCGATGTCTGACCTTCGCCACGGAACGCCGCCATTTCGGTCTCGCTCGCCTGCCGCTGCGGCAGGGCGAATTCGATGTCACCGCCCAGGATCGTCTGCCCGCGCGCCTCCAGCTCGGACGTGATCCCGCGCGTCAGGCTGCCGATCGCGGCGAGCGTCGCGACGCCGAGGAACAGGCACAGCGCGAGCAGTCTGAGCCCGCGGATGCGCGCCGCGAGATCGCGCCGCGCGATCCGCCAGAGAGTGGCGAGGGGGAGCATCAGCGCCGCGTCCTGCCGGTGCGTTCCTCGTCGATCCGCCCGTCGTGCATCACCAGCACCCGGTCGCAATGCTCGGCGAGCTCGGGGTCGTGCGTGATGACCAGCAAGGTCGCGCCGAGCGCCTTGCCGCGTGCGAAGAGCAGGTCGACGATCGCATGCCCGGTCGCGGTATCGAGATTGCCGGTCGGTTCGTCGGCAAAGAGGATTGCGGGCTCGCCCGCCATCGCGCGGGCGATCGCGACGCGCTGTTGCTCGCCGCCGGAAAGCTGCGCGGGATAATGCGTCAGGCGATGCCCGAGGCCAACGGCTTCCAGCTCGGCGGTCGCCCGCCCGAAGGGATCGTCATGGCCCGAAAGTTCCAGCGGCACCGCGACATTTTCCAGCGCCGTCATCGTCGGCAACAGGTGGAACGCCTGCAGCACGATGCCGATCCGCCCGCGCCGCGCGCGCGCGAGGCCGTCCTCGTCGAGCGCGGTGAAATCGGTCCCCGCGACATGGATCGTCCCGCCGCTCGCGCGTTCGAGCCCTGCGAGCACCGCCATCAGCGAACTTTTGCCCGATCCTGACGGCCCGAGCAGCGCGACCGATTCTGCTTAGCCGCAACGGTCAGGTCGACGCCGCGCAATATTTCGACGGGGGCCTTGTCGGTGCCGAGCGTCAGCGTCACATTATGGGCGGCAATCGCCGCCTCGCGCGGCGGTCGTGGGGCATCGGTCAAGAAGGGACCCTTTGGAATGATCAAGGCCGGATGGCGTTCGTTCTGGACATATGGTTGCGTCGTCGCGCTTTGCCAACCGCTCGCCGCGTGCGGATCGGCGGAAAATCCCGCCGCTTCGACCAAGGAGGCATCGGCTTCGACCAGGGCCGCGACGATCCCCGCCGACGCGCCGCTCGTCATCGCTTTCGGCGACAGCCTCTATGCGGGTTACCAGCTCGGGCCGAAGGAAGGGCTCGCGCCGCAGCTCCAGGCCGCGCTCGCCGCCGACGGCGTGATCGCGCGGGTGCAGAATGCGGGGGTCTCGGGCGATACGACGGCGACGGGCCGCCAGCGGCTGACCTTCGTGCTCGACAATGCGAAGGCGAAGCCGGCGGTCGTGCTGCTCGGACTCGGCGGCAACGACATGCTGCGCGGCATCGACGCCGCCCAGACGCGGGCCAATCTCGACGCGATGCTCGCCGAGCTCAGGAAGCGCGACATTCCGGTGGTGCTCACCGGCATGGTCGCGGCGCCCAATCTCGGCGCCGACTATGCCGCGAAATTCGACCCGATCTTTCCCGAGCTCGCCGCCAAATATGACGCGAGCCTCTATCGCTTCATCCTCGACAATGTGGTGACGGACAAGGCGCTGATGCTCGGCGACAATATCCACCCCAATGCGAAGGGGGTGGCGGTGATCGCCGAGGCGCTGGCGCCGCTGGTCGAGGAAGAATTGCCGGATCCCAATTAATCCTCCCCGGAACGGGGAGGGGGACCACCCGCAGGGTGGTGGAGGGGGTTATCGGTTTAACGCGACGCTGCGCGAGGATGCGAGCCCCCTCCGTCAGCGCTGCGCGCTGCCACCTCCCCACAAGTGGGGAGGATCAATGGCCCAGCAATTTCTCCGCCCGCACCCGCCAGCTTGCCGCCAGAACATCCATGTTCGCCAGATCGCGCAAAGCCCCCGGTTCGCGTTTCCCCGCGCCGCCGATCAACAGCCCGAACACGCGCGCGACGCTCCAAGCGGGCAGGGGCCTTTCGACCAGTTCGAGCGTGTCGCCCGCCGCGACCGCGCCTTCCTCGATCACCCGGTAATACCAGCCGCTCCGCCGCGACGTCACCACCGTCGCGGGTACGCTCGCGACCCCGAACCGATGCCCCAGCTTCCAGCACGGCTGGCGCCCCTGGCTGATCTCGACCAGCGCGCTGCCGAGCCGATAGCGGTCGCCGATACAGGCATCGCTCTCGACGAGCCCCTCGGTCGAGACATTCTCTCCGAATGCGCCCGGCGCATCGAGCAGGCCATGGCCGCCGAGCGTTTCCGCCCACCAGCCATAATGATCGCGCGGATAATGGTGGATCGCCTTGTCGTGGCCGCCATGGACGGTCAGGTCGGCCTGCTCGTCGCCCGCGATGCCGAGGAAGCCGACATGCAGGCTGCCGGTGACCGGAGCCTTGGCGATCGCGCTCGGCTCATCGCCGCGAAACATGCGTGCCTTGCCGATCAGAATGGCGTCGATTGTCCGTTGCATGAGCGCCTATCCGGAGCGTTTTCCGGGCAGGCGGAATTGCCCGGAGACTCGAAAAACCCGGTAATACAGACTTCTGGAGCGCCAGTCCCAATTCAGTCGAAACCGGAGGCGCTCCAGCGGCTGGAGGTGGGGACGGAAAGGCGATGTGAAGGGCTGACGCGCAACCGGCGGAGGGAGCCTGACCGGTCGCGTTCCGCGAAGGCGCCTGGCTATTGCAAGGCTGCGATGATGCGCTCCGCCAGCCAATCGGCGTCGCCCCCGGCAAAACTGTGCGACTGGCTGGCGAGCCGTTCCGTTCGGACCGCTCCCGGATCCGCCTCGATTCGGGCCAGCAGCGGCGCCAATTTGTCCATGAACGCCTGCGCCGTGCGATCGCCCGTCGCGAGCAGGATCGTCGCCGGGCAGGCTATCTCCGCGAGGCGGCTGCCCAACTCGTCGGCCAGGCTGCCGGATGCGGGTGCCGCGGGCTTGCGCCCCATCGCCGACAGTCCGCGCGCGAGTTTCCGCACGTCGATCTCGCCCCTCAGCAGGCGCAGCAGGCTCCTCGGGTCCTTCAGCCGCGCCAGATAGCGCGAACGAGATCGCCGACGCCGGGGGCAGGGCGGGTTCGTCCGCCTCCGCGCCGTCGCCATCCTCATAGGTCCAGGGATTGGCGAGGATCAGTCCCTCGAGTGCCAGCGGCTGGTGCAGCAACAGCGCGCTCGCGGCATCGCAATTGCCGAACGCGACCACGCGCGTTACTTGCGGCGCCGCTTCGCGAAACGCCGCGATGGCGGCGGCGATGTCGGGGGCGCTCGACCGGTAGCCGCCGTTTTCGCCTTCGCTGTCGCCGATCCCCCGGCGATCAAAGCGGAAGACGGGATGCCCCGCTTCGGCGACCCTTTGCGCCAGCATCGCCATGCCGCGATGCGCGCCGCTGCGAATCTCGTTGCCGCCCGACACGATCAAGAGGCCGGTCGCCCCCGGCGCCGCGTCGAGCGTCGCGGCGAGGGCGGCGTCTTCGCAGGCGAAGTTCAGATGACGCCGCATGCCGCCCCCCAGGCCGCGATATCGTCGGCGATCGCCCCGGCCATCGCCGCATCCTCGCCCGGTTCGGCGCGCAGCCACAGCGGCGTGCCCGCGATGCCGCCAGCGCCAAGCGCGACGCTGCGCAGCGGTTCGACCGGTTGCACTTCCGCAGCTCCCAATTGCGCGATCATCGCGGGCGACAGGCGATTGCCGGCGAGCAGCAGCGCCTCGCTTTTCGCCGCCTCGGTCAGGCTCTCGACCGACGAGGCCACGCCCGCCTCGCGGTCGGCGGCCACGCGCGCGCGCAGCAAGGTGCGCAGCAGCGACGCCCCGCCGGTCGGCGCCAGCCGCCACCAGCCCGCCGCCTTCGCCTTATGGTCGATCAGCGCCCCGCCGCGAACGGAAGCGACCAGCACGGGGCCGTCGATTTCCGCCGCAACTCCGGCCAGCGCCGCCTGCCATGTATCGAGGTCGACATCCTCCAGCGCCACCAGACTCTCATTCTGCCCCGGCAGGTCGGGCATCACCGCCGCGAACCCGCGCGCCGCGAGCGCGCGCATCGCCAGCACCAAAGTGCGGCGCGTGCGGTTCGCTTCCTCGAACAGCGGCGGGACGATCAGGACGGTCGCGTGCGGCGCGCCGGGGGGCTCGAAGCGCAGATGATGTTCGGATGTTGCCATGGCTTCGCTGCTCACCAACCGAACCCTGAAACCGTTTGTCCTGAGCTTGTCGAAGGACCGTCCTTCTTCCTTTCAACGATCGAAAGAAAAGAACGGCCCTTCGACAAGCTCAGGGCGAACGGGAGGAGGAGGCGAACCCGGTCCAACGGCCCTCAGTCGGTCACTTTGCGCAGCGAAAAGGCCAGCAAATTGCCATAGGTTTCGAAAATCTCGCCGTCGATCTCGTCGTCGTCGATGACGATGCCGAGGCGATCCTCCATCTCGGTCAGCACCGTCGCGACCGCCATCGAATCGAATTCGGGCAGTTCGCCGAACAGGCCGCTGTCCTCGGTCAGCGCGGCGGCGCGGGCTTCGCCCAGGCCCAATATGTCGGCGAGCAGCGCGCGCAGCGTGGCATCGACGCTTGTATCGGGGGCGGTGGCGGGGGTGTCGGTCATCCTGTCCTCACTCGCGCCCGAGCCACGAGCGCGCAAAAGCCTTGATCGCGGGCCCCCATGCCGCGATGCGCGCCGGATTGAAAGCCTCCAATCGCCACAGCGGCTCGTGGCGGTTCATCCAGTCGCGCTTGTACGCGTCGTTGCCGGTGCCGAAATCGACGCGTTTCACTCTGTCGGTCTCGATGACATGGCGGAACAATGCCGCCGACAGCAGGGTTCCGGGCGAGGCCTTCAGACTGTCCTCGACATGCGCGAGCTTGTGGATGAAGGCGGTGCCGTCCTCGACGGTC
The DNA here is from genome assembly GCF_025244705.1 of Sphingopyxis sp. PET50. GTDB lineage: Bacteria > Pseudomonadota > Alphaproteobacteria > Sphingomonadales > Sphingomonadaceae > Sphingopyxis. The sequence continues at coordinate 2,152,078 of NZ_CP104207.1, read as the reverse complement.
CAGAACTGCGCCGCAACCGGAATCCCGTCGATCCGGGCGATGCCCATGCGAAAGGTCCCGCGTCCGCTTTCGGCCTGCGCGAAGGCGCGCAGCAGCGCGGGGTCGCCCTCTTCGGGTTTCCAGCTTGCGGCATAGATGCTCTCATAGGCCGCCCAGCTGCCGGGGTCGAAGGTGGTGAGCAGCTGGATATCGACCACTCCCTTCTTCGCCTTGCGCCTGACGGTGTTCTTGAGCGCGCCGGGGCGGCTTTCCCACCATTGGTCGTGGGTCATTCCTTCAAGATCGAGCCAGTGGCGGTCGCCCGCCGGGACCGCCTTGACCCACCAGCCGGCCTTGCGCAGCGCGATCCGCACCTCCTCGTGGACGCCCTCGATCTCCGGCACCGGGTACAGCGTCAGCCGCGCCGCGCGCCCGCGCAGGCGGACGAACAGCTTGCGCAGCGCCGCGCCGCGTTCGCCCGGGTGGGCGGGGCCGGTGAACAAGGGCCGGATCGAGAAACTGTACCAGTTGGCGAGGCCGCTATACTGCCCCGCGTGATCGCGGCGCAGCGGCAGCCACGCAGCGACGGACCCCGCCTCGCCATGGGCGTCGAATCGCCCTTCGCCGGCAAAGCCGTGCGCCGCCAGCAAGTCGAACCAGGCCGCGCGGTCGAACGGCGACGCGGGCGCCGCCGCGCGCGCGTCGGCGGGCAGCCCCGCCATATCATTAGCGCGATGTTCACCGTTCCCTTGCATAGGCTGGCGCTCTATCACCACACTCCTAAGAACCGATGACCGACAATCAGGACCCATATTCGCGCCCGATCGACCATCTCGCCCGCCGCGGCGCCATCGACGCGCCCGCGCTGCTGATCGGCGATCGGGTCACGAGCTTTGGCGAACTGGACGCGGGCGTCGGGCGGCTCGCCTCGTGGCTGCTCGAACAGGCGGGCGGGCCCGGCGAGCGGGTCGCGAGCTGGAGCGCCAAGACGCGGCTCGCGTGCCTGATGCCGCTCGCGGCGGCGCGCGCGGGGCTGATCCATGTGCCGGTCAATCCGCTGCTGAAGGCGCCGCAGGTGGCGCATATCCTCGCCGACAGCGGGGCGAAATTGCTCGTCACCAATGCGGCGCGGAGCGACACGCTCGGCGCCGAGCCTGCCCGCCGAATGCGCCGTACAGGATCTGAAGATCGGCGAGGAAGTCGTTGATTCGGGCGGGCAGGGGCTTCCGCCGTCGCTCGCCGAGCCCGACGATCTTGCCGCGATCCTCTACACCAGCGGCTCGACCGGGCGCCCCAAGGGGGTGATGCTCAGCCACGCCAATCTCTGGCTCGGCGCCGAAAGCGTCGCCTCCTATCTGAAGATCGCTCCCGGCGACCGCATTCTCGCGGTGCTCCCGCTCAGCTTCGATTACGGCCAGAACCAGCTCCTTTCGACCTGGTTTGCGGGCGCCGCGGTGGCGCCGCTCGACTATCTGACCCCGCGCGACGTCGTGAAGGCGGTCGCGCGGCACGGCGTCACGACACTCGCCGGGGTGCCGCCGCTCTGGGTACAACTCGTCGAAAGCGAATGGCCCGCTGACACCGCGGCGCATCTGAAACGCCTGACCAACAGCGGCGGGGCTCTGACCCCCTCGCTGATCGACACGATGCGCGCGACCTTCCCGAACGCCGACATCTATCCGATGTACGGCCTCACCGAGGCCTTCCGTTCGACCTGGCTCGAACCCAGGCTAGTTGCCGACCATCCGACCTCGATGGGCCGCGCGATCCCGCATGCCGAAATCCTCGTCTGCCGCCCCGACGGCACGATCACGGCGGATGAGGAACCGGGCGAACTGGTCCATTGCGGGCCGCTGGTGGCGCAGGGCTATTGGCGCGATGCGGAGCGCACGGCCGAACGCTTCCGGCCCGCGCCGCGCGCGTCGCGCTATGGCGGCATCGCGGTCTGGTCGGGCGACACGGTGCGCCGCGATGCCAATGGCCTGCTCACTTTCGTCGGCCGCGACGATGCGATGATCAAGACCGCGGGCAACCGCGTCAGCCCGACCGAGGTCGAGGATGCAGCGGTGGCCTCGGGCCAGATTTTCGAGGCGGTGGCTTTCGGGGTGCCCGACGATCGGCTCGGCGCCGCGATCGTGCTGATCGTGCGCGGCAAGGGCGATGCCGACCGCGACGCGCTTGCCGCCTATCTCAAGGCCAACCTGCCCAATTTCATGCAGCCCCGGACGATCGAATGGCGCGGCGAACTGCCGCGCAATCCGAACGGCAAGCTCGACCGCGTCGCGATCGCCATGCGGCTGGAAGGTCGCGGCATGAAACCGCACGGCCCGATCCCGCCCGGCTTCGCCGCCGACGCCGACGGCATGCTGCTGATCGGCGGCCAGCGCGCCGACACCCTCGCCGAGGATGCCGGCGATACGCCGCTCTTCGTCTATGATTCGCACATGCTCACCGCGCGCGTCGCCGAATGGCGCGCCGCCATGCCCGCCGAGGTCCAGCTTCATTATGCGATGAAGGCGAACCCCTATGGCCCGTTGCTCGGCCATATGGCGGCGATGGTCGACGGGCTCGACGTCGCATCGGGCGGCGAGCTCAGGGCCGCGCGCGCCAGCGGCATGGCGGCGGGACACATCAGCTTCGCCGGGCCGGGCAAGCGCGACCGCGAACTCGAATATGCGATCAAGACCGGGGCGACGCTCAACCTCGAATCGGCGGGAGAGGCCGAACGCGCGCTCGCCATCGGCACACGGCTCGGCATCGTCCCGCGGCTCGCGGTGCGCGTCAATCCCGACTTCGATCTCAAGGGGTCGGGGATGAAGATGGGCGGCGGCGCCAAGCCCTTCGGGGTCGATGCCGCCGAGGTGCCCGCGCTCGTCCGCCGCCTGCTCGATGCCGGTGCCGACTGGCGGGGTTTCCATATTTTCGCCGGATCGCAGGCCCTCGATGCCGGGGCCATCGCCGAAACCCAGGCGCAGACGGTCGCGCTTGCCGCGCGGCTGGCGAACGAGATCGGCGCGGTGCCGCCGCTCGTCAACCTCGGCGGCGGCATGGGCGTTCCCTATTTCCCGGGCGACAGCGCGGTCGACGCGAAGGCGGTCGGCGATGCGCTCGCCGCGACGCTCGCCGCGCGCGACCCGATGCTGGGGCAGAGCCGCTTCGCGATGGAACTCGGCCGCTGGCTCGTGGCGGAGGCCGGCGTCTATCTGACGCGGATCGTCGACCGGAAGACCAGCCATGGCGAGACCTTCCTGGTCACCGACGGCGGCCTCCATCACCAGCTCGCCGCGAGCGGCAATTTCGGCACCGTGATCCGCCGCAACTATCCGATCGCGCTCGCCAGCCGCTTCGGGGAGGAGCCGGTCGAGACGGTATCGGTCGTCGGCTGCCTCTGCACGCCGCTCGACCGGCTCGGCGATCAGGTCGCGCTCCCGCGCGGCGAGGTCGGCGACCTGATCGCGATCTTCCAGGCGGGCGCCTATGGCGCGACCGCCAGCCCCTCGGCCTTTCTGGGGCAGGGGCTAGGCGAAGGAGATGCTGGTTTGAGCAAAAAAGCCGTGTGCTCCCGCGAAGGCGGGAGCCCATCACCGGTCGGTGCCATTTCGGGTCGGCAGGAGATGGGTCCCCCGCCTTCGCGGGGACATGCGGCATTTCCTCGACGGACGAAAAGCCCATTTCCGTCCCAAACCGGCACAAATCCCGACAAATGGGGCGCAAACCTAGCCGACTACTAACGGTATATTCACCCTTTTCCGTCATCGCTGATCCTGACGCATTGGCTTTCGCTGCGGGCATTTAGCCTGCGGCGGCGCCCTTGCCCGCAGGAAAGGTGATTTGATGATGACGTCCTTCCCCGCCCTTCGCGCCGCGCGCACCGCCCTGGTTTCGGGCATCGCCGCGACCGCGCTGACCGGCTGCATGGGCGGCGGCGCCGCCGCGCCGCAGCTTCCCAGCGCGAATTTCGTCCAGAGCCAGGAAGGGCCGGGCGAGGAGTATATCATCGGCCCGCTCGACGAGCTGCAGATCTTCGTGTGGCGCAACCCCGAACTCGGCGGCAAGGTGCAGGTACGCCCCGACGGACGCATCACGACCCCGCTGATCACCGACATGCCCGCGGTCGGCAAGACCCCGACGATGCTGCAGCAGGACCTGAAGCTCCAGCTCAGCCAATATATCACCGACCCGATCGTCAGCGTGATCGTCACCAGCTTCAACAGCACCTTCTCGCAGCAGGTGCGCGTCGTCGGTGCGACCGAAAAGCCCGCGTCGATCCCGTTCCGCGCCAACATGACCGTGCTCGACGCGATGATCGCGGTCGGCGGGCTCGGCGAATATGCGGCGGGCAACAAGGCGCGCCTCGTCCGCCACGACAAGGGGACGGGCAAGCAGCAGGAATATGCGCTGCGCCTCAACGACCTGATCAAGCGCGGCGATATCCGGGCGAATGTGAAGCTGCAGCCCGGCGACGTGATCATCATTCCCGAAAGCATGTTCTGACGCGCGCGGCCGCCCGCGAAGCCCCCCGATTGCCAAGGACTGAAACCAGACGATGAACGGCCTTTACGACGAATTCCGGGTGGCGCTGCACAGCGTCTGGACGCGCCGCTGGCTGGTTCTCGCCGTCGCCTGGGGCATTTGCATCCTCGGCTGGCTGGCGATCGCGTCGATCCCCAATCGCTATGATTCGCGCGCACGGTTGCTCGTCGACATCAACGAGATCATTCCGGCCGATGCACAGAGCGGCGGTCCCTATGCCGACCGCGCGCGGATCGACCAGATCCGCGAGACGCTGACCAGCGCGCGCAATCTGGAGAAGGTCGCGGTGACCACCGGCATGATCCCGGCGGGCGCGAGCGAGCGCGAAAAGGCCGGCGCGGTCGCGATGCTGCAAAAGAATATCAAGATCGTCCCGCAGCAGGAAAATATCTTCGAGATCACCTCGTCGATCGGGGTGGGCAGCCTGTCCGACGCCGACAATGCGAAGCTCGCCTCGGGCGTGCTCGACAGCCTGATCACCGTGTTCCGCGACGAGCAGCTCCGCGGCGGCCGCATGACCGCGCGCGAGGGGCTGAAATTCCTCGACGCCCAGCTCGCCGACCGCGAGAAGGCGATCGGTGCGGTCGAGGCGCGCCGCGCCGCCTTCGAGGCAAAGAATATCGGCCTGATTTCCAGCGGCACCGGCTCGCCCGGCCAGCGCATCGACCAGGCGCGCGCGGAGCTTGGCCAGATCGAAACCCAGCTCGCCGCCGCGCAGGGCGCGCTCGCCGCCGCGAACGGCCAGATGGCGACCACCCCGGCGACGATCAACGTTCCCGGCCTCAACGCCACAGGCGGCGGCGTCGCGCGCCAGCAGCTCGCGGGCGCGATGGCCGAACTCTCGTCGATGCGCGCCCGCGGCCTGACCGACGCGCATCCCGACGTCGTCGCGCTCAAGAGCCAGATCGCCTCGCTGAAGGCGCAGGCCGACCGCGAAGGCACCGGCGGCGGGGGCGGGGGCAACACGCAGAACCCCGCCTATGCGACGCTGCAGGCGATGCGCGCCGAACGCCAGGCGACGGTCGCGGCGCTCGGCGCGCGCAAGGCGCAGCTGACCAACGACATCAACCAGATCACCACGGCGCAGATCCAGAATCCCGGCGTCGCCGCCGAATATGAACGGATCAACGGCGAATATAATGCGCTGAAGGCGCAGTACGACCGGCTGATGGCGCAGCGCGAACAGGTGCGGCTGCGCGGCGACGTGCAGACCGAAACCGACGCGATCAAGGTCGACCTGATCGATCCGCCGACGAAACCGACGGCGCCTTCGGCGCCGAACCGCCCGATGTTCCTGACGCTCGTGCTGCTCGCCGACATCGGTGGCGGCATCGGCACCGCCTTCGGCCTCGCCCAGGTGCGCACCAGCTATGCCACCGCGGCGAAGCTCGAACGCGCCAGCGGGCTGCCGGTCATCGGTTCGATCACCGAGGTGGTGACGCCCGATCGCCAGGCCGATCGCAAGAAAAAGCTCGTCTGGCTCGCGGGTGGCAGCGGCGCGCTGGTGGCGCTGTTCGTGCTGCTGCTCGTCGCCGAATTCGTCCAGCGCGGCATGGTCGCCTGAGGGGGTATAGAGATGAACGAACACCGCCCCGTCAAGCGTCCGCCCTCGCTGCTCGAACGCGCCGCCGACATCTTCGGCACCGATCCCGCCGCGGGCGCGCCGACGATCGACCTGTCGGGCGTGCCCGAAGAACCGGTCCGCAAGGGCAAAGTGAAGAAGAAGGCCGAGCCGGAAGCCCCGGTGACACCCGAGGCCGAAATCCTCGACCCCGTCGCCGAGCCCGCCCCGGTCGTCGAACCCGCGCCGAAGGCCTCGCCGCGCAAGGATGTCGCGCGCGCCGCGCCCGCGGTGGTGCCGGGCCGCCAGGGAACGATCGACCGCGACCGGCTCGCCGCGCGCGGCATGATCGTGCCGGGCGCCGCGGTGACCGGCATCAGCGAAGAATATCGCATCGTGAAGCGCGAGATCATCCGCAACTTCGCCGGCGGTCCCGGCCGCCCGGTGCTGCCGCGCGGCCACCGGGTGCTGATCGCCTCGGCCAATCCCGGCGAGGGCAAGACCTTCTCGGCGGTCAATCTGGCGCTCAGCCTCGCGGTCGAGGCCGATCACGACGTGCTGCTGATCGACGCCGACATCGCCAAGCCCAGCGTACTCGACGCGCTCGGGCTGGAGGACGGCCCGGGCCTGATGGACGCGCTCGCCGATCCGCATCTGCCGCTCGGCGACTGCCTGATCCAGACCGACATTCCGGGGCTGAAGGTGATGCCCGCTCGGCGCCCAGCACACTCACGACACCGAACTGCTCGCGTCGGCGCGCACCGAGGGGCTGCTGACGCAGCTCGAAGCGGGCGCGCCGGGCCGCATCATCATCCTCGATTCGCCGCCGGTGCTGGCGGCGTCGCCCGCCGCGGTGCTCGCCTACCATGTCGGCCAGTTGATCATGGTCGTGCGCGCCGACGAGACGCTCGAATCCGCGCTGCGCGACGCGATCGGCCTGATGGGCGCCTGCCCGCACATCCAGTTGCTGCTCAACGGCGTCAAATTCTCGCCGGGCGGCCGCCGCTTCGGCACCTATTACGGACAAGGAGGCGCCTGACCATGCGCACCACTCTCCCCTGCGCCCGGCGTGGCGTCATGACGCTCGCGGCGCTGCTCCTCGCGGGCACGGCGACGAGCGCGCACGCGCAATTTTCGGGCCCCGAAGGCGGCGGCGACGGCGACAGCGCCTCGGCGCCGGCATCGGCCGAAGGCAGTGACAGCGGCAAGCGCGACAAGCGCGGCGAACGCCGCAGCAAGCGCAGCGTCGAGGTCACGCCCTATCTCGAAATCGGCCAGGTGCTTCAGGCCGACCTGAAGAACGGCGGCGACGTGCTCACCTATACGACGCTCGCCGCCGGGGTCGATGCGGTCGTCGCGACGCGCCGCGCCGAAGTCGCGGCCACGCTCCGCTACGAATATCGCATCGGCGAATCGGGCGGCCTCGGCGATTCGGACACGATCAGCGGCCTGCTGCGCGGGCGCTACGAACTGGCGCGCGGCCTGAATCTGGAGGCCGGGGCGCTCGCGACGCGCAGCCGTGCCGACGGACAGGGTGCCGACAACAGCATCTTCGTCGGCAACGGCTCGAACGTCGCCAACGTCTATTCCGTCTATGCCGGGCCGACCTTCGCGCGCCGCATCGGCGGGCTCGACGTCGGCGCCGGTTATCGCTTCGGCTATAACAAGGTCGATGTCGAAACCCCCGCGCTCGTCGCGCCGGGTTCGGTCAGCCAGGATATCTTCGACAGCTCGACCAACCATGTCGCCTGGGCCAGCGTCGGCCAGCGGCCCGGCGACTTGCCTTTCGGCTGGCAGGTGTCGGGCGGCTACGAGCGCGAGGACGCCAGCCAGCTCGATCAGCGGTTCGACGGCAAATATGCCCGCGCCGACGTGACCGTGCCGATCGGCCCGACTGTCGCGCTGCTCGGCGGCGTCGGCTACGAGGATATCGAGATCAGCGAGCGCAACGCCGTCGTCGATGCGAACGGCGTGCCGGTGCGCGACGCCAACGGCCGTTTCGTCACCGACAAGTCGAGCCCGCGCCAGCTGTCGTTCGACACCGACGGGCTGATCTGGGACGCCGGGGTGATGTGGCAGCCCAGCCGTCGCACCTCGCTCACCGCGCGCGTCGGCCGCCGTTATGGCGACACCATCTATACCGGCAGCTTCTATTACCGCCCCGGCCACGCGACCCAGATCCAGATCGGCGTCTATGACGGCATTTCCAGCTTCGGACGCGGCCTGTCGGCCGGGCTCGCGGGCCTGCCGACGCAGTTCGACCCGACGCGCAATCCGATCGACGGCGACATCAACAGCTGCCAGTTCGGCGCACAGGGCGGCGGCTGCCTCAACAATGCGCTGTCGAACGCGACCGGCGCGCAGTTCCGCAGCCGCGGCATCCAGGGCATCTTCACCAGCCGCGCAGCCGGCGCGTGGAGCTATGGCGTCGGTGCCGGCTACGACCGCCGCCGCCTGCTCGTGCCCGCGCTGTCGGACATCAGCGCGCTCAACGGGACGATCGACGAGAATTACTATCTCTTCGCCTCGATCGGGCGCCAGCTCGGTCGCGACGCCGACCTGTCGCTCGCGGCCTTCTACAATTATTTCGACAATGGCGCGCCGAACGCCTCGGACGTTCAGTCCTATGGCGGCTCGGTGGTCTATTCGCGGCGCTTCTGGCGCGGCCTGACCGGCAGCGCGGCGGCCAGCATCACCGGCTTCGACCAGGACGGCTTCAACAGCCAGCTCATCGGCTCGGCGCTCGTCGGCCTGCGCTACAATTTCTGACAAGGAATAGGCGATGTACGATCAATATTATGGTTTCACGGGGCGCCCGTTCCAGCTGACGCCCGACCCGAATTTCTATTTCGAGAGCGGCACGCACCGCAAGGCGATGTCCTATCTCGGTTACGGGCTCGCGCAGGGTGAAGGCTTCATCGTCATCACCGGCGATGTCGGCGCGGGCAAGACGACGCTCGTCGGCCATCTGATGAACACGATCGACCCCAACCGCCTGACCGCGGTCAAGCTCGTCTCGACGCAGGTCGAGGGCGACGACCTGCTGCGCCTCGTCGCCGAACAGTTCGGGCTCGACTGGGAAGGCGAAAGCAAGGCCGAGCTGCTGCGTTCGATGGAGCAATATCTGCGCGAACAGGCGCGTGCCGGCCGCCGCACGCTGCTGATCGTCGACGAGGGGCAGAATCTGGCGATCTCGGCGCTCGAGGAATTGCGGATGCTGTCGAACTTCCAGCTCGGCGGCCATTCGCTGCTGCAGATATTCCTGCTCGGCCAGCCCGAATTCCGCCAGACGCTGTTCCACTCGCCCTCGCTCGAGCAGCTTCGCCAGCGCGTGATCGCGACGCACCACCTCGACCCGATGGAGCCCGAGGAGGTCGAACCCTATATCCTCCACCGCCTCGGCAAGGTCGGCTGGACGGGTAACCCAAGCTTCAGCCCCGACGCCTTCGAGGAAATCTTCGACTATAGCGAGGGCGTGCCGCGCAAGCTGAACGTGCTGGTCAGCCGCCTGCTGCTGTTCGGCGCGGTCGAACAGCTCCACCGCATCACCGCCCAGCATGTCCGCGAGGTCGTCGCCGAGGTCGAGGCCGATCGCGGCATTGACGCGAAGACGCTGGTGCCGCCGCCGGCCGAACCCGCCGCCGCGCGCGGCCCCGGTCGCTTCGCTGGCGTCGATCGCCGCCCCGGCGCCGAAGCCCGAACCCGTCTGGCCCGAAGCCGCGCCGGTCGCAGCCCGAGAATCCGAAGAGGCACCGCTCGAACTGGTCGAAGCCTTTGTCGAGCCCGAAAATGAGCCCGAGCCGGTGATCGGACAGCCGGCCGCGGACACCGCTCCGGCACCTTTCGCCGCGCCCGTCGCTCCGGCCGCCGAAACCGAGCCGCCGCTCGAATGGCTAGGCCCCCGCCGCGGCGGAACCGTCGGCGGAGGCCGAAAGCGTCGAAGCCGCTCCGCCGCCCTTTGCCGCGCCCGCCGAAGCCGCCCCGGTGCCGGGCCTCGAACGCCTGTCGATGCGCGCCGCGCTCGAAGAGGTCGAGGTCCTGCCGCCGTCGCACGGTGCCAGCTTCGCCGAAGCCCGCTCGCTCGTCGCCGAACAGTTGGGGCTGTCGTCCGCGACGCCCGTCGAGCCCGAACCGGCCGTCGAAGCCGAGCCGGTTGCCGAAGCGCCGCGCTTCGTGATCGCGCCCGATCCTGCGGCGGTGGTGCCCGAGGATGCGACACTCGAACCCGGTGACGTTTTCGCCGAGCCCGAGCCTGTCGAAGCGGAGGCGGAGGCCGCGGTGCCCGCCGCGCCGGTCGATGACGAGCATTTGGTCGCGCTCCAGCGCCAGATCGCCGGGCTGGAGGCGCGCATCGCCGATCAGGACGCGGCGCTGCGCCGCGTGCTTGATTTGTTGATCGATTGGGTCGAACGCGATCCCGCGAACGCGCCCGACCCGACGGCGCAGACCTGGGCCGCCTGACCGGCGCTCCGGTCGGCTCTCCATGGGTCGATGAAGGTGAGAGAGCATGCAGAACGGCCTGTCGGTCGATGTCGAGGACTGGTTCCAGGTCGGCGCCTTTGAGCGCACGATCGACCGTGCCGACTGGCCGGGGCTCGAATGCCGGGTCGAAGCCAATTGCGACGCAGTGCTGCACATCTTCGCCGAAGCCGGGGTCACGGGCACCTTCTTCACCCTCGGCTGGGTTGCCGAACGCTATCCCGCGCTGATCCGGCGGATCGTCGAGGCGGGCCACGAACTCGCCAGCCACGGCTACGACCATCAGCGCGTGTTCCAGATGACGCCCGAGGTCTTCGCCGCGGACCTCGAAAAGACGCGGGCGATCCTCGAAAACCTCGGCGGGGTTCCGGTGCGCGGTTATCGCGCGCCGAGCTTTTCGGTGGATCAGCGCACCCCCTGGGCGCACCCGATCCTCGCCGAACAGGGCTATGCCTATTCGTCGAGCGTCGCGCCGGTCGCGCACGATCATTATGGCTGGCCCGCCAGCCCGCGCCACGCCTGGCGCCCCTTGCCCGACAGCGATCTTGTCGAATGGCCAGTCACCACCGCGCGCTTCGCGGGGCGCACGCTCGCGGCGGGCGGCGGCGGCTTCATGCGGCTGCTTCCCTATGGCTTCACCCGCTGGGCGATCGCGCGCATGAATGCGGAGGGGCATCCGGCGATCCTTTATTTCCACCCATGGGAAATCGACCCCGGCCAGCCGCGCGTCGCCGACGCCCCGCTCAAATCGAAGCTTCGCCATTACAGCGGCCTGTCGGCCATGGTCGAGCAAGCTTCGGAAATTGCTCGACGATTTTGAATGGACCCGCGCCGACGCGCTGCTCCCCGCGCAGCAGGGGCGTGCCGTCGCATGGCGGCAGGCGGCATGAACGCGCCCGCCCATCCGGTACCCGCGCCGCTGACCGAGGCGGCGGCATGGGACGCCTATGTCGCGGCGCATCCCGCGGCGACGCCCTTTCACACCCGCGCCTGGTGCGAGGCGATCACCAGGGCGACCGGCCACAAGCATCATCTGATCGCGCAGCGCGACGCCGTTGGCTGCATCACCGGTATCCTGCCGCTCCACCATGTCCGCTCGCCCCTGTTCGGGCAGGCGCTGGTCGCGAGCGGCTTCGCGGTCGGCGGCGGCATCCTCGCCGACAGCCCCGCCATCGCCGCCGTCCTCGCCGACGCCGCGATCGACCTTGCGGGCTCGCTTGGCGTTCCGTCGATCGAACTGCGCGGCGGCCCCTTGCCCGACGGCTGGCATGTCGAAGAGGGCGTCTACGCCGGCTTCGCCCGCGACCTTGCGCGGGATGAGGAGGCCGAACTCCTCGCCATCCCCCGCAAGCAGCGCGCCGAGGTCCGTAAGGCGCTTGGCGGCGACCTCGAAGTCGCGACCGGCAGTGACGCCGCGCATCGTGCCGAGCATTATCGCGTCTATGCGACCAGCGTCCGCAATCTGGGTACACCCGTCTTTCCCAAGGCGTTGTTCGCCTGCGTTCTCGATGCCCTTGGCGACAAGGCCGACATCCTGACCGTCCATGGCGGCGGGGAGGCGGTGGCGAGCGTGCTCAGCCTGTACTGGCGTGGCACCGTCATGCCCTATTGGGGCGGCGGCCTCGCCTCCGCGCGCACCCAGCGCGCCAACGAGCTGATGTACTTCGCGCTGATGAACCACGCCCGCGCTAAGGGCTGCACCCGCTTCGACTTCGGCCGCTCGAAGCTCGGCACCGGCCCGTTCGCCTATAAGAAGAACTGGGGCTTCGAGCCCGAACCGCTGACCTATGCCCGTTGGCTCGCACCGGGCCAGCGCCCGCGCGATACCAATCCGACCAGCGCCAGATACCGGCTGCAGGTCGACCTGTGGAAAAAACTGCCGCTGTGGGCGGCGAACCGCATCGGACCGCTGATCGCGCGCGGGCTGGGGTGATCTGTCATGGCCCAAGATTTCGTCATTGCGAGCGAAGCGAAGCAATCCAGAGCGGTTTACGCGGGCTCCGGATTGCTTCGCTTCGCTCGCAATGACGGTAGAGGCTGATGCCCGAAATCCTGTTCCTCGTCCACCGCGCGCCCTGGCCCCCCGACCGCGGCGACCGTATCCGCAGTTGGCATATGTTCGAGGCGCTGGCGAAGCTCGCCCCCGTCCATGTCGCCGCGCTCGCCGACAATGAGGCCGAGGCGGAGGTCGCGCGCGGCAAGATGGCGCCGCTGTGCAAGAGCCTGCGCATCGAAGTGCGCAACGTCTCCCGCCCGCTCGCGCTCGCGGCGGCGGTGCTGCGCGGCCAGCCCGTTTCGAACCGCCTGTTCCGCAATGCCGCGCTCGCCCGCCATGTCCGCGGCCTGCTGGGGCAGGGCAAGATCACCCATATCGTCGCTTTCTCGGGCCAGATGGCGCAATATCTGCCCGACGATTTCGCCGAGCCCCATCCTGATGGATTTCGTCGACGTCGATTCGGCCAAGTTCGCGACCTACGCGGCGCAGGACAAGCGCCAGCCGCTCCACTGGGTCCATGCGCGCGAGGCCGACCGGCTCGGCGCCTATGAGGCGGAGGTTGCGGCGCGCGTCGATGCCAGCCTGTTCGTCAGTGCCGCCGAGGCAAAATTGTTCGGCGCGCGCAGCGGGCTGGCCGGGGATCGCGTGCGTGCGGTCGAAAACGGCATCGACACCGACCGGTTCGATCCGTCGCTGGCCTACGATGCGGTGGGGCAGGGCGAAGGCCCGCTCGCGGTGTTCACCGGCCAGATGGACTATCGCCCCAATATCGACGCGGTGCGCTGGTTCGCCCATGACATATTGCCGCTGATCCGCCGCGATCATGCCGCTGCGCGCTTTGCGATCGTCGGCCGGGCGCCGACCGACGAGGTCCGGGCGCTCGCCGCGCTGCCCGGCGTGATCGTCACCGGCGAAGTGCCCGACGTCCGCCCTTGGCTCGCCGCCGCCGATGCGGTGGTCGCGCCCCTGCTGCTCGCGCGCGGCATCCAGAACAAATTGCTCGAAGCGATGGCGATGGCGCGGCCCGTCGTCGCGAGCGCCGCCGCCGCCGAGGGCATCGACGCCGCGCCGGGCGAGCATCTGCTGGTCGCCGACACCGCGGCGGGCATCGCGGAGGCGGTTTCGGCGCTGTTCGACGATCCCGCGCGCGCGACTGCGATGGGCGCGGCGGCGCGGGCGCGGATGATCGCGCGTTATGGCTGGGAGGCCCGGCTCGCACCGCTCGGTCCATTGCTGGGACTCGCGGCATGATGGCGGGCACGCTGAGGCTGACCCGGCCGAAAAGCTGGACGCGCTGGCAATCGCATCTGATCGCCCTCGCCGGGCTGGCGGCGGCGATCCTCGCCCTCTTTTATCGCGACGCTGCCGATATGGCGGGCATCTGGTGGCACAGCTCGACCTTCACCCATTGCCTGCTGATGGTGCCGATGATCGGCTGGCTGGTGTCGCAGCGGACCGCGCTGCTGCGCCCGCTGACGCCGGTTTACTGGTGGTCGGCGCTGATCTGGATGGCAGGGGCGGGGCTGGTGTGGCTCGTCGGCGAGGCCGCCGGGGTCGGGCTGTTCCGCCAGCTCGGGCTGATGCTGATGCTGCAGGGCGCGGTCGCCGCGACGCTGGGCGGGAAACTGGTGCGCGGGCTGCTCTTTCCGCTCGCCTATGCGCTGCTGCTGGTGCCGTTCGGCGAGGAACTGGTGCCGCTGCTCCAGACGCTCACCGCGCATATTTCGATGGGGCTGCTTCACCTTTCGGGGCTCGAAGCGCGGATGGAGGGCGTGTTCATCACGACGCGCGCGGGTTTCTTCGAGGTGGCGGAGGCCTGCTCGGGCGTCAATTTCCTGATCGCGATGCTCGCTTATTCGGTGTTCGCGGCGCACCTCTGTTTCCGAAGCTGGCCGCGGCGGATCGTCTTCGTCGCGAGCGCGCTCGCCACGACGATCCTCGCCAATGCGCTGCGCGCCTGGGGAACGATGGTCGCCGCCGACATCTGGGGGATCGAGGCGGCGGGCGGGATCGACCATATCTTCTATGGCTGGATCTTCTTCGGGCTCGTCATCCTGATCGTGATGCTGGTGGCGCGGCGCTGGTTCGACCGGCCGGCGAACGATGTCGCGGTCGATGTGCGGGGGCTGGATGCCGTCCCCCGGTTCGCGGGCGCGGCGAGGGCGGTGCTGCCCGCCGCCCTCGCCGTTCCGCTGCTTTTCGCCGGGTGGAGCGCGCTCGTCGGCGCGCGCTCGGCGCCGCTGCCGGCCGGGATGGAAATCGCGGTTCCCGCCGGCTGGACCGAAACGATTGGCGGGGGCACGCCCTGGGCACCGCGCTTCGACGGTGCCGACCGGCTCTCGCTGCGCCATTTCGCCGATGCCGGTGGGCGCCGCGTGGCGGTCGCGCTGGGGGGCTATGAACGGCAGGCCGAAGGGCGCGAGGTCGTCGCCTTCGGGCAGGGCGCGGTCGATCCCGACAGCGAGTGGGCGTGGAGCGCGGCGCTCCCCGCGATCGGCGGCGGCAAGACCGAGCGGCTGCTGCACCCCGGCCCGGTGCTGCGCGACGCCGCCACCTGGTACGTGGTCGATGGCGCCGCGACCGGCAGCCCGCGCGGCGCGAAACTGGCCGGGCTCAGGGCGCGCCTGTTCGGCGGCGATCCGCGCGCGCTAACGCTGATCGTGTCGAGCGAGGAAGGGCAGGGGGCGCGCCGGCGATAAAGGATTTCGTTTCCGCGTCGGGCGGAGCGCAGGCGATGGCTGACCGCGCGCTGAAACTGCGCTAGAGCCTCGCCGAATATGTGCGGCATCGCGGGCCTTTATCATCTGGACACGGCAAAGCCGGTCGATCCGGCGCGGCTGCGCGCGATGCTCCATCCGATGGCACACCGCGGCCCCGACGGCAGCGGCACCTGGACCGCGCCCGGCGTCGGCCTCGCGCACCTGCGCCTGTCGATCATCGACGTCGCGGGCAGTCCGCAGCCGATGGCGTCGGACGACGAGACGGTGACGCTGACCTACAACGGCGAAATCTATAATTTCCCCGAACTGCGCGCCGAACTGGAGGAGCGCGGGCACCGTTTCCGCACCAGCGGCGATACCGAGGTCATCATCGCGGCGTGGCGCCAATGGGGCGTCGAATGCCTCTCGCGTCTCAACGGCATGTTCGCCTTCGCGCTGCACGATCACCGGCGCCAATGCCTGTTCCTCGCCCGCGACCGGCTGGGGGTGAAGCCGCTGCACCATGCGCGGCTGTCGGACGGCTCGCTGGCCTTCGCGTCGGAACTGAAGGGGCTGCTGCGCCACCCGCTGCTGCGGCAGGAAGCGAATCTGTCGGCGGTCGAGGATTTCCTCGCACTCGGTTATGTCCCCGACGACAATTGCATCGTCGCGGGCGTGCAGAAGCTGCCCGCCGGCCATTATCTGCTGCTCGAACGCGGCAAGCCGGTGCCCGCGCCGACGCGCTGGTGGTCGCCCGATTTTTCGAAGCGCATCCGGGCGAGCGAAGGCGAGGCCGCCGAACATCTGGTCCATCTGATGCGCGCCGCCGTGATCGACCGCATGGTCGCCGACGTGCCGCTCGGGGCTTTCCTGTCGGGCGGGGTCGACAGCAGCGCCGTCGTCGCGCTGATGGCCGAGGCGAGCAGCAAGGCGGTCAAGACCTGCACAATCGGTTTCGACCAGGCGGCGCTCGACGAAACCGGATATGCACAGGCGATCGCCGAACGTTTCGCGACCGACCACCGCACCCGCACCGTGTCGTCGGGGGATTTCGATCTGGTCGACAGGATCGCCGATATGTTCGACGAACCCTTTGCCGACGCCAGCGCTTTGCCGACATACCGCGTGTGCGAACTCGCGCGCGAGGAGGTGACGGTGGCGCTGTCGGGCGACGGTGCCGACGAGGCGTTCGCGCGGCTATCGCCGGCTGGTGTTCCAGCATCAGGAAGAGAAATTGCGCGGGCTGATCCCCGCTGTGCTGCGCCGCAATCTGCTCGGCCCGCTCGCGAAGGTCTGGCCGCAGATGGACTGGGCGCCGCGCCCCCTGCGGGCGAGGGCGACGCTCGCCAGCCTGTCGAAGAGCGGCGCCGAGGGCTATGCGGAGGCCGTTGGCGTCACTGGCCCCGGCCAGCGCGCGCGGCTGTTCAACGATGCGGCGAAGACGGCTCTGGGCGATCATGTCGCGGAGGCGCGCTACTGGAAGGCGATGGCCGATGCACCCGCGCGCGAGCCGCTCGACCGGGCGCAATATGCCGATTTGATGATCTGGCTGCCCGGCGACATCCTGACCAAGACCGACCGGATGAGCATGGCCGTGAGCATCGAGGCGCGCGAGCCTCTGCTCGACTATCGCCTCGTCGAATTCGCCGCCTCGCTGCCCGCGTCGATGCGGGTGAAGGGCGGCACGGGCAAGGCGATCCTGAAGCAGGCGATGGAACGCTATCTGCCGCACGACATTCTCTACCGCCCCAAGATGGGGTTCGTGACCCCGGTATCGCACTGGTTCCGCGGCGCGCTCGTCGAGCAGGCGCGGGCGCTCGCGACCTCATCGACCCTCGCGCGTTCGGGCTGGTTCGACATGGCCGAGATCGAGCGCATCGTGTCGGCGCACCAGTCGGGGCGCCGCGACCATGGGCGGCTGATCTGGCAATTCTTCATGCTGGAAAAGTCGCTGGCGAAGCTGTTCGGGATTTAGTCGGAATTCGTGGGCGGACGTCGGCTTTGGAGCGGGGAGCGGACTGTCCTCTATGTCCATTCGTGTCGAGCGAAGTCGAGACACCCATCGGCCGCGTGCGCCTTCGGGTGTCTCGACTTCGCTCGACACGAACGGGATTCATGGGGCGGCTTGACCGCGATTGCCTTGTTTCAGCCCACCCGTTCCCCGGCGCAAGCCGGGGCCCAGATACCAAACACTGCCCACTCCTCATGGACCCCGGCTTGCGCCGGGGAACGGCAGCTCCCGCCCCAAACCGGCCAACCCGCTTGTCCATCCGGCCACCTCATCTTAACCCCTGCCTGCTAGCCTGACCCCGATGACGGTCCACCCCGCCTTTCCCGTCGATGGCACGCCTGTGCCCGCGAGTGCCGCGCCGCTGGCCGTGCGCGTCGTCGATCCGCTCGCGCTGTCGCCGCCGCTCGCCGCGGCGTGGGATGCGGTCGCCGGCGAGGCGAGCGAGCCCAATCCGTTCGTCGAACGCTGGTGCCTGCAATCGGCGCTCCACCTGCTCGACCCCGAGCGGCAGGCGCGGCTGGTGATGGTTCGGGACGGCGCCGATGGGCCGGTGATCGGCGTGATGCCGCTGGCGCCCGCGCGCCATTATGGCCGCCTGCCGCTTCGACACGTCACCGGCTGGGCGCACCCCAATCATTTCCACGGCGCGCCGCTGGTTCGCGCCGGGTTCGAAAGGCTGTTCTGGTCGATCCTGCTCGGCTGGTGCGACGCCGCGCCCTGGGCGAAGACGATGGTGCATGTGCCGCGGCTGACCGGGGATGGTCCGCTCCACCGCGCGCTCGCCGATGTCGCCCGCGCGCGGGGCGGCGATGCGGAGATTGTCCACCGTGAAGAACGCGCGCTGCTCGAAAGCGACCTGTCGCCGGCCGAATATTGGGACGCGGCGGTGCGTGCGAAGAAGCGCAAGGAACACCGTGCGGCAGGCGAACCGCCTCGCCGAACAGGGCGCCGTTGCCTTTCGGCGCTGGTCGGCGGACGAGCCGGTCGAACCCTGGACCGACGCCTTCCTCGACCTCGAGGCGCGCGGCTGGAAGGGCCGGGCCGGCTCGGCGCTCGCCAGCCACGGCGACACCGAGGCGTGGTTCCGTGCGATCCTCGCCGGCGCGGCGGCGGCCGGACGGCTCGACATGCGCGCGCTCGATCTCGACGGCCGAGCCGCTCGCGATGCTGGTCAACTTTCTTTGCCCGCCCGGCGGCTATTCGTTCAAGACCGCGTTCGACGAGGATCATGCGCGCTTCTCCCCCGGCGTATTGTTGCAACAGGCGGATCTCGATCTGCTCGGCGACAGCCGCATCCAATGGGTCGACAGCTGTGCCGCGCCCGGCCACCCGATGATCGACAGCGTGTGGCGCGAACGCCGCGCGCTCGTCTGGGTCAATGTGCCGCTGGCGGGGCGCGCCGACCGCCTGCGCTTTTCGATGCTCGCCCGGGCCGAGAAGCTGTGGCGGCGCTGGAAACCCGAACCGGAACCCGCCGCATCGGCCCACGACCGGGACCCGTCATGACCGCGCACCAAAAGATCGACACCCGCGTCTTTCCTGCCGAAACGCTCGAAACGATGGCGGCGCTCTATCCTTCGCAAGCGGGGCTGCTGCGCCACCGCTTGCCCGACCATCCGCTGCTGTCGATCGAGGCCCTCGCCGCGCTCGGCGAGCACCTGCCGGCAGGACAGGTCGAATATAATCCGGGCGATGTGCCGATCGGTATCCTGCCCGAGGACGTGCCGTCGAACGGCCTGTCGATCGGCGAGACGATTCGCACGATCGACACGAACCGCAGCTGGGCGGTGCTCAAGAATATCGAGACCGAAGAGGCGTATCGCGGCCTGCTGATGGCGCTCCTCGACGAGTTGAAGCCCGTCGTCGAACCGCGCACCGGCGCGATGCTCACCCCGCAGGGCTTCATCTTCATTTCGTCGCCCGGCTCGATCACGCCGTTCCACTTCGACCCCGAGCACAACATCCTGCTGCAACTGCGCGGCGCCAAGGTGATGAACGTCTGGCCCGCGGGCGACGAACGCTTCGCGCATCGGCGCGAGCACGAGCGCTATCATAGCGGCGGCCACCGCAACCTGCCGTGGCAAGAAAGCTATGAGGGCGGCCAGCAGCGCGTGCCGCTCGCCCCCGGCGATGCCGTGCTCATGCCGGTCATGGCGCCGCATTATGTCGCCAATGGCGACGCGCCGTCGATCTCGCTGTCGATCACCTGGCGCAGCGAGTGGAGCTATCGCGAGTCCGAGGCGCATGCCGCCAATGCCGCGCTGCGGCGCATGGGACTCGATCCCGCGATGCCGCCGCGCTGGCCGAGCTACGCCTGGGCCAAGACCGTCGGCTGGCGCGTGGCGCGGCGCTTGCGACTGGTCGGTTGACACGGCTGTTGATTTGATTTTTCCCCGCCTTATCAACAAAGGGGGTAACCGGGGGCGGGGATGATCAAGCGGATATTATCGGGATTTGCGGTGCTGGCGCTGGCGGCATTTGCGCCCGCGGCCATGGCATATGAAGCGACAGCCGGCAACCGGCGCGCCTCCCTCGAGGATTGCGACCGCCGACCTTGCGCAATTGCCCGAGTTCTCGGATGCCAAGCTGTCCCCCGACGGGCTGCGCATCCTGTTCCGCCGCCGCGCCGGCGGTGTCGAATATGTCGCCTATCGCGACGCGACGGGGGGCAAGATTTCGGGTTTCGCGGTTCCCGAACAGGTCGATCTCAACTGGAGCCGCTGGGCGGGCAACGGGCACATCCTTGCCAGCGTCGGGCGCAATACATTGTTCATGGGGGTCGAGGCCTACAAGTCGATCCTGCTGCTTCACGATGTCGCGAGCGGAGCGACCAGCGTCATCTCGCGCGAGGGGCAGGGGCTGGAGGGCGATGACATCCTGTTCGTCGATCCCGATGGGCGCTATCTGCTGCTGTCGATACAGCGCAGCATCTATGACTATCCCTCGGTGTTTCGCGTATCGTTGCCCGACGGCAAGATGTCGGAGGTGGTGCGCCCGCGCCAGCCGGTATGGGAATGGTACGCCGACGACGCGGGCATCGTGCGCGCCGGGGTCGGCTGGGAAGGCCGCAAGGTCCGCTATTATTACCGCAAGGGGACCGAGGACGACTTCAAGCTGATCGGCGCGATGCGTCCCGGCGACAAGGAGGCCTTTTTCGACATCGCCAAGGTCGTGACCGGGTCGGACGAGGGCTATGTCCTGAGCGAGGAAAAGACCGGGCGGCAGGCGCTCTACAAATTCAATTACAGCACGCGCGAGATCGGCGACCTCGTCTATGGCAGCGACGAATATGACATCGACGATTACTGGCTGACTCCCGACGGCAAGGCGCTCGAGGGCGTATCCTTCACCGACGATCGCGAGCGCGTCCTGTGGTTCGACGCCGATGCGAAGAAGCTGCAGGCTCAGATCGACCGCGCCGTTCCCAACTTGCAGGCGTGGGTCGTCTCGCGCAGCCGCGACGAAAACCGGATGCTGATCCTGGGGACCGCGCCTGACGACCCGGGCGTCTATTTCCTGCTCGACCGCAAGACGCGTGAGATGGCGGTGGTCGCCGCGCAGCTCCAGTCGCTGTCGCCCGACTTGCTCGCGGTGACCAGGGCGGTGCGCTACAAGGCGCGCGATGGAACAGAGATTCCGGCCTTTCTCACGCTCCCGAAGGGCCGCGAGGCCAAGGGCCTGCCGCTCGTCATCCTGCCGCACGGCGGCCCCTATGGCGTGCGAGACAAGCTCGATTACGATCCCGAGGTCCAGTTGCTCGCCAATCGCGGCTATGCGGTGCTGCAGCCCAATTATCGCGGCTCGGGCGGTTATGGCACCGCCTTCGGCGACGCCGGGATCGGCCAGATCGGG
Organism: Sphingopyxis sp. PET50; assembly: GCF_025244705.1. GTDB lineage: Bacteria > Pseudomonadota > Alphaproteobacteria > Sphingomonadales > Sphingomonadaceae > Sphingopyxis. The sequence goes on along the minus strand of NZ_CP104207.1, from coordinate 2,130,968 downwards.
CGCGCGATGCAGGACGACCTCGACGACGGGATGGACTGGCTGGTCGCCGAGGGGATCGTCGACAAGTCGCGCGTCTGCATGGTGGGCGCCTCCTATGGCGGCTATGCCGCGCTGTGGGCGGCGATCCGCAATCCCGAACGCTATCGCTGCGCGGCAAGCTTCGCCTGGGTCGCCGACTGGGACGCGATGCTGAAATATGACCGCCGCTATCTGACCAAGAAGGCCAGCAAGAGCTGGCAGGCGCGGGTGGCCGAGCGAGGAAGCGTTCGACCTTGCCTCGGTCTCGCCGACGCAGCAGGCCGCGCGGTTGACGCGCCCGATCCTGATCGCGCATGGCGAGGACGACAGCAATGTCCCGATCAGCCAGTCGAAGAAGCTCGTCGCGGCGCTCAAGAAGGCGGGAAAGAGCGATTATGAATATGTCGCCTACAAGGACGAGGGCCATGGCTTTTCGGACCCCGCGAACCTGAAGGATTGGTTCGACCGCCTCGACGCCTTCCTCGCAAAGCACAATCCCGCCGGGTGACAGATTGCTTTCCATCGGCGGTTTTTGGCGCTATGGGCGCGCATCCTGATTATTCGAGACCCTTGAGGATTGATGGCGAAAGAAGAACTTCTGGAAATGCGCGGCCAGGTGGTCGAACTGCTTCCCAACGCGATGTTTCGCGTCCGACTGGAAAACGACCACGAGATTTTGGGCCACACGGCCTAGGCAAGATGCGCAAGAACCGCATCCGCGTCCTGGTGGGTGACGAGGTGCTCGTCGAGCTTACCCCCTATGATCTGACCAAGGGCCGGATCACCTATCGCTTCATGCCGGGTCGCGGCGGCCCCGGACCGTCCTGAACGACGCGGGAGGATCCCGCGTGAATCTGGTCCTCGCATCCTCATCGCCGCGGCGGCGCGAACTGCTCGCGCGCATCGGCCTGATCCCCGCGCGTATCGCGGCTCCCGAAATCGACGAGACCCCGCTGAAGGGCGAACTGCCGCGCGCCTATGTCGCGCGGCTCGCCGAGGGCAAGGCGCTCGCGGTCACGCGCGCTGCGGACGAGGTGGTGCTGGCGGGCGACACGACCGTCGCCGTCGGGCGCCGTATCCTGGAAAAACCGGCCGACGAGGCCGATCTGCGCCGGATGCTCGGCTTGTTGTCGGGGCGGCGGCACCATGTCTGGTCGGGCATATGCGTGGTCGGGACCGACGGGCGCCCGCGCGTGCGGACCGTCGATACCATCGTCGCCTTCAAGGTGCTCAGCGCCGCCGAGGTCGACTGGTATGTCGCGAGCGGCGAGGGCATGGGCAAGGCGGGCGGCTACGCGATCCAGGGCCGGGCGGAGAGCTTCGTCCGCTTCCTGTCGGGCAGCCATTCGAACGTGGTCGGCCTGCCGCTGTTCGAAACGCGCGGCCTGCTGAGCAGCGCGGGCGTTCCGCTTGGCTGAGTGGCTCTACGAAGCCGGCATCGGCGAAGCGCGCGCCGCGCTGGTCGAGAACGGCCAAATCGTCGAAGCGCGGATCGAACGCGAGGGCGAGCGGCCGCGGGCTAGGCGCCGTCATCGCCGCGAAACTGGTCGAAGCCCGGAAAGGCGGGGGCGGCGCAGTCGTCGCGCTCGATGCGCCGGGCGAACCGCAGGCGAGCCTGGCGGAGGCTCCGGCAGCCACGCCGGTCGGCGCGCGGCTGACCGTCGAGATCACGCGCATGGCGCTGCGCGAACGCGGGCGCGACAAGCCGGCGCGGGCGCGGCTGGCCGAACCCGGCGCGGTGGCAGGCGCCGGGCCCGATCTGCGCGCGCGCATCGCGGCGAGCGGCATCCCGGTGAGCGATCTTCACGCGGCCTAGCCCCGACCGGCTGGAGGCGGCGGGCTGGTCCGAAATGATCGACCATGTCCGTACCGGCCATTGGCCCTTTCCCGGCGGCGCGCTCTGGGTGGACGCCACTCCGGCGATGCTGCTGATCGACATCGACGGCGAGGGTGACGCGATGACGCTCGCAAAGGCCGGCGCGCGCGCCGCGGTCCATGTCGTTCGCTGCTGCGATGTCGGCGGGTCGATCGGGGTCGATTTTCCGTCGTTGCCGGGCCGCGCCGAGCGGCAGGCGATCGACGCGCTCGTGGACGCGCTGCTGCCCCAGCCGTTCGAGCGCACGGCCGTTAACGGATTCGGTTTCCTGCAGATCATCCGCCGCCGCGAGCGTCCGTCGCTGATCGAGCAGGTCCGCTTCGACCCGGTCGCCACCGACGCCGCGCTGCTGCTGCGTCAGGCCGAGCGCGCAACGGGGACGGGGACGCTGCGGCTGACCGCGCGACCCGCGGTGGCGGAGCATATTGCGGCGCGCCCTGCGTGGACCCATATGCTGCAGACCCGCACCGGACGTCCGGTCGAAATCACGGCCGACGCGGCCATCAAAGGAACGGGCCATGCCCAGTAAATCCTCCGTCAAGGCGCGCGCCTGTCCGCTCTGCGGCAAGCCGCGCGCCGACGCGTTCAAACCCTTTTGCAGCCGCGGCTGCCGCGATCGCGACCTGCTCAGCTGGTTCGGCGAGGGCTATCGCGTGCCGGCCGATCAGCCCGCCGACGGCACCGCCGACCAGGATAATTTCACCGACGAGTAGCGTGCGAAAAGGGCGCAACAAAGGTGCTGGACAGGACGCCGCACCCTGCCTATAGCCGCCGCTCGCCAGCGGGCCGGTCGGCCCCGCCAAGGCCGTGCCTGGGTAGCTCAGTTGGTAGAGCATGCGACTGAAAATCGCAGTGTCGGCGGTTCGATCCCGTCCCCAGGCACCATAAACTTCCGTAAATCCAAGGTTAGGCGACCGTAACAGCGCGTGTGCGCCACTAGCGCATCCCTTTTGGTGCACCTGTCGCGATATTTCCTACGGTCGAACAGCGCGCCATCGCCGGGCGCGAGGGACGGGGGAGCGTCTCCACATCAAATTACGTGAAATCTGAATCACTCCGTATCCCCGAGCGAAGACGAGGGGCTCGTTCGAGCGAAGCGAGAAACTGCTCGCTGCCTCGACTTCGCTCGGTATAGCCCCTCGTCTTCGGCCCGGAGGCCGAAGCTTATCCTGAGCGCCTGCAAGGCAGCCGAAGGGCTCGGGGAGGCGGTTCAGGTTTAACGCACGATGCTCTAATTTTCCTGGTCCGGCACGCTCCGCAACCGGGCGAGATTCCGTTGCGCGGTTTCGACGAGGAAGTCGTCGTCGCTCTGGCTCAGCCATTCCAGGAACGGGATGGCTTCTGCGTCGCCGAACGACCCCGCCGCATCGGCGGCCGCGATCAGAAAGGACCTATCGAGCGAGCCGGCAGACCGCTCGCGCTCGATGCGGCGCCGGATCGTCTCCGCCAGCGATGCGGCCTTCATTTTCATGGCGCAGTAGACGCCATACTCGGCGGCCACCGGCCGGGGGTGCGTCTCGATGATGCGGCCGACAAGGGCCATCAATCGTGCGTTCCGGCTGTTTTCCGGAATCGCTGCCAGCAAGAGGTGGCGCCGGTCTGCCGCGTCATCCGGATCGGCCAGCAGGGCGCGGGCCAGCTTTTGAGCCGCCGCGACCGACTCCGTGCCGCGCACCTGGTTTCGTGCCGCGATCCGGACAAGGGGGTCCGCATGGTCGAGCAGATCAACGCCAAGGGTCCCGCCGGCCTCACAGGCTCCGTAGAGCAGATAGGCGCTGCTTTTCTGCACATAGGGGTCAGGGCTTTCCGCCATGCGCTTCAACCGGTCGGCGCCGATCGCTGCGGGGTCGTTCGATGCGACGAGGACGGCAGCGGCGGCTCGCCGGATGTCGCGGTCGTCCGTATCCAGTAACGGCCAGACGGTCGCGATCGCATCCGCATCGCGGACAGCGAATGGACGCAGCGCGTGCAATTGGGCAAGCATCGCTTCGCGGTTGTTTTCCACGGCCAGTGCCGCGAGCAGATGACCCGCCATCGGCGCCGCTTCGGTCGCATAGGTCGCATAGTTGCGGGCATAGGTCGCCGCCGCCGAGCGGATCGCCGGACTGTTGCATTTCAGGAAGATATTGATCGGAACCCAGACGTCGTCCGTCCAGGGCGTGGGTTCGTGCATCGCCGCCATATAGCGCAGGGATTCGCAGACATCGCGAACATCGTCGTCGTGATAGATTTCCTCGGCGCTGGGCGGATTGCTCGTGGGATGGACGCCGAAACGCCCCGTCTTCAGCCGCAGCCGCCTGGCGCCGACCCTGTCCATGTCCGCCCGATATTCGTCGTCGAACTGGAAATCCTTGTCCTGAATGTCGAAAAAATCGCCATAGGCTTTCAGTCGCCCCGCGACCTTGTCCATCAGATTGCGGTCGCGCAGGCGCGTGGCGATCCAGGTCGCGGTGGTCGATCCGGGCGGCGATCCGGACGCCAACGTCTCTGTCAACAGCGCGTAGGCCGCGCTGGTGCGCAGCAGCGCCAGATTATCGGTCTTGGGCGGATCGGGTGGCGGGTCCGCGAGCCGCTGGCGAAGCCGATCGAGACCGCGGCTCCCGAGCCGCAGCACGATGTCGGGATAGGTGTCCAGCACCTTGATGCTGTCGTCGGCCGCCTGTCTGGAACGAACGAGCGATGAAGCTGCTCCCAGGAACATGGCCGCCAGCAGGGCTTTTTGGATGACCACCGCGGCTTTCGCCCAGGGCGCCTCGGCGGCGGTTGTGGCCATATTGAGATTCAGCGCGCCGCCGACGTCGAGCGTCACCACGTCGATCAGATTGTCGAAACTCAGCCTGACGAATTCCAGCGGCGACGGATCGTTGCTGAATCCTCCGGTCCATTCGTGAAGGCGAAGGAAAACGGCTGCGAACAGGGGAATGATATAGAGCGCTGCGATGGCATTGAGCGCCAGATGATCGGGCACGGCATCCGGGTTCTCGTCGGTGTGGCGGTCGAGAATGCGGTCGCGCAGCGTTTCGCCCTTCTGCCATTCCCGGAATACCGAAACCAGAATCAGCAGTCCGACGATGGCGATCGGCAGCCACCAGGGCCGGGGGACAAGCACGACGCCCGCGACCGAGGCCGTGAGCAACGCCAGCACCATCCCCCAGCGCAGGCCGGGCGATGCCCCGCGCAGCATCAGGCGGGCGACGGGTTCGGCAACAAGATCGACGGTCTTTTCGACCAGCGACACGACGACCAGAAGAAGCTTGGCGATCCAGGTGACACCCGACCGGATGCTGGTCGCCGCTCGTCCTGCCCGCATCTCGATCCTCCTCGATTTCGCCCCGTCCCATGCCCGCAAGAGCAAAAATCCCGTGGCCCCCCGGCGACCGCGCTGCGTGCCCGGCGTTCCGGATGATATCGACTGTTGCCATAAAGTCACTAAGCCGCAGGAAAAAGGGGCGGTTTCCGCAGCATCTCGTTGACGGCCCGAACCGGGCGGCTAGAGCGGCGGGTTCCCGCTGGAGCATCCCCTCCTTTGGCTAGGCAGGCCGCGCTTCGACGGGTTGGAGAGAGAGACACCCATGACCTTGCGCAACATCCTGTTGGGCGCCACCATGTTGTGCGCCGCAACCACCCCCGCTTTCGCTTTTGCCCAGGACGCCGCGCCGGCCGACGATACCGCCGCCGATGCCGCGGCGCCCGCCGCCGACGATACCGACTATGGCAACGACATCATCGTTACCGCGTCGAAGCGCGCCCAGACGCTGCAGGACACGCCCGTCGCCGTCTCGGTGACCTCGGCGGCGCAGCTCGAGGAATCGCAGATCCGCGACCTCATTGACCTGCAGTCGTCGGTGCCCAGCCTGCGCGTGTCGCAGCTGCAGTCGAGCGCCAACACCAACTTCATCATCCGCGGTTTCGGCAACGGCGCCAACAACGCCGGCATCGAACCCTCGGTCGGCGTCTTCATCGACGGCGTCTATCGCTCGCGCTCGGCGGCCCAGATCGGCGATCTTCCGAACGTCGAGCGCATCGAAGTGCTGCGCGGCCCGCAGTCGACCCTGTTCGGCAAGAACGCATCGGCCTAGCGTCATCAGCATCGTGACGCAGAAGCCGCAATATGAATTCGGCGGCTCGATCGAGGCGACCTATGGCAACTACGACGCGATCACCGTCAAGGGCGACGTCACCGGCCCGATCGGCGACACCGTCGCCTTCTCGATCGGCGGCAACTACAACCGCCGCGACGGCTATGCGCAGGACCTGAAGCTCGGCACCGACGTCAACGACCGCAACCGCTGGGGCGTGCGTGGCCAGCTGTTGTTCGAACCGACCGACGCGCTGTCGATCCGCCTGATCGGCGACTATGACAAGATCGACGAAAATTGCTGCATCGCCGGCAACGTCATCGCGGGCCCGACCGTCGCGATCACCAACGCGCTCGTGGGCGGCCCCAGCGTCGATGCGAACAATCCCTTCTCCTACGACGTCTACAATAATTTCCTGTCGTCGAACGAGATCGAGAATTATGGCGGCTCGGCGCAGATCGACTATGACCTCGGGGCGCTCGCGCTGACCTCGATCACCGCCTATCGTCAGGTGCGCGCGCTCACCAACCAGGATTCGGACTTCACCGGCGCCGACCTGATCGGCGAGAACAGCCAGAATCTGGGCATCAATACGTTCACCCAGGAATTCCGGGTCACCTCGGACTTCGATGGCCCGATCAACTTCCTGCTCGGCGGCTATTATTTCAACGAGAAGATCAAGCAGAAGAACGACATCCGCTTCGGTGCCGATTTCCGCCCCTATGCCGGCGCGCTGATCAATCCCGCCGCGGTCCTGAGCTCGCCGAATGCGCGTGCCGCCGGAAACGCGGTGGTTGCGGGCCTCGAACAGCAGATCGGCGGCATCCTCGGCAATCCGGGGCTCTATACGGGCCAGTTCTTCCGGCAGGGCGACGGTCTCGACGAATCCTACCGGCTGAAGGACGAGGCCTTCTCGATCTTCGGGACGGTCGATTTCGAAGTCACCGACCGGCTGACGCTGACGGTCGGCGCGAACTATACGAAGGACCGCAAGCGCTTCTCGACCAATGTGATCAGCAGCGACGTCTTCTCGGGCCTCGATCTGGTCGGCATCGGGCGGACCGCCATCACCCAGCAGGGCATTGCGACGACCGTCGGCAACCTCCTGGGCCTCGGGCGCCTCGCGACCGCGGCCGAAATCGGCGCCTTCGCGCAGGCGCAGCCCGCCGCCTTCGGTCAGGTCAGCGCCGGTGCGGCGGCTTTCGCCGAGGCGAACCAGAATAATGCCGCGGTCAATCCGCTGCTGGCGCTGCGGCCGCTGCAGTTCCTGCCGCCCTTCCTGAACCTGCCCAACGCGGTCGAGCCGGGCAAGACCAACGACGGCGACCTGTCGTACAGCATCCGCGCCGCTTATGAGCTGACCGACACGGTCAATATCTATGCGACCTATGCGACGGGCTTCAAGGCCAGCTCGGTCAACCTGTCGCGCGACAGCCGCCCGCTGGCTTCGGACCTGCCGACGATCATCTCGGGCGGGCTTGGGGTAAACAACCTGGGCACCGGCTCGCGCTTTGCCGATCCCGAGGAATCGACCGTCTACGAATTCGGACTGAAGGGCCAATGGTCGGTCGCGGCCCTGAACCTCGCGGTGTTCAAGCAGTCGATCAAGGGCTTCCAGTCGAACATCTTCACCGGCACCGGCTTCGCGCTGGCGAACGCCGGCAAGCAGTCGACCTTCGGCATCGAATTCGACGGTTCGGTACGGCCGGTCGACGGGCTCAACCTGTCGCTGGCGGCGACCTATCTCGACGCCAAATACGATAGCTTCGTCAATTCGGCGTTCGGCGACATCTCGGGCACCACGCCCGCGGGCATCCCCGAACTCTCCTTCTCGGTCGGCGGCACCTACACCTACGAATTCGCCGGCGGGACAAAGGCGATCGCGCATGTCGACTATGCCTATGAAAGCCCCGTCCAGATCGTCGAAGGCCTGACCGGCCTGCCGATGAGCGTCGCGCAGAATCTGAAGCGCGAGGTCAACAGCCTGAACGCGTCCTTCACCGTCAAGCTGAACAATGGTCTGGAACTGGGTGTTTGGGGCCGCAACCTCACCAACGCGCAATATCTGACGACGATCTTCCCGGCGGTCGCCCAGGCGGGCAGCGTCTCGGGTTACCCGAGCCAGCCGCGCACCTATGGCGTGACCGGCCGTTTCAAATTCTGAACTGGGGAAGAGCGGGGGCGGCCGGTCCGCTCCCCGCTTTCGGTTCACGGCCTTCGGGCAAGAAAAAACCCGGCCTCTCCGCCGAGAGGCCGGGTTTTCTTTTCGGCGGTGCCGCCGGGGACGTTTAGAACTTCACGCCCGCCGCGATGCCGTAGCGGCGCGGTTCGAGGGTGAAGATGTTGGTATAGTTGCCCGACGACTGGTCGGTCACATACAGGCCGGTGACGCTGTTGGAGTCGAAGATGTTCTGGATGAACCCCTTCACATACCATTTGTCGTCGGCGCCGTTCAGCTGGAGCTGGGCGTTGACCTGCGCATAGCCTTTGATCTTGTTGACGTTGCCGTTGAAGATGCTGCCATAGCTGTCGCCGGTGTAGGCGAGGTCGAAGCGCGGGACGAGCGACATGTCGTTGTCGAAGTTGATCGTATACTGCGCGCCCGCCGAGAATTTATAGTTCGGCGCCTGCGGCAGCTTGTTGCCCTTCAGGTTGACCGGGATGCTGGCCGAGAAGACCTCGACCCCGCCGAAAGCCGGGCCGACGGTCGCGGCGGCGGCCTGCAGGACGCCGCAGATGCTGAACGCGCCGGTCGACTTGATCCCGCCGTCGGACGGGAAGGGCGTCGTGCCCTGCAGCCCGGCACCGCCCTGCACGCCATTGGCGGCAAAGGCCCCGGCGTTGATCAGCGCGTTGATCTGGTTGACATAGCCATTGACCCCCGCAACGCTGCCCGAGGTGGAGGCGACGGCGCAGTTCGCGGCGTTGGTGATGTCCTTGATGATCACCGCGTCTTCGCGGCCCCCGCCGAAGTCGCGCGGATTGCTGCTGAAATTATCGCCCGAGACTTCGGTGTTCAGATAGCTGAAGCCGAGGTTGACGACGAAGTTGGGGTCGGGGCGGACGATCGCTTCGGCTTCGAAGCCCCAGATATTGGCGTTGATATTGTCGTTGACCGCGGTGCGGGCGACGATCTTGCTGAGCTGCAGGTCCTTGTACTTGTAATAGAAGGCCGTCAGGTTCAACTGCAACGCGCCATTGCCGAAGGTGTTTTTCGAGCCGATTTCAAAGGCATCGACCTGTTCGGGCTTGAAGCTTTCCGGAACCGCGAAGATCGGCTGCAACGGCGGGTTGATGCCCCCCGACTTGTAGCCGCGCGAATAGGAAATATAGAGAAGATTGTCGTCGGTGACCTTGAAGTCGAGCACCGCGCGGCCGGTCAGCTTGTTGAACTTGACGCTGCGGGCCTGGATGATCTGGTTGCCCGGCGTGCCCGGATCGGCGTCGAACGATCCGACGAAGGGTGAATCGAAGACGGTGCCGCCGAGGCCGATCGGCGTCAGGAAGCTCGCCAGGGTCGACCGCGCCAGCACGCTCTTCTTGTCGTTGTTGTAGCGCAGGTCGGCGGTCAGTTTCAGCCGGTCGCTGAATTCGAAATAGGCCTCGCCGAAGATGCCATAGGATTTGATCTTCAGATCGTCGGTGTTGTTGCGGAAGAAGGGCGTCGCCAGGAAGGACGGCGGCAGGCCGTTGGCGAAGCTGTTGAAAGCGCCGAGAACGCCCGTCAGATAGTCGATCGGGAAGGCGTTCACATAATAGCTGTTCTCGGTCAGATGGTAATCGGCATAGATGCCGCCGACCAGGAAGTTGAAGGGACCGTCGAAGTCGCTGGTCAGGATCGCTTCCGTCGACCAGCTGCTGTTATACTGGTTCGAACGGTCGAACTGCAGCGAGGTCGCGTCGCAGATGCTGTTGCCGCCGAACGAGCCGAAGCCGGTTTCTTCGGGCATCGAGGTGCAGAGCGGGCCGTTCGGCCCCTGCGGCATGATCGCCGCGGCGATCGGCGCGAAATAGGCGGCCGAGCCGGGGACGAAGGCCGGAGCGGGCGCTGGCAACCCGGTGGGGATGCCGTTGGCCGCGAAGAAGGCCAGCGTGTTCAGCGCCGGCGCGTAAAGCGCGCGGTTGCCGACATTGCTGTTGTAGTCCTGCATCGAGTCGAGCTTGACCTTCTGGTACTGGCCCGAAATCTGCAGCGCCACCGGCCCGAAATTATGCTCGATCTGGCCCTGCAGCGTCAGTTCGCTGGTGAAATATTGCGGCGTGAAAGCCGTGTTCACGACGCGCGGATCGCTGGGGATCGTCGTGTTGGCATAGACGTCGGGGCCATAGAGGCTGCCGAGCGCAAAGGCGGTCGGGATGCCTTGGGTCGCCAGAAACTCCTTCGACGTCAGCGCCGCCGTGAAGGTCGCATTGCCGTTGAAGGGCGCATTGTCGCGGCGGGTGTTCAGACAGCCGAGGATGCCGGTCGGATCGCGCTGGCACTGCTGTTTCTGGATGCGCGTGCGGTTGTCGCGCTCGTGGAAATAGGAGGCCAGGAAATCGACCGTCGTGTCGGGGGTCGGCTCCCAGCGGATCGAACCGCGCACCGAATAAAGGTCGCGGTCGTCGATGCGGTTGCCGAGGAACAGGTTCTTCGTATAGCCGTCGCGGTTCAGGTAGATGCCCGCCACGCGCAGCGCCAGCGTGTCGCCGACGGGGATGTTGACCATCCCCTTGCCCTTGATCGAGTTGTAATTGCCATATTCGCCCTCGGCTGCGACTTCGAACGCGCCGAGCTTGGGCTTGGCGGTGATGACGTTGACCACGCCCGAGGTCGCGTTGCGGCCGAACAGCGTACCCTGCGGCCCGCGCAGCACCTCGATGCGCTCGAGGTCGAAGAATTCGGTCTCGAACAGGCGGGTCGAGAACAGCGGGTCGCCGTTCAGGTGGATCGCGGTCGCGCTGTCGCAGGTCGTGCCGACGCAAAGGTCGCCGATGCCGCGGATGGTAAAGCTGGCGCCGGTGAAGTTGGTCTTGGTGAAGGTGACGTTGGGCAGGGTCAACTGAAGATCCGACGGCGTCTTGATCTGCTGGGCCTCGAGGGCTTCGGTCGAAAAGGCGCTGACCGCGATGGGAACATCCTGCAGGCGTTCGGATTGCCGCTGCGCGGTGACGACGATCTCGCCGCCAAAGGCGTCGCGTTCGGTCTCGTCCGCCGCATCCTGCGCAAAGGCCGGCGACGCGACCGACATCGCAAGGATCGAGGTGCCGATCAGTGCCTTGAACTTCATATTTAGCCTCCCTTTTTCGGCCCGCGTCCGCGGGCCGCCCAATTGCATCGCTCCAATCGGGAGGGGATATGCCCAGACATGACTACGGGCGCCGGACCTCGTCGATCCAGCGCGAGCGCAAATATGTGTAGCCAGCCGTGCTGGGCATCGTCCTCTCCCCACCGGCGCCCGGGGACTGACGCCGGCATCTCCGATCACGACCTGCTTCGGCAGGTTCTGTAATGCGTTAAAACTGCGCTTAGTTGACGATAGCGTCAAGGGACTTGTTCAGCGATGTTTCCGGAAATTTTCTTGCTTTGTCGTGGCTGAAAAAAGCTCCGATTCCGCAACGTAAACTTGTTTCGGGACAGGAAATTCTTCGCAGGCCGGGGTTGCGTAATGGCACAATCGCGCCGAAATGTGCGACATGAAAGCAACAGTGAAAGCGGGCGGATGACGAAGGTGGAAGTGGGGCCGGACGGCAAGCCGGTGGTGCCGGACGATGTCCTCGACGCGGTCCGCACGCTGATCACCTGGGCCGGCGACGACGTCGCGCGCGAGGGGCTGATCGACACGCCGAAGCGCGTCGCGCGGGCGTGGCTCGAATATTGCCAGGGCTATGCCGAGGATCCGGCGGTCCACCTGTCGCGCACCTTCGAAGAGGTCGGCGGCTATGACGAGATCGTCATGCTGCGCGACATTCCGTTCCAGTCGCACTGCGAACATCATATGGCGCCGATCACCGGCAAGGCGTCGATCGCCTATCTGCCGCGCGACCGCGTCGTCGGCATTTCCAAGCTCGCGCGCGTGCTCAACGGCTATGCGCGTCGGCTGCAGGTGCAGGAACGGCTGACCGCCGAAGTCGCGCAATGCATCTGGGACAATCTGAAGCCGCAGGGGGTCGCGGTGGTGATCGACGCGCAGCATGGCTGCATGACCGGCCGCGGCGTGCGCACCCCCGGCGTCGGCATGGTGACGAGCGCAGCTGCTCGGCTGCTTCCTTGAGGACGACCGCAGCCGCAAGGAAGTGCTCAGCCTGATGGGTTACTAAACCGCGTCGCCCCCGCGAAGGCGACGAAGCATCAGCGCCGCCACATCCGCAGCAGCTGATACTGCACCGCTTGCAGCCGCGTGTAATTCTCCGGCGCCATCGCGCCGCCTTCGAGCGCCGCGACCTCGTTGAGTTCGTACATCAGGTTGCGGTGCGCCGCGTCGGGGATCAGGCTCTGGATGAAGGTGATCGCGACCAGCCGCTCGCCGCGCGTCACCGGCTCGACCTCGTGCAGCGTATGCGACGGATAGACGACCGCGACGCCGGGCGCCTCCCTGAAGCGCAGATCGGCATTGCCAAGCCGCACATGCAGCGCGCCGCCGTCATAATCGGCGGGATCGTTCAGGAACACGGTGCAGCTGACGTCGGTGCGCAGCTGTCCGTCGGGCAGCGGGATATAGGCGGCGTCGGGGTGCAGCCCGTAATGCATGCCCGGCGTGTAGCGCGTCAGCAGCGGCGGCGCGATGCGCGCGGGAAAGCTGAACTCCATGAAGTCGGCGTTCCGGACCATCGCGTCGAGCAGGATCTTCGACGAGCGTTCATAGGCCTGCGCGTCGTGGAGCTGCAGGTTGTTCTTGATCTTCGAATGCGGGTTGCTGATCTTGCCGTCGACGAATTGCCCCGCCGCGGCGATCTCGCGCAGCGCGCGGACTTCGCCTGTGTCGAGCAGTTGGACGGTCTTGAACATCGCATTTCCTATGGGCCGTGGATCGGCAGGTTGCCGAGTGTCTTATCGCTTGCCGCGAGCGCTTCAACCCATGCGATGGCCTCGGCGATCGCGGGGCGATGATCGGCGGCCGCCTGTGCCTGCAATTGCCGGCGCAGGCCGGCGCTGTAGCCATGCTCGGGCGCCTTCGAATATTGGCGCATGATCGGGCCTGCCAGCACCGCCTCGATACGCTTCGCATCGGGCGCCAGGCCGAAATGCCGCGCCTGCGCCGTCAGGGCGGCGGCGGGATCGGCCAGCATCGCTTCGAAATCGACCCACAAATGACGCGGATCGGCCAGCGGCAGGGTGCGGGCGGCGGTCGCCATTTCGCAAAGCCAGCTCATCGCGACGCGCGTCACGGGGGGCAATTGCCACAGCCGCTCCGCGAAGTCCGGAACCAGCACCGCCAGCCGCGCCATGCGCGCGGGCGCCTGCGACAGTGTCTCGGCGAGCGATGCCTCGCCCGCAACAATGGTTTCGATGTAGCGCGGGAGGGGAACGTAAAGGAACAGCGCACGGCCTCCGGCATCGGTCAGGTCGCCGGCGATCGCCGTAATGACGCTCGATGCCTTGACCATCGCCGCCTGCCCCGGACGGAAGCTACGGCCGAGCCAGCCCGTCACCTGTCCGAGCCGCTGGCGATAGAGGTCGGGCGACCAGACCGACTCCGGCTTGTCGATCCGTTCGGCGACCTGCGCCAGCGTGCGCAGCAGCATCGGCTCGCGCAGCGGCAGCACGTCGCCAACTTCGGCGAGCAGGCGCGAGACGAGGGTCGAACCGACATGGCCGATATGAAAGATGAAATCGGGTCGCGCCGCCGCGGGGCCGAGGTCGGGCAGGGCGTCCCACTCCATCCACTCGCGCCCGATCCGGTCGGTCAGCAGCCGCTGGTCGAGAAAACTCGCGTTCCGATAATCCGCCTCGCCGAGCAGCGCGACCAGCACGCGGTCGCTCGCAAGATCGGCCATGTGCGGCAGCAGGCCCGCATCGGCGGCAAAGCGGTACTGGAACGGATCGTCGGCCATCGCTTAGCGCCATAGGAAAGGCGAGGGCCCTTGGCCAGATGGAACGCCCCCGGCATGCGTTGGTCCCGGTGCGGCGAGGGCGCGCGGAATGCGACTACAGCCTGCGGCCCGAACGCGCTTACCCGGCCATCCATTCGACCCACGCCCCATGGGCGTGCGCACGCCCCAGCATGTGCGGTTCGCCGCCGCCGGGCCAGTATCGCACCACCAGTTCGTGATGATGCAGCGTCCGGTTCGCTTCGAGCGCGACCCAGGCGAGGGGGCGCTCCGGCGCCGCGCGCGCGCCGGCGGCTTCCATCGCGGCGGTGACGCGCGCCTGCTGGTCGGCGGGCACATATTGCCAGACGATCGAATGCATCAGCAGCCTTGTCGTGCCCACCGCCTGCGGCTTCGCCAGTTCGGCCTCGACGAAATCGGCCGCGCTCATGGGGACGATGTCGGGTCTTTGCTCGGTCGCGGCGGCGATCGCGGCCTCCATGCGCTCGAAACGCACGCGATGTTCGGGCCAGATATAGGCTTTCAGGCGCAGCGCCTGCGCCGGATCGGTCAGGTCGACGGGGGCGACGTCGCAGCCCCTGGTGCCGATGATGTCGATATGATGCTGCGGCGGATGGTTGCCGCGCCATTCGGGGGCAAAGGTCATCACGCCCGGCTGTGGTCCGACCTGCACGCTAGGCCAGATCATAATGATAGCGCGCGAGCATCAGGTTGATCCCGGCGCTCGATCCGATTTCGAGGCATTGGAACTGCGGTGGCAGGCCCTGTTCGGTCAGCCACAGCATCGCGGCGATGAAGCTCGACGAGCGCCCCGCCTCGTTGGTCTGCGGCGGGCCGTCGAGCCAGGGGAGCAGCGTCGCCTCGTGGCGCCGGACCACGCCCGCGACGATCGCGGTGTCGTTGATCCCGTCGGCATCGGCATAGATAGGCGCGAGTTCGTGCGCGACGCCCGCCAGGTGCAGGGCGTGGAGGCCCCCGGCGGCGCGAAGCGGCAGCGCGTCGGCGAGGGGAGCGCCCGGCCATTCGGCGATCCGGCGGGCGAAACCGGTGGCGGGGGCATCGAGCAATGTGGCGAGCGCGGCGACGATCCGCGCGGTGACGGGGGCGTCGTTGGCGCGGCAATACAGCACCTGGTTGTAAAAGGCCGCGCGCACCGCATCGGCGCCGGTGTCGCCGAGTTCGATTGGCCGGTAACGCTCGCTCATTGCCCTTTCTCCCGTCGCCGCTTATGGGCTGGCGCGCTTATGCCCGAACCGATCATCTTTGCCATCCCCAAGGGACGCATCCTCGACGAGGCGCTGCCCTTGCTCGCGCGCGTCGGCATCGAGCCCGCGGGCGATTTCTTCGATCCGAAGAGCCGCGCCCTGATATTCGGGACCAACCAGCCGCATGTGTCGCTGATCCGCGTGCGGGCGTTCGACGTCGCGACCTTCGTCGCGCATGGTGCGGCGCAGCTCGGTATCGTCGGATCGGACGTGATCGACGAGTTCGACTATTCGGAGCTGTATGCGCCGGTCGACCTCGGCATCGGCCATTGCCGCCTGTCGCTCGCGGGGCCGCAGCGGGCAGCGCGCCGCCGGGGCTGGGCGAAAGCCATATCCGCGTCGCGACCAAATATCCCGCGACGACGCGGCGCTGGTTCGCCGCGCAGGGCATTCAGGCCGAATGCATCAAGCTCAACGGCGCGATGGAGATCGCGCCGAAGCTGGGTCTCGCCTCGCACATCGTCGATCTGGTGTCGACCGGGCGGACGCTGGTCGAAAATGCGCTCGCCGAGCAGACGGTGATCAGCGAGGTGTCGGCGCGGCTGATCGTCAACCGCGCCGCATTCAAGCTGCGCTCGGCCGAAGTCCCGGCGCTGGTCGAACGCTTCCGTCAGGCGGTGGGCGATGCGGCGGCTTGATGCCTCCGATCCCGGCTTCGCGGTCGCGTTCGATGCGCTGGTGAACGACCGGCGCGAGAGCGCATCCGATGTGTCGGCCGACGTCGCGACGATCGTCGCGCGGGTGAAGGCAGAGGGCGACGCGGCGCTCGCCGACTATACCGCGCGCTTCGACCGTTTCGATCTCGATGCCAGCGGCTGGAGCATTTCGAGGGAGGAATGCGCCGCGGCCTATGACGCGCTGGCGCCCGAACTGCGTCATGCGCTCGATCTCGCGGCGGAACGCATCCGCGCCTATCATGCGGCGCAACTGCCCGAGGACCGCGACTATCGCGATGCGACCGGCGCGCGGCTCGGCGCGCGCTGGAATGCGGTCGACGCGGCGGGGGTCTATGTGCCCGGCGGGCGCGCCGCCTATCCCTCGTCGGTGCTGATGAACATCATTCCGGCGAAGGTCGCGGGGGTGGAACGCATCGTCATGACGACCCCGACGCCGGGCGGCGAGGTCAATCCGGTGGTGATGGCCGCCGCGCATATCGGCGGGGTCGACGAAATCTGGCGCG
The DNA here is from genome assembly GCF_025244705.1 of Sphingopyxis sp. PET50. Taxonomy (GTDB): domain Bacteria; phylum Pseudomonadota; class Alphaproteobacteria; order Sphingomonadales; family Sphingomonadaceae; genus Sphingopyxis. The sequence continues at coordinate 2,114,519 of NZ_CP104207.1, read as the reverse complement.
TCGGCGGCGCGCAGGCGGTCGCGGCGCTGGCCCATGGCACGGCGCGCATCGCGCCGGTCGATGTCGTCACCGGCCCCGGCAACGCCTGGGTCGCCGAGGCGAAGCGGCAGCTTTACGGTGTCGTCGGCATCGACATGGTCGCGGGGCCGAGCGAGATCGTTGTCGTCGCGGACAACCGCAACGCGCCGCACGTGATCGCCGCCGACCTCCTGAGCCAGGCCGAACATGACCCGACGAGCCAGTCGATCCTGTTCACCGACGATTCCGCCTTCGCCGATGCGGTCTCGGCGGCGGTGGCCGGGGTCATCCCGACGCTGGCGACCGCGCGCACGATGGAGGTGAGCTGGGCCGACAATGGCGCGGTGATCGTCGTTTCCGCTCTGGCCGACGCCATTCCCTTGTGCGACCGGCTGGCGCCCGAGCATCTCGAACTCGCGGTCGACGCCGATGTCGCCGATGCGCTGTTCGCCAGGGTCCGCCACGCCGGTTCGGTGTTCTTGGGGCGGCTGACGCCCGAAGCGATCGGCGATTATGTCGCGGGGCCGAACCATGTCCTGCCGACCGGGCGCCGTGCGCGCTTTTCGAGCGGGCTGTCGGTGACGGACTTCATGAAGCGCACGAGCTTCCTCGCACTGGACGAATCGGCGCTGGGCGCTATAGGCCCCGCCGCCGTCGCGCTCGCGGGCGCAGAAGGGCTGCCCGCCCACGCGCTCAGCGTTCAGAACCGACTGGGATAGGCCGCGATGCGCCAGCCTGACTTCGACATCGAAGGATGGGCGCTGCGTTCCGGGGTCGAGGCCCACGAAAGCGCGCCGGCCTCATTCTGGATACCTGACGAGCCGACGAGGACTGGCCTGCACATCGGTGACTATGCCAAGCTGATCTTCGAAATCTCGGTCGACGATGCCGATCATCCCGTGTCGGTCGAGCGCATGTGGGTTATCGTGAGAGAGGTCGAACGCGGCCGCTATTTCGGGCTGCTCGACAACGAGCCCGATGCTATCGGCGCGAATGATGAATTCTGGGTTGGAACGGAAATCCCGTTCGGGCCCGAGCATGTGATTGATTTCCAGCCAGCCGACGAAGAGTCGATCGCGTTGGCCAGGACGGCGCCGCTGCGGTGCTGGCCGAGAGACTGAAAGACAGAATGATGAACAAACGCGCCCAATCCCGCTCCGCCGCCCGGCTTGCCGCCGTGCAGGCGCTCTATCAGCACGAGATGGAGGCGACCCCGGTCGCGCAGCTGATCCATGAATTCCACCAGCACCGCATCGGCGCGACGATCGAGGACGCCGAATATGCCGACGCCGATGTCGCCTTTTTCGACGATGTGGTGAAGGGTGCGCTGGCGCGGCTGCCCGAAATCGACGCGGCGATCGTCGCGCGGCTCGCGAGCGGCTGGCCGATGGAGCGGCTCGACCGCACGATGAAGGCGATCCTGCGCGCTGGCGCCTACGAACTGATCGCGCGCGGCGACGTGCCGGTGGGGGCGGTGGTCAGCGAATATGTCGATGTGGCCAAGGCGTTCTTCGACGCGCGCGAGGCGGGCTTCGCCAACGGCTTGCTCGACGCGATCGGCAAGGATGTGCGGAAGTAGGCACACATAAGGAGCGTATTCCCCCGCGAAGGCGGGGGCCCATCACCCGATGGTGCCAGTTCGAGCCGCCCGGTGATGGGTCCCCGCCTTCGCGGGGACACAGCTATCGGATACCGCTAATTCCGTTCGGCGATTATCGCCTTCGGGCAGGTAACAGTTCCCCGGCGAAAGCCGGGGTCCATGACAGGTGGCGCCATGCCATCTGGACCCCGGCTTTCTCAACGGGACAATCGCCATCCCGTTCGCTATCCTGCCGAAGAATTGTCGTATTACGTTAATTGGCGCTAATCAGGTGTCATGTCCGAAGCCGATTTCATCGCCCGCCTGCGCAGCCTTGCGACCGACCCCGCCGCGCGTGGGCTCGCCGATGATGCGGCCGAATGGGAAGGCCTCGTCCTCACCCACGACATGATCGTTGAGGGCATTCACTTCCTGCCCGACGACACGCCGCAGGACGTCGCATGGAAGCTCGTCGCGGTGAACCTGTCCGACCTTGCCGCCAAGGGCGCGGCGCCCATCGGCATCCTCTTGGGCTACAGCCTTGGTGACGATGCCTGGGACGCGGCGTTCGCCGATGGGCTCGACCTCGCGCTGCGGCGGTTCGGCATCCTGCTGCTCGGAGGCGATACGGTGCGCGCGCCCGAGGGGGCGCCGCGCAGCTTCGGGCTGACCGCGATCGGCCGGGCGCCCGAAGGCGGGGCGCCGTCGCGCAGCGGCGCGAAGCCGGGCGACCAGATCTGGGTGACGGGCAGCATCGGCAATGCCGGGCTGGGACTCGCGATGCGGCTGGGGCAGGTCGAGCCGAACGAGACCTGCCTCGCCGCCTATCGCCGGCCGCAGCCGCAACTGACCTTTGGGCAGGCGGTGGTACGCCATGTCCATGCGATGATGGACGTTTCCGACGGGCTGCTGATCGATGCGCAGCGCATGGCGGACGCGAGCGGGTGCGAGATCGGTATCATGCTCGAATCGATCCCGCTGTCGGCGGCGCTGCTCGCGGTGCGGCCCGACATACTCGACACGCGGCTCGCGGCGGCGACGGCGGGCGACGATTATCAGCTGCTGTTCACCGCGGACCCCGGCGCCTCGGCGGCGATCCGCGAGATTTCGGCGGGGCTGAACGTCGCGGTGACGCCGATCGGCCATGCCGGGGTGGGCGCGGGAATCCAGCTCACTCACCGGGCGCAGCGCATCGCGCTGCCGCCGCGTCTCGGTTTCATGCACTGACCCGAAACCGACCGGAAATTGCCGAATAAGCGGGGTTGCGCCGGTCTTTCTTTCTTCCCATAACGCGGCGTCCAATTTGGGGCGGTCGCATCAGGGGAGAGAGCGAACCGGCATCAATAAGTCGGACGTTCGACTGTTATCCTTCGCGTCGCCCTTCTCAATGGGGAAGGAACAGACACGCATGAATCCGGTTTTGATCGCGATAGCGTGCGGCCTGCTGGCCGTGCTCTATGGCTTCGTTACCTCCCGGCAGGTGCTCGGCGCCTCGGCCGGTAACGCGAAGATGCAGGAAATCGCCGGCGCCATCCAGGAAGGCGCCAAGGCCTATCTGGGCCGCCAATATCGCACCATCGCCATCGTCGGCGTCGTCGTCGCCATCCTCGTGTGGTGGTTTCTCGGCGAGGTTTCGGCCGTGGGCTTCCTGATCGGCGCCATCCTGTCGGGCGTCGCGGGCTTCGTCGGCATGAACATCTCGGTGAAAGCGAACGTCCGTACCGCGGCGGCGGCGCAGACGGGCCTGCAGGCGGGCCTGACCATGGCGTTCCGCGCCGGCGCGATCACCGGCATGCTGGTGGCGGGCTTGGCCTTGCTCGCGATCGCGGTCTTCTTCTGGTATCTGACCGGACCCGGCGGCTACACCGTCGGCGGCGACGATCGCACCGTGGTCGACGCGCTCGTCGCGCTCGCCTTCGGCGCCTCGCTGATCTCGATCTTCGCGCGTCTCGGCGGCGGCATCTTCACCAAGGCCGCCGACGTCGGCGCCGACCTGGTCGGCAAGGTCGAGGCGGGCATTCCCGAGGACGATCCGCGCAACCCCGCGGTGATCGCCGACAATGTGGGCGACAACGTCGGCGACTGCGCCGGCATGGCCGCCGACCTCTTCGAAACCTATGTCGTCACCGTCGGCGCCACCATGGTGCTGATCGCGCTGCTGCTGAAGGGTACGGGCGCGCTGCTCGTTCCGCTGATGAGCCTGCCGCTGCTGATCGGCGGCGTGTGCATCATCACCTCGATCATCGGCACCTATTTCGTCCGCCTCGGCTCGTCGAACAATGTGATGGGCGCGATGTACAAGGGCTTCCTCGTCACCGCGATCCTGTCGATCCCGGCGATCTGGTTCTCGACCCAATATGCGCTCGGCGACTTGACTGCGACAATCGCCGAACTGGGAGGAAAGGCCTTCAACGGTTGGGACCTCTTCTACTGCTCGCTGCTCGGTCTCGTGATCACCGGGCTGATCATCTGGATCACCGAATATTACACCGGCACCAACTATCGCCCGGTGCGCAGCATCGCGAAGGCTTCGGAAACGGGCCATGGCACCAACGTGATCCAGGGTCTGGCGATCAGCCTCGAATCGACCGCGCTGCCGACTCTCGTCATCTGCGCGGGCATCATCATCGCCTATCAACTCGCGGGCATCATCGGCATCGCTTTTGGCGCCACCGCGATGCTGGCGCTGGCGGGCATGGTCGTCGCGCTCGACGCTTATGGTCCGGTCACCGACAACGCCGGCGGCATCGCCGAAATGGCGGGCCTCGACGACAGCGTGCGCGAAAAGACCGACCTGCTCGACGCCGTGGGCAACACGACCAAGGCGGTGACCAAGGGCTATGCCATCGGCTCGGCGGGTCTGGCGGCGCTGGTGCTGTTTGGCACCTATACCGCCGACATCACCGAATATTCGGCGAAGCTCGGGCTCGACGCGCCGCTGACCTTCTCGCTCTCGTCGCCCTATGTCATCGTCGGGCTGCTGCTCGGCGCGCTGCTGCCCTACCTCTTCGGGGCGCTTGGCATGACCGCGGTCGGCAAGGCGGCGGGCGACGTGGTGAAGGACGTGCGCGACCAGTTCGCGACCAACAAGGGCATCATGGACGGCACCAGCCGCCCCGACTATGCCCGCACCGTCGACCTCGTCACCAAGGCGGCGATCAAGGAGATGATCGTGCCCAGCCTGCTGCCGGTGCTGGCGCCGATCGCCGTCTATTTCGTCATCCTGTGGGTGGCGGGGCTAGCCGAAGCGCTGGAGGCGCTCGGTGCGCTGCTGCTCGGCGTGATCGTCGGCGGGCTGTTCGTCGCCATCTCGATGACCTCGGGCGGCGGCGCCTGGGACAATGCCAAGAAGTATATCGAGGACGGCAATCACGGCGGCAAGGGCAGCGAGGCGCACAAGGCGGCCGTCACCGGCGACACCGTCGGCGATCCGTACAAGGATACCGCGGGTCCGGCGGTCAACCCGATGATCAAGATCACCAACATCGTGGCGATCCTGCTCCTTGCGGCGCTGGCGCACGGCGCGGCGTAAGCCGCACCGCCCTCGCGGGCGACGAAGGGCCCCGCCGGAGCAATCCGGCGGGGCCTTTTGGTTTCAATTTCAACTTATCCCGGTTGCCATCGGCCTGCCGCCTTTCTAGGCTGCGGCGGCAGAGGGAAGGTGCGGGCAATCGGTCCGGATGCCAGTGGGTTGCGCCGTTCGTCAGGGCGCGAGAACGGAGACGAGGATGATCAAGAAGATGTTTGCCGCAGCTTTGCTGGCGTCGGCGATGGGCTGGCCGGTGGCTGCGGCCGCGCAGGCGAGCGATATCGTCGTGACGGCGCAAAAGGGGCGCGTCGATACCGCCGTGTTCGGCAAAAGGCCGTTCATGCGCGACCCGCGCCTGTCGCCCGACGGCACGAAGATCGCGGTGATGATGAGCCGCGATGGCATCGACAATCTGGGTTATATCGACCTCACCAAGCCGGGCAGCGCGCCGACGATGATCGCTAAGGCCGAGGAATATCGCGAGGCGGGCGACCGCACCATGGGCGGCTGGCGCTGGGTCGGCAACCGCACGCTGATCGTCACTTTGCTGTCGCGCGAAAATATCTTCGGCCAGCGGTCGGACCTCCGCCGACTCGCCGCCTATGATCTCGAAAGCGGCAAGTTGACGCCGATCGCCTGGACCGACGCCGGTGGCGACGGCGGCACGATCCTGTACGTCAACGACGAAAAGGAGACGATGCTGATCCAGCGCAGCGTGTTCAAGGACGGCAGCTTCTCGCCGGGGCCAGAAGTCATCGAAGTCGATGTGCGCACGGGCAAATACAAGTCGGTGCAGCGCCCCAATGTCGAAGTCAGCACCTGGCTGGTCGACGGCAAGGGCGTCATTCGCGGCGGGCTGGGCCAGGACGACAAGGGCAACCAGCGGCTGATGTACCGTTCGGACGCCAGCGGCACGCTGAAGACCGTGTCGAACGCCAAGGACCCGACCTTCACCCAGTCGCAGATCGTGCCCGAGATTTTCCTCGACGAACCCGACATGGCCTATGCGACGAGCAACAAGGACAATCTGCGCCGCGTCTACAAGGTCAACATGAAGACGATGGAAATCGTCGGCGCGCCGATTTTCCAGCTCAGTCGCTATGACGTCGATGGCCTTGTCGCCAACGAGACGGAAAACGACATGCTGGGCGTCGCCTTCACGACCGACAAGGAACGCCGCAAGTGGATGGATCCGCGCCTGGCACAGGTCCAGAAATTCTTCGACGAAGATTTCGGCGAAGGCAATGCGATGATCACGTCGACCAATGACGGCGACACCAAGCTGATCGTCCGCGTCGGCGAAACGAGCGATCCGGGCGGCTATTATCTGTACGACACCGAAAGCGGCAAGATGCAGCTTCTCGGCTGGGTCCACCCGATCCTGCAGGGTGCCAAGATGAACCCCACCGACACCGTCCGCTACAAGGCGTCGGACGGCATGGAGATCGAGGCGGTCGTCACCTATCCGCGCCACCGCAAGGAGCGCAAGAACCTGCCCGTCGTGGTGATGCCGCATGGCGGCCCCTATGGCATCCGGGACGAGGAAGGCTTCGGCTTCTTCCCCTGGCACCAGGCGGTCGCCGAACTCGGCTATGTCGTCATCCAGCCCAATTATCGCGGCTCCGGCGGCTACGGAAAGGAGTTCGTCAAGGAAGGGCGCAAGCCCGACGGCTATGGCAACCGGATGCAGGACGACCTCAACGATGCGGTCACCTGGTTTGCTGGGCAGGGCCTGATCGATCCCAAGCGCGCGTGCATCATGGGATGGTCCTATGGCGGCTATGCGACCGCACGCGGGGCGCAGCGCGACGGCAATCTGTGGAAATGCGCGATCGCCGGTGCGGGCGTCTATGACTTCCCGATGATGAAGTCATACGACACCAACACCTTCGGCAGCTTCGGCGCCAATTTCCAGGCAACTGCCGCCGACCTGATCTCGATCTCCTCGGCGCGCAACACCGATGGAAAATGGGCGCCGATCCTGATCGTCGCGGGTTTGCGCGATGCGCGTATTCCGATCGAACAATCGCGCACTCTGGTGTCGCGCCTCAAGGGATCGGGCAAGAAGGAAGGCGTCGATTTCCGTTATGTCGAACAGCCGAAGGGCACGCACAACCTGCCTTATGAGGATGTGCATACCGAATGGCTGGTCGAGACCGAAAAGTGGCTCGAGCGGTTCAACCCCGCCTATATCGACAGCGACCCCGACAAGCCGGTGCCGGTGGTCGTCACGGTCGATACGAAATAAGCGCTTCGCCCAGGGGCGAGATGGCGGGCCGCGGGGGCTATCCCTCGCGGCCCGCTTTCATTTGCGTGGCATAGCCTGCCTGGACCATCGCGCTCATCCGGTCGAACAGCGCGTCGGGATCGCCGCGGCGCAGCGCGGGGATGGCGGCTTCGGCGCCCTCGGCGACCACGAGTTCGCGCGTTCCCGCCGCGACGGCGTCCAAAATCTGCGCCGCCGCGAAATCGGGCGACAGGCCATTGTCGATCGCCTTGTCGCTTGCCCCCCGCACGCTGCCGTCGGCGCTCAGCGCGTTGCGGCTGACATTGGTCGCGATCGATCCGGGCGCGACGACGAGGACTTTCAGGCCCAGATGCTCATTTTCGGCGCGGATGCTGTCGTGGTAGCCGATCAGCCCGTGCTTGGCGGCACAATAGGCGCTGCGCAGCGGCACGCCGGCGATCCCCGCGACGCTCGAGATGGCGACGATCTGTCCGCCGCCCGCCGCGACCATGCGCGGCAAAAGCTGCTGGGTGAGGGCGATGGGGGCGAGCAGGTCGACATCGACGATTTTCCGATAGACCGAAAAATCGGTCTCGATCGCCAGGCTGCGCTGCGAGATGCCGGCATTGTTGACAAGGCCGTCGATGCGTCCGCACCAGTTCCACGCCTCCTCGGCCATCGCCGAGCAGCACGGCATAATCGGTTGCCTCGAAGGGCAGGATCATCGTGCCGGGCCCGCAATCCTTCGCCACGGCTTCGAGAGCGGCGACATTGCGGCCCGACAGGATCAGCCGCGCGCCGCGCGCCGCGAGCGCCCGCGCCAGCGCTGCGCCGATGCCCGAGGAGGCGCCCGTCACCCACCAGACTTGATCCTGCATTCCGCTCTCCCACATATGATTCCGTTGCAGCCTGAAACGGTTCAAAAGGGCCGTCAAGGCGCTCACTCCCGCATTTCCGCCAAGGGGTGGCAATTTTATTGCGACTCTGTTATAATATATATCAACACGCCGACATTCTGCCTCTTCCCGTCGCTGGGCTGGGGCACATTCGGCGTTTCCGATGGAGCCATATCCCTTGCCACTCTGACTGGCTAGCGCCGCCGAAATGCTTCGATCCACCTCCAGAGGGAGGGCCGGATGCACTGGCTTTGACGCGCTTTCCTGTCCCGGCAAGGCACAGAAAGGAAATTGCATGTCCGCAAACACCCTCCTCTTCGAAGTCGGTGACTATGTCGTTTATCCCAAGCATGGCGTGGGGCGCGTCATCGAGCTGCAGAAGTCGGAAATCGCCGGCATGCAGCTCGAACTTTATGTCCTGCGCTTCGAAAAGGAAAAAATGACCCTGCGCGTCCCGACCAACAAGGCCGAGGGCGTGGGCATGCGCAAGCTGTCGTCCGACAAGACGCTGAAGGAAGCGCTGCAGGTGCTGACCACCAAGCCGAAGGTCAAGCGCACCATGTGGTCGCGCCGCGCGCAGGAATATGAAGCGAAGATCAATTCGGGCGACCTGGTGTCGATCGCCGAAGTGACCCGCGACCTGTTCCGCGCCGACGACCAGCCCGAGCAGAGCTATTCGGAACGCCAGATCTTCGAAGCCGCCTCGAGCCGCCTCGCGCGCGAACTGGGCGCGATGGAGGAAAGCGACGAAAAGACGGCGCAGGCGAAGATCCTGCAGATCCTGAACGAGCATGCGCCGAAATATTATGTGGAGAAAGTGAGCTAGGGCTGAGACTCATTCAGAGCCAGAAGGCCAAGGTAGTGACCAGCGCGACGGCTGACAGGAAGTTGGCCGCGAGCTTGTCGTAGCGTGTGGCGATCCGACGGAAGTCTTTGATCCGGCAGAAGGCATTTTCGATGAGGTGCCGGCTACGGTAGCGGTGCTGATCGTATCGGATGGCTCGCTTGCGGTTGCGGCGACCCGGAATGACGGGGCTGGTGCCATTCTCGCGCAAGGACGTCCGCAGCCGGTTTGCGTCGTAGCCCTTGTCGCCGAGCAGGTAGCGCATCGGTCCGGCGCGTTCGAGCAGTGCCGGTGCAGCCTTCACATCGCTGACATTGCCCGCCGTCAGCATAAGGGCATAGGGGCGGCCGAGAACGTCGGTCAGGGCATGGATCTTGGTTGTCCAGCCGCCGCGAGAACGACCGATCGCCTGCGTCTGGCGCCCCCTTTTCCACCAAAGGCCGAGCGCTGGGCTTTGATGTAGGTGCTATCGATCGCCGTGCTCTTCGTCACCGCACCCGCCCCTGCCAAGGCATCGAGCAACTTCGTCCAGAACCCCCGCCGCGACCAGCGGTTGAAGCGGTTGTAGACCGTCGTCGATGGTCCATCGTCTGCCGGACAGTCGCACCACCGGCAGCCGGATTTCAGTACATGAAGGATGCCCGAAATCACCCGCCGGTCATCGACCCGTCGCGCACCAGGCTGGTTCCGGGGCAAGTACGGCTCGATCGCCAGCCAAGCTTCGTCCGACAACCAGAATAAAGAACGCGACATCGTGAAGGGCCTCCCGCTGCGGTGAAGGCCCTTTGAATCAATACATACAAGCAATTTCAAGAGGATGATTGGGTTTTAACCCTAGGTTGTGGTGACGATTTAATCATTTGAGCCACAGCATGATGCTGGCGAGTTTGACGAAGCCGAGGAAGTTGGCGGCGAGCTTGTCGTATCGGGTGGCGATGCGGCCCGAAGGCGGCGCTCTTCCTTCTTGCTCGCTGCGCTCGCTACCCACCCCTAACCCCTCCCTAAAAGGGAGGGGAATGTCTTTGAGCCACCCCGAAACGAACATCCGCCTCCGGTTTTCGGGTCCGATCCCGTCAGGGATATCGTGCGCTCACGAAATACAGCCCGTCCGGCGGCGCGTTCAGCCCCAGTGCCTGCCGGTCCGCGGCGTCGAGCGCCGCCTTCAGGTCGCGCGCCGACCATTTGCCCTCGCCGACCAGCGCGAGACAGCCGACCATCGACCGCACCTGATGATGCAGGAAGCTGCGCGCGGCGGCCTCGACGATGATTTCCTCCCCATGGCGGCTGACGGTCAGCTTATCGAGGGTCTTCACCGGGCTCTGCGACTGGCAGTTGACCGAGCGGAAGGTGGTGAAGTCATGAAGGCCGAGGAGCAGTTGCGCCGCGTCGTGCATCGCGCCGGCATCGAGCGGGCGGGCGAATTGCCAGGCCAGCCCCTTGTCCCAGGTCAGCGGCGCGCGGCGGTTGACGATGCGATACTCATAGCGGCGCCCGATGCAGGCGAAGCGCGAATGCCAGTCGTCGCTCACCTCTTCGCACGCGATGATCGCGATCGGGGCGGGACGGAGCTGCGCGTTGATCGCCTCCATCAGGCGGAAGGGCGTCAGCGGCTTTTCGATATCGACATGGCCGCGCATCGCGATGGCATGGACCCCGGCGTCGGTGCGCCCGGCGCTGAACACCGCCGCTTCCTCGCCGGTAATGCGCGTGACCGCTTCCTCGATCGTCTGCTGCACGCTCGGCCCGTGCGCCTGCCGCTGCCAGCCCATATAGGGACGGCCGTCATATTCGATGGTCAGGGCAAATCTTGTCATCGCCGCCCCTTAGCCGTTCGCATCGAGCGAAGTCGAGATGCCGGTAGGCCTCGCGCAACTTCGGGTGTCTCGACTTCGGCCAAGGGCCGAAGTTTATCCTGAGCGCCTGCAAGGCAGTCGAAGGGCTCGACACGAACGGAAGTCAGGCGAGGCGCGTGCCCTTTGGTATCGCCCGCCCGCGCAGCAGTTCGGCGGCGTCCATCGCGGGCTTGCCCGCGCGCTGGACGCGCGTCGCGCGGATCGCGCCGGGGTTGCAGGCGATGGTCAGGGCATCGTCGAGCGTGACGCCGGGCTTGGCGCCGGCGACGGTGTCGGCGGGAGGAACGACCTCGGCGGCGAGCAATTTATAGCGTTCGCCGTCGAGTTCGAAGAAGGCGCCGGGCATCGGGTTGAAGGCGCGGATCTGGCGTTCGACCTGCACCGCGCTGGTCAGGAAGTCGAGGCGTGCCTCGCTCTTGTCGATCTTGGCCGCGTAAGTGACGCCCTCGTCGGGCTGGGCGTGCGGCGCGAAGGCGTGGAGGTCGCTCAGCACCCTGACCATCATCAGCGCGCCCATTTCGGCGAGTTCGTCGGTCAGCATCCCGGCACTCTTGCCCGCGACTGGGGTGCGTTCGACCAGCCGCATCGCGCCGGTGTCGAGCCCCGCGTCCATCTGCATGATCGTCACGCCCGTCTCCACATCCCCCGCCAGGATCGCGCGCTGCACCGGCGCCGCGCCGCGCCAGCGCGGCAGGATCGAACCATGGACGTTGAGGCAGCCCTCGCGTGGCGCGTCGAGTACCGCTTGCGGCAGGATCAGGCCGTACGCCGCGACCACCGCGACATCGAGGTCGAGCGCGGCGAAAGCGGCCTGTTCGTCGGTGCCCTTGAGGCTCCCTGGCGTGCGGACGGGCAGGTCATGGTCTTCGGCCCAATTGTGGACGGCGCTTTGCTGCAGCTTCTTGCCGCGCTGCGCGGGGCGGGGGGCTGGGTGTAGACGGCCGCGATCTCGTGCCCCGCGGCATGAAGCGCGGCGAGCGTCGGCACCGCAAAGGGCGGCGTTCCCATGAAGGCGATACGCATGGCTGCGCGCTTTGGCGGAGGATGTGGCGCGGCGCAAGACCGACGCTTCCCACTTTCGTCACCCCGGACTTGATCCGGGGTTTATACCCTTGGAACAAGGAGCGACCCTGTTCCCCGGCGAAAGCCGGGGTCCACGAGGAATGGCGCTGCCCCATCTGGACCCCGGCTTTCGCCGGGGAACACCTACTTGTCGGAAAGGAATAACCACCGACTTGATCCGGGGTGACGAGGGAGGGATATTGTGCACCGATTGCACACTCACTACCACCACCCCATGGCGTCCACCGAAATCGAAGCACTCGTCCAGCAACTCGCGCGGCTCCCCGGCCTCGGTCCGCGGTCGGCGCGGCGGGCGGTGCTGCACCTGATGAAGAAGCGCGAGAGCAGCTTCGCGCCGTTGCTCGCGGCGCTGCAGACGGTGTCCGAACGGCTCGTCACCTGCGGCATTTGCGGCAATGTCGATACGCGGGACCCGTGCGCGATCTGCGCCGACCCGCGCCGCGACGCCCGCAGCCTGTGCGTCGTCGAGGAGGTGTCGGACCTGTGGGCACTCGACAAGTCGCGGCTCTTCCCCGGCAAATATCATGTCCTCGGCGGACGGCTGTCGGCGCTCGAAGGCGTGCGTCCACAGGATCTCAGCATCGACGCCCTCGTCGCACGCGTCGCGGCGGGCGGCATCGACGAGGTGGTGCTCGCGATGAACGCGACGCTGGAAGGGCAGACGACGGCGCATTATCTCGCCGAGCGGCTGGAGGGCTATCCGGTGCGGCTGACGCAGCTGGCGCATGGTTTGCCCGTGGGGGGCGAACTCGACTATCTCGACGAGGGGACGCTGGCGCAGGCGCTCAGGGCGCGACGGCCGGTGGGGTGATATCTCCCGTAACGCAGAAACGGACGTCACGTTTATTGAAAATGTCTGTTTCGAATAGCGTCGTCCCCGGTTGATCATTGTTAGGATAAGCTGGCGGCATACTGGCATTGCTCGGGTAACCCTTTCCGTCGAAGGGCAAGGCGGCACGATGCGGCATCGCCCCGCCGCCTGAAATATGAACGCTGAGGTCGTGCCAGCCGTTATGCGTCGTTTCGAGAACTTCGATGGGCGGCCAGCCGAGAGAAATGTCGCCGACAAGTTCGAATTTATCTCCGATCGGCGTTAACACCATCAATCCGCACCCACCGGTTCCGCAATTGCAGGAGTCGATCACATAGATGATCCGTTCCATTCGGCCATCATTGTCGAGGTCGTAGAAGGCTTCTTCGAATTCAGGAACTTTGGGTGATTTTGCGGCCAGCAAGTCATAGGCATTGCGATAGGCCCCGGAACCGGGTTCGGGTTTGGCGGCTGAGCGTGGTCTTCTTCTCGGGAGCGTTGGGTGCGCCGCATGCGCTTAACATTACAAAGGACAGGGTGAGCAGGGGGACAAGAGCGTGACGCATGGGCTGGACCATAGGCTCGGTCGCGCTTTACTCCTAGTAGCCCCTTGACCCAAGTCATCGGTGACCATACCTCGCACCCATGGCCCTTTTACCCATCATAGAAACCCCCGATCCACGGCTGCGCGTCATTTCGAAGCCCGTCGAGACCTTCGACGCCGAGCTCAAGACGCTGATCGCCGACATGTTCGAGACGATGTACGACGCCCCCGGCATCGGGCTGGCCGCGATCCAGGTCGGGGTGCCGAAGCGCATCCTGGTGATCGACCTGCAGGAGCCCGATCCCGAGGACGAGGAGGGCAAGAAGGTCATCCGCAACCCGCGCGTTTTCATCAATCCCGTTTTTTCGGACGAGAGCGAGGAGCATAGCGTCTATCAGGAGGGCTGCCTGTCGGTCCCCGAGCAATATGCCGATGTGACGCGGCCCGCCGAGGTCACCGTCGACTGGCAGGACGCGGACGGCAACAGGCACCGCGAGCGCATGACCGGGCTGATGGCGACGTGCATCCAGCACGAGCACGACCACCTGGAGGGCATTCTCTTCATCGACCATCTGTCGCGGCTGAAGCGCGAGATGGTGCTGAAGAAGCTCGCGAAGCTGCGCAAGGCGGCCTGATCTTCTCAGCCCCTGCCCCTTGCGGGGAGGGGTTGGAGAGGGGGTATCGCGCACTTGTGCGCGAAGAGAATCCTTTTCCGCCTCGACGTTTTCGAGATTCTTATGCGGCGCAGACGCGCCGGGCACCCCCCCCTTTATCCCATCCCGTAAAGGGAGGGGAGGTGCAGCTTAGCCGGCGGCCTTCGCCACGCCCACCATCGCGGGACGCAGCAGGCGGTCCTTCATCATGTAGCCCGCCTGCATTTCCTGTACGATCGTTCCCGGCTCCTTGTCGCTCGGGATTTCGAGCATCGCCTGATGCTGGTTCGGGTCGAGCGGCAGGCCGACCGCCGCGATGCGGGTGATGCCGTGGCGTTCGAACACGCTCAGCAGTTCGCGCTCGGTGGCTTCGAGGCCGGTGAGGAGCGGCTTGATGCCCTCATCCTCGCGCTGTTCGGGGGTCAGCGCGGCGAGCGCGCGGCCGAGATTGTCGGCGACCGACAATATGTCGCGCGCGAATTTGGTCGCGGCATAGGCGTGCGCGTCGGCGACCTCCTTTTCGGCGCGGCGGCGGACGTTCTGCGTCTCGGCGCGGGCGTAGAGCAGGTCCTGCTGCACCGCCGCGAGTTGTTCGGCGAGCTTGGCCGCCTCGTCGGTCTCACCCGGCGTGGTTTCGGTCGCATCGGCCTCGGCCGCGACATTTTCGGGGGTCAGCGCCTCGTCGGCGGGCGTGTCATTCTCGATATTCGTCATAAACCTATCGTATCAGTCTGGAGAGGGATTGAGCGGTGAAATCCACCATGGGCACGATGCGGGCATAGTTCAAGCGCGTCGGGCCGATCACGCCCACCACGCCGACCACGCGTCCGTCGGCGCCGCGGTAGGGCGCCGCTATCACGGACGAGCCCGAAAGCGAGAATAATTTATTCTCCGACCCGATGAAAATTCGCGTCGCGCTGCCCTCGCGCGCGCTGTCGAGCAGCTGCGCGATATCCTGCTTGGTTTCGAGTTCGTCGAGCAATTGCCGCACGCGGTCGAGGTCGCCCACCGCGCTGTCGTCGAGCAGATTCGCCTGGCCGCGCACGATCAGCACCGGTCGGTCGGCGCCGTCGGAGGACCAGATGGCGAGCCCGCGCGACACCAGGTCCTGCGCGGCGCGGTCGATCGCGATGCGTTCGGCCTCGATCTCGCGGCGGACGCGCTCCATGGCGTCGCTTAGCGTCAGGCCCGACAGGGTGGCGCTGATATAATTGCCCGCCTCGACGAGCGCCGACGGGGCGAGGCCCGGCGGAATGTCGATGACGCGGTTCTCGACCGACCCGTCGCCCGCGACGAGCACCACGAGCGACTGGCTGGCCGACAGCGGCACGAAGGCGAGCTGTTTGAGCACCCGCTCATGCTTGGGCACGAGGATAAGCCCGGCGCAGGCCGACAGGCCCGACAGCGCGGCGGTCGCCTGCGCCAGCGCGCTTTCGATCGGCCCGCTCTCGGACAGGCTCGCCTCGATCTGCGCGCGGTCCTCCGCCGAAGGTTCGGCGACCTGCATCATGCCGTCGACGAAGAGGCGGAGGCCCTGTTCGGTCGGCAGGCGGCCGGCGCTGGTATGCGGGCTGGCGAGCAGGCCGAACTCTTCCAGATCCTGCATGACATTGCGGATCGAGGCCGAGCGAGAGGTTGAGCGCGGCGAGCTTCGACAGCGTGCGCGAGCCGACCGGCTGGCCGGTTTCGAGATAGGCGTCGACCACGAGCCGGAACACATCGCGTGCGCGCGTCGTCAGTTCGGTGATCGGCGGGGTGGTCATGGGCAAGATTTAGGGATGCAAGGGGGTGGGGGCAAGCATCGCTGCTATTGGTTCGCACAAAGCCACGAAGCCACAAAGATGGTGATGGCTGCAACGCGGCATTCTCCTTCGACATCGCCTCTGGGCCCGAGCGATGAGGAGAGTATGCCCTGCCGGTCCCGACCCTCTTTGTGTCTTTGTGGCTTTGTGCGAGACTGCTCTGGTCTCACACGAAGGTGCAAAGGCTCGAAGAATGGCGCGAAGGAATCTGGATGCCCCCTTTTGCCGGAATAGTGAAAAGTGGTGCAATTTGGGTGTGTCGTGCCTAGCCTCCTTGCCGGGGAGAACAGCATGACCGCACGCCCGCTCGACCGCGACGATCCGCTCGACGATTTCGATCATCGCGACATCGTCCTGCTCGGCCGCAAGCATCGCGTTTACACGATGGGCAGCGGCCCCGCGGTGATCGTGATGACCGAAATGCCCGGCATCAGCCCGCATGTGACGCGCTTCGCGCGCTGGGTCCGCGATGCGGGCTTCACCGTCTATATGCCGCACATCTTCGGAAAGGACGGCGCCGTGCCGCGGATGCCCGGCGCGCTGTTCACGATCCTTGGCGGCTGCGTCAGCCGCCAGTTCCGCGCCTTTCAGGCCAATGAAAGCTCGCCCGCGACGCAGTGGCTGCGCGCGCTCGCGGCGCAGGCGCACAAGGAATGCGGCGGCAAGGGCGTCGGCGCGATCGGCATGTGCTTCACCGGCAATTTCGCGCTGTCGATGATGCTCGAACCCGCCGTGCTGGCGCCGGTGCTGGCGCAGCCGTCGCTGCCGCTGAACGATCCCGCGGGCATGCATATCGCCCCCGACGAACTCGCCGCGGTGAAGGCGCGGATGGAGGCCGAGGACCTGACCGTGCTCGCCTATCGTTTCGAGGGCGACAAATATTGCAAGGCCGCGCGCTTCGCCGCCTACGAAGACGCGCTCGGCGACCGCTTCATCGGCAAGGTGCTGCCCGACGCGGCGGCGAACCCCGACAGCCCTATGAAGAACCCGCACAGCGTGGTGACGATCCACCTGATCGACGAGGCGGGGCAGCCGACGGTCGAGGCGCGCGACGAAATCCTCGATTTCTTTCGGACGCGGTTGTGTGATTGAACGCTATTTATGCGATCAATCGGTCAGATGGAGCGTTTCGGGTTTGAGCAGTTCGGGAAGATTCGCGGGCAGCGTCATCGCCTCGGGCATGAGGCCCACATAAGGCGCAAAGGCGGCGTCGATGAGCGCAATATTGTCGGATTGCGCTGCCCCGCAACTTTGACCTGCCCGCCGTGCCTCTCTCGCACCAAGAAATGTCAGTGCTGCCACCATATCGTCGGCGCGTTCGATAACCAGCAAGTGCGGGCCATCGTCGTCGCTGCCCGTGTCGCTGAGGGGGGCATGGTGATCGCAGCCCGGTGACAAGGTTGGCGGAAAAGCCATATCTTCAATGGTTTCCCATTGCTGTTGCCATCGGAGTTCCGAGATCTCGTTCTGGAGCAATTCCATTTGTTCCGACGTGAGCCGGATTGACGATCGTGCCACGACATCGGGAGCGTTCGGATCCGATGTCGACGAGCCATCCCCAAAATCCATGATCGGCACGCACAGGCCGTTCTGGCGGCGCTGGAGGTACCAGATCGATAGCAACGCGCCATCGCGCTCCACTGTGATCCATCGCGACAGCGGGCAATCGCCCAATCGTGCTGGCTGGCCATGGTCTATACCACCGATGTAGGTGAGTTCGGAGATGGCAGGCCTGTCATTCGCCGATCCGATTGATGTGGCCAGCGCGACGCTGATGGCGAGCAAGGTGGCGATCGTTACGGCGGCGAGAGGTCCGGAGCGCATGGCGCGATCATAACTCGCCAGTGGTCAAAGTCGATGACCTTGAAGACTCGCCAAGCGTTTCCGACACCGCTAAGCGCCGCCGAACACATCCACAGGAGAATCCCCCATGCGCCCTTCCGGCCGCGCGCCCGACCAGATGCGCCCCATCGGCATTGAGACCGAATTCACCATCCATGCCGAGGGCAGCGTGCTCGTCAGTTTCGGCAACACCAAGGTGCTGGTCACCGCCAGCGTCGACGAAAAGGTGCCGCCCTTCCTGCGCGGCAAGGGGCAGGGCTGGGTCACCGCGGAATATGGCATGCTGCCCCGCGCGACGCACACGCGCGGCAGCCGCGAGGCGGCGAAGGGCAAGCAGTCGGGACGCACGCAGGAAATCCAGCGGCTGATCGGGCGGTCCTTGCGCGCCGTCGTCGATTTCCAGAAGCTCGGCGAGCGGCAGATCGTGATCGACTGCGACGTGATCCAGGCCGACGGCGGCACGCGCACCGCGTCGATCTCGGGCGCGTGGGTCGCGCTGCGGCTCGCGGTCGACAAGCTGATCGCGTCGGGCGCGATCACCGCGGACCCGATCGAGGACCAGGTCGCGGCGATCTCGTGCGGCATCTATCAGGGCACGCCGGTGCTCGATCTCGATTATGACGAGGATTCGGTCGCCGAGGCCGACGGCAATTTCGTGCTGACCGGGCGCGGCCGGATCGTCGAAGTGCAGGCGAGCGCCGAGGGCGCGACCTATGACGAGGAAGGCCTGCTGCGCCTGCTCCGCCTCGCGCGCATCGGCTGCGCGGAGATTTTCGCGGCGCAGGCGAGGGCGGTGGGGCGATAGGTCGGGATTATTTGGTTCGCGCGAAGACGCGAAGGCGCGAAGAAGAAGATTTGGGCCGACAGGCCCATTTATTCCTCCCCGTCGCGGCTTAACGCGACGTTGGATCAGAAAGCCGCTTCGCGGGAAACGCAACATCTTCGCGCCTTCGCGTCTTCGCGTGAAACCATTATAACCCATCGTTCGCGGCCCAGATTGACGGAAGATCGACACGCATGACCCACCGCAAACTGACCCCCGGCAAGCTCGTCATCGCGAGCCACAATGCGGGCAAGGTGCGCGAGATTCGCGCGCTGCTCTTGCCCTTCGGGATCGAGCCGGTGTCGGCGGGCGATCTCGGCCTGCCCGAGCCCGAGGAGACGGGGACGACCTTTCGCGAAAATGCGCTGCTGAAAGCGCATGCGAGCGCGGCGGCGGCGGGGCTTCCCGCGCTCGCCGACGACAGCGGGCTGGAGGTCGCGGCGCTCGGCGGGCGGCCGGGGGTCTATACCGCTGACTGGGCCGAGCGGCAGTGGTTCGAGGGCAACAAGGGGCGCGACTGGTATCTGGCGATGGGCAAGGTCGAGGGGTTGCTCGCCGAGCAAGGCTCCGACGTCGACCGCAGCGCGCGCTTCGTGTGCACGCTGGCGCTGGCTTGGCCCGATGGGCATGCGGATGTTTACGAAGGTGCCGCGGAGGGTGCATTGACCTGGCCGCCGCGGGGGAAGCTGGGGTTCGGTTATGATCCTGTGTTCGTTCCGGTCGGTAACTCCTTGACTTTCGCGGAGATTGATCCGGAGGAGAAGCATCGGATCAGCCATCGGGCCGATGCTTTCGCCAAATTGGTGGCGGGGGCGTTTTAGTCCCCCTCCCGCTTGCGGGAGGGGCTAGGGGAGGGCCTGTGGCCACCACGGACCAACGAAACATGCCCTCCCGTGCCACGAGTCATGTGCCTCGTGGCACCCCCTCCCGCTTGCGGGAGGGGAGTGAACCGCTCGCCCTCTATGTCCATTGGCCGTTTTGCGTCAGCAAATGCCCCTATTGCGACTTCAACAGCCATGTGCGCGCGTCTGTCGACCAGGACGTCTGGCGCGCGGCCTTGCTGGCGGATTTGCGGCATGAGGCGGGGTTGCTGCCGGGGCGGACCGTGTCGTCGATCTTCTTCGGGGGCGGGACGCCGAGCCTGATGCCGCCGGCGACGGTGGCGGCGGTGATCGCCGAGGCGGAGGCGTTGTGGGGTCTCGCCGAAGATCGCGAGATCACGCTGGAAGCGAACCCCAATTCGGTGGAAGTTGCCGCTTTCGCCGATCTGGCGGCCGCGGGGGTCAATCGTGTTTCGATCGGGGTTCAGAGCTTCGATCCTCAAGTGCTTGAATTTCTGGGACGCGCGCATAGCGGCGACGAGGCGCGGCGCGCGATTGCGGCGGCACAAACTTATTTCCCGCGCGCCAGTTTCGACCTGATCTATGCGCGGCCGGGACAGGGGCTTGGCGCGTGGGAAAAGGAGCTGACGGAGGCGCTGGCGTTCGGGACGGGGCATTTGTCGCTGTACCAGCTGACGATCGAACCGGGGACGCGCTTCGCGACGCTGGCTGCCAAGGGCGAGCTGGTCATCCCCGATGGCGATGCGGCGGCGGATTTGTTCGACGCAACGCAGGCGCTGACGCGCGTGGCGGGGCTGCCGCGCTACGAGGTGTCGAACCATGCCCGGCCGGGCGAGGAGAGCCGGCATAATCTGACCTATTGGCGCTATGGCGATTATGCGGGCGTCGGGCCGGGGGCGCACGGGCGGCGGCTGGGGCAGGCGACCGAGCGGCACAGGAAGCCCGAGAATTTCATCGCGGCGGTGACACGCAACGGCCATGGGCTGAAGGTCGAGACCGACTTGCCCGCGCGGGAACGCGCGACCGAGGCGATGCTGATGGGGCTGCGGCTGAGCGAGGGCGTCGATCTCGCGCGCGTCGAGGCGCGGAGCGGGCTGGGGCGCGAGGCGTTCGTCGATGCGGAGGCGGTGGCGCGGCTTTCGGGCATGCGGCTGATGCGCGCCGGGGGGGATCGGCTGGTCGTGAGCGACGAGGGAATATTGCTGCTCGACTCGATCCTTTCCGAGGTGGTGCGGACGGGCTAGACTTCTCCAAAGTCCGTTCGCCCTGAGCTTGTCGAAGGGCCGTTCTTCCTTTTCGAGGCTGGAAGAAAGGACGGGGCTTCGACAAGCTCAGCCCGAACGGAATATAGATTGGCTGACGGACTGATCCGCGACTGGGATGCCCATCTGACGCACGAGCGGCGGCGGTCGGAGCATACGCGGCGCGCCTATGTCGCGACCGCCGAGCGGTTCGCGGCCTTTCTGTCGGGGCATCATGGCGGCGCGGTCGATGCCGCGATGCTGCGGCGGACGAGCGCGAACGACCTGCGCGCCTATCTGGCGACGCGGCGGGCCGAGGGGCTGGGCAATGCATCGGCGGCGCGCGAACTGTCGGCGCTGCGGGGGTTTCTGCGTTTCGTCGGCGGGGAGGGGGCGACCTTGCCGGCGCTGCGCGGACCGCGCGTCAGGAAGGGCCTGCCGCGCCCCATCGCGCCCGCCGAGGCCTTGCAGTTGGCGCACGATGTCGAGGACAATGCGCGCGAGGGCTGGATCGGCGCGCGCGATTTCGCGCTGCTGCTGCTGCTCTATGGCGCGGGGCTGCGCATCGGCGAGGCGCTGTCGCTGACCGGTGCGGCGCTGCCGCTGGGCGACGTGCTGCGGGTGACGGGCAAGAGGAACAAGACGCGCGTGGTGCCGGTCCTGCCCGCGGTCGCGGCGGCGGTGGCGCGCTATGTCGCGGCCTGTCCCTGGCCGATCGGCAAGGACACTCCGCTGTTTCTCGGCGCGCGCGGCGGGCCGCTGCAGCCCGGCGTTGTGCGCGCGAACGTGCGCTCGGCGCGGCGCGCGCTGGGACTGCCCGAGCGGACGACGCCGCACGCGCTGCGGCACAGCTTCGCGACGCATCTGCTGGCGGGCGGGGCCGATTTGCGGTCGCTGCAGGAACTGCTCGGCCATGCAAGCCTGGCGTCGACGCAGGTCTATACCGCCGTGGACGCGGCGCATCTGCTGGATATTTACCGGAATGCGCATCCGCGCGCTTGAGTTTTTTCCGAAATCCGCTCGCCCTGAGCTTGTCGAAGGGCCGTTCTTCTTTGCGACGTTGAAGAAAAGGACGGTGCTTCGACAAGCTCAGCACAAACGGGGAAGGGATCGCGTTATTTTTCCTCGCTGCCCTTCGGCTTCCACGTAACGACGCGCCACACGTAAAGCAGCACCAACGCACCGATCGCGGCCAGCGCCACCGGGCCGACGAAGGCGTCGAGGTTCGCGAACCGCCCGCCGAACCAGCTGCCCGCGCCCGCCAGCGCGGCGATCCAGATCGTCGAACCCGCGGCGGTCCAGACCAGGAACTGGAGCTGGTTCATCCGCACCATGCCCGCGGGCAGCGACACCATCGTGCGCGCGACGGGCATGAAGCGCGCGACGAAGACGATCGCGGGGCCGTATTTCAGGAACCAGCCGTGCAGCCGCTGAACCTCGGCCCAGTCGAGCGTCAGCCAGCGGCCGTGGCGGTCGATGAAGGGTTTCAGCCGCTCGTAGCCGATCCAGCGCCCGATCGCGTACCAGACCCAATTGCCCGCGGTGGTCCCGGCGACCGCGACCGCGACGAGGGTCCAGAAATCGAAGCGGCCCTGCGCGACGGCGATGCCGCCGAGGCCCATGATGACTTCGGAGGGGATGGGCGGAAAGACATTTTCGAGCAGCATCAGCACGAAGATGCCGAAATAGCCCCAGCCTTGGATCAGATCGAGAATGAAGTCGGTCATGGTTGGAGCAACGCGGCGGAGCGTCAACCGATCCGCCGTTTGATCGCGTCCCAGATCAGGCCCGCCGTATCGCTGTTGTTGAAACGGTCGATCGCGACGATGCCGGTGGGCGAGGTGACGTTGATTTCGGTCAGCCATTCGCCGCCGATCACGTCGATGCCGACGAAGATCAGCCCGCGTTCGCGCAGCGCCGGGCCGAGCGCGGCGCAGATTTCCTTTTCGCGCGGCGTCAGCTCCGCCGCTTCGGCGTAGCCGCCGACCGCGAGGTTCGAGCGGAATTCGCCTTCGCCAGGCTTGCGGTTGATCGCGCCCGCGACCTCGCCGTCGACGAGCACGATGCGCTTGTCGCCTTGGCTGACGCTGGGCAGGAACTGCTGGACCATGAAGGGTTCGGGCCAGACCTGGCCGAACAGCTCGACCAGCGCGCCGAGGTTGGTGCCCTGCTCGTCGATGCGGAACACCGCCTTGCCGCCGTTGCCGTGCAGCGGCTTGATGACGACGGCGCCGTAGCGCGACTGGAAATCCTTCGTCGCCTCGAGGCTGCGGGTGACCATGGTCGGCGGCATGAACTGCGGGAAGTCGAGCACGAAGACCTTTTCGGGCGCGTTGCGGACCGAGACGGGGTCGTTGACGACGAGCGTCTCGTCCTTGATCCGTTCGAGCAGCCAGGTGCCGGTCAGGTAACCGAGATCGAAGGGCGGGTCCTGCCGCATCAGCACCACGTCGGTATCGCGGCCGAGGTCGAGCAGTACTTCGTCGCCGAAGCTGTAATGCGCGCCGGGCTCGCGCTTCGCGTCGAGAATGCGGTGCGCCCTGGTGGTCAGCCGCCCGGCCTCCCAGGTGAGGCCGCGGACGTCGTAATGATAGAGGGTGTAGCCGCGTTCGAGTGCCTTCAGGATCAGGTGGAAGCTGCTGTCGCCGTTGATGTTGATGCCATCCATCGGGTCCATTTGCACGGCTGCGCGCAGGGTCATGTTTTGCTCCATCACGAATAAACCGTTAGCCCTGAGCTTGTCGAAGGGCTGTGCTTCCTTTCTCCGACGTCAAAGATAGGACGGTGCTTCGACAAGCTCAGCACGAACGGAAGAAGAGGCGGCTCTCCATCTGGTCAAGGCTGCCAGACGTGGACCAGATGGCGTGGCAGGCGGCCGGGCGCAAGCAGCATCACGTCGATCCGTATGGCGTCCTGCGGCCGGGCGAAGCGCGGGGACAGGATTTCGGCGGCCGCGGCGACGCGGCGCAGGCGATATTGGTCGATCGCGAGATCGAGGTCGGCGGCCTTGTCGCGCCATTTGACCTCGACGAAGGCGATGGTGCGGCCGCGGCGCGCGACCAGATCGACCTCGCCGGCGGGGACGCGGAGGCGCTGGCCCAATATCCGCCAGCCGTGGAGGCGGAGCCACCAGGCGGCGCGGCGTTCGGCCTTGCGCCCGCGCGCTTCGGCCTCGGCGCGTTTCATGCCGGGTCTTTCAGCGCAAGCGCGCGCGCGTAGATTTCGTGGCGATCGAGGCCGAAGCGTTTGGCGACCGCCTTCGCGGCCTGGGCGACCGGCTTGTCGGCCATCGCCTCGCGCAGCGCGGCGTCGAGCGTCGCGTCGTCGGCACTTTCGGGGACGGCGTCGCCGGGCGGCGCGACGACGATGACGATCTCGCCCCTGGGCGGCGCGTCGGCGTAGCGCGCGGCGAGTTCGGAGAGCGTGCCGGTGACGCATTGTTCGTAGATCTTGGTGATTTCGCGCGCGACGGCGGCGTCGCGGTCGCCGAGGCCGTCGGCGAGCGCCGCGAGCGATGCCGACAGGCGCGGGCCGCTTTCGTAGAAGACGAGCGTGGCGCGCAGCCCCGCGAATTCGGCGATGGTGCCGGCGCGCGCCTTGGCCTTGCTCGGCAGGAAGCCCGCGAAGAGGAAACGGTCGCTCGGCAGCCCCGACAGGGTGATCGCGGCGATCGCGGCGCAGGGGCCGGGCAGGGTGGTGACATGCCGCCCCGCCGCGCGGGCATCGCGCACCAGCTTGTAGCCGGGGTCGGAGATCAGCGGGGTGCCGGCGTCCGACACCAAAACGACAACTTCACCGGCCATGCGCGCAACCAGCGCGGCGCGCGCGCGTTCGTCGCTATGGTCGTGATAGGGGGTCATCGAAATCCGCAAACCCAGGTGCGCCAGCAGCTTCGCGGTCACGCGCGTGTCTTCGGCGGCGATCACGTCGGCGCGGGCGAGCGTCGCCGCGGCGCGAGCCGAAATGTCGCCAAGGTTGCCGATAGGGGTCGCGACGATATAGAGTCCGGGCAAGGGAGAATCTGAGATGGTCGAATCCGGCATGTTGCCGCAAATGGCAGAAACTGCTGCCGAGCGCCAAAATAATGCGTCGCCGCGGCGGCAGATGCTGCGGATGGCGGCGACGCTGGCGATGGCGGGGCTGCTCGCGGCGTGCCAGGTGGTGCCGAAAGCGACGGGGCCGGTCGAGGCACCGCCGCCCGAAAAGCCGCGCGGACACGATCGAACCCGGCCTGCCGACCGACACCGACCGCCACCGCGTCGCATTGCTGGTGCCGCAGACCGGCCCCAATGCCGATGTCGGCATGGCGATCGCCAATGCGACGACGCTGGCGATGCTCGACACCAAGACCGAACGCGTGCGCATCACCACCTATGACACCGCGCTCGGCGCGAGCGCGGCGGCGCGGCAGGCGATCGCCGACGGCAACAAGCTGATCCTCGGCCCGCTGCTCAGCGAAGACGTCACGCTGGTGGCGCCGATCGCGCGCGAAGCGAAGGTGCCGGTGCTCAGCTTCTCGAACGACAGCGGCATCGCGGGCAACGGCGTGTTCATCATGGGCTTCGTCCCCGGCCAAGCGGTCGATCGCGTCGTCAAATATGCGCGCGGCAAGGGACATGTCCGTTTCGGCGCGCTGGTGCCCAAGAATGTCTATGGCGACCGCTCGGCGGCGGCGCTCCGCGCCGCGGTGACGGAGGCGGGCGGCACGCTCGTCGCGGTCGAAACCTATGACCGCAGCGCGACCGCGCTGACCGGCGCCGCGCGGCGGCTGGCCAACGGCGGCGCGATGGACGCGGTACTGATCGCCGATTCGGGCAGCAACGCGATCCGCGCGGTGCCGATCATCAAGGGCACCGGCGGCAAGCAGATCCTCGGCACCGAACTGTGGAATACCGAAGCCTCGCTCGGCGGCAATGCGGCGATGCGCGGATCGTGGTTCGCCAGCGTATCCGATGGCCTCTACGGCCAGATGGCGGGCAGCTACCGGACGCGCTTCGGCAAGGCGCCGTACCGGCTCGCCAGCCTGGGCTATGATTCGGTGCTGCTGACGGTGCGCATCGCGCGCGACTGGAAACCGGGAACGGCCTTTCCGATGAACCGGCTGCTCGCCGCCGACGGTTTCGGCGGCATCGACGGTATTTTCCGGTTCGACAACCGCGGCATCGCGATCCGCGCGCTCGAGGTCAGCGAAGTGGGGGCGGGCGGTTTCCGCACGATCGACCCCGCGCCGACCAAATGGCCGCAGTGACCTGGAGCGGCCTGGCGCCGCTGACGAGGGGCGTGGCCTGACCGCCACAGTCGGGTGAAAAGCGGCTCTGCCTGCCACGGGCAGCCTTTACGAATGCGATGCGTTCCCTATATGAGCGTGGCGCGCGGCGGCTTCGATTCCGCGCGCCCATCATCAACGACCCGGAGATACAGCTATACCACCGCCCATGACCCGCCGCCCGATGGCGCCGCTGCCGCCGAAGAACGGCCCGCGATACAATGAATTCATCGCCTCGCCCAAGGTCCGCGTGATCGACGAGGAAGGCGAAAATCTGGGCGTCATGCTGACTGCTGAAGCGATCGAACAGGCGGCCTCGGTCGGCCTCGATCTGGTCGAAGTATCCCCGAACGCCGATCCGCCGGTGTGCAAGTTCCTCGACGTGGGCAAATATAAATACGAGGCCCAGAAAAAGGCGAACCTGGCGCGCAAGAGCCAGAAGACGCAGGAAATCAAAGAGATCAAGATGCGTCCGAACATCGACGATCATGATTTCGACGTGAAGATGAAGAAGGTCTTCGACTTTCTGGAGGAAGGCGACAAGGTCAAGATGACCATGCGCTTCCGCGGCCGCGAGATGAGCCACACCCAGCTCGGCCTCAACGTGCTGCAGCGCGTCGCCGAACTGACGGCCGACGTCGCGAAGATCGAGGCGCATCCGCGCACCGAAGGCCGCCAGATGCTGATGGTGATCGCGCCGAAATAGACGCGGCCTTTGGCCTGAAGAGATAGAGGGCGGTCGTTCCAGCGGAACGGCCGCCCGTTTCGTTTGGCGATCCTGTGCTTTGCAAGGATCGGCGCTGCATGACAGGTTTTTGGACGGTAGCGGGCATAGCTGACCTGATCCCCGGCGAAGGCCGGGGTCCAGAGCGTAACAACGCAACGCTAGGCTTTCTACCGCTCTGGACCCCGGCCTTCGCCGGGGAACGGGGGAAGGCTGAAACCGGGCAATCGGGTGAAACCGCCTTATAAATCCCGTTCGTGTCGAGCGAAGTCGAGACACCCCGAAGGCGTGCCTGACTGCTGGGTGTCTCGACTCCGCTCGACACGAACGGGAATAGAGGAGCGTCTGGAATCCACACCAAAACCGCCGTTGGTCGGCGGTTCAGCCTCCCCAGTCATGCGTCAGGCTGGTGCGGCCCGTCGTGCGGCCGTTTTCGTCGAAGCGGCGCTCGACCATCATCACGCGCCCGGCGCGCGAGACCGCAATCAGGGTGCTGCAGCGGGTGCCATAGACGGGGCCGGGCAGGAACAGCGCTAGGCGCGTCGCTTTCGGCAAGCGATGCCATCAGCGCGCTGAAATCGGGATCGGGCTTTTTGACCTGGCGGCGCAGCAGGCCGGCAAGGCGGTCGGCGCGCGGGCAGGGCTGGTCGACGGGTTCGTTGGCGAGCGCATGGATGCCGCGATCGAGCGCGTCGATGCGCGGCGCCGGACGGTTGCTGAGCAGGCGGACCTCGTCCCCGGCGATGGCGAACAGGTTGAAGGCGTTGAAGCGGTCGAGGTCGGCAGGGGCCGGGTCGGCGAAGCGCCCGTCGCCGCGCAGCATGTCGACGACGAGCGCGCCGCGCGAGTCCTTGGCGGGATCGGGCATGGCGCCGCGCACATTGGTCACCACGACGATGCGGCGCTGCTTGGGCTGGACGCCGAGCCACGTCCCGCCCGCCTGAAGGTCGCGGCCCGCGATGATATCGCTGCCGTCGTCCCATGCCTGCATGGCTGCGGCGGGGCGGGCGTGGAATTCGTCGCGGTTGCCGACGAGGATCAGGGGCCAGTCCTCATGGACCTGCCAGGCAAGGGCGACGACGCACATGGCGCGCATATCGGGCCTCGCGCGCGCTTTGCCAAGCCACTTGACGAACGACTTGATTGAGTATTCAATCAAGTCGTCAGGGACTCGCTTCGGGAGATGCGCGATGGCCGACGAATTTGCGACGATGGCGGAAAATCTGCGGACGAAGACGGGCAGGACGCTCGACGAATGGATCGCGGTCGCGCGGGCGAGCGGGATCGGCGCGCATATGGCGCTGGTCAAGCATCTGAAGTCGGACCATGGGCTGGGTCACGGCTATGCCAATATGATCGTCCATGCCGCCAACGCCTCCTCCTCGCTGTCGCAGGACGATGACGCGCTGGTCGCGGCGGCGTTCGACGGGGCGAAGGCGCATTGGCGCCCGCTCTACGACCGGCTGGTGGCGCTGGCGCAGGGGTTCGGCGGCGACGTCGAGCTGGCGCCCAAGAAGGGCTATGTCAGCCTGCGCCGCAAGAAACAGTTCGCGCTGCTGATGCCGTCGACCAGGGACCGGTTCGACATCGGGCTGGCGCTGAAGGGCGAGGCCCCGGCGGGCTGGCTCGAGCTGGCGGGAAGCTGGAATGCGATGGTGTCGCACCGGGTACGCATCGCGGCGGACGAGGATGCCGGCGACGATGTAACGGGCTGGCTGCGCGCCGCCTATGACCGGGCGGGCTGAGGAGAATGCCATGAACGCCGCCGACACGCGCAACCGCATCCTGATGACCGCGATGGAGCTGTTCTGGGAGAAGGGCTATCTGTCGACCTCGGTCTCCGACATATTGTCGCGCAGCCAGGTCCATTCGGGCAGCCTCTATCATTTCTTTCCCGGCAAGCAGGATGTGCTCGTCGGGGTGCTCGAACTCTATCGCGACGGGATCGAGGAGATGCTGCTCGCGCCGAACTGGGAGGGGGTCGAGGATCCGATCGAGCGCATCTTCGCGCTGCTCGCCGGATACCGCACCCACCTGATCGTCACCGACTGCACCTATGGCTGCCCGATCGGCAGCCTCGCGCTCGAAATCCACGAGCCCGACCCGGTGGTGCGCGAGCTGATGGCGGCGAATTTCTCCAACTGGTCGGCGGCGATCGCCGCGCTGTTTCGAAGCGGCCGCCGATCGCCTGCCGCCGACGACCGACCGCAAGGCGCTCGGCGAATTCGTGCTGACGGTGATGGAGGGCGCGGTCATGCAGGCGCGCACCTATCGCGACATCGGCTATTTCGACCGCAACATCGCTGTATTGCGCGACTATATCACCACGTTGCTGGCGGCGGCGAAATCTGCTATTCCGGTCTAGGTTTTCTGGGGAGGGAAGTCATGAACATTGCCGTCAAAACGCCGTGGCATCTGTGGGTGGTCGGGGTTGTATCGTTCCTGTGGAATTGCATCGGAGCATCCGACTACACCTTTACCAAGATGAAGAGCCAATGGTATCTGGTCGAGGTCGGCGGGTTCAAACCCGAACAGATTGCGTGGATCGAATCCTTCCCGCTGTGGGCGAACCTCGCCTGGGCGTGCGGCGTCTGGGGCGCGCTGCTGGGGTCGGTCCTGTTGCTGCTGCGCAGCCGCCATGCGGTCGCCGCCTTCGCCGTGTCGCTCGCGGGGCTGGTGGTCAACGGGCTGTACCAGTTCGTGGTTGCCGAACGCAGCGCGACCGAAATGCTGGGCGGCGGCGCGATCTATTTCACCCTGTTCATCGGCGTGACGGTCGTCGCGATGCTCCTCTATGCGCGCGCGATGGCCGCGAAGGGCGTGCTGCGCTGAGGGGCGGCTTTGGGGTGGGGAGCGGACATTTGAGGAATGAACCGGTTTCCCCTCCCGCCTGCGGGAGGGGAGATAAACGTCCCCTTTCGCCCGAAACCGGACCTTCGCCCCGGCTCACCGCGCCCGGATGAAGGTCCGCACATCCTCCGACAATTTATGCCGGTCCTCGTCGCGGATATACATCATGTGGCCCGCGCCATAATAGGTGTAGTGGATGCGATCCTGCGGGATGCCGGTGCGCGACAGCGCATATTCGGCGGCGAAAAAGGGCGTCGCGAAGTCGTAATAGCCCTGCGCGACGAGCACCCTGAGCCCCGAATTCTCGCGCAATGCCTGCCCGATGTACGGCGCGACGTTGAGATAGGCGTTGGTATCGCGGCCGCCGATCCGCCAGTCCCACGGCCCGACGTTGCCGATCGCCTGATATTCGCGGTCGGTCTTGAACCCCAGGCCGTCGCGCGCCCAGCTGTTGATCGCAGCGGTATAGGACGCGTCGATGCCATAGAAGCTGGGGTCGTTGTCCGGGCCTTCGCCGGCATTGTCGTAATCCTTGCCGGTGTAGCGGCTGTCGAGGCGGCCGACGGTGAGGCCGCGGTCGCGCAGCAGTTCCTTGTAGAAACGGCCGGGCGTGACGCGCAGGTCCGCCTGTTCGAGATAGGTTTCGGAAAGGCCGGTGAAGCGCGCCAGTTCGCGGCGGATCGCCGCGCGTTCCTCGCCCTGCAGCTTCTGGCCCTTGAGCAGCGCGCTGGCATAGGGGCCGATCGCCCATTGCCGCGCTTCCTCGACGAAGGCCTCGACCGACGCGGCCTGCGCCTTGCCGTGATAGAGGGCGGTCGCGGCCATCGAGGGCAGGTTGGTGATCGGCGACAGCTCGTTGCCCGGCGTGTCGGCGCCCGCCGCGAAATCGAGCACGGTCGAGATCAGGATGATGCCGTTCAAGGCGACGTCGTTATAGGTGTCGTTCATCAGCTCGTTGGCGACCGCCGCCGAACGGGTGGTGCCATAGCTTTCGCCCCCGAGATATTTGGGGCTGTTCCAGCGGCCATTGTCGTTGAGCCACAGCCGGATGACCTGGGCGACCGCCTTCGCATCCTGCGTCACGCCATAATATTTCGCCGGGTCGGTCTTGCCGATCAGGTGCGAGAAACCGGTGCCCGGCGGGTCGATGAACACCACGTCGGTGACGTCGAGCAGCGCGTCGGGATTATCGACGATGGGATAGGGCGGTGCGCCGTCGTCGGTGCCGTCGCCGGGGATGGCGACGCGCTTCGGCCCGAAGGCGCCCATCATGAGCCAGACGGTGCCCGATCCGGGACCGCCGTTGAACAGGAAGGTAACCGGGCGGCTGGGATCGCGCGGTTCCTTGACATAGGATGTGGTGACGACGGCGGCCTCGGGGGTGCCGTCGGGGTTCTTCAGGATCGTCTCGCCGATCGTCGCGGCGTAATTGATGCGCTGGCCGCCGAAGGTGCCGCCGAGCTTCGTCGTGCGGACTTGCGGGATGATCTCGGCGGGCTTTTCGGCTTTCGCCTTGTCGGCGGATGCATCCTGCGCATGGGCTGAGACCGGCGCGGCAAAGGCGAGCGCCAGGGTGATGAGCGACGGACCCGATTTCATGGATGTTTCTCCCCGGTTGGAGCGCGGACGCTAATCCGGGCGCGGGGAGGGGGCAAGGCCGCTGGTCGGCACCCGGCCGCCATTTGTCGAAGGGTCAGGCGGCCTTGGGCCGGACCGTCAATTGCAGGCCCAGCGCATCGAGTACGGCGGTCAAAGTCTGAAGCGTCGGATTGCCGTTTTCGGACAAGGCGGCGTAAAGTGCCTGACGGCCCAGCCCGGTCTGACGCGCGATTTCGGTCATCCCCTTCGAGCGGGCGACGGTACCGAGCGCGCGGGCAATATGTTTCGCGTCATTCCCTTCCATCGCCGCTTCCAGATAATATCGGATGTCCTCGGCGGTTTCGAGATAGTCGGCCGGGTCAAAGGGCAGTGTCTTCAAACCCATCATTTGCTTCCTTTGCTAGCATCTTCGCTCGCGCGATGTCGCGTGCCTGGCTATCCTTGTCTCCGCCCGACAACAGCAGAACCAACCTGTCACGTTGCCACATGAAATAGATCTCGATATCCGGGGCCGAAGGCAAAGCGCAATTCATATATGCCGTCGCCGACGGACTTCGCGTCTCCGACATGGCCAAATGCCAGCCGGTCCAGGCGATCGACGATGCGGGATTTCGCCAGCCGATCCCGCAACGTAAGAAGCCACTTGTCGAACTGCGTCGTCCGAACGATTTGAATAGCCTGTCCTTCATACAGGACAGGTGGCGGATTGTCAATTGGCTCGTCCACGGGCGATCATCCTTTCGCGGATCGCGTGCCATGGGATTTTGGCGGCTGTTACCGCCGTCAGCTAGATGGCGAGGCCTTCGACTTGTCCGAAACGGACGCGTCTAGCGCCCCCATTTCGTCTTGCTCTGCTTGCCGAACCGCCCTTTGCGCGTGCCCGGCTTGCCCTCGTTCGAGCGGCCCACGCGCGGAGCGACGTGCTCGTCGGGCGGCAGGCCCAGTTCGTCGGCCTCCAGCTTGCGGATTTCGTCGCGCAAGCGGCCGGCTTCCTCGAATTCCAGGTCCGCCGCCGCGTCGCGCATCCTCTTTTCGAGGTCCTGGATGTACGCGCGCAGGTTGTGGCCGACCATGTGCTGCGGCTTGTCCTCGCCGATGTCGATGACGACCCCGTCCTTCGACGCGACATGCGCGATGATGTCGCCGATGTTGCGCTTGATTGTCGTCGGGGTAATGCCGTGCGCCTCGTTATAGGCGCGCTGCTTTTCGCGGCGGCGGTCGGTCTCGCGCATCGCGCGTTCCATGCTGCCGGTGATGCGGTCGGCGTAGAGGATGACGCGGCCGTCGACGTTGCGCGCCGCGCGGCCGATCGTCTGGACGAGGCTGGTTTCGCTGCGCAGGAAGCCCTCCTTGTCGGCATCGAGGATCGCGACCAGCCCGCATTCGGGAATGTCGAGCCCCTCGCGCAGCAGGTTGATGCCGACGAGCACGTCGAACACGCCCAAACGCAGGTCGCGGATGATCTCGATGCGCTCCAATGTCTCGACGTCCGAGTGCATGTAGCGGACCTTCAGCCCCGCCTCGTGGAGGAATTCGGTCAGATCCTCGGCCATGCGCTTGGTCAGCGTGGTGACGAGGGTGCGATATCCCGCCGCGGCGGTCGCCTTGGCCTCCATGATCAGGTCGTCGACCTGTTCCTCGACCGGCTTGATGAATACCGGCGGGTCGATCAGGCCGGTGGGGCGGATCACCTGTTCGGCGAACACGCCCTGCGTGCGGTCCATTTCCCAGGTGCCGGGGGTCGCCGAGACGCTGACCGTCTGCGGACGCATGACGTCCCATTCGGCGAAGCGCAAGGGGCGGTTGTCGATGCACGAGGGCAGGCGGAAGCCATATTCGGCCAGCGTGATCTTGCGGCGATGGTCGCCCTTCGACATCGCGCCGATCTGCGGGATCGTCTGGTGGCTTTCGTCGACGAAGAGCAGGGCATTGTCGGGCAGATATTCGAACAGGGTCGGCGGCGGCTCGCCGGGCAGGCGGCCGGTGAGGAAGCGGCTGTAATTCTCGATCCCCGCGCAGCTTCCTGTCGCCGCGATCATTTCGAGGTCGAAATTGGTGCGCTGTTCGAGCCGCTGGGCTTCGAGCAGACGGCCTTCGGCCTCCAGCTCTTTCAGCCGCTCGGCCAGCTCGTGCCGGATCGCCTCGGTCGCCTGCTTCAGCGTCGGGCCGGGAGTCACATAGTGGCTGTTCGCATAGACGCGCACATAGTTGAGGCTCGCGATCTTCTTGCCGGTCAGCGGGTCGAATTCGGTGATCTCCTCGATCTCGTCGCCGAAGAAACTGACGCGCCACGCCATATCCTCATAATGCGAGGGGAAGATTTCCAGAGAGTCCCCCCGCACGCGGAAATTGCCGCGTGCGAACGCCTGGTCGTTGCGCTTGTACTGGAGCGCGACGAGCTTGCGGATGATCTCGCGATTGTCGGCGACCTGCCCCTTCTTGAGGTCGAAGATCATCGCCGAATAGGTCTCGACCGAGCCGATGCCGTAGAGGCACGACACCGACGCGACGATGATCACGTCGTCGCGTTCGAGCAGCGCGCGCGTCGCCGAGTGGCGCATCCGGTCGATCGCCTCGTTCACGCTCGACTCTTTTTCGATATAGGTGTCGGACCGCGGCACATAGGCCTCGGGCTGGTAATAGTCGTAATAGCTGACGAAATATTCGACCGCATTGTTCGGGAAGAAGCTCTTGAACTCGCCGTAGAGCTGCGCCGCGAGGATCTTGTTCGGGGCGAGGATCAGCGCCGGGCGCTGCAATTCCTCGATCACCTTCGCCATGGTGAAGGTCTTGCCCGACCCGGTGACGCCGAGCAGCACCTGGTCGCGCTCGCCTTCGCGCGCGGTCGAGACCAGTTCGCGGATCGCGGTCGGCTGGTCGCCCGCGGGCTCATAATCGCTGACCAGTTCGAAGGGCTTGCCGCCCTCGACCTTGTCGGGGCGCGCGGGGCGGTGCGGGACATAATCGGCCGCGGTGTCGATTTCGTCGAGCGAGGTGCGAATCTGAATTGCCATCGCCGCCAATATGGTGAGGATGCCGCCCGTCCACAATCGGACTCGGCAGGGGAGAAGCCATGAAAAAGACTCTGATGCTCGCGATCGCCAGCAGCCTCGTTCTCGCGGCATGCGGCGACAAGGCCGCCACCGACGGAAAAACCGGCAAAGCTGCGTCGAACGAACCCGCCGTCAAGCCGCAGCCGGGAAGCTGGACCTCGAAGATCGAGGTGGTCGATATCAAGGGTGAGGGCGTTCCGGCCAATGCCAAGGACCAGATGAACCAGATGTTCGCCGGCATGAGCGGCATCAGCGTCTGCCTGACCCCCGAAGCGGCGGCGAAGGAAGATATCGCCACGAAAATGTCGAACATGGGCGCGCAGGGCCGCGACTGCACGATCGATGAAGAGAATAACAGCGGCACCTCCGTCGATTTCGCCACGACCTGCAAGGGGGCTGGCGGCAATATGAAGATCGCGGCCAAGGGCACGAGCGATGCGACGGCGCAGGACGTGACGATGACGATGACCGCGCTCAAGGCCGACGGCAGCGAGGAAGGCACGATCGTCATGCGCGTGACCAGCGCGCGCAAGGGCGAGTGCGGTCCGGGTGACATCACGCCGCCCACACCTGCCGCCAAGAGCTGACCGGGCCCACAAGGTGCTGGGTTATGTGACCATGGGCACCGACGACATCGACCGGGCGCGCGGATTTTATTCCGCGCTGCTCGGGACGATCGGTGCCACCGAGCTGATGCGCAGTTCGGATACCGAAGCGAACGGTTTTACCCTCTATGGCACCGGCTGGGGCCAGCCGGGGATCGCGGTGACGCGGCCCTATGACGGCCAAGCCCACCGATCGGGGCAACGGCCACATGGCGGCGATCGCCGTCGACGAACGGACCAAGGTCGATGCGCTGCACGCCAGGGCGCTCGAACTCGGCGGGACGTGCGAGGGGCCGCCGGGCGTGCGCGGCGAGGAAGGCGCGCAGGCCTTTTATGCCGCCTATTTCCGCGATCCCGACGGCAACAAGCTTTGCGCGTTCCGGATCGGGCTCGGCCTGAGCGCCGCCTGGCTCGACCGGCGCCGGACGCCGCTGCTTGCGGGACTCGCGGCAGGGCTGGTCGCGGTCGCCGCGGCGCTGCTCGCCGGAGAGGGGCCGCCGCAGCAGGCGCTCCTCGCCGCGCGCTGGACGGCGCGGACCGCGGCGCCGGTCTTCCTTGTCGCCTATCTGGCTTCCAGCCTTTGGCGGCTGTGGCCGGGGCCGGTCACCGCGGCCTTGCTCAAGCGGCGGCGTCAATGGGGGCTCGGCTTCGCGCTCGCGCATTCGATCCATCTCGCCGCGCTGCTGGTGAACATCATCGTCTTCCGCCCGCGCCCGGTGTCGACGCTGGTCGGCGGTGGGCTGGCCTATTTGCTGATCTATCTGATGGCGCTGACGTCGAACGACGCGTCGCAGCGGCTGTTGGGGCGGTGGTGGACATGGCTGCACCGCATCGGCATCCATTATGTCTGGCTGATCTTCGTCATCAGCTACACGAGCCGCGCGATCCACGCCGACCCCGCCTATCATGTCGAAGGCCGGGTTCTGGCGCCGCTCTTCCTTGCCGCGCTGGCGCTTCGCCTCTATGCGCGGCACAAGCGATGAAGATGGCGCGCCGGACAGGGGCGCCCGATGTTTGGGCGGCAAGGGACGGATGGACTTGCCGGGCGGCGAAAAGGGTGGGGCCATTTCGCCGCCCGGCGAAGTCGCTGTGTATGAAGCCGGCAAATCATGCGATGGATGCCAGGGACCAGCTCGCACCTATCGATTCATCGGCCTCAATTCGTCTTCCCGGGCAAGGCCCGGGCCAGACGGCAACGTCATAGGGGACGTCACCACCATCACAGAATGACCGAAATGGGACAAGTCGTTGAGTTACATCGGGTCACGTAGCGGGTTGTTGCAATTCGCTAAGGAAATTTTAACCTCGTTTCGGCTTTTTGCCCGCGCTCTTGGGTCCGGCGCAATTTTATGTTATAAAACCGCCCTTTGTTGTTACCGTTACATGGAAGTAACAACGGCTGGTCGCACTCGGTTATTGGCGTATCTACCGCGCCGTGGCCCCCGCCGGGGCATTTGGGGGTAGCATGGACCGCACGAGCGTAAGCCCTGACCAGAATACCGGCCCCGATGCCGCCGAAAGCGAGATCGTCGCGGCGGAACTCGCGCGCCTGCTCGATCTCGCCGCTGTTCTTACGTTCGCCGGTGCTGACCCGGCTGCTGCAATATCTGGCCGACCATCGGTTGCAGGGCAATCGCACCGCGCCCAAGGCCTATGCCATCGCGACCGAAGCGCTGGGCCGCAGTGCCGATTTCGATCCCGCGATCGACAGCTATCCGCGTGTCATGGTCGGCCGGCTGCGCAACCTGCTCGACCGCTATTATGCCGAGACGCCATGGCTGCACCGTCTGCGGGTGCCGCAAGGCAGCTACGAGATCGTCGTACAGCATCGCACCGCGCCGCCGAGTTCCAGGACCGCCGAGGCTGCGGGGGCCGGGCATGAGGATCGTGCCGAGGCGGCTTCCGGCGGATCGGCGGCGAACGCGGGGCCGCGGACGCCGACCGCGGCGCAGACCGCCGCGCGCCGCGCCGCGCGGCATCTGGCCTTGGCTGGGCTTTGTGGCGGCGCTGATGCTCGCGGCATTCGCGGGCTGGTGGTTCGCGCGGTCGGACGGGCGCCTGCTGGGCGAGGATTTCGTCGCGATGCCGGCGATCGAGATGAGCAATGTTGCTGCCGACGACACCGGGCCGTCGCGTGCGATGGCGCGTGCGCTCGACGGCAAGCTGCGCGACGGGCTGCGGCGTTTCGAACTGGTGCAGCTGTTGTCGGCCGCGCGGCCCGGCGCCGCGGCGCGAAGCACGCCCGCCGACTATCGGCTCGACGCTTCGCTCGTCCGCACGACCGAGGGCGCCGCCGACGTCACGCTGGTGCTCAACCGCGTGTCCGACGACCGCGCGATCTGGTCGCAGCAGATCCGGCTGAGCGACGAGGATATTCCCGAGTTTCGGGGGCTCGAACCCGCGATCGCGCAGATGGCGGGCGACTATGGCGTCATCGTGCGCGACCAGTTGCAGCGCCAGCCCGACAATTATGCCCCGGGTTTCCCGTGCCTCGCGCAGTTCAACCGGCTGCGGCAGATGCGCAATCCCGAAACCGCGCGGCGTGTCGACACCTGCCTGCGCGCCTCGCTGGTCGACATGCCGGGGGACCCGGTGCCGCTGGGAGCGCTGGCTCTGCTCCGTTTCGGCGACTGGCAGCAATTGCGCGCGACCCCCAAGGGGCGGGAAGCTTTTGCCGAGGCGCAGGCGTTTGCCGGGCGCGCCTATGACGCGGCCCCCAACAGCGCGGCGGGCATATTCGCGATGGCGCGGGCGCATTTCTATGCGGGCAATTGCGAGCGCGGCGTCGCGATGGGCAATGCTGCGGTCGAGCTCAACCCCTATGATCCCGACATGGCCGGATTCATGGGGCTGTTCAAAACATCCTGCGGGCTTGCCGCCGAGGGCGAGGCGCTGCTCACGCGGTCGGTGCTGCTCGACGACTCGCACGCCGGGGTGCCCGCAGTGACTTTGGCCTTTCTGCGCTCGCAGCGCGGCGAGCAGGCCGAGGCGCTGGCGTTGCTCGACCGCATGCCGTCGCCGAGCAACCTGGAACCGCAATATATGATGGTGCGGTCGGTCGTGCTGGCGCGAATGGGCCGGTTGGACGAAGGACGCGCGCTGTGGCGCCGCCTGCTCGCCTACACCCGCCAGCCCGCGAACGCGCCGCCCGAAGTGGTGTTGCGCCAGTTCATGATCACGCCCGCCGTGATCGCGCGGGCGTCGGCGGCGCTGCGCGAATCGGGCGTCGTCGGGCCGCCGTCCGCAGCCGCCGGAGCCAGCCCCGCCAATTGACAGCGGGGGGCGCGGCGAACAGGATCGCGCGATGCTGACCCCGCTCGCCGCCCTGACGCTGGCCGCCGCGCCGCCGCCCGCTTCGGTCGCGGTGGCGTTCGACCGCGAGGGCAGGGTC
Organism: Sphingopyxis sp. PET50; assembly: GCF_025244705.1. Taxonomy (GTDB): domain Bacteria; phylum Pseudomonadota; class Alphaproteobacteria; order Sphingomonadales; family Sphingomonadaceae; genus Sphingopyxis. The sequence continues at coordinate 2,076,444 of NZ_CP104207.1, read as the reverse complement.
GAGACGCGCGTCGTCGAGGGCATGGCGGACCGCGACGCGGGGTGGATGCTGACCGCCGACGATCCCGCGCGGATCGCCTCGATTTCCAAACTGGTCGTCGCGCTGGGGGTGATGCGGCTGGTCGAGGCGGGGGCGCTCGATCTCGACCGCGATGTGTCGGACTATCTCGGCTGGCGGCTACGCGCCCCGGGGCATCCCGACACGCCGGTGACGCTGGCGCAATTGCTCGGGCACCGCGCGGGGCTGACCGACGCTGTAGACTATGCCCTCCCGCTCGGCACCGATCTGGAGGCGGTGCTGAGGGATCCGCGGGCCTGGGACCTCGCGCGGCCGCCCGGCGGCGATTTCGCCTATGCCAATCTCAACTATCCGGTGGTCGCGGCGGTGATCGAGGCGGCGACCGGCGAGCGGTTCGACCGGGCGATGGCACGGCTGGTCTTTTCGCCGCTGACGCTCGACGCCTGCTTCAACTGGACGACATGCAGCGACGCGGCGGTGGCGCGCGCGGTGGTGCTGTATGGCGCCGACGGCGGCGTCCAGCGCGACGATCTGAAAGGGCGCCGCCCTGCCTGTCCGGTGGTGCCTGCGGCCGACGGCAGCTGCGACCTTTCCACCTATCGCCTTGGCCGGCACGGCGCGGGGTTCAGCCCGCAGGGCGGCTTGCGCATTTCCGCCAACGGCCTCGCGCGTATCGGCGTGATGCTGCTGCGCCGCGGCGACGGATTCCTGACGCCGGACAGCCTCGCGCGGCTGGAGGCGATGGCGCCGGTGCATCCCGCGAGCGGCGAGGGGACCGGCGGATTCTTCTGCGAATATGGCCTCGCGATGCACAGCACGGGCGGCCCGGCGCTCGCCGGTCCGGCGTGCCGCGACGATCTGTTCGGCGACGGGCGGCTGCGGCTCGGCCATTCGGGCGACGCCTATGGCCTGCGGTCGGGGCTGTGGTTCGACCTTGAACGCGGGCAAGGCATTGCCTATTTCACCACCCAGGTGCCGGAGGGAGAGAAGGGGGAGCGTTCGGCTTATAGTGCCGCCGAGGAACGGCTGGTCGATGCGGCGCTGCGCCGGACGGCCGATGCCAGCCCTCTTGCCAGCCCAGCCACCGCGCACTAGGGCAAATCCCAACATTCACGCCATAGTCAGAAAAAGGAATTGTGCATGAGCGATTCGGCCGAAAAGGTTAAGAAGATCGTCGTCGAACATCTGGGCGTCGAAGCCGAAAAGGTCACCGAGGAAGCGAGCTTCATCGACGATCTGGGCGCCGACAGCCTCGACATCGTCGAACTGGTGATGGCGTTCGAGGAAGAATTCGGCGTCGAAATCCCCGATGACGCGGCGGAAAAGATCGCCACCGTCAAGGACGCGATCGACTATATCGAAGCGAACAAGGGCTGACACGGCCTGTCCGGCGTTGCCGGATGCGGCGGCGACGCCGCCCATGATTTCCGGCTTCCCGGTCTCGAGCGCCTGCGCGCAGCGACCGGGAAGCTTTTTTTATGCGCGCGGCTCCTCTAGAAGCGCGCCGGGTCAAATGATGCGGCCTCCCGCGGGGACGGGGACCGACGAAAGGAATGATTATGCGCCGGGTTGTGGTGACGGGTTTGGGTTTGGTGACGCCGCTGGGCGGCGACGTCGAAACCACATGGGCCAATCTGATCGCCGGCAAATCCGGCGCGGGGACGATCACCCATTTCGACGCGTCGGACCAGAAATGCACCATCGCCTGCGAGGTGAAGCCGACGAACCATGAATATGGCTTCGACCCCGGCAAGCGCGTCGACCACAAGGTGCAGCGCCAGGTCGATCCCTTCATCATCTATGGCATCGACGCCGCCGGACAGGCGCTCGAGGATGCGGGCCTCGCCGAACTGACCGAGGAGCAGAAGCTGCGCGCCGGCGTGTCGATCGGCTCGGGCATCGGCGGCCTGCCGGGCATCGAGAGCGAGAGCCTGTTGCTCGCTGAAAAGGGGCCGGGCCGCGTTTCGCCGCACTTCGTCCACGGCCGCCTGATCAACCTGATCTCGGGCCAGGTCAGCATCAAATATGGACTGAAGGGCCCGAACCATGCGGTCGTCACCGCCTGCTCGACCGGCGCGCATTCGATCGGCGACGCGGCGCGGATGATCCGCGACGACGATGCCGACATCATGCTTGCGGGCGGCGCCGAGGCGACGATCTGCCCGATCGGCATCGCGGGCTTCGCGCAGGCGCGCGCGCTCAACATGACCTACAACGACCGCCCCGAGCAGGCCAGCCGCCCCTATGACAAGGACCGCGACGGCTTCGTGATGGGCGAGGGCGCGGGCGTCGTCGTGCTCGAGGAATATGAGCATGCCAAGGCGCGCGGCGCCAAGATTTACGCCGAGGTCGTCGGTTACGGCCTGTCGGGCGACGCCTATCACGTCACCGCGCCCGACCCCGAAATGGACGGCGCCTATCGCTCGATGCAGGCGGCGCTCAAGAAGGCGGGCATGACCCCCGCCGACATCGACTATATCAACGCGCACGGCACCTCGACGATGGCCGACACGATCGAGCTCGGCGCGGTGAAGCGGCTGTTCGGCGACGCGATGGCCAATGTGTCGATGAGTTCGACCAAGTCGGCGATCGGCCATCTGCTCGGCGGCGCGGGCGCGGTCGAGACGATCTTCTGCATCCTCGCGATCCGCGACCAGGTGGTGCCGCCGACGCTGAACCTCGACAATCCCGACGAGGGCACCGAGGGCGCCGATCTGGTCCCCAAGGTCGCGAAGAAGCGCAAGGTCAAGGCGGCGCTGAACAACAGCTTCGGTTTCGGCGGCACCAATGCCAGCCTGATCGTCAAGGCGGTGGACTGAATCCCTTCGTCATTGCGAGCGAAGCGAAGCCATCCAGAGCGTATTTACACTGTCCTGGATGGCTTCGCTTCGCTCGCAATGACGGTTTACGGGAATGCCGTAAAACCTCTTTCCTACATTATCCCGCCATGCTTTACCCCTCGACACGACCTGCCGGAGGACCGGTGTTAAGGCGACAAAGGAGACAGTTTCGGTCGGTGCGACCGTATCTTTTGTCTCTTTAAGGCGCGGCGTTGGAGAGAATCGGGTGCATTTGTTCCGCTGGCTGACGATCGTCATCCTCGCCTTGTCGCTCGCCGCCTGCTCGGGCGGCGCGCCGAAGGATGCCGAGGTCGTGATCCCGCAGGGCGCGAGCATCGCCAGAGCGGGCGAGATTCTCGAAGAGGCCGGCATCGTCTCGGCCGCGGATTTCCGCAACGAGGCACGCTTCTTCGGCTCGAGCGACCCCATCAAGCCCGGCGAGTACCGGATCGAAAAGGGGATGGATGCCGGCGACATCCTGAAACTCTTCCAGTCGGGCAAGACGATCCAGCGGCTGGTGATGATTCCGGAGGGCATGCCCTCGATCATGGTCTGGGACCGGCTGATGGCCGAAAAGCGGCTGACCGGCGAGATTCCCGTGCTGGCCGAGGGCAGCATCCTGCCCGACAGCTATGCCTTCACCACCGGCGAAAGCCGCGCTGCGGTCGTGAAACGGATGCAGGCGGCGATGGACAAGGCCTTCGACGAGCTGTGGAAAAAGCGCAGCCCGCGCAGCGCCGCCAGGGACCGCAACGAGGCGATCACGCTGGCGTCGATCATCGAAAAGGAAACCGGCGTCGCCGCCGAACGCCGCACCGTCGCGGGGGTCTACACCAACCGCCTCGGCGTCGGCATGAAGCTCCAAGCCGACCCCACGATCATCTACCCGATCACCAGGGGCAAGCCGCTCGGCCGCCGCATCCTGCGCTCCGAAATCCAGGCGGTGAACGACTATAATACCTATGCCATGACGGGCCTGCCCAAGGGGCCGATCGCCAACCCCGGCAAGGCCTCGATCGCCGCGGCGCTCGACCCCGAGGCGAACGACTATCTTTTCTTCGTCGCCAAGGGCGACGGCGGCCATATCTTCGCGCGCACGCTGTCGGAACATAATGCCAATGTGCAGAAATGGTATCAGCTGCGCCGTGACCGGGGCGAGATGGAATGAGGCGCTGCATGGCCCTCGCGCTCTTGCTCGGCCTGTCCGGCAGTCCGATTTCCAGTGCCAAAGATAATGACGAGCGGATATATTACGCCGTTCGCATCAATAGCGGGATGATCCTCCGGGAACCGGGCGCGAGCGATGATCGGTGCATCGACGTCTATGGCCGAACCCCCGCCATCGAGGCCATTGTCCCGGCTGACGGCGAGCGATACCGGATTGCCGGAGCGGTGCGCATCGCCGCCAAGGCGAAGGTCCATCCACCCACCTATAGCTCGATCGCCGAATTTCCCGGCATATCCTCGTCGGCCTATGTCATCGTGCGCGGAGAGCCACGGTTTCTCGAATGCAGCATCGACACCATTTATGTGCTGGACAGCGCAAGGAAGCTGGAGAAACGATGACCACCGCGAAATTGTTCCTCCATGGCGTCCCTGACAGCCCGCTGATCTGGGACCCTTTGCTCGGCGAACTCGGCCTTGGCGACACGCCGGTGGCCGTCCCCGCGCTGCCCGGCTTTACCGCGCCGCTGCCCGCCGGCTTTCCCGCCACCAAGGAAGCCTATGCCGACTGGGCGGTGCGCGAGGCCGAGGCGCTGTTCGCGGCGCACGGCCCGATCGACATCGTCGGCCACGACTGGGGCGCGCTGATCGCGCAGCGCGTCGCGATGCTGCGCCCCGACCTGATCCGCAGTTGGGCGATCTCGAACGCGGTGATCGACCCCGATTATCGCGGGCACCGGCTGGCGCGCATCTGGAACACGCCGCTACTCGGCGAAATCTTCATGGCGCTGAGCAAGCCCGCGAAGCTCGCCGAGGGGCTGGCCGCTGCGGGGATGCCCGCCGGGATCGCCGCGCAAGAGGCCGCGCAATGGGCGTCGAAGGACAAGCGCCGCGCGATCCTGAAACTCTATCGCTCGGCCAAGGGGCTGAGCTTCGCGCACGACTGGGCGCTCGACATTCCCAGGCTGCCCGCGAAGGGCGCGCTCATCTGGGGCGAAGGCGACCCCTATGTCGAATTGTCGGTCGCGCGGCGCTTCGCGGCCAACACCGGAACGCCGCTGACGGTGATCGAAGGGGCAGGACATTGGGCGATCGCGGAGCGCCCCCAACAGGTCGCGGCGGCGCTCCGGGCCTTCTGGAACGGCGCGTAAGCTCTGGATAATAATATGTCATCGCCTTATACGATTATTGTTATGCAATTTATCGATTGGCGATTTTCCGCGGGATTCGCCAGATGCATGGCGAGCGAGACAGAGTGTCCCATGGACGACGGCCATCCCCCTCCCGCTTGCCGCGCCCATCCCTTCTCGTGACAGGCGATCCGGTCATCCCCCCTCCCGGCCGGGTCTCTGGCGCCGCGCCCATCATCGTTACCGCGACGATGGGCGCGGCAGACCAGCATGTCTTCGATGCGCTGCGCGCCCGTCACTATCCGCCTGGCCGCAATCGCCTCCGCGCGCACATCACCCTCTTCCATCAACTGCCGCCGTCGTGCCTCGGCGAGCTGGACCGGCTGCTCAAGGCGATCGCCGCCGGCGCCCCGCCGCCCGCGGCGATCGGTGGCGTCATCTCGCTGGATCGCGGCGTCGCCTATCGCGTCGACAGCCCGGCGCTGCTCGCCATCCGCGAAGCCATCGCCGACTGGTTCGCGGGCTCGCTGTCGGCACAGGACCGCGGCGTGCCGCGGCTTCACATCACGGTGCAGAACAAGGTCGCGTCTGCCGCCGCCAGAGCGCTGCTCGCCGAGCTGCGCCGCGACTTCCGCGCCCGGCCGCTGGCGATCGCCGGACTCGCGGCGCATTATTACCGCGGCGGCCCCTGGGAGACCGTGGCCACACGAAATTTTCGCGGCAGAAGCTGAAGGGCGAGCGAGCATATTGACCGGGCGCCACCGCCTATCTATAGGCGCTGCTCGCCCGCAGCGGCGACCCTTTCGGGGCGGAGTAGCTCAGCCGGTTAGAGCAGCGGAATCATAATCCGCGTGTCGGGGGTTCGAGTCCCTCCTCCGCTACCACCATCCTGTCCGACAATCGACATCAAGGCCGGACAGCGCGCCATTCGCCCGGTGCCAGACCCTCCAGCGTCCAGTCGCCGATCGACCAGCGGATCAGCCGCAGCGTCGGAAGGCCGACGGCGGCGGTCATGCGGCGGACCTGGCGGTTGCGGCCTTCGGAGATCGTCAGGCGGATCCAGCTGTCGGGCACGCTCTTGCGGACGCGGATCGGCGGGTCGCGCGGCCACGGCTCCGGGTCCGCGATCCGCTCGGCGGCGGCGGGACGGGTCAGGCCATCCTTCAGCCGCACGCCCCGCCGCAGCGCCGCCAGCGCCTCCTCCGCCGCCTCGCCTTCGACCTGCACCAGATAGGTCTTCGGCATCTTGTATCTGGGGTCGGCGATCCGGGCCTGCAGCCGGCCGTCGTCGGTCAGCAGCATCAGCCCCTCGCTGTCGCGGTCGAGACGCCCCGCGGGATAGACGCCCGGCACGGCGACGAAGTCCGACAGGGTGCGCCGCGCCGATCCCGCGCCGCCGCGGTCGGTGAACTGGCTGAGCACGTCATAGGGCTTGTTGAACAGGATCAGCGCCATCGCCCGCTTTCGTAGCCCGTGCGACCGCGAAAGGCGATGGCGCGTCACCGACATGCGCCCCGGCCGCCCGCCGCTCGCGCCGCTGCCGCGCCGCGCGGGCGCGGCGTTACGGCAGCAGGTCGAAGGCGGCGGTCGCCATCACCTGGCCGTTGACGATCAGGTCGACCTGATGCCGCCCCGGATGGTGGCGGCGGGTGCTGAAATCGCGGATCGTCTGGCGGATGACCAGCGCCGCATTTTCGCCAGCGGCGAGGTCGAGCCCTTTCCATTTGAACACCTTGGCAGCGGTCTTGCCGCCCAAGCGCGCATAGTGGACGCGATAATCGACCACAAGCCGCTGGCTTTCCCTGGCCGTCGAGGCAATGTCGGCGGCGATCGCGATTTGGTCGCCGAGGCGGATCGTGGCGGGTTCGATGGAGAAGCTGCCTACCGCCACCTCCGCACCATGTCCGACGCCGATCAGCGCCAGCGCGCGCGGATCGCCTGCCTTGATGAGCGTGCGCAGCGCGTGGCGGACGATCCATCGGGTCGCCGCCTCGTCCTGCGACCAGCCGGCAAGGCGGCCCAGCAGCCAGTCGGGGCGGTCCTTCGCGATATCGTTCAGATGGTTGGCGACCGATTTGCGGACATAGACGGCAGGATCGGCCTTCAGCGCCTCCAGAATCGGCGCGCCGAGCGTCGGGTCGGCCTTGAGCGCGGGAACGCGCGCGGCCCAGGGCAGGCGCGGGCGGCAGCCTTCGCTGGCGAGGCGGCGGACATGCTCGTTCGCGTCGCGCGTCCAGTCGAGCATGACCGCAAGCGTGCGGCCGGGGTCCTGCGCGAGGAAGGGCCGGATCGCGAATTCGGCGGTGCCGTATCGCGTCAGTTCGGCGAGCGCCGCCATCGACGCGTCGAAATCGCCCAGGCCCTGGCGCGCGACATATTCGGTGACCGCGACGGCCTGAAACCCGTGGCTTAACCGCGGCCCCATCGCGCGGACGATCGGCAGCGCGGCGGCATAGTCGGCGGGCAGCGCGACCGCGAGCGCGTCGGCGATATGGCGCACGCGCTCCATGATCGAGAGCGCGTCGAGACCCCGGGTCGCGGCGGCGAGAAAGACGGGGCGGTCGAAACGCGGCGATGCGGCCGTCCCGGCGTCGGCGATCGTCGCCAGCGCCTGGGCGCCGAGTATGTCCTTCAGCAGGGCGGGGGAATTGTCGCTGGTCATGTCGGGCGCCTGCGAAGCTTATAGATACAGCGCGCGGAAAATGCGCTAGGCTTTCGCGACCATGTCCGATGGCACGCCGCGATATAAGAGATATGACAGCCCCGCCGCATGGCTGGGGCGCGGCCGCGGCGACCGCCAAGGTGCTGATGGAACAGAGCGTCGTCGGCAAGGGATCGCGGGCGCTGCTGTCGATGAACCAGCCCGGCGGCTTCAAATGCCCGAGCTGCGCCTTTCCCGACGCCGACTGCAAGAAGACGCTTGAATTCTGCGAAAACGGCGCCAAGGCACTGGCGCATGAGGCGACGAAGTTCCGCGTGACGCGCGACTTTTTCGCGCGGCATAGCGTCACCGAACTGATGGAACAGTCGGACTATTGGCTCGAGATGCAGGGCCGGCTGACCGAGCCGATGCGTTACGACGCCGCGACCGACCATTATGTGCCGGTGAGCTGGGAGGACGCCTTCGCGCTGATCGGGAAACATCTGCGTGCGCTGGGCGATCCGAACGAGGCCGAATTCTATACTTCGGGCCGCACCGCGAACGAGACCGCCTTCCTCTATTCGATCTTCGTGCGCGAGTTCGGCACCAACAATTTTCCCGACTGTTCGAACATGTGCCACGAACCGACGAGCCGCGGGCTGCCGCAGTCGATCGGAGTGGGCAAGGGCACGGTGGTGCTGGGCGACTTCGAGCATGCCGAGGCGATCTTCCTGATCGGTCATAATGCGGGCACCAACGCGCCGCGCATGATGACTCCGCTGGTCGAGGCGCGCAAGCGCGGGGTACCGATCGTCGCGGTCAACCCGATGCCCGAACGCGCGCTGATCCGCTTCACCGAGCCGCAGGACGTCGTGCAGATGGCGACCTTTGGCTCCACCGCGATCAGCAGCGAATTCGTCCATATCGCGATCGGCGGCGACCTTGCCTTCCTCAAGGGCATGATGAAGGTGCTGTTCGAGCGCGACGCGGCGGGCGAGGCGGTGCTCGACCGCGATTTCATCGCCGAACACACGACGGGGTTCGAGGCGTTGCGCGAGGATATCGTCGCGCAGCAATGGTCCGAAATCGTCGCGGTGTCGGGAATATCCGAAGAGCAGATTCGCCGCTGCGCCGAAATCTATATCCGCTCGAACGCGACGATCGTCTGCTACGGCATGGGCATCACCCAGCATCAGGAGGGATCGCGGCTCGTCCAGCAGGTCGCGAACCTGCTGTTGCTCAAGGGCAATTACGGCAAGCCCGGCGCGGGCATCTCGCCGATTCGCGGCCATTCCAACGTGCAGGGCGACCGCACCGTCGGCATCGATGAAAAACCGGGCCAAGCTTATCTCGACCGGGTACGCGAAGTCTTCGGCTTCGAGCCGCCGCGCGAACATGGCCACCATACGGTCGAATCGGTCGAGGCGATGCAGGCGGGGACGGCGAAGGTCTTCATCGGGCTCGGCGGCAATTTCGTGCGCGCGGTGCCCGATACCCAGCGCGCCTATGCCGCGATGCGCAAGCTGAAGCTGACCGTCGGAATCGCGACCAAGCTCAACCGCGGGCACCTGGTGCATGGCGAGGATGCGCTGATCCTGCCGGTGGTCGCGCGGTCCGAACGGATCGAGACGGCGAAAGGCGAGCAGTTCGTGACGATCGAGGATTCGATGTCGAACGTCACCGCCTCGCGCGGGGTGCTCGATCCGGCGAGCGAGCATCTTCTGCCGGAGACCGAGATCGTCTGCCGCATGGCGATGGCAACCTTGCCCGACAGCAAGGTCGACTGGGCGCGCTACATCGACGATTATGACGCGATCCGCGACAAGATCGCCGCCGTCTATCCCGCGCTCTACGAGGGTTTTTCGGAGCGGATCAGGAGCCCCGCCGGCTTCCATCTCGACATTCCGCCGCGCCGCCGCGTCTGGGCGACGCCGAACGGCAAGGCGAATTTCCTGATCCTGCCGGGACTGCATGCCAATGCGCCGGTCGCTGATCCGGACATGCTGCGGCTCGCGACGGTGCGCTCGCACGACCAGTTCAATACGACGGTCTACAGCTATAACGACCGCTATCGCGGGGTGTATGGCGACCGGATGGTGCTGTTCGTCAATGCCGAGGACCGCGAGGCGCGCGGTTTTGTCGCCGGTGCCCACGTGGCGCTGGAGACGTTCAGCGAGGACGGTGTTGTACGCCGCGTCGAAGGGCTGACCCTGCTCGACTACCCGATGTCGCGCGGCGCGGTGGCGGGCTATTATCCCGAACTCAATCCGCTGTTGCCGCTCGGCTACTATGACAAGATCAGCGGGACGCCCGCGGCGAAGTCGATCCCCGTGCGGATCGTCGCCGACGAGGCCGCAACCGCGTGACGCCCAAGCGGGGTTTCGCACCGGGGCGGCATATCGCACCGGTTCGTTTCCTGATTTTCGCTGCCGTACTGGTCGTCGCATCGGGCGCCGCCTGTGCGATGGGCTGCGATCCGCGCACCGCCCTGCTGCTCGGGTTCGACGCTGCGGCGTTCGTCTTTCTGGCCTCGATCGTTCCGCTGCTGTCGTCCGATGCCGCCGCGATGCGCTGCGGCGTTCGCAGGACAATGACGCGAACCGTGCCGGGCTGCTTGCCATTTCGGCGTTGCTGTCGCTGGTGATTCTCTTCACCGTCGGCGCGCTGATCGTCAGCCCCGGCACGCTCGATCGCGGCGACATCGTGCTGATCGTCGCCACGCTGACGCTCGCCTGGCTGTTCGCGAACATGGTGTTCACGCTTCACTATGCGCACCTCTTCTATCTGCAGGAGGGAAAGCACGATCGGGGCGGGCTGGAGGTGCCGGGCACGGACGAGCCCGACTATTGGGACTTCCTCTATTTCGCCTTCACGCTCGGCATGACCTTTCAGACCTCCGACGTCAGCGTGACCGGCGGGCATATGCGCCGCGTCGTGCTGGGGCATTGCATGGCGGCGTTTCTGTTCAACATGGGAATCCTGGCGTTCACCGTGAACGCGCTCGGCGGGCTATAGCTCCGCCAGCCGGGCGAGATCGGCGGCGCTGTTGACGTTCGGCGGGACGAAGTCGCTGGAGACGGCGCGCGCGTCAGCGCGGCTCCCGAAGTGCCGTACCGAATGGTTTTCCTCGCCCGTCAACAGAAGTTCCAGCTCGGCGCATAGCGATACCGGCCACAGGCCGATCACCGGCTGGCTTTCGAGATAGGCGGGGGCGGGTTCGAGCAGCGCGCGCAGGCCGTTGGGCAGGCGGACGCAGTCGACCGGGATGCAAAGCAGTTGGTCGAAGCCCGCGTCGGCGGCGTAACGCAGAGCCCCTGCGATGCCGCCGAGCGGCCCCATGCCGGGCGCCGACCAGTCGGCGATCGGGGGTTGGCCATCGAACGCGCGTCCGGCGACGACGACCGCATCGGCATGTGGGCGCAGCGCCGCCAGCGCGTGATCGAGCAGGCTCCGTCCCGCGAGCATGGCAACCGCCTTGTCCGACCCGAAGCGCGTGGATCGCCCGCCCGCCAGCACCGCGCCGAGCGTCTTCATCGGATCATGCCCTGTTCGTCGCACAGGATCAGCGCCGAATCCCGGCGCGCCAGCACGACGAGCGTCAGACCGGCCGCTGCGGCGCGCTCGGCGGCGAGGCTGGTCGGGGCCGAGATGGTGACCAGCATCGGACAGCCCGCGCGCACCGTCTTTTCGACCAGCTCGTAACTGCAGCGTGCCGACAGCAGAATGAACCCGGCGCCGGGATCGATCCCGCCCCGCGCCAGCGCGCCGATCAATTTGTCGAGGGCATTGTGCCGCCCGACATCCTCGCGCACCAGCCGGATGGCGCCATCGGGCGAACAGAAAGCGGCGGCATGGACTGCACCGGTGGCGCGGCTCAGCGACTGATGATCGGGCAGCGCCGCGAGCGCTGCCGCGATGGCGTCGCGCGTCGTCGCGATCCGCGCCGTCACGTGGGGCAGGGGACGCAGGACCTGTTCGATATTCTCGATTCCGCACAGTCCGCAGCTGCTTTCGCTTACCCGCCTGCGCGCGCGTTCGAGCGCGATTTCGGTCCGCTCGGGCGGCAGCCAGATGCGCAGCGCCACGCCGCCTTCGATCGGATGCACGTCGATGCCGCGGATCTGCGCGGGCGTTTCGACCAGCCCTTCGGCCAGCGCGAAGCCGGTCGCATAATCTTCCAGGTCGGCGGGCGTCGCCATCATCACCGCATAGCCGATACCGCCGACTTCGACCGACACCGGCGCCTCTACGGGTACGTCGCGCAGAATGTCGGTGTCGCCGGTCCCGGTCAGGTCGAGCTTGGCCGCATCGCCATCGAAACGGACTGCCCTTGCGTCATGCCCATGCCTTAGGAGCTTGCGCTGTGCACGCAAGCCTTGCGGGATCAGCCCGTGGCGGGCTCCGCCGGCAAGCCGTCCTGCATCGCGCGATAGCGGGCGATCGACTTGTCCATGTGGCGCCGCGCCGCGCGCCGCGCCGCGGCGGGATCGCCCGCTTCGATCGCATCGAAGATCGCCTGATGGTCGCGGTTGATCGTGCGCGCATATTGCTGGTGCCGCTGCCGGTCGCTGCCCTGCAGATAGAGTTTGCGCGAGGGGACGAGGCGCACGCCGAGGAATTGCGTGAAGCGCAGGAAATAATCGTTGCGCGTCGCGGCGGCGATCGCGGCGTGAAAGGCGGCGTCGGCGGCGACCGATTCATCGACATTGGCGCTGTTTTCCATCGCATCGAGCGTGTCGCGGATCGCGTCGAGATCGGCATCGGTGCGGCGGCGCGCGGCAAGGTCGGCCATTTCGGCCTCGAACCCCATGCGCATTTCGAGCAGGCGCAGCACATCCTCGATCTCGCCGAATTCGTCGGCGGCGATCTGGAAGGCACGATAGCGCGCGCCGTCGGCGACATAGGCGCCCGAACCGCGGCGCGACACGAGCAGGCCGCGCGCGGCGAGACGCGAATAGGCCTCGCGCACGACGGTGCGGCTGACGCCGAACGCCTCGGTGATCGCCTTCTCGGTCGGGAAGCGCGCGCCGGGGGCCATCTCGCCCACCTCGATCTGTTGTTCGAAACGCTGGACCAGATCGTCGGCCAGCGATGCCGCCTTCGTCACCCTCATATCGGCAGGATTATCAAAGCGCCGCCGGGCTGACTAGGGGCGGAAATCGGGGCGCTGCGCGGCGACATGGCTTTCCCATTGCTCGCGCGAGGCAAAGTCCCCGCCGCGATCCCAGGCCGCGCCGCTGTAATAGACGAAGGGTTTGCCCGGCGCGACGCGGACCAGGATCAGGTAATTGTCGGCGTCCTCGGCAAAGCCCGCGAAGGCGGCGGGATCGACGATCACGGCGGCGGCCATGCGGCCCTTCGCGCCGTCGGCGGGTCCCCACCAGCTCATGCGAGCCCCCACTTCGTCCTTCACGATATCGCCAAGCTTGCCGTCGCCCACCGGACGTTTCGACAGGCCGATGCCGACGATCAGTTGCTCGGCGCTGCTCGACGCGATGGTCGAGGACAGGCGGGTGAAATTGCTGCCGGCGGGCAGGGTGAAGCGCCGCGTTTCGCGCACCGTGCGGATGGTATCGACCGGCCAGGAATCATAATCGACGGTAAAGTCGGCGATTTCGGGGCTCGAGCACTCAGGATATGCGGGCGGACATAGTTGCGCGAGGTCCAGAGCTTGTTGTCGTACCAGATGCCGAGGCCCCCGGTACCGCGGCCGGTGCCGACATTGTAGAAATCGACGCCCTCGCCATGGTCCGCATGCTGGTCGCCGGTCCGTAGCTGGCGGTCCATGAATGGCCAGCGCACGCGCTTGCCCCACGCGTCGATGCCCGAGGAGGAGGGCGGCTCGGCCCTTTCGAGCGCGCGGCCATAGATACGAAACGCGATCCGGTCATTTTCCCACAGCAGGTCATCATGGCGATAATCGGCGATCACGACTGCGGCACGGGCCTTCTGCTCTTCGGCGGTGGCGGGGCGCAACGGCTGTTTGTCCTGCGCGGCGGCGGGCGCGGCGAGCAGCAACAGGCCGAGCAGCGCAGTGTGCATCACCAGCTCCACATCGTCCCGTCCTCGAGCCGGTTCACCGGCAGATAGGCGCGGGCATAGGGATGGGTTTCGGCGAGCGCCTCGTCGATGTCGACCCCCAGCCCCGGCGCCTCGCCGGGGTGCAGCATGCCGCCCGCAAAGCTGTAGGCGTGCGGGAAGACCGCGTCGGTTTCGGGCGTGTGGCGCATATATTCCTGGATGCCGAAATTGGGGATCGACAGCCCGAAGTGGAGCGCCGCCGCCATCGTTACCGGCGACAGGTCGGTGGCGCCGTGACAGCCGGTGCGCACCTGGTGCAGCTCGGCGAGCGCGGCGATCTGGCGCATATGGGTGATGCCGCCGGCGTGGAGCACGGTGGCGCGGATATAGTCGATCAGGCGGTTTTCGATCAGCGCCTTGCAATCCCAGACCGAACTGAAAATCTCGCCGACGGCAAGCGGCGTCGTCGTGTGCTGGCGGATCAGGCGGAAGGCATCCTGATCCTCGGCGGGGGTCGCATCCTCGATCCAGAAGGGTCGGTACGGCTCGAGGTCCTTGCCGAGCCGCGCCGCCTCGATCGGCGTCAGCCGGTGGTGGATGTCGTGGAGCAGATGGACGTCCCAGCCCAGCGCCTCGCGCGCCGCCGCAAACAATTCGGGCACGATACGAAGATATTTTTCGGTCGACCAGCGATTCTCGCTCGGCAGGTCGGCGTCGGCGGGTTCGTAGAAATAGCGGTCCTTGCTGACGCCATAGGTCGACGCCATGCCGGGCACGCCGCATTGCAGGCGGATCGCCTTGTAACCCTGTTGCCGGTAATCGAGCGCGGCCTCGATCGTGTCGGCGATCGTCTCGCCATTGGCGTGGCCATAGACCATGCACCCCGTCCGCGCCGCGCCGCCGAGCAGCTGGTAGATGGGCAGCCCCGCGACCTTGCCCTTGATGTCCCACAGCGCCATGTCGACCGCGGCGATCGCGGTCATCGTCACCGGTCCGCGCCGCCAATAGGCGCCCTTGTAGAGGAACTGCCAGATATCGTTGATCTGGTGCGCGTCGCGCCCGATCAGGCAGGGGACGACATGGTCTGCAAGATAGCTGGCGACCGCCAGCTCGCGTCCGTTGAGCGTCGCGTCGCCGACACCGGTGGTGCCGTCGTCGCAGACGATCTTCAGCGTGATGAAGTTGCGGCCCGGACAGGTGGCGATCACCCGGGCTGACACGATCTTGGGCATTCCATTCCCTTTTGAAGCGATTGCGCATCGTCGTTGAGTTGTCTGACAACATCATTGACATGTTTGCCGGAAAAGGAAAGACGTTGTCACCGGTATCATGGGCAAAGCCCGACAATTTTCCTGTGGGAGGATTTCGCCATGTCCCTGAGCCTGCTAGCGCCGCTGATGTTCGTTTCGGCGCCCGCCGTCATAGTTGAGGCGGAACCGCAGATGCCGCGCGCGTCGAAAATCATGGCCGACACCCGCCGCGTCGCCGACTGGCAGCTCGCCAATCGCAGCAATTGGGCGGCGATGCCGGCGGCGCACAAGAGCATCCGGAACCCGCGCGATTGGCAACAAGCGACCTTCTGGGTTGCGCTGACCGAATTGGCCGAGCGCGACGGGGGCTATGCCAAACCTCTGCTCGATCTTGGTCGCGAGCAGGCATGGAAGCCCGGCGACAAGCCCTTTCACGCCGACGACCAGCTGATCGCACAGGCATGGATATGGGCCGCGAAAAATGGTGGCGGAAAGGCCGCGCTTGCTCCCGCGCGCGCCTATTTCGACCATGTGCTCGCCAACCGGCCGCGCGGTCGGGCTGGAGTTCGTGCTTCCTGCGTCGGGCAAGGGAACGTCGGACTGCACCGATCGCTGGTGCTGGTGCGATGCGCTGTTCATGGCGCCACCAACGATGCTTCGCCTCGCCAAGGCGACCGGAGACAAGCGCTACGCCGATTTCGTACACGAGGAATGGAAGGCAACGACCGCCTATCTGTTCGATCCGTCGGAAAATCTCTATTTCCGCGACAGCCGGTTCTTCGACATGCGCGACGCCAAGGGCCGCAAGCTGTTCTGGAGCCGCGGCAACGGCTGGATCATGGGCGGACTCGTCCGCGTCCTGCAACTGCTCGACAGGACGGATCCACAGCGCCCCTATTATGAAAAGCTGTTCAAGGACATGGCGGCGAAGCTGGTGACGCTGCAGAAGACCGACGGCTATTGGCCTGCCTCGCTGCTCGACAGCGACCCCGGCACGCCGCCAGAGTCGAGCGGCACCGCCTTCTTCACCTATGCCTTTGCGTGGGGGGTCGGCAACGGCTTGCTCGACCGCGACGTTTATGAACCCGCCGCCGTGCGCGGCTGGGCCGCCCTGGGCCGCGCCATCCAGCCCGATGGCATGCTCGGCTGGGTGCAACAGGTCGGCGACCGGCCTGACAGCGTTTCGGCGACCGAGACGCAATTCTATGGCAGCGGGGCCTATGTGCTGGCGGGGACGGCCATGTACGACCTTGCGCGCAAACGTGGGCGGTATTGAGAGTGCGCCACCGGTCAGCGCGTGGAGAGTGCAAGGCGCCCGGACGCGGCGGGCACCAACGACGTGATGTACAAGGGCGGCTATGGCAGCATCTCCGGGGTGTCGCGCCGCGGGACGAAATATTTCTTCGGGTTCCGGGTCCGCCTGTGATCCGCCCACGCTTCCGGCCGGGCCAGCAAATCCTCCGGCTGGTTCTGGCCGTCGCCGTCGCGGCCGCCGCCGCCGCCGCCGCGCCATCAGCGGTGGCGGCTTTTTCCGGCGCCGTGTGCCGCGGTGAAGACGGCTATGCCGATGCCTTCGGCGGGCGGCGGACCTTTGCGCTCCGGCCCGACGACCTGATGGCGATCAAGGCGGCGCTGCCGGGCGATCCCGTCGTCGCGGCGGCCTATCGCGATCTGATCGCTGCGGCGGACCGCGCGCTGGCGACGAAGCCCGGCTCGGTGATGGACAAGCGCAGCATCCCGGTGTCGGGCGACCGGCACGACTATGTCAGCCTAGCGCGTTATTGGTGGCCCGATCCCGCCAACCCTGGGGGCGCCTATGTCCGCCGCGATGGGCAGACGAACCCGGAGATCGAAACCAACCGCTTCGATCGCAGCGCGCTCAGCCGCATGGCGCGCGAAACCGACACGCTGGCGCTCGCCTATCATTACAGCGGCGACGCCCGATACGCGGCACGGGCTGCGGCCGGGATCCGCGCCTGGTTCCTCGATCCGGCGACCGCGATGAACCCGCACATGAACTATGCGCAGGCGGTGCCGGGCGTCGCTGAAGGACGGCCCGAGGGCGTGCTCGATGGCGCGAGCTTCATCGCGGTGATCGACGCGGCCGGATTGCTTGCGCCCTCGGGGGCGCTGACCCCCGCCGAAGTCGCCGCGCTGGAGAGCTGGTTCTCGCGCTATGTGGACTGGATGCGCACGAGCGCGAATGGAAAGGCCGAGGCGAGGGCTGCCAATAATCATGGCATTTGGTACGATGCGCAACTGGCGCGCTTCGCGCTGTTCGCAAGACGCCCCGATGTCGCGCGCGCGGTGGTCGCGGCCTTCCCGAAGTCGCGGATCGAGAAACAGGTCGATACGTCAGGCGCCTTGCCCGCCGAGCTGACACGCACGCGCAGCTTTCATTATTCGCTCTACGCGCTGGAGGCGGCCTATGTGCTTGCCGACAGTGCGCGATGTCTCGGCGTCGATCTCTATGGCTTTGAGGGGACGAAAGGGCGGTCGCTGCGCAAGGCGACCGACTTTGTTGCCGCCTATCGCGGGCGGAGCGCCGACTGGCCGCACAAGGAGATGGGCTGGCCTGCGGACCTGCTCGACGAGCTGTTGCTCCGCGCCGACGGTATCTGGGGGCCCGGTGCCTATCCGCTCGCGGCGAGGGGGGATATCGTACTGCGTTACCGGTTGCGATAGGGGAGGGCGATGATCGCGCGTCGTTCCCTGTTGATCGCTATGCTGCTCGCCGGGCTCGGCGGCGGCGATGGCGCGTGGGGGGAGGCTCGATATCGCCGCGATCGAGCGTGCGCGGGTGATGCCGCGCGCGCTGGCGCTGCTGAGCGCCGCGCCGCGCACCATCGCCGCCATCCCCGCGCCGCGTAGCCCGGGCGGGCCGCACGATTATTATTCGGAAGGCGATTATTGGTGGCCCGATCCGGCGAACCCCGGCGGCCCCTATGTGCGCCGCGACGGCCGGTCGAACCCCGGCAAGTTCGACGGGCACCGCGACGCGCTGATCGCCTTCGGGCGGACGGTGCCGATGCTGGCGGCGGCCTGGCGGCTCAGCGGCGACGCGCGCTTCGCCGCGGCGGCGATGCGGCATCTGGAGGCGTGGTTCGTCGACCCCGCGACGCGGATGAACCCGAATTTGAACCATGCGCAGGCGATCATCGGGGTGAACGGCGGACGCGCGATCGGGGTGATCGACACGTTGCAGATCGTCGAGGTCGCGCGTGCCGCGCAATGCTTCGCCGAACGCGAAGCGCCGGGCTATGCGGCGATCCGGCCCGAGGTCGAACGCTGGTTCGCAGCCTATCTCGACTGGCTGCTCACCTCGCCCTTCGGGATTGAGGAGCGCGACCAGAAGAACAATCACGGCACCTGCTGGCTGCTCCAGGCGGCCAGCTTCGCGGCGCTGCTCGGCCGCAAGCAGGTGCTGGAGGATGCGGAAACGCGGCTGAAGACGGTTGTCATTCCGACCCAGATCGAGCCCGACGGGCGCCAGCCGCTCGAACTCGCGCGCACCAAGCCCTATGCCTATGCGCTGTTCAATCTCGATGTGCTTGCCGCGACGGCGTGGCTGCTGGGCGAGGGCGAGCTTGTAAGGTGGAAGACGCAAGACAGTCGGTCGATCGCCGCCGCGATCGACTGGATGGCACCCTATATCGCCGACAAGACGGCGTGGCCCTTGCCGCCCGACATCGAATATCGGGACGGCTTTCCGGTGCGCCAGCCGAGCCTGCTGTTCGGCGGCCTGGCGCAGGACCGAGGTGACTGGCTGGCGCTGTGGCAGCGACTCGATGCCGATCCGACGACGGCGGAGGTCGTGCGCAATTTTCCGGTGAGGCAACCTGTGCTTTGGCTGGCCGACGGAAATCTCGACCGTTTGTCAGGTCATTAGCGCAATAGCGCGCGGAAAGCGGTTGTCATACAATTCCCCCTTGACAGGGACGGTTCCAGATTCAATCATAACTGACACCGGTTACCAAGATCGGCGCACGAGAATGTGATAATCAAAACGCCACCTTTCCCGGCCACGGGATCGAGCGGCGAGGGAGGGAGATGTGACATGGCAATCCGGGCGACGCGCAATATGGATTTTCTGATCAGGCTGGCGGGCGGGGTTTCGCTCGCCGCGCTCGCGATGTCGCCTGCTTTTGCGCAGGACACGGCGGGTGCGCCGCCCGCCGAGGACGAGATCGTCGTCAGCGGTATCCGCGCCTCGCTCGAACAGGCGGCCGAGATCAAGCGCGACGCCGACCAGGTCGTCGACGTCATCACCGCGGAGGATGTCGGCAAGCTTCCCGACGCCAATGTCGCCGAGGCGCTGCAGCGCGTAACCGGTGTCCAGATCACCCGCGTCTTCGGCGAGGGCCAGTCGGTGTCGGTGCGCGGCCTGCAGCAGGTGCGTGTCGAGGTCGATGGCCGCACGCTGCTCGGCTGGTCGGCGCGCCTGTCGCCGCCCGAGAACGACCAACTCGGCCGCTCGTCGGGGCTCGACTCGGTCCCGTCCAGTCTGTTCGGCCGCCTCGAAGTCCGCAAATCGCCGCTCGCCAGCCAGGCCGAGGGGGGACTTGGCGGCACGGTCAATCTCGTCACGCCGAAGCCGCTGTCGTTCAAGAAGCCGACCGCCTCGCTGCGCGTTCAGGGCGTCTATTCGGAGAATAGCGACAAGTTCGAACCCGCGATCACGGGTTTCGCGACGACCAAATTCGCCGACGGCCGCATCGGTGTCATGCTGGCAGGCGAATATCAGAAACGCACCTCGACCACCCAGACCTTCGAGCGCAACAATTTCCTCAACCGCACCTATACCGGGACCGACGGCGGCGTCTTCCCGACCCCGGTGCTGTTGCAGTACGAGCAGTTCACCGTCGACCGCTCGCGGCTCGGGCTCAACGGCGCGATCCAGTTCGAGGTGACCCCCGAATTCACCATCACCGCCGACGCGCTCTATTCGAAACTCAAGACCGGGCGCCGCCAGGATTTCTTCTCCTTCCGCCTGCCCACCGGCAGCAATCCGGTCACCAACCGCGTCGTCGAGGACGGCATGGTCGTCGCGGGCAACGCCAATGGCACGGTCACCACCGCGGGACAGATCCGCAACGAGCCGACCGAAAGCTTCCTCTATGGTCTCAACGGCAAATATGAGGGCGACAACGGGCTGACGATCGAGGCCGACGGCTATTACAGCAAGGGGACGATCGACCAGACGATCCAGATCATCACCTTGCAGGCGGCCGCCGCGGTCCCCGGCGCCTTCGATTTTCGCGACCAGACGATCCCGTCGCTGACGCTGGGCGGCACATTCGATCCGACCAATTATGCGTCCTACAATCCGGCGGGCAACGGCGTGCGCAGCAACCGGCTGATCGGGCTGCTCGAGGAATGGACCGGCAAGCTCGACGTGCGTTACGAGACCGCGGGCGGGATCACGATTTCGGCGGGCGCACGCTACACCGACCTCCACGCGCGCTCCAACGCCTTCCGCAGCCAGGTGACGCCGACGCGCACCGAAATCGAGCCCTATCTGCAACTGATCGACATGGGCGATTTCCTGTCCGACATCGGCGGCACCTTCCCGCGCAGCTTCCTCAGCACCGCGCCGACCTTCGACTATGTCTTCACCCGCGCACAGGCGGCCGAACCCAATCCCGACCCCAACGGCCTGTCGACGCTGCTGCCGAACCTCCAGCGCGACTATGACTTCAGCGAAAAGACGCTGGCCGGCTATCTGATGGTGTCGGGCGAGGGCGAGATCGCGGGCATTCCGTACAAGGCCAACGCCGGGGTGCGCATCGCCTCGACGCGCCTGTCGGTCGACAGCTACGTCAATGTCGGGACGGTCAGCACGCTGCGCAACGACAAGAACCGCTATACCAATGTGTTGCCCAGCGCGAATATCGCCTTCAACGTCACCGACGATTTCCTCGTCCGCATGTCGGCGTCGCAGACGATGCAGCGCGCGTCGATCGCCGACCTCGCGCCATCGACCTTCTTCAACGCGACCAACCTGTCGGTGACCGGCGGCAATGTGAATCTCGAACCGCCGATCTCGACCCAGGCCGATATCAGCTTCGAATATTATACGGGCAAGAGCTCGCTGATTTCGGGCGCCTTTTTCTACAAGGACGTCAAGAATTTCATCGCCAGCTTCGTGACCACCGGGGTCGATACCACGCTCGATCCGCAGGGCCGCGAACTCGTCTTCTCGCGCCCCGAAAATCTGTCGAGCGCCAGGATCAAGGGGTTCGAGGTCGGCGTGCAGCAATTCTTCGACTTCCTGCCGTCGCCTTTCGACGGGCTCGGCATCATCGCCAACTACACCTATTCGGACTCGGAGGATGCCGCGGGTTTCCCGCTCGTTGCGGTGTCGAAGAACAGCTACAACCTCGTCGGCCTGTTCGAGAAGGGACCCGTCTCGGCGCGCATCGCCTATAATTACCGCGACGAGGCGGTGTTCGAATTTTCCGAAGGCCGCCCGAGCTTCGTCGGTTCGCGCTCGCAGCTCGACGCCCAGCTCGGTTTCGACCTCACCAAGAATTTCGCGCTGTCGCTGCAGGCACAGAATCTGATGCCCAGGAAGTCGGCGACGAGCGAATATAGTGTCAACGAGGTTGCGCTGAACAGCTATGCCCTGTCCGAACGCCGCTTCTCGGTCGGGCTGCGCGCCAAATTCTGATCCTCGGGCGCGGGGCGGCGGTCTATCCACTGGCGCCGCCCCGCTGCCGGGTCCGGCCAAGATGAGGAAATGCCTTTATGATGCCGTTTAGCCGGGACCGCTGCGCCCTCGGTCTGATGCTGTCGGTTGCCGTGACGGCGACCCTGCCCGCGCTGGCGAAGTCGCCGGTGCTCCCGAAAATCCTGTCGGATCGCGCGACGATGACCGCGAACCCGCTGCCCGATTATTCCTATGCCGGCTATGGCTTCGGCCTCATGCCGATCCCCGACGACGCGGGCACGGTGGTCGACGTCACCACCTATGGCGTGATTCCCGACGACGGGCTCGACGACAGCAAGGCCGTGCTGCGCGCGATCGAGGCTGCGAACGCGGTACAGGGGCGCGTGACGCTGCGTTTCCCCAAGGGGCGCACGCAGATCACCGAAGTGCTGCGCATCACGCGCAGCGACATCGTCCTCGACGGCGCGGGCGCCGGTCCGGGGGGCAGCGAACTGTGGTTCCCGCGCCCGCTGAAGCTCATCGACCAGAGCCATGATTATGACGAGCTGCGCGCCTATCTCGTCCGCGAGAAAAAGCAGCAGGTCGAGCCCGAGCATAATATCGACTATCTGTTCACCGAATATAGCTGGGCCGGCGGGATGATCCTGGTCGCACCCCCGGCAGTCGCCCAGTCTCCTACGACAGCAGCAGGGATGTCCGCGATCCGGTGCTGGCGAACGGTGTTTCGGGCAGGCAGTTCGGCCGCGATTTGACCGTCGAAGACGCCACGAAGCTGCACGTCGGCGATGTCGTCCAGCTGCAATGGTTTTCGGTCGATGGCCCCGACAGCAAGATATTGAAATCGCTCTATGGCGATACCGACCTGCCGATCGGCTCGCACCACTGGACCTCGCCGAACCGCCCGGTCGTCGTGCAATCGACGCGCGTCGCGGCGATCCGCGGCAAGCGCGTGACGCTGGGCGACCCGCTGCTGCATGACGTACGCACCGACCAGCCAGCGGTGGTGGCGCAATGGCAGCATCTGACCCGCGTCGGCATCCAGAATCTGCGTTTGCAATTTCCCGAGGCGCCGTCCTTCGGCCACCATCTCGAACAGGGCTATAACGGCATCTACATGACCGGCGTGTTCGACGGCTGGATCCGCAATCTCGTCATCGACCGGTCGGACAGCGGCATATTGACCGACAATGCGGCCAGCCTGACGATCGCCGATGTGACGACGACCGGCGATCGCCGCGCCCATTATTCGGTGCATGTCGGCGCGGTGCACAATGTGCTGGTCGAGGGGCTGCGGGTCGAAAATCCGGTGATCCATCCGCTCAGCGTCAATACCCGCTCGACGCGGTCGGTGTTCCTGCGCTCGGACGTGGCGCAGGACGCGGTCATCGACCAGCATAGCGGGTCGAACCACCAGAATCTGTTCGACCAGATCGTCCTGCACATCGACCCGAAACAGACGAATGGCGAATGGGCATACCAATTGTGGGTCGGCGGCGGTGCGCCCTATTGGAAGCCGGGGCACGGCCTGTACAACACGCTGTGGAACGCACGGCTGGCGATGTCCGAAACCGTGCCCGCCGACGCGACGGTGGCGATCTCCAGCGGGCTCGAAGGGCCGGGTGAGCGCATCGTCGGGCTCCACGCTAACCGCAGGATCGCCATCAGCTACACCCCCGCGTCCTATGTCGAGGCGACCGGACAGGCAGTGGAGGCGGTGCCATCGCTCTACGACTGGCAACTGGCGCGCCGCCGTCGATGACGGGCATGGACGCGGTGAGCGAATGCGAGAGGATCGCGCGGGCCTTCCTGGCGGCGCGGGCGGCGGGAACGGCGCTGGCGGCCTATCCGGGCGCAATGCCCGCGACGATGGCCGAGGCCTATGCGATCCAGGACGCCGCGATCGCGCGCGACGGACGCCGGATCGGCGGCTGGAAAGTCGGCCGGATCGCGCCGGAACTGGTCGGACATTATGGCGACAACCGGATCGCCGGGCCGATCTTCGCGGACGAGATCGCACGGGATGGCGCGGCGATGCCGGTTTATGCCGGCGGTTTCGCCGCGGCGGAGGCCGAGCTGCTGCTGCGCTTTGGTGACGTGGGCGATCGCGAGCATGATATCGACACGGTGCGGGACTGCATCACCGAGGTGCGCGTGGGCATCGAGATCGCCAGCTCGCCCTTTGCCGGCATCAACCGGCATGGCCCCGCGGTCACCGCATCGGACTATGGCAATAACAAGGGCCTCGTACTCGGCCCGCCGATCGCCGACTGGCGCGATCTTGACCTGATCGCGATGCCGGTCGAATTGCGTATCGACGGCAAACCGGTCGGCGCCGCGACTATGGAGACAATGCTCGACGGCCCCTTCGGGTCGGCCTTGTTCCTGATACGCACCTTGCGGCGGCGCCGCATCGCGATTGCGCCGGGGACCTGGGTATCGGCGGGCGCGATCACCGGGGTGCATCCCATCCGGCCGGGTGAGCGCGCCGAGGCCCTGTTCGATGGCCGTATCAGCGTCGGCTGCAGGATTACGCCCTAGCCTGCTTCGCGATCCACCTTCAACTTGACACCGGTTACCTTGACTCTTAGCAAGGTGCCATCATCATCAGCGAGGATGCCCCCGATGTTCGACAAGACCTATTACGCCACCCATCCGGTGATGATGGAGGAGGTGTCGAACGCCGAACTGCGCGACCGCTACCTGATCCGGAACCTGTTCCGCACCGGCGAGTGCGTCCTCAACTATACCCACGCCGACCGCTTCGTGATCGGCGGAGTCGCCGTCGGTTCGGCGCCGGTTACGCTGCCGGCGCAGACCGAGCCGCCATCGGCGGCCTAGCCATCCGTTCCTCGAGCGCCGCGAACTCGCGATCGTCAACGTATCGGCGGTGGAGGGCACCGTCACCGTCGACGGCGAGAGTTTCACGCTCGGCAACAAGGACTGCCTCTATGTGACGATGGGCGCGACCGACGTCGAATTTGCGGGCGAGGGCGCGCGTTATTATCTGGCGTCGTGCCCGGCGCACAAGACGTTCACGACGCGCAAGCTGGGCATTGCCGATGCCAATGCGCTCGACCGCGGCAGCCTTGCCGAGTCGAACGAGCGGACGATCTATCAGCTCGTCATTCCGGGCGTGTGCGACAGCGCGCAACTCGTCATGGGGCTGACCGTGCTCAAGGAAGGCAGCGTCTGGAACACCATGCCGCCTCACATCCACGAGCGCCGCAGCGAGATTTATTTCTATTTCGAACTCGACAATGTCGAGACCGACCGCGTGATGCACTTCATGGGCGAGGGCGGGGCAACCCGCCACATCGTGATGCAGAATGAGGAAGCGGTGATTTCGCCGCCCTGGTCGATCCATATGGGCGCGGGCACGAAGTCCTATGCCTTCATCTGGGCGATGGCGGGCGAGAACCAGGACTATACCGACATGAACGTCCTCGACATCTGCCAGCTGTCCTGATGGCGCGCCTGTTCGACCTTTCGGGCAAGGTTGCTCTCGTCACCGGCGCCAACACCGGCATCGGGCAGGGCATCGCGCTCGCGCTCGCCGGGGCGGGGGCGGATATCGCCGCCGCCGGGCGCTCGCCCGCGACCGAGACGGTCGGGAAGGTGGAGGTGCTCGGCCGCAAGGCGGCGGATTTCACCGCCGACCTGTCAAGCGTCGCGGCGGTGCAGCCGCTGGTCGATGCGGTGCTGGACGAGTTCGGCCGCATCGACATCCTCGTCAACAATGCCGGCATCATCCGCCGCGCCGACGCGGTCGATTTCACCGAAGCGGATTGGGATGCGGTGATCGACACCAATCTCAAGACGCTCTTTTTCCTCTGCCAGGCGGCCGGGCGCCACATGATCGCGCGCGGGTCGGGCAAGATCATCAACATCGCCTCGTTGCTGACCTTTCAGGGCGGCATTCGCGTGCCGAGCTATACCGCGTCGAAATCGGGCGTCGGCGGCCTCACCAAGCTGCTCGCGAACGAATGGGCGGCGAAGGGCGTGCAGGTCAATGCGATCGCGCCCGGCTATATCGCGACGAACAACACCGCCGCGCTGCAGTCGGACGAGACGCGCAACCGCCAGATCATGGAGCGCATTCCCGCGGGCCGCTGGGGTGATCCCGCCGACATCGGCGGCGCGGCGGTGTTCCTCGCCTCGGCGGCGTCGGACTATGTGCAGGGCCATATCCTCGCGGTCGACGGCGGCTGGCTCGCGCGATAATAGGATATCCGAAGGCCGTTCGTGCTGAGCTTGTCGAAGCACCGTTCTTCCTTTTGCGGCGTTGAAGAAAGAACAGCCCTTCGACAAGCTCAGGGCGAACGGAGTTGGGGATGGCGCAAGGTAGATTGGTCTTTTTCGGCGAATTGCTGATCCGCATGACCGCGCCGGGCAACGAGCTGCTGATGCAGTCGCCCGCCCTGTCGCTCCATGTCGGCGGGGCAGAGGCGAATGTCGCGGTTGGCCTCGCGCATCTCGGCCATGATTGCGCGATGGTCGGCAAGGTTCCTTCCCATGCTCTGGGCCGCGGAGCCGTGGCGGCGGTGCGCGGCGCGGGCGTCGATTGCACCGCCGTCACCCCCCATCCGGGGCGGATGGGGCTCTATTTCCTTAGCGTCGGCGCAGGGCTGCGCGCGTCCGAAATCGTCTATGACCGCGCCGGATCGAGTTTCGCGGCGAGCGGGGTGGACGATTATGACTGGGACGCGCTGCTGACCGGCGCCCGCCTGCTCCACCTGTCGGGCATCACCCCCGCGCTCGGGCCGCGCTCCGCCGAAGCCGCGCTGGCGGCGGCGCGCGCGGCGAAGCGGCTCGGCGTGCCGGTCAGCTTCGACGGCAATTACCGCGCGATGCTGTGGGAGGCGTGGGAGAGCGACCCGCGCGCGATCCTGTCCGAACTGATCGGGCTTGCCGACATTCTCTTCGGCAACCACCGCGACCTGTCGCTGGTGCTCGGCCGCGAGTTTTCGGGCGAAGGCGAGAACCGGCGGCGCGAGGCCGCCGAGGCGGGATTCACCGCATTCCCCGGCCTGAAGCTGATCGCCTCGACGGCGCGGCACGTACTGACTGCCGATCATCACCGCATCGCGGCGCGGATCGACCTGCGCGACGCCCGTCACCAGACCGCCGAGGTCGACGTCACCGGCATCGTTGATCGCATCGGCGCGGGCGACGCCTTCGCCGCCGGGGTGCTGCACGCGCATCTGACTGGCGGCGATGCATGCGCGATGGCCGAAACCGGCCTCGCGCTCACCTGCCTCAAACACAGCTTGCCCGGAGATGCGAGCCGCTTTAGCCAGGCGGATATCGACGCATTTCACGGGGGAGGGCTCGATGTCCGGCGGTGAGCCGTTCAGTCGTCGTTTGCTGCTCGGCGGGGCGGCGGGATTGGCCATGCTGTCCTATGCCGCGCCCTCATGGGCGGTCCCGGCCTCCTCGACGGTGACCGCCGCCGACGGCGCCTATCGCAGCAAGCCCCGGCAAGAGAATGCGCTGGCCTGGGCCTCGGCCTATCTCGGCATTCGCTACGCGCGCGCCGAACGGTTCCGGGCACCCGTGGCTGTGCCGGCGGCAGAGCAGCCCTATTGGGAGCAGGGGCAATTCGGTCCAGCCTGTCCGCAGGCCGGTGATCGCTATCGGCCGCAATCCGAGGACTGCCTGTTCCTCAACGTCTGGACGCCGACGACCGCGACCAAAAAGCCGCGACCGGTGATGGTCTATTTCCATGGCGGCGCCTATTCGTCGGGCAGCGTCACCGACCCGCTCAACGACGGCGCGAGGCTGGCGGCGCAGGGCGATGTCGTGGTGGTGACCGTCAATCACCGCCTCAACGCGCTCGGCTATCTCTATCTGCCCGAGCGGTTCCCGGACAGCGGCAACGCCGGACAGCTCGACCTGATCGTCGCGCTCCAATGGGTGCGGCGGAACATCGCGGCCTTCGGCGGCAATCCCGGCAACGTCACCCTGTTCGGCCAGTCGGGCGGCGGGGCGAAGATCGCGACGCTGATGGCGATGCCCGAAGCGGCGGGGCTGTTCCACAAGGCGATCACGATGAGCGGGCAGCAGGTCACCGCCTCGGGTCCGCTCAACGCGGCGAAACGCGCGCAGGCGTTCCTCGACAAGCTGGGCAAGGGCGTCGATCCCGCGACCGCACCGGTCGAGCAACTCGTCGCGGCGCTGTCGGCGACCGACCCGATCATCGGCGGCAACGTCTATATGGGGCCGGTGCTCGACATGAAGCATCTGACGCGCCACCCCTTCTGGCCCGATCCGGCGCCGCAGTCGCGGACCATCCCGATGATGCTCGGCAACACGGTGATGGAAACGCGCGCCTTCTACTCCGCCGACGGCCAGCAGCTTGCGGGGCTGACCCACGACAATCTTGCGGCGCGCATCGGTCCCGAAATGCGCGTCGATATCGACCCCGCCTGGGTCGCCTAGCCAGTTTCGCGCGCGTTATCCCGGCGCGCAGCCGCTCGAGCTGTTCCACCGCATCGTCACCGCCGCACGCAGTTGGCGCGGGCAGGTCGAGGAGGCCGAGGCGCGCGCACGGGCAGGGGCGCCAGCCTTCGTCTACCAACTCGACTATATGGACGCGAAACATGCCGACGACATCGCGCTCGTCTTCGGCACCGGCCCCGACCAGTCGACGTGCAAACGCGAGGTGAGCGCGCGGATGATGGATGCCTTTGCCCGCTTCGCGAAAACGGGCAATCCGGGCTGGCCCGCCTATGAACTAAAGCGCCGCCGCACGATGATCTTCGACGCCTATGCGCGCGTCGAGGACGATCCGCGTGCATGGGAACGCGAACTGTTCGCGCGCGTGCCCTATATCCAGCCGGGGTCATAGACGGGGTTTCGGGCGCCCGGTTTCAGCCCTGGCATCGCCCATCCCGTCGCCGGTTAGCGGCTGGGCGGCGCGACCGATTGCCGCTCGACGAAGGTGGAGGCCATGACATTCGCCTCGTCGGAGGATTTTGCACCGATATCCAGGAAATCGGGCACCAGGATGCGCGCGGCGCGCACCCCCATTTCGCGGATCGGCCAGCGCACCGTGCTGAGCGCGGGCCAGATATGCGTCGCGGTCGGGCTGTCGTCGAAGCCGATGATCGACAGGTCGGCGGGCACGGCGATGCCCTTGCCATAGGCCACGCTCATGACGCCTGCGGCCATCTCGTCGTTCGAGCAGAAGATCGCGGTCGGCGGTTCGGCGAGCGAAAGCAGCGCTTCGCCCGCTTCGATCCCCGCGGCATAGCGATAATTGCCCGGCGCCGAATAGCCGGCGGGCAGCGTTAGTCCGGCCTTGGACAAGGCTTCGTGAAATCCCCTTTCGCGCTCGGCGGCCGACCGGAAGCCGACCGGGCCGCGCACGAATCCGATCCGGCGGTGGCCGAGTTCGACCAGCTTGCCCACCGCCTCGGCCACGACTTCGCGATCGTTCGACGACACGCAGTGCCGCGCGTCGTCGAGCGGCGCCGAACCGACGCGAACATAGCGGACCCCCAGATTCTCGCACAGCGCGGCGAGATCGTCATTCTCCGAAATCGGCGGCAGCAGCATCGCGCCGATCGGCCGCTGCTTTTCCAGAAAGACGCGGACGTCGTCGAGCAGCCGGTCCGAGCCGCGGTCGACCGGCCGGACGAGCAGCGCGAGATCGCTGTCCTTGATCGCGTCGAGCACGCCCTGCTGGAAATTGAGCACCGTCTGCGCGTTCGGATTGTCGTGGAGCAGCGCGATCAGGAAGTTGCGGCGAAATGCCAGCGCCCGCGCCTGCGGGTTCGGCACGAAACCGAGCATCTTGATCGCCTGTTCGACCGCCTGGCGCGTCTTGTCGGTGATGAATTCGGACCGGTTGATGACCCGGCTGACGGTTTTTTTCGAAACAGCCGGCGAGGGCCGCGACATCGTTGATCGTCGGTTGCTTGCCGCTTTTTTCCCGCGTGCGTGGCGCCATGCGTGTTTCACTTTTCCTGTGCATGCCCGGTCGGTCCGGCACGCCTGTTTCCTGATGCGCTTCGACCGTCACAAAATCAACCGCGCTGATGGCTAACCGCTTGCCTTTGACACCGGTGTCTCCTACAGGAATTTCCGGATGAGGGAAATGACAAAGATGCTGGCAACGAGCGAACGAGAAGCCATAGCCAAGGCGTTTCTGACCGCGCGCGCGACAAAGACACCGATTACCCGCTATCCCGGCCCCATGCCGCAGGGACTGACCGATGCCTATGCGATACAGGATATGGCGATCGCGTTCGACGGGCGTCCCGTCGGCGGCTGGAAGGTCGGCCGCATCGCCGACGATCTGGTCGAGCGTTTCGGCGGCCAGCGCATCACGGGGCCGATCTTCACCGACGAGATCGTCGATGCCGCCGCAGCGGTTCGGTGCCGGCGATGCCCGTCTATGGCGGGGGCTTCGCCGCCGCCGAGGCCGAAGTGCTGCTGTGTTTCGGCGAGGTGGGCACCCGCGACTACGACATCCATTCGGTCCGCGACGCGATCACCGAGGTGCGCACCGGCATCGAGATCGCAAGCTCGCCTTTTGCCGGGATCAACATGCACGGCCCGGCGGTCACCGTGTCGGACTATGGCAACAACAAGGGCCTCGTGCTCGGCCCGCGCATCGACGGGTGGCGGGGCGCCGATCTGGTCGCGCTGCCGGTCGAATTCCGCATCGACGGCGCGTTCGTCGGCGCCGCGACGATGGAGACGATGCTCGACGGACCCTTCGGTTCGGCCCTGTTTCTGATCGACATCTTGCGCACGCGCGGCATCGCGATCCCGCCCGGCACCTGGGTGTCGGCGGGGGCGATCACCGGAGTGCATGAAATCCGCCCCGGCCAGCGTGCCGAGGCGCTGTTCGACGGAAAAATCCGCGTCAGCTGCACGATCACAGGCTAGAACGGCCGATAAGGGAGAGAATGATGGCACAGGCAATCGCGGACGACCGGACGGGGCCGCCCGTGCCCCGCGCGGGACGCTATCGCTGGCTGATCGTCGCGCTGTTGTTCGCGGCGACCACGGTCAATTATATCGACCGCACCATGCTCGGCCTGCTCGCGCCGACGCTCGGCGGCGACCT
The DNA here is from genome assembly GCF_025244705.1 of Sphingopyxis sp. PET50. Taxonomy (GTDB): domain Bacteria; phylum Pseudomonadota; class Alphaproteobacteria; order Sphingomonadales; family Sphingomonadaceae; genus Sphingopyxis. Next base: position 2,045,634 of record NZ_CP104207.1, on the reverse strand, counting down.
TGGCTGGACCGAGAATGACTATGGCAACATCGTCACCGCCTTTCAGGCGGCCTATGCGCTGGGCTTCCTGCTCATGGGCTGGCTGATCGACCGCTTCGGTCCCAAGGTCGGCTATGCGATCGCCATCGCGATCTGGACCGTCGGGCATGTCGCGCACGGCTTCGCCTCGTCGGTCGTTTCCTTCATGATGGCGCGCGTCGTGCTGGGCGTGGGGGAGGCGGGGCATTTCCCGTCGGTCGTGCGCGCGTCGAGCGAGTGGTTCCCGCAAAAGGAACGCTCCTATGCGATCGGCTGGGTCAACAGCGCGACGACGATCGGGGTGATCCTGACCGCGCCGACGATCGCGCTGTTCATGCGCATCCTCGGTTTCGACTGGCGCGAAACCTTTATCTTCACCGGCGCCTTCGGGGTGATCCTGCTGCTGCTCTGGCTCTGGCTCTACAGCAATCCGCGCGAAAGCGGGAAGGTGGGCGAGGCCGAACTCGCGTGGATCGAGCATGACCCGCCCGAGAAGGTCGAACGCCTCGGCTGGGGCGCGATCGTCACCAAGCGCGAGGCCTGGGCCTTTGCGATCGGCAAATTCCTGACCGATCCGGTCTGGTTCCTGATGCTCTTCTGGCTGCCCAAATATTTCAGCACCACCTATGACGTCGATCTGAAGGTCGTGCTGCTGCCGATGATCGTCATGTATCTGCTCTCCGACGTCGGCAGCATCCTCGGCGGCTGGGTGTCGTCGAAGCTGATCCAGCGCGGCCGCAGCGTCAATTTCGCGCGCAAGGCGACGATGCTCGGCGCGGGCTGCTGCGTGCTGCCGCTGCTGATCGTCACCGGGCTCGACAATATGTGGCTCGCGGTGATGCTGATCGGCATCGCGCTGGCGGGGCATCAGGCCTTCTCCTCGACGATCCTGTCGATCCCGCCCGACATGTTCCCGAAACGCGCGGTCGGTTCGGTGATCGGGCTCGGCGGCTTCATGGGCGGCGTCGGCGGCATGATCATGGCCAAGTCGACGGGGCTGGTACTCGACGCGACGAAGGGCAATTACACCCTCATCTTCGCCGCCTGCACGACGGTCTATTTCCTCGCCGTGCTGGCGATCCACCTGCTCAGCCCGCGCCTCGCGCCGGTTACCGTGGAAAGCAAGGCCTGAACCCATGCCGCGTCCGCTTGCCCTCTCCCCCGACCGCCTCTTTCCCTCCGATCCGGTGCAGCGCGCCATCGCGCGGCGGCTCTATGCGGAGGTGGCTAGGCCTGCCGATCATCAGCCCGCACGGGCACACCGATCCGGCTTGGTTCGCGGGCAACGCGCCCTTCGGCAATGCGGCCGAACTGCTGCTCCACCCCGACCATTATATATTCCGGATGCTCTATTCGCAGGGCGTCTCGCTGGGTGCGCTCGGCATCCGCAATCCGGACGCTGACCCGCGCGAGAGCTGGCGGCTGTTCGCGCAGAACTATCATCTCTTCCGCGGCACCCCGACGCGGATGTGGATGGACTGGGTGTTCGCAGAGGTGTTCGGCCTCGACGTCCGGTTCGAGGCGGAAACGTCGGACCTCTATTACGACCGCATCACCGGGGCGCTGGCGACCGACGCTTTCCGCCCGCGCGCCTTGTTCGACCGCTTCGGCATCGAGGCGATCGCGACGACCGAAAGCCCGCTCGACACGCTGGAGCATCACGGCGTCATCCGTGCCGCCAATGCTAGCGGCGAATGGGGCGGGCGCGTCATCACCGCCTATCGCCCCGACCCGGTCGTCGACCCCGAGTTCGAGGGCTTCCGCGACAACCTCAGGCGCTTCTCCGAGCTGTCGGGCGAGGATGCGTTCGGCTATGCGGGCTATCTCGCCGCGCACCGCAATCGGCGGGCCTTCTTCGCCGCGATGGGCGCGACCTCGACCGATCACGGCCATCCGACCGCCGCCACCGCCGATCTCTCCGACGCCGAGGCCGAAGCCCTCTTCGCGCGCGTCACCGGCGAGGAGGCCAGTGCCGCCGATGCCGAGCTGTTCCGCGCGCATATGCTCACCGTCATGGCGGGGATGAGCCTCGAAGATGGCCTCGTCATGCAGATACATCCCGGCGCTTTCCGCAACCACAACCCCTGGCTGTTCGAGACCTATGGCCGCGACAAGGGGGCGGATATTCCGATGGCGACGGACTATGTCCATGCGCTGCGCCCGCTGCTCGGCAAATATGGCAATGAGACCGCGCTGACGATCATCCTCTTCACGCTCGACGAGACGAGCTATGCGCGCGAACTCGCGCCGCTCGCGGGCCATTATCCGGCGCTGAGGCTCGGCCCCGCCTGGTGGTTCCACGACAGCCCCGAAGGGATGCGGCGGTTCAGAAGCCAGATGACCGAGACCGCGGGTTTCTACAATAGTGTCGGTTTCAATGACGATACGCGCGCCTTCCTGTCGATTCCCGCGCGCCACGACGTCGCGCGGCGCATCGACTGCGGCTTTCTGGCGCAGCTTGTCGCCGAACACCGGCTGGAGGAATGGGAGGCCGCCGACCTCGCCGCCGACCTCGGCTACAATCTCGCCAAGGCCGCGTACAAGCTGTGAGGCTGTCCGCGCAAACGCCGCTCCCGGCGTCGGTTCAGGCGCCGGGCTACGACCGCGATGCCCAGGCGGCGGGCATCGTCCATATCGGCATCGGCGCCTTCCACCGCGCGCATCAGGCGGTCTACACCGACGACGCGATGGGAGCGGGCGACCGCGACTGGGGCATCACCGGCGTATCGCTGCGCTCGGGCGACGTCGCGGCGCGGCTGAACCCGCAGGACGGGCTCTATACGGTGAGCGCCCGCAGCGCGGGCGGAACCCGCCTCCGTCTCGTCGGCGCCGTGCGGCGGGTGCTGGTAGCGGCGGACGATCCCCGCGCGGTGATCGACACCATCGCCGCGCCGGCGACGCAGATCGTCAGCTTCACGGTCACCGAAAAGGGCTATCTGCGCGCCGCCGATGGGTCGCTCGACCTCGACGCCGCGAAGGGCGCGTCGAGCCTCTATCGCCTTGTCGGGGCGGCGCTTGCTGCGCGCAAGGCGGCGGGCCGGTCCGGCCTGACCCTGCTCAGTTGCGACAATCTGGCGAACAATGGCGTGGTGCTGCGCCGCCTGATGCGCCAATATCTCGCGGCGGAACATCCCGGTCTCGTCGGCTGGTTCGATGCGCATTGCCGCTGCCCCGCGACGATGGTCGACCGCATCGTTCCCGCGACGACCGATGCCGATCGCGCGACCGTCGAAACGATCCTCGGCGCGCGCGACGAGGGGGCGGTGGTCACCGAAGCTTTCAGCCAGTGGGTGATCGAGGATGATTTCGTCGACCCGCGCCCGCGCTGGGAGGCGGGCGGGGCGCAATGGGTGACCGATGTCGCGCCCTATGAGACCGCCAAGCTGCGGATGCTCAACGGCGCCCATTCGGCGCTTGCCTACATCGGGCTGGGGAGGGGGCACGAATTCGTTCACCAGGCGATTGCCGACCCTGCCATCCGCCCGCTCATCGAAAGGCTGATGCGCGACGAAGCCGCGCCGACGATCGACGCCGCGCCGGGGCAGGACCTTGCCGCCTATGCCGACGCCTTGCTCGACCGCTTCGCCAACCCCGCGCTCGCTCACCGGCTGATCCAGATCGCGATGGACGGCAGCCAGAAAATCCCGCAGCGATGGCTAGAAACGCTCGCCTGGCACCAGCGGCGCGGTGCGCGCTGCCCGGTATTGCTTGCGGCGATCGACGCCTGGATCGCCTTTCTGCGCGATGACCTCCATCCGGTCGACGACCCGCTCGCCGACCGCCTGCGCGCCGTTGCAGCAGGGCCCGATGCCGTCGCCGCGCTGTTCGGTCCCCGCGGTGTCATACCCTCCCCGTGGGTCCCCCTACCAAAGTAGCTGTGCAATACGCTTGGGTTTGCGGCACAACATCCCCATAGCTGGAACACGGCAAGCGGGAGAGACGCTTTGGAGAAACGGAGAGAGGGCGAACCGACGGAGACGCCCGGGCCGCAGCCCATCGAGGCGGACGAGCGCTATCGGCGGCTCGTGGCGGGCCGGTCGCGTTTCGCCTGGACGCTCACATGCGTCATGCTGGCGATCTATTTCGGCTATATCCTGCTGATCGCCTTCGAACCGGAGATGCTCGCCCGTCCGCTCGGTTCGGGCGTCACCTCGCTCGGCATTCCGCTCGGGATCGGCGTGATCCTCGCGGGCATCCTCCTCACCGCCGTCTACGTCCGCCGCGCGAACAAGGTCTTCGACCGCGACCTCGACGCGCTACGCAAGGATTATGGGGCATGAGCCGCTGGCCCGTGACGCGCACCGCGCTGATCCTCGCCGCGCTCGGCTGGCCTGCGATCGCCGTGGCCGACGCGCTCACCGGACAGACCGAGCAGCAGGCGGCGAACTGGCCCGCGATCCTGATGTTCGCCGCCTTCGTGCTCGCGACGCTCGGCATCACGCGCTGGGCGGCGCGGCGGGTACGCAGCGCGTCCGATTTCTACACCGCGGGCGGGGGCATCACCGGCTTTCAGAACGGGCTCGCGATCGCCGGCGACTATATGTCGGCGGCGTCCTTTCTGGGCATTTCGGCGCAGATCTTCGCCGACGGTTACGACGGGCTGATCTATTCGACCGGCTTCCTCGTCGGCTGGCCGATCCTGCTTTTCCTCCTCGCCGAGCGGCTCCGCAATCTCGGCCGCTACACCTTCGCCGACGTCGCGAGCTTCCGCTTCGCGCAGACCCCTGTGCGCCTGTTCGCGGCGTTCAGCACGCTCGCGGTCGTGCTCTTCTATTTGATCGCGCAGATGGTCGGCGCGGGGCAGCTGATCAAATTGCTGTTCGGGCTGCCCTACAGCTATGCGGTGCTGATCGTCGGGGCGCTGATGACCTGTTATGTGCTGTTCGGTGGCATGATCGCGACGACCTGGGTCCAGATTATCAAGGCGGTGATGCTGCTCGGCTGCGCCAGTTTCATGGCTTTCGCGGTGCTGTGGAGCTTCGGCTTCTCGCCCGAAGCGCTGTTCGCCAAGGCGGTCGAGATCAAGACCGGCCTCGCCGCGGCAGGCGGCGCGGCGCCCGGGGAAGCGGCGGCGAAGGGCCTGTCGATCATGGGGCCGGGCGGGTTCATCAAGGACCCGCTGTCGGCGATCAGCTTCGGCATGGCGTTGATGTTCGGCACAGCGGGGCTGCCGCACATATTGATGCGCTTCTTCACCGTCCCCGATGCGAAGGAGGCGCGCAAGTCGGTGCTGTGGGCGACCGGCTGGATCGGCTATTTCTATATCCTCACCTTCATCATCGGCTTTGGCGCGATCACCTTCGTCGCCTCGAACCCCGATTATCTGATGCCCGACGGGACGCTGAAGGGCGGCGGAAACATGGCCGCGATCCATCTCGCCGCGGCGATCGGTGGCGACCTTTTCCTCGGCGTGGTCAGCGCGGTCGCCTTTGCGACGATCCTCGCGGTGGTGGCGGGGCTGACGCTGTCGGGGGCATCGGCGGTGTCGCACGATATCTACGCCTCGATCGTCAAGCGTGGAGAGGCGAACTCGGCCGACGAACTCAGGGTGTCGCGCATGACCGTGCCGGTGCTGGCAATCCTCGCGATCCTGCTCGGCATCGCGTTCGAGAAGCAGAATGTCGCTTTCATGGTAAGCCTCGCCTTCGCGCTCGCGGCGTCGGGCAATTTCCCGGTGCTGGTGATGTCGCTGCTGTGGCGTGGCTGCACGACGCGCGGCGTCGTCGTCGGCGGATTCGCGGGTGTGGCGCTGGCGCTGGTGCTGACAATCCTGTCGCCGCAGCGATATGGGAAGCCGTACTCGGTTATCCGGACGCGCCATTCCCCTATAGCTCGCCGACGCTCTTTTCGATGCCTAGCCGCCTTCCTTGCGATCTGGCTGGTTTCGCTTGCCGACGGCAGCGGGCGGGCGGCGGTCGATCGTGCGGGCTATCCGGCGCAGCGCGTCCGCGCCGAAACCGGTATCGGCGCGGCCGGCGCCTCGGCGCACTGACCCGCATGGTCCTGGCTCCAGCCGGTTCCGCCGCAGCCGGTCCGGCCGGCCGCTTCGCCGGTGTCGAGCTGGGCGGGACCAAGGTCGTCGTCACGCTCGCTGACGGTCTCGACATCGTCGAACGGCACAGTCTGCCGACGACAAACCCTGGCGACACGCTGGGCGCCGCTGTCGACATGCTCGCGGCCTGGGACGCCCAGGCTCCGCTGGCGGCGATCGGTATCGCCAGCTTCGGCCCGATCCGTCTCGATCCGGCTGCGGCGGATTATGGCACGATGCTCGCAACCACCAAGCCGGGGTGGGCCGGCGCGGGCGTCGTGGCCGCCTTCGCGTCGCGCTTTGATTGTCCGGTCGCGCTCGACACCGACGTCAACGGCGCGGGCATCGCCGAAGCCGCGCTCGGTGCCGGGCAGGGGTGCCGGACCATCGTCTATCTGACCATCGGCACCGGGGTTGGCGGAGGCGTCATTGTCGACGGTTGGCCGGCGCCGGGCCGCTTCCACCCCGAAATCGGCCATTTGCGGCTGCGCCGTGCCGATGGCGACGGTTTCGCGGGCACCTGTTCCTTCCACGGCGATTGCATCGAGGGGCTGATCAGCGGTCCGGCGCTCCGGGCGCGCTTCGGGCGCGATCCCGCGACGGTCGATCCCGTCGATCCGGCGTGGGACATGGTCGCGTCGGACCTCGCTGAATTGTTCGCCGCGCTGATGCTCACCCTGTCGCCGGACCGTATTGTCGTCGGCGGCAGCGTTGCCCTCGGCCAGCCCGATCTGGTGGCTCGGGCCACCCGCCTCGCGGGCGAAACACTGGCAACCTATATTGGCGATTATGACGTTGCGGCTTTGTCGTGTATCATCGGTCCGCCAATGCTGGGGCACGATGCTGGTCCGCTCGGTTCGATTTTGCTGGCGATTCGGGCATCGCAATGCGGGACACCCGGTGTCACAACAGGCTTGCGTTCGGCCGCCCTTCGTGATTCACGGGGGTGAGAGCATAAAATCGGGTCGGCTTCCGCCGATGGCATCGCAGCGAGCGGAGACTAGGAATGACGGGACATGGCATCCGGATGGACAATGGGGGTGGCCCGCCAGCGCGGCCCCAAGGCCCGCGGCAGCGCTGCGCGCCACCCTTAACACCTAGTTAGTCAGCTTGATTTCAACCGGTGATGTACTATTCCCGACCCGTGCAAGGCGATCCCGACAATTACCTCAGCCTGCTGTCTGCCGCGCAAATCGAAACGTTGCGGCATGTTTTCGAGCACAAAAATTCCAAGGAAATCGCGCGGCTGATGGACGTGTCGCCGCATACAGTCGACGAGCGCGTGCGGCGCTCTCTAAAAAAACTCAATGTTTCCAATCGTGTGGAGGCCGCAACGATATTGGCTCGTAACGGTGTCTTCGATGATGTTACCCCTTATCAGCCTTTGACATATCAACCGCTTCACCTTTCCGGAGAGCCGCGCGCCGACGAAGGCGAGCCGGGGCAACGTTCGGTCTGGCAGATTTTCAACATCGGTCTGCCGTTCCCGACCGCGTCCCAGCCGACCAATCGGCATGGGTTGATGGAAAGGATTATCTGGCCGATCTTGATCGCCTTCGTGACGATTTTGGCCTTTTCCGCTCTTTATTCGATCCTTGTCGGACTCGGTCGGTTGACCTGACGTTCGAACCGAATGCTGCGGGGGGAACCGGTGGCATTCTCTTACAAGGACCAAAGAAAATGCTGAATCAACGACTCTCCGGTGCGCACAAGATCGCTTCCGAACTCCACCAGGCCGAAGACGCCATCGACGAGGTGATGATCCGCATCGCCAATCTCGCCGCGACGCTGCCCACCGTGCGCCGCGACACCAATATGTCGGCGATCGTCGGCCAGGAAGCAATGGCGAAGGTCGCCCACGCGCTCGCCGCCGCCGGCGAGGTCCGCCAGCTGCTTACCGACGCGCATCTCGCGCTCACCGTGACCCAGAAGCAGGTCGGTCTCGGCACCCGCATGTTCGGTGCCGGCGTGAAACCCGCCAGCGCGTCGTTGGACGAAGGCGACAACAACAGGGGTGCCGCGGAAGTCGTTGAAATGCCGCTGGCCAAGGCGTCGTAAGAACCAAGGGAAGGTTGACGAAAGCCACATGTGGGCCGTTGCGATCTATTACGGTGTATTGCTGATCACGGTGGCCGTCGCGATGAGGCGCGGCGGCCCCCTCGAACGATGGGCGGCTTATACCGCACTGATCGCATCGGTCTGCTCCACTTTGGTGTCACCCGTTCCGGAATGGACAAATATCGAAATCAATATCTTCGTCATCGACCTCATCGTTCTGATAAGTTTCTGGTATATCGCTTTCAAAACAGAGCGTTTCTGGCCCTATTGGATCACGGGCTGGCAACTGATCGCGATTTTCGGACACCTGCAGAAGCTGATGTTTTCGGAGATATTGGCGCGTCCCTATTCGCTGCTTTCGATATATGTTTCCTACCCGATCCTGCTCGTCATCATGTACGCGGCGGGATCGACAAAAAGGACAGGTGACGTGAGGGCCGCCGCATAGCGGAGGCTCGGGGGTCCCAGCCAATGCAGCAATTTTCGAATGCCGAAATTGCCGAAATCAAGTCGCGGATCGACCAGATTCAGGAAATGCTGGCGATCGGCGGCGGCGCGCCGCCCGCGAGCGCGTCGCAGCCGGATCGTATCGACGCGCCGGTGCCGAGCCTGATCGAGCAGCTCAACTTCAGCCTCCAGATGCGGCGCACGCGCAAATCGCACTTCGGCAGCAATCAGCTGACCGGACCCGTGTGGGACATGCTGCTCGACCTGATGCTCGCGAAGACCAATGACCGCGAACTTAGCGCCAGCGATCTTGCGACCGGGGCCGGTGTGCCGCTGTCGTCGGGGCTGCGCATGATCGCGATGCTCGAACAACTGGACCTGGCGGAACGCTTCACCGACCAACGCGACCGCCGCCGTTCGATCGTGCGGCTGACCCCCAACGGCGTCGACAGCATGACGCGCTATTTCGAAAAAATCGGTCACGCGTGGGTGAGCCATCACCGTTACGCGATGTGATTCCGGGCGGCCGGTAGCGGGCGATAGCAGACAAGAGCGATCCTCCCCCAACGGGGGAGGGGGACCACCCGAAGGGTGGTGGAGGGGTACAGGAGGTCCAAGCCGCGCCAGACCTCAATGCCCTCGGTTCCGGACGAATCTGTGCTGCACGACCTCACCGGCAAGGCAAACCGCCTGTACCCCTCCACCAGCTTCGCTGGTCCCCCTCCCCGTGCCGGGGAGGATCGGCAGCATCTGCCCACCATCCCAAGCACCGGGTCAATCGAGCTCGGTGGCCTCGCGCAGCATGCGGTCGATGCGGGCCATCGCCTCGCGCTTGATCTGGCACACCCGGGCCGCGCTGACATCGAGCGTCAGGCCGATTTCCTGCAAATTCAGCTCCTCGAAGAAATAGAGCTGCAGCACCAGCTGCTCGCGTTCGGGCAACCGGGCGATGCACGCGCCGAGCGCTTCGAGCAGGTCGTCCCGCTCGCAGCGGTCGTCGGCGCCGTCACTCTCGTCGGCGAGCAGGAAGCTGCCCTCGTCGATCATCGCGTCGAGCGAGGTCGAGCGTCCGTGCGTCGCGCTGCGCTCGAACGCGAAATATTCCTCCGCCGACATGTCCAGCGCCTCGGCCATTTCGGCGGTCGTCGGCGCGCGCATCAGACGTTGCTCAAGCGCCGCGCGGACGCCCGCGATCCTTTTGCTCGCGATCATCGCCGATCGCCCGACATCGGCCTCGCGGCGCAACTGGTCGATCATGGCGCCGCGGATGCGGGTGGAAGCATAGGTGGCAAAGGCGAAACCGCGCTCCTCATAATGGCGGCTGGCCTCGATCAGCGCGATCAGCCCGACCTGCACCAGGTCGTCGAGGTCGCTCGTGCGCGCGACGCGCGAAAACACCTGCCAGGCGATCTTGCGCACCAGCGGCGCATATTCCGCGATCAGCGCCTCGACGCTGGTGCCATAGCCCTGCGGCGATGCGGCGCGCGCCGCCGCGCCGGTGAATTGCTCGGCGGGCTCAATTCTCATGATGATGATCCCTCATCTGGTCGGTGCTTTCGTCGGCAAGCCGCGGCACGTCGGCGCCGATCGTCGCAACGATCTCGGTCGCCTTGGTCGCGGGAATTTCGAGGTAGGAAATGACCGCGACGTCGGGGAATGTCGCGCGGACGAGCCGCGACAGCGCAGGGCGGCAGATCGGCGACGCGACGAGCGCGAAGCTGCGGGTCGACAACAGCAGCGGTTCGACCGCCTGGCCGATCTGCTCGACGATCTTCATCGCCATGCCATGTTCGAACGGCCAGTCGGCACCTGGATTGGCGCGCACCGCCTGGTTGAGCAGCATCTCGATCTCGGGCGTGAAGGTGACGACGGGCAGCGGCATCCGGCTCGGCACGATCGTCTGGACGATCAGCGCGCCGATGCGCTGGCGCACCGCCTCGATCAGCTCGCTCTCGCCGAGCTGCTGGCCGACGAAGGCGACCATCGCCTCGGCGATCTTGCGGAAATCGCGCAAGGGGATGCGCTCGACCAGCAGCGCCTTGCACAGGCTGGCGACGCGCGGCAGCGCATAGCCCGTGGGGGTCAGGCTGGCGGTAAGCTGCGGATAGTGGAGCTTCAGATTGTCGACCAGCGCCTGCGCATCGTCGATGCCGAACAGGTCCGAGGCGGCGGCGACGATGCTGTTGTTGAGGTGCGTCGCGACGACGGTCGCCGGATCGACGACGGTGTAGCCCGCCGCGATCGCGTCATTCTGCGACGCGCGCGGGATCCACAGGGCATCGAGCCCGAAGGTCGGATCCTTGCACGGGCGCCCCGCGACCTTGGTGACGAGATCGCCCGAATCGAGCGCCAGCATCTCGTTCGGAAACACCTCGTCCTCGCCGACGATCACCCCGGCGACCGAGATGCGGTAGACATTGCCCGGCAGCGACAAATCGTCGCTGACCTTCACGGCGGGGATGACGAAGCCGAGTTCCTTCGAAAGCTGGCGGCGGATGCCGGTGATCCGGCCCATCAGCGGCGCGCCCTTGCGTTCGTCGACCAGGCTGACGAGGGCATAGCCGATCTCGAGCTGGCACGGGCTGGATTCGCTGACGTCGGCCCAGTCGATCAGATGCGGGTCGCGCGCGGGTGCGGCGGGTTCGGGCGCCGCGGCGAGCGCAGCGGCGGCCTTGCGAAGCTGCCAGCCCATCGTCAGCGCCAGCGCCGCGGCGGGCAGGATCAGCATCTGCGGCATCGCGGGGACGAGGCCGAGAACGAAAAGGACACCGCCGACCGCAAACCAGATGTGCGGCGCGGCGAACTGGCTGCCGATCTGGCCCGACAGATTGTGGGGCGAGGTGACGCGGGTGACGATCGCGGCGGCAGCGATCGACAGCAGCAGCGCGGGGATCTGCGCGACGAGCGCATCGCCGATCGCCAGCGTGACATAGGTGCTGCCGGCTTCGGAAAAGCTGAGCCCGTGGCTGAACACGCCCAGGATCAGCCCGCCGACGATGTTGACGAACAGGATCAGCAGGCCCGCGACCGCGTCGCCCTTCACGAATTTCGACGCACCGTCCATCGAGCCATAGAAATCGGCCTCGGTCGCCACGTCCTGGCGCCGCGCCTTCGCTTCGTCGGGGGTGAGCAGCCCGGCGTTGAGGTCGGCGTCGATCGCCATCTGCTTGCCCGGCAAGGCGTCGAGGGTGAAGCGCGCCGACACTTCGGACACGCGCCCCGCGCCCTTGGTGATGACGACCATGTTGATGATCATCAGCACCACGAAGACGAACAGGCCGACGACATAGTCGCCGCCGATCAGCACCTGCCCGAAGGCCTCGATGACATGCCCCGCCGCATGGGTGCCTTCGTGCCCATGGACGAGCACGACGCGCGTCGAGGCGACGTTGAGCGCCAGCCGGAACAGGGTGGTCAGCAGAAGCACGGTCGGGAAGGCCGAAAAGTCGAGCGGCTTGGCCGCCGACAGCGCGACCATCAGCACCGCGAGGCTGATCATGATGTTGGCGACGAAGCTGATGTCGAGAACCAGCGGCGATACCGGGATCACCATCAGCGCGACGAGGATCAGCATCCCCGCCGGCAGCGCGGCGGCTCCGGCGAAACGCCCGGCATCGCGCGTCGTGAAGCCCAGCTTCATGCGGTGCCTCCCAGCGAGGCGAGGCGCTGATAGGCCTGGGCGGCGAAGCCCATCGACAGTTTCCTGGGCATCGGTTCGATATCCATCATCGGAAGCGGCGGGCGCCCGCCCTGGGTGCCGCTCGCTCTCGCCATGCGCATGCTCCAGCCGGGCGCGGGGGCGGGGCTGCAGCTGGCGCCGCCGGGCGGGAAGCCGGGGGCGTCGCCCGCGTCGAGCTTGGCGCGAAAGCGTTCGCGAATGTCGTCGAGGCTGCGCATGCTGCCGTCGCTGGCATAGAAGATCGAGCGGTTGGCGGCGGCGGCGTCGGGCAGCATCGGCGCCGCGGCCTGACCGGGATCGGCGGCCCAGGCCGACAGGAATTTGACCGCGCCGCCGCTCCCCAGGAAATGGGCGAGATACAGGTCGACGGGTTCCGCGGCGCGGCCTGTGCGGCTTTCGAGATAGGCGCGATTGTCCGACGTGAAGGCGGCGGCCATCGCGGCGGCGGCGGCGGGGTCGTCGCGCAGGTCGTAGATCTGCTGGCGCAGCGCGGGGTCGGTAACGACCAGCCGGCCCGATGCGTCGCGGCCGATCGCGTCGGCGGCCCATGCCAGCCCATGGTCGGCGCCATGGCGATCGAGCGTCGCCAGCCAGGTGGATTTGGTGAACTGATATAGGCCGCGCGCCGACGAGGTCGAAGCCTGAGCGGTTGGATTGAACCCGCTCTCCACGCGCGCGACATCGACCAGATAGTCGAAATCGATCCCGGTGCGGCCCGACGCATCCTGCACCGCCGCCATCACGGGGGATGCGGCGATGCCGAGCTGCACTGTTGTTGATCGTCGTCATGGCGTTTGGTCCCGATGCATTCGGGGAACCAAAAGCAATCATCGTGCCATTCCGACGGAATGAACGGGTTTTCGTGGTTAATTAATAGCTTAGGGCGATACCCTGCGGAGCAGTGCCGCGGATCTGGTGGTTCCTGTCAATCCGCTGACGCGTCCAGTCCTTCAGGACGTTGACCCTGATCGCCGCGGCTTCCAGCTTGCGCAGCACGCGCTCGATCAGCAGTCGCGCATGCTCTTCGCGTCCCGGCGGAACCTGGGTGTTGCGGAACAGGATCACCGCGGTTGCCAGTGCCTCGGTCGCGGCGATGATCGCTCCCGCGTCATGCCCGTCGAGCGCGGCGACCAGCGCATCGAGCTGCGCCTGCACCTCTTCCATCTGCATCTTCATGCGTCGGTGCCACGCCCGTGGAATTGCAGCATCGCGCGCGCGGTGGCGGCGGGATCGAGCCGATAGCTGCCGTCGGCGATCGCGCCGCGCAGCGCCGCGACGCGCGCGCCGTCGACCGGCACGGGCTGGCCGGCGATGCCGGCGGCGAGGGTGATGAGGCTGGCGACCGGAACCGCTTCGGCTGCCGGCCTGGCCGGTGCGGAGGTGGGTGCGGATTCGGCGGCGGCGCCTGCGAGCTTGCGCACGGCGCCGATGCGCACGACGTTGCCGACCTGCAGCCCGATCTTGCCGTCTCCCGTCATGTGCGCCTCCTTTCCATGGGCCGTCAGAAAAACGACGGCCTCTTCGAAGGGACTTAACGGACGCAAAACGGGGCGATTAAGCGGTCAGGATCAAAAAACCAAAGAAAAGGCCCGGCGGCGTCGGGAAATCGACAGCCGCCGGGCCAGGGCAGGGTAACTTTTTAAAGCCCCTCCCCTGAAGGGGAGGGCGTGATCTCTGTCAGTCCACCAGCCGCGCGCGTCCGGGGCCGGTGACGACGGCGCTGAGCATGCTTTTCGCATCGCTGCCGCGCAGCGCGATCAGGTCGCCGACGCGACCGTCCTGCGTCGCGGTGGCGGCATAGCTGATCGAAAAGCTTTCGGTGTCGATCGTGACGCGGACATTGTCGCCGCGGCGGACGACGGGGGCTGCGGCAGCGGGCTTGGCGACGAAGCCGCCCGCGGTGCTCGCGCCGGCGGGAGCCGTCATCGGCACGCGCAAGCGCCAGCCGAGCGAGGGGCAGCGGACGGCGAGCGCCTGGCTGTCGATCGCGGTCACCGTCGCCTGTTCGGGGCAGCGGGCGAGCTTGATCCGGCGGTCGATCGGCGTCGCGGTGCGGCCCATGGCGTTCGCCACCATGGCGGTCAGCACGTCGATCGTCTGCCAGTCCTCGCTGGCCTGCTGCGCCGATGCGGCGGGGACGCAGGCCACGAAAGCGGCGGCACTCATGATGATCTTGCGGTTCACGACCCATCTCCTTCGGTCCAAAATGGTCGCCCGCAGGATTGCAGGATGCGTGCCAGTCGCGCTTTGCCGCCGCTTTGGACGCGCCAGGCAGCCGGATTGTCAAAAATCTGACCCTCGTCTCGATACCGGCGTCGTCCACGTGTCGAAACCTCCGGAAAGCGGCTGAAAAGGCGGCGCAATTACGATTTGGCACGCCCATTGCATCACTCCTTGGTGTTTTCGCGCGTCTGCGCCGGTCCGCCGGTTCGAACGCCGAAAGAGGGATCCGTCGCCGGAGGGCGACAAGCGAAGGAATGGCCACGATGGCATCAGAGAAGCTCTTCGGCATCCATGCCAATGCGCTGCAGCTGCGCAGCCAGCGGATGATGCTGCTCGCGTCGAACATCGCCAACGCCGCGACGCCGAACTACAAGGCGCGCGACCTCGACTTTTCGAAAGCGCTCGATCTCGCGCGGCAGGGCGGCAGCCTTGAAGGCGCGATCGAATATCGCGTGCCCGTGCAAGCGTCGCTCGACGGCAATACCGTCGAAATGGCGACCGAACAGACCGCCTTTGCCGAAAATGCGCTCGCCTATCGCTCCAGCCTCTCTTTCCTCTCGGGCCGCGTCAACACGCTGACCCGCGCGCTGAAGGGCGAATGACGATGAACGGTTCGCTCTCGGTCTTCGACATCAGCGGCCGCGCCATGTCGGCGCAGCTGGTGCGGCTCAACACCACCGCGTCGAACCTCGCCAACGCCGGCACCGTCGCGGGCAGCGAGGCGACCGCCTATCGTTCGATGAAGCCGGTGTTCCGCACCGTCATGGACGAAGGCGGCCGCGCCACCGTCGCGGTCGACCAGGTCACCCAGACGAAAATGGCGCCGACCAGGAAGCACGACCCCAACAATCCGCTGGCCGACGCCGACGGCAATGTCTGGGAAGCCGCGGTCGATAGCGCCGCCGAGCTGATCGAGATGGTCGAGACCGCGCGCCAGTATCAGAACAATGTCCAGGTCCTCGAAACCGCCAAGGGCCTGATCAACGAAACCCTCAGGATGGGACAGTAAGATGGCCGTGAACAGCGTCACCAACACCAGCAATGTCGTGATCCAGCCCAAGGGCAGCGCGAACCAGATGGGGCAGAGCGATTTCCTGCGCCTGATGACCGCACAGCTCAGCCAGCAGGACCCGTTCAACCCGGTCGATAACCAGGCGATGGTCGCGCAGATGGCGCAATTCTCCAGCCTCGCCGGGATCACCGAGACCAACTCCACGCTTCAGCAGATTTCCGAACAGCTCACGGCGCAGACCCGGCTGCTTCAGGACATCAAGGCGGCGACCACGCCCGCCGCCGCCACCGACACCACCACGCAGGAAGGGTAACGCCATGTCTTTCTATACCTCGCTTTCGGGCCTCAAGGGCGCGCAGACCGAAATGTCGGTCGTCTCCAACAACATCGCCAACGCCGGCTCGATCGGCTTCAAGCGCAGCAAGGCGCAGTTCGGCGACATCTTCGCCGCCTCGCCGAACCAGTCGACCAAGACGGTCGCGGGGCAGGGCACGCGCCTCAACGGCATCACCCAGCAGTTCACGCAAGGCTCGTATGAAGCGAGCGAAAAGACCTTCGACATGGCGATCATCGGCGACGGCCTGTTTGTCGTGAAGGGCGAACCGCCGCGCAATCAGGTCACCTATACCCGCAACGGCGCCTTCTCGCCGCTCGAGGACGGCCGCGTGGTCGACTCGACCGGCGCGACGCTGCAGCTGCTGCCCGTCGACGCCGACGGTAACGTCACCAGCCGCGATCTTGCCTCGACGACCGATTTCGTCGTGCCGCAGCATGTCGCGGGCAATCCCGACGCCGCGGTCGTCAACGTCTCGATCGGCCTCGACGGCCTCGCCACGGCGACCTTTGCCGATGGCTCGAACCAGGTGCTCGGCAAGATCGCGATGGCGACCTTCCCCGCGATGGAGGGCTTGCGCCCCGTCGGCGACGCGCATTGGCAGGCGACCGGCGAAAGCGGCCAGCCGACGATCGACGCCGCGACCAACGGCCCGATGGGCACGATCCAGTCGGGCGCACTCGAACGCTCGAATGTCGATATCACCGAGGAACTGGTGATGCTGATCGCCGCGCAGCGCAATTTCCAGGCGAATGCCAAGGCAATCGAGGGCGCGTCGGCGCTGACCCAGACGATCATCGGCCTTCGCTGATTAGCTGCGACTAGCCGCCTGCCGGGAGCACTCCTATGGACCGCGTCATCTATACCAGCCTCACCGCGATGCGGGGCAGCATGGCCCGGCAGACGGCGATCGCCAACAATCTCGCCAACGCGCAGACGCCCGGCTTCCGAGCGGATCTGGCCGAGGCGCAGTCGCTGTGGCTGCACGGCAGCGGCGTCGGCGGCCGTGCGGTGTCGTCGGAGGAAGTGGTCGGGGCCGACATGCGCGCCGGCACGATCACCGCGACGGGCCGCGACCTCGACATCGCGATGGCCGGCGACGCGATGCTCGTCGTCCAGGCGCCCAACGGCGAGGAAGCCTATACCCGCCGCGGCGACCTTCAGCTCTCGTCGAGCGGTTTGCTGACAACGGGTGACGGCCATCCGGTGCAGGGCTCGCAGGGCCCCGTCACCATTCCGCCCGCGGATTCGATCAGGATCGACGAGCAGGGCCGCGTCTTCGTGGTGCCCGCTGGCGGCGATCCCGAAAATCCGCAGGAGGTCGACCGGCTGCGCCTCGCGACCACCACCGGCTCGGACATCGTCAAGGGGCTCGACAACCTCTTCCGCGTGAAGGGCGGCGGCATCCTGCCCGACGATCCCGAAGCGCGCGTCGTTACCCGCTCGATCGAGGGCTCGAACGTCACCGCGACGACCGCCCTCGTCGACATGATCGAGGCCAGCAAGGCCTGGGATTCGCAACTCAAGCTCATCAGCGACGCCCGCGACATGGACAGCGCGACCGCGAACCTGATGGCGCTGCCCCGTTAAGGAGATAGAATATGAGCTACGGTGCCCTGCACGTCGCGCGAACCGGTCTGGATGCCCAGGGCTTCCGGATGCAGGTGATTGCGAACAACCTCGCTAACGTGAACACCACGGGCTTCAAGCGCGACCGCGCCAATTTCGAGACGCTCGGATACCAGATCATGACGCAGGCGGGGGCGCCCTCGTCGGCCGAAAACCGCTATGCGACCGGCCTCAACCTCGGCACCGGCGTCGAACTCGCCGGCACCTCGCGCATGGATACGCAGGGCACGCTGCAGACGACGGGCAACGCGCTCGACGTCGCGATCGAGGGGGCGGGCTACTTCCAGATCCAGATGCCCGACGGGCGCATCGGCTATACCCGCGCGGGCAATTTCAACCGCTCCCCCGACGGCACGATCATCACGCCCGACGGCAAGCCGATCCAGCCGCAGATCCAGATCCCCGAGGATGCCACCGGCATCGCGATCGGCGCCGACGGCACCGTCTCGGCGACGATCGCCGGGCAGGCCGAGGCGACCGAGCTTGGCCGCATCGAAATCGCGCGCTTCGCCAACCCCTCGGGGCTGCAGGCGATCGGCGACAATATCCTGATGGAGACCGCTTCCTCGGGCGCGCCGCTGGTCGGCGCGGCGGGCGAGGAAGGCCGCGGCACGCTGCGCGGCGGGATGCTCGAGGGATCGAACGTCAATGTCGTCGAGGAACTCGTCGACATGATCGAGACCCAGCGCGCCTATGAGGTCAATTCGAAGATGATCCAGGCCACCGACGAGATGCTGAAAAATGCCACGCAAACTCTCTAAGGCCGCCTTGCTGATCCTGCTCGCCCTGCCCACCGCGGGCGAGGCGAAGAAGGAGAAGATCGCGCCCGACGCCTTTTCAGTCACCTTGCCCGATCCGGCGCCGTGCGGCGCCGGCCGGCAAATGGCTCGATCTTTCAGGGCGGCTATGTCGCGCTGACCTCGGGCGCGCGCGCCGGGCAGGTCGGCGACATCCTGACGATCCAGCTCGTCGAGCGCACCATCGCGTCCAAGAGCAACAGCGCGGGAACGACGCGCGACGGCAACATCGGCCTGACCCCGCCGACCACCGGCCCCTTGTCGCTGTTCGATCCCAGCGACGTCGCGATGGGCGGCGGGTCGCAGTTCAAGGGCAAGGGCGATGCCGCGCAGTCGAACATGCTGTCGGGCGAAGTCACCGTCACCGTCGCCGCCGTCTATCCGAACGGCACGATGCTGGTGAAGGGCGAGAAGCTCATCACGCTCAACCGTGGCGACGAACGCGTCCAGATCGCGGGACTCGTCCGCTCGGCGGATGTCAGCCCCGACAACCGCGTCCTGTCCACCCGCGTCGCCAACGCCCACATCCGCTACACCGGCAAGGGCGAGATCGCCCGCGCCAGCCAGCAGGGCTGGCTGCAACGCTTCTTCTCGATCATCAGCCCGTTCTGACAGACACGAAGGGACCAACTCCGTGCCCATGCGAAACGCCATCCTCACCCTCTTTGCCCTGCTCGCCGCGAGCTTCGCCTTCGCCGCGCCGGCGCAGGCCGAGCGGATCAAGGACATGGGCCAGTTCCAGGGCCTGCGCGCCAACCAGCTCACCGGCTACGGCATCGTCGTCGGCCTTGCTGGCACCGGCGACGACAGCCTCGATTATTCGACGCTCGGCATGAAGGGCGCGGTGCAGCGTTTCGGCCTGACCCTGCCGCCGGGCGTCAATCCGGCGCTCAAGAACGCCGCCGCGGTGATGATCACCGCGGAACTGCCGCCCTTCGCCAAGCCCGGCCAGCGCCTCGACGTCACCGTCTCGGCGATCGGCAAGGCCAAGAGCCTGCGCGGCGGCACGCTCGTGCTCGCGCCGCTCTATGGCGCTGACGGCCAGATTTACGCGATGGTGCAGGGCAATCTCGTCATCGGCGGGCTGGGCGTCGATGCCGCCGACGGGTCGAAGCTGACGGTGAATGTCCCGTCGAGCGGCCGCATCGCGGGCGGCGCGACGGTCGAGCGCGCGGTCGATACCGGCTTCGCCAGCAGCGAGATGCTCACCTTCAACCTCCACCAGTTCGACGCCACCAATGCGAAGAGCGTGACCGACGCGATCAACGCCGCCATGCCCGGCACCGCGACGATGATCGACGGCGCCAGCATCGCGATCCGCGCCACCGGCGGCGGCGACGAACGGATGAGGCTGATGTCGCGGATCGAGAATCTGGGCGTCCAGCGTACCGATCCGCCCGCCAGGGTGATCGTCAACGCGCGTACCGGCACGGTGGTGATCAACGGCGCGGTGCGTGTCGGTACCGCCGCGGTGGCGCAGGGCAAGCTGACCGTCGCGATCAAGGAATCGCCACGCGTCGTCCAGCCCGAACCCTTCAGCCGCGGCCAGACCGCGGTCGAGCAGTCGAGCGACATCGACGTGAGCGAGGAATATCGCCCGGTGATGATGGTCAAGCCGACCGCATCGCTGTCCGAACTGGTCGATGCGATCAACCGCATGGGCGTTCCCCCCGGCGACCTTGTCGCCATCCTCGAGGCGCTGAGCCAGGCCGGCGCGCTCACAGCCGAGCTGGTGATCATATGACGACGCCCATCTCCTTCTCGCCGGCGACAGCCGGCGCCCGCGGCGGTCGGCGGCGGCGGCGACGGACTGCGCAAGGCGGCCGAGGCTTTCGAGGCGGTGATCCTGCGCCAGCTGCTGGCCTCGATGCGGCAGGCGAAGCTCGGCGACGATATCTTCGGGTCGAGCGCCACCGACAATTTCCGCGAAATGGCCGACGCCAAGACCGCCGACAGCATCGCCGCGATGCGCCAGTTCGGCATCGCCGATATGGTCGAGCGCCAGTTCCGCGGCGTCGCGGGCAGCGGTCCCAGCGGCCTCGGCGGAGGCGTGCAATGACCGATCTTCTCAGCATCGGCGCCAGCGGCCTCAAGGCTTATTCGCGTGCGATGTCGACCGTCGGCGACAATATCGCCAACGCCCAGACCCCGGGCTATGCCCGCCGCACGCTGGCGCTGAAGGAAATGGCGAGCGGCACCGAATCGGCGCTGGTCGGCCGCAACGTCAGCCCCGGCGGGGTGACGATCCGGGGGATCACCCGCTCGGTCGACAAATGGCTGATCGAGGATGCGCGGACCTCGGCGGGCGAGGCGCAGCGTGCGGCGACGCGCGCCGACTGGATGACCAAGGTCGAAAGCGCGCTGAGCGACGACGCCAACGGCATTTCGACCAACCTGACCAAATTGTTCACGACCGCCGACCAGCTCACCGCCGATCCCAACAACGTCACCCTGCGGGCGCAATTCCTGCAATCGGCCGCCGATGTCGCAACGGGTTTTCGCACCAGCGCTGCCCAGCTCGATTCGATGTCGCAGGGCGTTTCGGACGCGGCGCAGGCGTCGGTCGCCGACCTCAACACCGATCTCGACGCGCTCGAAAGCGTCAACGCCGGGTTGCGCAAGGCGCGCGCGGGCTCGACCAACGAAGCGAGCCTGCTCGACGAACGCGACCGGCTGATCGACCAGATCGCGTCGCAGATGCCGGTGACGGCCAGTTTCGACGACAAGGGCGCGGTGACGCTGCGCGCCGCCGGATCGGGCGACATGCTGGTCGGCAATGCCACGGTCACCCATGTTGCGGTTACTGTGGCGGCGGACGGCCAGCTGGGCTTCTCCGCCGGCGGCGCTGCGATCGATCCGGCTTCGGGCAATCTGGCGGGGCTCGGTCAGGCGGCCGATCATATCGCCGATCAGCGGGCCGGGCTCGACGCCGCGGCGGCGCAATTCGCCGGCCAGCTCAATGCCGCGCACCAGGCGGGGACCGATGCCAACGGCAATGCCGGCCAGCCGCTTTTCACCGGCGCGACCGCGGCAACGTTGACCGCGACATCGCTTTCGGCTGCCCAGGTCGCCGCCGCGAACGGCAGCGGGACCAACGGCAATATGCTCGCGATCGGTGCGATGCGCGGCGCCGACGATCCCGAGGCGGCGTGGACCGCGCGGCTTGCGTCGCAGGCGCAGGCGACCGCCTCGGCGCGCGCGCAGGACGCCGCGGCGACGACACGCGCCGACGGGGCGATCGCGGCGCGCGACAACGTCAGCGGGGTCGATCTCGATCAGGAAGCCGCCGACCTGCTGCGTTTTCAGCAGGCTTATTCCGCCGCCGCGCGCACCATTCAGGTCGCACGCGAAACGATGCAGGCGCTGCTGAGCGCGATCTGAAGGGACGGGAACGATGATCAACGCCGTCGGAAACCGCATGACGCGCGAAATCGCGCGCCAGTCGAAGCTGTCGGACCAGCTCGACCGCATTCAGCAACAGATTTCGGGCGGCAAGAAATTGCTCCGCGCCTCCGACGACCCCGTCGCCTCCCGCCGCATCGCGACGATCGGCAGGGCACAGGCGAGCGCGACGACCTGGGCGGCGAACATCAAGACCGCGAGTGCGCAGGTGTCGCAGGCCGACACCGCGCTCGCCTCGGTCGGCAACCTGCTCACCCGCGCGCGCGAACTGACGCTGTCGGCGTCGAGCGCGACGACCAATCCCGCCGACCGCGCGAGCATCGCCGCCGAATTGTCGGCGATCGCCGACGAGATCGACGGGCTCGCCGCGACGCGCGATTCGAACGGCGAGCCGCTGTTCGCCGCCACCGCCAAACAGGTGCGCTTCGACGCCGATAACAGCTTCGCGCCGGTGCCGTCGGCGGGCGACGTCTTTGTCGTCGGCGGCAACAGCCTGTCGACCGGTCTGCGCGATGCCGCCGCGGCGATCGCCGCCGGCGATGCGACGGCCATGGGGGCAGCGCTGACCGCGCTCGACGCCAGCATCGGCCATGTCGCCGACCAGCGCGCCGCGATGGGTCTGTCGGCCGTGCGGCTCGAACGCATCGGCGACAGCCTTGAAGCCCGCGGCATCACGCTGGCCGACGAGAGGTCGGCGGTCGAGGACACCGACTTGTCGGTCGCCATCGCGCAGCTCAATGCACAGAATCTGACGCTCGAAGCCGCGCAGGCGGCCTTCGCGCGGATCAACCGGCAGACCTTGTTCGATATTCTGGGCTGATCATTCGGTTGGAGGCACGCTTTCCGCTCTCTCCCCTTCAGGGGAGAGATACGAAGGCTTGCCAGCATCTGGCTAGCCGGAGTTGAGAGGAGTTCCCTGTGCTTGAGCGGTCAGACCCCTCTCCAAGCTTCGCCAGCTCCTGACGGAGCAAGCTGCGCTATCCTCTCCCCTGAAGGGGAGAGGGCATGGAGTTCGCAAAGGCGATTTGGCGCGAGGCCCTAAATCTTTCGCCGCCGCTGCCGTTAAGCATCAAGACGTCCCGTTTTTGCCGGGGGTAGAAACCCCCGACTGGAGTTGTTCAGCATGTTTCCCGTCGTCGGCATCGTCGTTCTGCTGTTGCTGGTGTTCGGGGGCTTCGCGCTGACCGGGGGCAATCTCGGCCCCGTCATGCACGCGCTGCCGCACGAGATGCTGATCATCGGCGGCGCCGCAATCGGATCGCTGATCATCGGCAATTCGGGCAAGGAGCTGAAGGCGCTGGGCGGTGGTTTCGCCAAGGTGTTCAAGGGACCGACATACAAGAAGGCCGACTATCTCGACTGCATCCTGCTCGTTTCGACGCTGATGAAGATGATGCGTACCGAAGGGCCGGTCGCGGTCGAGCCGCATATCGAGGATCCGGCGAGCTCGCCGATCTTTCAGCAATATCCCAAGCTCGCCAAGGACCAGACGCTCGTCCACCTGATCTGCGACACGCTGCGCCTCGTCGTCGTGTCGTCGGGCACGCTCGACCCGCACGCGGTCGAGGAGGTGATGGACAGCGCGATCAAGAACCATCATCATCATGCGATCAAGCCCGCCGACGGACTGCAGAGCCTGGCCGATGCGCTGCCGGCGCTCGGCATCGTCGCGGCGGTGCTTGGCGTGGTGAAGACGATGGGCTCGATCGACAAGCCGCTGCGGCGATCCTCGGCGGCATGATCGGCTCGGCGCTCGTCGGCACCTTCCTCGGCGTGCTTCTGGCATACGGCCTCGTCGGCCCCTTCGCGACCCGCGCCCGCGCGGTGATCGAAAGCGACGCCGCCATCTATCACACCGTGAAACAGCTCATCATTGCCTCGCTCCACGGCCACCCGCAGCCGCTGGTGATCGAGGCGGCGCGTTCGGGCGTCGACCATGACAACCAGCCGAGCTTTGCCGAGGTGTTCGACGGCATGCGGGGTCGCTGATGGCCGCGCGTCCGAATACGCCGCTGCGGCCCATCATCGTCAAGAAGGTCATCGAGGCGCCGCACGGCGGCCATCATGGCGGTGCGTGGAAGGTCGCCTATGCCGATTTCGTGACCGCGATGATGGCCTTCTTCCTGCTCATGTGGCTGCTCGGCGCGACGACCGAAAAGCAGCGCAAGGCGCTGGCCGACTATTTCGCGCCGACGATCGTCCAGTCGAAACAGGATACGGCCGGCGCCACCGGGCTGTTCGGCGGCGACTCGCTCGTCGCCGCCGACAATTATCCGCACGGCGCGGCGCAGACGGGCACCAAGTCGATGACGATCCCGCGCGACGCGACGGGCGGACCGCGCGAGGCGTCGGGCCGCGAGCGCCAGCGCTCCGAGTTTCAGCGCCTCGCCCGGTCGCTGCTCCGCGAGGTGCAGGCCAAGGCCGAGATCCATGCGGCTGGCGCCCAATATCCGCTTCACCGAAACGCGCGAGGGGCTGCGCATCGACGTCGTCGATGACGCCGACTTCTCGATGTTCGTCGTCGGCACCAACCAGCTGACGCCCGAGGCGACCAAATTGTTCGCGCAGATCGCGGCGATCGTCGCCGAGGTTCCGAACCAGGTGATGATCCGCGGCCACACCGACGCCAGCCCCTGGTCGGCGAAGGCGGGCACCAACAACTGGCGCCTGTCGGTCGAACGGGCGGAGGTGACACGGCAGTATCTCGCCTTCCGCGGCATCAATTCGAATCGCTTCGCGCGCATCGAAGGCGTGGCCGACACCGAACCTTATGTCCCCTCCGACCGATTCGATCCGCGCAACCGCCGCATCTCGATCACGCTGGGGTGGGACGCGGACGACCGCTAGACGGCAACAATTGGTGCCAATCTGGCACCATTCAAATCCTTAACGACGCGGTTCGGCCTCCGTTACTGCCAGATTGGCAATAACTGTTTGTTTTGAAGGGGTTATGTAAATCCGGTTAGTCTTTTGTTTACCAGATTCCGTAATCACTCGGGTCATCGAGAAAGCGCCGAATTGGGGGGCGCGGTGGAGATCGAAATGACCAAGGTGGGGACTCGCGGCGACCAGGCCGCGCTTGAAACGCTGATCATCGGAAACAGCCCGGCGGCTGCGCGACTGCGCGAAATGATCCGCCGCGTCGCCCGCTCGAACGCCTCGGTGATGCTTTGCGGCCCGTCGGGTTCGGGCAAGGAACTGGTGGCCCGCGCGATCCACGACGAGGGCGCCCGCTCGGGCCAGGCCTTCTCCGCCATCAACTGCGGCGCGATCCCCGGCGACCTCATCGAATCCGAATTATTCGGTCATGAAAAGGGCAGCTTCACCGGCGCCCACGCCCGCCGCATCGGCCATTTCGAAGCCAGCGAGGGCGGCACGCTCTTCCTCGACGAAATCGGCGACATGCGCTTCGACATGCAGGTCAAACTGCTCCGCGTGCTCGAGGAACGGACGATCGTCCGCGTCGGCAGCAGCGAGGTGAAGCGCGTCGATGTCCGCGTCATCTCGGCCACCCACCAGGATCTCGGCGCCGCGATCGCCGACGGCAAGTTCCGCGAAGACCTGTTCTTCCGGCTCGGCGTGGTGGTGCTCCAGGTTCCGAGCCTCGCCGACCGCGTCGAGGATATTCCGGCGCTGATCCGCCATTTCCAGCGCAAGATGCCCGCCGACGTGAAATGCCGCTACGATGACGACGCGATGCACCTGCTGATGCGGCACCGCTGGCCGGGCAACGTCCGCGAACTGCGCAACTTCGTCGAGCGCGCCAGCGTCCTGCACGGCGGCGAGACGCTCGGCGTCGAGGATGTCGCGATCCTTTTGAACCCCACCGCGGCGCTTCAGCCACGACAGGCCATCCCCACCGGCCCTGTCGCGGCTGAAGCCAGCGCGGATGGTCAAGCACCCGCCATGCCCTTCGCCAAGGCGCCGGCGCCGGGCCGCCCGATCGACCTGAAGCGCGAGATCGAGACGATCGAGCTCGAACAGATCCACGTCGCGCTCGACCTCGCCGACGGCATCATTTCGGAAGCCGCGCGTCTTTTGACGCTCAAGCGCACCACGCTCATCGAAAAGATGCGCAAATATGGAGTTCAGCAACAGGCAGCCTGACGCATCCCCACCTGCGTCCGTGCCGCTGAATCGGCACCGGTTCGTTCCTTCTCGCCGCCAGTCCCCACCCTGGCGACGGAACGGGGAACGGGCCGGTGCCGAAATTTTATGTTCGCTGTCGTGTCCGGGGCGGCGGTTTTGGGGTGGAAGGCGGACGGTCGGATAAACGCCACGCCCTCCCCTTCAGGGGAGGGGCTTTACTTCCGCCACCGCCCCAAACCCGCCCCCCGCCGGGCTCTACCTCAGCTGCCGCCAAGCCCCGCTGACGGTCTTCACGCCTTCCAGCAGCTCGTCGAGGTCGTCGGCGCTGTTCGCGGCCACCGCCTTGTCGAGCTTGCGGCGCATGCTGCCATAGACGCGCGACAGCGCCCCCGCGACGTCGCCGCCGGCCTGATGGTCGAGCCCGGCGTCGAGCCCGATCAGGATAGCGCGCGCGCGATGCGCTTAGCTCGGTGGCGGAGATTTGCTGACCCTGCCGCACCATCGCGGCGAGCACGCCGATCGCGGTCTCCAGCTCGTCGTAGAGCATGGTGACGAGCTCGACGGGATCGGCCCCGGCGGCGCGGCTTTCGCTTTGCATGCGCCGGTAATGGCCGGTCGCGCGGACTGTCGATGCGGTGGCTGCCACGGTCGGTCGGCCTTAATTCTTGTTCTGGTTGGTCCACATCTCGATCTGTTGCTCGAGATAGGTCTGGGTCGCCTTGAGCGCGGCGAGCTTGGCGTCGAGGCCGCCGAACTGCTTTTCGAGCCGCGCGGCATAGGCGTCCTCGCGCTCCTCGATCTTTTCGAGCTGCTCGACGAGCGCCTCGGTCTTGGCCGCCAGCGACTTCGACACGCGGTCGATCACCCCGTCGGTCGCGATCGCCTTGTCGCGGATCGCGTCGAGCGCAAAGGCGATGCCGGGGTCGGTCGCCTCGGTGTGCGTCGCGTCGCGGCGCGGGTTGAAGATCGCCTCGACGGCACCGGCGTCGGTCGCCAGCGCCTTTTCGAGCTTCGCCATGTCGAGCGACAACAGGCCGTCGCGGGTGGAGCCGATGCCGATGTCGCTCAGCTTGTTGATGCTGCCGTGGCTAGTCAGCACCTTGCCGACCAGCGCCTGCAATTCGCGTTCGAGTTCGCGCAGGCCCGTCGTCGCGCCCGACATGCTCGACGCCGACTGCAGGCTTTTCTTGAGCTGGTTGTAGACATCGACGAAATCGCCGACGGTCTGTTTGATCATGTCGAGCGGTGCAGCTGGCGCCGATATCGACCGGCTGGCCCGGCGCCGCTTTCTTCAGCGTCAGCGACATGCCGGGCACGACGTCGTCGACGATGTTCGTGGCGCGGCTGAAGGCGATGCCGTCGATCGTGAAGGTGGCGTTGGCGGCGCTCTGCCCGAGCGTCATGCCGCCGCCCGGGCCATTGGAAAAGGCGGTAAGGGCAGGAGTGGCGGTTTCGAGCGTGAAGGCATTGGCTTCGCCGGTCGGACCTTTCAGGATCATGCGGTGGCCGCCATCGTCCGCGACGATCGACGCGGTGACGCCGGCGCCGCTGGCGTTGATCGCATTGGCGAGCCCGTCGAGGCTGTCGTTCGCCGCGCCGACGGTGATCGTCCGGGCGACGCCGCCGACGGTCAGCGTCATCGTGCCCTGGCCGATCGCGGCGCTCTTGTCGGCGACGATGCCTGAATAGACGGTCTGCGCGCGCGCCAACTGCGTCACCTCGACCGTCGCGGCGAAGCTGTCGGCCGACAGGCCGGCGCGCGTCGTGGCGCCGAGCACGCTCTCGTCCGAAACGGTCGGCGTGCTGCGCAGCGTGCCGTCCGACACCATCAGGCTGAGCGAGTCGGCGAAACCGTCGAGATTCGACCGCGCTTGCGCCAGCGCGCTAATCCGCGTCTGGTTCTGCTGGACCAATTTGCTGACGCGCTCGACCTTGGGCTCGCGCGATGCGGCGGCCAGGTCCTTGACCAGTTGCTGGGTGTCGATCCCCGATCCGAAACCGAGGCTGTTGGCGATTGAGCTGACCATGCGCGATATCCTTCGAAGCTCTTAACGGCGGTCTGCGGGAGAGATTAAGCCGCGTTTATTCTCCCCCTCCCGCTTGCGGGAGGGGTTGGGGGTGGGCAGCGACGTCGCGGATGCCCACCCCGCTGCGACTAACGAGCAAGCTCGTAAGTCTCGCTGCCCCTCCCGCTTGCGGGAGGGGAAACCGGTTCATTCCTCAAATGTCCGCTCCGGCGCCCGCCAGCGATCGGACCGCCCCTTATCCCTGCTTCCGTCCCTCCGCATCGAAGCGGTGCGATGCCGGCGACCTCGATGTCGGGCTGCGCCAACCCATCGGCGACGGCCTGTTCGAGGCGGAAGACGAAGGCGAGGACCGTCGCGACGGCGACGAACAATTCCTCCGGTATCGTGCGTCCGGCGCGCGCGGTGAAATAGATGGCGCGGGCGAGCTGCGGATATTCGAGGATCGGAACCTGCGTCCCGCGCGCCAGCTCGCGGATCGCCAGCGCGACGTTGCCGCGCCCGCGCGCGACGACGACCGGCGCCGCGTCGATGCCGGGGCGATAGCGTAGCGCGACCGAGAAATGCGTCGGGTTGGTCAGGATAACGGTCGCCTCCGACACCGCCTTGCGCGCCGACCCGCTCAGCATCTCGTGTGCGCGCTGGCGCTGCGCCTGCTTGAGTTCGGGCGCGCCGTCGGACTGGCGCAGCTCGTCCTTGATCTCCTGCTTGCTCATCATCAGCCGCTTGCGCCGCTGCAGCCATTGCACCGGCACGTCGATCAGCGCGATGACGACCAGCCCGCCCGCCATCGTCAGCACCGCATGACCCACCGCCTGTCCCGCCAGCCCGATCGCGCCGCGCAGGTCGGCCGAGGCGAGGTGGAGGATCGCGGGCAGGTTCTTCGCCACGAGCCAGGTGCCGATGGTCCCGAGCAACAGCACTTTCGCCAGCGCCTTGCCGAGTTCGGTCGCGCCCTGCAGGCCGAACATGCGCTTGAGGCCGTTCAGCGGGTTGATGCGATTGCCCTTGAAGCCGAGCGCCTTGCCGCGCCACCCCATCGAGCCGAGCAGCGCGGGCCCGGCGAAGGCCGCGAGCAGCGCCGCGCCGAACAGGCTGGCGAGCGGCAGCAGGATATCGGCGCCATTGCGCAGCAGCGCCTCGCCGGGCGCGAAATCGGTGATATCGCCGCGATCGAGCGTCAGCCCGCGCGCGAGCAGGTCGCCCGCGGCCTGGACGAACCAGCCGCCCGCCGCGATCAGCCATCCCGCCGCGACCAGCATCATCAGCGCCGTCGCGAGCTCGCGCGACTGCAATATATCGCCTTCGCGCGCCGAATCGGCGAGCTTCTTCGGCGTCGGCAATTCGGTTTTCTGGTCCTTGTCGGTCGTCCCGGCCATGTCTCAGATCCCCGCGACCATGCGCGCCGCATCGAGCGCGTCGGAGAGGATCAGCGCCAGCCCCTCGGCCATCACCGGCGTCGCGACTCCGAGCAGCAGGACGCCCGCGAGCAAGGTGGCCGGAATGCCGACCGCGAACAGGTTGAGCGCCGGGGCCGAGCGCCCGATCACGCCCATGATGATCTGGACGAGGATCAGCACGAAGCCGACGGGCAGGGCAATCGTCAGCCCCGCGGCGAACATCAGGCTGCCGAAGCGGACGATGCCGCCGATCGCCTGCCAGGAGGGAAAGGCGTTGCCGGGGGGCAGCGCGTTATAGCTGTCGACGATGATCGAGATCAGCACCAGATGCCCGTCGGCGGCGAGGAAGATCGCGGTCGCGAGCATCGACAGGAATTGTCCGATCGCCGAACTGGACGCGCCGCTCAGCGGATCGACCATCGACGCGAAGCCGAGCCCCATCGCGTTGCTGATCGTCTCGCCGGCGAGCAGCGCGGCGGCGAGTCCCATCTGGAGCACGAACCCCATGGCAAGGCCGATCACGACCTCGCCGATAATCAGGAAGAAGCCCGGAACCGAGACGATCCCCTCGGGCGGCAGCGCCATGCCCGATGCCGCGACCGCGGGCACCCCGACCGCGAGCGCGATGACGAGGCGAAGCTGGATCGGGATGTTGGTCGCGCCGAACACGGGCGCCGCGAGGAAGCAGGCGCCCGGGCGGATCATGCCGAGCATCCACAGCTGCAGCATCGCCTCCACATTCGGGATGTCGGCGGGGTTCATCGTGCCTTATCGGACGAGCGTCGGGATCTGTGCGAATATCTCGCGGGTGAAATCGGTGAGCAGCACCAGGATGCTGCCGCCGAAGATCGCGAGGCAGAGCGCGGCGACGATCAGCTTGGGGATGAAAGTCAGCGTCTGTTCGTTGATCGAGGTCGCCGCCTGCACCATGCCGAGCAGCACGCCGACGACGAGCACCGGAATGAGCAAGGGCGCGGTCGCGAGCGCGAGGATCCACAGCGACTGCTGCGCCACTCCGACGAAATAATCGGCTTCCACGTCAGGCTCCCTATGTCCCGAAGGAGGCGGCGAGCGAGCCCATCGTCAGCGCCCATCCGTCGACAAGGACGAAGAGCAACAGCTTGAAAGGCATAGAAATGATCGTCGGCGACAGCATCATCATGCCGAGCGACATCAGCGCCGATGCAACGATCAGGTCGATGATGAGGAAGGGCAGGAAGATCAGGAAGCCGATCTGGAACGCCGTCTTCAATTCGCTGGTGACGAAGGCGGGGAGCAGGATCGAGAAGGGGACATCCTTTGGACTCGCGTAATTCGGCGCCTTGGCGATCTTGGCGAACATCATCAGGTCGGACTTGCGCGTCTGGGTCAGCATGAAGCCGTGCAGCGCATCGCCCGAGCGGACCACCGCCGTGCCGATGTCGATCTGTTCCTGTCCATAGGGTTCGATCGCGACGCGGTTCACCTCGCTGATCACCGGCGCCATCACGAACAGCGACAGGAAGAGGCTGAGCCCGACCAGCACCTGGTTCGGCGGCGTCTGTTGCAGCCCCAGCGCGTGGCGCAGGATGGACAGCACGATGATGATGCGCGTGAAGCTGGTCATCATGAGCAGCAGCGACGGCAGCACCGTCAGCAGGCTCATTAGGACGAGGATCTGGAGCGACAGCGACAGCGGGCGGCCATCGCCGCCGAGTTCGTTCACCGCGCGGCTGAGCCCGCTGGCTTCCTGCGCATAGGCCGCGGGCGCCGCGACGAGCAGCGCGAGGCCGCCAGCGATCGCCGCGGCGCGCAGCCAGTTGCGCTTGGAGGGGTATGCATTTCCCGTTGTCCGATTCCCCGAGCGAAGACGAGGGGCTATGCCGAGCGAAGTCGAGGCTGCGACGTCGCTGGTTCTCGCTTCGCTCGAACGAGCCCCTCGTCTTCGCTCGGGAAATCGGATTGGAGAGAATCGCGGGCGGTTTGCCTCAATCGACATGGAAATCGCCCTGGCTGTTGTCGGCAAGCCGGGTGACGGCGCCGCGCGAGACCGACAGCAGGATGCGCTGCCCAGCGAATTCGACGACCGTCAGCTTGGTCCCGGGGCCGAGCGGCAGCACGTCGATCATCTCGATCGCACGCGCGCGCTTCGCGCCCTGGCCGGGCAGTTGGAGCGTGCCCATCTGGACCTTTTTCCACAGCCACAGGCTGCCCCACGCCATGCCGCCGACGAGCGGCAGCAGGATCAGCAGGCGCAGGATATATTCAAACATCAGGCCCTCCGGTCGAAGCCGGCAAGGCCGCGGTCGGGGGCGACCACTTCGGCGACCTGGATACCATAGCGGCCGTCGACATTGACGATCTCGCCGCGCGCGATCAGCGTGCCGTTGGCATAGATGTCGAGCAGCTCGTTCGCGGCGCGGTCGAGCTCGACGACGCTGCCCTCGGTCATCGACAGCAGGTCGGCGAGCGTCATGCTCGTCGACCCGACCTCGACCGAGACGCGCAGCGACACGCCGGCGAGCAGGTCGAAATTGGGCGCCATCGCCACATCCTTGCCGTCGCGGCGATCGCGGCGGCCGGCGCCTTCGCTCATGTCACTCATGATCCGATCCTTTTTCGATATGCTCGATCATTATGGCTGCATTTCCATTGGCTTCGCCGATGCTGCCGACCGCGAAACTGCGGCTGAGCGACGGTTACCGGAACATTGCGCGGAATGGTTAACGGAATGATATCGCCGACCTCCAAACCGAGCAGTTTGACCAAAGAAATTTCGGGACGGGCCAATACCGAGCGGACGGGAAGGCGAACTTCCTTCAGCGCTCCGCTCAACGTGGCTTTCCACGCGGCATCGGCGGGGCTGGTGTCGCGCGCGTCGGGGGTGGGTTCGGCGCCCGCGATGCCGCGCAGCGCGGCGACCGGATAGGCGCAGGCGATCGAGCGGCCATCGAGCGGCCCGCCGCGCAGCACGAAACGCTGGACGAGCAGTTCGTCGTCGGCGCGCACCGCCGCGAGCTTGGCGGGATCGCCGGTGACGCAGTCGAGTTCGGGCGCGATCGCGAACTTGTCGCCCCAGGCGGTGGCGATCTGTAGCCCCATGTCGCGACCGAGCCGAGCGGCAAAGCGGTCCTCGGCATCGGTCAGCTCGTCGCGTTCGGCCGCGAGCTGGCCCTTGCCGCCGTAAAAGATATCGACAAGCTGGAGGATAAGCGGCCGCGCGCCGGCGAGCAGCACCGGCCCCTTCATCGGCGGCGCGTGATAGCGCCAGAAGATCGCGGGGGCCGCGGCCGCGGTCCAGTCGGCGAAGCGCACCACCTCGGCGGCCTGCCGTTCGACCTGCACCGTCGGGGCGCCGAGCGCGCGGACCAGCTCGCGCAAGGATCGCGCGAACTGGTTCGCGACGCCGTCGAGCAGCGGAAAGGCATAACCGCTCTCGGCCTTGCGCAGCAGCAGCGAGGCCTTGGCGTCATCGCCGGCGGCGCCGGACGCGACCTTGGCGGCGGGCGCCTTGGGCGCCTTGAAGGGGTTGGTCTTGGCGGTCACTGGATCACCAGGCTCGTGAAATAGACATTGTCGATGCCGCCGAAGCCTTCCTTGTCGCGCAGCACCTGGTTGATCGCGCCGGTCAGCTGGCGCTGCAGCTGCTGCTTGCCGTGCGAGGTGGAGAGCAGCGCGGGATCCTGTTCGGCGAGCACCATCAGCACCGCCGAGCGGATCGGCACGTCCTGCCGCTCGATATTGGCGATGACCTTGCCGTCATAATAGGTCGACAGGCTGATCCCGATCTGCAGGAAACCCGACCCGTCGGCGAGGTTCGTCGTGAAGGCCTGGCTGATCGGATAGTAGGTGATCTCATATTTGCGCGGATCGACCTTGAACCGGTCGTTGGGGACCGAAACCGTGCCGACCTTCGGGGCCGGGGCCTCGTCGCCTTCGCCCTTGGTGGCGGGTTTGGCGCCGGGGTCGCGAACGACCAGCTTGGGGAAATGATCCTCGGGCTTGGCCGCATGAGCCGCCATGCCGACGCCGAAATAGATGCCGGCGCCAGCGCTGGCGCCGATCAGCACGACGGCGCCGATGCCGATCATCAGCAGCTTCTTCATCTTGCCCTTCTTCCTGGGCTCGGGGGCTTCGGTCTTGTCCTTGCTCATCGGTCTGCTCCTCGTCAGGCGAAGCGGCCGCGGCGGTCGCCGGCGCGCTCTTGGTCATCGGTTTCGCGTAGCTCGGTACGCGCGGTTGCGGTTTCGATCAGATGTGCGGCGTCCTGCGCCGGGCTGCGGCCCTGGCCCTGCTGCGACTGGCGTCCGGCCTGGTCGGGGGTGTGGGTCACCTGGGTTTCGGTGACGCGCACGCCCTGCTGGCGCAGGTCGTCGACAAGCCGGACCTGCGCGGCGGTGACGATCGTCGCGGTCGCCTCATGCTGCGTGTCGAGCTTCAGCGACACGCCTTCGTCGCCCGCCAGCATCGACACGTCGAGGCGGCCGAGATGACGCGGCATCAGGCGAAAGCTGACCTCGTTGGTCGCCGATTTGGTGGCGGCGATGTCCGACGCCAGCTGTTCTATCCAGGCATCGTCGCTGGTCAGGTCGAGCACGCGTTCGGCGATTGCGACGGGCTTGGCCGCTTCGGCGATGGCCGCGGTCTGCGTGGCGGGTTGGGCGAAGAGTATCGTCATCGAGGCTTCGTCGGCGGGTTTCGCGACTGGGGCTTCGGCGGAAGCGAATGTTGCGGCGGGCAGCGAGGCCGCGGCGTCGCGAACCCTGGGCGCCGCCATCGGGGGCGCGGGCTGCTCGTCCCGGCGCGGCGCGGCTTCGGCGGCCAGCTTGGCGGCGGCGCGGGGTTCGATCATGCGGCTGGACCAGCGCCATCGCGGCGACCGGTGCTGCTCCGTTGGCGGATTCGCCTTCTTTGCCGCTTTCGCCTTCGGCTTCGCGCGCCGTTGCGCCGGGCTTGGCGGTCGCCGGCTTGGCCGCAGGGGTGGTGAAATGTGCCAGCGTCGCGAGCAATTCGTTCGCCGCAACCACCGCCTTGCTGACCTCGGTTTCCGCGGTCGGCGCGGGCATTTCGGCTTTGGCCTTGCCGGTGTCGGCCAGTCCGGGCTCGACCGCGATCGGGCGCACCGGCTTGCCCGGGGCGGCAGGCGCGATGGTCGGCTGGACGGTCGGCGTTTCGGTCGCCGAAGGCGGGGCCGGGTTCTCGGCGACCGGCGTGGCCACGCCGACCGGCGCCGTCGGGGCGGCAGCACCCGGCGCCCGCTGCGCGACAAGCTGGTCGAACAGGCCTTCCTGCCCGGCCTCGCCTGCCTGCGCGGGGGGCAGCACCGCGAGCAGTGCGTTCATGCCCTGGGTGGCGGTCTGCGGCAGCGCGCCCATCATGCGACGCCCCCGTCGATCAGGCGGAGGCGCATGCCGCCGCGCACGCGGTGCGGGCGGTTGGCGTCGGCGCGGCGCTCCATGTCCTTCTCCGCCGACTTGCGGCTGTTTTCATAGAGGCGGACGGCGGATTCTTCCTTGACCATCGCGCGCTGCGCCAGCGCGCCCATCTGGTCGCGGCGCGCGCTGGCGTTGCTCATCGGCGCGACCAGATTTTCCTTCGCCATGTCGAGCCGCATGCCGAGCTCGCCGATCGTGTTGAGCGCCCGGCCCGCGACCGCGCCCTTCGCGACGGCGAGGTCGGTGCGCAGCGTTTCGAGCCGCTTCGACAACTCGACCAGATTGGCGAGTTCGCTGTTGGCGCGCGCGAAATTGGCCTCCGCCATCTGATGTTCGACGCCGCGAACGCGGATGATCCGTTTGCGGCGCGCGGTGCGAGAGGTCATGCACTATATCCTTCGACGAGAGACTGGCGGGAGGTGGCGAAATCGACCTGGGCCTTGGCGGCCTGCGCCACATAGGCGAGCTGGTCGGCGCGGCGCGCGATGGCGGTGTCGAGCACCGGATCGGCGCCGGCGACGTAAGCGCCCATCAGCATCAGGTCGCGATTTTCCTCATAAGCCGACCACAGCTGGCGAAAGCGCGCGGCGGCGGCGGCATGTTCAGGATCGACCGAATCGGCCATGGTGCGCGACAGCGAGCGGGCGACGTCGATCGCGGGATAGACGCCCTGTTCGGCCATGGTGCGCGACAGGATGATATGGCCGTCGACGATCGCGCGGGCGCTGTCGACGACCGGATCGTCGATGTCGCCGCCGTCGGCGAGCACGGTGTAGAGTGCGGTGACCGAACCGCCGGTCGCCTTGTCGATGCCCGCGCGTTCGCACAGCGAGGGGATCAGCGCGAAGACCGACGGCGGGTAACCCTTCATCGTCGGCGGCTCGCCGAGCGTCAGCCCGATCTCGCGCTGCGCATGGGCGACGCGGGTCAGGCTGTCGATGAGGAGCAACACCTTCTTGCCCTCGTCGCGGAAGGCTTCGGCGATCGCGGTCGCGCGCATCGCGGCGCGCAGGCGGAGCAGCGGCGGGTGGTCGGCGGGAACCGCGACGACGACCGCTTTCTTGCGCACCTCGGGGGGCAGCTTGGTCTCGACGAAGTCGCTGACTTCGCGGCTGCGCTCGCCGATCAGGCCGACGACGATGACGTCGCATTCGGTACCCGCGATCATCTGGCCCATCAGCACCGACTTGCCGACGCCCGAGCCCGCGATGATCGCGACGCGCTGGCCTTCGCCGACGGTGAGCAGGCCGTTGATCGCGCGCACGCCCATGTTGAGCGCATGCGTGACGCGGCCACGGCGCAGCGGATTGACCTTGCGCCCGGCGAGCGGCCACAGGAACTGCGACTTGACCGGCGGGCGGCCGTCGAGCGGGTTACCCTGCGCGTCCATGATGCGGCCGAGCAAAGCCTTGCCGACCGGAACCATCGAGCTGGCGCCATGCGGTTCGACCGGCGCGCCGGTGACGAGCGGCTTGTTCATGTCGAAGGGCAGGACGAGGCTGCGGTGGCCGCGAAAGCCGACGACCTCGCCATAGACATAGTCGTTGTCGGCCGATTTGATGCGGACGTTGCTGCCCAACGGCTGCGGGAAACCCGACACCTCCAGCATGATGCCTTCGTGCGCGACGAGCGTGCCGATGCGGCGCGGACTCGCCTTGGCGATGTCGATGGGGGCGAGCAACTGCTGCGCGCTCATGGCGAGACGGCGGGTCACGCGGCCTCCTCGCGGCCGAGCGCCGCGCGCAGTTCATTGAGGTAGACGGCGCGGCCATGCTCGATCCAGCCGGCCGACGTCTCGATCCGCACCGTGCCGCGCATCATCGTCGCATCGGCCTCGACGGGCAGGCGGATGTCGGCATCCATCAGCAGCGCCGCGTCCTGCGGGTGGACCCACAGGGTGCGCGCCTTGTCGGCTTCGGCGACCAGTGCAGCGGCGGTCTCGGCCTGTTCCTTCAGCCAGTCGGCGTCGATCGGTGCGCTGACGACAATCTGGCGGACCAGCCGCTCGACCGTCTCGGCGATCAACTGCGCCAGTTCCTCGCTCGGTTCGTCCTGCAGCGCCTCGGCGCCGGCGACGAGTGCGAGCAACTGGCCGCGCTCGACCGCGAAACCGGCTTCGGCGAGGCGCTGGCCTTCGGCCAGCCCCCTGGCGAACGGATCCTCGGCCGGTTCGGCCTCGACCGGCGCCTCGGCCGCGACGGCCTCGTGCGCGCGCACTGCGGGGTCGAACGACCTCGGCCGAAAGCCGGTGTCGTGCGCCATGACGAGCGCCAGCGGGGTCGGGGCGAAGCTCTGGTCAGACATAATCGTCGCCCGCGCCGGCGATCATGATCTCGCCCGATGCCGCCATCTGGCGCACGATCTGCATGATGCTCTTCTGCGCATCCTCGACGTCGGTCCGCTTGACCATCGTCATCTCCGCCATTTCGTCGCGGATCGTTTCCGCGGCGCGCTTCGACATCGTCGACAGGCACAGGTCGGCCATCTCGTCGTCGGCGCCCTTGAGCGCGACGGCGAGCTGCGCCGCATCGACGCCGCGCAGGATCGTGCCGAGGCTGCGCAGGTCGAGGTCGCGCAGATTCTCGAAGATGAACATTTCCTCCTCGATCGTCTGGGCGAGCTGGCGGTCGGCCTTCTTCAGGTTGCGGATCGTCCGTTCCGACAGCGACTTCGGCATTTTCTTCATGATCTTGGCGACATCGCTCGGGCCGCCGATCGCCTGTTTGGCGACACGCTGGCCGCCGACATTGGCGGAGGCGAGGACCGATTCCAGATCCTCGATCGCCGCCGCGGGGACCGCGGTCAGTTGCGCCGCGCGCAGTACCAGATCGGCCTGCAACCCTTCGTCGAGCGTCTCGATCGCGCGCGCTGCGATATCGGGCACCAGCACCGACAGGATCAGCGCACCGACCTGCGGATGTTCGCTGGCGAGCAAACCACTAATGGCGTCAATGTCCATCCAGCGCAGCATTTCGAGCGAGGCGGCGCTGCGCTGCGGGGCGATGGCGGCCAGGATATTGTCGGCGCGGACATTGCCCACCGCCTGGTTCATCACGGTGCGGATGCGGGTGTCGGCGCCGATGGCGAGCGCGCTGACGGTCCGGCTGCGCGCCACGAAGCGGTCGAGCGCCTGCTCGACCTGCGTCTCATTGGCATTGGCCGCGTCGAACATGCCCTTGGCGAGCAGGCGAACCTCGTCGGGGTCGAGATGCTTCAGGATCGTCGCGGCTTCGCTTTCGTCAAGCAGCATCAACAGGATCGCGGCGGCGGCCGACCCTTCGACGGCGGGCGTCGCGGGCGCGGTTCCGATGGCGGTGTCGAGGTCAGGCACGGGCGCCCTCCTGCATCAGCTGGCGCACGACCAGCGCGGCGCGGGCCGAATCCTGGCGCACGAATTCGCGGACGAGATTGGCGCGCGCCTCATAGCTCGGCGCCGCCTCGATCATTTCGAGCGTGATTTCGCGGCCGAGCGCGCGGTGCGGACGCAGCCGGCGAACCGGTGCTCGCCATCAGCGATTCCTCCAGCGCGGCATTGTGCTCGGCGCGCGCCGCCGCCCTGGCCTTGGCCGAACGGATCAGCGGACGGCCGATGAAGAAGAAGGCTAGAATGGCGGCGATCACCGCGCCGATCTGCTTGATCAGCGGCAGGAACCAGCCCTGTTCGTAAAAGGCGGGGCTGACATCCTCGATCTTGGCGAAGGGGCGCTGGCCGATCGCGACCTGGTCGCCGCGCGCTTCATCGAAGCCAACCGCGCCCTTGACCAGCCGGTCGATCTTGGCGAGGTCGCCCTGGCTCAGCGCCTTGCTGCCCTGGTTGATCGCGACCGCGACCGAGACGCGGCGCAACTGGCCCTGCGGGCGGTGCGTCACCGAAATTTCCCGGCCGACCTCATAGGCGCGCGCCGCATTCTCGTTGCTGCTCGTGCCGGCCGCGCCACCGCCCTGCGGCGTACCGGCCGGCGTCTGGCTGAGTTCGGTGGCCGCGCGGCGGCTGGTTCGACAGTGCGCCGGGGATGCCGACGGCGGGGGCCGGGCCCTGGCCGCTCACCGAGCGGGTGACCTGTTCGCTGCGCAGCGCGCGGTCGTTTTCGGGAAAGCTTTCGCGCGTTGCCTGGCTTTCCGACATGTCGACGTCGGCGTGGACCTCGACGCTGTAATTGCCTGCGCCGAGCATCGGGCCGAGCAGGCTGTCGAGCGCGCGGCGGAAGCGATCCTCCATCTGCGTCTGCAACTGGAACGCCTGCATGTCGCTCGATGTCGCCGAGTCCGACAGCAACGCGCCACGCTGGTCGATCACCGACACCTGATCGGCGTTCATGCCCGGCACCGAAGAGGCAACGAGGAAACGGATCGCCTGCACCTGGCCATCGCTCAAGCTGCGGCCGTTCTGCAGCGTCAGCATCACCGACGCGGTGGCGGGCTTGTCGTCGCGGACGAACAGGCTGGGTTCGGCGGCGGCGATATGGACGCGCGCGGCCCTGACCGCGTCGATCGCCTCGATCGTGCGCGCGAGGTCGGCCTCGCGCGCGCCGCGCAGCGTCTCGCCTTCGATCGCGCGGCTCGCGCCCATCGGCAGCGCGCCGATCATCTCGCTGCCGTCGGCCGATGCCTTGGGCAGGCCCTGGCCCGCGAGCGCGATGCGCGCCTGGTGGAGCTTGTCGGCGTCGACGGTCAGCGCGCCGGTAACGGGGTCGATGCTGTGCGCGATGCCCTGCGCGGTCAGCGCGTCGGCGACCGCGGCCTTGTCGGCATCGGCGAGCCCGGCGAACAACTGCGTCTGCGGAGCCGCGGCG
This sequence comes from Sphingopyxis sp. PET50, assembly GCF_025244705.1. Classification (GTDB taxonomy): domain Bacteria; phylum Pseudomonadota; class Alphaproteobacteria; order Sphingomonadales; family Sphingomonadaceae; genus Sphingopyxis. Next base: position 2,006,284 of record NZ_CP104207.1, on the reverse strand, counting down.
GTGGCAAAATAGGCGAGGGCGGCGATGCCGATCGCCGCCGTGGTCGCGATCGCGGGCAAGGCGCGCTGGACGGCGGGCTGGCGAATGAACTGCTGTACGGGGGCCAGGCGGCCGCCCAAGGCGGGGACGGGCAGGCGGTTCGCGCTGCCGGTGTCGACGGGGGTCAGTATCTGTGCGTCGGCCATGGATTACACCGGCATGTTCATGATGTCGCGATAGGCGGACAGCAGCTTGTTGCGGACCTGCAGGGTCGTTTCGAAACCGAGCGAGGCCTTCTGCCGCTCGATCATCACGCTGACGATGTCGTGCGTGTCGCCGCGTTCATAGGCTTCGCTTATCTCGCTGGCCTTGGCCTGCTGGGCGTTGACCTGTTGCAGTGCGGTCGAGATCGCCGATCCGAAATCGGCCATCCCCGTGCTGTCCGGCGCGGGCTCGGTGCCGCCGCGGCCCGCCGCGCGCTGCAGCGCCTGGTTCTGATTGAGGATCGAACTGCGCATCTGCAACAGCCGACTCGGGTCAATCGTGCTCATAGTTTCATCCGTCTCGAGACGCGGCATCGCGCCGCACGCAGAGAGTGATGCAAAGCGCGTGCCAAGAATTTTATTCGTCGGAAATCAGAGTGATAAATCTGCATACCGGCAGCCGTTAACCGATTTCGGCATTTTTTTGACGCGCCGCCCTTAAGCGCCGCTCAGCCCGCGCCGTTACTGCAATCGTGAAGCTCGCCGAGCCGCACACCAAGGGAATGGCCCTGGGGGCCGGAAAGGGAACGAAATGACTGTTATCAACACCAATGTGAGCGCGCTCCGCGCCCAGAACAGCTCGCGTGTTGCCGAACGCATGCAGTCGCAGGCGATGGAACGCCTGTCGAGCGGCAAGCGCATCAACAGCGCGAAGGACGATGCCGCCGGCCTCGCCATCGCGACCCGCATGGACGCCAATGTCCGCGGCCTGAACCAGGCCGTTCGCAACGCCAACGACGGCATCTCGCTGTCGCAGACCGCCGAAGGCGCGATGGGCAACATCTCGAACATCCTCGTTCGTATGCGTGAACTGGCCGTGCAGGCTTCGACCGGCACGCTGGGCGATGACGATCGTGAAGCGATCCAGACCGAAGTCACGGCGCTGATCGCGCAGATCGGCGACATCGCGACCCGCACGACCTTCAACGGCACCGCGCTGCTCGACGGCACCGCCGATCTCAACATCCAGACCGGCATCAACGACGGCGAAGTCGTCAACATCGTCATCGGCGACCTCTCGGCCGAAGGGCTGGAGGTCGAAGACGTCGATCTGTCGAGCGACACCGGTGCTTCGGCCGCGCTCGAAGTGCTCGACACGGCGATCCAGACGGTTGCCACCGAGCGCGCCAACCTGGGTGCCCAGCAGAACCGCCTCGAAGCTACTGTCGACAATTTGACGTCGACCGTCGTCAATCTGGCGGACGCCAAGTCGCGCATCGAAGACACCGACTTTTCGGCCGAATCGACGAAGCTCGCGGCCGCCGGCATCCTGGCCCAGGCATCGACCGCGATGCTCGCCCAGGCGAACCAGAGCCAGCAGGGCGTGATGAACCTGCTGCGCTAAGCACAAGAGCAACCGAGACTCAGGCTATATTTGGTTGGTCCCTTAATTAGCCTGATCGAATGCCCCGGCCCCCCACGGCCGGGGCATTCCCTGTTTTCGATCAAGGACGGCGAAACGCTTGCCCCCGATGGGCAAATGAGCCAACGCCTCCCCGACAAATCGGGGAGCTTAGCAAATGAACCATCCGCCAGCCGCCGCAGCCGTGTCGCAGCGCGCGCTCGACATCGGCGAACGCGTCGAGCATTTCGTCCGCACCGTCGTCGCACCCTATGAAAGCGACCCGCGCCGCGATCACCACGGCGCCCCGACCGACGATCTGGTCGCCGAGCTCAAGGAAAAGGCGCGCGCCGCCGGCGTGCTCACCCCGCATATATTGGCGGACGGCGACCATCTGACGCAGGTCGAGTCCGCCTATGTCCTTCAGAAGACCGGCCTGTCGCCGCTCGGCCCGCTGGCATGCAACACCGCGGCGCCCGACGAAGGCAATATGTATCTGCTCGGCAAGGTCGGCAGCCCCGAACTGAAGGCGCGCTTCCTCGACCAGCTGGTGCAGGGTCATGCGCGCTCGGCTTTCTTCATGACCGAACCCGCCGAAGACGGCGGAGCGGGCTCTGACCCCTCGATGATGAAGACGGTCTGCCGCATGGACGGCAACCACTGGGTCATCAACGGCCGCAAATGCTTCATCACCGGCGCCGACGGCGCAAAGGTCGGCATCGTCATGGCGAAGGCCGAGGATGTCGCGGCCGGCGGCGGCGCCTGCATGTTCCTCGTCGACCTGCCCGACCCCGCGATCCGCATCGAGCATGTGCCCAATACGATCGACAGCTCGATGCCCGGCGGCCATGCGACCGTCGTCATCGAAAACCTGCGCGTCCCCGCCGACCAGATGCTCGGCGAGGCGGGCGAGGGGTTCAAATATGCGCAGGTCCGCCTGTCCCCCGCGCGCCTGTCGCACTGCATGCGCTGGCACGGCGCCTGCCAGCGCGCGCACGAGATTGCGAGCGATTACGCGAACCGCCGCCACGCCTTCGGCAAGCCGCTGATCGACCATGAGGGCGTCGGTTTCATGCTGGCCGAGAATCTGATCGACCTGAAACAGGCCGAACTGATGATCCGCTGGTGCGCCGAAGTGCTCGACACCGGCGATCTCGGCACCGTCGAAAGCTCGATGGCCAAGGTCGCGGTGTCGGAGGCGCTGATGCGTATCGCCGACCGCTGCGTGCAGGTGATGGGCGGCACCGGCGTCACCGACAAGACGATCGTCGAACAGGTCTTCCGCGAGGTCCGCGCGTTCCGCATTTACGACGGCCCGACCGAGGTCCACAAATGGAGCCTCGCCAAGAAGATCAAGCGCGACTGGAAAAACGCGCAGGCGGGCTGAGGCTCAGATCAGCCCGTCGACGCGCCAGATGACCAGCAGGCCCGCGCCGACTATGACGTCGATGACGACGCACCAGGGCACATACCATTGCGGGATCGCGACGAGCGGCAACCGCCACCGGACGTGGTGCGCAAAATCCCACGCCGCATGGCCGAAATAGGCGAGCGGCAACAGGATCGGCCAATAGAGCAGGCCGAGCAGCCCGGCGACGGCGAAGGCGCCGCTCATGTTGAATTCGACGAACTGGTCGCGCGGCGATCCGTTGACCACCGCGAAGCCGAAATAAATGCCGCCGATCAGCGCGATCAGCACCGCGGCGAAGCCAAGCGAGGCCTCGGGTAGCAGAAAGGCGTGGGGCAACAGCGATCCGACGCCGACGGCGATGCCGGTCAGCACCGGCCGCCGTTCGAACGGTGACAGGCCGCGCGCGTGGCTATGCAAGGCTTCGTTCGACATCGGACCCCTCCGTCTGGCTGTATCGCTCCGCTCCGTCGCCGCGACCTATATCATGACGGCCCCATAGGGCGGAAGATTTGTCGCGCCGGCCTGCCGCTAGGGCGCGACCCGCCCTTCGTCGCGCCCCGGCATCGGGGCGACGGCGTGGAGGACCGGCACCGACAGCGCCAGCCAGCCGCCGCCGGCCAGGACGGCGGCGGGCAGCGTCCACAGGTCGGCGACCAGCCCGAAAGACCAGGCGCCGAGCGCCAGGGCGCCGAACGTCACGGCCTGATAGATCGACAGGCAGCGCCCGAGGATCGCGTCGGGCGAGCGGAGCTGCATTGCGACGTTGAGCGTCGTCAGCGTCCCCACCCACGCCATGCCCGCCGTGAAGGCCGCTACGAGCACGGCACCCACCATCTGCGTCAGTGCGACGGGAAGCATCGCCGCGGCGAATGCCAGCGTCGCGACGCTGACCACCCGCTCGCTCCCCCAGCGCCGCCGCGCCGCGCCGACCCACAGGGCGCAGAGGATCGACCCGAGGCCGAAGGCGCCGAGGCACAGGCCATAGACAAGCTCGGTCCCCTTGAGCTGGTCGCGGACCAGCGAGGGCAGCAGCGCCTGAAAGGCCGCGGCGCCGAAACCGAAGGAAAAGCCGCGCATCAGCACGCGGCGTACCGGGTCCGACTGCGCGCAGAAGCGGATGCCCGTCGCGATGGCGGCGAGCATCGGCGATTTGGCGGGCGGTTCGGTCGCGGGTTTCCAGCGCAGCAGCACGACGATCAGCGCGAGGTAGCTCAAAGTGTTGAGCGCGAAGGCGGTCGCCGGCCCGGTGAGCGAGATCAGCAGTCCGCCGAGCGCCGGCCCGACGCTGCGCGCGAGGTTGAAGGCGATGCTGTTGAGCGCGATCGCCTGCGGCAGGTGCGCGTGCCCGACCTGCTGGCGCACCGACGCCTGCCAGGCGGGCGAATTGACGGCGGTGCCGCAGCCGACCGCAAGCGTGAAAAACAGCAGCGACAAGGGCCCGATCGCCCCCGCCCAGGTGACGACCGCCAGCGCGGCCGACGCGGCGAGCATCGCGGCCTGCGCCGCCAGCATCACGCGCCGCCGGTCGTAATTGTCGGCGATCGCCCCCGCGAACACGCCGAGCAGCAGGATCGGGATCGTCGCCCCCGCATTGACCAGCGCGATCAGCAGGTGCGACTGCGTCAGTTCGGTCATCAGCCAGGCGGCGCCGACCGACTGGATCATCGACCCCATGTTCGAGGCGAGGTTGGCGATCCAGATCGCGCGGAAAGCGGGGAACTGGAACGGGGCGAGCGGCGAAACGGGGGCGGGACGCGGGTCGCTCCCGTCCGCCATCAGTTGCGGCCTCCGGCCAGCCCGCGGGCGATCACCTGCGCCTGGATTTCGGCTGCGCCCTCGAAGATGTTGAGGATGCGCGCATCGCACAGCACCCGGCTGATCTCATATTCCATCGCATAGCCGTTGCCGCCGTGGATCTGCAGGCTGGCGTCGGCGTTCGACCAGGCCGCGCGCGCGCCGAGCAATTTCGCCATGCCCGCCTCTATGTCGCAGCGCTTGCCGCCATCCTTGGCGCGTGCCGCGGCATAGCTGAGCTCGCGCGCGGTGACGAAATCGACGAGGCTCATCGCCAGCTTGTCCGACACGCGCGGAAAATAGAGGATCGCCTTGCCGAACTGCTTGCGCGTCATCGCATAATCGAGCCCGAGTTCGAGCGCGCGCCGCGCGACGCCGACCGCGCGCGCGGCGGTCTGGATGCGCGCGCCCTCGAAGGTCCGCATGAGTTGCTTGAACCCCTGACCCTCCTCGCCGCCGAGCAAAGCGTCGGCGGGCGCGGGCATCGCGTCGAACTGCAGCGCATATTCGCGCATCCCGCGATAGCCGAGCACTTCGATCTCGCTGCCGCTCATGCCGTCGGCGGGGAACGGCACCTCATCGCTGCCGCGCGGCTTGGGCACCAGCAGCATCGACAGCCCGGCATAGCCCTTTGCATCGGGCAAGGTCCGCGCGAGCAGGGTCATCAGGTCCGAGCGTGCGGCATGGGTGATCCAGTTCTTCGCCCCGTCGATCACCCATTCGCCGTCGCTGTTCCGCCGCGCGCGCGTCTGGAGCGAGCCGAGGTCGGAACCGACGTCGGGCTCGGTAAACACCGCGGTCGGCAATATCTCGCCGCTCGCGATCCTGGGTAGCCAGTGCGCCTTCTGTTCGTCGGTGCCGCCGAGTACGATCAGCTCGCCCGCGATCTCGGACCTTGTGCCGAGCGACCCGGTGCCGATCCAGCCGCGCGACAATTCCTCGGTGACGATGCACATCACCAGCTTGCCGAGTCCGAGCCCGCCATATTCCTCGGGAATGCAGACGCCGAAGGTGCCGAGTTCGGCCATCGCGGCGACGGTCGTGTCGGGGATCAGCGCATTGGCGAGGTGCCAGCCATGCGCGTGCGGGATAATCTCCGCGTCGGTGAAGCGCCGATACTGCTCGCGGATCGCGTCGAGATCGGCGTCGTGCAGCGTCTCGCTCGGCCATTGACCGCCCGCCAGCAGCGCGGCCAGTTCGGCACGCGCCGCCGCCTGGTCGGTGCCGAGCAATGCGGCGCACTCCGCCGCCAGCTTCGCCGCCGCGTTTCCCAGCCCGAGGTCGGCGGGTCGGAATATCTCGTTCTGCCCCATCGGCAGCCCGCCGGCGAGCTGCGCGATCCCTTCGGCAAAGGCGAGGGCGGTTACCAGCGCATCGACGCGCGGCCGCTCGCCCGCCTCGTACCAGCCCAGCGTCGCTTCCAGCGCCGCGACGGTGGTCGCGACCCAGGCGAAACCATGGGCGGCGCGTTGCTCGGTGTCGATCGGCGCCTTTTCGAGCCGTGCCGCCAGTGCGGCCTGTGCCGCGGTTCGATAGTCCTGCGCGGCGGTCAGCGCCTGCCTCAACTCGCTCATTCGATCATCCCGTCTGTCGCGGCGGCGATGCACCGAAGTGCGGTCCTCCGCAACCCTCAGTTAGTATACCATGTGTGGATTTCTAAACCCGTTCGCCCCGAGCTTGTCGAAGCACCATTCTTCCCCTTTTGAGGCGTCGAAGGAAGGACGGTGCTTCGACAAGCTCAGCACGAACGGGGATGGATTTTTGACCTGAACTCACGAGGCTGGAATGCCCCCGAAATAATCCCGCATCCCCCACTGGCGCGCGTGGCGCCGACTGGTTACATGGGCCGCCACCAATCGACTCGTGCGTGCCGCCCCGACAGCGGGAGCAGGCGCCGCCAAAAGCAGAAAGTGGCACCCCATGGAAATCATCACCGGCCTGACCTTCGACGACGTGCTGCTGGTGCCCGGCGCCTCCGATATCCTGCCGTCGGACGCCAATCTGCAGACTCAACTCACCAGCGAGATCACGCTCAACATCCCGATCCTGTCGTCGGCGATGGACACGGTGACCGAGGCCGACATGGCGATACTGATGGCGCAGATCGGCGGGATCGGCGTGCTCCACCGCAACATGACGATCGAGGAACAGGCGGCGGCGGTGCGGCAGGTCAAGCGTTTCGAAAGCGGGATGATCGTCAACCCGATCACCATCACCCCCGACGCGCCGCTCTCCTATGCCACCGCGCTGATGGACCAGCACCGGATTTCGGGGATTCCGGTGGTCGAGCCCGGCGGCAAGCTCGTCGGCATCCTGACCCACCGCGACGTGCGTTTCGCCGAAAATCCGGGCCAGCCGGTGCGCGAACTGATGACCGCCGAAAATCTCGCCACCGTCCGTCCCGGCGTCGGGCAGGATGAGGCACGCAAATTGCTCCATCAGCGCCGCATCGAAAAATTGCTCGTCGTCGATGACGATTATCACTGTATCGGACTGATCACCGTCAAGGATATGGAAAAGGCGGTCAATTATCCCGAAGCGACCAAGGACGACGGCGGCCGTCTGCGCGTCGCGGCGGCGACCAACACCGGCGATTCGGGGATCGAGCGCGTCGAGGCGCTGCTCGACGCCGAATGCGACCTGATCGTTGTCGATACCGCGCACGGCCACAGCAAGGGCGTCGGCGCGACGGTCGAGCGTATCAAGAAATTGTCGAACCGCGTTCAGGTGATGGCGGGCAATGTCGCGACCGGCGATGCGACGCGGGCGCTGATCGACGCGGGCGCCGATGCGGTGAAGGTCGGCATCGGTCCCGGCTCGATCTGCACCACGCGCGTCGTCGCGGGTGTCGGCGTGCCGCAGCTTACCGCGATCCTCGACAGCGTCGAGGCGGCGTCGAAGCTCGGCGTGCCGGTGATCGCCGATGGCGGCCTGCGCACTTCGGGCGACATCGCCAAGGCGCTGGCGGCGGGCGCATCGAGCGTGATGGTCGGCTCGCTGCTTGCTGGCACTGCCGAGGCGCCGGGCGAGACCTTCCTGTTCCAGGGGCGTACCTACAAGAGCTATCGCGGCATGGGCAGCGTCGGGGCGATGGCGCGCGGTTCGGCCGACCGCTATTTCCAGCAGGACATCAAGGATCAGATGAAGCTGGTTCCCGAGGGTATCGAGGGGCAGGTGCCGTTCAAGGGCCCGGCGAAGGACGTCATCCACCAGCTCGTCGGCGGCGTGAAGGCGGCGATGGGCTATACCGGCAGCCGCACGCTCAAGGATCTGCGCGAGCGTGCGAAATTCGTGCGCATCACCAATGCGGGGCTGCGCGAAAGCCATGTCCACGACGTCGCGATCACCCGCGAGGCGCCGAATTATCCGGCGGGCTGAGGTGCGCATGCGCGCGCCTGCTCCTTACCCCCTCCCGCAAGCGGGAGGGGCAGCGAGACTTGCGAACTGGTTCGCTAGTCGCAGCGGGGTGGGCAATCGCCACGTTGCTGGCCCACCCCAAACCCCTCTCGCTTGCGGGAGGGGCTTAATGCCATGACCCCCGCCGCGCGCGTCCAGACCGCGATCGAAATTCTCGACGCCATCGCAGCCGCCGCGCGCGAGGGCGGCGCGCCCGCAGACGCGATCTTCGCCGAGGCGATGCGCGCGCGCCGCTATGCGGGGTCGAAGGACCGCCGCGCGATCCGCGCGCATGTCTACGACGCGATCCGCGCGGTGCGCTCGGCGCCGGTGTTGGGCCGCGCCGCGATGCTCGTCCTCGCCGACGCAGACCCCGCGCTCGCGGCGCTGTTCGACGGCAGCGCCTATGGCCCCGCCGCGATCGCCGCCGACGAGCCGCGCGGCGAAGCGGGCCTCGCGCCGCAGGCACTGGTCGACCTGTTCGACCCGCTGATCGGCGAGGGCGAGGGCGAAGCGATGCTCGCCCGCGCGCCGCTCGACCTGCGCGCCAACCGCCTGAAATCGAGCCGCGACGATCTCGCGGCGCTCTTTCCCGAAGGCGAGGCGATCGCGCACGCCCCCGACGGCTGGCGCCTGCCGCCCGAAACCGCCGCCGCGCAGCACGCCGCCTATGCCGACGGCGTGTTCGAGGTGCAGGACGCGGCGAGCCAATATGCCTCGGCCACGCTCGCCGCCGAACCCGGTCAGACAATCATCGACCTCTGCGCCGGTGCCGGCGGCAAGACGCTGGCGATTGCCTCGCTCACCGGCAATGCGGCCGATATCCTCGCCTGCGACACCAACCGCGCCCGCCTCCGGCAACTCAAGCCCCGCGCCGAACGCGCCGGCGCGATCCGCATCGAGACGCGGCTGCTCAATCCGGGGCAGGAGGCGGCGATGCTCGCCGACCGGATGGGCAAAGCCGACCGCGTTTTCGTCGACGCCCCCTGCTCGGGCAGCGGCACCTGGCGCCGCAGTCCCGAACTGCGCTGGCGCCTGTCTCCCGCGCGGCTCGACCGCCATGTCGCCGATCAGGCGAAGCTGCTCGCGCTCGGAGCCGATCTGGTGGCGCCGGGGGGCAAGTTGCTCTATGCGACCTGCTCGATCATCGCACGCGAGGGGCGCGACCAGGTGGACGAATTTCTGACCCGTCATCCCGGCTGGACCGCCGACCGCGACATCCCGCCGCAAGGTGTCGGACGCGCCGCGGGCGGCGGTTTTCTGCTGACTCCGGGGCATGACGGCTGCGACGGATTTTTCCTCGCCCGATTGTCCGCACCATGTTAGCATCGCCTGCAATGAAGCGATGGGAGAATGCGATGCGCATCAGTTTCCTGGCCATCAGCGCCGGTCTTGTCCTTGCCAGCCTGCCGACCGCATCGGATGCGCAGCGCGCCGACAATGATATTTCGCCGGTCTCGGTCGCGCTGCTGGAAGAGGGGCTGAAGGCGCAAGGCACGGGCGATCTGATCGCCGCCACCGACTATTATGAATCGGCGCTCGCCGCCGATCCGCGCAACCGCAGCGCGATCATCGCGCTGGCGCAGGTCGCGCGCGCGCAGGGCCTGCCGGGCAAGGCGATCGGCCTCTATCGCGAGGCGCTGCTGCTCGAACCCACCGACATCGCCGCGCTGACCGGGCAGGGCGAAGCGCTCGCCGACAAGGGCGCGCTCGAACTCGCGCGCGAAAAGCTCGCCGAGGCGAAACGCATCTGCGCCGACAAATGCCCGCAGGTCGCCGCGCTCGAAAGGGCGATCGGCGCCAGCGCCGAAAAGCGCGTGGTCGCGGCGGAGGCCTTGGTGCCGAAGACGGTGGTGACGACCAGCCAGAATTGATCGGGCGCGTCCGGTCGGGTTTCGCCTGCTTTTGGGTGGATATAAGACATTCCCCTCCCTTTTAGGGAGGGGTTAGGGGTGGGTAGCGAGCGTAGCGAGCAAGAGGAAGAGCGCCGCCTTCGGCGGCCACCCACCCCCAGCCCCTCCCTTGCAGGGAGGGGAGAACGAACGTCCGCTCCCGCCCGAAAGCAGCCGCTATTTACTCATCACCCGCGCCAGTTCGACCCATTCCGCTACCGTCACCGTCTCGGCGCGCCGCGTCGGGTCGATTTCGCAAACCTCCAGCGCCTCGATCGCGCCCGCCATGCCCTTCAGGCTCTGGCGCAGCATCTTGCGCCGCTGGCCGAAACCCTTTTCGGTGAGCTTCGACAGGATCCTGGGATCGACCCCCGCGGGCTGCTCCGCCGGGGTGACATGGACGATCGCCGACATCACCTTGGGCGGCGGGGTGAAGGCCGAGCGGTGGACCTTCATCGCGATCTTCGCGTTCGCCCGCCACTGTGCCAGCACCGCGAGCCGGCCGTAGGCCGAGGTATCGACCTTGGCGACGATCCGCTCGGCCACTTCGAGCTGGAACATCAAGGTCAGCGACAGCCATAGCGGCGGCCATTGTGCCGGCTCCAGCCAGCGCGTGAACAGCGCGGTGCCGACATTATAGGGCAGGTTGGCGACGATATGGTACGGCCCGCCCGCCAACGCATCGGCGTCGATCGCCATCGCGTCGTCGGCGACCACCGTCAGCCTGCCGTCGAAGGCTTCGGAAAGCTCGCCGAGCAACGGCAGGCAGCGGTCGTCGCGCTCGACCGCGATCACTTTCGCGCCGGCGCGGAGGAGCGCGCGCGTCAGCCCGCCTGGTCCCGGCCCCACCTCGAACACCGCCCGGCCCTCCAGATCGCCGGGCAGCGCCGCGATCCGGTCGAGCAATTGCTCGTCGAACAGGAAATTCTGCCCCAGCGCCTTGCTGGCCTGCAATCCGTGCGCGCGCACCGTCTCGCGCAGCGGGGGCAGGGCGGGATGGGTCACGCCGCTGCGGCGCAGCTGCGTTCGCGGGCCGCCGCCAGCTGTGCCGCCATGCGGATCGCCGCGATCGTCGGCCCCGGATCGGCGGCGCCGGTCCCTGCGATGTTGAACGCGGTGCCATGGTCGGGCGAGGTGCGGATTATCGGCAGGCCGAGCGTCAGATTGACCCCGTCGTGGAAATGCAGCGCCTTGAATGGCGCGAGCGCCTGGTCGTGATAGGCGCAGAGCAAGGCGTCGTAACGCGTGCGGACATGCGGCGCGAACAGGCTGTCGGCCGCGAGCGGCCCCTCGATCGCAATCCCCTCGGCCAGCAATTGCTCGACCGCCGGGCGAATGACCCGCAACTCCTCGTCACCTATCTCGCCGCTCTCGCCCGCATGGGGGTTGAGGCCTGCGATCGCGATCAGCGGCTTTTCAATCCCGAAATCGCGCTTCAGCGCGCGCGCGACGATGCGGCCTTTGGCGACGATCAACTCGCTTGTCAGCCGCTCCGGCACCTCGGCCAGCGGGATATGCACGGTCAGCGGCACGACGCGCAATTGCGGTCCGGCGAGCATCATCACCGCATTGGTCGCGGTCACGCCGCAGCGCTCGGCGATGAATTCGGTCTGGCCGGGGTGCGTATAGCCGACGCCATAGAGCTGCGACTTCGACACCGGCCCGGTGACCAGCCCGCCCGTCGCCTGCGTGCGCGAAAGGCCGATCCCGGTTTCCAGCGCATGCAGCGCACAGGTCGCCCCCGCCTTGCTCGGCGATCCCGGAACGACCGGCCCGCTGTCTTCCAGGTGCCACACCGGCAGCGCATCGGCAAAGGCGAGTGCGACCTCGGCAATGTCGCCGACGCGGCGTATCGGGCCGTCCCATACCACGGCGATCGACGCGATATCGCCGATCGCCACAAAGGGCGGCAGGTCATGATCGCCGCGCAGCGCCCAGGCGCGCGCGGCGACTTCGGGCCCGACGCCGGCCGGGTCACCCAAGGTGACCGCGATCGGGCGCGGGTTTCGGTTGTCCGGCATCAGCTGAAGTCGATCACCGCGTCCCGGCGCAAGTCGCGCAGATAGCGCTGGGCGCGCTTGTTCACCTTTTCCTCGAGTATGCGGTTCTCGATCTCTTCGCGGTTCGGCTCGGCCACCGTATTCGGCAAGTCGCGACCGCACAGCACAAGGACGCTGACACCCTCGTTCGCGGCGCCGAAGGGCTGGGTGGTCTGACCGACCTGCAGGTTGATCAGCGTCGCCTGCAGTGGCGGCGGCAACTGGCGCATCGCGATATTGTCGCGCGCGACGACCTGCGCGCCCAAGCTCTGCGCGACGCCTTCGGCGGCGCCGCAACCCGCGATGCCTCGCGTCGCTTCGGCAAACTGTCCCGCCAGTTCGGACGCCTTTGCCTCGCTTGTGCCCGCCGGAAATTCGAGCGAAATCTGTTTGAGGCTGAGCACCGCGTCGCGCGGATCGGCGGTCAGCACCTGGCGTCTATCGACCATCAGCATGATCGAGACCCCACCCGGCACCTCGATCGGTCCGACAAGCTGGCCGGGTTGCATCTGGCGCGCCGCATCGGCCATGGTGTCGGGCAACTGGCCCGCGCGGACCCAGCCCAGGTCGCCGCCGACGACCGCGGTCGATGCTTCCGAAAATTGCCGCGCGTAAGCGGCGAAGCTGCCGCCGGCCTGCAGTGCCTGGACGATCTTCCGCGCATTTTCGGCGACCGATTCGATATTTTCAGGGGTCGCGGTCAGATAGATTTCGGCGATGTGGAACTCGTCCTGCCCCTTCGACTGCATCATGCGGTCAAAGATGACGTCGACCTCTTCCTTCGAGACGTTGGTCGTCGACTGAATGTTGCGCTGGAGCAGCCGGTCCCACGCATATTCGCCGCGAATCTGTTGCTTGACGGCTGCGGCCGACGACCCCTTCGACGCCAGATAGGCGGAGAATTGTTCGGGAGTCTGCTTGTAGCGCGCGGCAAGCCGGGCGAACTGGTCGTTGATCAGATTCTCGTCGATCGTGATATCGGCCGCCTTGGCTTCCTGAATCTGCAATTTCTCGTCGATCAGGTTGCTGAACACCTGCTGGCGCAGCCTTTGTTCTTCCTCGGGCGGCAGTTCCAGATTGTTGTTCGCGACGCGGATCAGGCCCATGCGCTGCTCGATGTCGGTCGCGGTGATGATTTCGCCGTTAACCGTCGCGGAGGGGCGATAGACATTCGCCTTGGCATCGCCATAAATCTGGACGTTGCCGGGAATGTTCAGGCTGGTCGTCGGCACGTCGCTGTCGGCAACGGTCTGCGCCAGCACCGGCGAAACGCACAGCGAAGCCGCCGCCGCAAGGCCGATCAAGGTCGAAAATTTGGTCATTTTTACCCTATAAAGAAGGTTCCGGCCCGCTCCGTATCAGCGGATACGCCCGATGGTCCAGCGCAAAGCGCGTCGATGGCTGTCATAACAGCCCAATTGCTAGGCGCCAAACGCTGAACGCAAGCTGAGCGAAACGGGGAGAGCGGCGGTATTGGCGTGGGGAGTGGACGTTAAGGACACATAATGATCTCCCCTCCCGCAAGCGGGAGGGAGCGAAACGCCCGCTCCGACCCGAAACCTAGAACCCCAGATTCCGGAACGCCACGCGGAACGAGAAGCTGTTGCCGCGCCGCGCGTCGCCGGTGTCGATATAGTCCCGGCGCCAGGTCAGCGCGATCGACAGGCAGTCGTCGTCATAGGCGATGCCCAGCCGGTGACGGATCGGCTCGAACCCGTCGGACAGGCTCAGCGGATCGTCATTCTTGCTGGTCAGGTCGATGATCGCCGATCCGAACATCGACCAGTTGCGGGCAAAGGCGACGCGGCCGCCGACGCGCGCCTCTTCGCGATCCTGCAGATCCTCGGCGACCGTGGTGATGTCGCGGTTGAGGCGCGAATAGCCCAGCACAGCATAGGTCGAGCGGCTGCCGATCGTCGCGTCGAACTCGTTGCGGCGGATCGCCAGATTGTCCTTGTCGAGCCGGAAGCGGTGCGTCAGCCGCAGGAAATCCTTGTAGGCGACCGTGGTGCGCCCGACGACGTCGGACGTCCTGTCGGTCAGGCCGGTGCCGTCGGGGAACAGGCTGGGCTTGTCCGACAGGCGATAGCTCTGCCCGACGATGCTGTTGATGTTGAAGCCGGGGCGGCTGTAATTCCATTCGGCGCCATAGGTGACGCGCGCACCGTCCTCGAACCGGTCGTAGCCGCTGAAGCGGTTGATCGCGAAAAGATTGCTGTCATCGAGGTCGAAGGCGCGCGAATCCTCGTTCGGAATGTCGAGATTCTTGAGCTGCGGCGTCGCGACGAACTGGATGCGCGGGGTCAGCGTCTGGGTGCCGCCCAGGAATTCGCCGACGAACGGCCAGCGCATATCGATCGCGGTGGCGGCGATTCCGCGGCCTTCCCAGCCCGATTTGCCGCGATAGCCGGGGATGGCGGTCAGCAGATTCTCGTCGCTGTGATAGATGTCGCCGCGGACCATCGCGGTGAAGGTGACTTCCTGCCCCAGCGAGGTCAGCCGCCGCAGATCCCACCGCACGCCGGCAAAGGCACGCTGCGTATCCTGACCCGACGTGCGGCCGATCGCCAGCGTGTTGACCTGCAACTCGAACTGGCCGCCGAACACCGGGTCGGTCAGCCGCTGGCGATAGTCGAGGATCGGCAGGGCGATCGGCTGTTGCCCCTGCTTGTCGCCGGCGCGCAGCGTCTGCGTCGCCCAGCCGGCGATCGACAGATAGCTTTGCCCGCCGATGCGTTCGATCTCGAAGGTCGAGCGCAGCCGGTCGTCGCGGGTGATGTCGTAACGGCGCAGGAAGGTGCGGTCGCTGGCGATCCGGCCCGAATAGGTGATGCTCCAGCGCGGGCTCAGCTGAAAGCGTCCGGCGCTCTCCAGATAGCCGCGAAACTCGTTGTTGCCGGTGCTCGGCGCGCCGTTGAGCGGGACGACCGAACTGTACGTGCCATAGCCATTGATGCGGAACGATCCGATGTCGGTCAGCGCGCGGAACTCGCCCTCGATCATCGGCGCGGCACCGGTGTAGAGGTGCGGGGTGATCGTAACGTCGCGGTCGGGCGCGATCCGCAGATAATAAGGGACGGCGATCTCGAAGCCGTTGGTGCGATCGAGCCGGATTTCGGGAACCAGCAAACCGCTGCTCGCTTCGCTGTTGAGCGGGTGGCTGAGTCCCGGAAGCGGGATCAGCGGCAGGCCGAAAATCTCGATCCGCGCGCCCTTGTAGCGGACCTTGTTCTTTGCCTTGTCGTACATCACCTTGACGGCGCGCACCTGCCAGCTCGGATTCTTCGCGCAGCCCGCGTCATCCTCGACGGGGCAGGGGGTGTAGGCGGCGTTTTCCAGCTCGATATTGCCGTTCTCGAACCGCGTGCCCTTGACCGCGGCAAGCCGCGATCCGTTGTCGAGCACGACCAGCATATTTTCGACCACCCCGTCGCGCAGGCTGTCGGTCAGGACGATGCGGTCGCCATAGGCGGTGTCGCCCTCGGGATTGGTGATCGCGACGTCGCCCTCGGCGACGACTTCGCCGGTCTTGCGGTTCCAGGTCACCTTGTCGGCGCGCATCTGGATCGCCTCGCGGTTCATCTGGACATTGCCGTCGGCGACGACGATTTCACTATCGCTGTCATAATTGAGGTTGTCGGCGGCGAAGCCGACCTGCTGCTCGCTCGCGACATCGGGGGCGTCGATGGTGGCGGTCGACACATCGGGGGTCTGGAGATCGGGCTCGTCCTGCGGCGCGAGTACGATCGGTGGCTCTGCGCTCTCCTGCGCCGCTGCGGGCGCCGCCAGCAGCGCCAGCGCGCTGGCGTTGACAAGCCACAGCGGCCGGTTGCTCCCCTGGAACAAAGTCCCCTTCATCTACTTGCTTTGTCCCATACCCTTGGCGCCGGGGGCCGATTGGACCCGCAGCTTTGTTTTTGCAACTCGCAAGCGAAACCCCTATCGGTCCGGCACGTTCCAATCAATCACCGCATAAGAAAGTCAAAAGATGGACATTCAGTTTGTCGCGCAAATCGATGCGTCTGCCGACGTCGTCGCCTTTCCGGTCCGCAAGGGCGGTGCCGGGGCCCTCGACGCGCTGCTCGGCGCGGCGGCGGCACAGGCGCGGTTCGACGGGGCGGCGGGCGCGGTCGCCGAAACCGCGGCGATAGACGGCGGCACCGCGAAGCGGCTGCTGCTCGTCGGCATCGGTGAAGGCAGCGTCCACGATCTCGAACGCGGCGGCTCCGCGCTGACCGCGAAGTTGCAGACGAGCGGCGCCGCCACCGTCCATGTCGATTTCTCCAGCGCGGTGACGAGCGACGCCGACGATGTGCTCGCCTTTGCGACCGGCGCGCTGCTCCGCAACTGGCGCATCGACACCTATCGTACCCGCCTCGCGGACAATGCCAAGCCCAGCCTTCAGACCATCGTTATCGCCTCGGCGCACGGCACCCCCGCCGGCTGGGCGGAGGCGCAGGCGATCGCGGACGGCGTCGCGCTGACCCAGACCCTCGTCGCCGAGCCGCCGAATATCCTTTATCCCGAAACCTTCGTCGAACGTTGCCAGCATCTCGCCGACCTCGGCGTCGAGATCGAGGTGCTCGACGAGCGCCAGATGAAGGCGCTCGGCATGGGCGCGCTGCTCGGCGTCGCGCAGGGCTCGACGCGCCCGCCGCGGCTGCTCGCGATGCGCTGGAACGGCGGCGAGCCGGGCGCGAAGCCCGTCGCCTTCGTCGGCAAGGGCGTGACCTTCGACACCGGCGGCATCAGCCTGAAGCCCGGACCGGGCATGGACATGATGAAATGGGACATGGGCGGCGCGGGCGCGGTCGCGGGCGCGATGAAGGCGATCGCGGGGCGCAAGGCCAAGGCCAATGTCGTCGGCATCGTCGGGCTTGTCGAGAACATGCCCGACGGCAATGCGATGCGCCCCGGCGACGTCGTCACCACCATGTCGGGCCAGACGGTCGAGGTGCTCAACACCGACGCCGAAGGGCGGCTGGTGCTGTGCGACGCGATCAGCTGGGCGCAGAAGATCTACGAGCCCGCGGTCATTGTCGATCTCGCGACGCTGACCGGCGCGATGGTGATCTCGCTCGGCCATGAATATGCCGGCATCTTCGCCAATGACGACGGTCTCGCGGACCAGCTGATCGCGGCGGGCGAGACGAGCAACAACAAGCTGTGGCGCTTCCCGCTCTCGCCCGCCTACGACAAGCTGATCGACAGCCCCATCGCCGACATGAAGAATATCGGCCCGCGCGAGGGCGGCTCGATCACCGCGGCGCAGTTCCTGAAGCGGTTCGTCGACGAGGGCGTCAAATGGGCGCATCTCGATATCGCCGGCATGGCGTGGCACGACAAGGACGGCCCGGTCTATGCCAAGGGCGCGACCGGCTATGGCGTGCGCCTGCTCGACCGTTTCGTGGCGGAAAATTTCGAGGGGTGATGTTTCGGACCTCGTCATTGCGAAACCACCACGTCGCCCCCGCGCAGGCGGGGGCCGCCGACGGTTTACGCGGCGACAAAGGATCGAGGCCTCCAACGGCCCCCGCCTGCGCGGGGGCGACGTAACGGACATGTCCCGCGTCGACTTCTACCGCCTCACGCGCGACCCGGTCGAGCGCGTGCTCCCCGCCATCGCGATGCGTATCCTCGACAATGGCGACCGGCTGCTGATCGTCGCGGGCCCGGCAATGCAGCGGCAGGCCATCGACGAGGCGCTGTGGACGGTCCAGCCCGCCGGCTTCCTGCCGCACGGTGCCGCGGGCTCGCCCGACGAGGCGATCGAGCCGATCCTCATCGCGGGCACGCTCGACTCCTCGCCGCCCAATCGCGCGACGCACCTCGCGCTGGCCGACGGCGAGTGGCGCGACGCGGCGCTGGGTTTCGATCGCGTCTTCCTGCTTTTCGACAACAGCCGCATCGACGACGCCCGTGCGACCTGGCGCGGCCTCGCGGCGCGCGACGATGTCGACAACCGCTTCTGGAAGCAGGACGATCGCGGCCGCTGGAGCGAAGGGCCTTAGCCAAGCTTTCCTTGCGGCGCTGCAAAAGCGCCGCTAAGGGCGCGCGCATCACAGAACACAGCAACGCAGGAGCTTTCCCATGGCGGTCACCCGCACCTTTTCGATCATCAAGCCCGACGCGACGCGCCGCAACATCACGGGTGCCGTCACCAAGATGCTGGAAGATGCGGGCCTGCGCGTCGTCGCGTCGAAGCGCATCCACATGACCAGGGAACAGGCCGAGGGCTTCTACGCGGTTCACAAGGAACGCCCCTTCTTCGGCGAGCTCGTCGAATTCATGACCTCGGGCCCCGTCGTCGTGCAGGTTCTCGAAGGCGAGGACGCGATGCAGCGCAACCGCGACATCATGGGCGCAACCAACCCCAAGGACGCCGCCCCCGGCACGATCCGCAAGGAACTGGCCGAGAGCATCGAGGCGAACACGGTTCACGGCAGCGACAGCGACGAAAATGCCGCGATCGAAATCGCCTATTTCTTCAAGCCCGAAGAAATCGTCGGCTGACATTCGCCCACGCAGATGGCAGACAGGGGGCCGCAACGATGTTGCGGCCCCTTTTCGTTGGAGTGCCGGTGATGGCCGTCTTGCCCGTTCGTTCCCTGATCGCGGCTGCCGCCTTGCTGGGCGTTGGCGTTACGGCGGCCGCATCGTTCGCGCAAACGGGCGCCGGGCAATGCGCGGTGCTCCAAAGGGTTGATGGCGGTACGCTAACCCTGACCCAGGAATATGGCCGGGCGGGTGCTCCGACGCGATACAGGCTGGACTTCGAGGCCGACGAGCCGGTCGAGCTGGCCGATGGCAGCCGCTTCCAGATCCGTCTGTGGTTGCTGGGAGATGCAGCCTTTGCCGACAGCGCGGCCCAACGTCTGGACGAACATGCCGTGGTCGAATTCCACCTGGAGACCAAAGCACAGCCGGAACGTCCTGCAGCCCTTTTTTTCTCGCGTGGCAAATATATCAACATCGACCTCGGGCTCGGCAAAATATTCCAGCCGGAACGAATCGAATCCGATGGCGTGCTCGAAACGATGGATGCCTATGATCGCTGGATCGCCTTTGCCGAGGGGCAGCATATTCTGACATGGACATTGCAGGATATCGGCAAGCGGCTCGAATTGATCGATTCGGGGACCATCGACCTTAATCCGATGCGCGACATACGAAATGCCGCTCTCGCGCTTTTGGGCCGAATTGGGAAGCAAGATCTCCGCACGGCGGATATGATCGAGGGCGTCAGTATCACCTGTGCCTGACCATCCGGCTCGACCGATAGGCAATCCTTCCTCGTCGCGCGTACGCTCCCGCACGGGCAGAGCGGGCTTGCTGTCACTCCCTTTCCCAATCGGATTTCCGGCCTCAGTCCAGCGTCGCCCGAGCCCAATGGAAATCGGGCAGTTCGGTCGACGCCGACGGGCGGCTCGCTGCCGCGGCATCACGCAGGACCTGTGTCGACGCTGGCCGGCATTTCTCATCGAAGCCGGGAAAGCGCACCAGTATTTCGGCGTCGCCGTCGGGCGTGTCCGCATCGTTCCTTTCATATCTGCCGCACATCACGATCCAGAAGCGGACCGACCGCAGCTTCGCCGTCGCCGCCGGTTTGTTGTCGAATGCGGCAAAGGAATAGGGCAGCGGGTCGACCGTCCCGTCGCCGACCGGCGGTTTGTCCGATTCGAGCTGGACGATGGCGATGTTTCCATTCGATACCGTCACGGCGGAGCGCGGCATCGCCTTGGTCGCGATCCCGCTGTTGCCCTCGCGCGCGAACCACTGCCCTTCGCGGTGCACCACCCAGGTCGCGCAGTCGGGCCATTTCGAGACCGGCTGGCTGGTGTCGACGGGGCAAGGCGTTTCCTCGTCGAGTTCGGACATCAGCCACACGCCGTCCTCGAACCGCGGCGCGCCCGCCGTATCGGCATGTTCGAGCATATTTTTGTCGGAAACGGCTATGTCGCAGCCGCCAAGCATGAGGACCAACAGCGCCGCGAAAAACCGCATCGTCCAACTCCCCCTCGGCTGCTTCCATCAGGCGTGCTGGCGGTTTCGGCTCCGCCGCCAGCCGGCTTTTGCGCAGCCATCCGCCGGTCGCACCTCATTTGGTATCGCGCAGATCGAGCCGGATGCCAACCCTGCGTCGCCGAACCCGGGCGCGGTTGGTCGCCGGTTCCGGCCATCCTTGTCGAGGGGGCGGCCGGGCTGTAAAATGCGGCCATGACGACGGGGCTTCCGGTCGGCCGGCGCGAGGCGCTGGCGATGATCGCCACTTTCGCGGTGGCGGGCTGCGGACGTGCGGTTGCGGATGCGAAGCAGGGCGAAAGCGGCGCCTATCGCTGGACGCGTATCCTCGACGCCGCGCCCTATCCCAAATCCTATAATTATCCCGTCCATATCGCCGCCGACGGCCGCTTCGTGGCGCTCCATCCGCAAGGGACATGGTCGTCGCGCGACGCGGTGGCATGGACAAGGGAAGCATTGCCGCCGATCCCGAACAATACCGCCTATCTCGCCGCGGTCTCGCACCGCGGCGCCACCGTGGCGCTCGGCCGCCACAGCGGCAATTATCAGGGCTTCGCGATCGAGCCGCGCGTCTGGCGCACCGCCGACTATGCGGCGTGGGCGGCGGCCGATGCGCCGGACCTGCCGCCGCTGATCTTCTATGCCGCCGCCAGTTTCGACAGCCATATCTGGATGCTCGGCGGCCATGACGGGCGCGCGCCGGTCAATCAGGTGTGGCGCTCGCCCGACGGCATCGCGTGGGAAGCGATGCCGGCGCCGCCCTGGTCGCCGCGTGCGCGGGGCAATGCGGCGGTGTTCGGCGACCGGCTGCTTTTGCTCGGCGGCGGTGCGATCGACGGCGAGCCGGGCAGCAAGATAGTGACGGGCGAGGTCTGGGCGACCCGCGACGGCCGGGCCTGGGAGAAACTCGCCGACCATGTCGGTAGCCCCGATCCGGCCGGCTTCGTGCCGCAGGTCTATGACGGCAAGCTGTGGCTCGTCGGCGCCAACCGCTCGGGCGCCTTCACCAGCGCGATGATCGTTTCCGCCGACGGCAGCGACTGGACGCCCGTCTCGGCGCCGTGGAGCGCGCGCGGCGCGATGGCGACCTGGACCGACGGGCGCCGCCTCCTGATGACCGGCGGCAAGAGCTCGCACGTCGAAAATGGCGAGACGGTGTTCGAATATTCGAACGACGTCTGGGCGATGGAGCGCGCCTAGAACGCCTCCGCAACCCCCATCAGCCCCGCCAGCTTCTTCGGCGCCACCGCCAGCCAGCTTTTGCGCAGCCACTCGCCGATCGCATCCCAGTCGGTATCGCCGAGGTCGAGCCGGATGCCGATCCAGCCGTCGCCGAAATAGGCGGGCCGGTAATAGCGCGCCGCGTCCATTTCGATCAACGCCGCCTGCTCGTCCGCCCCGCTGATCTTCACCAATATGGCGGTCTTGCCGTCGCCATGATGATCCTCGGTGAAATAGGCAAATTTCTTGCCCTTCACGATCCCGAAGCAGGGCATGCCGTGCGAGGTCACCTCGTCGGCCTCGGGCAGCGCCATCGCCAGCTCGCGCACCCGGCCGAGCAGCCAGCCGGGCGACCGCTCGCGCATCACGAAGGCGGCGAGCGTCGGCGGATAGAGCTGATGCTCGGCGATCCGCACCCGCGCCGCGAGCGTTTCGACCGTATCGCCGGCCATGATCGCCACCGGCGTCTGTGCCAGCACCGGCCCGTCGTCGACCCCGGGGGTCACGATATGGATGCTGCACCCGCCGAAGCGGTCGCCCGCGTCGATCGCCCGCTGGTGGGTGTCGAGCCCCTTGTAGAGCGGCAGCAGGCTGGGATGGATATTGATCATCCGCCCCGCCCAGCGCTCCACGAAATCGTCGCTCAAAATCCGCATATAGCCCGCGAGCGCGACGAACTCGGCGCCCGCGTCGCGCAACCGCTCATCGACCAGCGCGTCGAAGGCGTCGCGGTTCAGGCCCTTGTGCGAGAGGCTCCAGGTCGCGATGCCCTCCGCCTCGGCGATCGCCAGCCCCGGCGCGTCGGGATCGTTGCTGGCCACCAGCACCAGCTCATAGGGGCAATCGGCCGCCTTCGCCGCATAGAGCAGCGCCGCCATATTGGTCCCGGCGCCCGAGATCAGGACGGCGACACGGGCTTTCACCGCTCCCCTCCCGCTTGCAGGAGGGGTTGGGGGAGGGCATGTCGAATGGGGAAGCGCCTAAACAGGCCCAACCCCTCCCGCAAGCGGGAGGGGGACTTGGCCGCCTCAGGCATGATGCGTCGCGCTCCACGCGCCCATCGCGCTCCATGTTCCGGCACTGCCGCGCACCGTACAGCCCTTAGCACCTTCGCCGATATGACCGATCCGCAACACCGTCTCGCCCACCTCGGTCAGGGCGGCGGTAACGCTGTCCACATCACCCTCGGCGACCACGACCGCCATGCCGATCCCGCAGTTGAAGGTCCGCGCCATTTCCTCGGGTTCGATATTCCCCTGCGCCTGCAGGAACGCCATCAGCCGCGGCTGCGCCCAGGCGTCTGCATCGACGAAGGCGTGCAGGCCGAGCGGCCAGAATCCGCGGGATATTCTCGAGCAATCCGCCGCCGGTGATATGCGCCAGTGCATGGACCTTGCCGCTTTTCACCAGTGGCAGCAGGCTCTTCACATAGATGCGGGTCGGCGCCATCAGCGCGTCGATCAGCAGTATCTCCTGGTCGAACAGGGCGGGGCGGTCGAGCTTCCATCCCTTGTCCGCCGCCGAGCTGGCGCACGAGCGAAAAGCCGTTCGAATGCAACCCCGAAGAGGCGAGGCCCAATATGACGTCGCCCGCCGCGACCTTGTCGGCGGTCAGCACCTCGTGCCGCTCGACCGCGCCGACGCAGAAGCCCGCGAGGTCGTAATCGCCCGCGCCGTACATGCCCGGCATTTCGGCGGTCTCGCCGCCGATCAGCGCGCATCCGGCCTGCTTGCACCCCTCGGCGATGCTCGCGACCACCGCCGTCGCGACGTCATTGTCGAGCTTGGCGGTCGCATAATAATCGAGGAAGAACAGCGGCTCGGCGCCCTGCACGATCAGGTCGTTGACGCACATCGCGACCAGGTCGATCCCGACCCCGTCGTGGCGCCCCGATTCGATCGCGAGCTTCAGCTTGGTGCCCACCCCGTCGTTCGCCGCGACGAGCAACGGATCGTTGAACCCCGCCGCCTTCAGGTCGAAGAAACCGCCGAATCCGCCGAGGTTGGCGTCGGCCCCCGGCCGCCGCGTCGCGCGGGCGAGCGGGGCGATGGCACGGACCAGCGCATTGCCGGCGTCGATCGACACCCCGGCCTGGGCATAAGTGTAGGCGGGGGGTTGGTTGTGCTTGGAATCCATGGCACGCGCGACTAACGGTTCCGGCCGACAATTGCCATGATTTCCTTGTCCCGGACGCAGGTTCGGGGCAGAGCATAGAGAAGTGATGATTTCGGCCGCTTTCCCTTCGCACGCCCCGCGCTTCGCCCCGCTTCTCCGCTGGCCGTCCGCGTTGTGCCGCGACTGGCGTTTCGCCCCGCTGTTCGGCTTTCTCGCGCTGATTCTGATCGCCGGCGTCGTCGACGGACAGATCACGCGCGGCAACCGCGGCATCACGCCGATCAACAGCAGCGGCGATTTCCTGGCGAGCGGCATCCTCGTCGATGTGACCGGCGACAATGCCGACGATGCGCGGAGCAAAGGCTGGCGCGAGGCGCAGCGGCAGGGCTGGAAACAGCTGTACCGCCAGATCAACGGCAGCGACGGGCCGACGCTCGGCGATTCGGTGCTCGACGGCATCGTCACCGCGATCGTCGTCGAGGAGGAACAGATCGGCCCGCGCCGCTATGTGGCCAGGCTCGGCGTCCAGTTCGACCGCGTCCGCGCGGGCCAGATTCTCGGCGTCAGCGGCCGGACGCTGCGCTCGCCGCCGCTGCTCGTGATTCCGGTCTATTCGATCGACGGCCTGCAGCAGGTGTTCGAACAGCGCAGCGCCTGGCAACGCGCCTGGGCCGAATATAATACGGGGCAGAGCGCGATCGACTATGTCCGCACGGCGGGCACCGGGCCCGATACCCTGCTGCTCAATTCGGGGCAGATCGGCCGCCGCGGCCGCGTCTGGTGGCGCGTGATTCTCGACCAATATGGCGCCGCCGACGTGCTCGTGCCGATCGCGCGGGTCGAATACAGCTATCCGGGCGGACCGATCACCGGCCACTTCACCGCGCGCTTCGGCCCCGACAACAAGCTGATCGGCAGCTTCACCATGACCGGCCCCAGCCCCGCCGCGCTGCCCGACATGATGCAAAAGGCGGTCGCACGGATGGACCGCATCTACACCGACGCGCTCGCCGCCGGGGTGCTGCGTACCGACACCTATCTGGTCCTCGAAAAGCCGGTGGCGGTCGAGGAACTGCCCGAAGCGACCGAAGCCGACGCCAACGCGCTGCCCGCCGAAACCGACAGCAGCGTGCCGACGACGCCCGTCGCCGGGGCGCAGAGCTTCTCGGTTCAATATAGCTCGCCCGACGTCGAATCGGTGTCGGCGACCGAGCGAGCGGTCGGTGCCGTCCCCGGCGTTCAGTCGGCCGCGACGAGCAGCCTCGCGCTCGGCGGCACGTCGGTGATGCGGGTGAACTTCCGCGGCGACCTTGCGGCGCTCAAGGCCGCGCTCGAGGCGCGCGGCTACAAGGTGCAGGCGAGCGGGAGCACGCTCCGGATCAGCCGCTGATGGCGCGCGCGCCAGGACAGATCGCGCTCCCGCTCGACTGGAGCGCGGGCGGCAGCAACGACGGCCCGCTGATCGTCGGCACCAGCAATGCCGATGCGGTGCGCTATCTGCGTCATGTCGCGACCTGGCCGGTGCGTACCGCGGTGCTGACCGGTCCGCGCGGTTCGGGACGCAGCCTGATCGGGCGCCTCTTCGCACGCGATACGGGGGGGCGGGTGATCGACGGGCACGGCAGCGTCTCCGAAGAGGAGATGTTCCACGCCTGGAACGCCGCGCAGATGAGCGGCGTCCCGCTGCTGATCATCGCTGACGCGCCGCCGGCCGAATGGAACATCCGGCTTCCCGACCTCCGCTCGCGGCTGGCCGCGGTGCCGGTGCTGGCGATCGGCGAGCCCGACGACTGCCTTGCCCGCGACCTGATCGAGGCCTTGTTCGCGCAGCGCGGCATCGCGCTCGCGCCGGAGGTCGCCTCCTACATCGTGCCGCGCATGGAGCGCAGCTATGCGATGATCCACCGCATCGTCGCCGCGCTCGACGCCGCGTCGCTGGAGACCGGGCGCAGCATCGGCGTCCGTCTCACGCGTGAAACATTACTGTCACAGGGGCTGATCGATCCCGATCTCCTCGAACGACAGGAAAGCGATATATGTCGATAGCCGGTGGACCTCTTCGCGCTGATAACGACGCCGACACGGCGGGCCCCAGTTTCGGCCCCGAACGTTTCTTCAACCGCGAACTCAGCTGGCTGGCCTTCAACCGGCGGGTGATGGAGGAGGCGCGCAATCCCGCGCATCCCCTGCTCGAACGGCTGCGCTTCCTGTCGATCTCGGGCAGCAACCTCGACGAATTCTTCATGGTCCGCGTCGCGGGGCTGAAGGGCCAGCAGCTTCAGGGCATCGACGACCCCAGCGCCGACGGCCGCTCGCCGGGGCAGCAGCTTGCCGAGATCGAGGCCGAGGTGAACCGCCTCGTCGACCAGCAGCAGAGCGAATGGCAATTGCTCCACCGCCTGCTCGGCGAACAGGGCATCACGGTCCACGGCGAAGGGTCGGACCCCGAAAAATTGCGCCCGGCGCTGCGCCAATATTTCATCGACCAGATTTTCCCGATCCTCACCCCCCAGGTGCTCGATCCGGCGCACCCCTTTCCCTTCATTCCGAACCGCGGCCTCGGCGTCATCTTCGACCTCGAACGCAAGGCCGGCGGCGAACATATCCGCGAACTGGTGATGATCCCGCCGTCGCTGTCACGCTTCGTCTCGGTGCCCGGCGATCCGGCCAGCTTCGTGCCGATCGAATATCTGATCGAATTGTTCGGCGACACCCTGTTCCCCGGCTACCGCATCCGCTCGCGCGGGGTGTTCCGCATCATCCGCGACAGCGATATCGAGTTGGAAGAAGAGGCCGAGGATCTCGTCCGCCTGTTCCGCACCGCGATCCGCCGCCGCCGCCGCGGCCGCGTCATCCTGCTCGAACTCGAAGCCGACATGCCCGGCGAACTCGCCGCGGTGCTCAACGCCGATATTCAGGGGCACGAGGCGATCGTGGCGAAGATCGACGGTTTCGTGGGCCTCGCTGCGCTGTCGGCGCTCGTCGACGTCGATCGCCCCGACCTCAAATTCCCGGCCTTTTCGGCGCGTTTCCCCGAACGCATCCGCGAACATGGCGGCGACTGCTTCGCGGCGATCCGCAGCAAGGATATCCTCGTCCACCATCCCTATGAGAGCTTCGACGTCGTGCTCTCCTTCCTGCGCCAGGCGGCGGCCGATCCCGACGTCGTCGCGATCAAGCAGACGCTCTATCGCGCGGGCAATCAGTCGCCGGTGATCCGCGCGCTGATCGAGGCGGCAGAGGCGGGCAAGTCGGTGACCGCGGTGGTCGAGCTCAAGGCGCGCTTCGACGAGGAACAGAATCTGCTCTGGGCGAACCAGCTTGAACGCGCCGGGGTGCAGGTCGTCTATGGCTTCATCGAGTGGAAGACCCACGCCAAGATCTCGATGGTCGTGCGGCGCGAAGGGCAGGGGTACAAGACCTATTGCCACTTCGGCACCGGCAATTATCACCCGATCACCGCGCGCATCTATACCGACCTCAGTTTCTTCACCGCCGATCCGCGCGCGGGCCGCGATGCCGCGCAATTGTTCAACTACATCACCGGCTATGTCGAACCCGAGCGGCTGGAGCTGCTGACCATGTCGCCGCTCAACATGCGCGCGCATCTTTGCCAGCTGATCGACGCCGAGATCGCCGCCGCGCGGTCCGGCCTGCCCTCGGGCGTCTGGGCCAAGATGAACAGCCTCGTCGATCCCGACATCATCGACAAATTGTACGAGGCGAGCGGGGCGGGGGTGCCGGTCGAACTGGTGGTGCGCGGCATCTGCTGCCTGCGCCCCGGCGTGCCGGGCCTCTCCGAAACGATCCGCGTCAAATCGGTCGTCGGCCGCTTCCTCGAGCATAGCCGCATCTGGGCCTTCGCGAACGGTGCGGCGCTGCCGCACCAGAAGGCGAAACTCTACATCTCCAGCGCCGACTGGATGCCGCGCAACTTCGACCGCCGCGTCGAATATATGATCCCGATCGAAAATCCGACCGTGCACGACCAGATATTGGACCAGGTGCTCGTCGCGAACCTGATCGACAATGAACAGAGCTGGGTGCTGCAGCCCGACGGCACTTACGCTCGCTTAACTCCGGGCGACAAGCCGTTTAACTTGCACCATTATTTCATGACCAACCCGTCGCTCTCGGGCCGCGGCACCGCGCTCCACCAACGCCAGGACGTCCCGACGCTGCTCCTCAATATGCGTGAAGATTGACACAATTGCCGAACCGCCGAACCCCCGCCCCCAAACTTCACCGCTCGGCGGTCATCGACATCGGCTCCAACTCGGTCCGCCTCGTGGTCTATGAAGGCCCGCCGCGCGCGCCCGCGGTGATCTTCAACGAAAAGGTCGCCATGCGGCCTCGGCCGCGGGCTTTCGGTCGATGGCCGGATCGCTCCCGAAGATGCCGAGCGCGGTCTCTATGCGCTCCGCCGCTACGCGCTGCTGTCGCGGCTCATGGAGGTGCAGGACCTGCAATGCGTCGCCACCGCTGCGGTACGCGATGCACCCAACGGACCCGACTTCATTGCGGGCGCCGCCGATGCCGGCCTGACGATTCGCCTCCTGTCCGGACAGGAAGAAGCCGAAGCTGCGGGCTTTGGCGTGATCGCGGCGATTCCCGATGCGAACGGCATCGCGGTCGACCTCGGCGGTGGCAGCCTCGAACTTGCGCAGGTGTCGAATGGCGAAGTCGGGCGCCGCAACAGCTTCCCGCTCGGCGTGCTGCGCCTCCCCGCGCTGCGCAAGGACGGCCCGCAGGCGTTCGAGCGCACGATCCGCAAGATGCTGCGCGCCAAGGGCTGGCCGGGCGATTGCGCGGGCCTGCCGCTCTATCTGGTCGGCGGATCGTGGCGCGCGCTGTCGCGTCTTGATCTTGAAATCACCAAGGATCCGCTCGCGGTACTCGACCAGCATACGCTGCCGCGTACGGCGATTCGTCGCCTGATTCGGGCGACGAGGAGGCTGAGTTTCGAGGAATTGAAGGCGATCCCCGGCATGGCGTCGAACCGCGCGGCGTCGCTGCCCGATGCGGCGGCCTTGCTGGCGGCGCTCGTCAACATCATCGACGTTCCCGAGATGACGGTTTCATCGTCGGGCCTTCGCGAAGGCCTGCTCTATCAGGCGCTCGACCCCGCGACGCGCGCGCAGGATCCCCTGATCGTCGCCGCCGAATTCGAGGGCCGTCGCCTCGCGCGCTTCGCTCCGCATGGTCCGGCGCTCGCCGACTGGATCGCACCGCTGTTCGCCAGCGAGGATACCGCCGACAGCCGCATCCGTCTTGCCGCGAGCCTGCTCAGCGATGTCGCCTGGTCGGCGAACCCCGATTTCCGCGCCGACCGCGGCACCGAGATCGGCCTGCACGGCAACTGGCGCGGTATCGACATTCCGGGCCGCATCCTGCTGGCGCGGGCGCTCCACGCGGGCTTCGGCGGCGCTGACGGCGATTTTCCGCCGATGGGATCGCTCGTGTCGGGTGAGCGGCTGGCCCGCGCGCGACAATGGGGTCTCGCGATCCGCCTCGCGCAACGCCTGACCGGCGGGGTCGAAGCGCCGCTCAAGGCCAGCCGCATCGCGCTCGACAAGGGCAAGCTGACGCTTTGCCTCGACCCGGGCTGGCATCATCTCGCCGAGCGAGTCGGTCGATCGCCGACTGCGCTCGCTGGCGCAGGCGCTCGACACCAAGCCCGACATGATTTTGCTTTAGGCGGTCTCGACCGGGGTCGGCGCCTCGATCTTGCTCATCACCAGCTTGCCGTTCTGCACGGCGAAGCCCATCCGCCCCTCGACCAGGTCGAGCGCGGCCTGCCCGAACACCTCGTAGCGCCAGCCCTGCAGCATCGCGATATCGTCGCGGCGGCCGGCGGCGAGTGCTTCCAGATCGTCGCTGCGCGCGATCAGCCGCGCCGCGACATTGAGTTCGCGCCCGCGAATTTTGAGCAGCAGCTTGAGCAGATCGGCGACCAGCGCGCCTTCCTTGCCGAGTCCTGGCCCGCGCGGCGCGCGGTCGGGCATATCGTCACGGCCGAGGGGTTTCGCGTTGGCGAGGGCATCCATCAACCGCCCGCCGATGTCGTTCGACTTCCACGTCGCCGAAAGCCCGCGCACGCGGCCGAGGCCGTCCTGATCCTTCGGCGGATGCGCGGCGAGGTCGGCGAGCGTCTCGTCCTTGACGATGCGGCCGCGCGGCAGATTCTTGGACCGCGCTTCGCGCTCGCGCCAGGCAGCCAGTGCCTGCAGCCGGCCGAGCACATCGGGCTTGCGCGACGGTATCTTGATCCGGTGCCACGCCTGATCGGGATCGACGCTGTAGTTCGACGGATCGGCGAGCTTTTCCATTTCCTCGTCGAGCCAGTGGCCTCGCCCGGTCTTGACGAGCTTTTTCAGCATCATCGGGAAAATCTTGGCGAGATGGGTAACGTCGCCGATCGCATAGTCGATCTGGCGCTTGTCGAGCGGACGCTGGCTCCAGTCGGTGAAGCGCGCGCCCTTGTCGAGCTGGACGCCGACCCACGCCTCGACCAGATTCGAATAGCCGACCTGTTCGGCCTGACCGAGCGCCATCTGGCCGATCTGCGTATCGAAGATCGGGTGCGGGGTCTTGCCGGTCAGGTTGAAGATGATCTCGACATCCTGCCCGCCGGCATGGAAAACCTTCAGCATATCCTCATTGCCGACCAGCAGGTCGAGCAGGGGCGCAAGGTCCATGTCCTTCGCCATCGGGTCGATCGCCGCGGCATGCTCGCTGTTGGCGACCTGGATCAGGCAGAGCTCGGGCCAGAAGGTGTTCTCGCGCATGAACTCGGTATCGACCGCGATGAAGTCGCTGGCCTTGATGAGGTTGCAGAATTCGACGAGCGCGGCGCTGGTTTCGATGAGCGGATGGACTTGCATGCGGCGCCTATACAGCTAGTTGATGCGGACGGGCAGGAAAAATTGCCCACGCTCTTCGGGGTCGCAGAGCCGGAACGCTTAGCCGCCAATGCACGAAGGGATTTTGGGGCATGATGTGGGTCGGATGGGGGCTGGCGGCATTGTTTCTGCTGCTGCTCGTCGGGCAATATATGGCGGGGCAGGGCGATCTCTTCGTCTCGATCGCCAATCCGCGGCCGCTCGACGAAGAATCGATGGTCGTAACGCTGAAATATTGGGGTCTGGCCGCCGAAGCGCGGCAGCCGTTCGTGACGCCCGAGGCCGATCACGGCCTGTGCGACCTGCGCGTCTATACGACGCGGCGGCAGATATTGACCGCCATCTTCACGCTCGGCCTGAAGCGCCCCGTCACCGTTGCCTGGCGCGCCCATGCCGGCATCCAGCCGCTGGGAGACGCCTGATGCCGCTTATTCCTATCGGCGAAGCGGGGCGCTGGACCAATTATCACGGGACCGGCGTGTGCGAGAATGCGGCCCGATTCGCGCTGCGCAGCGGCGACGCCGCGCGGGGCCGCGACGAACTCGCGATCGCGGCGGCGGCGGTGCGGGACTGGCTGGCGGCGGCGCAGCGCGAAGGCAAGCGCGTGCGCCCGCTGGGAGCGGGCTGGTCGCCGTCGAACGTCAACATCTGCTCGGACGCCTGGTTGCTCCACACGCGCCGCTTCAACCGCTGTTTCCGGGTCGCGTCCGGCGATGTGCGCCCAGGCGTCGATGCCGCCGGGCTGATGCTCGTCGAGGCGGGCGCGCTCGTCGACGAGGTGTCGGACAAGCTCGAGGAACAGCAGCGCTCCTTGTGGACGAGCGGGGCGGGCAACGGGCAGACGTTCGCGGGCGCCGCGGCGACCGGCACGCACGGGTCGATGGTGGTGCGCGGCGGCATTCAGGACCATATCCGCGCAGTGCAACTGGTGACGCCGGGTGGCGTTCACTGGATCGAACCGGCGGCGGGTGTGATGAGCGACGCCTTCATCGCAGCAACCGGTTCGGTGCCGCTTCGCGACGACGATGTCTTCGCGGCCGCCCAGCTTCCGATCGGCG
This sequence comes from Sphingopyxis sp. PET50, assembly GCF_025244705.1. Lineage (GTDB taxonomy): Bacteria > Pseudomonadota > Alphaproteobacteria > Sphingomonadales > Sphingomonadaceae > Sphingopyxis. The sequence continues at coordinate 1,974,849 of NZ_CP104207.1, read as the reverse complement.
CGCTCGGGATCATTACCGCGCTGGTCGTCGACAGCGTCCCCAAATTCCTCGTCCGCCCGATCCAGAATCTGCGGAAAGTGGATCGCGTGGCGATCGATTGGCTGGCGGCGGGGGATTTCCGGCGCTTCTCGGCGGCGTATGCGCTCGATCGCGATCCCGATTTCGTCCAGATGATCGTCAATCCGTACAAGCCGTTCAAACGGCCGAGCGATGCTGCGTTTCCTCTATGCCGAACCATGGCGCGCCGATTACGACCGGGCGACGCCGGGCCAGCTCGGCGCGGGTTATGACGCACTCAGCCTGCTCGGTCGCCTGCTCGACGATTATCCCTGGGCGCGCGGCGCCCTGCTCCAGTTCGCGATGAAGATGGGCTATGCGGCGGGCCCCGATGTCGATCACCCGCCGGTGCACGGCACGTGGGGCGAGGGGCTCGATACCCATCGGCCGCTCGCCGACCTGTTCAACGCCTCGGTGACGATCGACCGCAGCGATCTGTCGCATGTGTTCGAACTGATCTGCGGCATCTATACGCGGCACGGCGGTTCCACCGCGGTGACGTTGCGCTTCATGGAGCGCGCCCAAGGGCTGCTCGCCCCGGCGCGTTTCACCCATAATGCGGTGATCGACTTCGATGGCCCGCGCAGTCCGCGCACCGAAGACGCTTATGCCCGTGTCGTCGAACTGCTCGACCGGGAGAAGGTGGCCTTCACCCGCCATTGGGCCAAAAGCTGCCGGCTCGATGGGACGCGCGTCGCGGCCGATTACGGGGAAGATTTGCAGCGATGGCGCAGGGCGCGCGACCGGCTGATCCCCGATCCGGCGCATCGCGCGATGTTTCGCAGCGAGGTGCTCGACAGGCTGGGCCTGACCGGCTGAAACGGCCCTTCACCCTTGACAAATGGCGCGTCGCCCTGCCTTAGGCGCGGCCATGTCGGCGCGGCTTTTCGCCCGCGCTCCCCCGGATATTGAAAGATGAAAAAATGCACGCCTATCGCACGCACACCTGCGGTCAGCTTCGCGCCGAGCATGTCGGCCAGAATGTCCGCCTCTCGGGCTGGGTGCATCGCAAGCGCGACCATGGCGGGCTGCTGTTCGTCGATCTGCGCGACCATTATGGCCTGACCCAGATCGTCGCGGACTCGAGCGATCCGGCCTTCGCGATCCTCGACGGCCTGCGCGCCGAAAGCGTCGTGACGGTGACCGGCGACGTCGTCGCGCGCTCGGCGGAGACGGTCAACGCCAACCTGCCGACGGGCGAGATCGAAGTGCGTGCGCGCGAGGTCGCGGTGCAGTCGGCGGCGGTCGAGCTGCCGATGCCGGTTGCGGGCGAACAGGAATATCCCGAGGATATCCGCCTGAAATACCGCTTCCTCGACCTGCGCCGCGACCGCCTGCACCAGAATATCCTGCTGCGCTCGAACGTCATCGCCAGCCTGCGCCGCCGTATGGTCGAACAGGGCTTTACCGAATATCAGACGCCGATCCTGACCGCCTCGTCGCCCGAGGGCGCGCGCGACTATCTGGTGCCGAGCCGCGTCCACCCCGGCAAATTCTACGCGCTGCCGCAGGCGCCGCAGATGTTCAAGCAGTTGCTGATGGTCGCGGGCTTCGACCGCTATTTCCAGATCGCGCCCTGCTTCCGCGACGAGGACGCGCGCGCCGACCGCTCGCCGGGCGAGTTCTATCAGCTCGACTTCGAGATGAGCTTTGTCACGCAGGACGATGTGTTCAATGCGATCGAGCCCGTGCTCGCGGGCGTATTCGAGGAATATGCGAACGGCAGGTCGGTGACGCCGGCCGGTTCGTTCCCGCGCATTCCGTACCGCGAGTCGATGCTCAAATATGGCAACGACAAGCCCGACCTGCGCAACCCGCTCATCATCACCGATGTCTCGTCGCACTTCGTGGGGTCGGGTTTCGGCCGCTTCGCCGATATCGTCGCGGCGGGCGACGTGGTGCGCGCGATTCCGGCAGCCGGCGACCGCCGAGAAGAGCCGCAAATTCTTCGACGACATGAACAGCTGGGCGCAGGGCGAGGGCTTCGCGGGCCTCGGCTATGCGACGCGCAAGGGCGGCGAGTGGGGCGGTCCGATCGCCAAGAACCATGGGTCCGACAAGATGGACGTGCTGGCCGCCGAGCTCGGCATCGGCCCCGACGACGGGCTGTTCTTTGCCGCGGGCAAGGAAGCGACCGCCGCCAAGCTCGCCGGCTTTGCCCGCACCCGCGTTGCCGAACAGCTGGAACTGATCGACCCGAACAGGTTCGAAATGTGCTGGATCGTCGACTTCCCGATGTTCGAAGCCGACGAAGAGACGGGCAAGATCGACTTCAGCCACAACCCCTTCTCGATGCCGCAGGGCGAGCTCGAAGCGCTGGAGACCAAGGACCCGCTCGACATTCTTGCCTGGCAATATGACATCGTCTGCAACGGCGTCGAACTGTCGTCGGGCGCGATCCGCAACCATCGCCCCGACATCATGTATAAGACGTTCGAGATCGCGGGCTACAGCCAGGCCGATGTCGATGCGAACTTCAGCGGCATGATCAATGCCTTCAAATATGGCGCGCCGCCGCACGGCGGTTCGGCGCCGGGCGTCGACCGCATCGTGATGCTGCTCGCCGACGAGCCGAATATCCGCGAGGTCGTCGTCTTCCCGATGAACCAGAAGGCCGAGGACCTGATGATGGGCGCCCCGGCGCCGGTCAGCGAGAAGCAGCTCAAGGAACTCGGCATCCGTATCGTGGACGGGCCGAAGGGCTGAGCCGCATGAGCGGGCCGCGCGAACACCGGCTCGCCGCGCCGGACGGCGATATATGCTGGTTCGAATGGGGGGAACGGTCGGATCGGCCATCGGTGCTGCTGCTCCATGCCACGGGTTTTCACGCCCGGCTCTGGGACCAGGTCGTGGCGTCGCTTCCTGCCGGAACGCACGTTGTCGCGCCCGATCACCGCGGGCATGGGCGGAGCGCCAGGCCCGCGTCGCTGTCCGACTGGGGGGCGACGTCGGATTTTCTGCTGCCGCTGGTCGACCGGTTCGCGGGGACGCCGATTGTCGGATGCGGACACAGCATGGGCGGCTATGTGCTGACCCGGCTGGGGGCCGCCCGGCCCGCCGCTTTCCGGCATTTGTTCCTGATCGACCCGGTCATTATGCCGCCCGAATTCTACCCCGGCGAGGCGCAGCCGATCCCCGATCCCGCCGAGCATCCCGTGGTGCGGCGGCGGAACCGCTGGCAGGGCTGGGAGGGGATGGCGGCGCATTTCGCGACGCGCGCGCCCTATGCGCATTGGCGGCCCGAAGTGCTCGCCGACTATTGTCGCTATGGCCTGCTGCCGACGACGGAAGGCGAGGAGTGGGAACTGGCATGCCCGCCCGCGCTGGAAGCGTCGGTCTATCTCAGCGCGCTACGCACGAGCCCCTATGCCTGGTTCGACCGCATCGCGGCGCCGGTCAGCGTGATCCGTGCCCGGACGGGCGAGCGCGAGGGCGCGCTCGATTTTTCGGTCAGCCCGACCTGGCCCGGTCTCGGCGCCGCGCTGGGGGCGGTGCGCGACGAGCAATGGGGCGACCTCAGCCACTTCATCCCGATGGAAGCGCCGCAGCGCCTCGCCGACCTCATCGCCACCGCGCTTTGACAGCAGCACCGGGCTGGGATAGCCCGGCGGCGGGGGCGATCGGTCGGGCGCATGGCGCTCAATGGGGGGCAGATGGGCAAGGTCCGGGCGATGATTGCGGTTGTCCTGCTGGCGGGCGCTTCGCCCGCCGCGGCGGAGGTGCTGACGATCAGCGGCAGCAATCCGCCCGGCCGTGCGGTCGCGAACGATCTCGCCAGCATCGCGGTGCAGCGGTTCGAGGGCCCCGATGGTCCTGCGCTGTCCGACATGGTCGAGAGCGAACTCGGCGCGGCGCAGTTCGGTGGACGCCCCTGGTTCCGCATCGTCGCGCCCGAATCGGGGGTGCCCGTCGACGGGCTGATCACCGGCAATGTGCGGGTCGCTGTCGATGAAACGCCGGTGACCGAAAAGCGGACACGCTGCGAGGAGAAGGACCCTGCCGACGACAAGAAGTGTCTGAAGGAGGTCGAAGTCGATATCAGGTGCCGGCGCCGCGTCGCGACGGTGAACAGCAATATCCGGCTTGTCGCCATGGGCGACGGGACGATCCGCCATAGCTGGCCGCAATCGGTACGCGACGAACAGACATGGTGCCCCGACCGCAAGGCGAGCCGCAGCGTCGAGGAATTCGTCGCGACGGTGCTGCGCAACGAGGCGGCGCGCCTGCGCGGCGATCTGGCGCCCAGCGGCTACCGGATCGAGGTGCGCGTCGACGAGAATCGCAAGGGCCTGCCCAAGGATGCGGCGGAGGCGTTCAAGGCGGCGATCCGCCAGACCAAGAGCGACGAAGCGGGGGCGTGCGACAGCTGGGCGGCGATCGGCCGCAGCGCCGAGCCGACCGCGGCACTCGCCTTCAACCTGGGCCTGTGCGCCGAAGCGCGGCGCGATTTCGATGCGGCGGTCGACTGGTTCGGGCAGGCGCAGCGGCTGGGATCGAAAAGCCGCGAGATTCCTGCCGCGCTCGCGCGCATCGGCGGTCATCGCCGCGCGCTGGCCGCGTGGCAGGCGCGCAAGGTGCTGATGGGCTACGAGTAAGGCACCGACGCGCCGCTGTGCCAAAGCGCGACAGCGCAAAGCCGGGCTTGGTATCGCACGCCGGCCTGCGCTAGGGCATGCGGCATGACCATAGACCTGTCCGACTTCGAATCCGGCGCCAAATATGGCGGCAACTATAGCGACGATCTGTACGCGCTCCAGCAGCGGCTCGAACGCATCCAGGCGGCGCATATCACGCACGGCCAGCGCAGCGTCATCATGTTCGAAGGCTGGGACGCGGCGGGAAAGGGCGGGGTCATCACCCGGCTGACCGCGATGCTCGACCCGCGCTATTTCGAAGTGTGGCCGATCGCGGCCCCGAATGAAGAGGAAAAGGCGCGGCATTTCCTGTGGCGCTTCTGGAAGCGGCTGCCCGGCAACCGCGAAATCGCGGTCTTCGACCGCAGCTGGTACGGCCGCGTCCTTGTCGAGCGCGTCGAAGGCTATGCGAGCGAGGGCGAGTGGCGCAAGGGCTATGACGAGATCAACGAGTTCGAGGCACAACTCACCGGCAGCGGGACGAATCTGGTCAAGCTGTTCATCCACATCACGCAGGCCGAACAGGACAAGCGCTTCGCCGACCGGCTCGACGATCCGTGGAAACGCTGGAAGACCGGCGCCGAGGATTATCGGAACCGCGCCAAGCGTGCCGATTATCTGGCCGCGATGCACGACATGTTCGCGCAGACCAATACGCGCTGGGCGCCGTGGAAAGTGATCGACGGCAACAACAAGAAGGCGGGGCGCATCGCGGCGCTGACGCATATCGCCGACACGTTGGAGGCGGCGGTGCCGATGACGCCGCCCGAACGCGACCCCGCGACGGTCAAGCTGGCGCAGAAGGCGTTCGGTTACGCGCCGAAAGATTGATGGCTTAAAGCGACAAAATATACGGTCGCACGCGCCGAAATTGTCTCCTTTGTCGCTTTAAGGCCTTCGAGCGAGCGGGCGGAATCGTTCGGGAATATCGACGATCGCAAAGAGCCGAAGCACAAGGCTGGCATGGCCGGATATTTTAGGAAAGCGCTTTTTTCGGCGGTATTCGGCTAAGCTCGGCTAGCCATCTCCGCCCCCAATCGCTACATGGGATGGATGAGCCGCGCGAAGCGATCCGACGACTGGGGTTTCCCCCGCTGGCGACCCTATGGGTCGTCGCGCGAAGCGCAGCAGGTGCGGCTCTGCGACCGCCACGGCTGCACCGAGCCGGGCAACTGCCCCGCGCCCAAATCGCCGAACAGCCCCGACCGCTGGTATTTCTGCGAGGCGCACGCCGCCGAATATAATCGCGGCTGGGACTATTTCGAAGGCCTGTCCGCCGAGGACGCCGCCGCCCGCGCCGCGGAGGAAGCACGCGGCGCGCGCAGCTATGCCCGCGCGCAGCATTATGCCTGGGGCGGCTCGGGCGACGGCAGCCGCAGCGCCGACGAGATGCGCGCGCTCGAGGTGCTGGGGCTGGACCCCGACGCCGATTTCGACGCGACGAAAAAGGCGTGGCGTGCCTATGCGAAGGAATGCCATCCCGATGTGAAGCCGGGCGACGCCGAGGCGGCCAAGCGCTTCACCGCTGGGCAGGCGGCGTTCGAGGTGCTGAAACAGGCCGAAGACCGGAAGAGCTGGAAGCCGGCGTAGGGCGGCGGCGGACCTTTGTTCTCCCCTCCCGCAGGCGGGAGGGGTTGGGGGTGGGCAGCGACATTGCCATGGCCCACCCCGCTGCGACTAACGAACAAGTTCGTAAGTCTCACTGCCCCTCCCGCTTGCGGGAGGGGAGACCAGCCTATTCCTCGAACCTCCGCTCTCCACCCCAAAGCGGCCCCTATTTATAAATACACGCATCCAGCCCATCGCGCCCGACGACCCCTATCCGCGCGCGGATCGTGTTGCCGTAACGCCGGGTGAAGCCCGATGGGCTGATCGCTTCGCGCTTCTTGGGCAAGGGCAGGATCGCGGCGATACGCGCGGCCTCGATCGGGGTCAGTAGGCTTGCGCCGTGCTTGAAATAGCGCTGCGCCCCCGCCTCGACGCCATAGGTGCCGAGCCCGGTCTCGGCGACGTTGAGATAGACCTCCATGATCCGCCGCTTGCCCCAGATTTTTTCGATCAGGAAGGTAAACCAGATTTCGGGGACTTTGCGGACGTAGCGTGTCCAGCCGCTGCCCTGCCACAGGAAGACGTTCTTCGCGGTTTGCTGGCTGATCGTCGAGCCGCCGCGCAGGCGCTTGCCCCTGGCGTTGCGCTCGATCGCATCCTCGATCGCGTCGCGGTCGAAACCGTCGTGGCTGCAGAATTTGCCGTCCTCGGCCGCGATCGCGGCGCGCACCATGTTGCGGTCGATGTTCGACAGGCTCTCCCAATCCTTGGTAATGCCGTTGCCGTCGGTCAGCATCGTGACCGTCACCGGCGGCGGCACCACCGCATAGATCAGCACCCAGACGACCGAGACGATCACGAACCACAGCAGCCATTTGAACGGCCGCAGATACCAGGGGAGCTTGCGCTTCGTCGCGCGGGACTTGGTTGCCATGCGGGCAAATTAGTCGCTCACCCCGGTGAGGCAAGCAGCTGTTTGACCTCAATCGACGATGATCTTGCCCGTCATCCCGAGCGCGGTGTGGCCGAAATGCGAGCAATGGACCTTGTAGGTTCCGGCTTTCGGGACCAGCGTTACATCGGCGCTTTCGCCCTTGGTGAGCGAGACGCGGCCCTTGGTGCCGCCGACATGGGCGCGGTTCGCGGCGTCCATCGTCGCGGCGGCGAAAAACTCGGCGGCGGTAAAGTCATGGCCGCCGGATCCTTCGTTGACGAAATGGATCGTCACGCTGTGGCCGGCATGAAGATGAAGGTCGGCCGGCGTGTAGCTGAAATTGGCCAGCGTCACCGTTACCTTCGCCGGATTTTCGGCGGCGGTGACGGGCAGGGCGATGGCGAGAGCCGCTGTTGCGAGAATCGGAATACGCATGGCACACACTCCTTCGGCCGGAAAATCCGGCGGGTGTCGCCCCATCGGCCCCCGTGTGTCGTCAGGCCCCGACCAGCCGCCGGTCGCCCGCCAGCTTCAGCATCGCCTTTTGCAGCTTCTCGAACGCGCGCACCTCGATCTGGCGGACGCGTTCGCGGCTGACGTCATAGACCTGGCTCAGATCCTCGAGCGTCTTGGGATCGTCGGTCAGGCGGCGTTCGGTCAGGATGTGGCGTTCGCGCTCGTTGAGCGTCGCCAGCGCTTCGGTCAGCAGTTCGTGCCGCACGTCGCGCTCCTGCGCTTCGGCGACGCGCTCGTCCTGCAGCGGGCCTTCGTCGCCGAGCAGATCCTGCCACTGGCTGTCGCCATCCTCGCCCATCGGCACGTTGAGCGAGGTGTCGCCGCCCATCGCCATGCGGCGGTTCATGCTGACCACCTCGTCCTCGGTCACGCCGAGGTCGGTCGCGATCTTGGCGACATGTTCGGGCGACAGGTCGCCGTCCTCGAACGCCTCGAGGTTGTTCTTCATCCGGCGGAGGTTGAAGAACAGCTTCTTCTGCGCCGCGGTGGTACCCATCTTCACGAGGCTCCACGAGCGGAGGATGAATTCCTGGATCGAGGCGCAGAATCCACCACATCGCATAGGTGGCGAGGCGGAAGCCGCGATCGGGGTCGAATTTCTTCACCCCCTGCATCAGGCCGATATTGCCTTCGCTGATCAGCTCGCTGACCGGCAGGCCATAGCCGCGATAGCCCATGGCGATCTTGGCCACGAGCCGCAGGTGGCTGGTGACGAGCTGCGCCGCGGCTTCATTGTCGCCATGTTCCTGGAAACGCTTGGCGAGCATGAACTCCTGCTCGGGCGTGAGCAGCGGGAATTTGCGAATTTCGGACAGGTAGCGGTTGAGGCTGGCTTCGCCGCCTAGCGCCAAGCACCGTCGCGGGAACATTGCTTTTGTTGGTCATTGGAGAGCGTCTTCCCTAAATCCTTGAACCATGATGCCGCGGTTGGATCGCGCGGTCAAAATAGATTTTTATTCGAAACCTAAACGCGCAATTTGTCGATCAGTTCCCGCATATCCGTAGGGAGTTCGCTGTCGAGCGCGATGACGTTACCGGTCACCGGATGAATAAAGCCCAAATGGGCGGCGTGCAATGCCTGGCGCACGAAATTCCGGCCTTTCAGCACGTCCGACAGCGGCTTTTTGGCGCGGCCATAGACCGGATCGCCGACGAGCGGGTGGCCGATATGCGCCATATGGACGCGGACCTGATGCGTGCGGCCGGTCTCCAGCCGGCATTCGATCAGCGTCGCGCCCTGCAGCGGTTCGACCGTGCGGTAGTGCGTCACCGCATGTTTCCCGCGGCCTGTCGCGACCACCGCCATCTTCTTGCGGTTGGTCGCCGAGCGGCCGAGCGCGGCGTTGATCGTGCCGTTCGCGGGGATCGGGCGCCCGGTGGCGAGCGCCAGATAGCGGCGGTCGATGCTGTGCGCGGCGAATTGCTTCGCAAGGCCCTCGTGCGCCTTGTCGTGCTTGGCGGCGACGATCAGCCCGCTGGTGTCCTTGTCGATGCGGTGGACGATGCCCGGACGCGCGACGCCGCCGACGCCCGAAAGCTGGCCGGCGCAATGGTGGAGCAGGGCGTTCACCAGCGTGCCGTCGAGATTGCCGGCGGCCGGATGGACGACGAGGCCGTACGGCTTGTCGACGACGATCAGATGTTCGTCCTCATAGGCGATGACAAGGTCCAGGTCCTGCGCGACATTGTGCGCGGGAGCGGGCTTGGGCAGGCGCAGTTCCAGCGTTGCGGCCGGGGCCTTCGCCGACGGATCCCAAAGGGTCGTGCCCCTGGCGTCGCTGACGCGGCCGCCCTTGATCAGCGACTTCAGCCGTTCGCGCGACAGATCGGGCAAAGCCTCGGCCAGCGCCCGGTCGAGGCGCAGCCCGGCGGCACTGTCGCCAAGCGCCACGGTCAAGACTTCGTCATCCCCCTGCATTGGTTGGGATATGGGCTTGCGGCCTTGAAATTCAAGGTCGGCTATGGGGTGGATAGCCGTCATTCCCCTCCCTTTTAGGGAGGGGTTAGGGGTGGGTAGCGAGCGCAGCGAGCAAGAAGGAAGAGCGCCGCCTTCGGCGGCCACCCCCAGCCCCTCCCTTGCAGGGAGGGGAGATAAATGACCGCAACCGCCCGAAATCTGCCGACCAACCCACGCATGGCCCAAGAAGAGACCGGATCGCTCTTGCCCATCGGGGGGCGCCTGCCCTAACAGCGTCGCCGGCCGGAAACTGCCGGCTTCGCGGGGAGCTTTACCATCCATGTCCGACGATCGCGTCGATTTCGCCTCGATGCTGGCCTCGCGCCTGTGTCACGATCTGCTGAGCCCGGTGGGCGCCTTTGCCAACGGGCTCGAACTGCTCGCCGACGAGCGCGATCCCGAGATGCGCGCGCGGGTCACCGAACTGCTCGAACAGAGCGCGCGGACATCGGCGAACAAGCTCAAATTTTTCCGCCTCGCCTTCGGGTCGGCGGGCGGGTTCGGCGAAATGGTGCCGGCCGATGAGGCCAAGTCCGCGATCCAGGGGATCATCGGCGACCGCGCGATCGACCTCAACTGGATGATCGGCGCCGATCCTTTGCCCAAGCCCGCGGTGAAGATCATCCTCAACCTCGCGCTGCTGCTCGTCGATGCGCTGGTGCGCGGCGGGCGGCTCGATATCGGATGCGAGAGTCAGGGGAGCGGAATCGAGATCGCCCTGCATGTCGAGGCCGAGCGCATCTTTCTCGACGCCGATGTCGAACGCATATTGGCCGAGGGCGAGGGGGCCGCAGCCATGACATCGCGCACCGCGCCCGCGATCCTCGTCCAGGCGGTCGCGGCGCAAAATGGCGGCACGGTGATGCTGGCGCGCGAAACGCCGACTTCGCTGCTCGTCGGGGCCGTTTTGCGCGGCTGATTTCGGCGGCGGGCAAACGCTCCGTTAACCATTGTCCGTCATGGTGGCCGCCTGAATTCAGGGGCGCACCGGCAACGTGATGGACGATCTGCTCAACGATTTTCTGGCCGAAACGGCCGAAATATTGGCCGAGGCCGAGCGGTGCGCTCGTTGCGTGGGAGGCCGACCCGGCCGATCGCGCGCAACTCGACGCGATTTTCCGCCTTGTCCACACGATCAAAGGCAGCTCGGGTTTCCTCTCTCTGCCGCGCGTGACCGCCTTGTCGCATGCGGCCGAGGACGCGCTCGATCAGGTGCGGCGCGGCAATCGCCCCGCCAATGCCGCACTCGTTACCGCGGTGCTGGCGATCATCGACCGGCTGTCGAGCCTGTGCGCCGCGCTCGGCAGCATGGGACAGGAGCCGCAGGGCGACGACAGCGATGTGATCGGCGCGCTCGCCATGGCCGATGACCGCCCGGCCGCCGAACCCGCTTCCGCTGAGTCTGTCCCGGCGCCGGCCGACGAAGAGGTCAACGCCGAACTGCAGAGCTGGCGCTCGATCCGCGTGCCCTTGCCGTTGCTCGACAGCGTGATGACCGGGGTCACCGACATCGTGCTCGCGCGCAACGAATTCGCCCGGCTGCTCCGTGAATCGGGCGCCGACGCATCGGTGATCGCCTCCTTCGACCGATTGTCCGATTCGATCGCGGGCATGCGCCAGTCGGTCAGCCAGATGCGGATGCAGCGCATCGACAAGCTCTTCTCGCCGCTGCCGCGCATCGTCCGCGATCTGGCGCAGGATTTCGGCAAGAAAGTGCGCTTTTCAAGCAGTGGGGGCGAGGTCGAACTCGACCGCGAGATGATGGAGAATATCCGCGACCCGCTGATCCACATCGTCCGCAACGCGATCGACCATGGCATCGAGCCGCTCGACGAGCGCGTCGCGGCGGGCAAGGGCGTCACCGCGCATATCGACGTGTCGGCGCGCCAGTCGGGCAACCAGATCGAGATCATGGTGCGCGACGACGGGCGCGGGCTGTCGCCGGAGGCGCTGGTCGCCAAGGCGATTTCGGCGCGGGTGGTCACGGCGTCGGAGGCCAAGGCGCTGACCCCGCGCGAAAAGCTCGAACTCATCTTCCGTCCCGGCTTTTCGACCGCCGCCAAGGTCACCGCGGTGTCGGGGCGCGGCGTCGGCATGGATATCGTCAAGGCGAACCTCGAAAAGATCGGCGGCGTCGTCGAACTGCGCAACGAGGAGGGCCGCGGCCTGACGATCGTGCTGCGCGTGCCGATGACGCTGACGATCATCTCGGGCCTGATGGTCCGCGCGGCCGGTCAATATTTTGCGATTCCGCGCGGGTCGGTGCGCGAAATCCTGTTGGAAATGAGCGATTCGGTGCGGATCGACCGCGTCGGCGGCGGCGAACTGGTCACCGTTCGCGGCGAGCAATTTCCGCTGCTGCGGCTCGAACATGCGCTGGGATCGGCGATCGACGCGAGCGAGGATCAGGACGACCGCGCCATCATCCTCATCCGGCCGGGGCAGGGGCATAGCTATGCGCTGAGCGTCGCCGCGATCCATGATCATGAGGAACTGGTGATCAAGCCCGCCGCGCCGATCATCATGGCGACCGGACTTTATGCCGGTACGACGCTGCCCGACAATGGCCGCCCGGTGCTGCTGCTCGACGTGCAGGGACTGCTCGCCGCCGCGGGAGTCGACGCGTCGGAGGCGGGGCGCAGCCATGACGCCGATGCGGAGGCCGAGGCCGAAGTCGCCGCGGCGCGCGATGCCGCGCAACTGCTGCTGTTCTGCGATGTCGGGGGCCGGATGCGCGGCGTTCGCCTGTCGGTGATCGAGCGCGTCGAGGAGGTTCCCGCCGCGGCGCTGTTCGAAAGCGCGGGCAGGGTGCAGGCCAAGATCGGCACCGACATCTTCCCGGTCCACGCCGCCGCCGCGCCGGGCGGGCGCGATGCGGTGAAGCTGCTGCGCCTGCACGACGGCCGGTCGGTGCTCTGCTATCCGATCGAGGCGGTGATCGACATCGTGCGGCTGCCCGATGCGGTCCAGCCGGCGCAGGCGCCCGGCCTGATCGCCGGGGTGGTGCTGATCGGCGGCCAGCCGGTCGAACTGATCGATCCCTTCTGGCTGATGGCGCAATATGGCGCGGGCCAGACCGCGCCGCTGCGGCGCCAGCCGCTGTGCCGCCTGGCCGACGATCCCGATGGCTGGGCAGGCAATTTCCTCGCGCCGATCCTGCGCAGCGCCGGATATCGCGTGATCGGCGGCGACGAGGTCGTCGAGGGCGAGCGGCCCGACGTCCAGCTGTGCCTGGTCGATGGACCCGCGGCGCCCGTCGCGGCCGATATCCCGCTCGTCCGCCTGCGCGCCTCGGTCGCCGCGAGCGGACCCGACGACGACAGCATCTATCGGTACGACCGCGGCGCGCTGCTCGAAGCGCTGCGCGTCCGCGTGGCAGGAGCCTAGCTCATGATGGAAAAACTCTATTTGATCGCGCGCATCGCCGATACGCGCGTCGCGCTTCGCAGCCGCGCGATCAACTCGGTCGTGACGGTGGGCACACCGGTCAATGTCCCCGCCGCGCCGCCGCACGTCGCGGGGCTGTTCGCGCTGCGCAGCCGGGTCTTCACCCTGATCGACCCGCATGTCGTGATCGGACTGCCCGCGGTCGCCGTCGCGCCCGGCCAGCGGGTGATCGTCGTCGATGTCGCCGACCATGGCTATGCGCTGCTCGCCGATGCGATCGAGGACGTCTGCTTCATCGAAGCGCCCGAGACGCGTGTGACCGGCTGGCTGCTGCCCGGGTGGGCGCGTGTCGCGGACGCGATGATCGAGCATGAGGGCGCCTCGCTGCTCGTCGTTGACCCTTCGCATTTCGTTACCCTGCCGGTTGCGAAGGCGGCCTGATATTAACGGGCTGAATACCCCTTTTGGTTATCCCACCGAAATTCCCCGGGGGCTGGAGTGAAATGATGTCGAAATCCTGTCTGGTCGTCGATGACAGCAAGGTGATTCGCAAGGTCGCGCGTCACATCCTGGAAAGCATGGCCTTTTCGGTCGACGAGGCCGCCGACGGGCAGGAGGCGCTGACCTTTTGCCGTGTCAACCGCCCCGACGTGATCCTGCTCGACTGGAACATGCCGGTGATGAGCGGGATGGAGTTCCTCGGCGCGTTCAACGATCTCGACTATGGGCATGAAGAGCGTCCGCGTGTCGTTTTCTGCACCACCGAGAACAGCATCGACCATATCCGCGCCGCGATCGAGGCGGGGGCCGACGAATATGTGATGAAGCCGTTCGATCGCGAAACGCTCGAAGGAAAATTGCAGCTCGTCGGCGTCGCCTGAGGCGGCGCGGGTGGCGGCTTCCCAGCCCCTGGCACGCGAAAGCGCCGCGGATGTGCCGCTGCCCGGCGCGCGCGACGTCCGCGTCATGCTCGTCGACGACAGCCTCGTCGTGCGCAGCATCCTCGAACGGATCATCGACCAGACCGAGGGCCTGACTGTCTGCGCTTCGATCGCCTCGGCGCAGGATGCCCTGGCGTTCCTCGCCCGCGAACCCGTCGATGTCGTCGTGCTCGACATCGAGATGCCGGGCATGAACGGCATCACCGCGCTGCCCCTGATCCTCGAACGCGCCGAGAAGGCGCGCGTGCTGATCCTGTCGTCGAACTGCATCGAGGGCGGCCCCGCGGCGATCGAGGCGCTGGCGCTGGGCGCCAGCGACACGCTCGCCAAGCCGGGACGCGGCAGTTTTTCGGGGCGCTTCGCCGAAATCCTCACCGAGCGTATCCGCACGCTTGGACAGCAGCAGCCGCACGGACCGACCGCCGTCCGCCCCGCCGCGCGGCCCATGGCGACTCCGGCGCCGGTCGCGATCGACACCGACCAGCCCCTCGAATGCATCGCCGTCGCTGCCTCGACGGGCGGCATCCCGGCTTTCGCCAGCTTCGTGACCCATCTCGACCGGCGCATCGCCGCGCCGATCCTGCTCACCCAGCATCTGCCCGACGCCTTCATGGAGTTTTATGCCAGGCAGATCGCGACGATGACGACGCGCAAGGTCGTCGTCGCGGCGGCGGGCATGACGATCGAGAAGAACCATATCTATCTTGCGCCCGGCGACGCGCATCTGGTCGTCGTCGCGAACGGGCGTCGCCGCGAAATCGCGCTCGACCGGCGCCCGGTCGCCAACGGCTGCTGCCCCTCGGCCGACCCGATGTTCGATTCTGCTCGCCGAGGTCTATGGCGCGCGGGCGGCGGCAGTGGTGCTCAGCGGCATGGGCCGCGACGGCGCCGACGGCGCGGCGCGGCTCCGCCAGGCGGGCGGCACGGTCTTTGCGCAGGCGCCCGAAAGCTGCGTGATCTGGGGCATGCCCGGCGCGGTGGCGAAGGCGGGAATCGCGGCGGCGACGCTCAATCCCGACGCGATCGCGCTGATGCTCGGCAGTTTCCTCAAGGGGCGGACCAAATCATGATGGGCGGGACGGCCAGCGAATCGGCCTATCGCGTGTTGATGGGCGTGCTCGAATCGCGGACCGGCCAGACGCTGTCGCCGAGCCGTATCTGGCGCATCGAAATGTCGCTGAAGCCGGTGATGCAGCGCCACGGCATCGCCGATCTCGACGCGCTCGTGGCGGCGCTGGTAACATCGACCAGCCGTCAGCTGCTCGACGACACGATCGACGCGATGCTCAACAACGAGACATTTTTCTATCGCGAACATAGTGTATTCGACGACATTGCGAAGACCGCGCTTGAACAGCTCCGCCTCATCAATGCCGACAAGCGGCGGTTGACCATCTGGCATTGCGGCGTGTCGACGGGGCAGGAAGCCTATTCGATGGCGATGCTGCTCGCCGAACAGCCCGAAAAATGGGCGGGGTGGCAGGTCGATATCGTCGGCACCGACGTCAGCTATCACGCGATCAGCCGCGCCCGCGTCGGCCTGTACAGCCAGTTCGAGATCCAGCGCGGGCTGCCGGTGCAGCGCATGGTCCGCTGGTTCGACCAGACCGAGGCGGGTTGGCTGGCGAAGGCCGACCTGCGCCGCCGGATCGATTTTTCGGTGCAGAACATGCTGACCGACCGGCCGCCGCTCGCCAGCCCCGCCGACCTGATCTTCTGCCGCAACCTGCTCCTCTATTTCGCGCTGCCGATGCGGCAGAAGGCGTTTGCGCGGCTGCGCATGGTCGCCGCGCCGCAATGCTTCCTCGTGCTCGGCGCGGGCGAGACGGTGCTCGGCCAGACCGACCAGTTCGTCGCCAGTCCGAGATTGCGCGGCCTGTACGAGCCCGCCGACCAGCAGGTCCGCCGCATGGCGGCCGCCTGAACCCGCCTTGCAATTTGCGCGTCGCTGGCGCAGGTGAAGGCTGGTTTTTGCAGGATCGGGCCGCGACACGCATGAGCGATTTTATCGAACGCTGGTCACCCAATTTCGACGAGCGCGCGCTGCCCATCTCGATGATCGTGCTTCACTATACCGGCATGAAGACCGGTGCCGAAGCCATTGATCGGCTTGCCGATCCCCAGGCCAAGGTGTCGGCCCACTATGTCGTCAGCGAGGATGGGCAGATCACCCATATGGTGCCCGAGGAGAAGCGCGCCTGGCATGCGGGCAAGTCCCACTGGCGCGGGGTCAGCGACATCAATTCGGCGAGCGTCGGGATCGAGATCGTCAATCCGGGCCACGAGTTCGGCTATGTCCCATTCCCCGACCCGCAGGTCGCCTCGGTGGTGCGGCTCGTCCATCTGATCAAGGATCGCCACGCGATCACGCGCGGCAATGTCGTCGGCCATTCGGACATCGCGCCAACGCGCAAGCAGGACCCGGGAGAGCTTTTCCCGTGGGAAGAACTGGCGCGCCGCCGCCTCGCGCTGCCGCGACCGACGAAGAAGCTGACCGATCCCCTGTGGACCGACGCGGGGTTCCTGCTGGCGCTGGAGCGGTTCGGTTACGACGTGACCGACGGGTTCGCGGCAACCGTTGCGTTCCAGCGGCGCTTCCGTCCCGAACTGATCGACGGGACGATCGACGGCGAATGCCGGGCGATCCTGCTGGCCTTGCTGTTGCCGCAGCCCGAGGGGGATTGAAGACCAGCCTCTGTTCCGTTTGTCCTGAGCTTGTCGAAGGACCGTCCTTCCTTTCGACCTCGCCCAGAAAGAACGGCCCTTCGACAAGCTCAGGGCGAACGGATATAGATATTGGCGACCGACACTCGCCAACTCCGAGCAACATTGCTATACCTTCACTCGCCAGAGGGTCGGGCGATCGCCGCTTCGCGCAAGCGAGGGGGAGGAAAGTCCGGGCTCCACGGAAACCACGGTGCCGGATAATGTCCGGCGGCTCCGGGAAGCCGGAGCAAGGGAAAGTGCCACAGAGAGCAGACCGCCAAAGGCTTCGGCCCGGCGAAAGGTGAAAGGGTGCGGTAAGAGCGCACCGCGCGGACGGTAACGGACGCGGCACGGCAAACCCCACCGGGAGCAAGGTCGAATAGGGATGGCACGGGTTAAGTCCCAGGGCTGGTTCCGGCCCCGCCGTCCGGGTTGACTGCTTGAGCGTCCGGGCAACCGGCCGCCTAGAGGAATGATCGCCTATCCCCTTCGGGGGTGGACAGAACCCGGCTTACAGACCCTCTGGCGATTCTCTCCCCGCACGCCGCGGGAACCGCGCGGCACGGGCCCGCGTTCCTGTTCGGAGCGGAAAAGGAGACGAACCATGAAAGTCGTCGATGAGCATGTCGAAGTGACCGAGACCGAGGCGAGCAGCGGGGTCAAGGGGCACAATGTCCGCTATGTGCTCGCCGTTTCGCTGATCGCGGCGATCGTCGTCCTGTCCGCGGTTTGGATCATTCCGGCGCTGATCCGATAGGGCGGATCATTTGCCTTCCATCGCCATCCACAGCGCCTCGCCGATGTCGGGCGTCTCTTCCATATAATAGGTTCGCACGAGCCGCTTGAAGCGCAGCGACTCGCGCTTGTCATAGGCCGTGCCGTCGTCGGCGCCGGTGAGCTTCAGCTTCGTCGCGGTCACGTCGCCGGTCAGCAGGTTCCAGCTCATCTCGCTGCCGTCGTGAGAGAAGGTGCGGCTGTAGACGGTGACGTCGAGGCCGATCAGTTTCATCCTCGGCTGCCCTTTTTCGCCGCGATAGCGATAGGTTGCCATCGTCGCGGTGGTGCCGCCCGTCAGATCCTTCACCACCAGCACGCCCTTGACGACCGACAGTTCGGCGGCGCCCATCGGATAGGGGTCGAGTTCGACGCGGCCCGCGAGCCGGTGATCGGGATCGACGCCGCGTGCGGCGAACCGGACGTTGAGTGTGCGGAGGTCGTCGCTGCGGACGATATAGGCGGTGTCGATATTGCCATCGCCGTTGAGGTCGCCGTCGACCCGGCTCTCGATCTCCTCGCCATCCTTCAGATCGGCGCGGATTTCCTCATCACCGAGGCGGGGGGCCGCGGGGCGCTGTGCGGCGCAAGCCGGACCAGCCGCCAGCAACATCGCGATCAGGAACCCGCCTCGCATCGTCATTCCCCTTCCATCCCGTCAGCACGGGATTGCCGATAGCCCTTCGGGACGCAGTGATCGCGCGCACTTCAGGGATATTCGATCGCCACGACTTCCCACTCCTTGGGCCCGGCGGGCAATTGTACCGTGCGCAGATCGCCGACCGCCGCGCCGCGCAGCGCGCGGGCGAGGGGGCTGTTCCAGCCGATGCGGCCGTCGCCCGCCTCGGCCTCGTCGTCGCCGACCAGGGTCACGATGCGGCGCACGTCTTCCTCGTCGGCGAGTTCGACCGTCGCGCCGAACCAGATGCGGCTCTTGTCGGGCTGTTCGGCGGGATCGACGACGCGCGCCGCCTTCATCCGGCGCGCGAGGAAGCCCAGGCGCCGGTCGATCTCGCGCAGCCGCTTGCGCCCGTAGATATAGTCGCCATTCTCGCTGCGGTCGCCGTTGCCCGCCGCCCAGCTGATCACTTCGACCAGCCTGGGGCGCTCATCCCCGAGCAGCGCGTCATATTCGGCGCGCAGCGCGGCGAAGCCCGCCGGGCTGATGATGTTGCTGCGTTCCCCCGCCACGGCGGTCAGCCGGGCGTGCGCTTGCCGAGATAGAAGCTCAGCGGCGCGGCGGGCAGCGGCCGGTCGCGCAGCGTGTCGTAGACGACGGCGTTTTCGAGCACGCGCTGCACATAGTTGCGCGTCTCGAAGATCGGGATCGCCTCGATCCAGTCGACCATTTCGATGCCGCCGCCGCGCGGATCGCCATTGGCGCGCAGCCATTTGTTCACATTGCCCGGCCCGGCGTTATACGCCGCGACCGCCAGCGGATAGCTGCCGCCGAAATAGCTCAGCATCTGCTGGAAATAGGTCGATCCCAGCGTCATGTTGTAATTGGTGTCGCTGGTCAGCGATCCGGCGTCATAGGACAGGCCAAGCTTGCCCGCGACCTCGCGCGCGGTGCCGGGCATCAGCTGCATCATGCCGCGCGCCCCCGCATGGCTGATCGCCTGGCGGTCGAACTGGCTTTCCTGGCGTGTGATGGCGTGGATGAAGGTCCAGTTGCCTTCGTGGTCGAGCGGGCACGCGGACGGTCGGGAAACCCGACACCTCGACCGCGTCAAGGCTGTTTGCCTGCGCGCTGCGGCCGATCATCACGCCAAGGTCGGGGCGGCCGATTTGCGAGGCAAGCTGGCCCGCGAGGACATGGTCGGAGGGCGAGCGGGCACGATTGGCGAGCGCGCGCAGGAACAGCGACTGTTCGCGCCATGCCCCGATCTCGCCGAGCGCGCGCGCGGCGCGGACGAGCCGGTCGTCCTCGAAATTCGTCTTTTCGGCCTGGCTGACCTGGATGGTCGGAACCGGGGTCGGCTTCGGCTGCGGCTAGGCCGAGGCGTTCGAGCGAGAGCTGGCCATAATATTGGTCGTAATGCTGGGCGGCATCGGCAAAATGAGCGTTGGCGGTGGCGCTGTCGCCCGCTGCCAGCGCGGCGCGGCCGGCCCAATAGAAACCCTTGGTGCGCGTCTGCGCCGAGCGGGCGGCTTCGCCATAGAGGCGATAGAGTTGGGCCGCCTCGGCGGGGCGCCGCAGGTCGCGATAGGCCAGCTGGCCCGCCAGCCAGGCGAGCGAGGTATAATCGTCGCGCACGCCAAGCGGGGTTTCGCGGATGACGGTTCCGGCAGGGAAGGTGTCACCGAGCTGGCGCGCGATATTGTACGCGGTCAGCTTGTCGCCCGCGCTGTCGGCGGCGCGCGCGTTGGTGAGAAGGGTTTCGAGCCATTCCTCGGCATCGGTCGGCGCGCTGGCGAGGTTGCGCGGCGCGGCGAGCAGCGCGCGCGCCTCGCCGGTGCGGTTGGCCTTGCGCAGCCAGGTCGCCTTGTCGGTGATATAGCCCGCGTCGGTGCGGGTCAGCGACGGGTTGGCGGCCTCGACCGCATTGGCTTGCAGCGCGGCGTCGACGGCGCCGCTGCGCATGGCGAGGCGCGCCGCGAAAACGGCCCGCTTTTCGGGCGAGGTGAGGCCGAGCTGGCGGCTGGCGGCACCGGTGGCACCCGACCAGAGCAGCCGGTCCATGCGCGCGTCATGATCGGCCAGCGACAGCGCCCCGGGGAAGAAGGAGAGCGCGCGGTTGGTCTCCATCTCGTCGAGCGTGCCGATGGTCCAGGCGCGGCGCACCGCGGCATTGGCCTCGTCGCGGCGCCCGGTCGCGTTGAGCGCAAGCGCGAGGCGGAGGTGTCCGCTTGCGGTCTGCGGCGGATAGGCCTGGAAATAGGCGAGGGTGCGCGCCGGATCATAGCTGTCGAGGGCGATCGCCTTTTCGGCGCGGGTGCGCAGCTTGTCGGCATCGGGCCAGTCGCGGTTGGCGAGCAGGAAGCGCGAGAGCTGGTCGAAGGAGGCGCCGCTGTTCGCGGTCAGCCGCCGCCATTCCATTACCGCGTCGCCGACCGAATTGGTGCTGGCCGACGGCGATGCCGACGCGGTCGCCAGCCCCATCTGCGCCCGATACCAAGCCATCTGGTCGGGCGTGAGTTCACTGGCATGCGCGATGGAGGGAAGAAACAGGGCCGCGGCGAGCGCGAGGCGGGAAACGGAAGGCAGCGAATTCATGAAAGCCATATTAGTGGCAAACTCCTTGCGGGGCGCTGAATAGGCGTCCAATAGCGGCGCGCCCGCCATGTCTATCGGCCGGGTGGAGTCTTTGTAAAGGAGCCGAGCATGTTTTCCGGGTCGATTCCCGCCTTGGTGACGCCATTTCGCGACGGTGCGTTCGACGCCCCGGCGTTCAAACGGCTGATCGACTGGCAGATCGACGAGGGGACGAGCGCGCTGGTACCCTGCGGCACGACAGGCGAGAGCCCGACGCTGGGTTTCGATGAACATTATCGCGTCATCGACACCTGCATCGAGGCGGCGGCGGGGCGCGTGCCCGTGATCGCGGGCTGCGGGTCGAACGACACCGCGACCGCGGTCCGCCACATGCTCCACGCGCAAAAGGCGGGCGCCGCCGCGGCGCTGGTCGTCGCGCCCTATTACAACCGGCCGACGCAGGCGGGCCTGCTGGCCCATTTCAGCGCGCTCGCCGATGCCTGCGACCTGCCGATCGTCGTCTACAACGTCCCTGGCCGCACCGTCGCCGACATCAGCGCCGAAACGATGAACAGGCTGGCCGAACTGCCCTCCGTGGTCGCGATCAAGGATGCCAGCGGCGACCTCGCGCGCGTGACGATGCACCGCGCGGGGGCTGGCGAGGATTTCTGCCAGCTCAGCGGCAACGACGATCTGTGGCTGCCGCACGCGGTGCTGGGCGGCGCCGAGCTGTATTTCGGTCACCGCCAATGTCGCGCCGCGCCTGTGCGCCGATTTCGCCGCCGCCTGCGCGGCGGGCGACTGGACGGGGGCGCTTGTCCTGCACGACCGGCTGTTCGACCTGCACAAGGCGATGTTCTCCGACGCCTCGCCCGCGCCGAGCAAAATATGCGCTGTCGCGCCTCCATGACTGGTTTTCGCCCGAAGTGCGCCTACCTATCATCCCGGCGTCCGACGCATCGCGCGCGGCCGTCGATGCCGCATTGGTCGCGGCAGGAGTGATCTGAGCTTTCGCCATGGCCCGTCCGCAGTCCGCCGCCGAATTCGACAAGAAGAAGGTCGTCGCCGAGAACCGGCGCGCGCGTTTCGACTATAGCATCGAACAGGTGTTCGAGGCGGGCATCGCCTTGCAGGGGACCGAGGTGAAGTCGCTGCGCTTCGGCGAAGGGACGATCGCGGAGAGCTATGCCGAGGTGGCGGGCGGCGAGGTGTGGCTGATCAACGCCAACATCCCCGAATTCAGCCACGGCAACCGCTTCAACCACGAGCCGAAGCGGCCGCGCAAATTGCTGCTCAACTGGCGCGAAATCAACAAGATGCACGCCGGGGTGGCGCGGCAGGGCATGACGCTCGTGCCGCTGTCGGTCTATTTCAACAGCCGCGGCCGCGCCAAGGTCGAGCTCGCGCTCGCCAAGGGCAAGAAGGCGCACGACAAGCGCGAGTCGATCAAGGAACGCGACTGGAAGCGCGACAAGCAGCGGCTGATGAAGGAACGCGGATGAGCGGCGGCAAGCCCCGCGACAAGGCGGCCGTGATGAACTGGATCCGCCGCAACTCGCCGAGCCGCGAGGAACTGCTGGCGAGCCGCTTCATCAAGCCTTTCGCCCATAGGGTTGCGCACAGCCATTTGTGGCGCTTCACGCGCACCTCGGTGCGGCGCGGGACCGCGCTCGGCCTGTTCGTCGGCATCTTCTTCCTGATTCCGGGGGTGCAGATCCTGGGCGTCGCGCTGCTCGCGCTGCCGTTCCGCGCCAATATCCCGATCGGCGCGGCGATGACGTTTCTGTCGAATCCCGTCACGACTCCGCTGATCCTCGCGGCATCGGTGTGGCTGGGCAGCACCTTGTTCGGCCTGCACACCAATGTGTCGAACCTCTACATCCTTTATGACGAAGGCGCCTCGCTGGTCGAATGGTGGCACTGGTTCACCGCCAATGCGGGCACCGCGCTGCTCGGCGGCCTGGCGGGTCTGTTCGTGATTTCGGTCGTGTCGGCGGTGATCGGCTATGTCCTCGCGTCGGTCATCTGGGACAATTGGATTCGCTTGCGCTGGCGCCGCAAGATCCGTCGCGCGCGCGACCAACGACTTGAGGCATCGACGAGCGACACGGTCGCCGGTTGAACGCCCGCCGCGCGGGTCTATAGATTTCCCATCGCAGATCGCCCCGCGCCCGTCGCGGGGCCAGATACCACTGGGGAACATCATGACACGTCCGACATCGCAATCGCGCCTGCTGGCGACCGCCGCGCTTGGCGCCCTGCTCTTCGCGGCCACGCCCGCTCTTGCCAAGGAAAAGGCCGCGACGGCCGAAGCCGCAGCGAAGTCCGCCGCCAAGCCCGAGATCGGCGATTTCGGTTTCGACGCGACCGGCATGGACACGACGGTCCAGCCGGGCGACGATTTCTATGCCTATGCCAACGGAACCTGGGCGAAGAATACCCCGATCCCCGCCGACAAGTCGAACTACGGCATGTTCACCGCGCTCGCCGACCTGTCGCAGGAGCGCACGCGCGAGATCCTCGACGCGGCGAAGGGCAACCCGGACAGCATGATCGGCCGCGCCTATGCCTCCTATCTCGACGGCGCGGCGGTCGAAGCCAAGGGGCTGGCGCCGATCCAGCCCTGGCTCGCCAAGATCAAGGCCATCGACAAGCCGGGCCTCGCCAAGTTGCTCGCCGAGGCCGACCGCAGCGGCGTCCAGCATTTCTTCGGCGGCTATGTCGGGCAGGACGACAAGAATCCCGACGTCTATATCTACACCATGTTCCAGGGCGGCATCGGCATGCCCGACCGCGATTTCTATCTGAAGGATGGCGAACGCAACACCAAGCTGCAGGCCGCCTATCTCAAGCATCTCGAAAATGTCCTGACGCTGGCGGGCGAGGGCAATGCCGCGGCGCGCGCGCAGGCGATCTATGATTTCGAAAAGCAGGTCGCGGCCGTCCATTGGGACAAGAACGACAGCAGCGACGCGACCAAGGTCTATAACAAGATGACGATCGCCGAGCTGGCGCAGGCCGCGCCGGGTTTCGACTGGACGGGCTTCATCCGCGGCATCGGCGTCGATGAGGATTCGCTGCTCGTGTCGCAGCCGAGCGCCTTCACCGGCGAGGCCAAGCTGCTCGCCGACGCGCCGATCGAGGTCATTCGCGACGCGCTGATCGTCCGCAGCATCGACGGCTTCTCCGATGTGCTGCCCGACGCCGTCGCGCAGGAAGCCTTCTCCTTCTATGGCACCGCGCTGTCGGGCACGCCGCAGATGCAGGAACGCTGGAAGCGCGCGGTCGATTTCACGACGGGCAACCTCGGCGAAGCGGTCGGCCAGGATTATGTCGCGAAATATTTCCCGCCTGAAACCAAGGCGGCGATGGACGTGCTGGTCAAGAATGTGCTCGCCGCGCTCGACACCCGCATCGGCAATCTCGAATGGATGCAGCCCGAAACCAAGGTGAAGGCGAAAAAGAAGCTCGCCAATTTCACGACCAAGATCGGCTATCCCGACCGCTGGAAGGATTACAGCAAGCTCGAGATCAAGGCCGACGACCTGTTCGGCAACGCGCTGCGCTCTAACCAGTTCGCGCATGACGACAATGTCGGCCGTCTGGGCGGTCCGATCCGCCGCTGGGAATGGGGCATGACCCCGATGACGGTGAACGCCTATGCCAATTTCGGCATGAACGAGATCGTCTTCCCCGCCGCGATCCTGCAGCCGCCCTTCTTCGACCCCAATGCCGATCCGGCGGTCAACTATGGCGGCATCGGCGCGGTGATCGGTCATGAGATCAGCCACCATTTCGACGACCAGGGCGCGAAATATGACGAGACCGGCAAGCTGGCCGACTGGTGGACGCCCGAGGACGTCGCGGCGTTCGAGGCCGCGGGCAAGGCGCTGGTCGCGCAATATGACGCCTATGAAGTGCTGCCCGGCGAACATCTCGACGGCACCTTCACGCTCGGCGAGAATATCGGCGACCTCGCCGGCCTGACCATCGCCTACGACGCCTACAAGAAGTCGCTCGGCGGCAAGGAAGCGCCGGTGATCGACGGGCTGACCGGCGACCAGCGCTTCTTCCTCGGCTGGGCGCAGGTGTGGCGGCGCAACTATCGCGAGCAGAATCTGGCGCAGCGCATCACCACCGATCCGCATTCGCCCTCGATCCAGCGGACTTGGGTCTCGCGCAACCTTGACCCTTGGTATAAAGCCTATCAGGTGAAGGAAGGGCAGAAGCTGTTCCTGAAGCCCGAGGAACGCGTCCGCATCTGGTGACGCCTAGCGAGAGTCTCAGCCATTGACCGCGACGAGCCTGCCTTCCGCTGATTCCGATATCGGCAGGGGGGCGGGTTCCGGCGCGGTCGCGATGGTTCCCGCGGGCCTGTCGCGCGTCGACGCGGCGCTGCTCGGCGGACTCGCGATCCTGTCGGTCGGCCTCCTGTTCTGGGCGACTCGCGATGCGGTGCTCGCGGCGGGTTTTCTCGGCGGTTTGGCGATCGCCTGCGCGGCGGTGATCCTGCTGCGGCGGCTGTTCCCCGCGGCGGTCGCGGGCGAGGCGGCCTTGCCCGACTGGACGATGTTGCGCACGGCGGTCGATCATGACGATATCGCCGTCGCGGTGACCGACCGCGCCGGGCGCCTCGTCTGCGCCAATGACCTGTTCGCGACCTGGATGGGCGGCTTCGTCACCCCGCCGGGGCTGCCGCTCGAGGGGCGCGGGGCCGAGCTCCTGAAAAACGCCGGACGGACCGCGTGGCGCGACGGCGAGGGCAGTGTCCACGAACTGGCGGTCGGCGCGCTCCATCTGCGTGCGCAGGTGATCCGTTCGGGGCTGGCCGAAGATTATCTGGTGTGGCGCTTCTCGGCGGTCGAGCGGCTCGACCTCGTCGCGGAAATCAGCCGCCATCTGGACGGGCCCGCCGGGCGCACGCTGGGCCAGGCGGGGATCATGGCGGCGCTGGTCAATGCCGAGGGGCGGCTGCGCGTCGCCAACCAGGCGTTTCTGCTGCGCGCGCTGGGGGAGAGCGACCAGGCGCATTATGCGGGCCGCGACGTTGCGCCCCTGCTCCGGCTCGACGATGCGGGAACGCTCTATTTCGGGCGCGAGGGCGAGCGGGCGACGCCGGTCCGCCTGCTCCAGATTCCGCTGATCCCTGCCGACAGCCATGGCCCGATGCTGCTGGCCTTGATCGACGAGGAGATGGGCGCGGCCGACCGCGGCACCGCGCAGACCTATGTCGAGACCTTGCTGTCGCTGCTGCCCTTCGGGCTCGCGATGGTCGATCGCGACGGGCGCTTCCTCTACATGAACCGCGCCTTCGTTCGCGCCGCCGGTCTGTCGGAGGAGCGGATGCCGCGCTACCCCGGCGATATCGTGGTGAGCGAGGACAAGGGTCCGCTCGCCGACATGATCCGCCGCCACAGCAGCGGGCAGCAGGTCGGCGGCGACCTGTCGATCCGGCTGGCGGGGCAGGGCGACGAGCCGGTGTCGATGCGCGTCGTCGGGGTGCGCGGGCTGGGCGAGGCGGCGGTGCTGCTGAGCCTCAAGGATTCGAGCGAGGAATCGCGGTTGAAGCGCCAGGTCGCGCAGGCGTCGAAGATGCAGGCGGTCGGCCAGCTCGCGGGCGGCGTCGCGCACGACTTCAACAATATCCTGACCGCGGTGCTCGGCAGTTGCGACCTGATGCTCATGCGGCACACGCCGGGCGACAGCGATTATGACGATATCCAGCAGATTCGCAGCAACGCCAATCGCGCGGCCAGCCTGACCCGGCAGTTGCTGGCCTTCTCGCGTCAGCAGACTTTGCGCCCGCAGATATTGCAACTGCCCGACGTGATTTCGGAGGTGTCGCACCTGCTCAAGCGGCTGATCGGCGAATCGGTGCAATTGTCGGTGCGTCACGGGCGCGGGCTGGGCGCGGTGCGCGCCGACCCCGGCCAGCTCGAACAGGTCATCATCAACCTCGCGGTCAATGCGCGCGATGCGATGGGCGGGCACGGCACGCTGACGATGGAGACCTATCCGGTCAGCGCCGCCGAAGTCCGCGCAATGGGCAGCGATATCATGCCGCCCGCCGACTATAGCGCGCTCAAGGTCAGCGACACCGGCGGCGGCATTCCCGCCGAGGTGCTGCCCAAGATTTTCGAACCTTTCTTCACCACCAAGGATGTCGGCAAGGGCACCGGGCTCGGCCTCTCGACCGTCTACGGCATCATCAAGCAGTCGGCGGGCTTCATCTTCGCCGACAGCAAGCCGGGCGAGGGAGCCAGCTTCACCATCTATCTTCCCGTCCACCGCGCCGACAAGGACGCGCCCGCGGCGGCCGCGCCGCCGAAGCCGAAGAAGAGCCAGTGGGGCACCGGCACCATCCTGCTCGTCGAGGACGAGGACATGGTCCGCGCGGTCGCCGAGCGGGCGCTGACCCGCGCGGGCTATACCGTCGTCACCGCGTCGCAGGGCGAGGAGGGGGTCGAGCGCTTCGGCCAGATGGACAAGGTCGACCTGATCCTGACCGACGTGATGATGCCGACGATGGACGGCCCCGCGATGGTCCGCGTGCTGCGCGCCAAGCGGCCGGACCTGCCCGTCCTGTTCATGTCGGGATATGCCGAGGAACAATTGCGCCAGTCGATCGATATTGATCATGTGTCCTTTCTGCCCAAACCCTTTTCGGTCGCGCAGTTGACCGAGGCCGTGTCGGCGGCGCTCGACACCGCTGCCCAGCGGGCCTTGTGATGGCGGATGGTCGCCGTATCCTGCTCGTCGAGGACGATGTGCTGATCGGCATGATGCTCGCCGACATGTTCGACGCGCTCGGCTATCCCGAGCCCGCACAGGCAGCCAGCGTCGAGGATGCGCTGGCGATCATCGCGGCGGACCCGGTCGATGCCGCGCTCATCGACATCAACCTCGGCGAAGCCAAGGGCTGGCCGGTCGCCGACGCGCTCGCCGCGCGCGATATCCCTTTCGCCTTCACGTCGGGCGGCGGCGATGTGATTCCGCCGGCGCACGCGCATCGCACGCTGGTGTCGAAACCATTCCGGCTGAGCGAGATCGAGGCGGTACTGGGCGGGTTTTTCGGCGGTTAGCTCCGCGTCGCCGCGTTCCGGAATAATTTTTGTTCTACTCTTGTTCCAAAAGAACAAACACTGTACACAGGTCCGGCGTTGCGATGCTTCTGCCTTCGCGATAGAGCAGGAAAGGGACGGTCATGGCCGGTCAATTGTCACTCGTGGAATCGGGGAAATCAGTGAATAGCTCGGACAGGCAGAAGGCGCTCGACGCCGCGCTGGCGCAAATCGATCGTGCCTTCGGCAAAGGCTCGGTGATGAAATTGGGCTCGAAGGAAGCGATGCAGGTCGAGTCGATCTCGACCGGGTCGCTCGGGCTCGACATCGCGCTCGGCGTCGGCGGCCTGCCGCGCGGCCGCGTCATCGAAATCTATGGTCCCGAAAGCTCGGGCAAGACCACGCTGGCGCTGCACACGCTGGCCGAGGCACAGAAGGGCGGCGGCACCGTCGCCTTCGTCGACGCCGAACATGCGCTCGACCCGATCTATGCCAAGAAGCTCGGCGTCAATATCGACGAACTGATCGTGTCGCAGCCCGACACCGGCGAACAGGCGCTCGAAATCGTCGACACGCTGGTGCGCTCGAACGCGATCGACGTGCTCGTCGTCGACTCGGTCGCCGCGCTCGTCCCGCGCGCCGAAATCGAGGGCGAGATGGGCGACAGTCACGTCGGTCTCCAGGCGCGCCTGATGTCGCAGAGCCTGCGCAAGCTCACCGGCTCGATCAGCCGCTCGCGCTGCATGGTGATCTTCATCAACCAGCTGCGCATGAAGATCGGGGTGATGTACGGCAATCCCGAGACCACGACCGGCGGCAATGCGCTGAAATTCTACGCCTCGGTTCGCCTCGACATCCGCCGCACCGGCCAGATCAAGAATGGCGACGAGATCGTCGGCAACACCACCCGCGTCAAGGTCGTCAAGAACAAGGTCGCGCCGCCGTTCAAGCAGGTCGAGTTCGACATCATGTACGGCCAGGGCATTTCCAAGATCGGCGAGATCCTCGACATCGGCGTCAAGGCCGGGCTGGTCGAGAAATCGGGCGCCTGGTTCAGCTATGACTCGATCCGCATCGGGCAGGGCCGCGAAAACGCCAAGACTTTCCTGGCCGAGAATCCCGAACTGCGCGAACGGCTCGAGGCCGCGATCCGCAGCCGCACCGACGCGGTGGCCGAAGAAATGATGGCGGGCCCCGACGACGAGGGCGACGACGGCTGATAGCCTCCGGCTGCCCGGCCCGTGTGACCGGGGCGGCCCACCAACGGCGGCGGGTTCCTTGCCCCTCGGTCCGCGCCCTCTCGCGGACTGGCCCGCCCGCCGTTGGCCTTGTCGCTCCCGCCGGGCGCGACAGCTACAGGCAGCCCGTTCAGGTCGAATCGTTCATTCCCGCAGCCCTGAGCCTGTTGAAGGGCGCTTCTCTGTGAGGCGCCCTTCAACAGGCGCAGGGCTGCGGTTCAATTTGGACGGAGCATGGTCTGAGTCATTGTTTTAATTTCCTTTCAAGTGACAGGTCAGGCCGCGACCGGGCGCGATCGTTGATCCTTGCACCGCCCCTGCCAGCGGCTACAAGCAGCCGATGCCCGCGATCCGCCTCTTCGGCCTGCCCACCGACATCAACAGCAGCTTCGAACGCGGCGCGGCCGCTGGCCCGGCGGCGATCCGCGTCCAGTTGTGGAGCGACCGCGGCAATATGGCGAGCGAACTCGGCCCCGAACTCGGCACCGACATCGCCTTCACCGACGACGGCGACCTCGCGCTGACCGAGGACACGCGCCGCGACGACGCGATGATCCGCCGCCACGTCGCGCTTGTGCGCGAAGACGGTGAAATCCCACTCGCCCTCGGCGGCGACCATGCGGTCACCTTCCCGCTCGTCGAGGCCGCTGCCGCCTGTTTCGGACCGCTGAACATTCTCCACATCGACGCCCACCCCGATCTCTACGACGATTTCGGCGGCAATCCACGCAGCCACGCCTCGCCCTTCGCGCGTATTTGCGAGGCCGGCCATGCCGCGCGGCTGGTGCAGGTCGGCATCCGCACGCTCAACCGCCATTGCCGCGAACAGGCCGCGCGCTTCGGGGCCGAGATCGTGCCGATGGCGGGCTTCATCCCCGATGCCGTGCCGGTCCTCGACGGCCCGCTTTATATCTCGATCGACCTGGACGGGATCGACCCGTCGGCGGCACCCGGCGTCGCGCACCCCGAGCCCGGCGGGCTGACGGTACGCGAGTTGCTTGGCGTTCTGCACAAGCAGACCGCGCCGATCGTCGGCGCCGATATCGTCGAATATCATCCCGGCCGCGACGTCGGGGATGTTACCGCGATCCTCGGGGCCAAGCTGGTCCGCGAACTCGCGGCGCTGATCGACCGCAACGGGCACCTTGAAGGATAGAGGGAGAGAGACATGAGCCTGATCGTCCACCACCTCAACAACAGCCGCTCGCAGCGCATATTGTGGCTGCTCGAGGAACTTGGCGTGCCGTACGAGATCAGGCGTTATCAGCGCGATGCGACGACCAACCTCGCGCCGCCCGAATTGAAGGCGATCCACCGGCTCGGCAAGTCGCCGTTGCTGGAAGTGTCTCGACGATTCCGCCTCCGGCGGGAGGGGCCGCGTGATCCAGGAATCGGGCGCGATCGTCGAATATCTGTGCGAACATCATGGCGGCGAGGCGCTGGTTCCGGCGCGCGGCACCGACGACCATGTCCGCCACCTCGAACTGATCCATTTCGCCGAGGGTTCGGCGATGACGCCGGTGCTGCTCAATATCTATCTCGGCAGGCTCGGCGACGCGGCGGCGGCGGTCAGACCGCGGATCGACGAGCAACTCGACGCGCATTTCGCCTATCTCGAAGGCGAACTGACCGGTGCGGGCCATTTCATCGGCGACAGCCTGTCGGCGGCCGACATCATGCTGAGCTTTCCCGCCGAGGTCGCGGCGATGAGCGGGGCGGCGCGCTACCCGAAACTGGCGGCGTTCGTGACGGCGATGCACGCGCGTCCCGCCTGGCAGGCGGCGCGCGAGAAGGGCGGAGCCTATTTTGTTTTCTGAAGCTGTCCTGCGCATCGCCGCGTTCGCGCTGGCGGCCGGCATCACGGCGCCCGCTGCGGCCGAACCGGCGGCGCTCGACCCCGCGGTCGAACGAAGCGTCGAGACGTTCGGTGCGGCGCCCTTCGTGCCGACGACGGACGACGAAAAGGCGGCAATGGCGCGCCTCGTCGACTATACGCTGGCGCTTGAAAAGCGTGATTTCGCGGCCGCCTATGCGATGCTGAGCCTGACGCGGCAGGCGGTGACGCCGCGGCTCGAATGGGAGAGCAATCTGCGCAAGCAGGACGGGCTGTGGGCCGACGGCCGCATACGCATCCTGCGGCTGCAATGGTATCTCGATCCGCCGGCGCAGCCCGCCGGGCTCTATGCCGCGTTCGATTTTCGCGGTGACCGGTCCGACGGAACGATGGATTGCGGCTATGTCGTCGTTCACCGCGCCGCGCCCGACGCCGCCTTTGCCGTCGCGACCAGCAATGTGTCGATCGTGCCGCCCGACCTGATCGAGGACGGGGTGCCGAAGGCCGATGTGCTGCGCCAGCTGCCCTGCTATCTGGGCAAAGGGATCGCCACCGCTTTTTGATGCGGCGCGTCCGAAGCCCAAATAAGTTCGGCTTGCGGAGCGCGCCCGGCGGCGGCAAGGTTCTCGCGCCGCCAGCCGGCGGCTCTGCGTTGGGGGGAAGACGATGGCGATGATGGCACTCGCATTGCTGGCGGCGGCCGCCGGCCAGCCCGAAATCAAGGTCGCGCCTGTGCCCGGCAAGGGCTTTGTCGCGACGGTCGCGCTGATCGACGCCGATCAATACGACCCCACCATCGGCCGCATCAAGGTGCTGGCGGCCCAGCGTTGCGGCAGCCTGAAAGTCCGCTTCGGCCGCTATTATTTCGACAACCAGATCGACGTCGATCGCGGCGTGACGGTGATCAAGAATTTCCGCCAGAATTTTTCCTGTTTCGATCCCGCCACCGATCCGTACAAGCCGGTGCCCGCCGACTGGAAGGCGAGCCCCGCGGAGGTCGCGGCGGCGACGCAGTTCGCCGGGCGTTTTCTGGACAATCTCGACAAGGGCAACGGGGCCGCCCTGGCGGCGATGATGGACCCGGCGCTCGAAGCGACGGCCGAAGAAATGGTGCGATTCAGCCGCGAGGCGAAGATGCATCAGACCGGCGCGGGTAAATTCACGGCGCGGCTCGACGGCTGGCTCAACAACCCCGAGGATGCCGCCTATCCCGGCGCCTATGCCTATTTCGCGGTGCTGAGCTCGCATCCCGGGATCGCCGGAACCTGCGGCGGGCTGCTGCTCTATCGCGAGCGGACCGGGGTCTACAAGATTTCGCAATATGACGTGCGCTATGTGTCGCAGGCGCTGATCGACGAAGCCTGGCTACAGCGACGAGGAACTGAACCGGCTTTGTCAGCGATAGCCGCTTCAGCCAAGTATCGTGCTTGAGAAACGCGCCGCAGCGCACTAGATCGCGCGCATGACATCGACCAACGACATTCGCCGCTCGTTCCTCGACTATTTCGCGGGAACCGGCCACCATATCGAGCCGTCGGCGCCGCTGGTGCCGTACAACGACCCGACGCTGATGTTCGTCAACGCGGGCATGGTGCCGTTCAAGAATGTCTTCACCGGGCTGGAGAAGCGCCCCTACAGCACCGCGGCGTCGGCGCAGAAGTGCGTCCGCGCCGGGGGCAAGCACAATGATCTCGACAATGTCGGCTTCACTGCGCGCCACCATACCTTCTTCGAAATGCTGGGGAATTTTTCCTTCGGCGATTATTTCAAGGAACAGGCGATCCATCATGCCTGGACGCTGATCACCAAGAATTGGGGACTGCCGGCGGAGAAGCTGACCGCGACCGTCTATCACACCGATGACGAGGCGTTCGACCTGTGGCGCAAGATTTCGGGGCTGCCCGAAAGCCGCATCATCCGCATCCCGACCAGCGACAATTTCTGGTCGATGGGCGACACCGGGCCGTGCGGGCCGTGCAGCGAAATCTTCTATGACCATGGCGACCATATCTGGGGCGGCCCGCCGGGATCGCCCGAGGAGGACGGCGACCGCTTCGTCGAGATCTGGAACCTGGTGTTCATGCAGTATGAGCAATTGCCGGGTGGCGAGCGCGTCGACCTGCCGCGGCCGAGCATCGACACCGGCATGGGGCTGGAGCGCGTCGCGGCGGTGATGCAGGGCGTCACCGACAATTATGACACCGACACCTTCAAGGCGCTGATCGCGGCGTCGGTCGACCAGACGGGGGTGCCCGCCGACGAGGCGCACAAGGCAAGCCACCGCGTGATCGCCGATCACCTGCGCGCGTCGAGCTTCCTGATCGCCGACGGGGTGCTGCCGTCGAACGAGGGCCGCGGCTATGTGCTGCGCCGGATCATGCGGCGCGCGATGCGCCATGCGCATCTGCTCGGCGCCAAGGAGCCGCTGATGTACCGGCTGCTGCCGTCGCTGACCGCCGAGATGGGCGCCGCTTATCCCGAGCTGATCCGCGCCCAGCCGCTGATCGCCGAAACGCTGGAGCGCGAAGAGACCAAGTTCCGCCAGACGCTCGACAAGGGCCTGCGCCTGCTCGACGAGGCGACCGTCGGCATGGGGGCCGGCGCGACGCTGCCCGGCGATGTCGCATTCAAGCTCTACGACACCTATGGTTTCCCCTATGACCTGACCGAGGATGCGCTGCGGATGCAGGACATCGCGGTCGACCGCGCCGGCTTCGATGCGGCGATGGCGCAGCAGAAGGCGGCGGCGCGCGCGGCATGGAAGGGCAGCGGGCAAAAGGCGTCGGAGGAAATCTGGTTCGACCTCGCCGAAGCGAACGGCAGCACCGAATTCACCGGTTACGGCGCGACGGTCGGCGAGGGGCAGGTCATCGCGCTGGTCAAGGACGGCGTGCAGGTCGATGAGGCCCGGGCGGGCGACGAGCTGGTCGTGCTGACCAACCAGACGCCCTTCTATGGCGAGAGCGGCGGCCAGATGGGCGACAGCGGCACGATCGCGACGCTGGGCGGCGCTAAGGCGTCGGTGAGCGACACCGGCAAGCCGCTGGGGCGGCTGCACGCGCATCAGGCGAAGCTGGAGGCGGGGACGCTGAAGGTCGGCGACACGGTGCAGCTGACCGTCGATGCCGCGCGCCGCGACCGCATCCGCGCCAATCACAGCGCGACGCACCTGCTGCACGCCGCGTTGCGCAACCGGCTCGGCGGGCATGTGACGCAGAAGGGCAGCCTGGTCGCCGAGGATCGCTTTCGCTTCGACTTTTCGCACCCCAAGGCGCTGACCGCCGAAGAGATCGCCGATGTCGAGGCGGAGGTGAACGCGCAGATCCGCGGCAACGAGGCGGTGACGACGCGGCTGATGACGCCGGACGACGCGGTCGCGGCGGGCGCGCTGGCGCTGTTCGGCGAGAAATATGGCGACGAGGTGCGCGTGCTGTCGATGGGACATGCCGACGACCGCAGCTATTCGGTCGAGCTTTGCGGCGGGACGCATGTCCGGGCGCTCGGCGATATCGCGCTGTTCAAGATCGTGAGCGAAAGCGCCGTATCGTCGGGCGTGCGGCGGATCGAGGCGCTGACCGGCGAAGCCGCGCGGGCCTGGCTCAACAGCCGCGACGAGGCGCTGAAGGCGGCGGCGGCGGCGCTCAAGACCTCGCCCGACGAGGTGCCGGGGCGCGTCGCGGCGCTGACCGAGCAGCTCAGGAAGGCCGAGCGCGAACTCGCCGAGGCGAAGAAGGCGCTGGCGATGGGCGGCGGTGGCGGCGCGGCGGCCGGGCCCGCGGTCGAGCAGGTCGGCGACGTCGCGTTCCTGGCGCAGGTGGTCGACGGGCTCGATCCCAAGGAATTGCGCGGCACGGTCGACGGGCTGAAGAAGCAGGTCGGCAGCGGCGTCGCGATGCTCGTCGCGGTCAATGACGGCCGCGCCTCGGTCGCGGTCGGCGTGACCGACGACAAGGTCGCGGCGCTGAGCGCGGTCGACCTGGTCAAGGCGGCGGTCGCGGCGCTCGGCGGGCAGGGCGGCGGCGGCCGTCCCGACATGGCGCAGGGCGGCGGCCCGAACGGCGGCGCGGCCAATGACGCGGTGGCCGCGGTCAAAGCCGTGCTCGCCTGAAACCGGCCGATTTGAAACCGACGAAGAAGACGCGGCGCACCGATCATGCCGAACGGCTGATCGCGGCGCCGCTCGTCGACGTGTTCGCGGCCTTTGCCAGCGCCGACAAGCTGGCGCGCTGGCTGCCGCCCGAGGGCGCGACCGGCGTGTTCGAGCATGCCGATCTGTGCGCGGGTGGCGGGTTCCGCCTGCGGCTGACCTTCGATGATGCCGATGTCGAGACCAAGAGCGACGACGACAGCGACATCGTCGAGGTTGATATTCCGGTGCTCGACGATGGACGGTTGGTCGTCTGGGAGGTCGAATTCGTTTCCGACGATCCGCGCTTTTCGGGAACGATGGCGATGCACTGGTATCTGTCGCGGCAGCGCGGGGGGACGCTGGTGACGGTCGACGCGCATCAGGTGCCGCCGGGGATTTCGGCGAAGGATCATGTGGCGGGGTTGCAGTCGTCGCTCGCGAATTTGGCGGCGGTGGTGGAAGACTGACGCCGGTTTCGAGCTGGATTCGCGCAGAGAGCGCAGAGAGCGCAGAGAGCGCAGAGAGCGCAGAGAGCGCAGAGATTTTTTTCACGCGGAGACGCGGAGGAAAAGGGGATTGGCGGCTTTGCCGCCTTTTCTTTTTTCTCTGCGTGCTCTGCGATCTCTGCGCGAATATTCTCTTCTCCGCGTCTCCGCGTGAACATTCAAAGATCGTCGCCCCCGCAAAGGCGGGGGGCCGCAGCCGGTTTACGCAGCGATGCCGAGCAAACCCCCTACCGGCCCCCGCTTGCGCGGGGGCGACGTTTTGGGGTCAGGCCTCGACCCCCTTGGCTTTCCCCCATGCCCGCGCGGCGGTGTAGCCCAGATAGCCGGTGCCGAAGAGCGCGTAGAGCGATTCCGGGATGCCGGCGAGATAGGCGTTCATGCCTTCGGCGATGCCCTTGGCCATGTCGGGCCGGGCGGCGGCGATCAGGCCCATCGGGATCGCCCAGAGCAGCAGCGCATACATCACGTAGAGAAAGCTCGGCCGCGCGCGGCTGGTCCAGGGGTCGGCGCTGTTCGCCTCGGCGACGATCGCGGTCATCTGCGTCCGGATCGCCTCCATTTCCTGGCTGCCCTCCAGCTTGAGCAGTTCGAGTTTCGCGCGGTCGCGCGCTTCGGGGTCGGGGATGATCTTGTCGATCAGCTTGGCGATGGGGCCGATCAGGCCTTCGATGATGCTCATTGATATGCTCCATGATGTCAAAGTTCAGTAAATTTCAGCCCAATGACGGGCTTTCACGCGTCGCTCTGTCCGATGCGATTGGCGAGCCAGCCGTAGAGAAAGGCCTCCTGGCTCGGGCGGCGTTCGGCGAGCGCGATGTAGCGTTCGCCCTGCAGCGCCTCCATCGCGCGCAGCAGCACCGTCTCGCCGCCGGCGCCGCGAACGCGGAGAAGGGCGTCGAGCGCCGACAGGGTGCGCGGGCCGATCGCGCGGTCGACCGCGATGTCGGGATAGTCGCGCGCGGCGCGGTTGAGCGCGTTGAGCGCGCGCTGGAGAAAGCCGGTCGCGGTGCCGGTGCCCATGTTGACGCCGGTATCGAACAATTCGGCGGCGATCGCGGGGGCGCGGCGCGCGACCTGGTCATAGGCGGGGCGCTGCCAATAGAGGCGGCGGTAGATTGCTTCGGCCTCGCCGCGCGGCAGGTCGCGCATCGCGCCGCCATAGCCCTCGGCGCGCGCGACGGCTTCGGTGATCCCCCAGCGGGTCGGACCGCCGCGGTCGGCGGGATGGTTTACATAACCGCCTTCGCGGTCGATGACGGCGTCGATCAATGTGTCGGCGTCGAGTGATCGGTTGTTCGGTGTGGGCATGATTCGCGTCTCCGGTTGGTTGAACAGCTAAAACGAACCATATAGGAATAAAATAGGAAAGGATTTTCTCCATGAAGGCGCTTTTGGTCAGCGAACTGGCGGAGAATCATGGCGGCTGCGCGCTGACCGATCTGGCGATTCCGGCGCCGGGGCCGGGCGAGGTGCGGGTGCGCATCCGCGCCGCGGCGGTGAATTTCCCCGACCTGCTGATGACGCGCGGCGCCTATCAGTTGAAGCCCGACCTGCCGTTCGTGCCGGGGCTGGAGTTTGCGGGCGAGGTCGATGCGCTGGGCGAGGGCGTGTCGGGCTGGCGGCCCGGCGACCGGGTGATCGGCGGCAACCGGTTCGGCGCAATGGCCGAATATGCCGTGGTGCCCGCGGCGAGCCTGCGCGCGAAGCCTGAGCGCCTGTCGTGGGAAGAGGGCGCGGCCTATGGCGTCGCCTATCTCACCGCCTGGGTAGCGCTCGTCCGGCGCGGGCAGGTGCAGGCGGGGGAATGGGTGCTGGTGCATGGCGCGGCCGGCGGCGTCGGGCTGGCGACCGTCGATCTGGCGCGGGCGCTGGGCGCACGCGTGATCGCGGCGGCGAGCAGCGCCGAAAAGCGCGCGATGCTGACGGGTCTCTATGCGCCTGATGCGGTGATCGCGCCCGACCCGGGCTTTCGGGACGAGGTGAAGGCGCTGATGGGCGGACAGGGCGCCGACGTGATCTTCGATCCCGTCGGCGGGGATGTGTTCGACGAATCGACGCGGTGCATCGCCTTTGGCGGGCGCCTGCTGGTGATCGGCTTCGCGTCGGGCCGGATTCCCGAGCTGTCGGTCAACATACCGTTGATCAAGGGATTCTCGGTCGTTGGGGTGCGGGCGGGCGAATATGGCTACATCGGTTTCCCGAGCGGGGTGCCGAGAATATCGCGGCGATCGACGCGCTGGCGGCCGAGGGGCGGATCCGCCCGCATGTCCACGCCGCGCTCGACCTTGCCGACTGGCGCGAGGGCTTTGCGATGCTCGAACGGCGCGAGGTGGTGGGCAAGGTCGTGCTGAAACCGTGACGAACCGAGTCCGCCTGGCATAGTTTTGCGACATCAGGACTGGCATGTCCGCGCCGGGGCGTCCCGGCGAATTCGCCGAACACAACCGAAGGACAGACGATGAAGACAATGACAATGACGGTCGCGGCACTTGGCCTGGGCATATCGGTGACCGCGGCGGCGCAGCCCCCGCAGGACGGCGGCCGGATGTTCGCGATGATCGATACCAACGGTGACGGCAGGCTCGACAAGGCCGAGGTGACCAAGCTGGCCGAAATGCGGGCGCAGCGGCAGGGCGACCCGGCACTGGCCTCGCCCGAAAAGGTCGAGGCCTTCATCAAGCATCTCGACACCAACGGCGACGGCTTCATCGACAAGGCCGAGATGGAAGCGATGCGCAAGGCACGGGCTTCGGCGCCGCCGGCTCGAAGGCGAGTGAAGCGGGACGGGGCGGCCGGAAAGCTGGCCGCCCCGGACTCGGGTCAGGCCAGCGCGATGCGCGCCGCCTGGAACAGGAAGGCCGCGCCGATCAGCGTGACGAGCCAGCGGCGGACGAAGCGGAACTGCGCTTCGCTGATCCTCTCGAGGATCACCCCGCCGGCCATGATGCCGGCCATCGACACGGCAATCGCGGCGGCGGTGACCGGCAGCGGGACGGCCGCGCGGCCCGCCGCGCCGAGCAGCACGGCGCCGTAGACGAGAATCTTCGACGCATGGCCGATCGCCTGCATCAGCGCCTTGGTCGCGACCACCTGGTGCCGGGTGAGGCGGCTGTGGATGAAGAGGAGGTCGGTGACCGGCCCCGAGACGCCCGAGACCAGCGCGAGACCGGTCGAAACGAAGCCGCCGCCGAGCGCGTGGCCGCGGTTGGCGGCGTCGAGCCGGATCCAGCGTTCGGGCAGCCAGACCAGGACCGGCATCAGCCCGAGGCCGAGGAAAACCGCGAAGCGGGTGGGCTGGAAAAGGATGAGCGAGAAGAGGCCGATCGCCGCCGCCGATCCGAGACCGAACCACAGCAGCACGGGCCAGGCGACATGGCGGCGATGGAGGGTCGCGCGCCAGAGGTTCGAGGCGAACTGGACCACGCCGTGGAGCGCGAGCGCCATTGCCGCGGGGAGCATCCATGCGAGCACGCCCATGAAGACGAGGCCGCCCGCCATGCCGAAGATG
This sequence comes from Sphingopyxis sp. PET50, assembly GCF_025244705.1. Lineage (GTDB taxonomy): Bacteria > Pseudomonadota > Alphaproteobacteria > Sphingomonadales > Sphingomonadaceae > Sphingopyxis. Next base: position 1,935,923 of record NZ_CP104207.1, on the reverse strand, counting down.
CCCGAGAGGATCGCGGTCAGGAAGGCGGCGATGACGATCAGCACGCTTGCCTGCATCGGTTCCTGCCTCGGTCCGGGCTTGCCACCGCGGCTTCGGCGGTAAATTGGTCGGGACGAGAGGATTCGAACCTCCGACCCCCACACCCCCAGTGTGATGCGCTACCAGGCTGCGCTACGTCCCGACCGGCCCGATTGGGCAGGCGAGGCCCCTAGCGTGCCTTGGCGGGCGATGCAAGGCCCTCCTGAGCGGGGACGATGGGCGGGGCGGGCGCTATCGCTCGCGCCCGCCTTGACCTTCGCGCCGCGCACCCCATTTCGGGCGCGCCTGCCGTGGGGAGGGACGCGCAGCCGCCGGTTGCACGCCGCGCCCCCGCGTGATAGGCGCCGCGCCATTGATTGCGCGCCTAGCCCGGGTGGGGAGGGCGCCGCTGATAACGGAAAGTTTTTCATCCATGTCGACGTCTTTGCTTCTGACCCAGGCGGCCGGATCGGGCGGCGGGGCCGCCGGTTTCCTGATGCTGGTGCCTTATCTGCTGATCTTCGTCGTCTTCTGGTTCTTCCTGATCCGTCCGCAGCAGGTGCGGATGAAGGAGCATCGTGCCAAGATCGCGGCGGTGAAGCCGCGCGACCAGGTCGTGACGGGCGGCGGCATCGTCGGCAAGGTCACCCGCGTCGATGACGATTATGCCGATGTCGAAATTGCGCAGGGCGTGAAGATCAAGGTCGTCAAGGCGACCCTGTCCGACGTGCTGCAGCCCGGCGCCAAGCCCGCCAACGATTGATCCGGCGGCGCGCGTCCGCGCGCCCCGCACCCAGTTATCGGACCATAGACCATGCTCGATTTCCCGCGCTGGAAAACCATCGGCATCAGCATCATCCTGCTGCTCGGTATCCTCTTTGCCATCCCCACCTTTCTGCCGCAGAAGACGTTCGACAGCCTGCCGGGCCTTGCGCAGATCAAGGTCAATCTGGGCCTCGATCTGGCGGGCGGCAGTCATTTGCTGCTCGAAGCCGACCTTGCCGACCTTAACAAGACGCAGCTGACCAATATGGAAAAGACCGTGCGCGCCGCGATGCGGGGCGAGAGCGGTCCCGACGACGATATCGCGATCGGCGATTTCAAGGCGTCGGGCAACACGATCAGCTTTCTGATCCGCGACCAGGCGCAGCTCGACGACGCCCGCGACCGGCTGTTCAAGGAAACCCAGGGCGCGAGCATGACCGGGCAGCGCGACTGGCGCATCGATGTCGTCGACACCACGCGCATCGTCCTGACCCTGACCGCCGCTTCGACCGCGACCAGGCGACCGCGCGCGCGATGGATGCGGCACGCGACATCGTCGATACGCGCGTCAACAGCCTGGGCACGCGCGAACCGACGATCATCCGCGAAGGCAATGACCGCATCGTCGTGCAGGTCCCCGGTCTGCAGGACCCGGCGGCGCTGAAGGAACTGATCGGCAAGACCGCGCGGCTGGAATTCCGCATGGTCGATCCCAATGGCGACGTGAATGCCGCGCTGGCGGGCAATGTCCCGGTCGGCAGCGAGTTCGTGCCCTATGCCGAAGGCGAGGGCTATGGCGTGCCGGGCGAGGTGCTGCGCCGCCAGGTGATGATCAGCGGCGACCAGCTGATCGACGCGCGGCAGGATTTCAACCAGTCGAACCTGCCCGCGGTCAGCATCCGTTTCGACGCGGCGGGATCGAACACTTTCGCGCGCGTCACCGGCCAGAATGTCGGCAAGCGTTTCGCGATGGTGCTCGACGGCAAGGTGCTGTCGGCCCCGTCGATCAACGAGCCGATCCTGGGCGGCAGCGCCCAGATTTCGGGTAATTTCACGGTCCAGACCGCCAACGCACTGGCGATCGCGCTGCGTTCGGGTTCGCTGCCGGTGAAGATGGACGTCGTCGAGGAACGCACCGTCACCCCCGAACTCGGCGCCGATTCGATCCGCAAGGGCGTGATCGCCGGGATCATCGCCACCGCGTCGGTGCTGGCTCTGATGCTCGTCGTCTATGGCCGCTTCGGCGTCTATGCGAATATCGCGCTGGCGTTCAACGTGTTCCTGATCATCGCGATCATGGCGGCATTCAACGCGACGCTGACCCTGCCGGGCATCGCCGGCTTCGTGCTGACGATCGGCGCCGCCGTCGACGCCAACGTGCTGATCAACGAGCGAATACGCGAGGAATTGAAACGCGGCAGGCGCGTATTCCAGGCGGTCGAGCTGGGCTATAGCGAAGCGAGCCGCGCGATTTTCGACGCCAACGTCACCAATGTCATCGCCGCGGCGCTGATGTTCTGGTTCGGCACCGGACCGATCAAGGGCTTTGCGGTCGTGCTGACGATCGGCATCGTCACCAGCGTTTTCACCGCCGTCACCGTGACGCGCATGTTCGTGGCGCACTGGCTGCGGACCGCGCGTCCGACGTCGATCAATATTTAAGGGAGCGACAGGATGCGCTTGCTGAAATTCGTACCCGACAACACGAACATCGACTTTCTGCGCTGGCGGAAGGTCGCATCCTTCATGAGCTTTTTCCTCGTGGCGGTGTCGATCGCGCTCGTGGCCTACAAGGGGCTCAACCTTGGTGTCGATTTTGTCGGCGGCCAGTCGGTGCGGGTCGAATTCACCCAGGAAATGCCGCCGATCGACGAGATCTCGCGAGAAGGTCGCGGACATCGGGCTCGGCGAAGCGACGATCCAGCAATTCGGGTCCGACAAGGCGGTGTCGATCCGCACCGCGCTGCCCGAGGGCGGCAAGGCGACCGCCGACCGCGCGGGCGAACAGCTTGTCGCGGGGATCGCCAAGGCCTTTCCGACGGCCAGGACCGGGACGGTCGAAACCGTGTCGGGCAAGGTGTCGGGCGAATTGCTGCGCACCGGCGCGATCAGCCTGGCGCTCGCGATATTGGGCATTTCGATCTACATCTGGGTCCGCTTCGAATGGCAGTTCGGCGTCGGCGCGCTGGGGCGCCTGTTCCACGAGGTGTCGCTGACCTTCGGCCTGTTCGCGGTGACGCAGATGCAGTTCGATTTGAACAGCGTCGCGGCGCTGCTCACCATCGTCGGCTATTCGCTCAACGACACGATCGTCGTTTATGACCGCATCCGCGAAAATCTGAAGAAATACCGGAAGATGGAGATCATCCCGCTCCTCAACCTCAGCATCAACGAGACGCTGTCGCGGACGGTGATGACCACGCTCGCGATGCTGCTCGCGCTCGGCGTGCTGCTGATCTTCGGGCCGGATGTCATCTTCGGCTTCACCGCCGCAATGCTGTTCGGCGTGTTCATCGGCGGCTATTCGTCGGTGCTGATGTCGACGCCGGTGCTGGTGTGGCTGAAGGTCGGACCCGACAGCTTCGTGCCGCGTACGACGTCGGGCGTCGGCGGCGCCGAGCGCGTCGAACGCAAGGACGACGGTGCGGTCGTCTGATCGCGGGCGTCCGGACAGGGGATCGGAGGGGGGCTTCGGCCCCCCTTATTTTTGTGCGCAGCGGCGCAGATGCGCGGCGAGTTCGCGGCCGTTGCGGTCCCAGCCGAAACGGCCGGCGAGCGTGGCCGCGACCTCGGCGGGTGCGGGCGGGGCGGCAAGGAGCGCCTGTACGGCGTCGGCGATGGCCGCCGGAGTGCGCTCGACGATGCGGCCGGCGACGGGCGAGGTCACGAGTTCGGCGGCACCGCCGGCGCTGCTGATGACGATCGGGGTGCCGCACGCGAGCGCCTCGACCCAGGCATTGGCGAGCCCTTCGCTGGCGGAAGGCATGACGACGATATCGGCGGCGCGGTAAAGCTGCGGCAGCCCGGCGTTGGCGACGGGGCCGAGGAAGTGGACGCGGGTTTCGACACCGAGTTTTTCCGAAAGGGCGCGGTAGCGGGCCTGGTCTTCGCCCGCGCCCGCGAGCCAGTAATGGACGCCGGGAAGCGCGGGAAGCGCTTCGATCACGAGCGCCTGACCCTTGCGCGGGATCAAGGCGCCGACGGTCAGGATCGCGGGGGCGCCGCCCATGCCGAGCGCGGTCCGCGCGGCGGTGCGGTCGCCGGGGGTGAAGCGTGCGGTGTCGATGCCGGTATAGTGGACCGCGACCTTGCCCGCGTCGATGCCGATCGCGGCCATGTCGCGGCGCATCGCGCCGGAGACGGCGAGCAGGCCCGCGGCCTTGCGCGCGGCTTCGAGCAGTTGCGGGGCGGTGGCAGGGTCGTGGCCGAAATGGCTGATATCGGCGCCGCGCGCCTTGGCAGAGAAGGGCAGACCGAGTTTTTTCGCAACACGCATTGCCGCCGGGCCGTCGGGGTAGAAGAATTGGGCATCGACGACATCGAACCGGCGGTCGCCGATGGCGCGGAGGACCGCGCGAGCGATCTTCGCCGGGTTGAAGCGCGATCCGATCTTCGGGAGCAGGGCGAAGCGCGGGCGGTGGACGGCGAGGCCGTTCCAATCCTCGCGCAGAGGGAGGGCGCGTAACGCCCGGTAACGCGGGTGGAGCGACAGCGGGAAGGGAGGCAGACCGACCGGCGCGACGACGGTCAGGTCGATACCGGGCTGGGATGCGAGGGCGCGGAGGCTGCTTTCGACGAAGAGCCCGAAGTTCGGGCGCGCGGCGTCGGGAAAAAGGGTAGCGATGCTGAGGACGCGGAGCGGGGTCATGTCCGCTCTATCGTCCGTCTGTGCTGAGCTTGTCGAAGCACCGTTCTTCCTTTGTAACGCCGAAGAAGAAAAAGGACGGCCCTTCGACAAGCTCATGGCGAGCGGGATTTTCCTATAGGCTGCGGATCAGCCGCACGGCTACCGCGGCCCAGGGCGGGTTGCTGACGACCTGCTGCCGCTGGCTCGGCGCCGAGCGGGAGCAGGTGGAGCTTTTCGCCGTCGACGTTGAGCAGGCGCGCGAAAAAGAAGCGGCCGAGCGGGACGAGGGACGAGCAGGTCGCGGTTGAGCGCGCCGACCCAGTCGCCTTCAAGCTTGCGGCACCAGATTTCGTCGCCGGCGCGATAGTCGCCGATCGAGGCCGAGACGCGGACCGCGACCATATCCTCGCTCGGGCGGGCGGTGAGCGCCTGTTCGACGCGCGTCGGGGCGATGGCGCCTTCGGGGCCGAGCAGCGCGGTGATCGTGAGCTGGGTATCGTGCGGGAGTTGAACGAGTTCGGATGCCTCCACGCCGAGCGCCCTCGCGATGCGGTTCATCCAGCCGAGCGACAGCGTGCGGGTTCCGGTTTCGAGGCGGCCGATGGTCTGTGCGGTGGTCGGCGGGTCGCAGCGCTGCCCGACCTCTTCGAGCGTCAGTCCCTTGGCGCGGCGGACGGCGCGGATGCTGTTGATCATGGCGACCTCATCGTCAATTTGTGCAATAACCAAATCGGTTTCTTCTTTCCTAAAAAACATTCCATTGTCAAGCAAGGCTTTTGGCAGGGAGAATCGCATGACGGCACGCCGGCTCGAAACACAGCTTCACCCGGACGACCGGCTCGATCCGGACAAGGCGGGACCGCAGGTAATGCGGCACGTAACGGTCAATGTCGCTGAAAGCCCGATCGCCTGGCTTGCGGCGCGCGGGCATCTGAGCGCGGCGCAACTGGCCGCCGGTGAACGGCTGCGCGCCGATTATGAGCGCGCGGGGCTGGCGGCGCGGGTGACGATGCGCTGGGATGCCGCGGCGCCGGCGAAGTCGCTTGGCGGAGCAAGGGCGGCGGATGCGTCGCTGGCACGGATCGACGCGCACCGGCGCTTTCATGCGGCGCTCGACGCGGCGGGACCGGGGCTGGCGGACATCTGCTGGCGGGTGATCTGTGCGGGCGAGGGGATCGGTTGCGCGGAGAAAGGGCTGGGCTGGCTAGGCGCGGTCGGGGAAGCTGGTGCTGGGCCTGGCGCTGGATCGGCTGGCGCGGTTTTATGGGACGGGGTGAGGGGGGCGGCCGGTTTCGGGCGATAGCGGACGTTTGTCTCCCCTCCCGCAGGCGGGAGGGGTTGGGGGTGGGCAGCGACGTCGAAATAGCCCACCCCGCTGCGACTAGGGCGCAAGCGCCCAAGTCTCGCTGCCCCTCCCGCTTGCGGGAGGGGAATCCAGTTCATTCCTCAAATGTCCGCTTCCCACCCCCCAAAGCCGACATCTATCGGCTGGCACAGTGATGCAGCTTATCCCAACGCCTCAACAGCCTCCGCCAACTCGAGCCAGCGATCCTCCGCCGCCGCCTTCTCTTCGCGCAGCGCCTCGAGCTTGCCCGTCAGCGCGGCGAAGCGCGCATGGTCGCGCGTGAAGAGATTGCCGTCGGAAAGCTCGGCCTCGATGTCCGCCATCTCCGTCTCGATCGCCTCGATCTGCGCCGGGAGCAGATCGTAGTCGCGCTGGTCCTTGTAGCTCAGCTTCTTGCGTGCCTGCGGAGGGGGCGGAGCGGCTTCGGTCGAAGCCGACTTGGCCTTGGCGGCGTTCGGCTTCGCGCGCTTGGCTTCCCAGTCCGCATACCCCCCCGCGACGATGTCGACCTTGCCCGATCCGTCGAGGCCGAGCGTCACGGTCACGGTGCGGTCGAGGAAATCGCGGTCGTGGCTGACCAGCAGGACCGTGCCGGCATAGTCGGCGATGACCTCCTGGAGCAGATCGAGCGTTTCGAGGTCGAGGTCGTTGGTCGGCTCGTCGAGGACGAGCAGGTTCGATTCGCGGGCGAATTCGCGCGCCAGCAGCAGGCGCGAGCGCTCGCCGCCCGACAGCGCGCCGACGCTCGCCTCGACGACGCCGGGGTCGAAGAGAAATTCCTTCAGATAGCCCTGAATATGCTTCTTGACCCCGCGCACCTCCACCCAGTCGCCGCCGTCGGCGAGGATGTCGCGGACGCGCTTTTCGGGCGACAGCAGGCTGCGCTGCTGGTCGATGACGATGCCATCGAGCGTCGGGGCGAGGGTGACGCTGCCGCTGTCGGGGGCGATCTCGCCGGTGAGCAGCTTGAGCAGGGTCGACTTGCCCGCGCCATTGGCGCCGACGATGCCGATGCGGTCGCCGCGCTGGACGCGGAAATCGAAATTCCTGATGATCGTACGGTCGCCGAAGCTCTTCGAGATATTCTCCGCGACGATCACCGATTTCGAGCGGACATCGTCGTTCGCGAGCCCGAGTTTCGCGACGCCGGGGCCGCCGATCATCGCGGCGCGGGTCGCACGCATTTCCTTCAATTTTTCGAGCCGTCCCTGGTTGCGCTTACGCCGCGCGGTGACGCCGCGTTCGAGCCAGTGCGCCTCGAGCCGCAGTTTCGAATCGAGTTTCTGCGCGGCGCGGGCTTCCTCCGCAAAGACGGCCTCGGTCCATTCCTCGAACCCGCCGAAACCGATTTCCTTGCGGCGGATGCTGCCGCGGTCGAGCCACAGGGTCTGGCGGGTGAGGCGGGTGAGGAAGGTGCGGTCGTGGCTGATGACGACGAAGGCGCCGGTGTAGCGCGCGAGCCAGCTTTCGAGCCAGTCGATCGCCGCGAGGTCGAGATGGTTGGTCGGCTCGTCGAGCAGCAGCACGTCGGGGTTCTGCGCCAAGGCACGGGCGAGCGCGGCACGGCGGCGCTCGCCGCCCGAGGCGCTGGCGGCGGTGCGGTTCATGTCGATGCCGAGCTGGTCGGCGATCGCCGCGACCTCATGCTCGGGCGGGGCGTCGGTTCCCGCGACCGCGAAGTCCATCAGCGTCGCGAAAGGCCGGAAATCGGGTTCCTGTTCGAGCATCACGACCTGGGTGCCGGGAACGATCACGCGCTTGCCCTTGTCGGGCTCGATCCGGCCGACGAGCAATTTGAGCAGGGTCGTCTTGCCCGCGCCGTTGCGGCCGATCAGCGCGAGCCGGTCGCGCTCGCCGACATAGATGTCGAGGTCCCGGAACAGCCAGCCGCTGCCCTGGACCAGGCCGAGGCCTTCATAAGATAAGATCGGGGCTGCCATGATGAACGGCTCGCTACTGGCCTGTTCAGCGTCATGCAAGCGCCGTCGCCGCAAAGGCCGGAACGCACCGGCCCCGTCTGCGTTAGGGGGCGGGAATTCATCACGGCCGGGCTTCCGGCCACAGGAGAAAACAATGACGAAGCATATGCTCACCGCTATGGCCAGTGGACTCGCGCTGATGGCGGCCACGCCCGCGCTTGCACAGCAGCAGGGAGGCACGACGGTGACGACAGCGAATGTGCAGGGACCGATCCTGAGCTTCAGCGTCAACCAGGAGGTGCGCTCGCGCCCCGACCAGGCGACGGTCGGCGCGGGCGTGCAGACCACCGCGCCGACAGCGGTCGAGGCGATGCGCCTCAATGCGGCCGCGATGGACAAGCTGATCGCCGCCGCCAAGGCGCGCGGGATCAAGGCCGAGGATATCCAGACGAGCGGTATCAGCCTGTCGCCGCAATACGACTACAACAATAGCGGCAACGGCCAGTCCCCGCGCTTCGTCGGTTATCAGGTATCGAACACGGTCCGCGCCACGACGTCGAAGATCGACGAAATCGGCGCGCTGCTCGACGCGCTGGTCGCGGCGGGCGGGACCAATATCGACGGACCGTGGTTCGGGGTGAAGGATGCCGACGCGCAGCTCGTGGGCGCGCGCGGCGCGGCGATCAAGGAGGCCGAGGCGAAGGCGGCCGACTATGCGCGGCTTGCGGGCTATCGCGGCGCCGAACTGGTGTCGATCAGCGAGGGCAGCTTCGGCGGGCCGATGCCGCCGGTCCCGATGGTGCGCCTGCAGGCGATGGAAGCGGCGGGCAAGGCGACGCCGGTCGAGCCGGGGCAGGTGTCGAACACGCTGACGCTGAGCTTTCAATATCGGCTGGTGAGGTAGGCGGATCGGGGGGCGGTATGAACCGCCCCCGACTTCCGTTCGTGTCGAGCGAAGTCGAGACACCACGAAGGCAAGCGCGTCAAATAAGTGTCTCGACTACGCTCGACACGAACGGGTTTTTGAGGGTGGCGTTTAGTCCAGCTCCCCCTCCGCCCACGGCCAGGGCCGCTCACGGAACCATTTGGTGATGATGTACTTGCGTCCCTTGCGCACCTTCATCCCGTGGTGGAGCGTGTCGTCGTTGGTGGTGCCGTCGGGGCGGACATTGTTCCAGGCGAGCAATTTGCCCTCCTCGGGCTGGTGCATCTTGCCGGTGGCGAGGAAGCGCGTCGCGCCGCCCGCGGGCGGTTCGTTCAGATAGACCATCAATGTCCAGCTGCGCTGGCCGGGGATGGCGCAATAGGTGTCCCAGTCGGCGCCGCGCGGGTCGAAGAAATCGGTGTGCGCCTTGAATTCCTGCCCGACGTCGTAGCGCTGGCCCTGCAGCGGCTCGCCATATTCGGTCGGGATGCCGGTGAGCGCGTGAAGCCGGTCGTTTACCGCGCGGACGACGGGATCGCGGTGGTCGAGGTCGCAGGTCGTGCTCGTGCGAAAGCTGTCGTCGCCATTGGGGTCGGCGATCGTCGAGGGGCGGACGTCGCGGTCGATCCGCTCGATCAGCGCGGCGCAGGTTTCGGGATCGAGAAAGCCGGGCAGCATGAATTGCTGCAGCTTCGCGGTCGGCGCGCGGCGGACGCCGGGCACGGCGGCGAGCCGTTCGGCGGTGCGGTCGGCGCCCGAAGTCGCCATGTCCACGATCTTGTCGCTCATGCCGCGCTTTTAGGGGGCATGTACGACACGAACAATGCTTGACGAACGGGCCCTGCCGCGCCTATCGCCGCGCGCTGTCGCAGCGGCTTTGCGCGCGGCGTGTGGCGATCATAGCTCAGTTGGTCAGAGCGCCGGTTTGTGGTACCGGAGGTCACGGGTTCGAGCCCCGTTGGTCGCCCCATTTTCTTGATCGTTGCGCCTATGCGGGATTTGGGGTGACACCCAGCGCCTGTCGGATTATTACGTCTTGACGTAATTTTCTAACGCGAGGGAGTCGCGCATGTCTGCTGTCTGGGATTTCGCCGATTTCGACGATCATGAGCATGTCCATATGTTCCGTGATCGCGACAGCGGGCTGACCGCGGTCATCGCCGTCCACTCGACCCACCTCGGCCCCGGCGCGGGCGGGGTGCGTTACTGGCATTATCCGCAGCGCAAGGCCGCGATCACCGACGCGCTGCGCCTGTCGCGCGGGATGAGCTACAAGAATGCCATGGCGGGCCTGCCGATGGGCGGCGGCAAGGGCGTGATCCTGGCCGACGAGGGGGTGGAGAAGACGCCGGACTTGCTCGCAGCGTTCGGCCGTGCGGTCGAATCGCTGGGCGGTGCCTATGTCACCGCCGAGGATGTCGGCATGTCCGACGCCGACATGGTCGCGATCTCGCAGCATACCAAGCACGTCAGCGGCCTGCCGGTGGCGAGCGGCGAGGCGGGTGGTGACCCCGGCCCGCTGACCGCGCTCGGCGTCTATCTGGGTATTCGCGCCGCGATCAAGCAGGGACTGGGCGCGGACAGCGCCAGGGGCGTGCGCGTTGCGATCCAGGGCGTGGGCAGCGTCGGCGGCGGGGTCGCGCGGCGGCTGGCGGCCGACGGCGCGAAGCTGACGCTGGCCGACGTCAATCTGGCGCGCGCGAAGGCGCTCGCCGACGAACTCGGCGCCGAGCTCGCCGATTCGGCGGCGATCATGGAGATCGAGGCCGATGTCCTGAGCCCCAATGCGCTGGGCGCGATCCTGACCGAGCAGAGCATCGAAAAGCTCAACGTGCCGATCGTCGCGGGCGGCGCGAACAACCAGCTTGCGACCACGGCCGACGGCCAGCGCATCCACGACCGCGGTATCGTCTATGCCCCCGATTATGTGATCAACGCGGGCGGCATCATCAACGTCGCGCTCGAATATCTGGGGCAGGGGAGCCGCGAGGAGGTCGAGAGCCGCATCCGCCAGATCCCCGGCCGGCTGGCCGACATCTGGGCCGAGAGCAAGGCGAGCGGGACACCGGCGTCGGTGGTCGCGGACCGGATGGCGCAGAAGCTGATCGGGCGGGGATGATGCTGTTGCTGTTCCCCGGCGAAAGCCGGGGTCCAGCGCGGACGAGCGCGAAGCTGGCGTTAGGCATTCTGGGCCCCGGCTTTCGCCGGGGAACGGGGAAGAAGGCTGGCGCGGGTTCCGATTTCCGCTAAGCCCTCGAGCAATGAAGCGGCATTTCTACCTCGTCTGCGGCTGGCTGTCGCTCGCGCTCGGCGCGATCGGGGCGTTTCTGCCGTTGCTGCCGACGGTGCCGTTCGTGATCCTCGCCGCCTTCTGCTTCGCGCGCTCGTCGCCGCGGCTCGAGGCGTGGCTGCTGAACCATCCGACCTTTGGCCATCACATCGTCGCCTGGCGCGAGAAGGGTGCGATCAGCCGCAAGGGCAAGATCGCGGCGACGGTGGCATTCGCGGTGAGCATCGTGCTGGCGGCGATCTTTTCGCCATGGCCGTGGGTCATGGCGCCGGTGATCGCGGCGGGGGTGACGGGGAGTTGGATCTGGACGCGGCCGGAAGGGTGAGGGGGCGGGGAGGGCGAGTTTGGGGTGCGGAGCGGATGTCGATCTCCCCTCCCGCAGGCGGGAGGGGCTGGGGGTGGGCATCGACGGTGCGATGGCCCACCCCGCTGCGACTAACGAACAAGTTCGTAAGTCTCGCTGCCCCTCCCGCCTGCGGGAGGGGAGATCAGATCATCCCTGCACTGTCCGCCAACGTCCGCAACCCGCCGCGCCGGTCCCGCAAGCCCCGGACTTGACCTCGTCCGCGGCACGCGCGACAGAGGCGCCGCCGGGTCGCGCCAGGCAATTCACTGGACCGATAAATCGGCCTCACCTAAAGACGACGCGAACCGATGCACGCTTACGCCAATCCGACCCGCTTCCTCGCGATCGCGAAGCCGCTGACGCCGTGGCTGCTCGGCGTCGGGCTGTTGCTGCTGCTCGGCGGGGCGTGGGCGGGGCTGGCACTGGTGCCGGGCGATTACAAGCAGGGCGAAACCGCGCGCATCCTCTACGTTCATGTGCCGTCGGCGTGGCTGGGCATGGGCGGCTGGACGAGCCTGGCGGTCGCGGGACTCGTGCAACTCGTCTGGCGGCATCCGCTGGCGGGAATCGCCGCGCGCGCCATCGCGGTGCCGGGGATGCTGTTTACCGCGCTCTGTCTTGCCACCGGGTCGATCTGGGGCAAGCCGACCTGGGGGACCTGGTGGGAATGGGACGGGCGGATGACCTCGATGCTCGTCCTGCTCTTTCTCTATGCGGGCTTCATCGCGCTGACGGGCGGCGACGAGGGGCAGAAACAGGGCGGGACGCTGTCGCGCGGCGCCGCCGTCTATGCGCTGGTCGGCGCGATCAACATCCCGATCATCAACCGCAGCGTCGTGTGGTGGAACAGCCTGCACCAGGGGCCGAGCATCACCGTGCGCGGGTCGAGCATCGACGGCGCGCTGCTGTGGCCGCTGGGCTTGACCTTGCTGGGTTTTTCCTTGCTATTCGGCGCCATCGTGCTGATGCGGATGCGGCGGATCATCGCCGACAACCGCGTCGCGGCGCGGCTGCGGCGGCTCGCCGACGACGAGAATTGATATGGCCGGGGGCATTGACGCATGACCGGGGTGATCAGCGGGAGCGGGCAATGGGCCTATGTGGCCGCCGCCTATGGGCTGACCATGTTCTTGACCGGCGCGGTGCTGTGGACGAGCTGGCGCGCGATGACCAAGGCCGAAAAGCGCAGCGACGCGCTGCGCAGGAATCGCAAATGAAGGCGAAGCATCAAAGACTGATCCTGGCGCTGGTCGCGCTTGCCGGTGTCGCGGGGGCGGGGGTGCTCGGCGCGAGCGCGCTGCGCGACGAGGCCGCCTATTTCCGCACCCCGCAGGAGATCAGGGCGGGCAAGGCGGTCGTCGGCGAGCCGATGCGGCTGGGCGGCATGGTCGCGGCGGGGAGCATCGAACGGCAGGCCGACGGGGTGACGATCCGTTTCGTCGCAACCGACGGCAAGGCGTCGGTGCCGGTGCAGTTCACCGGCATCGTCCCCGACCTGTTCGCCGAGGAAAGCGGCATGGTCGCCGACGGGCGGATGCGCGCCGACGGGACCTTCGTCGCGGACCGCATATTGGCGAAGCACGACGAGCGGTACATGCCGCCGCAGATGGGCGAGATGCCCAAGGGCCTGGCCAAGGCGGCGCCGCAGGGATGAGCCTGCTTCATTCCCGTCGCCCCCGCGCAGGCGGGGGCCGCTGTCGGCCTGTTCCTGCGCCGCCGCGTAAACCGGATGCGGCCCCCGCCTGCGCGGGGGCGGCGTTCGAAATCAGGGCGACGATCGGATGATCGCCGAACTCGGCCTCGCGCTGCTCTGGATCGCGGCGGCGCTCGCGTGCCTGTCGCTGGTCGCGGGCACGATCTATCTGCGCGGCGGGCAGAAGGATCTGGCGGCGCTGGTGCGGCCGACGAGCGTGGCGCAGGGGGTGCTGACCGCACTCGCCTTTGCCCTGCTGATCGCGCTGTTCGTGCGGTCGGACATGTCGGTCGAGCTGGTCGCGCGCAACAGCAACAGTTTGAAACCGATGCTGTTCAAGGTCGCGGGGGCATGGGGCAATCATGAAGGGTCGATGCTGCTGTGGCTGACGATCCTGGGCATTTCAGGGGCGCTGGTCGCGATCTTCGAGAAAAGGTTGCGCGAGGATACGCTGATCGCGACGCTCGCGGCGCAGGCGGCGCTGAGCCTCGGTTTCTTCGCCTTCCTGATCTTTTCGTCGAACCCGTTCAAGCGCCTGCCGGTGGCGCCGCCCGACGGGCAGGGTCTCAATCCGCTGCTCCAGGACCCCGGCCTCGCCTTTCACCCGCCGACGCTCTACGTCGGTTATGTCGGGCTGTCGGTGGCGTTCAGCTTCGCGGTCGGCGCGCTGATCACGCGCGAGATCGGACCCGCCTTCGCCCGCGCGATGCGGCCGTGGGTGCTGGGGAGCTGGATCTTCCTGACGCTCGGCATCACCGCGGGCAGCTACTGGGCCTATTATGAACTGGGCTGGGGCGGCTGGTGGTTCTGGGATCCGGTCGAGAATGTCTCGCTGATCCCCTGGCTCGCGGGCGCGGCGTTGCTCCATTCGGTCGCGGTGACGGCGACGCGCAACGCGCTGCGCGCCTGGACGGTAATGCTGGCGGTGATCGGTTTCTCGATGTCGATGGTCGGCACCTTCATCGTGCGGTCGGGCCTCCTGACCAGCGTCCATAGCTTCGCGGTCGATCCCGAGCGCGGCACCTTCCTGCTCGCGCTGATGGCGATCTATATCGGCGGCGCGCTGACTTTGTTCGCGCTGCGCGCGGGGACGGTCGCCGAGGGCAAGAAGTTCGCGCTGCTGAGCCGCGAGGGATCGCTGGTCATCAACAACCTGCTCTTGACGACGATCCTCGCGCTGGTGCTGCTCGGCACCCTCTATCCGATCGTCGCCGAGGCGCTGGGCGAGAAGATTTCGGTCGGCCCGCCCTATTACAACAAGGTCGCGGGGCCGCTGGCGCTGATCCTGTGCCTCGTCATGGTCGCGGGGCCGCTGCTGGCCTGGCGCAAGGACGACGGCCAGAAACTGTGGGCACGGTTGCCGATGGCGGTGTTCGCGGGGGCGCTGGTGCTGGTGCTGCTCGTCATTTTCGGAGGCAGGATCGGGATATTGCCGCTGCTCGGCATGACGGTGGCGGGCGTCGTCGCGGTGGCGAGCCTCGCGCCGCTGTGGGGCCGCAATCTGCGCCGCACGCCGCTGCCGACCTGGGGCATGGTGATCGCGCATTTCGGGGTCGCGGTGGCGCTGGCGGGCATGGGGGCGGAGAGCGCCTTCATCAAGGAACGGCTGGTCGCGGCGGCGCCCGGCGACACGATCAAGGTCGCCGGCTATGAGGTATTGTTCAAGGGCGTGCGGCCGGTGGCGGGGCCGAACTATACCGCGATCGAAGGCACGCTGATCGCGACATCGGGCGGCGCCTCGCACGTGCTGAAGCCCGAATCGCGGATGTTCCCCGGCTTGATGGGCACCGCGCCGACCGAGACCAACGAGGCGGCGCTGCTGACGCGGCCGGGCGGGCAGCTCTATGTCGTGCTGGGGCAGCCGGTGGCCGGGGCCGATGGCGCGGACCGCTATCAGCTCCGCCTGTGGTGGAAGCCGCTGGTGTGGTGGATATGGCTGGGCGGCGCGCTGATCGCGCTCGGCGCGGCGCTGTCGATGCTCGGGCGGGCGCAGTTGCTCACCTTGTGGCGGGCGCGCAGGGCGCGCAAGGATCGGGATCGCTGGAAATGACGGATCGCGAGATCATGTTCTTCGTCAAGCTGGCGCTGTTCCTGTTGTCGGTCTGCGTCGTCGGATACCTCGCCTATCGCGTGCAATCGCGCCGCGACGGCGGACCGGCGAAGGGCAATCTCGTGCTTTTTGCGCCGCTGGCGATCATGGGGCTGCTGTTCGGTGCCTTCGTCTACCGGCTGACGGTGCCGGGCGAGACGCTGATCCAGTCGCAATGGATCAACAAGCCGATGCCGCTGTTCGACCTGCCCCCCGCGACCGCGGGGGTCGAGGGGCTGAAGAGCAGCCAGCTCGCCGACGGCAGGCCGCGGCTGGTCAACGTCTTCGCAAGCTGGTGCATCCCGTGCCGCGCCGAGGCGCCGCAGCTCGAGGCGCTGAAGGCGGCGGGAATCCCGATCGACGGCATCGCGATCCGCGACCGGCCCGACGATGTCGCGCAATTCCTGAACGAGGTCGGCAATCCGTTCGACCGCATCGGGTCCGACGTGCAGAGCAGCGTGCAGATCGCGCTGGGATCGTCCGGCGTGCCCGAAACCTTCCTGATCGACGGCAAGGGGATCATCCGCGAGCAGATCCAGGGCGTGATCCTGCAGGAGCAGGTCCCCGAAATCATCGCCAGGCTGGAGGCGATGAAATGAGGCGGGGCACCGCCCTGATCGCATGGCTGGCGATCGCGGCCGCGCCGGCCATCGCGCAGGATCGCCTGCCGCTCGGCTGCCCTATGCCTATCAGCAGCTCGCCGATCCGGCCAAGGAGGCGAAGGCGAAGGCGCTGATGGAAACGCTGCGCTGCCTGGTCTGCCAGGGCCAGTCGATCGCCGACAGCGACGCGCCGCTGGCCTAGCGACATGCGCAACGAGGTGCGGACCAAGATCGCGGCGGGCGAGAGCCCCGATGCGATCCGCGACTGGCTGATCGCGCGCTATGGCAATTGGGTGAGCTACGACCCTCCGTTCGACACGGCGACGGCGTTTCTGTGGATCGGCCCCTTGCTGTTCCTCGCGCTCGGCGGCTGGCTCGCCTTCGGGCGCTTCCGGCGCGGCGGCGGCGACAGCGGGGGCGAGGCATGATCTGGATCCTGATCATGCTCGCAGCGGCGCTGACCGTCGGCGGCATCATGTTTCTCGGCAAGCTGCCCGGCGGCGCGCGGCCGCTGGCCGCGGCGGCGGTAATGCTGGGCCTTGCCGGCTATGCGCTGCAGGGGAAGCCGTCGCTGCCGGGCAAGCCGGTCGCGGCCCCGGCCGAGCCCGAGGGCTTCGGCGAGGTAATCACCGACCGGCGGCAGGGTATGACCGATCGTTTCGGCCCGGCGGCGCCGTGGCTGGGAATCTCCGACGGATTTGCCCGCTCGAAGAAATATGGGCTCGCGGCGCAGACGCTCGAGAAGGGGCTCGAAAAATATCCCGACAATGTCGATCTGTGGGTCGGGCTGGGCAATGCGCTCGTCGCGCATGGCGGCGGTACGATGTCGCCCGCCGCGGCGCTGGCGTTCGAAGAGGCGGCGAAGCGCGATCCGTCGCATCCCGCGCCGCCCTTCTTCGCGGGGTTGGCGCTCGCGCAGGGCGGCGACCTGAAAGGCGCCGAGGCGGTGTGGGGACAGTTGCTCGAACGCAGCCCGGCCGACGCGCCGTGGCGGCCCGACCTCGAGGCGCGGCTCGCCGAGCTGCGGCAGGCGCTGGGGCCGGCCCTGCCGCCTAGCCGATTCTTCGCCCGAAACCGCCCCCGAAACCCCCGGCGCACGGTGACACTTCCCTTTTCCTGCGGCTGGTCTAAAGGCGCGCGATGACTGTTGAGTCGCCAATGGCGGCGGACGATACCGAAGGGGCCGCCGCAAGCGCCGCAGAGACCGCGCATGGCCATGGCCATCATGGCGATGGCCGAGCTGAAGCTCGCCGTCGGCGCGATCGGCGTCGTGTTCGGCGATATCGGAACCAGCCCGCTATACGCCTTCCGCGAAACCTTTTCCGGCCATTACGGCATCGAGACCGACAGCCTGCACATCTATGGCGTGCTGAGCCTCGTCTTCTGGTCGATGATGCTGGTGGTGACCTTCAAATATGTGATGACGATCACCAAGGCCGACAACAAGGGCGAGGGCGGCAGCATGGCGTTGCTGGCGCTGATCAGCCGCTCGTCGGAAGGCAAGCGCTGGAGCTGGCCGCTCGTGCTGCTGGGCGTATTCGCGACGGCGCTCTTCTATGGCGACAGCATGATCACGCCTGCCATGTCGGTGCTGTCGGCCACCGAGGGGCTGGGATACGTCAATACCGGATTCCAGCCCTATATCGTGCCCATCGCGCTTGCCATCCTGATCGGCCTGTTCGCGATCCAGTCGCGCGGGACGGCCAAGGTAGGGGCGCTTTTCGGGCCGGTCATGCTGCTGTATTTCGCGGTGCTTGCGATGCTTGGCGTCCTGCATATCGTCGATCATCCGCAGATCATCGTCGAGACGCTGAACCCGATCAACGCGCTGCGCTTTTTCTACAGCGACGGCTTTACGGCCTTTATCGCGCTGGGGGCCGTGGTGCTCGCGGTGACGGGGGCCGAGGCGCTCTATACCGACATGGGGCATTTCGGCCGCACGCCGATCGGGCTGAGCTGGATGTTCTTCGTCATGCCGGCGCTGATGCTGAACTATATGGGCCAGGGCGCGATGGTGCTGGCGGAGCAGGTGCGTCCCGCAAGCGAATTGCTGCAGGATCCCTTCTTCCTGATGGTGCCCGACGATTGGCGCATCCCGGTCGTGCTGCTGACGATCCTGGCGACGATCATCGCCAGCCAGGCGGTGATCACCGGCGCCTTTTCGCTGACCCAGCAGGCGATCCAGCTCGGTTTCATGCCGCGCCTGCGTGTCGACCACACCAGCGCGTCGGCGGCCGGGCAAATCTACATACCGCTCGTCAACTGGGGCCTGATGGTGATGGTGATCATCCTCGTCCTCGGCTTCGGCTCGTCGAGTAATCTCGCAGCAGCCTATGGCATCGCGGTGACCGGCGCGATGTTCATCGACACCTGCCTGATGAGCGTGGTGCTGTTCGCGCTGTGGAGATGGCCGGCGTGGAAGGCGTTGCCGGTCCTTGCCGTGTTCTTCATCGTCGACATCGCCTATTTCGGCGCCAATCTGATCAAGGTGCCCGATGGCGGCTGGGTGCCGCTGGCGATCGGCCTGACGATCTTCACGATGCTGACCACCTGGTCGCGCGGGCGCAAGCTGATGCAGCAGGAAATGGCCGAAGGCGCGATGCCGATCCCGATCTTCGTCAAATCGGCGGCGACCAGCGCGACCCGCGTGCCGGGGACCGCGGTGTTCATGACCTCGACCGCCGACGGCGTGCCGCACGCGCTGCTCCACAATCTGAAGCACAACAAGGTGCTGCACGAACGGATCATCCTGCTGACGATCAAGGTCGCCGACGTGCCCTTTGTCGATGAGGCGAAATTCTGTCAGCTCAACGATCTGGGGCAGGGGTTCCATCGCCTGATCCTGAATTACGGCTTCATGCAGCCGGTCGACGTGCCGGCGGCGCTGCACCGCGTCACAGGCTGCGGCGGCGCCTTCAAGATGCTCGAGACCAGCTTTTTCCTGTCGCGCCAGACTTTGATCGCCGCGGCCAAGCCGGGCATGCCGATCTGGCGGGAGAAATTGTTCGCGTGGATGCTGCGCAATTCGGAAAGCGCGATGGAATATTTCCGCCTGCCGACCAACCGCGTGGTCGAACTGGGCAGCCAGGTCGCGATCTGACGGTGCATCCGTTTCGGAGGCATCGCGGGCAGAGCGGCTTGCGCTCGCGGCGGGGTCTTGCGATGCTCTAGCCAATGGAAGCGGGACTGAACGCATGGATGCCGGTAGCCGCGACGCCGTGACCCCGCCGGAGGCTCCGTTCGTCCTGCTGGCAGGGTCGGGATTGCTGTCGGCATCATCCGACGCGCCGGAAACCGCGCTGCGCCATATGGGGCTTCGGCCCGAAGCCGTGGCGTCGACCGGCGCCGAAGCCGCGATGTTCCGCCTGTGCTTCGGTAATCTGCGGGTCCTTGCCGGTCGTGCCGGGCCGCTGAGGAAAGGAATCGCCGACCCGGACGACCGGGCGACAAGCTTGCTCGGCGTCTCCCTGCCCAGCGATTGGCGCGGCAACTGCTGGTTTTTTACTCCCGAGGTCGATCCGGGAGCGGAGCGGCCGTCCTTCGACCAATTCTACCGGATGCTGGTGCTGTTGATCGACCTCTTCGGGGCGCGGCAACTCTTCTGGTCTCCCGCGCGGCTTTGGACCGATGCCGGCCAGTTCCGCAGCGCTATCGCCGAGATGCAGACGAGCGGCATGCCACCGGTGCTGCATCTGGTGGCCTTTCGCCGCCGCGATGGGGCGGCGGGCGAGACGGTCGCGACGCGCGGGCTCGCCACCCTTTGCGGGCAGGAACTGGAGGCTCCGGTGCCGCCCGGATGGGACATGGCGGCGATGGTCAAGCGGCTCGCGCGGCTCGCGCTCGACATGATGCTCAACGGACCGGTCGAGCGGGCGCAGCGGACGCCGGGACTGGCCAGCGGCGAATGGGTCGGGTTGACGCCGCGCGCGCGACCGGACGGAGGGCCGGCGACGGTGCTGGTCGAATTCAGCCACGACCGCTGATGCGGCGGGACAAACCGGCCGTCCCGCGCTGCCGCTGGCTGGGCGCTGCTCCGGCGGAGGCGGGGTATCAGCGGCACCACCTGATCCCCATCGCCTTGCTGAAGCGGCCGCAGATGGCGGCGATGTTCGATCGTCTTGGCGACGAAGGCTTTGCGCTGCATCGCTTCGATCTCAACGGGCTGGTGCTGCCCGGCAACGAACGGCTGGCCTGGCTGTCGGGGCACGCGCTGCATCGCGGGCCGCACCAGGCGTATAGCGATGTCATCGCGGCGCGGGTCGAGCAGATCCGCGCGCATCACGCGCTACAGGCGTCGCGCGATCCGCGCGGAGCGCACCGGGTCGCGGCGATGCGCCTGCGGTTGCTGCAGACCACCCTGCGCCGCGCGCTGACCGACCGGCACGGCCTGACCTTCCGGCTCAACCGGCGCGATCCGATGCGCCTGTTCGCGGACCGGCCCTATCTGGACGGGGCGATCGAGCGGCTGTTTGGAGAGCCCGCGCCAGGTTTCGGGCGGGAGGGGACGGTGTAATAGATCAGGCCCTCCCCTTCAGGGGAGGGCAGCGAGACTTACGAACTTGTTCGTTAGTCGCAGCGGGTGGGGGCCATCGGCCTCGCGCAAGGCCGATGGCCCCCACCCCAACCCCTCCCCTGAAGGGGAGGGGCTTTATGTCCACTCCCCACCCCAAAAGCGGCTGCTCGCGGATACGGGTCACCTCGACCGGGCGAAAGGAAGAGCTAACCGGCTAGGCGGCACTTCCCACAGGATCAGCTTGGTCGCATGCACATCCTCGCGCGCCTTGGCGGTGTCGAGCCGGGTGAGCTTCACGCTGCCCTTGAGCGCCCCCATTTCGAGCATGGCGTCGATCACCACGACCCCGCCCGCGCCGATGTCGACCGCGATCTCGCCGGCATTCGCCAGTTTCGCCTTGGCGGTCGCGGCGCGGATATGGTGCGTGCCGGGCTCGACATCGGCCATCAGCATCTGGCCCGACTTGATCTGCCCGGTCGCCGCGCCGTCGAGCGTCACATTGACCCCCTGCAGCGCGCCCACGAACCCGCGGCGCGTGACATAGATGCGCGCCTTGCCCGCGGGCGCCTGCATCCGCCGCGCTTCGGCGAGGGCCGCCGGATCGGCCTTCGCGCCGCTCTTGTTGCTCGACAGCGCCCAGATGCAGAAAACGATGACGCCAATCAGGAAAATCGGAGCGAGGATGAGCATCGTGCCTTCGCCCACCACGCTGCCGAGCGAAGGGCCCAGCATCGCTCCGATGATCGCGGCGACGAAAATGACCGTCAGCCACATCGCATTCTTGCTCATCTCATCCTCCCTGTTTCGGGCCCTCAGGCCGGTGCAAAATCTCCCGTCGCGTCGTCCATCACATGCAGCACCCCGTCGCTGATCGCGAAGA
Organism: Sphingopyxis sp. PET50; assembly: GCF_025244705.1. Taxonomy (GTDB): domain Bacteria; phylum Pseudomonadota; class Alphaproteobacteria; order Sphingomonadales; family Sphingomonadaceae; genus Sphingopyxis. The sequence goes on along the minus strand of NZ_CP104207.1, from coordinate 1,914,691 downwards.
AGGCGCCGCGCAGTTTCAGGGTTCCGCGCCGTTCCTTCTCCTGAATACAGGGGAAAGTGCGCAGATTCGCTATGCTCACGCGCACAGCCGCCATCTCCATCGCGCGGCTCAGCCTCGCGATTGTCGATATCGGCATGGTCCGCCCGTATCTGTCGGCTCGCATCGTCGAGCATCGCGATCCAGTCGGCGATAAAGCCGCCGCGTCCCGGCTCGGCACCCTCCATCGTCCGGTGCAAGGCGGCATGGCAACCGCCGCACAGGCCGTGGCCCATCACGACGATTTCCTCGACCCTCAGGAACTGCACCGCGAACTCCAGCGCTGCCGAGACGCCGTGGCGGCCCGGCGTCGTCTCGAACGGCGGCACCAGCGCCGCGACGTTGCGCACGACGAAGATTTCGCCCGGATTGGTGTCGAAGATCTGCGACGGTTCGGACCGGCTGTCGGAGCAGGCGATCACCATCACTTTCGGCGATTGCCCCTCGGCCAGTTGCTCCCAGCGCTCGCGCTGTTCCGCCCAGCCGCCGTTACGGAAACGCCGGTAGCCCTCGATCATGTCTGCAAAGCGAGTCATGGCGGCGCCTTAGCACAAGATGCATGGTTGAGAAGAACGGCGCGCGCGCCTATGTGGGCCGCATGACCGCTCCTCTGCCTCAGCCTTCGCAGCGCGCCCGCAAACCCGACTGGATCCGCGTCAAGGCGCCGACCAGCCCCGGCTATGCCGAGACGCGCAAGCTGATGCGCGAACTCAACCTGCACACCGTATGCGAGGAAGCGGCGTGCCCGAACATCGGCGAATGCTGGACGAAAAAGCATGCGACGGTGATGATCCTCGGCGACACCTGCACCCGCGCCTGCGCCTTCTGCAACGTCAAGACCGGCATGCCGCGCGCGGTCGATCCGTTCGAGCCCGAACATACCGCGATCGCCGCGGCGAAGATGGGGCTGAGCCACATCGTCATCACCTCGGTCGACCGCGACGACCTGCCCGACGGCGGCGCAAGCCAGTTCGTCAAGGTGATCGAGGCGCTGCGCCGCGAAACGCCGCAGACGACGATCGAGATCCTGACCCCCGATTTCCGCAACAAGCCCGAAAGCGCGGTCGCGGCGATCGTCGATGCGCGGCCCGACGTCTACAACCATAATCTCGAAACCGTGCCGCGGCTCTATCCGACGATCCGCCCCGGCGCGCGCTATTATGCGTCGCTGCGCCTGCTCGAAAGCGTCAAGCGCCGCGATCCGTCGATCTTCACCAAGTCGGGCATCATGATGGGCCTCGGCGAAGAGCGGATGGAGGTCCATCAGGTGATGGACGACATGCGCAGCGCCGACATCGATTTCATGACGATGGGCCAATATCTTCAGCCGACCCCGAAGCACGCCAGGGTCGTCGATTTCGTGACGCCACAGGCGTTCGACGCCTATGCGCAGATCGCGCGCGCCAAGGGTTTCCTGCAGGTCGCGGCCTCGCCGCTGACCCGGTCGTCCTACCACGCCGGCGACGATTTCGAGCGTATGCGCGCGGCGCGCGAGGCGCAGCTCGCCCGCGCAAAGGCGGACTGATTGCCGAGGCATCAGGAAAGCCGGGTCGTACCGTACAGCGCCGAGCAGATGTTCGCGCTGGTCGCGGACATCGCGCATTATCCCGAGTTTCTGCCCTGGGTCGTCGCGCTCCGCGTCCGCAGCGACAGCGAGCATGAGGCGGTCGCCGACATGATCGTCGGCTTCAAGGGGCTGCGCGAAAGCTTCTCCTGCCGCGTCCACAGGGACCGGCCGCACAGCGTGTCGGTCAGCTATATCGACGGTCCGATGCGCCACCTGACCAACGAATGGCATTTCGTACCGACGGAAGAGGGCGGCTGCCGCGTCGATTTCATGGTCGATTTTTCCTTTCGCAGCCGCATGTTCGAGGCGCTGGCGGGCCAGATGTTCGACAAGGCGCTCAGGAAAATGATCGCGGCGTTCGAGGCGCGGGCGGATGAATTATACGGGGTGGCGGCGTAAGGCTTCGCTCGCTCGACAACCGGTGCGAAGCCGCGGCGGCGGGCATGCGGACCGCGCCCCGCATGGCGCACCGCCTTACAGCCTGACTTTAGCCTCCAGCTCGCGCCGCGCCGCGAGATATTGCTCCTCAAGCTCGGCGACGAATTCGGCGACCGGGCGGACGCTGCGTACCGGGCTGATGCCCTGGCCCGATCCCCAGATGTCCTTCCACGCCTTGACCTTGGTGTTGCCGCCCGAGCCGAAGTTCATCGTCTTCAAATCGCCTTCGGGCAGATTGTCGGGGTCCATGCCCGCCGCGACGATCGAGCCGCGCAGATAATTGCCATGCACGCCGGTGAACAGGTTCGAATAGACGATGTCGGCGGCGCGGCCCTCGACGATGCCGTTCTTGTAGCCCGGATCGGCGTTTGCTTCCGCCGTCGCGATGAAGGCGCTGCCCATATAGGCGAGGTCGGCGCCGCAGGCCTGCGCGGCGAGGATCGAGCGGCCGTGGCCGATCGCCCCCGACAGCGCGACCGGACCGTCGAACCATTCGCGGATTTCCTGCACCAGCGCGAAGGGCGACTGCACCCCGGCATGGCCGCCCGCGCCCGCGGCGACGGGGATCAGCCCGTCGGCGCCCTTTTCGATCGCCTTGCGCGCGAAACGGTCGTCGATCACGTCGTGGAGGGTGATGCCGCCCCAGCCATGCACCGCCTGGTTGAGCTCCTCGCGGGCGCCGAGCGAGGTGATGGTGATCGGCACCTTCCACTTGGCACAGGTCGCGATGTCGGCCTCGAGCCGGTCGTTCGACTTATGGACGATCTGGTTGACGGCGTAGGGCGCCGACGGCCGGTCGGGGTTGGCGCGGTCCCATGCGGCCAGTTCCTCGGTGATCCGGTGCAGCCATTCGTCGAGCAGCGATTGCGGCCGCGCGTTGAGCGCCGGAAAGCTGCCGACGACGCCGACCTTGCACTGCGCGATGACGAGTTCGGGGCCCGAGACGATGAACAGGGGCGAGCCGATGACGGGCAGGCGCAGACGGTCGAAGATCGGGGGAAGGGCCATGGAATCACACTCTCCGGTTGCTGTTTGCAACTTACCTTAACGTAAAGGGAAGGTGTGACAAGAGGGATGGCGCGTGGGCCGGTCAGGCGGCGATGGCGGTGCCCCTTGCGACGCGGACATCCTGCACCGGGGGGCGGCCGAACATACGGCGATATTCGCGGGTGAACTGCGGCACGCTTTCGTAGCCGACCGCGAAGGCGGCGCTGCTCGCGCTGGCGCCTTCGGCCAGCATCAGGCGGCGCGCTTCGATCAGCCGCAGGTGCTTCTGGAACTGCAGCGGCGAGAGCGAGGTCACCGCCTTGAAATGCTGGTGGAAGGAGGAGAGCGACATGCCCGCGGCGGCGGCGAGCCGTTCGACGGGGAGCGGCTGCGCATAGTCCGTGCGCAGGATCGTCACCGCGCGGGCGATGCGCGGGACATGGCCGTCGGGCCAGCCGAGCCGCAGCGGATCGCGGTGCCGTGGCGCCCGGCGAGCAGCCAGTAATGAAGTTCGCGAACGAGTTGGTCCTTGAGCAAGGGTAGCGAGGCCGGGCGATCGAGCAGGCGGATCAGGCGTGCGGCGGCATCGGCGACCTCGGCATCGGTGGTGTCGGTGCGGACGGGGGCATCGTCGGCGGCCTGCACCGCCTTCATCCCGGCGGCGAGTTCGGCGATCACCGCGGGATCGAGTTCGAGCACGAAGCTGTAATAGGGCGCCGCCGGGCTGGCGCGGATGATCTGGCTGACCGTCGGCACGTCGGCGGTGATCAGCAGCGATTCCCCGGCGCCGAAGGCGAAGCCCTGCGTCCCCATCGTCACATGCTTTGCGCCCTGCACCACCAGTGCGACGAGCGGGCGCGAAATCGCGAAAGCGAGGTCGCTGGGGGCGAGCGCGCGGATCGTCGTCAGGCCGGGGATCGGGGTCGAGGCGATGCCGTAGAGATCGGCATGGGCGTCGGTGTAGCGGCGGACGGCGTGCAGCAGATCGGTCATGCGGGGCATTTACCCGATTCGGCGGGTCATCGCACGCGTTTTGGAGAAATAGGCAAGTTTTGGCGAGGGAGTGGCAACACGGGCGGGCGGCGGTCGGGCACACAGGATGGGCAATCCAGCCAAGGAGTGAAGACCATGACCAAGATCAGCCTTATCACCGGTGCCAGCCGCGGTCTCGGCCGCAATATGGCGCTCAGCATCGCCCGCCGCGGCGGCGACGTCGTCATCACCTATCTCGGCAATGCGGAGGCCGCCAAGGCCGTCGTTGCCGAAATCGAGGCGATGGGCCGCAAGGCCGCTGCGATCCAGCTCGACACGGGCGATGTCGCCGCCTTCGCGCCCTTCGCGGAGAATCTGGCAAAGTTGCTGCGCGAGCAGTGGGGCCGCGACAGCTTCGACCACCTCGTCAACAATGCCGGGCATGGCGACTATGCGCTGATCGGCGAAACGAGCGAGGCGCAGTTCGACCGGCTGGTCGATGTGCATTTCAAGGGTGTCTATTTCCTGACCCAGACGCTGCGGCCGATGATCGCCGACGGCGGACGGATCGTGAACCTGTCGTCGGGGCTGACCCGCGTCGCCTACCCCGGTTACGCCGCCTATGCCGCAGTCAAGGGCGCGATCGAGGTCGTCACCCGTTATCTGGCGAAGGAATTGGGCGGCCGCGGCATCGCGGTGAACACGGTGGCGCCGGGCGCGATCGAGACCGATTTCGGCGGCGGTGCGGTGCGCGACAATGAAGACCTCAACCGGCAGTTCGCCGCCATGACCGCGCTGGGCCGCGTCGGTCTGCCCGACGATATCGGGCCGATGGTCGCGAGCCTGTTGTCGGAGGACAACCGCTGGGTCACGGCGCAGCGGATCGAGGTGTCGGGCGGCCAGGGCATCTGACGCACGCCTGTCGAACGAGAGGCCGAGCGGAGCGATCCGCCGGCCTTTTCGCGTCAGCGCGACCCGATCCCTGGCGCCGGCGCGTCCTTCCAGTCCACGCGGTAGAGGTCGAAACGGCGGTCGCGCAGATTCTGCACCGCGCCGCTCTGGCGGCTGGTGAGCAGGTCGGCGAGGCTGAGGTCGGCGATGGCGATCGTCTCGGTGTTCGGGGCGGTGTCGGCGGCGACGCCGTCGCGGGCGAAGGCGAAGTCCGACGGGGTCAGGATCGCGCTTTCGGCGTAATGGACGTCCATATTCTCGACATTCGGGAGGTTGCCGACGACCCCCGAGGTGATGACATAGCATTGATTCTCGACCGCGCGCGCGTGGCAGCAATAGCGGACGCGGAGGTAGCCGCGGCGCTCGTCGGTGCAGAAGGGGACGAAGAGCATCATCGCGCCCTGGTTGACGAGGTGGCGCGCGAGTTCGGGAAATTCGCTGTCGTAGCAGATCATCACCCCGATCGGCCCGCAGTCGGTGTTGATCGCGTCGGCGCCATGGCCGCCCTTGATGTTCCACCAGCGGCGCTCGGACGGGGTGGGGTGCAGCTTCTGCTGCGTGTGGACCGACCCGTCGCGCAGGAAGACATAGGCGATGTTGCGGATGTCGCCATTGACCATGCGCGTCGGGTGCGAGCCGCCGATGATGTTGATGTTGTAGCCGACCGCGAGCTTTTCCATGAAGGCGACATAGCGGTCGGTGTAGTCGGCGATCTTCTCGATCGCTTCCTGCGGTTCGAGCTTCTTCTTTTCGATCGACAGCAATTCCAGCGTGTAGAGTTCGGGAAAGACGACGAAATCGGCGTGATAGTCGGCGGCGACGTCGACGAAATATTCGACCTGTTCCTCGAACTGCTCGATCTTCGATATGCCGCGCATCTGGAACTGCACCGTCGCGACGCGCACCGATTGCGGCAGCCGGTCGGGCACCGCGCCCCGCGCCCTGGGGCTGGCGGCATCCTGCGGTTCGAGCGGGTTTTCCCAATACATCAGCACCGCATGGCCGCCGCTGTCGAGGTCGCGGCGGTCATAGTGGTGGAGCACGGCGCGCGGCTCGAATCCTTGCGCGATCTGGAAATTGATGACGGGGTCGCGCAATTGTTTCTCGACGACGGCGTCGAGATAATCCTGCGGGTCGGGATATTTGCGGCGGCGGCGGGCGTAACCCGGCATGCGGCCGCCGAAGGCGATGCCCTTCAGCTCGTAGGACTGGCACAGTTCTTGGCGCTTGCGATAGAAGCGCTGGCCGATGCGCAGGCGGCGGTAGTCGGGGTCGACGCACACTTCCATGCCGTAGAGGATGTCGCCGTCGGGGTCGTGGCTGGTGCCGAAGCCGCCGCCGCTGATCGCCGACCAGCGGTGATCGGTGAACACCGCCTCCTGCGGCACGATCAGCGTCGCGCAGAGGCCGACGATCGCCCCCTCATATTCGGCGACGAACTGGCCTTCGGGGAAATTGTTGATCTGGCCGCGGATCTGCGCCGCCGAATAGCCTTCGCCGCGGCCATAGACCTTGGCCGTCAGGCGCGCGATCGCGGCGGCATCGCGGGGGACGGAGTTGCGGATGACGAGCTTGGCTTTGGTGGAGTCCATGGGGCCTGCATAGGGGGAGAGGAGACCGGCTGTCCATTGCGACTACTGGCGAAGCGCGGCCGGGGTTCCCATGTGGGCCGCGAAGGAGAGTCGCCGTGCCCGAACGCAAGATGCTCATTCCCGATAGCCGCCACCCGATCACCATCGCCCCGCACCCGGCGCGCGTCGAGGTGCGGATCGGCGACGCGGTGGTGGCCGACACCAAAGCGGCGCTGGCATTGCGCGAGGCGAGCTATCCGGTCGTGCTCTATATCCCGCGCGCCGATGTCGACATGGCGCAGCTGCGGCCCGGCAGTCATGCAAGCTATTGCCCTTACAAGGGCGAGGCGGGTTATTTCGACCTGCCCGCGCTCGGCGCGACCGGGGCGAATGCCGTGTGGACGTACAAGCGCCCCTATGACGCGGTCGCGGCCATCGCGGGCCATGTCGCTTTTTACCCGGACCGGGTGACGATGATCGAGCACCCGGCCGGATAAGGGGCTTAGGCTGTATCGACATTCAGCCCTGGCGGCCTGCAAATGGCGGCTTTCCGTGCTTCCGGTGCTCACGCACATGGAGTGCGCTGCGCTCCGGGTCACGGAAAACCACCATTTTCGGCTCGCCATCTTCTGAATGTCGATGCAGCCTAGTCGGCCCCGGCGACCTCGATCCGGTTCCGCCCATTCTGCTTGGCGCGATAAAGCGCATCGTCGGCGGCCTTCAGCGCCGCCCTTGCGTCGCCATGGCCGAAGATGTCGGCGACCCCGCCCGAGAAGGTGATCTGGCCGAAGGGCTCGTCGGTCTTGCGGTTGATCAGGCGGCGCGCGGCGAGATGCTCGCGCGCCTGGTCAAGCCGTTCGGCGGCGGCGGCGGGGGTGCGGCCGCGGAACAGCATGACGAATTCCTCGCCGCCGTGTCGCGCGACATGGCATTGGTCGTCGCTGATCTGCGACAGCGTGTCGGCGATCGCCTTCAGCACGCGGTCGCCGGCCTCATGGCCGTGCGCGTCGTTGATCGCCTTGAAATTGTCGATGTCGCAAAAGGCGACGCTGAGCGGTTCCATCGCCATCTGCGCGTCGCGATACTGGCGTTCGAGCAATTCCTCGAAGGCGCGGCGGTTGGGCAGGCCGGTGAGATAGTCGACCTCGGCATCGCGCTTGGCGCGTTCGAGGCTGCGGCGGAGCGATTTGGCTTCCTCCTCGCTCCGGCGCATCTCGTCCTCGGCCTTGCGCGTGCGTTCGAGCATCGTCTTGGCGAGGTCGGCGAGGTTCGAGACGATCTGGCCCGTCTTCTGCAATTGTTCGAGGTCGGTGACATGCTGTTCGAGTTCGCTGCCATAATCGGCGGCGTGCTTGTGCGCGGTCTTGCTCTGCGCCTGAAAGGCGTCGAGATTGGTTTCGAGCCGCGTCATCAGCCGTTCGAGCTCGGCCTGCGCCGAGCTGTCGGCGGCTTCCTCGGTCAGCTCGTCGAGCCATTTCTGGGTGACGCCGCCATTGCCGGTCCGCGCGGTGATCTGGCGCGCGAGGCGCGGATTGCTGCCCGAAAAGGCGCTGTGTGCGAAGATCAGATTCGCGGGCGTCACGTCCAGGTCGTTGTCGATCAGGAAGGCGCCGATCGCGTCGACCAGATCGCGCCGCGCGAGACGCGCGAGATCGCGTATCCCCCCGGGCCCGGCCGCCGGTGGGGATTCGCCGTTCCGGGGGGAGCGAAGCCCGAGCCAACCGAGGAGCCGCCCTACCGGCTCGCCTGATGAAGGTGCTATAGTGGTCATGCGACGTTTAACGGCGGCGCGCGAAGAGGATTAAGCGCGGTTTACCATGGCGACCGCCGACATATCTCAAATGACGGACAAGGGACGGATTTTCTGGACATGAAGCTGGCGGACCCTGGCGCGGTTTTGCGACATGCGGAAAGAAATTCGCGGCCCTGTCGATTTGAGCCGGGCTCGTTCGTCGTATAGACGGGAGGCCATGCCGGTCCCCGCGACGAGGAGAAGAAACATGCGTGTGATGGTGTTCGTGAAGGCGACCGAGGACAGCGAGAAGGGTCTGCCGCCGACCGAAGAGATGACCGCGATGTTCGAGGCGATGGGCAAGTTCAACGAGGAACTGGTGAATGCCGGCGTGATGGTCGACGGCGACGGGCTGAAACCGTCGTCGGCGGGCAAGCGCATCGCGTTCGACGGGCCGAACCGCGCGGTGATCGACGGGCCGTTCGCCGAGACGCGCGAACTGGTCGCGGGCTACTGGATCTGGGAGGTCAAGGATATGGACGAGGCGGTCGCCTGGGCGAAGCGCTGCCCGAACCCGATGCCGGGGCCGAGCGAGCTCGAAATCCGTCCCTTCTACGAGATGGAGGATTTCGGCGAGGCGGTGACCCCCGAGATCGCCGAACGCGACCAGCGGCTGCGCGACCAACTCGCGGGCGAATAAGCGCCTCCCGCCGCCGCCATGCTTGCCTCCCCCGGCGCTTTCGCCGAGAAGGCCGGCATGGCGGAAGCGGCGGCAAGCGAGACCAACCGCGCGATCGAGGCGGTGTTCCGGATCGAGCGGGCGCGGCTGATCGCGTCGCTGGCGCGGATGACGCGCGACGTCGACCGCGCCGAGGAACTGGCGCAGGAGGCGCTGCTGGTCGCGCTCGCCGAATGGCCGCGGTCGGGCGTGCCCGTCAATCCGGGCGCCTGGCTGACCGCGGCGGCGAAACGGCGGGCGGTCGACGGCTTTCGCCGCGCGGCGATGCGGGAGCGCAAACATGCCGAAATCGCCCGCGACCTGGACGGCGAAAGCGACATGAGCGTCGAGGCGATCGAAGCGGCGATCGACGACGAGCTGGGCGACGAACTGCTCGGGCTGATCTTCGCCGCCTGTCATCCGGTGATCGCGCCGGAAGCGCGCGCGGCGCTGACGCTGCGGCTCGTCGGCGGGCTGACGGTCGAGGAGATCGCCCGCGCCTTTCTGTCGAACGACGCGGCGATCGCGGCGCGGATCACGCGGGCCAAGAAGGCGATCGCCAGGGCCGGGGTGGGGTTCGAGGTGCCGCGCGGCACCGAACTGGCGGCGCGGCGGGCGTCGGTGCTCGAGGTGATCTACCTGATCTTCAACGAAGGCTATGCCGCGACCGCCGGGGAGTCGCTGACCAGGCCGCCGCTCTGTGCCGAGGCGCAGCGGCTGGGGCGCATATTGGCGGGGCTGATGCCGGCGGAGCCCGAGGTGCTGGGGCTGCTGGCGCTGATGGAGATTCAGGCGTCGCGGCTGGCGGCGCGCGCCGGACCCGGCGGGCGCTTCGTGCCGTTGCCCGAACAGGACCGGGCGCGCTGGGACCAGTTGCTGATCCGGCGCGGGCTGGATGCGCTGGCGAAGGCCGAGGCGCTCGGCGGCGCCGACGGACCCTATGTGCTGCAGGCGGCGCTCGCGGCGTGCCATGCCCGGGCACGGCGCGCCGAAGACACCGATTGGGCGAAGATCGCAGGGCTTTACGACCGGCTGCGCACCATAATGCCGTCGCCGGTGGTCGAACTGAACCGCGCGGTCGCGCACAGCATGGCGTTCGGCCCCGAGGCGGGCCTGCGGCTGGTCGACGAAATCGCCGACGCGGCGTTGCTGCGCAACTATGCGCCGCTCCCCGCGGCGCGCGGCGACTTCCTGTTCCGCGCCGGGCGGCTGGACGAGGCGAGGTCGGCGTTCGAGAATGCGGCGGCGCTGGCCGGCAACGAGGGCGAACGCGCGTTCCTGCTGGACCGCGCGGCGGCGTGCGGCGGCGGGAGCGGCCGATGACGGTCGCGGTCGAACGGATCGGGCAGGAGGCGCAGCCGCTTTGCGTGCTCGACGATTTCGCACCCGACCCCGACGCGCTGCGCGCCTTTGCCGCCGCGGCCGAATTCGGGCCGGGATTGCATTATTATCCGGGGGTGCGGGCGGCTTTGCCCGAGCGCTATCTGGCGGAGCAATTGCCCGTCATCGCTGCCGCGGGCGCGGCGCTCGGGCGGCGCGGCGCTATCGAAGTGATCGACGCCAGCTTTTCGATCGTGTCGACTCCGGCCGAGGCGCTGCAGGTCGCGCAGCGCCTGCCGCATGTCGATGCCTTCACCCCCGACCGGATCGCGCTGGTCCATTATCTGTCGCCGGAGGGCGGCGACGGGACCGCCTTTTTCCGCCACCGGGCGACGGGGTTCGAGACGGTGGGCGAGGATCGGCGCGCCCTCTATTTCGGCCAGCTCGACCGCGAGCTGCGCTATGGCGGGCCGCTGCGGCGCCGGGCTATGTCGCGGGCGATACGCCGCTGTTCGCCTGCACCCATATTGCCGAAGCGCGCTACAACCGCGCGCTTCTTTATCCGAGTGCGCTGCTGCACAGCGGGGCGATCGGCGCCGATGCGCCGTTGTCGCCCGACCCGCGCGTCGGGCGGCTGACCGTCACGGCCTTCCTGTCGATCGGCGAATAGCCGCGCGGTCACGGGGTAGAATCGTCTTGACCAATTCATAACCCTATGGTTATGGGAATAACCCCTAGCCGGAGAGTCATCGATTCCCATGCCCGACGCCCAGGACATGCTGTTCAGGACCCTGGCCGACCCGACGCGGCGCTCCTTGTTCGAGCGGCTGTGCCGCGAGGGCGAGCAGACGGTGGTCGCGCTGACCGCCGGTGCCGGGGTGTCGCAGCCCGCGGTGTCGAAGCATCTGGGGGTGCTGAAGGCGGCGGGGCTGGTGGCCGACCGGCCCGAGGGGCGGCTGACCCATTATCGCGCGCGGCGCGGCGCGCTGGCGCCGCTCGTCGACTGGACGAGCCGGATGGCGGGATTCTGGGAGAGCCGGTTCGACGAACTGGAGGATCTGCTGGCGAGGATGGATCAATGAGCGAAGGCGACAGGCAGAGCGTGGTCGTCGAGCGCGAGATCGCGCACCCGCCCGCCAAATTGTGGCGCGCGCTGACCCAGCCGCATCTGATTGCCGAATGGCTGATGGCGAACGATTTCGTTCCCGACGTCGGCCACCGCTTCCAGTTGCGCGGCGACTGGGGCGGGGTACTCGATTGCGAGGTGCTCGAAGTCGAGCCGGGCGAGACCTTGTCGTACAGCTGGAACCACAGACATGCCGATCCGGCGTTCGACCTGGAGAGCGTGGTGACCTTCACGCTGACGCCGACCGCCGCGGGCACCTTGCTGCGCATGGAGCAGGCCGGGTTCCGGCCGGGGCAGAAACAGGCGCTGGGCGGCGCGAAATATGGCTGGCAGCAGTTTTTCGGCAAGCTCGAGCAATTGCTCGGGCGCCTCGATGAAGGGAGGTCGTGATGACATTCGCACAATGGATGCGGCAGGGACACCGCTGGCTGTCGATCCTGTTCACGCTCGCCGTGATCGCCAATTTCGCCGCGATGGCGATCGGCACGCCGCCGATGTGGCTCGTCTATGCGCCGCTGCCGCCGCTGTTCCTGATGCTGGTGAGCGGCCTCTACCTCTTCGCCTTGCCCTATGCCGCGCGGCGGCGGGCGCGCGGCTGAGCGATGGCGGGCGGGAAAGAGGTGGTGCTGCTGTCGGGCGGCAATCCGCAGATCGCCAAGGGCGACGGCGACGGCCCGGTGCGGGATTATATCGCGGCGATGCCGGGATGGAAAAGCGCGGCGGGTGCGCGGCTCGATGCGCTGATCGTCGCGGCGGTGCCCGGCGTCGAGAAGGCGGTGCGCTGGAACTCGCCCTTTTACGGCGTGCCGGGGCAGGGATGGTTCCTGTCCTTTCATTGCTTCACCCGATACATCGAGGTCGCCTTTTTCCGGGGCGCGCGGCTCGACCCGCCGCCGCCGGTCGGGTCGAAGGACCCCGATGCGCGCTATCTGCATATTTTCGAGGACGAGCCGGTCGACGAGGCGCAGCTGACCGGCTGGATCGCCCAGGCCGCGGCATTGCCGGGGTGGATTTCGCATGGGAAGGACAGGGTATGAGCGCGAGCGGGAAGAGTCCGGGGGAACTGATCGACCAGAGGATCGCCGAGCTCGGCGACTGGCGCGGCGACGTGCTGGCGCAGGCGCGGGCGCTGATCCGGGCGGCGATCCCCGCCGTGGTTGAGGAATGGAAATGGCGCGGCGTGCCGACCTGGTACGCCGAGCGGCAAGATCGTCTGCACCGGCGAGACGTACAGGGACAAGGTCAAGCTGACCTTTGCGAAGGGCGCGGCGCTCGCCGACCCCAGGGGGCTGTTCAACGCCAGCCTCGACGGCAATGCCCGGCGGGCGATCGATTTCGGCCCCGGCGATATGGTCGACGAGGCGGGGCTGACGGCGCTGTTCGCCGAAGCGGCGGCGCTGAACGGCGGAAAGGCATAGCGCCCTTCAAAGCGGCTTGCCCATGCGGATCAGCGGCACCGTTGTCCCATTCGGCCCTGACGCTTCGACCCGCGCGAGCATCGCGAGGCCGAGCCGCGCGTCGCTGCGGCGGCGCTTGACGAAGCTCTGCCCTCTTCGCGCATGATGATGGTCGTCTCCTCGTGGCCGAAGATGGCGCGGTCGAGCAGTTCGTCAGCGAGGCGGCCGCGCGCGAGCAGCACCGCCGCCGCCCAGCCGAGCCGGAAGGCCGCGCCCTCCGCCCGCTGGCGAAGCTGATAGGCGGCGGATGGCGACATGCCGACGCGCGAAGCGGCGATCCGCACCGAGCCGGTGCCGGCGACATGTTCGAGGAAGTCGCGCTGGAGCGCGGGGGTCCAGTGATAGCTGGCGGGGGCGGGGATGGCGGCGGGGTCGTCCATGGCATCGGTCATCGAGTCGCTCCTGCGGTTGTCTGAAACGAACAGAATGAACCATATGGGTGTTTTTAGGAAAGGGGCGAATCTTCTGGGGTCCATTTTGGCGCAATTTGATGGGGAATGCAGTTCTCATGGTTGCCAGTGCCATTGTAGTGGGCTAACTTAGAACATAGGCGGAACGAAGCAGCGATTGAATATGGATCGAGATTCACCAATTCAGCACTTTTTGGACTATGATCTCACTGAAGTGACGTCTGCTCTCTCAGTTCCTAGCGACTGTCGGCTCGTAGTGGGGGATGCCCGGAAAGTTCTAAAGGATTTTCCTGATGATCATTTTCAATGCGTAGTAACATCACCTCCTTACTGGGGATTGCGGGATTACGGGATTGATGGGCAGATTGGCGCCGAGAATGACGTAAACATATATATTGAAGACTTAGTGGCATTGTTTGGTGAGGTTCGGCGTACTTTGCGGTCAGATGGAACCCTATGGCTCAACATTGGGGATAGTTACACGTCTGGTGGCCGAACTTGGCGTGATACTGACTCAAAGAACAAAGGGCGCGGCATGGACTATCGTGCCCCCACGCCAGAGGGTTTGAAACCGAAGGATCTCATAGGGGTTCCTTGGAAACTCGCGTTCGCACTGCAGGCTGACGGATGGTATCTGCGTACAGATATCGTGTGGAACAAGCCAAACTGCCAGCCGGAAAGCGTGAAAGATCGACCTACCCGCAGCCACGAGTATGTATTTTTGTTTTCGAAATCAGAGAAATATTATTACGATTGGGAGTCGGTAAAAGAGCTAAGCCGCTAATTCTAAATTAGGAAAGAAGAATAGGCGCACGGTTTGGAATATAAACACGGAGCCATACCCGGGATCGCATTTCGCAGTGTACCCGAGAGAGCTTGCTCGGCTTTGCATTAGAGCTGGTTCAAAACCGAGAGATCTTGTTTTGGACCCGTTTTTTGGTTCGGGCACAACCGGAGTCGTTTGCCACGAACTCGGTCGAGATTGCGTTGGCATCGAGTTGAAGGATGAATATGCCGAACTCGCGCGCGAACGATTAAGAAAGCTCCGCTGATTCAAATTTCCATCGCGCGTGAATGATGCAAAGCGATTTATCTAAGTTTTTGATTTGGAGTTTTCTTTCTGTACCGCCGTCAAAATAGAGAGCATATTTCAGGTTCCGTCCGGCATCTCGGACATAGCCATATCCCGGCTTGGGGGTCTGTCGGCTAGTTTCTCGAACCTCCAATTCCGCGTTTACAGCTTCGAGCATCAACGCTTTCGGTATTTCGACGAATTCATATTCATAGTGCTCGGGGCCTGCCTTTAGAGCGTGATCGTCTTAGATTGAATCGATTTGGGATTCACGCGGTACTGATTTTCTGATTCAACCTGTTGGCTGGTTAGGAGGCCAGCAGAGATGAGCCGAGCCTATTCGATTGATCTTCGGGAACGCGTGGTTGCAGCGATGGCATCGGGGTCGTCGGCGCGAACTGCGGCATCGCGCTTTGGTGTGAGTGTTGCGAGCGCGGTGCGCTGGTCGCAGCGACAACGCCGGACGGGCGGGGTGGCACCGGGCAAGCTGGGCGGGTACAGGAAGCCGGTGCTGCTGCCCGAGCGCGAGTGGCTGCTGGCGCGTGTCGCGGCCGAGCCGGACCTGACCCTGCGGGGTCTGCTGGGCGAACTGGCGGATCGCGGGGTGAAGGCGAGCTACGGCGCGCTGTGGCTGTTCCTCGACCGGGAAGGACTGTCGTTCAAAAAAAGCCTGTTCGCGACCGAACAGGATCGGCCGCAGATCGCCCGGCGACGGGCACAATGGCGCAAGTATCAGGGTCGGCTTGATCCTCGCCGCCTCGTCTTTATCGACGAGACTTGGGCCAAGACCAACATGACCCGCACCCATGGCCGTGCCCGGCGCGGTGAGCGGCTTCACGCCACCGCGCCCTTCGGCAAGTGGCGCACGCTGACCTTCCTCGCCGCGCTGCGCTACGACCGGATCGAAGCACCTTGCGTGCTCGACGGGCCGATCAATGGCCAACTCTTCACTGCCTATGTCGAGCAGTTCCTTGTACCCACTCTCGCACCGGGCGACATCGTCATCATGGACAACCTCGGTAGCCACAAAGGCCAGGCCGTGCGCAACGCGATCAGGGCCGCGGGTGCCAAGCTCCTGTTCCTGCCTCCCTACAGTCCAGACCTTAACCCGATCGAACAGGTCTTCGCCAAACTCAAAACACTCCTGCGAAAGGCGCAGGAGCGATCCGTCGAGGCAACATGGAAACGCATCGGCTCGCTGCTCGATGCCTTCCTTCCGGACGAGTGCGCAAACTACCTCAGAAATAGCGGATATGCTTCAATCTAAGACGATCACGCTCTAGCCGCCTCAAGGTGAAGATGCGGTCATAGCCCTTGAGGTGCTGCAGAAAGATATCCAAGAGAAGATCGAGTCGCCATTCTCCACGGCCCAGTTCCATCCACTTGCTGACGTGGATTGCATCCCGGCGAATGTCATTTGCGGCTTCGGTTTTGAGGCTGACGCGCGTTGACCCAATAGTGATGTCATGCCCTCTGTTTGTTCGGCTGGCAGCCAGTGCAGCAGGGATGCCGCATAATTTAAGAGCGCGCTCCAGCGCAAATTCGAAGCGATCCTTGCTTAGGGCTTGTCGGCTGAAGGCATGGTGAATTCGAAGCGCGTCACCGAGGCGCTCTAGCACATCATTCGAGACCAAGTCTGAGTTTTGATTGCGCTCATAGAGGTGAGGCAACTGGAATTGATCAATAACTCCTTTGACCCATTCCAGCTGCGATTGGGAAAGGTTCAACAACTTGGCCGCTAAGTTTGCCCTGCGTTGCGATTCGTTCTCTGACATTCGTTCGAGCTATCACGGGCCATACAGTGGGGCAATTGGAGTGCTTGTTGTCCTAGCCTACGCACCGTTCGCCGCCGACAAGATCGCCCGCACGCTCGCCGTCGCCACGTCGGTGTCCAGCCCGCAGCCGAACAGGCTTTTGCCGTCCGCGGTGCGGCATTCGACGTAGGCGGCGGCCTGGGCGTCGCTGCCGTGGCCGATCGCGTGTTCCGAATAGTCCACGATGTCCATCAGCGGACCTCCTGACTCGGCCAGCGCGGCGATGACGCTGCTCATCAGGCCGTTGCCGCGGCCGCTGACGCTGCGCTGCGCTCCGTCGATGGTGAGCTTGCCGGCGAAGATGCGGTCGGCGTCGGCATGGCTTTCGGACCAGTCGACGAGCTGGAAGCGCTTGCCGCCGGTCGCGAGATAGGTCGCCTCGAACGCCTGCCAGATGTCGTCGGCGGCGAGTTCGCGGCTTGTCTCGTCGGCGAGCGCCTGGACGACGTGGCTGAAGCTCGCCTGCATCTTCTTGGGCAGTTTCAGGCCCTTGTCCTGTTCGAGCACCCAGGCGACGCCGCCCTTGCCCGACTGGCTGTTGACGCGGATCACCGCTTCGTAGCTGCGCCCGAGGTCGGCGGGGTCGATGGGGAGGTAGGGGACTTCCCAGCGTTCGTCATTCTGGCGTTCGCGCGCGGCGAAGCCTTTCTTGATCGCGTCCTGATGGCTGCCCGAGAAGGCGGTGTAGACCAGCTCGCCGCCATAGGGGTGGCGCGGGTGGACGGGCAGGTTGTTGCAATATTCGACCGTCTGGATGACCTCGTCGATGTTCGAGAAGTCGAGTTCGGGGTCCACGCCCTGCGTGTACATGTTGAGCGCGATGGTGACGAGGCAGGTGTTGCCGGTGCGCTCGCCATTGCCGAACAGGCAGCCCTCGACGCGGTCGGCGCCCGCGAGCAGGCCCAATTCGGCCGCCGCGACGCCGGTGCCGCGGTCGTTGTGGGTGTGCAGCGATATGATCGCACAGTCGCGGTTCGGCAGGTTCTTCGCGAAATATTCGATCTGGTCGGCGTAGATGTTCGGCGTCGCCGCCTCGACCGTCGCGGGGAGGTTGAGGATGATCGGATTTTCGGCGGTGGGGGCGAGGATGTCCATCACCGCCTCGCACACCTCGATGCTGAAATCGAGCTCGGTCGTCGAGAAGCATTCGGGGCTGTACTGGAAGCGCCAGTCGGTGCCGGGCAGGCGCGCGGCGTTGTCGCGGAGCTGTTTCGCGCCGTCGATCGCGATCTGTTTGATCTCGTGCGGCTCCATGCCGAAGACGATCTTGCGCCACGCGGGCGCGACCGCGTTGTAGACGTGGACGATCGCACTCTTCGCGCTAGGCGAGGCTGTCGAAGCTGGTGCGGATCAGGTCGGCGCGGCTCTGCGTCAGCACCTGCGGGGTGACGTCGCCGGGGATGCGGCCGGTGCGGACGAGGTTCTGGATATAGTCGAAATCGGTCGCGCCGCTGGCGGGGAAGCCGACCTCGATCTCCTTGAGCCCGATGCGGACGAGCATGTCGAAGAAGCGCGTCTTCTTTTCGGCGTCCATCGGGTCGATCAGCGACTGGTTGCCGTCGCGCAGATCGGTCGAGAGCCAGATCGGGGCGCGGGTGATCGTGCGGCCGGGCCATTCGCGGTTCGCCAGGGGAACCTGCGGAAAGGCGTTATATTTGACCGAAGGGTCGCGGAGCATGGTCATGGGACTGGTTTCTTCTGCGAATGGTTGCGTTATGTGTCGATCGGACCCTTGGGCGGGTGGCCGCGATCAGGGCGCAGCCGAGGTCACGCCCAAGGGCGTGTAAGTCGCAGAAGAAGGAGGGCGTTGCCGCGCATGGGCGCCCCAATGATGCAAAATGTCGCGCTTGGCAAGAGGGCGATCAGAAAATGTCGCCGGACCGCGCAGGGGCTTTGCGGTCCGGCGCAGGGGGTATGAGGCGAACGGGGCGTCAGGCGGCCTCGCTGTCCGCATCATCCGCGGTTTCGGCGTCGTCATCGTCGTCGTCGTCGTCTTCGGCCTCGTCCTCGAGTTCGAAGACCTCTTCCTCGATCATATTGTCGATGGCGTGGACGCGCACGCCGATCAGCCAGTCCTCGAGCGGACCTTCCCACGCGGCCTCGACCGGCGTGAGGGCGTCGGCGGCGGCTTCTGCCGGCCGATCGCCGACGAGGTCGAAGTCCTGGAAACCATCCTCGGGCGGGTCGATGTAGATATGCGCCTCGAGCCGGACGTTGGTCCAGTCGGCGGTCGGGGCGAGGCCTTCGGCCTCGACGGTCAGTTGCGGATTCTCCTCGTCGTCGACGACAAAGGCGTTCACCTCGACGATTTCGCGTACCAGCTCGCTCATCACATAAGCTCCTGCGGGAAGGGGAGGGGCAAGCGGCCCCGCCCCGATTCCTACACGGCGCGTGTGACAGTTCGGGGGGCGGTCAGCCCTTGACCCAGCCGACCTTCGGATCGTTGAAATCGACGATATCGGCGAGCTCCCAGACATTGGGATAGCCGTAGCCGACGAGGTTGATGAAGGTCTGGATATTGAGCGCGAGCTGGCGCGACTTGACCGGCACCGGGCTGCGGTTGTTCGAGAAATTATTGTTGCAATAGATGAGGATGGGGCGGTTCGGATCGTCGCCGATCACCGCCGCGAGGCTTTCCGCGGTGAAGTCGGTGAGCGGCAGGTTGACCGCGCCCGCGATATGGCCGCGCTGGAAGGCGTCCTTCGAGCGGGCGTCGAGGAGCAGGGTGCCGGGCTTCGCGGCTTCGGCCTTGAAGGCGTCGAAGGTCAGCAGCGCCTCAGCGCGCTGCGGCGCGACGGCGGCGGTCAGTTTCTGGAAGCCGGGATAGTCGATCTGGGGGTTGGCAGGGGCCGGCTGTGGTCTGTGCCAGCGCGGGGGCGGCGAACAGGGCGGCGGCGAGCAGCAGGGTCTTGCGCATGATGATCCTCCCTCTGGACGCGAGGGAGGTTAGGCGCGGTGCGATGGACGGGGGATGAACCGCAAACCGTCGTCATTGCGAGCGGAGCGAAGCAATCCAGAGCAGCTGTAAACCGCTCTGGATTGCCGCGTCCCCCGGATCAAGTCGGTGGTTATTCCTTTCCGACAAGGGACCGCTCCCCGGCGAAAGCCGGGGTCCACGCGGCGCGGCGCTGGGCCATCTGGACCCCGGCTTTCGCCGGGGAACACACCGCTACTTGTCTCAACGATATAAACCCCGATCAAGTCCGGGGTCCTCGCAATGACGAGCGGGATTACTGCTTTTCGAACGCCGCGTGGATTTCGAGTTCGACCTCGTCGCTGACCGCGGGGATGCCGAAGGCGATGCCGAAATCGCTGCGCTTGATCGTCGCTTCGGCGTTGAAGCCGACGGTCGCCTTCTTGTTGAAGGGATTGTCGCCAGGCGCCGTGGAAATCGACGTCGAGGGTGACGGGCCGGGTCACGCCGTTCAGCGTCAGGTTGCCGGTGACCTTGGCCTCGTCGCCGTCCTCGTCGACGACGACGCTGGTCGAGACGAATTTGGCGTCGGCGGGGGCCGAGCCGAAGAAGTCGGGCTTGCCGCCGTCCTTGCCGTCGCGCAGCAGATGGCCGGTCAGGCCGGCGCTGGCGGTGGTGACCTTGGCGACGGGGATCGTCACCTCGACCTTCGACGCCGCGGGGTTGGCGGGGTCGAGTATGAGCGTGCCGGTGACGTCGCCGAAGATGCCCGAATATCGGCTGAAGCCGAAATGATCGACTTCCCACACGACCAGCGTGTGGCCGGGGTCGGCGGCATAGGTGCCGGCGGCGACGCGGCTCTTGTCGGGGGCGCCCGGAGGGCCGCTCTGCTGGGCGATGACGGGGACCGCGACGATGGCGGCGACGGCGACGAGGGGGAGGGCGTAGCGCATGGGGGACTCCGTGCTGGATGCGGGAGCGTCAGGCTAGGCCAGTGGCGGGGGCGGCGTCAATCGGCCGCGCGGAAACACAGCGTTTCCGTTGTCTTACCGCGTCGAGCGCCGCTCGGCGAACCACTGGCGGAGCATCGCGCCGGTGCAGCCGGTGTAGCCGTAGCTGCCGACCGCCGAGCAGCTGTTCGGGCGGTTCAGGCGTGCGATGTCGTCGTGCGCCTCGACCGTCGCGCCCCAGGCCGCGCCGCCGCCGGCATCGTCTTCGCGCAGTTCCTCGCGCAGTTCCTTGGGCACGCGGTAGCGGTCGGCCTCGGGCTCCTGCGCGCAGACGACGATCTCGTCGCCCTCGGCCTCGGGGCATTCGTCGTTGCCATAGGCGATGAGGAAGGAGAATTTTTCGGGCGGGGTCGAGGATTGCGCGAGGTCCGCGTCCTGCGCGCGCACGGGCGCGGCGAAGGCCAGCGCGGCGAGCAACGGGAGCAGGAGGCGGGTTGGTGTCTTCATCGCGTCATTCCCTCGAACGGTCACCATCCCCATTCGGTTGCTTATAGCATGAAGATGAACGGGAGCCGAACCTGTATGGGCGATCGGGGTGGATTGGCGGATGATTCCCGCGCCGTCGCCCCCGCGAAGGCGGGGGCCGTTGGCCGCCTTGCTCGGCCGTGCGGTGCAAACCGATGGCGGCCCCCGCCTTCGCGGGGGCGACGTCCTGTTGCGCCCGGAACCGGTCAACGGCTCGCCGAACCGCTCAGTTGATCCCGTCGCCGATCAGCGAGAAGGGCGCCCAGGCGCTGGGGTGCGACCAGCTGCGGACGATGTCGTCGGCGCGCGGGTCGTCGCGGATCGCCTTCTCGGCGGCCCGCAGCGCCTCGGCGCGCGACAATTCGGGGTTGGCGCGCATCAGTTCGAAGAGCTTGACCGTGAGCACCGCGGCGACATCGTCGCGCACCGGCCAGTGCGAGGCGAGCAGGCTTTCGGCACCGGCGAAGAAGAAGGCGCGCGCGAGCCCCGACAGGCCCGGCGCGCCCTGGCTGCCGTCGCCCGCGGCGGTGTTGCACGCCGACAGGATCACCCAGCGCGCGCCGAGGCGCAGCTTCGCGACCTCGCTGGCGGTGAGCAGGCCGTCGTCGGCGGCGCTGGCGCTGGCGGGCGGGGTAAAGACGAGGCCGGGTTCGGCAACGCCGCTGACCTCGCCCGCGACGAGGCCGTGGGTGGCGAGGAAGAGCACCGACAATCTGGCGAGATCGCGATGCTTGAAATTCTCCTCGGTCGCGGCGGCGGCGAGGAAGAGCTTCGCCTGTTTCGCGCCGAGCAATTGCTGCATCGCCTTGAGTTCGGTTTCGGTCCCCGGCAGGCGCGCGAGCTTGCGCAGCGCGGCGGGATCGGCGAGCGCGGGGGCGTCGCCATAGGCGGGCTGCAATCCGGCGCTGACCGAGAGGTAGGCGCCGCTGCGCGTGCCGCGCTTGCGCCCGCCGGGGCCGCCGCGCGTCCGCGCTTCGCCGTCGAGCAGCGGATCGCCGAAGCCGATCATGTCGGTGCCCGCGCCGGCGCGGTTGCGGCTGCCAACGGCGCGCAGTAGCTGGAGCGATTGCAGCGAGGGAAGCTGGAGCAGTGCCGCCTTGTCGGCGAACCAGGGCGTCGCGCGCAGCACCGCCGGGTCGCCGTCGGCGCCGGTGGGCGCGGCGGTGACGAGGATGCCGAGCGGCAGCGACGAGATCGCGCCGGTCGAGGCGGTGAACAAGTGCCGTTTTTGGGCCAGCATCGGTTCGAGCGGGGCGATCAGCGCCCGATAGACTTTCCACGCGGTGGTGCGGTCATAGGGGGTGTCGCCTTCGCCCTCCTGTTCCCAGCGCGTCTCTTCTTCGGGGGTGACGTCGATATCGGCGCCGACGTCCCACAGCAGGCGGCGGACATGCGCGCCCAATTGCGCCTCGGTCATGTCGCTGCGGTGCCAGTCGAGCCCGTCGTGGGTGACGACGACGCTGTGGGTGCCGAGCGGGGTCGGGACGATGAGCAGCACCGCCTCGTCGGGGGCGAGCAGCGCCTGCGCCTGCGCGAGGGTCAGCGCCTGCGGGCGGACGAGTTCGAAATAGCCGGGCGAGGCGGCGGCGATTTGCTGGTCGATGCCCGAACGGTCGAAATTCAGCCGCTGCCGGGCGTCGAAATTGAGGCGGAGCAGGCGCTGCCGTTCGCCCTCGTCGGCGGCGAAGATGGTGCGCGATTCCTCTTCGAGCCTGACGATCTCTGCGTCGATGGCGCGGCGCCGGTCGAGCAGCGGGGCGACGCCCGCCTGCGCGAGGGTGCGTTCGGCGGCGGCCTTGGCGACGGCGCGGCTGGTGGTGCCCATCTGCGCTTCCTGCAATGCGAGAAAGGCCTCTTCCTTCGCCGCGGCGTCGCGCTCGTTCGCGGCCCACAGCGCGTCGGAGAAGAGCAGGAAATAGCTGTCGTAGCGGCGGCCGAGGTTGAGCAGGAAAGTGTCGTCGATCGCCATCTCGTACCCCGCCTCGTCGAGGCGCGAGAAGCCGAAGGAGCGGCGCCAGGCGCGCTTGCCGGTCGCGGCATGGCGCGCGTCGGCGAGCGCGAGCGCGGGGTCGCCGCCGGTTTCGAGGCGAAGCTGGGCGAGGTCGGCCTTGAGCTCGTTGAGCTTGGCCGTGCGGATCGTTGAGCGCGCCGAGACCCGAGGCGAGCAGCCCGGCACGCACCGGATCGGCATAGATATCGCTCTTGTCGTTGGCGGGGGCGGCCAGAATCTCCGACAGGATCGCGATTGCGTCGGCCTTGCGGTCCTGCTTGATCAGCCAGTCGCTGAGATAGGAGAGGGTGCTGAGGGTGCGGAAATCGTCGTCGGGATGGCTAGGCGCGGACGGCGGCGAGCGCGCGGCGGAAATAATCTTCGGTCGCCGCCTTGTCGTCGGTATATTGGAGTTCGAGCGCGACCTCGCGCAGCGCGTCGGCATATTCGACCGACGTTTCGCCATGCCGGGTCCGTTCGAGTTCGGCCTTTTCCTTTCGCACCGCGGCACGCTGGTCGTAGTGGAAATAGGCGAGGTCCGAATAGCGTTTGTCGAGTTCGGCGAGCTTCGCCTCATAATCCTGGCCGCTTTCGAGATCGCCGACGAGGCGCGCGAGGCCGAGCGGTTCGAGCAATGCGATCGCGGCATCGCGTTCGCCCGCCGCGACGGCGGTCTTGGCGAAGTCGGCGGCGAGTTCGTCGAAGCTCTCGCGGTAATTGCGGTCGAAATAGCCGGCATTGTCGGCCTTGCCGCGCGCATAGACGGGTTCGGCGCCGAGGACCGGCAGCCATCGGGCGTCGAGCGCGCGGGCGGCGGCGGAATCGCTCTTCTTCAGCGCGCCGCGGTAGGCGAGATAGTCGCCGAGCAGCAGGCCGTCGGCGCGGCAATCCTCGTCGGCGCAGGCGGCGAGGGCTTCGAGCCGGGGAAGGATGCCCTGACGCAGGATCGCGAGCCCCTCGGCATCCTTGCCGAGCGCGAAGAGCAGCCGCGCGTAGCTGTCCATGAACTGGCGGCGCTTGTCGGCGGCGCGGTCGCATTTCGTACCCCAGGTCTCGGTCTCGCACCCCGCCCAGCGCGGCTCGAAGCGCGCGATGGTCGCGTCGAAGATCGCCAGCGCCTCGTCCTTTCGTCCAAGGTCGAGCAGCAGCTGGGTGTAGCCGAGCAGGTAATCGCCGAGGGCGGCCTCGTCGTTGGTGCAGCCGTGGACGAGCGTGCCCGCCGCTACCTTTTCGCGGCGGCCGCAGCCATAGGCCTCGTCGGCGGCGGCATCGATGAATTCGCGGTAGGGGACGAGCGCCTCTTCCTTGAAGCCGTTGATCGACAGCGCGATGGCATAGTCGCGTTTGGCGAAGCGCGTCGCATAGGCGGTGGGGCCATGGACGCGGGTGAGGATGGCGACCGCGCGTTCGAGTGCCGCCTGCGCTTCGGTCGAGCGGCCGAGCGAGATTGAGGTCGGTGGCGTGGACGCGGAGTTGCTCGGCATAGGGGCCGCTGTCCTCGCCATATTGTTTCGCGATCAGTTTCAACAACTCTTCGCCGAGCGCGGGGCGGCGGTCGAAGGGGGCCTTCAGGATTTCGTCGCGCTTGGCGGCGATCGCGGGATCTTCGGGCGGCGTCTGGGCGTGGAGCGGTACGGAGGACAGGAGCAGGGCCGCAAGCAGCAGCGCGAGCGCCATGATCCGGTTCCCGCGTATCGTTTTGCCCATCGCCAACCCCCCGTCGTCATTTCCTAACGGCGATCAGGGGCTTGGGCAATGCGCCGTCAGCGTTCCATGCGAAAGACGATCGACAGCCGCACCGTCTGGGTCACGTCGGTCGAGGGTGTCGGCGGCTTCGGCGGACCGAGGCGGGCATGGGGCGCGGGGAGGATATCTTCATAATCTCTCCCACGTCATTGCGAGGAGCCGAAGGCGAGGCGGCTCCGGGTAGTGTCTCAGTTTGAATTTTACGCCGGTTCTTCCAAATACAGCGATGGCATGAAGGCGACGGCCTTCCCGACACTGTTATAGACCGTTCGCGGAAGAGGGCACGTTAATAGCTGGCCTAGGGTGAGTTCCTTGCGATCCGGGATCAAATTGCCAAGGTCGCGGGCCTCACCAGCGCGACCGGGAGGGAATATGAGCGATAGCGGCACGCCAAGGCCGTTTATCATCTTCGCGGTGGGAACTTGATCGCTATCTGCGGTCACAAGGATCAGCCGTTCAGCATTGCCCGCTATCGCATCCCGCACCATCTCAATTCCGATGGCGACGTCGGTCTGCTTTTCTTCGCGAAAAGGGCAAGTGCGATCATGCTTATAGCATATGCGATTTGATCGCTTGAAATTGCCCTCGATTGGCGTGACGCCGACAGCTCGGAGAGCGGCTAGAAAATTCTTATGCCTCCGCTGCTTAGCTTGGTCGTAGGGCCAAATAGCAGTGAAGAAATTTACTTTCTCAAGAACTTCGCCCGGTCTAATATGCTGTTCGCACAACTTCCATATATTCAGCCACTTTAAAGCCGGTTGCTCCAGCTTTTCAATAGCGTGATACAAGTTGAACCCGTCTATGTAGACTATGACTCTGTTCATGTGGGCCTTGACATATCAGCAAGTTTTAGGTAAGAAAAGTGCATTCACCCGGTTGGCACCGGCCTTCCGGAAAGGGGGGCTAAGCCGTAAGGTTGGCCCCCCTACTCATTTCAGCTTTTGCGCTTTTTATAGGGTCCACGCTTTGCGGGAGGCGCCGCCATCGCGTCGATCTTCGCCACAATATCATCCAGCGACCAAAGGCGGTCGGTAATGCCAGCGGCCATCGCCGGGGTAACGCGAAGCGTCTTATGGATGCGGCAGAAGTTGTAGAACGCGAAATACAGCGCCAGCGCGTGAATGTGATTGTCGAGCTTCTTTGAGAAGGCGTTAGTCAGTCGCGTGAAGCGGCGGTTTTGCATCCGGATCGAAAGGTTCATGCGCTCGATGTGCGACGTGCTGACGTGGGCAATGTCGGGATTGCCTTCCACGCGCCGCTTCTTGATGCCGGTGCATTCTGCGGGGCTGTAGCGGACTTCGCTGCCCTTACCGCCTTCGCTGCCATAGAGCTTCACAAGCTGCGCATAATCGACGTCAGCGCCGAACGCGCCTTCGACCGCTTCAAGATATGCCTTGTGGCCGTCAGTCGTGAGCTGGACACGATTGGAGAGGCGGTCGCGAAGGTCGTCCATCAGGATCATCGCGCTTTCCGCGCCACGGTCGCCGACGAAATAGGACACCATCAGTTTTGTGTCGCTGTCGATAGCGGTCCACGTCCAGACGTCACCGGCGCCGGACGGCGCGGCCTTCGCGTCCGCGACATTCTTCTGCTTCGCGTAGCAGAACGACCAAATCTCGTCGCACTGGATGCGGGAAGCCTTCACATTGCGAACATGCTCATCGTGAAGGGCGAGGCACGCTTCGCCAGCCTCGATAAGCAGCTTCGACACCGTGTTGATCGACACATCAGCAATGCGGCTGATCGACCGCATCGACGAGCCTTCGCAGAGCATTGCGAGGATTTGGGTGCGCTTGGCGAGGGGCAGCTTGTTCATGCTCATTTTAATATGAACTTTTATGCTTAGTGTAAAGCAAAAAGTGCACACGAAAAGGCCCGCACACTCTTTGCGAGGCGCGGGCCAATGTCAGTCCGGCGATATGGGCTTAAATGGCGTCCATCAGCCTATATTCCGGTTCGTCATCGTCATTATCCGCGCGAGGCTTAGCAATGCCCCGCGAGAATCGCAGCACAATTTCATCGTCCACGTCATGGGCGCAAATTGGCTGGTCATCGAAAATCTTGTCCAAAAGATTTTCGATCTTCTTCTTAGCTTTGCTGCTCTCAATTTTGTGATGCTTGATCGCAGTCTTGAAAAACAAGAGACGCAGAAGCTTATCCCCGCCGCCAGACAGGGCAAGCTTGCCTGCTTCGCACTTCGACAAATGTTCGGGCGTTACATCAATTCCCTTAGCAACCTCCTTTTGCATCAGCCCGACAGCTTTACGCAGAAACTTAATATCTGCGCCAAAAAGCTTCCGCGGATGCATAATCCGAGAAAGGACAACCATCCGCAGCAACCCATCAGGGTCCGGGATGGTGTAGCTCAAAACTTCACCCGTCGCCTTGTCAGAAACGACCTTCACGCATTTATTCAGTATAACTTTAAACGGCGCTCCAAGGTCAGTTGCCTCAAACTGATCGACAACATGGGCGATACTTCCATGCGTGTTGATCATAATACTTCACCTCTTCTCCTTCACCACCAGAATTTCTAGCAGTTCAACGTCACATTCACAGGAAATGACCGCCACGGTCAGTTCGAGTTCGATCCCCTCGACCGTTTCGCCCCGAACGTCCCAAAGGCCGCGCCTGTCCAGCATATCGCTCCGCACCACGCGGCCGTTCATAAGAATGAAGGTCACGTCCGGAATCGTCACGCCCAAGGCGCGCATATCTGCCGCCCCCTTACGCGAGACGGTCAGGCTGTAGATGCCGGTGCCAAAGACACCGTTGATAAACTCGGTTTCAAACGCGTATTCGCTTTCGGCGGCAGCCATAGTTGGTCCTTCCTGGGAGACTGTCCCGCCCCGCTAGGCCAAACTTGTCAAAATGTCAAGTGCCTTGGCAAAATGACAAGTTACTTGCCCCATCGCTTTTCAGCGGCCTTGCGCGCAATCTCTGCTCGCCGCTCTGGCGTCATATTCGCCGCACGCGCCTTGCCGCCCTTACTTCCGAGCGCAGCGGCGGCGCTTTTCACGTCGTCGCGCTCGTCCTCAATCTCGCCGGTCGCGATCTTGCCGATCATCACGGCGAGGCCAATGGCGTCGGCGGGCCGCTTTTCTCCACGGGGTCCTTTAGGCATTACAGATCTATCTCTATTTTGGTCGCCAACTTGGCGATCGTCGCATCGAATGACTCTTGTATATCCACCAGCTCTATCTTGCTGGCGTCCGCGGCTCGGATGGCGTCTGCCGCTTCGCGGACAGATTTGGCACCCGAGACGCGGAAGATTGCGATACTGTCGAACTCGCCATCGTATGTCTGATGCCGGCCTTGGTTGAGCCGAGCTTGTGCTGCGGTCAGCGACTCAAAGATTTTGATATCGACCTTGCCATCGACCATAATGCGGACGCCATACATGCGCTGTCCTCCGTGCTTTCCGCTAAGCATATAGGCCCTTCGCGGCCGGATTGCCACCGGAGCGGGATTCAAAATTCAAACTGAGACACTACCCGGCTCCGGAATGGGCGTAAACTCGCTCTGGATTGCTCCGCCCGGCTTTCGCCGGGGTCGCAATGACGGAGTTTAGGGCCGCAAGGCCCGGCATTCCTCGGCGGTCAGGCGGTGCGGCGCCGCGATCGGTGCGAGCGTCGCGGCGTCGAACAGCACGCAGCGGCGGCGGTCGCCCGAGATCATGTCGCGGACCATGCGCGTGAAGAAGCGGCGCATCAGCCGGACCATGCTCATCTTCGGCAATGCGCTGGTGTCGCCGATGCCGTCCCCGGTGAACAGATGGCCGAGCGGCGGGCCGACCAGCGCCGCGCGCTTCGCCGGGTCGCAGGCGGCGAGCTGGGTCGTGATGTAGGGAATCCGGCCATTCGCATAAGTGTTGAACAGCGGCATGCCGCAGCAGGATGCATACCAGCGCAGCGTCGGCTTGTCGGTCAGATGGAGACAGGCGAGCCGGTCGCGGCCGGTGTCGATGCGCAGGCGCGCGCAGCGCGACTGGTAGAGCGCGCTGCCGCCGTGCGTGTCGAGTACCCGGCCGAGCGTGGCCGAGATGGCGTGTCAGCCGCTGGCAATCGGTGCAATGACATATGACATGGTCGCCCTGGCCGGGGCCGACGTCGAGCAGCGTTCCGGAAACGGCGCCGCATTGGCAGGCGAAGGCGAGGTCGGAGGATGCCATCGCCCGTTATTAGAGCATGGTCTTCAGGTAATGAAGGCCTGTGTCCCCGCGAAGGCGGGGACCCATCTCCTGCCGAGCTGGAAATGACGCCGACCGGAGATGGGCTCCCGCCTTCGCGGGAGCACGGCCTTTGGGTCGGGCACGGTGACCGTGCTGCCGCCGTCAGTTCTTCGACTTGTCGACGAGCTGGTTCTTGGCGATCCACGGCATCATCGCGCGCAGCCTGGCGCCCGTCTGTTCGATCGGGTGGGCGGCGGCGGCCTTGCGGCTCGCCTTCAGCTCGGGCTGGCTAGGCCTGGTTGTCGAGCACGAAGTCCTTCACGAAGCGGCCCGACTGGATGTCGGCAAGGACGCGCTTCATTTCCTTCTTGGTCTCGTCGGTGATGATGCGCGGACCCGTTTTGATATCGCCATATTCGGCGGTATTCGAGATCGAATAGCGCATGTTTGCGATGCCGCCTTCATAGAGGAGGTCGACGATCAGCTTGGTTTCGTGGAGGCATTCGAAATAGGCCATTTCGGGCGCATAGCCCGCCTCGACCAGCGTCTCGAACCCCGCCTGGATCAGGTGGGTGATGCCGCCGCACAGCACCGCCTGCTCGCCGAAGAGGTCGGTTTCGCACTCTTCCTTGAAGGTCGTTTCGATGATGCCGCTGCGGCCGCCGCCGACGGCGCTGGCGTAGGAGAGGGCGAGCGCCTTGGCATAGCCGTTGCCCGACGCGCCCGCGCCCTGCGCTTCCTGCGCGACCGCGATCAGGCAGGGGACGCCGCCGCCTTTCTGATATTCGCTGCGCACCGTGTGGCCGGGGCCCTTGGGCGCAACCATGAAAACGTCGATGTCGGGACGGGCGTCGATCAGGCCGAAATGGATGTTGAGGCCGTGCGCGAAGGCGAGCGCGGAGCCGGGTTTCATGTTCGGGCCGATGTCGTCGGCGTAGATCTTCGCCTGATGCTCGTCGGGGGCGGCGATCATGATCACGTCGGCCCATTCGGCGGCCTCCTTGTTGGACAGCACCTTGAAGCCCGCGGCCTCGGCCTTCTTCGCGGTGGCCGAGCCGGGGCGGAGCGCGATCGCGACCTCGCGCACGCCGCTGTCGCGCATGTTCTGCGCGTGGGCGTGGCCCTGGCTGCCGTAGCCGACGACGGCGACCTTCTTGCCCTTGATCAGATCCTGGTCGGCGTCGCGATCGTAATAAACCTGCATGTCATTCTTCCCTATTTCTCTTTCGTCACCCCGGACTTGATCCGGGGTCCCGCTTCTCATCGTTGCTGAGCGGGACCCCGGATCAAGTCCAGGGTGACGATCGTTGAAGCGCAATTCGTAAACTCTAGACCGCCTCCGCGCCCCGGGCGATGGCGACGACGCCGGTGCGGCCGACCTCGACCAGCCCGCATTCGCGCATCAGCGCGATGAAGCGGTCGACCTTGTCGCTCGTCCCGGTGATCTCGAAGATGAAGCTGGTCAGCGTCGTGTCGACGACCTTGGCGCGGAACACGTCGGCGAGGCGCAGCGCCTCGATGCGTTTCTCGCCGGTGCCCGCGACCTTGACCAGCGCGATCTCGCGCTCGACATGCGCCCCGGCGTCGGCGAGGTCGACGACATTGTGGACGGGCACGAGCCGGTCGAGCTGCGCGATGATCTGGTCGATCACGGCGGGCGGGCCGGAGGTGACGATGGTGATCCGCGACAGCGCATGGTCGGCGCTGATGTCGGCGACGGTCAGGCTCTCGATATTATAGCCGCGCGCCGAGAACAGCCCGGTGATCTTGGCGAGGATACCCGCCTCGTTATCGACGGTCACGGCGAGCACATGACGCTCGCCCGCTTCGGTGGTGATTTTCATTAAAGCATACTCCCCCTCTCCCTCGACGGGAGAGGGTTGCGGAGACTTGCGAGCTTGCTCGCTAGTCGAAGCTGGGAGAGGGTGATGCGAGCCGAAGGCTCGCCCCCCTCTCTAAGACTTGCTAGGCGGCCCTTCGACAAGCTCAGGACCGCCAAGCCAAGTCTTTTCTCCCCCGCAAGGGGGGAGAAGATGTTTCCGCGACGCCGCATCACACCAGCGCTTTCGCTTCGTCGTCCATCGTGCCGGTGACGTCGCTCGGCTGGAGGATCATGTCGGTGTGCGCGGCGCCGCTCGGGATCATCGGGAAGCAATTGGCGAGCTGGGCGACGCGGCAGTCGACGATCACCGGGCCCGGGGTCTCGATCATCGTGGCGATGCCGTCCTCCAGCTCGCCGAGCGTGTCGATGCGCAGCCCGGTCCAGCCATAGGCGCCCGCCAGCTTCACGAAATCGGGCAGGCTGTCCGAATAGCTGTTCGAATAACGGCTCTCGTAGGTCAGTTCCTGCCACTGGCGGACCATGCCCATCCACTGGTTGTTGAGGATGAAGATCTTCACCGGCAGGCGGTACTGGCTGACCGTCCCCATTTCCTGGATATTCATCTGGAGCGAGGCTTCGCCCGCGATGCAGATGACGAGCCGGTTCGGGTGCGCGATCTGCGCGCCGACCGCGGCGGGGAAGCCGTACCCCATGGTGCCGAGCCCGCCGCTGGTGAGCCAGCGGTTGGGGGCCGAGAAGCCGAAATGCTGCGCCGCCCACATCTGGTGCTGGCCGACCTCGGTGGTGATGATCGGATCGCGGCCGCGCGTCGCGTCGAACAGCGCCTTGACCGCGCGCTGCGGCATGATCTCCGCCTGCGGCTCTTTCTTTTCGGGGAAGTCGAGGCAGCGCGTCGCGCGCCAGCCGTCGATGCGGCGCCACCATTCGCCATAGTCGCGCGCCTTGTGCCCCGCCTCCTGCCAGGCGGCGATCAGCGCGTCGAGCGCGCGGCCGGCATCGCCGACCACCGCGACGTCCACCGGGACGATCTTGTTGATCGAGCTGCGGTCGATGTCGATGTGGATCTTCTTCGCCTCGGGCGCGAAGGCGTCGAGGCGGCCGGTCACGCGGTCGTCGAAGCGCGCGCCGACCGCGACGATCAGGTCGGCGCGGTTCATCGCCATATTGGCCTCGAAGGTGCCGTGCATGCCGAGCATGCCGAGCCACTTCGGATCGTCCGAGGGGAAGGCGCCGAGCCCCATCAGCGTCGAGGTGATCGGTGCGCCGGTCAGCGACACCAGCTGGCGCAGCGCGGCGCTGGCATCGGGGCCGGCGTTGATGACGCCGCCGCCGGTGTAGAAGATGGGGCGCTCGGCCGCCACGATCAGCGCCATGGCCTGTGCGATCGCGTCGGCGTCGGGTTCGACCTGAGGGCGATAGCTCTTGTGCGCGATCTTTTCGGGGATGACGTAGTTGCCCGTCGCGACCTGCACATTCTTGGGGATGTCGATCACGACGGGGCCGGGGCGGCCGTGGGTCGCGATATAGAAAGCCTCGTGCAGGATCGGGCCGAGGCGTTCGGGGTCCATCACGAGATAGTTGTGCTTCGTGCAGTGGCGCGTGATGCCGACGGTGTCGCATTCCTGGAACGCGTCGGTGCCGATCAGCGCGGTCGACACCTGGCCGGTGAGCACGACCATCGGGATCGAGATCCATCAGCGCGTCGGTGATGCCGGTGACGGCATTGGTCGCGCCGGGGCCGGAGGTGACGAGCACGACGCCGGGCTTTCCGGTCGAGCGCGCATAGCCCTCCGCCGCGTGGGTCGCCGCCTGTTCGTGGCGGACGAGGATGTGCTTGATCGTCGGATGCTTGAAGAGCGCGTCGTAGATCGGAAGCACCGCACCGCCCGGATAGCCGAACACCGTGTCGACCCCGAGGTCGACCAGCGCCTGAACCACCATGTCGGCACCACTCATTTCCGTCACGACTTTACTCCTTTCCTCGGCCCTGCCCGCGAACCGGCGCGCGCCTTGTGCGACGCAGCAGGTCGGCGGGCAATAGGTGCATGATTCTATCCTGTCAACAGCCTATGACGTAATATTATTGCTATTTTGTTGATATTATCATTGTTTAGTGACTCGGCGTGCCGCGGCCAGTCCGCAGGCGGCTGGTGGCGGAACCAGGTAAATTGGCGCTTCGCATATTGGCGGGTCGCGGCCTGGGCGAGCGCCAGCGCCTCGGTGCGGTCGATCCGTCCCCGCAGATATTGCGCGATCTGGGGCACGCCGATGGCGCGCATCACGGGAAGGCCGGGGTCGAGATCGCGGGCGAGCAGCGCCTGGGCCTCTTCGATCGCGCCGCCGTCGAACATGGCGGCGAGGCGGGTATCGCAGCGCTCGCGCAGCCAGTCGCGCGGCGGGAGCAGAAGGAAGGGGGTGAGGGCGATGGCGTCCGCGATGCCGCCCTCGCGTGCGGCCTGCCAGTCGGCGAGCGGGCGGCCGGTCGATCGCACCACTTCGAGCGCGCGGGCGACGCGCGTGGTGTCGGCGGGGTTCAGGCGCTGCGCGGCGGCGGGGTCGGCGGCGGCGAGCGCGGCATAAGCGTCGGCGACCGCCATCGCGCGCACGGACTTGCGGACTTGCGGATCGATTTCGGGCACCGGCGCGATGCCGAAGAGCAAAGTGCGCAGGTACAGGCCGGTGCCGCCGGTGAGGATGGGCACTTTCCCCGCCGCATGAGCGTCGCGGATCGCCGCGCGCGCTTCACCGGACCAGCGCGCGGCGTTATGCGCCTCGGCGCCGTCGACATGGCCGAAGAGGCGGTGCGGGATTCCCGCCATGTCCTCCGCGGCCGGACGCGCCGAGAGAATGGCGAGGTCGGCATAGACCTGGCTGGCGTCGGCGTTGACGACGATGCCGTTGCCGAGCGCCCCGGCGAGCGCCACCGCCAATGCGCTCTTGCCGCTGGCGGTAGGTCCGGCGATAAGCGCGACGGGCGGCTTCGCGGCCGGAGAGAGTGAAGGAGATGCCATGTTCGTAGCCACGCTGATAGCAGCCGGAAAGCTGACCGACGAGGTGGTTCGCGAGGGCATCGACCGGCTCGACGCGACGGGGCACGACGTCGGCGCGCCGCACTGGCTCGACGTCGGGGACGCCGCCGACATCGTGTTCCAGGGCAGCCTGGTCAGCGCGCGCGCCGAACTGGCGAAGATGGACCATGGCGCGCTCGACATCGTCGTGCAGCCGCTGGGCGACCGGACCAAGAAACTGATCGTCGCCGACATGGATTCGACGATGATCACGGTCGAATGCATCGACGAACTCGCCGACTATGCGGGGCTCAAGCCGCAGATCGCCGAGATCACCGCGCGCGCGATGCGCGGCGAGCTCGATTTCCGCGCGGCGCTGTTCGAGCGTGTCGGGCTGCTCGGCGGCATGGCCGAGAGCGTGCTCGCCGAATGCCGGATCGAGCGCGTGCGGCTGACCCGCGGCGCGCGCACGCTGGTGCAGACGATGAAGGCGCACGGGGCCTGGTCGGTGCTGGTGTCGGGGGGCTTCACCGCCTTTGCCGACCCGGTGGGCGAGGCGATCGGCTTCGACAGGGTGGTCGCCAATCATCTGGAGATTGCGGGCGGCAAATTGTCGGGCGGCGTGCGCGAGCCGATCGTCGACAGCGCCGGCAAGCTGGAGGCGCTGAAGGCCGAGGCGGCGAAACGCGGCCTGCCGCTCGCCGAGACGCTGGCGGTGGGCGACGGCGCGAACGACATCCCGATGCTGACCGCGGCGGGGCTGGGGATCGGCTATTATCCCCACGCGGCGGCCGGCGAGGCGGCCGATGCGGTGATCCGGCACCATGATCTGACCGCGCTCCTGTGGGCGCAGGGCTATCCGCGGCGGAGCTGGGTGCTGGGGTAGAGGATAGAACGCGACCTTGGTTCTCCCCTCCCTTCCAGGGAGGGGCTGGGGGTGGGTTGCCGCCGAAGGCGGCGTTCTGTCTTTCGGCTCGCTTCGCTCGCACCCACCCCTAACCCCTCCCTGGAAGGGAGGGGAATGACTGCAATCCACCCCGAACCAGCCATGAAAAGCGGATCAAGCCGGGAGTGACGAACGGGCGCGGTCGGCGTAGACACCGCGGCATGACCAAGCATCGCATCTATTCGATCAGCGTCGCGAGCGTGTACCCGCACTATATCACCAAGGCGGAAAAGAAGGGGCGGACCAAGGCCGAGGTCGACGAGATTTTCCGCTGGCTGACCGGATACAGCCAGAAGGCGCTGGAGGCCGAACTGGCGAAGGGCACCAATTTCGAGGATTTCTTCGCGAAGGCTCCGGCGCTCCATCCCGCGCGCTCGCTGATCACCGGGGTGATTTGCGGCATCCGGGTCGAAAATATCGAAGAGCCGCTGATGCGCGAACTGCGCTATCTCGACAAGCTGATCGACGAACTCGCCAGGGGCAGGAAGATGGAGAAGATATTGCGCGGCTGAGGGCGGATGCCGGGCGATACCGGCATCCGCCTCTTCCGAATGGCTCAATCCTCGATCGGCGCGGCGCCGACTGCGGCGAAGCCGGTGCCCGCGAGGCGTTTCAGCGCGGCGGCATATCGGGCGGTGTCGAGATAGGGGTGGAGGCTGACGATCTTGCCCCAGCGCAGGCGGATGATGTGGACGCCGTCGTTGACATAGCTGGTGTCGCCGTCGGCCATCACCGCGCGGTCGCGCCATTCGATCACCGCGGTCGTATCCCACGGCCAGCCGCTCGACGCGATATGCTTGATCTCGAACTTCAGCACCGGATGGACGCTGAACAGGCGCTGGAACCAGGCTCGCAGGCCTGCCTTGGTATGGCGCGTGCCGCCAAGCGCATGGTCGCCGGGAAAGATATGCTCGAAACGGTCGGCCATCCCGGCGAGCGCCGATTCCCAGTCGCCGCGGCTGAGGCCGACGAAGATCCTGCGGACATTGTGGCGGACGATGAAGTGGTACATGAGGGGGACTCCTGTTGGTGTTGACGATGTTAACATGGGATTTATGTTTACGATGTCAACTCCAAGGGAGAGGCTATTTTTGGCGAGGCATGCGGATGGTGGTTCCGGGCGAACATGATGTCGTCCCCGCGAAGGCGGGGGCGGCACCGGTTTACGCCGCGACGCCCGGATAGGTCGATGGCGGCCCCCGCCTTCGCGGGGGCGACGGATTGGCGAAATGTTGGTTCCCCGCTCCAGACCCGCCATGGGCGGCCGGGCGGTGCCTATCGGCTGCTCATCACCACGCAGGGCTGGCTTGCCGACCCGACGGTCGCGCAGAATTTGTCGGCGTCGGCCTTGCTCGCGAAATTGCCGGCCTGCAGGCGGGTGAGCTTGCCGCTCTTGACCAGATAGGGCTGACGGTTCGCGAGGCCGGGATATTTCCTTTCCAGCGCGAGCCACAGATTGCGGGCGTTGCCCTCCTGCGCGAAGGCGCCGAGCTGCGCGCGCCAATTGTCGGCGGCGGTCGGCGCGGCAGCAGCGGCGGGCGGCGCGGATTGCGGCTGGGGCGGCGCGGCCTTGACCGGCGCGAGTGCGGGCTTCGGCGGCGCGGCGGGGGACAGGTCGCCCTTTTCGGGTGGCGCGGCATAGCTGGTGCCGGGTTCGCCGGGCGCCGGGGCCGCAGCGGCGATTTCCACCGGCTTGACCGGCTGCGGCGCCGGGCGGAGCGGCTGCGAGACGATGGCGACGGCGGCGTCCTTGCTGGCTTCGGTCGCAGCGGCGGCGGCATCGGCGGCGCGGGGAGACGCGGGCGGGCTCTGGATCACCGGCGGCGGGGTGTAGCTGGTGCCGGGGACCGAGGCGGGCAGGCTGGCGGTCTTGACCGGCGAGGGCGCGGGCGCGGGCGGCGGAGGGGCGGCGGCGTTCACGGCGGCGAGGCGTTCGCGCTGCTCCGACTTCTCCATCTCGGGGATCAGTGCGAGCCCGGCCTGACGCTGTTCGAGGGGGATCAGGCTGTCGAGCTGGGCGAGGCGCGCCGAGGCGATGCCGAGCCCGGCATCGCTCGCGCGCTTGGTCAGCGCATAGGCGCGCGGCCAGTCCTGCGCCGCGAGGTCGCCGTTGAACATCGCGGTGCCGAGGACATATTGCGCGCGCGGTTCGCCGCGCGCCGCCGAACGGGTGATGAAGGGCATCGCCTCGTTGCGGCGGTTGGCGGTAAAGAGGACGAGGCCGAGATTATCCTCCGCCTGAAGATGGCCCTGCTTCGCGGCGCGGCGGTACCAGGTCTCCGCCTGCGCGAGATCGGCGGGCACGCCGCGGCCGAGCTTGTACGCCTGGCCGAGGTTGAACTGCGCATCGGGATCGCCGGCGAGCGCGAGCGGGCGCCAGATCGACACCGCCTGCTGCGGATTGCCCGCTTCCCATAGATCGACGCCGTCCTTGACGGTCGGCGCCGCGGCGGCGGCGGCCTTGCCGGCGGCGGGCGCCGCGATCGCGGGCGCGGCCGCCAGCAGCGGCAGGCTCAGCAACAGGGCGGTGCGATAAATGCGCATGACAATCTCCACTGACGTGCGGGCGTCCAGAGCCGCGAGGCCCGGGCGCTAGCAGTCCCCGGACCTTTGCTATGCGGTAATGGCTAACACGGCGTTAGCGACGCGTCGACCGATCCGATTCTGATCCGATATGGCACAAATTTGTCTTAAGCCCCGGTTTACCATGTCGTCCAACGAAGCGTTCACGCTCTTTTTCACATCGTTAACCCAATCTTAGGCCCCCGCGTGGTATCCCGCCCCCAATTCGTTGCCACATTCAGGGGGACAACTGTGCGCGTTTTGGCATTGGCTTCACAAAAGGGCGGATCGGGGAAGACCACCCTGTCGGGGCACCTCGCCGTGCAGGCCCAGCTTGCGGGCGCCGGCCCGGTCGTGCTGATCGACATCGACCCGCAGGGCTCGCTCGCCGACTGGTGGAACGAGCGCGAAACCGACCTGCCGGCCTTTGCCCAGACCACCGTCGCGCGGCTCGCCTCCGACCTCGAAATCCTGCGCCAGCAGGGCTTCAAGCTGGCCGTCATCGACACGCCGCCCGCGATCACCATGGCGATCCAGAGCGTGATTTCGGTCGCCGAACTGATCGTCGTGCCGACGCGTCCCAGCCCACACGACCTGCGCGCCGTCGGCGCCACCGTCGACCTGTGCGAACGCGCGGGCAAGCCGCTGGTGTTCGTCGTCAACGGCGCCACCCCGAAAGCCAAGATCACCAGCGAGGCCGCGGTCGCGCTGTCGCAGCACGGCACCGTCGCGCCGATCACGCTGCACCACCGCACCGACTATGCCGCGTCGATGATCGACGGCCGCACGGTGATGGAGGTCGACCCCAACGGCCGCTCGGCCGAGGAAATCCGTCAGCTGTGGACCTATATGAACGACCGGCTGGAAAAGAATTTCCGCCGCACCGTCTTTTCCGCCCCGATGCCCGCGCAGGCCGGTTACGGCGCCGTCCGCCCGATGGGCGGCGGTTTCGGCCGCCGCATCGCCGGTCAGTGAGGGAGGTGGTGGCCATGGGCGAACCCAAACCCCTCGCATCGTTGAGCGCCGGCCTGCTCGCCCGCAAGGGCGCCGCCCGCCCCGCGATGCGCCGCCAGCCGCTCGGCAGCGGCCCGGTCCCCGTCAACACGGTCGGCTACGACGACCTCGGCTGGAACGACATGGGCTATGACGTCGATCCGGTGCAGTCGAGCGAACCCGCGCATCTGGTCGATCTGAAGCCCTTGCTCAGCGGATCGGTGCCCGAGCATAATATCGAGGCCGAACAGGCGGTCGAAGAGAGCGCCGACCACGACGTCGTCGAGGATTGGCTGGGCGAGAGCGAAGCCGCCGAGGATTTCGCACCCGCGCCCGCGCCGGCCGTTCCCGAAATCGTGCGCCAGCAGGAATCGCTGAGCGACCGCGTCGCCGCCGTGGCGCGCAAGGTCGAGGCGCGTCCCGCCGAACCGAAGGCGCCGCGCGCGCCGCGGGCCCGCGAAAAGGCGGCGTTCACGCTCCGCCTCGACGCCGAACGGCATCTGCGGCTGCGGCTGGCGAGCGCGGTCACCAACCGCTCTTCGCAGGTCATCCTGACCGATTTGCTCGACGAATTTCTCGCGACGCTGCCCGAAATCGACGCGATGGCGAGCCGCCTGCCGGCGGCGCGCGCGCCGCGCCGGACGATGCAGTCCAAGGGATAAGGGGGGACCTGTCATGAAACGCAATCTGCTGATGAAGCTGGCCGTGTCGGGCTTCGTGCTCGGCCTCACGACCTCGGGGTGCAGCATGAGCAAGATGGCGAACGCGCCGTCGAACACGCTCGGCAAGCCCGAAACCGCGGTCAAATCGGCGAGCCTCGCGCGCACCGCGCTCGAAGCCGGCAAGACGAGCAAGGCGGTCGGCCTCGCCGAAGCCGCGGTCGCCGCCAGCCCGCGCGACGGCGCCTATCGCGCGCTGCTCGGCCAGGCCTATCTCAGCGACGGGCGCTTCGCCTCTGCCGCGGCGGCCTTGACCGAAGCGATGGAATTGGGGGTCACCGACACGAACACCGTGCTCGCGCTGACGCTGGCGCATATCGCGCAGAACAGGACGAGCGACGCGCTCGCGCTGCTCAACGCGCATCGCGACACGCTGCCTGCGCCCGACACCGGGCTCGCGCTGGCGCTGGCGGGCGATGTCGAATCGGCGATCTATGTGCTGACCGAAGCGGCGCGCGTCGAGGGTGCCTCGGCGCGGACGCGGCAGAATCTGGCGCTCGCCTATGCGCTGTCGGGCCGCTGGGCGCAGGCGCGCATCCTGGCGTCGCAGGACCTGTCGCTCGCCAAGCTCGAGGGGCGCATGGCCGAATGGTCGGCACTCGCCAATGAGGAAAATTCGGCGGTCCGGGTCGCGAGCCTGATCGGCGTCAAGGCGCAGGCCGATGCCGGCATGCCGGTGCGTCTGGCGCTCGCCAATTTCGCCGACACGCAAATGGCCGCGGCGGACGCGCCGATGGAACTCGCCAGCGCCGATCCGGCGCCGGTCGATGCCTTCGCGCCCGCGCCGCCGGCTGCT
The DNA here is from genome assembly GCF_025244705.1 of Sphingopyxis sp. PET50. Lineage (GTDB taxonomy): Bacteria > Pseudomonadota > Alphaproteobacteria > Sphingomonadales > Sphingomonadaceae > Sphingopyxis. The sequence goes on along the minus strand of NZ_CP104207.1, from coordinate 1,875,357 downwards.
GGACGCCTCGGCGATCCGCGCGGTCGAACTGCCGATGCCGCAGCGCGACGCCAATGGCGTGGTGCCCGTCACCGAGCTGCCGGCGCCCGCCGCGCCGGTGATCCTGGCCGAAACCACGCCCTATCGCGCCGCGCCGCGCGTCGCGGGCGAGGCCGCCAAGCCCGCCGCGGTTCGCGAAGAGGCGCGCGCGCTGGCCGCGACATTCGCGCCGCAGGTCGCCGCCTTCGATCTGAAGAAGCCTTCGGGCTGGGCGGTGCAGCTCGGCGCCTATGACACGCTGGGCATCGCCAAGGAGAAGTGGGGCACGCTGAAGCGCGGAAACACGCTGCTGGCGAGCTTCCCCGCGTCGAGCCATTCGGCGACGGTGAAGGGCAAGACCTTCTATCGCCTGACCGTCAACGGCCTGAAGACGCGCGCCGATGCCGAGAAATTGTGCGGCCAGTTGCGCGCCAAGGGTCAGAGCTGCTTCACCCGCCAGATGGCGGGCAACGAGAGCATCCAGTGGGCGGCCAAGGGGACGCCGGTCCGGGTCGCATCGCGCTGACAGCATCGCCCGTTTCGGGAGAGAGAAACGAGGGGGCGTGGCCGCGAGGCCGCGCCCCTTTCGCATGGCCGGGGTGATTTCGCGCGGCGGCGGCGGAAGGAACCTAGCGGGGGCGGCGCGAGCGGTCGAAGGACCAGCTCTTCAACGCCAGGACCAGCCCGCCGATGGCGAGAATCGTCCCCGCGACGGCGAGAAACAGGGGAATGTTGTCGAGCTCGTCGTTCCGGTCGGCGAGCAGGAAACCCGTTCCGGCGAGCGCGGCGCAAATCGCCGCCCCGATCAGCCCGATGCGGATACGCAGCTTCCAGAAGCCCGGATTCACGATCACCTCGTTGCGCAGAACCGCCTGGAAGTGACCGGCCACCTTTTCGGCCTGTATCGCGGCATTCGACGCCACCGGCACACGCAACACCGAATGGATGCGGAAAACCCGGAAGACCGACAGATTGGTCGCTGTGGTCGTCACCATGGCGAATTCGAGCATCGGCGGTTCCGATCGGATGATCGCGGCGTCGCCGAAGCGATTGAGTCCGGTACTGGCGAGGCCGAAGTAGCGATCGCCGATCAACACCCCGTCGCGCGAAAAGAGCACCGCGACTCCCTCCGGCGGCACGGCTTTCAGGGCGCGATAGTCGTTGGCTTCTCCCCGTTTGGCAAAATTCCCGTCGATCTCGCGAAAGAGATCGTAATCGGCGGGCGTCACGGTCCAGCCGCTGAACCGCGTCCGGCCGCTGCGCAGATTTTCGACGATGCGATAGCCCCAGAAGAAGTTCAGCGAGAATATCGCGCTGATGATGAGCAGGAAAAGCCCGGCCCCGATCCGGAGCGCCGTGCTCCCCGTCTCATGGCCCAGCGCCGCCATGTCGCGCACGCCGGTCCAGATCGCGATCGCGCTTGCCACGGCAACGGCCAGGCAGACCAGCGCGTTGCGCCCCGGATTTCTCGCCCCTCGACTCTGCATACCGGCCCTCCATCGACGCCCGTGACGAATTGGACACCGATCGGACGGAAGCTGACAAGCGAAATTTCGGACAATGCCGCCTTTCGCCGGCGGGAGCGGACGCCGCCGATGCGGCCGCGCTACCCCTCCGCCGGGACGGGAAGCCGCGCGAGGAGGGCGATGAGCTGGGCCTGGCTGGCCGCGCCGGTCTTGCGGAAAACGCCCTTGAGCAGGAAGCGCACCGCGTTCAGGCTGATCGCGCGCTGTGCGGCATAATGCTGCAGCGTCGTGCCCGAATTGAGCGCCACCGCCAACTGCGCTTCGGCGGGGGTCAGGCCGAACCATTGCGCAACGCGGTCGATCTCGACCACCGGGGTTTCGCCCGGCGCGCTGCCGAGCGTCACGATCAGCGACGCGCCGAGCTGGATGCCGCCGATCTGCGGCGCGGTCTGACGCGGAATGCGCGCCGCGAGCACCGGGCATTCGACCCCTGCGTCGTTCACCGTCTGAAAGGCGAGGCTGGCCGGGGTCGCCCCGTGCGCAAGCTCCTGCAGCTTCCTGTGGCTCGCGGGGTGGGTAAAGGCCAGGCGGCCGTCCGCGAGCCGCACGAAGCCCGCCCGCTCATAGCGTTCGGCGCGCGTGTTGGCGGCGAGAATATTGAGTTGATCGTCGAGGCTGAAGATCGCGAAGGGGGCGGCGTCGGCGGCGCTGCGCGCGGCCCCCGCGGCGAGTTCGAGCGAGGCGATGCGGTCGCTGATCCGCATCGCGCGCTGGATATGCGGGGCGAGGACGCGCAGCCCGCGCTTCAGGCTTTCGGCGTCGCGGTCGCCGGGGCCGGGCATCATCATCCCCAGCCGCTCGCCGCCGCGGCGGTCGAGCAGCACCCCGATCAGGCGGTCGATGCCATAAGGTTTCAGGAAATTGCGGAAAAATTCGCTCTCGTAAAATTCCTCGCGCGTCATGATGTCATAGCTGTCGACGACGCTGCCGTTCGAATAGCGCATGAATTTTCGCGACCAGGGGTGGCTGCCGGCATAGACGGCGGTGTAGATTTCCTGAATGCCCGCGGCGAGGCCCGAGGCGGCGACGAAACGCGCGCGCGGCGGATGGTTGCTTTCCCAGAGGATGAAGGCCGATTCCCAGCGCAGCGGAGCGAGCGTGCCGGTGATCCGCGCCAGCGTTTCGTTCCAGCGTTCGGGGTGCAGCACCGAATCATAGATTTCTCCGATCAGCGCGTTGAGGATTTCCCATTCGGCGGCGGCATTGCGGCTGGACGGTGCAATCGGAACCTGATCGTTCGGCATCGGTGTCCCCGGACGGCGAGAGCGGTGGGCGCGGTCGTCTGACGGGGAATATCCCCTTTTTTCAATCTATAATGACATAGTGCAAAAAAGACATCGTTCCTACCCATATGGGTAGCGCGCGCGGGGGTCAAATCGGCCATGTCATGGGGGCGACCCAAGCACAGGATGGTCCGAAAGGGCCATCCTGTTTTTCTTGAAGCCCGCCGGTGTGCCGACGGGCTTCTTTTTTTGGGGCAGGGGTGAGGCCGGTTTCGGGCGGTGGCGGAAGTAAAGCCCCTCCCCTTCAGGGGAGGGGGTTGGGGTGGGGTCCATCGGCCTTGCGCAAGGCCGATGGACCCCACCCGCTGCGACTAGGCAGCAAGCTGCCAAGTCTCGCTGCCCTCCCCTGAAGGGGAGGGCGTGGCGTTTATCCGAACATCCGCTTTCCACCCCAAAGCCGCCGCTCACCGAATCCGCAGCCCGCCCTTCCACATTGCGGTGGCGCGGCCCTGGACCGGCATGCCGTCGAAGGGTGTGTTTCCGGCCCAGGCGGCCATTTTCTTGGCGTCGACCTGCCAGGGCGTGCCCTCGTCGATCAGGATGAGGTCGGCCTCCAGCCCCGCGTCGAGGCGGCCTAGCCGGAAGGCCGAGCAGCCGTGCCGGGGTCGCGGCGAGCAAATCGAACAGGCGCGCCGCGCTGACATGGCCGTCGCGGACGAGTTGCAGCCCCATCGCGAGCAAGGTCTCGGCGCCCGCCATGCCGGGCAGCGCCTCGGCAAAGGGCAGGCGCTTGTCCTCGGGGCCGCGCGGGTCGTGGCCCGAGGCGAGGACGTCGATCGTGCCGTCGGCGACGGCGGCAAGGCACGCCTTGCGGTCGTCCTCGCCGCGCAGCGGCGGCGACAGGCGCGCGAAAGTCCGGAAATCGCCGATCGCGTTGTCCGACAGGAACAGATGCGCGGGCGTGATGCCGCAGGTGACGGGCAGGCCCCTGGCCTTGGCGGCACGGATCAGATCGAGCCCGCGCGCGGTGGTCACCTGCCGGAAATGGATCGCGGCGCCGCTTTCCTCGACGAGCGCGAGGTCGCGCGCGATCGCCATCGCCTCGGCGATCGCAGGCGCTGACGCGAGGCCGAGCCGCGTCGCCATCTCGCCGTCGGTCGCGACCGCGCCGGCGGTGAGCCCCTCGTCCTCGGCGTGGACGATCGTCACGAGGCCGAGCGAGGCGGCGTAGGCCAGCACCCGGCGCATCACGCCCGCGTCGGCGATGCGCGACCGGCCGGTGGCGACGGCGCGCGCGCCCGCCTGTTTCATCAGGCCGATTTCGGCGAGCTCGCGGCCCGCAAGCCCCTTGGTCGCGGCGGCGAGCGGGTGGACCCACAGGTCGGGCTTGCCGCCCTTCGCGGCGCGCTCGACGAGACCGGGGTTATCGAGCGGGCCGCCGTCGGGCATCAATGCCGCGCGGGTGATGCCGCCGAAGTGGAACGCGGGCTTGTCGGTCGCGAAGACGCCGAGGTCGACGATGCCGGGGGCGAGCCACTGGCCGTGCGCGTCAACCGTTTCGGCGCCGTCGGGGATTTGCTGCGGGTTGAGCGCGGCGATGCGGCCCCCCGCGACGAGCAGGCTGGCGGTCTCGCCGCCGAGCAGGCGGGCATTGGCGATGAGGAGCGGGCTCAGTTCCATCCCGGTACTCCCCGCTTGCGGCGCGTCAGGATATCGAGGCACGCCATGCGCACCGCGACCCCCATTTCGACCTGCTCGGTGATCGTCGAGCGGGTGGGGTGGTCGGCGACGCTGCTGTCGATCTCGACCCCGCGGTTCATCGGTCCCGGATGCATGACGATCGCGCCGGGCTTGGCCCGTTCGAAGCGTTGCGGTGTGAGGCCGTAGAGGGCGTGATATTCGCGTGCGCTTGGCAGATAGGCGCCGTCCATGCGCTCGTTCTGGAGGCGGAGCATCATCACGACGTCGGCGTCCTTCAGCCCCTCGTCCATGTCGGTGAAGCTCGTGACATGCATCCGCTCGATCGCGGGCGGCGTGAGCGTCGGCGGCGCGACGACGCGCACCTCGTTGCCGAGCAGGGTGAGCGCGAGGATGTTCGAGCGCGCGACGCGGCTGTGCAGCACGTCGCCGCAGATCGCGATGGTCAGTCCCTCGACCTTGCCGAGGCGGCGGCGGATGGTCAGCGCGTCGAGCAAGGCTTGGGTCGGATGCTCGTGGCGGCCGTCGCCCGCGTTGAGCACGGGGCAGTCGACCTTGTCGGCGATGAGCCCCACCGCGCCCGAGCTGTGATGGCGGATGACGATCGCGTCGGCGCGCATCGCATTGAGCGTCATCGCGGTGTCGATCAGCGTCTCGCCCTTCTTCACGCTCGACTGGGCGGCGTGCATGTTGACGACGTCGGCGCCGAGGCGCTTGCCCGCGATCTCGAAGGAGAGAAGCGTGCGCGTCGAATTTTCGAAAAAGGCGTTGATGATCGTCAGGCTCGGCGAGCCGGTCGTCATGCTTGGTCGCGCCGCCGCGGTTGAGATCGACCCATTGCTCGGCGGCGTCGAGGACGTAGCTAATCTCCCACGGAGTGAGCTGGGCGATACCGATCAGGTGGCGATGGCGAAAGGCATCGCCGCCGGGCGGATAGTCGCTGGCGGGCCGGGTGGTTGCGCTTGTCATTAAAGCCGAGCGTTTAGGAGGGGGTCGCGATTCGGGCAAGCAGATCCTCCCCCAACGGGGGAGGGGGACCACCCGAAGGGTGGTGGAGGGGCACGGGCCGCCTCGCGCTACCGGTTCAGGACGGGAAACACCGCCTGTACCCCTCCACCATGCTTCGCATGGTCCCCCTCCCCGTGCCGGGGAGGATCAGCGCACCATCGCGTCGATCGCGCCCTGCAGGATGAAGGCGGCGGCGGCGCTGTCGACGCGTGTCGCGCGTTTGGCGCGGCTGACGTCGGCGGCGATCATCGCGCGTTCGACGGCGGCGGTCGACCAGCGTTCGTCCCACAGCAGCAGCGGCAGGCCGAGCGGGGCGAGGTTGCGGGCGAAGGCGCGGGTGCTCTGCGTGCGCGGGCTGTCGCTGCCGTCCATGTTGAGCGGCAGGCCGACGACGAGGCCGACGATCGACTGCGCGGCGACCAAGCTCTTCAAGGCTTCGAGATCGAGAGAGAATTTCTTGCGGACGATGGTCTTGTCGGGGGTGGCGAAGGACCAGCCGGCGTCGCAGACCGCAACGCCGATCGTTTTGGTGCCGACATCAAGCCCCATCAGGCGCCCGCCGTTCGGCAGCGCGGCGGCGAAGTCGGGGGCGGCGGTGGCGATCATCGTCCGTCCTGTAATTCCAAACCTTCGTCATTGCGAGCGAAGCGAAGCAATCCAGGGCGGTTTACGCTCACTCTGGATTGCTTCGCTTCGCTCGCAATGACGAGCTTAGGATTTCGCCTTTTCGGCCGGTGCAGGCGCCTTCGGCGTCACCGGCTCCGGCTCCGCCGCCGGCGGTACCGGCGAGGGCTTGCCTTCGTAGGTCGCCAGCCGCAGCGCAGCACGTCGGCGCGGAGATTGGCCCAGAAGAGGGTGATGTCGAAGACATGGTAATTATTGCCCGGCAGGACGTAGCTCGGCGCATAATCCTTCGCGATGTCGGCCTTGCCGATCATCAGCAGGCCGCGTGTGTCGTCGCATGTCGCGCCGATCTTGCCCGCGACCAGCGCGCCGCCCTTGAAGCCGTCGATCGGCTTGAGCGTGCCGATATTGGCCTTCGCCTTCGCCGCGGTGTCGGGAATGCCGGTCAGCGGATTGGTGCAGAGCATCCGCGTGCCCGCCCGCGGACGGCCGTCGAAGCCGACGGTGCCGTCATAGGCGTCGAGCACCATCGACGGGTCGGCGGGCTCGGCGAAGCTCGCCCAGCTGATGATGCAGCCTTTCTGCTCGGGCGTCGCGCACGCGGGGAGGCCGAGGCCGGCGAGGTCGGTATCGACGCTGATCGGCCAGCCGATGACATAGGCCCCGACGATGCGCTTCGCGAGCGGGGTGCCCGCGATGCGGTTCTTGAGCAGGGTGGTGAGGTGGAGCGCGCCCTGGCTGTGGCCCGCGAGGATGATCGGCTTGTTCGCCGGGATGCCCTCGACGAAGGCGTCGAACGCCTGTTCGACGTCGCGATAGGCGGCGTCGATCGCCTTGCCCGCGGTGACGCGGTCCTCGGCGAGGAAGGCTCCCAAGGTGGCCTGCCGGTAGCGCGGCGCCCAGACCTCGCCGGCATCCCCGAAGGCGCTCGCCATGCCCTGCATGAACAGCGTCGCGCGATGGTTGGCGTCGCGGTCGTCGAGCGGCGCGTTCCAGCTCGACCGGCTGTAATAGCTGGTGGGGTGGACGAAGAAGATCGCGGCGTCGCCCTTTGGCGCCGTCGCTGCGGACAATCCCGCGCCCGTCGTCGCGGCGTTGGCGGGCGGAATCAGCTTGTCGCTCGCCGCTTTTGCGCTGTCGGGGGCGCGGCCATCGCCGCCGGTTTCGGGGGGGCGCCAGCCCGACGGGTCGTTTTCGAGCCCCGGGCGCGCGAACCACATCTTCGGATCGTCATAGGCATTGGGCGCCGCCGCCGTCTGTTCGACGAATTGGGTGCTGGGCACCAGCGCGGTGCGCGCGAACCAGCCGGGGGCGAACTGATAGGCCAGGCCGACACCCAGGAAGAGGAAGATGACGATGGCGATGAGGTAGAGGAATTTGCGGGCCATTGGGGCTCCATGGGGGGCGGTTCGGTGCGCTGTTTGGCTTGCGAGCGCGGCATAGACAAGCCCGGATGTGGGGTACGGCTGGCGCCGCCGCAAGCGGGACCGGGCTCGATTCGCCGCGATGGCGAATGTTTCGGCGGTTTCGCCGGGCGCCACCTTGAAGCAATCGGGTGAGGGTGCTAGCGGCGCAGCTTCTCCCGCAAAGGCAAGATGAATGGCGATAGATCAGGCAACGGTAAGGAAAATCGCGTCGCTGGCGCGCATCGCGATCAGCGATGCGGAGGCCGCCGCGATGGAAGGCGAACTGAACGGCATATTGGGCTGGGTCGAACAGCTCGGCGAGGTCGACGTGACAGGGGTCGAGCCGATGACCGCTGTGATCCCGAACAAGCTGCGGCTGCGCGACGATGTGATCGACGCCGACCCGCTGACCGGCGGCAACCGCCGCGACGATATTCTCGCCAATGCACCCGCGCCGCAGCACGGTTTCTTTGGTGTGCCGAAGGTGATCGAATGAGGACGGAACGGCATCATTCGATCATCCCGGACAGCGGCGTAGCCGCGACCGATCCGGGATCGAGAAACGAAAAATTGGGCGCTTCGCCGCCCTGGACCCCGGCCTTCGCCGGGGAACGGTGAAAAGACATGACTGATCTTACCAATCTAACGGTCGCGCAGATCCGCGACGGCCACCGCGCGGGCGATTTTTCGGCCGTCGAGGTCGCCGAGGCGTTCAGCGCCAATGTCGCGGGCGCGAAGGCGCTCAACGCGTTCATCGTCGAGACCCCCGAGCATGCGCTCGCGGCGGCGAAGCAGGCCGACGCCGACCGCGCCGCGGGGACGCTCAAACCGCTGTCGGGCGTGCCGATCGGGATGAAGGACCTGTTCGCGACCAACGGCGTCCAGACGACCGCGGCGAGCCATATGCTCGAAGGTTTCGTGCCGCGCTATGAGTCGACGGTTTCGCAGAAATTGTGGGACGCGGGCGCGGGGATGCTCGGCAAGCTGAACCTCGACCAGTTCGCGATGGGGTCGTCGAACGAGACGAGCTATTTCGGCAATGTCATTTCGCCGTGGCGGCGCAAGGACGGCGGCAATGCCGCGCTCGCGCCGGGCGGTTCGTCGGGCGGGTCGTCGTCGGCGATCGCGGCGCGGCTGTGCCCCGCGGCGACGGGGACCGACACCGGCGGCTCGATCCGCCAGCCCGCGGCCTTCACCGGCATTTCGGGGATCAAGCCGACCTATGGCCGCTGCTCGCGCTGGGGCATCGTGGCGTTCGCAAGCTCGCTCGATCAGGCGGGGCCGATGGCGCGCGACGTGCGCGACTGCGCGATCATGCTCGAAAATATGGCGGGCTTCGATCCGAAGGACGCGACGAGCCTCGACCTGCCGGTGCCCGATTGGGAAGCGGCTTTGTCGAGCGATCTCAAGGGCAAGACGGTCGGTATTCCCAAGGAATATCGGCTGGAGGGCATCGACCCCGACATCGACGCGATGTGGGAAGCGGGGATCGCGATGCTGAAGGATGCGGGGGCCGAGGTCGTCGAGATCAGCCTGCCGCACACCAAATATGCGCTGCCGGCCTATTATATCATCGCGCCCGCCGAAGCCTCGTCGAACCTCGCGCGTTATGACGGCGTGCGTTACGGTCTGCGCGACCTGCCCGACGGGGCCGGTTTGCAGGATATGTATGCCGCGACGCGCGCCGACGGCTTCGGGCCCGAGGTCAAGCGGCGGATCATGATCGGCACCTATGTGCTGTCGGCCGGATTTTATGATGCGTACTACACCCAGGCGCAGAAGGTGCGGACGCTGATTTCGCGTGATTTTACCGCCGCCTTTGAAAGCTGCGACGTGATCCTCGCGCCGACCGCGCCGTCGGCGGCATTTGGCCTCGGCGAAAAGACCGCCGATCCGCTGGCGATGTACCTCAACGACGTGTTCGCGGTGCCCGCGAGCCTTGCGGGTCTTCCCGCGATGTCGGTCCCCGCGGCGCTGAACCGCGAAGGGCTGCCGCTGGGACTGCAGATCATCGGCAGGGCTTTCGACGAGCAGGGCGTGTTGAATGCCGGGTTGGCGATCGAGGAACGCGCGGGGTTTACGGCGCGGGTGGAGAAGTGGTGGTAGTTTTTCTATCCCGTTTGCCCTGAGCTTGTCGAAGGGCCGTACTTTCTATCCGACGCTTGAAGAAGGACGGTCCTTCGACAAGCTCAGGACGAACGGAATTTAGGGTAATGAGCAATTACACGATCAAGGGCGAAACCGGCGACTGGGAGGTTGTGATCGGCCTCGAGGTCCATGCGCAGGTCACCTCCAACGCCAAGCTGTTCTCGGGCGCCGCGACGGCGTTCGGGGCCGAGCCGAACACGCAGGTCTCGCTCGTCGACGCCGCGATGCCCGGCATGCTGCCGGTGCCGAACCGCGAGTGCATCCGCCAGGCGGTGCGCACCGGCATGGCGATCGACGCGCAGATCAACAAATGGTCGCGCTTCGACCGCAAGAATTATTTCTATGCCGACCTGCCGCAGGGTTACCAGATTTCACAGCTTTATCATCCGCTTGTCGGCGAAGGTTCGCTGACGATCGAGGCCGACGAAAAGGCGGGCATTCCCGAACCCAAGCGCATCGGGATCGAGCGTATCCATGTCGAGCAGGACGCGGGCAAGCTGATGCACGACCAGCATCCGACGATGTCGTATGTCGATCTCAACCGGTCGGGCGTCGCGCTGATGGAGATCGTCTCGCGTCCCGATATGCGCTCGCCCGCCGAGGCGGGCGCCTATGTCCGCAAGCTGCGCTCGATCCTGCGCTATGTCGGCTCGTGCGACGGCAATATGGAGGAAGGCTCGATGCGCGCCGACGTCAACGTCTCGGTCCGCAAGCCCGGCGACGAATTCGGCACGCGTACCGAGACGAAGAACGTCAATTCGGTGCGCTTCGTGATGGCGGTGATCGAGGGTGAGGCGAAGCGCCAGGTCGAACTGATCGAAAGGGGCGGCACGGTCGTGCAGGAAACACGCCTCTATGACCCCGACCGCAACGAGACGCGCTCGATGCGGTCGAAGGAGGATGCGCATGATTACCGCTACTTCCCCGATCCCGACCTGCTGCCGCTCGAACTCGACGATGCCTTCCTCGACGAATGCCGGGCGAGCCTGCCCGAACTGCCCGACGCCAAGCGCGCGCGCTATCTGGCCGAGGGGATTTCGGCCTATAATGCCGAAGTGCTGACCGCCGAGGTCGAGGCGGCGCGCTGGTTCGACGCGCTGCTGGAAGCGGGCGCGAAGCCGGTGGCTGCCGCGAACTGGGTGACGAGCGAATTGTTCGGGGCGCTCAACCGGCTGGGCCGCGACATTTCGGATTCTGCCGGTCAGCCCGGCGCAGGCCGCCGAACTGCTCGGGCTTGTCGCCGACGGCACGATTTCGGGCACGATCGCCAAGCAGGTGTTCGAAAAGATGCTCGAAACCGGCGACGGCGCCGCCGCGATCGTCGATCGTGAGGGGCTGAGGCAGACGAGCGACACCGGCGCCATCGAGGCCGAGATCGCCAGGGTGCTTGCCGCCAATGCCGACAAGGTCGAGCAGTACAAGGGCGGCAAGGAAGCCCTGTTCGGCTTCTTCGTCGGCCAGACGATGAAGGCGATGCAGGGCAAGGCGAACCCGCAGGTGGTCAACGAACTGCTGAAGAAGGCGCTGGGGTGACCGAAGGGCAAGGGGCGGCGGCCCGCGCGCGGGCCGCAATAGAACCGGACCAGCGCAAGATGATGTCTTGGCGCCAAATTTTCCCTCTTGCCGAATTGGGAAACTCGGTTAGCTAATCCCTGTCTGTTTTGGGGGAAGACGGGGGTCGCATTGCGTAAATTGCTGTTCACGGGTGCCGTTTTGGCATCCGTTTCGCTGTCGTCCGTGGCATGGGCCGGGACGAAGGACTTCGCGCTGCAGGGCTATGCGCTGCCGCACGGACAAGCCCGTCAGCATCACGCTGATGCGGCCCGACGTCGATGTCGGCGAGTTGCAGGGTGGCGGGCTGCCGCAGCCCAACGCCGACTGGACCGACGCGGCGCGCAAGGAGATCACCGCGGCGCTGCGCGCCAAGCTGCAGGCGCGGAATATCGACTTCGTGATGATGGAGGACCGGCTCGCCGAAACCGAGGCCGCCCGCGTCGCGGCGCTTGGCAAGGCACAGGAGGCGCTCGCGGCGTGCAGGGCGGCGCCGGTGCCGCTGCCCGCCGCAGCGGCAAGCGCCGGCGTCGAGACCGCGATGGTCGCCGAAGCGGCCGCGGCCGCCGAGGTTCCGGCACCGGTCGCGCCCGACTGTTCGGCCGAGCAAAACGCCCTGGCGACCGCCGAGGCGGCGCCCGACGGCAAGGTGCACGCCAATCTGGTGGCCGATTACGAGGGACTGCACTCGGCGGTCGTCGGCGCGATCATCGCGCACAAATACGGCCTGGCGGGCGGCAAGCTGCCGACCAAGAAGGAGGATTTCGCCTACACGCTGGGGCCGGGCACCGCCGATCTCGGCAAGCTGTCGGGCGCCAATTACGGGCTGTTCGTCATGACCTATGACCAGTTCGCCAGCGATTCGCGCAAGGCGATGCAGGTGATGGGCGCGCTCGGCTGCCTGATCGGCGCCTGTATCATCGTGTCGGGCGGGCAGCATGTCGCCTATGTCTCGCTGGTCGAACTCGACACCGGCAACATCGTCTGGTTCAACCTGCTGCGCGGATCGAAAGGCGATGTGCGCGAGGCCGAGGGCGCGGGGACGATGATCGACGCGATCATGGCCGGCATGCCGTCGCGGCCGGGGGAAAAGACCGCGCCGGCGACCGATCTCGCGGCGAAGTGATGCGCGGCTTTCGCCGTCTGTCGCTGGCTGCGGCCCTGTTGCTGCCACCCACCGCGGCGGCGGCGCCCCATACGCCGCAGGACCCCGTCGAGCGCGGGCTGTGGATGCAGGTCGACGAGGCCGAGCGCAAGCTGCAGACGTCCGACTTCGTGATCCGCGACAAGGCGCTTAACGACTATGTGCGCGGCGTGCTGTGCCGCGAAGTGGGCGAGGAGCAATGCGGCGAGGCGCGCATCTACATCATGCGCACGCCCTATTTCAACGCGTCGATGGCGCCCAACGGCATGATGCAGGTGTGGTCGGGACTGTTGCTGCGCATGGAGAATGAGGCGCAGCTGGCCGCCGTGCTGGGGCACGAGTTCGCGCATTACAGGGAGCAGCATTCGCTGCGCCTGTTCCATAACATCCGCGAAAAAACCAACGCGGCGGCCTGGCTGGGGTTCGTGCCCTTCGGCTTCGTCGCCCAGCTCGGCATCGGCATGTCGATGTTCAGCTTCAGCCGTGAAATGGAACGCGACGCCGACGCGAAGTCGATCGATTATCTGGTCAAGGGCGGTTACGATCCGGCGGCGGCGACGCGCGTGTGGAGCCGCCTGCGCGACGAGATGGACGCGGCCGCGATCGAGCGGAAGGCGAAGAGCCGCAAGGACAAGAATGGCGGGCTGCTCGCGACGCACCCGCCGACCGCCGAGCGGGTCGATACGCTGAAGACGCTCGCGGCGGAGCATCCCGCCGCCGCGCGCGACCTCGGCACCGACCGCTATCGCGCCGCGCTTGCCCCCTTCTGGGCCGATTTTTTCGACGACCAGGCGAAACTCAACGATTTCGGGGCATCCGAATATCTGCTGAAGCAGCTCGCCGAGGGCGGATGGACCGCCGAACTGCTCTTCGCGCGCGGCGAACTTTACCGGCGGCGTGCGCAAGCCGGCGATTTCGGGGCAGCCGCGGGCTTTTACCGCGATGCGGTCGCGGCGGGCGGTACCATGCCGCAAATCTGGCGCGGACTCGGCCTGTCGCTGATCAAGAATGGTGAGGCCGACGCCGACCGGAAGGAAATTCACGAATATCTGCGCCGCGCGCCCGATGCCGAGGATCGGGGGATGATGGTGATGCTTGCAGGGGAGCCGACATGATACGCAAAAGGATAGTCATCGCCGCGCTGATCGCAGCCGCGCTGCCGGTGGCGCCGGCGCTGGCCGGATGGAAGCTGGTGCCCGCGGGGCAGCCGGTCGCGGTCGCCAAAAGCGGCATGACGGTGACGCCCGGGGAGGACTGGAATCGCTGGACGGCGCGGCCGATCAAGACCAGCGAGGTCTGGACGCTCGACGGGACCTCGCTGAACGAGCTCTATTTCGTGGCCGGGCTGGCCGAGGGCAAGACGCTATTCCGCGACATTGCCAAGAAGGACCGGCCGCTGCCGAAGTTCAGCAAGGCGATGCTGCTGCCCGATGTGGTCGAATTTTTCGAATCCTCGACACGCACCGCGCTGCAGACCTCGCTGTTCGAGATCGACAAGGTCGAGCCCGACAAGATGAGCGGGCACGATGCGGTGCGTTTCGCCTTCACCTATGCGGTCGAAGGCGACCAGTTGCCGCGCAAGGGCATCGCCAAGGCGGCGGTGGTGAACGGCCAGCTCTATCTGGTCAGCTTCGTCGCCCCCTCGATCCATTATTTCGATCGCGACGCGGCGAAGGTGAACAAGCTGCTCGATACGGTGAAAATCTAAGCAGCGGGGGCACGCTATCCCGGCCCCGGCGGCACTTCGCTCGGCCCGCGGCCGGGCTGGTCGATGTCGCCGCCGCCCGGGCTTCCCGGGATTTCGACGGGCTGGCCTGCCGGGTCCTCGACCGGGGTCGGCTGGACCGGATTTTCGGGCGGCGCCATCGGTTCGATCGTGTCGGGCTTGGGCTTGGGCAGCGGGTCGGCGGCGTGGACGTGCAGGCTGGCGCTATAGGCGGTCATGGTTCGTCTCCTTATCCGACCAACGCGCGCCACGTCGCGGCGTTCCGGGCCTTGCCCTTGGGCGCGCGTCTGCTATAGCCCCGCGCGGCCCGCACGGGCGTGCGCGGCTTTGCGCGCGTTTTCGTGCATCCGGCCGAAGCTTCCCAAGCGGGCGTGGCGGAATTGGTAGACGCGCTGGTTTTAGGTACCAGTATCGCAAGATGTGGGGGTTCGAGTCCCTTCGCCCGCACCAGTTTCACCAGCAAGCCGGGCCGGAAAATCGAGAATTTTGAGCAAGGACAAGATCAAGGCAATGAACACCGTCGAAACGCTGAACGAAGGCCTGAAGCGCGAATATCGCGTCACCATCACCGCCAAGGACATCGACGAGCGCGTCGATGACGAGGTGAAGAGCATCGCCCCGACGGTGCGCATGCCCGGTTTCCGTCCCGGCAAGGTGCCGCCGAACCTGATCCGCAAGATGCACGGCGCCGCGCTGTCGGCCGACGCGCTGAACAAGGCGATCGAGGCGAGCGTGCGCGACCTGATGACGAGCGAAAAGCTGCGCCCCGCGCTGCAGCCCGCAGTCACGCTGGACGAAGGCTATGAAACGGGCAAGGACGCCGAAATCACCGTCGCGCTCGAGGTGCTGCCGGTCATCGAGGCCCCGTCGATCGAGGGGCTGAAGCTCGAGCGCCTGACCGTTCCCGCGGATGACGCCGCGGTCATGGCCAAGATCGAGGAATTCGCCGCGCAGATGAAGCGGTTCGAGGAAGCGCCGAAGACGAAGAAGGCCGCGGCCGACGATCAGGTCATCATCGACTTCGCAGGGAGCGTCGACGGCGTCGCCTTCGACGGCGGCACCGGCGAGGATATGGCGGTCGAAATCGGCGCGGGCCAGCTGATCCCCGGCTTCGAGGACCAGCTCGTCGGCGTGAAGGCCGGCGACGAAAAGACCGTCAAGGTGACCTTCTCCGAAGATTATCCGGTCGAGACCCTGAAGGGCGCCGCCGCCGAATTCGCCGTGACGGTGAAGGAAGTGAAGGTTCCCGCCGCGTCGAAGATCGACGACGACTTCGCCAAATCGCTGGGTCTCGAGAGCCTCGACAAGCTCAAGGAGATCATGAAGGACCAGGTCGAGCAGGAGCATAACGGCCTGACGCGCACCTATATGAAGCGCAAGCTGCTCGACCAGCTCGCCGCCGCGCACGATTTCGACGTGCCGCCGACGATGGTCGAGGCCGAATTCGGCCAGATCTGGCAGCAGCTCGAGCATGAAGCGAGCCATGAGGAGGATGTCGAGGCGGCGAAGGCCGAACTCGAGAAAGACCGCGACGAATATCATGCGATCGCGGTGCGCCGCGTCCGCCTGGGCCTGCTCCTGTCGGAAATCGGCCAAGCGCATGGCGTGCAGGTGTCGCAGCAGGAAATGCAGCGCCTCGTCGCGCAGGCCGCACAGCAATATCGCCCCGAAGACCGCCAGCGCTTCGTCGAATATGTGCAGCAGGACGCGCTCGCCGCGGCCCAGCTCCGCGCCCCGCTTTATGAGGACAAGGTCGTCGACTTCCTGTTCGAAAAGGCCGAGATCAGCGAGCGCGAGGTGACCCGCGAGGAAATCGAGGCGGCGATCGAAGCCGACGACGACAGCGGCCACGTCCACGGCCCGGGCTGCGGTCACGACCATGATCACGACCACAAGCCCGCCAAGAAGGCGGCGGCGAAGAAGCCCGCCGCCAAGAAGGACGCGGTGAAGGAAGAAGCCAAGGAAGAAAAGGGCGAGACCGAGCCCAAGAAGGCGCCGGCGAAGAAGGCCGCGGCTCCGAAGGCCGAGGCCGAGGAAAAGCCGGCCGCGAAGAAGGCTCCGGCCAAGAAGGCCGCGGCGAAGAAATAAGCTTCGCGCGTTAGAGACAGGAAAGGCCGGGTGGAGGATGCTCCGCCCGGCCTTTTTCGTTTTTGGACTCGCACAACGGCACGAAGGCACAAAGGCACCTCCACTCCGTTCGCCCTGAGCTTGTCGAAGGGCCGTTCTTTCTTTGTGACGCCGCAAGAAAAGAACGGTGCTTCGACAAGCTCAGCACAAACGGATTTTTTTTCGGCTTTGTGGCTTTGTGCGAGGCTTTTAAAGCGCCCGCGTCCAATACTGCAGCTGGTGCCGCTCCTCGCCGCTGCCGCCCACCGTTTTCCAGTCGAACCACGCTGTCACGCCGTTCAGCGGCGCATAGCCGCGCCCGCGCCAGAAGGCGTCGAGCGGGCGGTGCCCGTGCGGACGGGCGGGGTGGTCTTCGGCGCGGATGACGCTGCAGAAGGCGGCGTGCGATGCGTCATGCGCGCGCGCCTGCGCCTCGCGGTGGTCGAAGAAGGCATGGCCGATGCCCTGACCGCGATAGCGCTCCAACAGCACCGATTCGCCGAAATAAAAAGTCCGCGCGACGTTGAAGCCCGCAGCGGCGAGCGGGGCCTGCCAGGCCTCGTCCTGCGCGGCGAGCGGCGCGGCGGTGGCGGCGCCGACGATGGCGTCGCCGTCGCGCGCTATCACGACCACCGCGCCCTCGGCGGCGGCGAAGCCGGCGAGATAATCGGCCTCATAGGCGGCATCGCCATCGTAGAGATAGGGGAAGTCACGGAACACCGCGATGCGCAGCCGTGCGAGCGCGGGGAGCACGCCGGCGAGCGCGGCGCCCGTTACGGGCGCGATGCCGACCGTCATGCGCCGACCTGCCGCAGCCAGTCGGCGAGGTTGTAATAGGTGGTGATCCGGTCGATCAGCCCGTTGCCGTTCACCGACAGGAAGGCGCCGAGCGGGCAGGACATAGGTCTGGCCGGTGGCTTCGGGCAGGCCGTCGTCGGTCGCGAGATAGGTGCCGTTCACAATGAATTCGGCCGCGGCGCGGTTGCCCTCTGCGAAGATCGTCAGGTTGCCGAGCCGTTCGCGGTAGCAGCGCGTCATATGCGCGTTGAACTCGGCGAACAGCGCCTTGCCGTGGCGCGGTTCGCCCTGATTGACGTCATGACGCACATCGTCGGCGACGAGCGCGAGCATCGCGTCGGTGTCGCCCGCGTTGAAGGCGGCGTAATAGGCGGTGACGATGTCGCGGGTGGTGGTCATGATCAGGGCTCCGAATCCAATCCTGCCTTCCCTATCGTCATTCCCGCGAAAGCGGGAACCCGGCTCTTCTCTTCTTCGTGCCTTTGCGCCTTTGCGTGAAATCAGAAAAATCTCACGCAAAGGCGCAAAGGCACAAAGAAGAACGACAAGAAGGAAGCCGGATTCCCGCTTTCGCGGGAATGACGAGAGCAGGATGAGGCATTGCTAGATCACCGCCATATTATAGCAATGCCAGCTGAAGATCGCCGCGGCGCCGCGGTGGGGGCGCCAGGCTTCGGCGATCTCGCGGATCGCCTTTTCGCTCGGGCGGGCGTCGAGTCCCAGGATGCGGCCGACTGCCTCCTGCACCGCGAGGTCGCCCGCGGGCCAGACATCGGGGCGGCCTTCGGCGAAGAGCAGGTAGATTTCGGCCGACCAGCGGCCGATGCCCTTGACCCGCGTCAGCAGGGCGATCGCTTCCTCGTCATCGGCGGGGAGGGCGTCGAACCGCAATTCGCCGTCGATCACCAGTTGCGCGAGGCTCTTGGCATAGCCCTGTTTCTGCGCCGACAGGCCGCAGGCGCGCAGCGCATCGAACTCGGCCGCGGCCATGACCTCGGCGGGACACCCCTCGCCGAATCCCGCCTCCAGCTTGTTCCAGATCGAATTGGCGGCGGCGACGCTGACCTGCTGGCCGACGATGGTGCGCAGCAGCGTGGTATAGCCGGGCGCGCGGATGCGCGGTTCGGGATAGCCGGCATGGCCGAGCGCGCGCGCGAATCCGGGCTCGACCCCGGCAAGCGCGTCGATTCCGGCGTTCAGTTGTTCCTGCGTCAGGCCCATGCGATATTCCCTTTTTGTTCTTCACCTGTCTCACTAGCAGCGCTTGATTTGCCGCGCAACGCGCGACATAGGCCATGCGAATCAAACGATATGGGGACGAGCATGGCCAAGCTGATTGTGGTGACGCGCGACGGGACCGAACATGAGATCGAGGGCGACACCGGCCTGACCGTGATGGAAAATATCCGCGACGCGGGTTTCGACGAACTGCTCGCGCTGTGCGGCGGCTGCTGCAGCTGCGCCACCTGCCACGTCCATGTCGAGGTCGCGGCGGGCGACCTGCCCGCGATGAGCGAGGACGAGAACGATCTGCTCGATCTCGACCACCGACCGCGACGAGACCTCGCGCCTGTCGTGCCAGCTGCCCTTCACCGAGGCGATGGACGGGTTGAAGGTGCGGATCGCGGCGGAGGATTGAGCCAAAAGAAAGGCCATTTTGTCCTTTGCAAACTCGCTCGCTGACCGGCGGGTATCGGGCGGGAGCGTCCATAAAGCCCCTCCCCTTCAGGGGAGGGGTTGGGGTGGGGTCCATCGGCCTTGCGCGAGGCCGATGGACCCCACCCGCTGCGACTAACGAACAAGTTCGTAAGTCTCGCTGCCCTCCCCTGAAGGGGAGGGCGTGGCGTTTATCCGAACCTCCGCTCCTCACCCCGACCCCGACAGGCTGCTTCGGTTTGCAAAGGATATGATCGCAAAACGAAAGCCGATTCCCCCAGCAAAGACGAGGGGCTCTGCCGAGCGTAGTCGAGGCTGCAGCGGCGCTGGTTCTCGCTTCGCTCGAACGAGCCCCTCGTCTTCGCTCGGCGATACGGTCCTTTCCTGTTAGCGTGTTCCCGCCGTCGCGACCGCGTAGAGCGCGATCGCCGCGGCGTTCGAGATGTTCAGGCTCTCCATGCGCGGCGAGATCGGCAGCTTTGCCAGCACGTCGCAATGTTCCATGACATTGTAGCGCATCCCGTCGCCTTCGGAGCCGAGCACGAGCGCGACCTTGCTGCCGTCGAGCGTCGAGCCAAGCGTCGTTTCGGTGTCGCCCATCAGCCCGATGCGCCAATATTGCGCCTCGGCGATCTCTTCCAGCGCGCGCGACAGGTTGACGACGCGCACCCACGGCACGGTTTCGAGCGCGCCCGACGCCGAGCGCGCGATGACGCCGCTTTCGGGCGGGCTGTGGCGATCCTGCGTGACGATGCACGCGGCGTCGAAGGCGGCGGCCGAACGCAGCACCGCGCCGATATTGTGCGGGTCGGTGACCTGATCGAGGATGACAAGCGGGCGCTTGCGCTCATTGTCGACCTCGTCCTGCAATATGTCGCCGAGCCACGGGCTGTCGAGGGGGTCGACCTCGATCACCAGCCCCTGGTGCGGCGCGTCGCGGGGCACGAGGCGGGCGAGGTCGGTGACCTCCGCATAGCTGATCGGCACCACCGGCGGCAGGTCGAGCGATCCGAGCGCCTCGCGCGTGCCCCACACACGCTTGACGGTGCGTTCGGGATTGGCGAGCGCGGCGAGAACGGCGTGCTTGGCCCCCAGAAACGCGGGGCCTGGCCCCTGGGCGACGGGCCGGAAGGGCGGCGATGGCGGGAAAATTGACGCATAATGCGCGGCCTTTCCCACGACTGCCATTGACAGGCAAGTATCGTTTCGCCATTGGACCGCTTCCCAACGCGGACCCCATGGACAGGTGGCCGAGTGGTTAAAGGCAGCAGACTGTAAATCTGCCCGGGTTTCCGTACGCTGGTTCGAATCCAGCCCTGTCCACCATCACCAAGACAGCGACGACGAAGCGGCGAATCTCCGCTCAGCCCGCATCCGCGCGCCGTGGCGGCGGGCGGTGCCGCGGACCCGAATTTATTCAGGTTGATATGCGACGCGGTCGCGGGGCATCATCGGCCGACAGGGGCTGAGGGCGGATCGCGGTGACCGGCAAGCACAACATCCTGATCGTCGACGATCATGGCATCACGCAAAGCGGGCTGAAACTGCTGTTCGCGGCGCACGAGCGCTATGCCGTCGTCGGCGCGCTCGACCGCGGGGCGATGGTGGGCGCCTTCGTCCAGTCGCAGCCGGTCGATCTGGTGATCCTCGACCTCAACCTGCCCGACGTGCGCGGGATCAGCGTGCTCGCGGAGATCGTCGGGTCGCGCGACATGACGGTCATCATCCTGACCGGCGAGACGCTGCTCCATGAGATCGACTATGCGCTGAAGCTCGGCGCGCGGGCAGTGGTCAGCAAGTCCGACCCCACCGACCAGATCGTCGCCGCGTGCGACGCCGCGCTCGCCGGCGACATCTTCGTCTCGCCGTACATGGCGGAGGCGCTCGGCAAGTTCCAGGCGCCGCCGGTCGCGCTGTCGTCGCGGCAGATGGCGATCCTCCACTATCTGGCGGAGGGCGAGAGCAACAAGGAGATCGCCTACCGGCTGGCGATCGCCCAGCCGACCGTCTCTTTCCATATCGCCGAATTGCGCCGCAAGCTCGACGTCGCCAACAATCGCAAGATCGTCGAGCGGGCGCAGGAGCTAAGGCTGATCTGACGGCCCGAGCAGCGGGTGGCGGAGCAGTTCGCGGCACACCGGCTTGATGATCATCATGCCGACGATCTCGCCGAGCCGCCCGCGCGTGACGGTGGTGTCGTCGTAGGTCAGGGCGATGATCCGCTCGCGCGGGAGGACGGTTCCGGCCAGCGCCGCGTCGAAGGTCTGGCGCTGGTCGAAGTCGAGCAGCAGGCGCCGGTCGAGCCCGGCCCGAAGATCCTCGGCGGAGCAGGGCGTCACCGCGCCGCAGGCCAGCGGCAGGACAATGCGCACATCGGTTCCTTCGCGCGACGCGGCGGCGATGTCGAGCGTTCCGCCGAGCAGCGCGACGAGCCGCTTGGCCGACCGGAAGCCCGATCCCGTCCCGTCGCTGCCCTCGTCGGCGCGCAGCCGCGTCGCGGCGCCGCCGTTCAGCGCGGCGACGATGCCGGGCGCCATGCCGGGGCCGCTGTCGGCGACATGGATCACCGCCTGCCCGCCCTCGCGCGACAGGGTGACGCGCGCGCCGCCGGTCGCGGTATATTTGTAGCAGTTGCCGAGCAGGTTGGTGAGCGCGCGCATGAGCAAGGGCTTGTCGGAGAGGATCGTGACATCGCCCTCGACGCGCGTTTCCAGTGTCAGCCCCTTGTCGGCGAACGGGGTCCGGAACATCATCTGCAGCGGCTCGACGAGCGCGCGGCCCTCGAAGGCGCTGAGTGCGACGAAGGGGGTTTCGCTGCCGACGATGCTGGCGCCCGACATGGTGGTGGAGACGATCTGGCTGAGATAGGCCGACGAGCTTTGCAGCATGTCGGTGAGGTCGGCGTTCGCGCCCCGGTCGTCGCCGCGCTTCAGCACGTCGATCGCGGTATTGAGCGCAAGGATGACCTGCTTGCTGTCGTGCCCCGAGGCGTGGAGCAGGGCGTTCTGGCTGTTCACCGTTTCGAGCGCGAAGGCCTTTTCCTCGGCGAGCCGCGCCGCGCGTTCGCTGATCTCCAGCCGTTCGGTCATCGAGCGCGCATAATTGCGGTCGGCGACAAGCTTGTCGTTCTGGATCTTCTTGAGATTGAGCCCGAGCGCGAGCGTCACCATGATCGATTCGAACAGCCCGACGGGTCCGGCGAGATGCCAGTTGATCGGCAGCCAGGCGAAGATCCCCATCGACGCGATGGCGGAATAGACGATGAAGAGCGCAAGGCTGCCCCAGCCGACGAACAGCGGCCAGAGCTGGCGGCCGAGCTGCTGCATCGCCGCGAAACCGACGAAAGGAAGGAACAGCGCGACGCCGATCGCGACGAGCCAACCGCCGATGTGCAGCGCCTGCCGCATCGCCGGCGGATAGAGCGTCAGCGCGGGCTGCAGCAGCATGATCAGCAGCGCGGCGCCGATCAGGATGCGCAAGGACAGGTCGCTCCGCGGGAAATGCGCCGAGCGTGTCGATGAAGCTGCGGCCGAACTGCGCCATCGCGGCGGCGAAGCCGCATTTGAAGACATCCTCGATCGCGACCCCCACGAGCGGGTGGTCGGCAAGGAAGAAGATGGTGAAATAGCCTTCCGAATGGACCGTGTTGAGCGCGAAAAAGGCCTGCGCCACCGCCAGCCAGACGAATTCGCGGTGCCCGGTGATCGAGAAGAAGAGGAAGTTGAGCAGGATCAGCACGACGACCCCGAACACGACGCCCGACACCATCGCGATATTGGCGCGCCGTTCCTTGAAGAAGGTCCCGTAGCTGTTGATCTTGAGCGGAAGATAGGTCGAATTTTCCGACAGGAAGTCGATCAGCAGCAATTTCTCCTGACCGGCATCGAGGACGAATTCGGTGCTGAACGCCTGATAGGTCTGCAGATTGTCACCGGCGGCATCGGGGTCCGACCCGTCGACGAGCAGGTCGAGTTTGCCGTTCGCGACCTCGTAGAGCCGGAAATAGGCGAGCGACCCGCGCCCGGTGGTGAAGATCCAGCTGCCCTGCTTGTCGCCGGCATTGCGGACGCGCACCACGACCATGGTCTTGCGCCCCGGCGGGCCGAAATGGATCGTCGAGCCGGTGACGCGCTGCAGCGGGCTCGGCGAGCAGGTCGGCGGGTGCCGTCCCGGGCGGTTCGGCTCCGTCGATGCGATAGCGCAGATAGGATGCCAGCGGCGGCGCGTCGTGTCCGGCACGAAGTTCGACGATGGGAATATCGGCGGCGGCGGCATTCGACGGCAAAGCGCCCGCCAGCAGGACGGCCAGCAGGGCGAACCAGAATCGTATGGGCCGGTAAAGCTGCGACATCCCGCCGAATCTGTCGCGCGCACGCCCGGGAAAGTCAATTTTCATTGGGAAAGGAGGATCGCGGCCCGCAGGCCGGAAAGAGCTCGCGACGACGGACGGCCCCCACTCCGCCGCCGCCGCGTCCGGGCCCGCACGGGGTCTCACTGTGCGGTCGGGATAAGGATTGCTTAACCAAAGCGGGGGCTGAGCACCATCCCAAAAAACATTGGGTAGACGCCTGGCCCGGGCGGAAATTAGCAAGCGGGACAGGGCCGGGCGGAGTGATCGCGCGGCCGATGACCGGATAGCCGCCCGAACCGTTTTCCGATCTTGCGACCCGATCTGTTTCGGTTCCGGCGGTTGGAGGCCGGCACGACCCGTCGGGTCGTGCCGACCTCGTCCTGTCTGGACCGGGTCAGGCCGCCAAGGCGCGCGCGCCGCGCACCAGCTCGACCCGGAAGCGCGCCGGTATGCCTAGCCGTTGCGATAGGTCACGACCCCCGACACGATCGTCGCGTCATAACCGTCGGCGAGCTGGCGGAGCCGTTTGCCCCCCGCCGGCAAATCCCGAACGACCGACGGGATATGGAGGCCCAGCGCGTCGAAGTCGATGATGTTGACGTCGGCCTTGGCGCCGACCGTCAGCCGCCCGCGGTCGCCGAGTCCGACCATGTCGGCGGGTTCGCTGGTCAGCGCCGCGATCGCCCGTTCGATGGGGA
Organism: Sphingopyxis sp. PET50; assembly: GCF_025244705.1. Lineage (GTDB taxonomy): Bacteria > Pseudomonadota > Alphaproteobacteria > Sphingomonadales > Sphingomonadaceae > Sphingopyxis. The sequence goes on along the minus strand of NZ_CP104207.1, from coordinate 1,851,676 downwards.
TGCGCTGTCCGTCCGCCGCATCGGTCACCCAGCGCTTGAGGAAGAAGGTCGGGAAGCTGGCATCGCAGATCATGCCGTAATGCGCGCCGCCATCGGCCAGGCCGACGACAGTGCCCGGATGTGCGAGCATGGTGTGCACCGCGTCCAGATTGCCGTCTCGATAATTGGCGCCGGGCTGATACAGCAGCGCCTTGCCGTCCTGCTCGAGCAGCAGGTCATAGGCATGTTCCTCGGGCGTGATGCCGAGCGCCTCGGCGCGCTTGTCGATGCGGTCGGCGACGTCGGGTTCGTAATCAGGCGTCGCGCCCATCGGATAGGCGAAACGGAACGCCTTGACCGTGGCGAGCGAGACGGGGTTGCTGTCCTCGGGCTGCTCCGACAGCAGCCTGGCGCGGAACGCCGGGTCGCGCATCGCGGCGACCTTTTCCGCGAGCGGCCGGTCGCTGAGCGGGCGGAAGCTGGGGTGCAGCGCGAAGGGGTGGAAGCTGAGGTCGAGCCCATAGAGCATGCCGACGGGGCGCGGCGCGACCTGCGCGCGCATCGGCAGGCCGTCGGCGCGCGCCTCCGCCAGCGCGTCGAGCGACACGCGCCACTCGCCGGGGTCGCCCGCCGGCATCTGGAGCAGCGAATAGGAGAGGGGACGGCCCGATGTTTCCGCGATCCGGCGCATCAAGGCGAATTCGTCGGCGGCTGGCCCCATCACGCGCGGGATGATCTGATAGACGCCGTCGCCGGCTGTCGCGCAGCCCGGCGGCGAGCGCCTTGAGTTCATCCTCTTCGGAGAAGAGGCTGGGCGCGAGTTCGCCCGCCTTGGTGCGGTGCATCAGGTTGCGCGACGTGCTGACGCCGAGCGCCCCCGCCCGGATCGCCTCGGTCGTGAGCGCGCGCATCGCGGCAAGATCCTTGGCGTTGGGCGGCTCGTGATCGGCGGCGCGTTCGCCCATCACGAAGACGCGGAGCGCCGAATGCGGCAGCTGTGCCGCGACGTCGATGTCGAGTTCGCGCGCGCCGAGCGCGTCGAGATATTCGGGAAAGGTCTCCCAGTTCCACGGCAGCCCCTCGGTCATCACGACTTCGGGAACATCCTCGACCCCCTCCATCACCGCGACGAGCATGTCGCGCTGATGCGGCTTGCAGGGCGCGAAGCCGACCCCGCAATTGCCCATCACGGCGGTGGTCACGCCATGGTTCGACGAGGGCGCGAGCCGGTTTTCCCACAGCGCCTGCCCGTCATAATGGGTGTGGACATCGACGAAGCCGGGGGTGACGATCCGGCCGCTCGCATCGATTTCCTCGCGCCCGCGCGCTTCGATGCGGCCGATCGCGGCGATCCGCCCGTCCTTGATCGCGAGGTCCGAAGCCTCGCCCCGATTGCCGAGGCCGTCGAAGATCGTGCCGCCGCGAATCACCAGGTCAAAATCGTCCATGTCCCGCTCCATCCTTGTTTGTTGCCCGGCGATAGCATCGCGGCAGGCCGTAAAATGTCATCTTGTTGACAATTGATGCGGCACGATCCAGCGTCGCGCGATGGCGCAAGATGCCGCTTCCATCCTCGCCGCCGACAACTGGTTCGGCGCGCTGGCTGCCCCGCTGCGGGGCGGGCTGCTCGACCGGGCGCACCTCCACGACGTCCGCGACGGCGCCCACCTCTATCGTATCGGCGATCCGCCGAACGGACTTCACGCCGTTGTCGCCGACCAGATGCGGCTCGTCAGCTATCCCGTGGCCGGGCAGGAACTGGTCAACATGATCGTGCGGCCCGGGCGCTGGTTCGGGGAGCTTTCGGTGATCGACGGAAGGGAACGGCCGCATGACGCGGTCGCGGCGGGGCTTGGCGCGAATCCTGACGGTGCCGATGGCGGCCATCGCCGGTCTCACCGCGGCGATGCCCGATTTGTGGCGGGCGTTGGCGCTGCTCAACTGCGCGCATCACCGGCTCGGCATGCGCGAGGCCGCGCGGGTGCGCTCGCTTCCGGCGCTCGCCCGGCTGGCGCTGTTCCTGGCCGGAGCCGCGGTGCGGGCGGCGGACGGCTGCGCGCGACGCAGGACGAACTCGCCCGCATCGTCGGCGTGTCGCGTCAGCATGTGAACGGCCTGCTCCGCCTGCTCGCCGGGCGCGGCTTCATCGCCGTCGGCTATAGCGAGATCGCGATCCGCGATGGCGCCGGATTACTGGCGCTTGCGCAGGACGAGGATCGCGCCTGAGCTCTTTTCCGTTGGCCATTATGCCCTTTGCAAACACGGCCGCTGAACGACGGGCTTTGGGCGGAAGGGGACGTTGGAATAGATCAGGCCCTCCCCTTCAGGGGAGGGCAGCGAGACTTACGAACTTGTTCGTTAGTCGCAGCGGGTGGGGTCCATCGGCCTCGCGCAAGGCCGATGGACCCCACCCCAACCCCCTCCCCTGAAGGGGAGGGGCTTTATGTCCGCTCCCCACCCCAAAACCGCCATCGGCTCGCCAAGTTTGCAGTTGATATAATCGTCTTTCCGTTACGGTTCGCTTGTAATTCAGTCCAGCTTCAGCCACGATTATCATCATAAGAAGATAGATGATTTTGAGTCGAGGGGAGGATGGACATGACCGGTCGGCAACCGCTGCGTGTCGGGATGATCGGCGCCAATTGGGGGATCGTCGGTCATCTACCGGCATGGAGGAACCTGCCCGGCGTCGAGGTGACGGCGATCTGCACCGCGCATGAGGAGACGGCGCGCGCCGCGGCAGATACGCACGGCATCCCTCACGCCTATCACGACTATCGCCGCATGATCGACGAGGCGCCGGTCGACATCATCGACGTCGGTACGCGTCCGATGCTGCGCTACGCCATGGTCATGCACGCGCTCACGGCGGGAAAGCATGTGATCAACGCCAATCCCTTCGCGCCCGACATCGCCGGGGCGAAGGCGATCCGCGCGGCGCAGCGGGCGGCCGGCGTCGTCGGCATGGTCGAGGCGCAGTTCCAGTGGCTGCCGCAATTCCGGCAGATGAAGGCGATGATCGAGGCCGGGGCGCTCGGCGAGCTGATCGGGGTCGAACTGCGCTGCCATTTCCCGCTCATCCGCGACGGCGAGGCGGTCTTTCCGTTCGTCACCCGGCCCGGCTATACCACCAATTACAACTGGCTCGGCATGGCGGGCGAGGGAGCGAGCGCGTTGCGCAACCTCGGCGGTCATTGCCTCCACGCGCTGCTCTACCTCTTCGGCGAGGTCGAGAGCGTGTCGGCGACGCTGGGCCGCGGGCTGAGCGAATGGCGCTTCGACGACGGCGGCGCCTTCACGCCCGAAACGGTCGATACGGCCTTTGCGACCTTGCGTTTCCGGCAGGGCGGGACGGCGCAGATGAATATCGGCTGGAGCGTCGCGGCGGCGCGGGGCTTTGCGATCGAGGCCTATGGTACCAACGGGCGGCTGCGGATCGAGGCGCCCTCGGGTTTTCCCGATGCGGGCAATGCGATTTTGTTCCACGCGCCCACCGTTCCGCGCGCGGATCTCGGCAAGCCGGAACAGCCGGTGACGCTGCCCCACGCGCTATCGCAATTGCGCGGCGCACCGATCGCCACGCCCGAGGACGCGCGGGTCATCATTCCGATGACGCTGATGCTCGACGAGATGGTGACGGCGGTGCGCGAAGGACGCGAGTGCAGCCCCGGCTTCGGGCAGGCACTGCAGGTGCAGGCGATCTGCGAGGCGGCGGAGGAATCGGACCGGGCGGGGCGGCGGGTTCCGGTGATGGTCTAGATCGGCGTCGTATCAAGCAACCGCGTGTCCCCGCGAAGGTGGGGACCCATCTCCTGCCGGTTCGAAATAGCGCCGACCGGAGATGGGCTCCCGCCTTCGCGGGAGCGCGCGACATAATCGGTATCCATCCGCTTCCAGCCGGTCAGCCCGAGCAGGCGGCTGTAATGATCCATCCCCGCGTCGAGGTCGGATACCACGACGCCGAGCTGACAGGCTGCGAGGCCGGACGAAAGCGCGGCGATCACCATTTGCGCCGGAACTGCGCGCCGCGAAAGCGCGCGAGCAGGCTTTCGCGGCGCGCCGCATGGTCGACATGCGGAGTGTCGGCGGGCAGATGGTCGCGCAGCTCGGCGAGCTTCACGCGTTTCAGCGTCGGCGTGGGCGCCGAGCTCGCCTGATACCAGCGGCCCTGCACCACGCCCTTGTAGCGGCCGCATGGTGTCGAGCCAGTTGGGCACGCCGGGGTCCGCGACCGAGATCACCGCGCGGAACTTGCCGTCGCCGTCGCGGCGCGCCTGGAAGCCGTTGAGGCTCGACTGGCATTTCTCCCAGTCGATCGTGTTGAAGAGCTGATCGGCGAGCAGCACCGCCCAATAGCGCACGGTGTCGGGGACGTCGGTTTCGAGGATCAGCGCCTCGCCCTCGGAAAATTCGAACAGGCCTTCATAATAGGTCTGCTCGGCGAGGCCGCCGATGTCCGACCAGGTGTTCAGGACGACGGTGTTGACGAAATGCACGAACAGTTGCGCGTAACGTTCGGGAAAGCCGGCAAGACGTTCCATCCGATACGCGATCTCGTCGATCGTCGGGCGGGTGAAGCCGCCGGTGTCGTCGAGCCGTTCGATCGCGATGCGGCTGTCGATTTCATTCTCCCAGTCGTAGCTCGCCTCGCGGATGCCGATCGTGCGGGCGTTGGCGGGAAGCGGATACCAGTCGCCGTCATGGCCGTCGGGGCGTTCGGCGCTGAGGATGACCGAGAAGCGGCCCGCGTCGTCGAGCGTCAGCGTGTCGGCGTCGATATGGCCGACCGACGGCCCCGGCTTGTCGTCGACGCCGATATAGCCCGACCCGATGCCGATGTGCAGGAACAGCGTCGTCCCGCGCCAGCCCGACAGGCGATAGGTGCCGCCGCCCTCGACGAAGGTCGAACGGTACATATAGTCGGGATTGGGCGCCGCCGATTTGATGACCGGATTGAGGAAGCTGTAGAAGCCCGGAACGCGGCTGTCCTGCGCCATGATCGGGGCATAGGCCTGCGACAGGCTCATCGCCATCTGCTGGATCGCCTCCTGCTTCAGCCAGGGGTCGGCGGGATCGATCACATGTTCGAGGCTGCGGTCGATGCCGGAGATCAGGTGAATGAAGCGTTCCCATTCCATCGGGACGGCGGGGCCGGTCGACATGGTATTGCTCCCCTCAGTTGCGCGGAATGCGGGCAAAGAATTGTTCGCCCGCGGGCTTCAGGTTGATGAGTTCGTAATAATGGCCGAGCAGCGCGGTGGTGTCGGCGTAATGATAGTCGAGATTGTCGCCGAAGCTGCCGCTGTGCGCGGTCGGATAGCCCGCCGCCTCGAGCTTGGCGATCGCCGCCCGATAATCGGCGTCGCTGTGGACGAGGAAGCCGAGATGGTGGAGGCGGACCCGGTCCTCCGCATCGGGAATCCAGTCGCGATAGATGGTCTCGCCTGCCGGATCGGGCTCGATCAGTTCGACCATCACGTCGCCGGCATAGGCGTTGCCGATGAAGCGCGTGCCGTGGCCGGGGCCAAGCAGCGCCGCCATGTCCATAATGTCCCATTCGGCGATGCCGAACTCGCGGGCGAAGCGCTGCGTCGCCGCCCGCATGTCTCGCACGACATAGGCGACCTGGAAATGTTTCTGGAACAGCACGGTCATGGTCAGGCTCCTGCGGGGGCGGGGCGTTTCAGGTCGAAACGCGCGATATAGTCGGAAAACAGCGGATCGACGGCCTCGGCCTCGACCGGCCGGTAGCGGTGCGTCGAGCGGGCGCCGGGCGGATTGGCGGCGGCCCAGTTGCGGAAGCGTGCCTCGGCCTCGGCGGACAGGGGAATGCCGAAATGCTCGTAGATGCGCGTCACGACACCCATCGGGTCGCGGCGAATATCCTCCTGCCGGACATGGACGAAGCGGCCGGGCTCGCGGTCGGCGGCGGCCATGCTCCGCCGCGCGCCCTCCGCCCAGAAGCTCGCTTCGCGCGCGAGCAGACGGTCGCGGTCGACCGGCGCGCCTAGCCATCAGGTCGCGGATGCCGCCGAGCAGGCTCATCAGCGAGGCGATCGACGCCGCTGGGTCGCGATGCGTCTGGACGATACAGGCATCGGGAAAGGCGGTCAGCAGCGCGTCGATGCCGAAGACATGGCTGGGATTCTTGAGCAGCCAGCGCCGCCGGTCGCCGAGGCCGACGAGTTTCAGCACTTTCTTGTAGCGCAGGAAGGACGGCGTTTCGTCGGCGGTGCGGAACCAGGCGTCATAGGCGGGCGCGTCGATGTTCGAGGCGAACCAGTTGCACACGAAGCTCTGCGCCATCGGCATCAGGCATTCGTCGACCTCGCCCGCCTCGGTCGAATGGGCGGCCATGATCTCGGGCGCGAGCCGGCTGCATCGCAGCGATGCGCTCGACGCTCGCGCGATAGACGGGGTGGGCGTCCCAGGTCTCGCGCGGCGGGCGCACCATCGGATTGGCGGTCAGCCAGCGTTCGAAGCCCTGGAACTGCGGGTCCATGCTGAGCAACTGGTGCAGCGCCGTGGTGCCGGTGCGCGGCAGGCCGATGACGATCAACGGGCGCTCGATCCGTTCGGTGGCATAGGCGGGATGGGCATTCCAGCCGGCCTGCGTCACCAGCCGTCCGGCGAGCGCGCCGGTGATCGTGCCGGTGGCCGACGCCTCGGCAGCTGGCCCCGCCGGCGGATTGGCATCGAGCGCGGCCAGCAGCACGCGCATCCCTTCGTGATAGGCGGTGTCGCCGAAATCATCGTGCCCGGCCGCGGCAGCCGCGTCCGCGTGCAGCGCATCGAAGCGGTCGCTCCAGCGTGTCATCGGCCGAGCCATGGATCGACGAGCAATTTGCCGCCGCCGCCCGTGCCGGCGCGGAAACGCTCGAAGGCGGCGGGGGCCTCGGCAAGCGACACGGTGTCGGTCACCATCGCCCGCGCGCGGTCGCCGTCGGCGTCGAGCGCGGCGGCGCATTCGGCATAATCGTCGCGCGTGTAGATCAGCGAGAAACGCAGGCTGACGTCCTTCATCAGCGCCATGCCCGGCACGAACTGGTCGGGCACCATGCAGAAGCCGAGCGAGACGACACGGCCCTGCGGCCGGACGAGCGCGATCGAGCGCGCGATGGTGCCGGGGACGCCCGCGCATTCGAAGACGATGTCGGGCGCGCCGCCGAGCGCGGCGACGACATCCTGTTGCGCCGTTTCGCCTTCGAGAATGAAGGTGTCGCCGCCCATCGCCTCGGCAAGCGCGCGCCGCCTGCCGCTGCTGGCGAGCAGCGCGACCGATTGCACGCCCTGTTGCCGCAGCCAGAAGAGCACGGCGAGGCCGATCGGGCCGGGACCGATGATCAGGACGCGATCGCCGGGTGAGGGGGCCGCGAGGCGCACCGCGCGGCGGCCGACCGCGAAGGGTTCGACGAGCGCGCCATCGGCCAGCGACATCGTCGCCGGAAGGATGGAGGCGCCGCGCTCGCTGATCCGCGCATAGTCGGCGAGCCCGCCGCCATAGCCGGTCCAGCGCGAACAGAGCACGTCGATGCCGGTGCGGCAGGCGTCGCATTCGCCGCAGCCGACGACGGGCAATGCCGCGACATGGTCGCCGACCTTGAGCCGCTCGACCCCGCGGCCGACCGCGATCACCTCGCCCGCATATTCATGGCCGAGCTGCGCGCCGGCATGGGCAGCGTATAGCCGTGGCCGCTGGTCGAATGGAGGTCGGTGCCGCACACGCCGCAGCGCGCAACGCGGATCACCGCCTCGCCCTCGCGGGGTTCGGGGTCGGGCAGATCCTCGATCGCCAGCGATTCGCCCACCGCCTTGAACAGCGCCGCCTTCATATCGCTCTCCCCTCTCGGTTTGTTCCTGTATATGAGTAGCCTTTATGGGAAAGCGATATTCCCAAATGGGAAGGCATGGAGAGGATATTGGACGACGCGCAGGAAGCCCTGTTGCTGGCAGTTCAGGCGGGGCCGCTCGAAGAGCCGCCTTGGACGGGATTCGTGCGGCTGCTCCGCGAGCAGGCCGACGGCAATTTCGCCAATCTGATCTTTCGCCGCGCTAGCGCCGATCCCGCGAGCGGTATCGAAGTGCGCGACGCGCTGGCGCCGCCCGACTGGTTGTGGACGCGCTATCGCGAACGCTTCGCCGACTGCGACCCGATCCCCTATTTCGCGATGCAGCCGGGGCGGGTCTATGCCTATGCCGAACTCGACGGCATCGCCGATCTGGCGCACGACGCCTTTCGCGAAGACTTTCTGCGCGCCGCCGATTTCGAGCATCTGCTGATCTTTCGTGTCGTCGAGCCCGGCGGGAGCAATATCTGGGTCACCGTCACGCGGGGTGGCGGGCAGCTGCGGCGTTCGGGGCGGGCGAGCGTGCCTTGTGCGAACGGCTGGCGCGCGCGCTCGTCCCGGCGCTGTCCTGCTATGCGGCGCTGCTCGACCGCGCGATCGAGACGCAAATGTATCGCCGCGCCGCCGATCTTCTGTCCTTCGGTGTCATCGCGCTCGATTCGGGCGGTATCGTCGTCGGGATCGACGATGCCGCGCGGCGCTGGATCGACGAGGCGGGGGTGCTCGCGATTCGCGGCGACCGGCCCCATGCCCTGCAGCGCGGGATCGACCTGCCGCAGCGCATCGCCGCGGCGATGGCAGCGGGCGAGGCCGAAGCCATCCATCTGGGCGATGCCGACGGCATCGACCTGCTGCTCGTTCCGCTCGACCCGCGTGCCGACGCCGGGCCGCGCGGGGTGCGCCTGATGCTCTATCTGTCGGGCCGCCGTCCGCTGCGGCGCGACATATCGGCGCATGTCGGGACGCTGTTCGGCCTCAGCGACACGCAGGCGCGGCTCGCGACCTTGCTCGCCAGCGGCCGTACGCTGGCCGAGGCGGCGGGCGATATCGGCATCACCGAACAGACGGCGCGGACCTATTCGAAGGACATTTACGCGCGCACCGGCACCACGCGGCAGGGCGAGCTGATCCAGCGCATCCTGACCAGCGTCGCCGTTCTCGACTAGGCTCAGGACCTATTAAAATGCTTGCGCGTTAGGTTCGGGTTTGATTCAAGGTGGCCGGAGGTGCTGCCATGAGTGACTTGTTGCTGTTGAGTGAGGCGCAGATGCGCCGGATCGAGGGATATTTTCCGCTGTCGCATGGAGTACCGCGGGTCGATGACCAGCGGATATTGAGCGGGATCTTGTTCGTGATCCGCAACGGTCTGCGCTGGCGCGACGCGCCGACGGGCTACGGGCCGCACAAGACGATCTACAACCGCTTCATTCGCTGGAGCCGACTGGGGGTGTTCAACCGCATCTTCGCCGAACTGGCCAGGGATGGCGACGGGGTTCTGATGATCGACGCGACCCACCTCAAGGCGCATCGCACCGCCGCCAGCCTGCTCAAAAAGGGGCTCTACCCCGATGTATCGGCCGCAGCCGGGGCGGGCTGACCACCAAGCTGCATGTGCTGTGCGATGGCCGGGGACGTCCCTTGCGGCTCCACCTCACCGAAGGCCAGCGCAGCGACCACAAAGGTGCGGAGGCTCTGGTCAAGATCATGCCCGAAGCCGAACGCCTCATCGGCGATCGAGCCTATGCTTCGCGCTGGTTCCGCAAAACTCTCGCCGACAGGGGCATCGCGGCCTGCATCCCGCCCCATCGCAGCCATAAGGTCCAGAACTGCTACGATAAAAGTCTCTATCGCCAGAGACATAAAATCGAAAACCTCTTCGCTCGCCTCAAGGACTGGCGCCGCATCCACACCCGCTACGACCGATGTGCCGACATCTTCCTCGCAGCCATCACCTTCGCCGCCATCTTCCTCTTTTGGATTTAATGAGTCCTGAGCCTAGGCTGTATCGACATTCAGCCCTGGCGGCCTGCAAATGGCGGCTTTCCGCGCTTCCGGTGCTCACGCACATCGAGTGCGCTGCGCTCCGGGTCACGGAAAACCACCATTTTCGGCTCGCCATCTTCTGAATGTCGATACAGCCTAGGGCGCGCCGCAAACGGGTTGCAATGCCGATAAAGATATATTAGTTAGATGATTGTTGGTTCATCTGAACCTCCCACAGGGCAACTCCAATCGAGCCGGTCTTTCGGGACCGGCTCGTTTTTTATGGCGATTATGTCCCTTGCAAACCCAAGCTGCTTGTCGGGATCGGGGTGGATTACCGACATTCAACCCCCTCCTCTTCAGAGGAGGGGCAGTGAGACTTGGTCCGGCGCAGCCGGGCCTTTAGTCGAACGGGGTGGTGGCCGAAGACGTCGGCCTATCCCTCGAGCACCACCCCGCTGCGACTAACGAACAAGTTCGTAAGTCTCGCTACCCCTCCTCTGAAGAGGAGGGGCTGGGTATGCCCCCTCCCGCTTGCGGGAGGGGTGATCGACGTGTGCCTGCAACGTCCGCTTCCCACCAGAACCGGTATCGAAACGCGGATTTGCAATCGATAAAATTGCCTTTTTACGCCCCGCCGCGCGGGCGGTCGTGGAAGGTCTGGCGCCGCGCGGCGGCATCGCGGTCGAAACCCGCGTTGCGCATGATCTCATGATCGAGCCCTTCGGACAGGCGCATGCCGTCGGTGTTGTAGATCAGCCGCTTGTTCTCGGCATTGCTGTGCCAGCTGTTGGCGAGGATCATTTCGGCGAACTCGCCGACCGCGCCGTCGAGACCGCCCGCCGTCACGCACCGGTTTGCCAGCCCCATCGCCGCCGCTTCGCCGGCATCATAGGACCGGCAGGTGATCATCATCTCCAGCGCCCTGGCGTGGCCGACGCGGCGCGGCAGCCGCTGCGACATGCCCCAGCCGGGGACGAGACCCCATTTGCCATGCGTGTCGGCGAAGCGGGCGGTCTCGTCGCAGACGATGAAATCGGCCGAAAGCGCCAATTCGAGCCCGCCGGTGAAGCAGGTGCCCTGCACCGCCGCGACGACCGGCTGGCGCAGCTTGCTGAGCAGTTCGAGCGTCTGCACCTCGCGCCGCAGCCAGCCGAGGGCGTCGGCGTGCGGCTTTTCGGAGAGGTCGTGGTAGGCGCAGAAATCGGTGCCGGCGCCGCGCAGCACGACGAGGCCGATCGTGCGGTCGTCGCGCAGCGCCAGCAGGTGCGCGCGCAGGGCGCGGAACAGTTCGCGGTTGATCGCATTGCGCTTTTCGGGGCGGTTGAGGGTCAGCGTTGCGACGCCTTCGGCGTCCCGACGCAGGACCAGGCCGGCGGCTTGGGTCGCTTCGGTCATCACAATGTCTCCGGTTGGGCGAGAGCCTGCCCGATCGCGCGGACGAAGCGGGCGGCGTCGGCGCCGTTGATGACGCGGTGGTCATAGCTGAGCGACAGCGGCATCATCAGCCGCGGCTGGAAGGCGGCGCCGTCCCACACGGGCCGCATACGCGACGGCGTGACGCCGAGGATCGCGACTTCGGGCTGGTTGACGATCGGCGTGAAGCCGGTCCCGCCGATGCCGCCGAGCGAGGTGATCGTCATGCAGCCGCCGGACATGGCGCTCATCGGCAGTCCCTTGTCGCGCGCCCGGGCGCTATAATCGGCGAGTTCGGCGGCGAGCGTCGCGACATCCTTCTGGTCGGCGTCGCGCAGCACTGGCACGAGCAACCCCAGCGGTCCGTCGACCGCGATGCCGATGTGGCAATATTTCTTGAGGATCAGTGCCTTGCCGTCCTCGGACAGCGAAGCGTTGACCTGCGGGAATTCGGCCATCGCCTTGGCCAGTGCCTTGACCAGAAAGATCAGCGGCGAAATCCTGACCGGACCGGTCAGCGTCCCGCGATGCGCGTCGAGCGCGGTGACGTCGATATCGTCATGATGGGTGACGTGCGGAATCTGCGTCCAGCTCTCCGTCAGGCGGCGCGCGACGACGCGCTGGAAACTGCTCGTCGCTATTGTCTCGACGGCGCCGAAAGGCGCGAACCGGGCTTCGGGGGACGGGTCGGTCATCATATCCTCTCACTGACATGCTTCTTGATCGCGGCATCCTCCGCGCCCACGAAGGGCGGGTGGAGCGGACTCTGCTCTTGCACGAATATATCATAATCATATAGACCTTAATGCAAGAGAGATACGCTGATATGGCGAGGACCATGACGGAAGAGGATTATGCGGCGCTCGGCCTTCGGGCGCCCGCCGCCCGAATCGATCCACCCGGCGCGCCGCGCGACGTCGCAAGCCTGATCGCGCGCGCCGCGGCGCAATGCCCCGACGAGGAAGCGCTGGTCGATGCGGCGGGCGCCTACAGCTTTCGCGGGCTGGCGGATGCGGTGACCGCGGCGGCGGCGCTGTTCGACGCGGCGGGCATCCGGGCGGGAGACCGCGTCGCGGCGTCGCTGGGGAACGAGAATGGTCTCGTCATCGCCTTCTTCGCGGCGATGCGGCTCGGCGCGGTGTGGGTCGGGATCAACAGGATCCTGCCCGCCGACGACAAGCGCTACATCCTCGCGCACAGCGGCGCGAAACTGCTGCTGACCGATGCCAGCCTTGCCGGGCAGGTCGCGGCCTTGCGCGCCGATACGCCCGACCTTGGGCATGTCTGGATCCTCGACGATGACGCTCGCGACGGCGGCTGGAACGCGGCGCTCGCCGATGCGGCGGCCGCGATCGCCCCGGCTCCGGACATCGACCCCTTCGCCCCCGCCGCGATCATGTACACCAGCGGTACGACGGGTGTGCCCAAGGGTGTCGTCCACAGCCAGCACAATATGATCGTGGTTCCCGCCGCCGCCTTCGCCCACGGCCTGATGACGCCCGAGGCGCGGCGCGGGTCGGCCTTGCCGCTGACGATCACCAATGTGATGATCCTGGGGCCGGTGTCGGCCTTTCTCGCCTGCAAACCCTTTCTCTTCGCGCCGTCGATCAAGATCGAGCCGCTGATCGAGTGGATCGCCGCGCAGCGGATCGGGCAGCTCGCCTTCGTGCCGACGATGATCTACGATCTGCTCCAGGCCGATCTCGACCTGCCCGGCCATTTCCGCATGGCGTCGGGCGGCGCGCCGCTGCCGCAGGCGATCCGCGAGACCTTCTTCAGGCGCTACGGCTATCATGTCTCGCCCTCCTATGGCCTGACCGAGGCGCCGACCGTCGTCGCGCACAGCTTCGACACCGTGCCGCCCGAGGGCGCGAGCGGCCATGCGCTGCCGCATCTGGAAATCTCGATCCGCGACGCCGACGGGAACGCGGTTCCCGCCGGCACCGTGGGCGAAGTCTGCTTTCGGGCAACGCAGACCGGCGACTGGGCGAATGTCTATACCCCGCCGCTCGGCTATTGGCGCGAGGCAGAGAAGACAGCGGCGCTGCTGCGCGGCGGGGTCGTTCATTCGGGTGACCATGGCAGCCTCGATGCCGACGGCTGGCTGACGATCGCCGACCGCAGTTCGGAGCTGATCCTGCGCGGCGGGTCGAACGTCTATCCGGCTGAGGTCGAACGCATTCTTCACTCGCATGACGGCGTCGCCGACTGCGCCGTCGTCGGCAAGCCCGACCTGCGCATGGGGATGCTGACCGTCGCCTGCATCCTGCCGGCGCGGCCCGATGCCGATCCGGCGGTGCTGGAGGCCGATCTGCGCGCGCTCTGCCTCGACAAGCTGACGCGGTACAAGGTGCCCGACGAGTGGCGCTTTCTCGACCAGTTCCCGCGCAACGCGATGGGCAAGGTGGTCAAGCCGAAGCTGCGCGAGATCGTCGTCGGCGCCGTCTGAGCGCCGCTCCACCGAACCCGGCCCGACAGGAAGGATACCCGATGCCCCGGCCCACCCAATTTCATCGACGGCTGGACGGCTGGCGCGCGATCGTGACCGGTGCGGGCACGCTGGGCGACGGGGTCGGCACCGGCAAGGCGATCGCGGCGCTGTTCGGGGCCGAGGGCGCGCGCGTCGCGCTGCTCGATCTCGAAGCCGACCGCGCGGCGGCGACGCTCGATCTGGTGCGCGAACTGGGCGGCGAGGGGCTGGTGGTCGCGGGCAATGTCGCCGACCCCGCCGAGGCGGCGCGGATGACGGCCGAGAGCCTGGAATGGCTCGGCGGGCTCGACGTGCTGGTCAACAATATCGGCATCGGCGCCGGATCGGGGCCGATGCACGAGGTCGCGGTGGCCGATATCGACCGGGTGATGTCGGTCAATCTGGGCACGATGTTCAACATGTGCCGCAGTGCCATTCCGGCGCTGCTCGAAGGGCAGGGCAGGGCGATCGTCAACATCGCCTCGGTCGCGGGCATGCGCGCGCACGGCAACGCCGCCTATGGCCCGAGCAAGGCGGCGGTCATCCAGTTCACCGCCGAGCTGGCAGTGATGTACGGGCGCGATGGCATCCGCGCCAATTGCGTCGCGCCGGGGCATATCGTCACGCCGATGGTCGAGGCGCATCTGCAGGGCGAGCGCCGCCGCGTGCGCAGCGCGATCGCGCCGCTGGGCGTCGAAGGCGACGCCTGGGATATCGCGCAGGCCGCGCTCTTTCTCGCCGGACCCGAAAGCCGCTTCATCACCGGGGTGACCCTGCCCGTCGATGGCGGGGTGACGCAGACCGGGCCGCTCGCCGCCTATGAACGGATGACCGGCCTGTGAGTTCGGCCTTCGCGGCGGCGCTCGCGGGCTTTGCCGGGCCGATCGCGGCCGAGGCGCTGCTGCGCGAGGCCGAGGTGCGGACGGGCCTGTCGGATTGGGGCGGCAAAAGGTGGGACGAGGAGCGGTTCCGCCGCGATCTGGGCATTCTTTGCTCGGGCATCGAGGCCGATGGCCAAGCTGACCGCGACCGGGCGCGGCCGCACCCACAGCCGCCTGATCACGATGCTGGTGGCGCGGCTGCGCTATCTCGATGTCCGCAAGGCGGCGACCGGCGTCGACGCCGAGCGGATCGTCGCGCCGCTGATCGGAACGGGAATGCCGCGCGCGGGCACGACCTTTCTTCACGGCCTGATCGCGCAGGACCCGGCCCACCGCGCGGTGCCGGCGTGGGAAGCCGCGATCCCGTCGCCGCTGGCGGACGGTGCGGATCGCGAGGCGCTGTACGCCCAAATCCTGGCCTTTCAGGGGATGACGGCTCCCGACGTGACCGCGATCCATCCCTTCGGATCGGCGCTGCCCGAGGAATGCATCTTCCTGCAGGAGGGCAATATGGGCAGCCTCTACGGTGTCTATTGGAACGTGCCCGACTATCAGGCCGCGATCGCCGGGAAGATGGCGAGCGCCTTCGCCTGGCAGACCGGCGTCCTGCAATATCTGCAGCGCGGCCGGCCGCCGCGGCGCTGGGCGCTGAAGGGGCCGGGGCATTTGTTCAACCTGCGCGAGCTGCTGATCGCCTTTCCCGACGCGCGCCTCTATGTGAACCACCGCGATCCGGGGAAGGTCATCCCTTCGATCGCCAGCCTGTTCGCCAAGCTGCGCTCGCTCTTTTCGGACGAAGCGGTCGATCCGCCGGTGATCGGGGCGCAGCAGCTGGCGGCGTGGCAGTTCGCGGTCGACGACTATGCGGCGTGGCGCGACCTCGAGGGCGCCGAGGCCCGCGTCAGCGACGTGGCGTTCACCGACCTCGTCACCGAACCGATCGAGACCGTCGCGCGCGTCTATGACGAACTCGGCATCGCCTATGGCGCCGCGGCGCGCGAGGCGATGGAGCGGCATCTGGATGCCGACCATCACGGATCGGCCCCGGCGCGCCGATATGGGCTCGCCGACTATGGCCTCGACGAGGCGGCGATCGAGCGCGCCTTTGCGCCCTATCTCGAACGCTTTTCCATCCAGCGGGAGACACGGTCATGAGCAATCCGATCGCCAATCCGGGGCAATTCGCGGCCGAGGCCGATGTGCGCGCGATGCTCGGCGACCCGCGCATCGCGGCGACGCTGGTGCAGGTCGAGGCGCTGTTCGCGCGCGGCTATGGCGACCGCATTCCGGAGGAATCGCGGCCCTTGCTCGGCGCCTTCTGCGCCGAATATCTGAACAACTGGCTGTTCAAGGCGGCGGCGTCGGATGCCCAGCATCCGCGCTTCGTGCGCGACTTCATGCCCGCCCATGCCTGGCACGGGCAGGAGGTGCCGGGTGCCCGGACCGGCGGCGACAACCCCGACAATTGTTACCGGCTGGCGGGAATCGAACATGGGTCGCGCTATCGCGTCACCGGGCGCATCGTCGACCGCAAGGCGGCGAATATCTCGTTCACGCTGACCGCCAATTACGGCACCTCGCAGACGGTCCAGACGATCGAGGATCATGACATGCATTTCGACGCCGACGGGCGTTTCGAACTGCTGATCGACGACGGGACCGGCGGCGCGGCGGGGAACCGGCTGGTTACGCGGCCCGGGGTCAAATTCCTGTTCGTCCGCGATTCGATGATGGACTGGGCGCACGAAACGCCGCTCGATCTGGCGATCAAACGGCTCGGTGACGCGAAGGCCGATCCGATCGGCATCGACGAGATGGCGACGCGCGCGACCACCCATGCGCTGGGCGACCTCTATCTCTATTTCTGGTTCCAGAATGTCTGGAGCGGGCTGAAACCGAACAGCATCACCCCGGCGCAGTCCTTTCGCGGTGCCGGGGGCGGGCTGGTGACGCAGGGGATTTCGAACGGCAGCTATATGCTCGGGCCCGACGATGCCGCGATCCTCGAATATGATCCGGCGGGCGCCTCCTATGCCGCCGTGCAGCTGACCGAATGGCTCTATCGCTCGCGCGACTATCATCGCATCCAGTCGAGCCTGACCGCGGCGCAGTCGGCGATCGACGGCGATGGCCGCATCCGGCTCGTGATCGCGCGGCGCGATCCGGGGGTGCATAACTGGCTCGATACCGGCGGGCAGGCGCACGTCTTTTCGATCCTGCGCTGGCAGCATATGCCGGCCGACGGTCCGCCGCTCATTTCGGATCTGCGCCTGACCACCATCGACCGGCTGAAAGGCGAATTGCCCGCCGACACGCGCTGGGTCGATGCCGACGAGCGCGCGGCGCAGCTCGAAGCACGGCTCGCGGCCTATCGGCGCCGGATCAGCTGACCCGATGACCGCGCCGCTGTCCGCCCTCCTCGAACTGGGGGCGGGGTCCGATGGATGCGCCTTCGCCGCGGCGGTGCCCGAGCGGCTGTGCGTCGGCCAAGCCGATCGCCGCTTCCTGTTCGGCGGGATCGCGCTTGCGGCGTGCATCGAGGCGATGGAACGGCGCACCGCGCTGCCGGCGATCTTCGCGTCGGTGCAATTCATCGCCGCCGCGCATGGGGGCGACGCGCTGCTTTTCGAGACCGACGTCGCCGCCGGAGGCAGGTCGGTGCGCCAGTGCGGCCTCACCGCGCGGCGCGAGGGCGAGATTTTCCTGCAGGGCCATGGCGCGTGCGGCCGCCGCGAGGGGGATCGCGGCTATCCAGAGCCTTGCGTGCCGCGCGTTCCGCCGCCCGGGCAATGTCCCGAACGGTCGGTCGCGCGCCTGCTGTCCTCGAATATGCAAGCGCTGCTGGAATTCCGCCTCGCTGCCGGCGAGCTGCCCGACCGGGCGGGATGGACGGGCGAGGGCGGGGCCGAACTCGCCTGCTGGGTCCGCCCGCGCGACGGGTCGCCGATCGACCGCCGCCTGCTCGCGGTTATCGCCGATTGCGCCGCGCTGGCGCTCCCCGGCGCGCTCGGCCGTCCGGCGAGCGGCAGCAGCCTCGACAACATGATCCGCTTCCTTGCCGAACCCGATGGCGATTGGGTCCTCGCGATGATGCGGGTCGAGGGGATCGGCGACGGGTTCGCGCATGTCGGCACCCGCATCTGTTCGCCCGCGGGCGTTCCGCTCGCGTTGGCGAGCCAGTCGATGGCACTTCGCTTGTGGGACGGCGGCTGACAAGGGGCTTGCCAATCGCTAAAACAGGATACTAAATAAGATATAGAGCCAAGATTCGACCGGAGAGAGAGACTCGCATGAGCGACGCCCCGAAAAGCCATCTGCCGCTGAGGATCGAGGAGATCACCGCCGACTGGCTGACCGCGATCCTTGCCGAACGCTATCCCGGCACGGTCGTCACCGAGGTTCATATCGGCACCGTGATCGCGGGCACCGCGACCAAGGTCCGGCTGTTGCTGTCCTACAATGCGGCGGGGCACGCGCACCGTCTGCCGCCGACGATGTGGCTGAAGGGCGGCTTCATCCGTCATGCCTATACGTTCGACGAATCCTTCGTGAACGAGGCGAAATTCTTCGCGACCTGGGCGCCCGAAATGAACATCCACATCCCCAGGGCCTATTGGGCGGGCTGGGACGAGGGGGTCCAGGGGCTGGTGCTGCTGGAGGATCTGGCGGCGCGCAACGTGACCTTCGGCGACGCGCGGCGGCTGATCAGCATCGACCAGCAGGCGCAGACGCTCGACCTGCTCGCGCGGATGCACGCGCGCTGGTGGCAATCGCCCGAGCTGAAGCAATTGCGGAACTTTTCGACGGTCTGGCAGGCGGCCGACCGGGTCGTGATGATGATGCTTGAGCCCGATTATTTCAACGCGTGCATCAACCACCGCCGCTGCGCCGCCTATGTCGGGCCCTATCGCGACCGCGACCGGATCATCGCGGGGCTCCGCACGCAATGGAAGCGGTCGATGGAAATTCCGCAATGCTTCTCGCACGGCGACGGCCATCTCGGGAACATGTTCTTCGAGGTTGACGGCCGCCCCGGCTTTCTCGACTGGCAGGCATGGCAGGAAGGGCCCTATATGCACGACGTCGCCTATTCGATCATCGGCAACCTGACCGTCGCCGACCGCCGCTCGGCGGAGAAGGATCTGCTCGCATCCTATCTCGAGGCGCTGAAAACCCATGGCGTCGCCCATCCGCCGAGCCGCGAGGAGGCGTGGGAGGCGTATCGCCGCCACGCGATGCACGGCTTCATGTGGCCCTTCACGCCGGTCGAGATGCAGCCGATCGAAATCGTCACGGCGGAGGGCGACTGCTTCGGCGCCGCAGTCTCCGATCTCGACACCTTCGGGGCGCTCGGCGTCTGATCGCGATGGCCGATACCCCCGCCCGATTGCTCGGCATCGCAGGGTCGCGCAACCTGCGCGATCTGGGCGGGTACAGGACCATCGACGGCCGCATGGGTGCGGCAGGGCCTGTTGCTGCGCGGCGGCCATCCGGGCGAGTTGACCGGGGAGGGCAGGGCGCAGTTCGCCCGGCTCGGCCTGGGGGCGATCATCGACCTGCGCACGACCGAGGAGCGGGCGGGCCAGCCCTATCCGGCGGGGCTGACCGACGGGCTTCATTACTGGACGCGCGACTATGACCTCAGCCGCGGCGACCTGGTCGTGATGCTGCGCGATCCCGCGACCGGGCCGGAGGCGATGCGCGCGCGGATGCTGCAAAGCTATCGGGTGATCGTCGACGAACAGCGGCAGGGAATCGGCGCGATGTTCGCGATGCTGCGCGTGGGTCGGACGCCCTTGCTGATCAACTGCACCGCGGGCAAGGACCGCACCGGGGCGGTCTGCGCGATCCTGCTGGCCGCGCTCGGCGTGCCGCTCGACGTGGTGCGCGAAGATTATGCGCTCACCGAACGGGTTTAGGATCCGCGCGCGCAATTGTTCCACGTCGACCCCGCGGGGCCGTTCGCCTATTTGCTCGAGGTCGATCCCGCGGTCTGGCGGGTGATGATGCGCTCGGCGCCCGAATATATCGACGCCGCCTTCGCCGCGCTGGCCGAAAACCACGGATCGGTCGAGGCTTATCTCGCCGTCGTGCACGGCATCGACGCCGCCGCTTTGGACGCGCTCAGGGAAAGGCTGCTCGAAGCCTGAGCGTCAGGAAGCGGGGTCGATCGCGCGGCACAATATGTCGACCTGCAACCGGGTCATCGTCCGGAAGGTTTCGACATCCTGCGCCGCCGCGCCCAATCCGCGCACCGAAAAGACCAGCCCGCGGGCGAGGTCCGCCGCGCTGGCGGGCAGGCCGGCCGGTGCAGCCTCCGCGATCAGGCGCGCGATGCGGGCTTCCAGTTCGCCATAGACGCGGCGGACGACGGGGATCGACAGATCGTCCATGTCGCGCGCGTCGGGCGTCGTGGTCTGAAGCTCGAACACCTGCACCAGCCACAGATTGCAGGCGGTGAAGATGCGGTCGGCGAGGGTGGTTGCATCCGACAGATGGTCTTCGATGTCCGCCATGCGAATATGGTTGAGGTGCAGGACGACGGCCTCGAACACCTCCTCCTTGCCGGGAAAGAGCAGGTAGAGCGCGGGGCGCGACATGTCGGCGGCGCGGGCGATGTCGCCCATCGTCGTGCGCGCGAATCCGTGGCGGATGAACAGGTCGGCGGCGGCGACAACCGCCCGGTCGATCTTTGCTGCCGTCGCCATCCCGCTCCCTCGATTGGCCCCCAAGGCGGTTCTGGCTAGAGTCATCGCGATGCCTTCGCAATGACATTTTCCGTCAGACTGTCATGCGAGCGGCGAACGCTCGGGTCATTCGCCCCGGAATTGCGGTTTGTCGCCCGACGCGAAGACCCGCACGGCGGCCAGATTGTCCTTCGTCCGCGCGGTGCGGCCGACCGCCTTCGCCTCGGCCTCGAAGCTGCTGTGGATGTCCTGGCGCAGCCCCTCGGCGATCAGGCCCTTGATCTCGCCGAGCGCGACCGTCGCGTCGTTCGCGAATTCGCGTGCGACCGCGCGGGCGCGGACGGGCAGGTCCGCCGTCGCGACGGTCTCCGCCGCAAGGCCCCATTCGCGGGCCGTCGCGGCGTCGATCCGTTCGGCGCGCATCAGCATGCGTTTGGCGCGCGGCACGCCGACCGCGCGCGGCAGCAGCCAGCTCAGCCCCGAGATCGGGCGCCGACGCCAGATTCTTGAACGGCGTCTGCATCCAGGCATCCTCGGCCATCACGACATAGTCGGCGGCCATCGCCAGCCCCAGCCCGATGCCGATCGCCAGGCCGTTGACCCCGGCGACGAGGGGGATGGGCAGTGCGTGCAAGCGGCGCAGCATCGGATGATAGAGCGTCTCGGCGCCGCCGAGCGGCGCGATCGTCGATTTGCCCTCGGCCAGCGCCTTGCGGTTCACCATCAGATTATAGCCGGCGCAAAAGGCGCGGCCTTCGCCGGTGAGCAGCACCGCGCGGCAGTGGCGGCGCGGCTTGGCGATCTCGGACAGTGCGGCGGCAAGCGACTGCGCCATCTCGTCGCCCATCGCATTCAGCCGGTCGGGATCGTTCAGGGTGACGATCGCCAGCGGCCCTTCGAACGCCAGCCGCACATGGGGAAGGTCGATGGTCTCGATATTTCCGGACGTCATGGCGCGATCCTCGAACGGTGCGGGAGCGGGGAAGGGGCTTATTCGATCAGGCCGGCCTGCTGGTTCGCCTTGCGCCAGAATTCGCCGCCGACGATGCCGTCGATCTCCAGTTCGGCGACCTCGGACACACGGACGAACAGCATATAGATGCCGATCACATGGATCAGTTCGACGATCTGGCGCGGCGAGTAGAAGGCGGCGACGGCACTGAACACGAAATCGTCGACGCGCACGGTCTTGACGACCTGGCGGGTGAAGGCGAGCAGCGCCTTTTCGCGATCGTCGAAGACCGGGTCGCCGAAGCGGTCGTCGGCGATCGCCGCGACCTTGGCATCGGGGATGCCCATCGTTTTCGACACCTCCAGATGCTGCGCCCATTCATAGGCGCCGCGATCGAGGTGCAGCACGGCGAGGACGCAGATCTGGCGTTCGAGCGGGGGAACCTCGATCCCCGTCATCATGCCCTGCACGGCGAGCCCGATGCCCGGCTGGATCGACACGGCGTGGGCAAGGACACGGCTGAGGTTCAGTTTGCCGCCCGGCTTGTTGTCATAGATGTCGCGTTGCTGCGGCGTCAGATCCTCGACCGCGACCGGCGGAATACGGCTCATCCCTGTTTCTCCTCTTCCCGGCGACGGAGAGTGGCGGCGATGCTCGCGCGATGCAAGTATCAAATAACTTAGATAGATGATTATCTGCGCTCCGGCGTGACGCTCATCGGGCCTCCATGGGGGCGATACGGCGCGAAGTGTGTTGACTCGCTAATCAGGGTCATTAATATAATCATATATACAACAATCACGGCAGCGAGCCGGGTGGGGAGCGGAAATGACCGGATCGGTGCGATCGGCCGCCTTGTCGGCACAAGCCTCTCCAGCATGAATATTGCCGTTCGGGCGGGTAGGCGGCGCGATCGCGCGGTGGCTGCCAGCCCGCACGGAAAGGGAAGATCAACAAGAACGAATCTTGGGAGGATTTAATAATGATGAGCTTCAAGCATCAGCTGCTTTCCGGGGTCATGGTCGGCGGAGCGATGCTGCTGTCAACGCCGGCGTTCGCGCAGGACGAGCCCGAGGGGTCGGCTGGTCAGGATAGCGTCGGTATCGAGGACATCGTCGTCACCGCCCGCAAGACGTCGGAAAACCTGCAATCGACTCCGGTGGCGGTGACGGTGCCGACGGGCGAAACGCTCGACAAGGCGCAGGTGACGAGCATCGAGGCCCTGCCGCGGCTGGTGCCCGGTATCGTCGTGCAGCCGTCGACCGGCCAGCCGGCCTCGGCCTTCATCGGCATCCGCGGCCAGTCCTCGTCCGACGCGCTGCTCGCGCTCGACCAAGCGGTGGGGCAATATTTCGACGGCGTCTATATCGCGCGGTCGTCGGGCGCGCTGTTCAACTTCGTCGATGTCGAGCGGGTCGAGGTGCTGCGCGGTGCGCAGGGGACGTTGTTCGGGCGCAACACCACGGGCGGTGCGGTCAGCATCATCTCGAACAAGCCCACCGGCGACTTCGGCGGCAGTCTGCGGCTGCGCTATGGCAATTTCGACACTTGGGAAACCACGGGCGTGTTGAACCTGCCGATCCAGGGCGACGAAATCGCGGTGCGCCTGGTCGGCCAGCATGTCCAGAATGACGGCTATGCCCGCAATCTCAGCTTCAACACGCCGCTCGGCGGCGACAATGTCGACTTCCTGCGCGGCACGCTGCTGATCGCGCCCGAGGGCAGCGGGCTGACCGTCACCGTGGTCGGCGACTATACCAGCCGCAAAGGCCAGGGTCAGATCGTCGGCCTCAAAAGCTATGACCGGAATCCCACCACCGGCGCCAATCTGAACGGCACGGCGCAGGCGGTTCTCGCCACCTGTTCGGGGCCGACCCCGAACCCGCTGTGCCCGGTGACGGGTCCGGCGGCGGGCGACAGTTATGGCAATTATTCGGTCAGCGTTCTGGGCAAGAGCAATTTCTACGACGTCGCGCTCAGCCTGATCCCGTTCAGCAAGGCCGAATCCTGGGGTGTCGGCATCACCACCGAATATGAAATCAGCGATGCGACCGCGATCAAGTCGATCACCGCGTGGCGGGGGGTCGATACCGAATCGCTGACCGACAACGACGGTACGCCCTATGTGCTGACGGGCGGGCTGCGCGTCGGCGACGGCAACATCATCAACCAGACGCAATTCTCGCAGGAATTGCAGCTGTCGACCAAGGCGTTCGACGACCGGCTGCAACTGATCCTCGGCGCCTTCTATTTCACCGAGCAGGGCACCGACCTGTCGAAAAGCTATTCGGCCTTTCCGCTGGGAACGCGCTACGGCTCGGCTATAACGACGGCGACATCCACAACAAGAGCTACGCCGGGTTCGGCCAGTTCAACTTCAACCTCACCGATGAACTGCGCTTCACCGGCGGCCTGCGCTATACCGAGGACAAAAGGTCGATCCTGAGCCGCAACCGGCAGGAGAACACCGACGCGGTCACCGGGCTCCCGGACGGCACCTTCGTCTGCAGCCTGATCGTCAATCCGGGCGATCCGTGCGAGAAGCTCACCAAGGCGACCTTCGATTACTGGTCCTACACGGCGGGTTTCGACTGGCGTCCGAACGAGAATGTCTTCCTGTACATCAAAACCAGCAAGGCGAGCCGCGCTAGCGGGTTCAACCCGCGCGCGACCGGAACGACCCCGCTGGTGTTCAACCCCGAAACGGTCGTCGACTATGAATTCGGCTTCAAGCTCGATCTTTTCGACCGCCGCCTGCGCCTGAACACGGCGATCTTCCAGACCAATTACGACGACATCCAGCGGACGGTGCCCGCGATCGTGAACGGCGTGCTGTCGAACTCGATCGTCAACGCGGCGACGGCGCGCATTCGCGGGCTGGAGACCGAACTGACGGTGCAGCCCACCGACGGCCTGCAACTCGGCGTATCGGCGACCTTCCTCGATCCGAAGTTCAAGGATTTCACCATCCCGCTGTCGCTGACGGTGTTCCAGGACGTGACCGACACGCCCTATTCCTTCGCGCCCAAGCAATCCTATTCGCTCTATGCCGATTACACGGTGCCGGTCGGTTCGGGCGAGCTCAACCTGCGCGCCGACTATTCGTGGCGCAGCAAGCAATATACGACGGGACCGCTCGTCGGTCCGGGCTATCAGGAAAAGTTCAAGGATACCGCCAAGATTCCGGCCTATGGCCTGCTCAACGGCCAGATCGCCTATCAGCTCGAGGACCCGAACGTCGAGGTCGCGCTCTATGCCCAGAACATCACGAAGAAGAAATATTTCCAGCGCCTGCTCGCGATCGAGAACAGCCTGGGTGTCACCGGCTATTCGCCCGGCATGCCGCGCACCTATGGCGTCCGCCTGACCTACAAGTTCGGCGGAGAATGATTACGAGCCGGTGATGGCGGCGCTCGAGTCCGGATCGCTTCGCAGTCTCGGCATATTGTTCGCCGCGACGATCGCGATCGCGATCGTCGGGGTCCATTTCCACGTCGTCGGCGCGATGGTGAAGCCGCTCGGCGACGCTTATGGCTGGAGCCGCGGCGACATCGCCTTTGCGCTCACCATTTCGAGCGTCGTCCATCCGTTCACCAACATCTTTCTGGGCACGCTCGTCGATCGTTACAGCGCGCGCGCCATAGCCTTGCCCGGCATCGCGGGCTGGGCGCTGGGTACCGCATTGCTCGGCCTCGCGGGCGGTCCGATCTGGACCTGGTATCTGGGATATATCCTGTTCAGCCTGCTCGGATTTGCCGCCAGTTCGATCGTTTTCACCAAGCTGATCGTCCAGAACTTCACCCGGCGGCGCGGGCTTGCGCTCGCGACCTCGCTCGCGGGCGCCGGGGTGCTGGTCAGCACCATTCCCTCGATCGTCCTCGCCTTCGAGCGCCATTTCGGGCTGGCTAGGCGTCTATCCGGCGATGGCGGCCTGCGCCTTTGTCCTGATGTTCCTGCCGTGCTGGCTGTTCCTGCCGCGCGAGGGGCCAGCCGCGCAGGCCGCGGAGCCGCCCAAGGCCGACTGGCGCGAGGTGATCGGGTCGACGATCCTCTGGCGCCTGCTTGTCGCCTTTCTGTTCATCGCGTCCTGCGTCGGCACCTTCATCGTCCACCTCCAGCCGATGCTCGCCGATGCCGGGCTCAGCCGCGATGTCGCGGCGACCGTGGCGCTGTTCATCGAGCCGGCGATGATCGCGGGGCGGCTCGGCACGGGCCTGTTGTTCGACCTGTTGCCGACGCGGCTGGTCGCGGCCTGCGCCTTCAGCCTGCCGGCGCTGGCGTGCCTGTGGCTGCTGCTCATCCCGCTCGACTATCGCAGCGCCGTCGCGCTCGCCGTTCTGATCGGCGTGGCGATGGGGAGCGAGGTCGACGTCGTTGCCTATATGTCGAGCCGCTATTTCGGACTTCGCCGCTACGGTCTCGTCTTCGCGATCCTGATCAGCACCTATGGCTTCGCGGTCGGCACCTCGTCCTGGGCGGCCGGCAAGGCGTTCGACGCGATGGGCAGCTACGATGCGACGCTGATGATGCTGATCGCGGGCGTCGCGGTGGCGGTCGGTCTGGTGCTGTCGCTCGGCCGCCCGCCCGAACTGGCGCGCGAGGCGTCCTGACGCGAATCGCGCGATATTCGTATTAATTCACCGAATTATATATACGATATTGACAGGCGAAGCGGCGGCGCTAGGATTTTCCGAACTCCGAAAACGGAGACTCAAAGAGGATGGGCCGCAGAGCCCGGATTGGGAGGGAGAACCCATGCGTCATTGGAAAGCCATGCTGTTTGCCTAAGCACTGCGAGCATGATGCTCGCGCAGCCGGCCTTTGCCTTTCAGGAAGCTCCGGCGGCAGCGCCCGAGGCCGAGGAAAGCGTCGGGCTGAACGACATCGTCGTCACCGCGCGCCGCCAGGAAGAGCGTCTGCAGGACGTGCCCGTCGCGGTGTCGGTGCTGTTGCCCGAAACGCTCGAGGCGAAGGGCACGTTCAACCCCGTCGACCTCGTCCAGAGCACGCCGGGCCTGAACGTCACCGCATCGGTTTCCGACCGTAACAACCTGACCTATACGATCCGCGGGCAGGGCTTTTCGTTCGGGACGGTGTTCCCGGCGGTCATCACCTATTTCAACGAAGTCCCGATCGCCCGGCTGACGCAGGGCCAGTTCTTCGACCTCGCCAATGTCCAGGTCCTGCGCGGCCCGCAGGGCGTCAACTTCGGCCGCGTCACCGACGGCGGCAACGTCATGGTGACGCCGCAATTGCCGAAGGAGGATTTCGGCGGCTATCTGACCGGCAAGCTGGGCAATTATGGCCTGCGTACCTTCAATGGCGCGATCAACGTGCCGATCGTCGAGGACAAGGTACTCGCGCGCGTCGCGTTCGAAACCGCCCGCCGGTCCGGCTTCACGACCAATGTCTTCAACGGGCAGAAGCTCGACGACGTCAAATATGAATCGTTTCGCGGCGGGCTGACCCTGCGGCCGGTCGAAGGGCTGGAGAATACGACCGTCGTGTCGTACCAGCGCACCCACGACAATGGCACGGCGGTGATCTTTGCCGGGTTGAACCCCGCGGCGTCGGGCCTGTTGCCCGCGATCGGACAATTTTCCTTCCTGTTCGCGGGGGGGTATGGAATCGACCAGAATGGCAGCGTGGTGCCGTTCCGCCCCGGGCTGACGCCGCTCAGCGCGCCGGACTATCTCGCCTCGCTGCAATCGCAGCTCGCCGCACAGAAGGCGCGGGGCATCCGCCAGATATCGCAGGTCGACCCGACGTATAGCGAGCGCAAGAATCTTTATATCGTCAACACCACGACCGCCGACATTTCGGACAATATCCAGGTCAAGAATGTCTTCGGTTATATCCGCGAGCGCGAGGACGAGGCGTCGAACTTCGCGGCGAGCAATGGGGCGGCGGTGCTGACCTGCCACTCGGCCTGCCCGGGCGGACTGCTGTTCACCAACCAGGAACAGTATAGCGAGGAGTTGCGGATTGCGGGCCAGTTGCTCGACGACAAGCTCAACTTCGCGCTCGGCTTCTACATGGACGAACAGCGCCCCGCGGGGCCGGCTGGAAAATGCGACGATCAACGTCGCGATCCTGAACCGCGTCGGCGTCAACGACATCACGACCAAGTCGCGCGCCATCTATGGCTCGCTGGAATATGATATCACCGACAACTTCAGTATCAACGGCGGGCTGCGCCACACTTGGGACAAGATCCATTCGGAACAGAACACCTATCTCAGCCCGATCGACGGCGGGCAGCAGGCGCTGTTCAACTTCCTGACCGGTCCCTTCGGCGGCAATCTGCCGCCGGCATGGTCGCGAACCAGGTCGTCGCCGCGACCTTCGCCCCGATCCCGCACGGCCAGTGCGTGACCTATGGCGCCGGATCGGTGCTCTATTCCAGCGGACCGGGCAATTGCATCGTCCGCGACGGCAAGTTCAACGCCACGACCTGGTCGGCCTAGCGCGACATACAAGACCGACGCGGGGCAGATGTTCTATGCCAAGGTCAGCAAGGGGTATCGTCCCGGCGGCGTGAACGGCACCGCCCCTCCGGGGGTCGATCCGGCCTATAATCCGGAAACCGACGTGTCGTTCGAAGTCGGTGTGAAGGCGGACTTCCGTTTCGACGACGTCTTTCTGCGCGCGAACCTTGCCGCCTACACCGACCGGTACAAGAATATTCAGAAGAATGTCGTGCTGCCGGGGCCGGTGCCGGTCTCGTCGGTGCAGAATGTGAACAATGCGCGGATCAAGGGTATCGAGGCAGAGGTGACGCTGATCCCGGTCGAGGGGCTGACGCTCGGCGGCACCTTTGCCTATACCGATGCGAAATTCGATCGGCAGACGCCGATCGCCATCGGCAATCCCTGCGACCCGACGCAGACTACCACCGTCGGCTTCTGTTCGGACAACCGCTTCAACTCGGTGCCGAAGACCCAATATTCGCTGACGTTCGACTATGAACTGCCGCTGGGCAATAATCTAGGCGAGATCAGTTTCGGCGGTCAGCTTTATCACCAGTCGAGCGTGTCCTACAGCGACACCAGCGTATTGAATCCGCAGTCAATCGAAGCTCCCTTCACGACGGTCGACCTCAATCTGAGCTGGAAGAACGTCGGCGGCCAGCCGGTCGATCTCGGCCTGTTCGTGACCAACGTCACCAAGGAGGTCTATCGCATCGGTACCAACAATCTGATGCAGAATTCGTCGCTGGGCATCCTCGGCGAAATCTACGCCGCGCCGCGGATGTGGGGCGCATCGCTCAAATACCGGTTCGGCGCCGACGCCGACTGACGGCGCACACGGCAAAGGGGGCAAGGCCGGGCGGCGCAAGCTGTCCGGCCTTTTTTTGGCGGTTATGCCTTTTGCGAACACGGCCGCTGAACGGCGGGTTGCGGGCGTAAGGAGACAAAAGATACGGACGGACGCGTCCGGAATGTCTCCTTTGTCGCTTTAAGCCAAGGATGCGCGCGGGACGCCGGAGAGGTGATCTGCGGAGCAAGCGACGCGGTCATCCGCAAGGGTAGATCATGGCGGGATTTATTAGGAAAGCCTTTTCTGGCGCGGGCGGTTCAATGGCAGTTAGCGGGCGGTGGCGGAAGTAAAGCCCCTCCCCTTCAGGGGAGGGGGTTGGGGTGGGGTCCATCGGCCTTGCGCAAGGCCGATGGACCCCACCCGCTGCGGCTAGGCAGCAAGCTGCCAAGTCTCGCTGCCCTCCCCTGAAGGGGAGGGCGTGGCGTTTATCCGAACGTCCGCCTTCCACCCCAAAGCCGCCCTCGGCACGCCGGTTTGCGGCGGATATAATCGCCCTATTTTACGGGATGGCAGATGCGCGCCTGCGGTTGCCCTATTCCTTCGCCGCCTCTCGGGCGCGCTTCGCGGCGCGGAGCATTTCGATGAAGGCGTCGGTTTCGCGCTGCAGATAGGCGTTGGTATCGGGTTCCAGGGCATTCGCCCGGAACAGATTGCGCGTCAGCCGCATCTGGAGCCGCGGTACGCTGGCCAGCTTTTCGGCGACCGCGACAGCTTCTTCGATCACCTTGTCGTCGGGGACGATGCGCGTGATGAGTCCGATCTCCTTCGCCTCGGCCGCGCTCAGCTGCTGCGAGGTGAGGCAGATGTCGAGCGCGCGGCCATAGCCGACGAGCCGCGGCAGCAGCGCGGTGCAGCCGAGTTCGGGCATGTAGCCCAATGACAGGAAGGGGAAGCTCCACGTCGAGCCTTCGCCGCCGATGCGGATGTCCATCGGCAGGAGCTGGGTGACGCCCAGCCCGATCGCGGCGCCGTGGACCGCGCCGACCATCGGTTTCGAGCGCGCGAGCAGGTGGATCCAGCCTATGTCCTGCATCATGCAGATCTGCGCGATGTTGAGTTTCCGGCCGGTGTCGGGATCGACCTCCGGCCCTGCCTTGAAATCGGTGCTCGGCACAAAAGATCGGGCCTTCGTGGGTCAGCACGATGGCGCCGACCGCGTCGTCGGCGTTCGCCGCTTCGATCGCCGCCTCGGTCTCGCGGTAGAGCGGCGGGCTCCAGGCGTTGCGGCGCTCCTGCTTGTCATAGGTGATGAGCGCGACGGCCCCGCGCTTTTCGTAGCGGATATGTTCGTATGTCATCCCGCCGTTATCTTTGCTGCAGCCGCTCGACTTCATAGGCGTACATTTCGTCGATATTCTCCTTCGTCGGCTTCGGCAGCTCGACGGGCGTGTCGCGCGTCGGCAGCAGGATCACCGCATGGCCCGGCGAAACCACCGTGCCGTGCTGGTTCTCGACCCAGATGTCGAGATGGACCTCGTTGCGGCCTCCTTCCTGCGCCTTCCGGCGGACCTTGCCTTTGATCCAATAGGTGTCGCCGGTGTAGACGAATTTGCGGTGCTGGCACGACATCTTCCACAGCCAGCCGTCGTCGCCCATCCAGTTGGTGCAGATATTGGTCAGGAAGGTCTCGCGCAGCCCGCCATAGTCGTAGGGGATAGGGATGCCGAGCTCGTTCGCCCACGCCTTTTCCCAGTGCAGGCGCTGTACCGTGTCGGGGACGTTCAATTCGTTCGGGGTATAGAGCCCGGGCACCTTGGCGCGGATTTTCCAGCTCTGGCGGAAGGCGCCCGGCGGGGTGAGCTGCATGCCCCAGCCGACGTGCCAGACGACGAGGTCGCTGGTGCGCAGCGGACCGCGGACGATCGTCTGCAATTCCTCGCCCTCGATCACATCTTCCCAATAACGCGTTTCGGCGCCGCGCAGCGTTTCGGCGGCATAGCAGGCGTCGATCTCGGCGAGCTGGGCGTCGGTATAGGGGATCGGAAGGTCGTATTCCTTCTTCTTTTCCTTCGACGCATGGCGCTCGGCGCGGATCCAGGTGCCACGCTGGATCGCGTGCAGTTCGTCATTCTGGTTGCGATAGATATAACCGTTGATCTCCGACACGGTGCGGCCCGCAAAGCCGCTCTTGTCGTTCACCTGGACGCCGATCAGCGCGAACCGCTGCTTGAGCTGGTCGCCGAGGCGCAGCGGGCGCCACCATTCGAATTCCATCTGCGCCTGATAGGAGCCGAGCCCGGCGAGCGGGTCGCCCTTCATCATCGCTTTCACCTCTGGCGTGATCGGCGGCGCGTCGGAGACGCCCATGGTGTAGAGGAAGTTCGGCGGCGCGATCAGCCCGCCCCAGCGGGTCTGCTCGCCATAATGCTTGTCGCACCAGAGCGGATTGTCGTCGCCGTAACCGAAGGCGAAATGGCGGGTGCCGTCCCACGTCACTTCATAATTGTGCGGCGGCGTGGGCTTGTTGACCTGGATGCCGATGCGCTCGCGCAGCTTCGCGATCCCTTCGTCGGTCAGGATGCCATAGGTGCTTGCCGGGTCTTTCGTCTTGGCTTCGGCCATCTGTCCTCTCGCTTCTCTGTTCGATCTTTGCCCGCGAATCCTTGCAGAGGTGGTGAAGGCGAATCAAGTAAATTCGTTATATGATTATCGCGAGGCCTGGTTCAGCCGATCGGCCATCAGGGCCGCCAGTTCGGCCTTCTTGATCTTGCCCGATCCGGTGGCGGGCAGGCTGGCCTCGTCGAGCGCTACGATGCGCTTCGGAACCTTGAAGGAGGAAAGCTTGCCCTTGAGGTCGGCGATCACCGCGGTCTCGTCGAGCTCGCGGCCGGGCGCCATCAGGACCGCGGCGACGAGGATCATGTCGCCGCCCTGCGGGACACCGACGACGCCAGCCTTCTCGATCCCCATCAGCCCGGTCATCGCAAGCTCGACCTCCATCGGCGCGACATTGGCGCCGTGGATCTTGACCATCTCGCCCAGCCGCGCCTCGAACTTCAGATAGCCGTCGGCGTCGAGCAGGCAGAGGTCGCCGGTCGCATAATAGCCCTCGGCGTCGAATGTCTCGTGCCGCTCGCGCCCGTTGAGGCCGAGCATCAGGCAATAGCCGCGCACCAGCAATTCGCCGATCTCGCCGGGGGGCAGGGCGCGCCGCGTCTCGGGATCGACGATCTTCAGCTCGACGCCGGGTACCGCGCGGCCCTGCCAGAAGGGGCGGTCTTCGGGCAGGAATTCGTTCCAGCGCGCCGACGTATGGCCGCCGAGCGCCTCGGTCATGCCGAAGGTCCGGGCGAAACGTTCGTTCGGATGCGCGACCGGTGCGCCGATCCGCGCGGTCAGATGATCGCTGAGAAAGCGGCCGTTGCGCACGACCCCGGCGCTGTCCATGTTGAGCCGCACCACGCCCAGCCCCGCGCCTTTCAGTTCGTCGGACTGGCCGAGCACATCGAACCAGCCCGAATCGCCGGCAAGCGCGTTGCCGCCCTCCTCCTCGATCAGCTTCAGGACATTGGCGGGCGACCCGTCGCTGGTCGTGATCAGGCAGGCGCCATTGTTCAGGCTGTAGAACAGGGTCGCGACGAAACCCGCGACCCAGAACATCGCGCGGGTGGTGACGACGCGGTCGCCATGGCCGAAGGGGGTGAACTCCATGCCCATCTGCCAGCTGTGGCGGACCAGCGGGCCGTGGCCGTGGACCACGCCCTTGGGCGTCGCGGTACTTCCCGACGTATGGATGATGCAGGCGGGATCGGCGGGCGTCACCATCGCTTCGACCTGTTCGAGCATCGCGTCGCTGATCGCGGCATGCCCCTCCAACAGCGTGTCGAACGACTGCGACCAGGGCCGCGCCCCGGCACCGATCACATGGATATGGCGCAGCCGCGGCGCCGCCTCGAGATAAAGCGGCGCGCCCGTGGATGTGACAAGGTCCGGCAGCGCCTCTTCGAGCCGCGCGAGATAATCGTGCCGCAGGAAGGTGTCGGCGACGATCAGATGGTCGAACTCGGCATTGGCGAGGACCCAGCGCAATTCGGGCGCCTGATAGAGGGTGCTGAGCGGGTCGGCGATCGCGCCGATCCGTCCGGCCGCGAGGACCGCGACGACGAATTCGGGGCAGGGCGGCGCCATGATCGCGATCCGCGATCCCTTGCCGACGCCGAGTGCGAGCAGCGCCTTGGCGGCGGCGGCCGATTGCCGGTCGAGATCGCGAAAACTGACCCGTCGGCCATCGCGCACGAGCGCATCGGCATCACCATATTTCCGGGCAAAATGGCCGATCAGGCCGGGAATGGTCGGATCGAAGTCGGGTTCGGGGGTCATGGCCTTTCTCCCGAGCCCGATCCGAACCAGCTCGGCCACTTCGCCATTCCGAAAACCCGGTATCATGCTGCCCTCTCCACACGCCTGCCTGTTTTCTTCCCGTCGCGTCTGTGCGCCACGGCTTGCATCGTCGATATAAACAGATAGATGATATATACAACAAAAGCCTAGCGGAGCAGGATATGAATAGCCCCATTCCACTTCTGACCCCCAAGCCCGACCATGTGCCCGACGAACTGGTCGTCGACTATGACTATATCCATCCGCCGGGGATGGAAGAGGTCGGGGTCTATCAGGCGGTCAAGCGCCTGCACGGCGGCCCCGACATCATCTGGTCGCCGCGCCACGGCGGACACTGGATGGTCACGCGCGCCGAGGATGTCCGTTTCGTCCAGGAGAATTACGAGATTTTCAGCCACGAGGAGTTCATGATCCCGCGCACGCTGATGCCGCTCAAGCCGCTGCCGCTCGCGGTCGACCCGCCCAATCACGCCCGCTATCGCGCCGTCATCAACCCCGGCTTCATGCCCGGCAAGGTCGCGAAGATGCGCGACGATGCGCGCGAGCTGACGATCGAGCTGACCGAGAAGATGAAGCCGAACGGACGCTGCGAATTCCTGAGCGAATTCGCACGGGTGATGCCGGTGACGATGTTCCTGCGGATCGTCGACCTGCCGCTCGACCGGCGCGAGGAGTTCGTCGAATGGGGGATCGCCATCATGTCCTCCTATGATCCCGCCGACCGGCTCGCGGCGCAGATCCGCGTGCGCGAATATCTGAAGACGATCCTCGACGAGCGCGACGGCGGCGAGGGCGACGACCTGCTCACGCGCGTCGCGGCGTGGCGGCGCAACCCGCGCTTCCAGTCGGAGGAGGAAGTGCTGTCGATGGCGACGCTGCTTTTCGCCGGCGGGCTCGATACGGTGGCGTCGGAGATGTCCTATATCGTCCACTATCTGGCGCAGCATCCCGCGCAGCAGCGCCGGCTGCGCGAGGAGCCCGGGATCATTCCCGCCGCGCGCGAGGAGTTCCTGCGCCGCTTTGGCCTGTCGAACACCGGGCGCATCCTGACCCGCGACTTCGAATATAAGGGCGTCCAGTTCAAGAAGGACGAGATGATCATGGTCCCCAACAATCTGTCGGGGATCGACGATCGTGCCTATGAGCGGCCGATGGAGGTCGATTTCGATCGCAATGCGCCGTCGCACAACACCTTCGGCAACGGCCCGCACAAATGCGTCGGCGCGCACCTCGCGCGCGCCGAGATCGACGTGTTCCTCGAGGAGTTCGTGACCCGCATCCCCGAATTCCGCCTCGATCCCGACCGGAAGAATGTCGAGCATTGCGGATCGGTGCCGGGCTTCGACGCGCTTTACCTGCGCTGGGACTGAGGCTCAGGCGGGAAAGATCGCGTCGCCGCGATAAAGCGCCTCGACCTCGTGCGCGCGCTGGCGCTGCACTTCGCGCTGGTTGATATAGCCCTTGTCGGCGATCTCGTCGCCGGTCGGCGGGCTGGCCAGCAGGCGTAGCGCCGCGACCCGGCGCGACTGGCCTGCCGGCTGCGGCATTGTGCGCAGCAAGACGTGCAGCAAGATGGCCGGTCACGGCG
Organism: Sphingopyxis sp. PET50; assembly: GCF_025244705.1. Taxonomy (GTDB): domain Bacteria; phylum Pseudomonadota; class Alphaproteobacteria; order Sphingomonadales; family Sphingomonadaceae; genus Sphingopyxis. The sequence goes on along the minus strand of NZ_CP104207.1, from coordinate 1,817,212 downwards.
GGATGGGCCGCGAGCGCCGGTCCATCGAGCGCGGCGTCCGCCACACGCCGCGCGTCCGTGGCGCGCAGCCAGCCGAGCGCGCGCACGTCGCCGCGCCCCTCGCCCGCGATCACCACATCCTGCAACAGGCCGAGCGTGTCGAGCAACGCCATGCGCAGCGCGCCGACATGCACCCAGGTGCCCGACTCCAGCTTGAAATTCTCGGTCACCCTCCCGTCGAAGGCGAGGCCGAGTTCGGGGCGGCCGGGATCGACGAAGCGCGCGGCATCGCCGGTGCAATAAAAGCCTTCCTCGTCGAACGCTGCTGCGGTCGCCGCGTCATTGCCGAGATAGCCCGGCGTGACGGTCAGTCCCTTGACCCGGATTTCCAGCCGGTCGCCGACCGGCGCCAGTTTCACGACGTTGTAGGCGAAGGGCAGGCCGATGGCGCCGGTACTCTCGAGCGGGCGTGTGACGATGGTCGTGCCTTGCGTCTCGGTCGTGCCATATTTGGTGATCACGGGAATGCGCCGCCCGGTCGCGGCGATGGCGAGCGCCTGCAACCGCCGGAACACATCCTCGGACAGCCCCGCCGCGCCGTAGCTGAGGAATTTGAGGTCGCGGAAGAAATGGTCGCGCAGCCCGTCGTCGGCCTCCATCGCGCCGACCAGTTCGGAAAAGAAGATCGGCGTCGAATTATATTCGGTCAGATGGATTTCGCCGAGGTTGCGGATCGTCTCGGCGAACTGTCCCGGCAGCGGGCGGCCGTCGTCGATATAGAGGCAGGCCGCCTCGTTCAGCACGTCGGCGGGCAGGATATTATTGCCGCCGACATGGCTCCACGGCACCCACGACAGGAAAGCGCGGGCGTGCGCGTCATGGTCGGCCGCTTCGTACATCGCCTGATGCTGGGCGACGACGCCGGTCAGGATGCGCTGCGTCTGGATCACGCCCTTCGGCTTGCCGGTCGAGCCCGAGGTAAAGATGGTCTTGGCGTGGGTGTCGGGGGTGATTGCCGCGATCGAGGCGTCGACCGCATCGGTCGGCGCCGTCGCGAGCAGGCCGGCGAGCGCGACCGTCTCGCCGCCGGGCGCGGCCTCGTCGGTGACGAGAATGAGGTCGGCCTCTTCGCGCAGCGCGCGCATCGCGGGCAGGAAGCTGCGCCAGTCGTCGGCGTAGACCAGGCGCGGGCGGCAGACCGCGAAGCAATGGCGCAGCCGCGCATAATCGCCGCCCGCGAGCGCATAATTGACCGATACCGGCGCATAAGGCGCGCGGGCCATTTGCGCCGCGAGGTTGACGACCATATGGTCGGGACTCCCGCCCGACAGCACCATCACCGATGCATCGGGGCCGATTCCGCGGTCGAGGAACGCCTGCGCCAGCGCGCGCGATTGGCGCAGCGCGTCGCCGTAGCTCAGCCGCCGCCAGCCGCCGGGCGTTCCGTCCGCCAGCAGCTCGCGCCGCGCGACGAAGGAACGATCGGGAAAGCGCCCCGCGCGGTCGGCGAACAGGTGCGGTATCGACGGCCACGGGTCGGGCAGGTCGTACCCCGGCGTGATGAGCGCGGTTCCGTCGCCGCGGAATTCGAACCGGCAGCCGTGCGGCTTGAAGGGCAGGGCGGCATAATCCACCATCACCCGATGCTTTGCGCGGCAGCCCGAATCAAGCCGCTTCGAGCAGTTTCTTGAGTTCGGGTTGGCTCGGCTTCATCGACGGCGTGCGCGGGAAATCTTGCAATTCCAGAAGCTTGGTTGGAACCTGATAAGCGGTCAGCCGCTCGCGCAGGAAGGCGCGCAGCTCCTCTTCGCTCACCGCACGGCCCGTTTTCACGCGATAGCCGCACGGCGGGCACCTGGCCCAGCCGCGGGTCGGGCAGCGCGACGACGCAGGCTTCGAGCACCGCCGGATGGGCCTCGATCGCCTTGACCACATCGTCGGGGATGATCTTGAACCCGCCGCGGATGATCGCATTGTCGGCGCGGCCAAGAATCCACAGGAACTGCTCCTCGTCCATTCGCGCAAGGTCGGTGGTCCGGACCCAGTTCCTGCCGTCGCCCAGATGTCCGGCGCGCAATTCGAGCAGGCCTTTTTCGCCATAGGGCAGGGGCTCGCCCGTCTCGGGATCGACGATGCGGCCATCGATGCCGGGGTTCATCCTGCCGACGCTGCCGCGCCTTTGCGTGCCCGATTTCAGGAAGTCGGGAAGCGTCCAGCCCGCGACGCCGCTCGGCAAACTCCGTCGCGCCGTAATTCTGCAGCACCGGAATGCCGAAATGCTCGTAGAATTGATCGGCGAGCTCGGGATCGAGCGGTGCGGTCGAGGTACGAAAGGCGACGAGGCTCGACAGCGCTTCCTTCGGGACGCCGGCGTCGAGGATCATCCGTAGTGCGGAGGGCGGCGCGCCCGCCACCTTCGGTTTGTGCCGCTGCACCGCATCGACGAATTCGTCGACGCGGAAGCGGTCGAGCATGCACGCCCTGCGGCCCGCCGACAGCGTGACGAACAGGCTGAAGATTCCCCCGATGTGCGAGAAGGGGGTGTTGGAAATGCTCACCGCGCGCGACAGTTTCGGCGGCGCGTGGATATCGCGATTCTCGAAGACCGCGGCGTCGAGCACCATCTTCGAAAAATTCGCGGCCTTCAGCGGGACCCGCTTGGGCGCGCCGGTGGTGCCGCTGGTCAGCATCTCGATGCCGATCCCTTCGGCATCGCTGCGGAAATCGGACCCGGTCATGGGCATGACCAGACGCGCGGGCTCCGCCTTGTCGCCGGTGATCTCGATGCCCAGTGCGCCGCTCCGCTTCGCGGCTTCGCGCACTGGCGGGCGCTGCCAATCCTCGGTCTGCGCGACGATGACGGGTGTTTTCAGGGCGGTGATGTCGTTCGCGAGTTTTTCGTCGGGCAGGGCGGGGTTGAGCGTGACGACGCAGCGGTCCGAAATGATCGTGCCGATGATCACGGCGGCGATGTGCGGCGTGTTGCGCAATATGCCGCCGATGCGGGTGCCCGCCCGAACCCCGTTTTGCTGCAACAGCAACTCGACCGCATCGATCACCGACGCCAGTTCGCCCCAACTATACCATTGCTTTTGATATTCGAGCGCCGGAGCGGCGGGATCGATCGCCAGAACCTGGCGGACGATCGAATTGAGCGTGGGCATGAAGCCGCGATCCTCACCTGTCTATATTATTAACGTCTATCTGATTTAGACGAATCATGTAGAGGATTGCAAGCCCTTCATCAGCCGATCAGAAATCCGCCGTCGAGCGTCAGCGCCTGCCCCGTGATGAAGCGTCCGGCCGGGGACGCGAGGTAGACGATTGCGCTCGCGACGTCCTCCGCGCTCCCCATGCCCAGCATCAGCTCGGCCGGGCTGCATCGCGGGGCCGCCGAGCCGTTCCATGTCGGCGGGCGGGTCGCCCACCGGCACCGCGCCGGGCAGCACCGCATTGACGCGGATGCCGTCCTCGGCGTGATCGAGCGCGGCCGCGCGCACGAGGCCGTTCAGTCCCGCCTTCGACGCGCCATAGGCGCCATTGCCCTTCAGCACCGGATGAACCGAACCCATCGTCGATACCGCGACGATGGCGCCGCCGCCCTGCGTCCGCATCGCCGGGATCGTCGCCCGCATCGCCAGGAAAGCGCCGCGCAAATTGGCGTCGTGGAGCTGGTCCCACTGGTCGAGCGACATCGTCGGCAGCGCATAGGTGCCGATGCGCGTGACCGCATAGACCATGACGTCGATCCGGCCATGGCGCGCCACGAAAGCCGAAACGGCGTCCGCGATGGCGGCCTCGCCGGGGACGATGTCGGCGAGTTCGGCCTCCGCGCCCAACGCGTTGAACAGGGCGGTGGTGGCCTGTCCGACCGGCGTCGCGCCGATGACCAGCGCCTTGCGATCGGCCACGCCGAAAATGCGTTCGAGTGTCATGCTTCCCTTCCGATCCATTCTGCGGCGCGTTCGGCGATCATGATCGTCGGCGCATTGGTGTTCGCCGAGACGGGCCCGGGCATCACCGATGCATCGACCACGCGCAGCCCGGCGATCCCGCGCACGCGCAATTTCGGGTCGAGCACCGCCATCGCGTCGCCGTCCGCCCCCATGCGGCAGGTTCCCACCGCATGATAGCCGATACCGCCCGATGCGCGGACATAAGCCTCCCATTGCGCGTCACTTTCGGGCATCGGGTCGGGCCGCAAAGTCCCGGTGACGATCGCAGACAGGGCCGGGGTCCGGCACAGGCTTTCGACGATCTTCAATCCCGCCACCAGCTTGTCGACGTCGCTCTGGGCGCTTTGCAGGCGGTGGTCGATCACCGGCTTCGCGTCGGGATCGGCGCTGCGCAGGCGGATTTCGCCGCGGCTCTCCGGCCGCGCGACATGGAAGCCGAAGGAGAAGGACGGGCGCTTTTCGACGACCGCGTCGCCCTTGTCGTTGAAGGTCACCGCGACGGGCAGCATCGACAGGATGATGTCGGGGTCGGCGAGGGCCGGGTCCGTTCGGAACGCCGCCATCACCTGCACCGCCGGCGTGGTGAGCAGCCCGCGATGGAACAGCATATATTTCAGCATATGGCGCGCAAGGTGGAACGCGCCAAGCTCTGCGCTCATCGTCGGGATGTTCACGAATTTGGCGATGCTGATGCTGTTATGTTCGCGCAGATTCTGCCCGACGCCGGGCAGGTCGCGCTGCACCGCGATTCCATGCGCGCGGAGCTGTTCGCCGGGACCGATCCCCGACCGCATCAGCATCGTCGGCGACAGCAATGTCCCGGCGCAGAGCAGCACTTCGCGGCGCGCGCCGATCGTGCGCCGCTGCCCGTCGATGCGGACCTCGACCCCGGCCGCGCGCCCGTCGGCGATCAGAATGCGGTCGACGTGCGCGCCGGTCACGACGGTCAGGTTGGGGCGATGGCGCACCGGGTCGAGATAGGCGCGCGCGGCCGAGCAGCGTTGGCCGTCCTTCTGCGTCGCGAAAATGCGGTACACGCCGGTCTGGCTGCCGTTGCAATAATCCTCGTTGAGCGGGATGCCCGCCTGAACGAAGGCGTCGATGACATATTGGCCAATCGGCTGCGGGTCCCGGATCGGCGAGACGCTGAGCGGGCCGTGGCGGCCGTGCGACTGCATCGTCGGCGCATGAAACTGCTCGGCCTTCAGGAAATAGGGGAAGATGTCGTCATAGCCCCAGCCGGTGCATCCGGCCGCCGCCCAATTGTCGTAGTCGGAGCGTTCGCCGCGCATATAGACTTGGCCGTTGATCGCCGAACTGCCGCCGAGCGCCTTGCCCGCCGCCCATTGCATCGTGCGATCGCCGATCGTCGGGTCGGCTTCGGTCGGCAGGCACCAGTCGAACCGCTTGTGGCCCATCAGCTTGGCGGTTCCGGCTAAGCATTTTGACGAGGAAATCGTCGCCCTTGCCGCCGGCCTCCAGCAACAGGACATGGTGCCGCGGATTTTCGCTGAGCCGCGCGGCGAGGACGCAGCCCGCGCTGCCGCCGCCGACGATGATGAAATCCGCTTCCTCGTTCACGCTGGCGTCCTTCAACGCAGATGCAGCACCACCTGCTTGATCTGCATGAATTCCTCGAGGCCGGGCCGCCCGCCCTCGCGGCCGAAGCCGCTCTGCTTGACGCCGCCGAAGGGCTGGTTGGCGGCCATCGGCAGCATGCCGTTGACCGCGACGCAGCCGGCCTGAAGCTGCGCCGCGACCCTATGGGCGCGCGACAGGTCGCGGGTGTGGAGATAGGCGCCGAGCCCGAAGCGGCTGTCGTTCGCCATCGCGACGGCATCGGCATCGTCGTCGAAGCGGATGATCGACAGCACCGGCCCGAACACTTCCTCGCGCGCGAGGTGGCTGTCGTGCGCAACCCCGGCGAAAACGGTCGGTTCGACGAAGCTGCCCGCCGCAAGCCCGCCCTGGCCGCGGCGCCCGCCGGTGACCAGCTGCCCGCCGCTTTCCGCCTTGGCGCGGTCGATCACACCGATGATCCGCTGCGCCGCCGCTTCGCTGATCACCGGCCCGATCACCGTGCTGCGGTCGAGCGGGTCGCCGAGCTTGTAGCTTTCGGCATTAGTGCGCACGCGCTCGACGAACTCGTCGAAGATCGCGCCATGGGCATAGACGCGGGTCGGCAGGACGCAGCCCTGACCCGCCAACGGGATCAGGCTGCAACTGGCGGCCATCGCCGCCGCCAGATCGAGGTCGGCGTCGGCGAAGATCAGATTGGCCGATTTCCCACCGAGTTCGAGCGCGACGGGCTTCAGATGCTCGGCGGCGGTGCGCATCACCGCCTTCGCCACGATATCGCCGCCGGTGAAGCTGATCTTGCCCACCGCCGGATGCGCGATCAGCGCCTCGCCCGCCTCCGCATCGCCGGGAACGATGTTGAGTACGCCTGCGGGAATGCCCGCTTCGAGCGCCAGCTCGCCGAAGCGCAGCGCGACGAACGGTGTCTGCGTCGGCGGCTTGAGGATCACGGCGTTGCTCGGCGGCCATTGCGAGGATGGCGGTCATCGAAATGGCGACCAGCGGCGAGTTCCACGGGATGATAACGCCGATCACCCCGATGGGCTCGTGCCGCGAATAGGCGATGCCGGCGATGCCGAAGGGTTCGCTGTAGCTGCCCTCGATCTTGTCGGCCCAGCCGGCTGTAATAGCGGATCCACGACAGCGCGAGGCCGCTCGAATTGCTCGACAAGGGCGTGCCGCATTCGAGCGCCGCCATCGTCAGCAGCCGGGACGCGTCGGTTTCGATCAGGTCGGCGAGGCGAAGCAGGCAGTCGCGGCGTCGTTCGGGGCCAAGCGCCTGCCATGCCTTCTGGCCCGTGACCGCGGCTGTGGCCGCCGCGCCGATTTCCGCCGCGCCGCCGATCGGTACTGCCGCCTGAACCTTGCCCGTCGCCGGATTGACATGATCGCGCGTGCCGAGGCTCGTCGTCGCGGGGCGCGTATCGCCGATCAGCGGCCGGTTGCTCGCCAGAAAATCCGTCATCGGCTCACCCCTTGGTGAAACCGGCATCGACGAGCAGTTCGGCGCCGTTGACATAGCTGGCCGCGTCGCTGGCGAGGAACAGGATCGCGCGCGCCATTTCGATCGGGTCGGCGATGCGCCCCATCGGATTGCGCCCCGGAATTGTCGCGGGTCCGGCGATCACCGCGCCGCCCGCCGCCTGCGCCGCGCGCATCTTGTCGGGGCCGGGGGTCGCCATGCCGCCGGGCAGCACCGAATTGACCCGGATGCCGTCCTTCGCGAACTCGACCGCGGCGAGTCGCGTGATCGCGTCGACCCCGGCCTTGGCTGAATCATAATGCATGTTGGGAAAGATCGTCGGATGCTGCGCGCTCATCGACGAGACGTTGACGATCGCCCCGCCGCCGCGCCCGCGCATCTGTTTCACCGCCTCGCGCAGGCACAGGAAGCTGCCGCGCGCGCAGACCGCGTGCATGATGTCCCATTCGGCGACCGACATGTCCATCGTGTTCGCCTTGCCGCGATAGGCGGCGTTGTTGACGAGGATATCGACCCCGCCGAACGCGGCCGCCGCGGCGGCGAAGCCGGCCTGTACGGCGGCTTCGTCCGATACGTCCATGCCGACGCCCAGCGTCGGTCCCTTGCCCGCAAGCTCGGCGGCGGTCGCCCGCGCGCCGTCGGCGTCGAGGTCGGCGATGACGACCTTCGCCCCCACGTCGAGGAACAGCCCGGCGGTCGCCTTGCCGAGGCCCGATGCCGCGCCGGTGATCAGCGCCACCTTTCCGGTCAGGGTGAAGGGGGCGAGGGCGGTCGGCAGAGTCTGGTTGTCGGTCATCTCTTATCCCTCAGAACATCGGTCCATCGAGCGCCGGGGCGCAATAGCTGTTTTCCCTTCCGATCTGCGCGGCGAGCTGCGCACGCAGGCCGTCCCGGACGGCGGGGGAGAGCGGTTCGGCGAGCGCCTTTTCGAAAAGGCGTTTCCAGGCGTCGTCGCGCGCGGTGAGCACGGCGATCGCCGTGTGGTCTGGCTCGGGATCGGCGGCGAGGGTGCCGATTTCGGCGGCGAGCGAGGCGGGGAACTCGCCTGCGTCGGCCAGGGTGCAGAGCAGCTTGCGCTTTTCGCGGCAGTCGGCGGCGAGCGCCGCACCCTCCTGCTCGAGACGCAGGATGACATGGTTGATCAGCATTCGCGCGCACATCATCGCGCTTTTCGCATGCGGGCTGGTGAGTTCGGGCGCGACGAGTTCCTCGAGATTCTCGACGCAACCGCGAAGGATATCCTGTGCCGAAGGATTCATGGGATCAGGCCCTCCCGAACGCGGCTGCGGCCGACAGATTGGCCTGGACGATCACCGGATAGAGGCAGCCGAGGGTGAGCAGTTGCACGCGGCGGTCGCGGTGATCGTTATAGTTGCGGAGCGCCGAATGCAGCGCGCACGCGCCTTTGTAGCCCCAGAAGCGCCGGTACCAGGCGACCGCCTCCATCGTCACGGGGTGCGGTGCGACGCTGTTGTAATAGGCGAGCGCTTCCTCCTCGCCCCAATATCTGGCGGTGGTCCCCATCGCGACGGCAAGGTCGAGCGCCGGATCGCCGAGGCTTGCGCCTTCCCAGTCGCACATGCCGACGATCCGGCCGTCGCGCCAGATTTCCTCGCCGATCCCGTTATTCTCCTTGCGAAGCACGATGCGCGCGGGTGCGGGCGGCGGATTTTCCAGCAGCCAGCGGCCGATCTCGCGCAGCCCCGGCAGCGGTTCCTGCGCGTGGCGGTCGAGCATATCGAGATGGCGCACGACGTCCTCGCGCCCGCAGTTTTCGGGGTCGGAGGGGACGGTGAGGAAATGCCCGAACCCCATCGCGCGCCAGTCGAGCGCGTGGATCGCGGCGAGCTTGTCCATCTGTTCCTTGACGATGGCGATGCGCGCGGCGCGCCCCGCCTCGCTGTCGTCGCGGAGGCAGGCGGGCTCGATCTCGCCCTCGATCCATTCGCGGACGGTGAATTCGCGTCCCTCGAGCAGCCATTCGGGCCGGTCCTCGTGGACGATCAGCCGCGGCACCGGGACCGCGGTGCCGTGCAGCAGGCGATAGACTTCGCTTTCGTCCTTCAGCGGGCTGTCGGACATGCAGCCGCCCGGCGGGTCGAGGCGGACGACGAATTTCTCCTGCGCGGTGCCGCCGGCGGCGTCCCATGCGAGGGTGATCCACCAGGTCTCGCGCGACATGCCGGGATAGGAACGTTTGACGGTTTCGAGGCGCAGGCCGGGGCGGTCCGGAAAAAGCTGTCCGAAATAGGCCGTCATCTGCGGCTCGTTGAGCGGTTGATAGAGCGGCATGGCTTATCCTTGCGGCCGGTAGCGCGGGTGCGGGCCGGTGAAGCCGATCATCGAATCGGCCATGCCGGGCGCGCCGTTCAGGCTGATCGCGAGCGGATATTCGTGCGGCAATATGGCGGGAAAGCTCGCGTGACCGCTGAGGTCGCGGACCTTCGACGAGATCGCGCACGTCATAGGTTTCGCCTTCCAGCACCGCCTCGCCCCGCCAGGCGCCGAGCCCGCGCTGGTCGCGGTAGCCGTTGTAATAGCCATATCCCTGATAGACGAAGCCCTCTGACAGCGGCGTGCCGCGCAGTTCGTAGCTTTCGCCGTCGGCGGTGAAGTCGAAGTTGAGCGCGGTCGGCTTCAGCGTACCCGGCACCAGGCCGATGTCGACACTCGCCCCGTCGATGACCGCGTCGCGCCAGCCGTCGCCATCGCGGCGCACCAGTTTGCCGCCCGAATAGACGACACGGCCGGTGTCGTCCTCCTGGATCTGGATGCTGCCGTGTGTCCCGTCCTCGCAGGCGAAGGCCATGCCCGAGATGAGCGCGGTCGCGCGGCCATGCCGCGGCGGCGCAGGCGGAGTGGGCGGCGGCGGGCCGCCGACGCCCGGGCGCACGCCGAAGGAGCGGTCGCGGAAGCCGAACCAGTCGGCGATCTCGATCCGCTGCGGCCATGCGCCTCGGCCCAGCCGTTGACGCGGCCGAACTGATAGAAGCGCCGGTAGTCCTCGTGCAGCACGCCGTCGATGTGGCGCTTGTGGTGCGGCTCGTCGAACAGCCGGCAGGATCGCCTCCCAGCTGAGGTCGAACGACACGCCGAAATCATTGGGATCGAGCAGAAGGCGAAAGCTCTTGAGTCCCTCCTTGACGATATAATCGAGCGGTCCCGCGCCGATCCGGCCGATGTTCGGGCGCCAGCGGCGCGAGGTGCGGACATTGTGCTGCATTCCGTCGATCAGGATCGTTCCGAACCCGTCGAGGACGTTCATATTCTTGTAGACGCCGAGTCCCGAATTGACCTGCGCCCGGTTCTCGCGGTCATAGGCGACCCACCAGTAACGGTCGAAGAAGCGATGGTCGCCCGTGCCGCTCGCATCGAAATGATCGGCGATCTGGTGATAGGGATAGTCGTCGAACGCGCTCAGCATGCCTCTCTCCCGCGTGGTGGCCCGATTCATTCGCCGGGCATCCAGGCATTTTGCGCCGTTGAATTTGGCGCATAATCGTATAAACCTTTTATACCTTTAATCGGGAATCGATAGCAAAAGCAAGCGGGAGCAGGACATGGGACAATTTGACGGTCGCGTCGCGGCGATCACCGGCGCGGGGCGCGGGATCGGGCGCGAGACGGCGCTGCTGATGGCGCGCGAGGGCGCGAAGATCGTCGTCAACGATCTGGGCGGCGGGCCGCAGGGCGGCGGCGGCGATGCGAGCTTCGCGCAGCAGGTCGTCGACGAGATCAGGGCGGCGGGCGGCGAGGCGGTCGCCGAAACCTCCAGCGTCGCGTCGATGGCGGGCGGGCAGGCGGTGGTCGACTGTGCGATCGACACGTTCGGGCGCCTCGATTTCCTGATCAACAATGCGGGCATCATCCGTCCGCGCCGCATCACCGAAATGAGCGAGGAGGATTTCGATATCGTCCTGGCGGTCAATCTGAAGGGCTATTTCGCGACGATCCGCGCCGCCGCCGAGCATCTGAAGAAAGAGGGCGGGGCGATCGTCAACTTCGCCTCGCCGTCGGGTTTCGGCCATTACGGCATGGTCAACTACAGCGCCGCCAAGGAAGGGGTCGTCGGCATGACGCGCACCGTGGCGCGCGAGCTCGCCGAGTTCGGGGTGCGCGCCAATGTCGTGCGGCCGATCTCCGGGCCGAGCAACATGAACATTCCCGAGGTGTATGAGACGCTCGGCTATGCGATGAACACGCTGAAGATTCCGCCGCTGTCGAACCACTGGATCGGCAACAGCGGTCCCGACGGCCGCCCGTGGAATGTCGCGGCCGTCACGGCCTGGCTCTGTTCCGACCTGTCGGAAAATCTCAACGGGCGCGAGCTTTACATCAACGGCGGCCATGTCGCGCTGATCCAGGAACCGGAGTTCGTGCGCAGCCAGTTCGCGGTCGAGGGCTGGACCTTCGAGGGGCTGTGCAGCGAGGGGACGACGCGCGCGCTCACCTGGGACATCCGCAACCGGTTCACCGGGAAATAGGGGGAGGGTGATCCGGCGCCTATCAGACCCGGATCACCACCTTGCCGAAATGCCGCCGCGACGCGAGATGGGCGAAGGCGGCGGGGGCTTCGTCGAACGCGAAAACACGGTCGATCACGGGCGCGAAATGCGTGGCGGCGCAATCGACGAGCGCGGCGAGATCGGCGCGCGAACCGACCGAAATGCCGCGGATCACCCCCATCGTCCGCATCAGCGGCAACGGGCTGATCTGGTTCATCGGATCGGCGAGCAGGCCGATCAATGCGATTTCGCCCTCGGGCGCCAATGCCGCCATCGATTGCGGCAAGGTTCCCGCGCCGCCGACTTCGACGACGCGGTCGACGCCGCGTCCGTCTGTCAGTTCCAATATTCGCCTGCTCCATTGGGGGCAGTCCCGATAATTGACGACGTCCCTTGCACCGAGCTCGCGCAGCCGGTCCGCCTTCGCGTCGGTCGAGGTCGTCGCGATCACGCGGCAGCCTTTCGCCCGCGCGATCTGCAGCGCGAAGATCGAGACTCCGCCGGTGCCCAGGACGAGCACCGTGCGGCCGGGGCCAAGCGGCGCACCCCGATCGAGCGCGGTCCAGGCGGTCACGCCCGCGCACGGCATCGCCGCCGCTTGCTCGAACGACACCGCGTCGGGCAGCGGCACCACCGCGCGCGCCGCGACCGCGACCTGCTCGGCGAGCACGCCATCGACGGCGCCGCCGAGATCGGTCGCGATCGATCCGGCTTCGAGCGGGCCGTCGATCCACCCCGGACGAAAGGGAATGACGACGCGGGTTCCGGGGGCGATGCCGGTGACCGCCGAACCGCATGCGACAATTTCGCCCGCGCCGTCGGACACCGGGATGATCCCCGGTTTCGGACCATAGGGCGAAGGACCAAAGACCATCATCAGGTCGCGGGCGTTGAGCGACACGGCGCGAATTCGCACGCGCACCTCGTCGGGTGCTATTTGCGGTTCCGGCCCCTGTTCGACGACGAGGTTGTCGATCGAGCCATGATCGCGCAGGCGATAGAAACGCATCGGTCCGATCAGGCGCTAGGCGAGGATATCGACGTTGATGCCGATCCGGTCGGCGGGGATGGTCAGCGGACGTTCGTAGGAGCAGTCGCTGGTATCGCGCGCCGTCCTGCCGCTCTGCGCCAGCATCGCGCGCGCTTCGGGGCTGATCTGGGTCGCGACCGGCTGGCCGCCCCAGTCGGGCACGCATTTGCGCGCCGCGATCCGCCATTCGCCGCCGCGCTTTTCCATCCGGTCGATATAGCGTCCGCCGCCGATCGTCAGATTCTGTCCGTTGCGATCGAGCGCCGCGAACATCCAATAGGTTTCGCAATGCGCCGTGTCGCCGTCGAGTTCGCAGCTGTGGTTGGTGATGATGTGCTGGTGCGCCGCCTGGGCATTGGTGTGATAATGATTGACCCACGACCAGAATTCCTTCGGCCCGACGACGACGAAACCATGGTCGTCGATCGCGTCGGGATGATAGGCCGACAGGAACAGGTCGCGGTCCATGCGGTCGACGCCGCGGCAGTAGCGCGTGACGACCTCGCGGATCTGCTGCTTGTCGTAAAGTTCGCGCACCATCGTTTCGAGGGACGGTTCCATGCCGGCCCCGTCAATTCGGAACCTGGCCGAGCGCATGGCGCGCGGCGACCCATCCGAAGATGAAGGAAGGCGAGATGCTCGCGCTAGGCGCCCGGATAGGTTTTCCCCATCACCGAAGCGGTCGAATTGCCCGTCGCATAAAGGCCGGTGATGACCGACCCGTCGTCGCGCAGCGCGCGGGCATATTCGTCGGTCAGGATGCCGCCGAAGGTGCCGACGTCGCCGGGGAAGACCTCGATCGAATAATAGGGTGGCGTCTCGATCGGGCCGAGCGTCGGGCTCGGCTTGTTCGTCCGGTCGGCATAGACCAGGTCATAGGCCTTGTCGCCGCGGTGGAAATCGAGATCCTTGCCGGTCGCCGCGAACCCGTTGAAGCGTGCGACGGTCGCCTCGAGCCCGTCGGGATCGACGCCGATCTTCGCCGCCAGCTCGCGCAGCGTGGGGGCCGATTTCAGGAAGCCGCTGTCGTGCCATATCTGCGGCACGGCGCCCATGCGAAAGCCCCAGCTGTATTTCCTGAAATAGGAGGCATCCATGATCGCGTAGGCGGGGACCGCGCCGTGCGCATAAAAGTCCTGGCCGTTCGCCATATAGGATTGGGCTTCGTCGGCGAACCGCTTGCCGGCCTTGTCGACCAGGATGCAATGCGGCTTCGGCAGGTCGGGGACGTTCATCAGCGGCGGGCCGTCGGGCGGAACCGAGGTCGGAATCCACACCGCCTGGTCGGTCAGGTCGAGCGCCGCGCCATGCGCGCGGGCGATCTCGATCATTTCGCCGGTGTCGCCGGGATTGGCGTTGGTCCATTCGGTCGAGGAGGGCTGCGGGCCGTATTTCCTGCGCAGCTCGGCGTTGCGCGCAAAGCCGCCGGCATTGATCAGCACGCCGTCGCGCGCTTCCACCCGCCACGGCTTGCCGTTCCTTTCGGTCACCACGCCGACGATGCGGCCATCCTGTTCGACCAGGTCGGTGACGGGGGAATCGGTGCGGATGTCGACGCCATGGTCGAGCGCCATCTTCAGCATGCGCCCCTGGATCGCGGCGCCCGAGCCGACCTGGTGGATGCCCAATATCTTGTTGCGGATCAGGCGCAGACCGATCCTCATCATCGCGAACTTGCCCGCCCAGGTCACTTTCATCAGCGTCAGATGCTTGGTTTCGGCGCGCTTGGCCGGAACGCCGAATTCGCCGCGGCGAAGCTTGGGATACCACTCCTTGCCCAGCTTCTTGATATTGTAGATTTCGACGCCCAGCGAGCGGCCTTCGGCGAGACCGCCGGGCAGGTCGTCATGATAGTCGGACCAGCCGCCGTAGCGCACGAAGGGCATGCCCTTGGCTTCGAGATATTCGACCATCCGCGGGCCCATTTTCAGGAACATGTCCTTGCGCTCGCGCGAAGTCGACGGACCGACGTCGCCGACCGCGGAATCCATGTAGGTCCGCGCCTTGTCGGCGCTGTCGTCGATGCCTTCGCGCGCCTGCAGCGGATGGTTCGGAATCCAGAATACCCCGCCCGAGAGCGCGGTCGAGCCGCCGACCCGGTCGGTCTTTTCGAGGATCAGCGGCTTCTTGCCGGCGTCGACCGCGGCGATCGCCGCGAGCATCGAACCGCCGCCGCTGCCGACGACGACGAAGTCGGCACTTTCGTCCCAGGCGGTGCTCATTCGCCGTATCCGTTCTCGATGAAATCGTCGAGGCTGCGGTGGAAGTTGATCACCGCGATCTCCTGCCGCGGGTTGGGTTTGGCGCCCTTGAAGGCGCGCGACTTCATGCCCTTCTGCACCTCCGCCATATTCTGATAATCCTGGGTCAGGATCAGGCCCCAGAAATCGACATCGGCATGGTCCTGGCTCCATTCATGCTCGACCTTCGGCGCGGTTCCGGGCGCGACGCGCTGGAGCGAATAGACGTCCCAGATGCACTTGTCGGGATCGGTGCCGAGCGGGCGGGCGCGATAGCCCAGCAGGCCGGTCGGGCCCATCAGCATGATCTGGTTGGGGAAAAGATGCCAGTCGACCCCCGCGGCATACATTTGCTCGGGCGTGATGCTGGGCCATTGCTGGCCCTGCGCGATCGCATTTTCATAAATGAACTGGCCGAATTTCTGCAGCACTTCCATTGGTGGGGTGCCCGGCGGCACTTCCTGTTCGACCCGGCGGGCGGCATAGACGGTCTGCACCGACGACCCCGCGTTTAGCGTCGCCGCCATATCCTCCATATAGTCGCGGATGCCGGGGCGGATATCCTCGGTCGGCTTGCCGCCGGTCAGCCGCGGCGAGCGCGACCCCATCGGCATCGATTCCCAATAGCCGAAGTGCGAATGGCGGCCGCGCGCATAGCTTTGCGTCCAGTCGTCGAAATAGCGCAGCATCTGGTTGTGCGTCGTCTGGACATGATAGCCCTCGTTGAACGCCTCCAGCGCGACCTTCCAGTTGCAGTCGAAGATCGTCGACTTGCGCCAGTGATAGTTCATCCCGCCGATGTCATAGGGGTCGAGATAGGCCTTGGCGGGGGCGAGATGTTCCTCGAGGCTGACGCTGTCGGGGTCGAGGTTGATATAGACCCAGCCGCTCCAGCGGCCGACCTTGACCGGGACAAGGTTGAGGTCGTCGTCGGTCAGCGATTCTTCGGGCCATTCGTGCCGGTCGACCACCTTGGCGATCGTGCCGTCGAGCTTCCACGACCAGCCGTGGAATTTGCAGAAGAGGCGCGCGGCGTGGCCGCAGCCCTCGGTGATCGTGCGGCCGCGGTGCGGGCAGACGTTATAATAAGCCTTGATCTCGTCCTCGGCGACGCGGATCACGATGATCGACTGGTCGACGATGTCATAGGTGTAGAAGTCGCCGACGTTCGGGATTTCCTCTTCGCGGCATGCCATCTGCCAGACGCGGTACCACAGCTTCTCCGCCTCGATCCTGGCGAATTCGGGCGAGATATAGTGGTCGGCCGCAACGACATAGCCGGCCCCGTCCTGCTGCAGCCCGTCCTTGGTCTGAACGTTCATCGAAATTCCTCTCCTTACGCCCATCCAGTTCGCTGAATGCGCCCGCGTTTCGCCATGCCGATGCGTGCCGACATCTCTTTTTTATCATCTAACTAGGTAACATGACTTTTGGCAAGGGGCGAGTCTCTCTTCGTGCCCGGCTCGCGCATGCTTGCACCTTACAGCATTTCGGGGCAAAAGGCGCGCGACGGTAAAGGAATTAAACTTGTCTAACGCTTTCGTTGCAATACCGGTCGGCAATCGCAGCAATGCCGCGGCCGTACGTGTTCCCAAGACCGCGGAACTTGTCGCGAAGCAGATCCGCAATGCCATCATCCGCGGCGAGTTGGTCGACGGGGACACGCTTCCGGCTGAATCGCACCTGATCGCCGAGTTCGAGGTATCGCGCCCGACGATTCGCGAGGCCGTCCGCATTCTCGAATCCGAAGGGCTGGTCACCGTGGCGCGCGGGGCGCGGGGCGGCGCGCGCGTCAGTTCGCCCAATTACGAGATGATCGAGCGCGCGGCGGGCATCACGCTGCAGTCGAAGAATGTCACCATCGGCGACCTGTACGAGATGCGCACGCTGATCGAGCCGCCGCGCGGCGCGGCTGGTCGCCGAGCGCAACAGCGAAAGGGCGGTGCCGCTGCTGCGGGCGCTGATCGAAGGCGAACTGAGCCATATTCGCGACCGCTTCGCGGTCACCACGATGATTTCCGAATTCCACAGCACGATGATCGACCTGGCCGGGAACCAGACGCTGATCATGTTCAGCCACGCGCTGCGCGGGCTGGTCGAAGAGCATATGAACCTCGCGCAGCGGCGCAATATCAATATCGACCCCGAATTTTCGATGAAGCAGCTTCGCTTCGGGCTCAAGTCGCATTCCAAGCTCGTCGACCTGATCGAGGCGAAGGATGGCGCCGGTGCGGAGGCGCACTGGAAGTCGCACATGGTCGCCGTGCGGCAAGGTCTGGCTGGCGCAGGTGGGGCCGAATTCGGTGGTCGATCTGATCGACTGATTTTCGGGATCATCGCGCATATCGCGTATATCGCCTCTCGACAGAAGCAGTGTAATCATATAGCGGATTGCACTGATAAATAAGTCTGTTCGAGGGAGTGAGACGGATGGCCGAAAAGCAATTCGTGGCGGATTCAGCGGTTCTGCGGTCGATTTACGAGCGCGCGGCGCTGCTGAAGGCGAACGACGAGCGCGCCCGCAAGGTGATTCTCTCGGGCCAGATCGCGATGGTCTATTACAGCTATCGCGGGCAGGAGATCATCCCGTCGGTGATGGGCGAGGTGCTGCGCGACGACGACACCATCTGCACCATCTATCGCGGCATCCACGACATGCTGGGCAAGGGCTTTCCGCTGAACGAGCTGTGGGCCGAACTCATCGGCCGCACGACGGGGTCGTGCAAGGGCAAGGGCGGACCGATGCACCTGACCTATCCGCCCAAGGGGATTATGGTCACCACCGGCATCGTCGGATCGTCGGCGCCGATCGCCAACGGCCTGGCCTGGGCGGCGCAGCTCGACGGGAGCGACCGCGTGTCGGTGTGCACCTTCGGCGACGGCGCGTCGAACATCGGCGCGGTCCATGAGGCGATGAATCTCGCCGCGGTGTGGAAGCTGCCGACGATCTTCGTCTGCCAGAACAATCTGTTCGCCGAGCACACGACGTTCGAGAAGATGACCGCGGGCAAGAATATCGCAAACCGCGCCGAGGGCTATGGCATTCCCGGCGTGCGTGTCGACGGGAACGACCCGGAGGCGATGTATTCGGCCTTTGCCGAGGCGGTGGCGCGCGCGCGGGCGGGCGAGGGGCCGACCCTGCTCGAATGCATGACCTTCCGCTTCTTCGGTCATAATTTCGGCGACGACGACAGCTATATCCCCAAGGAACAGAAAGCGGCGGCGATGGAGGCCGATCCGGTCCCGGCGCTGCGCGCGCGCCTGATCGCCGACCGCATCGCGACCGAGGAGGAACTGGCGGCGGTCGAGGCGGAGATCGAGACGCGGATCGACGGCGCGATCGAGCATGCGCTCGCCTCGCCCTGGCCCGAGCCGGACGATCTGCGCTTCGACGTCTTCGCGCAGGAGATCGCGGCATGAGCGCGGTGGAAAAAGCGGCCAAGCCCAAGGTCACGATCATCGAGGCGATCTCGAAAGCCTATCAGGATGCCTTCGCCGAGGACCCCAAGGTCATCACGCTGGGCGAGGATCTCGCCGACCCCGAGGGCGGCGGCATCGCCAAGATCACCAAGGGGCTTTCCACCAGCTTTGGCGACGACCGCGTGCGGTCGACGCCGATCTCCGAACAGGCGATCATGGGCGCGGCGATCGGCGCGAGCCTTGCGGGCTACAAACCAATCGCCGAGATCATGCTGATGAACTTCACCACCGTGGCGATGGACATGATCGTCAACCATGCGGCGAAGCTGCGCTTCATGTCGGGCGGCCAGACGAGCGTGCCGATCGTGGTCCGCACCATGACCGGACTCGGTTTCGGGTCGGGCGGCCAGCATTGCGACTATCTGGAGGCCTGGTTCGCGCATACGCCGGGAGTCAAGGTCTGCACGCCATCGACGCCCGAGGATGCCTATGGGCTGCTGCGCGCGGCGATCGACGATCCCGATCCGGTGATCTTCATCGAGAATATGCCGACCTATCGCACGCCCATGTCCTTCGAACTGCCGTCGAGCGGCCACCGCGTGCCGCTCGGCCAGGCGGCGGTGCAGCGCGAGGGCAGCGACGTGACGATCGTCACCTATGGCCGCATGGCGATGCTCGCCCGTGCCGCCGCCGACCAGGCGGCGGAAGCGGGCATTTCGGTCGAGGTGATCGACCTGCGCACGATCGCGCCGTGGGACCGTGACACGGTGCTCGCGTCGGCGCGCAAGACCGGCCGCGTCATCATCGTCCATGAAGCGGTCAAGCAGCATGGCGCCGGTGCGGAAATCGCGGCGGTGATCGGCGAGGAATTGTTCGGGGCGCTGAAAAAGCCGGTCAAGCGGCTGGGCGGCGCCTATAGCGCGGTGCCCTATTCGCGGCCGCTCGAAAACGCCTACGCGCCGGACGGGGACAGCATCCTCGCGGCCATCAAAGACATCGCCAGTTAAGGAGGCCCTGAGTGGCAGTACAAGTGATCGTGCCGAAGATCGGCTTTTCGATGAACGAAGGCATTCTCGCCGAATGGCTGGTCGCGGATGGCGCCGAGGTGAGCGAGGGCCAGCCGCTCTATGCGCTGGAGGCCGACAAATCGACCAACGAGGTCGAAAGCCCGGCGAGTGGCAAGCTGAAGATCATCGGCGAGGTCGGCGAGACCTATGAGGTCGGCGACGTGATCGCGGAGATCGGCTGAGCGCGTGGACGAGCGGGAGGCGATGGCGGCGGCCTATGCCGCGGTGGTGAACGGTCGGCGCAGCATCCGCGGGTACAAAAACGATCCGGTGCCGAAGGCGTTGATCCGCGACATTCTTGCGCTGGCGATGCGCTCGCCCTCGTCGCTCAACACCCAGCCGTGGAATTTTTATGTCGTCACCGGCGAACCGCTGGCGCGCATCCGCGAAGGGAACACGCGCCGCAACCTCGAGCGCATCCCCTCGACGCGCGAATTCCGCGGCATGGAAAATTACGAGGGCGTGCACCGCGAGCGGCAGGTCGGCATCGCCAAGCAATTGTTCGCCGCGATGGGGATCGCGCGCGACGACAAACCCAAACGCCTCGACTGGGTGCTGCGCGGTTTCCGCCAGTTCGACGCGCCCGCGTGCATCGTCGTCACCTATGACAAGGTCCTCGTCGGCAGCGATATCGCGCCCTTCGACTGCGGCGCGGTCGCGACCGCGATCGTCAACGCCGCCTGGTCGAAGGGGCTGGGCTGCGTGATCAACAGCCAGGGGATCATGCATTCGGAAGTGGTGCGGCAGGAAGCGGGGATCGCCGACGACCAGACGATCATGATCTGCATCGCGATCGGCTGGCCCGACGAGAGCTTTCCGGCGAACGGGGTGGTGTCGACGCGCAAGGCGGTGGATGAAGCCGCGACCTTTGTGGGGTTCGCGGAGTAGGGTTGGGGCGCGGCTGTTTTGGGGTGGATAGCAGTCATTCCCCTCCCTTTTAGGGAGGGGTTAGGGGTGGGTAGCGAGCGCAGCGAGCAAGAGGAAGAGCGCCGCCTTCGGCGGCCACCCACCCCCAGCCCCTCCCTTGCAGGGAGGGGAGAACGAATGTCAGCTCCCGCCCGAAACCGGCCTCCTCGGTATCGGCGCTGCTATCCCGCCGTTGCGCCGTCGCTCTGTCAGCGCGCGGTGACCGCGCCGCCGGGGCCATCGAACAGGATGCGCGAGCGGCCGCCGGCGTCGATGGGACGATGAAGGCGCGCCGGCGATCGTTCAGACGCCGAGCGCGCCGAATGTATCGAGATCGACCATCGCCATCGCGAAGCGCGTCGCGGCGGCGGTGTTGTTCGCCTCGGTCTGGAAATGCGAGCCGTTGAGCATCCAGATCAGCAGGCCCCAGACCACATCGCGGCGAAAGGCGGCCCAGGCGTCGTCGAAGGACGGCGGGTCGATGCCCTCCGCCTTCAGGCAACCCAGATAATGGGCGAGCAGCGCGCCCTGCCAGCGGCGCCGGTCGACGAGGTCGAGCCCGGCGATCAGGAAATAGCTGACGTCGATCGACCAGGCGCCGAGCCTCGGCTGCGCGTCGAGAAAGCCCGGCGTGCCGTCGGCGTCGAGGTAGAGATTGCCGAGGTGCATGTCGCCATGGTTGATCACGCGCGCCTGCCCCTTGTGCGCCTCACGCATCGCGGCGTGCGCGGCGCGGATGCGCGGCGGGTCGAGCAGCATGCGCGGCATGGCGGCGCCGCGCGGCGAGGTGGCGTAGGTCTCGAAAAGGTCGGGCGTCAGCAGCAGGGTGAAATAATGTTCGAGCGCCGTTTCGCCCGTATCGGGCACCCAGGCGAAGTCGCTGTCGAGCTCGGGGGCGTCCCACCAGCGCGCGTGCAGCTTCGCCAGCCCGGCGAGGAAGCCCTTGGCGAGGTCGAAGCCGATCGGCCGCTGCAGCGACAGGAAACGCACGCCGCGCAGGCAGAGGTCCTCCAAAATGACGAGCGCGCGGCCGTCTTCGTCCATCGCCGCGCACAGGCAATCGGGGACGTTGAGGCCGGTGCTCGGCATCAGGTCGCGATAGGCGTGATATTCGTTGACGTGCATCTTGCGCATGTCCGGGCTGTGCGGCTCGAAGCCCGCCTTCATCAGCATCGTCGGCGGCAGGGCGGGGTGGTCGCCGCGCACCGACAGGCGGACCTTGGTGCAGGCGCCGTGGATCACGTCGACGGGCTCGGCATGGTCGATCCGCACCCCGGGGAAACGCGGGGCGAGCGCCTCGCCCAGCCAGCCGCACGGTGACGCCTTCCAGCGTTTCGGGGACGCTAATCCGCATCGGCGAGGATCAGTTCGCCCGCGCGCGACGCCATCGCCATCGCGGGGGCGTTGGTGTTGCCCGACACGAGCGAGGGCATGACCGAGATGTCGACGACGCGCAGCCCCTCGACCCCGCGCACGCGCAGCCGCGTGTCGACGACCGAAGCCTCGTCCTCGCCCATGCGGCAGGTGCCCGCCGCATGATAGCCCGCGCCGCCGATGCGGTGATAGGCGTCGATGATCTCGTCGTCGGTCTCGATCCCGGCGCTCGGGTCGATCTCCTCGACGACGAAGGGCGCGAGCGCGGGCTGGGCGAACATCGTGCGGATGAAGCGGAACAGCGCGACCGAGACGCGGCGGTCGTAATCGGTGGCGAGATAATTGGGGTCGATGATAGCCGGGGTCGCGATGTCGGGGCCGCCGATCAGAATGCTGCCCCGGCTTTCGGGCCGCATCACATAGCCGCCGCACATCGCGCCGGGGAAGCCGTGCAGTGACAGGCCCGGCGTGCTGCTGTCGATCGACATCGGCCCCATGCCGAGCTGCGCGTCGGGGCGGCCGCTGCCCGGCTCGGTGCGGATGAAGCCGCCCACCTCGAACGCCGCCGAGGTGAGCGGGCCCGATTTGAGCAGGAAATAGCGCAGTGCGCTGAGATAGAGCCCCGCGCCCTGGAAGGAGGCATTTTCGCTGCCCTTGCGCAGGCGATATTGCGCGCGGAGCAGGCGGTGCTCGCGCATATTGTGGCCGACGCCGGGGGCGTCGTGCAGCACCTCGACCCCGACGCTCCTGAGATGCGCAGCGGGGCCGATGCCCGATCGCTGGAGCAGGGTGGGCGAGTTGAGCGCGCCGGCGCTGAGGATCACCTCGCGCGCCGCGACGTCGCGTTCCCCCTGTGCATTGCGGATGCGCACGCCGGTGACGCGCTTGCCCGCGTGCGTCAGGCGCAGCACGTCGGTGCCGGTGATGACGGTGACGTTCGGGCGCTGCATCGCGGGGCGCAGGAAGACCTTGGCGGCGCTCTGGCGCTTGCCCTTCCAGATGTTGCGCGGCTGATAGCCGAAGCCCGAACTGTCGAGCGAATTGAGGTCTTCGACCGTCGGCACGCCCATCTGCGCGGCGGCGGCGATCATCGCCTCCAGCACCGGCCGCTTGGTCGGGTGGATGGTGATATTCAGCGGACCGCCGGCTGCCGCGCATGTCCGATGCGCCGAGCTCGTGGTTCTCCAGCGCCTTGAAATGCGGTTTCAGGTCCGCCCAGCGCCAGCCGTCGCAATCCCAATCGTCATAGTCGCTCGGCTGGCCGCGGACATAGACCATGCCGTTGAGCGAACTCGACCCGCCGAGCGTCTTGCCGCGCACCCAATATTCGGGTTCGTTGTGGCCGCCGGTCTTCTTCGCGACATAGGCGTGGGTCAGCTTCGGGTCCATCAGCGTCCTGCCGAAACCGCGTGGCATGTCGATCAGCGGGCTCGAATCGACGGGGCCGCTTTCGATAACCAGGATCTTGCGGCTGGCGCTGCGGCTCAGCCGCTCGGCGAGGACGCAGCCCGACGATCCGGCGCCGACGATGACATAGTCGAAAGGGCCCATCGCGTCAGATCTCGACCATGTCGAATTCGGCCTTCAGCGCGCCGCAGTCGGGGCATTTCCAGTCGTCGGGGATATCCTCCCACGCCGTCCCGGGCGCGATGCCGCCCTCGGGGTCGCCGAGTTCCTGCTCGTAAATCCAGCCGCAGTTCATGCACATCCATTTCTTCATCGCATCGAACCCCGGTCAGCGGTCGAACTTCACCCACAGGTGATAGGGAACACGCAGCAAATGCCCCTTGATCTCGGGCGCCGGCTTGTCGGGATCGAGCCGCAGGTTCGGCAGCCTGTCGAGGATCGCGTTCAGCGCGCGCGTCATCTCGACGCGCGCGAGGTGCTGGCCGATGCAGAGGTGCGGGCCGCTCGCGAAGGCGAGGTGGCGCGTGCCGCGCGGGCGGAAGATGTCGAAGCTGTCGGGGTCCTCGAACTTCGCCGGATCGCGGTTCGCCGAGGCGAGCACGGTGTTGATATAAGTGCCTTTCTTGATCGGCACGCCCTCGATCTCGGTGTCCTGCGCGGCATAGCGGAAGGTCGAGGAGACCGGCCCCTCCCAGCGCAGCGCCTCGTCGATCGCCTGCGGGATCAGGCTGCGGTCGGCGGTTACCGCCGCAAGCTGGTCGGGGTGGGTGAGCAGGCCGGTGAGCAGCACGCTCGTCCCGCGATAGGTGGTGTCACCGCCCGCGTTCATCAGCTGGCGGAGGAAGGAGACGAGGACGTCGTCGGGCAGGCGCTCGCCGTCGGCCTCGACCGTGGCGAGGTGGCTGATCAGGTCGGTGCCGGGGTTCCGGCGCTTTTCGGCGAGCAGTTCGCCGAAGAAGCTCCCGAGCTTGCTACTCGCCTCCGGCCCCTGCGGCGCGCCGATCGACGACAATATCTGCGCGATCGCGAGCTTGTGGAACACCGGCGCCTGCGCCGGGTCGAGCTCGACCTGCGCATAGATGACCTGAAAGGGGTAATGGTGGGTGAATTCCTCGATCAGGTCGGCCTCGCCGCGATCGATGAATTCGCCCATCAGCCGGTTGACGACGGGGTCGACGACCGTTTCCCCCCATTGGGCGACGATCTGCGGCAGGAAGGCCTTCTGAAAGATCTTGCGGTATTTGGTGTGGATCGGCGCGTCCATCACGGTGATGGTGTTGCCGAAGGATTTGCCGAGATTATTCTCGAACGCTTCCTTGTTGGTGAAGATTTCGGGCTGGGTCAGCACCTTCATCACCGCGTCGTAGCCGAGCACCATCACCTGCGGCAGGTGGCCCATCTGCGCGTCGGGCACGTCGGTGAACTGCATGCGATAGCTGCCCTCGACGACGGGCCCCTGTTCGCGCAGCTCGTGGATGCGCGGATAGGGGTCGGGGCAATTGCCGGTCGACAGCCGCTCGATGAGAAAGGGATCGAAGCTCTTGTCCTCGAGGTCTTCGAGGCGGGGCAGGACGGTCATGATTTCCACTCCAGGCCGAGCGCGGCGACGACCGCCTTGGAGATCGGCAGGATCGGGTCGTCCTGGGGATCGCGCGCGTTGAACATGCGGTTGTGGCACACGGCCACGGCGAGTTTCTGGTCGGGGTCGGCCCAGCCGAGCGAGCCGCGCGGCACCGGGGTGCCAGATCGCGCGCGGGCCGCTGACGCGGTGGCCGCCGAGCCAATAGCCGCCGATGCTGATCGGGATCGGGATGCCGAACATCACCGGATCGGGCTCGTCGCCATTGTCGCGGATGCTGGAGAAGCCGGCGACGCGCTCGGCGGACAGCAGGCGCACGCCATCGAGTTCGCCGCCGCCCGCGAGCATCGCCCAGAAGCGCGCCTCGTCGCGCGCGTTGAAGATGCCGCCGACACCGGCGATGGCGGCGCGGCGCACGTCGGGGCGCTCGAACACCGGCGGGACGAGGTCGACTGCGGCGGGCATCGAGCGCGCGTAGAGCGTCGCTTCGGGCGGCGGCGGGTCGTTCTCGTTGCGGTTCGACAGGGTGGCGATACGGTCCTCGACCGCGTCGGGGATACCGATCCACAGGTCCCTGAGGCCCAGCGGCGCGTTGATCTCGTCGAGCACGAACTGGCGGAAATCGCGGCCCTTCGGGTCGCTGCGGCGGACGATCTCGCCGACGATCCAGCCGAAGGTCATCGACTGGTAGAGCGTCTTTTCGCCCGGCGGCGCGAGCGGCTCCATCGCCGCGATCGCGCCGGTCATATAATCCCAGTCGCACATCTTTTCGGGCGTCACGCCCTCGGGCATCAGCGGCACGCCGGCTGCGGTGGGTGAGCGCGTGGCGCACCGTCGCCGCCGCCTTGCCGTTCGCGGCGAAGGCGGGCCAGTAGTCGGCGATCGGCGCGTCATAATCGACATGGCCGCGCTCGGCCTGGATATGCAGCGCGGTGGCCGCGACCGCCTTGGTCACCGAATAGACGTTGTAGAGCGTGTCGGCGTCGGCCTTGCGTCCCGATGCCGGGTCGGCGAGGCCGTCCCACACGTCGAGGAGCTTTTTCCCGTCGTGATAGGCGACGACATGCACCGCCTGTTCGTGGCCCGCGTCGATCGCGGCGCGGATCGCCGTGCGGACACCGCTGTCGTCGATCGCGCTCACTGCACCGCCCATTTCAGATAGAGCTTGTCGACGCCGTTGACGCTCCCCGCGGCGAAGACCGGCGGCCGGTCGGGGTCGATCGCGAAATCGGGGATTTCGGGCAGCCATTCCTCGAGGAAGACGATCAGTTCGCGCCGCGCCAGCACATTGCCAGGGCAGACGTGCGGCCCGGCGCCGAAGGCCGCGTGCTTGATCTCCGACGGCTTGCGATGGAAATCGACCACCGCCGGGTCCGCATTGATCCGGTCGTCGAGGCCATAGAGGCACTTCGGCATCTGGATCATGTCGCCCTTCTTGAATTGCAGCCCCTTATACTCATAATCGCTGGTGAGCTGGCGCGCGGTGTTGGGAAGGCCGTAACGGCGCAGGAATTCCTCGCAGGCGGTCTGGATCAGCTTCGGATTGTCGACCAGTTCGCGGCGATGCCCGGGGCTCTTCGCGAGGAAATGCGCGACGAAACCGAGCTGCGACGCGACCGTGTCGAGTCCGCCGACCAGCACCAGCAGCGACATCGCCATGATCTCCTGCGGGGTCAGCGGCCGATCCTCGACCTCGCCGTTCACGATCATGCCGAGCAGGTCGTCCCGCGGCTCCGCCTTGCGGCTTTCGATATGGCCCATCAGATAGCCGGCAAGCTCCATCTGGGTCCGCGTCTTGAGGTCGACGTCGTTGCTGCGCACCGCGATCTCGGCGCGGGGGAGCAGGAAATCGCGGTCCTCGAGCGGCAGGCCCATCATCGTCAGGAAGACGTTGATCGGCAGCACCTTCGCGAACTCGTCGATGAATTCGCATTCGCCGCGCGGCTTGAGCTTCGCGACGAGGTCCCGCGCGGTGTCGCGCGCGACTTCGGAATATTGCCTGACCTTGGCGGGCGTGAAGCCGGTCATCAGCAGCTTGCGATAGGGGGTGTGCTGGGGCGGATCGAGCGACAGCGGGATCGACTTCACCCGGTCGGGGTTCAGCGGGATGTCGAATTCATTGTGGCTGAAATGTTCGTGGTCGATCTGCATCACCTTGATGTCTTCGGCGCGCGTCGCGATCCAGTAGCCGCCATAGTGCGGCGTCCAGACGATATCGGGCCCCTTGTGCAGTTCGGCCCAGGCGAGCTGGATATCTTCGGCCTTGCTCGACCAGCGCGTAGAAGTCGAAATCGACCACCAGTTCGGGCGGAACATTGTCCGGCACCGCCACCATCTGCGGCATTGTTTCTCTCCTCAGCCCATCGGCACCGTTATCGTGCCTGTGAATTCTCTTTTGCCTTCGAGCCCGCCGTCGCGGCCGAAACCGGAAATGCCGATCCCGCCGAACCGGGCGGAAACAGGCCCGTTGCCCGTGCCGGTGGCCCCGACCGCAAACCGCGCGCCAGGCGGCGGATTCGCCGCATTTCTGACGTCCGGACATAATTTGTCAATGCGTAATACTCCGCCACGTTCGAACAGCGCGGGCATCGGATTGGCCGCGGCCGCCGCACGGCGTTCGAAAGGCCCGCTCATCCATCGCTCTTCCAGATTCCGTTTGCCGGAGGGTGCGCGCTTGCAGGCGTATAATCAAGTGACTTAGTTATCTGATTATCACCTTTTCGATTGACTCTTTCGGGCGGGAAGATTTGAGAGGAAAGGCGCTAATGATATAGAGGATTGAGGATGGAACTGGGCTTCGGGGCGGAATATGACGCCTTTCGTCAGGAGGTGCGCGATTTCATCGGCTCGACATTGGCCGCCCGCCGACGGCGATGCGAAGTCGCGCGAGAATGAGCGGGCGTTCGTGATCGCGGCGACCGAGCGCGGCTATCTCCATCGCTCGATTCCCAAACGTTTCGGCGGCAGCGAACAGGCACCCGACATCGGCAAGGCGGAGATCATCCGCGAGGAGCTGACCAGGGCGCGGGCGCCGGCCGGGCGCATTCCCGGCAACGGCCTGGTCGTCCCGACCCTGCTCGAATGGGGCACCGAGGAGCAGAAGGCGCGCTTTATCGCGCCGACGCTGCGCGGCGACATCGTCTGGGCGCAGGGTTTTTCGGAACCCAACGCCGGGTCCGACCTCGCCTCGCTGCGCACCAGGGGCGAGCTGGTCGGCGACAAATGGATCATCAACGGCCAGAAGATCTGGACCACCCATGCGCACAAGGCGACGCACATGTTCTGCCTGGTGCGGACCGAGCCCGAGGCACCGAAACATGCCGGCATCTCCTATCTGCTGGTCGATATCCGCCAGCCGGGGGTGACCGTGCGCCCGCTGGTCCAGATGACGCGGCAGAAGGAATTCAACGAGGTCTTCTTCGACAACGCCGAGACGCCGACGGACATGCTGGTCGGCGAGCGCGGACAGGGGTGGACCGTCACGCGCTCGACGCTGAAGCACGAACGGTCGGGTATCTCGTCGATGACCTGGAGCCTGTCGATGTTCCGCGACCTGGTGAAGATGGCGAAGGAGGTCGAGCGCGACGGGCGGCCGAGCGATCAGGGACCCGCGCATCCGCGAGGAACTCGCCGCGATCGAGGGGCAGCTGATGTCGCTCACTTACTCGACCTATCGCGCGACGTCGCACGACATGCACGGCCGCGACATCGGTCCGTTCCAGACGATGCCGAAGCTGTACATGACCGAGCTTGCGGGACGGATTTCCAAGCTCGCGCGCGACATCATCGAGGATGATTTCACCGACATGGGCGGGGCGCGGCTCAAATGGATCGAACGCTTCATGATCTCGCTGTCGATGTCGATCGCCGGCGGCACGTCGAACATCCAGCGCAACATCATCGCCGAGCGCAGCCTCGGCCTGCCGCGCGACAAGGCGCAGGGAGCGGGCGCATGAACTTCCTGCTTTCGGACGACCAACTCGCCTTTCTGTCGGCGACCGGGGATCTGCTGCGCGACCGCTGCGACCCGCAGCGCGTCCACAGGATCTTCGACGTCGAGGGCGACGCGCAGTTCGACGCCGATCTGTGGGCGGGGCTGGTCGAACTCGGCCTGCCCGCGATCTTCGTGCCCGAGGCTTATGGCGGGCTTGGCCTCGACATGGTCGATCTGGCGATCGTCGCCGAACGGCTCGGCGCTTATGCGGCGCCGGTCCCCTGGCTGGGGCATACGCTGGCGATCGTTGCGATCACGCTGGCTAAGCAGCGACACGCAAAAGGCCGCCTGGCTGCCTAGGCTGGCGAGCGGCGAGATATTGGCGACGGTGGCGTTCGGCGAAGGGCAGGGCGTCTGGTTCCCCGACGACTGGCGGCTGACGGCGGCGGGCGGGATCAGCGGCACCAAGACGCTGGTGCCCAATGCCGCCGAGGCCGACCTGATCGTCGTCGGCGTCGCCGAAGGGCTGGCGCTGGTCGAGAAGGGCGCGGCCTATACGGCGCGGCGGATCGACAGCGGCGACCGCACGCGTCCGGTCGATACCGTGACGTTCGACGGCGCGGCGGCCGAACTGCTCGCCGGCGGGCTGCCGGCGCGCGACCGGCTGGTCGATGCCGCGGCGGTGTTGCTCGCCGCCGATGCCTTTGGCGGGGCCGAGCATTGCGTCACGATGTCGGTCGATTACGCCCGCGTGCGCGAACAATATGGCCAGCCGATCGCGGGCTTTCAGGGCCTGCGATACCAGCTCGTCGAAATGGCGCTGGCGACCGAACCGGCGCGCGGGCTGTACTGGTATGCGGCGCATGCCTGGGACAAGCTGCCCGACAAGGCCGCGCATGCCGCGGCGCAGGCCAAGGCGCATCTGACCGACACCTATCTTCAGGTCACGCGCGACACGGTCGAGGCGCACGGCGGCATCGGCTTCACCTGGGAGCATGACACGCATATCTATATGAAGCGGGCGATGCTCGACTGGACATGGATGGGGTCGCCGAGCCGTCACCGGCTGCGCGCGGCCGATTTTGCGGGCTGGTAGATGGGGCAGGAGCGGGATGTCGTCCTCTATGCGGTCGAAGGCGGCGTTGCGCGGATCACGCTCAACCGCCCCGAACGGCTCAATGCGTCGAACGGCGGCCTGTCGCGCGGGCTGACCGCGGCGTTCACGCGGGCGGGGGCCGATCCCGAGGTGCGGGTCGTCCTGCTGGCGGGCGCGGGCCGCGCCTTTTGCGCCGGGGCCGACATGCAGGTGCTCGGAGAATTGTCCGACGATCCGTCCGCCCCCAATTCGGGGTCGGGCGGGCTGCGCTACGACGGGCTGATGCTGCTCCCCAAGCCGGTGATCGCGGCCATCCACGGGGCGTGCGCCGGGATCGGCCTCGCGCTCGCCTGCGCCGCCGACATCCGGATCGCCGCCGACGATGCGGTGTTCGTCGCGCCCTTCGCGAATCTGGGGCTGTGCGCCGAGGGCGGGCTCGCCTGGTCGCTGTCGCGGCTGGTGGGTCCCGGCCATGCCGCCGAAATGCTGATGTCGGCGCGGCGCGTCGCCGCCGAGGAAGCCTTTGCCAAGGGCCTTGTTTCGCGCCTGTTGCCGCGCGAAGGCTTTCGCGATGCCGCCCTTGGCTATGCCGCCGAACTGGCGGAGGGCGCGCCGTCGAGTTTCGCGCTGATCAAGCGCCAGCTCCGCGATGCGGACGGCGAGACGTTCGAGGCGGCGCGGGCGAAGGCGGCGGCGCTGACGCGCGAGACGCTGCACGGCCCCGATTTCGCCGAGGCGCTGGCGGCGAAGCGCGAGGGCTAGCCGGCGCGTTTCGCGCCCGTCACCGCGCCTTTCGCGCCGCCGGTGAGTGAGGGCTAGAGGCGCCGGATCATTCGAGCGTCATCAGATGCTCGGTGCGATAGACCTGCATGCCGGCGATAGTCGCCGGTGCGGACGCGGTTCGCGAAATCGGGGTTGGCGATCATCATCCGGCCCACGCCCAGCAGGTCGAAATCGCCGCGGTTGAAACGCCGCAGCGCCTCTTCGAGCATGTGCGGCGGGCCGTCGATCGTCGCGACTTCGGCCGAGCGCGGCCGCCTTGCCGCCCGCGGCGACGGCGCGCAGCGCGGCCATCGCGTCCTTTTCGAGCACCTCCCTGGCGATGCCCAGCGATCCGACCATCATCGTCGGCTTGCCCGTCAGCTGCTTCATCCAGCCCGACAGGCTGAGGTCCGATCCCGCGAATTCGGGCTCCCAGAAGCGGCGGGTCGAACAATCGAACAGGTCGGCGCCCGCCTCCGCCAGCGGCACCACGATATCGGCGAGTTCGCCCGCGGACTCGGCGATGCGGGCGCGATAATCCTGCTGCTTCCATTGCGACAGGCGCAGCATGATCGGAAAGTCGGGGGCGGTCGCGGCGCGGCACGCGGCGACGACCTCGACCGCGAAGCGCACCCGGTTGGCGATGCTCCCCCCATATTTGTCGGTGCGGCGGTTGAAGCGCGACCACAGGAATTCGTCGATCAGATAGCCGTGCGCGCCGTGGATGTTCACGCCGTCACAGCCGATCGCCATCGCGGTCGCGGCGGCGCGAGCATAGGAGGCGATGCATTCGTCGATCTCGGCGGCCGTCATCGGCTCCTCGACCTGCACCGGATCGGGCGGGGTCAGCGACGGATCGATCAGGCCCGGCATATAAAGTCCCGACGGCCCCATGGATTTGAGATGGCGGTTGACCATCTCGAGCTTCGGGTCTTCGGCCGGATAGGGCGAGCGCATCAGCGCGGCGTGCCAGATCTGCGGCATGAAGGCGCCGCCCGCGGCATGCACCGCGTCGGCGACCTTTGCCCAGGCCTCCGCACCCTGGCCGTATATGGTCGAACTCGTCCGCATGTGCATCGCGGTCGGATGGTCGATCGCGGTCGCCTCGCCGATCACCAGCCCGGCGCCGCCCGCGGCGCGGCGCGCATAATAGGGGGCATAGGCGGGCGACAGCACGCCATCGCTTGCCGAGCCGCGCCCCATCGGCGCCATCACGAAACGGTTGCCCAGCGTCAGGCGGCCGATCTGGAGCGGCGTGAACAGCGGGGACACGTCCAGCGGCCGCGCGGCGCTGCCGTTCGCCGGGCCGCCGGCTTTCGCGCCCCCGGTTTCCGCGCGGCCCGGCGTCGTCGGCGGTGCGGATGGTCGCGGTCTGCAGCATATCGGACTCTCCCCTTGTTCGTCTTACCTCGTTTAAATAGTATACTGATATAATCTGGTGGCAAGAGGGAGTCGGTGGTGGACGGGACAACGGAACAATGGGTGCGGCGGCTGGAAAAGGTCGAGGCGCAGCTGGCCATCCAGCAACTTGCGTCGCGTTATGCGCGCGCCGTCGACAGCCGCAACCTTGCCGACCTGGGCGAATTGTTCGCGCCGCAGACGCGCTTCGGCGATCATGGCGCCGGGGCGGAGGGTGCGCGCGCTTTCTATGGTCCGGTGCTTGCGGGCTTCTATCGCAGCTTTCACCAGATCGTCGGCCATGTGATCACCGACATCGAGCCCGACAGCGCGCGCGGTACCGTCTATTGCCGGGCGGAGCATGAGGATGGCGACCATTGGATCGTCAATCTGATGGTCTATTTCGACCGTTATGTGCGGGTGGAGGGGGGCTGGCATTTCCTCGGCCGCCGACCGCGCTTCCTGTTCGTCGGCGACCCGCGCGAGGCGCCGCGGTCGCTCGATTTCAACACATGGCCGGGGCGCGAGGATCGCTTTACCTGCGAACTGCCGCAATCGGACGAAAGCTGGGGCGATTATTGGGCGCAGCACGCCGACGCGCGGGGCAGGGTGACGAGCCTGCCTTGACCGATCCCAAGCCCTTGCAAGGCAGTCGAAGAGCTCGACACGAACGGGCAAGGGGCGTTGCAGATTAAACGCACGCCGCTCTAGTTAGCATAATCGCCCCTCCCCGGCGGGGAGGGGTTGGGGAGGGGAGCGAGACCGGCAGGTCTCGCGTCCACGCTGGCGCCGGAGCACCCCCACCCGGCCTCCCCCTCAAGGGGGGAGGGGCTTTTCGTGTCGGAACCCCGCACAGAAAAACCCTATCGCGCCGACCAGCCGCCATCGACGGGGATGACGAGGCCCGTTGCCCCGGCGCCGCCGGGGGCCGCCGCCCAGGCGACAGCGTCGGCGATTTCCTCGGGCGCGACCATGCGCTGCGACGGATGGAATTCGCGGACCAGCGATGCCCGTAGCTCTTCGGGCATGGCGCCCGCGACATTGGGCGTCAGCGTCAGCCCCGGCGCGACGACGTTCACGCGGATGCCGCGTGTCGCATAGAGCACCGCCGCGGCCTCGCTGAGGTGCACCACGCCCGCCTTGGCGGCGTGATAGGCATAGGAGGCGTAGCGCGTCACACGGATGCCCGCGAGCGAGGCGATGTTGACGATGCTGCCCGATCCCGCCGCGAGCATCGGCGGCAGCGCATATTTCATGCCGAGCATGCAACTCGTCAGGCATTGGCGCAGCGTGTTGTCCCACGCTTCGACCGCTGTGTCCTCGAGTCCCGCGCCGGCCGTGTCGCCGGCGCCGAAATTGCCGACATTGTTGACCGCGATGTCGAGCCGGCCGAGGACGGCGAGGGCGGTGGCGACGCTGCGTTCGGCATCCGCCTCGCTGGTCGCATCGGCGTGCAGGAAGCGGGTCGTCTCGGGCGCCGCGCCAGCGACCCGCTCGCCCGCCGCTTCGTCGATGTCGGTGAACAGGACGCGCGCGCCGTCGGCGGCGAGACGCCGGACGATCGCTTCGCCGATCCCGGAGGCGCCGCCGGTGACGAGTGCCACCTGGCCCGAGAAGGTACCGGCCGTCATGGTGCCATGAACAGGCCGCCGTCGGCCTGGAAGGTCATGCCGGTCAGGAAACCGGCGTCGTCGCTTGCGAGGAACACCGCGAGGCGTCCGCCGTCGGCATAGATGTCGCCGTAGCGGCGCATCGGGATCGTCTCGACCGCTCTCTGCGCCTGCTCGGGCTGGTTGGCGACGAAGCTCTTGAGCGCATCCGAGGCGATCGCCGGATTGATGACGTTCGCGGTGATGCCGTATCGGCCCCATTCGCGCGCGGCGGTGCGGGTCAGGCCGCGGATCGCTTCCTTGGCGGCATTGTAGGCCGCCGAGCCTTCATAACCGACTTGTCCCCAATAGGAGCCGAAGTTGATGATGCGTCCGGCACCCGACGCCTTGAGATGGGGAAAGGCGGCCTTCATGAAATGATAGGTCGCGGTCGGGCCCGTGGCGAAGGTGCGGTCCCATTCGCCGTCGTTGAAATCCTCGAGCGGGGTGATGACGGGGGTCGGCGCGGGCTGTTCGGCGGTGCCGAAGCTCTGCGCGTTGTTGACCAGGATTTCGAGGCCGCCGAAGCGGTCCACCGCGCCCGCGACCGCCCTTTCGATATGGTCGCGGTCGCCGACGTCGCAGACCTGCCCGACCCCGATGCCGCCGTCGGCGGCGATCTCGGCCAGCGTCTCGTCGATGCTGCCCTGCGAGCGCGAGGCGACGACGACCTGCGCGCCCTCGCGCGCCAGCTCGACCGCGATGCCGCGCCCGATGCCGCGTCCGGCGCCGGTGACGATCGCGGTGCGGCCCTCCAATGGCCCTGCCATAATCTCTCCCTTCCCGATAGGACCGTCAGGTCAGGACGAACCGCGAATTTTCGTCGAAGGGCAGCAAATCTGCGCCCTCGCGGATGCGGCGCGTCCATTGCGGGTCGTGCAGGAGCGCACGGCCGACCCCGACAAGATCGAACTCGCCGCGGTCGAGCCGCGCGGCCGCCCGTTCGACATTCTCGCGCGCCGCATCCGATCCGCCGGTCCTTTTCGAATCATAGACGCCCGACGACAGACCGACGCCGCCGACCGTCTGCGATGCCTTGCCGGTCAGCTTCTTCGCCCAGCCGGCGAGGTTGAGCGGTGATCCTTCATATTCGGGCCGGTCGAAATAGCGCTGGCTGCCGTCGAAGATATCGACCCCGGCATCCGCAATCGGCCCCAGCACCTCTTCGAGCTGCCCCGGCGTGTCGGCGAGCCGCGCGCGGACGTCCTGTTGCTTCCATTGCGAGAAGCGGAAGTTGATCACCGGTTCGGGGCCGATCGCGCGGCGCACCGCGCGCACCAGTTCGGCGGCGAAGGCGGTGCGTCCCCGGTGATCGCCGCCCCAGCGGTCGGTGCGCCGGTTGGTGCCGTCCCACAGGAAATTGTCGACCATATAGCCGTGCGCGCCGTGGATCGCGATGCCGTCGAAGCCGGTTTCCATCGCCCAGCGCGCGCTGCGCGCAAACCCTTCGATCACGTCGCCGACCTCGCTGTCGGTCATCGGCCGGCCGGGCTTTGCCGCCACCGCCTCCCTATAGGCGGGCGACACCATCGCGGTCCGGTCCAGCGGACCCCAGATGCCCGACGGACGCACCGATTCGACGTCGGGATGGGGGCCGGTGCCCATCTCGCGCATCACGCCCTGATGCCAGAGCTGCGGCATGATCACCCCGCCCGCCGCGTGCACCGCATCGACCACGCCGCGCCAGCCTTCGAGCGCCGCCTTGCCGTACATATGCGGCGCATTGTCGCCATCGACACCGCTGCCGCCGAGCGCCGCCGGATGATCGACGCCGACCCCTTCGGTGATGATCAGCCCGGTGTCGGCGCGGCGCGCATAATAGGCCGCGACATCGGCCCCGGGGACGCCTTGCGGCGAGAAACCGCGCGTCATCGGCGCCATGACGATACGGTTCGCAAGGCTGAGCGAGCGAAGCGCGAAGGGCGAGAAGAGCGGAGCGAGCGGGCCGTCCATCGGCGATCCTTTCGGGAAATGGTCAGCCGGGCCGCCCGGTCAGGCGCCCCGGCAGCTTCTGCGCCACGAGCGCGCCGATCAGCGCGGTTGCGGCGACGAACAGGAAGACGCCCTCATAGGCGGCTTCGGACGGGAAGGCGCCGGTGGGAGAGCCGTGATGGCCGCCGCCGGTCGACAACAGGGTGGCGACGGTCTGCGCGCCGATCGCCATCGCGGTCGCGCGGATGACGCCCATCATGCCGGTGACCTCGCTGACCCGGTCCATCGGCGCGGCGCCGACAATGACGATCGGCACGGTGACATAGACGATGCCGAGCCCGATCGACTGGACAACGAGCAGCAGCATCACGGTGACGATGTCGTCGTGCCAGACGATGAGCGCGAGGAAGGCGGCGACGACCATCAGGCAGCCGGTCGTTGCGACGGGACGCGGGCCGAAGTGCTGGTTGGCGCGGGCGACGAGCGGATAGATGAGGCCGGTCAGGATATTGGCGGGCAGCAGCAGGAAGCCGGCGAGCGTGGCGCTCAATCCCAGCCCGACGCCCGTTTCGGGCGATTGCTGCCCGAACAGCGCCATGATCTGCCCGCCCTGGAACACGCCGAGCGCGATGGTCACCATCAGGATATTGGCCCAGGCGATCCGAGGTTCCCCCAGCAGGCGCACGTTGATGAGCGGATTGGCGACGCTGCGTTCGCGGCCGATCCAGGCGACGAGGGATACCGCCGAGATGACGCCATAGACGAGCGTCATCCGGTCGGTGAAGCCGGCATGTCCCGCGTTGTCGATCGCGAGCAGCAGGCCGAGCGCCGCCGGAATGAACAGCAGGCCGCCGAGCAGATCGTCGCGCACCCCGCCAAGGTCCGACCTTTCATCCGCGGCGACGCAGAAGGTCACAACGAGGAAAGCGATCGCGCCCATCGCCGCCGAAACCTTGAAGATCATCGACCAGTCCGAATAGTCGATGATGAGCCCGCCGATCACGAGCCCCGAGGCCGCCGCGATGCTGGCCGAAGAGGAGATGAGGCTGATGCCGAGCGGGACGCGCTCTGCCGCGACCCGTTCGCGGATCAGGCCGAAACAGAGCGGGATGATCGCCCCCGCCAGTCCCTGCATCGCGCGCCCGGTGATGAGCCAGCCGAGGTCGCCGGTGAGGCTGCTGATCAGCGATCCGGTCGTCGACAGCGCGAGCACCCACAGCAGGATGCGCCGCCGTCCCATCAGGTCGCCGAGGCGCCCGAACAGCGCCGCGCCCGCCGCCGAAGAGAGCATGAAGGAGGTGACGAGCCAGCCCGCCGCCGATGTGCCGCCGAAATCGGCGACCAGGCTGCGCATCGCCGCATAGATCATCGTCAGTTCGAGCGCGGCGACGATCTCGGCGATCATCAGCGGGATGACGAGACGATAGAAGATCGTCGGACCCGGCGGCGCGGGCGATGCTTCGGTCACGTCACTCTCTCCCGTCAT
Organism: Sphingopyxis sp. PET50; assembly: GCF_025244705.1. GTDB lineage: Bacteria > Pseudomonadota > Alphaproteobacteria > Sphingomonadales > Sphingomonadaceae > Sphingopyxis. The sequence continues at coordinate 1,780,431 of NZ_CP104207.1, read as the reverse complement.
TCGACCTTGTCGTTCGCCGCGGTCAGCCCCGCGGCAGGCCGAGGATTCTTTCCGAAACGATGTTGCGCATGACCTCGTTCGATCCGCCCGCGATCGTCCAGCCATAGCTTTTCAGGAAATCGTTCATGCGCAGGCGGCTGCTGTGCCCGGTCCCGGGAATCGACGGCTGCCATTTCAGCGCCTCGATGCCTTCGGCGCGCAGCAGGAATTCGGTGTAGCGTTGCAGGAACGGACCCCAGACCAGCTTGATATAGGTCGGCAGCGTCGGCGACGCCTTGTCCGGATTGGCCTCGAGTTCGATCAGCAGCTTGCGGATCATCAGGCGCAGCGACTGGAGCTCGGCGTGAAAGGCGGCATATTCGCGGCGCAGCTGGACGTCCCGCATCCAGCTATCCTTCGCTTCCTTCGCGTCGAGTTCGAACGAGCGGGCCAGCCGCTCGACCGCGCCGAAGATCAGCAGGCCACGTTCGGTCGACAGCGTCGACTGGGCGATGTTCCAGCCGTTGCCTTCGGCGCCGATCAGATTTTCGGCCGGAATCCTGACGTCGTCGAGGAAGATTTCGGCGAATTCGGACTCGCCGGTGATCTGCAGGATCGGGCGGACCTCGACGCCGGGCGTCTTCATGTCCATGATGAAATAGGAGATGCCGTCATGCTTGCGCGGCCCATTGGGATCGGTGCGCGCGAGCAGCAGGCAGTAATCGGCGTGCATCGCCGCCGAGGACCAGATCTTCTGGCCGTTGACGACATAATGATCGCCCTCGCGCCGCGCCGCGGTGCGCAGCGAGGCGAGGTCGGAGCCGGCGCCGGGTTCCGAAAAACCCTGGCACCAGATGTCGGTGCCGTGGGCGACGCCGCCGATATAGCGGTCCTTCTGTTCCTGCGTGCCGTGCTCGAACAGGGTCGCGGGGGTGTGGAACAGCGAGATGGTGAACATGTCGAGCTCGGGCGCGTCGGCGCGGGCGAATTCTTCATAGACGATGATCTGATAGGCGAAGGGAATGCCCGGGCCGCCCCATTCGCGCGGCCAGTGCGGGGTCGCGAGGCCGACCTTGCGCCGTTCCTCGAGCCATTCGACGACGATTGCCTTCAGTTCGGATTCGCGCACCGCCTGCCAGCGCGTGCGCCAGTCGGCGGGAACGGTCGCGGCGAGCCAGTCGCGGATTTCCTGGCGAAAGGCGGGCTCGTCGCCGACCTTGGACAGGATGTCGAACGTCCGGCCCATCATGCGGCCTCCAGCAGGTCGGCGATGCGGTCGAGCAGCCGGTTGCGCGTGCCCCACAGCGCCTCGTTGAGCTTGCCGCGCTTCAGATAGATGTGCGGGAAGAATTCGGCGGTGAAGCCGACCCCGCCATGCAGCTGGATGCAGTCGCGCGCGATTTCCGCGACGACGCGCGTCACATGCTGTTTGGCCGATAGCGCCGCGAGCAGCGCGTCGGGGTGATCGGCCGAAAGGCTGCCCGCATGTTCGATCAGGCCGCGGCCCGCGACCAGCGCCGCCTGATGGTCGGCGACGCGGTGCTTGAGCGCCTGGAAGGAGCCGATGACGCGGCCGAACTGTTCGCGGACCTTCATATAGTCGATGGTTCCGGCAAGTGCCGCTTCGCCGCCGCCGATCGCGTCGGCCGCGATCGCCACCGCCGCCTCGCGCAGCAGCCGGTCGTCGAGCGCCGAGGGATCGGCGGGCCGGATCAGGGCGTCGTCGCCGATGCCGACGCGGTCGAGCGTGACCGTGGCCAGCGTATGCGTCGCGTCGCTGAGCGCGGCCGGGGCGACGGATACGCCCTCGGCATCGGTCGGGACCGCGATCCAGCAGGACTGTCCGTCCCTGTGGGCGCGCAGGAACAGCATGGTCGCCGACGGGGCGTCGATCATGGTCGCGATCGTCCCGCTCGCGCAGCCGTCCTCGATGGTCACGGCTCCGTCGGCCGAGCTGCGCCACCGCGGCGCGGAGCGAACCGTCGGCGAGCCCCGGCAGGAGATCGGCCTGCTGCGCTTCGCTGCCAGCCGCCACAAGCAGCGTGGTCGCGAGCGTCGTTCCGAGCATCGGCACCGGCGCTGCGGCCGCTCCGAGCGCGGCATGGAGCGCGGCGGCGGCTTCGGTGCCGAGGCCGAGGCCGCCGTGGCTTTCGGGCACCGTCAGCGCGGTCCAGCCGAGCGCCGCCATCTGGTTCCACAAGGCGCCGGCGAACGGGGCGGGCGCGCGCGAAAAGGCGACCGCCCGTTCGCGCGGCCATTCGGCGCCGAGCATTTCGGCGAAGCTTTCGGCGAGAACGCCGAGGTCGATATCATCGGACATGATGCGTGGCGGCCCCGCTTATTCGTCGACGAAATCGGGCGGGCGCTTGTCGATCATCGCCTGCACCGCTTCGCGGTGATTGGGCGATTCCCACGACCGGGTTTCGAGCCGCAGCATCTCGCCCATGTGGCGGCGCGCCTTGTCGAGGATGTCGAGGTTGAGCGCCTGCTTGGTCGTCTGGAGCGCGCTCGGCGACTTGGACAGGAAGATATCGACCCATTTCTTCACCGCGCCGTCGAGTTCCTCGCGCGTCACCGCGTCGGTGACCAGCCCCTTGGCCGCCGCTTCCTTGCCGCGCAGCGGATCGCCGCTCAGCAAATGGCGGCGCGCCTCGACGAGCCCGACGAGTTGGGGCCACAACAGCGCGCCGCCGTCGCCCGCCGCCAGGCCGACGCTGACGTGCGGATCGCCGATCAGCGCATCCTCGACCGCGATGGTGATGTCGGCGGCGAGCGCGAGGCTCGCCCCCATGCCCATTGCATGGCCGTTGATCCGCGCGATCACGGGCTTCGGGCATTCGAGCATGGCGACGATGATCGCCCGCGCCTCGAAGATGCCGACGTGCCAGCGTTCGCGGTTGCCCCAATTGTCGATCATCTTCTTCGGATCGCCGCTGCAGCGCAGAAACCGCGCTCGCCCGCGCCGGTGAAGACGATCACCCGCACGCCGGGGTCGGCGCCGAGCATCGGCCCAGATTCGCGTCAGTTCCTCATGCGCCTCGGGCGTCATGCCGTTGAGCGGCGGGTTGTCGAGCGTGATCGTCAGGACAAGACCGTCCTGCCCGACCCTGATGGCCGAATAATTCGCGTAACGCGCTGGCACCCTCAATCCTCCTAACTGGTATACCATATCTCTTGCATCGAACCGCGGTTCGCGGCAAGCCCCATTTCGACATCGCCATTCGACATCGGGAGTGAGGGAGAGAAATATGGCCGGGGCAAACGCGATCCTGCTCGTCATGCAGAACGCCAAATCGGGCCGCGATGCGGCGCATCGCGACTGGTATCTCACGCACCATCTTCCCGACGTGTGCGGCGTGCCGGGCGTGCTGCGCGGCGAGTTCCTGCGCGTCGCCGTCGCCGCCGATGCGCCGCGCTGGGCGAATGCCGCGGCCTATTGGCTCGACGGCGAACCTGCGGGAGTGCTGGGCGAAATATTCCGCCGCGCGGGCAGCGGCGATTGGGTGATGAGCGACACGCTCGACGGCGAAACGATGATGATGGCGATCGGCGAGGCGCTGACCGGACGCGTGCGCTCGGCGGTGACGCCCGACGCCGAGGGCAAGGATCGCCAGCTCTATATCGTGCTCACCAACGCAACCCCCGGCGACGACGACGAGTTCAACGACTGGTACAGCAATACCCATATCCCCGATGTGCTCGCGGTGCCGGGTTTCGTCGCCGCGCAACGCTTTCGGCTGGTCGATCATCCGGCGCTGCGCGCCTATCCCTATCGTTATCTGGCGCTGTACGAGGTGGCGGCGGGCGAGGCCGACGCCGCTTTCGCCGAGCTGGCGGCGCGGGCCGGGACCGAGCGCATGATGCTGTCGCCGACGCTCGACACGTCGGGGGTCGCGGCCGCGCCCTTCGCGGCCGAGGGCGTCTGTCCGGGTTCAGCCTGAAAATTCGGCGTCGATCTGGTCCTGCCGGCGCTCGATCCGCCGGATCCAGCGGCGGGCATGATCGAACATCGCGCGCATCGATTCCATCGCGGCGTCGCGGTCGCCCGCCGCGATGGCGTCGACCATGCGGCTGTGCTGCGCCTTGAGTTCGGGCAGGAAGTTTTCGTCGGGTCGCGGCATGACGATCAGGCCGTAGCGCAGTGCCACCCCGACGAACAGGGCGAGGGCGGGATTGCCGCTGCGGTCGGCGACGATCTGGTGAAACTCGCCCGCCGCGGCAAGATAATGGCTCGCCGATGCATTCTCGAGCCGCGCCAGCGCCTTGCGCAGCGCCTGAAGTGATTCCGCATTCGCCCGGTGAACGAATTTTTCGACCGCGGCGATTTCCAGCGCGCTCTGCGCCTCCCACAGATGCGACAGCGGGATGCGCGAATAGGTGAGATATGTCGATGTCAGTTCGATCGTATAGGTCGGGTCGCATTCGCGGATGATGACCCCGCCCTGCGCGCCGGTCTTGACCCGGACGATGTCGTGGAGCTCGAGCGGGCGCAGCGCCTCGCGCAGCACCGCGCGGCTGACGCCGTAGCGCCGCTGGAGTTCGCCTTCGTTGCCGAGGTTGGCGCCGCGTTTCGCCCCGGCCTGTTCGATATCCTGCACCAGCTTCAGCGCGATCGTCTCGCTGAGCTTGGGCAGCGACCCCGCGACCATGCGCTCGTTGGCGAGATCGGTGATCGTCCGCGTGTCGAGCGCCTCGAGGAAGAGGCCGATCGCCTGGTTCTCCGACTGGCCCGGCCGCAGCCGCGGCGCGGCGCGAAGGACCGCGGCGGCTTCGTCGAGCAGGGCACGGTCGACCGAGGCGAGGCCGAAATAGGTTTTCGCGCCATAGACGATCGCGTGGCGCGGCGGCGCCTTGACCACGAGCCCGCCATAGACGCCGCGGCGCATTCCCGCCGCGCCATGCCATTCGAGCTGCCGCACGGCTTCGCGGAAGGTCGCGCGCGAGACGCGGAACATGTCCATGAAATCGGCCTCGGTGCCCAGCACCTCGCCCTCGTTCCAGCCGCGCCGGATGATCTCGCCGATGATCCGCTCGGCGACGATCTCTCCCAATTTTCTCCTGCGCTTGCTCGCGCCCACCATGGCCAATCTGTCCCCCGGGAGGGTGAAGCCCCTCTCGCCCTCCGACATGTGTTGAATTTCCTCCCGTTTGACAAGCGAGCGATGTCGCGAATAAGTATACCAATTAAGAGAGGAGAGCAAAGATGGAGTTCGCCTGGAGCGATTCGGAGGAGGCGTATCGCGCCGAGCTTCATGAGGTGCTGGCGACGCTTCCGGACGATTGGTGGGACGAATATGCCCCGCACGGGCCGTCGAGTCCGAAGCTGATGGATCATGCCCGGCTGTTCAACGCGCGGCTTGCCGAACGCGACCTGATCGTGCGGCACTGGCCGAAATCCTATGGCGGCGCCGACGCCAGCGCGTGGCAGCAGATCATCATCAGCGAAGAGATGTGGTCGATCGGCGAGCCGCGATCCTCGCTCTATCTCGGCACCAACTGGGCCGGACCCGCGATCATGAAATTCGGCACCGAAACGCAGAAGCAGCGCTATCTGCGGGCGATCGCGGCGGGCGAGCTGCTGTGGTGCCAGGGCTTTTCGGAGCCCGAGGCGGGCACCGACCTCGGCAATATGCAGACCCGCGCCGAACCCGACGGCATCGACTATGTAGTCAACGGCTCAAAGATCTGGACCAGCTACGCCGCCCGCGCCGACATCATGTTCCTGCTCGCGCGCGTCGGCGGCAAGGGCAAGGGCGGGGTCAGCTGTTTCCTGGTGCCGATGGACACCCCGGGCATCGAGATACGGCCGATCCCGGGCGTCCATTCGCGCCACGATTTCCACGAGATTTTCTTCACCGACGCCCGCGTCCCCGCCGACGCGCTGCTCGGCGAGGAAGGCAATGGCTGGACGATCGTTCAGACGATCATCCATTATGAGCGGATCGGGGCGGGGCGCTATGAAAAGGCGGCGCGCGCCCTTGCGCATATCGTCGAGCTGCTGAAGGCGCGCGGCGATTTCGACGATCCGGTGGTGCGTGCCGATTGCGCCGCCGCGCTCGCGATGGTCGAGGCGGCGCGGCTTCAGACCTATCTGGTCATCGACGGCCGCGCGAAGGACAAGGAGCCGGGCTCCGAAACCTATCTCGCGCGCTGGGCGATGATCCAGGCCGATCATGCGGTCGCGAACCTGACCTCGACCTATCTGCCCGACCTGCTCGTCGACGGCGCCGACGGCCATCTGCGCGCGCAGTTCAATTCGGCGATCACCGCCGGCATCGCGGCGGGCGCAGCGGAGGTGCAGCTCAACATGATTTCGGGCCGCCATCTCGGGCTGCCGCGGGGAAATTGAGCGATGGATTTTGATTTTTCCGCCGACCAGCGCGCGCTCGCCGGGGCGATCCAGCGCATTGTCGCCGATCATCGCGAGGTGCCGCGCACCGGCAATGTGGTCGAGCCGCGCGCCTTTCACCCCGCGACCGGACTGGAAGCGGCGCTCGCGGGCGGCGGCTTCTTCGAAGTCGCGCTGGCGGATGGATGCGGTGCGGTCGAGGCCGCGATCCTCGTTTACGAGGCGGGGCTGTCGCCGCTGGTGCTGGAGACGGGCGCGTCGGTGCTGATCGTGCCGCTGCTGATCGGCGAGGCGCTGCCGCGGCCGATCGCGATCGCCCGGCTCGCCGACCTGCCGCGCGGCGTGCGCTTCCTCGCCGAGGCGCGGACGCTGATTGTCGATCTGGGCGACGATGTCGCGGTGGTCGATATGGCCGGGAGGGAGGTCGTGCCGCTGGACGGCGTCTATGCCTATCCGCTGGGCAAGTTCGCCGAGGCACCCGATCTCTCGGCGGCGCGGCGGCTGGGTGCGGACAAGGCCGGCGAGCTGCGGCGGCTATGGCGGCTCGCGCTGGCGCTCGAAATCGCGGCGGCGATGCAGGCGGCGACCGATTTCACCACCGAATATGTCAAGCAGCGGCATGTGTTCGGCCGGCCGGTCGGGTCGTTCCAGGCGGTGCAGCACCGCCTCGCCGCCGACGCCGAGAAGTGCCGCGGTACTTATTGGCTGGCGATGAAGGCGGCGTGGAGCGGCAGCGGACTCGACGCGGCGCTCGCCGCGCTGCACGCGCAGCGCGCGATCGCGCAGGTCAATTACGATGTCCACCAGTTCAACGGCGCGCTCGGCATGACGCTGGAACATGCGCTGCATCTGTGGACCTTTCGCCTGCGCTGGCTGGTTGGCGAGATGGGCGGCTTCCGCACGCATGTGGCCGACATCGTCGATCTCGCATGGTCGGCAGCGCCCCGGAAGGCGGGCTGATGAATGCCGGGGCCGCGCCGCCGCTGGTGCGGCATATCTATGACGTCGTCGATGGCGCCTATGTGCCGACGCGGCTTGCGACCGGCCCGTGGGATCGCCGCCTGCAAAGCGGGGTGGTGCTGAATGCGCTGATCGCGCACGTGATCGAACGGGCGCCGAGCCCGGTGCCGATGGTGACGAGCCGGTTGCTGCTCGACATGATGAAGCCGACGACGATGGCGCCGGTCGAGGCGCGCGTCGCCGTGGTACGCGAGGGCAAGCGGCTGCAGTTGCTCGACGTCGCGCTGGTGCAGGAGGGCGTGACCACGGCGCGCGCCTCGGCGCTGCGGATCCGGATGTCGGAGTCGCCGGGCACCGAAGCCGTGCGGCACATGCTGCCGCCCGCCGGCCTGCCGAGCCTCAACGGCGACCGCTCGCCGCTCGGGCATGTCAGCGAGACGCGGCTCGAATCGGGCGGGCTCGAAGTGCCCGGTCCGGGCGTCGTCTGGGCGCGCCTGTCGGGCGAAATCCTGCCCGGCGTCGCGATTTCGCCCTTCGTCCAGCTCGCGATGGCGGCCGATTTCGGCAGCGGCACGTCGAGTTTCGTCGACTGGCGCGCGTGGAGCTTCGCCAATGTCGATATCAGCCTGCACCTGACCCGCATGCCGCAGGGCGAATGGGTGCGGGTCGCCGCCGAAACCCGAAGCGCGGGCAATGGCCTCGCGGTCGTCCATTCGCTCCTCGCCGACGAGTGGGGCGAACTGGGGCATGCCCACCAGACCCTGTTTCTCGACAAGAGGAAAAGCGAATGAACCGAATCACGTCGCCCTTCGGCTGGGCATCGACCGCCGCCGAGGTTGCCACCGGGCACGACCTGTCGGGCAAGCGCGTCATCGTCACAGGGGCGACCGCCGGGCTCGGCGTCGAAACCGCGCGGGTGCTCGCGAGGCAGGGCGCGGAGGTCGTGCTCGCGGTGCGCGACACCGCCGCCGCGGAACCGCTCGCTGCGGAGATTGCCGCGGCCGGCGGCAAGGCGCGCATCGCCGCGCTCGATCTCGCCGACCTGCGCTCGGTCGAGGCCTTTGCCGCCGCGGACAGCGGCGCGCCGCTGCACTTGCTGATCAACAATGCCGGGATCATGGCGTGTCCGCTGATGCGCACCGCGCAGGGGTTCGAGATGCAGCTCGGCGTCAACCATATCGGCCATTTCCATCTCGCCAATCTGCTTCTCCCGGCGCTGAAAGCGGCGAAGGGCGCGCGCGTCGTCGCGGTCGCGTCGAGCGGACATCTGTGGAGCGGCTTCGATTTCGACGACCCCAATTTCGAGCGCACCGATTACGACCCGCTCGCCGCCTATGGGCGGTCGAAGACCGCCAACGCGCTGTTCGCGCTCGAACTCGACCGTCGGTACAAGGACGACGGCATCCGCGCCTTTTCGCTGATGCCCGGCGGCATCCACACCTCGCTCGGCCGCCATATGACCGACGAGATCCGCCAGCGGCTCGGCGTCGATCCGGCGCAGGCGAGCCAGTATAAATGGAAGACGGTCGAGCAGGGCGCCGCGACGACGGTCTGGGCGGCGCTCGGCCGCGAGCTCGACGGCGCCGGCGGCCTCTATCTCGAAGACTGCCAGGAGGCGTTGCCGAACCGGGAGGGGCGGCGCGACGGGGTCAAGGACTGGGCGCGCGATCCCGAGGCCGCGGCGCGGCTCTGGACATGGACCGAGGCCGCGATCGCGGCCACCAAAGGAAGGGACGGGCAATGAAGGTCGATCTGGAAGGCAAGGTGGCGCTGGTCACCGGCGGCGGGCGCGGCATCGGCCGCGTCATCGCGACGCAACTGGTGCAAAATGGCGCCAAGGTGCTGATCGCCACCCGCACCGAGGCGAGCGGGCGCGAGGTGACCGGCGAACTGCGCGCGGCGGGCGGCGACGTCGAGCTGGTGGCGCTCGACCTGTCGACGCGCGAAGCGTGCGACGCGGCGGTGCGGGCGGCGGTCGATGCCTTCGGCGGCCTCGATATCGTGGTCCACAACAGCGCGATCTTTCCCTTCACGCCCTTCGAGCAGATCAGCGACGAAGAGTTCGACGCCGTGCTCCGCACCAATCTCTACAGCTTCCTGTGGCTCGGCCGCGCCGCGCTGCCGCATGTGAAGAAATGCGGCAACGGCCGCGTCGTCGGCATTTCGTCGCTGATCGGCAACCACGCCTGGCTTGCGGGGCTCGACAGCTATGCCGCCTCGAAGGGCGGCATGAACGGCCTCGCGCGCAACATGGCGCTCGAATTCGCCAAGCATGGCGCGACGGTGAACATCATCGAGCCCGGGCTGGTCATCGACGACCGCAGCCCGAAGATGGACGATGCGACACGCGACAAGATCGTTCCCAACATCCCGCTGCAGCGCGCCGGCCTGCCGAGCGACATCGCCAATGCGGTGATGTTCTTCTGTTCGCCGACCTCGCAGTTCGTCACCGGTCAGGCACTGGTCGTCGATGGCGGCCACATGCTGCCCGACATGTCGAGCTACGCGATGGCATTGCGTCTGTGACCGCATCGCTCGGCGGCAAGGTCGCGCTGGTCACTGGCGCGGCCGGCGGTATCGGCGGCGCGGTCGTGCGCCGCTTCGTCGCCGAGGGGGCCGAGGTGCTGGCCGCCGATCTCGACGCGGCAGGGCTGGGCCGGCTCGCGGCGGAAGTGCCCGGCGTGCGGACCTGCACCGCCGACATCACCGCCGCCGATGGCGTGACGGCGCTGTTCGCGGCGATGGATGACGCGTTCGGCCGCATCGACATATTGGTGAACAATGCGGGGATCGGCGGGCCGCGCGTCAAGCGGCTGCATGAGCTCGATCTGGAGGAATATGACGCGGTGATGGCCGCGAACCTGCGCGCGCCGCTGGCGCTGACGCAGGCTGTGCTGCCGCGGATGATCGCAGCGGGCGGCGGCGCGATCGTCAACCTTGCCTCACCCGCGGGCATGCACGCGGTTCCGCGCGTCGGCCCCTACAGCATCTCCAAGGCCGGCATGATCATGCTCACCAAGCAGACGGCGAAGGAATATGCCGCCGACGGCATCCGCTGCAACGCGGTGGCGCCCGGAGTCACCGATACGGCGATCCTCGACGGGCTGCCGAAGGCGCATCTGGATCAGATCGTCGCGATGATCCCGCAGGGCCGCATCGCCCAGCCCGACGAGATCGCCGCAATGATCGTCTTTCTGGCGAGCGACGCGGCCAGCTTCGTCAACGGGTCGATCGTCCTGGTCGACGGCGCGGCGGGCACCTGAAAGAGGGAAGAAGCATGTTCTCACTCGCGGGCAAGACGATCGTCATCACCGGCGGTGGGCGCGGCATCGGTCGCGGTATCGCGCGCGCCTGCGCCAAGGCCGGGGCGAATCTGGTCATCACCGGGCGGACGCAGGAGCCGCTCGAGGAAACGGCGGCGGAACTCGCCGATCTCGGCGCCGATCATCTGTTGGTTCCGGGCGATATCATGTCGCAGGCCGCGCTCGACGAGATCGTTGCGAAGACCGTCGGCCGGTTCGGCCCGATCGACGGCTGGGTGAACAATGCCGGCAGCGCGAATGCCGCCGACGTCGGACCGATGCTCCGCATCGACGAGGGGCAGTGGGACCGGGTGGTCGACCTCAACCTCAAATGGACCTTCTTCGCGATGCAGGCGGCGGCGAAGGCGATGGCGGCGCGCGGCGGCAGCATCGTCAACCTGTCGTCGCGCAGCGGGTCGCAGCCCTGTCCGCCGACCGCCCATTATGGCGCGGCGAAGGCGGGGGTGGACAGCCTGACCGCGACGGCCGCGGTTGAATGGGGGCATCTCGGCATTCGCGTCAACGCGATCGCGCCCGGGGTGGTGCTCACCGAAAATTCGCAGACGATGGCCGACCCCGCGCGGCGCAAGCGGCAGGTCGAGACCGTGCCGCTGCAACGGCTCGGCACCGTCGACGATGTCGGACCGCTCGCGGTCTATTTCCTGTCGGACGAAAGCGCGTGGGTGTCGGGCACAGTCGTTCCGGTCAACGGCGGCAGCCGCATCCCGGTCGGGCTGCTGACCTATCTCCACCACAGGAACAAGGATATCGCGGTCTGACCGCCGCGCGGTCAACCGGTCAGCAGGTCGCGGAGCAGCCGCACCGCGGGGTTCGCCTCGCCCCACGCGTCGGCGGGCAGGCGTCCGGCCCGGATCGCCAGGCTGCGCGCGCGTTCGCTGATCAAGGCGAAGCGATAGCCGAGCGAAGACGAGGTGCCAGTCCATCGCCTGCGCCTTGCGTCCCGCCTCGGCCTCCCACAGCGCGACGGTCGCGGCGGCGCCAGGCAGTCCGTCGAGCCGTGCGATGCCCTCCGTTTCGCTCACCATGCGGTCGTAGAACAGCCACCAGCCCAGATCGCTTTCGCCGCCGCCGAGCGACGCGGTTTCCCAGTCGAGCAGCGCGGTACAGCGGCCCCCTGCGAACAGCATGTTGCACGGCCGCGCGTCGCCCCAGGCGAAGCCGGGCGCGATGGGGGCGGGGCGACGGTCGTCCAGCCACTGCCGCGCCTGGTCGTAGAGCGGCAATTGCGGAATGTCGGCCCAGCGCCGGTAGGCGTCCCAGCGCGCCAGTTCCTGCGCGATGCCGTCGGCCTCCGGCGCCATGCCAGGCGCGGCGAGGAAGGCGAAGGGCGCGGGGCCGAGCCGGTGCAGCCGCGCCATCAGCGCGACGCCCTCCGCCCACATCGCCTCGCGCATCGCGGGCGCGGCCTCGGCGAGCAGTCCTTCGCGGTGATAGCCGTTCGGGGGCGCCGCACCCTCGGCGCGCTCCATCAGGAAGAAGGGCGCGCCGAGCAGCGTCGCGCCGGTTTCGCAGGCGACGGGCGCCGGCACCGGCAGGCCCGGCTGCGCCGCGAGTACCTCGATCACCCGATATTGCCGCTCGACCGACGGGTCCTGATAGACCTGATGCCCGCGCGGTTCGATCCGCAGCACCCAGCGGCGATTTTCGGTGCCGACGCGCGCGTCGACGAGCCAGGTCTCGCTCGACGCGCCGCCTTCGGCCGCGACGATCGAGCCGAACGTGACGACCCCCAGATGCGCGAGCGCTCCGCGCGCCCAATCGTTCAATATGTCACGAAGATCGTCGCTGCTGCGCGTCATGCCCGTCCTCTTGCCGCCATCGCCCACGGGAGGCCCTGATGCACATCTTCTCCGAAGCCGACGATCGCCCGCATGTCCCGACCGACGATCCGCTGTGGCAGGAAAGCAGCCTGTTCGTCTGGCACGACCGCCAGGCGGGCGTCGGCGGCTTCTGGCGGCTGGGGCAGGAACCGGTCGCCGGGGCCGTGAACAGCTGCTTCGGCGTCTTCACGCACGACGGCCTGCGCTTCCGCTCGAACGTCACCGGCGCGCCGCTCGGCGCGGGCGACCGGGGCGAGGCGCATATGGGATGGGGGCCGCATCTGCGCGTGCTGTTCGACGGCGATGCGCATATCGCCGCCGACTTTCCCGATTGCGAGGCCGATCTGCGCTTCGCCGATTTCCACCCGCGCTTCGACTATCATGCGATCGCCATGCCCGGTCGGCAGCTGGCGGGCGCCGCGCATCATTTCGAGGTGTCGGGCCGTATGAGGGGCACGATCCGCATCGGCGACCGCGAGGTGGCGATCGACGCGCTCGGCTATCGCGACCGGTCGTGGGCGCGGCGCGACTGGTCGACGAGCCGGGGCACGCGCTGGTGGCCCTGCGTCTTCGGGCCGGACCTGACGACGCACGTCATCCATCTGGTGCAGGAGGGGCGGGTGCTGAAGGTCGGCTATGTCTGGCGCGACGGCGGGACGATCGCGATCGTCGACAGCGACGTCGTCGTCGAGCTCGAATCCGACGCGCTCACCCCGCGCGCCGGGCGCGGCGTGCTGCACCTCGCCAATGGCGAGACGTTGCAAATCGCCTGCGACCGCAGCGACGCGATCGTGATGCATGTGCGCGGCTATACCGCGGTCGAGACGATCGGCACCGCGCGCCTGGGGACGCGCGTCGGCATGTCGAACCTGGAGGTCAGCAGCAACGCCGCCGGCGGGTCGGCGCTGCCGCTCTGCACGCTGGGTTCGAACGCGGCCGAGGGGGTTTCGCACCGCAAGAGAGATGTGCATCAAATATGAGCCGTTCGCCCTGAGCCTGTCGAAGGGCCGTTCTTTCTTCTGACAACGAAAGAGAAGAACAGTGCTTCGACAAGCTCAGCACGAACGGTGTTGAGTTGATCGCGGTTCAGGTAACATCGCCCTCCCATCGGAAGTCAGTTCTCCGACGCCCGGCGCAGCGTTTCGGCGTGGTCGCCGTCGAAGACGACGACGATGCGCTTGCCCGGTGCCGCGCTCGGCACATAGTCGGCGCGCTTCTGGCGCACGCCCGGATGCTCGATGCGGATGAAGGTGTCGTCGTCGACCGTGAAGCGGCGCTCGGCGCCGTCGGCGGTGCGGACGCGGATGCTGTCCTCGTCGGCCGCGACGATGTCGGCGAGCAGGACGCGCGGGTCGGCGGCCGACTGCACCCGCGTGTCGATCGTCACCCGGCAGCGGTTCGAGGTGTTGGGCATGCTGGCGTGCGGGGTGCAGGGATTGAGGATCAGCACGTCGCCGGGAAAATAGTCGGTCGTCGCCCAGCTGTCGGCGGGGATCACGCCCTCCGGAATCGAACTCGGCGTCTTCGCCACATTGTGGAAGAAACCGCGGTTGCACTGGCGCACCGCGAGCATCAGCCCGCCGACCTCGCGCTCGCAATTGGTGAGGGGGGTCCACACCGGCTTGTAATTCCGGATGCCGGGGCTGAAGAAGCCGTCCTGGTGGACGCCGGTGATCGACCCGCCAGGCGGATAGGCGCGATACTGGACGATCGGGAGGATGCAGGCGGGCTCGCCGAGAATCTTCTCCATCAGTTTCATATTCGCCGGATTTTCGATCAGCCGCCGCGCGATGCCCGAAAATTCGGGGCTTTCCTCCATGCCGCCGGGCGAGGGGGTGCCGGTCCACACGGGCTCGGTCGCGCCGGGCGCGATCAGCCCGTGGCGCTCCATCACGGCGAACATCGCCTGACGTGCTTCCTCGACCGAGGCGGGATCGAGTACGCCGCGCAGCAGGATGTAGCCTTCCTCGTCGTGGAAGCGCATCAGTGCATCGTGAGCGTCGAGCAGATGGTTGCAGGATTCGAGCTCGCGCACCGGCTTGACGCTCATCACGTCGAGATCCTTTGCGTCGGGCATGTAAAGCGGCTGGGTCGCCATGGCCTGTCCTTTCGCTCCTCTCCGCCCGCAATCCCTGTCGCGGGCCGTCGTTGCGGTGATTGTGCGCCGCCGGTGCTCTCGACAACAAGGGGCGATATTGACATTATAGAGGGGCAAAATTCCGGATCGTCCCTATGTCCTTTCTCGTCGCCGTCGTCACTTCGCCCGGCTATGTCGCCCCCCTCGGCGCGATGGTCGACGCTCATGCGCGGCTCGGCGAGGTGTTCGCGACCAACCCCGCGCTCGGCGACTATGCGCGGATGCAGACGGGGCTGCGGCTGCTGGCGGCGGAGGGCGACCGGATCGAACTGGTCGGCGGGCGCGGCTTTCCGGCCGACGGCCAAGCTGGCCGAGGCGACCGCGCCGCGTATGATTTTCCTTCCCTCCTTCCAGCTGCCCGATCCCGATGCGTTCGAGCAGCGGCTGCCCGCCTTTGCGCCGCTTCACCGCTGGCTGCACGAACGGTCGGCGGAGGGCATTCAGATTGGGGCCTGTGGGGCGAGCGTGCTGCACCTTGCCGCGGCGGGTCTGCTCGACGGGGCCGGCTGCGCGGCGAGCCCGCGGTTGGTCGGAGCACTGCGGCGGCTGTTTCCGCGCGTGCAGGCCGATACCGACAATGTCATCCGCCGCGCGGGCAACCTTTGGACCTGCAGCCGCGATATCGACAGCGCGGCGCTGGTCGCGCGCCTGTTCGCGGAGGCCTTCTCGCTCACGCTCGGACGCAGCCTTGCCGCGCGCGAGCCGCCGGGCCCGCTCGCCGGGCCGCTGGCGGCCGCGACCGATCCCTTCGTCGCGCGCGCGCAGCTTTGGATCCGCGACCGCTTCACCCGGCGCTTTCGGATTTCCGATCTCGCGCGCGACCTCGGCGTCAGTCACCAGTCGCTGATCCGCCGGTTCCGCGCGGCGGGGTCGGCGAGCCCGCGCGAGTTCGTCCAGCGGACGCGCGTCGATGCCGCCATGTCGATGCTCGCCGAAACCAGCCGCTCGGTGACCGAGATCGCGCAGCTCGTCGGCTATGCCGATGTTCCCTCGTTCCGCCGCGTCTTCACCGCCGCGACGGGCGTATCGCCCAGCGCCTGGCGGCGCGAACGCCGGACATCCCCGCGCACGCACTCTTGACAATCGCGATGCGGGCATCGAGAAAACATATAAATGATTAAGGGGAATGCGCCGGAGCGCGCGGAGGAGGAATGTCATGGCTCTCGATCCCGCGCTGCGCGACCGCTTGGTGCTTCCCGCCGTCTGTGCACCGATGTTTCTGGTCAGCAATCCGGCGATGGTGATCGCCGCATGCCAGGCGGGCATCATGGGCGCGCTGCCGCGGCAGAATACACGCAGTTTCGAGCAGTTCGAGGCGTGGCTACAGGACATTCGCGCCGCACTCGACCTTCATGCCGAGAAAAATCCCGGCGCGCGTATCGGCCCGCTGGCGATCAATCTGGCAACGAAGATGGAACCCACCGAGGCGGCGCAGCATCTCGATGCCTGCAAGCGTTACGGCGTCGACATCATCATCAGCGCGATCGGCAATCCCGCCGACCTGACCGCACGCGTCCACGATGCGGGCCTGAAGATTTTCCACGATGTCGTCTCGATGCGCTTCGCCGAAAAGGCGATCGCGGCGGGGGTCGACGGAATGACCTGCGTCGGGGCAGGCGGCGGCGGCCATTCGGGCAATATCGGGCATCTGGTGCTCGTACCGCGCATCCGGCGCATCTTCGACGGCACCTTGCTGATGGCGGGGTCGATCTCGACCGGCGCGGCGATCCGCGCCGCGGAGATATTGGGCGCCGACCTGGCCTATATGGGCACGCGCTTCATCGCCACGCAGGAGGCGGCGATCGATCCGGCCTATGCGGCGATGCTGGTCGGAAACCACTCCGAAGACCTGATGTTCACGCCGAAGATCGCGGGCGTCGCCGCCAACTGGCTGCGGCCGTCGATGGAGCGGCTCGGGCTCGACCCGAAAAACCTGCCGCAGCCGACGGTGGCGCACGGCCGGGGTTATGACCATTTGCCTGAAGGCGTCAAACCGTGGAAGAATCTGTGGTCGGCGGGGCAGGGCATCGACCTGATCGACGATATTCCCGCGATCGCCGACCTTGTCGTCCGGCTGCGCGCCGAATATGTCGCGGCGTGCGAGGCGCCGGCCTTCGCCGATGTCGCGCGGCTCGTCGATCGGGCGCTGGACGCCCCCGCCGACTGAGCCCATCGGCGGTTATTTCTTTTCGGTCAGTTCGCGCAGCAGGAAGGCGTGAAGCATCGCGGCGCGGATCGCGTCCTCGGCATGGTCGGCGCCGACCGAATGACCGCCCTCGATATATTCGTGATAATAGACCGTGTTGCCATAGTCCTTCAGCCGCGCGGCGAATTTGCGGGCGTGGCCGGGGTGAACGCGGTCGTCCTTGGTCGAGAGATAGAGGAAGATCGGCGGATATTTCACGCCCTTTTTGATGTTCTGATAGGGCGAATATTTCGAGATATAGGCCCAGTCCTCCGCCTTGTCGGGGTCGCCATATTCGTCCATCCACGACGCGCCCGCGAGCAATTTATTATAGCGTTTCATGTCCTTGAGCGGCGAACCTGAGATCACGGCGCCGTACAGGTCGGGGCGCTGCTCCATCGCGGCGCCGACGAGCACGCCGCCGTTCGAGCGGCCCGAGATGGCGATCTTTTCTTTCGCGCTGACCCCGGTCTTCACCAGATCCTCGGCGACCGCATGGAGGTCGTCGAAGCTGTTCTGGCGCTTCTCGAACAGCGCCGCCTGGTGCCACGCGGGGCCATATTCGCCGCCGCCCCGGATATTGGCGAGCACATAGGCATTGCCGTCCTCGACCCAGAAGAGCCCGAGCGGGCCGGCGCGGTAGGGCTGGCCGGTGAGGTAGCCCGGCGTCTGCGCGGTGCGGAATCCGCCATAGGCGTGGACGAGCGCGGGGACAGGTCCTTTCGCGCCCTTCTTGCGGACGAGGAAATAGGGCACCTGGGTGCCGTCCTTCGACGTCGCAAAGCGTTTTTCGACGCTCATCTCCCTGGCGTCGAACACGGCGGGCAGGCTCTGGACCGCTTGCGGCGCGCCGGTCTCGCCGACGGCATAGAGCGTCGGCGGCTGGAGCATCGTCTCCGTGGTCGCGAAGACCTGGTTCCGCGCCCCGATGGTGCCCCCGATCTGCACCGTCGCGTTGGTGGCGAGCGGCACCTCCTTCTGGCTCCAGCGTCCGTTCGGCTGGTCGCGGCGCAGCGCGAAGAGTTTGCCCTCGACATCGTCGAGCGCCTTGACCCACAGCACATCGTCGGTGGCGGCGACATTTTCGATCGCCTGCGCCTTGGTCGGCGTCATCACCGGAACGAACGGCACCTGATCGCCGCGCGCCATCGTGTCGAGCGGCAGCGCGAGCAGGGAGCCGGCGGCAAAATCGGCGTAATCCTCGTTGAGGAAAATGATCGCCTGACCGTCGATCACCGCGCGCAGATCGGCGGTCTCGGGAATGACGGTGCTCGTATAGCCGTCGCCGCCGGGCTTCGGCAGATAATAGGTGCTGGTGTAGAAGCTCTTGTTGCGCGTGATGACCGGCCAGCGCTTGCCGCCGTCCATTTCGGCGCCGACGCCGACGCCGACATCATCCGTCTCGCCCTCGACCAATGTCTCGGCACTGGCGAGCGGGGTGCCGCGTTTCCAGCGCTTGACGATGCGCGGATAGCCCGAGGTCGTCATGCTGCCCGGCCCATAGTCGGTCGCGACGAGCAGCGCGTCGGCGCTTTCCCACGTCACCGCGCTCTTGGCGAGCGGCACGGTGAAGCCGCCATCGACGAAGCTTTTGGTCGTGCGGTCCCATTCGCGCACGATATCGGCGTCGGTGCCGCCGGGGCTGAGCGAGACGAGGCAGCGGGTGTATGCGGGGGCGAGGCAGTCGGCACCGTGCCAAACCCAGCTCTGCTTCTCCGCCTTGCCGAGCGCATCGACGTCGATCAGCACTGTCCACACCGGCTTTCCGGCCAGATAGGCGTCCAGCGGGCTTTGCCGCCACAGACCGCGCGGATTGGCGGCGTCGCGCCAGAAACCGGTGACCATGTCCCCCATCACCTCGCCGGGCATCGCGATCTGGCGATCGTCGTCGAGGATTGCGCGCGCGCGCCGGCGGTCGGCCTCGAAGCCGGGGCGGGTGAGGATCAGCCGGTCGGTTTCGGCATTTTCGGCCCTGACCCAGTCGAGCGCCTTCGTGCCCTCGATATCCTCGAGCCACAGATAGGGATCGTCGGCCTCCGGCGCGGCGAGCGCGGCGACGGAACAGCTGAGGGCGAGCGCGGCAAGCGGGGCGCGAAACATCTTGGTCTCCGGAAACGGGATGGATGGCGCTGTGCTAGCACCATCACACAGCCCGATGGAAGACCGGGTTATTGATCGATGATCATCGTGCCGGGGTGGTGCTTGTCGAGGTGCTTCTTGATGATCCTGAGGTTCCGGCTGTTCGAGCGGAACAGGAAGTCGAAGGCGTCGCCCGCGATCGGGATCGCGCCCACCGCCGTGTCGAAGCCCAGATTGCCGATCATGCGCCAGATCTTCCATTTCGGCATGCCGAGGTTGCGGGCTTCCCAGATCAGGTAGGCGCCCATCGCCGCGGTGATCACGTCGCCGACCACCGGAACCAGGCCGACGATCGCGTCGAGGCCCACGGGGCGGTTGATGCCGGGGATGACGAAGCTGCGTTCGAGGATGATCTCCAGCGTCTCGACGCGCTTGCGCAGCGCGGCGGGGTCGCGGCGATTGGGGATCAACGCATCGAACATCGCGTCGGTGTCGGGAGTCGAAGGGGCCATCGGGGTCCTTTCATGCGGCGCCCGGACTTGGGCGCCCCAAAACTATACGGTGTGTTAGTTGGGTAGGGCAATCAGGCGATTCAAGGGGTGCTGGCCGCGGCCGTTGGCGCGCAGCCCGGTCAGCCGCTGCGACGCGACCGACCAGCGCAGCGGCGTCGCGAGCGGGATGAAGGGCGAATGGTTCGCGAGCAGTTCCTCGGCCTCGCCGATCAGGCGCGCACGGTCGGCGGCGGTCGTCGCGGCGCCCGCCTCGTCGATCCGCTCCTGCGCATCGCGATGGCAGAAGGTATCGGGGCGGCACGACAGGCGGCGCAGGCCCCACAGCGCGTCGTCGTTGGGCATGACCTCGTCGATCAGCCGCAGATCGGCCGCCGCTCCGGCGGGGACGCGCCGGCTGGGCACGCCGAGCCGGGTAAAGTCGGCGGCGATATAGGCGTAGAGAATGCGGCCGCCGGGTGTGTCGGGGACGGCGATCCGCAACGTCTCGATCTCGCGCCCGTCGGCGCGCCAGGCATCGACGACGCGCTTTGCCTGCACGAAGCGCGACTGTTCGTCGAAATCGGCCCAGGCGGGGAGCAGCGGCGCGGGGCCGGCCGCGCGCGAGTAGAGATCGGGGCGTAGCGTCAGTTGCGGTTCCCATTCCTGAAGCCCGAAGGCGCCGATCAGCCGCTCGCGGCGGACCGCGCGCGACAGCGCTTCGCGATTGGCCTGGACCGCGAGGAAATTGCCGGTGCCGACGAAGCTGAATCCGAACAGCCCCGGTACGGGGTCGACGACGAGCCGCGAGCGGCCAATGTTCGAGGCGGCGAAATAGGGGAGGGTGGAAAAGCGCCCGCCGATGACCCCGTCGGCATAGCCGTTCTTGAAGCGCGCGAGTGCCCCCGCTGGTGAGGTGCCGACGAGTTCGATCGACGCTGCGGGATCGTCCGCCGCGGCCTCGGCCGCTTCGGCGTCCTCGGCGAGCGGATCCGGCACCGGCGTCAGGCGGATCGCGCCGCCGGCCTTTTTCGCGCGCATCGGCCCCCAGCCGAGACCGCGGTTGACGATCGCCATCGACGGCTGGGCGAGCAGTTCCAGCATGCCCGGCTGCGGCACCGACAGGCGGATTTCGATGACGCTGTCGGTCATCGCCTTGATCGTCTCGATCTCCGGAAAGTCGTCCTTGAGCACATGCCTGCTGCGCGGGCCGAGATAGGAGCGGAGGATGGCGGCGACGTCGGCCGCGGTGACCCTGCGTCCGTTCGACCATTTCGCCTCGCGGATGCGAAAGACATAGCTGCGCCCGTCGGCAGTGACCGTCCAGCGCTCGGCGAGACCGACGTCGATCTGGCCGTCGCCGTCATAGCCCACCAGTCCTTGCGAGGTGACGTTGAGCAACGCGGCGTCGGCCGCCGACAATTCGCCGCCAATGGGGCTCGCCGCGGCGTCGAGCGGCCCGATCGCGGCGATCCGCACCGGCCCGCGCGCGCCGAACAGGCCGCAACTGGTCAACAGCGCCGCGATCAGGGCCGCGGCGGCGATGCGTTTGATCCCTGATCCGATTCCCGGGGTGGCGTTAGGCGGTGGCATTGCTTGACCATCATAGCCGTGCGGTTCGAAACCGGAAGAGTCCTAAACGTGGGGCGGCGCGTCCGGTTTCGTTGCTAGAGCTGGTGCGGACGGCGGGACTTGAACCCGCATGTCACGAGGACGGCAGATTTTAAGTCTGCTGCGTATACCGATTTCGCCACGTCCGCACGCCGCAGCCGGTCAAGCCGATGGCCCCGGTGAGGTCAAGCGCTGTTTGCCGCTTCACCGGCCGGGGCGGAGCCGCTAGAGGGGCAGCAATGGAAGCTGTCCTCACCATCGCCGGGCTCGGCAAGACCTACAAGGGCGGCCACACCGCGCTGTCGTCGGTCGACCTCACCATCAACAAGGGCGAGATTTTCGCGCTGCTCGGGCCGAACGGCGCGGGCAAGACCACGCTCATCAGCATCGTTTGCGGCATCGTCACCCCCAGTGCGGGCACGGTGACCGTCGCGGGGCACGACCATGCGCGCGACTATCGGGCCGCGCGTTCGCTGATCGGGCTCGTGCCGCAGGAATTGCACACCGACGCGTTCGAGACGGTGATGGCGACGGTCAGCTTTTCGCGCGGGCTGTTCGGCAAGAAGCGTGACCCCCGCTATATCGAGCAGCTGCTGCGCGACCTGACGCTGTGGGACAAGCGCGATTCGAAGATCATGGAATTGTCGGGCGGGATGAAGCGCCGCGTGATGATCGCCAAGGCGCTGTCGCACGAGCCCGAAATATTGTTCCTCGACGAGCCGACCGCGGGGGTCGACGTCGAACTGCGCCGCGATATGTGGAACATGGTGCGCTCGCTGCGCGAACGCGGGGTGACGATCATCCTGACCACCCATTATATCGAGGAGGCCGAGGAAATGGCCGACCGCGTCGGAGTGATCACCGGCGGGCGGCTGATCCTGGTCGAGCGGAAGGACGAACTGATCAAGAAGCTGGGGCGCAAGACGCTGACGCTCAACCTCGTCGAGCCGCTGGCGGCGATCCCCGCCGAACTGGCGCAGTGGAAGCTGGAGCTGGCGGGCGAGGGGAACGAACTCGTCTATGAATTCGACAGCCGCGCCGAGGCGACCGGGGTACCCTCGCTGCTGCGGCGGATGACCGACATAGGGGTCCAGTTCAAGGATCTGCACACGCGGCAAAGCTCGCTCGAGGATATTTTCGTCGGGCTGGTTCATGAATCGAATGGCGTGAAGGGAGAGGCCGCATGACCGCGAACTGGCGCGGCGTGCGCGCGATCTATCTGTTCGAACTGGCGCGCTTCGGGCGCACCGTGTGGACCAGCCTGATGCTGCCGGTGATCACCACCGCGCTCTATTTCGTCGTCTTCGGTTCGGCGATCGGCAGCCGGATGAGCGAGGTCGGCAACGTGCCCTATGGCGCGTTCATCGTGCCGGGACTGATGATGCTGACGATGTTCACCGAGAGCATCAGCAATGCGAGTTTCGGCATCTATATGCCCAAATGGACGGGCACGATCTACGAGATGCTGTCGGCGCCGCTGTCGCCGCTCGAAACGGTGATCGCCTATGTCGGCGCCGCCGCGACCAAGTCGGTGATCATCGGCGCGATCATCTTTGCCACCGCGCATCTGTTCGTCGACGTGCAGGTCGCGCATCCGATCTGGATGGCCGCGTTCATGATATTGATGGCGGTGACCTTCTGCCTGTTCGGCTTCATCATCGGCGTGTGGGCGCAGAGTTTCGAGCAATTGCAGGTGATCCCGCTGCTCGTCGTCTATCCGCTGACCTTTTTGGGCGGTGCCTTCTACTCGCTCGACATGCTGCCCGCGGCGTGGCGGACGATCACCCTGTTCAACCCCGTGGTCTATCTGATCAGCGGGTTCCGCTGGACCTTCTTCGGGCAGGGCGACGTCGGCATCGGGGTCAGCATGGGCGCGGTTGCGCTCTTCCTGACGCTGTGCCTCGGCGTGATCTTCTGGGTGTTCCGGACCGGCTACCGGCTCAAGAATTGAGCCGGTAGCGACGCGGCGGCGTCAGTTGTTGAGCCGCTCGCGCATCTCCTTGCCCGGTTTGAAATAAGGCACGCTTTTCGCCTGCACATCGACCGCCGCGCCGGTGCGCGGGTTGCGCCCGGTCCGCGACTCGCGGCTGCGGGTCGAGAAGGCGCCGAAACCGCGCAGCTCGACGCGGCCCCCGGACGCCAACTGGTCCACAATGGAATCGAAGAAAACATCGACGATCCTTTCCACCTCTTCGAGGCGTAGGTCGCTGTTTTCACTAGCGATCTTTTGAACCAGTTCTGACCGGATCATAGCTTCCCCTATCGTTGACGCGCATCTTTGCGATGCTGGCTACCGGTCGTTGCTTAAGCTCCGTGCGTGAGACCCCTCCCAACGCGGGCGTGAGACTAACATGAATCAACAGGGGCGCAAAATATATCGCCGAGATCAAAAGGCCCGCCGGACGCATCCGGCGGGCCTTCTGTCTCATTTCGGAAAGGACGGGCCCGATCAGCCCTTCTTGCCGGCCTTCAGCGCTTCGCCGAGGATGTCGCCGAGCGACGCACCCGAGTCCGACGAGCCGTACTGCGCGACGGCTTCCTTCTCTTCGGCGATCTGCATCGCCTTGACCGAGAAGCTGGGCTTTTTCGAACGGTCGAAGCCGATGACCATCGCGTCGAACTTCTGGCCGACCTGATAGCGTTCGGCGCGCTGTTCGTCGCGGTCGCGACCGAGGTCGGCGCGCTTGATGAAGCCGGTGGCGCCATCTTCGCCGGCCTGCACTTCGAGGCCGTTGTCGCGGACTTCGAGGACGGTGACGGTGACGACGTCGTTCTTCTTCACCGAACCCGCAGCGGCTGCGGTGCCGCCGCCGACGGCCGGGGCGCCCTTTTCAAGCTGCTTGATGCCGAGGCTGATGCGTTCCTTCTCGACATCGACGTCGAGAACGACGACCTGCACGGCCTCGCCCTTGCGGTGGAGGTGCAGCGCTTCCTCGCCCGAGATGCCCCAGGCGATATCCGACATGTGGACCATGCCGTCGACGTCGCCGGGCAGGCCGACGAACAGGCCGAATTCGGTGGCGTTCTTGACTTCGCCCTCGACGACCGAACCGACCGGGTGGGCCTCCGCAAAGGCACCCCAGGGGTTCGACTGGGCCTGTTTGAGGCCGAGCGAGATGCGGCGCTTGTCGCTGTCGACTTCGAGGACGATGACGTCGACTTCCTGGCTGGTCGAAACGATCTTGCCGGGGTGGACGTTCTTCTTGACCCACGACATTTCGCTGACATGGACCAGGCCTTCGATGCCGGGTTCGAGCTCGACGAACGCGCCATAATCGGTGATGTTCGTGACGACGCCCGACAGCTTCGCACCGACCGGGTACTTGGCGGCGACGCCTTCCCAGGGATCGCTTTCGAGCTGCTTCATGCCGAGGCTGATGCGCTGCGTGTCGCGGTTGATGCGGATGATCTGGACGCGGACGGTGTCACCGATGTTGATGACTTCGCTCGGGTGGTTGACGCGCTTGTAGCTCATGTCGGTGACATGGAGCAGGCCGTCGATGCCGCCGAGGTCGACGAACGCACCATAGTCGGTGATGTTCTTGACCGCGCCTTCGATGATCTGGCCTTCCTCGAGGTTGAGGATCAGGCCCGAGCGCTGTTCGGCGCGCGTTTCCTCGAGGATGGCGCGGCGCGACACGACGATGTTGCCGCGGCGGCGATCCATCTTGAGGATCTGGAAGGGCTGGGGCAGGTCCATGAGCGGGCCGACGTCGCGCACCGGGCGGATATCGACCTGCGAACCCGGAAGGAACGCCACGGCGCCGCCGAGGTCGACGGTGAAGCCGCCCTTGACGCGGCCGAAGATGACGCCTTCGACGCGGGCTTCCTTGTTGAATTCTTCTTCGAGGCGGTCCCAGGCGGCTTCGCGGCGGGCGCGGTCGCGGGACAGCATGGTTTCGCCATTGGCGTTTTCGACGCGGTCGACATAGACTTCGACTTCGTCGCCGACGTTGAGGTCGGCCTTCTGGCCCGGCATCGCGAATTCGCGAAGCGGCACGCGGCCTTCGCTCTTCAGGCCGATGTCGATCACTGCCAGGTCGTTTTCGATCGCGGTCACGGTGCCCTTGACGACGCGGCCCTCAAAGCCGCCGTCGGCGCCGCCCAGCGATTCATCGAGCAACGCGGCGAAATCGTCGCGCGTCGGGAATGCCGTAGAGGCCATGGATGTTCTTCCTTACTTCGTTTGTTTCCGGCCAAGCGGTTGGATCCGCTGGTCTTGTGGCCGAACTGCCATGCCCGCCGGATGCGGACGCGGCATCCTTCACACGCTCATCGGCGAGGTACGGACAAAGCAAAAAGGGCGCGACGAGGATGCCCCGCCACGCCCGACGCTCTCCTATGAGCGGCGGTTGTCCGTGCCTCGACCGGCGAAAACGCCCGTCGGACGGCGGGCATATAGGTGCGAAAGCCCCGATTGGCAAGGCGAAAGGTCGAGCCCGCACCGCTGCCGTGCGGGCCGCGGCAATGGGGGCTTTTCCGATAAACTTCATCGTAAGACCTCGATTCTATGCTACCCTCGGCAATCGAGAGGGGTCTCCATGCAGGCGGCGCAGCACGGCAGGTTCGCCGATCCGGCGGTCGAGGCGCGTTTCCAGGAAACTGCGCGCACGCTGCGGCTGCCTTTCGTCCGCATCTATGGCGTGCTCTTCATGCTGGTCGCGCTCGCCTATTCGATCGCCAATCCGGTGTTCCTCCAGGCGCGCGATTCGGCGCATATCGCGGTGCTGCTCGGCGCGACACTGCTGCTGGCGGGGGCCTATGTCGCGGTGACCTTCTGGCCGCGCTATATCGAGCAGCCCGCGCTCGATTTCGCGGCTTTGCTGGGCATTTCGCTGCTCGTCGGGCTGGTCAACGTGATCCTGACCGAAGAACTCATCGAACTCGACGACGACCTGCATGCGGTCGGCGCGATCAACCGGCTGGCGATCAGCGCCTTCGCGGCGGTGGCGCTCGCGGGGCGGCCGCGGCTGTTCCTGCTGTGGGTCGCGCTCGAATGCAGCGTGTTTCTCGCCACGGTGATGCCGCTGCAGGACCATGGCGCCGGCTTCTGGTATGCGATCCTCAGCTATGTCAGCGGCGCGCTGGTGATGATCGCGATCAATTTCGCGATCGACCGGTCGAGCCGCGGCGCCTTCGCCCTGTCGGAGGCGCTCGAGGCCGAGCGCGCGAAAAGCGAGGAGTTGGTCTACAACATGCTGCCGCCCGCGGCGGTCGAGCGGATCCGCGACGGGCGGATGGTCGCCGACAGCTATGCCGACGCGAGCGTGATCTTCATCGACATGGTCGGTTTCACCAAGCTCGCGCAGCGCGTGTCGCCGGGCCATCTGGTCGAACTGCTCAACGCCTTCTTCAACCACGCCGACCGCTGTGCCGCCGAACATGGGGTGGAGAAGGTCAAGACGATCGGCGACGCCTATCTGGCGATCGCCGGCGGCAACATCACCAGCGGCAACAGCGCCGACACCGCGATCGCCTTTGCGCGCGCGGTGCTGGCGGGCGTGAGCGAACTGAAGGCGGTGGCGGGAACCGAGGTCGGGCTGCGCGTCGGCATCCACAGCGGCCCCGTCGTCGGCGGGGTGATCGGCGCGACGCGCATGGCCTATGACTATTGGGGCGAGACGGTGAACATGGCGGCGCGGCTGGAGGGCACGGCGCCGGTGGGCGGCATCGCCATCTCGGAAAGCACCTGGCTGCGCGCGAAGAATCGCGGCGAATTCGGTCCGCAGCATGTCGAGATGCTGAAGGGCGTGGGCGAAACCAGCGTCTATCACGCGGCGCCGGCGGCCCCGGCGCCGGAGACGCTGCCCGAGATCAACTGGGTCGCCTGACCTTTCCCTCGACGAAGGCGATGGCGGCGGCGATCGCGGCCTCGCGGTCCATCGCCGTCGTGTCGAGCAGCATCGCGTCGTCGGCGCGGAGCAAGGGCGCTTCGGCGCGGCCGGTGTCGCGGGCATCGCGGGCATGGATATCGGCGAGCACGGCTTCATAGGTCACGTCGACGCCGCGCGCGCGCATTTCGGCATGGCGGCGATGCGCCCGTTCGGCAGCGGTCGCGGTGACGAACAGCTTCGCATCGGCGTGCGGGGCGATCACGGTGCCGATGTCGCGTCCGTCGAGGACCGCGCCACCGGGCTGGCCCGCAAAATCGACCTGGCGCTGAAACAGCGCCGCGCGCACTGCGGGGTGGATCGACACGCGGCTCGCGAGGCCGCCGGTGGTCTCGTAGCGCAGCGCCGGGTCGTCGAGCAGGCTGTCGGGGAAGCTGCAGGCGGCCAGCGCGTCGTCGGCCTTGTCGGCGTCGCCATGGTTGAGCTGCGTCTGGTAGCCGACCGCGCGGTAGAGCAGCCCGGTGTCGAGCATCGGCAGCCCGAAACGGTCGGCGAGCGCCTTGGCGATGGTTCCCTTGCCCGAGGCGGTGGGGCCGTCGACGGCGATGATCATGGCGCGGCGTTCCGGCGGCGCAGCGCGCGGGCGAGGCCCCAGATCGCGATCAGCGCCCAACAGGCTTCGAGGACGAAGGCGGCGAGATTGAAATGGACCGACAGCGATACGAGCAGGCAGATCGCGCCGACCAGGTTGAGCGCGTTGAACAGCAGCGGATCCATGGTCCGCGCCGCATTGGCATAAACGAAGGCGCCGAGGAAAATGGCGCTGCCGAACAGGCCGATGACCGTTGCGGCGGTCGCGGAGACATAGGCCGTCATCGCCGGAGACTTTCGAGCAAAGCCTCGAAACCCGGAAAGCTCGTCGCCACCGGCGCCATGTCGTCGATCGTCACCGGCGCCTTGCTGGCGAGGCCCGCGATGGCGAAGCTCATGCAGATGCGGTGGTCGAGATGGTCGGCTATGCCCGCGCCGCCGGGCAGCAGGTTGCCGCCGGTGCCGTCGATGACGAGCCCGTCCTCGCTCTCCGCGACGCGCGCACCGATCGCCTTCAGGCCGGTCGCCATCACCGCCAGGCGGTCGCTTTCCTTGACGCGCAGCTCGTCGAGCCCGGTCGTCGTCGTGCGCCCCTCGGCGAGCGCAGCGGCGACGAAGAGGATCGGAAATTCGTCGATCATGCTCGGCGCGACGGCCGGATCGACGTCGATGCCCTTCAGCGCGCTGTGGCGCACGCGCAGGTCGGCGACCGGTTCGCCGCCGACAGTGCGGGCGTCGATAAGCTCGATGTCGCCGCCCATCGCCTTCAGCACCTCGACCAGCCCCGCGCGCGTCGGGTTGAGGCCGACATTGGCGATGGTGACCTCCGATCCCGGCACGATCAGCGCCGCGACGATGAAGAAGGCGGCCGACGAGGGGTCGCCGGGAACGACGATCGTTTGCGGCGCGAGTTCGGCTTCGCCCCGGATGCGGATATGGCGGGTGCCGCCGGCGTCCGCTTCGACGCTCAGGTCGGCGCCGAAGCCTTTCAGCATCCGCTCGCTGTGGTCGCGCGTCGGCACCGGCTCGATCACCTCGGTGATGCCCGGCGTGTTGAGCCCCGCGAGCAGCACGGCGCTCTTCACCTGCGCCGAGGCGACGGGCAGGCGGTAGGACAGGGGGATGGCGGGCGCGAGGCCGCGCACCATCAGCGGCAGCCGCCCTCCGGGCGAGGCCGTTATATCGGCGCCCATCGCCGACAGCGGGTCGATGACGCGGCCCATCGGGCGCCCCGACAGGCTGGCGTCGCCGACGAACGTGGCGGTGATCGGATGGCTGGCGACGAGCCCCATCAGCAGGCGGGTCGAGGTGCCGCTGTTGCCCATGTCGAGCGCGGCGCGGGGTTGCAGCAGTCCGCCGACCCCGACGCCGTCGATCACCCACTCGCCGCCGTCGCGCCGTTCGATGCCGGCCCCCATCGCGCGCATCGCCGCCGCGGTGGCGAGCACGTCATGGCCTTCGAGCAGCCCGGTGACGCGGCTTGTCCCGACCGCCAGCGCCGACAGCATCAGCGCGC
Organism: Sphingopyxis sp. PET50; assembly: GCF_025244705.1. GTDB lineage: Bacteria > Pseudomonadota > Alphaproteobacteria > Sphingomonadales > Sphingomonadaceae > Sphingopyxis. The sequence goes on along the minus strand of NZ_CP104207.1, from coordinate 1,751,562 downwards.
GGTGCGAGATGCTCTTGTCCCCGGGGATCGCGATCCTACCTTGGAGCGGAGCGGCGGCGGAAAAGCTGCGCGGGCTGGGACTTTGATCGGTCATGGCGTGCGGCTTTTGACAGCGGCGTTGCAATCTGGCAAGGCGCACGCCGATTTGACGGACGGCCATCCAGTTGCTGTCTCTCTTTCCGATATTTTATCCTGTTTCCAAAAGGTTATGAGGCGTTTATGGTGAAGGCTGAATGGGGCACGAAGCGTAGCTGCCCGAAATGTGCCACCCGATTCTATGATCTGACCAAGGATGACCCGGTCAGCTGCATCAATTGCGGCTATGCCTGGATCCCGGAATCGGTGCTGAAATCGAAGCAGCCGATGCCGTTCGAGGAAGTCGAAAAGCCCGGCAAGGTCGTCAAGGAGCCGGAGGCCGATGACGATCTGGATCTGGACGTCGATGTCGACGACGACAGCGATCTCGCCCGACAATGACGTCGATCTCGGCGGCGACGACGATCTGGGCGTCGCGACCGGCGACGACGAGGACGTCGAAACCTGATTTTTTGCGCAAAGGGCCAATTGGCCCCTTGCATCGGTCGTCCGCGCTGCTAAAGGCGGCCACCCGATCGCAGACACCCGATTGCGATCATATCGAAATGGCACGGGGCCTTAGCTCAGCTGGGAGAGCGCCTGCATGGCATGCAGGAGGTCAGCGGTTCGATCCCGCTAGGCTCCACCATTTCAGACAAAAAGGCCCGCTTGCGCGGGCCTTTTTTGTTGCGCGCCGCAGCGGCTTATTCCGCCGCCTCTTCCTTTTCGAACAGGGGCTGCATCTCGATCGGGTCGGCGAGGCTGATGCGGTCGAGGATCGCCGCCGTGTCGTCACGGACCTTCAGCATCAGGCTGCGCATCCGGCAATCGGCCTCGGGCAGGCAATTCTTGCAATGCTCGTGCGCGTTGCGCGCCGCGCAGGGGACAAGCGCCAGCGAGCCGCGCGTCAGCCGGACGAGGTCGCCATAGCTGATGTCGATCGGCGGCAGCGCGAGCTGATAGCCGCCGTCGCGTCCGCGCTGCGAGATGAGCAGGCCCTCGCGCGCCATTTCGGACAGGATCACGGTCAGGAATTTGGGCGGGATATTCTGTGCCTCCGCAATATCCGCAAGCTGCACCTGGCCCTTGCCCCAATGGTCGGCAAGATGCTGAAAGGCGCGGATCGTATAGCGGGTCTTTTGCGACAGCATGATATCGCTAGTGATGCATATTCACCCTTAATTCAACCTGTCTAGGTGACATTGCGGCGGGAGTTGATGAAAATCACTGCCGGTGGCATGAAGGGGCGCTATGGGGATCGCATATTGCCCGGTCCGGGTGTGCATGCGTGGAGCAAAATAATGCGGAAGATTTTGTTGGCGGCAGCCGACGGCTCTGGCCGCATGCCTGCTGGTGGTAGCGCTAAGCCGAGGCGCAGTTTGGTGGATTGCTGAGCAAGGTGACGCCAAGTCCGGCGCCGAGTTCCAGCGACAATGACAATGGCGGCTGTCCCAAGGGCAAGAAGGGAAGCGGCGCTGGGCGCGCCATTTTGGGCGGGGTGATCCGCAGCGCGGTCGGCAGCGCGGCGAGCAAGGCCGGCGTATATTCCTATGTGCCGATTTCGGCGGTGAGCGGCACGCTGACCGACGCGATCGCCTGCCGCCTCGATCCGGGCGAACAGGTGCAGGCCGCGGCGGCGACCGAAGCCGTCACGCGCGGCGAGGAAGTGGGGGCGACCGAGAGCTGGACCAGCGAGACGCGCGAAAATGTCAGCGGATCATCGACGGTGGCGTCGATCAATACCGAGAGCGGCGGCCGCAAGTGCATGAACGTGACCGACGTCGTGATCGTCGAGGGCGAGGAAACGCGCGTGTCGAAACGCATGTGCAAGGGGCCGGGTGAGCCGCGTTATGTCATTGCGGCTGCCTAAGGTCGTGCGGCCGATCGCCGCGCTCGCCGCTTTGATGTCCCTGACGGCGGCGACGCCGATGGACCCGGCGAACCCGACGTGCCCGCTCAATCCGAACTGGTCGGCGAATCCGACGATGACGCTGACGCCTGTCGTGCGTGGCGGCATGAAGGTTCTTCTGGCCGAAGGGCGTATCGACGCCGGGCTTCCCGACCGCCTGACCAAGGCGCTGGCGGCGAATCCCGATGTCGAGGAAATCTGGCTGCGCTCGCCCGGCGGCGACGCGCGGGCGGGGAATGCGGCCGGGCGGGTCGTGCGCTCCAACCTGGGGATCATCACGCGCATTCCCAGCGGATGGGCCTGTTTCAGCGCGTGCAATTTCGTCTTCATGGGCGGCCAGCCGCGCCTCGTCGATCCCGGCGGCCTTTTTATCGTCCATATGTTCACCCGCACGGGCGACCGCAGTGCGATCGACATGAGCGTCGCGATGGGCACCGACGCGACGCGCGACCTGATCGGCGACATCGAACAGGATGCCGCCCTGCTGGCCAGCGAGGACAATGACTTCCTGATCCGGATGGGCGTGTCGCGGAAATTGCTGACCGACGTCATGTACCGCCAGAAGGCCATCGCGACCGATGACGACAAGTCGACCCGCCGCTGCCTGACGCAGAAGGAGGTGAAAGCCTATAATGTCGCGAACAATGATGACGGGTAGGCGTCTTCTGCTCGCGCCATTGCTGGCGCTACCGCTCCTTGCCGCGACGCCGGGCGCGCCGGGCGGCAAGTGCGAACCGGCACGCGCCGGTTGGGATCTTCCCGAGGCGCGCCTGAGCATACAGCGCGAAGGGCGTGGCGAGACGCTGTTGATCGAAGGTAAAATCGACCGCGATCTGCCGGTGCGGCTCAAGGCCATGCTTGCCGAGCATCCCGATATCGGGGCCGTCCACTTCAATTCGGCGGGTGGCGACGGGACCAGCGCGATGGAGGCCGGAGCGATCATCCGGTCGATCGGCGGCTTCGTGACGCATGTTCCCGCCGGAGCCGAATGCACCGGCGCATGCGCCCTGCTGTTCCTCAGCGGGCATGTCCGATCGGTCGATCCGTCGGCGGTGTTCGACCTTGGACATTTTTATGATCCGCCGGGGGGATCGACGAGCGAGGCCGATGTCGCGCGGCAGAGCCTGGCTGTTTCCGGCTATCTGATCCGCATGGGCGTTTCGCGGCGGTTGCTGACCGGGACGCTCGATCGCGACGCGGCTTTGCCGGCGGCCGCGCCGCGCCAGTGCCTGACCGGCGATGAGCTGCACAGCTATAACGTTGCAAATTGGAACGAATAATTTAGGCTCTCTCCAACCAGAGGAGAGGCTGCCATGACCGATATGACGCACGATCACGCGTCCTTCCGTTCGATGATCGACGGGACGCAGGAAGATTGGGATATCATCGCGCGCGAGCAGAAGGCGTTCGCGCCGCAGAACGGCAAACGCATCCTCGACCATCTGAAACTGCTCGGCGGCGATTACGGGGGTTTTCCGGTCGACCGCCTCGAACATTGCCTGCAGACTGCGACGCGGGCCCACCGTGACGGCCGCGACGAGGAATATGTCGTGATGGCGCTGCTCCACGATATCGGCGATACGCTCGGCGCGTTCAATCATCCCGACGTCGCGGCGGCGATCCTGAAACCCTTTCTGTCAGAGGAGAATCTGTGGATCGTCCAGCATCACGGGATTTTCCAGGGCCATTATTTCTTCCACTATCTGGGCCTCGACCGCGACATGCGCGACCAGTTCAGGGATCATCCTCATTACGCGGCCTGCGCGGAATTCTGCGAGAAATATGACGCGCCGGCTGTTCGACCCCGACTATGACAGCGAGCCGCTGGAGTTCTTCGAGCCGATGGTGATGCGCCTCTGCTCCTATCCGCGCACGAGCATCTACAAGAAGGCGATGGTCGAGGAAGCGGCGGAGTAGGGCGACAGATGGAAAGCCCTCTCCTTCAGGGGAGGGCAGCGAGACTTACGAACTTGTTCGTTAGTCGCAGCGGGTGGGGGGCAGCGGCCTCGCACAAGGTTTCGGGCCCCCACCCCAACCCAGTGTCAGGTAAACCGTCCCCCGGACGGTTTACCTGACACTCCTGAAGGGGAGGGGCTTTTTGCTTACTTCCCCTTGAACGCCGTCTTGCGCTTTTCCTGGAACGCCAGCACGCCCTCGACCGCATCCTCGCTGTTGCCGGCGACGAACTGGCCCTTCGCCTCGGCGTCGAGCGTTTCGGCATAGCTTTGCGACAGGCCGGCGCGCAGAATCTGGCGCATCGTGCCCAGCGACACCGTCGGGCCGTTCGCAAGGCGCGTCGCGAGCGCGCGGGCCTCGGTCAGCAGGTCGGCGTCCTCGACGCACTTGTAGACCAGCCCCCATTCGGCCGCCTGTTCGCCGCCGATCTTTTCGCCGAGCATCATCATCTGCGCCGCGCGCGGCAGGCCGACGAGGCGTGGCAGCAGCCACGACGAGCCGCCGTCGGGAACGAGCCCGATGTTGACGAAGGCCTGGAGGAAATAGCCCGATTTGCCGACGAAGGTGAAGTCGCCCGACAGCCCGAGGCTGCAGCCGATGCCCGCCGCGGGGCCGTTCACCGCGGTGACGACGGGAATGTCGAGATTGGCGAGCGCCAGCAGCATCGGGTTGTAGCTGGTGCGCAGCGCCTTGCGGCTGTTTGCGCCGCCCCCGACCGCCGATGCCGCGCGGTCGCCGCCAAGGTCGGCCCCCGAGCAGAAGCCGCGCCCCTCGCCGGTAATGAGCAGCGCGCGCGCCCCGAGGAGGGGCAGGTGATCGAGCGCATCGCGAATCTCGTCGGCCATCGCGGGCGGCATCGAGTTGAGGCGTTCGGGGCGGTTCAGCGTGATCGTCGCGACATGGTCGGCGATGTCGAGCTTGATCGTCTCATAGGTCGGGGTCGTCATGGGGAAGAACTCCTCTCGCGGGGTGACGTCGGGCTTTACCTTTACGTTCACGTAAAGTTGTGACCGATTTGAGCGGCCAGTGCAAGGGGGGACGGGAGGAGGGGCATCTGGACGAAATGCGAGGCTGCGGCGGCGCGAAGGTGGGCGCCGCCATCGGCTCCCGAAGAGACCGGTAGCGGTCTCCACATTCACTGGCGCGGCGGCTGGGAGCAACGCTTGCCATCCGCTCCAGACAGGGCATCCCGCCGCGGCGCAGCGGTCCCTTAAATCAGCCCCATCCCGCGCATACTGCGATAATCGCCGTCGCCGACGATGATATGGTCGTGGAGCTGGATGCCCAGCTTGGCCGCCGCGGCGGCGATCTCGCGCGTGATCGCGATGTCCTGACGGCTGGGTTCGGGGATACCGCTGGGGTGGTTGTGGACGAGGATAATCGCAGCGGCACCGAGTTCGAGCGCGCGCTTGATGACCTCGCGAGCGTAGATCGCCGACTGGTCGACCGACCCCTCGCTGGCGATTTCGTCGCGCAGCAGCATGTTGCGGCTGTTGAGATAGAGGACGCGGACGCGCTCGATGTCGAGCGCTCCCATGTCGGCGCGCAGATAGTCGAGCAATGCGTCCCAACTCGACAGCAGGGACCGGCCGGCGATTTCGCCCTTCAGCATCCGCAGATTGGCCGCCTGCACGATCTTGAGCGCCGCAATAGCCCCGTCGCCGAGGCCGTCGATGCGGCGCAAGGCCTCCGGCTCGGCGCCGATCAGCTTCGCCAGCGAGCCGAATTCGCGCAGCAGCGCCTTGGCGAGCGGCTTGGTGTCGCGGCGCGGGATCGCGAGCGCGAGCAGATATTCGACCAGCTCGTAATCGGCGAGCGCGTCGCCGCCGCTGTCGAGCAGCCGCGCGCGCAGCCGGGCGCGATGGCCCTTATGATCCGGTTCATCCCCCATCGGCCGGGGAATAGCAGCTTGTGAGGCGCACTCAACGGCCATAAGGTTTGGCGTCTATGGCAACCTTCTGTCTTTTGCAGCCAATTGCGCCATTTCGGCGTTATCTGACGGCAAAGGGCGGACCCGCCGGGGCGCACGAGGATCGAACACAAGCGCCATGACCGACCCCGCCGACTCCGAAACGCCGGTCAAGCGCCGCCGCCGCATCAAGAAACGCTGGCTGACGGGCGGTGCGCTGATCGTGCTTGTCGGCGTGCTGTGGCTGGCGCGTGAGCCGATCGCGGACAAATTCGTGCGCGAGCAGCTTGAATCCTACGGCGTTCCCGCAAGCTACACGATCGAAAGCATCGGGTTCCGGACCGAGCGGATATCGAACGTCGTCATCGGCGATCCGAAGCGGCCCGACCTCACGGCGCGCGTGGTCGAGATCTCGCTCGGTTACGGATTGCGCGGCCCCTATATATCGTCGGTCAGCGCCGACGGCGTGCGGCTCCATGGGCGGTTCGTCGACGGCCGGCTGTCGCTCGGCGCGCTCGACAAGTTCCGCGATCCGGCAAGCACCGATCCCTTCGCCTTGCCCGACCTGTCGGCGGTGCTGACCGACGCGCGGGCGCGGGTCGAGACGCCATGGGGCAATATCGGCGCGGCGCTGAACGGACGCGGGCATTTGCAGCGCAATTTTTCCGGAACGCTGGCGATGGTGGCGCTTACCCTGACCGCAGCCGGATGTGCGGGGCACGCGATCAGCTTTTATGGGCCCGTGACGGTGCGGAACCTGAAGCCGCGGTTGCAGGGCGCGCTGCGGGGGAAGGAATTGCGTTGTGCCGACGCGGGCGTGGTCGCCGCCTCGCCGCAAGTCGCGCTCGACGTGACGCTGGGGGAGCAACTGACGAACTGGGATGGCAAGGCCGACGCGGTGCTGGCGTCGCTGGCGGTGGGGCCGGTGCGCGCCGGGCGGGTGGCGTTGCTCGCGGGGTTCAAGGGCGATGCCGGCAAGACCGCGCTGACTTTCGATGGCGAAGCGGTGCGGCTCGCCGGCCCGGATTTCGCGGCAAACCGCGTCGATCTCGATGCCACGGGTGCGGTCGGGACGGCGGCGCCCGCTCTGACGGGGACGCTCAGCTTCGCGGGCGCCGCGGCGAGCGCCGGGTTGAGGCAACGGATCGCGGCGAGCGCGAAGGGGCTGGACGGCAGTCCTATCGGTCCCCTGGCGGCCAGGGCGACCGGCGCCGTCGCGCGGATGCTAGGCGACATATCTGGCAAGACCGGCTTCGCGCTGGCGGGCGAGGGGCAGGCGGCGCGGATCGACCTGATTGCTCCCGATCTGGTCAGCGAGAGCGGCGCGCGGCTGTCGGGGACCGGCGGGAGCCGCATCGGTTACGCCTTCGGCGCGGCCCGGCCCGGCGTCGTGATTCAGGGGCGATGGGCGTTCGGTGGCGGCGGGTTGCCCGAAGCCACGCTCGATATCGAGCGCCGCGCCGACGGGGCGCTGACCGGCCTTGCGCGGATCGAACCCTATGCCGCCGAAGGGTCGCAACTGGCGCTGCAGCCGGTGCGCTTTTCGGGCGCGGCTCGGCGGACCGCTGCGCTTCGACACCGTCGCCGAGCTGACGGGGCCGCTCGCGGGCGGGCGCGTCGAGCGGTTGCGCGTGCCGGTGAGTGGTGCGCTGGCGCCGACCGGGGCGCTGGCGCTCGACGGCGGATGCCGCCGCGTCGCGGCCCAGCGGATCGAGGTTGGCGGCTTCCGGCTGGCCGGGCCGGCGATCGACCTGTGCAGCCGCGCCGGACAGCCGCTGCTCGCCGCGGGGCCGGGAGGCCTCAGCGGGCAGATCCGCATTCCCGGCATCGCGCTTCGCGGCACGAGCGGTTCCTCCCCCTTCGCCTTCGCTTCGGGCGCCGGGGATATCGACCTTGCAACGATGCGCTGGTCGCTGGCGCGCGCCGATGTGCGGCTGGGGCAGAGCGAGAGCATCACGCGGTTCAGCGCCGATCGGATCACCGGTGCCCCGGCGCCCAGGGGCTTTGCGGGCCAACTGGCCGACGCGGCGGGCAAGATCGGCGCGGTGCCGCTGGAGATGAGCGGGATCGACGGGCGCTGGACCTTTGCATCCGGTGTGCTGGCGCTCGACGGGTCGCTGCTGTTGACCGACGCCGAGCCTGAAGCGCGCTTCTTCCCGCTGGTCAGCACCAATGCGTCGCTGCGCCTTGTCGATGGCCGGATCGAGGCGACGGCGGCCTTTGGCGAACGGCGAAGCGGTACGCATGTCCTCGACACGGCGATCGCGCACGACCTCGGCAGCGGGACCGGCCACGCCGACCTCAAGGTCCCCGAACTCCGCTTCGGCGAGACGTTCCAGCCCGACCAGTTGACCCGCCTCGCGCTCGGCGTGATCGCCAATGTGCGGGGTTCGGTGGTCGGCGACGGGCGCATCGACTGGTCGCCCGACGGGGTGACGAGCCGCGGCACCTTTGCGACCGCGAACACCGATCTGGCGGCCGCCTTCGGCCCCGTCGCGGGAGCGACGACGACGCTGACCTTCGATGACCTGATCGGGCTGCGCTCGGCGCCGGGCCAGAAGGTCAGCCTCGCCGAGGTCAACCCCGGCATTCCGGTGCTCGACGGCGAGATCGAATATCAGCTGCTCGGCGACAACCGCGTGCGTATCCAGGGCGGCAGCTGGCCCTTCGCGGGCGGCAAGCTCGAGCTCCACCCGACGACGCTCGACTTCAATGCCGACCAGCCGCGCCAGCTCGACCTTCGACCTCGTCGGGGTCGATGCCGCGGTGTTCCTGCAGAATTTCGGCTTCGAGAATATCAACGCCAGCGGCAAGTTCGACGGTACCCTGCCGGTCGAGTTCGACGGCCTCGGCGGCCGCATCGTCGGCGGCCGCATCGATGCGCGCGACGGCGGCGGCACGCTCGCCTACGTCGGCGAACTCACCAACCACGACCTCGGCGCCATGGCCAATTTCGCCTTCGGTGCGCTGCGCAGCCTCAAATATGACGACCTGACGATCGTCCTCAACGGCGACCTCGACGGCGAGATGGTCACCGACATCCGCTTCGGCGGCATCGGTCAGGGCGAGGGCGCGACGCAGAATTTCATCACGCGCCAGGTCGCGAAACTCCCCTTCGTCTTCAACATCAAGATCCAGGCGCCGTTCCGCCAGTTGATCACATCGGCCAAGGGCTTTTATGATCCCACCGTCTATATCGAACAGAATCTGCCCGCGCTGATGCAGGCGCAGCAGGACGCCGAAGCCGCGGCGGCAAATACCATCGTTCAGCCTTCAGCAAGCGAGCCCGTGCAATGAAGACGACAAGACATGAAGCGAGGAGGCGGGCCGTGATCGGTCGCGGTCTTGCGATGACGATCGGCGCGGCGGCCCTGACGGGCTGCGTGCAGATCGAAACGCCGGACAAACCGATCGAGATCAACCTCAATATCAACATCAAGCAGGAAATCGTGTACCGGCTTGATGGCGATGCCAAGAAGCTGATCGAACAGAATAGCTCGATATTCTGACAGGGAATGAAAATGATGATGAAGATGTGGAAACCGACCGGAATTGCGATGGCCGCCGTGGCCGCGACCGCCGCGGTCGCGCTGCTGGTGCCCTCGGCGATGGCGCAGCGCGATCCCGCCTATGAGGCCGCCCGCGCGGCGGGGCAGGTCGGCGAGCAGCCCGACGGCTATCTCGGCTATGCCTCGACCCCGACGCCCGCGGTGCGCGCGATCGTCGACGACATCAATATCAAGCGCAAGGATGCCTATACCAAGGGCGCCCCGGCGGGCAGCACGGTCGAACAATTCGCCTTCGTCACCGGCTGCAACCTGATCGCCAAGACCAAGCCGGGCGAGAAATACAAGGCGCCCGACGGCAGCTGGAAGACGCGCGACGCCAGCGCCCCGGTGCGCGATCTGCGCTGCCCCTGATTTGACGGAACCAAAGGGCGCCCGCGGGCGCCAGATGCCGCCGCGCCCCTAAACGCGGCGGCATTTTCTTTGGCGATGATGTCTTTTGCGAACGCGGGACGGAATGGACGCTTTCGGGCGGTTGCGGACATACCCGACCTGATCCCCGGCGAAGGCCGGGGTCCAGGGCAGTAGAACGCCGGCTGTTGCGTTGTTACGCTCTGGACCCCGGCCTTCGCCGGGGAACGGATTATGGCGGAACGTCCGCTCCCCACCCCGATCCCGACAGGCCGCTTGTGTTTGCAAAGGATATAATCGCATCTTCTTTGGGGGCATCCGGACAGAGGAGGCAGCTTGGGGGGACGGCCCCGCATTTCCGTCATTCGTCGCCCGCCTCCGTCTCGGACCGCACGAATCGCATTTCGCCTTCCTTGCGCCGCAGGACCACGGCGCCGTCCTCCCTCGCCTCGACGCAGGCGCCATTGAAATCGACCACGCCGATATCGTTCGGGACGAGCCGCAGATGCAGCCGCCCGCCATCCTCGGCACCCAGTTCGTACCGCGGCGCAGCAATATCGTAGATCGGCTCGCGCACCTCGACCCAGCGCGGCGTGCGGCGGTCGCCTTCGGGCATCGTCCAGCCGTCATATTGCGTATAATTCTCGATCGGATCGCCGCGGTCGAACCCGATGATGAAGGTGACCCCCCCGACGCCTTCGCCGCTCGGCCAGGTGACGAGGATCGTCGGCCGCGCGCCCTCGACATCGACCGGCGCGATCTTCTCGAAAGCGGGCGGCACGGGCTTCGGCTCGGTGAACAGGCAGACCGCCTCGCCCTGCCGTTCCCAGCGCCCCTCGGCGCGCTCGTCAAGCGCCCCGGCATAGAGCACGTAAAGAAATCGTCCGTCGGGCGCGACGACCAGCCCGCCGCCGACGTCGGGACCTTCGGCGAGCCGATATTCGCCGTTGAGAGCGGGGGCCTGTGCGACGACAGCGGGGGTCAGAAGGGCGGCGAGAGCGCCGCGCGGTCGGGAAAATGCGCATGGCCGGCAGTCTGCGCGCCTTCGCCGCGCGAATCCAGCCGCTTCGGTTATATTTCCTTTGACACGCATGGCCGCCGCCGCGACCTAGGATGCGGAGACGGAGCCGATCTGCGCGATGACAAACGACCGATGAGGGCCGGGGCGGCGATGGCGGGGCGGCTGGCCCTCGGCGTTGCGGCGCTTGGCGGCCTCGGGGCGGTTGCCCGGGGCGAGGCGCCCCCGGCGCCGCGCGAGGAGGTGACGATCGCCCTGCGCGCCGACAGCGAGCAGTTGATCGGCCGCCAAAGCGAGCAGACCTCGACGATCGCGGGCGGCGGCCTGGAGAGCGTCCGCCGGAGCGAGTCCGCCTACATGGTTTCGGGACATGGTCCGACCGAGTTGAGCGAAACCTTGCGAATCGCGACCGATGCCGACGGCGCGCCGATCCGCTGGCAGTGGCGGCGGAGCGCCAACGGCCGCGCTGCTTAGCGTCGACCTGGAACGATCGGGCGCGATGCTGAAAGGGCAGGCGGCGGGCGAGGGGGAGCGACATGCGGTCAGCGCCGCCTTGCCCGCGTTGCCGATCGGCGATCCCGAGGCGCTGACCCCGTTTCTGACCGAGCCGGTGGCGGAGCGGAGCTGGTCGATTGCCGAATTCGATCCCGTATTGCTGCGATTCCGCCCGGTACAACTCGCCCTCGCGAAACGGACGGGTGCCGACCACGGCTTTGTCCTGACGCTGTCGCGCGGCGGGCGGCTGCAATCGGTTCGCTGGCTCGATTATGCCGAAGGCAGGCTGGTCGCGGCGCGCCAGCCGCTCCTCGGCAGCGCGCGGTCGTGGCGGCGCGACGATGGCCTGCTGACGAAAGAGGATCTGCTCTCGCGCGGCCGCATCGTCGCGCACGAACAATATCGGCCGGGTGTCCATATGACGCAGCGCGCCGCGCTCGGGCAGATGCGATATGCCTTCGGCCTTCCGGCAGACGTCGCGATTCATCTGCCCGAAACCGGCGAACAGCGCGTGCGGCGCGAGGGCGGCGGCTGGCAGGTCGATATCTGCGCCGGCTGTGGATCGGTGCCGGTACCGACCGACGACGAGCGCCGGCGCTGGACGCGACCGAGCCAGTGGATACAGAGCGACGATGCCGCCTTCAGGGACAAGGCGGCGCAGGCGCGGCGCGGCATGAAAAGCGACGATGCGGTGATGGCGCGGCTCGCCGCCGCGGCGCGGGCGCGCCTGCCGCGTATCGACTTCGACGGTTATGTCTCGGCCCGCACCGCGTGGCGGCGCCGCGCCGGCGACTGCACCGAGGACGCGCTGGTGCTCGCGGCACTGGGCCGCGCCGCGGGCATCCCGGTCCGCGTCGTGCACGGCCTCGTCTTTTCGCCCGGACGCTATCACGGCGCGAGCAATGCCTTCATGCCGCACAGCTGGGTGATCGCCTTCGCCGACGGGCATTGGAAAAGCTATGATATCTCGCTGAACGGCTTCGATGCGACGCATATCGCGCTCAGCCTCGGCGACGGCGAACCCGAAGCGATGGTCGAGGCCAATCAGGTCGCCGCGCTGCTGGACTGGCGCGGCATTGCCGAGGTCAGGAAGCGGCCTAGCCGATCCCTGACCAGCGGCGGCGGATCGCGATCCCCGTCGCCCCGCGGCATCGAAGCCTGTTGCGCTTTGTCTTCGGGAGCGGTCGCGGCGGGCTCCTCGTCATAGATGACGGGCATATCAGGCAGCTTGTTGTCGAGGTCGGCGGTCAGCCACTCGACCTCGCCCGGCTTCTTCAGGCCGCCGACGATGATATATTGATCCTCCAGGCAATAGGAGCCGTCGGCGGGCTCGCTGTCGACCGCGAGCACCTCGTCGATCTGGGCATGGGCCGGGGTCGCCATGCTCGCGCCCAGCGCCATCGCGGCGAGTGCCGACCTGGCCGACACCTTGTAGCTGACGCAGATTTCGCCGCTGCATCCCGCGACCAGCGCCCGGCGTTCCGCCACCGGCATGTCGCTGATGTCATGCACCTCGCGATGGCAGAGGCGGCAGACATCGCCGTCCATGATGTCGCTGAGCTTGCCCTTGTAGGGGCAGGGGCTTTGAATCCTGGGGAACAGGGACATGCGGCGCCTCCATCTCTCTCCGGCTTGCGAAGATGACAGAGATGGCCGCTGCGGGCAATCGCCAAAGCCGAGCCCCTTCCCACGCCGCCGCGCCGCTGCTAGGCGCGCGCGATGATCGCTCCGCATCCCGAACGCCGCACCTTCGCCATCATCTCGCACCCCGACGCGGGCAAGACGACGCTGACCGAGAAATTGCTCGTTGCCGACGGCGCGATCCATATCGCGGGCGAGGTCAAGGCGCGCGGGGCCGCGCGGCGCGCGCGCTCCGACTGGATGAAGATCGAGCAGCAGCGCGGGATTTCGGTGACTTCGTCGGTGATGACCTTCGAACATGAAGGGCTGATCTTCAACCTGCTCGACACGCCGGGGCACGAGGATTTCTCCGAGGATACCTATCGCACGCTGACCGCGGTCGACAGCGCGGTGATGGTGATCGACGCCGCCAAGGGCATCGAGCCGCAGACGCTGAAGCTGTTCGAGGTGTGCCGTTTGCGCTCGGTGCCGATCATCACCTTCGTCAACAAGGTCGACCGCGAGGGCCTGCCGCCCTTCGAACTGCTCGACGAGGTCGCCGACCGGCTGGCGCTCGATGTCTGCCCGATGAACTGGCCCGCGGGCATGGGCGGGACCTTCGAGGGCATCTACGATCTCGTCGACCCCGCGATCATGAAGCCGGGCGGCGATGCGTCGCGCATGTATGAGGGGCACCGCGTCGAGGTTGCCGGGCTCGACGATCCCGCGCTGGCCGCCGAACTGTCGGCCGGGGCGCTCGCGCACCTGAAGGAAGAAACCGAACTCGCGTCGGCCTGCTACGCGCCCTTCGACGCGGCCGCCTATCGGAACGGCGATCTGACGCCGGTCTATTTCGGGTCGGCGCTGAAGGAATTCGGCGTCACCGATCTGCTTGCCGCACTCGCCGCGCACGCGCCGGGGCCGCAGCCACAGCCCGCCGAGCCCGCGCCCGTCGAGCCGACCGACGATGCCGTCACCGGCTTCGTCTTCAAGGTGCAGGCGAACATGAACCCCGCGCACCGCGACCGCATCGCCTTCATGCGGCTCTGCTCGGGCAAATTCGAGCGCGGGATGCGGCTGATGCAGGGCGGCACGGGCAAGGCGATTGCGATCAGCCGGCCGATGCTCTTCCTCGCGCAGGACCGCGAAATGGCCGAGGAGGCTTTCCCCGGCGACATCATCGGCATTCCGAACCATGGCACGCTGCGCGTTGGCGATACTTTGTCCGAACGCACCGATATCACCATCACCGGCCTGCCCAATTTCGCCCCCGAACTGCTGCGCCGCGTCGCGCTCGTCGATCCCACCAAGACCAAGCAGCTCCGCAAGGCGCTCGACGATATGGCCGAGGAGGGGATCATCCAGGTCTTCTATCCCGAGATCGGGTCGAACATGATCGTCGGTGTCGTCGGCCAGCTGCAACTGGAAGTGCTGATCAGCCGCCTCGACGCCGAGTACAAGGTTGAGGCGAAACTCGAACAATCGCCATGGGAAACCGCGCGCTGGATCGCGTCGGACGATCCCGCGAAGCTGAAGGCCTTCCAGTCCGAACATCGCGGCGCGAGCGCCACCGACCGCGATGGCGCGCCGGTGTTCATGGCGAAGGACGGCTGGGAAGTCGGCTATATCACCCAGCGCAATCCCGACATCCGCTTCACCGCGACCAAGGAACGCGTGCTCGCGCCAGCGGGTTAATCTGCTAACGGCTTGATCCTCTTTCGCAATTCGGCCAACATGCGCGGGATTTGCGGAGGGAAGGGGTGTTCATGCGAATTTTGCGACTGCTGCTCGTGGCGGCGATGATGGCGATGGCGGTGCCCGCCGCGGCGCAGGTCAATATGCCGATCGCCAAGGGTTTCTGGATCCTGTCGACCGACCGCTGCGCGACGGCGACCAGCGGCAATGCCTTTGACGGCGCCAATTGGGGGAACATCTATTATTATGGCGAAGGCGGCACGCTGGGTCCGGACGGCGACATGCAGCGGATCGTCAAGACGGCGGCGCTGAAGGACGGCTTCACCGACATGAAGTTCCCCGATTCGGGGGGGCTCGGCTATTTCCGGGTGAAATCGCTCGGCGGCGACCGCGCGATTTTCCGCATCGGCGCGCCGTCGCGTGCGAGCTTCGATGTCATGGACGACACCATCGTGCGCTGCGACTTCGCCGCGCTGTCGCCCAAGATGCAGGCCGCCGTCCGCCGATTCGCCCCCGCGCTGGCGACGGCGTCGTCGCCGGGCACCGCGGCCGCCTCCGCGACCCCGTGGCGCAGCGCGACGACCGCTTCGGGCAAGGTGGCGCTCTACAACGGCTCCGGCTTCGTCAAGTCGATCGCGCTGACCTGCGCGGAAAATGGACGCGCGACCTTCTTTGCGATGATCAATGCAAAGGCGCGCGGGACGCGCACCGCCGTGGCCTTTCGCGACTCCTATGGCGCGCAGCCGCAACTGACGCTGGACTATAATGCGGCGGACGATGTCTGGATCGGTCCGGCCAGCAGCGCGGTGATCGGTTTTCTCGCGGACCAGCCGTCGATCACGGTCGATTTCGGCACCATGGGGCGCGAACAGATTTCGCTCGCCGGATCGGGCAAGGCGCTCAGGGAGGCGCTCGAATCCTGCCTCTACAGCGCGGCACCCGCGCCGCCGCCGGTGGGCGTGCTCGGCATTTCGCCGGGTCATTATGTCCGCGAAGGCGAATTGTGCGGCGACGCCATCGGCGTCTTTTTCTACGACGGGCGCCGTTATGCCATGATCTACGACAACGCCAGCGAACCGGGCATCGTCCAGCCGATCGGGCGGCCCCGCAAGACCGGAAAAATGTGGGTGCTCGAGGATGGCTCGGGGGTCGAAGCTCTGGGACCGGGGCGGATCAAATGGGAATATGAGGAGGCGAGCAACTACCGCCTCTGTCCCGTCGAGGCGATCGCCCCCGCCTATCGCGTCAGATAAGGCTGAGGAGGTCGGCGGGGGCCGCGCCGCCGCCGTCCTCTTCTTCCGCTTCCCCCTCGAACTTGCTCAGCGTCACGCCCAGCAGCCTGATTCCCTGTTCGGTGGGGAGCAGCGGCGCCAATATCGCTTCGCCCGCGGCGAGCAGCGCCGCGCCGTCGGCGATCGGCGCCGGCACCGATTTGGCGCGCGTGATCGTCTTGAAGTCGGCGTAGCGCAGCTTCAGCGTCACCGTCCGCCCGCGCGCGCCCTTCTTCGCGGCGCGATCCCACACCACGGTGCAGACATGCGCCAGCGCCTCGCGGATTTCGGTGTCGCCGATCAGGTCGTTGAAGAAGGTGCGTTCGCCGCCCAGCGACTTCAGCGGCCGGTTCGACTTGACCCGCCGATGGTCGATCCCGCGCGCCAGATTATACAGCCATTCGGCGCTGTTCCCGAAATGCGCCGCGAGCCACTGCGGGTCCCTGGCCGCCAGGTCGGCCCCCGAGAAGACGCCGAGCCCTTCCATCTTCGCGGCGGTCACCGGCCCGATGCCGTGGAAGCGGCGGATCGACAGCGTCTGGACGAAAGCCGCGCCCTTGCCCGGCGGGATGATCGTCAGCCCGTCGGGTTTGTTCTGGTCCGACGCCAGCTTGGCGATGAACTTGTTGTACGAGACTCCGGCGGAGGCGGTGAGCCCGGTTTCCTTGCGGATGCGGCGGCGGATCGCCTTCGCGGCCGCGGTCGCGCTGCCGAGTCCCGCCTTGTCGGCGCTGACATCGAGATAGGCCTCGTCGAGCGACAGCGGCTCGACCTCGTCGGCATAATCGCGGAAAATCGCGCGGATCTGGTGCGAAATGTCGCGATAGACGTCGAAGCGCGGCGGCACGAAGATGAGCTCGGGGCATTGGCGCTTCGCGGTGACGCTCGGCATCGCGGAGCGTACGCCGAACTTGCGCGCCTCGTAGCTCGCCGCCGCGACCACCCCGCGCCGCGACGATCCGCCGACCGCGACGGGTTTCCCGCGCAGCGCCGGATCGTCGCGCTGCTCGACCGACGCGTAAAAGGCATCCATGTCGACATGGATGATCTTGCGAACCGGGGCCCGTGCGGCGTCTTCGGCCAGAGTGACGGCGTCTTCCACGCCGCCGATCTAGCATGTTGCCCGAATGTTCTCAATGCCGCGCTTGACGGCGGCTCAGCCAAGATGGCAATCGCCGCCAGCCTTGGAGCGAGCGGGTATAGCATAGTGGTAATGCTCTAGCCTTCCAAGCTAGCTAGGCGGGTTCGATTCCCGCTACCCGCTCCAGAAACCTGTTCCAGGGCATCTCACACCATTTACAAAATCGGAAAAATGGCAGTATTCTGCCATTTATCGGCTCGTCGCGTGTCACTGTATCTCATGGTGACTCCCGAAAAATGGGGCCCCTATCGGGGACGATTCGACGGTCGTTTCGTTTCAAATTGGAGGCCTCGAACGGGAGAGCCAGAGATGCCACTGACCGATTCCGCTGTCCGCAACGCCCAGTCGCGGGAAAAGCCCTACAAGATGGCCGATAGCCAAGGGCTCTACATCCAGATCACGCCGTCCGGCGGCAAACATTGGAAAATGAAATACCGATTCGAGGGTCGCGAGAAGAAGCTGAGCTTCGGAGAATATCCGCGCGTCTCGCTCCGCGAGGCCCGCAATCAGCGCGACGAGGCGCGGAACATGCTCACGAAAGGCATCGATCCCGCGTATGAAAAGAAGCGCAACAAACTTCGCGCCTATGCCGCTGCGGGAAACAGCTTCACCGACATTTCGCGAGAATATTGTGACAAGCGCCGACGCGATGGTGACAAGGCATGGGCGCCATCGACCGCGAAGCGGTGCGAATATCTGCTCAGCCTCCTCGACAACAGCATTGGGAAGATGCCGATCCAGGAGATCGAGCCCATCGATGTTCTGGCCGCGGTCAGGAAGATCGAGGCGAAAGGCAAACTCGAAAGCGCGCGCCGGACCATGCAATTGGCTGGCTCGGTATTCCGCTACGCCGTCGCGACAGCCCGGTTGCGCTCGGACCCGACGCGGGATTTACGCGGCGCGCTCATCAACCCCACCGTCACCCATTATGGCGCGATCACGGAAGCGAGCAAGGTCGGGGCGCTCTTGCGCGCCATCGATGGCTATAAGAGTCAGGGAATGACAGATTGGGCGTTGAAGCTGGCGCCGCATGTTTTCGTGCGTCCGGGGGAGTTGCGCAGCGCCCAGTGGGAAGAGTTCGATCTTGAAGCCCGCGTCTGGACCATTCCTGCCGAGAAGACGAAGATGCGTAAGCCGCATCATGTGCCGCTGTCACGACAGTCAGTGGCGCTTGTCGAGCAAATTCGGGAGATAACCAAGCCTTGGAGCTACATATTCCCGTCTTTGTGGTCGAGGAAGCGGCCAATGTCCGACAACACCCTCAACGCTGCGCTTCGAAGGATGGGATACAGCAGCAACGAAATGACGGCCCACGGATTTCGGGCGATGGCCAGCACATTGCTCAACGAGTCCGGCAAATGGTCCTATGACGCGATCGAACGGGCGCTTGCCCATGGTGACAACAATCGCGTTCGCGCGGCCTATCATCGTGGCGCGCATTGGGAAGAACGGGTCGCCATGGCGCAATGGTGGTCCGACTATCTCGACGAGCTGAGAAATGACAACGATCGTGACGAGGAGGCAGCATTGCCAGCTCGCAGCCCGATGATACGGCCGAGCTTCGGGGTTGGAGCAGATCAATTGCACGTCGGGATGGCGTCGATCTCGCGGACGCCGTTAGCGCTGCGCCGTGTTCAGCGCCGTGTTCCGTTCGCTAAACCCTGACGGGGTGACATATCATCGACGGTGAACGAGACCGGGCTGCGGAGCCAGATGTTGATTTCGGATTCGCGCCAGCCGCAGCAGCGCTCGGCGATCTTGTGCTGTGGAGGAAAGGTGCTTAGCCGCGATCTTTCTGTAGAGCGTCGCCCGGCTGAGGCCGGTGCGGTCGAGTACGGCATTGAGACGAAGAAAGCGGTCGATGGGCTGCGATGCCATGATTTCATTCTCCATATGACGAGGTGGATTGCACCTGTGCGAACCGAGAATGGGCATCCGCTGCCAATCGTCAAATCCATGAAACTTGCGGCATTGGCGCGTGGTGCGGTGCCATGCGGCGTCCGGGAGCGGGGCGCTGCACCGTGCAGCAGAAGCGCCCGTCAAATATATATTCTCACACCGTCTCAGGAGGCTGAGCCGCAGCGAAAATGAGACCGCCCGGGACGGTCGCGCCGGGGATGCCGCGCCGCCAGCGGCGCGAGGTCTTTCGAGTCGTTGGGAGGGCGCCTCCGGCGCGCGGGCGGTCGCCGCTTCGCGGCGGCGTTGCATCCGGCTCGGTGGAGCGGAGTGGGCGTCACTCGCCTTGGCCCCGCCCGGACGTGCCGCAACCCGCGTTCCGCGGGTCCTTCACCTTGTTCCGGTCCTTCGGATGCGGCCCGACCGATGTCGCGGGGCCGCCGACTCCCTCCTGCCGCCCACCCCGCCCCTCCGGGCCGGGCCGCGGTGGGTTTGAAGGAGAAGGGAAATGGCCGAGGAAGAGAAGGACAGGCGCGGCCGCAGCCGGAGAGGTTTCGGCGACGTGACCATCGAGGAAGCCGAGCGCCGGTTCGCGATAGCTCTGAACAAGATGACCGCGCGTCAGGCCGACATCTTCCTTTCGGTACGGTTCGATGACGCGAGCTATGAAGAGCTTGCGGCCCGTCACGGCGTCACGACCGAACAGGTGATGCATGATTTTGCTCGCGCGCTGTCCACGTGGACGCGCTGTCTTCATGCCCGCTTTCCCAGCCTGGTCTGGCCTTGGACTTAATCCCTGTCGGACCGGATCGTGCTTGCCATCCGGCCCGACGCCTTTCAGGGTAGAGCAACGATATGCGTACTGACCTTGATCATCTTCCCGATAGCAAGCGTGCGGAGTTGGCGCGCATCGTTGAAATCCTCTTCGCCGAGTTCGAGGATGCGACGGCGCTCGCCACGCAAAAGTGGAAGAAGCAGGGGCGCATCCTGAAGGTCATTCTCTACGGCAGCTATGCGCGGGGGGACTGGGTCTCCGACCCCAAGGGCGGCTATTATTCGGATTACGATATCCTCGTCGTCGTCAACGACGATCGCCTCACTGACCCGGTCGATTATTGGTACAAGGCCGAGGACCAGTTCCTGCGCGATTATGCCGTTACCAAGCGCCTCTCCGCCGAGGTTGGGCTGATCGTGCACAGCATGAAAGATGTGAACCAGCAGCTGTCGCGCGGGCGCCCGTTCTTCATAGATATCGTGCGCGACGGGATCGCGCTCTATCAGCTCGATAATTCGGAGTTCGACACGCCCAAGCCGCTGTCACCCGAAGACGCATATAAGGAAGCACGGCAGTATTTTGATTTGTGGTTTCCCAAGGCAGCGAGCGGGCTGAAGGGGGCAAAGTTCTATATTGCTGAGGGTGAGAACAACGATGCCGCGTTTCTCCTGCATCAAACTGTCCGTCGTCAGAACATTTGGCACAACTCGCGGCGTAAATTAGCGGAGTGCGGGCCTCGTCCTGGGGTTGATATTAAGCGGCGATCTTGCGGTGCAGCAAGCGCCGATGTTCGATGGTCTTCCGTTTGATCCTTTCGCGCTGTTTGACGATGGCATCGGCCCTGCCGAAGTAGGCGTCGGCGGGCGTCACGTTGTTCAGGCTCTCGTGGTAACGTCGGTGGTTATAATGCTCGACGAACGCTTCGATCTGAGCCTCAAGGTCACCGGGCAGGAAGTAATTTTCGAGCAGGATGCGATTCTTGAGGGTCTGATGCCAGCGCTCGATCTTGCCCTGAGTCTGGGGATGCATCGGAGCGCCGCGCACATGGCTCATCTTCCGGGCCTCGATATATTCCGCCAGTTCACCCGCGATGTAGCTCGGGCCATTATCCGACAGCAGCCGAGGCTTGTGCAGCACCGTTGCGCTGTCGCAACCCGAGGCCTCGAGCGCGAGGTCCAGCGTGTCGGTGACATCCTCGGCCCGCATGTTGGTGCACAGCTTCCAGGCGATGATGTAGCGTGAGAAGTCGTCGAGCACGGTCGACAGGTACATCCAGCCCCACCCGATGATCTTGAAGTAGGTGAAGTCGGTCTGCCACATTTCGTTCACCCGCGTGGTCTTGGTGTGGAACTGATCGGCGGCCTTGATCACGATATAGGCCGGGCTGGTGATCAGATCATGGGCCTTCAACAGACGGTAAACCGTGGCTTCCGACACGAAGTAGCGCTTCTCGTCGGTGAAGCGCACCGCCAGTTCGCGCGGTGACAGTTCGCTGTAATCCAGCGCCATCTCGACGATCTGCTGCTGGATATCGTCGCCGATGCGGTTCCACACCCGGCTCGGCGCCGATGGTCGATCTTCCAGCGCCTCCGGCCCGCCTTCGACGAAGCGATCATACCAGCGGTAGAAGGTCCGGCGAGGGATGCCCAGCTGGTCCAGCGTGCGCTTGGCGGGCAGGTGCGACTGCTCGACGATCCGGATGATCTCGAGCTTCTCGGATGCCGGATACCTCATTCGTCGTCGCCCCCATCCGCGATCATGCTTTTTTTGAGCAGGCGGTTTTCCAAGGTCAGGTCGGCAACGCATTCCTTCAGGGCTCGGGCCTCGCGGCGTAGGTCATGCACTTCGCCGGTGGTCGCAGCGCGGGCGGTGTCTCCGGCGAGGCGCCGCTTGCCGGCCTCCATGAACTCCTTCGACCAGGTGTAATACAGGCTCTGGGCGATCCCTTCCTTGCGGCACAGCTCGGCAATGCTGTCCTCGCCGCGCAAGCCTTCCAGCACGATCCGGATCTTGTCTTCGGCCGAGAAGTGCCGACGCGTCGCACGCCGGATGTCCTTCACCACCCGCTCCGCGGGAGCCTTGGGCGGCGATTTTTTTAAGGAGGATTTGGGCTTCATCTTCGTTCCTTCGTCACTACGACGAAGCCCAAATCCTCCTTAAATCACAACCTCAAATCTGTGCCATTGGCGCTGACGGCGGACACACGTCCGCTCTTGCTCGACACAGCCTTCATGAATGCGCGCACACAGGCGCAGGATAGCCTTATGACGCTGCATTGTGCCGGTGAGGAACCGATCCAAACATCTTCCATTTTTATGGTTCCACATGGGAGTAAGACCAAGGTCAGAATCGCGCTTCAGCTATTTGGCATGAGTGAAACACGCATATTTCTGGATCTGACCGTTGCTGCTCAGGCTTTCAAAGAGGGATTGACGATTAGCCGGACGCTGCATCATCAAACCTAGGATCTCAGGTTCCTGCAAAACTTGATGACCCGCGCGAGCATTAGGTGATCGCGACGTCCGCTTCTACGTCTGCGGTTCCAAAAGCCGCCAGTCCGCGAACGGCCAAGCTTGCCCAAAGTAGGTCCAACAAATGGCTTGTCCAAGACGAATCACTGGTGTTTAAGAGGTCTCAGATTCCCTCTTTTGGGATCAAACTCGAGCCAAAAATTCGTCTGGGGGCTGCAACCGGGGCCAGGTTTTGATCAAAATCGGATAAATTTTTTCCGTTTCAAATCATAATGTTAGAGGCGTGTTTCCCGCTACCGCTCCAGCCCCCTTCCGACTTTGCTACCACGGGAACCTTCATCGGCGCCCGCCGTTTATTCCAGGCACTCATTATCCAGATTGTCGAGGCGCGGCGATGGGTCGTTTCTCTCCGGCGGCGGCGTTCGCGCGCTGTTTCGGAGATCGGGGCCGCGCGCTCACCCGGTGCTTTTCGTTGAGGAGATTTCCGATGTTCAAATGGGCTTTGATCTTCGCGGTGATCGCGCTGCTCGCCGCGGTCCTCGGCTTTGGCGGCATTGCCGGCGCTTCGGCGGGTATCGCCAAGATCCTGTTCTTCGTCGGACTTGCCCTGGCCGCGCTGTTCGTGATCATGGGCGCGTTCGCGGCGAAGAAGGTCGTGTAGAAAAAATCGCGCCGCCGGGGACCCAAGCGGACCCGCGGCGTTTCATCCACCTGCTTGATCGAAAGTGAGAGTGGAAACAGGTTCCTGTCTTCGGACGGAACCAAGGGAGCCCCGCCGCAGAAATGCGACGGGGCTTACTCGTTTCGGCCCCTCGAAACCCCCGCTTTTCTTGCCTTCGCATGAACTGCGCGCCATCTTTGCGACAATTTGCGACAATTTTTCATCAAAGCGGCACGCCGCTGGGACAAGTCGCCCCTAGAAGGCTTGCATCGAGAGCCGACCCCCTTCGGCTCCCCGACGAAGGAGTTCGTTACGTGAAGAAGAAGATTTCGTTTTTGACGCTGGGTGCCGCGCTGGTCGCCGTGCCCGTTCTCGCCGCCCCCGGTGCCGACGGCAATGCGCCCGCGACCCGCGCCGAGGCGCAGGCGAAGGCCACCGCGATGTTCGCCAAGCTGGACGCCAACGGCGACGGCAAGCTTGATGCCGCCGACCGCGCCGCCAAGCGCGCCGAAATGCAGGCGAAGGCCTTCGAACGCCTCGACGCCGACAAGGACGGCAATGTCAGCAAGGCCGAATGGGACCAGGCGTCGGCCGACCGCCAGGCGAAGCGCACCGAGCGCCTGGAGAAACGCGCCGAAGCGGGTGAGCCCGGCAAGCGCGGTCCCGGCCTGCGCGGCCATCACGGCAGGCGCGGCGGCCACCACGGCATGCGTGGCGGCATGATGATGAAGGCCGACACCGACGGCGACAAGGCGATCAGCGCCGCCGAATTCCAGACTGCGGCGCTCGCGCGCTTCGACGCGGCCGATGCGAACAAGGACGGTCAGGTGACCGCCGAGGAACGCAAGGCGCAGCGCGACGCGTGGAAGGCGAAGGCCGGCGAATGGCGCGCCAAGCGCGGTGCGGCGCAGGCCGCCCCAGCGGGCGAATAATCGGCGGCGGACCGGCGGCAGGAGCAGGCCCTTTCCCCTCCCTGGCATTGCCTTTGCCGCCGGTCCCTGCCAGCTATCGCCCACCGGCCGATACGGCCGGTGGGCGAACTATTTGCAGGATCGAGCCTGAATGACCGACAGCGATGCGCCGCGCATATTGCTGATCGACGACGAACCGTCGATCCGCGAACCGCTGGCCGACTATCTGAGCGCGCAGGGCTTTGCCGTGACCGATGCGGCGAGCGCCGCCGAAGCGCGCTCGGTGCTGCGCGCACAGAGCATCGACCTCGTCGTCAGCGACATCATGATGCCTGGCGAGGACGGCCTGTCGTTGACCCGTCACCTGCGCGAGACGAGCAGCATTCCCGTCATCCTGCTGACCGCGCGCGCCGAGGATACCGAGCGGATCATCGGGCTGGAGATCGGCGCCGACGATTATGTCGTCAAACCCTTCAACCCGCGCGAACTGGTCGCGCGCATCCGCACCGTGCTGCGCCGGACGCAGGCGGGCGGGCGGGCGCTCGACCCCGGCGGCACCGCCTTCGCCTTCGGGCCGTGGGTGCTGCGCGAGGTCGAGCGGGTGCTCGTGGACGAAGCCGGCGAAGAGGTGTCGCTCTCCTCGGGCGAATATCATCTGCTCCACGCGCTGGTGCGCCACCCGCGCCAGGTGATGAGCCGCGACCGGCTGCTCGACCTGGTGCGCGGGCGCGAGGCCGACATATTCGACCGCGCGATCGACAATCTGATCAGCCGGCTGCGCAAGAAGATCGAGGAGGATCCCGCGCATCCGCAACTGGTGAAGACCGTGTGGGGCGGCGGCTACACGCTCGCCTGTGAGGTCAGGCGGCTGGGCGGCGCGGCGTGACATTGCGGCTCTGGCCCCGCAGCCTCGTCGGCCAGCTCGTGCTCGCGGTCGCGGTGGCGCTGTTCGTCGCGCAGGCGATCAACTACACCTTGCTCGCCCGCGGACAGCGGCAGCAGGCCTATGCCAATGGCGGCGGCATGGCGGTGGCGCGGATCATCGACGCGCTCGACCGCGACCGGCGGGGCGCGGTGGTCGATCCCGACGATGACGAGCCGGGGAAGCGCCGCCCGCGCCTGCAGGTCCGCGATACGCCGTTCGACCCGCCGCCGCGCGCGAAGGCCGATGCCGATCTGGCGACGCATGTCGCGGCGCAGCTCGAACAGGCGGGGCTCGACGCCGAACAGGTCCAGGCCTGGGTGCTGCCGCAGCGGCACAAGATGGAGCGGATGCGCGGCCCGGCGCGGACGGCGATCGTCTCGGCCAGGATCGGCGCGCGCTACGTCGTAGTGCGCAGCTGGCTGCCCGCCGAAGGCAAAAAGCTGCAGGGCTTTCTGATCTGGCAGACATTGCTGCTTTACGTGCTGATCCTTGCGCCGATCCTGCTGATCGCGTGGCGCGCGGCGCAGCCGCTGCGCACACTGACGCAGGCGGTGCGCCGCGACCCGATGGGCGACGGTCCGCCGCTGCTCGAGGAAGGGCCCTCCGACGTGCGCGACGTGATCAGCGCCTTCAACGCTTCGCGCGCGCGGATCGGGACGATGCTGGCCGACAAGGACCGGATGCTCGGCGCCGTCGGGCATGATCTGCGCACGCCGCTCGCCAGCCTGCGCGTGCGCGTCGAGGCGGTCGACGACGAAAATCTGCGCGACAAGATGATCGCGACGATCGACGAGATGACCGCGATGCTGACCGATATCCTCGCGGTCGCGCGCAGCGGGGCGGGCAAGGAGGCGGTGGAGGATTATGATGCGGCGGCGCTGCTCGCGCAGCTCGGCGAGGACTATCGCGCGATGGGTAAGCCGGTGGCCGGGCCCGATGCGCCGCCGCCGCTGCCGCCGCTTTCCGGCCGTCCGCTGCTGGTGCGCCGCGCGCTGCGCAACCTGATCGACAATGCGCTGGCCTATGCGGGTGAGGCGACGCTGATCGCCGAAAGGCGCGGCGGCGAATTGTGGCTGATCGTGCGCGACGCCGGTCCCGGAATCGATCCGGCGCGGATCGCCGACCTCGTCGAACCCTTCGCGCGCGGCGAAGCCTCGCGCAACCGCGCCACCGGCGGCGCGGGGCTGGGCCTCGCGATCGCCAACGCGCTGGCGGAGGGCGAGGGCGGGCGGCTGGTGATCGAGAACCGCAGCGATGCGCCGGGGCTGGATGCGGCGATCGTGCTACCGATTTGATCGTCGCCCCCGCGAAGGCGGGGGCCGCAATCGGTTTACGCCCCGAGGTTATCGAATGTTGCCAGCGGCCCCCGCCTTCGCGGGGGCGACGGTGATTCAAGCGTAAATCGCGATCCCCTGGCTGCCGCTCACCACCGGCTCGCCGGCGCGGTTCCAGATCATCATGTCCTGCACCGAAAAACCGCCGCGCGCATAGCCCGTCTTCGCCGACAACAGCCACCAGCCGTCGTCGGTTTCGGGTGTGCCGGTCAGCATGTTGACCGTCCAGTTCATCGAGCTGATCGGGCCGAACTGGGTGAACAGCGCCATCGCCGCGGGCGGCAGCGCGTCGCCCATCGCGAGCAGCGCGACCGCGGGGTGGCACGCGGGTTCCTCGACGAAGCGCACCCAGGTCAGATAGTCGCCGACATCGCTCTTCCAGTCGAAGCGCGGGCCGGTGGTCGGGCGCATGTCGAAATGGCGCGTGAAGCTGGGGCGGACCTTGTGGTCGGGAACGGGCTCCAGCGTTTCGGGCGCGGGCGCGTCGGGCATGGTCAGGCGGTTATGGTCGAGATGGCTCTGCCGGTCGCCCGAAAAGGCGAACACCGCCGCGGTGCCGAACCCCTGATCGCTCGACACTCCGGCATCGACGAACAGCGACGATTTCGACCGGCGCAGCACGCGCGTGTTTACCGTGCAATCGCCGCCGACCGGGCCGACGAAGCTGATCTGCGCATAGCGCAGCGGAGTTTCGGTCGGGTGGAGCGCCATCGCCCCGGCGAGCGCGACCGCCGAGCTGATCCCGCCATAGGCGGTGCGGCCCTGCATCCAGCCGTCGTCGATATGCGCTATCGCCACGCCCTCTTCGGTGCGCAGCGTGGCAAGGAGGGTGTCTAAAGCACTGGGAGAGTTCGATGTCATATTGGCCGTTTCAATGAATACCGTTCGCCCTGAGCTTGTCGAAGGGCCGCCCTTCCCTTGGTGCGAAGAAGAACGGTGCTCGACAAGCTCAGCACGAACGGAAGAGAGGTTAGTCTTCGATCTGGAAAGTCAGCCCGGCATTCGCCGTCAGCCGGTCGATCAGCGCCTGCCCGAGCAGCGCGCCGGGCGTCCAGATCCCGCCCGCGCCCTTGTTCGCGAGCAGCGCCATGCCGGTTTCGGCCAGCATCTTCGACGTCGAGCCGTAACCGGGATCGCGGTCGCCCTGCACGCTGGCGCGGATGCTCGTCCCGTCGGGATATTCGCCGATGAAGAGGATGTCGTAAAAGCCGTTCTCGCGCTCTTCCTTGCTCGGCCCTTCGCCGGGCTTCAGCTTGGATTCGCCGAAGGGGTTGGCCTTCGCCATCGCTTCGGCCATCGCCTTGCCCGCGTCGCCGATCGTCGTCATCACCATCTCGTCATAGATCAGGTCGGCGCCCCACGGGTGGCCGAGCAGGAAATTGGTGCGGTGGACATTCTTGGTGTTGATCGGCGCCATCACGAAGGGCGCGGTCCAGGTCCCGGTCGCGGCGTCATATTCCGGAATCAACCCGGTCGGCTGTGACGGCCCATCGAAACCGGGGGTGAGCGCGAAGCTGGATTTGAGCAGCAGCGCCAGCGACGGCTTTTTCGCGACGGCCTTCAGCGTCTCAGTCAGGCTGGCGATCGTGCCGCCCGACGCGCCGCCCGCCATCTTGCGCACCCGGCCCTTGACGCGCGGCGCGGGCTTGCCGTGGCGCTTCACCGCCTCGGCCTGCAGGAACAGCACGCCGAGGTCGAAGGGGATCGAATCGAAGCCGCAGGAAAAGGTGATGCGCGCGCCCGACGCCTTGGCCGCCTCCTGATGTTCGTCGATCATCTCGCGCATCCAGCCGGGCTCGCCGCACAGGTCGGCATAGGCGGTCCCCGCCTTGACGCAGGCGGCGACGAGATCGCTGCCGTAAAGCTGGTAGGGGCCGACGGTGGTCAGCACGACCTCGGTATCCGCCGCCATCTTGTCGAGGCTCGCCGGGTCGCTCGCATCGGCGACGATCAGCGGGGTTTCCGGCGGCGCGCCGATCAGGTCGCGCACTTCGGCAAGCTTGGCGAGGCTGCGCCCCGCCATCGCCCATTTCGGCGCGTCCTTGCGGTTCTTGTAGTGCGTTGCAAGATATTCGGCGACGAGACGGCCGGTGAAGCCGGTCGCGCCATAGACGACGATATCGAGATCGCGGGCCATGGCGGCATCCTCCCTTTACGTAAACGTTAAGTGGAGGCTAGCGCAGGCGCGCGGGCTTGCCAAGCGTGAAGCGTCAGCGCCTCCAGAAGGGGCGCTTGGCCACCGCCACCGGGGCGCCGGCCGCTTCGGCGCGGCCCTCGGCGCGCGCGGCGCGCAGCTCGGCCTCGGTCAGCCGCGCCTCGGCATCGTGCCGCGCCAGTTCGTCGCGTCGCCGCTGGCGCAGCGCGTCATAGCTCCAGCGCGTATGGCCATAGCCGAACAGGCAGAGCAACCCGCCCGCGATCGCCAGATTCTTCATCGCCGCCATCGCCTGCACCGGGTCGGTGAAATCGCGGTGGAAGAAGAGGATGGTGAGCAGCACGAAGCCCGCGAGCAGGATCGAAATCAGCCGCGTCGCGATGCCCAGGGCGATGCACACGCCTGCGATCAGCTCGAACAATCCGGTCGGGATCGCCAGCCCGCCGGGCAGGCCTGCGGCGGAGATCATGGCGCTGGTGTCGGTGACATGGATCAGCTTGTTGATCCCCGACACGACGAAAATCACGGCGATGAACAGGCGGCCGGCAAAAACGGCGATCATGGACATGGGTCATCCTCCATTCGGCGCCCCGTCCGCTTATGCGAACAGGACGCGCGGGACGCGGGGAGGTTCCGGCGCCCGGCCGGGCAGGTCGGGACACGAATGGGCGGAAAGGGCGCGACCCGGTCAAGGAACGGGGGTCAGGGTCAAGTCGCTGATTTCGCAATCGTCGCAGGCGACCGCGCGCAAGGTGAGGGCCTCCATACCTGGCCGCAGGCTGATAGCGGGCAGGGTGATGGACTGCCAGTCGCCGCCCGCGCGGCACCGCGACTTTTCTGTCGGCCAGGGCAATCGTGCCGCCCTTGGCCGACCGGGCGCGGATCGTCACCGCCCACCGCCCGTCCGTCGCGGCGTCGAGGCTGTAGCGCATCCATTCACCCGTCACGAAATCGCGGACATAGGGGGCATCGTCGGCATCGCGGCCGATATCGACGCCGTCGTTGCGCCAGGTGGCGCCGTTGTTCCACGGGGTGCGTTCGCCGCCGGTCGCCACATGGTAATTGGCATCGACCGCATCCTGATAGGCGATCCCCGCCGGGCCGAGGTCATAATCGGCGGCGCGGATCGTCAGCGGCGCGGTCTCCAGCCGACGGGCGACGAAGGGGCGGGGCGCCGGATCGTGCGGCTGGCGGACCATCGCGTCGATTACGTCGGGCTTGGGAATGTTGCGGTCGAAACGGCTGTTCTCCGCCAGCCGCATCATCGCGGCGAAGGCCGCGTCGGGATTGGGCTTCGGCCCCTTGCCGGTCGCCCAGTCGACGATCCTCGTCCAGCCGTCGCCCGCGACGATCTCCAGCGGCTGGTTGAAGCCGATCTTCTTCAGCGGCCAAAAATTCCAGCCGATGCCTTCGCCCTCGACCAGCGCGATGGCATCGCGATACCAGACATTGCTGTTCTCGCCCGACTCGCCGAGCCACACGGGCCGGTTGTAGCGCGAACGCAGCGCCACAATGTCGGCGATGCTCGCCGCATTGTTGCGGTTCCAATATTTGTGGAAACTCAGCACCATATTGGCGTCCCACGCCGCACGGCAGGCCCTTGTAGTTATTGCCCCAGCAATTGCCCTCGACGATCACGATGTGATGGGTATCGACGCTGCGGATCGCGTCGGTGATCCGCCGTTGCAGATCCCAGACCGCCGTGTTCTCGGTCTCGTTGCAGCCATTGCCCTTGCCTGGCGTCGCGAAGCTCCAGTTGGGCTCGTTGATCAGGTCGTAGCCGCCGATCCAAGGTTCATCCTTGTAGCGCGCGGCGAGCCGGGTCCACAGCGCGACCGTCTTGCGCTGATTCTCCGCGCTCTCCCACAGCGAAGGCTTGGCGGGATCGCGGTCGGAGATGGCGAGGTCATTGCCTTGGCCGCCGGGGGCGGCGTGCAGATCGAGAATGAGATACAGCCGGTGCTTCCGGCACCATTCGAGCAGCCGGTCGATGCGCTGGAAACCTTCCTCGTGCCAGGTGTCCCGGCCGGGCATCGGTTCTTTGTCGGCGGGCAGGGTCAACTGGTCGAAATGGATCGGCAGGCGCACCGAGTTGAAGCCCCATGCCGCCATCTGCGCGATGTCGGCCTCGGTCGTGTGGTTGTCGAGCCAGGTGCGATAAAACTCCGCCGTCCGTTCCTCGCCGACCAGTTCGGCGAGCCTGGCGCGAATGCGGTGCTGCTGCCCGACCTCGCCGAGCTTCAGCATATAGCCTTCCTGCAGCATCCACCCGCCGAGCCCCATGCCGCGCAGGATGACCGGCTGGCCGCTGTCGTCGACGATCCGCGTCCCTTGGACTTTCAGAAAACCTTCGGCGCGGGCCGCGGTGGACGAAAACAGCGCCGCAAGCGCCAGCAGGACCGGCCCGAATTTCATAATGGCATCCTCGTTTATGATGTATGAGAACGTTATCAATTTTTGATTGGAGCGCAACCGGCGAGTTTTCCCACGCCGTCATTGCGAGCGTAGCGAAGCAATCCAGGGCGGCCTGTGCCTACTCTGGATTGCCGCGTCGCCTTCGGCTCCTCGCAATGACGGCGCCCGTTACAGCTTCGGCAGCGTCACGCCCTTCTGCCCCATATATTTGCCCGCGCGGTCGGCGTAGCTCGTCTCGCACGGCTCGTTGCCCTGCAGGAACAGGAACTGGCACGCGCCCTCATTGGCATAGATTTTCGCGGGCAGGGGGGTGGTGTTCGAAAACTCCAGCGTCACATGGCCCTCCCAGCCGGGCTCGAGCGGGGTCACGTTCACGATGATGCCGCAGCGCGCATAGGTCGACTTGCCGAGGCAGATGACGAGCACGTCGCGCGGGATGCGGAAATATTCGACCGTGCGCGCCAAGGCGAAGCTGTTCGGCGGGATGATGCAGACGTCGGTTTCGCGGTCGACGAAATTCTTGGGGTCGAAATCCTTGGGATCGACCATGGTGCTGTCGATGTTGGTGAAGATCTTGAACTCGGGCGCGACGCGCGCGTCATAGCCATAGGAGGAGAGGCCATAGCTGATGCACCCGTCGCGGCGCTGCGCCTCGACGAAAGGTTCGATCATGCCCTGATTGAGCGCGGCGTCGCGAATCCAGCGGTCGGAAAGAATGGCCATGTCCGTCTCTTGTCCGGGCCACGGCGTTTGCGCAAGCCGCCAGTGTCATGCACCGCCTGCGCTCATTGATCGCCGCCCTGAACGCGTTCGGGGATTATCCTCCTGCATTGCTGTCCTCGTCATTGCGAGCGAAGCGAAGCAATGACGAAGGGGAAAGATTTGCTATTGATATGAACGGGGCAAGCCCAGGCAAGCCGGGCATGACGAGATGGGAAATAAATAGGGACAGTCCCTATTTATCGACGAACCCCAAATCCTTCGGTCCGAAGGCCGCGGGCAGCAACTCGCTGAGCTTGTAGCTTGCCATCGCCCTGCCGTCGCCCGATGCGCAATGCACGTCGATGTCGGTGTTCGACTGTTCGGCGGCCTCGTTCAATATCTGGCGGCACCGCCCGCACGGATGCACCGGCTCGCCGCCGACCAGCGCTTCGCCCTCGGGGCGCCCGCCGACGATCGCCACCGCGACCAGTTCGCCGATCCAGCCTTCGTTCGCGATCTTCGCCACCGCCGCGGTCTCGGCGCACAGCGTCAGCCCGTAGCTCGCATTCTCGACATTGGCGCCGGTCACGACGTCGCCATTCCTGAGTAGCAGCGCCGCCCCGACGTGAAAGCCCGAATAGGGCGCATAGGCCCGGTTCGCCGCATCGCGCGCGGCCTCGATCAGGGCGTCGCGGATTTCGCTCATTGGATATCTCCGTCGGGGCGCACGACGTTCCAGCCGATGGTGCCGTCGGCGCCCGAAATCCGCATATAGGCGTTCGCCTGCCACATCGCCCAGGGGTGAGCGCCATAATCGGGCGCGAAGAAGTCGCGGCGCAGCCAGGCGGTGCGCGCGATGCCGCTGGTGACGCGATAGTCGGCCTCGAAGGCGGGGCTGGGGGCGATCAGGCTCGGCTTGCCCATATGCGCCTCGATCTGCGCAAGGAAGGTCGCGAGCTCGCTGAGCAGCAGCGCGCGCGTCGGCCGGTCGGGGCAGCGGTCGTCATAGTCGAGCCACACCGCCGCGGGCAGGGCATCGGCGCGGCGCGGCACATGGCGGATGAAATTCGCCGCCTGGTCGGTGGCCAGCCGGCAGAGATCGTAACGGTGGATCGGGCCGAACTGGAGGCCCGCCGCCTCCGCCCCCTCGATGTTGCGCGCGAACATCGGGTCGGCGCGCTCGGCGCCGTCGGTGGCGACGATATAGGCGAAATCGGTGCCGGCGGCCTTGACCGACCCCCAATGGACCTGTCCGTTCGCGGCGTCGATCGTCACGCCCTGCCAGGGATATTGGTCGCGCGAAGGTGCCCAGCGCGCCGCCCACCAGAGCGCGATCCCCGCCGCAAGCAGGATCAGCAACAGCACCGCCCCCGCGCGCTTCAGCAGGCGCGCCAGCGTGCCGCGCCAGTCGCGCTTCGGCCTGGCCGGGCCTTTCCTGCCACCCTTGATCGCCCCCGTCGCCATGTTCAGCCCTTGATGTGCAGCACGCAGATCAGCGTGAACAGCCGCCGCGCGGTGTCGAAATCGACCGCGATCTTGCCGTCGAGCCGGTCCATCAGCATCTCCGCCGCCTCATTGTGCAGCGCGCGGCGCGCCATGTCGACCGTTTCGATCTGCTGCGCGGTCGAGGTCTTGATCGCCTGATAATAGGAATCGCAGATCGCGAAATAGTCGCGGATCGGGCGGCGGAAACGCCCGAGGCCGAGGATGATCGCCTCCAGCGGCGAATGGTCCTCGCGCGCGATCTCGAAAATCAGCTCGGCCTTCCTCGACGCGCAGGGTCAGCCGGTACGGGCTAGGCGTAGCCGTCGGCGTGGCCGCGCTGCGGCACGAACTTATTCTCTTCCAATATGTCGAAGATCGCGACGCGCCGTTCCTGCTCGACGTCGGGATTGCGCCAGATGATCGAACCCTCGTCGAGGTCGATCGAAATGATGCGCTGCTTGGCGGGGTCGGCGTCGGTCATCTTGTCCGGCTTCTACTTGGCGTGCCGCGAAGGGCAAGGGGGCGGTTTGACGCCATCCCTATCTCCGTTCGTGTCGAGCGAAGTCGAGACACCCGTCGGGAGCGCGTACCCTAACGTGTCTCGACTTCGCTCGACCCGAACGAGAGGAGGGAGGCAGACTTATCCCCAGAAGCGCCCCCGGCCCTGCCGATCGGCAAAGCCAAGCCGGTTGCACCCGCCCGCCCATCGGCGCATGATGACGCCATGGCTGAACTCGCTCATTTTCCCGCTCCGGCATCCGCCGGGGACGACCGCCAATTGCCGCGCAATGTCGAGGCCGAAGCCGCCTTTCTGGGCGCGATCCTGATCGACAACCGAGTCGTCGAGGACCTGCCCGTCCAGCTCACCGCCGACCATTTCTTCGAGCCGCTCCACGGACGCATCTTTCACCAGGCGATGGCGCTGATCGAGCGCAACAGCATCGCGACCCCGGTGACGCTCAAGCCCTTTTTCGAGGCCGACGAGGCGATGAAGGCGGTCGGCGGTCCCGGCTATCTGGCGCAGCTCACCGGCAGCGGCGCCGGGCTGATCGGCGCGCGCGACTTCGCGCGGCAGATCTACGACCTCGCGCTGCTGCGCGAGCTGGTCGGGGTCGGCCGAACCCTCGTCGACAGCGCGCTCGACACCAGCGAGAGCGTCGACCCGCAGGCACAGATCGAGGAGGCCGAGACCGCGCTCTACCGCGTCGCGGGCGGCGAGGCCGAGATGGGATCGGTCAAGAGCTTCAACCAGGCCAGCCTCACCGCGTTGCAGGCGGCCGAACGCGCGCTCAATTCGGGCGGCCACCTCTCGGGGATCACCACCGGCATTTCGAGCATGAACGCCAAGATCGGCGGCATGCACAACAGCGACCTGATGATCCTCGCCGGCCGTCCGGGTATGGGCAAGACCTCGCTGGCGACCAACATCGCCTATAATGCCGCCGAACGCTGGCGCCGCGACGAGGACGACCAGATTCCGCCCGAGAAGAATATGGGCGCCAAGGTCGCCTTCTTCAGCCTCGAAATGTCCGCCGACCAGCTGGCGACGCGCGTGCTCGCCGAACAGTCGGGCGTGTCGGGCGAGGCGCTGCGCATGGGCAAGATCAGCAAGGACCAGTTCCAGCAATTGAGCCGCGCCGCGCAGCAGCTCCAGACGCTGCCGCTCTATATCGACGATACGCCGGGCCTGACGATCGCGGGCCTGCGCACCCGCGCGCGGCGCCTGCAGCGGCGTCACGGCATCGGCTTCATCGTCGTCGACTATCTGCAACTCTTGCAGGGTTCGTCGCGCAGCGGCGACAATCGCGTGCAGGAAATTTCAGAAATCTCGCGTGGTCTCAAGACTTTGGCGAAGGAACTGAATGTTCCCGTGATGGCGCTGTCGCAGCTCAGCCGGCAGGTCGAAAGCCGCGAGGACAAGCGCCCGCAGCTGTCCGACCTGCGCGAATCGGGATCGATCGAACAGGACGCCGACATGGTGCTCTTCGTGTTCCGCGAGGATTATTATGTCGCGGCGCGCGAACCGAAACGTCCGATCGAGGGCGACGACGTAAAAATCCACGCCGCGCACGAGGAATGGGCGGCGGAGATGGAGCGCGTCTTCGGTCTGGCCGAAGTCATCGTCGCCAAATCGCGCCACGGCTCGACCGGCAAGATCCGCCTGCACTTCGAGGCGAAAACGACGAAGTTCAGCGACCTCGCCGACGACAGCATGGCGTATGAGGATTATGAGTGAGTTCTATTGCCAGCACGTCATCCCAGCGAAAGCTGGGATCGCTGGCGGCGTAGAGGAGCGGTCGCTGAATGCTCAAAGGCGGCTATGTCTACATCATGACGAACAAGCCGCGGGGCGTGCTTTATACCGGCGTCACCGCCGTAATGGCCGCCCGGAATTTCCAGCACCGCACCGGGACAGGCTCGGCATTCTGCCGGAAATATGGGCTAGACCAGCTTGTCTTGATCGAAGCTTTTCCGACAATCACCGAAGCAATTGCCCGCGAAAAGGCGATCAAAGCGTGGAAACGGGCCTGGAAAATCGAGCTAATCGAGGCTTCCAATCCCAATTGGGAAGATTTGGGCGTGAACCTCCTCTGAAACCATTGTGCCTTCCGGAAGGGCGCGCACCTGCGATGATGTGCTTTGGCGAGAGCGGCCCCAGCTTTCGCTGGGGCGACGGGATCTCAGAACGCCGGATCGTTCGCCGGATCGTCGTCGATCGGCGTGACTTCGCTGTGGATGCCGCATTCGGTCTTGTCCCAGCCGCGCCAGCGGCCCGAGCGCGGGTCTTCGCCGGGCAGCACCTTCGACGTGCAGGGCGAACAGCCGATCGACGGATAGCCTTCGGCTTCCAGCGGATGGCGCGGCAGGTCGTGCGCCGCGAAATAGGCGTCGAGGTCCTCGCGGCTCCAGTTGGCGAGCGGGTTGAATTTCAGGCGGCCGGTGCCGCCGTCGAGCTCGAAGCGCGGTAGGCCGGTGCGCGTCGACGACTGGAACCCCTTGCGCCCGGTGATCGACGTATCGAAATCGGCGAGCGCCTTTTCGAGCGGCTTGACCTTGCGGATTTCGCAGCAGCCGTCGGGGTCGTAGGACCAGCGCAGTTCGGTCGCGTCCTTTTTCGCCAGATCCTCGGGATCGGGGGTCAGGTTGACGATGTTCAGCCCGAGCTTTGCCGCCAGTTCGTCGCGATAGGCGAGCGTTTCGGGGAAATGCTTGCCCGTGTCGAGGAACAGCACCGGCATGTGCGGCGCAACCTGGGCAACAAGATGCAGCAGCACCGCGCTTTCGGCGCCGAAGCTCGACACGATCGCGGTTTCGCCGAGCAGCCCCGCGCCGACCACGCTCGCGACGACCTCCGCCGCGTCCTGGCCGCGAAACAAATTGTTCAGGCGAATGACGTCGGCCTGCGTGAAACGCGGCGCGACGTCGATGCGGTCGCGGGAACGGGGCTCGGCCTTCACCTCAGCCATGCCTCAGCTTCCAGATCGGCACCGCCTTGTCGGCCGCGGTCTGATAATGATCCGGCCAGCGCGTCAGCGCCGCTTCGACATCGGCGGGATTGAGGGGCTTTTCGGGTGCGAAGCTGTCGAAGCCGCAGCGCTTCATATAGGCGATCTGGTCGACCAGCACGTCGCCCTGCGCGCGCAGCTCCCCTGCATAGCCCGCCTCGCGCAGAATGCGCGCCGACGAATAGCCGCGGCCGTCGCGGAACTTGGGGAAGGCGACCTCGATCAGCTTCAGCCGGTCGAGATAGGGGATGAGCGCGCGCGCATCCTCGTCGGGTTCGAGCCGCACGGCGGTCGCGTTCGACTGCGAAAGGAAGGCGTCGAGGGTGACGCAGGGCTCTTCGCCGTCCGAATGCAGATGTTCGACCATCTTAAAGCCCCTCCTCTTTAGGGGAGGGGTTTGGGGTGGTGGGTGCGGCGTCGCGCAAGGCCGATGGCACCACCCCACTGCCACTAGCC
This sequence comes from Sphingopyxis sp. PET50, assembly GCF_025244705.1. Taxonomy (GTDB): domain Bacteria; phylum Pseudomonadota; class Alphaproteobacteria; order Sphingomonadales; family Sphingomonadaceae; genus Sphingopyxis. The sequence continues at coordinate 1,714,864 of NZ_CP104207.1, read as the reverse complement.
AGCAAGCTGGCAAGTCTCGCTGCCCCCCCTCTGAAGAGGAGGGGTTTGGTTTCGGATTTACCCATAGATCGCCTCCTTGAAGGGGGCCATGCCGACGCGGCGGAAGGTGTCGACGAAACGCTCGCCCTCGGTGCGTTCGGCGAGATATTTGTCGGTGACGCGTTCGATGGCGTCGACGACGCCGTCCTCGTCGAAGCCGGGGCCGGTGATCGTGCCGAGCGACACGTCCTCCGCGCCCGATCCGCCGAGCAGGAGCTGGTAATTTTCGGTGCCTTTACGATCGACGCCGAGGATACCGATGTGGCCCGCGTGATGATGCCCGCAGGCGTTGATGCAGCCCGAAATCTTGAGCTTCAGCTCGCCCAGTTCCTTCTGGCGATCGAGGTCGGCGAAGCGCGTCGCGATTTTCTGCGCGACCGGGATCGAACGCGCATTGGCGAGGCTGCAATAATCGAGCCCGGGGCAGGCGATGATGTCGCTGATCAGGTCGAGGTTCGGCGTCGCGAGGCCCGCGGCGTCGAGTTGCTGCCAGATCGCGTAGAGATCGGCCTTGCGGACATGCGGCAGCACGATGTTCTGCGCGTGGGTGACGCGCAGTTCGTCGTGGCTGTATGTCTCCGCCAGGTCGGCCATCAGGTCGATCTGCGCCGAGCTGGCGTCGCCCGGAATGCCGCCGACGGGCTTCAGGCTGATGTTGACGATCGCATGGCCCGGCACCTTGTGCGCCGCGACCTGGCTGTCGACCCAGACCGCAAAGTCCGGATCGCCGCGGTCGATCTCGTCGGGCGCCGACACATCGAGTGCGGGCGGCGCGAACAGCGCCGCGATACGGTCGAACTCGGCGCGCGGCGGGTCGATGCCCAGCGATTTCACATGGACGAATTCTTCCTCGACCTGACGGCGGTATTCATCGGCGCCGAGTTCGTGGATCAATATCTTGATCCGCGCCTTGTAGATATTGTCGCGGCGGCCGTAGCGGTTGTAGACGCGCAGGCACGCCTCCAGATAGCTCAGCAGGTCTTCGAGCGGCACGAAATCCTTGATCAGCGGCGCGATCATCGGGGTGCGGCCCATGCCGCCGCCGACATAGACGGCGGCGCCATGCTGTCCGTCCTTCTCGACGATCTGGATGCCGATATCGTGCAGCCGCATCGCGGCGCGATCTTCCTCGGCCGCGATCACCGCGATCTTGAACTTGCGCGGCAAATAGCTGAATTCGGGGTGGAAGCTCGACCATTGGCGGAGCAGCTCGGCCCACGGACGTGGGTCGGTGATCTCGTCCGCCGCGGCGCTCGCCCACTGGTCGGAGCTGATGTTGCGGATGCAATTGCCGCTCGTCTGGATCGCGTGCATCTCGACCGACGCCAGGTCGGCGAGGATCGCGGGCGCGTCCTCCAGCTTGATCCAGTTATACTGCAAATTCTGGCGCGTGGTGAAATGGCCGTAATCGCGGTCATACTTGCGCGCGATATGCGCCAGCATCCGCATCTGGCGGCTGCTCAGCGTGCCATAGGGCACCGCGACGCGCAGCATATAGGCGTGGAGCTGAAGGTAGAGGCCGTTCATCAGCCGCAGCGGCTTGAACTGGTCCTCGGTGATCTCGCCGGCGAGGCGGCGGCGCACCTGGTCCGCAAATTCGGCGACGCGGGCATCGACCATCGCCTGGTCATATTCGTCATATTGATACATGTCAGATCACCCAGTCGCCGGCGTTGGGGTCGGCGGGTTTCAGCGTCAGGTCGGGGCGCACGGTCGGACCCAATGCGCGGATGCGGTCCTTGATGTGCGCGGGGCGCGGGCCGTCGGGGGTCGCCTCGCCCGCGATGACATAGGGGGCGTTGACGCGGCGCGCGCCTTCCTCGACGGCGGCGATCGCCTCGCCATTGTCGCCGACGTCGGCGGCGTCCTCGATATGCAGCGACCAGTCGGCTCCGGTCCACCAGGTGACAAATCCTGTCTTCAGGTCGTTGCCCGTGAGCAGTTTCATGTGAAGTCCCTTATCTGTTCGGCCACGCCCGGCGCGCCGAGGCAGTCGAGCGCGTCGGCGCGCGCTGCGACCTTGCCGACGACGATCAGCGCCGGGCTTTGCACCTTTTCGCGCGCGACGAGGTCGCCGAGATCGGTCAGGAGCGTACGGAGCACGCGCGCGTCGGCGGTGGTGCCGCGCTCGATCACCGCGACCGGCAGGCCGGGCGACACGCCGTCGGCGATCAGCTTGTCGGCGATCGCGCTGGCGGTCGCGAGGCCCATGTAGATCACGAGCGTGCGGCCATGCCCCGCCAGCCCCGACCAGTCCTGATCGGTCAGATCCTTGCACTGGCCCGCGACGAAGCTGACCGCGCTCGCATCTTCGCGATGGGTGAGGGGGAGGCCCGCCTGCGCCGCGCAGCCCGCCGCGGCGGTGATGCCGGGGACGACCTCGACCGCGATACCCGCTTCGCGCGCCGCGTCGAGTTCCTCGCCGCCGCGCCCGAAAATGAAGGGATCGCCGCCCTTCAGCCGCACGACCTGTTTGCCCGCCCGCGTTTCGCGGACGATCAACTCGTTGATCAGCTCCTGCTTCATCGTGTGGCGACTGCGCTGCTTGGCGACGCTGATGCGTTCGACATGCGTCGGGATCAGCGCGAGCACGCCCTCGCCGACGAGGCCGTCATGCACGACCAGATCGGCACTCGCCAGCAGCCGCGCCGCGCGCAGCGTCAACAGGTCGGGATCGCCGGGTCCGGCACCGACGAGCCACAGCTTGCCCAAGGAAGAGGGAGTCGTTTCCATGCAGCGTAGATGGTCCGGTGGCGGGGGAAGCGCAAAGCAGGCTTTGTTGACGGTGATGAAGGTAAAATTGAGTGCCCCAAAACCCGATTGCCCTGAGCTTGTCGAAGGGCCGCTCCTTCTTTAGACGTTGAGGGGAAGAACGGTGCTTCGACAAGCTCAGCACGAACGGAGTCTGGAAAGAAAGCCTAGAGGTACTTCTTGGTCACCAGTTGCGACTCTTCCGGCTCGCGCAGTCCCACCCCGATCGAAGCGCGCGCCGTCTCGCTTTCGCTGCTCGCGACCGGATAGGCGCAATAATCGGCGGCATAGAAGGCACTCGGGCGATGGTTGCCCGACAGGCCGATGCCGCCGAAGGGCGCCGCCGATGACGCGCCATTGGTCGGGCGGTTCCAGTTGATCACGCCCGCGCGCGCATTGGCCCAGAACTGGTCGTAAAGCTGCGGGCTGCCCCCGATCAGCGCCGCCGACAGGCCGAAGGCGGTGTTGTTCGCCTCCGCGATCGCGGCCTCGAACGTCTCGACGCGGATCACCTGCAGCAGCGGGCCGAACAGCTCGATATCGGGCCGCTCGGGCATGTCGGTGACGTCGATGATGCCGGGGGTCAGAAAGGGGCGGCCGGCGACCGGGCGCGTCATGTGGCGGATCACCTTGCCGCCGTTCGACATCAGGATCAGGAAGCTTTCGGTCAGTCCGTCGGCGGCCTCATTGTCGATCACCGGCCCCATATAGGGTGCGGGGGTCGCAAAGGGCTCGTCGACGATCAGCCGTCCTGCCAGCTTGCGCACTTCCTCGACCAGCCGGTCGGCCATGCTGTCCTTGACGATCAGGCGGCGCGCGTTGCTGCACCGCTGCCCGGCGCTGAGGAAGGCCGATTGCACGACCAGGATCGCGGCGGTGTGCAGGTCGGGGGTGTCCCACACGACGACCGGATTGTTGCCGCCCATTTCGAGCGCCAGGATCTTGTCGGGGCGGTTGGCGAATTGCCGGTTGAGCGCGAGCCCGGTGCGCGCCGACCCGGTGAACAGCAGCCCGTCGATGCCGGCATGGCCCGCGAGCGCCTTGCCCTCGTCGGGCCCGCCGACGATGAGGCGCAGCACCTCGTCGGGCACGCCGGCGCTGTGGTAGAGATCGACGAGCATCGCGCCCGTGGCCGGGGTCTTTTCCGACGGTTTGAACACGACCGAATTGCCCGCGATCAGCGCCGGGACGATATGGCCGTTCGGCAGATGCGCCGGGAAATTATACGGGCCGAGCACCGCGAGCAGCCCGTGCGGCTTGTGACGCACCGCGTTGCGCAGGCCGAGCGCGCCTTCGTTGCGGCGGTTCGGCGTGCGCTCGGAATAGGCGTTGATCGAAATATCGACCTTGTTCGCGACCGATTCCACCTCGGTGCGCGCCTCCCACAAGGGCTTGCCGGTCTCGCGCGCGATCAGCGCCGCCAGCGTTTCGCCCTCAGCCTTCACCCGGTCGGCGAAGCGGCGCAGCGTCTCGGCGCGGAAGGTGAGGGGCTTTGCCGCCCATTCGGGCCAAGCGCGGCGGCCGATCTCGACCTCGCGATCGACATCGCTGATCGCGCGGCGCCAGATTTCGGCCCCGGTCGCTGGTTCGTGGCTGACCAGTTCCGCGGTCATGACGTCACGCCCGGCACCGCGCGCGGTGGGCAGGGGGCAAAGAGGCGGTGTCGGAGGGCGGTCGCTGCATGGCCTCAGGCTCTTATCGGTGAAAGCATGGGGCGGCAAGCCGATGGCAAGCATCGCTTGCGCGGCGGGGCCGGTTGGCGATAGGTGCGGCAGAGCCGGCACGGCGCGAAGGGGACGGATGATTTCGGTGAAGCAGGACAGCCTCGGCGACTGGTCCGACCATTATTGGTGGTCGCTCGACGGGGTGCGGCTGCACGCGCGTGTTTATGCCGAGTCGGCGCATACGGAATTGGCGCCGCCGATCCTCTGCATGCCGGGCCTCGCGCGCAATGCGCGCGATTTCGAACTGCTCGCCCCCCACCTTGCGCAAGGCCGCCGGGTGATTGTCGTCGAATTCCGCGGACGCGGCGACAGCGCCTATGCCAAGGACCCGATGACCTATGTGCCGCTGACATATGTGCAGGATGTCGTGGCGCTGCTCGACGATCTGAAGATCGATCGCTTCGCCACTGTCGGCACGTCGCTCGGCGGGCTCGTTTCGATGCTGCTCGCGGCGACGCAGCCGGGGCGGCTCGTCGGCGCGGTGCTCAACGACGTCGGACCCGAACTCGAGACCGCGGGGCTCGATCGTATCCGCGACTATATCGGTTCCGGCGGCAGCCAGCCGACCTGGATGCACGCCGCGCGCGCCTTCGGCGAGCTCAACGCCGCGGTGTATCCCGGCTATGAGATCCACGACTGGCTGCGGCTGACCAAGCGCACACACCGGCTGACCGCCGAGGGCCGCGTCGTCACCGATTACGACAAGCAGATCGCGGCGCCGCTGCGTGTGCCGCATGGCGGCGATGCCGGGGTCGACCTGTGGCCCGCCTATCGCGCGCTCGGCGCGGTGCCGGTGCTGATCCTGCGCGGCGCGCTGTCCGACATCCTCGCGCGCGCCGCCGCCGGGAAGATGGCGGCCGAACTGCCGCGGGCGCGGCTGGTCGAGGTGCCGGGCGTCGGCCACGCGCCGACGATGGACGAGGCGGAGGCGCTGGCGGCGATCGATGCCTGGGCGGCGGAGCTGCCCGCGGCGTGAGCGACGAGGGGCACCCGGTCCGCATCCTCCACCTGCATTCGAGCTTTTCGCTCGGCGGCAAGGAGGCGCGGGCGACGCGGCTGATGAACCTGATGGAGGGCCGCGCCCACCATACGATCCTGTCGGCGGTTCCTGACGCGCTCGGCGCGCGCGAGGCGATCGACCCCGGCATCGTCGTCGATTTTCCGGGCGACGCCGCGCCCGCGCTGCACGGCAGGCCCGGCCTGTCGCGCTATCGCCAACTGGCCCGCTACATGTTCCGGTTCGACCTGCTGCTCAGCTATAATTGGGGATCGATGGATGCGGTGATGGCGCACCGCCTGTTCCGCAACCGCTGGTGGGACCAAGTGCCGCCGAACCTCGTGCATCACGAGGACGGGTTCAACGAGGACGAGAGCGTCAAGCGCAACTGGAAGCGTAACCTGTTCCGTCGCCATGCTCTGAAAGGTGCGGGCGCGGTGGTTGTCCCGTCGATGCTGCTTCAGCGGATCGCCGCTGAGGAATGGGGTGTCGCGGGCCGCATCGAACTGATCCGCAACGGCATCGACGTGGCGGCTTATGCGGATGGGCCGACACAGCCGATCCCCGGCTTCGAGCGCCGGCCGGGCGAGGTGGTGATCGGCACCGTCGCGGGGCTGCGCAAGGTCAAGGACCTGCCGCGCCTCGTCCGCGCGGTCGCGCCGCTGCCGCCACATATCCGCCTCGTCATCGTGGGCGAGGGGCCCGAGCGCGAGGCGATCCTCGCCGAGGCGGCGGCGTGCGGCATGACCGGCTAGGCTTCGTCATGCCCGGTTTCATGGCGAACCCGGCACGCTGGATCGGCCATTTCGACCTGCTCGCGCTGTCGTCGCGCAGCGAACAGGCGCCGATCGCGGTGATCGAGGCGATGGCGGCGGGGCTGCCCGTCGCCAGCCCCGACGTCGGCGACGTCGCGGCGATGGTGTCGGATGAGAACCGGCCGTTCGTTGCGGCCGACGAGCAGAGTTTTCGCGCGGCGCTCGGCACGCTCGCGGCCGACGCGGACCTGCGCCGCTCGGTCGGCGCCGCCAATCGCCGCGCCGCCGCGGAGCGTTTCGACGAATCAGTGATGGTCGCCGCCTACCAAAATCTCTATGGTCGCGCGCTGGAAGGTCGCCGTCTCTTCTCCCAGGGATAGGCCGCGCGGCCATTGACTTTCGGCGCCGCCTTCCGCTTACGGAAGCGCAAATCGGGGCCCGCTTGCGTTGCGTGATCGGGTGGAGAGAAAGAGGTTTTTGTGTTCAAAGGTTTGAAGCCCATCCTTTACGGCGGGCGTGAAGTATGGCCGCTGGTCGAGGGCGGCAAGGGCGTGTCGGCGACCAACCATATGTCGAGCGGCGCCTGGGCTGCGGCGGGCGGAATCGGCACCGTGTCGGCGGTCAACGCCGACAGCTATGACGCCGACGGCAAGATCGTCCCGCAAATCTATCGCGCGCTGACGCGGCGCGAACGCCATGAGGAACTGATCCAGTATGCGATCGACGGCGCGGTCGAACAGGTGAAGCGCGCCTATGACATCGCCAGCGGCAAGGGCGCGATCAACATCAACGTGCTGTGGGAAATGGGCGGCGCGCAGCAGGTGCTGGAGGGCGTGCTCGAAAAGACCAAGGGACTCGTCACCGGCGTCACCTGCGGCGCGGGCATGCCGTACAAGCTCAGCGAGATCGCGGCGCGCCACAACGTCAACTACCTGCCGATCATCAGCTCGGCGCGCGCCTTCCGCGCGCTGTGGAAACGCGCCTATCACAAGGTCGCCGACCTGATGGGCGCGGTGGTCTATGAGGACCCCTGGCTCGCCGGCGGCCACAATGGCCTGTCGAACGCCGAAGATCCGCTGGTGCCCGAGGATCCCTATCCGCGCGTCAAGGCGCTGCGCGACACGATGCGCGCCGAGGGGATTTCGGACGATGTGCCGATCGTCATGGCGGGCGGCGTCTGGTATCTGCGCGACTGGGAGCATTGGATCGACAATCCCGAACTCGGCCAGATCGTCTTCCAGTACGGCACGCGCCCGCTGCTGACCGAGGAAAGCCCGATCCCGCAGGCGTGGAAGGACCGCCTCCGCACGCTCGACGACGGCGACGTGCTGCTCCACCGCTTCTCGCCCACCGGTTTCTATTCCAGCGCGGTGCGCAACCCCTTCCTGCGCGACCTCGAGGCGCGCTCGGAACGCCAGATCCCCTATTCGAAGCAGGAAGCGGGCGACCATATCGTTCAGCTCGACGTCGGGGTGAAGGGCCGGAATTTCTGGGTCACGCCCCACGACCGCGCCCGCGCGCGCGACTGGGTCGCCGAAGGCTATACCGATGCGCTGAAGACCCCCGACAACACGGTCGTCTTCGTCACCCCCGACGACAAGGCGACGATCCGCAAGGACCAGGCCGACTGCATGGGCTGCCTGTCGCACTGCGGCTTTTCGGCATGGAAGGACCATGACGATTATTCGACCGGCTATCTCGCCGACCCGCGCAGCTTCTGCATCCAGAAAACGCTGCAGGACATCGCGCACGGCGGCGACGTCGAACAGAATCTGATGTTCGCGGGTCACGCCGCGTTCAATTTCAAGACCGATCCTTTTTATTCGAACAACTTCACCCCGACGGTGAAGCAGTTGGTGGACCGGATTTTGACGGGGGATTGAACTTCGCGCCCGGTCGATTCGGGACTCGCACAAAGCCACGAAGCCACAAATAAAGGCAAACCCCAAACCCGTTCGCCCTGAGCTTGTCGAAGGGCCGTTCTTTTCTTCAAGCGAAAAAGAAGAACGGTGCTTCGACAAGCTCAGCACGAACGGCATAAAGGTTCTTTGTGGCTTCGTGGCTTCGTGCGAGTCGATTTCAGAGCGTTGACTTCTACGCCCACCCCTCCAGCACCTGATCCGGCGGCCGATGTCCGTCGCTCCACGCCCGGATGTTGGCGATGACTTTCTCGCCCGACGCCTCGCGCCCCTCGATCGTCGCCGAGCCGAGGTGCGGCAGCAGCACGACATTGTCGAGCGCGAGCAGTTCGGGGTCGACCGCGGGTTCGTGGGTGTATACGTCGAGCCCCGCGCCCGCGATGCGTCCGGTCTTCAGCGCCGCGATCAGCGCCTTTTCGTCGACGATCTCCCCGCGCGCGGTGTTGATCAGATAGGCGGTCGGCTTCATCGACGCGATGCGCGCCGCATTGACCATCTCGTGCGTTTCGCTCGTGTGCGGGCAGTGGATTGTCACCACGTCGGCGATCCGCAGCAGCGTGTCGACGCTGGCGTGATAGCTGGCGCCCAATTCCTCCTCGATCGCTTGCGGAAGGCGGCGGCGGTTGTGATAGTGGATCGACAGGCCGAACGCCCGCGCGCGGCGTGCGACCGCCAGGCCGATGCGCCCCATGCCGATGATGCCGAGCAACTTGCCGCCGACCCGGTGGCCTAGCATCGCGCTCGGCGCCCAGCCCTGCCACTGGCCCGAGCGCATCAGCTTCTCGCCCTCGGCCAGCCGGCGCGGCACCGACAGGATCAGCGCCATCGTCATGTCGGCGGTGTCCTCGGTGAACACGCCCGGCGTGTTCGACACCATGATGCCGCGCGCGCGCGCGGCGGCGAGGTCGATATGATCGACCCCGGCGCCGAAATTGGCGATCAGCTTCAGCCGCTCGCCCGCCGCCGCCAGAATGTCGGCGTCGATCTCGTCGGTCACCGTCGGCACCAGCACGTCGCAATCGGCGACCGCGGCCTTCAGCTCGTCCCGCGTAAAGGCATGGTCGCGCGCCGACAGCGCGACGTCGAACAATTCGGCCATCCGGCCCTCGACATGCGGCATCAGCTGGCGGGTGACGACGACGCGCGGGCGGCGGGGGCGGGATGAATCGGGCATGGCGCCGATAGAGCGTGCGCGCGCGAAGGGGTCAAGAGGGGCGTTGGAACGCAACCTGTGGGCAAGCCGATGCATATGGCATCGTCGCCGGTTGAAAAAGCGCGGCGATATGGGCAAGGATTAACCATGACCAGCCGACACTTAGCCGCGATTTTCCTTTCTATTGCCGTTGTGGGACCGGCGGCGGCGCAATCCGACCCCGAACTTCCCTATTGGGCGTCGATCAGCGTCGACGAGGCGCGGATGCGCAAGGGGCCGTCGCAGGACGTGCCGGTGATCTGGGAATATCGGCGCAAGGATTTGCCGGTAAGGGTCGTCGCGCGCTTCGAGACCTGGCGCAAGATCGAGGATCCCGACGGCACGCAGGGCTGGATGGCGGCGCGGCTGCTCAGCCGCACCCGCACCGCGATCGTCACCGGCGACATCCGCCCGCTGCGCGAGGCGGCGAGCACATCCTCGGCCATCCTCTATCGCGCCGAACCCGGCGTCGTCGGCAAGATCAGCGACTGCGCCAACGGCTGGTGCCAGTTCGACGTCAAGGGCCGCCGCGGCTGGATCGAAACCGACCATATCTGGGGCGATTGATCGCGGGTTTCGGGCCTTAGCGGACGTTTATTCTCCCCTCCCGCAGGCGGGAGGGGTTGGGGGTGGGCAGCGGCGTCGCGATGGCCCACCCCGCTGCGACTAACGAACAAGTTCGTAAGTCTCGCTGCCCCTCCCGCTTGCGGGAGGGGAAACCGGTTCATTCCTCAAATGTCCGCTCCCACCCCAATCCCGACAGGCCGCTTGAGTTTGCAAAGGATATAATCGCCAAACGAAAAGGGCCGGACGGCCGCCCGTCCGGCCCTCCCCATGACCCGCTCAGCTCAGCGCCAGCGGAAGTGGTTGCGATAGACCTGCACCACCTTGCCGGTGCGCGTGTTGACCAGCAGCAGGTCGTTGTAATGGCGCACATAGGTCAGGTTCTTGCCAGCCCGCGGCACGCCCCAGCGGCTGTCCCAGGCGGGACGATAGGCCGGCGCATAATAGCTGGCGCGCAGCGTCGATCCGACGCGGAACGTCTGATATTTGAACGGCGCGCGATAATTCTGGTAGCGCGTGTCGCGGCGCCAGTCGCGGACATCCTCGCGATAGTCGCGGCGGGCGTCGCGCACATCCCCGCGATAGTCGCGCTTCGCATCGCGCACATCGTGGCGATAATCGCGCTGCGCTTCGCGGACCGGCTGAACGGGTTTCGCCTGCGCGACCGCGGGAACCATCATCGCCGCGATCAGGCCGACGGTGAGAAATTTCATCTTCTTCATTGTGCCATTCCTTGTCTTTGCCGTCAGGGGGAGGGGAACTGCCCGATGACAGGAACAGGATTAGGCGAGTCGCTTTGAACGGAGCCGGAATGGCGCGTTTATTTTCAGGACATTAGTGTCGCAGTTTGTCGCGCCGTAACGACGAAGGGGCGCCGTCTTGCGACGACGCCCCGGAACCTTTTTACCCGTCGCCCCCGCGAAGGCGGAGGTCGCAATCGGCCTGATCCTGCACCGCTGCGCAAACCGTTGGCGGCCCCGCCTTCGCGGGGGCGACGCATTCCTTAAACCAGTTCGACCGCCACCGCCGTGGCTTCGCCGCCGCCGATGCACAGGCTGGCGATGCCGCGCGTCTTGCCGTGGCGCTGCAGCGCCGCGATCAGCGTCGTGATGATGCGCGTGCCGCTGGCGCCGATCGGGTGGCCGAGCGCGGTCGCGCCGCCGTGGACGTTGATCCTGTCGTGCGGGATGCCGAGGTCCTTCATCGCGAACATCGCGACGCAGGCGAACGCCTCATTGACCTCGAACAGGTCGACCTCGTCGATCGACCAGCCGGCCTTGGCCAGCACCTTGTTGATCGCGCCGATCGGGGCGATGGTGAAATCCTTGGGTTCCTGCGCGTGCGCCGCGTGCGCGACGAGCTTCGCCACCGGCTTCGCGCCCTTCGCCTCGGCGACCGACTGGCGGGTCAGCACGACGGCGGCGGCGCCGTCCGAAATCGACGAACTGGTCGCGGCGGTGATCGTGCCGTCCTTGGCAAAGGCGGGCTTCAGCGTCGGGATCTTTTCGGGCATCGCCTTGCCCGGCGCCTCGTCGGTGTCGACGATCACGTCGCCCTTGCGGCCCGCGATCGTCACCGGCGCGATTTCATTGACAAAGGCGCCGTCGGCGATCGCCGCCTTGGCGCGGCTCAGCGATTCGAGCGTATAATCGTCCTGCGCCTGCCGCGTCAGCTGATAGGCGTCGGCGGTGTCCTGCGCGAAGGTGCCCATCGCACGGCCCGCCTCATAGGCATCCTCCAGCCCGTCGAGGAACATATGGTCGTATGCGGTGTCGTGCCCGATCCGCGCGCCCGAACGGTGCTTCTTGAGCAGATAGGGCGCATTGGTCATCGACTCCATGCCGCCCGCGACGGCGAGGTCGATGCTGCCCGCGGCGAGCGCCTCGGCGGTCATGATGACGGTCTGCATGCCCGAACCGCACACCTTGTTGACCGTGGTCGCCTGCACCGACTTGGGCAGGCCCGCCTTGATCGCCGCCTGACGCGCCGGCTGCCTGGCCGAGCCCGGCGGGGAGCACGCAGCCCATATAGATGCGCTCGATGTCGTCGCCCGACACGCCCGCGCGCTCGACCGCCGCTTTCACCGCGGTCGCGCCGAGATCGGTCGCGCTCGCATCCGACAGCGCGCCCTGCATGCCGCCCATCGGGGTGCGCGCATAGGAGAGGAAGACGACGGGATCGGTGGCGGTCATGGCAAAAGACTCCGTAGGGGAAAGGGGTTTCGGCGGGTCGATTAGCGCCTTTGCTGTGGTTGCGAAAGGGGTAGGGACAAGATGGGAAGCCGGTTTCATCTTGCAACCCGCCGCGCGGCATGATCAAACACCGCCGCAATTGATAAGGGAGACGGGTCATGGCCACCGCGATCAAGCAGGATATCGCAGGCGAAACCGCGCGCATGCACGAGGTGCTGGCGGCGCAGAAGGCCAGCTTCACCGCCGCCATGCCCGAAAGCCTCGCCGTGCGGACCGACCGTATCGACCGCGCGATCGCGATGCTCGTCGACAATGCCGAGGAATTTGCGAAAGCGGTGAGCGAGGATTTCGGCCATCGCAGCCGCGAACAGACGCTGATGACCGACATCATGCCGTCGGTCAGCGCGCTCAAACATGCGAAGAAGCATCTGGCCGCCTGGGCGAGGGGCGAGAAACGCAAGCCGACTTTCCCGCTCGGGCTGCTCGGCGCGAAGGCCGAGGTGATCTATCAGCCCAAGGGCGTCGTCGGCGTCGTCGCGCCGTGGAATTTCCCCGTCGGCATGGTGTTCGTGCCGATGGCGGGCGTGCTCGCCGCGGGCAACCGCGCGATGATCAAGCCCAGCGAGTTCACCGAACATGTCTCCGCCCTGATGGCGCGGCTGGTGCCCGACTATTTCGACGAGAGCGAGATGGCGGTGTTCACCGGCGATGCCGACATCGGGGTCGCTTTCTCGAAGCTCGCCTTCGACCATCTGATCTTCACCGGCGCGACCAGCGTGGGGCGTCATATCATGCGCGCCGCCGCCGATAACCTCGTTCCCGTGACGCTCGAACTCGGCGGCAAGTCGCCGACCTTCATCGGGCGCAGCGCGAACAAAGAGCAGGCGGGCCAGCGCGTCGCGCTCGGCAAGCTGATGAACGCGGGGCAGATCTGCCTCGCCCCCGACTACCTCCTCGTCGCCGAGGATCAGGAGGGCGAGGTGATCGACAGCGTGGTCCAGGGGGCGGCCGCCCTCTATCCGACGCTGCTCGCCAACGACGATTACACTTCGGTGGTCAACGTCCGCAATTACGACCGCTTGCAATCCTATCTGGCGGACGCGCGCGAAAAGGGCGCCGAGGTGATCGAGGTCAATCCGGGGCAGGAGGATTTCGCGAGCGCCAACGGCCACAAGATGCCGCTCCACATCGTCCGCAACCCCACCGACGACATGAAGGTGATGCAGGAGGAAATCTTCGGCCCGATCCTGCCGGTGAAGACCTACAGGACGATCGACGAGGCGATCGACTATGTGAACGCGCACGACCGCCCGCTCGGCCTCTATTATTTCGGGCAGGACAAGAGCGAGGAAGAACGCGTGCTCACCCGCACCATCTCGGGCGGGGTAACGGTCAACGACGTGCTGTTCCACAATGCGATGGAGGACCTGCCCTTCGGCGGGGTCGGGCCGTCGGGCATGGGCAATTACCACGGTGTCGACGGCTTCCGCACCTTCAGCCACGCCCGCGCGGTCTATCGCCAGCCCAAGCTCGACGTCGCGGGGCTTGCCGGTTTCAAGCCGCCCTATGGCAAGGCGACCGCCAAGACACTGGCGAAGGAATTGAAGAAATAGGGCCGGGAACCCTTGTTTCCGTTCGTGCTGAGCTTGTCGAAGCACCGTCCTTCTTTCTCCGGCGCCGAAGAGAAGAACGGCCCTTCGACAAGCTCAGGGCAAACGGATTTTGTGTTGGCTAGTCTTTCCCCGCGATCCTGATATCCTTGCCCAGCAGCGTCTTCACATAGACCCGCTGGACCAGCACATAGACCACCACCGTCAGCGGCGCGGCGAGCAGCACACCCATGAAACCGAACAGGATGCCCGCCGCGACCACCGCGAACAGCAGCACCGCGGGCGGCACGTCGACCGCCTGTTTCTGGATCATCGGCTGCAGGAAATTGCCCTGCAACTGCTGGATCGCGAGGAACAGGACCAGCGTCCACAGCGCGGTCATCGGCGACACGGTGAAGGCCAGCAGCACCGCCGGCACCCCGGCGATGATTGGCCCGATCATCGGGATGACGTCGAGCAGCCCCGCGATCAGCCCCAGCCCGCCCGCGGCGGGAACTCCGAGCGCGGCGAGGCCCGCCCAGGTCAGCGCCGCGACGACAAGCGACGACACTGCCTGTCCCATCATCCAGCCCTTCAGCCCGCGCCCCGCATCGGCGAGCGCCAGCGAAGCGGTCTCCTCGGCGCGCGCGGGGAGCATCAGCAGCAGCCCGCGCCGATAGGTGTCGGGGTCGCTGGCGAGGAAGATCGCCGCGACGAGCACGAGCACGAAATCGGCGATCCCGCTCCCCGCCGCCAGCGCATAGCCGCCCGCCTGCTGCGCGAGGCGCGAGACATCTTCGCTGCCCACCGCAGCCAGTTCGCGAACCTGTTCGCCCAGCCCATAGCGGTCGAGGAACGCCTCGACGCCTTGCAGCGCCGCCGGAATCTGTTCGCGGATCGTATCGACCTCGCGCGCCAGCTGCGACCCGAACAGCATGAAGGCCCCGGCAAAGATCGCGACGATCCCGGCGACCGACAGCGCCAGCGCGACGCCGCGCCCGACCCTGGTCTTCGCGCACAGCCAGCTTGCGATCGCATCGAAAATCGCACCGAGCACGATCGCCGCGAAGACCAGCATGAAGAAACGCGTCAGCTCGACCAGCAGCAGCGCGACCCCGACGAGCGCCAGCACGATCAGCACCGCCCCCGCGATCCGCCCCGCACCGAAGGCGGGCGGCGGCGGTGCCGCCTTGCTGCGCGATCGGGCGGGTGATGCGGGAGCCTGCGTCTTTTCGGTCATGCGGGCAGCTTACCGCGGGCGAGCGGCGGCGCAACCGTCGGATTTCGCGGATGGGGGCGGGGGCCGACAGGCCTGGTCCCGAAACGGCTCGCGGCGGAAACTTTATCTGCCGGGTGTCGCGCACGGCGGCTTTCGCATTCGATTGAAGAGGTCTCCGGCGCGGCTAAGCGCTGCGAGCTCTAGTCATTTGTCGCGGTATTCCGGGTTTCCTGTGCCATGGCGGCGCGCGGAATGGTGCTGCGCCGTCCTCCCCCTACTAATGTCGGGGGACTGCGGCGCAGCTGGCTGTGATACCTCCAAATCGGCCACACTGATGGCTCAACGACGAATGCGGCACGCCGCCGCCGGGCTTCGCCGTCTCTCGAAGAGAGCGGAGCCAGCAGCGAGCGATGCCCATGGGCAATCGCGCTCCGGAGGCCGGAGCCATGGGAGGGATGATGAAGAGAAACCACTGGGTGCTGCTCGCAGGAGCGGCCTGGCTGTCTGTCGGTAGCGGCGCAGCATGGGCGCAGGAGGCCACGGCAGAAGCGGGACAGGCGGACGATCGGGGCCAGCCGCAATCCTCGACCCGTTCGGACGACGAGCGCGACAGCGATATCATCGTGACCGCGCGCCGCCGCGCCGAGCGATTGCAGGACGTGCCGGTCGCCGTCACCGCGATCAAGGGCGACGATATCGAGAAATCGACATACAAGAATCTCACCGACGTTCAGTATCTGGCGCCGAGCGTGACGGTGAACAACTCGCTCTTTTATCCGACCTATCAGATCCGCGGCGTGGGGACGCAGACCTATGATACCGGCGCCGAAGCCTCGGTCGGCATTGTCGTGGACGGTGTCGCCGACGGCAATACGCGTTCGATCGGCATCAACAGCCTGACCGACCTCGACCGCATCGAGGTGCTGCGCGGGCCGCAGGGCACGCTGTTCGGCAAGAATTCCTCGGCGGGCGTCATCCAGATCATCACCAAGCAGCCGGTGATCGGCGAATGGAACGTCGCGGGCGCGGCCAATTACGGCAGCGACGACGAGACGGTGCTGAGCCTCGCGGTGAATGTGCCGATCAGCTCGACCCTCGCGGCGCGCATCACCGGCTATTACCAGCATCGCGACGGCTATATCGACAATTACGACGGCACCAAGATGGGCTTCCAGACCGACAAGGGGATTCGCGGCAAGCTGATGTGGCAGCCATCGGACGCCGTCACCGTCACCGCGATCGGTTACGCGAGCCGCAACGACAACACGTTCGGCTATGGCACGCTGCGCAATTTCGGGGTCGCGACGGGGCCGGGCAGCTTCCGTGACATCGTCGGCTCGCTGGGCATCGTTCCGGGGCCGAAGAATCTCGACGCCGCGATCTTCGCGGGCAACACCGCCTATTTCCACACGAACAACCAGGGCGGTTCGCTGCAGGCCGATATCGACCTCGGCGGCGGATACACGCTGACCTCGATCTCCGCCTACAAGGGGTGGAACCTCGGGTCGCAATTCCCGATCGTGCAGGCGCCGGTGCCCTATTTCGACTTCAACCGCGGCCGCGGCTATCACACCGACCAGTGGACGCAGGAACTGCGCATCCAGTCGCCGCCGAACCCGTTGATCTTCACCGTCGGCCTCTATTTCTACAACTACAAGCTGCGCGCGAACCAGCTGCAGGGCGGCACGTTCGGCCTGCCGACCCTCCCCGGCATGCGCTATTCGGGTGCCGGCGGCGAGATGCACTTCGGCAACGAGAATACGAGCTATGCGGCCTTCATCGACGGTACCTACCGGATCAGCGACCGGCTGCGCGTCTTTGCCGAGCGGGCGCCTGACCCACGACAAGGTGTTCGCGAGCCTCAGCGTGACGGCGGTGCCGAACTTCGTCGGCTTCGGTCCGCTCCAGCCGCCGTTCGAGGGGACGGTGAAGGCCGACGATTTCTCGTGGCGCTTCGGCGGCCAGTTCGACGTCGCGCAGGACGTCATGCTCTATGCCAGCATGTCGCGCGGCTACAAGGGGCCGGTCGCGGCGTCGCTGAACAATGGCGCGGTCAACGAGGTGCGGCCCGAAATCGTCTATGCCAAGGAAGTCGGCATCAAGACGATGCTCTTCGACCGCAAGCTGACGCTGAACCTCGCGGCCTTCCATTCGAAGTTCAAGGACTTCCAGGCGACGATCATCGACGATTCGCTCGATCCGCCGCATGGGCCGGCTTCGCCAACGCGCGGTCGCTCACCGCGCAGGGTCTCGAGGTCGAGGCGCGGCTGCTGGTCGCCAAGGGGTTCGTCCTGTCGGTGAACGGATCGCTCAACGACACCGAATATGGGGCGATCTTCACGAGCTGCTATCCGCTCCAGCCGGTCGGGACCGATCCCGCAAACGGCAATTGCGCGCCGATCCCGGGCGCGCCGGGACAGAATTACGCGTCGATGAAGGGCCTGTCGCTCGCGAATACGCCGCGCACGGCCTTTACCGTGTCGGCGGATTATGTCGCCGACCTGTCGTCGCGGCTGCGCGCGGATTTCAACCTGCGCTACGGCTGGCGCGACAGCGTGCGTTCGAACCCGGTCGATCCCAATACGCGCGTCCCGTCCTATGGCATGCTCAACGCCAATATGGGCGTCAGCGCCGCCGACGGAAGCTGGCGGCTGGGACTCTATGCCCGCAATCTGCTGAAGAAGCGGTTCGTCGCCGATATCTATGCGACCTTCTTCGACGACGGCGGCTATACCCAGAACCCGACCTCCGAAGGCGGACGGACGATCGGCGTCTCGCTGCTGTTCAAGATGTAGGGCGGGTACGGGAGAGACGATGTGCGAATGAAAGCCGCCCTACTGCTGGCGATGCTGGCAAGCCCGGCATTCGGCCAGCAGTCCGCTCCGGCCCGGTACGAGGTGCCGCCGACCGTCTCGAAAGAGGCGGCGGCGGTGCTCGGGCCCGCCTATGCGGTCAACGCCGAACAGCAGAAATCCGACTGGGTGCCGAAAACGCGCGAGGAATGGACCGCGCTCGCCGAGGCGCTGGCGAAGGGAATGGAACCCGCCTCGGTTCAGCACGCCCAGGCGTTCGGCATGAAGGTGACCGAAGCGAAGCTCGGCGGCGTTCCGGTCGTCCGCGTGACGCCGCAGAAATATACGCCTTCGAAGCGTGTGCTGCTCTATCTCCACGGCGGCGGCTACACGCTCTTTTCGGCGAAGGGGACGCTTGGCGTTCCCTCGCTGATGGCGAAGGCGTCGGGGCTGGAGATCGTCTCGGTCGACTATACGCTCGCGCCGCGCGGCGACTGGCGCCGGATCACGGGCGAGGTTGTGTCGGTGTACAAGGCGCTGCTCGACGAAGGGCATCCCGCCGGGGCGATCGGCGTGTTCGGCGATTCCGCGGGCGGCGGGCTCGCGGCGGGGGCGGTGCTGCGGATGCGCGACGAGAATCTCGCGCTTCCCGGCGCCGTCTATCTGCTGTCGCCCTGGTCGGACATCACCGCGACGGGCGACACCTATGCGACGCTCGGCCAGAGCGATCCGGTGCTCGACCTGCGCATCCTCGCCTCGGCAGCCAAGGCTTATGCGGCACCGGAAGATCAGAAGAATCCCTATGTCTCGCCCGTCTATGGCGACTATTCGAAGCCCTTCCCGCCGACGCTGGTGCAGGCGGGCACGCACGAGATGTTCGTCAGCAATGCCGTGCGGCAATATCAGGCGATCCTCGGCGGCGGCGGCGAAGCGGTGCTCGATCTCTACGAGGGCATGCCGCACGTTTTCCCCGCGATGGCGCCGACGGCGCCCGAGACGCTGACCGCGATTTCGCGCGCTGCCGCTTTCTTCCTGCGGCGGCTGGAGAATCCGCAATGAGGCGCCTCGGCGGACTGGTGCTGACCGCGGCCCTGCTGATCGCGCAGCCGGGATTGGCCGAGCCCGCACCGTCGCCGCGCCTCGCCGAGGTCGACAAGGCGATGGACAAGCTGGTGAAGGCCAAGGCGGTGTCCGGCGTGGTGACGATGGTCTATCGCGGCGACCGGCTGATCCACAGCTCGGCTCTCGGTTACCGCGACCTCCAGTCACGTGCACCGATGACCGAAGACACGATCTTCCGCGCCTATTCGATGACCAAGCCGGTCACCGCGGTCGCGATGATGATCCTCCATGATCAGGGCAAATGGAACCTTGACGACCCGGTCGCCAAATATCTTCCCGAACTCGCCGACGTGAAGGTCTTCGCCGGACAGCGGGCGGACGGTTCGCCGATATTGGAGGCACCGGCCAAGCCGCCGACGATGCGGCAGTTGATGACCCACACTGCGGGCTTCAGCTATGGGTTCGGGGCCGGTTTCGTCGACGACGGCTATCGCGCCGCCGATATTTGGGCGGCGGACGATGCCGACGATTTCGTTCGCCGCATCGCCGCGCTGCCACTCGCCTATCAGCCGGGAAGCCAGTGGCAATACAGCGTGTCGGTCGACTTGCAGGGCGTGATCGTCGAACGGCTGTCGGGTGAGAAGCTTGGCGATTTCATGCGGCGCCACATCTTCGAACCGCTCGGCATGCCCGACACCGGCTTCTATGTCCCGGAGGCCAAGCGCGGGCGCTTCGCGACGCTCTATGGCTGGGCTGGCGACCGGCTGCAGGAGATTCCCTCGCCGTTCAACATGACCTTCGCGGCGGAACCCGGCTTCGCGTCGGGCGGCGGCGGGTTGGTGACGACGGCGGGCGACTATGCCCGCTTCGCGCGAATGCTGGTGGGCGAGGGTGAACTCGACGGCCGGCAGGTGCTCAGCGCCGCCTCGACGCGCGAGATGATGACAACACATCTGCCGCCCGAGCTGATCCCGAAGGGCTACGGTATCGGCTTTCAGGGGCTGCGCCCCGGCTATGAATATGGCTTCGATGGCGTCGTCGTCACCGACCCCGCCGCCGCCCATGTCGCGGTCGGGCGGGGGACCTATTTGTGGGACGGAGCCGCTCGGCACCTGGTTCTGGGCCGATCCCGAAAATGACCTGGTGTTCGTCGGCATGGTCCAGCGGCTGATGGGGCCCGGTTTTCCGTCGCTCCAGCCGCTCGCGCAGGATGCGGTCCGCAAGGCGCTCACCCGCAAACGCTGAAGGATATCCGTGATGAAGAAGATGATGTTGCTTGCGGCGTCGGCTGCGTCGCTGGCGGTCGCGCCGGTTCTGGCCCAACCGGGCGGCGAAACGACGCCGCAGCCCTGGTCCGACAGCGCGCTGTCCCCCGATCGGCGCGCCGAGCCTGTTGGTGGCGGAGATGACGCAGGATGAAAAGCTGCTGCTCGTCTTCGGCTATTTCGGGTCGGTCATCGGCGACAAGAAATATCGCCAGCCGGACGGCGCCATCCCCGGATCGGCGGGCTATGTTCCCGGCATTCCGCGTCTCGGCATTCCCCCGCAATGGCAGACCGACGCAGGGATCGGCGTCGCCAGCCAATGGGAATCGCCGGTAAAGCGCGGCCGCACCGCGCTCCCGTCGGGCCTCGCGCTCGCGGCGAGCTGGAATCCCGACATTGCGCGCGCGGGCGGCGCGATGATCGGCAGCGAAGCGCGCTCTTCGGGTTTCAATGTCATGCTCGCGGGCGGGGTCAACCTGCTGCGCGAACCCCGCAATGGCCGCAATTTCGAATATGGCGGCGAGGATCCGCGGCTTCGCCGGCACGATCATCGGGGCGGCAATCGCGGGCGTCCAGTCGAACCATATCATCTCGACGATCAAGCATTTCGCGCTGAACGATCAGGAAACAGACCGCAACAACGGCAATTCGGTGATCGACCCGGCGGCGGCGCGCATGTCCGACCTGCTGGCTTTCCAGTTCGCGATGGAGGCGTCGGACCCCGGCGCGGTGATGTGCGCCTACAACCGCGTCAACGGTCCCTGGTCGTGCGAAAGCCCGTTTCTGCTCACCGACGTGCTGCGCCGGGACTGGGGCTACAAGGGCTATGTCATGTCCGATTGGGGCGGTACGCATTCGACTGCCGCCGCCGCCAATGCGGGGCTCGACCAGGAATCGGGCTATCCCTTCGACGAGCAGCCCTATTTCGGCGATCCGCTCAAACGGGCGGTGGCGCGCGGCGACGTTTCGCAGGCGCGGCTCGACCAGATGGCGACGCGCATCCTCCGCTCGATGTTCGCGCACGGCCTGTTCGACCATCCGGTTGCCGAACGTCCGATCGATTTCGCCGCTCATGCCGGCGTCACGCGCCGCGCCGCGGAGGAAGGGGCGGTCCTGCTGAAGAATGACGGCGGCCTGTTGCCGTTGTCGCCGAGCGGCAAGGCGGATCGCCGTCATCGGCGGTCATGCCGACAAGGGCATCCTGGCGGGCGGCGGTTCGTCGCTGGTCCATCCGGTCGGCGGCAACGCCGTGCCGGGAACCGGACCCGAAGTCTGGCCGGGACCGGTCATCTACTATCCTTCCTCGCCGCTCGCCGAAATCCGCAAACTCGCGCCCGACGCCGAGGTCCGGTTCGCGAGCGGCGACGATCCGCGCGAAGCCGCCGACCTTGCGAAGGACAGCGATATCGTTCTCGTCTTTGCCACCCAATGGGCGGGCGAAAGCTTTGATGTCGAACTGGCGCTCGACGGGAAACAGGATGCCCTGATCACGGCGGTCGCTGCCGCCAACCCGCGGACCGCCGTGATACTCGAAACCGGCGGGCCGGTACTGATGCCTTGGGTCGACCGGGTCGATGCCGTGCTCGCGGCCTGGTATCCCGGCACAGAGGGCGGCGCGGCGATCGCCAACCTGCTGTTCGGCAAGGTCAATCCGTCGGGGCGTTTGCCGGCGACTTTCCCGAAATCGCTCACCCAGCTGCCGCATCCGGGGCCGCCGGGGACCGGCGACGTCGTCTATGGCGAAGGGGCGGCGGTCGGTTATCACTGGTACGACGCGAAGGGCCATACGCCGTTGTTCGCCTTCGGTCATGGGCTGTCCTATACGCGCTTCGAGCTTTCGGGGCTCGAGGCCGAACCCGCGGGCGCGTCGATCGCCGTGCGTTTCCGCGTCCGTAACGCTGGCGACCGAGCTGGCGCCGCCGTTCCGCAGGTCTATGTCGGGTGCCCCGGCTGGGAAGCGCCGAAACGGCTGGGCGGGTGGCGCAAGGTCGGCCTGGAAGCGGGCGCGGAGGAGGCGGTGTCCTTGACGATCGACCCGCGGCTGCTCGCGACCTTTGATACCGCCGCCCATGCGTGGAAGATCGCGCTCGGCGACCTGTCAGGTCATGCTCGCCCATTCGGCGAGCGATATCGCGCAGACGGACGATGTGGTGCTTCCTGCCGCGGTGCTTCCGGCAAACTGGCGCGCTGCCGAGTAGGAAATGAGCCGGAGTCCATGCCGCCTGCATGCAAGCCGGAGTCAGGGCGAACGAACGGGCGAGGACAGCATGTGCCCGATCGCATCGATCTTCGCTTCGGGCAATGACGCGAGCCCGGGGGCGGCAACCAGCGCCTGCCCCAGTACGGCCCAATAGAGGAAAGTCGCGCGCGCGCGCGCGGTTTCGCGGTCGATGCCGGCTTCCTCGATCAGCGTCGCGATATGGTCGATGCGCCGGCCATCGACAATCGCCACCGCCGATGCCGCCGCCGGATCGTCCAGCGCCCATAGACGGACGGCGTGATCGAGTCGCTGCCGCGATCCGAAGCCGCGACGGATCAATTGCTGCAAGGAGCGCCCGCTTTCGTTCCCCGCGGCGTGTTCGGCGATGATCCGGTCGGTCATGCTTTCCTGCCAGCGCTGCAGGAGTTGCGTACGAAAATCGGCGATGTCCCGGAAATGCCAATAGAAACTGCCGCGCGAGACGGCGAGCGCCTTGGCCATGGGCTCGGCTTTCACGGCGTGAATGCCATCTCGCGCGAGGGTGGAGAGGCCGTGGTCGAGCCAGGCGGTCTTGGTCAATTGTTCGGCCATCGCTTCTCCATACACAGCTGTATTGACAATTTCCACGAACATCCTACTGTCCTCCATACAGGAGTGTATGGTCATGACTTGGCAGGATTCGGCGCTGGTGCTGGCGGGTATGGTGGGGGCGATGACCGCGATTATTCACGGGATTCTCATGCAGCGGCTGATGGTCCGTCCGATCGCGCTGGCTTTGGCGGATACGCCTAGCCCCGGTCGGGGTACGGCGTCTCGTTTCGCCGCTTCTGCATCTGAGCTCGCTGGCGTGGTTGGCGGGCGGACTGGCCCTGGTCGCGGTCGGCAGCGGGGTGTCTTCCCAATTCCGCGGCGTGGCGGCGCTGATCGCTGCCGGTTTTTATCTGCACGCGATGGTGCTGAATTGCTGGGCCACGCGGGGGCGTCATCCGGGCTGGATGCTGATGGCGGTCGCGCTGCTGCTGATCGCGGCCGGTATGTGGGGCCGTCCCGGCTGAGCTTGTGCCGGGTCAGGCCGTCCGCTCGCGCACCAAAATGTCGATCACCGGCGCATTGGTCAGCGTCGACACGTCGCCCAGATCGCTGATGTCGTTCTCCGCGATCTTGCGCAGGATGCGGCGCATGATCTTGCCGCTCCGCGTCTTCGGCAGGTCGGGGGCGAACTGGATGGCGTCGGGGGCGGCGAAGGCCCCGATCTCGCGCCGGATCCAGGCGATCAGGTCGCGCCGCAAGGCTTCGCTCGGCTCGATTCCGAAATTGAGCGTGACGAAGCAATAAATTCCCTGTCCCTTGATCGGGTGCGCGGGGCCGACGACGCCCGCCTCGGCGACCGCGGCATGCGCGACGAGGGCATTCTCGACCTCGGCCGTGCCGATACGGTGCCCCGACACGTTGATCACGTCGTCGACGCGGCCGGTGATCCAATAATAGCCCTCCTCGTCGCGCCGCGCTCCGTCGCCGGTGCAGTAGCGGCCCGGATAGGTGCTGAAATAGGTGTCGATGAAGCGCTGCCGGTCGCCGAACAGGTCGCGCGCCTGCCCGGGCCATGACGCGGCGATGCACAGATGGCCCGCGCCCGCGCCCTCGACCGGCGCGCCGTCGGCATCGACGATTTCGGGGCGAATGCCGGGCAGCGGTGTCGCGCAAGAGCCGGGCTTCTGGGCATCGGCGGGGGAGGGGCTGATCATCACGCCGCCGGTTTCGGTTTGCCACCATGTGTCGAGGATCGGGCATTGTTCCTCGCCGACGACGCAATGATACCACAGCCAGGCCTCGGGATTCAGGGGCTCGCCGGCGGACGCCAGCAGCCGGAGCGACCTGCGCGACGTCCGCGTGACGAAGGCGTCGCCTTCGCGCATCAGCGCGCGGATCGCGGTGGGTGCGGTGTAGAAGATGTTGACGCGGTGCCGGTCGCATACCTGCCAGAATCGCGACGCGTCGGGATAATGCGGAACCCCCTCGAAGAGCAGGGTGGTCGCGCCGTTGGCGAGCGGGCCATAGACGACATAGCTGTGGCCGGTGATCCAGCCGATGTCGGCGGTGCACCAGAAGACCTCGCCCGGCCGGTAGTCGAACACCGCGCTATGCGTGTGCGCTGCCCAGGCGAGGTAGCCGCCGGTGCTGTGGACGACGCCCTTGGGCTTGCCGGTCGAGCCCGAAGTGTAGAGGATGAAGAGCGGGTCGTCGGCGCCCATCGGCTCGGCGGGACAGCTTGCATCGACGCCAAGCCGCGCATCGGCGTAGGCGATGTCGCGGCCCGCAATCATCGGCACGTCTGCGCCCGTGCGTTCGACAACGACCACGGTTTCGACCGCGGGACAGCCCGGCAGCGCCTCGTCCAGATTGGCCTTGAGCGGCAGGATGCGCCCGCCGCGCACGCCTTCGTCAGCAGTGATCACCAGCTTCGCCCCGCAGTCGCGAATGCGGTTCGCGAGGCTTTCGGGCGAAAAGCCCGCGAACACGACGCTGTGGACCGCGCCGATGCGTGCGCAGGCGAGCATCGCGAAGACTATCTCCGGGATCATGGGAAGATAGATGGTGACGCGGTCACCCTTTTCGATGCCGTGCGCCTTGAGCAGGTTCGCCATCCGGCAGACTTCGGCATGGATGTCGCCGTAGCTGAGTTCGCGCGACTGGCCCGGCTCGTCGCCCTCCCAGATCAGCGCAATCTGGTCGTGGCGTGTGCCGAGATGCCGGTCGATGCAATTCTGCGCGGCGTTCAGGCGGCCGTCGCCGAACCAGGATATGCGAAAGTCCGCCGGATCGAACGACACATCACCTGTCCGCGAGAAGGGCGTCATCCAGTCGAGCCGCGCGCCGACCGCGCGCCAGAATGTCTCGGGATCGCGGTCGAAATTGCTTTGACCGGTCCGGCTCTCGGGCCGCAGGTCGGTTGTCGGATATGGCAAGGCAGGCTCCCTCTCGTTGCAGGCTCTGTCTCGGATAGCGCCTGAGTCTCCTGTGGACGCCCCCGACATTGGTAGGAGCAGGGTCAGGCCGAAAGGCCGCGCGCCCAAGCCAGAAGCAGCTCGGGCCACAGGCCCGATGGCTCGCCCTGCCTGCCGATGCCAAAGGCATGATCGCCGCGAGCAAAAAAATGGGCTTCGACCTCGATCCTGCGCGCGCGCAGCGCCTCCAGCATCGCGAAGCTGTTCGCGACATCGACCGTCCTGTCGTCGATCGCATGAGCGAGGAAAGAGGGCGGTGTGCGGCTTGTCACGCGCCGTTCGGGCGAGCGCGCCGCGGCCTGGTCCGCCGACGCTTTGTCGCCGAGCAGCATCTGGCGGGCGAAGGCACGGCCAAAGGGCTGGCTCATCGTGATCAGTGGATAGACGAGCGCTGCGAAGGCCGGCCGTGCGCTTTCGTGATCGACGGCATCGCGCGCCGGATAGGCCGAGCTGGTCGAAATCGGTGGCGAGCGTTGCTGCGAGATGCCCGCCCGCGGAAAAGCCCAGCACGCCGGTTCGCGCCGGGTCGATCGCATAGCGCTTGGCGTTGGCGCGGATCCAGCGCATCGCGCGCTGCGCGTCCTGGAGCGGCACATCCGCCCGGTTCGCCCAGCCCTCGTTCGGCAGGCGATAGCTGAGCACGAAGATGGTGACGCCGGCGGGGTTGAAGCGCGCCGCTACATCGACGCCCTCGTTGGCGACCGACACGAACAGATAGGCGCCGCCGGGACAGACGAGCAGCGACCGCCCGTCGGGCTCGCGCGGACGAAAGACATGGATCGTCGGGATCGCCGTCGCGCGCAGAAAGGCCGGCGACCAGTCCGCCGGTGGAGGTTCGGGATGAAAGTCCTCGGCGCCGGGCGGTGGGCCGGGCCAGATCGGATGAACCTCGTCTCCCGGCCAGCCGGGCACGATGGCCATGCCGGCGTCGTAGAGGCTGTTGCAGAGCTGCCGCTCGCGACCGCCGACCATCCCAGTCCCGCCGCGAAGGCCCTGCGCGTCAATTTCATCGTGCATTCTCCCCTGCGCGAGCCTAGCTTCGGGGCCGGAGTTGGACACCCCCGACCAAAGTCTGGGTATCGCCATGGTCGCAAGAGCTTGAACGGGCGCGCCCTTCGCGCTCTGATGTCGTCCTGATGGACAGGATATCCCTGCCTTACTGGGTGATTGCGCTCCTGCTGCTCGCCTATATGGGCGCACTGTTCGTGATCGCCTGGCGCGGCGACCATTCGGCCCGGCCGTCGCGCAGCCGGCGGCTGCGGACGCTGACCTATGCGCTGTCGCTCGGCATTTATTGCACGAGCTGGACCTATTATGGCGCCGTCGGCACGGCAGAGCGTGCGGGATGGGAATATCTGGGCGTCTATATCGGTCCCGTCCTGACCTTCGCTTTTCTCTTCCCCCTGTGGCGCCGCGTGCTGGTCGCCGCAAAGCGCGAGAAGGCAGGGTCGATCGCCGACTTCCTCGCCGCCCGCTATTCGAAGAGCCATGTCGTGGGAGCGCTGGTGACCGCCGTCGCGGTGGTGGCTTCGCTCCCCTATATCTCGCTCCAGCTCAAATCGCTGACAATGGCCTGGTATATCGCGATGGGCAGCCGCGAAGGACAGGGAGACCTGTGGATCACGCTCGTCCTCGCCGGCGCGCTCGCAGCCTTTGCCGTGCTCTTCGGCGCGAGCAGGATCGACCTGACCGAACATCGCCGCGGCCTGTCGCAGGCGGTGGCGGTCGAATCGGTGGTCAAGCTCTTCGGCGTCATTCTCGTCGCAATTCTTGCACTCGGGCTCCTGTGGAGCGGCCCGGGCGGGACAAGCTTCGCCGCCTTCGAGGATCCTTTCGCGGCGCATCCACCGAGCGCAATGCGGCTGGTCACGCTGGCCGTGCTTTCGGGCGCCGCGATCTTCTGCGTCCCGCGCCAGTTCCAGATGGGTTTCGTCGAGGCCGAAGACGTCGATGACGTCACCCCGGCGCGCTGGATATTCCCGCTCTATCTGCTGCTCTTCTCGCTTGCGGTCATCCCGATCGCGGTGGCGGGCCAGCTGCTCGTTCCCGCTTCGTCCGATCCCGATTTCTACGTTCTGACCCTGCCGTTGCACCACACGGGTTGGGCGGTCACCCTCGTCGTTCTCCTCGGCGGCTTTTCGGCCGCGGCGGCGATGGTAGTGGTCGAGACGGTGGCGCTGTCCGCGATGGTGTCGAACCATCTGGTCCTGCCACTCGCCGAGCGCTGGCTGGTCGACCCCGTCGGCCGGCTCGCCGGACGCGCGATCGTCATTCTTCGCCAGATCGCCGTCCTTCTGATTGTTGCGCTGGCGACGGGCTATTTCATCGTCACGCGCGACTCGACGGCCCTTTCCTCCACCGGCGAGATTTCCTTTGCGGGTGCCTTTCAGCTGGCGCCGGCCCTTGTCGCCGCCGTTCTGTGGCGCCGCGCCCACGCCCTCGGCGCGATCGCCGGAATCATTGGCGGAACGTCCATATGGATCGTGACGCTGCTCCTGCCGCAGTCAGGCTATGGCGCACCGGCGCTGCTGGAACGGGCGGGCGCGATGCTGGGTGTCGAGGATATGCTGACCCTCAGCGCCGGCCTGAGCCTGTCGACCAACGTGGCCCTGCTCGTGGGCGTCTCCTTGCTGGCGACGCCCAGGCTCGGCGACCGCATCCAGGCCGCCGCATTCGTTGCGCCGGGTGCCGAAACGGCCCGCCCTTCGGACGTCGGGCGGCGGCTCGATGTCTCGGTCCGCGACTTCAAGGCGATCCTCGAGCGCTTTCTTGGCGAAGAACCGGTGCGGCGCGGCCTCGAATCCTTCGAGCGTCAATATGGGCGGCCAGTCGCGCCCGACGATCCGGTATCCCCCTTGCTGGCCAGATCGGGGGAAAAGATGCTGGCGGGCGCGCTCGGCTCGACCTCGGCGCGCAAGGTGATCGGGCGCGCGCTGTCGAACGGCCGCAACGATCCCGAGGCGGTAGCCTGGTTCCTCGACGAGGCCGCGCAGGCGGTGCAGTTCAACCGCGACCTCCTCCAGGCGACGCTCGACAATCTCAGCCAGGGCGTCAGCGTGGTCGATGCCGACCTGCGCCTCGTCGCCTGGAATTCGATGTATGTCGACATGTTCGGCATACCGCCGAGCGCGGTCTATGCCAGTGCGGCCGATCGCCGACATCATCAGGCTCATCGCGATCCGCGACGAGCGCCGCGCCGACCAGATCGACGCGGTGGTCGAACGCCGCCTCTATCATCTGCGCCGCCGTCAACCCTATGTGTCCGAGAGGATCCGGCCCGACGGCCGGGTGCTGAAGGTCACCGGGGGACCCATCCCCGGCGGCGGCTATGTCACCAGCTATACCGATGTGACCGACCTCAGGCGCAGCGCGGACGCGCTAGCAGAAGCCAACGAGATGCTCGAAAGCCGGGTGGTGTCGCGAACGGCCGAACTCGCGGCAGCCAAGGCCGAGGCCGAAGCGGCGGCAGCATCCAAGACCCGCTTCCTCGCCGCCGCCAGCCATGACGTGCTCCAGCCGCTCCACGCCGCGCGCCTCTTCGTCGGCTCTCTCGCGCACGACTTGCACGATACATCTTCAAAGGTCCGCGACCTGCTCGCAAATGCCGATCGTTCGATCGATGGCGCGCACCGTCTGCTCCGCGCGCTTCTGGAACTTTCGCGGCTTGAACAGGGTGGGGTCAGCCCGAAGCGCGGGGTCGTGGGTCTGCAGGGCCTGTTCAACGAGCTTGCGCTGGAATTCGCGGCGATGGCGGCGGACAGGAATATCCGGATGACGATCCTGCCCACCGGCCTTGGAATGATCTCCGACCGCGACCTGCTGCGCTCGATCCTGCAAAATCTGATCGGCAACGCGCTGCGCTACACGCCCGAAGGCGGGCGCGTGGTCGTGGGCGCGCGCCGCGCCGCGGGGACGGCTCGTGTCGAAATATGGGATACCGGTCCCGGCATCGCGTCGTGCGACCGGATGGCGATCTTCGACGAATTTGTCCGGCTCGGTCCTGCAAGCCGCCGCGACGGCGGGGCTGGCCTGGGTCTCGCGATCGTGCGGCGTCTGGTCGATGTCCTGGGACATGAATTGATACTCGACTCGGTCGAAGGGCGGGGCACGGTGTTTCGGCTGCTCGCCCCGCTTGCAACCGCGACGGCCGAAAGCCGTCGCGAGGAGCCACCGCTTTCGCGCGCGGGCAGTCTCGATATCCTGTGTGTCGACAATGACGTCGACATTCTGCGCGCGCTGTCCGCGCTGCTCGATCGCTGGGGATTCAGCACCGATTGTGCCCGCTCGGCGGGCGAATTGGCCACGCTGGGGAAGAGCTGGGACGCGGCGCTCGTCGACCAGCATCTCGATGGCGAATTGGGAAGCGACCTTGTCGCGCGCTACCGGAATTGTCTCGGCAAGATCGCGATCGTGACCGCAGACCCCGCGCCCGACCTGGCCCAGCGGCTGCGCGCCGAGGGTATTGCCGTGCTGCCGAAGCCGATCGCCCCCGCAGCGCTTCGGGCGTTTTTGAACGGCGTCGCCCCGAATTGAGCTAGCTTTCGTGGCGGAGACCCATCTGCCGCGAGGCGAGGACCGCTTGCGTTCGATTGGCGACACCCATTTTCCGGAAGATTTCGGTTATATGGCCTTTGACGGTCGCTTCGCTCACTCCCAGGTCATAGGCGATCTGCTTGTTCAACCGGCCGTCCTGCATGGCGGCAAGAATACGCATCTGCATCGGCGTCAGATTGGCTCCGCCCTTGCTCGTCTCGTCTGGTGGGGCCTGGCGTTCGGGATACCAGATTTCTCCCGACAGAACGGATTGGAGGGCGGTCGCCATCAGGCCAAGTTCGGCGGATTTCGGAATGAAGCCGGAAGCTCCGAGAAGGAGCGAGTGCCTGATCGTTTCTGCATCTTCGGAGGCCGATACCACGACGACGGGGATAGCCGGATGGCGCGTTCGCAATTTGAGCAGTCCGTCGAATCCGTCCGCGTCGGGCAACCTCAGGTCGAGCAGGATCAGGTCCGCATCGGAGATCGAGAGCTCGTCAAAAGCTTCGGTCAGGCTTGCGCACTCGTTGATTTTCGCGGCGGGCACGACCCGATGGACCGCGCCGACCAGCGCTGACCGGAAGAGCGGATGGTCATCGGCGATCAGGATGCGTTGCAATCGTGTCTCCATATCGGGACGGCCGGTCACTATAGGAATATTTGGCAGAGGCAGCGAGTTGTTTTTGTGTGGCTTTGCACTTCAACGCCGTTTCCGCCTGCCGTGAGACACCGCGATGGAGTCGCCCTCTCGTCGATGGCCGCTTGTCTGTTCCGGACCGGAAAGAACCTCTCCCGCCAATGATCGGGCTCGGCCCGGCCCGGCATGGCTGGCTTGTCACGGGCCGCCGCGGTGCGGCCTGATGCCGTCGCGTGGTGAGGCGCGGGAGAGCCTGTGCAATACGGGCTGGAAATCTGTTCCGGTCCTACCTATAGCGCCCCAAGTCGATCCTTGGCCCCTGCGAGTGCCAATCGGCATGCGGGTGTGGCGGAATTGGTAGACGCAGCGGATTCAAAATCCGCCTCTGGTAACAGAATGCCGGTTCGAGTCCGGCCACCCGTACCATCTTCCGCTGGCGTCCCTTTGCTTTCGATTTCACGATATTTGGCGCGGCTTAGTGGGAAATTATTCATATTCTAAGGGCATTGTGCGCTCAAGCCCCGATGGGCGCGTTGTCTTGTTCTTAACCGACCCGGTGGGCCAGCCGAGGGGTCGGGGACGGGGCACGGCTTTCGGTGCGAGGTGGGGTAGAAGCGAAGTGGATGAAATTTAGCAGCTATATGTCTCTTCTGGGCGCTGTTGGAATCAGGAGGAAGACATGATCGAACCCCGCTTCTCGGCCCCCGACGACGGGCGTGAAACCGGTGCCGAGGCCGATCGCCGCGGCGGCGACCGCTATCGCACCGTGTGGCGCATCGCGAAGGTGACCCGCGACGGCGACGCCGGTCTGTGGCGCGTGCGCAACATGTCCGACGGCGGCATGATGCTCGCGGTCGACGTTCCAGTGTCGGTCGGCGAGCGGCTGGAAATCGCGCTGTCGGAGACCATCGTCATTTCGGGCCGCGTCGCCTGGTGCGAGGCGGGCAAATGCGGTGTCGCCTTCGACGCCGCGGTCGACGGTGCGGAGGTGCTGCGCCAGCTCGCCGCCGAACAGCAGTCGGGCGACTATCGCGCCCCGCGCCTGCCGGTGCACACGCGCGCGCAACTCATCACCGACGGCGAGGCGAGCGATATCGAACTCGCCGACCTGTCGCAGAGCGGCGCCGGTTTCCGGCACGACGGGCATTTCGAGGTCGGCAAGGCGCTCGAACTCGTGCTTCCCGGCGGCATCCGCCGCCAGGCGATCGTCCGCTGGTCGCGCGGCCGGCCGCGGCGGCCTGTGGCTCACCGAACCGCTGGGGCGCGCCGATCTGGAAAGCATCCGGCACTTTCAGGGGTGATGGCGGCTGGTTTGGGCGGAAGCGGACATTGAAGTGGTAAGCTGATTTCCCCTCTCGCGAGCGGGAGGGGCAGCGAGACTTACGAGCTTGCTCGTTAGTCGCAGCGGGGTGGGCACCTGCTACGGTGCTTGCCCACCCCCGACCCCTCCCGCTTGCGGGAGGGGGAGGTCAACGTCCCCTCTCCCCCGAACCGACATTGCCTCCCCCGGCATCCCGCCTATAACCCTTTCAAACGAAAGGGGTCCCATGCAGCTTTCCCGTCGCGAATTCTCGCTCGCCATCGGCGCGACCATCTTCGCCGTCCCAACAGCCCGCGTGGCGGCGCAGGGCGCTTCCACCACCGACGCCGCCTTCACCGCCTTCCTCGACGCCGCGTTCGAGGCCGAGATCATGCTCGATCCCGAACAGCTCACCAGCCTCGGCCGCAAGGAACAGCAGGACCGGTTCACCGACCCCGGCGACGCCGCCGCCGATGCGCGCCTGGCTTGGCGGCGCGCCAATGTCGCCGAGATGAAAAAGCGGTTCGATCGCGCGGCGCTGGGCGAGGATGCCCGCGTCTCCTACGATATGTGGCTGCTCGAACTCGAGCGCGCCGAGGCCGCGACCCGATGGCGCGGCCATAATTACATTTTCGACCGCAATGGTCCGCACACCGGCCTGCCGAACTTCCTCATCAACCAGCATCGCGTCGACACGCCTGCGGACATGGAAGCCTATGCCCTGCGCGTCGCCGCGCTCGGCCCGACGCTCGACGTCTATCTGGACCGCGCCAAGGCGTCGGCGGCCAAAGGCATCCGCATGCCGGGCTTCGCCTATGACCAGTCGATCGAACTGATCGGCCAGCTCACCGGCGGCGCGCCGTTCGAGGGTGGCGCCGACAATGCGCTGTTCGCCGATGCAAAGGCGAAAGTGGCGGGCCTCGTGACCGCGGGCAAGCTCGACGCCGCCGCCGCCGATGCCTTCACGGCGCGTGTCGCGGCGGCGATGACGGGCTCGCTCAAACCCGCCTACGACCGGATCAGGGCCTGGCTCGAAACCGACCGCGCCGCGGCGGGCGCCGAGCCGCGCGGCGCGGGTGCGCTCCCCGACGGCGCCGCTTATTACAACGCGATGCTGCGGCTCCAGACGACGACCGGCATGACCGCCGACGAAATCCACGACCTCGGCCTGTCCGAAGTCGCGCGCATCCGCGCCGAGATGGAGGCGCTCAAGGCGACGATCGGTTTCGAGGGCAAGCTCGAGGATTTCTTCGCCTATCTGCGCAGCGACGACCGCTTCTATGTCGCCAATGACGATGCGGGCCGCGCCGCCTATCTCGGGAAGGCGGAGGATTATCTCGCGGGGATGCGCGCGCGGCTGCCCGAGCAGTTCGGCCGGCTGCCCAAGGCCGGCCTGATCGTCAAGCGCGTCGAGGCTTTCCGCGAGGAGCCGGGCGGCGCGGCGCATTATTCGCCCGCCGCGCTCGACGGCTCGCGTCCCGGCATCTATTATGTCCACCTCGCCGACACGCGCGCGACCCCGATCTTCGAGATCGAGGGCACGACCTATCACGAAGGCCTGCCCGGCCATCATATGCAGATCGCGCTCGCGCAGGAGATGACCGGCACGCCCGAATTCCGGAGGAATTATTTCTACGGCGCCTATGGCGAGGGCTGGGCGCTCTATGTCGAGCGGCTTGCGAAGGAGATGGGATTCTACACCGATCCCTACAGCGATTTCGGGCGGCTGGGGCGCGAGATCTGGCGCGCGATCCGGCTGGTGGTCGACACCGGCATCCACGCCAAGGGGTGGAGCGAGGAGCAGGCACTCGCCTATTACACCGCCAATTCGCCGCAGCCCGTCGCCAAGATCCGCTCCGAAATCCGCCGCTATTTCGTCACGCCCGGACAGGCGACCTCGTACAAGGTCGGCATGCAGCGCATCCTCGCGCTGCGCGAAAAGGCGCGGGTCGCGCTCGGCGACCGCTACGACCAGAAGCTGTTCCACGAGATCGTGCTCGGCCGCGGATCGGTGCCGCTGCCGGTGCTGGAAGCGCAGGTCGACAGGTGGATCGCGGCAGCCGGCGGGATAGTCCGGTTCTCGCGGCGCGAGAGAATGGCGGGTATCGGGCGCGAGGGGACATACCCCGCCCCTCCTCTTCAGAGGAGGGGTTTGAATGTCGGTAATCCACCCCAAACCAGCCACCCCATAACCTCCCCACCCGACCCGAACCGCAAAACATAAGCCGCCCCCACCTTAACCATATCGGGCAGTCTTTGCTTAACATCCGGGGCACAGTGTCGCCGGGTCGACACGCGTCAAACCATCCGATCAGAATATTGATGAAGCGCCGTCTTTTGTCCGGTCGTCGCCGCTGACGGCCGGTCGATCGCTCTTGGCGCATTCGTCCAATAAGGGGCGGGCCGGTCCATGTTAGTCTGCCGGCCTCAACGAAAAACTTCGGTCGCACAAACTTCGTCGCTTGCGGTTCAGCAAAGGGAGGTTGTGCAGTCATGCCCCAGAAATTTTCATGGTCGTTCAGCGGCGGCGCGCCCTCGGGTGCCGGCGTCAACAATGGCGGCAGCCTGGAGGTCGACGCGATCACCAGCGCCGGCGTCACCCTCGCCAAGGCGATGACCGCCGACCGCGACCTCGCGCTCCAGATCGACGATGTCGGCAAGCTCGCCTTCTTCATCCTGACCTCGTCGCTCAACGACGGCTCGGTCGATGTGAAGACCGACGGCGCAACGCGCACCAAACTGACCGGGCCGCTGATCCTCTATGGCGAGGCGATCAAATTGTTCGCGGGCGACCTCCAGACGATCAGCCTCAAGAACGCGTCGGCCACCGATCCCGCCGACATCACCATCCTGATGGGCTTCAAGCTCGACTGACAAGCGCGCCTCCCTTGCGGGGGCGTTTTCCGACTGGCGAAAAGGGAGTGCTGCCATGCCCGTGTCCACGACATACCCCGGTGTCTATATTCAGGAGCTGCCGTCGGGCGTGCGCACCGTCAGCGGCGTCGCGACCTCGATCGCCGCCTTTGTCGGGCGCGCGCTGCGCGGTCCGGTGAACCAGCCGATGACCTGCTTCAGCTTCGGCGAATTCACCCGCCGCTTCGGCGGGCTGTGGGCGAACGGGCCGATGTCCTATGCGATCGACGATTTCTACGCCAACGGCGGCGGCCAGGCGGAGATCGTCCGCCTGTTCAAGGCCAGGGCCGACGATGACGACGGCTATGCCAGGCTCGAGATCGGCGCGCTCGCGCTGCGCGCCTCCAGTCCCGGCGCCTGGGGCAACAAGCTGACCGGCAAGACGACCCATCCCGACCAGACCGATCCGGTCGGCGCGCAGGCTGCCGCCGACAAATATGGCCTCGCGGTCGCCGACCTGTTCGACCTGCGGATCGAGGACACCGCCACCAAGGCGGTCGAGCTGTTCCGCAATCTGACGGTGCGGTCCGACGGCGGCGCGCGGCGTTTTGACCGCGTGCTCGCCACCGAATCGAGCCTCGTGCAGTGCCAGCTCAACCTCGACGGCTCGCCCAAGCTCGGCAACAAGCCCGCGCACGATCAGGACGGCACGGGCGTCGGTGGCAATGACGGCGATCCGCTCACCGATCTCGATTTCATCGGCGACAGCGAAAAGAAGACCGGCATCTATGCGCTGAAAAAGGCCGACATCTTCAACCTGCTCTGCATTCCGCCCGACACGCGCGAGGGGACGCTGCCCAAGACGGTGAGCGAAAAGGCGGCCGAATTCTGCAAGTCCGAACGCGCGGTGCTACTCGTCGATCCGCCCGCCGAGTGGGAAAAGATCGAAGCCGAGGCGGTGGGCAAGGTCAAGGACGCGCAGCTCAGCGACAACCGCGTGCTGTCGCTCGCCTTTGCCGACTATGCCGCGCTCTATTTCCCGCGGCTGCGCCGCCGCGACCCGCTGCGTGGCGGCCAGATCGACAGCTTCGTCCCGTGCGGCGCGATGGCGGGAATCATCGCCCGCACGGATATAAACCGCGGCGTCTGGAAATCGCCCGCGCGGCATGGCGGCGACGATCTCGGGCGCCGAGGGGCTGACGGTCCGGATGACCGACGAGGAGAATGGCCTGCTCAACCCGATCGGGGTCAATTGCCTGCGCAGCTTCCCCGGCACCGGCCTCACCGTCTGGGGCGCGCGCACGCTCAAGGGCGCCGACCAGCTTTCCGACGACTATAAATATCTCGCGGTGCGGCGCCTCGCGCTGTTCATCGAGGAAAGCCTCTATCGCGGCACCCAATGGGTGGTGTTCGAGGGCAATGACGAGCCGCTGTGGGCGCAGATCCGCCTGTCGGTCGGCGCCTTCATGCAGCGCCTGTTCAAGCAGGGCGCGTTCCAGGGCACATCCCCACGCGACGCCTATTTCGTCAAATGCGACGGCAGCACGACGACGCAGGACGACCGCAACCAGGGCGTCGTCAACATCGTCGTCGGTTTCGCGCCGCTGCTGCCCGCCGAATTCGTCGTCATTTCCATCCAGCAGATCCGCAACGCGGCCTGAGCCATAGGGGAGAGCGATCATGGCACCACCTTTCAGCGTCAACCCCGACCGGCGCGACCCGTACAAGACCTACAAGTTCCGCCTGCGCCTGCCCGACGGCGCCTATGTCGCGGGCCTCAGCAAGATGAGCGCGCTCAAGCGCAGCACCGAGGTGGTGAAGTTCCGCGAAGGCGGCGACCCCTCGACCTCGCGCAAGTCGCCGGGCCAGACCGAATATGAGGCGGTGACGCTCGAACGCGGCGTCACCCACGACACGACCTTCGAGCAATGGGCGAACAAGGTGTGGAATTTCGGCTCGGGGCTGGGCGCCGAGGTCTCGCTCAAGGATTTCCGCAAGGACCTCGTCCTCGAAATCTACAACGAGGCGGGGCAGCTCGTGCTCGCTTACCGCCTGTTCCGCTGCTGGCCGTCGGAGTTCGTCGCCTTTCCCGACCTCGACGCCTCGGCGAGCGCGGTCGCGATCCAGACGCTCAAGCTGGAGAATGAGGGCTGGGAACGCGACTATGACGTCGCCGAACCCGCCGAGCCGAGCTTCACCGAGCCGACGCTCTAGGGCCCGCCGATGCGCCGCTTCACCGCCCTGGAGCTGATCGAGATCAGCGAAAGCGGCGCGTCGCTGGGACCCGCTCGGCCGCGGGCTGCTCCTGCTCGCCGCCGGAGGCTGGCCCCGCGACGCCGCCGAAGCGCTGCCCGTCGGCGCGCGCGACCGGGCGCTGTTCGCGCTGCGCGCCGCGCAGTTCGGGCCGCGTTTGGAGGTCGCACAGGCCTGCACCGCCTGCGGCGAGGCAATGGAATATGCGCTGACCGCCGCCGACCTCGGGCGCGATATGCTGGCGGGCGAGGGGGCCGGCGAGGGGGCGGCGACCGCCATCGTCGACGGCGTGACGGTCCGCGCGATCACCGCCGGCGACCTTGCCGCGTGCGAGCGCGCCGGAGACGCCGCGGCGGCGCGGCAGATGCTGCGCGACCGGGTGGCGCCCGATGGCGCGGGGATCGCTGACGACCGGCTCGACGCCATCCTCGCCCATCTCGACCCCGACGCCGAACTCGACATCGCGGCCGCCTGCCCGGCGTGCGGCGAACAGCGGCTGCTGGCCTTCGATATCGCCGCCTTCTTCTGGGACGAGCTCGCGCTCCGCGTGCCGCGGCTGCTCGACGACGTCGCCGATCTCGCGCACGCCTTCCACTGGTCGGAGGCCGATATCCTCGCGTTGCCGGGGCAGCGGCGCAGCTTCTATCTGTCGCGGGTGCGCGCATGACCGGCTTGCTCGACCGCATGGCCGCGCGCGCGGTCGGCGAGACGTCCGTCGCGGCGCCGCGCATCCCCTCGCGCTTCGAACCGCTGCCCGAGGAACGGGGGCTGGAGCCCTTCGCGATGCCGATGCCGGGTCCCGGCGACGCCATAGCGCCGTCGCCGGCCACGCCGTCGCCAGCCACGTCGCCGCTGGCCACGCCGCCTCTGGCCTCGCAGTCTGAATCCCCGATGCCTGCCGCGCCGGGCCAGCCGGTGCCCATCGCGCTCGCTCCCGTCGCGCCGTCGTCGGCTCCCGCGCCTGTGCCATCCGCGGCGCCGGTCGCCTCGCCGCAGCCCGCCGCAGCGGTGCAGCGCCGGGCGACCATCCCGGCGGTGGACACTTCCGCCGCACCGCTTTCGCCATCGTCGCCAGCCGACGGGGGAAGCGTCCGCTTCGCCGAACCTGCCATGGAGGCGCAGGCCGACGCGCCGTCGCTCATCCCGATGCCGCCCTCTCGCCGCGTCGATGTCCGCATCGCCGCGGAGGCCGTCACGGCGGTACCCGGTACCGCCATGGTGCCGGAGGGGCCGCCAACCAGCCCGCCCGCCGATCCCGCCGCGCCGACACCGGCTGTCGCTGTCCCGCTGCGGCCGCAAAGGCTCGCGGTACGGCCTCGGCATCACCGGTCGTCGCAACTGCAACACCCATACCGCCGCCCGAACCCGGGCAACCGTCACACCCATTGGATCGGGTCATCGCCGGCGAAGCCCGCCGCCCGGCCGACTCGCCGCCGCCCGTCGCCGTCACCCGCCCGCTCGTGCCGCCGGCTGCCGCCCCCGCGTCGCCGCCCGCCGCCGCCTCGCCGGTGGTCGAAATCCATATCGGCAGTATCGAGGTCCGCGCCGCGCCGCTTCCGGCTGCTCCCGCCGCGCCCGCCGCCCCGGCCTCGACCTCGCTCGACGCCTTTCTGGCGCAGGGGAGGGGGCGATGAGCAATTTCCGCGCGGTCGCCGTCGTCACCGCGACGCTCGAACATATCCTGCAGGACGCCGCGAATCAGGCCGTGGGGCAGGCCGATGTGCGCGTCGGCGCCCCGACCGCGAAGCTCGCCGAGGATGCCGCGCCGCTCATCAACCTCTTCCTGTTCCGCGTCCTGCCCAACAGCCAGCACCGCAACGACCATTTCCCGACCCGCGACGGCGGCGGTCTCCAGCGCGCACGGGCGCAGCTCCATCTCGACCTCCATTATGTGCTGAGCTTCTATGGCGACCCCGCCAAGTTCGAGCCCGAACGCCTCTATGGCGCCGCCGCGCTGGCGCTCGAACATGCGCCGGGCCTGTCGGTCGCCGCGATCGAGGCGGCGAGTAACGACGCCGCGAACCAGCCTGCGCTTACCAATGCCGACCTCGCCGGCGAAGGCCGCCCCCTGTCGCTCGACCCCGAACAGCCGTCGCTCGAGGATTGGTCGAAACTCTGGTCGGTGTTCTTCCAGGTCCCCTATGCGCTGTCGGCGACCTATGTCGTGCGCAACGTCGCGATCGAAACGCAGGACGATCCCGGCCCGCCGATCCCCGTCGCCACCCCCGAAATCTTCGCCGCCCCGATGGGCCCGCTGCAGATCCGCGGCATCGGCCCCGCCGAGGGCCAGACCGGCCCCGCGCCCTGGGGCGGCACGCTCTATATCACCGGCAGCGGTATCGCACGCTTCGGCAACAGCCTGCGCATCGACGGCGATCCGCTGCCGCTCGCCGGGGAGGCGATCGCCGGCGACACGCTGGCGCTGACGCTCGACGCCGCGCTGTTCGGCGGCACGGTGCCGCGCGCGGGCGCGCATCAGCTCGAGGTCGTCGCGGCGCCGGTCGATCCCGCGATGCCCGAACGGCTGCGCCGCGGGTCGAACGTCGTCGCCTTCGCCATCCTGCCGCTGATGACCGGGATCGCCGCCGCGGCGGCGCCGGGCAGCGCGGCGGGCCTGCGCTCGGGCACGGTGACCGTCGATATCGACCCGCCGCTGCAGGCCGGGCAATCGGCGACCCTCCTGCTCAACGCCTTCGGCCCCGGCCAGCTCGGCAATGCTGCGATCGAGATGAACGCCCCCGCCGCCTTCCCGGCGGGCCAGCTCGACATTCGCCTTCGCCGACCTCGCCGCGGGCGATTATCTGGCGCGCGTCGACATCGACGGTTTCGCTTCGCAGCCCGAGGTCGGCGCCGATCCGCAGCAGCCCGATTTCGGCCGCATCACCGGCCCGCTGGTCGATCTGTCATGACCGCGCGCGGCGACCATGGAGGCGCTGGGTGCGGCTTTCCAGACGGTCGCCGGCTGGCTCGACGGCACGAGCGCCGCGTCGCCGCCGCGCAGCGGTGCCGACCATGTCGCCGCGCTGTTCGGCCTCGACGCCTTCGGGCGCAATATGCTGTTGCTCGGCGCCTATGCGGCGCTCGATCCGGGGGCGGCGGGGCGGATCGCGGCGCTCCACGGCGACCCGGCGCGCTCCGCGCCGTCGCTCGGCCTCGCGCTGGTCAAGCTGCCCGGCGCGCACTGGTCGGCGCTCGGCCCCGGTGCGCCGCTGCGCGGCTTGGGCCTGATCCACATCGACGGCCGCGAGGGGCTGGGGGCGGCGCCCTTCGGTCTCGCCGAACCGGTCCTGCTCGCGCTGGTCGGGGCGCCGTCGCTGTCGGAGGAACTGGCGCTGCTCGCGCGCCCCGCCGCGCCGCCCGCGCGGCCTGTCGCCGTCGCGGCAGCGGCTGAGCGACGCGATCGCGCTGCGCGTCGCGGGCGAACCCGACATGACGCTGCAACTGTGCGGCCCCGATCCGCTCGGCAAGGAGCAGGCGGCCGCGGCGGCGCTGGCGACGATCGGGCGCCCGCTGTTCGCGATCGGCGCCGCGATCCTGCCCGGCGCGCCCGCCGACATCGCGCGCCTCGCGCAACTGTGGCGCCGCGACCTGGTGCTGACCGGCGGCGCGCTGTTCGTCGATGCCGACCGGCTGAACGATCCCGCTCCGCTCGCGCTGTTCGCGACGCTGCTCGGCCGCCCGCTGATCGTCGGCGCGCCCGATGCGCTGATGCTGGGACAGGCGCCGACGGTGCGGCTCGACATGCCGCGGCTGACCGCGAACGAGCAATTGCCGCTGTGGCGCGACCGGCTCGGCCCCTATGCCAAAAAGCTCAACGGCACGATCGAACGGCTCGCCTACCATTTTCCCGTGTCGCCCGAGCTTGCCGACAGCGTCGCCGCCGAGCTCGCGGTGCTCGCGCCCGATCCGGCGGCCAAAGCGAAGAAAGGCGCGCCGAAGCTCGACGAAATTGCCTGGGACGCCGCGCGCCGCTTCGCCCGCCCGCGCATGGAGGACCTCGCGCGCCGCATCGACAGCGAGGCGCAGTGGAACGACCTTGTCCTGCCGCCCGCGCAAAAGGATGTGCTGAAGGCGATCGTCGCGCAGGTCCGCAACCGCCCGACGGTCTACGAAAGCTGGGGCTTCGCCAAACGCAGCGCCGGGCGCGGGCTCGGGATCAGCGTGCTTTTCTCCGGGCCCTCGGGCGCGGGCAAGACGCTCGCGGGCGAGATTCTCGGCGCCGAGCTCGGGCTCGACGTCTATCGCATCGACCTGTCGTCGATGATGTCGAAATGGATCGGCGAGACCGAAAAGAATCTGCGCCGCCTGTTCGACGCCGCCGAGGAAGGCGCCGCGATCCTCCAGTTCGACGAGGCCGACGCATTGTTCGGCAAGCGCGGCGAGATCAACGAGAGCCGCGACCGCCACGCCAATATCGAGGTCAGCTATCTGCTCCAGCGGATCGAGGAATATCGCGGCCTGTCGATCCTGACGACCAATTACCGCTCGAACATCGACAGCGCCTTCCTGCGCCGGCTGCGCTTCATCATCGACTTCGATTTTCCGGGGCAGGCCGAACGCGCCGAAATCTGGCAGCGCATCTTCCCCAAATCGACGCCGAAGGGCGCGCTCGATTTCGACCGA
Organism: Sphingopyxis sp. PET50; assembly: GCF_025244705.1. Taxonomy (GTDB): domain Bacteria; phylum Pseudomonadota; class Alphaproteobacteria; order Sphingomonadales; family Sphingomonadaceae; genus Sphingopyxis. Next base: position 1,673,400 of record NZ_CP104207.1, on the reverse strand, counting down.
TTGTCGCAGCTCAACCTGTCGGGCGGATCGATCCGCAACGTCGCGATGGGCGCCGCCTTCGCCGCCGCCGATCGCGGGCAGCATGTCGGCATGGCGCATATCCTGTCCGCCGCGCGGCTCGAATATGAAAAGAGCGGGCGGTCGCTGACCAGCGCCGAACTGCGGGGGTGGCTGCTGTGACCGCGCCTTCGGCCATCCGCCTCCACATCGACCGGCTGACCCTCGTCGGCGTCGCGCCCGGCGACGCGGCGGCGGTGCGCCGCGCGCTCGTCGCGGCGGTCGAGGCGCGGCTTGCCGGCGTGGACCCCGCCGCGCTCACCGGCGACCGCACACGGCTGTCGCTGACCATCCCGCCGGTTCAGGGGCCCGCCGCGCTCGGCCAGGCAGCGGGACGCGCGATCGCGGCGCAACTGGCGGGGGCGGGGCGATGAGCATGGCGCACGCCACCACCGCGAAAACCAGCGCCGCGCCCAAGGCCGCGCCGCCGGTGATGCGCGCCGCGACGCAGCCGGCGCGCACGGCCCTCCCGCCGCTCGCCTCGCTCGCCGCCATTCCGGCCGGTCCCGCCGTCCAGCGCCAATGCGACGCCTGCGAGGCCGAGGACAAGGAGCCGGGCCTCCAGCGCCGCCTCAATGCCGCCGCGTCGGCGGCATCGGCCCAGCGTAAATGCGCCGCGTGCGAGAGCGAGGAGAAGGAGGAAACCGGCGTCGAGCCCCGCCTCGAGGTCGGCCCCGTCGGCGACCGCTACGAACAGGAGGCCGACAGCATCGCGGCGCAGGTGATGGCGATGCCCGCGCCCGATACGGCGGCGACCCCCGCCGGCGAAGCGGTGCAGCGCGTATGCAGCGCCTGTTCCTCCTCTTCCGAAGAACCCCGCGCCCGCCGCTTCGCAGAACCCGAGGAGGAAAGGGAGGACAAGGTCCGCGCCCGCCGCGACGACGGCAGCGAAACCATCGCCGCCTCCGACGCGCAGCTCACCAGCGGCGGCAGCGCGCTGCCCGCCGCGACGCGCGGCTTCTTCGAAAGCCGCATGGGGCGCGACCTCGGCGACGTCCGCGTCCACAGCGGCGGCGAGGCCGCGACGAAGAACGCCAGCATCTCGGCGCGCGCCTTCACCTACAAGAACCACGTCTGGCTCGGCGCGGGCGAAAGCGCCGCGCCCAGCTTCACCCTGGCGCACGAGCTTGCGCATGTGATGCAGCAGACCGCGCCAGGGCCGGTGGGGCCGGCGCCGCAGCGCGTCCAGCGCACTTACTATTATGAAGAGGTCGGCAAATCGCTGCCCGACACGCACAATGAAGTCGTCAACCTGCTGATGCAGCGCGACGCCTCGATCTTCGCCGAAGTGCCCGTCCCCAATTACAATGCCAGGGGATTCGCCAAGACGAAGAAGGGGTTCGGGCGCGCCGACCTGATCAGCTTCAAGGGAAGCGATCATATGGTGCCGATCGGCATGTCGACGGCGCCTTGCCCGGCGGCGCAGCAGCCGAACTGGTATTGCGGCGCCAGCGCCGACCGCAGTGCCTCCCGCAAACCGACGACGCTCGATCCGAGCCGCGAAAAGCTGATGCACAAGGGCGGCGAATGGACCACGACCAGAATGGAAGCCGAAGCGATCCCGCGGTTCGGAACGGTGCCCGGGGCCAGTCCGATCAAGGGGTTCCTGCGCGACGCGGGGGGACAGGAAAAGGCCGCGAAGCCCCTGGTCCCCAATCCGAGCGACAGCGTTCCGGCTGAGGCGAAGACCGTCCTGGCGATCGGCGACGTCAAGGCCTAGCGCCTTTCCCGGCGCGCGCCGCAAGGCGGTGGGCCAGATCACCCATTATATGCTGGGGTTCGAAAATACGCGGCATCATTATGAGGATATCCGGCGCTCGGTCGAGCAGCGGCGGTCCGAGATGGTCGCGGCGGGCAAGAATGATCTCAGTGCGCTGCCGCCCGCGCTCACCCCATGGTCGCTCAAGGCCGGGCTGCTGACCGACATCGCCGACACCAAGCAGATCGCGAAACTGCGCGCGGGCACGACCAAGATCAAGCTGCGCCGCTGGACCAGCGACGGCGCCGGCGAGATCAGCAAGTCCGAAGCCATCGAGGGGGCGAGCGAGGTCGACGGCAATCTGTTCCTGTGGCGCGAGGTCGACAGCAGTATGGCCGGCGCCTGGTCCTATCTGTGGACCCCGGTCAGCAGCGAGGCGTCGAGCCTGCACACGGCGCTCGGCGCCGACGCCGATTTCAGCGCGTACAGCAAGGACGCCTTCTGCCTGCGCGACGCGCTCAGCATGCCGGTCGACGCGAAGGGCAAGCCCGCCGCCGTCGCGAGCAAGGCGCCCGCCTGTCTGAAACCGCTGCGCCTGTCGTCCGCGCCGCCGCGCGTCCGCCGCAAGGGCGGCGCCAAACCCGCGCCCAAGGTCCCCGAGCGCGCCGACCAGTTCGCCGACAATTTCAAGCTGTGGAGCGAAAAGCAGCAAAAGATCGAGAAGAATTACAACGCCTATCAAAAGACGCCGCAGGGCAAGTCGCGCGCCGCCGCGACCGCCGAGCTCGAAGCGCGCCAGAATATCGTCGACGCGGTCCCGCAAACGGCGGGCGGCATCCGCAAGGACAAGGTGCTGAGCGCCAAGGGCGAACAGGCGGTCAAGGACAATGCCGCCGCCCAATTCTGGATCGAGATGATGGGCGGCACCAGCGGCTCAGCTACTCGGTCAGATGCGCCTGCGCTTCGGCAAGCTCTTCCTGGCGATCTTCAACGGCTATCAGAAAACCAAGATCAAGGTCGTCGAATTTCTGAACAAGCTGAAGGCGGCGAAGTCGGGCGGCGGCCGCATCGTCCGCGCGGGCATGAAGATCGTCGCGAAGGTCCTCGCGGGCGTCGCGAACCACGTCCTGCCGCGCGTGGGCGACGCGATCGCGACGTGCATCGAGGAAGGCGTCCACAAGAAGATCGATTCGATGTTCGAGGATGGCCCGCTTCTCGCGGTGCGCGAACGCATCGAGGAAGCGCAGCTTTTCGGCACCGAACTCACCGAAGCGGCGGTCGCCAGGCTGAAGGATTTCGGCGGCGACTTGTTCGGCAATCTCCAGGGCACGATCGAAAAGGTCCGCGACGGCGCGGCGCTTGTCGGAAAGATCGTCGGTTATGCCAAGGAAGCGTTCGACATCGTCCGCCTCGCCATTTGCGCGGCCGGCGGCATCGAAAGCGCGGGACTCGCCTGCGTCGTCTCGCTGGCCGACAAGCTGCTCAGCTTCATCGACCTTTCGCCGCTCGAATTGCTCGCGGACCGGATCCTGGGGAGCTGCTATGGTCAGACGTTGCTTGCCAAGGCGATGTACGGCATCGACGCCGTACAGTCGTTGCCGCTGACGATCGCGACGACGGTCATCGAAAAGCTGAAGAGCCTCTTGCCGGCACCCGTCGCCGAACTGCTCTGCGACCCCGATAAAATGGCGAAGGACGTCAAGCTTCCCGATATTTCGGAGGTAACCTGCGGTCGTGGCAATTCGGACTGGATGCCCGGACCGGGCGCGGATGGCAGCTATCGCAAGGGCGACTGGGTGCCGCCGCCGGGCTATCCCAGCCCGGAGATCCGCAAGCAGCTCGAAAAATTCGAAAAGGAGGCGTGTACCGCCGACCCATCGAAGCCCGGCTGCTCGCCGACGCCGCCGCCCGAGCCCAAGAAACCCGAACCGGCGCCGCCCCGGCCCGAACAGGCGCCCCCCGTCGTCACGATTCCGGACCTCGTTCCGCCCGCCGTCGGCAAGCAACCCGGATCGGGCGAACAGCCGGCGCCGCAGGACAAGGGCAAGGGCGGTACCGAAGGCGATGCCGCGCCCCGGATCAAACTGGTTACCAAGCCGATCCCGGGCCTCGATCCGAAAGGAAAATCTGTCGGTATCTTCTTCCTCGTCCATCCCACGCCGCAACAGGGCGGCTGGGCGCCGGGCGACTATAATCTGAGCAGCAAAAACCGGCTGACGCTGATCAGCGGGGACAAATATTATGGTCCGACCGACCCGGTGAGTATCACCATCCACAAGATCTACCCGGCCGACCCGCCCAATTCGGGCAAGCACAAGATCGATTTCACCATCAATCAGGGCGTTCGCGTCACTGACGAGATATCGGGCAACTGGCTGGAGGCGGCGGCGGGGCTGCGCGACGAATATACGCAGGTGGGAGCCGCGATGTGACCAACTTCCCCGGCTCCCCCAAAACGATCAAAGGCGCCATCGTCGGGCTCGACATCTTCAACCCGCTCGCCTCGGTCGCGATCTTCCAATATAATCCCGAACAGATTTCGCGCAGCTTGGCGCCGCAATATTCGCAGGCCGGGGGCGGCCGGGCGGAGGCGCTGCGGCTCGCCGGGCCGCTCGGCCGAAACGATCTCCGCCAACCTCACCCTCGACCTGATCGACCAGATGGAGCGCGGCGACGCCGGGCCGCTCGGCGCCGGGATCACCGGCTATCTCGCCGCGCTCGAAATGCTCGTCTACCCCAAATCGCTGCTCGTCGCCGCGAACCAGATCTTGCTGCAGGTCGGCACGATGGAGGTGATCCCGCCGGTCGCCCCGCTCACCCTGTTCATCTATGGCTGGAAACGCGTCGTCCCGGTCAAGATCGAGAGCCTGTCGGTCACCGAGACGATGCACGATCCCGACCTCAACCCGATCCGCGCCGATGTCGCCGTGTCGATGAAGGTGCTCACCTACAATGATCTCGCGGTCACCCACCCCGGCTTCTGGGCGTTCATGGCGCATCAGGTGGTCAAGGAGGTGCTCGCGACCGTCGCCAGCGTCGACAATGTCGGCGCGATGCTCGGCGGCGACGTGAAGCTGTTCTGAAAGGGCCCCGCGCGCATGTTCACCCTCACCAGCCGCTATGCGAACCAGCCGGTCCTTGCCGCCGACCGCGGCGACGGGGTGACGGTGCGCTATGTCGCGCCGCAGATCCTGCCCGATCCGGCGACCGTCACCGTTGCGACGCGGCACCGCGCGAGCGACGGCGACCGGCTCGACCTGCTCGCCTGGCGCAATCTCGCCAGCCCCATCGCCTGGTGGATGATCGCCGACGCCAACCGCGTGACGCATCCCGCCGCGCTACCGGGCGCGCCCGGCGACATCGTGATCATTCCCGTGCCGGGCACCGGGGAACCCCCGGATGAGCCTGCTCGGCAACATATTGGGCATTCGCCTCAACCTGCTGATCGGGCCCAGCCCGGTCGCCCTGCCGGCGCCCGCCGACGTGATGAACGCGATCGCCGATCTGGAGGTGAAGCTCACCGACACGACGGAGTCGGGTTTCAAGCTGTCGATCAACACCGGGCGCACCGGCCCGACCGATTTCCTCGAATCGCCGCTCATCATGCACCCGCAGTTGCAGCGCGGGTGCCGCGCGATCGTGACGATGATCTTCGACGTCATCCCCTATGTCATCTTCGACGGCATCGTCACCAAGCGCGAATATACGCCGGGCAACGGCTCGCGGTCGGGGGTGCTGACCCTGTTCGGGCGCGACCTGAGCATGGAGCTCGACAAGGAGGTCAAGCAGACCGAGCATCCCGCGCTCGACGAAACGATGATCGCGATGAAGATCGCGGTCTCCTATCCGCAGTTCGGCATGCTGCCGATGGTGCTGCCGCCCAAGTTCATCGACCCGCCGATCCCGGTCGACCGCATCCCGCAGCAAAGCTGTTCGGACTGGGCCTATCTGCACCAGATGGCGCGCCGCCACGGCTACGAAACCTATATCGACCCCGGCCCGCTGCCCGGCATGAACAGCCTCTATTGGGGGCCGCCGGTGAAACCCGGCGTGCCGCAGCGCACGCTCACCGTCGACATGGGCCCGGCATCGGACGCCTATGACGTCACGACGTCGGAGGACGACACGGTGCTGACCTCGGTCGAGACCAAGGTGCTCGACCGGATCACCGGCGTCGAAATGCCGGTGATCGCGCTTGTCGGCAGCAATCCGCCGCTCGGCGCGATCCCCGAAACCGTCGCGCGTTTCGGCGAGACGCGAAAAGAGACGATCACCACCACCGGCCTCAACGCCGCCCAGGCGATGGGCCGCGCGCAGGCGAAGATCGACGAGGGCGCGAAAAAGGCCTTCACCGTCTCGGGCACGATCGATTCCACCCGCTACAACGCGGCGCTCAAGGCGCGCGACATGGTGTTCCTGCGCGGCGCCGGGCTCAGCTATGGCGGGCTCTACAAGGTGTCGGAGGTCCGCCACCTCGTCAAACCCGGCAGCTACGAACAGCAGTTCGTCCTGTCGCGCGGCGACCGCCTGCCGATGGCGCCGATGGTGCTGCCATGAACCCCGCCGACGCCTGTCCGACCTTCTTCGGCAAATATCGCGGCACGGTCGAAAATCCCGCCGACCTGCAGGGGCTGGGCCGCATCCAGGTCAGCGTCCCCGGCGTGCTCGGCGACGGCACGCTCGCCTGGGCGATGCCGTGCCTGCCCGGCGCGGGCCCCGGCGTCGGCCTCTACGCCATCCCGCCGAAGGGCGCGAAAGTGTGGGTCGAGTTCGAGGCGGGCAATCCCGACTATCCGATCTGGTCGGGCGGTTTCTGGGATCTCGGCGACACCCCCGCGCCGCCCGGACCCGTCGGCTTCCTGACCAAGGCGTGGAAGGGGGAGAATTTCAGCCTCGAGATTTTCGACATCCCCGGCGCGCCGACGCTGACGCTCGAGCTCACCACCGCGGCGGGGGCCGCAAAGATCGAGGCCGATCCGACCGGCCTGACGATCACCCACGGCATGAGCACGGTCAAGCTCGCGATCGACGGCGTGTCGATCAACGGCGCGAATCTGAAAGTGCTGCCATGACGATCCCGCTGATCACCATGGCGACCGTCGCCCAATGTTCGCACGGCATTCCCGCGATCCTCGCCCCCTCGGCGACGAAGGTGCTGGTGATGGGCGCTCCGGTACTCGTGCTTGGCGACAAGGGCACCGTCCCCGGCTGCCCCTTCCAGCTACCGCCGCCGACTCCGTCGCCCTGCACGACGCTGATGTTCCTCGGCGCGTCGAGCAAGGTGATGGTCGAGGGCAAGCCCGCGCTCAAGATGAACCCGTCCGACATGGGCCATGCCGCGACCCAGGCGCCGCAGGGGCCGGTCATCTGGTCGAGCGTCCAGGCGAAGGTGCTGGCGGCATGACCCACTTCGGCTTTCCCTATCGCATCGACGCCAACGGCATGACCGCGGGCGCAGCGCACGAGGCGCATATCCGCGAGATGATCGAGCAATTGCTGTTCACGCGCCGCGGCGAGCGGGTGAACCGCCCCGATTTCGGCGCCGGGGTCAACGAACTGATCTTCTCCGAAAACGCCCCCGAACTCGCGGCGGCGGCGCAGCATATGGTGATGGCGGCGCTGCAACAGTGGCTTTCGGGGGTCATCGAGGTGCGCGGGGTCGAAACCGCCGCCGAGGACAGCCGCCTCGCGATCACCGTCCGCTACCGCCCGCTCGACGAGGCGCGCGAACAGGTCGTCACCGTGGAGCAGGTCTTTTTGACCGGCGCCTTCCAATATTGCGGCACCCGCCGCCGCCGCCAGCTCGTGGCCGACGCCGCCGTCGATACCGGCGGCGGGGTGCTGCTCAACGGCATCGACTATCTGGAGGTCGTCGACCGCGACGCGCCAACTCCCGACCTCCGCCAGCGCCTGCTGACGCTCGCCTTCCTGCGCGACGACGGCGTGCTCGCGGCGGGCGTGCCGGTCCTCGGCCCCGACAATTTCCGGATCGAGGGCGGCACCCGCGTGACCGGCATCCGCGTCGCCGGCGTCGCCGCCGGTCCGGTGCCGCACAGCCTGACGCTGACGCTCGACGCCGCGGGCGACTATTCGCCCTATCGGCTTGCCGTGCGGCTCGGCGCGGTCAACGACGCGATCCCGCCCTTCCTCGACCCGATGCTCGCGGCGGTCGATTTCAGCTTCAAGGCCGAATGCCCGTCGCCCTTCGACTGCGCCGCGCCCGACGCGCCGGGGACGCCGCGCGCGCTTGGCCCGGCGATCGACTATCTCGCCAAGGATTACGACAGCTTCCGCCAGCTGATGCTCGACCGCATGGCGGTCAGCCTGCCGGGCTGGACCGAACGCAGCCCCGCCGACCTCGGCGTGACGCTCGTCGAGGCGCTGGCGCATGCCGCCGACCAGACGAGCTGGTTCCAGGATGCCGTCGGGACCGAGGCCTTTTTCGGCCGCGCCCGTCTCCGCCAGTCGGTGCTCCGCCACGCGCGGCTGCTCGGCTACAGCGCATCCGAAGGCTGCAACGCGCGCGTCGCGGTGGCGGTCGAGGCCAAGGACGATGTCGAGCGCGCTTTTCCGCAGCCGACGATCCTGCCCAAAGGCACGCGGCTGCTGACCCGCCCGCCGCAACTCGCCGGGGCGCTCGCCCCTGTCCAGCCGCGCAATCCCGAAATCTTCGAGGATATGGTCGGCGGCGGCGCGATCGTGTTTGAAACGCTCCACGAACTGCGGTCGCTGCGGAAGGACCGCAACGCGATGCAACTCCACGACTGGGGCGAGGCCGCCTGCTGCCTGCCCGCCGGATCGACCACCGCCTTCCTGCTCGGCGACCGCGCGACGCTCGGGCTGGCGCAGGGCGACCTTGTACTGTTCGAGGAGCTGATTCCCTTCGGCGGCGGCGCGGCCGATCCGCCCGATCCGGCGCATCGCCAGCTCGTCCGGCTCGCCGCCGAACCGCTTGACTTGGCCGACCCGGTGATGGGGCTCGCGCTGCTCCGCATCGACTGGCACGCGGACGACGCGCTGGGCTTTCCGGTCAACCTCGCGGCGGGCGGCGCGGTGGTGCGCGGCAATATCCTGCTCGCCGACGAGGGCCGCACCGTCGATTACGGCCTCGACCCCGCCGACGCGCGCGAGGACGGCATCGCGGTCGGCGACGACCTGCGCACCGGCCTCGCCGAGGACGATGGTCCCGGCACCCTGAAACGCTTCCGGCTGCGCGGCGACTCCATCGTCCACGCCGTGCCTTTCGACGCCGAAATTGCCGCGTCGGAAGCGGCGAGGGCGACGATGGCGCCCTCCGGCGACCCGCTCGCGCAGGTGCGCATCGCTGGCGACGGACAGCTTTGGGAGGCCGCGCACGACCTGCTCGCCGCCGACCCTTTCACCGCCGAATTCGTCATCGAGGCCACCGATACAGCGCATTATGCGCGCTTCGGCGACGGCGCCGGCGGGCGCGTCCCGACCGGCGACGCCCGCACCATGACCGCCGCGATCCGCCACGGCGGCGGGCGCCGCGGCAACATCGGCGCCGATGCCATCGCGCATGCCGTGACCGACGACGGCGAAGGAATATCCAGCCTTCGCAACCCCTTGCCCGCCACCGGCGGCCGCGACCGCGAGCCCGTCGCCGCGATCCGCGTCGCCGCTCCGCGGCACTTTCGCCAACATCGCCGCGCCGTCACCCCCGCCGACTATGTCGCCGCCGCCGAGCGGCACCCGCAAGTCCAGCGCGCCTATGGCGAGCGCCGCTGGACCGGCAGCTGGAGCACCATCTTCCTCGCGATCGACCGGCGCGGCGGCGGGGCGGTCGACGACCGGTTCGAGGGCGTGATGCGCGACCATCTCGCCGGCTACCGGCTCGCGGGCCACGACCTCGAAATCGTGCCGCCGCGCTTCGTGCCGCTCGACATCCGGCTCTTCGTCTGCGTCTGCGCCGACCATTATGCCGGCGATGTCGAGCGCGACCTGCTCGACATCTTCTCGGCTAGGCCGGATGCGCGACGGGCGGCCGGGCTTTTTCCACCCCGATCATTTCAGCTTTGGCGACAATATCCTGCTCTCGCCGATCATCGCGCGCGCGATGCAGGTGACCGGCGTCCAGTGGATCGGCACCCGCGACGGGGCGGGGACGGTGACGGGCCGCTTCGGGCGGCTCGACCAGCCCGACATCGACTATGCCGACGACGCCGAAATCCCGATCGCGCCCAACGAGGTCGCGCGGCTCGACAATGATCCGACCTTTCCCGATTTCGGGCGCATCGCCTTTCTGATGGCGGGAGGCCGCTGATGGCGCACAAGCCCCCTGCCAATATCTGCGGCGCGAAGGACCGCGACGAAAAGCGCCCCGACAACCGTCCGGGCCTCGCCTCGATTTCCTATCGCATCGGCACCCATCCCGAATTTTTCGAGCGCATGCTGTGGCAGCTCCCGCGCCAGGAGGTGTTCGATCCGGAAAGCAAGACCCGGCTTCATCCGCTCGCCGCCCTGCGTGCACGCGACGCCGGCGATCCGACGATCGCGCTGTTCGACGGCTTCGCCGCGACGCTCGATGTTCTCAGCTTCTACAGCGAGCGTGTCGCCAACGAGGGTTATGTCGGCACCGCGACCCAGCGGCGTTCGCTGGTCGAAATGGCGCGGATGATCGGTTACGAACCGGCACCCGGGGTTGCCGCGTCGGTGGCGCTGTCCTTCACGGTCGAGGCGTCGGACGACCCCTATCGCGAGGTCGATATCCCCGTCGGCGTGCAGGCGATGTCGGTGCCGACGCGCAAGGGCGAATTGCCGCAGGTCTTCGAGACGATCGCGCCGATCACCGCCCGCGCCGAATGGAACGCGATGCCGGCGCGCACCCTCTATCAGCAGCCGCTGGCGCTCTACCGTGATCTCGCCAACGATGATGATGCCGACAATGGCACCATCTTCCTCTTCGACCTCGACAACAGCTTCCAGCCGCCGGGGCCCGCCGATCCGGTGCCGCGGCTGTTCGGCGACGTCGCCGCGCTGGCGCGCTATCACCCGATCGACGGCGAAACCGATCTTGCCGGCGAACTCGCCGAGCGCATCGCCGCCCATGCGCTGAATCCGGAAGTCGAGCCGGTACTGCGCGCCTTGCCGGTCGATGAAATCTGGCTGCGCGGAACGGGGCTGGGGCTGCGGCCCGGACAGCGGATCGTCGTGGTCGGCGTCACCGAGGTGGACGAAGACACGCGCCACGTCGCCGCCTCGACCCTCCGCATCGTCAGCGCGACCGACGACCGCGACTTCGGGGTGACGCGGCTCGTTGCGACGCGCGGCGGCGAGACGCCCGACGCGGTCAAACGCTCGCCCGCGCGCCGCGCGCCGCGGTTCAAGCGGCTGGCGATGCCGACGCAGCGCATCGCTTTCACCAGCAGCACCGTGAAAAATGTCGTCCGCCAGGCGGTGTGGACCGGCCCCGCGCTGACCGCGCTGGTCAAGAGCCAGTCGTGGTCGCGCGTCAAATTGATGAGCGTCCTTCGCCGCCCGAAACAGGTTGCCGCGCCGCAGACGTCGGCGGCGCAACCCGGCCTCTACATCTTGCGCGACGATTGCGGCTTCTTCGGCTCCTCGGCGCCCAAAAAGGCGTCGCTAGGCGCCAACAGCGGCTATGCGCTCGACTGGGATTCGGGCAGCGGCGCGACGATCTGGACCGACAGCCAGAACAATCTGCACGGCAGCGTGCACGTCCTTCTCGAACGCGAGGTCAAGGAGATCGTACCCGACGGCTGGGCGACGGTCGAAACGGCACAAGGCGAGGCGATGGTGTTCCGCGTCGCGTCGGCGGCGACGCAGTCGCGCGCCGATTTCGGGCTCAGCGCCAAGACCACCGGGCTGTCCTTCCGCGAGCCCGATGGCGACGCGCTGGTCGTCCCGGCCCCTAACGTCGCGTCGCCGCTCAACGACTTCCGCTTCCGCACTGCGCATATCTTCGCCGCCAGCGCGCCGCTCGAACTCGCCGGCACCCCGATCCGCGAGGATATCGTCGCGGGCGCCGACGCGATCGACCTCGACGCGCTCTATCTCGACCTCGTCGACGGCCAGACGATTTCGATCGCGGGCGACCGCAGCGACGCCGACGGGCTTGCCGCCAGCGAGACGCTGACCGTCAGCGACGTCGTCCATGTCGGCGGCTTCACCCGCCTGCTGCTGAAAAGCGGCCCCGAATATGCCTATCGCCGCCCGAGCGTGACGGTGAACGCCAATATGGCCCCCGCGACGCACGGCGAGACCTGGCAGGAGCAATTGGGATCGGGCGACGCCGCCCAGATTTTCCAGCGGTTCAAGCTGACCAAGGCGCCGCTCACCTATGTCAGCGCCGAAACGCCCACCGGCCGCGCCTCATCGCTCGAAATCCGCGTCGACGGGCTGCTGTGGCACGAGGTGCCGACGCTCTACGACGCCGGCCCCGAAGACCGCGTCTATGCCGTGCGCGGCGAGGACGACGGGAGCAGCTGGGTCCAGTTCGGCGACGGCCTGCGCGGCAGCCGCCTGCCGACCGGCCAGCTCAACATCGTCGCGACCTATCGCGCGGGCATAGGCCTCGCGGGCGAGGTTGCGGACGAGGCGATCATCCAGCTCAAGACCCGCCCGCTCGGTGTGCGATCGGTGGTGAACCCGAGCCGCGCGAGCGGCAGCGCGGCGCCCGAAAGCCTCGCCGACATCCGCCTCGCCGCGCCGCGCGACGTCAAGACGCTGGGGCGGATCGTCTCGCTGATCGACTATCGCGATTTCGCCGCCAACTTCTCGGGCGTCGGCAAGGCGCAGGCGGCGCAGCTCTGGTCGGGCGACAGGCAGATCGTGCTCGTCAGCATCACCGGCACCAGCGACACCATCCTCGAGGCCAATGCGCCGCTCATCGCCAATCTGCAGGCCGCCGCCGACGCCGCGCGCGACCGCTCGCATCGGATGGCCGTGCTCCCCGCGGCGCGGCGTTTCTTTCAGCTCGCCGCGCGGCTGTTCCACCATGCCGACTATCGCGCCGAGGATGTCGAACTCGCCGCGAAGGCGATGCTCCTCGACGCCTTCGGCTTCACGCGCCGCAATATCGGCCAGGTGGTGAGCGCCGCCGAGGTCATCGCGGCGCTTCAGGCGGTGCCCGGCGTCGTCGGGGTCGATCTCGACGCGCTGGCGCTGATCGACGACGGCGGCAGCCCGGCGCCGTCGGCCAGCCTCGCCACCGTCCTCGCGGCGCAGGGGGCGAGGCTCCAGCCCGCCGGGTCGGCGCAGCCATTCGCCGCCGCCGAATTGCTCACCCTGCTCGAAGCCGGCATCGCGCTGACCGTGGAGGCCGCCCGTGCATGACCGTCCGCCCGTGCCGCTGATCGAACTGCTGCCCCAGCATCTGCGCAACCGCGACGCGGGCGAGGGCAGGGCGCTCGAGGCGCTGATGGGCCTGCTCGCCGGCGAACTGCAGGTGGTCGAGCGCGATCTCGATCAGCTTTACGACAATTGGTTCATCGAAAGCTGCGAACCCTGGGTCATCCCCTATATCGGCGCGCTGATCGGCGCCCGCCCGATGCGCGGCTTCGGCAGCCGGCGAGGTCGGGCTGCGCAGCTATATCGCCAACACATTGGGGTATCGCCAGGCGAAGGGCACGGCGGCGGCGCTCGAACAGATCGCGCGCGACGCCACCGGCTGGCCCGTCGTCGCGGTCGAATTTTTCCAGAAGCTGATCTGGAGCCAGCACGTCAACCATGTCCGCCCCGGTGCGCTCGGTACCGCGTCGATCCGCGATGCGGAGGCGGCGCGGCTGACTGAAGGCGCGTTCGGCGATGCCTGCCACAGCGCCGCCGCCGGACCCGCCGACGGCGCGTCGGGGCGTTATGCGATCCCGCATGTCGGGCTGTTCGTCTGGCGGCTCGACGCCTTTCCGCTCGGCTATCTGTCGAACGAAACGGCGGGTTATCGCGGCGGGCTCGTGCCGCGCGTCTCGGCGATCGGTCCGGCTTTCCGCCATTTCGATCCGCTCGGCGCTGACCGGGCGCTGTTCAATCGCCCGCTGCCCGACCGCTCGATCGCCGGGCGCGTCGATATGCGCATCGTCCCGGCACCGCTCGACCGGCGCCTGCTCCATCGCGATCTGAACAGGCTTCGCGATGGCGCGGCGTCGCGCTGGTTCGACAAGGTGCCGGTGGTCGAGCTTCGGCTCGACGGCGCCGAGGTTCCGTTCGACCGGCTGCACAGCTGCAACCTCGAAACCCGCGACGATGGTGGCGGCAATCCGACCTGGCGGCGCCCCGAACAGGCGGGGCATGTTCTCTTCGACCCCGAACTCGGCCGCCTCGCGCTCCATGCCAGCGACGAAGGCAAGAGCGTCGAGGCAAGCTGCGCCTTCGCCGCGCCTTTCGCGAGCGGCGGCGGTCCCTATGATCGCACCGCCAGCTTCGCCGCCTGGCGCGGCGAATTTTTTGCCGAAGGCACCGACGCCCCCTGGGTCATCGGCGTGTCGGCGCGCGCCGAGGAGCAGACCGACGATGTGCTGCAGGGCGGGGTCGTCGTCGCCTCGCTGGCCGAGGCTATCCTGCGCTGGAACGCCGCGGCGGGTACGGGCACCCACGGCCTGATCCTGATGCTCGACAATGCGACCTATGCCGAGGACCTGAGCGATGCGGCGCATATCCTGAAGATCCCCGCCGACGCGCGGCTGGCGATCGCGGCGGCGGCGTGGCCGCTGGTCGAGCGAGCGGGCGGCGTGTTCGAGCGCGATCCGACCGCCATCGCCGCGATGCATCGCCGCCCGCATATCCAGGGCGATCTGCGCATCCGCGCCGCCGTTCCGGCGGGCGAGGAGGAGGCGGGGCGGCTGATCCTCGACGGCCTGCTGATCGAGGGCGAGGTCGCCGTCATGGCCGGCGCGCTCGGCTCGCTGGCGCTGCGCCACTGCACGATCGGCGCGTCGGCCGCCGGGCTGACCAGGGGGCTGCGTGTCATCTCGCAGAACGCCGGGCTCGCGGTCGAGGTCGATCATTGCATTGCCGGTTCGCTGGCTCTGGGGTCCGCGGGCGGCGGACTGACCGTCGCGGACTCGATCGTCGGTGAGGACCGCGATCTGGAGGCCGATGCCGATGCGCTTGCTGTCGTGGTCGATGCCCCCTCGGCTGACGCCGATATCGCCCGCAGCACGATCTTCGGCCGCGCCGCGGTGCGCTCGATCGAAGCGGAAAACAGCCTGTTTCTGGGCACCGCGCGCGCCGCGCAGCGTCAGCGCGGTTGCGTGCGCTTCTGCTACGCCCCGCTGAGCTCGCGTGTCCCGCGCCGCTACCGCTGCCAGCCTGACCTGGCGATTGCTGATGCGGAGCAGGCGACTGGATCGCCGCTGCCCGACGCCGAAAAGCACCGCATCGCGCGCAGCGTCGTGCCGATCTTCACCGCCAGCGCCTATCCGGCGAACGCCTTCGGCCAGCTCGCGCTGTGCTGCCCCGATGCGGTGGCGGCGGGCGCCTTCGGCGGCGCTGAAATGGGCGCAGGCTTCGGCGCCGGCACGCCGTTCCGGCGCGCGAACCTGACCGACATGCTCGACGAATATCTGCCGTTCGGACTGGTGGCGGCCCCCCTGTTCCAGACCTGAGGACAAAGACGATGACTGGCGATTTCACCCGCGACACCTTCCGCCCCGCCAGGGACTACAGCGCCGTGCGGATGCAGCAGGGACGGCTGTTCACCGACGCCGACTGGAACGAGGAGGGCGATATCCACCGCGGCGCGCTGCGAACCACCGCGAAATCGGTGATCGGCGCCAGCGGCTTTCCGGAAGATGCGCCGGGTTTCGCGATCCTCGCCGGTGCGGGCGCGCAGGCGTTGCTGATCGGCGGCGGCCAGGCCTATGTCGATGGCATCGGCCTGTCGCATGCCGCGCCGGTGCGGCTTGCGCTGACGTGCCAGTCGGGATCGGGGACCGCGACGCGCTGGCGGATCGATGCGGGCATGCGCGTTGCCGTCGGCGATTATCTGGTGCTGGCGGGCAACGCGCCGCAGCGCAGGCGGTGCGCGTTTCGGCGCTGCTCGACGATATCGACGGACGCCAGACCTTCAGCGCCGCCGCGCCCTTGTCGCCGGTCGACGGCATCGCCGCCGATCTGTACCGCAGCGTCGAAAGCCAGCCCTTCCTGCCCGGGACGGCGTTGCCCGCCGTCGCGGGAACCTATCTCGCCTATCTCGATGTCTGGGAACGGCCGGTCACCGCCGCCGACGATCCGCTGATCCGCGAAAGCGCCTTTGGCGGCCCCGACACCGCGATCCGCGACCAGATCGTCTGGCAGGTCCGCCTGAAATCCACCGCCGATCTCGTCGCGGCGGGCGCGGTGAGCGCGCCGGTCAGTTGCGCCAGCTTTGCGCCCGGCTGGTCGCCCTTCGGCCCGGCGGCGCCGGGACGGATGGCGGCGCGCGCGCGCGCGGCGGCGGCGGTCGCCGATCCCTGCGCGCTGCCCGCGACCGGCGGCTACCGCAGCCTCGAAAACCATCTCTATCGCATCGAGGTCCACAACGGCGGCGCGGCGGGCGGGCGCTGGAAATGGTCGCGCGACAACGGCACGCGCACGGCGCGTTATGCCGAGATCGACAATGGCGCGCTGATGCTGGACAGCCTCGGCCCCGACGAGCCCGGTGCGCTCAAGAAGGATGATTGGGTCGAGATCGTCGACGAGGCCCGGTCGCTCCGGGGCGAGCCCGGCTTCTTCGCGCGGCTGGCCGACATCAACGGCACCCGCGCCGCCATCGGCGAATTGCGGCATCCTGAGACATTGGCCGCGATCACCGACGGCTCGGGCACCGCGCCCGACCTCAGCGGCCTGCCCGCACGCGCCGTCGTCCGCCGCTGGGAAGGCGGCCTGCCGATCGACATCGTCCCCGATAGCTGGGTCGCGGTCGAACAGGGCGTCGAGGTTTTCTTCGCCGCCGGGCGGCTGGCGACCGGCGACCATTGGCAAATCCCGGCGCGCTCGCTGGCCGCGACGATCGAATGGCCCATCGACGAGGCGACGGGCGCCGAGGCACTGCTGCCGCCCAGGGGCATCGCACATCATTACGCCGCACTGGCGCTCGTCACCCGCGCCGCCGACGGAAGCTGGACGGTCGGCAGCGACTGCCGCAACATCTTCCCGCCGCTCACCGCGCTGCGCAGCTTCCTCTATCTCGGCGGCGACGGGCAGGAGGCGATGCCCGATCCGCTCGCCCCCGCGACGCGCGTCGCGCTCGCCGCGCCGCTGCGCGTCGGGGTGATCCGCGGCAAGACGCCGCTCCCCGGTCTGTCGGTCGAGTTCGAAATCGTCGCGGGTGACGGGCGGCTCGGCGCCGTCGCCGACAATCTCAAGAAGCGCAGCGTCGTGACGGGTGCCGATGGCGTGGCGGCGATCGACTGGTCGCTCGACGCGGCGACGCCGAACCAGCGCCTCGTCGCGCGCCTGCTCGACGCGGCGGGCAATCCGACCCATTTGCCGATCCATTTCAACGCCAGCCTCAGCACCGCGGCGGCGACCTCCTTCGACCCCGCCAACACGCCGCCGCTCGCCGGCGCGAATACGGTGCAGGAGGCGATCGAGCAGCTCGCCGGACTGCAGCAGGTCGGCTGCTCGACCTATATCGTCACCGAAGGCAGCGACTGGGTGGCGATATTGAAAGCGATCAAGGACGGCGAGGATGCCAGCATCTGCTTCCAGCGCGGTCTCTACGAAACCGGCGAGCGCGTCGAGATCAAGGGCAAGGGGCATATCTCGATCCACGGCGCCGGCGGCGGCACGCGGATCGTCGCCAACCGCGCCGAATGCGCGCTGCATTTCGAGGGCTGCGCCAGCGTCACCCTGCGCGACCTCGACGTGTCGGCACCCGACGGTTCGGGTGCGCTGGGAAAGATATCCTTCCGGCAGGGCGTCGTGACGATCCTCGACTGCCCGACCGTCGATGTCGAGGGCGTGTCGCTGCGCTGCGGCGGCGGCGCCGACACCGAACGCACCGGGCTGACGATCCGCGGCTCGGCCGAAAGGGCCCTCGATTCGGTGCATGTCGTGCGCAACCGGCTTGCGATCGGGCTGGCGCAGGACGGCATCCTCGTCACCGACGCGATCAACACGCTCATCGCCGACAACGAACTGGCGGTCGTCCCCGGCAAGGCCGGCCTGTCGCCCAAGCAGCAGCTCGAAGCGGCGCAGTGGCGCAAGAAGCTGGAGATGCTGCTCGTCGCCGACCCGCGCGAGGTGCCGACCAAGGAGGGCGGGAACCGCGAGTTCCGCGTCGGATCGCTCGTCGCCAATTTCGAATCGCCGATGCCGCAGGAGGAATGGGAGCGATTGTTCGAGGCCGAACCGCCGCGCGCCGACGAGCGCCGCACGATCGCCGGGGTGCAGGCCTATATCAAACGGCTCAGCGACATCGTCATCGCCGATCCCGATCGCTCGCCGACCTATCGGCGCGCGCTGAAGACGCTTGGAGGACGGCTCGACGCCGCGCGCTTCGCCAATGTCGATCCGGAGGTGAAACGATCGCTGATCCTGACCGGCGATCCCAGCGCGCGCACCGAGCGCGAGCTGCCCGATGCCGGCGACGGCAGGGTGACGATCAAGGTCGGCTCGGTCGCGGTCGGCTTCGGATCGCCGGTCACCCAGTCCGACTGGGTCAAGGCGATCCGGCTCGCGCGGCTGCGCGAGGTGGCGAGCGCCGCCGAACTGATCCTGCTTCTGCGCAAGCTGGCTTCGCGCATGGCGCGCGACGAGGCATTTCGCGACACGCTGCCCAGCGTGAAGGTCTGGTTCGACCGTTTCGTCAGCCAGATGCCGAGCTACGCGCGGCAGGCGATCACCTGCGGCGGGCGGCAGCTGACGACGGTGCAGATCCGCGGCAACAAGGTCTATGGCTTCATTCGCGGCGTCCATGTTGGCACCAGCTGGACCGACCAGAAGGTCGTGCGCGCGGGCAGCGTCAGCATCGCCGACAATCATCTGTCGCTGCGCAAGCCGGGCGAGAAGGTCTATGTTCCGATGGGACTGTTCGTCGGCAATGCCGACACCGTCCGTATTCAGCGCAACACGCTCGACTGGGCGGCGCAGCGCACCGACACGCCGTTCAACCACGGCATTCGCGTATGGGGTTCGATCGGCAAATATCTGATGATTTCCGAAAATCGCATCGCGGTCGGCCGCGTCGGTATCTGCGTGCGGCCGCAGCCGCCGATCGGCAATAATCAGGTCGGCACGCACCTGTGGCTCGCTGCCGACAATCTTGTCGACGGCGTCGGACCGGGCGAAATCATCCGCAAACCGGGCTTCATGCGGGTGCGCGACAACTGGCCGGTCTAGGCGGCAGGTTTCATCGCGAAATTCGATCGAAATGGCGCAGAAAACGCCGATTCTCCTTGCATTTCCGGGCAAAAATGCAGAATCTCGCCTCGGCCTCGATTGATAATGATTGGTATCGGTTTTGGGGTTCGAGTCCCTTTTGGGGTCATGGGGCGAGTCCATCGGGGCTCGCCCTTATTCGTTGCCAGTTTGGTGGGCTCGACGATCCGCTATTTGGCCTCGACCGACGGCATCAGGCCGCGTGCGATCTTTGCCCAGGGGTTGAGATCGGGTTCACCGACCTTGGTCAGCCTATTACGGTCGCGGTGGAGGAAGGGTTCGTTGCGACCCTTCACCAGCAGCGTTGTGTCGGAGACATAGCTCCACGTCCCATCCTCATGGAAATCGACCGTAATCTGATAGGATTCGGTGGTAAAGGCCAGGTCGAGGAAGGTCGTCGAGCAGATGCCATATTCGGTTTGCCCGCGCTCCGCCTTCAGCACCAGCTTCGTCGCATCGGGCTTCGCATGGCCCGCCGCGATCGCGATCTGGCCGCGCGGGATCGCCAGCGTCTGCAGGATCAGCCCGGTCGCGGGCTCGTACAGCCAGTAACCGACCTGATCGTGAAAGGTGATGTCCTCCTCGCGCGTGTTGATGTGGAGATGATAGCGCAGCCCATAGAAAAGCTGCGGACCATTGGCCTGCGGGTCGATCGGCTGCAATTCGATCCGTTCAAGATATTGGCGCGTTTCGGGGCCATCGGCCTTGGGATTGATATCGACCCCGCGCTGCCCCTCCCAGATGCTCGGCCAGCCGCGCGAGCGGCCCCAGATTGGCGAGCGTCTCGGGATCGACATCCTCGGGCTCGGTGAAGATGTCGTCAGGAATGTTCATTATTTCAGTCCCCTGTAATTCGTTGTTCAAATGTCTTCGACCAGCCTTCCATAAAGATGTGGGCGACGGTCGCGAAAAAGCCCATGCCCGCGCGGTGTTTCGCCGCGCGATCGAGGTCGATCGTTTCGACCAGCACGCCCGTCTCGGCGGCGCCATATTCCTGGCGAAGATCGCCCCATTCGTCGCTGATGAAGCTGTGACCATAGAAATTGGCCTCGCCCTCGGTCCCGATGCGGTTCGCCGCGACCACCGGCATGCAGTTCGACACCGCATGGCCCTGCATCGCGCGGCGCCACATGCGGCTCGTATCGAGGTCGGCGTCATAGGGTTCGCTGCCGATCGCGGTCGGGTAGAACAGGACTTCCGCGCCCATCAGCGCCATCGCGCGCGCGCATTCGGGATACCATTGGTCCCAGCACACCCCGACGCCGATGCGGGCGCCGAAGACGTCCCACACCTTGAAGCCGGTGTTGCCGGGGCGGAAATAATATTTCTCTTCATAGCCGGGGCCATCGGGGATGTGGCTTTTGCGGTACGTCCCCATGATCGCGCCATCGGGACCGATCATCGCTAGCGTATTGTAATAATGATGGCCGTCACGCTCGAAGAAGCTCGTCGGGATCGCGACCTTCAGCTTGGCGGCCAGCGCCTGCATCGCGAGGACGCTCGGATGCTCGGCGGTCGGCTGCGCGGTCGCGAAAAGCGCTTCCTCTTCGACCTGACAGAAATAGGGGCCTTCGAACAATTCGGGGGGCAGGATGACCTGCGCACCCTTCGCCGCCGCTTCCCCGACGAGCGCGGCGACAGCGTCGATATTGGGCTGGACGGGGCCGGGCAGGGGAAGCTGCAGCGCGGCGACGGTGAGGGTGCGGGTCATTCCGGGATCCGTGATGGGCTGAAATCGAGCCGAATATAGGCGGCTTTACGGCCGATGCTAGGATGGAAGCTGCTGGCTCGAACAATGAAAGCTGCCGCCGCCCGCGATGATCCCGAGCGCGGGCACGCCGACCGCGCGGCGACCGGGAAAGAGTGCCGCCAGCGCATCGACCGCCGCCCGGTCGTTCGCGACGCCATAGGCCGGAACGACGACCGTGCTGTTGCCGATGTAGAAGTTCATATAGCTCGCCGCGGCGATTTCTCCTCCCATTTCGACCCGGCCGGGCGAGGGGAGGTCGACGATCTCGATCCCGCCGAACGCCTCGGCCCGCGCGCGTGCGTCGGTATAGACCGGCGCGTTGGGATCGTCGTCGCCCGCCGCGACCGGGATCGCCAGCCGCCCCTCGCCGACGAAACGCGCCAGATTGTCGACATGCCCGTCGGTATGGTCGCCGACAAGCCCGTTACCCAGCCACAACAGCCGCTCGACGCCCAGCGACTGGTGCAGCCGCACCGCGATATCCTCGCGCGTCAGCAACGGATTGCGGTTGAGGTTGAGCAGGCATTCCTCGGTTGTCACGCAAAGGCCAGTGCCGTCGACGTCGACGCCGCCGCCTTCGAGCACCCAATCCTGATCGTCGACCGGAAAGCCGGTGGTCGCGGCGAGCGCGCCGCCGATTTCCTGGTCACCGGGCATGATGAATTTCTCGCCCCACCAGTTGAAGCGGAAGTTGCGCGCGCGCCGCGCCGCGCCCGTGCCCGCGATGATCGGGCCGGTGTCGCGCAGCCAGATGTCGCCGAGCGGCTGGACGAGGATGGACACGCCGGGATCGACCAGCTTTGCCGCGATTTCGGCCTGTTCCTCGTCATTGACGACCAGCCGCACTTCCTCGCCGCGTCCGCCGTCATGGACGGCGTTCGCAAAGGCGGCGACATCGCGCCGCGCGGCGTCGATCCGGCCCGACCATTCCTCCGCCATATGCGGAAAGCCGATCCAGACGGCGTCGTGCGGGGCCCATTCGGCGGGCATGCGTAATGTCATCTGATACAGGCCTTCCACACCGTCTCCTCATTGCGAGGAGCGAAGCGACGCGGCAATCCAGAGTGTGCGTAACCCGCCCTGGATTGCTTCGCTTCGCTCGCAATGACGAAGTTTATTTTCCGGCGCGCGACTTGTCGCGGGCGGCGCGGAATTCGTCGCCCTCTACCCAGTTCGGCCAGGCGTCGGTCATCGCCAGCATCCGGCCTGCGGCATAATAGAGGCGCAGGTCCGACATCATGCCGTCCCAGTTGGTGATCGCCTCATATTCATCGCCCGGCGCGTGATAGCGGTTCTTTTCATAGTCTTCCGACGCTTTCTTGCTAGGCCTCGACGCCGCCTTCGACCAGTTCGTCGCCGCTGCCGAAGTTGAACATCGGCACGCCGAGCTTGGCGAAGCTGAAATGGTCGGAACGGTAATAGAAGCCCTTTTCGGGGGTCGGTTCGGCCTTGATCGTGCGATTGCTCATCTTGGCGAGCTTTTCGACATAGGCGTCGAGTTCCGACTTGCCGCCGCCGACAACGACGATGTCCTTGGCCGGGCCGATCGCGTTCAGCGCGTCCATATTCACCCCGCCGACGGTCTGCGCGAGCGGGAACACCGGGTTCTCGGCATAATATTTCGAACCCAGCAGACCCGATTCCTCGGCGGTGACCGCGAGGAAGACGATGCTGCGGTCGGGCGCACCCGCCGCCTTGAACGCCTGCGCCAGTGTCACGAGGCCGGCTGATGCCGCTCGCATTGTCGACCGCGCCGTTGCAGATGTCGTCGCCGGCGACGGGCGTGCAGCGGCCGAGGTGATCCCAGTGACCGGTATAGAGCACATATTCGTCGGGCCGCTTGGCGCCCGGCAGCACGCCGATGACGTTGCGCGACATTTTCTTGGCGATGTCATTGTCGAAGGAGAAGTTCGCCTTCACGCCGGTCAGCGGCACCGCCTTGAAGCCCTTCACCTTCGCCGCGTCGCGCAGCTTGTCGAAATCCTGACCCGCGCTGGCAAACAACTCCTTCGCCTTGGGCAACTGGATCCAGCCGTTGGCCACGGTTTCCTTCGCGCCGCCGTCCTTGCTCTCGGCCAGATATTGCGTGCCGGTGTTGCTCGACTCCACGACGTTCCAGCCATAGGCGGCGGGTTCGGTGTCGTGGACGATCAGCACCGCCGCGGCGCCCTGGCGCGCCGCTTCCTCATATTTATACGACCAGCGGCCGTAATAGGTCATCGCGCGGCCGTTGAACTCGCCCTTGGTTTCCTTGGTCTGCCAGTCGGGGTCGTTGACGAGGACGACGACGGTCTTGCCCTTCACATCGAGCCCGGCATAGTCGTTCCAGCCCTTTTCGGGGGCGTTGATGCCGTAACCGACGAAGACGACGTCGCTGTCCTTGATTTCGGTCTTCGGCTGCACGCGCCAGCTGAACGCGACATAATCCCTGGCATATTGCGCGGTGACCGGAGTCTTGCCGCCGGTGAAGCTGATCGGCGTCGCATTTTTCGCGGTAATCTCGACCAGCGGCACGTCCTGCGTCCATTTGCCGTTGTTGCCGGGCTTCAAGCCCGCTTCCTCATATTTCTTGATGATATAGGCGACGGTCTTTTCCTCGCCCGGCGTTCCTGGGGCGCGCCCTTCATAGGCGTCCGACGAGAGCTCCTTGGTCACCTCCTGCAACGTCGCAAGCGACAGTTCGGGAATCTGGACGTCGGGAATAGCGGCGGCGACGGTATCGCTCGCGGCCTTGTCGCCGCCGCCGCACGCGGCAAGCGACAGGAGAACCGCGAAGGCCGCGGCGGATCGGGGGGAACGCAGCATGGAAATGTCCTTGGATAGTTTCGTTTGCGACGGCCGGGCTTGTGCCAGCGCAAGGCCCCATATGCAAGAAGGGCGGCCCTTGCGGACCGCCCTTCTGATGTTCGTTCGGTAAACCCGATCAGCGCGAATAGAATTCGACGACCAGGTTCGGTTCCATCTTCACCGGATAGGGAACCTCGTCGAGCGTGGGCACGCGGACATAGGTCGCCTTGGTGCCGTCGACCGACAGATATTCGGGCAGGTCGCGCTCGGGCAGGCTCTGCGCTTCGGCGACCAGCGCCATTTCCTGCGCCTTCTTGCCGAGGGTGATTTCGTCGCCCGGCTTCACGAGGCGGCTGGCGATGTTGCACTTCACGCCGTTCACATAGACGTGGCCGTGGCTGACGAGCTGGCGCGCCGCGAAGATGGTCGGGGTGAATTTCGAGCGGTAAACGACCGCGTCGAGGCGGCGTTCGAGCAGGCCGATCAGGTTCTGGCCGGTGTCGCCCTTCATGCGGCTGGCTTCGAAATAGTTCTTCTTGAACTGCTTTTCGGTGATGTCGCCGTAATAGCCCTTCAGCTTCTGCTTGGCGCGGAGCTGGATGCCGAAGTCCGACACCTTGCCCTTGCGGCGCTGGCCGTGCTGGCCGGGGCCATATTCGCGGCGGTTGACCGGGCTCTTCGGGCGGCCCCAGATGTTCTCGCCCATCCGGCGGTCGAGTTTATACTTGGCGCTCTGGCGCTTCGACATTGTCGTCTCCAATATGCTGTGTGCCGAAGGATTTCGGCGGTTCCCGGGTCGCACCATAGGAGCTGTGTCCTATGCGACCGCCGCTTCACCGGGGTGCGGGGTCCATTGCGAAGGCGCGCGGTTAGACGGGGAGGGCGGCAAAGTCAAGCATTGCCGCGCTCTTCCGACGGCCCGGCTCGACAGCGCAGAAAAAGCCGCTAAAGCCGCGCGCATGAGTGCTGCCAAACTTCCCGAAGCCTGCGAAACGATGATCGACGTCCGTGCCGGCGTCGATGAAGTCGATCGCGAGCTCGTCGCGCTGCTCGTCCGCCGCTTCGGCTATATGGACGCCGCGGCGCGTATCAAGACCGACCGCAATGCCGTGCGCGACGAGGTGCGCAAGGCGCAGGTGCTCGACAATGTCGCACGCGAGGGCGAAGCCGCCGGGCTGGAGCCCGACCGGCTGCGCGCGGTGTGGAACGAACTGGTCGAACAGTCGATCGCTTATGAAGCGGCGCAGTGGGACCGGATTCGCGAAAATCCGGCCTGAGGCGCGGCGTTCAGTTGGTGGCGGTGCCCGTCGGGACCGCCGCGACCGTGTTGGCGGCATCGGTTTCGGCCTTCGGCTTGACGGTGCGGCAGACCTTTTTGGGCACGCTGCTGCCGGTCGATTCGATCCGCTCGCAGACCTTCTTCGGCTTGACCGGCTTTGCGGGCTGGGCCGCGGTCGCGCCGGGTGCTGCCGCGCTGGCAGGATCGCTCGAAGCCGCGGCGAGCGCGAGCGAAAGCAACAAGGTCATCATGAAAACTCAACTCCTGGAAACAACAGCCAAGCGGCCTCTCCGTGCGCCTAGCCATTTCCCCGAGCCGAATCATATAGGCGCCATCTATGCTTGAGGCGTGAAGCTGTTGTCCAGCCAAAGATTGTCCATATGAAAATACTGCCGTCGCGCCCTGACGCGAGCTTTGGTCGGCCAGCTATCGGGGCAAGGATCAGCGCGGCGCTTCGCGCCCACCGAACGGATTGTCGGCCCCGACATTCTGCTTATAGCCTTGGTTGATGGTATCGATGTTCGCGGCTTCGCTAAGCCGCCCATTGCGCCTCCGTCTTGCAAGTGCGCCTGCCGAGGTGACTACCGGTCATCTTGACGGTTTTGCAGATCTTCTTCGGCTTTTCCGGCTTGGCCGGTTGAGCGGTGTCGACGGGCTCGCCCACGGGCGGCGAGATCGACTGCGGCGGCGGCAAGGGCAAACGACAAGACCAACGTGATCATTGGGCGGCTCCCCGATTAGTCAGGGCCGCCAGCCTATCCTGTTTTCCCGGCTTCTCCAAGCGGTGACGCACGCCGTGACGCGCCGTCTGCCCGCCTCGCAAAAACAAGGACCCGCGGCATTGCGCCGCGGGTCCTCGTGCCGAGCTCACGCCCTGGGTTTGCCCGGTCGGAGCGGGGTCTCAGTTGCCGCCGAGCGGCGAATCGCCGACGCCGACATTCTGCTTGTAGCCCTGGTTGATCGTATCGATGTTCGCGGCTTCGCTGGCGTCCCACTGTGCCTGCGTCTTGCAGGTCCGGCGACCGAGGTTGCTGCCGGTCATCTTGATCGTCTTGCATATCCTCTTCGGTTTTGCGGGCTTCGCCGGCTGGGTCGTGGTCGTCGCACCATCGGCGGGCGGATTTTCGGCGGCCGTTGCAGCAAGTGCCAGCGACAGAAGAAGGGTCATCATGGGGAAAGTAACTCCTGAAACGATTTGGAGGACTGCCTACCGCTTTTTCGGCGTCCGGCCAAGAGCCGTTATGATGCCGCGCATCATCCTGATATCATTGTACGACCAGCCGGTCTTGGTCAGCGCGGTACGCAGCGTGCGGAGCGTCATCGTCCGGCGGTCGGGCGGAAAGAAATAGCCCGCCGTGTCGAGGTCGCGGACCAGGTGATCGATCAGCCCTTCGAGCTCGCCATGCGGTGCGGGCGGGTCGAGCGGCACTTGGGGCGGAGTCGCCAGCGCCTCGCCTTTCGACCATTCATAAGCGAGCAGGATCACCGCCTGCGCGAGATTGAGCGAGGCGAATTGCGGGTTGATCGGCACGGTCACGATGCTGTGCGCGAGTGCGACATCGTCGGTCTCCAGCCCCGAACGTTCGGCGCCGAAGACATAGGCCGAGCGGCCCGCGGTCGCGCGCACCTGCGCTGCCGCGGCCTCGGGAGTCAGGACGGGCTTGGTTACCCCCCGCTTGCGTACCGTGGTGGCATAGATGTGCGTGCAGTCGGCAGTCGCGGCGGCGAGGCTGTCGAAAACCTGCGCCTCCGCGAGCACGATGTCGGCACCCGATGCCGCGGGCCCGGCGTCGGGATTGGGCCAGCCGTCGCGCGGGGTCACGAGCCTGAGTTCGGTCAGTCCGAAATTGAGCATCGCACGCGCTGCCTTGCCGATATTTTCGCCGAGCTGGGGGCGGACGAGGACGATGACGGGGGGAGGGGCGGTTATGATAGGTTCCTCTTCTTCCCGATTCCCCGAGCGAAGACGAGGGGCACTGCCGAGCGAAGTCGAGGCGCGGGCCTGCCGTTCGGCGGGCGGGATTGAGGCGCGTTTCAGACGATCCCAATCTTTGGCGATCAGCGCTTCTTTTTTTGCACGCGACCAATTCTTGATCTTGAGCTCGGCCGCTTTTGCCTCTTCGCGGGTCTCGAAAGCCTCCGCCCACACCAGTTCGACAGGGCGACGCGTGGAGGTGTAACCGCCAAGAATGCCTTCCTGATGTTGATAGATACGCCGGTCGAGGTCATCCGTGTGGCCGGTGTAATAGGTGCGATCAGCACAGTGCAGAAGATAGGTCCAGAAAGTCATGAGTCGTTCTTGCCGTCTTCTCGCTTCGCTCGAAAATGCCCCTCGGCTTCGCTCGGGGAATCGGGGGAGAGAGATTAGCCCTTCTGCGCCGCCTCGCTGATCGTCGAGGCGAAGTCCTCGAAGTCCTTCGCCTCGGTAAAGTCGCGATAGACGCTGGCGAAGCGGATATAGGCGACGCTGTCGAAACCCTTCAGCGCCTCCATCACCATTGCGCCGATCTGCGCCGCCTTCACCTCATTTTCGCCCGAGGTTTCGAGCTGGCGCTGGATACCCGACACCAGCCTTTCGATGCGCGCGCCGTCGATCGGGCGTTTGCGGCACGCGATCTGGACGCTGCGCATCAGTTTTTCGCGATCGAACGGCTCGCGGCCGCCATCGGCCTTGAGCACCGCGACCTCGCGGAGTTGGATGCGCTCGAAGGTCGTGAAACGCGCGCCGCAATCCTCGCATTGCCGCCGCCGCCGGATCGCCGCGCCGTCCTCGGTCGGGCGGCTGTCCTTCACTTGGCTGTCTTCATGTCCGCAATAGGGGCAGCGCATCGGTCAGCGTTTCACCCGGCTGTAAAGGGCTATGCTCGGCGCCGACGAACAGTCCGACCGGCCAGCTGACGACCGGCAGCACTGCGCCGAGCACCGCCCCGATCGCGCCGCCGGTCAGCACAGGCTTCGTCGAGGGATGGTTCATCCCCTGCTTGCCCATCGCCTTGACCTCTTCGATCGTCAGTTCGACCAGCGTCGGTTCTTCGGGGTTCGGGCGTGCCATCATCAGCCGCCGTAGATCGGGAAGCGCTCGCACAGCGCGCGGACGCGCTTGCGGACATCGGCCTCGACATCGGCGTCGCCATGCTCGCCCTTGTCGCGCAGCGCTTCGAGCACGTCGGCGACCATGTCGCCGATCGCCTCGAATTCGGCGATCCCGAAGCCGCGCGTCGTGCCGGCGGGCGATCCGACGCGGATGCCGCTGGTCTTGACCGGCGGCAGCGGGTCGAAAGGCACGCCATTCTTGTTGCAGGTGATCGCCGAGCGTTCCAACGCCTCATCGGCGTCACGGCCGGTGATGCCGAGCGGACGCAGGTCGATCAGCGCGAGGTGCGTGTCGGTGCCGCCCGCGACGACGTCGGCGCCGCGCGCCTTCAGCCAGCTCGGCCAGCGCCTGCGCATTGGCGATGGTGGCCTTCGCATAATCCTTGAACTCGGGACGCAACGCCTCGCCGAAAGCGACCGCCTTCGCCGCGATGACGTGCATCAGCGGGCCGCCCTGCAATCCGGGGAAGACCGCCGAATTGATCCGCTTGGCGATCGCTTCGTCGTTGGTCAGGATCATGCCGCCGCGCGGGCCGCGCAGCGTCTTGTGCGTCGTTGTGGTGACGACATGCGCATGCTCCATCGGCGAGGGATGCGCGCCGCCCGCGACGAGGCTCGGCGAAATGCGCCATGTCGACCATCAGCAGCGCGCCGACGTCATCCGCGATGGCACGGAAACGTGCGAAGTCGAGCGTGCGCGGATAGGCCGAGCCGCCCGCGATGATCAGCGAGGGGCGATGCTCCTTCGCCAGTGCCTCGACCTGGTCGAAATCGACGAGATGGTCGTCGGCGCGCACGCCATATTGCACCGCGTTGAACCATTTTCCCGACATCGCGGGCGGCGCGCCGTGGGTCAGGTGGCCGCCGGCGTCGAGGCTCATGCCGAGGATCGTCGCACCCGGCTTGGTCAGCGCGAGCATCACCGCGCCGTTCGCCTGCGCCCCCGAGTGCGGCTGGACGTTGGCGAAGTTGCAGTCGAAGAGCTTCTTCGCGCGGTCGATCGCCAGCGTTTCGACTTCGTCCGACGGCGCGCAGCCCTGATAATAGCGCTTGCCCGGATAACCCTCGGCATATTTGTTGGTGAAGACGCTGCCCTGCGCTTCCAGCACCGCCTTGGAAACGATGTTTTCCGACGCGATCAGTTCGATCTGATAGCGCTCGCGCTCCATCTCGTGCTTCATCGCCGCCGCGACCGCAGGGTCGGTCGCGCCGACGCCGTCGGTGAAATAGCTAGGCCGATTTGATGGGCTTGTCGAGCGTTTGGGTGGTCATCGGCTGGTCTCCAATTGGGGAGGGTGGGATAGCTTGTCGACGCGGCGCGCGTGGCGGTCGCCCGCGAAGTCGCTGGTCAGGAAGGCGGTGAGGCACGCCTTGGCCATGTCGATGCCGGTCAGCCGCGCGCCCATTGCGATGACGTTCGCATCATTATGCTCGCGCGCCAGCTTGGCCGACAGGGGCTCCGACACGAGCGCGCAGCGGCACGCCGGGTTGCGGTTGACCGAGATCGAGATGCCGATCCCCGACCCGCACAGCGCGACGCCCTTTTCGGCGCGCCCGCCCGCCACGGCTTCGGCGAGGCGGTAGCCATAGTCGGGATAGTCGACGCTGTCGGGACCGTCGGTACCAAGGTCTTCGATGGCATGACCCTGCTCGCGCAGCCAGTCGGCGAGCACGGCCTTCAACTCGTAGGCGGCATGGTCGGATGCGATGGCGATGCGCACGGCACGGGCTCCCGCTGGGCTGGAGGGAATCGATGAGCGCGCTTTAGGCGAAGGCGCGCGGATTGACCATAAGCGAGGTGGCAAATTTGTGACGCCGGCGATAAGGCCGTCCCATGTCCGACACGGTCCTTTCCATATTGATGCTCACCGGGGTCGTCCTGACCGCAGGCAGCATCTATATCTTCCGCCAGGGCGACCGCCGCCGCGCGCTGCTCATGTTCGTTGCGGCCGCGGTGATGTTCGCCAATGTGGCGATCTGGCTGGTGCCGGTCACTTAAATCCTCCCCGGAACGGGGAGGGGGACCACCCGAAGGGTGGTGGAGGGGGTTCGCGTCCTGACGCCGCATCGCGTAAGGACGCCACCCCCCTCCGTCGGCGCTGCGCGCCGCCACCTCCCCACAAGCGGGGAGGATTTGGGCGTCAACGAATCGGCGAATCGGGTGCCAGCCGCATATCCAGATAGTTATCGAGCGACTTCATCAACTGGTCGAGTTCATGCTCGAAGAAATGGTTCGCGCGCGGGATCTCGTCGTGATGGATCGTGATGCCCTTTTGCGTGCGCAGCTTGTCGACCAGCTTCTGAATCGCCGGCGGCGGCACGATCTCGTCGGCGCCGCCCGCAACGATGATGCCGGAGGAGGGGCAGGGGGCCAGAAAGCTGAAATCATACATGTTCGCCGCAGCGGAGCGACCGACAGGAAGCCCCGGATTTCGGGGCGGCGCATCAGCAATTGCATGCCGATCCACGCGCCGAAGCTGAACCCGGCGACCCAGGTCGTCTGCGCCTCGGGATGGATCGACTGCACCCAGTCGAGCGCCGAAGCGGCGTCGCTCAACTCGCCGATGCCGTTGTCGAACGTACCCTGGCTGCGTCCCACGCCGCGGAAGTTGAAGCGCAGCACTGCGAAGCCGCGCGCGACGAAGCTCTTGTACATCGCCTGGGTGATGCGGTCGTTCATCGTGCCGCCGCCCTGCGGATGCGGGTGCAGGATCAGCGCGACCGGCGCGCGCGGGCGCGGCGGCGGCGAGAAACGGCCTTCGATACGGCCCTCGGGACCGGGAAAAATCACGTCGGGCATGGGCGCACCTTTATGTTTCTGGGGCTTGCCACCGATTCGCCGGGCGGCGGGGTGGCGGAGCGGAGTTGGCGCCTATATAGAAAATAGGTCTCGACTTGCAACTTTTGCGAGATCGTTCGCAACAATGTGTGACAACGTCAGAATTCCGTTCGTGTCGAGCGAAGTCGAGACACCCGGAAGGCGAGCATTCCCGATGGGTGTCTCGACTTCGCTCGACACGAACGGGAATTGAGGACATTTGAAAGCCGCGATGATCTACCTCGATTACCAGGCCACGACGCCGCTCGCCCCGGAGGCGCGCGAGGCGATGCTGCGCTGGCTGGCGGGGTCGGGCGCCGACGACTGGGGGGGCGACGGCTATGCCAACCCGTCGAGCACGCACAAGGGCGGCCGCGCCGCCGCCGCCGCGGTTGAGGTCGCGCGCGACCAGGTCGCGGCATTGCTGCCAAAGGGCGGGCGCGTCTATTTCACTTCGGGCGCGACCGAGGCGCTCAACTGGGCGCTGTTCAAGGGGGCCGAGGCCAGGCCCGGCGGCGCGGCGGGGCTCAGCATCGAGCATCCGGGCGCCTTGCAGCCGCTTGAGAAATTACATGCGGCGATCCTTCCGGTGGACGCCAAGGGGCTGGCGCTTCCCCCCGACGATGCGCTGATCCCCGACAACGGCATCGTCGCGACGATGCTGGTCAATAACGAGGTCGGGACGATCCAGCCGGTCGGCGATTTCGTCTCCGCCGCCCATGCGAAGAACAGCCTGCTGCTCTGCGACGCGGTGCAGGCGCTGGGCCGCGTCGCCATTCCCGACGGCCCCGACCTGATCGCGGTTTCGGCGCACAAGATCCACGGCCCGAAGGGGATCGGAGCCCTGTGGGTGAAGGACGGCATCGACCTCGAACCGCTGATGCTCGGCGGCGCGCAGGAGCAGGGGATGCGCTCGGGCACGGTGTCGCCCGCGCTGTGCGCCGGCTTCGGCGCGGCGGCGGCGCTCGCCGCCGAGCGTTTCGACGCCGATGCGGCGCACGTCGAACGCCTCTGGTCGCTCGCGCTCGACCTGCTCCCCGAATGGACGGTCAACGGCGATACCGAACGCCGCTATCACGGCAACCTCAACGTCCGGCGCGAGGGGGTGAACGGCCTCCGCCTGATGTCCGACGCGCGCGATGTCGCCTTCTCGCTCGGCAGCGCCTGCGCCAGCGGATCGGGCAAGGTCAGCCATGTGCTGCGCGCGATGGGCGTGAGCGAGATCGACGCGCGATCGTCGATCCGCCTCGGCTGGGGGCGCTATACGAGCGAGCAGGAGTTGCGCGACGGCCTCGACGCGATCAAACAGGCCGCACGACTCCAAGGGGTTAATTGATGCGCGTCACCTTCATCCACGCCGACGGCAAGGGGCGCACCGAGGCTGAGGCGCAGGCGGGCGCCATATTGCTCGACGTGGCGCAGGCCCATCTGATGCCGCTGGAGGGGACATGCGAGGGACAGATGGCTTGCTCGACCTGCCATGTCATCGTCGACAAGGCGGATTTCGACCGCCTTCCCGAAGCCAGCGAAATGGAAGAGGACATGCTCGACCTCGCCGCCGGGGTACGCCGCACGAGCCGCCTCGCCTGCCAGATATTGCTGACAGCCGATCTCGATGGGCTGACCGTCCACATTCCGGCCGAGAGCCGCAACATGCAGGGTCGTTAAGGCGATGCGTGGACTTTGATAAATCGGCGGTTCAGGGCATCGACCGATAAGCGGGGCATTGCCAAAGTCGATCCGCGGGGGTGAATCCGGCTAGCCGAGCGCGACCGGGCACTGAGACCGAAAGGGGGTATGATGATCCGGGTTATGACATGTCTTGCTGCCTTTTGCCTGACTGCCGCGACGGCTCAGGCACAGTCGGCCTGCGCGACGAGCGACCATGGTTTCGTCGACGGATCGGACTACAAGCTCGAATTTTATAACAAGTCGGCGGTGCGAAAACTGACCTACACGGGCGAAACCTATTCGGAAGGCAGCATCGTCCTGATGCTTCGGGCGCCCAGGCTGTTGCCCGACGACCATTATTCCGACGCCGATCCCAAGGCGGTGCTGACTTTTCATTTGAAGCCCGATGCGATCTGGTCCGTCGACCTCCAACTGCCCAAGGCGTCGTCGAAGGATGCGCTGTTCGACAAGGGGGTGCCGATCGCCGCGCGGATCGAATTGCATGGCGGCACGCGCGTCATCGAAGGGACCAGCAAGCCGAATGGCGAACGACGCTGGACCGAGGCAGACTATGAGAGTGGCTTTGGCAAGATCGTCGCGCACGATGTTTACGTCCGTTTCTATGACGGGCGCTCGGCCGACCGGAGCAAGCCGCTGGCGGAGATACGCTATCCGGCTGCGGCCTTTATCGGTCATTTTGCCCGAACGCGGAAGAAGATGGCCGATTTTCTGCAAATGGAGCGCGAAGGCCGCTGCGTCCCGGCCGCAGCGTCATGAGGCGCGCGCGCGCCATCGCCGCCTGTGCCGGGGCGGTATTGATCGCCGCCTGTCCGGCCGCGTCGCAGCCGACGACCACGCGAGAGGGCGAGATGGCGGTCATCGCGCGCCAGGTCGCCGCACTGGAGACGAAAAGCGGCGGACGGCTGGGCGTTGCGGTGACCGACGCCGAAGGGCAGTTGCTGTTCGGGCATCGCGCCGACGAGCGTTTCGCGATGTGCTCGACCTTCAAGCTGCTGCTCGCGGGGCAGGTGCTGCACTCGGCGACCAACGGCGTGTCGCTTCGCACCCCGCTCGATTTCCAGCGCGCCGACCTGTTGCCTCACTCGCCCGGCGCCGAGACGCTGCTCGGCGCCGACGGCAAGGGACAATATCGTATCGGCTTCGCCGCGGAGGATGCGGTCGTGCTCAGCGACAATCTGGCCGCCAACCTGCTGCTCGCTTATTTTGGCGGTCCCGATGGCTTCACCGAACGCGTCCGCGCGACCGGCGACGATGTGACGCGGCTCGACCGGATGGAGCCCGACCTCAACGAAAATGCGCCCGGCGATCCGCGCGACACGACCAGCCCGGCGGCGATAGCGAAGGGCGCGGCGGGCTATGTCTTTGGCGACCGGCTGCACGACAGCTATCGCAAAACGCTGCGCGGCTGGCTGGTGAAAAGCGAAACCGGCCGCGCGCGCATTCGTGCCGGCCTGCTGTCGAACTGGCTCGTCGGCGACAAGACCGGGACGTGCGGCACCGCCTATAATGACGTCGCCTTTGTCGAGGAACCGGGCGGCGACCGCTATATGATCGCTGTCTATCTCGACCGGCCGGCTGGTCAAGGGCGCTGCGGCCGAGGCGATCATCGCCGATGTGGCGCGCGCGATTGCGGGGGATCTACCCGACTGACGGAAAGGGGGGCATGATGCGGGGGACGATCGGCGTGGCTGCCGGCGATCGCAAGCTCGGCCTGATGGGGGAGGTCGCGCGCGGGGGTTACAGCCATTTCTCCGACGCGGAGATCGCGGCGATCCTCGCCTATCTGAAGGAGGTCGCGCTGCGCGATCCTTGACCTTGGCGCATCCCGCCGCCATATGCGCGCCGGGAGTCGGGCGGACGCAGTCTTCGCCAACCCGGTCAGGTCCGGAAGGAAGCAGCCGCAACGAATTCGCTGCGGGTCGTTCCGGCTCCCACCCTCAAACCACCTTTACGGGCATCGTCACCCTGAACTCGTTTCAGGGTCCATGGCAGAATCTCCAATTTTACGCTGCTTTTGCGGCGAGGACAGGCCATGGATGCTGAAACGAGTTCAGCATGACGAGGTGCAGGGGACGACCGTCCGCTTTCCCCTTCGACAAGCCGCCGCTCGCCCCCTAATACGGACCGCATGAGCGATTCCGCCGACGACGAACCGACGATGCTGGGGATGGACCTGCCGGAAACGCCGCCGCCTGCTGCGTCGTCCGGCCCGTACCGCGTCCTCGCGCGCAAATATCGCCCGCAAACCTTTGCCGAACTGATCGGGCAGGATGCGATGGTTCGCACGCTCGGCAATGCGATCGCGCGCGACCGGCTGGCGCATGCCTTTCTGATGACCGGGGTGCGCGGGGTCGGCAAGACCTCGACCGCACGCCTGATCGCCAAGGCGCTCAACTGCATCGGCCCCGACGGACAGGGCGGGCCGACGATCGACCCCTGCGGCGTCTGCGAACCGTGCCGCGCGATAACCGAGGGGCGCCATATCGACGTCATCGAGATGGACGCCGCGTCGAACACCGGCGTCGACGATGTGCGTGAGATCATCGAAGCGGTGCGCTATGCCGCCGTGTCGGCGCGCTACAAGATCTACATCATCGACGAAGTGCATATGTTGTCGCGCAACGCGTTCAACGCCCTGCTGAAAACGCTCGAAGAGCCGCCGCCGCACGTCAAATTCCTGTTCGCGACGACCGAGGTGGGCAAGGTACCGGTGACGGTGCTGTCGCGCTGCCAGCGCTTCGACCTGCGCCGCATCACCCCCGACATGCTCTTCGCGCATTTCAGCTCGATTTTGCAGAAGGAAGGCGTCGAGGCCGAGGCGCCCGCGATATGGCTGATCGCCAATGCGGCCGAAGGATCGGTGCGCGACGGCCTGTCGATCCTCGATCAGGCGATCGCGCACGCCGACCTCGATGGCGGCGGCAAGATCGGCGCCGATCAGGTGCGGACGATGCTCGGCCTGTCCGACCGCTCGTCGATCGCCAGCCTGATGGCGACGATCCTGGAGGGCGATTCGGGCAGCGCGATCGACCTTGCGCGCGGCCAATATGCGCTGGGTATCGAACCCGTCGCGATGGTGCGCGGGCTCATGGACCTGACCCACGCGATCACGCTGGCGAAGGTGTCGCGGCACGACGATCCGGCGCTGGCCGAATCCGACCGCGAGCGGATCACGGACTGGGCCCGGAAACTCGGCTTCGCGCCGCTCAACCGGCTGTGGCAATTGCTGCTCAAGGGGCATGACGAGGTGCTGCGTGCGACCAATCCGCTCGAGCATCTGGAAATGCTGCTGTTGCGGGTGATCTATGCGGCGTCGATGCCCGATCCGGGCGAGCTCGCGAAATTGCTTGCCACGGGTCATTTCCCGTCGGCGCCGCTGTCCGCGCCGGCCGCGGCCGCGCAGGATGCGGCCGCCGGCGCCCCCGAACCCCCCGCCGCGGAGATTGAGGCGCCCGCGCCGGCGCTGACCGTGGCCCAAATCCATCAATTGCTCGAAAGCACCGGCAATCACCGCCTCGCGGTCGTCGTGCACGACCATCTGCGGATCATCACGCTGGAACCGGGGCTGCTGATATTCGCCCCGGGGGCGGGGATCGACGCGAATTTCGGGCGCGATCTGGGCGAAGCGCTGCTGGGCGCCACCGG
Organism: Sphingopyxis sp. PET50; assembly: GCF_025244705.1. Classification (GTDB taxonomy): domain Bacteria; phylum Pseudomonadota; class Alphaproteobacteria; order Sphingomonadales; family Sphingomonadaceae; genus Sphingopyxis. Next base: position 1,637,240 of record NZ_CP104207.1, on the reverse strand, counting down.
CAGCCGCTGGCTGGTGCGCAGCGGCGAGGGCGAAGCGCGGCCGAGCCTGGGACAGGTGCGTGCGGCGAGCCTTGCCGACAACGGCCAGCGCATCCGCGAACTGCCCGTCGTCAAGGCCGCTCTGGCCGCTTTTCCCGAGGCAAGGCTTGTCGAGGACGACGCGAATCGCCATAGGACGAACCCATGAAATCAATGGAAGAAATGCTCAAGGCGGCACAGGAGGCCGCCGCCACGGTCCAGGCCCAGATGCAGGAGGCGCAGGCGAAGCTCGACGCGGTCGAGGTCGAAGGCGTGTCGGGCGGCGGCCTCGTCAAGATTCGCGCCAGCGCCAAGGGGCGCATCAAGGGCATCTCGATCGACGACAGCCTGATGGTGCCCTCCGACAAGCAGATGCTCGAAGACCTGCTCGCCGCCGCGTTCAACGACGCGCGCGAAAAGGCCGACGCGGTCAGCAACGAGGAAATGGGCAAGATGACCAGTGGTCTGCCGCTGCCCCCGGGTTTCAAGCTGCCGTTTTGACTAATTGATCCTCCCTGTGGCGAAGCCATGGGGAGGGGGACCGTCCGCGAAGCGGATGGTGGAGGGGCAGCGACATCGCGCCATCGCCCCTCCGTCAGCGCTTCGCGCTGCCACCTCCCCATCGCTGCGCGACAGCGAGGATCGAATGGCCGTTCACCCTGGCGACATTGAATGCGGCGCAAGTTACGCCATATTAGCGGTGAACCGACTATAAGTAAGGACGGCGCGCCTATTGCGGGCGCTGCTCCAGGAGCCATGATGAGCCAGACTTTTCCCCTGTTGCCGCTGCGCGACATTGTTGTTTTCCCCCATATGATCGTGCCGCTGTTCGTCGGCCGCGATCGCTCGGTCGCCGCGCTCGAAGTGGCGATGGAAGCCGACAAGGAGATTTTCCTCGTCGCCCAGCTCGATCCCGGTGAGGACGATCCCGCGCGCGACGACCTCTACGACACCGGCGTGATTGCTACCGTGCTCCAGCTTCTGAAACTGCCCGACGGCACGGTGCGTGTGTTGGTCGAGGGCAAGGAGCGCGCGAAGCTCGTCGCGCTCGAAAATGACGACCGGGCCGTGCTGGCGCGCGTGATGCCGATCGCCGATGCCGAGGATGACAGCGCCGATACCGCAGCGCTGATGCGCTCGGTCGTCGACCAGTTCGAAAATTACGCCAAGCTCAACAAGAAGATGCCCGCAGAAACCGCGGTGCAGCTGTCGCAGATCGACGACGCCTCGCGCCTCGCCGACTCGGTCGCGGGCAACCTCAACATCAAGGTCTCGGACAAGCAGGCCCTGCTCGTCGAGGACGCGCCCGCGAAGCGGCTCGAAATGGTCTTCGCCTTCATGGAGGGTGAACTCGGGGTGCTGCAGGTCGAGAAGAAGATTCGCGGCCGCGTGAAGCGCCAGATGGAGAAGAGCCAGCGCGAATATTATCTCAACGAGCAGTTGAAGGCGATCCAGCGCGAACTCGGCAACGACAATGGCGAGGGCGGCGACGACCTCGCCGAGCTGGCGGCGAAGATAGAGGGCATGAAAATGTCCAAGGAAGCCAAGGTCAAGGCGCAGGCGGAGCTCAAGAAGCTGCGCGCGATGGCGCCGATGTCGGCCGAGGCCACCGTCGTGCGCAACTATCTCGACACGCTGATCGGCCTGCCCTGGGGCAAGAAGTCGAAGCTCAAGAAGGATATCGCCAAGGCGCAGGCGGTCCTCGACGACGACCATTATGCGCTCGAAAAGGTCAAGGACCGCATCGTCGAATATCTCGCGGTGCAGGCGCGTACCAACAAGCTGAAGGGCCCGATCCTGTGCCTCGTCGGCCCTCCGGGGGTCGGCAAGACGTCGCTCGGCCGGTCGATCGCGAAGGCGACGGGGCGCGAATTCGTGCGCCAGTCGCTCGGCGGCGTGCGCGACGAGGCCGAGATCCGCGGCCACCGCCGCACCTATATCGGCTCGCTGCCGGGCAAGATCGTGACCAACCTCAAAAAGGCCGGCACGATGAACCCGCTGTTCCTGCTCGACGAGATCGACAAGCTCGGCCAGGATTTCCGCGGCGATCCGGCCTCGGCGCTGCTCGAGGTGCTCGACCCCGAACAGAATGCGAAGTTCCAGGACCATTATCTGGAGATCGACGTCGACCTAAGCGACATCATGTTCGTGACGACGGCGAACTCGCTCAACCTGCCGCAGCCGCTGCTCGACCGCATGGAGATCATCCGGCTCGAAGGCTATACCGAAGACGAGAAGGTCGAGATCGCCAAGCGCCACCTGATCGCCAAGCAGGTCGAGGCGCACGGGCTGAAGGCCGGCGAATTCGAACTGACCGACGAGGGGCTGCGCGACCTGATCCGTTATTACACCCGCGAAGCGGGCGTGCGCACGCTCGAGCGCGAGATCGCCAAGCTCGCGCGCAAGGCGCTGCGCCGCATCCTCGAAGGCAAGGCCGAGAGCGTGACGATCACGCCTGAAAACCTGTCCGACTTCTCGGGCGTGCGGAAGTTCAAACATGGCATGGGCGACCTCGAGGACCAGATTGGCGCCGTCACCGGCCTTGCCTGGACCGAGGTCGGCGGCGAATTGCTGACGATCGAGGCGGTCACCGCGTCGGGCAAGGGCCAGGTCCGCACGACCGGCAAACTCGGCGAGGTGATGACCGAATCGGTGCAGGCCGCGCTGTCCTTCGTGAAGGCGCGCGCGCCTTCCTACGGCATCAAGCCGAGCCTGTTCGCGCGCAAGGACATCCACATCCACCTACCCGAAGGCGCGGTGCCGAAGGACGGCCCGTCGGCGGGCGTCGGCATGGTCACCGCGATGATCTCGACCCTCACCGGCATCGCGGTGCGCAAGGATGTCGCGATGACCGGCGAGGTCACGCTGCGCGGCCGGGTGCTGGCGATCGGCGGGCTCAAGGAAAAGCTGCTCGCGGCGCTGCGCGGCGGGATCAAGACGGTGCTGATCCCCGAGGAGAATGAGAAGGATCTGGTCGAGATCCCGAAGAATATCACCGAGGGATTGCGCATCGTTCCGGTCAGCCATGTCGATCAGGTCCTCGCCGAGGCGCTGGTCGCTCCGGTCGAGCCGATCGAGTGGACCGAGGCGGACGAACTGGCCGCCTCGCCGCCGATCGGCACGGCGGGTGATCCCGAATCGGCGATTCGCCATTAACCACGGCGGGGCGGCCGCTTTTCGTCGCAAAAACGTCATTTTTACCCATTTTGCCCCCTTTTTTGCTTTGACAATGGGGGGGCAAAGCGCGTTAGTGGCGCCCCATGGCACGGCCATGAATCATTCAACCAACAAGTCACAGGGGTTCCTTAGGCATGAACAAACAAGACCTGATCGCCGCAGTCGCTGACTCGAGCGGCCTGACCAAGGGCGACGCGAGCAAGGCAGTGGAAGCTGTCTTCGACGCGATCACGGGTTCGCTGAAGAAGGGCGGCGAAGTCCGTCTCGTCGGCTTCGGCACCTTCGCGGTCAGCAAGCGCAAGGCCTCGACCGGCCGCAACCCGCGCACCGGCGAAACGATGACCATCGCGGCGTCGAACCAGCCGAAGTTCAAGGCCGGCAAGGCCCTCAAGGACGCCGTCAACTAAGCCCGGCGGCACCTTCTGGTGAAAAACAATCGGGTCGCGGCGCAAGCTGCGGCCCGATTTGTTTATGGACGGGGCGATCGGCAAAATCGCCGTTGCAATCGCCGCCGCAGCGGCTATGGACGTCCGGCTTTCGGACGCGGCACCCGCCGCTTCGGTCCGGGACGGGCGCGTAGCTCAGCGGTAGAGCACACCCTTCACACGGGTGGGGTCACAGGTTCAATCCCTGTCGCGCCCACCAGGGCCCAAGGCAAAACCTGGGCTGACCGGGCCATTCATCGCTTATTCAATGCCTCTGCCCTAGGAATGCGGCCATGTTCCGGTCTCTGATCCTTCCGCTGGCCTTTTCCGTCCTGCTCGCCGCCGGCGCGCCCGTCGCGGCGCGCGGCGACCGCGATCAGGACCATCTTCGCGACGCGGCGGCGCAGGGCAAGGTCGTGCCGCTCGGCAAGCTGATCGCCGACGTCCGGTCGCGGCCGCCCTACAGCGACATGACCTTTCTCGGCGGCGCCCAGTTCGACCCGCAGCGGATGCTCTATACGCTGAAATTCATGGACGGCAGCCAGGTCGTCGTCGTCTATGTCGATGCGCGGTCGGGCAAGATCGTCGGGCGCAAACCCTGATATCGTCTCCAACAGATTTGCGATGACCGCTGCGAGTGGTACACAGCGGCAAAAGCGGCCGGGGCCAACCGTGCCGCACCAGGAAAGGCGTTTTTATGCGGATTTTGATTGTCGAAGATGAACCCACGCTCGGTCCGCAGTTGAAGGCGACGCTGGAGGGGGCGGGCTATGCCGTCGACCTCGCGACCGATGGCGAGGACGGCCATTTCCTGGGGTCCACCGAAAGCTATGACGCGGCGATCCTCGACCTCGGCCTGCCCGAGATCGACGGGCTGACCGTGCTCGACCGCTGGCGCAAGGAAAAACGCAATTTCCCGGTGCTCGTGCTGACCGCGCGCGACAGCTGGTCGGACAAGGTCGCCGAGCCTCGACGCGGGTGCCGACGATTATCTGGCAAAGCCCTTCCAGACCGAGGAACTGATCGCCCGCCTGCGCGCGCTGATCCGCCGCGCCGCCGGCAATGCATCGAGCGAACTGATCGCGGGCAAGGTCCGCCTCGACACCCGCTCGGGCCGCGTGACGCTCGACGGCGAGCCGATCAAGCTGACCGCGCAGGAATATAAATTGCTGTCCTACCTGCTCCACCACAAGGGCAAGGTCGTGTCGCGCACCGAACTGATCGAGCATATTTACGATCAGGATTTCGACCGCGATTCGAACACGATCGAGGTGTTCGTGACGCGCATCCGCAAGAAATTGGGTGCCGACATCATCACCACGATCCGCGGCCTAGGCTATCAGCTCGACGATCCGCAGGGTTAAGCCGTGGCCGAGGCCGATGTTCCGGCCGTCGTAGCCGACACCGACGCGGCGAAGCCCGCCGCGCTGACGAGCCGGATCACCGGCTCGCTGGCGCGGCGCATGATCGCGATCGCCGCGATCTGGATTTCGGTGCTGCTGATCGGCGGCGGCCTGGCGCTCGACCGGGTGCTGGTCGGTGCGATCACGCGCAACTTCGATCTCGAACCTCGAATATGTGCTGCTCAGCATGATCCGCTCGTCCGAAATCGGTCCCGACGGCGAGGTCCGGATGATCGAGCCGCTCGGCGACCCGCGCTTCCTCGAACCGTACAGCGGCCTTTACTGGCAGATCAGCGGCGGGCGGCAGGAACCCTATCCCTCGCGCTCGCTGTGGGAACGGCGGCTCGACACGTCCGACCCGCACGACGACCAGATTCTCCATGTCTATGACAGCAACCAGTTCCCCGACGAGGAATTGCGCGTCGCCGAGCGCGATGTGGTGCTGCCGGGCAGCAAGACGAAATGGCGGTTCCAGATCGCCCAGTCGCGCGACGTGCTGGAGGTGCAGACGCGGGCGCTGCGCGCGACGCTGATCCCCAGCCTCGCTTTGCTCGGGCTCGGGCTGATCATCCTCGCGGCGCTTCAGACCTTCTACGGCCTGTGGCCGCTGCGCCATATCCGCCGCGCGATCGCCGCGATGCGCGGCGGACAGCAACGCCGCGTCACCGCCCCGTTGCCGCTCGAGGTGCAGCCGATGGTCGACGAACTCAACGCGCTGCTCGCGCATAACGAGAAACAGGCCGAAGAAGCGCGGCTGCATGCCGGCAACCTCGCGCATGCGCTCAAGACCCCGCTCACCGTGCTCGTCAACAGCGCGACCGGTGACGGCTCCGAACTCGCCGACACGGTGCGGCGCGAGGCTGCGACGATGCAGCGGCAGGTCGAGCATCACCTCGCGCGTGCGCGTGCCGTCGGGCGCCGCGGCGCCGCGCAGGCGCGCGCGAATGTGCGCGAGAGCGTCGACAGCGTGTCGCGCGCGGTGGCCTTGCTTTACCCGGAAACGCGGCTCGACGCATCGGGCGACAAGACGCTGATCGCGCGTGTCGAACGCCAGGATCTCGACGAACTGATCGGCAATCTGCTCGAAAATGCAGCGAAATATGGCGGCGGCAGCGTCTTCGTCACCGTCCAGCGCGACGGCGGGATGGCAGAAATACTGGTCGAGGACGATGGCCCCGGCATCTCCGCCGCCGACCGCGGCCGCGTTATCGACCGGGGAGTCAGGCTCGACAGTGGCAAACCCGGTACGGGACTGGGCCTGGCGATCGTGCGCGACGTCGCGGAAATCTATGGCGGCAGCATCGCGCTCGAGGAGAGCGAGGATCTCGGCGGACTGATGGTGCGGCTGCGGCTGCCGGCATGGGTTAGGACGGATGGACATTCAGAGAACGGCGGTGAGCTCCGTTCCGCCCTATACCGCCTCGAACCGCAGCGGCAGCCGCTTCAACCCGCCGACGAATACCGACTGCACCCGCGCCGGATCGCCCGCGAGTTCGAGGCGTTTCAGCCGCGGCAGCAATTCCTCCATCAGGATGCGCATCTCCATCCGCGCCAGATGCTGCCCCAGGCACACATGCGCGCCAAAGCCGAACGCGATCTGCTGGTTTTTCGGCCGGTCGGGATCGAAGGCGAAGGGCGCATCGAACACCCCCTCGTCACGATTGGCCGAAACATAGTTGAGCATCAGCCAGTCGCCTTCGCGGATCGTCTGCCCGCCGATCTCGACATCCTCGCGGGCGCTGCGCATGAAATGCTGCACCGGGGTCGACCAGCGAATCGCCTCCTCGATCAGCCCCGACTTGTCGCTCTCGGCATCGCGGAACCGCTCGAACAGCGCCGGGTTTTTCGCCAACTCCATCATCGCCCCCGCGGTCGAGGCGCTCGTCGTATCGTGGCCGATGGTCGCGATGATCATATAATAGCCGACGAGTTCGCGGTCGGGAATCTGGCCGCCGTCGATCGTCGCATTGGCGATCACCGTCGCGATGTCCTCGCGCGGATGGGCGCGGCGATCGGCGGTCAGTTCGCGGAAATAATTCTCGAAATCGGCGATGACATAATGGAGCATCGCGATCGCCTGTTCGGCGCTGGTGATCGCCTCCCTGCTGCGGTTCAGTTCGGGGTCGGTCGATCCGAACAATTGCTGCGTCAGCATCAGCATGCGCGGCATATCCTCGGCGGGCACGCCCAATATGTCCATGATGACGCGCAGCGGATAATGCGCCGCGACGTCGCGCGCGAAATCGCATTCGGGACCCGCGGCGAGCATCGCATCGACCGTCTCGCGCGCCAGGGCGCGGATGCGCTCTTCGACGATCCTCAGATTCTTGGGCATGAACCAGCTCTGGGTAAGCAGGCGATATTTCATATGGTCGGGCGCATCCATCTGCACCAGCGAGCGGATCAGGTGGCCGTCGTTGTTCGGCGTCGCCGCCCGTGCGATCGCCTCGCCGTCGCGGTTGGTCAGCACGGTCGGGCGGATGCCGTTCGCGAACCGCTGCGGGTCCCGGCTGATCGCCATGATGTCGGCGTGGCGCGTGACGAGCCAGAAAGGATCGACCTCCTCGGTCTCGGCGACCGCCAGCGGCGCATTGGCGCGCGCCCAGGCGAGCTGTTCGTGAAGCCGGTCCCATTCCCCGTACGCGACGGGATCGACGACGGCGGCGGCTACCTCTCCAGGCAATATCGGTTTTGTCATGAAACCCAAGCTGCCGCGATTCGGCGGACTTGTCGAGGGGGAGCACGTAACCCGATGTCCCACGCCGTTATTCCCGCGAAGGCGGGAAACCGGCTTTTTGCAAAGCTGACAGGCTGGGAGCGATGGTCGATTCAAAAACCCTTCGCGCTCTTCGCGCCTTCGCGTGACTCAGATTTATCTCACACAAAGGCGTAACGGCACGAAGAAGGAAAAAGCTGGAGTCCCGCCTTCGCGGGAATAACAGTGGTGGACGGGCTACCCCGCCAGTTGCGGCGCCACCGCGGACGCATCGACCGAGATGAAGCTCGCCCGCCGTTCGGGAAAGGCGGCAAGGAAGCGTTCGAACAGCGGCAGGCGGATGTCGATGCCCGCGTCGGCGACGGCGATCAGGCTCGCCTCCATCAACGCGGCATCGCCGTCCCTCACTTGAACAGGCTGCCCAATATCCCGCGCATCAGCTGCCCGCCGAACTTGCCCGCCACCTGCCGGCCCAGGCTGGTCGCGGCGGAGCGCGCCGCCGACTGCACCATTTTCTCCGCCATGCTCGGCTTCGCGGCCTCGCGCGCCGCGGCCTTTTCGAGCCGCAGCCGCTCCTTCTCCTCGGCCGCCTTGCGCTTTGCCTCTTCCTTCGCGGCGATCGCCGCTGCCTTGTCGGCCTCTTCCTGCGCCTTGGCCTCGACCGCGGCGGCCTGCGCCTGCTCGGCCTTGACGGCCAGCAGTTCCTCGGCGCTTTCGCGATCGACCGCCGTGTCGTACTTGCCCTCGACCGGCGAGATCGACTGGATGATCGCGCGCTCCTTGGCGTCGAGCGGCCCGGCGCGCGAGCAGGGCGGCTTGATCAGCGTGCGCTCGACCGGCGACGGCGCGCCGTCGGGCATCAGCAGCGACACCAGCGCCTCGCCGACCTTGAGTTCGGTGATCTCGCGCGCGACATCGACCATGGGGTTGGGACGGAAGGTGTCGGCGGCCGCCTTCACCGCCTTCTGGTCGCGCGGGGTGAAGGCGCGCAGCGCGTGCTGCACCCGGTTGCCGAGCTGCCCCGCGACATCCTCGGGAATGTCGATCGGGTTCTGCGTCACGAAATAGACGCCGACGCCCTTCGAACGGATCAGCCGCACGACCTGCTCGATCTTCTCGGCCAGCGCCGGCGGCGCGTCGTCGAACAGCAGATGCGCCTCGTCGAAGAAGAAGACGAGCTTGGGCTTGTCGGGGTCGCCGACCTCGGGCAGCGTCTCGAACATTTCGGACAGCAGCCACAAGAGGAAGGTCGCATAGAGCTTCGGGCTCGCCATCAATTTGTCGGCGGCGAGGATGTTGATGTAGCCGCGGCCATTGTCGTCGAGCCGGATCATATCCTGGATATCGAGCGCGGGTTCGCCGAAGAAATGATCGCCGCCCTGGCTTTCGAGCGTCAGCAACTGGCGCTGGATCGTACCCACCGTTGCTTTCGACACATTGCCATATTTGACCGTCAGCTCGTCGGCGTTCTGCGCGCACCAGGCGAGCATCGCCTGCAGGTCGCCAAGGTCGAGCAGCAGCAGATTCTGTTCGTCGGCGATGCGGAAAGCGATCGCGAGCACGCCCTCCTGCACCTCGTTGAGCCCCATCAGCCGCGCGAGCAGCAGTGGCCCCATTTCCGAAATGGTGGTGCGGATCGGGTGGCCCTGTTCGCCGAACAGGTCCCAGAAGATCACCGGATTGTCGCGGTACGCCCATTCGCTGTCGCCGATCTCGGCGGCGCGCGCGGCAAAAATCTCGTGCATCTTCGACGTCGGGCTGCCCGCCATCGCCATGCCGGCAAGGTCGCCCTTCACGTCCGCCACGAACACCGGCACGCCCGCCGCGGAAAAGCCTTCGGCCAGCCCCTGCAAGGTCACCGTCTTGCCGGTACCAGTCGCCCCGGCGATCAGCCCGTGGCGGTTGGCGCGCTTCAGCACCAGCGACTGGCGCGGCCCATCGGGCGCCCCGCCTCCGCCAAGGCCGATATAGATTTCCGTGGCCGTGCTGCCGTCGCTCACGCACTGTCCTTTCGCTGGCTCAAGTCTGCCTCCGGTCTAGAACGCGGTGCATGCGCAGGCAATCGGCAACCGCGCCGGGCGGGCAGCGATTCGTCAAGCCGCCGTCACCACGAGCCCGCGCTGCACGCCGGGCCGCGCCAGCCCCGCGTCGAGCCAGCGCTGCACATGGCCGAACCGCTCGAACCCGACGATCTCCGCCGCGTCGTAGAAACCGATCAGGTTGCGCACCCAGCCGAGCAGCGAAATGTCGGCGATGCTGTACCCCTCGTCGATGATCCATTCGCGCGCCGCCAGCCGGTCGTTCAGCACGCCGAGCAGCCGCGCCGATTCCGCCGCGTAGCGGTCGCGCGGGCGCTTGTCCTCATAATCCTTTCCTGCGAATTTGTGGAAGAAGCCGAGCTGGCCGAAGATCGGTCCGGCGCCGCCCATCTGCCACATCAGCCACTGGATCGTCTCGTAGCGCGTCGCGGCATCGGCGGAGAGGAACTGCCCCGTCTTGTCGGCCAGATAGATCAGGATCGCGCCCGATTCGAACAGCGCGAGCGGCTTGCCGCCCGGCCCGTCGGGGTCGTAGATCGCGGGAATCTTGCCATTGGGGTTGAGCGCCAGAAACGCCGGATCGTGGCTTTCGTTCGCCATGATGTCGACGCGATGCGGCTCATAGGGCAGGCCGGTTTCCTCGAGCATGATGCCGATCTTCACCCCGTTGGGCGTCGGTGCCGAAAAAAGCTGGAGCCGGTCGGGGTGCTGCGCGGGCCATTTGGCGAAAATCGGGTGCGTCATGCCCCTTGCTCCTGCTTGGCCTTCTGGTGGTGACGGATCACTTCGTCGATGATGAAGCGCAGGAATTTCTCGGTGAAATCGGGGTCGAGGTCGGCGTCGCGCGCCAGTTCGCGCAGGCGCCCGATCTGGCGCTCCTCGCGGCCCGGATCGGCGGGGGGCAGGCCCTCGCGCGCCTTCAGTTCGCCGACCGCCTTGGTCACCTTGAACCGTTCGGCGAGCATATAGACGAGGGCCGCGTCGATATTGTCGATGCTCTGGCGGTAACGGCTCAGCTGGTCGTCCATGCGCGGCTCCTCTTGTGCCCGGCACGCTTGGCACCGCGCAGGGGCGCAAGGCAAGCCGAAAGTCGTTGCAAAATTGTGGACCTCCGGCCAATGCGGCGCTTGTCATGAGTGCCGAAATCCACCGCCTCCACGGCGACAAGCCGCCTTCGCTCGACCCGATGATGGCGCTCGTCGCCGCCGACATGAACGAGGTCAACGCGGTCATCCTCGACCGGATGCAGTCCGAAGTGCCGCTGATCCCCGAACTCGCCGGCCACCTGATCGCGGGCGGCGGCAAGCGGATGCGGCCGATGCTGACGCTCGCCTGCGGCCGGCTGCTCGACTATCCGGGCCATCGCCACTGCAAGCTCGCCGCGGCGGTCGAATTCATCCACACCGCGACGCTGCTGCACGACGACGTCGTCGACAAATCGGACCTCCGCCGCGGCCGCAAGACCGCCAACACCATCTGGGGCAATAGCGCGTCGGTGCTGGTCGGCGACTTCCTGTTCAGCCGCGCCTTCGAGGTGATGGTCGAGGACGGGTCGCTCAAGGTGCTCAAGATCCTGAGCCGCGCTTCGGCGGTGATCGCCGAGGGCGAGGTCAACCAGCTCTCGGCGCAGCGCCGCATCGAGACGAGCGAGGACCAGTATCTCGCGATCATCAACGCCAAGACCGCCGAACTGTTCGCCGCCGCGTGCCGGATCGCGGCGGTGGTCGCCGAACGCGACGATGCGACCGAGGCGGCGCTCGACAGCTATGGCCGCAACCTCGGCGTCGCCTTCCAGCTGGTCGACGACGCCATCGACTATGTCTCCGATGCCGAGACGATGGGAAAGGGCGTCGGCGACGACTTCCGCGACGGCAAGGTCACGCTGCCGGTCATCCTCGCCTATGCGCGCGGCAATGCCGAGGAGCGCGAGTTCTGGAAACAGGCGATCGTCGGACACCGCACGTCGGACGACGATCTCGCCCATGCGACCTCGCTGCTTCACAAGCACGACACGATCGCCGACACGCTGGCGCGTGCGCGCCACTATGGCCAGCGCGCGGTCGATGCGATCGGCGGCTTTCGCGCCAGCCAGGCCAAGGCGGCGCTCACGGAGGCCGTCGCCTTCGCGGTCGCCCGCGCTTATTAGGTCAATCTCGAAAAATTATATATTCTCGTGCCCCTGCGAAGGCAGGGGCCCATCACCGGCCGGTTATATTTTTGGCCGTTGGGAGATGGGTCCCAGCCTTCGGAGGGACACGGAATTTAAACGGTCGGGGAATGACAAATGGCTATGATGGGTCCGAAGGCCGACAGCCCCGACGCCTATATCGCCGCGCTGTCGGGTTGGCAGCTCGAGCGTTGCACGATGCTCCGCGCCGCCGTGTTGCGCGCGGGCGCGTTCGACGAGACGATCAAATGGACCAACCTCGTCTTCATGGCGAACGGCCCATGCATCCTGATCCGCGCCGAGGAGCATCGCGTGCTGCTCGGCTTCTGGCGCGGCAAAAGGCTGCGCGACATCGAACCGCGCATCAAGGCCAGCGGCAAATATGAGCTTGGCAATCTCATCATGACCGAGGCGAAGGCGGTCGATCCCGCGATCGTCGAACGGCTGGCGGCCGAGGCGTACCGGCTCAATTTCGAACTCGGCAATCCGTCGGCACGAACATGAGCCTGCGCCTGCCGATCGACGCGGTGCTGCCCGACATCATGGCCGCGCTGACGCTGAAGCCCAATGTCGTGGTGGTCGCGCCGCCCGGCGCGGGCAAGACGACGCGTGTCGCGCCCGAAATCCTGAAACAGCCCTGGTGCAAGGGCGCGGTGTGGCTGCTGTCGCCCCGCCGCCTCGCCGCGCGCGCCGCCGCCGAACGCATCGCCGAGGAAACGGGGACCAAGGTCGGCGGCCTCGTCGGCTATGCGACCCGCCTCGACAGCAAGCAGTCGAAGGATACGCGGCTGCTGGTGATGACGCCGGGGCTGTTCCGCAACCGCATCCTCGACGATCCCGAGCTGTCGGGCGTCACCGCGGTGCTGTTCGACGAGGTCCACGAACGCAGCCTCGACGGCGACTTCGCGCTGGCGCTGGCGATCGACGCGCAACAGGGGCTGCGCGACGACCTGCGCCTCGTCGCCATGTCGGCGACGCTCGACGGCGCGCGCTTCGGGGCGCTGCTGGGCGATGCGCCGGTGGTGAAGAGCGAGGGCAAGAGCTGGCCGCTGGAACTGCGCCATATCGGCCGCCGCGCCGAGGAGCGGCTGGAGGCGAGTGTGCTCGCGGCGGTGCGGCGGGCGCTGGCCGACGAGGGGGAAGGCGACATGCTCGCCTTCCTGCCGGGCGCGGGCGATATCGAGCGTGCGGCGACGGCGGTCGAGGAAGCGCGGCTGCCGCTCGTCGTCCACCGGCTGCACGGCCAGATCGACCCGGCGCTGCAGCGCGCGGCGCTGGTCCGCGATCCCGAGGGCAGGCGCAAGCTGATCCTTGCGACGAGCATCGCCGAGACCAGCCTGACCATCGACGGCGTGCGCATCGTGATCGACGCCGGCCTGTCGCGGCGCCCGCGCTTCGACAAGGCGGCGGGCATCGCGCGGCTCGTCACCGAACGCGCGAGCCAGGCCTCGGCGACGCAGCGGGCGGGGCGCGCGGCGAGGCAAGGGCCGGGGGTCGCCTATCGCCTGTGGGAAGCCGCGGCGACGGCGGGCATGCCGCCGTTCGACCCGCCCGAGATTCATGAGAATGATCTGATGCCGGTGGTGCTCGACTGCGCGAGCTGGGGCATCGTCGATCCGCGCCAGCTGGGCTGGCTCGACCCGCCGTCGCCCGCCGCGATTGCGGAGGCCAAGGCGCGCTTGCAGGCGATCGGCGCGCTTGCCGCCGACGGGCGGATCACCCCGCACGGCCAGGCGCTCGCCGCGATCCCGCTGCCGGTGCCGCTGGCGCATATGCTCCTCGACGCGGCGGGGGCGGGCGAGGCCGAACTCGCCGCGCGGCTTGCGGTGCTGCTCACCGAACCGGGGCTTGGCGGACGCGGGGTCGACGTCGAGGCGCGGCTGCAACGCTGGCAAGGGACGCGCAATGAGCGCGCGGAGGGCGCATGGCGCCTCGCGCGGCGGCTCGCGGCACTCGCCGAAAGGCAGGTCGAGGATGGCGCGCCTTTGACCTCGCGCTCGGTCGGCGGCTGGATCGCGACCGCCTGGCCCGACCGCGTCGCGCGGCAGCGCGCCGGACAGCGCGGGGATTATCTCGGCGTCGGGGGACGGGCGTACAAGCTCGACCCGGTCGATCCGCTCGCGGGCAGCGAGTGGCTCGCCGTCGCCGATGCGCAGGGGCATGCCGCCGGCGTGCGCATACTTGCCGCCGCGCCGATCGCGCAGACCGAGGTGGAGGCGATTTTCTCCGACCGCATCGTCGTTCATTCGGGCAGCAGCTACGACGCCGCCAACGACCGCGTCGATCATCGCCGCGAACGGCGGCTCGGGGCGATCGCCTTGACCAGCGGCAAGGCGGGGCACGGCGAAAATGCCGAGGAGGACGCCGCGCTGCGCCTTGCCGCGGTGCGCGAAAAGGGGCTGGGGCTGATCGGCTGGGGGCCGATGTCGCAGGCGCTGCGGCTGCGCGCCTCCTTCGCCGGGATCGACGCGCTGTCGACCGCGGCGCTCGCGGACAGCATCGACATCTGGCTTGCGCCCTTGCTCGCCGGCTGCCGCGGGCTGCGCGATATCGGCGACCGCTGCGACTGACCGATGCGCTGACCGGCTTGCTCGACTGGCCCGCGCGGCAATTGCTCGAAAAGCGTGCGCCCGATGACTATGCGACGCCCGCCGGAAGCCATCACAGGATCGACTATGGCGCGGACGGAGGCCCGCAGGTGGCGGTGCGGGTGCAGGAGATGTTCGGACTGGCGCGCCATCCGACTGTCGGCGAGCCGCCGGTGCCGCTGGTGCTCGCCTTGACCTCGCCCGCGCACCGCCCGATCCAGACGACGCGCGACATCGCCAGTTTCTGGAGCGGGAGCTGGCACGAGGTGGCGCGCGAGATGCGCGGCCGCTATCCCAAGCACAGCTGGCCCGACGATCCGGCCAATGCCCGTCCGACGCTGCTGACAAAGGCGGCGCAGGCTCGGCGTGACGGGCAATAGCAATCGTCGCCCTGGACCCAGTCGGGGACTGACCTCTTCGGGCGAGTAGCAGTTCCCCGGCGAAAGCCGGGGTCCAGATAGGGAAGCGCGGCGCGTCATGGACCCCGGCTTTCGCCGGGGAACGGATCAGCCCTTGTCGCAAGCGGATATCCCCGGATCAGGTCCGGGGTGACGATGACGGAGCGGCGCGCATGAGAAGGCTTTTCGCCATCGCCTCGACCCGCTAAGGCGGCAGCATCGCCACCAGCGCAGGAACCATGAGATGAAGGCCCGCATTTTCCAGAAGCCCAAGAATGCCATGCAGTCGGGCCGCGCGGGAACGCAGCGCTGGATGCTCGAATTCGCGCCCGCCGAAGCACGCAAGGCCGATCCGCTGATGGGCTGGGCGGGCAGCGGCGACACGCAGCGCCAGTTGCGGTTGGGCTTCGCGAGCCGCGAAGAGGCGCTGGCCTATGCGGAAAAGAACGGGATCGACGCCGAGGTGATCGCGACGCCGGTACGGACGCTGAAGATTCAGGCCTACGCCGACAATTTTCGCTGAGGCGGGTCAATCAAGCCAAAGCCGTTTCCCCGAGCGAAGACGAGGGGCATTGCCGAGCGAAGTCGAGGCTAGACGAAGCGGCTTCTCGCTTCGCTCGAAGTCGCCCCTCGTCTTCGCTCGGGGAGTCGGTTTGTGGGACAGCCTATTCCGCGTCGGGCTGCAACAGCTTGTGCAGGTGGACGACGACATATTTCATTTCGGCATCGTCGACCGTGCGCTGGGCGGCGCCGCGCCACGCCTTTTCGGCGCTCTTGTAATCGGGAAACAGGCCGACGACGTCGAGATTGGCGAGGTCGACGAAATCGAGGCCCTGGGGGTCGCTGACGCGGCCGCCAAAGACCAGGTGCAATTTGCTCATCGGGGCGTTCCTTGCGGGCTGGCACTCGGGAGGGGAGAAGCCGCGCCCCCTATCAGTGCCGGGCCTTTCGGGCAAGGGCGGCTCACGCGTCGCCGTTGTCGTCCCTGCCGCCGCCCTTGGGCAGCAGCGCGCCGAGCAGCGCCCCGATGGCGACCGCTCCCGCGACGAGGGCGATCGGCTGTTTCTCGGCGACGTCCTTGAGCTTGGAGTTTGCGCGCTTCGCCTGCGCCTTGCCCTTGGCGAGCGCTTCGCCGCGCGGCGTCGCGGGCGACCGCGGCCTGCTCGGCCCCCTTGGCGGCGAGTTCGGTCGTCGCGGCGCGGGCGCGGCCATAGCCGTCCTGGATGCGCGCCTTCGCCGCCTCGGCGGTCGCCTTGGCATTTTCGGCGGTTTTCTGCGCAACTTCACTCACTTTCGCGGTGGTTTCGCGCGCGGTTTCACTGAGCGGCTTCATTCTGGTCCTCCACAACTTCGATGTCTTCGGGCTCGCCCGCGGGCGAGGCGTCTTGCGGCGCGTCGCCTGGGCGTATCTTTTCGAGCCCCGCCTCGGCAAGGTCGCGCAGTTTGCGGCCCACGCGTGGAGCATGCTCCTTGATCGGATCGCGCAGCAGCCATGCCAGTCCGGCGATCGCCGCAACCGCGATGGGCAGGCGATTGTCCTTGAACTGTTTCTGCACTGCCTGCGCCGTGTCGTCGACCTTGGCGCCAAGGCGGTATTTGCCGCGACGGTAAAGCGACTTCGGCTTGAGCGCCTCGCCGGCGATACCCAGCTTGCGCTGCAATTCGGCGCGCTGCAGCATCGAACGACGCGCCGCATTGATCAGGCGATTGCGCTTGCCGGGCATCAGTCGTCGATCCCTTCACCGGCCAGATCGCGGCGCAGCGCCGTCCGGATGTCGCCATAGCTGGAGCGCGCGCGCCACCCCGCAAAGGCGGCGATGAGCAGCAGGGTCGCGACGACGATCAGCGTCGCGAGCAGCGGCCCGACATGCGGCGCGAGCGCAAGGATCGCGCCGAAAGCGAGGGCCAGCATCGCGACGCCCAATGCACAGGCGGCGATCGTGCCCCATGCCGCCGTCCACGTCGCACCGTGCAGCGCGAGCTCGCCGCGCGCTTCGAGCAATGCCAGTTCGGCCTTTGCGGCCGCCGAGACATTGTCGACGACGTCGCCGACGATCTTCTCGAGCGGCACCGGCGGCGGCGTCACCGCGGGTCCGCCGGGCGCATAGCCGTGGCTCACGCGGTCGAGCGTGCCCGCATCGGACGGGGCGGGGGAGTCAGGCTTTACGGGCGGCATTGCGCTGGGTCGGGATCAGTCGCTGCTCGAACCCTTGAGCAGGCGGGCGAGGACGAAGCCGAGCACCGCCGCCGCACCGACCGACACCGCCGGGTTCTTCTTGACCAGATCCTTGGTCGCCGCGGCGAGTTCGTCGAGGTCCTTCTTGTCGAGCGTCGAGGCGAGGCCCGCGACGGTCGAGGCGGCCGAGCGGGCATAGTCGCCGTACTGCTTGCCGAACTTGCTGTCGACGGTGCCGGCACTGTCTTCCAGCATCCGCGCGAGGCTGCCGACGGCTTCGGCGGCCTTGTCCTTGCCCTTGGTCGCGGCTTCGCGCGCCTTGACCTTTGCCTCGCCGGCCAGGTTGCTGGCGTCGGCCTTCAGCGATGCGGCCTTCTTCGAGGCTTCCGACTTGATGGTGTCGCGCGTCGCGGCAAGCTGGTCGCGGATCGGATGCTCGGCAGTCTTGGCGGCGGCGGGCTTGCGCGCGGGCGCGGCCTTCGTCGCGGCGGGCTTGGCGGGCGCCTTGGGCGCGGCTTTCTTGGCGGCGGGAGTAGCGGCTTTGGCCATCGTTTCGTCCTCTTCTATGCGCCGCACGTCGTCCGGCGACGTCGCGGTGGTCCCTCGATGCCCTAAATATAGCAACAGGCGATGAATGGTTCCATAGCGCCGCAAAATTCCTATGCGATGGTTGCGCTAAGGGAGGGGCGCCGATAACAGGCGGGCGCCTTTCCACCTCAATGTTCAAGCAGGACGACATCCATGACCGCCATCATCGACATCCACGGCCGCGAAATCCTCGACAGCCGGGGCAATCCGACGGTGGAGGTCGATGTGCTGCTGGAGGATGGCAGCTTCGGCCGCGCCGCGGTGCCCTCGGGCGCCTCGACCGGCGCGCACGAAGCCGTCGAGCTGCGCGACGGCGACAAGGCGCGTTACCTCGGCAAGGGCGTGACGAAAGCCGTCGATGCCGTGAACGGCGAGATCGCCGATGCGCTGATCGGCCTCGATGCCGAGGACCAGCGCGAACTCGACATGGCGATGATCGACCTCGACGGCACGCCGAACAAGGGTCGCCTCGGCGCCAACGCGATCCTCGGCGTCAGCCTCGCTGCCGCGAAGGCCGCGGCCGACGCGCGCGGCCTGCCGCTCTACCGCTACGTCGGCGGCGTGTCGGCGCGCACTTTGCCGGTGCCGATGATGAACATCATCAACGGCGGCGAACATGCCGACAATCCGATCGACGTGCAGGAATTCATGATCATGCCCGTCGGCGCCGGCAGCATCGCCGAAGCGGTGCGCTGGGGCAGCGAGATTTTCCACACGCTGAAGAAGGGCCTGTCGGCGAAGGGTCTCGCCACCGCGGTCGGCGACGAGGGCGGCTTCGCCCCGAACCTCGCCTCGACGCGCGACGCGCTCGACTTCATCGCCGCGTCGATCGACCAGGCGGGCTTCAAGCTCGGCAGCGACGTCGTGCTCGCGCTCGACTGCGCCGCGACCGAGTTCTTCCGTGACGGCAAATATGAGATCAGTGGCGAGGGCCTGTCGCTCAGCCCCGAACAGATGGCGGACTATCTGGCGGCGCTCGTCACCGACTACCCGATTCTGTCGATCGAGGACGGGATGAGCGAGGACGACTTCACCGGCTGGAAGGCGCTGACCGATCTGATCGGCGACAAGTGCCAGCTCGTCGGCGACGACCTGTTCGTCACCAACCCCGCGCGGCTGGGGCAGGGGATCAAGGACGGCCTCGCCAACTCGCTGCTCGTCAAGGTCAACCAGATCGGCACTTTGTCGGAAACCCTCGACGCGGTCGATATGGCGCACCGCGCGCGCTATACCGCCGTCATGTCGCACCGCTCGGGCGAGACCGAGGATTCGACGATCGCCGACCTCGCGGTCGCGACCAACTGCGGCCAGATCAAGACCGGCAGCCTCGCGCGGTCGGACCGCCTCGCGAAATACAACCAGCTGATCCGTATCGAGGAAGAGCTGGGCGACATGGCGCGCTATCCGGGGGCTTCGATTTTCGGGTGAGCGCGTCCTAGCTGGTCATCGTCATCCCGGACTTGATGCGGGATGCTTTGCAGTACTCGACGGCGTGAACACCGGATCGAGTCGGCGATTATCCCATTCGTATCCGTAGGACGTCGGTTTCGGTCGTCATTGCGAGTGGAGCGAAGCAATCCAGAGCGGTGTACGCGACTCTGGATTGCTTCGCTCCGCTCGCAATGACAAGCTTACGGATGCCAGCGGCACAAGCCCCGATCGAGTTCGGGGTGACGACTTTTGGAATTGATGTGCTTTGGCGGCGACCCCTTTCGGCCGAGTAGCCGCTCCCCGGCGAAAGCCGGGGTCCACGCGGCGCTACGCTACGCCATCTGGACCCCGGCTTTCGCCGGGGAGCACCTTTCTTCCTGTCTCAGCAATATAAACACCGTGCGCCTCACTCTCCCTTCAAATATTTATCGAACCACCCGATCGTCCGGCGCAGCGAGTCGAGCTGGTTTTCGCGCTTCTGGAAGCCATGGCCTTCCTCGGGGTAGAAGATTGTCTCGACGATATTGCCCTTGGCTTTCAGGATGTCGTGGACTTCCTGCGCCTGGCCGCGCGGCACGCGGATGTCGTTTTCGCCCTGGATCGTCAACAGCGGCGCCTTGGCGGCCCGAATGTAAGTCAGCGGCGACGAGGCGTCGTAAACCGCGCTGTCCTTTTCGGGCGTGCCGAGCAGGCTGCGCTGATAGGCTTTCAGCAGTTCGTCCTGGTCTCGGTACATCGTCCGCCAGTTGATGATGCCGAACCATTGCACCGCCGCGGCGAATTCGTCGGGGGTGCGACCGATCGCCATCAGCGTCATGAACCCGCCATAGGAGCCGCCGAAGATGCCGACCTTCTTCGCATCGACATAGCCCGACCGGACGAGGAACTGCTTGGCCGCGACCGTATCCTTCAGGTCGCCGCCGCCGAGGTCCTGGAAATTCGCCTCCTGAAACGCCTTGCCATAGCCGGTCGAGCCGCGGAAATTGGGCTGGATCACGACATAGCCGCGCGTTGCAAAGGCGGTGGCATAGCGCGAGAAGCCGTCCTGCGCCTGACCGGTCGGGCCGCCGTGCGGCATCACGATCGCGGGATTGCTGCCGTCGCGTTTCAGGTTGAACGGCATGGTGACGATCGCGCTGACAAGGGTGCCGTCGAAACTCTTGTACGTCACGACCTGCGACTTGGGCAGCGCCGCCGGGGTCAGACTGGCCATCGCCATCGGGGCGGCCGGCGTCGCGCGGTTGGCGGCTAGGTCATAGGTGTAGAGCATCGTCGGCGAATCCGCGCCGCTGCGCGCGACGAACATCTTTGTCCCGTCGGGCGAGATGGCGGCAAGGCCGAGAATCGACGCGCGGCCGGGATCGAGCGCAAGGTCGGTCTTGGCCATGGTGGAAAGGTCGACGCGCGACAGCGTCGAGCGGCCGTCGTTATTCGTGCGCACGAACATCGCCTTGCCGTCGGGGGTGACGATGTCGCTCGTTTCCTCCCACGGGGTCCCCGGCAGCCACGCCCATTTCTTCGTCGCGACGGTGTAGGCGCCGGCGTGCGGCTGGCCGGTGCCCTCGTCGGTGGTCACCGCCAGCACCGCGCCGTCGGGGCTCGCGCCGCTTGCCGCATAGATGGTCTTCGCCTTGCCGAGCAGCATCGTCGCGGCGCCGCTTTGGGCATCGACGCGCCACACCTCGCTCGCCGAACTGTCGACGAGGCTGCGGTTGGCGAGGATCGCCTTGCCGCCGTCGATCCACGCGGCGGGCGACCAGCTGTATTGCGGGTCCTTTTCGGCGGTCAGGTTGCGGACCGTGCCGTCGGTATCCATCACCGCGAGGTTGCTCTGCCCCTCGCTCTTGAGCTTGGTCGACAGCGCGACGAACCCGCCGCTGGGGCCAGTGAGCAGGCCGCTCTCGCTGCGCTCGGGCGTGTTCGTCAGATTTTCGACCGCGCCGCCCGCGACGGGCACGCGGTAGATGTCATAATATTCGTTCCCGCCCGCATCCTGCGTGAAATAAAGCCATGCGCCATCGCGCGAGGTGGCGAGCCCCGATTGCGCGTCGTCGGACTGGGTCAGCTGGACCGGCCAGCTTCCGTCCGCGTCCATGCGCCAGATGTTGACGCGGCCGGTCAGGTCGGTGGCGATGAAGATCTGCTTGCCGTCGGCGCTCCACACCGCGTCGTAGAGCGCGCGGGTGACGCCGATATCGTCGAGTGGCACCGGGCGCGCATCGGGATTGGCGGGCGAGGCGATCGACTGCGGATCGGTGACCGCACGTTCGGGGGTCGGGACTTGCGCCGCGAGCGGCGAGGCGGTGGCGAGCAGCAGCACGGTGAGAATCGAGCGCATCGGTGAACTCCCTGTTCTTGATGAGGCGCAGACTATCGTGTGGACAAGTAAAGTATAGCCGCTTGACCCGGCGAATCACTTGTGATTCAAGCGGTCCGATGACGCAGCGCCACAAAGTACGGAAATCGGTGAACCGGGCCATCGGTCCCACCATCGCCGTCCTCGCGGTGCTGGCGATGATCGGCTACGCGATCTTCGGACCGACCGGCCTTTACGCCTGGGGCGAGTACGGCCAGTCGGTGGAAAAGCAGCGCGTCGTCCTCGCCGAACTCGCCAAGAAGCAGAATGAGCTGAAGAACCGGGTGAGCCTGCTCGACCGGCACCGCGTCGATCCCGACCTGGCCGAGGAATATGTCCGCGAGAAGCTGGGCGCCTATCACCCCGACGAGGTGATCATTCCGATGGACCCCGACGCGCAGCCCTGATCACATTTTAGACCCTCCCCTTCAGGGGAGGGCAGCGAGCCCCGGACTTGATCCGGGGCGCGGCGGGAGGGGCCGGAAGCCTTGCGCTACGCCGCAAAACCCCACCCCAACCCCCTCCCTGAAGGGGAGGGGCTTTCGCGTTTTGCTGCATACGTAACGCTCGACTTGCATCCCCAAGCGGGCGTTGCCAAGTGCGGCGCACGGGCCCTATAGGGAGGCCCTGCCGTAACGGCTAACCGCAAAGGAACCCGCCTTGGCCAAAGCACCCGCGCGCAAGACTGCTGCGCCGAAACAGCCCGCTTCGACGCCCGCGCCGACCGCGAACCGCGAAAAGCCGCGCGACCCCGCGCCTTATGATGCGACGCCCGAGGAGCTGGAAAAATTCTACCGCGAAATGCTGCTCATCCGGCGCTTCGAGGAAAAGGCGGGACAGCTTTACGGGCTCGGGCTGATCGGCGGTTTCTGTCACCTCTATATCGGCCAGGAAGCGGTCGCGGTGGGGCTGCAGTCGGCGCTCGACGGCGACAGGGACAGCGTCATCACCGGCTACCGCGACCACGGGCACATGCTCGCCTATGGCATCGACCCCAAGGTGATCATGGCCGAACTCACCGGCCGCGCCGCGGGCATCTCGCGCGGCAAGGGCGGCTCGATGCACATGTTCAGCGTCGAGCATAAATTCTACGGGGGACACGGCATCGTAGGGGCGCAGGTGTCGCTCGGCACGGGCCTCGCCTTCGCGCACAAATATCGCGGCGACGGCGGCGTCGCCATGGCCTATTTCGGCGACGGCGCGTCGAACCAGGGGCAGGTGTACGAAAGCTTCAACATGGCCGAGCTGTGGAAGCTGCCGATCATCTTCGTGATCGAGAACAATCAGTACGCCATGGGCACGTCGGTCAACCGCTCGTCGGCCGAGGATCAGCTCTATCGGCGCGGCGAAAGCTTCCGCATTCCCGGCATGCAGGTCGACGGAATGGACGTGCTCGCGGTGCGCGGCGCGGCCGAGGCGGCGCTCGAATGGGTGCGCGCGGGCAAGGGGCCGATCCTGCTCGAACTCAAGACCTATCGCTACCGCGGCCATTCGATGTCCGACCCCGCCAAATATCGCAGCCGCGACGAGGTGCAGGCGGTGCGCGACAAGAGCGATGCGATCGAGCACCTCAAGAAGCTGATGCTCGATGCCGGGGTGACCGAGGAAGCGATCAAGGCGATCGACAAGGAGATCAGGCAGGTGGTGAGCGACGCGGCCGATTATGCCGAAAGCGCGCCCGAACCCGAACTTCCCGAACTCTATACCGACGTGCTGGTGGAGCAATATTGATGCACCGTTTCGCCATGGCGGCGGCGGTTGGTCTGGTGGGTGCCGTTCCCGCCACGGCCGGGCTGCTGAGCGTCTTACGACCCGGAGAAGGTCGCCGCTTGCGCGCCCCAAACCGTGGACGAAGCCGTGGCATGCCTGAAATCCACACTGTCTCCGGCGGATTACAAGACGCTGGCTGAGCGAGAGGCGTCGCGGCGATTCCGCGGGCACCTCGATGAAATGCTGCGGGTGCAGTGGAAACTGCGCGATCCCGAAACGCCGCTCGTCCGGTACATGAACCGGCATGGCATTTACGGCTCGGCAGTCGGTGCCCCGGCGACGATCATTGCCGCCTTGCAGGCCGAAGCCAACGGCGCACGCCTCAATTATACCGCTGTGGCGGCCGCCATCCGCGCCGCGCCGGTTTCGCCCGACCCGGGCCCCCCGCCGCCTGGAACCTTTGATGGACCGGTCGGCTCTGAGACGCTGCCGATGTCCGAATGTAGCGAACTGAAATTGCCGCCGGGGGCGGTATTGTCGAAATGCCTCCGCTTGTCCGACGGGACTATGACGGCGCTGGTGGCGATGAAAGAAGATCAAGCGATGACCGAGGTTTCCGATGGCAATTGAATTGAAGATGCCGGCGCTGTCGCCGACGATGGAAGAGGGCACGCTCGCCAAGTGGCTCGTCAAGGAAGGCGACACCGTCAAATCGGGCGACATCCTCGCCGAGATCGAGACCGACAAGGCGACGATGGAATTCGAAGCCATTGATGAGGGCACGATCGGCCAGATCCTGGTCGCGGAGGGAACCGACAATGTGAAGGTCGGCACCGTGATCGCGACGATCGCGGGTGAGGGCGAGGAAGCGGCAGCGCCTGCCGCGGCGCCCGCGCCGGCTCCGGTCGAGGAAAAAGACGTCGCCCCCGCGAAGGCGGGGGCCGCTGGCAGTATCGCGCCCAACGCAACGGCCCCCGCCTTCGCGGGGGCGACGGAGAGGCCGTCGCCCGCCGAGCGCGCCTCCGATCCCGCAATCCCCGAAGGCACCGCGATGGTCAGGACCACCGTCCGCGAGGCGCTGCGCGACGCGATGGCCGAGGAAATGCGCAAGGACGACCGCATCTTCGTGATGGGCGAGGAAGTCGCCGAATATCAGGGCGCGTACAAGGTGACGCAGGGCCTGCTCGAAGAGTTCGGTCCCCAGCGCGTCGTCGATACCCCGATCACCGAATATGGCTTTGCCGGTCTCGGCACCGGCGCGGCGATGGGCGGGCTGAAACCGGTCATCGAGTTCATGACCTTCAACTTCGCGATGCAGGCGATCGACCACATCATCAACTCGGCGGCGAAGACCAACTATATGTCGGGCGGCCAGATGCGCTGCCCGATCGTGTTCCGCGGCCCCAATGGCGCCGCGAGCCGCGTCGCCGCGCAGCATAGCCAGAATTTCGCGCCCTGGTACGCCAGTGTTCCGGGCCTGATCGTGATCTCGCCCTATGACTCGGCCGATGCGAAGGGTTTGCTCAAGGCCGCGATCCGCAGCGAGGACCCGGTGGTCTTTCTGGAGAATGAGCTGCTCTATGGCCGCAGCTTCGACGTGCCCGAGGTCGAGGATTTCGTCCTGCCGATCGGCAAGGCGCGGATCATGCGCGAAGGGAGCGACGTCACCATCGTCAGCTACTCGATCGGCGTCGGTCTGGCGCTCGAAGCCGCCGACCAGCTCGCCGCCGAGGGCATCGAGGCCGAAGTGATCGACCTGCGCACGCTGCGCCCGCTCGATACCGCAACGGTGCTTGCCAGCCTGAAGAAGACCAACCGTCTGGTCGTCGTGGAGGAAGGCTGGCCGGTCTGTTCGATCGCCAGCGAACTCGCGATGGTTGCGATGGAGCAGGGCTTCGACGACTTGGACGCGCCGGTCCTGCGCGTGTGCAACGAGGATGTGCCGCTCCCCTATGCCGCCAATCTCGAAAAGCTCGCGCTGGTCGATACCCCGCGCGTCATTGCGGCGGTGAAGACGGTCTGCAATCGCGTCTGAAGCATTGCGTCACCTTTAATTCCGTTCGTGCTGAGCTTGTCGAAGCACCGTTCTTCTTTGACTTCGTTTGAAGAAAGAACGGCCCTTCGACAGGCTCAGGGCGAACGGTTTATATTTGTCACGGTCTCTTCTAACGCTGTCGGCGCATGACAGTTGAACCCAACCCTGACGAGCGACCCTACCCCGATATCCGCGATCCGCGCGTGATGGTCGCGGTGCCGCGCGAGCGGCGTGGGGCGATGGCGGCGCTGTGGGGGCTGGCCGAACGGCTGACCAGAGTGCTCATGCCGGCGCGCGCGAGCCGCTGATCGGCCAGATCAAGCTCGCCTGGTGGCGCGACATGATGGCGATGCTGGCGACGGACCCCGCCGCCCTACCGAAAGGCGAACCGCTGCTCGCTGAATTGCAGGCGTCGTGGGCCGGGCAGGGCGGTCTCGATGCGCTCGTCGACGCCGCCGAAGCAATGCTGCTCGCCGAGGATATGGCGATGCGGCAGGCGGCGGGAGCCGGTTTCGGCGAAGCGCTGTTCCGGCTGTCGGGCGGCGGCGGGGGCGTGCGCTGGGGTCTGCTCTGGGCGGCGGGCCAACAGGAGGGCGTGGGCGAGGCTCGCCAGCTATTCGCCGCCGCGCGTAACCAACCGGCGCCGCGGCGCGAAACCTTCCGGGGAAGCAAGGCCTTGCTCATGCTCGATCGCTGGGCCGCCGCGATCGTCGCGGCGGACGGCGAGCGGCGGTGGCGAAGCGAGGGATTGCTGTTGTTTCGCGTCGGGCTGATCGGCCGCTGACGAATAAATGCCGCCGGGGCTGGAAATGCCGCCGCCGAACATATATCTAGTGCGGTACAAAATAGGGTCGCAGGGGACGATTGATGTTCAACGGGCTGGTCGCCTATCTCGATTCGATCAAGGCGCGCGACCCCGCGCCGCGCTCGCGCTGGGAAATCCTGCTCTATCCGGGCCTGCTCGCCGTCGCCATGCATCGTGTCGCGCACTGGCTGTTCGAGGCCGACCTGTTTTTCCTCGCGCGCTTCGTCAATCATTTTGCACGCTTCCTGACCGCGATCGACATTCACCCCGGCGCGAAGATCGGGCGGCATCTGTTCATCGACCATGGCTTTGGCGTCGTGATCGGCGAGACCGCCGAGATCGGCGACAACGTCTCCATCTATCAGGGCGTGACGCTGGGCGGCACCGACCCCGCCAACGGCATCGGCGGCAAGCGCCACCCGACGCTGGCCGACGACGTGATCGTCGGTTCGGGGGCGCAGATCCTGGGCCCGGTCATGGTCAACGCGCGCGCCCGCATTGGCGCCAATGCGGTGGTCACCAAGGATGTGCCCGAAGGCGCGGTGATGGTCGGCATCCCGGCGCGCTCGACCTTGGTCGACGCCACCGAATATGCCCGCGAATTCGTTCCTTACGGGACGTGCCACGAAACCTTCGATCCGGCGACGCAAAAGGTCGAACTGCTCCAGTGCCAGCTCGAACAGCTTCAGAAACAGCTCGCCGCCGTGGTGGCCGAGCGTGACGCCGCCGCCGAACCGGCGCCGCGCAAGGGACGCAGCCACGCCTGATGGGGGTCGTCACCCCCTGGCCGTACAGCGGCGCCCAGCCTCGGCAGACGGCGTTCGACCGCCAGGAACTGACCCGCATCCTCGACCTTTACGGGCGCATGGTCGCGGCCGGCAAATGGCGCGACTATGCGATGGATTTCCAGCGCGACGTTGCGGTCTTCTCCGCCTTTCGCCGCGCCGCCGAGCGGCCCGAATATCGCATAGAGAAACGCCCCGCGCTCAGGAGCCAAGCAGGGCATGTGGGCCCTTGTCTCCGAAGCCGGGGCGGTCCTGAAACGCGGGGACGAACTCGCGAACGTGCTCGCCCCCGTCGAACGCAGGCTTATGAAGCTGGTATCGGACTGACGGGCTGAACCGTCGCGGGCAGCTGGTTCGCGAGGTTTGCGGGCAGGAAACCCACCACCACGCTCCGCGCATTCTGCCAGAAGGCCGAGAGCAGCAGCAGCGCCGAACCGATCACGAAGGCGGTCAGCGCGACATTGAGCTCGACCGCGCCGAAGGTGCGGAACAGCTCGGTCAGCGCGAACAGCACATAGGCGAGGGCGGAGACGAGCAGCGCGCGGCGGTCGATCGCCAGCGCGATCACCCCGAACACTATATAGACGCCGATCACCAGCACCGCCGCGGCGCTCGAAATATTGCCGCCGTCGGTGACGCCGAGCAGGTGGAAGATCGGATGCGCGATCATCGGCGCGGCGAGCAGGTGGAGCCAGAAGGCGACGTCGCTGCGGCGCGTCTGGCGCACCCGGTCGCTGCGGTCCCACCACATGGCGAGCGCGAAGACGCCGAGCCCCGCGACGAGCACCAGCGCCATCACCAAGGTCTGGCCGCCGTCGTGCGGCACGCCGGTGATCGACAGCACCAGCGCGACCGCGGTCGCGGCGAGCGCGGCGGTTCCGGCGGCGACGGTGATCGGCACCATGAAGCGGCGCCAGTGGAACCAGGTCGCGCCCGCGGTGATCAGCGCCATCGTGCCGATGATGACCGCGCCGACCGTCTCGTCGGGGCGGTTGCCGAAGATCGCCTCGCCATGTTCGACGAGGAAGCCGACCATCGAGGCGAACACCCCGCCGGCAAAGGCCATGACCAGCACGATGCTGGGCAGCGCCATGCGGCGTTTGCGGGTGAAATATTCGGCAAGGAACCAGGCCGACGCGGCGACGAACACGCCCGCGAGCGCGGTGTGGATCGACTGGCCGATCCACGCGACCGCGACGAGCAAAATCACCGCCGCGATGCTGACGAAGATGTCGTTGAAGCCGGTGATGAGGCGGAATGATTCCTCGTCCGCCCCGGGGGCGGAGCGGACCGACGCGATATGGGCACGGAAGGCCGCTGCGGCCTCCGGCGTCATGACCTTTGCGTCGACCGCGGCTTGCAGGTCGCTTTCGCTATACATTGGGGTCGTCCTTCTGTCCGATCCCCTTGCCCCGCAGCGCTTATGGCATAGCTGTGTTAGTGATGCAATACGATAAATCAGGCGAAGATGTTCGCCGCGGTCAGCCGCTCCTGTTGCGCCGCGGTGATGCGCGTGACCAGCTGCAACGCGGCGGGATAGAGCGCGACGCTGACCACCGATCCGACCATTCCGAACATCAGGCCGGTTTGCAGCTCCTCGATCGAGGTGGCGCCGAGCTGGAGCCGCGTCGCGATATTGTTGGCGATGTTCGAAATCAGCCAGGTCGCCCACCACACGGTGAGCAGCCCGTTGCCCTGGTCGAGTTCATTCCCCGTGCCGCCATGACTGGCGTTCCAGATCTGGCGCATCGCGGTGAAGGGTTTGACGAGGTTGGCGAAGGGAATGAAGTACCAGCCAACGGCCCATCCCGGCGTATAATCGAACCCCGCGACATCGGCGGCGGCGACATTGGCGGCGGCGCGATAGATCCACATCGCGAAAAGGACGATCGTCGCAATGGTGACGAGAATCATCATCAGCAGCGCGATGCTGTAAAGCCGGACCAGCGGCGATGGATCGGGATCGGCGAGGTCGATCGCCCCGCTATATTCGCCCATCTCGCCAAACAGTTGGGCGATCACGAGCGCCAGCCCGGCGACGAGCAGCGCTTTGACGATCCTCGCCCGCCGTTGCAGCAGGTCGATGCCGTCGGCCAGAGACATGTCAGCCATATATTCCCCCCATCTGGGGGCGCCGCCCCGGCGCCCCCGATGAAGGTCTTATCAGGCTCAGCCCAGTGCCTGCAACGCCTTCATCACCGCCATCGACTGCTCGCTGCCCGACTGGGGCACGGTTTCGCCGTTGCGGTCGATGATCTTGTCCCACGCGGCGGCGACGCCTTCGGGCGTGCGCTCGTCTTCGGGGAGAGCGATGCCGGGGGTCATGGTGACATAGGCGGCGTGGAAGGCGCCCGCGCCCGCGCCGACGATCATGTTGGTCGGCGCGTCCTCGCTCACCAGATAGAGCGCGGCGGGCACGACATTTTCGGGCGTGAACTTCTCGAACAGCTCGGCGGGGAAGATGTCCTCGGTCATGCGCGTGCCCGCGACCGGGGCGATCGTGTTGCAGCGGATGTTGTATTTCGCGCCCTCGAGGTGGAGCGTCTTGGTCAGCCCGGCGAGGCCCAGCTTCGCCGCGCCATAATTGGCCTGGCCGAAATTGCCGTAGAGGCCGGTCGACGAGGCGGTCATCAGGATGCGGCCATAGGCCTGCTCGCGCATCAGATCCCAGCACGCCTTGGTGACATTGGCGCTGCCGCTGACATGCACCTTCAGCACCAGGTCGAAATCGGCGGGCTCCATCTTGGCGAAGCTCTTGTCGCGCAGGATGCCGGCGTTGTTGATCAGGACGTGGACACCGCCCCATTCTTCCCTGGCCTTGGCGACCATTTCGACCATCTGTTCATATTCGGTGACGCTGCCGCCGTTCGACATGGCGGTGCCGCCGAACGCCTTGATTTCCTCGACCACCTGAAGCGCGGCGTCAGAATGGCCGGTGCCGTCGCGCGCGCCGCCCAGGTCGTTGACGACCACCTTGGCACCCCGGCGTGCCAGTTCCAGCGCATAGGCGCGGCCGAGCCCGCCGCCCGCACCGGTGACAATGGCAACACGTCCGTCAAATTTGATCGTCATGATGGTCTCCTGAGAAGATTTGGCCTCGTCCTTAGCCCGAGATTGCGGCGAGGCAAGCGGCGTCTGCGGCGGAAGCTATGCGGCAACATAAATGTCACGATTGAGTCTCGGAATTGTCATCAATGCGTCATAGCAGCGCGGCCAACCCGCCACCGCACCAGCCGGAGCCCTATCCATGCGTCCTACCTTGATTGCCGCCTTCCTCGCATCGTCGATGCTGGCGATGCCCGCCACGGCCCATGCCCAGGCGATGACGGCGGAGGAAGCGGCGGCGCTGCGCGCCGAGCTTGCCGCGCTCAAGGCGCAGGTGCAGACGCTGGAGGCGCGGCTCGACGCGGCCACCGCTCAGCCTAGCCCCGCCGCTACGCCGGCTCCCGCGCCGGGGACGCCGCCGGTGACCGCGAAGGCCGCGACCGAAATCGGCTGGAAGGGCGCGCCCGAGATCAGGACCGCCGACGGCTGGGCCTTCAAACCGCGCGGGCGGATTCAACTCGACGTCGCGGGGATCGACGCACCGGCCGGCGTACTTGCCAATCGCGGCGGCACGGCGACCGAGTTCCGGCGCGTCTATCTCGGCGTCGATGGCAAAATCCCCGGCGGCTTTTCCTATCGGGTCGAGGCCGACATCGCGAACAGCAGTGTCGAATTGGCCGACGTCTATTTCACTTACGGCCCCGGCCCCTTGTCGGTGACCGTGGGTCAGATCAAACCTTTCTGGGGTCTCGACGAGCTGACGAGCGATTTGTTCCTCAGTCACCTGGAGCGCACTGCCTTTGGCTCGGCCTTCGGTTTCGAGCGCCGCGTCGGCCTGTCGGCGCAATATAAGGGCAAACAGGTGCTGGTGCAGGGCGGGGTGTTCGGCGACAATGCCGCGGACCTCAATGACGGCAACCACGCGATCGGCTTCGACGGCCGCGCGGTGTTCATGCCCAAGTTCGGCGATGTGCAACTGCATCTTGGCGGTTCCATCCACCTGCGCGATCTCAACGATCCCGCCGGCACGGTGCGCTATCGTGCGCGGCCGTTCATCCATACGACCGACGTGCGCCTCGTCGACACCGACGAAATCGACGTCAGCGGCGAGCGCGGCCTGGGGCTGGAGGCGGCGGTGATCGCGGGGCCGTTCCATGCGGCGGGCGAAGGCTATTGGCAGACCGCGAAGCGCGAGGGCGCCGCCGATCCGACCTATTTCGGCGGCTATGCCGAGGTCGGCGTGGTCCTGACCAAGGGCGACAGGCGCGCCTACAAGGACAGCGCCTTCGATCGCCTGAAGCCATCGAACCCTGTCACCGAGGGTGGAATCGGCGCGATCGAGGTCAATGCGCGTTACGATCATCTCGACCTCAACGACGCCGGCCTGATCGGCGGGCGGCAAAAGGCCGGCCTGTTGTCGCTGGTATGGGTCCCGATCGAATATATCCGGCTGACCGCGAGCTACGGCCACCTGTGGATCGACGACGCGCGGATTGCGGCGGCGGGGGGCGACCGCGACTATTCGGCGGATACGTTCGGGCTGAGGACGCAGATCGACTTTTGACACGGAAGAAGCGGGGGCGGGGAGGGGACCGTCTTCCTTGTCCGTTCGTGTCGAGCGAATTCAGGACACCCGTCGGGAGCGCTCGCCTTCGGGGTATCCCGACTTCGCTCGGCGCCAGCGGGATCCATAAGGCGGCTTAACCGCAATTGCCCCGTTTCGGCCCTCCCGTTCCCCCGCTTTCGCCGGGGGAACGGCATATGCCGCCCGTAACCGGCCGCTCGCTACCCCTTGCCCGCATCGAGCGCATAACCCGCCGAACGCACCGTGCGGATGATGTCCGCGGTGCCGGGCAGGTTGATCGCCTTGCGCAGCCGCCGGATGTGGACGTCGACCGTGCGAAGTTCGATGTCGCTGTCCTGGCCCCACACGCTGTCGAGCAATTGCCCGCGCGAAAAGACGCGGCCCGGATGCTCCATGAAATGGCGCAGCAGGCGGAATTCGGTCGGACCCATGTTCACGATCTGCCCGCCGCGCACCACCTTGTGCGCGACCGAATCGAGCTCGATATCGGCATAGGCGAGCAGCTCGCCGGCAAGCGCGGGACGCAGGCGGCGCAGCACCGCCGAGACGCGCGCGACCAGCTCGCGCGGGCTGAACGGCTTGGTGACATAGTCGTCGGCGCCGGTTTCGAGGCCGCGGATACGGTCCTCTTCCTCGCCGCGCGCGGTGAGCATGATGATCGGGACGTTCGCCGACTTCGGGTTGCGGCGCAGGCGGCGGCAGACTTCGATGCCGGGCAGGCTTTCGATCATCCAGTCGAGCAGGACGATGTCGGGCACGCGCTCCTCGACAAGGACGAGCGCCTGCTCGCCGTCGGGGGTCTGGCGGACCGAAAAGCCTTCGCGTGCGAAATGCCAGACGATGAGTTCGGCGATCGCCTCGTCATCCTCGATCAGCAGCAGGTCGGGCTGCGGCATCAGCCTTGCTCCTGCTCCGCGGCGCCATCTTCGGGCCGATCGCCGCGCTCGCGTTCTTCCATCTGGCCGCCGGTCACGACATAATAGACCATCTCGGCGATATTGGTCGCATGGTCGCCCATGCGCTCGAGATTCTTGGCGACGAACAGCAGGTGCGCGCTTTCCGAAATATATTTCGGATTTTCCATCATGAAGGTCACGAGGGTGCGAAAGATGCTGTTGTAGAAATCGTCGACGGTCTTGTCGCGGACGGTCACCCGCACCGCGAGTTCGGCGTCGCGCGCCGCGAAGCTGTCGAGCGCGTCATGGACCAGCTCGGCGACGATCGACGACATCGACATCAGCAGCGGGATCGCCTCGATCGACCGCGTCTGGTCCATCAGCGCCACCCGCTTGGCGATGTTCTTGGCATAATCGCCGATGCGTTCGACGACCGACACGATCTTCAGCGCCGCGATCATCTCGCGCAGGTCGTCGGCCATCGGCGCGCGCAGCGCGATCGTCTGCACGGTCAGCTGCTCGACCTCGGTTTCGAGCGCGTCGATCTTCCGGTCGTCGCGCACGACCTGCGCCGCGAGGTCGAGGTCGCCCTTGTTGAGCGCGGTCATCGCCTGGAGCAGCGCCTGTTCGGCGCGGCCGCCCATTTCGCTGATCAGGCCGCGGAGGCGGTTCAGGTCCTCGTCGAAGGCCTTGACCGTATGATCGTTCACTACTGCCATCTGCTTCGTCCTTCAAAGTCCATCGCTATTCCGTTCGCGTCGAGCGTAGTCGAGACGCCCCTCGGTCCTGCACGGCGTCTCGACTACGCTCGACGCGAACGGAGAGGGGATGCCAGCATCACCCATAGCGGCCGGTGATATAGTCCTTCGTCCGTTCCTGGCGCGGGTTGGTGAAGATGTCGGTGGTCTTGCCATATTCGACCAGCGTCCCGAGGTGGAAAAAGGCGGTGCGCTGCGACACGCGCGCCGCCTGCTGCATATTGTGCGTGACGATCACGATTGCGAACTTGCCGCGCAATTCGTGGATCAGTTCCTCGATCTTCGCGGTCGCGATCGGGTCGAGCGCCGAGCAGGGCTCGTCCATCAGCACGACTTCGGGGTCGACCGCGATCGCGCGCGCGATGCACAGCCGCTGCTGTTGCCCGCCCGACAGCGCGGTGCCGCTCTCGGCGAGCCGGTCCTTGACCTCGTCCCACAGGCCGGCGCGGGTCAGCGCCCTTTCGACGATGCCGTCGAGGTCGGCCTTTTGCGGCGCGAGGCCGTGGATGCGCGGGCCATAGGCGACATTGTCATAGATCGATTTCGGGAAGGGGTTGGGTTTCTGGAACACCATGCCGACGCGCGCGCGCAGCTGCACCACGTCCATGCTCGGCGCATAGATATCCTCGCCGTCGAGCTTGATCTCGCCGGTCACCTTCGCGCCCGCGACGGTGTCATTCATCCGGTTGAGCGAACGCAGGAAGGTCGACTTGCCGCAGCCGGACGGGCCGATGAAGGCGGTAACCAGGTCGGTGCCGACGTCGATCGACACATTGTTGATCGCCTGCTTCTCGCCGTAAAAGACGTTGACGCCGTGCGCGGTCATCTTGGGGTCGGCGATAGTGAGATCTTCTTGGGTCATGATCACCAGCGTTTTTCAAACTTGTTGCGAAGATAGATGGCGAGCGCGTTCATCGACAGCAAGACGATGAGCAGCACGATGATCGCGGCGGAGGTCTTTTCGACGAAGCCGCGGTCGACCTCGTCCGACCAGAGGAATATCTGCATCGGCAGCACCGTCGCGGGCGAGCAGATGCCGCCGGGCACGTCGCCGATAAAGGCGCGCATCCCGATCAGCAGCAGCGGCGCGGTTTCGCCCAGCGCGCGCGCCATGCCGATGATCGTGCCGGTCAAAATGCCGGGCAGCGCGAGCGGCAGGACATGGTGGAACACCACCTGCACCGGGCTCGCGCCGACGCCGAGCGCCGCGTCGCGGATCGACGGCGGCACCGCCTTGATCGCGTTGCGGCTGGCGATGACGATCACCGGCATCGTCATCAGCGCCAGCGTCAGTCCGCCGACGAGCGCGCTCGCCTGGCAGATGCCGAACCAGTTGATGAACACCGCGAGCGCGAGCAGCCCGAAGATGATCGAGGGCACCGCCGCCAGATTGTTGATCGACACTTCGATCAGGTCGGTCCAGCGGTTCTTCGGCGCATATTCCTCGAGGTAAAGCGCGGCGAGCACCCCGGTGGGGAAGGCGATCAGGAAGGCGATCAGGATCGTCAGCACCGACCCCTTGAGCGCCCCCCAGATGCCTGCGACCGCGGGGTCGGTGGCGTCGGCGTTGCGGAAGAAGGGCCAGTGGATGCCGGTCGACAATTTGCCGTCCTTGCGCAGCGCATCGACCGTCGCGCCCAGCGCGCCGCTCGCGCCCTCCTTCGCCGCGATATCGACGCCGCTCGAGGCGGGCAGGTCGAACAGCGTCTTGCCTTTCAGCAATTCGGGGTCGTCCTTGATCGCCGAGCGCACTTCCTTCCACGCATTTTCGCTGATCAGCGACGATCCGCCTTCGCCCAGCGCCCGGTCGGCGGAGAGCGCGACGATGTCGGCGAGCCCCGCGCTCGCGATCGCCTGATCGGCGCCGGCATCGCCGAACCGCGCGGGGTCGATCGTCAGCGGCGTGCCCGCAAAATCGACCGGAACCGCAACGTGCGTATAGGTGAAGCCGCGCAGCCCGTTGCCGACCATGACGAACAGCAGGAAGGCGAGGAAGGCGCCCGACGCGAGCACCGCGGCGAGCCCGAGCAGCTTGAACCGCCGCTCGGCACCGTACCGCCGCGCGATCCGCGCCTGCATCGCCGCGCCCTTCCAATCGGTGGGAGAGGTCATGTCACTCATAGGCTTCGCGATATTTCTTGACGATGCGCAGCGCGACGATGTTGAGGAGCAGCGTCACGACGAACAGCACGAGGCCGAGCGCGAAGGCGGCAAGCGTCTTGGCGCTGTCGAATTCCTGGTCGCCGGTCAGCAGCTTGACGATCTGCGCGGTCACCGTCGTGACGCTGGCAAAGGGGTTGGCGGTCATGTTGGCGGACAGCCCGGCGGCCATCACCACGATCATCGTCTCGCCGATCGCGCGGCTGACCGCGAGGAGGATGCCGCCCATCACGCCGGGCAGCGCGGCGGGGATCAGCACCTGGCGGATCGTCTCGTTCGGCGTCGCGCCGAGCGCCAGCGACCCGTCGCGCATCGCCTGCGGCACCGCATTGATGCTGTCGTCGGCCATCGACGAGACGAAGGGGATGATCATCACCCCCATCACGATGCCCGCCGCCAGCGCGCTTTCGGTGCTGGCGTTCGGGATGCCCAGCATCGCCGCGAAATTGCGCAGCGCCGGCGCCACCGTCAGCGCGGCGAAATAGCCATAGACGACGGTCGGCACGCCCGCGAGGATCTCGAGGCACGGCTTCACCCAGCGGCGCACGCGCGGGTCGGCATATTGGGTGAGGTACACCGCGCTCATCATGCCGACCGGGATCGCGACAATCATCGCGATGATCGCGCCGATCAGCACCGTGCCCCAGAACAGCGGGATGCCGCCGAAGGTGCCCGGAACCGGCGCCCCGCTCGTCGGCGCCCAATTGGTGCCGAACAGCAATTCGCCGGGCGGCACGAGCCGGAAGAAGCGGATCGATTCGAACAGGAGCGACAGCACGATGCCGAAGGTCGTCAGGATCGCGACGAGCGACGCCAGCAGCAGCACCAGCATCACGATCTTTTCGACCCGCGATCGCGCGCGGAAATCGGGCTGGATGCGCGTGTAGGCATAAAGACCGCCCGCCAGCGCGAGCGCCAGCATCGCGCCGATGCCGATCCAGGCATATTTGTGCCCCGCGGCGGCATAATGTTCGACCAGCGGCGCCGCGGCGGGGATGCGCACCGCCTCCTGCCGCCCCTGCGCGACGTTGCGCGCGTCGGACAGGATCGCACCGCGCTCGAAGCCGAAGGCGGGCAGGTCCTTCGCCGCCTCGCTCGCCAGCACGCTGTTGGTGACGAGGCCCGGCGACACCGCGCTCCACACCGCGAGGAACAGCGCCGCGGGGGCGAACAGCCACAGCGCGACATACCAGCCATGATATTGCGGGCGCGAATGGAGCTTTTTCCCGGTGCGGCCCGCGAGCAGCGCCGAGCGCGCCCGGCTTAGCCAGCCAGCCGATCAGCGCGAGGCCGGCGATCAGGAGCAGCAAGGCGGCGGCGTTAAAGGTCACAGTGTCCCCGTTATCGCATTTGCGTCATCATGTGGCCGACCCAAAGCGGCGGCGCATGGCAGTTTCGTGACTCGGCGTCATATTTTGATCCCCTCCCCCTTGAGGGGGAGGCCGGGTGGGGGTGTACCCTCGCTTGCGGCGACGCGAAACCTCGTGGTTTCGCTCCCCCACCCCTCGGTCCCCTCCCCGCAGGGGAGGGGAAGAAGACGAAAAACCGGCGGCTCGGCGCGGGAATGAGGTCCCATCCCCGGCCACCCGTGCCGCCCTTACTTGAGCTGCGACCCGTCGAGCGGCGTCATGCCCTTCGCCACGGCCGCCGCAGCCTCGGCGCCGCGTCCCGACAGCACGATCAGCCCCTTTTCGGCGAGATAGCCGCCTTCGCCCGATCCTTTCAGGAATTCGGCGACATATTCGGCGAGGCCGGGGATCACCCCGACATGCTTCTTCTTGACGTAGATATAGAGCGGGCGCCAGCCGGGGTAGCTGCCGTTGGCGATCGTCTCATAGGTCGGCGACACGCCCTGTACCGGCACCGCCTTGATCTTGTCCTTGTTGGCCTCGAGATAGCTGAAGCCGAAGATGCCGAGGCTGGTCGGGTTCTTGTCGAGCTTCGAGATGATCAGATTATCATTCTCGCCCTGCTCGACATAATAGGGCGCGCCGCGCAAGGTCGTGCAGATTTCCTCATGCTTGTCCTTGTTGCTGTCCTTCAGCGCCTTCATGCCGGCATTGGCGTCGCAGCCCTTGCCGAGGATCAGCTCCTTGAACGCATCGTAAGTGCCGCTGGTCGACGGCGGGCCGAAGACCGAGATGGCGACGGCGGGAAGGGCGGGGTTGACGTCCTTCCACGTCTTCGCGGCGTTGGGCTTGCCATAGGGGTTGGCAGCAAGAGCCTTATAGACATCCTCTTCCGACAGCTTGAAGCCGGGGCCGCGCGCGGCCTCGCCCAGCGCGATGCCGTCGATGCCGATCTGGATTTCGACGATCTCGGTCACGCCATTCTTGGCGCAGGTGTCGAACTCCTTCTTCTTGATGCGGCGCGAGGCGTTCGCGATGTCGGGGGTGTCGCCGCCGACGCCCGCGCAGAAGCGTTCGAAGCCGCCGCCGGTGCCGGTGCTGTCGATCTTGGGCGTCTTGTTGCCGGTCGCCTCGGCGAATTTCTCGCCGACGGTGGTGGCAAAGGGATAGACGGTCGACGAGCCGACGGCGCTGATATAATCGCGCGCCGCGCCGCCCGAGGAGGCCTGGTCCTGGCACGCGGAAAGCGCCAGCGCGATGGTCGCGGCGCTCGACGATGAGGGCGAAATTCTTGGCCATGGGATGATCCTGTCGGGGGTCGCTAACGGAGCGAACCGCCACCCCCGCGGCGACTCGCTGAGTGGCCAATGGGGGTTTTGTGTGACGTGTTTGTGACAGGGATTGTCATATATATGTCATTGCGCCGCTCGCTTCGCCGCCGGGGCGAAGGCTTGTCTGCGGCGGGAATGTAGCTTAGCTAGGATGGGTGAGGGAGATCATATGTTAAAAGTATCTGAACCTGGCCTTCTTCAGGCCGATCTTTCTGATCGGGTCAATATATTCTTGGGTGCGGGCTTTTCAACTTTGGCCGTGAATGCCAAAAAGCAGAATCTTCCGACGGGAAATGGCTTAAAGGAAGCGCTGATTGGTAAATTTGAAAGGACAGAGCTTTCTGATCTTGATTTACAGTCCGTGTATACCATCCTATCAAGCGATTCTAAGTCAGATGTCGATCAGTTTTTAATAGATATATTTAATGTAGATAGTGGCTTTGAGCAGTATGATGATCTAAGAAATATTTCTATTAGTCATATCTATACTACTAATATAGATAACTTGGCCCGCAAAATTTTTCGTCCGATTGACGGTTTTGCGTCTCCGGTATTCCATGATGTTCATGAATTTGGAGAGCCGCGAGATATAGGATCGGCAATTCAATATATTCCTTTGCATGGATGCGTTGATCACGAAGAGCCCAATTTCGTTTTTACAGCCGGACAGATATCTTCGGCCTTCCAATCGGACCAGCAAACTTGGTTTGTTTTCCAGAGGGAATTGCAAAGGCGACCTACTCTGTTTCTCGGCTACGGCATGAACGACGCTGGGGTGCTGCAGGCGCTCCATAATTCCACTCTTGGTAACGCGAATAGATGGGTGTTGCTTTACGAAGCTACCGAAGCCGCGCGTAAGTTGTATGACAGCCTAGGTTTCAATATAGTTGAAGGTTCAATTGAGGACTTTCTTAATTATGTCGGCGACTTACCTTCGGTGACGAAGGCTTTTGAGGCTCGCACTGTTCTTGGGAGAATCCCATCGCGGGATCAGGTGGCGCAACGCCCGGTGCGAGTATTCTTTCTTGGTGCCGAACCGGAATGGTCAGATGCTTATTCGCCCCAAGTTGTTAAAAGGCGGCCCCTTAGGACAGTCCTTGATAAAGCTCTGCAGGGCAAAAATGTATCGATCGTTGGCCTTCCGCTGTCAGGAAAAAGTACAATTCTACGGCAAGTGGCAACGGAACTCAGCACAAAAAGAAGGTGTATATACTTTGATAGGCTATCTATTGCAATAGCTCAGGAGATTATAGCAGAATATTCCGATTCATCTAATAAGCCAGTGGTTTTCATTGATCAGTTTATAGATTCTCGAGACGGATTTAACATGCTCGCTGATGCTGGCGGTTTCAAATTCATCGTTGCGGAATCGAGCATATTTTATGACTCTATTAATCCCCGTAGCCTGAGGGCTCCGTTGGAGACGGTTTCGTGCACCTCGGTATCGCCTCCCGATATGCAATCCATCCTCAACTCATTACCTGCTGATATTCGACGGAGAAATCAGTCGACAACGCCTGCTAATATGATTGAGGATGCAGAGTATCTGGGATTATTTGAGGGTCTAGTAAGGCATGTATTTGACCAAGATCTGAGATTGCGGTTTCGAAACAAGCTTGCGGAGTTCGAGCAGCGAGATTCTCGCGCATTTGATGTCTATTTGATGGCGTGCTATTCTAACATGTGTCGAACGCTTGTCTCTTATGACATGATCCATATGTTTCTTCATACTAAGGATTATGCTGAGGGGTATGATATTGTTCAAAGAATTAATGAATTCGTCGGAGAGACTGACAATCCAGACGACTCAACGCAAGACCATTTCAGCGTTCGATCCTCGGGATTGGCGAGAATTGCTATCCGGGAAAGTCGGCAAGAAGCCTTTGGTCGGATGTATGATCGTTTCCATAAGAGCGTGGGTCCTCGAGTGATACCTGACTACCGAACGTTTCGTCGTTATGCCTACGACAATGATTTCGCCGTTAAGGCATTTCCTGATCCAAAAGATGGTAAGGCTTTTTATGAAAAGTTGTTTTTAATCGCTGAAAATGCATATGATTATCAGCATGGCGCAGTTTATATGTCGAAGAAGGGTAAGTATTCTCAGGCGTTTGAATGGATTGACAAGGCTATGACCATTACTGGAAACAGGAACTTTGCAATTCGTAACTCTCACGCTGTAATTCTATTTGAAGCTAACATAGGTGTGTTTGAATCTAATGTAGGTGACAGCATAGCGCTTGACGGAATAAGGGAAAGCATGAGAGTCCTTCAGTCTTGTATCGAGAATGATCAATGGCGTGGATATCATCTTCTGCGATTCTCAGACCAAGCAATGAGAGTCGCAAAACATCTTAGGACGCCCGAATCATTCGCTTGGCTTGGTGTTGCGCAGGCGAAACTCTCGGATGCATTCAAATCCGCCTCAAAGCTAGGTAGTAGAGATAGTTATAATGCAGCAAAATATAGACGGCTGCTGCGGGAAGTGGAATCCTCGCTGATTGAGTTTTGACGCGATTATGATCCTCATCACCGGCCACGTCATCCTCACCCCCGAGCATCGCGAGCGCATGATCGCGCTCGGCGCCGAGCATAGTGCGCGGTCGCGCGGCGAGCCGGGGTGTCTGGCGCACAACTGCCATATCGATGTCGAAAACCCCGACCGGCTGATGTTCGTCGAGGAGTGGGCGAGCATCGAGGCGGTGCGCACCCATTTCGCGGTGCCCGCGTCGGGCGCCTTCGTCGCCGAAATGCGCGCGCTGTCGCCGGAGCCATGCGGCGATCCGCATCTACACCGCCGAGGATGTCACCGGGACGCTGATGGGGGCTTAGATTTATCTCACGCAAAGGCGCAAAGGCGCGAAGGGG
This sequence comes from Sphingopyxis sp. PET50, assembly GCF_025244705.1. Lineage (GTDB taxonomy): Bacteria > Pseudomonadota > Alphaproteobacteria > Sphingomonadales > Sphingomonadaceae > Sphingopyxis. The sequence continues at coordinate 1,596,431 of NZ_CP104207.1, read as the reverse complement.
GTTGCGTGGGGTTTCTGACGGCGGGTTTGGCCCGCTGGCGGGGCTAAGTCTCACACAAAGACACGAAGAGGGTAGTTGGGGGCGCCGATGTCGTGTGTCGGTCGGGCGTTGGCGGGACTATGGCCGGACTTCGTCCGGCTTTGAAAGGCACGGCGGTCGTTCGGCAACCGACCGGTAGCGACCGAAAACTGCCCTCTTCGTGTCCCTTCGACTGCCTTGCAGGCGCTCAGGACAGGCTTTGTGTGAGAAATCTCTTCTTCTCTTTCTTCTTCGTGCCTTTGCGCCTTTGCGTGAGATAATCTTTTCCCGAACCCAGGCTGGCGTCCTCAAGCGGGACCCCGGGTCGGTGCCCGGGGTGACGAAAGGGCGGGCTGACGACAAAGCGCAGGGGTGACGACCATCATCTTCCCTCCCGCTTGCGGGAGGGGGTGGGGAGGGTAGCAACGGCTGCGAGACGGGACGGCGACATGCCCTCCCCAAACCCCTCCCTGAAGGGAGGGGCTTTCTTTATGTGCGGGGGCTATGAGCGGGTTCGAATTCGTCTTTTCGCTGTTCGGGCTGATCCTCGGCCTCGCGCTGGCCGAGGGGCTGGGCGGGCTGGCGCGGGCGCTGAAGGCCAGCCACCGCGTGCGCATCGGCTGGCCGACCGCGCTGCTCGGCCTGTTCGTGTCGTGCGACGTCGTCACCTTCTGGATGTACGGCTGGGCGGTGCGCGAGGCGATTCCGATCAGCTGGCCGGTGCTGTTCGGCGGCTTCCTGATCACCGCGCTCTACTTCGTCGCCGCGTCGCTGGTCTTTCCCGACGACCCGGAGGAGTGGAGCGGCCTCGATGCCCATTTCGACAAGCACCGGCGCAAGGTGATCGGCGCGGTGATGCTGTGCAACGTCGCGCTGCTGGCGGCCGTCATCGCGCTGGGCGCCATGCCGGGGCTGGATGCGCGCAACGCGGTGGTCACCTGGTCCTTCTTCCCCGTCGCGGCGCTGGCGATCGCGGCGAAGGACCGGCGCGCCGTGATCGGCTGCCTGCTGTGGCTGATCGCGCTCTACCCGCTGTCGGCGGTGTGGCATTGAAGCCGTTGCCGCCGAGTCCGCCGCGGTTGACATGACCCACATCTGACCAGCATGTCCGCTGGTATCGGCCTTGCGCCATCCGCGGGGGGCTTGGAACGAGGGAGCGGGATGACGGACGACAACAGCTACAAGGCTGAGCCATCAGGGATATCAGTGGCAACATGGCATGGACTCGGCGTCGTTCAACGCGGGCGCCGAGCAGCGCGAGCGCGAAGCGGCCGAGCAGCCGGCGTATCGACCAGCAGAATGCCGCCGCCCGGCAGGACATGATGACGCAGGGGCGGTCGCCGCCCGTCAATTGGGGCGCGTCGGCGCGGCCGGTCGGCGGCGGTGGCGATGCGGGGGGACTTGGCATCCTGGTGCTGATCGGCGCGGCGGGCTGGCTGATCTGGACCCTTTTCTATGTGCTGTTGGGGATCGCGGTCGTGGTGGCGGTTACGGGAACCGCGCTGTGGGCGTGGATGCCGCGCGCCGGTGGACGGCCGGACTGGCGTGACGCGACGATTCAGGCGGGCATCGCGATGCTGATCGGCCCTGCGGCGGCCGCCGCGTTCGGCCTGCTCGCCTATGCCAGCGCCGCCAACGGCGGGCCCGAGCTGATTCCGGGCATGGGCATGGTCGCGGCCGGCTATGTCGGCCCGTCCGACATGGCGCGGCACATGGGGCCGTCGGCGCTGGTGCTGCCGTTCGTGCTGGCGCTGGCCGCCGCGACATGGTGGCTGAACCGCGCATTGCCCAGCACCCCGGACATCGCGCGCGGCGCGCGCTGGGCGGCGCTGGCGCTGACCCTGATCGCGGCGCCGGTGTTCGGCACATTGCTGGCGCTTTGGCTTGGCAGTATGATGAACCCCGCTCCGGTCCTGTCCATCTTCCACGAGCCCTATCATGTTCCCATCGCCATGGCCGGTGCGGTCGCGGCGGGCACCGGTCTGGCGGCCGCCGCGGGCGGCGGGCTGGCCGCGATGCTGCGCGGGCGCGGCTGGCGGGTGGCGACGACGGGTTATGCGGCGCGGCGGTCGGCGCTCGGCTTTCTCGTCTATGCGGCGCTGCTGATGTTCCTGTTCATACTGTTTCGCGGCGCCGACAATCTGCTTGGCGGTATCGGGCGGCTGACATCGCCGTGGGACACCGGCGATGCGGGCTTCACGCTGGCGGGTATGCTGGGCTTTCTGCTGCTGCAGGCCGCGCCGTTCGGGGTCTTCGTCGCGATCGCGCGCGAGGTCCAGCACGAACGCGACACGGCGAAGCGGCTGATGCTGTTGCTCGGCGCGCAGGCGGCGGTGCTCGCGGTCGCGGTCGGGGCGATCATTCTCTTCTGGAAGCTGCTTTTCACGCTCGGCATCTGACCGCCGTTTTGTCCGTTACCGGGCGAGCAGCGGCGCCAGATATTGCCCGGTGTAGCTGCGCGGGTTCTTCGCGACCTGTTCGGGGGTGCCGCTCGCGACGACCTCGCCGCCCTTGACCCCGCCTTCGGGGCCCATGTCGATGATATGGTCGGCGGTCTTGATGACGTCGAGATTATGCTCGATCACGATCACGCTGTTGCCCTGATCGACCAGCGCCTGCAGCACCTCCAGCAATTTGCGGACATCCTCGAAATGCAGGCCGGTGGTCGGCTCGTCGAGGATGTAGAGCGTCTGCCCGGTCGAGCGGCGCGACAATTCCTTGGCGAGCTTCACCCGCTGCGCCTCGCCGCCCGACAGCGTCGTCGCCTGCTGCCCGACCTTGATGTACCCCAGGCCGACGCGGACGAGCATCGCCATCTTGTCGCGGATCGCGGGCACCGCCTTGAAGAAATCGGCCGCATCCTCGACCGTCATATCGAGTACGTCGGCGATACTGTAGCCCTTGAACCTCACCTCCAGCGTTTCGCGGTTGTAGCGTTTGCCGTGGCACGTCTCGCACGTCACATAGACGTCGGGCAGGAAGTGCATCTCGATCTTGATGAGGCCGTCGCCGGTGCAGGTCTCACAGCGCCCGCCCTTGACGTTGAAGCTGAAACGCCCCGGCTTGTAGCCGCGCGCCTGGCTTTCGGGGAGCCCCGCGAACCAGTCGCGGATCACGGTAAAGGCGCCCGTATACGTCGCGGGGTTCGAGCGCGGGGTGCGGCCGATCGGCGACTGGTCGATGTCGATCACCTTGTCGCAATGCTCCAGCCCCTTCAGGCTGTCGTGCGGCCCGGCGACCATCCGCGCGCCGTTGAGTACGCGCGCCGCGCTGGCGTAGAGTGTGTCGATGATCAGGCTCGACTTGCCGCTGCCCGACAGGCCGGTGACGCAGGTGAAGGTGCCAAGCGGGATCTTGACCGTGACATTGTCGAGATTGTTGGCGCGTGCGCCCTTCAGCACCAGGTCGAAGCCATTGCCCTTGCGGCGGCGCGTCGGAATCTCGATCCGCTTGGTGCCGTTGAGATAGGCGGCGGTCAGGCTCTTCTCGCTCTGCAGCACCTCGTCGAGCGTCCCCTCGGCGACGATTTCGCCGCCGTGGAGGCCGGCGCCGGGGCCCATGTCGACGACATAGTCGGCGTGGCGGATCGCATCCTCGTCATGCTCGACGACGATCACCGTGTTGCCGAGGTCGCGCAGGCGCTTCAGCGTCGCGAGCAGCCGGTCGTTGTCGCGCTGGTGGAGGCCGATGCTCGGCTCGTCGAGGACGTAGAGCACGCCCGACAGGCCGCTGCCGATCTGGCTGGCGAGGCGGATGCGCTGGCTCTCTCCGCCGCTGAGTGTGCCCGAGGTGCGGTTGAGGTTGAGGTAATCGAGCCCGACATTGTTGAGGAAGCCGAGCCGCTCGTTGATCTCCTTGAGGATCGCCTTGGCGATCTGGCGCTGGGTGTCGTTGAGTTTCGCGTCGAGCGTCCCGAACCATTCGAGCGCATCGGCGACGCTGCGCTGCGCCGACAGGCTGATATTCTCGCCCGCGATCTTCACCGCGAGCGGTTCGGGGCGCAGGCGCGCGCCGTGGCAGGTCTCGCACGGCTGCGGCGTCTGATATTTCGACAGCTCCTCGCGCATCCAGGCGCTTTCGGTCTGCAGCATGCGGCGGTTGAGGTTGCCGATGACGCCCTCGAAGGGCTTGTGCGTGGTGTAGCTGCGCTTGCCGTCCTTGAAGGTCAGTTCGACCGGCTTGCCGCCGGTGCCGTAGAGGATGACGAGCTGCACCTCCCCGGGCAGGTCCTGCCACGGCGTCGTGAGGTCGAAGCCATAGGCTTTGCCGAGGCTTTCGAGCACCTGCATATAATAGGGCGATGGCGGGTTCGATTTCGCCCACGGCACGACCGCGCCCTTCTTGAGGCTCAGCGCATGGTTGGGGACGACGAGGTCGGGGTCGAACTCCTGCCGTTCGCCGAGCCCGTCGCACGCGGGGCAGGCGCCCTGCGGCGCGTTAAAACTGAAAAGCCGCGGCTCGATCTCGGCGATGGTGAAGCCCGAGACGGGGCAGGCGAATTTTTCGGAGAAGATCAGGCGGTTCGCGGGGATGCCCGCGCCCTTCATCGCGCCGCCGGTGTCTTCCTCCTCGCGCCCCGGGACGGGCCCGTCGGCGAGGTCGACATAGGCGAGCCCCTCGGCGAGTTTCAGCGCGGTCTCGAAACTGTCGGCGAGCCGCGTGCCGAGCCCTTCGCGGACCGCGATGCGATCGACGACGACCTCGATGTCATGCTTGTATTTCTTGTCGAGCGCCGGCGCCTCGCCGATCTCGTAAAATTCGCCGTCGATGCGGACGCGCGTGAAGCCGTCCTTCTGCCACTGCGCCAGTTCCTTCTTATACTCGCCCTTGCGGCCGCGCACGACCGGGGCGAGCAGATAGGCGCGCGTGCCCTCGGGCAGTTCCATCACGCGGTCGACCATCTGGCTGACCGTCTGCGCGCTGATCGGCTCGCCGGTGGCGGGCGAATAGGGGATGCCGACGCGCGCCCAGAGCAGGCGCATATAGTCGTAGATTTCAGTGACGGTGGCGACCGTCGAGCGCGGGTTGCGGCTGGTCGTCTTCTGCTCGATGCTGATCGCCGGGGAGAGGCCGTCGATATGCTCGACGTCGGGCTTCTGCATCATCTCGAGGAACTGGCGGGCATAGGCCGACAGGCTCTCGACATAGCGCCGCTGCCCTTCGGCATAGATGGTGTCAAAGGCGAGGCTCGACTTGCCGCTGCCCGACAACCCGGTGATGACGACCAGCGCGTCGCGCGGCAGGTCGACGTTCACGCCCTTCAGATTATGCTCGCGCGCACCGCGCACCGAAATATGGGTGAGACTCATGGGAGGGGTGTGTTCCAGATTTGTTCTTGGTGCGCAAGGGGGCGCGTGTCGCGAAGATAGGGCGCCGGGATGGAGACCACAATGGCACGGCGTTGGCGCTTCCATCCTATACGATGCGACCGTTTTGCATAAGCTGGCGAGCAATGGGTGGCGGGGGCCACCCGCGCGACAAAGGGGGCGATATGGCGAAATTGCCGTGCTTGAAGGCAGCTTTGTGCGCTGTTCTTTCCCTGATGGTGGGCGGATGCGCGACTGTCGCCACGAAGACGTCCAATGGTACCGGAAATGCGGGCATATCCTATCATCTGCCCGAGGCCTGGGTGAAGCTGACCGTAGTCGAGACCGACGGCGTGCTGACCGCGACGGTCACCGCGCCGGTGATGGCGCCTGATCCCGATTACCGTCTGACCACGCATATCCCGCCTGGCGCTTTTTCCGACAACAAGGTCACCATTACCGTCACGCCGAAGACCAACCTGCTGTCGACCTTTTCGGCGACCTCGGTCGGCCGGGCGAACGACATCGTCACCGGCGCGATCAAGAGCGCATTGAACCTGCAGGCGAGCGGCGCGGCGAGCGGCACCATCATATTCGACAAACTCTATCGTTATACCGATGCCGCGACTGCGACCGCCGACGCCGATACGCAAATCCGGCAATATATCGCGGGCTTGTGCTCTGTCGGTCAGGTTCCTGCGACGCTCAAGGAACGGTGTGACCGATTGAAGGTTCTGGCCGCGACGGGCGGGCCGTTGTTGCAATTGATGATCGACGATGCCCGCCCCAATCCGGCGTCCGTCGCGGTGCTGAATGGCGCCGCCATTCCGGCCGAATGCGAACGCGGCCTGTGCTACCGGCCGATGATACCGATCCGGATTTCGCTGTTGGTCGGTACGGTCAGCCAGACCTCCGATATCGTGCTGGTGCCCGATCGATCCGCAGTCAACTGGGTCAGCTTGCCATCCGGCGTCTTCGCGACCCAGAAATATAATCTGTCCTTCACCGAGGGAGTGATGACTTCCTATGAGCAGGACGGGCAGAGCGAACTCGTCGGGCTGGTCAGGCTTCCCCTGACGGTCGTCAGCGCGATCATCTCGGCGCCGGCCGAGGCGCTGGGTTTGAAGAAGACGGCGCTCGAGGCCGAAACCAACTATCTGACGGCGGTTGGCAACAATGCCGAAAAGGTAAAGGCCGTAGGCGATCTGTGCAACGCGGGCCCCGCGCGCTGTCCCGAAACAGCCGCCAAGATCATTCGGGGTGCCACGGCAGATCCGGAAAAGAAGGACGACGTGCAGATCGGCGGAGGAGACGGGGGCGGCCCGCCCATCAATCCGGGGAATTAGGAAGGATGGCGCGCGCCTGTCCCGACGGTCTGCAAGCCGGTTTCGGGTTGGGGGGCGACTATCGCAACGCGATCTGTCTCATCAAATCCGATTTCGGCTATCAGCCGGACGGGTTGAAGCTGATGGTAACGGGCACAGGTTTCCATATCGCCAACCGTCGGCAGTCGAGCTTTGTCGCGACCGCTGCGCACAATATCTACAATCACGACCTGAAGCGTTTTGCACGGCGGATCGACTGCTGGTTCGCCCGCAATGGCGGTGTGGCATCGGCCAGCCGGGAGGCTCAGGAGGTTTTTGTCGGTGAGGCTTATACGGCAGCCGCGGTTCCCGAGGTCGCGCACGACTTCGGCCTGCTCCGCGTCAGCGGGCTGGGGACCGACCGCTTTCCGGGCATCCAGATGCGGGAATCGCGCGCACCGACCATATTCGACGCACGCCTGATCGGCTATCCCGACGAAGATGCATGTTACGGACGTTTCGCGCCCTATCACGCCGATGTCCTGTTCGGGTCGCAGGGCAATGACGGGTTCGACTATCCCGCAGGCCAAGCTAGCTATCGCGGGATGAGCGGCGGCCCCCTGACGGGCCGCGATTCGGTGAGCGGCCCGGTCCTTGCCTATGGACTGCATATCCGTGGCCCGAATGACAGCGAAGTCCGCGCTGTCCGGTTCAGCCCGCGGGTGACTTCCTTCTATCGGCGCTGGCTTGATCCTTAGCTTCGCGGACGACCTTTCCACCAACTCCCCAATGGCTTCGACCAATGTCCGGGCCCAATCTTGACCCCTGCGGGCGGCGGGCGGACAAAGCTTTCATATTTGCCGTCCGCCGGGAACGGGCTGGCGCGCGAAAGGAGCTGGGGAAATGAAGAACTATCTTGCAGGGGCCGCTGGCCTCGCGTTGGCGGCGGCGTTGGTCGCGGTGCCGGTGCTGGCGAACGACATGACGCCCTTCGCGCCCCTGAAGGCCGAGACTGGGGACGCCGCTGGCGCGAAGGCGGATGACGACGCGTCGCTGAAGGCGCTGACCTTCGGCACCTGGGGTGTCGATCTGGATGCGTGCGACACGTCGGTAAAGCCCGGCGACGATTTCGACCGCTTTGCCAATGGCGGCTGGTTCGCGCGCACCGAAATTCCGGCCGATCAGGCGTCGGCTAGGCGTTGATTATGACGTCTATAACCTGACCCAGCGCCAGTTGCGCCAACTGGTGACCGGCGCGCTGCGGCGACAAGCCAGGTCGGCGGATTGTACCAGAGCTTCGTTGACGAGGCGCGGGTCGAGGCACTCGGCGCGAAGCCGTTGATGGCCGACCTTGCCGCCGTCGCCGCGATCAAGGACAAGGCGGCGATGGCGCGCTTCATGGGCGCGTCGCAAGGCGCGTTCGGCATCACGATCGTCGGCGGCGGCCCCTATGCCGATACCGACGACCCGACGGTGAACGTGCTGTGGCTGGGGCAGGGCGGGCTAGGACTGCCCGAGCGCGAATATTATCTCGACGATCAGTTCAAACCGCAGCGCGACGCCTATCGGGCCTATATCGTCCGAACATTGCGCCTGACGGGGGCGAAGAACCCGGAGGCCGCCGCCGACGCGATCATGGCGTTCGAGACCGAGATTGCGAAGGTGAGCTGGAAGATCGCCGACCGCCGCGACATCGGCAAGATCAACAACCCGATGTCGTCGGCCGAATTGGCCGCCTATGCGCCGGGGCTCGACTGGGACGCCTGGTTCGTGCGGCGCCGGGATCGCGCTGCAGAAACGGATCATCGTCAACGAGACGACCGCGGTCCGCGATATTGCCGCGCTCTATGCCAGGACGCCGCTCGAGACGCTGAAACTGTGGCAGCAATTCCATGTCGCCGACCAGGCCGCGCCCTATCTGTCGAAGGCGTTTGTCGACAGCCGCTTCGACTATACGAAAGTGCTGAGCGGGGTTTCGGAACTCCGCCCGCGCTGGAAACGCGGATTGACGCTCGTCGACGGCAGCCTTGGCGAACTGGTGGGCGAAACCTATTCGGCCCAGTATTTCCCGGCAAGTGCCAAGGCGAAGATGGAGGCGCTGGTCGCCAATCTGAAACTGGCGATGGGCGACCGTATTCGCGCCAACGGCTGGATGGCGCCTAGCCACCAAGCAGGCGGCGCTCGCGAAGCTCGACAAGATGGACGTCATGGTCGGCTATCCCGACAAATGGCGCGACTATTCGGGGCTGAAGATCGACCCCGCCGACCTTTACGGCAATGTGAAGCGCAGCAGCCAGTTTGAATATGCCTATCAGCTCGCCGACCTGAACAAGCCGGTCGACCGCAAGAAATGGTCGATGAACCCGCAGGAAGTGAACGCCTATAACGGCGGGCTGGAGAACAAGATCGTGTTCCCGGCGGGCATATTGCAGGCGCCCTATTTCAGCGAAAATGTCGACGACGCCGTCAACTATGGCGCGATCGGCGCCGTCATCGGGCACGAGATCGTCCATGGCTTCGACGATCAGGGACGCAAGATCGACGCCAATGGCGCGGTACGCGACTGGTGGACGCCCGAGGATGCGGCGCGCTTCGACGCTGCGGCGAAAGCGTTCGGCGCACAATATGCGACCTATGAGGCAGCACCGGGCGCGTTCATCAACCCCGACCTGACGATGGGCGAGAATATCGCCGACCTTGCGGGGCTGGAGGTCGCCTATGACGCGTACCATCGCTCGCTCGGCGGCAAGGAGGCGCCGGTGATCGACGGGCTGACCGGCGACCAGCGCTTCTTCCTCGCCTTCGCGCAGGCGTGGCGCGACAAGGCGCGCGAGGATTCTGATCAAGCAACAGGTCGCGAGCGATCCGCACAGCCCGGCGCGCTGGCGGATCATCGGCCCGGTCCGCAACGTCGATGCCTGGTACACGGCGTTCGGCGTCGGCGCGGACGCCAGATATTATCTGAAGCCCGAAGACCGCACGAAGATCTGGTAGCGCTAGTCGGGCATGGCGGGGGCGGCGACCGGCTTGGCCCCGCAAGGCCATGACGGCCAGCGACAGGGCCGCGCCGACGATCACGAACAGGGCCGGGAAACCGCCCAGAACCGACATCATGCGAATGCCATCGAGCCCCGCCGCAGCGACGAGCACCATCGCGATCAGTCCGACCGCGACGCCCCAGACGATCTGGGTCCACAGCGGCGCTTCGGGCTGTTCGGGGGTGATGCCGTGCGTCGACAGCGCGCTCATCGCCGAGACATTGGCGTCGGCGCCGGCGACATAGGACAGGAAGATCGCGAAGAGCAGGATCGCGGTCAGTGCGGGACCGCCGCCGAGCGCATCGAATAGGCGGAACAGGATGGGATCGGGCCCCTGCGCGGTAAGGATCGCGTACAGGCTGGCGCCGTTTTGCTGGTCGATGACGATCGCGGCGCCCGCGATCGCGGTCATCCACACCGCGCCGAACAGCGACGGGAGGATCAGGTTGAACAGGATGAAGGCGCGCACGCTGTATCCGACCGCGAGGCGGCCCAGGAACAAGGCGGTCACCGGCGCCCAGGCAAACCAGTTGCCCCAATAGAAGATCGTCCATTGCTCAGCTCCAGTCGCCGTCGACGTCGAGGCCGAGGTTGCGCGGCATGAAGGTTGTGAAATATTCGGCCCCGCCGCGCAACGACAGGCCGACCATCTCGGCGGTCGGGCCCGCGGCCAGCGCGAAGGCGATGATCGCGAAGAATATCCAGGTGTTGAGTACCGACAGGCCGGCGATCCCCTTCTGAAGACCGGTCGCGGCCGAGATCAGGAAGCTGGCGACCATGACGATCATGATCGCCCAGCGCAGCGCGGACCCACCGTTGAAGCCGCCGAGAACCTCGACGCCGCCCGCGAGCGCGAGAATGCCCGCGCCCATTGACGCCGCCATCCCCGCCACCAGCGCATAAAGGCAGACGATGTCGATCGCCGACCCGACCTTGCCATGCGCGCGCTGGCCGAGCAGCGGCACGAACAGCGAGGACAGGCTGAACGGTTCGCGGCGGTTGTAATAGACGAGTGCGAAGGCGAGCGCGGCGACGGTGTAGATACCGTAGGGCGTCAGCGTCCAGTGCAGGAACATCGTCGACATCGCGAAGGTCGCGGCGGCCTCGCTGCCCGGTTCCAGCCCGAGCATCGGGGGCGGGGCGTTGAGGTGGAACAGGGGTTCGGCGGCGCCCCAGAATAATATGCCTGTGGCGATGGTCGTGCACAGCATGACGGCGAACCAGCGCCAGCGGCCGAGCAGCGGCTTTGCGTCGGGGCCACCGATGATTGTCTTGCCGAGCGGCGATAGCGCAACCGCGCCCAGCAGCGCGAGGAAGGCCACGCCCGCACTCGCGAACAGCGGGCCGAAATAGCGCAGGATCCAGTCGTTGAGTGCGATCTCCGCCGCGACGAAAGCCGTTCTTTGCCACAGGCTGAAGCCGACCGCGGCCGCCAGGATGACGAGCGGGACAAAAAAGACGGGGCGGTTGAGGCGGCGCGGCGTGGTTGGCAAGATGAGAGTGTCGCTTGACCGAGGACGGGAATTGCGACCATGACGAGATGGGCGCCGCGGGTCAAACCCTGCCGGAACGGCTGGGGGGCATGTGCGTTTGACGACCATATCCTCAAGAGGAGAGATTCGATGATCAGGACGATCTTTGCTGCCGTTGGCGCCCTGACGCTGTTCGCGGGCACCCAGGTCGCGGCGTTCGAGCCGCTGCCCGACGGCACAACCGCCGAAGAACGCGCCAACACCGCGCGGCTCAACGCCGAACAGCGCGCCCGGGCCGAAGCCGAGAACGCGGCTTATCAGAAGAGGCTTGCGGCCTTCGAAGCGCAAAAGGCCAGCGCCGAGAGCAAATTTATCAGCGAAACCGCGGCGTATGAGGCTGAAAAGGCCCGGATCGCGACCATGAGTGCCGAAGAGCGAATTCAGTGGGAGGCCGACGCCGCGGCTTGCAAGGCGGGCGACGTCGCGCGGTGCGCCAAACCCGAAACCCCGCCGCAGCCCTGACGGGCCGGCTGCCCCGTCTTTTATTGTCCGGGTGCGGCCGTAGCCGTTTCGGCCACAGGCGGCGGGTCGATCGCGGGTTCGGGGGTGAGCTGTACCGGCGACTGCATCACGATGGTGCGCGCGGCAGCGGGATCGTCGAACCGCCCGCCATAACGATAATCCTCGGTCGGCTCGGGCCCAGGATCGCTCTCGACCGCGCCCAGTTCGCGAAAGGCGTCGTCCATCCGGGCTTCGCGCCGCGGATTGTGCCGGATTCCCCGTCCGTAGCCGCCGCTGCAATCATAGCAGCTTTCGATCGGCACCGGCGGCGGGCCCGGGGCGCGGGGGTTGCCGGTCCTATCGGCATAGGAGGTCGGGCCGTCGCGCCGTGTCCCATCCTCGCCGACCACATAGTGGCCAAGCAACAGGCCGCCGACGGCGCCTGTCAGGGCAAAGCCGATCCACATCAGGCTTTTGGGCGGTGCCCTTTTGCCGCTCATGGCGAGCGAATGCTGCATTTCGATGGTTGTTGCATGCCATTTTCCGGACAGCCTTCGGCCATTCGTCGATACCGGAATGCGCTTGGTCTGGCAATCGACCGCTTGTTTCCGCCGGTCGAACGGCGGCGGAATCGCGCCCCGAAATCGCCTATTTCCTCAAATGCGGGATGCGGAGGCCGCGGCCTTCCCCGGTCCGGGTCTTCGTATCCCGCATCCCCCCAAGAGAGGACTCCCCCATGGCGAAACTGACCCTGATCCTGCTGGCCGCGCCGATCGCGCTGACCGGCCTTTCCATGCCTGCCGCCGCGCAGGAGAAAAAGACCGTGATCGTCCGCTACGACGATCTCAATATTTCCAGCGTCTCGGGCCGCGAGCGGCTGAACACCCGCGTCAAGATGGCGATACGCGACGTCTGCAACACGCGGCTCGCGCAGGGCCTGCGCGCTGAGCAAAAGGCGCGGCAGTGCGAAACCATCGCGATGAAGGATGCTGACGTAAAACTCGCCAGCCTGTTCAACGGCGGCGGCACGGCGCTCGCCGACCGTGGCCCGGTGATCGTTGCCGCTCCCTGACCGCGTCCCGCGGCCAATTGGCTGGCACGAAAGGCGGTCATGCCCCGGCATGGCCGCCTTTTTCGTCAGCCCTGCATGATCGCCTTGACGTCGTGGAGATAGGTGCGGCCGATGCGATGGATGCCGCCTTCGCCCAGGTCGACACTCCAGGCGCCATCGCCATGATGCTTGAGTCCTGCGATTCCGTCGCGGCGCACCATCTTCGAACGGTGGATACGCATGAACTGGTCCGGGTCCATGCGCGCCTCGAGCGATTTGATCGTCTGATGGATCAGCCAGCTGCGCGCGCCCACGTGCAGCCGCATATAGTCGCGCTCGGCCTCGATCAGGTCGACCTGACCGGCGTCGATGCGCAGCATCTCGCCGCGGTTCTGGACCCAGAATTCGGTGATCCACTTGCTCTTGGGCGAGCGTCCGAGCTCGGTCGCGCGCCATTCGCGGACGCGCGACAGAGCGCGGCCGAGCCGGTCAGGCGACACGGGTTTGAGCAGATAATCGACCGCCGCGACGTCGAAGGCGGCAACCGCATATTGATCGAAGGCGGTCACGAAGATGACAGCAGGCGGATTGTCGAGCTTGTCGACCGCAGCGGCGACGTCGAGCCCGCTCAGCCCCGGCATCGCGATATCGCAGAGCACGAGGTCGGGCGCGAGCGCCTCGACCAGCCGCAGAGCCGATGCGCCGTCGGTCGCGGTGCCGACCAGCGACACGCCCTCCTGCTGCCCGGCAAGGATCTGGAGCCGCTCGATCGCGAGCGGTTCGTCGTCGACGATCAGGGTGCGCAGCGTCTGAATCATCGCGTCAGCCCCCCTCTCGCGCGAACGGCAGCCAGAGCGACACGGCAAAGCCTCCGTCGTCCGACGGGCCCCATTCGCAGCCCGCGGTCGGGCCGTAGCGCGTCATCAGCCGCTCGCGGACATTGCCGAGGCCAAGGCCGGTGCCCGGTTCGGGAACCGGCGCATCGGGGTCGATGTCGTTTTCTATACGCAAGACCAGCAGGCCATATTCGGCGCTTGCGGTCAGGCGGATGGCGATCGTTCCCTTACTTGGCGCGACGCCGTATTTGATCGCATTCTCGATGATCGGCTGCAGGATCAGCACCGGGACGCGGGCATGTTCGAGCTCCTTGGGCATCGACACCTCGACGTGCAGCCGGTCGGGAAAACGCGTTTGCTCGATGTTGAGGTAGAGCCGCTGGAGCGCGATTTCTTCATCGAGGCTGACCAGTTGCTCGGGGTCGATGGCGAGGCTCGAACGCAGAAAGGACGACAGATTCATGATCATCGTTTCGGCCTCGGTCTTCGACCCGCGCATGACCAGCGTCGAAAGCGAATTGAGCGTGTTGAACAGGAAGTGCGGATTGACCTGGTAATGAAGCGCGCGAAGTTGCGCGGTCTGTGCTTCGAGCCGGTAATTGTTCGCGCGGCGTTCGACGGCGCGCATCTCGTTGGCATAACCGAACGCGACATAGAGCGCAGCCCACACGGCAAAGAAGAAATACCAGCGGATCGAGCTGTCGAGGATCAACACCGTCTCCCACGCCACGGGGAATTTCTCCTGCACCTCGGCGACGATCGTCTTGGCGTCGGGGCCGGGGAACCAGTAAAAGAAGACGAGGAGATTGACGCACGCATAGAGGATGACGAGCGGGATGGCGGTGCCGAGCGCGGCCGCCAGCCGCGCGCCGAAACTGCGCGGCTGGACGCGCTGGAGCAGTTGGTAGAGGAGAAAGGTGCAGAGGATTCCTGCAACCACGACGATCCCGCGACGCCCGACATAATCCCATTGATCGGATGCTCCGGTGAGCATCGCGAGCCCGGTGGTGATCAGGAAATAGAGCAGCCACATCGCGATGATCGAGCCGATGGCGACGCGCGGATTGACGCGTGCGTCGGAGGCGCGCCAGTCGGGCGCGGCGGCGAGGAATCTGGCGCGGCGGTCGCTCTGGGCCAGCTTGCGGTCGGACATGTTCATCGGCGCCCTCCTATCGCACCCCGCGCATTAGCGCGAGTCGCCCCCCGACCGCCAGTCGAAGGCGGGAGGAGGTTGGTCGAAAGCGCGTTGGTCCGGATCGGGCGCTCAACCGGCCGCCGCGGGCCGTTCCATCGCGCCGCGCCAGCCGCCGCGCCGATACACTATCCATGCCATCGCCAGCGAGGCGAGCGACGAAAGCGGGAAGCTCCACCAGAGGATATCGCTGCCGATGATCGGGTAGCCGAAATAATAGATGCCGAGCCGGATCGGGAACATCGACAGGAACAGGATGATCAGCGGCGGTACGACCGACCCGTTGGCGCGCAGCGTGCTGATCAGCACGATCGTGGTGCCGAAGGGCAGGAAGGTCCAGGTCGCGATATATTGGATTCCCCGCGCGACATCGATCGCCTCGCTCCCACTGCCGAGAAACAGGGCGAGCGCCGCGCGGTCGAAGAGGAGGAGCAGCGCGATGAGCATACCGGTCATGACGAGGTTGATCGCGATGCCGCTGTTCGTGACCCCCGTCACGCGGTCCCAGCGCTGCGCCCCGATATTCTGCGCCGCCATCGAGCTGACCGCCGCCCCGATCGCGAGCGCGGGCATCTGGATATAGTTCCAAAGCTGCAGCGTCGCGCCATAGGCGGCGGCGGTGACGAGCCCCTCGCGGTTGACGAGACCGACCATCACCAGCCCCGCGCCCGAAATGACGAGCATCTGCGCGCCCATCGGCAGGCCGCGGCCGATGATGAAACGCAGCTCCGACCATTTGGGATAAAGATAGGCGAGTTCACGGCCGCGCAGGCGCAGCACATGGTTTTTCGCATAGAACCAGCCGATCATGCCGGCGAGGCTGATCGTTCCCGCGACCGCCGTCGCCAGCGCGCTGCCCGCGATGCCGAGGCGCGGGACAGGGCCGAGGCCGAGGATCAGCACCGGGTTGAAGGCGATATCGAGAACGACCGCGAGGATCATGAAGCGCAGCGGTGTCACCGCGTCGCCCGCGCCGCGTGAGGCCATCATCAGCGTGACCGACAGCATCGAGGCGGGGACCGCGAGGAAGGTGACGCGCAAATAGTCGTGCGCGAGCGCGAAGGCCTCGGGCGGCGTTTTCAGCCAGTGCAGGATGCGGTCGGATGCGAACCATCCGACGACGGCGATGACCACCGAGAAAAGAAGCGCAAGACCGATCACACCGCCGGTCGCGCGGCGCGCGGCGTCGATATCGCCGCGTCCCATCGCCTGACCGATCAGCACCGTCGCGGCCATGCCGAAACCGAAGAAGGCGCCGAACATCAGGAACATGACGATGTTCGCATTGGCCGTCGCGGCGAGCGCGCTTTCACCGAGAAACTGGCCGACCCAGATCGAATTCACCGAGCCCGACAGCGTCTGGAGGATGTTCGACGCGAGCGTCGGCAGCGCGAAGAGGATCAGCGTTCTGGCGATCGGTCCCTGGGTCAGGTCCATGCCGCCGCCGCGCGCGGTCTGGCGCGGCGGGACCGGGCCGGCGGCGGGATCGGCCGCCGCCGCGACAGGCGTCGGCGTGACGGGATCGGTGTCGCTCACCCGAGCCGCGCGAGCGCTGCGGTCAGGCGGCTGGCTTCTGCTTCCTTGGCGGCATGGTCAGCGCGGGCCTTTTCAACCGCTTCGGGCTTGGCGCGCTCGACGAAACTCGGATTGTTGAGCCGCCCGGCGAGGCCGTCGCGTTCCTTCGTTGCGGCGGCGAGCGCCTTGGTCAGGCGGTCGCGTTCGGCGGCGATGTCGATCACGCCTTCGAGCGGAACGGTGATCGTTTCGCCCTCGACGACGAGCTGCGCCGAGGCGCCCGCAGGCGCGGGGTCGAAGCGGATCGCTTCGAGGCGTGCGAGCCGGTCGAGTTGCGCAGCCAGCTTGTCGGTGCGGCCCTTCAGCGATGCCGGGAAATGCGCGGTCAGGCGCGCGCCGGGCGGCAGGCCGAGTTCGGCCTTGGCGGTGCGAAGCTCGCTGACGAGCCGGATCAGCCAGTCGATGTCGGCGCTCGCTTCGGCATCGCGAGCGGCGGCCGGCGCGGGCCATTTCGCGGTGATCAGCGGATAGTCGGCGCGGTCGCCAAGCCCGGTCCACAGCTCTTCGGTGATGAAGGGCATGAAGGGGTGGAGCATGACGAGAATCTGGTCGAGCACCCAGCCCGCAACGGCGCGGGTTTCGGCGGCTTCGTCCCCGTCCCGCTTGCGGGAGGGGTTAGGGAGGGCAGGTCGTCCGCCATCCCCTCGTCCGAAACAGGCCCTCCCCCGACCCCTCCCGCAAGCGGGAGGGGAGAAAGAACGGGCTTGATCAGTTCCAGATACCAGTCGCAGAAGCGGTCCCACGCGAAGCTGTAGATCGCGTTCGCGGCCTCGTCGAAGCGATAGGCGGCGAAGGCGGTTTCCATCGCGGCGACGGCGTCCGCGACCTCGCCGATGATCCAGCGGTTGACCGGCAGCGTCGCGGCGGGCGCTTCGAGGCTGGTCGAGGCCGAAATGCCATTGGCTTCGCAGAAGCGCGCGGCGTTCCACAGCTTGGTCGCAAAATTGCGATAGCCCGCGAGGCGCGCGTCATCCATCTTGATGTCGCGGCCCTGGCTTTCCATCGCCGCCATGAAGAAGCGCAGCGCGTCGGCGCCATATTGGTCGATCAGGCCGAGCGGATCGACGACATTGCCCTTCGACTTCGACATCTTCGCGCCATCGGGCGCGCGGACGAGGCCGTGGAGATAGAGCGTCTTCCACGGCACGTCGCCCATGAACTCCATCCCCTGCATCGCCATGCGCGCATCCCAGAAGAACAGAATGTCGAAGCCGGAGATGAGGACGTCGTTAGGGTAGTGACGGGCCAACAGCGAACCGGGGCGCGGAATTAGCCCCTCCCCTTCAGGGGAGGGGTTGGGGTGGGGTGTGTCGTCTTGACGCGGCGCTGCATCGAGAGACCCCACCCCCGCCCCCTCCCCTGAAGGGGAGGGGTGAATCATGTCGTCGGGCCAGCCGAGCGTCGCGAAGGGCCAGAGGGCGGAGGAGAACCAAGTGTCGAGGACGTCGGGGTCGCGAAGAAGCACGATCTCATCTTTCCGCGATTGATCACCCTTTGAAAGCATCGCGAAGTTTTCAAGATTTCGGCCAGCGAAATCTCGGTACGTTGATACAATGACGTACTTTTTTCCCGGACCGTAGTATTCGACGCATCGCTCCATGAGTTCGTCGTCATCAGCGCAGACGAATATCTTATTGGTCGACACGTCGCTAACGTTCGTAGAAGTGCCGGTTCCCTCAAGTGACGGTCCATACCAAGCCGGAATCCGGTGCCCCCACCACAATTGCCGCGAGACGCACCAGGGCTGGATATTCTCCATCCAGTTGAAGAAGGTCTTTTCCCACGTCTTGGGGACGATGTTGATCCGCCCGTCGCGCACGGCCTGCATCGGCGGCTGCGCGAGCGTCTCGGCGTCGACATACCATTGGTCGGTCAGCCAGGGCTCGATCACCACGCCGCCGCGGTCGCCGAAGGGGGTCTGGATCGCACGCGGTTCGGCATCATGCTCCATGCCGTCCTTGTCGATATGCGGGATCAGGAAACCCTGTTCCTTCATCCGCTGCACGATCAGTTCGCGCGCGCCGTCGACCCCCTCGCGCTTGAAGCGGTGGAGGCCGAGATATTCGTCGGGGATCAGCCCGTCGGCGGTCTGGATGACGTTCGCGTCGCCGTCGAACATGTTGAGCATCTCGCCGGGCTTGAAGCCCGCGCGCTTGCCGACCTCGAAGTCGTTGAAATCATGCCCCGGCGTGATCTTCACCGCGCCCGAGCCCAGTTCGGGATCGGCATGTTCGTCGGCGACGACCTTGAAGCGGCGGCCGGTGATCGGCTGGAGGATGTCCTTGCCGATCACGCTCCTGTAGCGCGGATCGTCGGGATGGACCGCGACCGCCATGTCGGCGAGCATCGTTTCGGGGCGCGTCGTCGCAACCTCGATATAGTCGCGGCCATCGTCGAGGGTGACACCGTCGGCGAGCGGATATTTGAAGTGCCAGAAGCCGCCCTGCACCTCGTGCGTCTCGACCTCGAGGTCCGAAATCGCGGTCTTGAGCTTCGGGTCCCAGTTCACCAGCCTTTTGTCGCGGTAGATCAGGCCCTTTTTGTGCAAGTCGACGAACACCTTGACCACGGCCTGCGTGAAGTGCGGGTCCATGGTGAACTGCTCGCGGCTCCAGTCCATCGAGCAGCCGAGGCGGCGGAGCTGGCCGGTGATCTGGCCGCCGCTTTCGGCCTTCCACTGCCAGACCTTCTCGACGAACTCCTCGCGCGTGTAATTGGTGCGCTTGTCCTGCCGCTCTTCGAGCTGGCGTTCGACCACCATCTGCGTCGCGATGCCCGCATGATCCATGCCGACGACCCACAGCGCATCCTTACCGCGCAGCCGTTCATAACGAACGAGCACGTCCTGCAACGTGTTGTCGAGCGCATGGCCGATGTGCAGCGCACCGGTGACGTTGGGCGGCGGATTGACGATCGTGAACGGTGTCGCTTCGGGACGCGCGGGGCGAAACAGCCCGCGGCTTTCCCATTCCTGGGCCCATTTCGCCTCGATTGCGGCGGGATCGAACGTCTTTTCCATCGGCATAGCCGGGCGCCTTTGCCAGCGGGGCGAAAGGCCAGCAAGTCCTTTGTCGCCGGTGCCGCTTGCACGACCGCGCTGGATATGCTCAGTCGGGGGCATGCGGTGGTGGTGGATCGGTGCGCTGGCACCCCTTTTGATGGCAGCGGGGGCGCCGGACGGGGACGATCCGGTCAAGCGTGCCGCGCTGATCGAGGCGTCGGACGACGGCCTGGTCCTCTTTTACGCCGGACAGATCGACTTCGATGATTTCGTCGCCTTCGCCAGGCTGGTCGAAGCCCATCCCGGCGCCAAGCGGCTGGTGATCGCGTCGGAGGGCGGCGAAATCCGGGCGGCCCGGCTGATCGGCTCGATCGTGGCGCGGAAAAAGCTGATCGTGCAGGTCGATCATCTTTGCTCGTCCGCGTGCACGCTGATCCTGCTGTCGAGCCCCGAACGGTGGATCGGACCCGCGGCGAAGATCGGATTTCACAAAAGCTATGTGGTCGGCGATCCCGATGTGCCCGACGAAGAAGAGGGCGAGGTCGCCGGCGGCGCCGGCACCGGCCGCTCTGCGCGGCCGTCCGCGAGCGATGCCGATCCGTTCGGCGACGGTGGCGCGCGAAAGGTGATGACGGTGGCGCGCGTCGACCCCGCCTTCATCGACCGCGCCCTGTCCACGCCGTCGGCGGACATGTGGTATCCCGATCGCGGCGAATTGCTGCGGGCCGGCGTCGTCACCGGGCTCGCCGACGCGCCGCATCCCGATGCGCCGTCATGGGCTGTCGACCGCGAGGCCGTCGCCGCGTCGCTGACCGGGCCGCTGTGGGCCACGCTGCGCAGTGCGCGCCCGGCGCTCTGGGCGAAGAAGGTCGATGCCATATGGCTGGCGCGCAATGCGGGCATAGCGGCAGGGCAGGCCGCGCTGGCCGCGCGGTCGGAACTGTCGATCGATCTCGCCGGCGACATGGCGGCGGCGCCCGACGAACTGCTCGACCGGATTCTGACCCTGAACGGCGCCCAGGCTGCGCAGGCGCGGATCGACGGCTATCGCGTCTGCCGGCTGTCGGTGAAGGAAGACCTGACGCAATTGCCGGGCGATCCCTATCGGATGGCCGAGGAGGAGCGGCTGTACGTCGAGCTCCTTCAGCTCGACCGGTTCAGGAAGCCGATCAAACCGGGGAAGGCGATCCGGATGATCGGTGATTTCGCCGACGAGAGGTTCGATCTCGACGAGGCCGAAGACGACGGCACCGACATGGACCAGGACTGCCGTAGCGGCATGAAGGCCATCGAGGAAATCGACGCCGCCCCCGAAAAGAAGCGCGTCACGCTGTACCGCGCCCTGCTGTCGCTGGTCGAATGACCGGGTGCGCCGTCAGGGTTTCAGATAGCGGCCGATCCAGTCGAACACCGTGCCATACCATTGCACGCTGTTCGCGCCCTTCAGCACCCAGTGGTTCTCGTCGGGAAAGACCAGCAGCTGCGACGGGATGCCGCGGCGCTGGAGCGCGGTGAAGCTGGCGATGCCCTGCGTGTAGGGGATGCGGAAATCCTTTTCGCTGGTGATCACCAGCATCGGGGTCTTCCACTTGGCAACATGGTTCACCGGGTTCCATTTTTCATATTCTTGCGGAACGTCGTAATAGGGGCCGCCATGCTCCCATTCGTCGAACCATAGCTCCTCGGTTTCATAGGCCATGGCGCGCGCGTCGAAGACGCCGTCGTGCTGCACAAGGCATTTGAAGCCGTCGGGCCACTGGCAGGCGATCCAGTTGGCCATGTAACCGCCATAGGAACCGCCGAGCGCGCAGGCATTGGAAATGTCGAGCGCCGCATCCTGCTTGCCCGCCGCGGCGAGGCCCAGCTTCAGGTCTTCGAGCGGCTTGCCGCCCCAATCCTTGTTGATGCTGTCGGTGAAGGCCTGACCATAGCCGGTCGAGCCGTGGAAATCGATCGTCACCGCGGCATAGCCCGGCGCCGAAAAGAGCCGGGGGTTCCAGCGCGTCGACCAGGCGTTGCCGAAGCTCGACTGCGGGCCGCCGTGGATCAGGAAGGCGACGGGCAGCTTGCCCTCGGCTTTTGCCGGCTTGACGATCTGGCCCCAGACGGTGTCGCCATTGGCGCCGGCGAACTGCAGGCGCTTGACGTCGACCGGGTCGATCTCGGCCATTTGTGCCTTGTTGACGTCGGTCAGCCGGGTGACCTTGCCCTTGGCGTCGCGGACGAACAGGTCGGTCGGGTCGGCGATGCTGTTGCGGCTGTAGAGCAGGGCGCCGCCGGGAAGCGGGGTGACGTCGCCGATATTGCCCTCCCACTGGTCGGTCGCCGCCTTCAGCTTCTCGACCTTGCCGGTCTTGGCATCGACCTTGAACACAGGGTGGTCGAGCACGTCCTGCGCGGTGACATAGAGCGACTTGCCGTCGGGCGCCCAGGCGATCGAGGCGACCGAGCGGTCCCAGGCGTCGGTCAGCTTGCGCGTTTCGCCGGTGGCGAGGTCGCGGAGCATCAGCACCTGCCGGTCGGCCTCATAGGTCGGGCGCGCCATGGCGGCATAGGCGAGCCATTTGCCGTCGGGCGAGGGCGTGGGCAGGGTGTCGGTGGCCTCGTTCTCCGCGGTCAGATTGACCGGCATCATCCGGCTGTCGACCAGCCAGCTGTAGATGTCGAGGTTGGTCGACATGGGTTCGTTGCGGTCGGCCTTGCGCAGCGTGAAATAGACGGTGCGGCTGTCGGCGCCCCAGGCGAGTTCCTCGCCGCCGCCGAAGGGCTTGGACGGGCTGTCGCCGATCAGGCCGGCATCGACCGGGCGTTCGGTCGTCGCCTTGCCATCCACGAGATTGAAGACGAACGGACGGCTGTGGGTGCCCGGTGTCTCCCATTCATCCCAGTGGCGCACGAAGCCGACGCCGTCCTGATAGAGGCGGCCGGTGCCGGGGCCGGGCAGGGCGCCCTTGTCCTTGGCATCGCAGCCGAAGGCCGTGCATTCCTTTGCGATGTCGCCCCAGGCGAGCAATTTCGTGCCGTCGGGGGAGAGTTTGAAACCCGACACATCGGCCTTGGTGTCGGTCACCTGTATCGCCGCATGCGTGGTCATCGACTTCGGATCGACCCGCCAGACCTGGCTTTTGCCGGAAGCATTGGAGAGGAAGAAGAGCGTACCGTCCGGGTGGAAGGCGGGGGCGCTTTCATTCTTGTCGGCGGTGTCGGCGACACGCACCGGCTGTGCATCCTTTGCGTTGCGATCGACTAGCCACAGCCCGGTCGACCGCTTGTAGGTTTCGGGCGCGGTCTCGGTCATCTGATACACCACCCATCGGCCGTCGGGCGACGCGGTCGGGGCGGCCACCCGCTTGAGCGTCGCCAGGTCGACCTCGGTCATCGGCCGGGCGAGCGCGGGGGTGGAAAGGGCGGCGGCGAGCGCGATGGCGCTGGTGAGGACAAGGTTACGCATGATACCGCCTTAGCGCGGCGCGAGCATGATGCAAGCCGATGGCGGCCAGGGTTCGACCTAGGGCTGTTCCCCGCCGGCCTTGTCGCATTGCTTGGGCTGTTTCACCATTTTCCCGGCCTTGCGCCAGGCGGTGCGGAACAGACGGTCGCGCTCGGCTTTCGCGCCGAGGTCGTAGCGTGCCTGGGCGACGGGGCGGCCCGCGGTGTCGCGCAGCGACAGTGTTACCGTCGAGGCTTTTTCGAGACTTTCGTAGGGATCGCCGTCCCAATCGGCGTTCGTGAGTTCCGCCGAGGCGTAGCGAAAGGGATTTCGTCCGATTTGCTGCGCGACGCCGAAGGGCTCGAGTTCGGCCGTCCAGCTGTCGCCGTCGTCGAGCAGCACGAAGAGCGTCAGGCGGCGGAGCGCACCGACGGGACCGCCGACGCTCGACACATCCCCGATCGCGCCGGTCAGTTCGCCGATCGCGTCGGCCTCGGCATCGTCATACAGGATGCTGAGGCCCGGATTGCCAAGGTCGCGATATTGCGGCGCGCTGGCGTCGAGCATCGGGGGCGTCCAGCTGATCGAGCGCGACCATATCTCGCCGTCGCCATCGACCTGTGCGACGATATCGACATGCGCACCGCGGCCGCCTTTGGCACTGGCGGTGCAGACCCATTCGTCGCCGCCATATTGCGCCATCGCCGGCAGGGGGGCCGCGAGCAGCGTGGCGACCAGCAGCGCGCGCATCATCGCACCAGCGTGCCGCCCTTCATCACATGGTCGATCTTTTCGAGCACGGTGATGTCCGCAAGCGGATCGGCCCTTACCGCAACCATATCGGCGTAGCGGCCTGGCACGATCGCGCCTATGTCGCTACGTCCCATCTCCTCGGCGGCGCGGCCGGTGGCCGCCTGGATCGCTTGCATCGGGGTCATTCCATATTTGACCATGTTGCGGAACTGCCGCGCGTTCAGCCCGTGCGGATAAACGCCGGGCGTCGGTCGCATAGCCGATGTTGACGCCCAGTCCGACCGCGCGGCGAAAGGCGGCGCGCTGCGTGTCGGTGGTCTCGCGGTTCTTGCGCAGATATTCCTCGGGCCAGCCCTCGCGCGTGCCTTCCTCGTCGATGTAGGTGCCGTTGTAGATGTCCATCGCCAGCCAGGTTCCATGCGCCTTGGCCATTTGCAGCGCTTCCTCGTCGGCGAGGCTGGCATGCTCGATGCTGTCGACTCCGGCGCGGATCGCGTTCTTGATCCCCTCGGCGCCATGGGCGTGGGCGGTGACTTTCTTGCCGCGCGCATGGGCGACGGTCACCACCGCGCGCAGATAATCCTCGCTGAGTTCGACCGCGCCGGGTTCGGTTCCGATCGCCAGCACCGCGCCGGTCGCGATGGTCTTGATGAAATCGGCGCCATGATCGAGCAGATAGGCCGCCTTTTCGGCCGCCTGCTCGGGCGTGGCCGCGACACCGAGGCGCATGTCGGCCGGCAGTTCCTCGTTCGGAACCACGCCGTTGAGTTCGCCGCCGCCCTTGGGGATGGTGATATAGGCGCCCGCCACCCACATGCGCGGACCCGGCACATCGCCGCGCTCGATCGCATTGCGCAGCACGACGTCGGTGAGGCCGCGATAGGTGCCGACGTCGCGGACGCTGGTGAAGCCCGCCTCGAGCGTGACCCGCGCGTTGCGCGCGCCGACGAGCGCGGTTTCGGCGGGCGAGGCCTTGATCGGCGCGGCCAGGTCGGCGCTCTGCCCCAGGTCGGCGAGGTGGGTGTGGAGGTCGATCAGGCCGGGCATCACCGTATAGGCCGACCAGTCGATCACGGTCGCGCCGTCGGGCGCCTTGCCGCATGGCGCGACATCGGCGATGCGTTCGTCCTTGATGGTGACGCAATACCCGGTACGAACCTCGTCGGTGACGCCGTCGATCAGGCGCCCCGCCTGAAGGTACAGCGTCTGCGCCGACGCCGGCGACGCGACGAGCAGCGACGCCGCGAGCGCGGCGATCACATGGTGCCGAACGTGTCGCACTGGCGCGGATCTCCGGTCTGCAGGCCGCGGCGCAGCCAGGTCATGCGCTGCTCGCTGCTCCCGTGAGTGAAGCTTTCGGGAACCGGGCGCTGGCCCGCCGCGCGCATCAGCGTGTCGTCGCCGATCGCATTGGCGGCGCGCATCGCTTCCTCCATGTCGCCCGGCTCCATCACCGGCTGGCCGTCGCTCGTGCGCGCCTTTGCCGCCCAGACGCCGGCGTAGCAATCCGCCTGCAATTCCATGCGCACCTGATAGGCGTTGCCCTCGGCCTGCGAGGCGCGCTGCTGGGCGCGGCGCACCTGGTCGGAAATCCCGGTGATCGTCTGGATATGGTGGCCCACCTCGTGCGCGACGACATAGGCCTGCGCCGCGTCGCCGGCGGCGCCGAAACGGCTCGCCAATTCACTGAAAAAGGCGGTGTCGAGATAGACGCCCTGGTCGGCGGGGCAATAGAAAGGTCCCATCGCCGCCTGCGCCGTGCCGCAACCCGACGTGTTGCTGTCGGTGAAGAAGTTGAGCGTCGGGCGCCGATAGCCGCTGATCAGGCTGCCCCACACCTGGTGCGTCGATCCGAAGACGTTGCACGCGAAACGTTCGGCCTGGGTGTCGCAGGCGACATTGGCGCCGCCGCGGCTGTCGGCCTGTGGGTCCACGGTGCCGCCGCCGCCCGACAGGAGGTTCATCCCGCCGCCGAAGAAGAAAAAGGCGAGCGCGCCAAGCAACAGAAGCGTTCCGCAGCCCATCTTGCGCCCGAGCAGCATCGGCAGCAACCCGATGAGCAGGCCGCCCATGCCGCCGCCCCCGCCGCCGCCAAAACCCCCGCCGCCGCGACCGAGGTCGCGGATATCGTCGCCGGGATCATAATCGTCGAGGCGCATTCGGGGTCTCCAGCGCAAGTTTATCGTCCGGATCGGTTGTGGCAGCAGCGTGTCGCAATTGGAAGGGGCTTCGCATCGTCCGCCTTGCAATACGCCCTGTTGCGGTGCACCAATCGGCGCCGCCCCCGACCGAAGGATGACCCCGAGTCCATGCCGCGCCGCGCCGTCCAAGCCGCCTTGCCGTTGCCCGACCTCGTCGTGCTCGTGCTGCAGGGCGGGGGCGCGCTCGGTGCGTATCAGGCGGGGGTCTACGAAGCCCTGATCGACCTCGGCATCGAACTGGATTGGGTTGCGGGGATTTCGATCGGCGCGGTCAATGCGGCGATCATCGCAGGCAACCGGCGCGGCGAGGCGGTAGGCAGGCTCCGCGAATTCTGGGACGGCGTGTCGTCCGCGCTGCCTTCGCTGCCGACGCCCGACAACGACTGGGCACGCGAGTGGAACCATCTTGCCGCGGCGGGGCAGGTGATGGCGTTCGGGGTGCCGGGTTTCTTCAAGCCGCGCTGGCCGCCGCCGGGGCTCGCCGGGCGGCGGGCGCCGGGAGCGGTGAGCTTCTACGACACGGCGCCGCTGGTCGCGACGCTCGACCGGCTGGTCGACTGGGACCGGCTGAACGACGGCAAGGTACGGCTGTCGGTCGGGGCGGTCGCGGTCGAGACCGGGAATTTCCGTTATTTCGACACGCAAAGCGAGCGGATCGACGCGCGGCATATTCTTGCTTCCGGGGCATTGCCGCCGGGGCTGCCGCCGATCGAGATCGACGGCACCTGGTATTGGGACGGGGGGCTCGTGTCGAACACGCCGCTTGAGCATGTCGTCGAGGCGGCGCACGAGGACATGCTGGTGTTCCAGGTCGACCTGTTCCCCGCGCGCGGCGAGCGTCCGCACGATCTGGAGCAGGCCTGGTCGCGCGAGAAGGATATCCGCTATTCGAGCCGGACGCGGCGGATTTCGGACGGGCTGGTGCGGCGGCGGAAGGAGCATCGGCTGATCGACCGGATGTTGGCGAAGTTGCCGCCGGACGTGAGCGAGCTGCCCGAGGTCAAGGCGGTGCGGAAGATGGTCGATTGCAAGGCGCTGAACGTCGTGCAGCTGGTACATAACCCCTTGAAATGGCAGACCGGTGCCCGCGATTTCGAATTCTCGCGCGCGACGATGGAGGCCAATTGGGCGCAGGGCCGCGCGGCGGTCGAGGCGGCGATGAAGGACGGCCATCTGCTCGCGGAAAGTATCGCCGAGGGGCGCTCGAACAGCTTCGCGGTGCAGGCGGGCGGCCTGGAACCGAAGCAAGTCCCTGAAAACGGATGATTATCTCCCCCAAGATGTGAAGGACAACTTATGCACCTGAAAGGCAAGACCGCCCTCGTCACCGGCTCGACATCGGGCATCGGACTGGGCATCGCCAAGGCGTTCGCGGCGGCGGGCGCGAATATCATCATCAACGGCTTCGGCGAGGCCGCGGCGATCGAGGCCGAGCGCACCGCGCTGGAAGTGCTGAACGGCGGCAAGGCGGCCTATGACGGCGCCGACCTGACCAGGCCCGAAGCGATCGAGGAGATGTTCGCGCGCGCCGACAAGGATTTCGGCGGGGTCGATATCCTCGTCAACAACGCCGGCATGCAGTTCGTCTCGCCGGTCGAGGACTTTCCGGTCGAGAAATGGGACATGATCATCGCGCTGAACCTGACCGCGGCGTTCCACACCATCCGCCACGCGGTGCCGGGGATGCGCAAGAAGAAATGGGGGCGGATCATCGGCACCGCGTCGGCGCATTCGCTCGTCGCCTCGCCGTTCAAATCGGCCTATGTCACCGCGAAACACGGCCTCGCCGGGCTGACCAAGACCGTCGCGCTGGAGGTCGCCGACGCCGGCATCACGGTGAACTGCATCAGCCCCGGCTATGTCTGGACGCCGCTGGTCGAGAACCAGATTCCCGACACGATGAAGGCGCGCCACATGACGCGCGAGCAGGTGATCAACGACGTGCTGCTCGCGGGGCAGCCGACGAAGCAGTTCGTGACGATCGACCAGGTCGCGGCGCTCGCGGCCTTCCTGACGCGCGACGAGGCGGCGAATATCACGGGGGCGAATCTGAGCGTCGATGGCGGGTGGACGGCGGGGTAGGCGTGAACCCCGATGACTGATTTCGGGCGTGAGGGGCCATAAAGCCCCTCCCCTTCAGGGGAGGGGTTGGGGTGGGGTCCATCGGCCTTGCGCAAGGCCGATGGACCCCACCCGCTGCGACTAACGAACAAGTTCGTAAGTCTCGCTGCCCTCCCCTGAAGGGGAGGGCGTGACTTCACTTGAATGTCTTATATCTACCCCAAAGCCCCGTCCTGCGGATCGCCCGTCGCAGCACCATCGTGACCCCTCTGCAGACAAGGGAGAGGCGCCTTGAGCATTTTCCTCCATCCACCTAAGGTTAACAGCGAACCGGACAGGAGAGACGGATGAAGCGGGGTCGTATTGCGATGATTGCCGGGGTGCTGACGACGCCCCTGTTGATGGCGTGCCAGACGGTGCCGTCGATGCCGCCGTCGGCGGCCGATCCGCCCGTGGCCGAAGCGGGCGGCTGGCGCGCGACCGCGACCGACGCGGACAAGGGGCGCATCCGGAGCTGGTATTCGAGCTGGGAAGCCGCGCTGGCCGATGCACGTGCCAAGGGCTTCGGTCCGCAGGTCGCGCGCGAGGGCGCGCTGCTGCAGCCGACCGCGGCGCTGCCCAATCCGCATTTGCCCGCGGGCGACTATCGCTGCCGCACGGTCAAGCTCGGGGCGCAGGGCGGCGGCACATTGGGGTTCATCGCCTATGGCTGGTTCCGCTGCCGCGTCGCGGCCGAGCAGGGGATTGCGAGCCTGGTCAAGATTTCGGGGTCGCAGCGGCCGGTGGGGCTGATCTTTCCCGACAATCTGACGCGGCAGGTCTTTCTCGGCACGCTCGAGCTCGGCGACGAGAAATTGCCGGTCAATTACGGCAGCGACCGGATGCGCGACATGGCGGGGCTGGTCGAGCGGATCGGCGACAATCGCTGGCGGCTGGTGCTGCCCGCGCCGGCCTATGAATCCTTGCTGGACGTCATCGAACTGGTGCCGGAAAGATAGAGCGGCATGTTTCCTGGCCCTCGCCCTCATCCGTTCGTGCTGAGCTTGTCGAAGCACCGTTCTTCTTTTTGGTGTTGCAAAGGAAGAACGGCCCTTCGACAAGCTCAGGGCGAACGGTTTCGGGATGGTGACGCAGATTGCCGGATCGACGTTTCGGGTCGGATCGTAAAACAGGGGAACAAGATGCGGATTTTGTTGACGGGCGTAGCGGCGCTTGCGCTTTCGGCCCTTGGCGCGGCACCGGCGGCGGCGCAGGCCGGCGACAGCGTGATCGGCGCCGAGATCCGGAAGGACATGCCGTCGCTGATGGCGATCTATCGCGACCTCCACGCCAACCCCGAACTGAGCTTCATGGAGGTGCGCTCGGCGGGCATCCTCGCTGCCGAGGCGCGCAAGCTGGGCTTCAAGGTCACCGAAAAGGTCGGCGGCACGGGCATCGTCGCGGTGATGGAGAACGGCCCCGGCCCGGTGGTGCTGCTGCGCGCCGACATGGACGGGCTGCCGGTGGTCGAACAGACGGGCCTGCCCGGCGCGTCGAAGGTGCGCGTGACGACGGCGGAAGGCGTCGAGACCGGCGTGATGCACGCGTGCGGGCACGACACGCATATGACCGCCTGGATCGGTGTCGCGCGGCGCATGGCGGCGAACAAGGCGAAATGGTCCGGGACCCTGGTGATGATCGGCCAGCCCGCCGAGGAGCGCGGCGCGGGCGCGCGGATGATGCTGGAGGACGGGCTGTATACGCGCTTTCCCAAGCCGCAATATGCGCTGGCGTTCCACGATGCGGCGCAGTTTCCGGCGGGGCAGATCGGTTATACGCCGGGCTATGCGCTCGCCAATGTCGACAGCGTCGATATCACAGTGAAGGGGGTCGGCGGCCACGGCGCCTATCCGCAGACGACCAAGGATCCGGTCGTACTCGCGAGCCGCATCGTCGGCGCGCTCCAGACATTGGTGTCGCGCGAGATCAGCCCGCTCGACAGCGCGGTGGTGACCGTCGGCAGCTTTCACGCCGGCGCCAAGCACAATATCATTTCGGACGAGGCGAAGCTGCAACTGACGGTGCGCAGCTATTCGGACGAGGTACGCAACCATTTGCTCGACGGGATCGCGCGCATCGCGAAGGGCGAGGCGATCGCGGCGGGCATCCCCGAGGACCGGATGCCGGTGGTGAACGTGCAGAAGGACGAATATACCCCCGCGACCTACAACACGCCCGAGTTCACCGAGGAAATGGCAGCGTTTTTGAAGACGCAGTTCGGCGAGGCGCGGGTGACGCAGATGCCGCCGGTGATGGGCGGCGAGGATTTCGGCCGCTTCTCGCGCGATGCGAACAAGGATGTGAAGAGCCTGATCATCTGGGTCGGCGGCGTACCCCACGCGGAGTATGAAGCGGCGAAGAAGGAAGGGCGGACGTTGCCGAGCCTCCACTCGCCCTTCTGGGCGCCCGAGGCGAGCACGGTGATCGAGACCGCGACCGAGGCGCTGACGGGGATGGCGATGAAGTTGATGGGGAAGGGGTAGGGCGGCCGCCATTCACCGGTCGCGCGGGAAGAGGAAATTCGCGACCAGCATCGCGGCGAGCGCGCCTATGATCTGCGCAGCGACGAACATCGGAACGTCGGGCGGTGCGATGCCCGCGAAGGTATCCGAAAGGCTGCGCGCCACGGTGATCGCGGGATTGGCGAAGCTGGTCGATGAGGTGAACCAATAGGCAGCCGTGATGTAGAGGGCGACCGACGCCGCTACGGCTTGCGGTCTGTATTTCACGGTGCCGAGGATCGTCAGCACAAGCCCGAAGGCGGCGACGAACTCGCCGGCCCACTGCCCCGATCCGCTCCTCGCCGTCGCGGAGAATTGCAGCAGCGGCAGGTCGAACATCAGATGGGCGGCCCACGCCCCAACGATGCCGAATGCCAGCTGTGCCGCGACATAGGATGCTGCTTCGCGCCAGGGCAATTCTCTCCTCAACGCGACGACGAGCGTAACCGCCGGGTTGAAATGCGCGCCCGAAATCGGCCCGAGGCTCGTGATGAGCACGAACAGCATCGCACCCGTCGCAATCGTGTTGGCGAGCAGGGCGACGCCGTCGTTTCCGCCCGAGAGGTTCTGGGCCATGATTCCCGACCCGATGACGCAGGCGAACAGGAAGAAGGCGCCGAGCCCTTCAGCCGTAACACGCCGTCCCAGCGGCAGCGCGTCAGCCAAGCGCCGCCTCCTCGTCGGCAGTCTTGCCGATCGCTCGCAACCGTTCCGCTAGGCTCAGCTCGTCGAGGCTTGAGAGCGGCAGTGCGACCAGCAAGTCGATGCGCCGCTTAAGCGCGAGATAAGCTTGCCAGAATGCCTCGCGCTGCCCCTCGTCTTCGACGGCGGCGGGGTCTGCGATCCCCCAATGCGCGGTAACCGGCTTGCCCGGCCAGATCGGGCACGTCTCACCCGCGGCATTGTCGCAAACGGTGAAGATGAAATCGAGTGGCGGCGCGTTGGCTGTGGTGAATTCGTCCCAGCTTTTCGAACGAAAGCCTTCCGTCGGATATCCGAGTTCGCCTAGCAGCACCAACGCCGCCGGATGCACCTCGCCTTTGGGAAAGCTGCCCGCCGAATAAGCGCAGAAACGGCCTTTACCCTCGCGATTCAATATCGCTTCGGACAGGATCGAGCGTGCCGAATTGCCGGTGCAGAGGAAAAGGACGTTGAACGGCCGGTTCATGCGCCACCGACCGACTTGGGAACGCAGCAGGATGCGCCGGTATCGTTGCCGACAAGCCCGTCGAGCGCCGGCCTGTCGCCGTAGGTCGTCGCTTCGCCGTCGGTAAAAAAAGCTTCCCACACGACGCCGTCGGGATCAGCGATCCAGCTCTTTTCCGACTTGGCGTAGCAGCAGGTCGTCCGGCCCTCTTCCAGAACCGGCCGGTCGGCCGCTTGCAGGCGGCTATAGACCTCGCCGAGCTCGGCGGGGCTTTCGACCTGGATTCCCAGATGCTCGATACCCTTTCGCGCGTGATTGCCCGCGGAGATCGCGAAATTGACGCGCGGGTCCTCGATCATCCACTTCGCATAGTCGGGCTTCACGACGGTCGGCTCGGCGCCGAACATAGTCGAGTAGAAGCCGATCGAAGCGCCGAGATTTTCGACACTGACATGGACATGTAGGCGCTTCATGCGCTTTTCCTTTCCTGTGCGGGGGTTTCACACACCGCGCCCGCACCGCAATCGGCGGCACCGGAACAGCAATTTTCCATGAGATAGGCGACCAGCGAATTCATCGCCGGATAGTTGGCGCGATAGATGATCGACCGATGCTGCCGCTCCTGAAGGATCAATCCCGCCTCGCGCAATTGCCCGAGGTGAAACGACAGTGAGCTGTTGGGCACGCCGAGCGCCTCGGCGATCGCCCCGGCGGCGAGCCCACGTTCGCCGGTCTGCACGAGCAGGCGGAACAGCGCGAGCCGATGTTCCTGGGCGAGTGCGCCAAGCGCTTCGATGGCCGAATCGGGTTGCATGAATGGATCCTCATTTCGAGTAAATTGGAAATGTCAGATCCCGCTCCGGCCGTCAACCTCATTTTGACGGTAATGGAAATGAGGCGACTCAGCCCGAGCCCGCGCCTCCAGTCAGGCCAATATCCCGCTTTGCAACCGCACTTTCGCATCCGACCAGGCTATGGTCGGCCCCACATGCAGCGTCCGCGCCTTCGCTCCGCCGCCGCCGCGGATCGCTTCGGTCAGCGCGTGGGCGCCGATACGGGTGCTGCATCAAGTCCGGGATGACAATCGGGCGGACCGCCGCGCCCTCCGTCGTCCGACCTCGCTCCCCGCCCGATCCTATTTCGCTCCTCGCACCCGAAAAACCGCTTTCCTAATATATTTCGCTGTGGTTCATACTTCGAGATGAGCATCCCCACACCCCTTCCGGCACCCGATTCCGCCGCCAAAGCGCGGGGCATCACGCTATGCGTTTCGGCTTCCCCGCACCGCCGCCGCACCGCAGCGCCATTGGGCTGAACTTTGCTGAACTTTGCGGGCAAATCATGGGGCGTTTATCACGGCCAACCACCCCAAAACCTCCGCCTGCAACCGCACGCGCGCATCCGACCAGCTATGGTCGGTCGCGACGTGCAGCGTTCTGAGCTTCGTGCCGCCGCCGTCCTTGCGGATCGCTTCGGCGAGCGCGTCGGTGCCGGGGGCGAGGCCGTCGTCGGAGGAGAGGATGAAGAGGTTCGTACCGCCCAGTGCCGGGGCGTCCTTGGTCCAGTCGAAGGCGGCGGCATTGGCGATGAGCTCATCCGCCATGATCTCGGGTGAGGTGCCGGCGAGAGCTTCCTGGCCGTTGGCCTTCATGCCCGCGGCGAGCTGCTCGCGCGGGGCCTTGCCGAAGGCGCCGAGGTTGGCGGCGGAGATCATCGCGACGCCGAGCAACCCCCCATCCTTCTTGGCCTCCTTCGCGGCGGTCAGCGCGGTGACCCAGCCGCCCATGCTGTGGCCCATGATGACGAGGCGGCTCGGGTCGATGCGCAGCTTCGCGGCGTTGGCCGGGTCGCGCGCGAAGGCGAGGACGGCATCCGCATCCTCGAGATTCTGCGCGAAGCGATAGGCGCCGGGGCTGCCCCACGAGCCGCGATAGTTGAAGGTGACGACGGTCCAGCCCGCGCGGCGCATCGCCTGCGCGAGGTCGAGATTCTTTTCGTTGCCGGGCAGGCCGTGGCAGAGGATCACCGTCGGGTGCGGGCCGGGGCCGCTGGGGATATAGACGACGCCGTTGATCTCGACGCGGTCGGTCGGGGGGCCGGTCGGGATATGGACGACTTCCATCGCGGCCGGATGCGCCTTGTCGGCGGGCGGGTCGGTGTAGATGGCGGCGGGGATGTCCGGAGCCTGCGCGAATGCGGGCGGAGAGAGGGCGAGCAATGCGGCTGCGGCGGCGAGTTTGAGGTTCATGTCATTCTCCCTTGAAGGCCGCGAAGCTGCCGCCGCGTCCCGCGCCTTCGGTGAAACGCTTCGCGCCAGCGGCGGCGCCTTCGCGCAGGGGCGCGACGCCGGCGTGGGCTTCGTGGGCGAGCGCGGCTTCGATGTCGTGATCCCATTGGCGGTAGGCGCTCATCCGGTCGCTGATCATGCAGAGCTGCGGGAAGGCGGCAATCTGCTTCGCGAGCGCGATCGCGGCGGAAAGGGCGGTGCCGTCGGGGACGAGGCGGTCGGCGAGGCCGATGCGGTGGGCTTCGGCGGCGTCGACGGGGCGGCCGGTGAGGATCATGTCGAGCGCGCGGCCCTGACCGACGATGCGCGGCAGGCGGACGGTGCCGCCGTCGATCAGCGGCACGCCCCAGCGGCGGCAATAGACGCCGAACACGGCCGATTCCGCCGCGACGCGCAGGTCGCACCAGAGCGCGAGTTCGAGCCCGTGCGGCGACCGCATGGCCCTCGACCGCGGCGATCACGGGCTTTTCGAGCAGCATCCGCGTCGGCCCCATCGGGCCGGGGCCGCCGGGGTCGTAACGCGCTGTGCCGACTGCGGTCAGGTCGAAACCGGCGCAGAAATGGCCGCCGCTGCCGGTGAGGATCGCGACGCTTGCCGTTTCGTCGGCGGCGAAGGCGGTGAAGGCGTCGCGGAGCGCGCCGGCGGTGACGGGATCGACGGCGTTGCGCTTTGCCGGACGGTCGATGGTGATGATGGTAACGGGGCCGTCGCGGCCCACCAGTACGGACATGTCCCGACTCTCCCCTGCGTCGCGGGCGCAGCATGGCGCGGCGGGGGGTTGAAAGCCAGCCCCCGCTTCCCTAGGTAGAGGTTGTGCGGGCCGGGCCCCTCTGGCGTCGGCGGGATTTCTCCCGCCACGTGATGTCGGACCGCATCGGGTGACACCGATGCTTGGCGGCCTACCTCCCCCCTACCAAGGGTCCCGGCATCGGCGTCACCTGCTTGATTTTTCCAATCAGGAGGCCCTTTTCATGTCGATCAATCCCCGTTTTTACCGGCTGACCGTGCTGCATCGCCGGATCGACGACGCGCTGCGCCGCGAAAGCCGCGGCCATGCGAGTCCGTTCCGGCTGCTGCGGCTGAAGACGCTGAAGCTCGCGGTGCGCGAGCGGCTGGCGCGACTGGCGCGCCAGCCGGCGTTCGCGCTCTAATCCGGCAACACCGGCGGCCAGCGGCGCTGCCCCCTGACGGGCGGCGCCCCTGACGCATTGCAGGGACTGGCATCATGGAATTTCTGATCGCGGACTGGCTGGGGACCCCCGCCTGGTTCTGGCTGGCCTTCATCGGGCTGGTCGTCGTCCTCACCGCCTTCGACCTCGGCGTGCTCAACCGGGAGAACAGGGAGATGGGGATCGGCGAGAGCCTGAAGCTCTCGGCCTTTTACATCGGTATAGCCTTGGCGTTCGGCGCCTGGGTCTGGGCCGCGAAGGGCGGCGAGGCGGGGCTGCAATATTATACCGGCTTCTTCATCGAGAAGGCGCTGTCGATCGACAATATCTTCGTGATTTCGCTGATCTTCAGCACCTTCGCGATCCCGCCGAAATATCAGTATCGCGCGCTGCTGTGGGGAATCGTCGCGGTCATCGTGCTGCGCGGCCTGATGATCGCGGGCGGCGCGGCGCTGGTAAGCGAGTATGGTTGGCTGCTCTACATCTTCGCGGCCTTCCTGATCTTCACCGGGGTGAAGATGTTCTTCGCGAGCGACGCGCCGATGGATGTGAAGGGCAATCCGGTCGTCAAATGGCTGTCGCGGCACATCCCGCTGACGCACGAACTGCACGGCGAGAAATTCTTCGTGAAGCAGGGGGACGGCAAGACGGGCAAGGTGGTGCTGGCGGCGACGCCGCTGTTCCTGGCGCTGGTGGTCATCAACCTCGCCGACCTGGTGTTCGCGGTCGACAGCGTGCCGGCGATCTTTGCGATCACCACCGACACCTTCATCGTCTACACATCGAACATCATGGCGATCCTCGGCCTGCGCGCGCTCTATTTCGCGCTGTCGGCGATGGTGCACCGCTTCCATTATCTGAAATATGCGCTCGCGCTGGTGCTGATCTTCATCGGGTCGAAGATCTTCGTCGCCGATTTTATCCTCGGCGGCGGCAAATTCCCGCCGCTGGTCAGCCTAGGAGTTACGGTCGCGCTGATCGCGGGCGGCGTTGTCTGGTCGCTGGTCAAGACGCGCGGCGCCGCTTCGGTCGCCGAACGCTGAGCGAAAAGATGCACCGACACCCCCCAAATGGGGATGTGGGCGCGCCGGTTCGGCCCGT
The DNA here is from genome assembly GCF_025244705.1 of Sphingopyxis sp. PET50. Taxonomy (GTDB): domain Bacteria; phylum Pseudomonadota; class Alphaproteobacteria; order Sphingomonadales; family Sphingomonadaceae; genus Sphingopyxis. Next base: position 1,560,447 of record NZ_CP104207.1, on the reverse strand, counting down.
AAAAGCAGCGGCATAGGCCCGGCGCGCCGCCGGTCTTGCGTTGGGGGAGGGGGAACGCTTCCTTAGCGCCCTGGTTGCCGCGGCTTTCGCGATTTCTGCGACCCTTCGTCGAGGGCCGCGGCAACCAGTTCGGGATGCTGGAGGTGGAGCAGCCGTCCCGCGCCCGCGACACGTTCGGCACGCGCGCCCGGCCAGGCGGCGAGCAGGCGCGGCCAGCTGTCCTCCGGCCGGTACATCGCATCCTCCTCGCCCGACAATATGGTGATGAAACCGCCGTCGGCGATCGGCGGCGGTGCTCCGCGCAGTTCGGCGATACTGAGCGCCTCGAGCCCGACGCCGCCCTGAATCGCGGCGAGACGCGTCGCATAGACATAGGCGCGGCGGATTTCGGGATCGGCGAAGAGGCGCTGGTCGGCGGCGCTGGCGCCGAACATGCGGCCCGCGATGCGTTCGATCACGCCGTCTGACAGATGGGCCGACAGATAGCGGGTCAGCGGCCGGATCTTGCGCGGCAGGGTGTAGAAGATGCGCTTGTAGCTGCCCTGGATGCCGGTCATGCGCGCATCGTCGCCGGGCGCGGGTTCGGGGTTCAGCACCACCGCGCGCACGATCCGCTCGCGGTGATGCGCCGCCAGTTCGGCGAGCAGCATGGTGCCGCCGCGCGCGATCACATGAAATTTTTCGGCGCCCAGATGGCCGGCGACGTCGAGCGCGTCGAGGACGGCCTGCGGCGTGTAATCGCCGCCGATCATGTCGGTGAAACCATAGCCGGGCCGGTCGATCATCACCGGGCGCAGGCCGAGCCGCTGCAGCCAGGCGATATAGGAGCGCGGATAATAGCGGCTGGTGGTGGCGGTGTGGAAATGGAGCGCGGGGATGCGCCCCTTCGGCCCGTAATCGGCGAAGGCGATGCGCCCGGCGCGGCCGCCCGAGCGCGATATCAGGCGCAGCGGTTCGCTGGCGGCGGCGAGGTCGGTGGCGCCGATGTCCGACGCGGCGAGCAGGCGCGCGGCGATGCCGAGCTGCGCCGCGACGACCGACAGGCCGACCGACGAGGTCACCCCGACGAGCTGGAACAGTATCTTGAGTTCGGCCTTGGCGGTCTCGCGCCCGAGGCCGAGCTGGCGCGCGGCCTCGTCGCGGGTCGAGCCGAGCGCGATCAGCCGCGCGAGCGCGACCTGGCGGTCGCTGAGCCCGATCGCCTGTTGCAGATGGCCGCCGAGGTGGATCGGGCTGGGGTCGTCGATCGCGTCGAGCTGGAGCGCGGTGGCGACGAGCGCGCCCTGGCGCGCGAAGCCGCTCTTCGCCAGCGCCGCCTTGATCGCGCCGCGCGCGGTTTCGTAACCGATGGCTTCGGCGGCGGCGGCGGCGCGCAGATCGCCGGTTCGGGCGAGCGCGGCGAGCAGGCGGTTCTCGCGGCCGGTGAGCGCGAGCATCCTGCTCGGCGCGGATCAGCCCCTCGCTGCCGGGCAGCATCGCGCGGTGGACGAGCAGGACATGGGTCGCGGTGGCATCGGCATGGCGGCGGCGCCAGTCGGCCGCGGGCGGCCAGCGGCCGGCGAGCGCGAGCGGGACGGTCAGCGATACGAGCGGCGGCCCCTCTTCCTGGGCGACGAAGTTGAGCGCCGCATGGTCGGGGGGCGAGGCGATCTCGCCATGCCGCAACGCGTCGTCGAGCGCCGGTGAAAGGGTCAGCAGCGCATCGGCGCCGATCCAGCCCGCGGTGGCGGTCAGGCCGCCGACGGCGAAGGCGTCGCCGAACATCGCGGCGGGCAAGCGTGCCTCGCGCGGCTTCGCCTGACCGTCATCGCCGACCCAGCGTGCGAGCGCTCCGACCAGCGCATCCGGGCTGTCGTCGAGCAACGGGTCGATAGGCGAGAGGGCGGGCGGGGCGACCATCGGGCCGACTATGCCGCGTTGCGGCGTCCGGTTGCAACCGGACGCCGTGATTGCATCATCGCAAACCCACAGCGGGGAGCGGTTCGGGGTGGATACAAGAGATTCCCCTCCCTTTTAGGGAGGGGTTAGGGGTGGGTAGCGAGCGTAGCGAGCAAGAGGAAGAGCGCCGCCTTCGGCGGCCACCCACCTCCAGCCCCTCCCTTGCAGGGAGGGGAGATCAACGTCCGCAAACACCCGTTCCAGACTTCCGTCACCCCGGACTCGATCCGGGAACCATTCTTTCGACGCTGCGGGAATGAACCGCGGATCAGGTCCGGGATGACGATGCCGTCAATGTCGCATCCCGCCCAACTCGCCATTCCGCTGGGACGCGGCTCGCTACTCCCGCGCCTTCGCCGCGGCGCGGACGTCCTGGCAGCGTTTGAGCGGCATGACGAGGATATCGTCGCCGTCGACGACCACCGCCACCCCCTCCATGCCGATCACCGACACGCGCTTGCCGCCCGAGCGGATCAGATTGCCGTTGCTGTCGTGGAGGAAGACATCGCCGGTCGTCGCATTGCCGGCCTCGTCACAGGCGGCGAGCGCGTGGACCGCCTGCCAGCTGCCGAGGTCGGACCAGCCCATGGTCACGGGGACGATGGCGACGCGGTCGTCCTTTTCCATCACCGCATAGTCGATCGAATCCGACGGCGCGGCCGCGAATTTGGGGCCGTCGGCGTAGAGCGCGTCGCCGTCGCGCGCGCCCGCCGCCAGCGCGTCGGCGGCGGCGTCGAAGATCGTGCGGCAATGGGTGAGCATCGCGTCGCGCATCCGCCCGGCACGGAACAGGAAGATGCCGGCTGTTCCAGCTGTAGCCGCCGCTTGCGAGCATGTGCTCGGCCTCTTCGAGCGGCGGTTTTTCGACGAAGCGGTCGACCGCGAAGCCCCAATTCTCGCCGGCGCCGCCGATCGCGGCGCCGCTGGCGATATAGCCGAAGCCGGTGTCGGGGTGCGTCGGCGCAATGCCGAAGGTGACGAGCCAGTCGGCCTGCGCCAGCCGTGCCGCTTTGGCGATCGCGGCGTGGAAGGCGGGGACGTCGGCGATGACATGGTCGCTCGGCATCACGAGCAGCAGCGTGTCGGCGTCGGCCTGCGCCACGGCGAGCGCGATCGCCGCGGCGGTGTTGCGCGGCATCGGTTCGACGAGCAGGCTCGCCTCGCGCGCGCCCATCTGTTCGCGCACCACGCCGACATGCGCCTCGCCGCAGAGGATGAGAGGGGGCAGGAAATTTTCGCCAGCAGGGGTCCGCGCGACGGTTTGCTGGAAGAGGCTGTCGGCGCCGGTCAGCGGCAGGAACTGTTTGGCGCGCGTGCCCCGCGATTCGGGCCACAGCCGGGTACCGGCGCCGCCGCACAGGATAACGGGTTGAATCTGGCGGGTCATGAAGCGGCTCTAGCCTTTTGGTTGGCGGGGGTCATCCCTTGAATGCCGGGCGCGTCGTTTGTGTGACGGGGGAGTGGGGAGACCGGTATCGGGGGGCACTCGCCCTTCCCCGGCACAAGCGGGGGTTGATGGAGACAAGGCTGCGCTCGCGATCCTGCCCCGCTTTCGCCAGGGAACGGGAAAGAGCGAACGGGCAGCCAACCATCCCGAAGCCGGCACCCTTCGCGAAGGTTCGCGATTGCCAGTTGGCTCCGTGCTGCCTAAATCGGTTTCATCCAAAAACCGAACCTATGGGAGACGCGCGATGACCGACCTGCCAGCCACCAATCTGGTGATGACCACCCTCGTCAAGCCCGGGGGCGAGCTGGAGGTGTCGTTCGAGCGCCGTCCGATGCCCGAACCCAAGCCGCACGAGGTGCTGGTCAAGATATTGGCGACGCCGATCAACCCGTCGGACCTGGGCCTGTTGTTCGGCGGTGCCGATATGACGACCGCGCGCGCCGCGACGCGCGACGGCCTGCCTGTCGTGACCGCCGACATTCCGCCCGCCGGAATGCGTGCGATGGCGGGCCGCGTCGGCGATGCGCTGCCGATCGGCAACGAGGGCTGCGGGCTGGTGGTGAAGGCGGGCGCATCGCCCGAGGCGCAGGCGCTGCTCGGCAAGACGGTGGCGCTGCTCGGCGGCGAGATCTACGCCGAATATCGCTGCCTGCCGGTGCAGATGGTGATGGAACTGCCCGACGGCACCGACCCGGTCGACGGTGCCTCCTGCTTCGTCAACCCGCTGACCAGCCTCGCCTTTACCGAGATCATGCGAAAGGAGGGGCATAGCGCGATCGTCCACACCGCCGCGGCGTCGAACCTGGGTCAGATGCTCGTCAAGATCTGCGCCAAGGATGGCATCCCGCTGGTCAACATCGTGCGCAGCGACGCGCAGGTCGAGATACTGAAGGGCGTCGGCGCAACGCATATCGTCAACAGCGGCACCGACGATTTCGTCGACCGGCTGATCGATGCGATCACGGAAACCGGCGCGACGATCGGTTTCGATGCGACGGGCGGCGGCAAGCTGGCGGGGCAGATACTGACCGCGATGGAGGCGGCGGCGGTCCGGCGCATGACGACCTACAGCCGCTATGGCTCCGACACCTTCAAGCAGGTGTATATCTATGGCGCCCTCGATCTCAGTCCGACGGTGTTCGCGGCGCGCGCCGCCAGCCTGTCGTGGTCGCTGTCGGGCTTCCTGCTGACCCCGTTCCTCGCGAAGGCGGGAGCGGAGGTGATCGGCAGGATGCGGGCGCGTGTCGTCGACGAACTGACGACGACCTTCAAGAGCCATTACAGCCATCAGATTTCGCTGGTCGAGGCGCTGAACCTCGACACGATCGCAGCCTATAACGCGAAGCGGACGGGCGAGAAATATCTGATCCGGCCTTAAGCCTTTCTCCCCTCCCCGAAGGGGAAGCACCCGGGGGCGGGTGCGCCGCGCCAGCGGCGTCGTGAGCCACCGAAAGGGTGCAAGCTCGCTTCGCTCGCGACCCACCCCCAACCCCTCCCTTTCAGGGAGGGGGGATTCAGCGCTTCATGCACTGGCGCAGATCGTCGCGCTTGTACTCGCTGCAGTTCCACAGCGCCTTTTCGAACCCCGCCTTGTCGTCGCGGAGGTAGGAGAAGGTCATGGCGGCGCGCTGCATGTCGTTCATCGCCTCGCCCTCGGGCTTGAGCACCGGGTTGGTCCAGCCCATGAACTTGCAATATTCGCGCGTGCCGCACAGGCGCAGCGCGAGGGTGACGAAGCTTTCCGGCGTCGCCTTGCGGTCGAGCGTCACGGTGATCGTCTCGCGCCCGCCCGAAACCACCTGTCCGGGGATCGCGCCGCCGGTGATGCGCGGTTCGCCCACGACGGCATCGACCTCTTCGGCCGCCAGTTCGTCCGGCAATCCCGCCATGTGCAGCGGCGACAGCGCCGCCATCTTGGCGACGGGCGTCTCGACACCGGCGACGGCGCCGCGGAACGCGCCGGGCGTGCCCCAATAGCCGGGCCAGCGGAAGAAGAGATGGGTGTCGACGATCGCGATCTTCTCCAGGCTGTCGCTCCAATAGGGGCGCACCCAGTCGGTGTGGTAATGGGTCGCGAGCCCGACGCGCGGATCGACGCCGCCCGCCAGCACGATCTCGGCATTGACCTGCGCCCGCGTCCACGCCGCCTCCGAATAGCGGCGGCTGAGCGCGCCGTCGCAGGTGAAGGTGAACTGGCAGCCGGTCGTGCGTTCGGAGCCCTGGAACACCACCGCGCAGATCGACTTGGGAAAGGCGGGGTGGCGGACCCGGTTGATGATGACCTGTCCGACCGCGCGCTGTCCGCCGCTGTCGTCCCCGGCCTCGTAGAGCATCGCGGCGGCGAGGCAGTCGCGCGCGCGGCCGCGGTTGTCGGCGTCGCCGCCATAGATGAAGGGCCGCGCCGCGACGACGCCGGTCGTCACCAGCGGAATCTTCGCATTGGCGGCGCGGGCATCGTCCTCGGTGATCGGCGCCAGTTCCATCGGCAGCACCTCGGGCACGATGCTGGCGGGCGGCGCCACCGGCGCGATACGCACGCCACGGCCGCCTGGCCCGCCCTGGCCGCTGGCATGGAGGACGGCGACGATCGCGACGATCGCCAGCAGCACGAACAGCCATGCCTGCCAGTCGCGCCACAACGGCAGGTTTTCCCGGGGCAGGGCCCCCCGAGGCGCTTCCGACGCCATGCGCGGAAAACTCAGATTTCCGGGAGGAAGTCGGGAACCGAGAGGTAGCGCTCGCCGGTGTCGTAATTGAAACCGAGGATGCGGCTGCCCGCGGGCAATTCTTTCAGTTTCTGCGCGATCGCGGCGAGGGTGGCGCCCGACGAGATGCCGACGAGCATGCCCTCCTCGGTCGCGGCGCGGCGCGCGAAGGTCTTGGCGTCGGCGGCGTCGACCTTGATGACGCCGTCGAGCAGGTCGGTGTGGAGGTTGCGCGGGATGAAACCGGCGCCGATGCCCTGAATCGGGTGCGGCGCGGGCTGGCCGCCCGAGATGACGGGGGAGGCTTCGGGTTCGACGGCATAGACTTTCAGGTTGGGCCAGCGTTCCTTGAGGAATTGCGCGGTGCCGGTGATATGGCCGCCGGTGCCGACCCCGGTGATCAGCACGTCGATCGGGCTATCCTGGAAATCCTCGAAGATTTCGGGGGCGGTGGTGCGAACGTGGACGTCGATGTTCGCTTCATTCTCGAACTGCTGCGGCATCCAGGCGCCCGGCGTGGTCTCGACCAGCTCTATCGCGCGCTCGATGGCGCCCTTCATGCCCTTTTCGCGCGGCGTCAGGTCGAAGGTCGCGCCATAGGCGAGCATGAGCCGGCGGCGTTCGAGCGACATGCTTTCGGGCATGACGAGGATCAGCCTGTATCCCTTGACCGCGGCGGCCATCGCCAGGCCGATGCCGGTGTTGCCCGACGTCGGCTCGACGATGGTACCGCCGGGCTTGAGGCTGCCGTCGGCTTCGGCCGCCTCGATCATCGCGAGTCCGATCTCGATCCTTGATCGACCCGCCCGGGTTGCTGCGTTCCGACTTCACCCAGACTTCGGCGTCGGGGAACAGCTTGGCGACCCGGATATGCGGGGTGTTGCCGATTGTATCGAGGATCGAATTGGCTTTCATGGTCGGAATGCACTTTCCCTGTGTTCGAAGCGCGGATCGCGGCGGACCCGGTTGGGCCAGTCGCCGGCCCGGACCCATAGCCTTTCATCGGCCAGGTCGGGCACGGGCGCGGGTTGTAACGAGGCGAGCAGATACTGTCCATAAGGCCAGTCGCCGATCCCCGAATCGGCGTTGATATGGCCGAAAGGGCCCGCGTTGACGAAGCGCGCGTCCCATTGCCGCGACAGGCGCCACACGTGCGAGGTCTTGGCATAGGGATCATTGTCGCTGGCGACGACGATGATCGGCGTGGGCGCGGTGAAGGCGGGGGCGTCGGTAAAGCCCGCCACGCGGCTGTCGCGGCGCAGGTCGCCAAGGTCGGGCGGCGCGACGAGCAGCGCCCCGGCGACGTTGGCGCGGGCGACGCCGCTGGCATGGGCGAACCAGTGGGCGAAGGCGTGACAGCCCAGGCTGTGCGCGGCGATCAGCACCGGTTCGCCCTCGGCGGCGATCGCGTCGCCGATCTCGCCGTGTCCACTCGTCCTTGTCGGGGGCCGACCAGTTGCCCAGGTCGATTCTGCTCGCAGTCGGGGAACTTATGTTCCCACAGGCTCTGCCAGTGGCGCGGGCCGCTGTTGTCGAGGCCCGGAATTGTCAGGATTTTATGGCGAATCAGGGTTGCGTTCATGACGGGATCTCCATCGCAAATGAGAGGGAAACCGTGGTGACGGGTGCAACCGGGATAATTCAACTAAATAAATTGACAATAGCTTTGTGGCGAAAGGAAGGCGGATTGCGACGAGTTGATTTCGACGTCGCGGGCAGCCGCGGAAAAGCGTCAGCCGGCCTTTTCGAAATGCGGCTCGAAGGTGCGGGCGCGGCGCAGTTCGGGAAAGATCCACGCCCAGAGCGCGGTGACACCGACCGCCGCGGCGCCGCCGGCGACGACCGCCGCGACGGGGCCGAAGGCGGCGGCCATCGACCCGGCCCGCATCTCGCCGAGCTCGTTTGAGGCCGAAATGGCAAGCCCCGATACCGCGCTCACCCGGCCGCGCATATGGTCGGGGGTGTTGAGCTGGATCAGCGTGCCGCGCACGAAGACCGAGAACATGTCGGCGGCGCCGAGCAGCACCAGCATCGCAAGCGAGAGGAAGAGGTTGGTCGACAGGCCGAAGCCCATGGTGGCGAGGCCGAAGACGACGACCGCCCACAGCATCTTGACCCCGACATTGCGCTCGATCGGGCGCCAGGCGAGGCCGAGCGCGACCACCGCCGCACCCACCGCGGGCGCGGCGCGCAGGAAACCCAGCCCTTCGGAACCGGTCATCAATATGTCGCGGGCATAGACGGGCAGCATCGCGGTCGCGCCCGACAATATCACCGCGAACAGGTCGAGCGTGATCGTGCCGAGCAGGAACCGCTCGCGCCAGGTGAACTGCAGCCCGTCGGCCATCTCGCGCAGCGGATGGCGGCGCACCTCGACCGGCGGCGGCAGCACCGGGCGCACGCGGCCGATCGTGAAGGCCGAGATGGCGAGCAGCGCGGCGGCGAAGACATAGACCGATGTCGGATGCGCGGCGTAGATCAGGCCGCCCGCGGCTGGACCGATCACCGACGCCGATTGCCACGCGATGCTGCTCATCGCGATCGCGCGCGGCAGGACGGCGGGGGGCACGATGTTCGGCGCGATCGCGCTCATCGCGGGACCCGAAAAGACGCGCGCGACGCCGTGCAGCGCGGCGAGGCCGAAGAGCAGGGGCAGGGTAAGGCCGTCCACCCAGGTGAACCAGCCGAGCGCGGCGGCGATCGAAAGGTCGATGAGGTTCGAGAAGATCGCGACGCTGCGCCGCTCGAACCGGTCGGCGACCCAGCCCGCGACGGGGGTCAGTACCGCCAGCGGCACGAACTGGAACAGCCCGAGCAGCCCGAGCTGGAACGACGCCTCCTTGATCGACATGCCGTAATCGGTGCGTGCGGTGTCGTAGAGCTGGTATCCGATGACCACGACCATCGCGATCGTCGCCATCACCGCGGTGAAGCGCGCCAGCCAGTAATAGCGGTAATCGGGAAAGCTGAGCGGCGAGGGGGCCTTGGAGGGGGTGTCCGGCATCGCCGGTTCGTCCGCGTCGGGGGGGAGGATCGTTGCCATTGGAATTCGCCCTAGCGGGCTGTGCGGGGCTGTCTAGGGCGATTGTACCGATTGTGGGTTTCGGGCGGGAGTGGACGTTTATCTCCCCTCCCTGCAAGGGAGGGGCTGGGAGTGGGTGGCCGCCGAAGGCGGTGCTCTTCCTTCTTGCTCGCTGCGCTCGCTACCCACCCCTAACCCCTCCCTAAAAGGGAGGGGAATGCCTGCTATCCACCCCAATCCTGCCGTTCGTCGATAAACAAGTGTCACCGACTGGTCATGATGGCAGACAGCCGCCATCGCTATCGGGGAGTTACAGATATGACACGCAAATTCGGCCGTTTCGGCGGCGCCGCCATGGCCGCCACCCTGCTCGTCCTGGCGGGCTGCGACGCGTCGGACAACAAGTCCGCCTCGGCGCCCGCAGCGAAGAGCTGGACCGAGTTCCGCGACAATTTCCTGAAGGGCTATTTCCCGCTCAACCCGAATTTCGCGGTCTATCAGGGCAAGCATGAGTTTGACGGGCAATTGCCCGACTGGTCGCCCGAGGGGCTGGAGAAGCAGGCGACCTTCCTCGAAAAGACGATCGCCGACGCGAAGGCGTTCGACGGCCAGATGATCGACGCCGAGACATTCGAGCGCGATTATCTGGTCAAGGTTGCCGAGGGGCAGCTCTTTTTCCTGCGCGATACCGATTTCGCGGCGAAGAACCCCGCTTTCTACACCGGCGCGCTCGATCCCAATGTCTATATCGCGCGGCCCTACGCCGATGCGGAAACGCGGATGAAGGCGTTCATCGCCTATGCCGAAAAGGTCCCCGCCGCCGCCGCGCAGATCAAGGCGAACCTCAAGCTGCCGCTGCCCGCGACCTTCGTCAAATATGGCACCGCGGGTTTCGGCGGCTTCGCCGACTATTACAAGGGCGATGCCAAGGCGGCCTTTGCCTCGGTCAAGGACGAGGCGCTGCAGAAACGGTTCGACGAGGCGGTCGCGAAAGCGGGGGCGGCGATGACCGATCTCGCCCAATATGTCGGATCGCAGCCGGGAACGGCCGACGGCTATGCGCTCGGCGCCGACAGGTTCGCGAAGATGATCCTGACCAACGAAGGCGTCGATACGCCGATCGACGAGCTCGAGCGGATCGGACAGGCCGATTTGAAGCGCAATCAGGACGCGCTGAAGGCGGCGTGCGCGACCTATGCGGCGGGGATGACGATCGCCGACTGCATGAAGAAGATGAACGCTGACAAGCCCGCCGACGGCCCGGTCGCCGAGGCGCGGCGCCAGCTTCCCACGCTGCGCGCCTTCCTCGTCGAAAAGGACATCGTCACCATTCCGGGCACCGAACAGGCGCAGGTCGAGGAATCGCCGCCGTACAACCGGCAGAACAGCGCCTATATCGACATTCCCGGCCCCTATGAGAAAGGCCTGCCGTCGGTCTATTATATCTCGCCGCCCGACCCGGCGTGGGACAAGGCGACGCAGGACGGGTTCATCCCGGGCCGCAAGGATCTGCTCTTCACCTCGGTCCACGAGGTGTGGCCGGGCCACTTCCTGAACTTCCTCCATTCGAACCGCGCCGAGAGCATCTTCGGCAAGCTGTTCGTCGGCTACGCCTTCGCCGAGGGGTGGGCGCATTATACCGAGGAGATGATGTGGGACGCGGGGCTGGGCGCAGGCGACCCCGAAACGCATATCGGGCAACTGTCGAACGCGCTGCTGCGCGATTGCCGCTATCTGTCGGCGATCGGCCTGCACACCAAGGGCATGACCGTCGCCGAATCCGAAAAGCTGTTCAAGGAGCAATGCTATCAGGACGAGGGCAATGCGCGCCAGCAGGCGGCGCGCGGCACATATGATCCCGCCTATCTCAACTACACGATGGGCAAGCTGATGATCCGCAAGCTGCGCGACGACTGGACCAAGGGCGACAGGACGAAGTGGAAGGCGTTCCACGACGAATTCCTGTCCTACGGCGGCCCGCCGATTCCGATGGTGCGCGCGGCGATGATGGAGGAGGACGCGCCGAAGGCGGTGTTCTGAGCCGGGACCGAAACTTGCAGCCCTCTCCCCTTCAAGGGAGAGGGTCGGGAGAGGGGGAGGCGTCCATGCCCCTCTCAACTCCGGCTAGCCGGTCCTTCGACAAGCTCAGGACCGGCAAGCCTGCGTATCTCTCCCCTGAAGGGGAGAGAGCTGGGCCTTGCTCGGGGCTGGCAATCGCCGTTGCTCCCCGCTAGCCTTGCCCCACAAGAGGGGCTAGCCGATGGTCGATGTCTTCATTTCCTATTCGCGCGACAACAAGCCGCGTGTCGCCGAAATCGCCGCTGCGGTCGCCGCCGCGCGGCTATGAGGTGTGGTGGGACGCCGAACTGCCGCCGCATCGCAGCTATGGCGACGTGATCACCGAAAAGATCGGCATGGCGAAGGCGGCGATCGTCGTCTGGTCGCGGCAATCGGCGCAATCCGAATGGGTGCGCGCCGAGGCCGATGTCGCGCGCAACCAGAAAAAGCTGGTGCAGACGGCGATCGACGACGTCATGCCGCCGCTGCCATTCAACCAGATCCAGTTCGCCGAGCTGTCCGACTGGCACGGCGAGCCCGACCATCGCGGCTGGCGCAAGGTACTGATGAGCCTCGAGGAATTGTGCGGACGCGCGCCGCTGGCCGCGCCCGAAGCGGCGCCGCGACCGGCCCCTGCGCCGGCACAGGTGCCGTCGCCCGTTTCGCAGCCCGCGCCCGTGCCCCCGGCGTCCCGCTCGTCGCCGCTGCCCTGGATCATCGCCGCGGTCGCGATCCTCGGGGCGGCGCTCGCCTGGTGGCTCATGCAGCTCGGCGCCGACCGCGACGGCGGCGGGCGATGGCTCCGGTTCGGGCAGCATGGTCGCGGCCACCGGCGAGCAGCCGGCCGCCGATGCCGCCGCGCCCGCCGAGGCGTTCGTGCTCGCGGCGGTCATCGACGATCCCGACGGCTTTTCGAACATCCGCGCCGAGGCGTCGGCGCAGTCGGCGATCGTCGGCAAGGTGCTGGAGGGCGAGAAATTCCTGACCTATCGGCAGAACGGCAGCTGGTGGCGCGTGCGCAAGGGCGACGGAACCACGGGCTATATGGCGCGCCGGCTGATCCGCGTGCTCGACGGGCCGAACCCCGACCCGGCGCCGGGCGCGCCGGCGGGACCGATGCCGGCCGGGGTCGGCGGCAGCGGGGTCGTCATTCCCGATCTCGTCCGAGCGGCTCCTGTCGGCGGCCGAGCTGGCCAGTTACGGCGCGTCCGAACTGCGGATCGCGCGCAACGAGATATTCGCACGCCACGGCTTTCGCTTCAGCGATCCGGCCCTGCAAGCGCATTTCAGCCAGTTCGGCTGGTACAAGCCAGTCACCGACAATGTGCAGCTGTCGCCGATCGAAAAGGCGAATGTCGCGCTGCTGAAATCGGCCGAAGCGTCGCAATGACCGGGGCCGCGCCGGAGAGTGCGGACGCCGAGGCGGAGGTCACGCGCCGGCTGAAGCTCGGCGATGCGCTGAGCGCCTTCGATTGCGCGGCGGCGAGCCTGCGCGGGGGTGTGGACAGTCCGCGGCTGCGCTATCTGATGGTGCGGGCGCTGGCGGCGTCGGGCGACAGCCTGGGCGCGATGCACCTCTACAAGGAGCTGGGGCTGGAGGCGTCGGGCGATACCGACAGCCTCGCGCTGGCGGGCCGCATCTGGAAGGATCGCGCCTTCGACCATCCCGCCGGGGAGCGGCCGCCATGGCTGGAAAAGGCCGCCGCCGCCTATCATCATGCGTGGGAGGTGTCGGGCGACACCTTTCCCGCGATCAACGCGGCGAGCCTGTTCGCCCTGCTCGGCGAGCGCGAGCGGGCGGCCGCGCTGGCCGGGCCGATCGCGGCGGCGGGCGCGGCGGGGAATTATTGGGACGCGGCGACGCTGATCGAGGCCTTGCTGCTGCTCGGCCGCGGCGAGGAGGCGGTGCGCCACGCCCGCGCCGCCGATGGCATGGCGGGCGGCCACGCCGGCGACCGCGCCTCGACGTGCCGGCAGGTGCGGCGGCTGGCGGAGAGCGGCGCGATCGACGCGGCGCATGCGCGCGCGGTCGTCGACCTGCTGCGCCCGCCGCCGGTCGCGGTCTATTGCGGGCGCATGTTCCGCGCCGGGGGCGAAGGCGAGGCGGCGGCGGTCAGGGCCATTTCGGACGCGCTCGATGCCCAGCCGGTGTCGGCGCTGATCGGGCCGCTGGCGTGCGGCGCCGACATCATCTTTGCCGAACAGGCGATCGCGCGCGGCATCGACCTCACCATCATCCTGCCCTTTGCCGAAGAGGATTTTATCGCGCAGTCGGTGCGGTCGGGCGGCGAGGCGTGGGTCGCGCGCTACAAGAAATGCCGCGATGCCGCGGCGATGGTGCATTTCGCCAGCAACACCCGCTTCGTCAGCGACGATTGCCAGTTCATCCTGGGCTCGCACACCGCGATGGGACTCGCCAAACTGCGCGCGCACGAGATGGAGAGCGAGGCGATCCAGTTCGCGGTCGTCGACCCCGATGTCGCCGCACGGTCGGCCGATGCGATCGCGGGCACCAACGCCGACATCGGCCTGTGGCGACGCTATGGCGGCCGCACGGTGACGATCGCGGTGGGGGGACTCGACCGTTCGCTGGACTTTCCCCCGGCGCCCAAACCGCCGGAAGGGACGAAGCGCGGGCTCTACGCGATATTGTTCGCCGATTTCGCCGGCTTTTCAAAGCTTGGCGAGGCGGAGTTGCCGGTCTTTGCCCGCGAGGTGATGGGCGGGATCGGCGGGGTGCTCGACGAATTCGGCGAGGCGGTGCTGTTCCGCAACACCTGGGGCGATGCGGTCTATGCGATCATCTCCGACCCGGTGACCGCGGCGCGGATCGCGCTGGCGATGCAGGAAAAGCTCGACGTGCTGCCGCCCGGCCTGGGGCTGGAGGGCCATCAGGCGGGGATGCGCACCGGCATTCATTTCGGCCCCATCTATCGCGGCCAGGACCCGGTGGTCGGCAACGAGCTGTGGTACGGCACCGAGGTGACGCGCACCGCGCGGATCGAGCCGGTGACGCTGGTCGGGCAAATCTACTGCACCCAGCCGATGGCGGCGATGCTCGCGCTGGGCAACGCCGAGGACTTCGACTGCGACTATGTCGGCAAGGTCAAGCTCGCCAAGAATTACGGCGACCTCGCGCTCTATCGCCTGTCGCGGCGGACGGCTTAAGCCGCCCGGAACCGCGCGACGAAGAAGCCGTCGAGGCCTCCGGCATCGGCCAGCAGGCCGGGGAGGGTGCGGATGAAGCCGTCTTCGGTCGGCGCAATGCCCGCGGGCAGTTCGTCGGCGCGCGCCGGGTCGATCGTCCAGCCGGGGTGCGCGGTCAGGAAGGCGGCGACCTGCTCCTCGCCCTCGGCGGGTTCGAGCGAGCAGGTGGCGTAGACGAGCGTGCCGCCGGGCTTCACCCACTGCGCCGCGCGGGCGAGCAGTTCGGCCTGCAGCGCGGCCATATCGCCGATCTCGCGCGGGCCGATGCGATGGAGGACGTCGGGGTGGCGGCGGAAGATGCCGGTCGCCGAGCAGGGCGCGTCGAGCAGCACCGCGTCGGCGGGCTCGCCGGGCTGCCATTGGCGGATATCGCCCTGGACGACCGCCACCTCCAGTCCGGTGCGGTCCAGATCCTGTTCGAGCCGCGCGAGGCGCTTGGCGCTCGAATCGACCGCGAGCACCGACCAGCCGACGGCGGCAAGCTGCATCGTCTTGCCGCCGGGCGCTGCGCAGAGGTCGAGCACCGTGCGGCCCTCGCCAGCGCCAAGCAGCCGCGCGGGCAGGCTGGCGGCGAGATCCTGCACCCACCAGCCGCCTTCATCGAAGCCGGGCAGCGTCTCGATCGCCTGGCCGCGCGGCAGGCGCAGGTGGCGCGGTGCGAGCGATTGGCCGCCGTCCCAACCGGCGGCATCGGGTGCGGCGGCGAAGCTGAGATCGACCGGCGGCGCGGCGCTCCACGCGGCTTCGGCGGCTTCGATCATGGCGTCGCCCCAGGTCGCCGACCAGCGTTCGGCGGTCGCGGGGGGCAGGCCGGCGCGTTCGGGAAGCGTCCATTCCTCCTGCTGCGCGCGTGAGAGGATCGCGTGGACGAGGCGGCGCGGGCCGCCATCGACGAGTGGCAGCGCGGTCGAAACAACCGCGTGCGGCGAGGTCTTCAGCACCAGTAATTGCGCCAGCGCGAGGCGCAGAACGGCGCGCGACTTGACGTCGTCGGGCAGCGGCTGGGCGGTGGCGCCGTCGATCAGCCGGTCGAGGTCGGTCATCCAGCGCAGCGTTTCGGACACGATCGCGACGGCGAAGGCGCGGTCGGCGGCGGGCAGGCCCTGCGTCGCGGCGTGCGCGGCGATGTCGAGCGGATCGCCGCGGCGCAGCACGGCGTCGATCAGCCGCAACGCCGCGCGGCGCGTCGCGGTGCCGGGCGGGTCGGCCGCCGGCGATCCGCGGCGGCGGGGGCGTCGATCAGCCATGATGCTTGGCCTCTGGCATGAACATTCCTATATCGGGCGCACCATGACCGACGAACCCGCGACCATCGGCGGCACTCCGCGCGCCGCCAAGCGCCCCGCCCATGTGAAGGCGCCCGAGGGCTGGACCAACAGCCCGGTGCCCGCGCCCGCGCCGATCCGCGAGGATGCGGCGGAGGAACAGCCGGGCGGACGCAATCCCGTGCGCTATGGCGACTGGGAACTCAAGGGGCTGGCGATCGATTTCTGAACGCCGCGGCGGGCGCGGCTAGCCCCTGCCGACCGCGCGCCGTCCTCAGCCGATGGGGGTCGGCGAAGGCAGCGGCACCTTGCCAGTGCGGACCTGTTCGGCGAAGACTTCGCGCATCAGCTGCAGCGAAAACAGGTGCGCGAAGATAAGGCCGAGCATGCCGTTCTGCATCATCTTGCGCAGCACGTCGCCGCGCAGTTCGCGCAGCTTATTCTCGTCGATCATCTGGAAACCGCGATAGATGAAGGGCTTGTCGCTGCCTTCGGGCTGGATGCTGACTTCGCCGTCCATCAGCAGGTCGGCCTTTTTCAGCTCCTCCATGAACACGCCGGTGCGCTGGCCGGCTTCCTCGAAATTCTTGCAGAATTCGAGCACCGCCTTGGTCGGTTCGCTGGGTTCGGTACCCTCGAACAGCGCGTCGCCCTCGTCGAACTGGCCGACCGCGCCCGAGGTCGGGTCGAAGCACAGCGACAGCTCTTCGGTGTCGGGACGCAGCTTGGCGAGCAGGAAGGGATAGCGGCGGACATAGGCCGGGACATAGACCGGGTTGATGAGCTTGCCTTCGGCATCGACGAAAGTGTTGACGCCCTCGTTCAGGCCCATCAGCGCCAGCGGCACGGGGTTGTCGCCCGCCGAAAAGACGATCGGGAAAAAGCGGCTCGCCGACACGAACTCGTCCGAGGTCAGCGGCACCGCATGCTGGTCGATCAGGAACTCGGCCTTGTCGAGCGAGCGCGCGTGGAAATCGGCGTGGTCGACGCTCGAAAGCGGCACGAGGTCCTTGTAGAAGAGCGGCAGATTGGCGGCGGGCGCAGTGGCCATGATGGAACTCCGAAATGGGAACCCGCAAGGCGCGGGCAGAAACAGGCGATTGCGCGCCTTATTGGCCCGCGCGCCGCGACGCAAGGGGACTCAGGCTATCAGCTTGCCCGGATTGAACAGCCCGGCGGGGTCGAGCCCGGCCTTGATCGCGCGCAGGGCGGCGAGCCGGGCCGGGCTGTCGAGCTCGGCGAAGATATCGCGCTTCATCTGGCCGATGCCATGTTCGGCCGAGATCGAGCCGCCCAGTTCGATGACATGGCGATAGATCAGGCGGCTGGCATCCTCGCCATGCGCGGCGAGCCACGCGGGGCCGTCGCTGTCCGCGGGCGGCTGGACATGGTGATGGACGTTGCCGTCGCCGAGATGCCCGAAAGACAGCGCCCGTGCGCCGGGAAAGGCGGCGGCGAGCCGCGCCGGATTGTCGGCGATGAAGCGCGGCATCCGGTCGACGGGCACGCTGACGTCATGCTGGATCGCAGGCCCCTCGGCGCGCTCGGCTTCGGAAATCGAATCGCGCAGCCGCCAGAAATCATCGCTCTCGCGGTCGTTCTTGGCGATGACGACATCGTCGATGAGGCCGTTCTGGAGCGCGATCGCTAGCTGCGTTTCGAGCAGCGCGGGCAGGTCGTCCGCCTTGTCGCCCGCCAGTTCGACCAGCGCATACCAGGGGTGCGGCGCATTCAGCGGATGGCGCGTCTGCGGAATATGGCGCAGCACCGCGTCGAGGCAGCCGTGCGGGACGATCTCGAAACCTTCGAGCGGCGGGCCGATCGCCGCGTCGAGCTGGCGTAGCAGCAGCAACGCCTTGTCGGGCGACTCGAGCCCGATCCACGCGGTGCAGCGGTCCTCTGCGGCGGGGACGAGGCGCAGGCAGGCCGCGGTGACGATCCCCAGCGTCCCCTCCGCGCCGCACAGCAATTGTTTGAGGTCGTAGCCGCGATTGTCCTTCTTGAGCGGTGCCAGCCCGTCGAAGAGGCTGCCGTCGGGCAGCACCGCCTCGATCCCCGCGACCAGCGCGCGCATCGTGCCGTGGCGCAGCACCTGCGTCCCGCCGGCGTTGGTCGAAACGAGGCCGCCGATCGTCGCCGATCCCTTGCCGCCGAGCGTGAGCGGGAAGCGCAGCCCCTGTTCGAGGACGGCATTGTGAAAATTTTCCAGGATCACCCCGGCCTCGGCCACCGCGAACCCCGCGGCGGCGTCGAGCGACCGGATGCGGTTAAGCCGCCGGGTGCTCAGCAGCAACTGGTCGCCGCTGGCATCGGGCGTGGCGCCGCCCACCATGCCGCTGTTGCCTCCCTGCGGGACGATGGCGGCGCCCGCTTCGGCGCAGAGATGCACCACGGCGGCGGCCTCTTCGGTGGTCGCGGGCGACAGCATCGCGGCGGCGCGGCCGTGATATTTGCCGCGCCAGTCGGTCAGCCAGGGGGAGAGCACATCGTCGGCGGTCGCAAAACCCTTGGGGCCCAGCAGCGCGGCGAGCCGCGCCAGCAGGTTGGGCGAGGGGGGCGTGTCGTCACGGCCGCCGCCGTGCGAGGACAGGAGGGAATGCCAATTTGGGTCGACAACAGTTCATTTGCTGTTCAATCATCGCTGCTATTGGGGGGCCATGGACGAGCGCAACCCGCGCGTCCAGCCAGCATGGGTTCGGGAGCTACGGGTGGAACGATCTTTTTGTCAACGCGCCGAGGAGGCGACGGGCGCGCGGTGACGACGAGCTTTGTCCTTTTGCTGGCGGCCGCGGCGCCCGCGGCCGATGCCGAGCCGCCGGCCCAGCCGCCCCAACCGATCGCGGCGATGGTGCCCGTGCCCGAAGGCCCCGGCACGCCTTGGTTCCAGGTCGTCATCGAACAGCAGCTGATCATTCGTGTGCCCGCGCAGCGGTCGCAACTGACCAATTTTTCGGCCAGCCGCAACGAAGAGCCACGCAAACGCGAAGCGCCGATCGTCTGGCAGGAGAAAAAGGCGCCTAAATGCGTGGCGATGCGCAATATCATCGGCATGCAGGCGGTGCAGCGCGACAGCATCGACCTCATCACGCGGCAGAAGCAAAGGCTGCGTGCGCAGCTCAACCGCGGCTGCCGTGCGCTCGATTTCTATGCGGGCTTCTACATGAAAGAGAATAAGGACGGCCAGCTCTGCGAGGATCGCGACGAGATCCACGCTCGCACCGGCGCCAAATGCGAGATCGACAAGTTCCGCCTGATGGTCGCGGTACGCGACGAGGATTAATCGCGGTATTTCGCCAGCTTTTCTTGACTTTCCGTCATATGTTCCGCAAGGGCCGCCGCAGCGTCAGCCAGCGTGGGCGGCTGCGCCGTTCCACATTTCCGGACAAATGACCCTATGAAATTTGCCGACCTCGGCCTTTCCGACGAACTCCTGCGTGCCGTAACCGAAGCGGGCTATGACGAACCGACCGCGATTCAGGCGGGGGCGATCCCCTCTGTCCTGATGATGCGCGACATGATCGGCATCGCGCAGACGGGCACGGGCAAGACTGCCTCCTTCGTGCTGCCGATGATCGACATCCTCGCGCATGGCCGCGCCCGCGCGCGCATGCCGCGCTCGCTGATCCTCGAACCGACCCGCGAACTCGCCGCTCAGGTCGCGGAAAACTTCGAGAAATACGGCAAATATCACAAGCTCTCGATGGCGCTGCTGATCGGCGGCGTCCAGATGGGCGACCAGGTCAAGGCGCTCGAAAGGGGCGTGGACGTGCTCATCGCGACGCCGGGCCGGCTGATGGACCTGTTCGAGCGTGGCAAGATCCTGCTCACCGGCTGCAACCTGCTGGTGATCGACGAGGCCGACCGCATGCTCGACATGGGCTTCATCCCCGACATCGAGAATATCTGCACCAAGCTGCCCGCGAATCGCCAGACCCTGCTCTTCTCGGCGACGATGCCGGGGCCGATCAAGAAGCTGGCCGACAAATTCCTGTCGAACCCCAAGACCATCGAGGTTGCGCGCCCGGCGAGCCGCAACGAGAATATCGAGCAGTTCCTCGTCAAGACCAGCGAGCGCGGCAAGCGCGACACGCTGCGCGGGCTGATCGAGTCCGAAAAGGTCGGCACCGCGATCGTCTTCTGCAACCGCAAGACGACGGTGCGCGAGCTGGCGAAGGCGTTGCAGCGCGAAGGCTACAAGGCCGGCGAGATCCAGGGCGACATGGACCAGTCGAGCCGGACCGCCGAACTCGACCGGTTCAAGACCGGCGTGATCAATATCCTGGTGGCGTCCGACGTCGCCGCGCGCGGGCTCGACGTGAAGGGCGTGAGCCACGTCTTCAACTTCGACGCGCCGTGGCACCCCGACGACTATGTCCACCGCATCGGCCGCACCGGCCGCGCCGAGCGCGCAGGGGCGGGCCTTCACGCTGATCACCCCGTCGGACGACGAGGCGATCGACAATATCCAGAAGCTGACGGGCTATACGATCCCGGTCCATGGCGGCGCCAAGGCCGACGCCGCACCCGCGAAGGACGAGCCGCGCGAAGAACGCGAACCGCGGCGCGAGCGTGGCGCCCGCAAGCCGCGCGGCGAACCGAAGCGCACCGAAGCGGCGGCCGAAAAACCGGCGGCAAAGCCTGCGAAAAAGGCCGCCGACCGCAAGCCGGCACCCGCGAGACGCCAGCAGGACGACGACGGTCCGGACGACGGCTGGAACGGCCCGATGCCCGATTTCCTGTCGTTCGGCTTCGGCAGCTGACCCAAGCCCTCTCCCCTTCAGGGGAGAGGATAGCGCAGCTTGCTCCGCCAGGAGCTAGCGAAGCTTGGAGAGGGGCAAGGCCATCAGCGGTCGGAAACCCCTCTCAACTTCGGCTAACCAGCCCTTCGACAAGCTCAGGACTGGCAAGCCTGCGTATCTCTCCCCTGAAGGGGAGAGAGCGGAGCGTCAGCTCAAACCCGAACCAGCATCTTCCCCATATTCGCCCCTGCGAACAGTCCCAGAAAAGCCTCGGGCGCCGCCTCGATCCCCTCGTGCACCGTCTCGTGCATCGTCACCGCGCCGCTGGCGATCAGACCGCCCATGTCGGCGTAGAATTCCTCCATGCAGTCGAAGAACTGGTCGGTGTAGATGAAGCCTTCCATGCGGATGCGCGCCGGGATGGTGCGGATCAGGTATTTCATCTCCTGCGCGCGGCCGTCGTTGTAGACGTCGATCATCCCGCAGATCGCGAAGCGCGCGAAGTCGTTGGCGACCGCAAACGCCGCGTCGAGATGTTCGCCCCCGACATTGTCGAAATAGACGTCGATGCCGGGCTTGCCGAGCTTTTCCAGCGCTGCCGCGAGCTGCGGCAACACCGCCCCGGCCTTGTAGTCGATCACCGCGTCGGCACCCAAATCGTCGACCCAGGCGCATTTGCCGGCGCCGCCCGCCGAACCGATCACCGTCATTTCGCGCGCCTTGGCGATCTGCACCACCGCCGATCCGACCGCGCCCGCCGCCGCCGAGACGAAGACGGTGTCGCCGGGCTTCGCCGCCGCGACGCGCAGCAGGCCGATCCACGCGGTGCCGCCGGTCAGCCCCATATTGTGGAGGAAGGTCTGCGGCGACATCCCGGCGTCGAGCGCGGCGCGCGGCAGCTTGTTCGGCGCCATGTCGAGGCCGATGACCCCGCCGTCGCGCCAGCCGCCCATATGCAGGATCAGGTCGCCGGGGGTAAAGCCGTCCATCGCGCTCTCGACGACCTCGCCGATCGCGCCGCCGGTCATCGGCTGGCCGATCTGGAAGCTCGCCGCATAGCTTTTGGCGTCGTTCATCCGCCCGCGCATATAGGGATCGACCGACAGCCAGAGGTTCTTGACGCGGAGCTGGTCGGGCTGGAGCGGGGTATCGGGAAGGTCGCGCAGCGCGAAATTGTCCATCGTCGGCAGTCCCGTCGTACGGCTGGTCAGGTGCCACGCTCGCGCCATCATATCCCCCTCAATCCTTGCTAAGCCGTCCGATCGTCACAAAAGCCGTTGCCAGTGCCAGCGAGTGCCGTTAAGAGCCGCCCGGTCGCGGGGCCGTAGCTCAGATGGGAGAGCGCTGCAATCGCACTGCAGAGGTCAGGGGTTCGATTCCCCTCGGCTCCACCAGCGACCCTTCTCCAGCTACCGCCTCGGCTCCCGCTCCCCGATTCTCCTCCCGATATCCTAAATCAGCCGCCGCGCCGCCATGCGCGCCACGGCCTGGGCGCGGGTGACGGCGCCCAGCTTCCGGCGAGCATTGTCGACATGAAAGCGCGCTGTCGCCTCGGAGACGCCGAAGATCACCGAAATCTCCCAATCGGTCTTGCCGTCGGCGACGAGCGCCAGCGCATCGCGCTCGCGCGCGGTGAGCGCCAGCGCGTCGTCGGCCGGAGAGCCGGCGAGGTCGATCAGCCGCTCGGTCAGCATCAGCCCCGCAAGCTGGAAGGCGCGCGCTTCCTTCTCGGCGATGTCGCGCTCGGGAAAGCCGAGATGCAGTGAGGCGATCAGCCCACCCTCGCCATAGGAGGTGGCGCACAGCGCCTCGCCGATCCCCGCCTCGCCCAGCGCGTCCCAATAGGCGCCATAATCGCTGCGCGCATGGGGCGCGAATTCGCCGAAGCGGTAGCGCGTGCGCCCCTCGCGGATCGGGGCGAGCAGCGGGTTGCAGGTGAAGCAGACATAATCGAACGCCGCGCTGCCCTCCCAGCCCATGCGGGCGTAGCGCGCCACGAAGCCCCCGGCCGCCCAATGGCTGGCGCTGGTCAGCGCCGCCGGGGGCCGCACGATAGAGCCGTGTCTGCTGATAGCTGGCCCCCATCGCGGACGCCGCGGCATAGAAACGCGCGCTCGCCGCCTCGGCCGTGTCGGCCGCGAGCGCGTCTTCGGCAAGGGACAGGATGGCGGCGGGCAAGGCGGAAGTATCTCCCCCAAAGGACGCGCGGCAGAAGATCACAACTCGCGATTCGCGGCAAGGATCCATGTCAACCTCCCGGAACCGGGAGGTTACGCCCTATCCGGCGGCAGTTAGACTGCCGGTGCGGGAGGACATGATGCGATTCAGACACTTGGCGGCAGCGACGGCATCCCTGGCGGCATCGGCTGCCGCCGTCGCCGGCCCTGCCCACGCGCAGAGCGCACCGCCGCCGCTGACCGAAGGGCCGGTGCTGGTGGACGCCGGCGGCACCCCGCGGCCGACGACCTTGCTCGGCTCGGAGCGGGATCTCGACATCCCGTTCACCGACCTCGAAGACATTCAGCCGGTCTATGTGAATTCGCTCGGCGAAACCGGGATTATCACCGCGAGTGCGCCGGGCAGGAACGCGGACGGGCTCAACGACGATATCGCGCGCTACGGCTTCGACACGGGCCAGCTCATCCCGCCCGGGATACAGCCCGGCTTTGTTCTGCTCACCACCACCACCACCTTCTCCTACAGTGTGACCGAGAGCGTCGTGACCCGGGAGACGCGGGTCGGCGGCGGGGTGACGGCGCAGGTCCGGGTCGCCGGGCTCGGCACGCCGCTCGCCTCGGCCACGGCCGACACCGCCGCCGCGGCGCAGGCGCTGGCCATGGGCCAGACTTCCCTCGCCGGCCTGCGGGGGCGCATCCTGCCCCCGGTCGTCGGCAGCACGGGCGTCACCGAAAGCGTCAGCGAGACCCGCAGCTCGGCGATCACCGGCCGGGACACCTATGCCTTGGCGGGGTTCGGGAATTTTACCGGGATAAACATCGTCGGCAATCTCGGCATGTGCGACCGGCCGCTCGGCACCTGCCAAGGCGGCGTCACTTACGACGTTCCGGAAACGAATGTGGTAAATGTCGACTTTCACGTCTTCCAGGACCTCTACGTCACCACCACGATCGAGCGGCTGATCACCGCGACCGGCACGGTGACGCTCGACATCCCGCTCGCCGCCTATGGTCGCGCGCATCCGGCGGCGCAGGTCGTCGGCTTCGGCCAGTCGGACCGCTTCCTCGGCCGCCTGCTCGCGCAGGGCGCGGCGGCGCTCGGCGACGGTCGGGACCGGGCGGACGCGGCTGTTCGTCGAGGGCGACCGCAGCTTCGGCCATTATGACGCACGAGGTGCGGTGAGGCGCTCGACGCAGGACTTTACCGGCCTGCGCGGCGGCGTGGTGACCGAGGTCGGCGGCGACCTCTCGCTCGGCCTCGCCATCGAGGGCGGTCACTGGGAGTGGGAGCTGGAGGACGCGCTGCTCCCCGAGCAGGCCGAGGGCTCGGCCTTCCGCGGCGGCGCCTTCGCCAACTGGACGCCGGGCGGCTGGCGAGTGAGCGCGGCGGCCTTCCTGGGGCGGCAGGAGGTGGACACGAAGGCCAGCTCCACCGCCGGCTGCCGGGACGTCCACCGCCTCCTATCATGCTACGCTCTACGGCGCGGGCATCGAGGCGGGCTATCCGATCGAGGCGGGGGCAGTGACGGTGACGCCGAGCGCCGACGTCACCTGGCTCGGCTGGCACGCGCCGCACGGTGGACGAGGCAGGCGGGCTCGCTCCCCTGTCGGTCGACCCGTCACGCGCCATCAATTCCGTCCCTCGCTCGGCCTGTCGGTCGAGGGCGGCGGCGGGCCGTTCCGGCTCGGCGTCAGGGGCAGGGCTTATGCGGTGGCGGGCGACCGGCGCGGGTTCGTGACCGCCGACGACGGCGGCCTGTCCGCGCCCGGCAGCTTCGGCATCGCCGGCTCGGCCGAGGGCCGCTGGGGCGGGGAGGGCGGCGCCTATGCCGCCTTCACCATCGCTCCCAACGCCGCGATCAGCGCGAGCTGGTCCAGCCGTTTCACCGGCAATTCGACCAGCCATTCGGGCGAGATCGGCATCAGGATCGCCTTCTAGCCGGGGCTTCATGAACAGGCGCGGATTTTTGGAGGGAGAAGGGGCGATGCGACATTTCTGGAAGGCGGCGGCTGGTGCGACGGCGAGCGCTATCTTCCTCGCGGCCGCGCCGGTAGCCGCGCAGGAGGGCGGCGACTGGTCCGGCTTCTATGCCGGAGTGGAAGGGGGCGGCGTGCGCGAGCGCTTCTCAGTGCGGGCCGACGATCAGCTGCTCCAATATACGAACATCGATCCGCCGGGCGCGCAGCCCATCTCAATCGTCCCCGCCACACTGGCGCCCCTGGCCGCGCGGGGGCGCGACACGTCGCTCCTCTATGGCGGTGTGGCCTAGCTTTCAGTTCCAGTCGGATCGGGCGGTGTTCGGAATCGAGGGCGACGTGCGCGCGGGCGGATCGTCCGTGGCCGCGACATCGACCGTGCAGATTCCGCTCACCATCCTCGCCCCCGCCTCCAGCGTGACGCTCGGGCGCGAGGCAAAGACGCGTTATCAATGGTCGCTACGCGCGCGCGTCGGCTATGATGCCGGCTGCTACCATGGTCTATGCGACCGGCGGCCTCGCCGGCTGCTCATGTGCGGCTGCGCGCGGACAACAGCTACACGATCCCGGCGGGCAATGCGGGCACCCCGGCCCAGGCCTTCCCGGCGCAGGGCCCCTTCCTGGTGACCGCGCGGGAGACGCGGGACCTGCTCGGCTGGACCGCCGGGATTGGCGTGGAGCAGCGCGTCGGGGCCCATCTGCGGCTCGGCCTGGAGGCGCGGTACAGCGACTACGGGTCGAAGACCTTCGACCTCGCCGATGCGACGCAAAGCAATGCTGGCCCGGCCGCGCCCGCGCCGTTCACGGCGGTGACCGGGGAGGGCGCCTATCCGGGGCCGACGCGCGTGCGCCTTACAGCCGCCTCGCTGGCGGTGCGGGCAACCTTCGCATTCTGAGTCAGGGGCGCGGCGCCCTGGGGTGGTAAAAGGGGACGGAGCATGGGTAAGCGGGCATATCGCACGGCGGCGCTGCTGGGCGCCACGGCAGGGATTTTCGCGGCCGCGCCGGCTTGGGCGCAATGCGCGACGACCACGGCGGACGACGTAACGACGCTCGACTGCGTCGGCGACACGGTCACGACAGACGATTTCAACAACAACGGCAACAGCCCGTCGACGACGGCTTCTCTGCAGACCTTCAGCAACAGGATCGACGCGACGATCGGCGCCGAGCGCGACGGTCCGCGGCTATGGCCTGTACGTGCGCGGCACGGGCGGCAATCCGGTCACCGTCACCAACAACGGCACGGTGTCGAACACATCGGGCGCGACCGATACCAGCGTGCTGGTCCACGGCCTTGTCGTCGAGGGCAATGGCGGCCTCGTCACCTATCGCGGCAACGGCAGCGCCGCGACCAATGCCACGCCGCCGGCAGCATCGCCGGCCTACGGCGTGATCATGACGAACGCCAACGGCGGCGGCATCGACATCGGGTCGGCGGCGGCGCCGGTCACCGGCGTCTTCAGCGGCCAAGGCGGTTTCAACGTCCGCGCCGAGACGGGCGGCCCGATCAACGCCTGGTTCCATGGCGGCACGTTTACCTCCACCCAGGCCTCAGCCGGGGCGCTCCGGCTGTTCACGCGGGACAACATCAACCTGGTGATGACCGGGGGCTCGGTGCTGACCGGGGAACTGAGGGTCCAGGTCCTGCCCAATGCGCCGGCGACCGCCGCCGCGACGATCACCACCGATGCGCGCATCACCCAGACGCTCGGCCCGGCCATGACGGTCGCGGGCGGCCGGGGCGGCACCGACGTGACGATCGCGGCGGGCGCCGCGATCACCGGGCAGGCGAGCGGCCTGTCGATGTTCCAGGACGGGGGCGTGATGCGCCTGACCACGGCGGCGGGCTCGACGATAAGGGGGAACGACGCTATCGGCATCGGCGTCCAGCTCCAGCCCGACGCGGGTTCGGTGATCGCGGACATTGCGGGCGATGTCAGCGGGAGCGGCGGGCTGTTCCTCGTGCCCGCCGACGGCAATGTCGACGTGACGATCCGCGAAGGCGCGACCGTCACCGGCACCGATGTGGGCGTCACCGTCCAGCGGCTGCCGGGCGGAACCGGGGTCGTCGACATCCTCAACCTCGGCACGATCAGTTCGGCGAACACCGCCGCCGACTTCGACGGCACCCTCAGGATCGGCAATGGCGGCACGGCGGGCACGATCAGCGGCGACATCGCCAATCGCGGCACCCTGATCTTCAACCGGTCGGACGCGCTGACCTATGGCGGCAGAATTTCCGGCACGGGCGCGCTGACCAAGCAAGGGGCGGGCACGCTAACCCTGACCGGCGCCAGCACCTATAGCGGCGCGACCCATGTCGCGGCGGGCACTTTGCTGGTCAACGGATCGCTGGCCAGCGCCGTCACGGTGGCGGGCGGCGCCACGCTCGGCGGCGCGGGCAGCGTCGGGACGAGCACCGTCAACGGCACGCTGTCGCCCGGCGGCGATGGCACGATCGGGACGCTGACGGTCAATGGCAATCTGGTCTTCGGCGCCGGCAGCAGCTTCCGGGTCGATGTCGGCAACGGGAGCAACGACCGGGTCAACGTCACCGGCACGGCGAGCCTCGCCGGCAGCCTGACCGCCATCGCGATCAACGGCGGCTTCACCAGCGGCACCTTCACCTTGCTCAACGCCGCCGAGCGGCATCAGCGGCACGTTCAACCCGCTGACCAGCCAGCCCGACGCGCCGGTCAGCCTGCGCTATGACGCCAACAACGTGTATCTGGATATCGCTTCGGGCGGCTCCACGACCTTCTCGATTTCGCAGACCCAGAGCCTCGTCTTCAACCCGGCGACGACGACCACCACCAACGTCACCAATTATTCGACCCAGATCATCGGTCGCCTGCTCGGCGGCGCGCCGCTCTACGACCAAACTTTTGCGGTCGCCTTTGCCGATCCGGCGGCGCAGGCCGGCGTCGTCGCCGCGCGCGCCGCCATCACCACGGCCGCGCGGGCCGGGCGTCATCATTGGCGCGCCGGTGCTGACCGCCTCGTCCACCAACACCTCATCATCGAGCACCACGACCTACTCGCTCGCCGACACCCAGACGACCGACACGACAGTCATCACCTTCGGCGCGGAAACGATCGCCACCGGCCAGCTTTCCACCTGCAACGTTGGAGGGTTGCCGGGGACCACACGTCCGACCTGTCAGGATTTGCCCGGCACACCTAATAATGTCGCGGTCGGCGATATTAACTTCAACACCATCACCAACACGGAATATACGATCGACCAGACCACCGAGACCACCAACACCACGACGATCTCGGAGCAATATACGCTGACCGGCCAGGTCGTCGCAGTGGGGACGATCCATGCGGAGGTGCAATCGGGCCTGTTCGACCTCGGCGGGCGGCTGCTCGGGCGGTTGGGCCGCATCGAGGCGGGCAATGCCGGCTGGGGCGAATTCTATGGCTTCCGGGTCAACCAGCGCGGGCGGCGCGACGCCTGGGGTTTCGCCGGGGGAGTCGGCGTGGCGGTGGCGCCCGGCGTCACGCTGGCCGCGGGGGTCGACCATGGCCAGGCTCGACATCGACGTCCCCGGCGCGCTCGAGACCGGCGAGGTCACCCTGACCCAGCTGGGCGCGGTGCTGCGCTTCGACAGCGGACCGTTCAGCGCATCGCTCGCCGCGGTCCACGGCTTCGGCGATGCCGGGACACGGCGCACGATCATCGGAGTGTCCGATGCCGATTATGACGTGCGCCTGACCGGCGTCGCGCTCGACGCAGGTTATGCCGTCGAGACGGGGGGCTGGACGCTGCGTCCGGGTGTCGGGCTCGACTATGTCCGCCTGACGACCGACGCTTTCGTCGAAACCGACGCCCTCGGTCTCGCGGCCGCGAAGGAAAAGGCCGATCGCGCGCGTGCCTCGGCCGGTGTCGAAATCGGGCGCGATTTCGGCGGCTTCTCGCTCGCCGCGCATGCCCGCTATCTCGCGGTGCTCGACGGCCGCGAGCGCAGCCTGCCGGTCGCCTTCGCCATCGCGCCGGGCCGCATCCTCGAGATGAGCGGCGCGCGCGAGCCCGACGGCGCGCTGCTGGGCGCGCGCCTGGCCATCCCGCTGGCGCCCCGCGCCCGGCTCTCGTTCGGCTATGACGGCCGGTTCGGCAACGGCTATACCGCGCACGCCGGCAGCATCGGGCTCAACATCGCCCTGTAGCGGCGGGCACCCGGCGGAGTAGGCTCCACATCTTATCCGGCGTAGTCGCGAATCATGTTCTTCGCGATGACTAGCTGCTGAATCTGCGTGGTCCCTTCATAAATGCGGTAAATGCGGCAGTCGCGATAGAAGCGTTCGGCGAGATATTCCTTGAGATATCCCGCGCCGCCGTGGATCTGGACGACGCGGTCGGCGACGCGGCCGCACATTTCGCTGGCGAACATCTTGGTGGCGGCGGCCTCGACGAGGATCTTCTCGCCGCGGTCGGCGCGCGCGCAGGCGTCGGTCAGCATGCATTCGGCGGCATAGATTTCGGCCTTGCTGTCGGCGAGCATCGCCTGGATCAGCTGGAAGTTCGCGATCGGTTCGCCGAACGCCTTGCGCTCCATCGCATATTGGAGGCCCGCGTCGAGCATCCGCTTGGCATAGCCGACGCTCGCCGCGGCGACCGAGAGGCGGCCGTTGTCGAGGCTCTGCATCGCGGCGCGAAAGCCGATGCCTTCCTGTCCGCCGAGCAGCGCGTCGCCGTCGACATGCACATCCTCCAGGATCACATCGGCGATCTGCGAGCCCGCTTGGCCCATCTTGCCGTCGGGCTTGCCGATCGACACGCCCGGCGCATCGCGGGGGACGAGGAAGGCGCTGACATGCGCGTTCTTGGGCAGCGCCTCGGCGTTGGTGCGCGCCATCACGAGGATGACGTCGGCGAAGGGGGCGTTGGTGATGTAGCGCTTGGTGCCGTTCAGCACATAGCCGTTGCCGTCACGCACCGCGCGCGTCTTCATCGCCGCGCTGTCCGACCCGCTGTCGGGCTCGGTCAGGCCGAAGGCGGCGATGGTGCCGGTTGCCAGCTTCGGCAGCCATTCGGCCTTCTGCGCCTCGGTCCCGAAACCGAGCAAGGATTTGCACACCATGCCGATGTTGATCGACACGATCGAGCGATAGGCGGGCGAGGCGTAGGCGATCTCCTTGATGAAATTGACGTACTGGCTGACGTTCATGCTGGCGCCGCCATATTCGGGGGGCATGGTGATGCCGAACAGCCCCATGTCGCGCATTTCGGCGAGGATATCGTCGGGAACGCGGCCCAGTTCCTCGAGTTGGTCCTCGGCGGGGATCAGCCGCTCGCGGACATAGCGCTGCAACTGCTCGATGAAGGCGTCATAGATGTCGGCGTCCATTCCCGGGTTGGTCATCGTCTTTCCTCTTTCGCTGTCATTCGGAATAGCTGTCGATGGCGGAGAAGATCCGCGTCAACTGCGCGCGCTCGTCGGCGCCGATGTCGGGGCGCCAGATTTCGAACAGCATCACCGTGCGGTCGCTCGTCCCGCGGTTCCAGGCCTCATGTTCGAAACTGTCGTCGAAGATCATCAGTTCGCCCTCGCGCCACTCCCGCGTTTCGGCGCCGACGCGCAGGCCGCAGCCGTCGGGCACGATCAGCGGCAGGTGACAGATCAGCCGCGTGTTAAGCATGCCGTGGTGCGGCTGGATATGCGTGCCGGGCGTGAGCCGCGAAAAGAGCGCCAGCGGCGCGCGTCCCGGAATCACCGGCTGCGGCGCATGAGTCAGCGCGGCCAGCGCCTGCGGACACAGCGCCTCCATGCCCCCGGCGATTTCGCCGTCCTTCCACAGCCATGCCGCGCCCCAGTCGTGCTTGTCGAGCAAGGGGTTGTTCGGGGGAGGGCGGTCGGGGCTGGCGGTGACATAGGGGCCGAAACGGTCGGCGGCCGCCGCGATCAGGCTTTCCAGCTCGGCACGGATCGCCGCGGTCGCGGCCTCGACTTCCGGTGCCCAATCGAACTCCGCGCGCTCGAAAAAGGCGCGTTGCGCCAGACCCGGGAAATAGAACATGCTCGGCTGTTGCAGATAGAGCGCCTGTTCGCCCGCGAGCAGGCGCAGCGCCTCGGCCACGCGCGGGGTGGCGCCCGCCGCGTCGATCCCGGCATTCCGCAACTGCCCGAGCAGATGGTCGGCGAACGCCTTTTCGGTCGCGGCGAGAAAGGCCTCGGCGCGTTGCAGTCCCGGATGCAGCGCGAGCGGCACATTCCGCGCCTGCGCCGCGGTGCTGAGCGCGAGGCGATAGAAGCTCCCCGCCGCGCGGTCATCGGCCTGCCGCCGCTTGAGCTCGGCCATCGCGAGGATCGCGGCGATATTGCCGCGGTCGGCGCGGATCGCGCCGTCGAGCGCCGCCGCCTCGGCACCGTCATCGCCGCGGCGATGGGCGTCGCGCGCCTGGTCCAGCCATGATGCCTGCCCCGTCATGGCCATCGCCATAATGCGGCAGGGCAGCTTTGCAAGCGACGCCCATGCGCTGCGTCAGCTCGTCGGAGCCTCCGGCGCGGGCTTGCCGCCAAGGCGGCGGCGCAGCGCGACGACCGCATTGCTGCGCCAGATCAGCACGAGCAGCCCGATCAGCAGCGCCCAGGGCAGCACCGCGGCGCCGAGCGTCAGCACGAAGGAGAGGGCGGTGCCACCGCTGAACATCAGCGTCTCGCCCGCGTCGGCGAAGGGATTCTTGTGCCCGATCCCCGGCAGGCCGCCCGATCCGACATAGTTGAAGACCACGCTTGTCGTCGCGATCCGCGCCTCGCCGTCGCGGCGGGTCTGGCGTTCCTCGCCGAGCTGGCCCTTGAGCGCCGAAATCTGCTCCAGGATTTCGGCGCGCTCATTCCTGTCGAGCCCGCCGGCCTTCAACCGCGCTTCGAGCCGTTCGATCTCGGCGGCGGCCCCGGCGCTGCGCGTCTGCGAGGCGTCGATCTGGCTGCCGACATCCTCCCCCGCGACCGTGGCATCGGCCAGCACGCCCTCGGCCTTTTCTACGCTGGCGATCGCGTCGGCGCCGAAGCGGCGCGCGATGCCGGGGTCGAGCTTGAACTGCGTCTGCGCCTCGACGCGCTTCTCGTCGTTGAGCTGGTAGCGGACGTCGACGATGCGGCAGCGCGCGGTTCCGAGCATTTCGCACGCTTCGGCATGTTCCTGCTGGACTTTGGAGATGATCGCGTCGTCGAGGCTGAAGGAATAGCTGTAATCGAAGGCGACACCCGGGGCAGAGGAGATGGAAACGCCGGGCACTTCTTCGTCGGTCGATCGCGCGGCGGGGGCGGCGACTTCCGCGGCGGCCTCGGCGGTGGGGGAGGAAGATGCGGATTCGTCGGCCTGCTTTTCGCTACAGCCGACCAGGGCGAGCGCCATCGCGCCCGCTAAGAGCTTCTTTTTCATTGAAGATTCTCCCAAATCGCGACTCGATAGCCGCGTGGGATGACATATCATAACTGATATGGTTGACAATGCGTTTTAAAGGGGGCGCCGTTCCCGGCGGAAATCCGGCTGCTTTCGGGAGTTGGCGGACGTTCGTTCTCCCCTCCCTTTTAGGGAGGGGTTGGGGGTGGGTTGCCGCCGAAGGCGGCGCTCTTCCTTCTTGCTCGCTGCGCTCGCTACCCACCCCTAACCCCTCCCTAAAAGGGAGGGGAATGTCTTTGAGCTACCCCAATGCCGCCCTACTGCACCCGCACCACCTTGTACCCCTTGGCAGCCAGCATCGCCGGCATGCCCTCGGCGCCGATCAGATGCCCGGTGCCGACCGCGACCAGTACCGTCCCGGGCCGGTCCATTCGCCAGCTCGCCCAGGCGGTCCAGCGGCGGTTGCGCTCGGTGATGATCGCGGCGCGCGCGGCTGGCACCGTGTCGACATCCTCGTTGACCATTGCCTCCAGCGCCTTCACGTCGCCGCGCGACCAGGCCGCGGTCAGGGCTTCGACTTCGGCGACCGCCTTGCCGGCGCCGGCGGCGGCCTTGGTCAGCAAGGCGCGTTGCGTTGCGGGATCGAGCGTTTCGAACAGCATGAGCTGTTCGCGGGCGGTCTCCAGTCCCGTGATCGGCTTGCCGGCGGCACTGAATGCCGCCATCAGCCCCGTTTCGACCCCGTCGGCGGGCGACAGCCGCGCATTTTGCGCCGCGCGCTGACCCATCGCCACCATCACCGCCCAATCGTCGAGCGCGTCTCCGCCGAACGGCTGGCCGTTGCCGCTCGCTTCGAGCGCGCGGTAGGCGGCGAGCGCGGGCGCGGGCAAGCGCCGGTCGATCGGCAGTGGCGCGTCTCGCGGTGCCAGCTGCTGGAATTCGCCGCCCGCCGCGGCCAGTTCGCCCGGCGACAGTTCGAGTACCAGCTCGTCCGCCGCCGCGACGGCCTTGCCCACGGCGCCCTCATCCCAGTCGGTACCGGCGGGCAATGCGTGCATCGTGCCGAGCATATAGAGC
Organism: Sphingopyxis sp. PET50; assembly: GCF_025244705.1. Taxonomy (GTDB): domain Bacteria; phylum Pseudomonadota; class Alphaproteobacteria; order Sphingomonadales; family Sphingomonadaceae; genus Sphingopyxis. The sequence goes on along the minus strand of NZ_CP104207.1, from coordinate 1,527,479 downwards.
CGCGTGTCATTATCCTCGACCAGCCACATCGCCGCGCGTGGCGCGCTGCGGATCGGGAGCGGCGCCGCACGCCGCCAGCAGGCACGCGAACAGGGCCGCGGCAAGGCGGCGGCGCTGCCCCCGCGCAAGGCACGGCTCTCGGGTCAATAGTCGATCCGCTCGGCAGTCAACCCGCGCTGCCCGAGATAATATTGCACGCTCCTGTCGCCCGCGAGATGGCCCGCGCCGACCGCGACGAGCACCGTGCCCGGCTGGTCCATGCGGGCCTTGATCGCGTCGGCCCAGCGCGCGTTGCGATCCCACAGCAGGGTCTTCGCCAGTTCAGGGGTCTCGATCATGCCCTCGTTCATCGTCGTCGCGAGCGCCCCGGTGTCACCCCTGGCCCATTGGTCGACCAGCTTGTCGAGCGTCGGCACGATGCTATCCATATCGCGCACCACCAAACGCAGATATTCCAGCTGCGCGGCGTCGGACAGGCCGTCGAAAAAGCCGAACTGCTCCTCGAAGGTTTCGAAGCCGGCAATCGGTTTGTTGTCGTCCTTTGCCGCACGGGTCAGCGTCATTTCGGGACCCAGTGCGGGGTCATAGCCCTTTATCAACAGCGGCAGCACCGACAGGTTGACCGCCATATACCATGGCTCGAACTTTTCGAATCCGGCGGGTTCCATGCCGAGCGAGACGAGCGACGCGGCATAGGCATCATGGTCGGCCTGGCTCATGCGGCTTGCCATCGTTCGCCCGGCGGGGTCGATCGCCAGCTTTTCCGTCGTCGCCTTGAGCGTCGCGCGATCCTCGGGCATCACCATTTCGAGGATCAGCTCGTCGGATTCGTCGAAGGCTTCCCTGACCGCCTCGTCGAACCAGCCGAGGCCGGGTTTCAGGAAATGGACGGTGCCGAACAGGTAGATCGTCGTGTCCTCATCCTTCACCACCCATAATGCGGGATCGGCGTCGACCGTCGGGACGGACGCGGCCACCGCCGCGGGTTCGGCGGCTTGCGCGACATTGCCGCCCGGCGCCATTGCGCATTGGGCGAAGGGGATGACCGCACAGCTCGCGGCGAGTGTTCTGAGCCAGCGTTTCACGGGATGCCTTTCAATCATATGGGCGGGAAAAGGAAGGAAGCGGGAGCCGCATCAGCGAAATTTGAGCCACAGATAGACGATGGCATTCACCACCAGCGACAGGATGAACAACAGCATCGCGTCGGCGGGCGGCGCCAGGCTGGCGCGGTGGAGGACCCACCAGACGGGCGCGGGGACGATGAAGGCATACCACCCCGCAAGCCCGGCCCACAGCCAGGCCCGTTCCTCATGGTCGTCGATCGCGCGATGATAGACGATCAGGCAAAGCGCGAGGCCGCATGGTCCAGAAGATCGAGGCGCCGATTGCGAACCCTTCGCTCAGCGCGCCCGTGCTCGCCATTTCGAGGGCGTTCCGGCCCGCGGGCTGATCGGCGACGATCCAGCCTCCGACGATGCCGCCGATCACGCCGGCGGCGCCCAGTGACTGCCAGTAGCGTCGGCGCCGCGGCGACATCGGACGCCGGGTTTTGATTGCCTTGCCGGTATCAGTCATCGCCATTTCCTTGGGAACCGTCATCAAAAATGTCCTCGATCTTCATGTCGAACAGGCGCGCGAGCTTGAAGGCAAGCGGCAGCGACGGATCGTATTTCCCGGTTTCGATCGCATTCACCGCTTGCCGCGACACGTCGAGCCGGTCGGCGAGTTCGGCCTGGCTCCAGTTGCGCATCGCGCGCAGCACTTTCAGTTTGTTGTTCATCGGCGCCTCGCCAGCATCGTCATTCGCCCGGTCATAGCCGGATTCCCACTGACGGAAAGGTCCGCATGTGCGGGCCAAGAGGCTGGAGTGCCGCCGCGATGGATGGCGCTCCAGCTCAGGTCGCCCGTCGACGCCGGGGAGCATCGGTCGTGGCGAAAGGGCAAATGCCGGTATTCCGCCATCACCGCGCGGCGCGAACCATCAGCAGCGCCAGCCGGGTGCCGCCCCCGGCGCGGGCGATGGCTTGGTCGGCCTGCGGCCTGGCGCTCGCCAGCACTTCGGCGATGCACTGCGACTGGCGGGTCATCGCGGCGACGCCGCGCTCGCCGGTGTCGCACAGGCTGCGCGCCGCGCTCTTCACGCGGGTTTCGAGGCGCTGCTGGCCCTGCGCTGTGGCGAGGTCGAGGTCGGCGATGCGGACCTCGGCGGTCGGCCGTTCGGCGGCGATCGCGGGGGTGCCGGCGACGGCGAGCGAGAGGGCGAGGATCAGGCTACGGGTCATCATGTCTATTCTCCTTGCTGGATGTTGGTCATGCCCACCTGTCTTTGTGTCAGGTGTTGTTGACTATATGTCGTGATTCGCTGACTATGTCAACAACACCTGACAAAAAGTTTTGAAGACCTGACAAAGGGCGCAGTTTCGCAAGGGTCCGGAGGGCGCGGAGCCTTGACCCTCGCGCCCCGCTGCGCCAATGCGGCGGCGATTTTTGCACCTGCGAAGGAATACCGGCCGTGGCCGAGGCGGACGCCAAGCATCCTCTGAGTTTTCAGGACATGATCCTGACGCTGCACGCTTATTGGAGCGCGCGCGGCTGCGCGATCCTGCAGCCCTATGACATGCGCGTCGGCGCCGGTACCTTCCACCCCGCGACGACGCTGCGCAGCCTGGGCCCCGAGCCGTGGAACGTCGCCTATGTCCAGCCGAGCCGCTGCAGCCCACCGATGGCCGTTACGGCGAGAATCCGAACCGGCTCCAGCATTATTACCAGTATCAGGTGATCCTGAAGCCGTCGCCCGCCGACCTGCAGGAACAATATCTGGGCTCGCTCGCGGCGATCGGCATTGATCCGCTGCTCCACGATATCCGCTTCGTCGAGGACGACTGGGAATCGCCGACGCTCGGCGCATGGGGGCTGGGGTGGGAGGTCTGGTGCGACGGGATGGAGGTGACCCAGTTCACTTATTTTCAGCAGATGGGCGGCTTCGACTGCAAGCCCGTCGCGGGCGAGCTCACCTACGGGCTCGAACGGCTCGCCATGTATATCCAGAATGTCGACAATGTGTACGACCTGCGCTTCTCCGACGCGGTCGGCGATGTCGCGGCGGTCAGCTATGGCGACGTGTTCCTCGAAAACGAACGCCAGTTCTCGAAATGGAATTTCGAGGTCGCCGACACCGATACCTTGTTCGCGGGCTTCAAGGCCGCCGAGGCCGAGTGTCAGCGTGCGATCGCCGCGGGCGTCCCGCTCGCGGCCTATGACCAGGCGATCGAGGCGAGCCACCTCTTCAACCTGCTGCAAGCGCGCGGCGTGATCAGCGTGCAGGAACGCGCCAACTACATGGCCCGCGTCCGCGACCTCGCGAAGGGCAGCTGCAAGGCGTGGATCGACAGCCAATCGGAGCGCTGGGCCGCGAAATATCCGGGGTGGGCGCTGTGACCGATTTTCTTCTCGAACTGCGCAGCGAGGAAATCCCGGCGCGGATGCAGGCCGGGGCACGCGCCGAGCTGGAAAAATTGTTCCGTGCGCAACTGAGCGCCGCGGGCCTCGAAGCGGGCGAACTCACCATCTGGTCGACCCCGCGCCGCCTCGCGCTGATTGCAAGGGACCTGCCCGAAGCCACCGCCGCGGTCAGCGAAGAACTCAAGGGCCCGCGCAGCAGCGCGCCGCCGCAGGCGCTCGAAGGCTTCCTGCGCAAGACTGGCCTGACCCAGGACCAGCTCGAAGACCGCGACGGCGTCTATTTCGCGGTGATCGACAAGCCCGGCCGCGCGACCGCCGAGGTGCTGGCCGAAGCGATTCCCGCGATCGTCCGCGCCTTCGCCTGGCCCAAGTCGATGCGCTGGGGCAAGGCAAGCGCGAGCAGCGAAAGTCTGCGCTGGGTGCGCCCGCTGTCGGGCATCGTCGCGATCTTCGGCGAGGAACTGGTGCCGTGCGAAATCGGCGGGATCGCCAGCGGTTTCGCGACGCTCGGCCACCGCTTCCACTGCCCGGGCGAGATCACCATCGGTTCGGCCGCCGATTATGCCGAGAAATTGCGCGCCTGCCATGTCATCGTCGACCATGAGGAGCGTGCGCGTATCATCCGCGACGGCGCCGCCAAGGCCGCGGCCGACGCCGACCTGACGCTGGTCGAGGACGAAGGGCTGGTGATCGAGAATGCCGGCCTCACCGAATGGCCGGTGCCGCTGCTCGGCCGCTTCGACGAGGCGTTTCTCGAGGTGCCGCCCGAGGTGATCCAGCTCACCGCGCGCGTGAACCAGAAATATTTCGTCTGTCAGTCGTCTAATGGTAAGTTAGCCAACGGCTTCGTCTGCACTGCGAACATCGACGCGACCGATGGCGGCGCCGAGATCGTCGCGGGCAACCGCAAGGTGCTCGCCGCGCGTCTGTCCGACGCGCGCTTCTTCTGGGAGCAGGACCAGAAGAAGACGCTGGAGCAGCACGCCGAGAAGCTGGCGAACATCACCTTCCACGAAAAGCTCGGCACCGTCGCCGACAAGGTCGAGCGCGTCGCGAAGCTGGCAAGGTGGCTGGTCGAAGAGGGCATCGTCACAGAGCGTTCCCCGGCGAAAGCCGGGGCCCACAGCGACGGCGCAACTGGACCCCGGCTTTCGCCGGGGAGCACGGAGTTGGCTGACCAGGCCGAACGCGCCGCGCGTCTGGCGAAGGCCGACCTCGTCACCGAAATGGTCGGCGAATTCCCCGAATTGCAAGGCCTGATGGGCGGCTATTACGCCCGCGCCGAAGGCTTGCCCGACGCCGTCGCCGACGCGATCCGCGATCATTACAAGCCGGTCGGGCAGGGCGATGACGTGCCGACCGCGCCGGTGACGGTCGTGGTCAGTTTAGCCGACAAGTTGGATAGTGTTGCTCAGTTTTTCTTTGAAGAATTAACACCTACGGGATCTAAAGACCCATTTGCGCTTCGTCGGTCCGCATTGGCTGTGCTTCTGATAATCGCTGAAAATGACGTACGACTTCATTTACTGCACGCAATTCGTATGGCGATGCTTCTTCGCGTGGTAGAAGACAAAACCGTCCATGAATCGGCAACTTCGCTTCGAAGTTCGCTGATGTTTGGAGAGCTTTCTAGGAGCGATGACGGCATTGCCGCTGCTTTCGATGCTATCAACGAAGCCGAAAGATCCGCATTCAAACAACGCTTTGAACAGCGATTTGCCGCGGTTTGGGCTGCGGCGCAGGTCGTTTTGGGCTTCTTCGCCGACCGCCTCAAAGTCCAGCAACGCGAAGCCGGCGTCCGCCACGACCTGATCGACGCGGTGTTCGCGCTCGGCGGCGAGGATGATCTCGTCCGCCTGCTCGCCCGGGTGAAGGCGTTGCAGGCGTTCATGGCGACCGAGGACGGCACGAATCTCCTCGCGGGCTACAAGCGCGCGGCGAATATTCTGAAGCAGGCGGGGCAGGGCAGGTCCCCGGCGGAAGCCGGGGCCCACGACGACGGTGCCGCTGGGCCCCGGCTTTCGCCGGGGAGCATGACGGAGCATGACGCCGCCCTCCTCGCCGCGCTCGACGCCGCCGAGCCCGCGGCCTCCGCCGCGGTCGCCGAGGAACGCTTCACCGACGCCATGGCCGCGCTCGCCTCGCTCCGCGCCCCGATCGACGCCTTTTTCGAGGGCGTGATGGTCAACGACCCCGACGAAGCGGTCCGCGCCTGGCGCCTTGGCCTGCTGTCGCGCTTTACGTCTGCGGTGCATGGTGTCGCCGATTTCTCGAAGATCGAGGGTTAGAGCCGCGTTTGAATTTCCGTTCGTGTCGAGCGAAGTCGAGACAGTGTGAAGGCACGAACGACCGATGGGCATCTCGAATCCTGAGCGAGTCGAAGGGCTCGATGCGAACGGGGTAGGGGCGCTTTGGGAACGACAAAGTAAAATTGAATCGACCAACCGGGATTGCATACCTATTCGACCGCAACCTCCTCCCCAGGGGCAGCAGGAGCATATGATGACGACGCCTACCCAGACCAACATGGTGCATTTGTTCGGCGGTGACGCGACCACGCGTGAACGCTCGAAGGAATTGCTGGGCGGCAAGGGATCGAACCTCGCCGAAATGGCTTCGATCGGGCTGCCGGTGCCGCCGGGGCTGACGATCACCACCGAGGTCTGCACCGCCTATTATGCGAATGGCGAACAATTTCCCGCCGGGCTGGCCGAAGAGGTCGCCGCGGGCATCGCGCATATCGAGGGGCTGACCGGCCGCACGTTCGGCGATCCGGCCAACCCGCTGCTCGTCTCGGTCCGCTCTGGCGCGCGCGTGTCGATGCCCGGCATGATGGACACGGTGCTCAACCTCGGGCTCAACGATGCGACCGTGCTCGGCCTGTCCGAAGCCTCGGGCGATCCGCGTTTCGCGTGGGACAGCTATCGCCGCTTCGTCCAGATGTACGCCGATGTCGTCATGGGGCTCGACCATGCCGAGTTCGAGGAAGCGCTCGAGATCGCAAAGGAAGACAAGGGCTTCTATCTCGACACCGAGATGGCGGCCGAGGACTGGCAGGCGCTGGTCAAGGAATATCAGGCGATCGTCGCGCGCGAGACCGGCGCGCCTTTCCCGCAGGATCCCAAGGACCAGCTGTGGGGCGCGATCGGGGCCGTCTTCGCGAGCTGGGAAAGCGACCGCGCGAAAGTCTATCGCCGCCTGAACTCGATCCCCGGCGAATGGGGCACCGCGGTCAATGTGCAGGCGATGGTGTTCGGCAACATGGGCGACACCTCGGCGACCGGCGTCGCCTTCACCCGCGACCCCGCGACCGGCGAGCGCGCCTGGTACGGCGAATGGCTGATCAATGCCCAGGGCGAGGATGTCGTCGCGGGCATCCGCACGCCGCAATATCTGACCAAGGTGGCGCGCGAGAAGGCGGGCGCCAAGCCGCTGTCGATGGAAGAGGCGATGCCCGAGACCTTCGCCGAGCTGGGCCGCGTCTTCGACACGCTCGAAAATCACTATCGCGACATGCAGGACATCGAGTTCACCGTCGAGCGCGGCAAGCTGTGGATGCTGCAGACGCGCTCGGGCAAACGCACCGCCAAGGCGGCGCTGAAGATCGCGGTCGACATGGCCGCGGAAGGGCTGATTTCGGAAGAGGAAGCGGTGCAGCGCGTCGATCCCGGCGCACTCGACCAGCTTCTCCACCCGACGCTCGACCCCAAGGCGCCGCGCGACGTGCTCACCAAGGGGCTGCCCGCCAGCCCCGGCGCGGCGTCGGGCAAGATCATGTTCGACGCCGACAGCGCGGAAAAAGCGGCGGGCATGGGCGAAGCGGTGATCCTCGTCCGCGTCGAAACGTCGCCCGAGGACATCCACGGCATGCACGCGGCGAAGGGCATCCTGACCGCGCGCGGCGGGATGACCAGCCATGCGGCAGTGGTCGCGCGCGGCATGGGCCGCCCCTGCGTCTCGGGCGCGGGCGGGCTCAGCATCGACAGTACGGCGCGTGTGCTGCGTGTCGCGGGCCGCGAATTGCAGGAGGGCGACATCATCACCCTCGACGGCTCGACCGGCGAGGTGATGGCGGGCGAGGTGCCGACGCTGCTGCCCGAACTGGTCGGCGATTTCGGCACGCTGATGGCGTGGGCCGACAAGGTCCGCCGCATGAAGGTGCGGACCAACGCCGAAACCCCGCAGGACGCCCAGGTCGCGCGCGATTTCGGCGCGGAGGGCATCGGGCTGTGCCGCACCGAACATATGTTCTTCGACGCCGCGCGCATTACCGCGGTGCGCGAGATGATCCTCGCCGAGAGCGAAGAAGGCCGCCGCGCCGCGCTCGCCAAGCTGCTTCCCGAACAGCGCGGCGATTTCGCCGCGATCTTCGAGGTCATGGCGGGTCTGCCGGTGACGATCCGCCTGCTCGACCCGCCGCTGCACGAATTCCTGCCGACGCGCGAGGAGGATTTCGCCGATGTCGCCGCGGCGGCGGGCGTGGGGATCGAGGCGCTCAAGGCGCGCGCCAACGAACTGCACGAATTCAACCCGATGCTCGGCCATCGCGGCTGCCGCCTCGGCGTCACCTATCCCGAAATCTACGAGATGCAGGCGCGCGCGATCTTCGAGGCGGCGTGCGACGTTGCTGCCGAAACCGGCGCCGCGCCGATCCCCGAGGTGATGATCCCGCTCGTCGCGACGCGCCGCGAATTCGACCTCATGAAGGCGGTCGTCGATACGGCGGCGAAGGCGGTTTTCGCTGAAAAGGGCCGCGAGATTTCCTATCTCGTCGGCACGATGATCGAACTGCCGCGCGCCGCGCTGATGGCGGGCGAGATTGCCGAGGCCGCCGAATTCTTCAGCTTCGGCACCAACGACCTCACCCAGACCACGATCGGGATCAGCCGCGACGATGCGGGCCGCTTCCTGACGCAATATGTCGACAAGGGCATCTTCGTCACCGATCCCTTCGTCAGCCTCGATGTCGAGGGCGTCGGCCAGTTGATCGAGATCGCCGCCGATCGCGGCCGCAGGACGCGCCCGGCGGTCAAGCTCGGCATCTGCGGCGAGCATGGCGGCGACGCGCCGAGCATCCATTTTTGCGAAAAAACCGGCCTCGACTATGTCAGCGCCTCGCCCTACCGTGTGCCCATCGCACGGCTGGCGGCGGCACAGGCGGCGCTGAAGGCAAAATAACCGTCGCCCCCGCGAAGGCGGGGGGGCCGCTGGATGGTCGATGCAGCGGTGCCTGACAAGGCCGACGGCGGCCCTCGCCTTCGCGGGGGCGACGGGTGAGGGGGATGCGTCATGAAAGGCTGGCACCGCTATGCGATCACCCTGGTGGGCGGGCTGGCGCTGGGACTCGGCGCGGCCTGGGCGCTCACCAAGGGCGGCCTTGGCGACGGCGCGGTCCGCAACGGTCCATGGACGACCTCGCTCGGTTACGGGACCAAGGCGACCGATCCGCTGACCCGCGCGATGGTCGCGCGTTCGGGGCTGCTCGCGCTGCCCGCGAAGGAGACCATCTACTGGATGGCGAAGACCGACGCCGCGGGCGCGCCGCTCGACGGCGATTGCCGCTACCGCCTGTCGGGCACGCCGCTCGACGCGCGCTGGTGGAGCGTCACCGTCTATGACGACAAGGGCTATCTGGTCGATAATCCGGGCCGCGTCTGGTCGGTCAACGGCGCCAATGTCGCGCTCGATGCCAGGGGCGAATGGCGCGTGACCATTTCACCCGACAAGCCGGAGGGTACCGCCTGGCTCCCCGGCATCAAGGGTCAGCCCTTCCAGCTGACGCTGCGCATGTACAATCCCGGTCCGGCCTTCCGCGCCGATCCCGCGAAGGCGGCGCTCCCGCAAATCGTGAAGGAGGGCTGCTGACATGCGCCAATGGCTCGGCCCGATCCTGTTCGGCCTGCTCGTCGCCACGGCGGCCGCATGGTCCGCGATCCTGTACATCCCCTATGGCCTGATGACCGTCGCGATGGACCGGCTCGGGCAGGGCGGTATCAACAAGATGTCCTACGGCGATCTCGCGACGCCCGAGCGCCAGCCGGTCGTGCGGCCCAGCCCCGACCTCGCCTATTCGAGCTGTCCCTACGACCTGTCGGGCGGACCGGTCGCGATCGACGTGACCCCGGTGCCGGGCCGCTACAACTCGCTCAGCATCTTCGATGCGGCGACCGACGTCATCTTCGTGCGCAACGATGTCGAGGCGGGCGGCAGGCCCTGGCGAGTCGTCGTCGCGCGCGAGGGGCAGGCGGTGCCCGCGGGCGCCGAAGTCGTGCGCACGAACCACGACCGCGGCATCGCGCTGATCCGCCTGCTACTCAAGGATCCGGCGGAAATCGGCGGGCTCGACGCGGCGCGGCGCCAGTCGTCCTGCGCCCCGGTCACAAATCCGAAATAGGGGGTTGCGCCCCCGCGCGCTCCCCCTTAAAGGCGCGTCTCCACGCACCCGTAGCTCAGCTGGATAGAGCACCAGACTACGAATCTGGGGGTCGGACGTTCGAATCGTTCCGGGTGCGCCATTCCTCCAAATCGACGGAATATCGTCTCGATCGCGGCTTGAGCGACACCGGGAAGCGGCTGTGATCTTGTTCACAGCGGGCTTTGCCCGCGCCCGCCATTCCTCCTGCCCATGATGGTGCGGAAATTTCTCCCCGTTGGGGCCATGGCTGGAAAAGCTGTTGCCAACCAGAGGCTTCGCAATATTCTGCCGGCATTATCGGTTGGGCCCGGACAGGGCCGCTCGGGATGGAGGCGCCGAATGTCCTTGGCCGTTCGCCGACTGTCGTTACTTGGCATCGCCGCCATGCTGTTGTCCGGCGCCGAACTCGCCGCGGCGCAGCGCGACGGTGAGGTGGCCGACTGGGACTATGTCACCCCCGATTTCACCTATGAAAATGAGCTGCACCGCGGGGAGGGCGCCGACGCGCCGACGCTGAATATCACGCTGCCGTTCCAGCGCGAGCAGCCGCCCGGCAACGTTGTGCCGGCCGACTGGAACCGGGTGCTAGGCCGACGCGAACTATTATGCCGATTTCTACGCGGTCTCGCCACAGGCAGCGATCAGCCCCTTCTACAAGGGCGGGGCATTGACCGAGGCCGAAGACGACATCGGCGATCATCTGTCGCTCCAGCCCTATCGGCTCCGCCTGCCGAACGGCTGTCGGCTGACGTTCGACCTGTTCGAAGACATGGTGGTCGTGTCGCCCGATTATGCGGCCTGCCGCAAGGGTGGCGTGGGCGGCCCGGAGACGCTCGACGGCGCCTTCGGTCCGGTTCCGCCCTATGCCGATGCGGGCGGCGGCGATCCGGTGCGGACATGGCCGCTGCTCTACTCCGACGCCGACCGGCGGCTGAACGGCGTGTGGAAGGCGCTGCAGGGCAGGATTCCGGCGGCGCAAAAGCCCGCGCTGCTCGCGCAGCAGCGCCGCTGGATCGCGCGGCGCGACCAGGTCTGCCTGACCTACAAGGGCACGGCCTTTCATCCCAAATGCCTCGCCAATATCACCGAGGGCCGCGCGACCTGGCTCAACGCGCAGGCGCGTTCCCGATGATCGGGCGGTCGCTGGCGCTCCTTGCTCTGGCCGCGGCGGTTCCCGCCGCCGGGGTGACGGGCGTTCCGCTCGATATCGTGCGGTCGACCGACTATTTCCTGAACGGTGGCGCGGTGCGGGCGCGGCTGGCCGAACAGGGCGGGGGCCGAACAGGGCGGGGAGCGTGCTCCGGTGATGGCGCTTGCCGCCGACGGTCTCGACACCGGCGACACCGCTTGCACCGCCGCGATCCCGGCGCGGGACGAGGGCGAATGGATCGAGCTCGACCATGGCTATGACGATTCGCGGATTATGTCGCTCTATGACGCCAGTCCGGTCCGCTTCTCGCCCGACCTTTACTGGTCGGTGGATACGGCAAAGTGCAACATTCGCGTCGACCGCCTCGACGCAAGCTACATCCGCGTCGCCGCGTCGCGTGGCTGCGCAACCGTGCCGCGCGCCTGTGGCGGCGGTGGTTTTTCGGGGACCTATGGCCCCTTCGCCGAAGCATCGGCCGACCTCGCGCCCGATGTGCTGCCAGGGGCCAAGGCGCGCCATGCCGCCGCTGACGCAAGGCTCAACCAGCTTTGGAAAGACCTCCGCGGCTAAGCTGCCCGTTGCCCGGATCGCGGTATTGCAGGCGCAGCAGCGGCAATGGATCGCCGCGAGGGATGCAGGTTGCGCGGGCTTTGGCGAACCCGAGGATGTGCCGCGCATCGACTGCCTGACCGCTTACACGACCGCGCGCACCAGAGTGTTGGAGGAAGAGAAATGAAGATCGGCAGGATGGCCGCATTCGGATTGGCGGCAGCATTGACGGCCATGGGATTGCCCGCACGGGCCGAACCGCCCGATCCATCCGGATAGTGCGAAAACGCTCACCGGTACCTTCTATGGTACGATCCAGGCAGGCGAATATGAAAATGCGCTGATATTCGACGAGATGCTGCTGTCGATCGACAGCGACGCGATCGTCAAGGTGCAGGGCGCCAATCGCCCCGACGTCCAGCGCGCGCTGGACGGGCTGACCCTGATCTCGATGGTCAACGACGAAGCCCCGGGCAAGGCGATCCGCGCCAGGTGCAGCGACAAATGCAAGATTACGGGCACCATCGAACAGATCGAGCGCAATGCCTGGTGGTTCAAAAAGGTGACCGCGGTCGAGGCGCTGCCCGACGGGTTCGATTTCATGGATCTGTCCGATGGGGGCGGACCGCCCGACCAGAAGCTGAAGGGGCCGAATGGCGAGATGCCGCGTGATGTCGGGGCGGCGGACCCGCTTCGCAAGACGCTGCTCGATGCGCTGCGTCCGGCGATCGAGGCCGACCTCGGACAGCCGGTTCAGTTCGTCGTCAGGAAGCTCCGCAAGCAGAATGAATGGGCCTTCGCTCATGTCATGCCGCAGACGAAGGCGGGCACGCCGGTCGACTATAGCGGAACGCGCTATGCCGAGGCGCTGCGCGAAGGCATGTTCGACGATGGCGATATTTTCGCGCTGCTCGAGAACAAGAAGGGGGCATGGACCGTGCGCGATTTCGTCGTCGGCCCGACCGATGTCGCCTATGCTGGCTGGCCCGAGCAATATGGCGCGCCCTATCCGCTGTTCGAACTGCCGGTGCCGTGACGGAAAGGGAGGTCGCGAGGCCCGATGCAAGTGGATGAATACCCCGGGCGGTACGTCCGAAACGTCTCGCGGCGTTGATCGCGGTGCCTGTTTACCCCCCAGGCAGAACGTCCGTGGTCGTTCCCTCCCCGTGATCGCCCTGTTCATAGCTGATTCGCGCGGCAACTTACAGCGGTGTCATACTGCGATTCGTCGTATTTTCGGGTGCGAACAAATCCGCCGCGGCGCCGCGCATAGCTATGCCCTGTTGCCTGCCGCCGGGCGATGCGACAGGCTGGGGAACATGGCGCAGGGGTGCGGCCGGGGAGAGATATGAGCGAAGCCATCGTCACGATCGACATCGGCGGCACCCATGCGCGCTTCGCGATCGCCGAGGTGGCGGACGGACGCGTCTTGTCGCTCGGCGAGGCGACGACGCTGCATACCAAGGATCATGCGAGCTTCCAGACCGCGTGGGAGGATTTCGCCCTCCAACAGGGCGGCGCGCTGCCGCGCGGGGTCGCGATCGCCATCGCCGGCCCGACGCGCGGCGAAATCATCCGCTTCACCAACAACCCGTGGATCATCCGTCCCGCGCTGGTCGGCGAAAAGCTGGGAGTCGACCGCTGGGTGCTGATCAATGATTTCGAGGCGGTCGGCCATGCGGTGGCGCAGGCCGATCCCGCCTATTTCGATACGCTCTGCGGCCCCGACGTGCCGCTGCCCGACAGCGGCACGATCAGCGTCATCGGTCCCGGTACGGGTCTGGGCGTCGCGCACGTCTGGCGCGACGGCCATGACTACCGCGTTCAGGCGACCGAAGGCGGGCATATCGACTTCGCGCCGCTCGACAGCATAGAGGATGCGATTCTCGCCCGGCTCAGGAAGCGCCATCGCCGCGTGTCGATCGAGCGGGTCGTGTCGGGGCCGGCTGATCGTCGATATTTATGAAACGCTGGCCGCGATGGAGGGGCGGGCGACGGCGCCGCTAGACGACAAGACGATCTGGACCAATGGCGGCAGCGGCGCCGACAGCCTCGCCGCCGCCGCGATCGACCGTTTCTGCCTGTCGCTGGGCAGCGTGTCGGGCGACCTTGCGCTGGCGCAAGGGGCGAGCGGGGTGGTGATCGCGGGTGGCCTCGGCCTGCGCATCAAGGACAGCCTGGTCAAGTCGGGTTTCCCCGAACGCTTCGTCGAAAAGGGGCGGTTCGAAGGCTTCATGGCGGCGCTGCCGGTCAAGCTCATCACCCACCCCCAGCCCGGCCTGTTTGGCGCCGCGGCGGCTTTCGCGCGCCAACATGCCTGACGCGCCGCAACATCCTCTTTCGTGCGGGACGTTCGCCCGATAGAGCGGACGAAACCGCAACGGGGATCAAACGCACATGCCTTCCGGACTTTTCGCGCTGCTCGACGATGTGGCGACCATCGCCAAGGTGGCCGCGGCCAGCATCGACGATATCGGCGCCGCGGCGTCGAAGGCGGGCGTGAAGGCGGCGGGCGTCGTCGTCGATGACACCGCGGTGACCCCACGCTACGTCACCGGTTTCACCCCCGACCGCGAACTGCCGATCATCTGGCGGATCACCAAGGGGTCGCTGTTCAACAAGCTGGTGCTGATCCTGCCGGCGCTGCTGCTGCTCTCGACCTTCCTGCCGTGGGCGATCACCCCGCTGCTGATGATCGGCGGCGCCTATCTCTGCTTCGAAGGGGCGGAAAAGGTCATCCACTCGCTGCAGGAGGACAAGACCAGTCTCGCCGAGGATGCCGAGATCGTCGCCGACAAGAATCACGAAGAGGTGATGGTGAAGGGCGCGGTGCGTACCGACTTCATCCTGTCGGCAGAGATCATGGTGATCGCGCTCAACGAGGTGCTCGACGAACATCTGGCGATGCGCGCCGCGACACTCGCGCTGGTCGCGGTGCTGATCACCATCGCCGTTTACGGCGTCGTCGGGCTGATCGTGAAGATGGACGACATCGGACTCCACATGGCCAAGGAAGGCAACAGCGCGCGCCGGGCGATCGGCCGCGGGCTGGTCGATTTGATGCCGAAGCTGCTTGCCGCGCTCGCGACGATCGGGACTGCGGCGATGCTGTGGGTCGGCGGGCAGATCGTGCTGCACGGACTTCACGAATATCATATCGGCGGCATCGCCGAGGCGCTGGAATCGCTGGCCCACTCGATCGCGGGCGGTCTTCCGCTCGAGGGCGTGTGGACCTGGCTGATCAAGGCCACGGGCGACGGCATCTTCGGGCTGCTGCTCGGCGGCCTGATCGTCGGCGCGCTTCATCTCGTGCCGGGCCGCAAGGCCGCGGTGCACTAGGCGGCGGAAAAGAGAGGCGCGCGATGCAGGGTGAAAATGATCCGCTGGCGGCGTTCTGGATGCCCTTCACCGCGAACAGGGCCTATAAGGCGACCCCGCGCCAGCTCGTTGCGGCAAGCGGCATCTATTATCGCAGCGCCGACGGCCGCGAGATCCTCGACGGCACGGCGGGCCTCTGGTGCTGCAACAGCCGGCCATTGCCGGCCCGAGATCGCCGAGGCGATAGCGGCAACGGCAAAGACGCTCGATTTCGCCCCGACCTTTCAGCTTGGCCATCCGCTCGTCTTCGAACTCGCCAGCCGTGTGGCGGCGATCATGCCCGACGGGCTCGACCGGATATTCTTTACGAACAGCGGCAGCGAATCGGTCGATACGGCGTTGAAAATCGCGCTCGCGGTCCAGCGCGCGCGCGGGCAGGGGAGCCGCACCCGGCTGATCGGGCGCGAGCGCGGCTATCATGGCACCGGCTTCGGCGGCATCGGCGTCGGCGGCATCGTCAACAACCGTCGTGCCTTCGGCCCCGGCCTCGCCGGCACCGATCATATCCGCCATACGCACGGCGTGCCCGGCAACGCTTTCGCGCGCGGCTTTCCGCCGCATGGCGCCGAACTCGCCGACGACCTCCAGCGCCTCGTCGACCTGCACGGGGCCGAGACGATCGCGGCGGTGATCGTCGAACCGATGGCGGGCTCGACCGGAGTGCTCATTCCGCCCACCGGCTATCTCCAGCGGCTGCGCGAGATATGCGACCGCCACGGCATCCTGCTCATCTTCGACGAGGTCATCACCGCCTTCGGCCGGGTCGGCGCCGCCACGGCGGCCGAGGCGTGGGGCGTCACGCCTGACATCATCACCATGGCGAAGGGGCTGACCAACGCCGCCGTCCCGATGGGCGCGGTCGCGGTGAAGCGCGAACTCCATGACATCGTGATCGAAAGCGCGCCGGCCGGGATCGAATTGTTCCACGGCTACACCTATTCGGGCCATCCGCTCGCCAGCGCCGCGGGGCTGGCGACGCTCGACATCTACGCGCGCGAAGGTCTGTTCGACCGTGCCGCCGACCTTGCCGCCTATTGGGACGAGGCCGCGCACAGCCTGAAGGGGCGGCGTCACATTATCGACATCCGCACCATCGGGCTCGTCGCCGGCGTCGAACTCGAACCGCGCGCCGGGGCGCCGGCCGCGCGCGCGACGGAGCTGTTCCACGCCTGTTTCGACAACGGCCTGCTCGTCCGTGCCACCGGCGACATCATCGCGCTGTCGCCGCCGCTGATCGTCGAGACGGCGCAGATCGACGCGATGTTCGGCAAGCTGGGCGATCTGTTGGAGACGATCGACTAGGGCCGGGACCCTAGGACGGATCGACATTCAGGGGATGGCGAGCCGAAAATGGTGGATTTGCGAGACCCGGAGCACAGCGTGCTTTTTTGCACGTGAGCACCGGAAGCTCGCAAATTCGCCATTTGCAGGCCGTCAGGACTGAATGTCGATCTGTCCTAGCCCGCGAGCGGAAACGTCACGGATACCCGCGTGCCCTTGCCGACCTCGCTTTCGATGTCGAGCTGCCCCTGGTGGCGCTCGCTGATGTGCTTGACGATCGCAAGGCCGAGGCCGGTGCCGCCGACCGAGCGGCTCCGCGCCTCATCGACACGATAGAAACGCTCGGTCAGGCGCGGCAGATGGTCGGGAGAAATGCCTTCGCCCTCGTCGCGCACCGACAGGCGGGCGCGTCGGCCTTCGCGGATCAGTTCGACCGTGACCGGCGTGTCGGGACGGCCATATTTCATGGCGTTGAAGATGATATTGTGCACAAGCTGGCCGAGTTGCGCCTCGTCGCCGAGGATCGGCAGCGTCATCTCGTCGAAGGCGGCGGCGATGTCCTGCGCGCGGGGATTTTCGCTGTCGCGCAGCTGCGCGATCGTCGCCCGCACGATCGCGGTCAAATCGACCGACGCCGTCGGGCGCCGGAACCGGTCGGCCTCGACGCGCGAGATCGACAGCAGGTCGATGACCAGCCTTTGCATCCGCCGCGCCTCGCGCTCGATGATCGACAGGAAACGATGCCGCGTCGCACCGTCGGCCTCGCCGTTCATGTCCTGCAGCGTTTCGACATAGCCGAGGATGGCGGCAAGCGGCGTGCGCAGTTCGTGGCTCGCGTTGGCGACGAAGTCCGAGCGCATCCGGTCGGCGGCGTCGATCGCCGACCGGTCGGCGAGGAAAAGGATCTTCTGCCCGCCCGACAGCGCCGCGATCCGCATCGTCCAACGCTGGCCCGGACGCGGGAAATCGATCAGGTTGATCGGCTCGAGCGACCCCGGCGTGTCGATGCCCGACAGCCATTCGGTGGCGGCGGGGTGGCGGATGGCGGTGCGGACGTCGGCGCCGACGATATGGCGGCCGAGCAGGCGGACCGCCGCGTCGTTGGCGAGGGTGACGATATTGCCGTCGCAGCCCAGCAGGGGCTCCTCCTCCTGGTCTGCCCACAGGGCGAAATCGGGGTGGCGCAGCAAGGAAGTGGGTGCGGGGTCCGGGGCGGGCGCGGTCTCCGGGTGGGTCTGGGCCACGGCGGGGCTGGCCAGGGCCGAATAGACCAGCGCCGCGGCAGCCGCCCCCGTCAGCGCCAGCAGCGCGATCGTCAGCGCGTCGCCGCCCGCCAGCGCGGCAAAGATCGCCGCGACCGCGACCAGGGTCAGCGCGACGACGAGGCTGGAGAGGCGGTCGAACATCGGCCCTGCGCCTCGCACGAAGCGAGGCCGCGGGCAAGCGCGTTCGCGGCGATTAACGCTTCATCGCCGAATGTCCCGAAACGGGAAGCGGCGGCGCGGGAGTGGTCTTTTGCTTTTCCCTGCCTTCGCCTTGGTTTATGCGCCGGTCATGGAACAGGACGATCAGCCGAACGGCGCCGGGGCGCCCCTATCCGATGCCGATGTCGAGGCCGTTCCGTCGCGGCGCCGGATGCTGGCGCTCGGCGCGGCCGGTGTTTCGGCGGCGCTGACGATTCGTCCCGCCTTTGCCCAGACCGCCGTGTCGGTGATGAACTGCCAGATTCCGGTCCCCGATGTGACGGGCGCGGGCAAATATATCGACGCGCGCGGCAATCTGGTGCCCGCGGGGACCAAGGACGCGTTTCCGGGGTCGCCGCGGCCGTTCACCGGCGAGGAAGTGAAGCGCGCCTTTCGCGGCCAGACGCTGCCCGGCACGACCTACAACCAGTCGCAGGCCTATCTCCAGTATATCCGGCGCTTGCAGGCGGGGCAGAGCGGCTTTACCTGTTTCGCATCGATCACGATGCAGCGCTGATCATCGCCTCTTTGCCGAGCGGTGGCGGCCTTTCCCCCGCATCGCAGACAAAGGAAAAAGCGTGAAACTAGCGTCGTTGAAGCAGGGCCGCGACGGACGGCTTGTCGTCGTTTCGGACGATCTCGCCTGGTATGCCGATGCCTAGCCAGATCGTTCCGACGATGCAGGCGGCGCTCGACAATTGGGCCTATGCGGCGCCGCGCCTTGCCGCGCTGGCCGAGGATCTCAACCATGACGCCATTCCCAAGGAACGCTTTCACGAGCGCGACGCGGCATCGCCGCTGCCGCGCGCCTATCAGTGGGCCGACGGCAGCGCCTATGTGAACCATGTCGCGCTGGTGCGCCAGGCGCGCGGCGCGGAGATGCCCGACAGTTTCTGGCACGATCCCCTGATGTATCAGGGGGGCAGCGACGCCTTTCTCGCCCCGCGCGATCCGATCCCGCTCGCCGATCCGGCGTGGGGGTGCGACATGGAGGCCGAGGTGGTCGTGGTGACCGGCGATGTCCCGGCCGGTATCGATCCGGTGGTGGCGCGCGGCCATATCCTGCTTGTCGGCTTGACCAACGACGTCTCGCTGCGGGGTTTGATTCCCGCCGAACTCGCCAAGGGCTTCGGCTTTTTCCAGTCGAAACCGTCGAGCGCGATGTCGCCGGTGTTCGTCACGCCGGAATCGCTCGGGCCACGGTGGAACGATGGAAAGCTGCACGGCACCCTGTGCGTCGACCTCAACGGCCAGCCGCTGGGACGTGCCGATGCCGGGGTCGACATGACCTTCGATTTCGGGGCGCTGATCGCCCATGCTGCGAAGACGCGCGATCTCGGCGCGGGCACGATCATCGGCTCGGGGACGGTGTCGAACCGCGATGCCGGCGGCGGGCCGGGCAAACCGATATCGCAGGGCGGGCTCGGCTACAGTTGTCTCGCCGAGGTGCGCACGGTCGAGACGATCCTGACGGGCGAGGCGAAAACGCCCTTCATGCAAAGGGGCGACACCGTCCGCATCTGGATGGACGACGAGCGTCACCACAGCATCTTCGGTGCGATCGAACAGACGGTCGGCTGACCATCGGCAAACGGCCCCTCCCGGCGGGAGGGGGATCGCCGCCTTACATGTCGATGAGCGCGTCCTTGAGCGAACAGGCCGCCGGGCCGAGGATCACGATGAACAGGCACGGCAGGATGAACAGGATTAGCGGCACCGTCATGATCGCGGGCAGGCGCGCGGCCTTTTCCTCGGCGCGCATCATGCGCTCGTTGCGGAACTCGGCCGACAGGACGCGCAGCGCGCTGGCGAGGGGAGTACCGTATTTCTCGGTCTGGATCATCGTCGTGACGACGCCCTTCACCGAATCGAGATTGACGCGATAGGCGAGATTCTCGAACGCTTGGCGGCGTTCGGTGAGGAAGCCGAGTTCGATCGAGGTCAGCGCGAATTCCTCGCCCAGTTCGGGATAGGCCCGGCCCAGTTCCTTGGAAACGCGGCTGAAGGCGGCATCGACGGTCAGACCGGCTTCGGCGCAGATGACGAGCAGATCGAGCGCGTCGGGCAGGCCCTTGCGGATCGCGTCGGTGCGTTTCGACCGCTTGTTCTCGACGAACAGGTCGGGCGCCTTGTAGCCCAGGATCAGCGCCGCCATCGTCGCGCTCGGCGCGCTTGACCGGCGTCAGGTCGGGCCACATGTCGAGCCAATAGATCAGGAAGACGGCAAGCCCTCCGAGCACGATCGGCATGATCAGGCGGCCAAAGATTACCGCGACGGCGAGGTCTTTCGAGCGGATGCCCGCCTGCGCCAGCTTCTGCTGGACGTCCTTGATCTGGTCTTCCTGCAGCACCTGCAGCTTGCCGAGGAAGGTGCGCATCCTGTCGGCGGTCTGGTTCTTGCGCACCAGCTTGGCGCGTCGCTTGGCGGTCGAGGCCGTGATGCCGGCCTTGAGCTGTTCGCGGCGTTCGTTCAGCGCCTTGACACGCTTCGCCATCGGGTCGCGGACCGTCAGCGCGCCATAGAGTGCGACAAGCACGGCGCCGACACCGACCGCGGCGAGGGTCGTGGCGACCCAGACCACGTCGATGCCCATGATCTTCGGGCCGCTGGTGGCGCCGGTGAAGGCGGCAAGGAGCAATGCGCTGTTCATTCGTCCTGCCCCTCAGATTTCGAAGCTGATCATGCGCGACATGATGAAGGCGCCGATGCCCATCCAGATGAGCCCGCCCGCGCCGGTGATCATCAGCCGTTCCTCGTAAAAGAAGCCTCCCAGATATTCGGGGTTCATCGAATAGACGACGCCGAACACGAAGAAGGGCAGGGCGCCGACGATATAAGCCGACGCCTTGGCCTCCGACGACATCGCGCGGATCTTCAGCTTCATCTGCGCGCGCTTGCGCAGCACGTCGGACAGGTTGGCCAGCGTTTCGGCCAGGTTGCCGCCGGTTTCACGCTGGATCGCGATCGTGATGCAGAAGAACTGGAATTCGGGCGTGCCGAGCATGTCCGCCGATTCCTGCAGCGCGGCCTCCATCGTGTTGCCGATGCGGATGCGTTCGACGACACCCTTGAATTCCTCGCCGACCGGGCCCGGCAATTCCTGGCTCACGACCTGAAAGGTCTCGGTCACCGGCAGGCCCGATTTCAGGCCGCGGACGAGCAGGTCGATCGCGTCGGGAAAGCGCGAATTGAATTTGGCGACGCGTTTCTTGATCAGGCGGCCGACGATGAAATAGGGGAGACCGAGCGCGGCGGCGAGCCCGACCAGGCTCGGCCAGCAGCAGCGGGCTGCGAACGAGCAGCAGCAAGCCGGTGATGCCGACGAACAGCGCCATCGAGGCCATCATATACTGGCTGACGGTCCAGCTCTTGCCGGTCCGGCGCAGGCGCTTTTCCATCTCTTCGCGGCGCGGCATGAAGCTCGACAGATTCTGGTTGCCGCGCGCGCTGGTGGCCTGGATCGTCTTGCGCATCTGTGCCGCGACCACCGCTTCGGTCGAATTGGCGTGCCGGTCCTTGACCGTCGCCAGCCGCCGCGACTTCGCCTTGCCCACCGACGGGCCGGCAAACAGGACGATCAGGGTGAAGGCCAGAAAGGCGCCACCGGCTACGAGGATAACTGTCGGGTCCATGCTCGGCTTTCGTCCGCTTCTTGTCCTACGGCAGGTGACAGCCGGTTGGTCCGGCCATCGCCACCGTTATTTCGCGCCCTTTTTGGCCATGATGC
This sequence comes from Sphingopyxis sp. PET50, assembly GCF_025244705.1. Taxonomy (GTDB): domain Bacteria; phylum Pseudomonadota; class Alphaproteobacteria; order Sphingomonadales; family Sphingomonadaceae; genus Sphingopyxis. The sequence continues at coordinate 1,506,050 of NZ_CP104207.1, read as the reverse complement.
TGCCGATGCCGCCCAGCTTGCCGAGCAGCGACGCGCCGCCCTTGCCCTTGGCGGCCGGCTGCATCGGCTGCTTCGGCTTCCGAATCGGCGCCGTCGAGGATGACGCGCATCAACTGGTTCCACGCCGCGCTGGCCTTGGTGCCCTTGCAGATCTCGGCATAGGATTTGCCGAGTTTCGCCGACTGGCTGACCAGCTTGGGATCGAAAGGGATGACGATGTCGATCTGGCGCTCGATCGAGGATTCGAATTCCTTGCGCGACAGTTCGCCGATCGCGTTCTGGAATTTGTTGGCGACCAGGATCACTCGTGCGCCCGGGACATTCTGCTTGAACCACGACAGGATGCGGATCGTGTCGCGGGCCGAGGCGAGCGTCACGTCGCTGACCAGCAGGATCGTGCTCGGCTTCCGACACCAGGTGCGGGAAGGGGATCAGCACATGGCGCGGAATGTCGACGATCGTCATTTCGAACGCGCCGCGCAGCTCTTCCTCGAGCTGGAAGAAGGCCGAACCGTCGGTCATCACCGGCTGGTGGATCGGCGCTTCCGCCGACAGCAGGCTCAGCCTGTCCGACGCGCGCACCATCGCGCGCTCGATGAACAGGCCGTCGATCTGGCTCGGATTGTCGATCGCGTCGATCAGGCCGCGGCCGGGCTCGAGGTCGAGCGTCAGCGCGCCGGTGCCGAAATGCACATCGAGGTCGAGCAGCGCCGTCTGGCGGCCCGCCTGCTCGCTCATCGCCCAGGCGAGCGAGGTCGATACCAGCGATGCGCCGACCCCGCCGCGCACGCCGACGACCGCCATCATGTGATGCGGCTTGTCGTCGCCCATGTCGGCATGTTTCGGCGCCGACAGCATGGCCTGCGCCATCGTCAGCGATTCGCGCACCTGGTCGAGCGACAGCGGCTTGAGCAGATAGTCCTGGATGCCGCTCGAGAGGAGGTCGCGGTACAGGCGGACGTCGTTGACCTGACCGGCGGCGATCACGACCGTGCCGGGTTCGCAGACTTCCGCCAGCGCGTTGATGTCGTTGATCGGGTCGCCCGATTCGGACATGTCGACGAACAGGATGTTCGGGCTTGCCGACACCGACAGCGACTGCACGGCGTTGCGCAGGCCGCCCTTGTTGCACTTCTCGATCGGCCAGCCCATGTCGTTGGCGGCGGCGCGGATCAGGTCCAGCGTATCGTCGTCGCACACAAAGGCATTGAAGGGTTCACGCAGCCCGGCTGCTTTGAACGGCGCATTCACTGGCTGCCTCCTTCGCTGGTCGAGTTCTGCTTGAGCGCGCCCGCTCCGGTGGGCGCCTTTTCGCGATAGGTCTTGATGGCGCGGGTCGCGGTGCTCGGGTCGGTGCCCTGCTCGGTTGACCCCTTGATCAGGTCGTTCGGGTCCGCGACCATCGCGGCGAGGTTGCTGTTGATCGCGCAGCCATAGTTGGACGAGGTCGCGTTGTTGAAATTGATCGACGACTTGCTCGACCAGTCGGGGCAACCCGGAACCGAGGCCGACGCGCGGGTGACGACGACCCGCAGCGCACCGGCCGGGACGTCACCGGTGGTCACCGGCACCGCGTCGCTCAGCAGCAGGCCGCGGCGCTCGATCAGCGCGCGGACCGATGCGCGCGCCATCGTCGCGCCATAAGGCGAGGGGTCCTCGATCGAAACGCGGTCGCCATAGCGCACGCCCAGCGCGTCGAGCCATCCCTGCAGCCGGCCCTGTTCGCTGGGCGGCAACTCGCCGCCGCTGGTCGCGACGTCGAACTGGTGGATGCTGTTGCGCACGATCGGCTGGTGCACGGAATCGAGGCTCATGTTGCTGTGAGCGCTGCCGGTGCATCCCGCGATCGTCGTCGCGAGCGCCAGGACCGTCCAAGTTGCGATTTTCTTCATAATCTTGCTCCTGAAAACCAGCGCGTCACTTGATGCTGAAACCCGGCGATACGTCGGCCCCGCTGCGCAGGCGGTCGGCATCGTCGGGCGACGTGTCGAGGCGCGGCTTGGGCCGGTCGCCGCCGGTCACACCGTTGCTCGTCTGATTGAGCAGCAGGCGCTGCAGGTCGTTGGCGTCCCGATAGGCGTCGGTCGGCAGCTTGATGTCGTTCGCCGACACCGGCTGAACCAGATAGGGGGTCACCACGATCACCAGTTCGGTCTCGCCGCGACGGAAGCTGTCCGACTTGAACAGGGTGCCGAGGATCGGCACGTCGCCGAGGCCCGGCATCTTGTCGATCGCGCCGATCGACCGGTTGTTCATCAGGCCGGCGATCATGAAGCTTTCGCCCGAACCCAGTTCGACCGTGGTTTCGGCACGGCGGATCGTCAGCGCGGGGATCTGGAAACCCTGCATTTCGATCGCGCCTTCGGTGGACAGTTCCGACACTTCGGGGCGGACGCGCAAGCTGATCCGTCCGTTCGACAATACCGTCGGCGTATAAGCCAGGCTGACGCCATATTTGCGATATTCGATCGTCGTCCCGGCGAAGTTGCCGGGGATCGGGATCGGAAATTCGCCGCCCGCCAGGAAGTCGGCGGTTTCGCCCGAGATCGCGGTCAGGTTCGGCTGCGCCAGCGTCGCGACCATGCCCGACCGTTCGCCCGCGTCCAGCGAGGCGATGAGGTCGAGGCCGAACAGACGTCCGGCGCCGGCAAGGCTGCGCGTTCCGGACGGCGTCGTGATATTGTAGGTGGTATTGCCGTTGGAATCGGTGGTGATCGTTCCCGCCGTGCGGCCTCCGAAGACCCCGCCCAGGAAGCCGTTGCCCATCGGGCCGTCGGTGTCGCGGGTCAGCAGGTTGCCGCTGATTTCCTTGACCAGCGAACGGTTCACCTCGGCGATACGGACCTGCAGGTTGACCTGCAGCGGCGTCGCGGTGCGCAGGCGCGACAGCACCTTGGTCTGGTCGCCGACAAAGGCCTGCACCAGCCGTTCGGCTTCGGCGGCGTCGTCGGGCGACTGCACGGTGCCGGTGAGCAGCACGAAGCCGTTCATCGTGTTGGCGTTGATCGTCGCTTCGGGCATCGCCAGCGAGAGCATCTGGTCGATGGTCTCGATATTGTTGCCGACGCGGGCGACGGTCGAATAGACGACGCGGCCGCTGGCATCGGTGGCATAGATGCTCGTCTCGCCGGGCTTCTTGCCGAAGATATAGAGCTGGCGGCTCGAGCGGACCTGAACGTCGGCGACCTGGTCGTCGGCGACGAAGACGTCGGTCATCGCAGCGGGAAGGCTGACGAGGCGGCCGCGACCGACCGACAGGTCGATGCTGCTGCTCGCATTCTGCACCGCCTGCGCCAGCACCTGCTGCGCGGGAGCGGTAACCAGCGTGGCTGCCATCAGGCCGATCGCCAGGGTGCGGGCCAGGGCCGACGCCTTGAAATTGGCTTTGCTGTTCATCTCACTTACCCCCAACCGGCACTTCGGTGGTCTTTTCGCCGCGCGTCACTCGGACGACGGGACCTCGCGGCGCTGCCGGTGCGGCGCCCCCGTAATTTGCGGCCTGACCGCCGCCATAGTTGTTGGCGGGCTGCTGGCGCGGCGCCTGGACGCGGCCGCTGACCGGAACCCAGAAGCGCGACACGTCGCCGCCCGTCGTCGCCGACCCGCGGCCCGAGGTGGGACGCGTGGCGGCTTCGGCCATCATCTTCTTTTCGGCGGCGGTGCCGCCCTTGGTCGGCACGCTGACGTCGCCCGATGCGATGGCGGCGTCGAGTTCGCCGGCGCTTTCGGCCAGCGGACGCAGCGCGAGCGACAATTTGCCCATATTCTGCGCGACGGCGATCTTTTCGGCGATTTCGGGCGTCGCTTCCAGCGTCACCGAGCCAAAGGTGCGAACCGGCGTCTTGCCCGTTTCGTCCTCGGCGTCGTACCGCTGGTCGGTGGCGAGGACCCGGACGTTGCGGACGATCGTTTCGGCGGTGTAGAGCTGGTCATCGGGATAGGAGCTGCCTTCCTTGACCTTGATCTCCTGCGCCAGCACCACGTCGACGCGGTCGCCGGGGAAGACGAAGCCGGCGACGCCCTGTTCCTGGCTGACCTTGACGGTCACCGCTCGCATGCCCGGACCGAGCGCCGCGGCGAGGAAGCCTCGGTCGTCGGGGTGGACGAGCGCACCCTGCGTCACCGGCTGACCGGCGGTGATGGGATAGCGGACGACGGTGCCGACCAGCGTGTTCACATCGGTCTTTTCCTTGAGGAAATAGGCCTTTTCGACCAGTTCCTTGGGCCAGGGCTGGAAACGGAAGCTGTCGGGGCCGACGATCGTCCCGACCGGCAACTGGCGCGTCGCGACCAGGATCATCGGTCCGTTCGCCGCCGGTGCGGCGGCGGCGCGTGCCTGCGGCGCCGATGCGCCGCGCATCATCTGGTTGACCCCGAACGCCGCTCCGACCGCAATGACCAGCGCGCCGACGATCAGCATTATCTTTCGCGTATCCATGACGATTTTTCGCCTCCTGCACCGACCAGACACGGCGGTGCTTGCCCTCAACTCGATGCGATAGACTGAAACTGGTTAAGATATTGTTGGTGAAGCGCCCAAAGACCCGCAGCCGCAATCGCGACGCCATAGGGGACCTCCGGCTTGGTTTCCGGACGCTTGACGATCAGCCAGATCAGCATCGCGCCCGACACCGCGGCGCCCGCCAGCGCCATCACCATCAGCGACGGCATCGCCAGCGGAAGCGGCACCCACAGAAATACCGCAAAAACATTCTTCACGTCGCCGCCGCCCATGGCGTTGACCATGAACATCAGCGCGAAAACGACGAAAATCGCGAAGGCAATCCCTGCCACTATCGCGACATCGGGCCAGAGCGGCCAGCCCGACACCACCCAGAAAGGAATGGCAAGCAAGGCGATAAAGGCGTTCAGGCCGTTGGAAATCTCGCGCCAGCGCAGATCGCTGATCGCCGAGCAGACCATCAGCAGCGCGCCGAGCATCATGAGACAAAGCTGGAGGATGCCGCCGTTCATAGGCGCCCGTCCTAGGGAGGATGGCTTACCAAATGGTAACCATGTTGGGCCGCTCCCGCGCTTGCATTCCCGCGATCAGCCGATATGCGCCAGCGCATGACCGGTACGCTACCCTCCGATATCGATGTGTTGATCGTTGGCGCGGGCATTGCGGGGGCCAGCCTGGCCGCCGAACTCGCCCCCCATCGCCGCGTCCTGATGATCGAGGCGGAGGACAGCCCCGGCTATCATGCGACCGGGCGCTCGGCCGCCTTCTGGCAGGAAAGCTATGGCGGGGTCGGAGTGCAGCCGCTGACGGCGGCGTCGTTCGATACGCTTGCCTAGCCCCGATCCCGATTTTTCCGACCGGTCCTTTCTGTCGCCGCGCACCGCGGTGATGATCGGGCGGCGTGACGAGGCGGCGGCGGTCGATCGCTTCGTCGCCGAATTCGCGGCGCAGGGTGTGGATGTGGCGCGCCTGTCGCCGGCGGAGCTGGCGCGCTATGTGCCTGGCCTGAAGGCGGACTGGAGCGAGGCGGCGCATGAATCGTCGTGCCGTGACATCGATGTCGGCGGCCTTCATGCCGCTTATCTGCGCGCGGCGAAGCGCGCGGGTGCCTTGCTGTCGGTCCGTTCTCCGTTCCTGTCCGCGCGCCGTACCGGTGACGGCTGGGCCGTCGAAACCGGCAAGGGCGCGCTTCGGGCGGCGGTCATCGTCAACGCGGCGGGTGCCTGGGCCGACGATGTCGCGGCACTCTGCGGCGCCGCGCCGGTCGGCATCCGGCCGTACCGCCGGACGCTGGCGCAAGTCCGGCTGGGCGTGCCTACCCCCGCCGCGCTGCCTTTGGTGGCGCACATTGGCGGCGACTTTTATTTCAAGGGCGAAGGCGAGGGGCGGATATGGCTCAGCCCGCATGACGAGACGCCCAGCGATCCGTGCGACGCCGCGCCCGAGGAATATGACATTGCGCTCGCGATCGACCGGTTCCAGTCGGTCGTCGACTGGCCGATCGCGGCGGTCGAGCGCAAATGGGCCGGGCTGCGCAGCTTCGCGCCCGACCGCTTGCCGGTCTTCGGCGCGGATCCGCATGTGCCGGGTTTCGTCTGGTGTGCGGGGCAGGGCGGTTTCGGCATCCAGACCGCGCCCGCGATTTCGGGGCTGCTGGCATGGCAACTCGGAGCGCCGCCGCCCGGAGGAGCGATCGGGAAGGTCGATCCGGCGCCCTATGCGCCCTCGCGCTTCGCCTGATACCCCACAAGCTCGTGCTTGCGCGGCGCGGCGACCGGCCTAACATGGATCAGCCGCACGGACCGGCGGCTGCATTTCCGGAGAACCGCACGATGGCGCATTATTTCGAGATCAAGAAGAACAAGGCTGGCGAATTTGTCGCCTATTTCAAATATAATAGCGAAACCATGTTCTGGACCGAGGGCTATTCCAGCCGCGCCTCGGCCGTGAACGCCATCGAATCGATCAAGAAAAACGGTCCCGGCGCCGAAACCAGGGACGCCGAATAAGACGATCGGGCGCGTGCGTTCAGCGCGCCCGCGCCTTTCGCATGACCTCGATTGCGGCGTCGCTCGCCAGCTTGTCGGCCAGTTCGTTGTCGGGATGGCCGGCATGACCCTTGACCCACAGCCATTCGACCTGATGCCGCGCCGCCTCGGCGACCAGCCGCTGCCACAGGTCGGCATTGGCGACCGGCTTTTTCGCCGCGGTCTTCCAGCCGTTCTTCTGCCAGCCGAACACCCATTTGGTGATGCCGTCGCGGACATAGACGCTGTCGGTCGACAGTTCGACATTGCACCGGCGCTTGAGCGCCGCCAGCGCCTCGATCGCCGCCATCATCTCCATGCGGTTGTTTGTCGTGTCGGGTTCGCCGCCTGAAAGCGTCTTCACGACATCGCCCCAGCGCAGCACCGCGCCCCAGCCGCCGGGGCCGGGATTGCCCTTGCACGCGCCGTCGGTCGCGACGATCACCGTCCTGCTCGTGGCGTCCGTCATGCGGTGGCGAACAGGCTGGCGGCATCGGCGGCCTGGTAGCGGCGCAGCCGTTCGAGGAAGGGCGACGGGTCCTTGCGCGTCACCAGCGCGTCGGCGGGGGTGTTCACCCAGTCATAGGCGCGCGTCAGCAGGAAGCGCAGCGCCGCGCCGCGCGCGAGGATGGGAAGGGCCGCCTGCTCCGCCTCGGTCAGGCTGATCTCGCTGGCATAGCCCGCCATCAGCGCCTTGGCGCGCGCCCGGTCGCAGCGCGCGCCGTCGGCCGAAAAGGTCCAGCTGGCATGGGTGACCGCGACGTCGTAGGCGCGAAAATCGGTCGCCGCGAAATAGAAATCGATCAGTCCCGTAACCCTTTGGTCCAGCATCAGAACATTGTCCGGAAACAGGTCGGCGTGGATGACATGCGCGGGCAGGTCGTCCGGCCAATATGTGTCGAGATGGTCGAGTTCCGCCGCGACGATATCCGCCAGTCCCGGCCGCACCGCGTCGAGGTCGCCGGTCGCCTCGGCGATGGCGCGCCAGTGCCGCTGCCCCATGCTGTTCTCGCGCCCGCCGGCGATAATCCGCCAGCGCGCGATGCATCCCGCCGAGCGCCGCGCCCGCCGCGCGGCATTGCGCTGCGGTCGGCCTGGTCAGCGAAATGCCTGGCAGGAACTGGATGATGCACGCGGCGCGACCCGATATCCGCTGGATCGCGACGCCCTCGCGGTCGCGGATCATCGGCGGCACGGGGCAGCCGCTCGCCGCGAGATGCGCGAGCAGATCGACGAAAAAGGGCAGGTCCTCGACCTTCACCCGCTTTTCATAGAGCGTCAGGATGTAACGCCCGGCGGTCGTTTCGAGCAGGAAATTGCTGTTCTCGACGCCCTCGGCGATGCCCTTGCACGACTGCACGGTGCCGATGTCGTAACGGGCGACCAGCGCGGCGAGATCGTCGGGGTCCACCCCCGTATAAACCGCCATCAGGCCGCCGCCGGTTCAAGCCCGCGCGGAAGCTTGAAGACCATATTTTCCTCGGCGGTGACGACGACATCCTCGGCGATCGGCCGATGCGCGGCGACGGCGTCGATCACCTCGCGCACCAGTTCCTCGGGCGCGCTGGCGCCGGCGGTAATGCCGAGCGTTTCGATGCCGGCCAGCCAGGCAGGATCGATGTCGGCCCCGCGCTGGACCAGATGCGCGGGCGTGCCCATGCGTTCGGCGACCTCGACCAGCCGCAGGCTGTTCGAGCTGTTCGGTGCTCCGATCACGATCATCCGGTCGCAGCGCCCGGCGATCGCCTTCACCGCTTCCTGGCGGTTCGAGGTCGCATAGCAGATATCCTCGCCGCGCGGGCCGCTGATCGCGGGGAAACGGTGCTGAAGCGCGGCGATGATGTCGCGCGTGTCGTCGACCGACAGGGTCGTCTGCGTCAGGAAGGACAGTTTATCGGGGTCGGGCGGCGCGAGTGCGGCGACATCGTCCACCGATTCCACCAGCGTCATCGCGCCATCGGGAAGCTGGCCGAGCGTTCCGATCACCTCCGGGTGGTCGGCATGGCCGACGAAGACGATGTGCCGCCCGCCCTCATGCGCGCGTTCGGCCTGGCGGTGGACCTTCGATACGAGGGGGCAGGTCGCGTCGATATAGTCGAGCCCGCGCGCCTCGGCCTTGGCGGGCACCGCCTTGGGCACGCCATGGGCGCTGAACACGACTGGCACGCCGTCGGGAACCTGTTCGAGCGATTCGACGAAAATCGCGCCTTTCGCCTTCAGCGTGTCGACGACATAGCGGTTATGGACGATCTCGTGCCGGACATAGACGGGCGCGCCATAGCGTTCGAGCGCGAGCTCGACGATGCGGATCGCGCGATCGACGCCGACGCAAAAGCCCCGCGGCGCCGCGATCAAAACCTGAAGTTTGGCGGTTTCGGCCTTGCTGTCCGGCACGATATCGAGGGGCGCGGTCATGATGCGGCGGCTCTAGCGCAGCACGGCCATATCGGTAAAGCGGCTTGTCCGTGTTGCGCGCCGTTCATCCCCCCCGATAAGAAGCGGCGCGCATGGAGCGGGATATCGGTCCTGTACCCCTGTGCCTGTATTGGAAAGCCTTGACCATCATGATGCCCATTTCAACCCCGTCGCGTAGATTTCTGGCTGTGCTGTGTGGCACGGCGGCCATGGCGACGGCGGCGGGCTGCGCGAAGGATAACGAGATCGACCTGTCGGGCGGCGTCGGCATCACCGCGACGCGGACCGCCTGTCCGGCGGTTGCGGTGCCGCTCCATACCGGCGACATCACCCTGTTCGACCCCGCGACCAGCCGCGACGCGGCCGCGATCGACGTGGTGGCGGCGATCACCAACCTGACGCCGCAGTGCAACGACACTGGTGAAAAAGTCTATCAGCTCGCCAATTTCGACGTGGTCGCGACGCGCCGCGACGCCGGTCCGGCGCGTTCGGTCAGCATTCCTTATTTTTCGACCGTCGTGCAGGGCGGGACGGCGGTGGTCGCCAAGCGGCTCGGCAACGTCACCGTGACCTTTGCCGACGGCCAGACGCGCGGCACCGGGCGCGGCCAAGCGGCGGCCTATGTCGACCGTGCCGCGGCGACCCTTCCGCCCGACATCATGGAACGCATCAACCGCAAGCGCAAACCCGGCGATCAGGACGCGGCGATCGATCCGCTGAGCGTTCCCGAGGTCCGCGCCGCGGTTCAGCGTGCCAGCTTCGAACTGCTCGTCGGCTTTCAGCTTACCCCTGAACAGCTCGAATATAACGTCCGACGATAGGGTTTGGCGGCGGCGCCCTTGCGCCGTTCGCTTCGCTTTGCCCTGCGGCGCCACCGGGTGACGCAGGGCTTTTCGCGTTGCCCAAGCTGCGATAGGGCGCGCGCCAGGATTTTGATCAAAGATAGGCCCAGCCCGTGACCCTGTTCAGCCGTTTTTCCGCCCATATCGGTGCCGCGCTCGACACGCTGGCGGCGCGCGGCGCGCTTCCCGCCGGTCTCGACCGGTCCGCGATCAGTGTCGAACCGCCGCGCGACCCGTCGCACGGCGACGTCGCGACCAACGCCGCGATGGTGCTCGCCAAGCCCGCCGACATGAACCCGCGCGCGCTTGCCGACCTGCTCGTCGCCGAACTCGGCGAGCTGGACGAGGTGACCGATGCCGGCGTTGCGGGCCCCGGCTTCATCAACCTGCGCCTCGCCGACGACAGCTGGTGCGGCGAGCTCGCGCTGATTCACGAACAGGCGGACGATTATGGCCGTTCGGCGATCGGGCAGGGGCGCACCGTCAACGTCGAATATGTCTCCGCCAACCCCACCGGCCCGATGCATGTCGGCCATTGCCGCGGCGCCGTCGTCGGTGACGCGCTCGCCGCGCTGCTCGAATATGTCGGCCATGACGTGATCCGCGAATATTATGTCAATGACGCGGGCGCGCAGGTCGACGTGCTCGCGCGGTCGGTGCATCTGCGCTATCGCGAGGCGCTGGGCGAGGATGTCGGGGCGATCCCGGAGGGGCTCTATCCCGGCGATTATCTGATCCCTGTCGGGCAGAAGCTGGCGGCCGAACATGGCGACCGCTTCGTCGGCGCGCCCGAGAGCGCCTGGCTCGGCCTGTTCCGCGCCGAAGCGGTCAGCGCGATGATGGACATGATCCGCGCCGACCTCGCAAAGCTCGGCATCCATCACAATCTCTTCTCGTCCGAGGCCGAATTGCAGGCCGCGGGCAAGCTGACCGCCGCCGAAAAATGGCTGCGCGATCACGATCTCGTCTATGACGGCGTGCTCGAGGCGCCGAAGGGCGAGACCCCCGAAGATTGGGAGCCGGTCGAACTTCCCTTGTTCCGCTCAACCCGCTTCGGCGACGATCAGGACCGCCCGATCAAGAAATCGGACGGCAGCTGGACCTATTTCGGCGCTGACCTCGCCTATCATTTCCAGAAGGCCGAGAGTGCCGACGAACTGATCGACATCTGGGGCGCCGATCATGCCGGGACGGTGAAGCGGATCAAGGCCGCGGTCGCCGCGATGACCGAGGGCAGGAAGAAATTCGACGTCAAGCTTGTCCAGATGGTCCGCCTGCTCAAGAATGGCGAGCCTTTCAAGATGTCGAAGCGCGCCGGCAATTTCGTCACGCTGGCCGATATCGTCGACGAGGTCGGCAAGGATGCGGTGCGCTTCACCATGCTGACGCGCAAGGCCGACGCGCAGATGGATTTCGACTTCGCCAAGGTGGTCGAGGCGTCGCGCGACAATCCGGTTTTCTACGTCCAATATGCGCATGCGCGGATCGCGTCGCTCAAGCGCAAGCTTGCCGATGCCGGCATCGCGGCGGCGCAGCCGAACCCCGCACGACTCGATGAACAGGAACTCGGGCTCGTCAAACTGCTCGCGCAATTCCCGCGGATCGTCGAATCGGCGGCGGCGGCGCGCGAGCCGCATCGCATCGCTTTCTATCTCGGCGAGGTCGCCGCGGCGTTCCACGCCTGGTGGAATATGGGCAACGACCGGCCCGAGGCGCGGGTCATTATCGCCGACGATCCCGAACTCACTGCGACGCGCCTTTATTTGGCCGACGGAATCGGGCAGGTTGTCCGTAACGGGCTCCACTTGATGGGGGTGGATGCGCTCGAGGAGATGCATTGATGGCCGAGGACAAGGACGCCGGGAAAGACGTCGGATTGGGGCTCGACGATGAGGATCGGCTGCCCTGGCTCGAAGCCGCCGACGATTATGAGGACGATGGCGAGGTATCGCCGACCCGCCTGCTCGCCATGGTGCTCGGCGGGCTGGTGCTGATCGGTGCGGTGCTGGGCGGCCTGTGGTGGATACAGAATGGCGGCGCGCGCGGGCAGGGCGAACTGATCGTGGCGCAAAAGGGCGATTACAAGGTCGCGCCGAAGAATGATGCCGCCAAGTCCTTCGACGGCGAGGGCGACGCCAGCTTCGCCGCCAGCGAAGGCGCCGAACCGTCGGGCAAGGTCGACGCCTCGCGCTTGCCCGAGGAGCCCGCCGCGACCCCCGCCGAACGCGAAGCCGCGGCGAAGGCCGCGAAAAAGGCCGAAGCCGACAAGGGCGCGGCTGCCAAGGCGGCGAAGCTTGCCGCCGACAAGGACAAGACCAGGCCCGTCGCAACGTCGGTCAAGACCGCGGAACCCGCCAAGGCCGCTCCCGCGCCGTCGGGGTCGGCGATGATTCAGCTGGGCGCCTTCAGCAGCGAGGCGGCGGCGACCAAGGCGTGGACCAACCTGACTAAGCGGTTCGCCTATCTGGCCGATCTCAATCGCAGCGTGTCGCCTGCGGAGGTCGACAGCGGCAAGGTCTATCGCCTGCGGGCGGCGGCGGGGACCGCCGCGAACGCGCAAAGCCTGTGCGGGAAGTTGCGTGTTGCCGCAGCGAAAACTGCGTCGTCGTCCGCTGATTTGGACCGGCCTGCCGCACCGGTCATTGGTTCGGCAGCCTTGCCATGGCATCATGGGCTTGTTGGCCGCCGCTTGAGGGGGCGCTGGCCGGTGGAGGTTGACGCATGATCCCTGCCATTTTCGGCCTTTCGGGTCTGACCCTGACCGGTGATGAACGCGCTTTCTTTCGCGACAGCGACCCGGCGGGATATATCCTGTTCGGCCGCAACATCGAAAATCGCGAACAGTTGCGCCAGCTCACCGACGAACTGCGCAATCTCGACGGGCGCGACGATCTGCCGATCCTGATCGACCAGGAGGGCGGGCGCGTCGCGCGGATGAAAGCGCCCGAATGGCCCGATTTCCCGAGCGGCGCGGCGTTCGATGCGCTCTATGAACGCGCGCCCGCCAGCGCGATCGAGGCGGCGCGGCTCAATGCGATGGCGCTCGCGTCGATGCTGTCCGAAGTCGGCATCAGCGTCGATTGCCTGCCGCTGCTCGATGTGCGCCAGCCCGGTGCGAGCGACGTGATCGGCGACCGAGCCCTGGGCAGCGAGCCGATGCGCGTCGCCGCGCTCGGCCGCGCGATCCTGAGCGGGCTGCAGGACGGCGGTGTGGTCGGGATCGTCAAGCATATCCCGGGCCATGGCCGCGCCCTGCTCGATTCTGCACAAGGCATTGCCCGTCGTCACCGCACTCGACCGCGACCTCCAGACCGATCTGGCGCCCTTTGCGGCGCTGCGCGACGCGGCGATGGCGATGACCTGTCACGTCGTCTTCACCGCCTGGGACCCCGACCGTCCCGCGACCCTGTCGCCGGTCGTGATCGACAGCGTGATCCGCCAGCGTATCGGCTTTCACGGCCTGCTGATGACCGACGATCTGGACATGGAGGCGCTGTCGGGCGACGTCCCGTCGCGGGCCGCCGCCGCCATCGCCGCGGGCTGCGACATCGCGCTCAATTGCTGGGCCAGGATGGACGATATGGTCGGCATCGCCAAGGCGCTCGACCCGATCAGCACCGTTTCCCGCGCCCGCCTCGAAGGCGCGATGGACCGGATCGCCGGGACGCACGACGACCGGAAGTTCGCGATGCTCGTCGACCAGCGCGACGCGCTGCTGGCGCTGGCGTGACGGGGGCCTGATCCGCCGATGGAGGAATTGCCGCTCGACTTTGACGTGGCGCCTGCGGCGGCGGAGCGCGAGGATGCGCTGCAACTGTCGCTCGACAGCTGGGAAGGGCCGCTGGACCTGCTGCTGACGCTGGCGCGTGGCCAGAAGGTCGATTTGCGGCAGATTTCGATCCTCCAACTCGTCGAGCAATATCTGGCTTTCATCGCCGAAATGCGCGCCAAGCTGGAGGTCGCCGCCGACTATCTGGTGATGGCCGCATGGCTGGCCTATCTCAAATCGGCGCTGCTGCTGCCGAAGGATCCGCTCGAGGACCCGTCGCCCGACGAGCTGGCGCTACGGCTGCAGTTGCGGCTCCAGCGGCTCGCCGCGATGCGCGAGGCGGCGGCGCGATTGCTCGCGCGCGACCGCATCGGCCGCGATGTGTTCCTGCGTCCCAGGCCCGAGGGATTGCACGAGGTGCGGCTGCGGCGCTGGGATGCCAGCCTTTACGACCTGCTCGCGGCCTACGGACAGGTGAAGCTGCGCACCGAACCCGTCGTTCACATGGTGGCGCGGCGGCCGGTGATCACGCTCGACGCGGCGCTTCACCATCTCGAACGGCTGATCGGGGTCAGGCTCGACTGGGCCGAACTCGCCGATTTCCTGCCTTCCGATTATGACGGCCCCTTGCGCCGCTCGGCGATCGCGTCCAGTTTCGTCGCCGCGCTCGAACTGGCGCGGCAGGGCCGCGTCGACCTGAAGCAGGAGGGCGCGTTCGAACCGCTGTATCTGAGGGCTGCGCAGCAATGATCGACGACCGCGAACGCGCGATAGAAGCGATGCTGTTCGCCAGCGACGAGCCGCTCGACGCACGGCAGGTCGCGGCGCGCTTTGCCGAGGAAATCCCGGTTGCCGAGGTCAGGGCGATCATTCACGCGATCGCGGCGCGCCATGCGGGCAGCGGCATCGAACTGGTCGAACGCGGCGGTCACTGGCATTTCCAGACCCCGGCCGACCTGGCGCACCTGCTTCGGCGCGAACGCGACGATCCACGCAAGCTGTCGCGCGCCGCGTCCGAGGTACTCGCCATCGTTGCCTATCACGAACCTGTCAGCCGCGCCGAGATCGAGGCGATCCGCGGCGTCCAGACCTCGAAGGGCACGCTCGACGTGCTGATGGAGGCCGAATGGATCGCGCCCGCGGGGCGCCGTGAGGTTCCGGGGCGGCCGCTGATCTACAAGACGACCGACGCATTTTTGCAGCATTTCGGACTTAGCAGCCGCAAGGATTTGCCGGGTATCGAGGATCTGCGCGCCGCAGGTCTGCTCGATCCGGTCGATCTCGCCTTCGAAGAGGCCATGGGCGAGCTGGACCTAGTAAAAGACGGCGAAGACGCCTAATTAAGACAGGACAAACGCCCGTTGGGGCGCAAAGGAGAATTCTCATGGGCGGTTTCAGCCTGGTTCACTGGCTCATTCTGGGCCTCGTCGTCCTCCTGCTGTTCGGCAAGGGTCGCTTTTCCGACATGATGGGCGATGTCGCCAAGGGACTGAAAAGCTTCAAGAAGGGCATGGCCGACGACGACGCGCTGCCGCCGGTGAAGCATCTCGAAGGCCAGCGGACACCCGACCCCGCACCGATTTCGACCCCGACCAGCGAGCAGGACAAGCTCTGATCGCCGACTGCCTAGCCGGGGGACTGACAATCCATGTTCGATATCGCGCCCACCGAGTTGCTGCTCGTCGTGGTGGTGGCTCTCGTGGTCATCGGCCCCAAGGATTTGCCCAAAGCCATGCGGTTCGTCGGCAAATGGGTTGGCAAGGCGCGCGGCATGGCGCGTCACTTCCGCTCGGGGCTCGACACGATGATGCGCGAGGCGGAACTCGAGGAGCTCGAGAAGAAATGGCGCGAGCAGAATGAGGCGATCATGCGCGAATTTCCGCGCACCGACGGCGATCCGGCGCCGGCGATGATCCCGGCGACCAGCGTCCCGCCCGAACAATCGGCCGACGAGGCCGACCGGCAGGCCGCCCCGACGGCCCCGGCGACGCCTGAAACCCACACCGTGCCGCCCAAAGACGGTCCGCTGCCATGAGCGTCGAAGGACCCGTCACGGCGGAAGAGGATGGTGCGGGCGGCAAAATGCCGCTGCTCGACCATCTCGTCGAACTGCGCTCGCGGCTGCTGAAATCGCTCGTTGCGATCGCGGTCGCTTTCGGGGTCTGCCTCTATTTCGCGCGACCGATCTTCTCTGTCCTCGTCCAGCCGCTGGTCAAGGCGGGGCAGGGCAAGCTCGTCTATACCCAGCTTTTCGAGGCGTTTTTCGTCGAGGTGAAGGTCGCGCTGTTCGCGGCGATGATGATCGCCTTTCCGGTGATCGCCAACCAGCTCTGGAAATTCGTCGCGCCGGGTCTCTATCGGCAGGAGAAGCGCGCGCTGCTGCCCTTTCTCTTCGCGACACCGGTGCTGTTCACGCTCGGCGCCTGCTTCGCCTATTTCATCACCATTCCGCTCGCCCTGAAATTCCTGCTCGGTTTTCAGGGCAATGTCGGCGGGGTGACGCAGGAAGCGCTGCCTTCGGTCGGCAATTATCTCAGCTTCATCATGCAGTTCGTGATGGCGTTCGGGATCGCCTTCCTGCTGCCGATCCTGCTGATGCTGCTCGAACGGTCGGGCATCGTGACGCGCCAGCAACTGGTGTCGGCGCGGCGCTACATGATCGTCGCCGCCTTCGCGATCGCGGCCGTTGCCACGCCGCCCGACGTACTCAGCCAGTTCCTCCTCGCGGTGCCGCTGATCCTGCTTTACGAGATTTCGATCTTCGCGATCTGGTTCACCCAGCGCCGACGCAAGACAGGCGCCGAAACGGCGCCTGTCGAACCTCTCGAAGAGGTTTGATCGGGGGTAAGTGACTTGCCGCGATCAGTGGATCGCGTCGCTCCCGGCCTGGCCGACCGACTCGATATCGCGGCCGACACCCTTCACCGTATTGCAGCCCGTGACCAGAACGGCGGCAAGCAGGGACAGAAGGATTGCGCGAAAACTCGTCATTATATCGACCTCACTCAGGGGCTTGGCTGCAAAATGGCCCGGCGCGCTTCGAGGGGGGGGGAGGGAATACGCACCGGGCCAATGTTGCTGAGCAGCGCTGCGGGGGGGCGATGACCGCTGCTCGAAGGGGAAACGGTCCAGGCGGTGGATAAGTTCCCGAAAAAGATGCGGGCGACGAAATTTTTTCCGATTCTTTTGAATCGCTTGCGAATTCAGGGCCTTGTCAGCCCATCGTAACCAGACCGCTGGCCACCGCGAGACCGAGGAAGGCCAGGAAGCCCATGGAATCGGTTACCATCGACACGAAGATGGAGCTGGAAACCGCCGGGTCCTGATCGAGCCGGTCGAGCAGGAGCGGCACCACAACCCCGGTCACCCCTGCGACGAAGATGTTGACGATCATGGCCGCGGCGATCACTCCCCCCAGCGCGGGATTGGCGAACCAGAGGCCGGCGACGAGCCCGGCGATGATCGCGATCGTCCCGCCGTTCAGCAGCGCGATCTTCATCTCGCGCAATATCGCGCGCCAACTGTTCGAATCGGTGAGCTGGTTCATCGCCAGCGCGCGGACCGTCACCGCCAGTGTCTGCATCGCCGCATTGCCGCCGACCGCCGCGACGATCGGCATCAGCACGGCAAGTGCGATCATCTGTTCGATGGCGCCACCGAACAGCGCAATGACGGTCGATGCGACAAGCGCGGTGGCCAGATTGGCGATCAGCCAGCGGACGCGCGCGACATAGGTTTCGCGGATCGGTTCGTTGATGTCGCCGTCGCCGGCGCCCGACAGGCGCAGGATATCCTCGCCCGCCTCTTCCTGGATGACGTGGACGACATCGTCGACGGTGATCATGCCGACGAAGCTGGCCCGCCTTGTCGACGACGGCGGCGGAGATCAGCGCATATTTCTGGAAGCGCAGCGCGACCTCTTCCTGATCCATGTCGATTGGGATCAAGGTCTGTTCGCGCTTCATCACGTCGCTGATCGCGATATCGCGCGGCGTGCGCAGCACCCAGCTCAGCTGGCAGGTGCCGACCGGCTTGTGCATCGGATCGACGACGAAGATTTCCCAGAAATCGCTGGTCAGCTGGACATCTTCGCGCAGCCGGTCGATGACGTCGCCGACCGTGACATGCTCCGGCACCGCAACGAACTCGCGCTGCATCAGGCGGTCGGCGGTTTCCTCGGGAAAGGAGAGGGCGTCCTCGATCGCGGCGCGATCTTCGGGCTCCATCGCCTCGAGGACGGCCTGCTGCTCGTCCTCCTCCATGTCCTCGATGATCGCGACCGCGTCGTCGGTATCCATCTCCGACGCGAGTTCGGCGACCTGTTCGGGCGCGAGCAGGTCGATCAGCTCCTCGCGCACATAATCGTTCATCTCCGCCAGCACATCGGCCGACAGAAGGTCGCCGAGCACGGCGGCGAGCATCGGGCGTTCGTCGGCGCGGGCGAGTTCGAACAGGTCGGCGATGTCGGCGGGGTGGAGGCGCCCGACGCGTTCGCGCGCGGCTTCGGCTTCACCCGATTCGGCAAGGTCGATGACATCGCGGACGAATTCGGGTTTCAGCCGGTCGTCCTCGTCGAGTTCGGTTTCGCGGTCGGCGTCGATCAGCATGTCGTCGGGAGGCAGGGAATCTTCGCGTTTGTCCATCGCGCGGTCCTCCCTATGCTGCGGCGCCGAAATTGGCCCGAGGCGGGCCGTGCCTTCCCCTAGTCCCGGAAATTATGCGTGGCAATGCCGCCGCCGCCCGCTATGGGACCGCCAGCATCCCTCCACAGGAGTTTTTATGTCCGACCAGACCCTCACCCTGTCGCTGTCGACCGGCGATGTCGTCATCCGCCTGCGCCCCGATCTGGCACCGCTGCACGTCGAGCGCATCGCGACGCTCGCGAAGGAAGGTTTCTACGACGGTGTCGTGTTCCACCGTGTGATCCCCGGCTTCATGGCGCAGGGCGGCGATCCGACGGGGACCGGCATGGGCGGCAGCAAGCTTCCCGACCTGCCGCAGGAGTTCAACGCCGAACCGCATATCCGCGGCATCTGTTCGATGGCGCGCTCGCAGAATCCGAACAGCGCGAACAGCCAGTTCTTCATCTGCTTCGATGATGCCCGCTTCCTCGACAACCAATATACCGTCTGGGGCGAAGTGATCGAAGGCATGGAAAATGTCGACGCGCTGCCCAAGGGCGAGCCGCCGCGCGAACCCGGTCAGATCGTCAAGGCGACGGTTTCCTGAAACAAATGAGGCTGTGATCCCGCGAAGGCGGGAGCCCATCACCCGCGCAGCTCGATTTTCGGCGTCCGGAGATGGGTTCCCGCCTTCGCGGGAGCACACCGCTTTGCCTAATCAATCGCCGATGAACCCGTTCAACCGCTCGCAGGCGGCGATCCAGTCTTCCTTGAACTGTTGGACGACCTGTCCGGCGCCCATCGCCTCGTTCATCAGGCCGACGCCCTGGCCGACCCAATAGGTGGCGAGCGTCCTGGCGCCTTCGTGGCCGCCCTCGGACAATTTGTCGACCTTGCGCAGCGCGGGTTCGCTGACCAGCGATTGCAGCGGCATCGGCAGCGGCTTGGGCGCGCCTTCGGCCTCCCACGCGTCGGTCCAGGGCGAGCGAAGCTGGCGCGACGGCTTGCCGGTGCGGCTCTTCGAGCGGACCGTGTCGCGCGACGAGGCGGCGAGCATCTTTTCCTTCACCACCGGGTTGGTTTCGGCCTCCGCCGTGGTCAGCCACACCGAACCGGTCCAGGCGCCGTGCGCGCCCATCGCCATCGCGGCGGCCATCTGCCGCCCGGTGACGATGCCGCCTGCGGCCAGGATCGGGGTGTTCGCGCCGACCGCTTCGACCGCCGCGGCGACTTCGGGCACGAGGACCATCGTCGCGACTTCACCGCAATGGCCGCGCGGCTTCGCCGCCCGCGACGACGAGGATATCGACCCCGGCGCGGACCTGCGCCAGCGCATGGTCGCGTGTGCCAACGAGCGCCGCGACGGGCACGCCGTTGCGCTTGCCGAGTTCGAGCATCAGCGGCGGCGGCACGCCGAGCGCGTTGGCGATCAGGCCGATCGGGTGGCGGAAAGCAACCTCGAGCAGTTTCGCCGCGCCATCCTCGCGCATATTGTCGCCGAAGGCCGAGCGCGCCTCGCGCAGATCGTCGAGTCCCGCCGCGTCGATGCCATGTTTCGCGAGCAGGCCCGCGGCGAATTCCAGATGGGTTTCGGGGATGACCGGCGCGCCCGGCGCCGGGGCGTCACCCTTGCTCAGCAAAGCTGTTCGGGACGATCAGATCGACGCCATACGGTCTGCCGCCGATATGATCGTCGATCCAGGCGAGTTCCTCTTCGAGCCGTTCGGGCGGCAGTGCGGCGGCGCCGAAGACGCCCATGCCGCCCGCCTTCGACACCGCGACGACGACGTCGCGACAGTGTGAGAAGGCCAGCAAGGGAAATTCGATGCCGAGCATCGCGCAAATGGGGGATAGCATGAACCTCTCCGGATGTTGTCCAAGTTGCCGCGTGGCGTGCATGTCAGCGCCAGTTGACGTAAACGTCAAGTTGATTTGCGCGGGCGCCGCTTTATCGCGGGCGACATGAGCGATTTTTCCCTGCCCGGTTTCGATCTCGACGCCTTCGTCCGTGCCACTTTCGCCGAAGATCTGGGCGAGGGGGGCGATATCACCTCGCTGGCGGTGATCCCCGCGGACGCGCGCTTTTCGGGGGTGATGGACAGCCGCGACGCGATCACCGTCGCCGGGCTGCCGATCGCCGAAAGCTTCTTTCGCGCGCTCGATCCTGCCATGGAGATCGAAATCCTGGTGGGCGAAGGCGAAAAAGTGCCCGCGGGAACCGACTTAATGCGCTTGTCGGGCAACGCCCGCGCAATGCTGACCGCCGAGCGGTCGGCGCTGAACACGGTGCAGCATCTGTCGGGCATCGCGACGCTGACGCGGCACTATGTCGATGCGCTGGGCGGCAAGGCGACGCTGCTCGACACGCGCAAGACGATCCCCGGCCTGCGCGTGCTGGAGAAATATGCGACGCGGATGGGCGGTGCGACCAATCACCGTATGGGGCTGTGGGACGCCGCGATGATCAAGGACAATCATGTCGCGGTTGCGGGATCGGTCGAGGCGGCGGTGCGCCGCGCGGTCGATGCGGGCATTGCGAATATCATCGTCGAGGTCGACCGCGTCGATCAGGTCGGACCCGCGCTGGGGGCGGGGGCGACGCACCTGCTGCTCGACAATATGGACCTTGCCGCCTTGCGCGAATCGGTGGCGATCGTCGCCGGACGGGTGCCGACCGAGGCGTCGGGGGGCGTGCGGCTCGACACGATCGGCGCCATCGGCGCGACGGGGGTGACCTATGTGTCGGTCGGGCGGCTGACCCAGTCGGCGCCGGCGGCCGACATCGGGCTCGACTTTGCGCTGGCCTGATCTCCTTCACGTCGCCCCCGCGCAGGCGGGGGCCGCTGGAGGCGCCACGCAAGGCCGATCGCGGCCCCCGCCTGCGCGGGGGCGACGATTATTGTCATACGGCCTTATTCCGGGAGTACTGGCCCCCACCGTCGCCCTTGCCCAGGCCCCCGCCTGCGTCGCGCCCGACCGCACCGTCATCCCGCGCCTGGAGCAGCCAAAGCGCGGCGAGCCGGTGCGGAGGCCGCCGATCGCTGCGGCTATCTGCTGAGCCTCAGCTGGTCGCCGCAGCATTGCGCCGAGGTGCGCAATCCCAGGGATGCGCGCGACCGTTTCCAATGTTCGGGCGAGAATGGCCGCTTCGGCTGGGTGCTGCACGGGCTGTGGCCCGAGGCGGCGAACCCCGGCTATCCGCAATGGTGCCGGCCCGCGAAGATCGTGCCGCAGCCGGTGCTGCGCCGCCATATGTGCATGACGCCGTCGGCGCAGCTGCTCCAGCATGAATGGGCCAAGCACGGCACCTGCATGAGCCCCGATCCGGCGTCCTATTTCCGCGCCGCCGAGATATTGTTCCGCACGGTGAACTTTCCCGACATGAAGGCGCTGGCCGCGAAGCCGCAGACCGCGGGGTCGATCCGCCAGGCCTTTGCCGCGCGCAACCGGGGAATCCGGCCCGAGATGCTGGCCGTGGCGACCGACAGGGACGGATGGCTGACCGAGGTGCGCTATTGCCTGGGGCCACGGATGAAACCGCAGCGCTGTCTGCCCTTCCAGCGCGGCCTTGCCGACAAGCGCGGGGTCAAGATCCGCCCGATGCCGCGTTAAGGGATCGGACGGCGCGCGTCCCGGCGCGGGACAGCGCCGCGCTAACGCTTTTTTAACCTTACCGACTCGTTAACACCCCACTAGCCTGGGGCTATGAACGAATTCGACCCCGAACTCCGCATCGACATCCGCGGCCGGCTGAAGGCGCATGGTCGGCGGCAGCTGGTCATCGCGCGGATGAGCGCGCTCGGCCGATTGGGAGGGCGTACTGCGCCATGCGATCGCCCAGCACCGGCGGCCGCAGCCGATGTTCGGCGGGACCGACCTGAAGCTGTTTTTGCAGAGCTTCGCGATCTTCTTTACCGCGACGATGATGTTTTTGATCTGAGGCCCGGTTTCGGGCGGTAGCGGATGATCCAAATCCTCCCCGGAACGGGGAGGGGGACCGCCGAAGGCGGTGGAGGGGGCTGTCGGCCTGAAGCAGCGTCGCTTCAGGACGCGAACCCCCTCCGTCAGCGCTTCGCGCTGCCACCTCCCCGCCGGGCGGGGAGGATTTGGGAATGGCCGCTTCCCATCCCCATGCCGACGTGATCAGAAACAGACGATCCGTCCCTAATCGCACGCCCGGTGCAGTTTCACCGCGAGCCAGGCCGAGATCAGGCACATTACCGCGCTCATCAGCAGCTGGTCGACGACGCCGACGCCGGCGAAGCTGAGCCCCAGCGCCAGCAGCGAGCCCGCGACCATCGCGCCCGAATTGACGATATTGTTCGCCGCGACGGTGCGCGCGGTCTGGTCCTTGGGGACGGTGGTGGTGAGGAAGGCATAGAGCGGCACGACGAACATGCCGCCGCTGATCGCGATGCCGAGCAGCGCGGCGAGAAGCGGGAGGACGTCGGCATGGCCGAGGAAGCCGTCGATGCCGTACATCACCCCCGACGGATCATGTTCCCAATTGCGGCAGACCCAATAGAAGGCGAGGACGAACAGCCCCATGACGATGACGCTGGCGGGGCTGTATTTCGCCGACACCCGGCCCTTGAGCAGGCGGTTGACCGCGACCGAGCCGATCGCGATGCCGATCGAGAAGACCGCGAGGAACAGGCTGGCGACGCTCTTGTCGGCGTGCAGGATATTCTTCACCAGCGGCGGGAACTGGATGAACAGCACCGCGCCGATCGTCCAGAAGAAGCTGATCGACAGGATCGCGAGATAGAGGCGCGGGATGTGCATCGTGCCGCTGACCAGCGTCCGCGACGAGCGGATGATGTGCCAGTCGATGCCATGTTCCTCATGCTCGGGCGGCGCGGGCGGGACTTCGCGCGAGGTCATGTAACCGATGAGCGCGACGACGACGACGCCAAGCGCCGCCCATTCGACGTCGATGACGCCCGCCAGGATGGTGTCGGCGAGGATCGCGATATAGGTGCCCGCCTCGACCAGGCCGGTGCCGCCCAGCACCTCGTCGCTTTTCAGATGCTGCGGCAGGATCGCATATTTGATCGGGCCGAAGAAGGTCGAATGGATGCCCATTGCGAAGAGCGCGAGCATCATCAGCGGGATCGCGACCAGTTGCACCGCCCAGCCCAACCAGGCGAGCACGAGGTAGGCGCCGCCGACGAGCATGATGAGGATCTCGCAGAATTTGACGGTGCGGATGATCCGCGCCTTGTCGCGCGTGTCGGCGAGCTGCCCCGCGAGCGCCGATAGCAGGAAGAAGGGCAGGATGAACAGCGCGGTCGCGACCGCGCTGAACAGCGTTTCCTGGGTTTCGTCGTTGTACACGCCATAGACGACGAACAGCACCATCGCATTCTTGAACAGATTGTCGTTGAACGCGCCGAGCAACTGGGTGACGAAGAGGGGCAGGAACCGGCGCTGTTTGAGCAGCGCGAAAGAGCCGGTCATATATGGTCCATCCCCATCAAAATTCGTGCCGCCATCCGCCCGCCCCTTGGGCAATATGGTTGTCGCCCGGCGGGCTTATCGGCTAGGGGAGGCAGGGTCAAAGCCTAAAGGCCGCGCGAGCGGGAAACAGGGGTCATGCTCAGCCTTCCGAATATCCTGACCTTGTCGCGCATCCTGGCGGTGCCCATCCTGCTGTTCCTGCTGTGGCCGGGCATTCGCATCGGCGCGCACCAGCCGCTGGCGATCGACTATGCGCTCGCCTTCGGCCTTTACTGCCTGATGGGCATTACCGATTATTTTGACGGCTATGTTGCACGCTCGCGCGGGATCGTGTCGCGGCTGGGCGCCTTCCTCGACCCGATCGCCGACAAGATCATGATCGCGGCGGTGATCCTGTTGCTGGTCTTCACGCGCGACATCGACGGCTATCATGTCATTGCCGCGCTGATGATCCTGCTGCGCGAGATCATCGTGTCGGGCCTGCGCGAATTCCTGGCGACGCTGCAGGTGTCGATGCCGGTGACGCAACTGGCGAAATGGAAGACGACGTTCCAGCTGGTGGCGTTCGGGGCGCTGATCCTGGCGGGGGCGCTGCCCGCGGAGGCGTGGATCAAGACGGTGGGGCTGGTGTCGCTGTGGGGCGCCGCGGTGCTCACGCTGATCACCGGCTGGGATTATCTGCGCGTCGGCCTGAAGCATATGGACTGAGCGTGGCGCTGACACTGAGCTATTTCGCCTGGGTGCGCGAACGGATGGGGATCGCCGATGAGACGGTGACGCCGCCCGCTGGCGTGGCGACGATCGGCGACCTGATCGGATGGCTGGCCGAGCGCGACGAGCCGGGGACCTGGGCCTTTTCGGAACCCGCGCAGATCCGCGCCGCGATCGACGGGCGGATGGCCGGGGCCGGAGCCTTGCTTCCCGCGCGCGGCGAGATCGCGCTGTTTCCGCCGGTGACCGGCGGATGATCCGCGTAGCGGTCGGCGCCGGGGCGATCGACGTTGCGGCGGAAATGGCGGCGCATCACGCGGGCGGGCACGGTGCGAGCGCCAGCTTCGTCGGGCGGGTGCGCGGCGACGGCGGGCTGACCGAACTATTCCTCGAGCATCATCCGGTGCTGACGCCGGGCGGGCTGGAGCAACTGGCGGCCGAAGCGGCGGCGCGCTGGAAGCTGGCGGCGCTGACGCTGATCCACCGCGTCGGGAGCATGGCGCCGGGCGAGACGATCGTGCTGGTGCTGGCAAGCAGCGCGCATCGCGCCGAGGCGCTGGCGGCGGTCGAGTTTCTGATCGACCGGCTCAAGACCGACGTGATGCTGTGGAAGCGCGAGGCGTTCGCCGACGGGCGCGTCGGGTGGGTCGAGCAGCGCGATGGGGATCATGCGCGCGCGGAGCGGTGGGAACAGAGCGCAGACTGAGCGCGGGATGTCGGTTTGGGGGTGGATTTAAGCCGTTCCCCTCCCTTTTAGGGAGGGGTTAGGGGTGGGTAGCGAGCGCAGCGAGCAAGAAGGAAGAGCACCGCCTTCGGCGGTTACCCACCCCCAACCCCTCCCTAAGAGGGAGGGGAGAGCAAACGTCAGCTATCGGTCGTTTCCGTACGTCCGGGGAAACTAGCTCACCTTATGCTGGCGGAAGATATCCGCGAGCATCCGGAACTCCTCGGCGCGCGGGCTGCCCTTGCGCCACACCAGCGCGATGGTGCGCCAGTCATGGTCCGAATCGAGCGGGCGGGTGTCGATGTCGGTGTGGTCGAGGATGCCGGCCTCGATCGCCATCTGCGGCAGCATGGTGATGCCGAGGCCGTTGTCGACCATCTGGACGAGCGTGTGCAGCGAGGTGCCCATCATCCGCGCCCCGGCGCGCAGCTCGGGGCGGTTGCACGCGGCGAGGGCGTGGTCCTTCAGGCAGTGGCCGTCCTCGAGCATCAGCATCTGCGCGGGGTCGATCTGGTCGGCGCTGACCATCGCGGGAAGGTCCTCGCTCTGGTCGCCGGGGAAGGCGACGAACAGCGCGTCGTCGAAGAGGTTCTCGGCCTCGACGTCGCCGCAGCCATAGGGGAGCGCGAGCAGCACGCAGTCGACCGCGCCATGGTGCAGCGACTCGCACGCCTGCGCGCTCGGTTCCTCGCGCAGGAAGAGCTTGAGCGAGGGCCGTTCCTTGCGCAGCCGCGGGAGCAGGCCGGGGAGAAGGAAGGGCGCGATCGTCGGGATCACGCTCATCCGGAGTTCGCCGACGAGCGGCGCGGCGGCAGCGGCGGCCATATCGGCGAGTTCCTCGGCCTCGCGCAGCACGCGGTGCGCTTTCTCGACGATCTTGTCGCCGAGCATGGTGAAGCGGACGACGCGGCGGGTGCGCTCGACGAGCGTCTGGCCGAGCAAGGTCTCGAGCTCCCTTATGCCGGCCGACAGCGTCGACTGGGTGACGTTGCAGGCATCGGCGGCGCGGCCGAAATGGCCGTGCTCGTGGAGCGCGACCAGATATTGCATCTGCTTGAGCGAGGGCAGGTAATGTTGCATTGATCGGATATAGCCATCATCGGGGCGAATTTGAACAAGTCATTCGATCAGGACTTTGGTCCGATCCGCGCGTGACCCGGTTGCCGGGCGCGGCCCGTCCATGATAGCCCTTGGCTCTTCGGGCGGAGGGTGGTGGCGATGGCGGTTTCGCGGTTCCTGATCGGCGGCATCGCCAGCGCGCTGCTGCTCACCGGCGGGGTCTTTTTATGGAAGGGCTATACGCAGACCGCCGAGGAAGAGGTGATCCCCGACGCGCCACCCGATCCGGGACCGATCCCGGTTGCGGGGGCCTAGCGCGCCGAAGCGCGGTCCGGCGCCGCCCGAACTGCCGCGCGGCGAAGGAGGCGTCGCGCGAGGAGCGGCGCTTCAACCGCTACGACCGCGACCGCAACGAGGTGATCAGCCGCGTCGAGATGATGTCGACGCGCACCGCGGCCTTTCGCAAGCTCGACAAGGATCGCAACAATCTGCTGACCTTCGAGGAATGGGCCGCGGCGACGGGCGACCGCTTCGCGGGCGCGGACAAGGACAAGTCGGGCGGGCTGAGCCGGGCGGAATTCGCGACGACGGCGCCGAAGCGGGCGGCAGTGGCGAAGTGCAAATGCTAGATCGTGGGGAGGACGTCAGTCTCCGTTCGCCCTGCGCTTGTCGAAGGGCCGCTCTTTCTTTCGGCGTTGAAGAAGAAGGACGGTGCTTCGACAAGCTCAGCACGAATGGTGGAGAGGTGGCTCTTATGCCGCAACCCCTTCGGCGACCTTCATCCACTCCGCCAGCTTCGTCCCAGCGCGTTGCGTATACCCCAGCTTCCGGTCCTTCTTGCGCACATCCTCGGCAAGCGGAGGAAAGAGGCCGAAATTGACGTTCATCGGCTGGTAGCTCGCGGCGTCGGCGCCGCCGGTGATGTGGCCGAGCAGCGCGCCGAGCGCGGTCTCGGGCGGCGGCGGCGTCAGGGTGCGCCCCGCCAGCTCGGCGGCGGCGAAGCGCGCGGCGACGAGGCCGATCGCGGCGCTTTCGACATAGCCCTCGCAGCCGGTGATCTGGCCCGCGAAGCGGATGTGCGGGGCGGATTTCAGGCGCAGCTGTTCGTCGAGCAGTTCGGGCGAGCGGATGAAGCTGTTGCGGTGGAGGCCGCCGAGGCGGGCGAATTCGGCCTTTTCGAGACCGGGGATGGTGCGGAACAATTCGACTTGTGCCGAATGTTTGAGCTTGGTCTGGAAACCGACCATGTTCCAGAGCGTGCCGAGCGCATTGTCCTGGCGGAGCTGGACGACCGCATAGGGCCAGCGCCCGGTGCGCGGATTGTCGAGCCCGACGCCCTTCATCGGGCCGAAGCGCAGCGTTTCGACGCCGCGTTCGGCCATCACCTCGATCGGCATGCAGCCTTCGAAATAGGGGGTGTTCGTCTCCCATTCCTTGAACCCGGTCTTGTCGCCGTCGAGCAAGCCCTGGACGAAGGCGTGATACTGGTCCCTGTCCATCGGGCAGTTGATATAATCCTTGCCGTCGCCGATCGGCCCGACCTTGTCCCAGCGGCTCGCCATCCAGGCGACGTCCATGTCGATGCTGTCGCGGTAGACGATCGGGGCGATGGCGTCGAAGAAGGCGAGCGCGTCCCTGCCGGTCGCGGCGCCGATGCTGTCGGCGAGCGCCGCGGCGGTGAGCGGTCCGGTCGCGACGATCGTCAGTCCCTCGGCGGGGAGCGCGTCGATGCGTTCGCGGACGATGGTGACGTTGGGATGCTCGGACAGCGCCCTGGTGACGCCGCCCGAGAAGAGATCGCGGTCCACGGCAAGGGCTGAACCGGCGGGCACCTTGTGAACATCGGCCTCGCGCATGATGATAGAGCCCAGCGCGCGCATCTCGCGGTGGAGCAGGCCGACGGCGTTGCTGTCGCCGTCGTCGCTGCGGAAGCTGTTCGAGCACACCATTTCGGCCAGCGTGTCGCCCTGATGCGCGGGCGTCATGTCGCCGCCCCCGCGCATTTCGGACAGGCGCACGCGATAGCCCGCCTCGGCGAGCTGCCACGCCGCCTCCGACCCCGCGAGGCCGCCGCCGATGATGTGAATGTCGTACGCCACCATTTACCCTAATCATTGACTTGCGGTTCGTCCGCCGCGCAGTAGGCGCCTTGAGAGCAAGATGCAAAGGGGCGCGGGATGAGCGGCGAGCAGGGTTGGGATCGGGCGCGGTGGCTGTGGTGGCTGGCGCTGGCTAAGCGGCATCAGCTTCTTCATCGCGGTGTTTCAGCGGCTCGACGGCCCGGCGATCTGGGCGTGGAAGACGAGCGGCGTGGGTTTGCTCGCGGTCTGGGCGGCGGCGAATGCGCGCAAAGCGAACGGCTGGCTGATCGCGGCGGTGCTCGGTTTCGGGGCGCTCGGCGACTGGTTGCTCGATGCCGTGGGTTTGCCGCCCGGCGCGGCGGCGTTTGCGGCCGGGCATGTCATCGCGATCACCCTCTACATGCGCAACCGCTCGGCCCAGCCTGACATCGTCGCAGCGCCTGCTCGGCTGGCTGACGATCCCGGCCTCGCTGGTGATCGTCTGGGCGATGCTGAGCCCCCTGCCCGGCTGGTGGCATGGCGCGATCTATACGCTCTTCGTGGCTGCGATGGCCGCCGCCGCATGGACCAGCCGCTTTCCGCGCTATCGTACCGGCATCGGCGCGATGATGTTCCTGGCGAGCGACCTGTTCATCTTTGCCGGCGAGGGCGGGGTGCTGGGCAAGGACGTCACGATGTGGCTCGTCTGGCCGCTCTATTTCGCGGGGCAGGCGCTGATCGCGTGGGGCGTGGTCGGTACGCTGGCAAAGGAAGGAAAGGCCTAAGCTCCCTCCCGCGCCGCGATCGTCGTGCGGTGGAGCAGGCGGTCGTAGCCGTCGTAGCTGCCGGTCGCGCGGTGCAGGACCGAGCGATTGTCCCACATGACGAGCATGTCGGGTTCCCATGCGTGGCTGTAGCGAAATTCCTCGCGCCCCTGCCACTGGACGAGTTCGTAGAGCAGGGGCAGGGCTTCGCCGTCGTCGAGTCCGTCGAAGCCGATGATATAGCCCGCGCAGCCGAACAGGCCGGGGCGGCCGGTTTCGGGATGTTCGCGGACGAAGGGGTGGCGCTGCGTTTCGAGCGCTTCCTCGCCCGAGCGGATGTCCATGCTGCGATCCCTGTCCTTCGCGCCGTACATGCCCGAAGGCGCATAGCCGTTGCGCGCGCTGTGCACCGCCTGCAGCCCCTCGATGCGCGCGCGGAGATCGGCGGGCATCGCGTCGAGCGCGGCGTGCTGGTTCGCAAATTCGGTGTTGCCGCCGACCGGCGGGATGGTGATGCCATAGAGGCAGGTGCCTGCGGGCGGCCGCGTCTGGAAACTCCAGTCGCTGTGCCAGTTTTCGGCGAAGAGCGGCGCGGTCTCGTCGGCGCGGCGCTTCACCGCGATGATATGCGCGCGGCCCGGGATCGGCTTGATGAAGGGATCGTCGCCGAAGCCGCCGAAATATCCGGTGAAGCGTTCGAGGTCGTCCTCGCTCATCTTCTGGTCCGGGAAAGCGAGGACATGGTGATCGAGCCAGGCCGCGCGGATTTCGGCGACGGTGCCGGCATCGAGCGGCCGCGTCAGGTCGACGCCGGTGACGCGGGCGCCGCAGGACTGGCCGCTGGGGGTGATGCTCAGGGTCATGCAGCGATGCTGCGCCGTTTGCGCCGCGGGGTCAATCGGGCGCGGCAGACCGCCCCGAAAGCTGGCCGAGCCGTTGCGCCGGGCGGATGCGGGCGCCGCCAATTCAGCGGGGCGCCATCTTTCCGCTCCTAATCTGATCCGCGGGGATCAAGACGGAGAAGACAGATGTTGCTGTTCAAGAAACTGGCGCTGACGGCGCTCATCGGCGCCAGCACGCTCGCTGCATTGCCCGCCGAGGCCGAGGCGCGCGACCGGCATCACCGCCACGGCTATTACAGCCAGCGCGACCATGACCGGTATGGCGATCATCGCCGCGATTACCGGCGTGACTATCGCCGCGACTATCGCGATCGCCGCTATTATTGCCGGCGCGGCAGCGGCACGACCGGCCTGATCGTCGGGGGCGCGGCGGGCGCCTTGCTCGGCCGCGAGGTCGACCGTTACGGCGACCGCCTGCCCGGCACGATCATCGGCGGCGCCGCGGGCGCGCTGATCGGACGCGAGGTCGATCGCGGCGGCTCGGCGCTGCTGACGCGATCCTTGTATGATCGAACCGTAGCTCTCGGCCTGTCGAAGGGCGCCTGTTTCGCGAAGCGCCCTTCGGCAGGCTCAAGGTCACGGTGGTTTGCCCGCCGAAATTTCTTCTGCGCCCCGGCGAATATCGGCTAAGCATGCCGCGGCGGAGCCCGTTTTCGCTGTTCGTGGAGGTCGCCGAATGAAAGCCCTGATCAAAATCGCGATGCCGCTGAGCCTCGGCCTGTCGCTTGCCGTGCTTCCGGCGCAGGGCATCGCGGCGCTTCAGAAGGGCGCGAAGGCGCCCGACTTCACGCTGCAGGCCGCGCAGGGCGGCAAGGAATTCGACCTGTCGCTGAAGCAGACGCTGCGAAACGGGGTGGTCGTGCTGTATTTCTTTCCCGCCGCCTTTACGCCCGGCTGCACGGTCGAGGCCCATCTGTTCGCCGAGGCGAACAGCCGCTTCAACCAGTTGGGCGCGCGCGTCATCGGCGTGACGGCGGGCAATATCGACCGCGTCGCCGAATTCTCCCGGTCGGAATGCCGCGACAAATTCGCCGTCGCCGCCGATCCGGGCGCCAAGGTCGCGGCGCGATATGACGCGACGATGCAGCGCCCCGACGGGACGACGCTGTCGGACCGGACCTCCTATGTCATCGCTCCCGACGGGACGATCCTGCTGAGCTACACCGACAGCAAGCCGCAGGCGCATGTCGAAAAGACGATGGCGGCGGTGCGGGCGTGGAACGGACGGCGGCGGTAGGAGGGGGCGGGCGGAAGCCAACGTTGATCTCCCCTCTCGCAGGCGGGAGGGGAAATCAGCGTTTGCCCGCAACGTCCGTTCCCCACCCCAAAGCGGCCATATTTGAACCTAGTCGCGCCGCTGCAAACTCACCACCGCGTGGATCGGCAGTTCGGCATAGATGTGCGGGAAGAGCGCGCCGCCGCGCGCGGGTTCCCAACGCACCGCGTCGCCGAGCCCGGTGAGGTCCACCTCGGCGATCATCAGACCCGCCTCGCCCGCGAAATATTTCGCGATCGTTTCCTCGAGCTGCTCGGCGGTCGACAGGTGGATATAGCCGTCCTCGATATCGACCGGGGCGCCACGGAACACGCGTTCGCGCTCGAAATCGCTCCATTGCTGGGCGGTCAGGACCTTGAAGGCGGTACCTGCGGTCATTCGGCGGCTCCGTCGGGGGTCGGTTCGGCGGCGGGTTCGGCTTCGTCGCCGTCCGCCGCTTCCTCGTCGCTGTCGCCGATCAGCGCCGCCGAGACGACATGCTCGTCATGGGCGACGTCGAACAGCCGCACACCCGCCGAGCCGCGGCCGATGACGCGCAAGCCCTTGGTCTTTTCGCCGTCGTCTCCCGTGATTTGCTGTTCGATCGCTATCCGGATCAATTTGGCCTGATCGGTGACCAGCATGAGCTGGTTGCCGAACTCGGCCGGGAAGCTGGCGACCACCGGGCCGTTGCGCGCGATATTGTCGATGTTGGTGATGCCCTGGCCGCCGCGGCCGGTGCGGCGATATTCATAGGCCGACGAGAGCTTGCCATAGCCGTTGGCGCAGACGGTGAGGATGAACTCCTCGCGGGCGGTGAGTTCGGCCATGCGCTCGGCGGGGAGCGTGGGTTCGTTCCCATTGTCCTTCCACGGCGCGGCGCGGAGATAGGCTTCGCGTTCCTCGCTGGTCGTGCCGACCTTGTGGAGGATCGAGAGCGAGATCACCTCGTCGCCGTCGGCAAGCCGCATCCCGCGGACACCGGTCGAATTGCGGCTCTGGAATTCGCGCACCTCGTCGCCGGCGAAGCGGATCGCCTTGCCCTGGCGGCTGGCGAGCAGCACGTCGTCGCTTTCGTCGAGCAGCGCGACGCCGATCAGCCGGTCGTCCTCATCCTCGCCCTCGAACTTCATGGCGATCTTGCCGTTCGAGGGGACGTTGGTGAAGGCGTCCATGCTGTTGCGGCGGACATTGCCCTTGGCGGTGGCGAACATGACGTGGAGCTTGCCCCACTCGTCCTCGTCCTCGGGCAGCGGCAGCACGGTCGAGATGGTCTCGCCCGCCGCGAGCGGCAGAAGGTTGATCATCGGCTAGGCCGCGCGTCGCGGGCCCGCCCTCGGGCAGGCGCCACACCTTCATGCGGTAGACCTTGCCCGCGGTCGAGAAGAAGAGCACCGGCGTGTGCGTGGAGGTGACGAACAGCTCGGTGACGACATCCTCGTCCTTGGTCGCCATGCCGGCGCGGCCCTTGCCGCCGCGGCGCTGGGCGCGGAAGGTGTCGAGCGGGGTGCGCTTGATATAGCCGTCGAGGGTGACGGTGACGACCATCTCCTCGCGCTCGATCAGATCCTCGTCCTCGATGCCGTCGGCGGCGGGGGCGACCATGGTGCGGCGCGGCTTGGCGAATTCGTCGCGTACCGCGACCAGTTCCTCGCGCATCACGGCATAGAGTTTGGCGCGGTCGGCGAGAATACTCAAAAGCTCCTCAATCTCGGTCGCCAGACCCTTGAGTTCGTTGCCGATATCGTCGCGGCCCAAGGCGGTCAGGCGGTGCAGGCGTAGCTCGAGGATCGCCTTTACCTGAACCTCGGAGAGGCGATAGGTCGCGCTGTCCTCGATCTCGCCGTCGATCGCTTCGACGAGGCGGATATAGGGGGCGATCTCGCCGATCGGCCATTCGCGGGCGAGCAGCGCCTCGCGCGCGGCGGCGGGGCTCGACGAGCCGCGGATGATGCGCACGACCTCGTCGAGGTTCGACACCGCGACGACGAGGCCGAGCAAGATATGCGCGCGGTCGCGCGCCTTGTTGAGCTCGAACTTGCAGCGGCGGGTGATGACGTCCTCGCGGAAGGCGATGAACGCCTCGAGGATCGATTTCAGCCCCATCATTTCGGGGCGGCCGCCGCGGATCGCCAGCATGTTGGCGGGGAAGCTCGACTGCGCCGGAGTGTGGCGCCACAGCTGGTTGAGCACGACCTCGGCGGTCGCGTCGCGCTTCAGCTCGATCACGACGCGCACGCCTTCGCGGTTCGATTCGTCGCGGATATCGGCGACGCCCTCGATCCTTTTGTCGCGCGCGGCCTCGGCGATCTTTTCGACGAGGCCCGACTTGCCGACCTGGAAGGGGATCGACGTCAAGACAATCGATTGGCGGTCGCCGCGGCCTTCCTCGATGATATGCGTCGAGCGCATCATGATCGAGCCGCGGCCGGTGGCATAGGCGTTGCGGGCGCCGCCCTGGCCAAGCATCATCGCACCGGTCGGGAAGTCGGGACCGGGGACGATCGCCATCAGATCTTCGAGCGAAATCGCGGGGTTATCGATCGTTGCCAGCGTCGCGTCGATGACTTCGCCCAGATTATGCGGCGGGATGTTGGTCGCCATGCCGACCGCGATGCCGCTCGGCGCCGTTGACGAGCAGGTTCGGGTAGCGCGCCGGAAGGACCGTCGGTTCGCTTTCCGAGCCGTCATAGTTGGGCTGGAAGTCGACCGTATCCTTGTCGAGATCGTCGAGCAGCGCGTTCGCGACCTTGGCGAGGCGCGATTCGGTGTAGCGCATCGCCATGCGGCGGATCGGGGTCCATCGACCCGAAATTGCCCTGGCCGTCGACGAGCGGCACGCTCATCGACCAGTCCTGCGTCATGCGCGCGAGCGCGTCGTAGATCGAGCTGTCGCCGTGCGGGTGATATTTACCCATGACGTCGCCGACGATGCGCGCCGACTTGCGATAGGGCTTGCCCGCGACATAGCCGCTTTCATAGGCCGAATAGAGGATGCGGCGGTGCACGGGTTTCAGGCCGTCGCGCACGTCGGGCAGCGCGCGGCTGACGATCACGCTCATCGCGTAATCGAGGTAACTCGTCTTCATCTCGTCGACGATGTTGATCGGCGAGATGCCGTCCTCGGGGGACGGCGTAGGCGTATTTTCTTCGGTCAAGACCCGGCCTTTTTTCTGCTTATCGGGAGGTGGTTTTCATCTAGCCGATGGGCCGCAAAAAAGCCAGCGATTCGGGCGATTTTGACAGGAATATTTCACTGCCGGAACGGGCGCGCCGACCGCCCCGAATTGGCGTCATGCCGCCGAAAAACGCAGGGGTTGCCAATCGACCGCGCGCCCCTAAAGGTCGCGGGGTGACCCGCAAGCCAAGTTTCGGCCGCCGATGGCCCTGATCGCGCTGATCGGCGCCAGCGAGACGCTGCCCGACGGCGGGCTGCGCGCGCTCGTGACGGTGGCGGGCGAAACGCTGATCGAGCGGCAGGCGGCGCGGCTGGCCGATGTCGGGGTCACCCATATCGCCGTCGCGGTCGCGGCGGTGCCCGCCGACCTGCTCGCCACCTGCGACCGCATCCGCCGCCGGGGCGTGAAGGTCACCCCGGTGCGCGCCGCCGCCGACCTGCTCGCGCTGGTGGAGGGCGACGACCGGATCATCCTCGTCACCGACGGGCTGCAGGCGGGGGGCATGCATTATGCCGCGATCGCCAAGCCGGGGTCGCCCGCGATCCTCGTCACCGGCGACACGCCGCTGACGCAGGGGTTCGAGCGCATCGACGCGATGCGGCGCTGGGGCGGGCTGGCGAGCATTTCGGACCATATGGTGCGCGAACTCGCCGAGATGCCGGGCGAGTGGGACATGATCCTGACCCTGCTGCGCATGGCGGTGCAGTCGGGCGCGCGGCGGCTCTATTGCGAGCCGGCGCTGTTCGAGCAGGGTGACATCGCGATCGTCACCGACCGGCCGACCGCGGCGCTGCTCGAACAATCGAGCCTGCAGCAGGTCGAATATGGCGGCATGGGGCTGGGGCGGTCGGCGATCATGATGCCGATCGTGCGCCTGTTCGGGCCGCTGCTGGTCAAATCGCCCGCGACGGCGCGCTATCTGCCCTATGTCACCGGCCTGCTCTGGGTGATCGTCGCCCTGCTCGCGGCGAGCGGGCTGGCGGCGGCGGGGGCGCTGGTGGCGGTGCTCGGCGGGCTGGGGCTCGCGGCGATGCGCTTCCTGGCGGCGTTCCGCGCCGAAAGCGCGGCGCAGGACCGGGTGCGCGGGGTGATCCGCAGCTTTGCCTGGGTGCTGCTCGCGGTGTTTCCGTGGCTGTTGTCGCTGGTCGACGAGGGGCATAAAATGCCGCCTTTTTCGGAGGCTGCGCTCGCACCTTGCCTTGCCGCGGCGATCCTGCTGGCGCGCTGGCTGTACGAGGATGCGGGCGAACGGCGGCGGTTCCACTGGCTGCTTCCCGACGCCGACCAGGCATGGATGATGCTCGCCCCGGCGCTGATCTTCGGGATCGCGCCGCTGATGTTCGCGATCCTGCCGCTGCTCGCGCTGTTCCAGATCCTGCTGTGGATGCGGCTCGCGCGCCGGCCCGCGGCCTGATCGCCGGGAAATCGATCAAGGTTTAGCGCGCATTAACGCCAAGCTGCTATCGGCGGGTCGACATGGTGCAGGCATCGCTCTTTTCGCAACTGGCGTCGGTGAATCCGGCGCTGTCGGCGTGCCTGCGCGAAACGTCCGAATATCTGGCGGCGCCCGCCGCGACGCGATTGTCGGAAGAGCAGCGCGCGCTGGCGCTGGGCGTCGCGCGGCGGCTGGTTGGCGACGCAGCCGATCGGCTCGGCGGCGCGGTCGATTCGGCGGCGCTGTGGGCCGATTGGAGCGCGCATGGCCTGCCCGGCGCGGCGCAACTCGCGGGCCTGTGCTTCGTGCGCGCCGAGGAGCATCGCTGGCGCGACCAGTCGGCCGAGCATGCCGGCGAGGTTGCGCCGCATGCCGGCGAACCGGCCGGGCCGGTCGATGCGGCGGCGACGGCGGCGCCGCCGGACGATCCGCTCGCCGATGTCGATCGCGCCTATCTGGCGCTGCGCATCGCCGACCGGCGGCGCTTCGACGCGCTGGGGCATCCGGCGGTCGCGATCGACGATCTGGACCTCGGCATCTTCCGGTCGTTGCTGCTCGATATCGCGGCCTGGGGCCTTGTCCGGTCGGGCAAGGACCCGGCGCAGGCGGCGCGGCTGGGCGAAGCGGTACGCGGTGCGCTCGCGGGGCACGATCCGGCGCGGGGCATCGACCATGCCGCCGCGGCCTATCATGTCGCGCTCGCCCATGCCGGGGCGCAAGCCGACGCCGCGGCCGCGGCGATCGCGCGGCACGACTGGCCGAGCGCTGATCGCGCTCGCGGCGGCGGCGCAAAATTATCGCTATGACGATATGGCGCTGGCGCTGCTCACCGCCGAGCTGGCTGCAACTGGCGCCCTTGCTGGCGCCGCTGCTGCGCGATCATGCCGCGCTGGCGCCGCTCGAAGGATCGCTCGCGACGCTGGCGAGCCGCGCGGTGGCGAGCGCCGCGCCCGACGATTATGCCGCCGTGCTGCAGGCGCGCGCCGCCATCCTGGACGAATCCGGCGTTGACGGGGGCCGGGCGCGATGAGCGAGCGCGTCATTCGCGGCCGGATCGACCGGGGCGGCAAGCTGGTCAGCGGCGACGCGGCGCTGCTGCGGCTTCAGACGCGCGCGGGCTCCGGGCTCGACAAGCCGCTGGCGCTGCCCAATCTGGCGCGGCTCGTTGCGCTGGCGCAGCGGCTGCAGCGCGAGATCAGCCGACCGCTGATCGCCGCCGACGACCATAGCGACATCCATGCGCTGGTGCGCATCGTGCCCGATGCCGGGGGCGCGGCGGTCGAGATCAGCGACTGGCGCACGCGGCCGGTCGTCCAGCCGCAGATCCCGCCGGTCACCGACGCGGCGGCAGTGTCGCCGGAGGCCTGGTCGTGGGAATGCGATGGCCAGCTGCGGCTGGTCGCGCTGCGCCGCGGCGCCGCGGCGCCGCCGGTCGCGCCCGGCTGGGAAGGGCGGTCGCTGTCCGAACTGTTCGAGCTGCAGCCCGACGACGACGGACATTTCGCGGTGCTGCAGGCGCTGGCGCGGCAGGCGCGCTTCGCGGGGCAGCGCGTGCGCGCCGACGGTCCCGACGGACGGATGGCGATGACGCTGGCCGCCGAGCCGCTGTTCGACGCGACGGGGCGCTTCACGGGATTTCGCGGGACGGCGCTGGCCGATGCGGAGGCGCCTGTGCCTTCAGCCGACGGCGCTCTCCGACCCCGCCTTCGGATCGCTGCCGCTGTCCGATCCCGCCTTCGGGCGACGGATCGACGGGGCGCTGCGCGGACCGCTGGCGCGGATCATCGCGACCGCCGAGACGATCTCGGGCCAGTTCGACGGGCCGATCCGCGCCGATTATGCGCGCTATGCCGGCGACATCGCGCATGCCGGGCGGCATCTGCTCGGGCTGGTCGACGACCTCGCCGATCTCCAGAATATCGAGCGGCCGGGGTTCAAGGCGGCGCGCGACGAGATCGACCTCGGCGACCTCGCGCGGCGCGCGGTCGGCCTGCTCGGCATGAAGGCCGAGGAAAAGGGCATCCGCATCGACGCCCCCCCGACCGACGAGCATATGCCCGCGACCGGCGAGTTCCGCCGCGTGCTGCAGGTGCTGCTCAACCTGCTGGGCAATGCGATCCGCTATTCGCCCGAGGATTCGCTGATCTGGATCCGCCTCGACCGCCAGGGCGACCGCGCGATGGTCACCGTCGCCGATCAGGGGCAGGGCATCGACGCCTAGCCAGCAGGCGGTGGTGTTCGAGAAGTTCGAGCGGCTGGGCCGCACCGACAACGGCGGGTCGGGCCTGGGCCTTTATATCGCGCGGCGGCTGGCGCGCGCGATGGACGGCGACCTGACGGTCGACAGCGCGCCGGGGCAGGGGGCAAGGTTTACGCTGAGTTTGCCGGCGCGGGATGAAGGGTAAGGGGCAGACGTTCTCGGCCGCTTTGGGATAGGGAGCGGACGTTTGAGTAATAGGCTGGTCTCCCCTCCCGCAGGCGGGAGGGGCAGCGAGACTTACGAGCTTGCTCGTTAGTCGCAGCGGGGTGGGCATCTGCGACGTCGCTGCCCACCCCCGACCCCTCCCGCCTGCGGGAGGGGAGATCAACGTCCGCTTCCGCTCGAAACCCGCCTTCATCGCCGCACAAAAAAGGGGCCGGAAACCGGCCCCTTTCCCGTTTCACTCCGCCGCCCGATCAGCGCTCGCCCACCGGCACATAGGGCCGATGCGCCGGGCCCGTGTAGAGCTGGCGCGGGCGGCCGATCTTCTGCGCGGGGTCGGAGATCATCTCGTTCCACTGCGCGACCCAGCCGACGGTGCGGGCGAGGGCGAAGAGCGCGGTGAACATCGTCGTCGGGAAGCCGATCGCAGACAGGATGACGCCCGAATAGAAATCGACGTTCGGGAACAGCTTCTTTTCGATGAAATAGGGGTCGCTGAGCGCCATTTCCTCGAGCTGCAGTGCGACCTCGAACACCGGGTCGTTGACCTTCAGCGATTCGAACACCTCGCGTACCGTCTTTTGCATCACGGTCGCGCGCGGATCGTAATTCTTGTAGACGCGGTGGCCGAAGCCCATCAGGCGGAACGGATCGTCCTTGTCCTTGGCGCGCGCGATATATTCGGGGATGCGCTCCGGACGGCCGATCTCGCGCAGCATGTTGAGCGCGGCCTCGTTGGCGCCGCCATGCGCCGGACCCCACAGGCAGGCGATGCCCGCCGCGATGCACGCGAAGGGATTGGCGCCCGACGAGCCCGCGAGGCGGACGGTCGAGGTCGACGCGTTCTGCTCGTGGTCGGCGTGAAGGATGAAGATGCGGTCGAGCGCGCGCTCGACGACCGGGTTCACCTCATAGGGTTCGGCGGGAACGCCGAAGGTCATGCGCAGGAAATTGCCCGTGTAGCTGAGGTTGTTCTGCGGATAGACGAAGGGCTGGCCGACCGAATATTTATACGCCATCGCCGCGATCGTCGGCATTTTCGCGATCAGCCGGTGGCTGGCGACCATGCGCTGGTGCGGGTCGTGGATCTCGGTCGAGTCGTGATAGAAGGCGCTGAGCGCGCCGACGACGCCGCACATGATCGCCATCGGGTGCGCGTCGCGGCGAAACCCGCGATAAAAGGTCGCGAGCTGTTCGTGCAGCATCGTGTGGCGCGTGATGGTGTTGTCGAAATTCGCCAGTTCGTCGGCGGTCGGCAGTTCGCCGTTGAGCAGGAGGTAGCAGACCTCCATGAAGCTGGAGTTTTCGGCGAGGTCGCCGATCGCATAGCCGCGGTGGAGCAGCACACCCTCGTCGCCGTCGATATAGGTCAGGTTGGATTCGCAGCTCGCGGTCGAGGTGAAACCGGGGTCATACGTGAAAGCGCCGGTCTGCGCGTAAAGCTTGCGGATGTCGATGACGTCGGGGCCGACGGTGCCCTTGAGAATGGGGCTGTCGACGGTGACGTCGCCCAGGGTGATTTTCGCGGTATCGGTCATAGTCTTCCCCTGTTCTGGCGGCGGGAGTCGCGGTGCTACGCCCCTGCCGGATAATGCTGCGCTGCGTCAAGTCGCGCCAGGCTCGCCTCGCGGCCCAACAGCAGCAGCACGTCGAATATTCCGGGCGATACGGTCCGCCCGGTCAGGGCCGCCCGCAGCGGCTGGGCCAGTTTCCCGAGCCCGACGCTAGGCCGCTTCGCTCTCCTCGCGAATGGCGGCCTCCACCAGTTCCTGCGACCATGTCGGCAGCGCCCGCAAGCGGCCGGTGGCCGACGCGAGCATCCCCTCCGGCGCATCCCTTAGCACCGCCGCCGCCTTCTCGTCCATCGCGAGCGGTTCGGGGGCGAAGAGGAAGGTCGTGCCGTCGGCGATCTCGTGCAGCGTCTTGGCGCGCGGCTTCAGCGCGGGCATCGCCCGGACCAGCAGCGCCTGTTCGGCGGCGCCGAGGTCGCGGCCGATCAGCCCCGCCGTCATCGGCGCGACGAGCGCGGCGAGGCGCGCGTCGTCGGCCTCGCGCAGATAGTGGCCGTTGAGATTTTCGAGCTTCTTGAAGTCGAAGCGCGAGGGCGAACGGCCGACATGGTCGAGGTCGAACCATTGCACCGCCTGGTCGCGGCCGATGATCTCGTCGTCGCCATGACCCCAGCCGAGGCGGAGCAGATAATTGTTCACCGCCTCGGGCAGATAGCCCATTTCGTCGCGATAGGCATCGACGCCGAGCGCGCCGTGACGCTTCGACAATTTGGCGCCATCGGCGCCGTGGATCAGCGGAACATGGGCGTAGACGGGCTCGCGCCACTCCATCGCGCGGATCAGCGCGAGCTGGCGGAAGGCGTTGTTGAGATGATCGTCGCCGCGGATGACGTGCGTCACGCCCATGTCGTTGTCGTCGACGACGACGCTGAGCATATAGGTCGGGGTGCCGTCGCTGCGCAGCAGGACGAAATCGTCGAGTTCGGCGTTCTGCACCGTCACATCGCCCTGCACCTTGTCGTGGATCGTGACCTCGCCGTCCTGCGGCGCGCGCAGGCGGAGGACGTGCGGAACGGCGGGGTCGCCGTCGTCGCGGTCGCGCCAGGGGCTGCGGACGCGGAAGGGCAGGCGCTTTTCCTGCGCTTCGGCGCGCATCGCCGCAAGCTCGTCCTGCGTCAGATAGCAGCGATAGGCCTCGCCCTTCGCCAGCAGCTCGGCGGCGACCTCGGCGTGGCGGCTAGGCGCGCGCGAACTGGAACACCGTCTCGCCGTCCCAGTCGAGACCCAGCCATTGCATGCCGTCGAGAATCGCGTCGATCGCGGCGTCGGTCGAGCGCGCGCGGTCGGTGTCCTCGATCCGCAGCAGGAACTTGCCGCCATG
This sequence comes from Sphingopyxis sp. PET50, assembly GCF_025244705.1. Classification (GTDB taxonomy): domain Bacteria; phylum Pseudomonadota; class Alphaproteobacteria; order Sphingomonadales; family Sphingomonadaceae; genus Sphingopyxis. The sequence goes on along the minus strand of NZ_CP104207.1, from coordinate 1,465,050 downwards.
GTGGCGCGCGAACAGCCAGTTGAACAGCGCGGTGCGCGCGCCGCCGATGTGGAGGAAACCCGTGGGCGACGGCGCGAAGCGCGTCACCACATCGGCGCCGGTCGCCTCGCCGGACAATGCTTGATTTTCGGTTGCCACCACGGCCTCTTTCACTCAGATTTTGCTGCCCCGCGCGCGGCGGGGACGGGGATCGGGGGTGCCCCTAGCATGGCGACAAGGCCGCTTCAAACGCCCATTGGCTTGCGTGCCGCGACGTTGCTGCGGCGGCTGCCCGCATGGATCGAGGCGCGGCTCGATGCCGAGCGCGAACGCATCGCGCTATGGCTGCCGGTGATGCTGGGGAGCGGGATCGCCGCCTGGTTTGCGCTGTAGCAGCCGAGGGGCATTGGATCGGGTTGCTGCTGATGCTTGCCGCGGGCGCGCTTGCCGGCTGGCTGATCGGCTGGCAGACGCGGTTCGGGCGGGCGGTCGTGATCGGCTGCGGCGTGATGGCTTTCGGGCTGCTGCTGATCTGGGGCCGGGCGCTGTGGGTCTCGGCGCCCGTGCTCGCGCAGCCGGTGGTAACCGAATTTTCGGCAAGGGTCGAAAGCGTCGAGCCGCTGTCGGCCAAGGACCAGGTGCGGTTGATCGTCCGGCCGCTGGCGCGGTCCGACCTGCCGCCGCGGATGCGGATCACTGCGCGGGGCGAACAGGGCATGGGCATCGCGCCGGGCGAAGCGATCGGGATGCGCGCGCGGCTGATGCCGCCGCCGACCGCGAGCCTGCCCGGCGGCTATGATTTCGCGCAGCGCGCGTGGTTCGACCGGATCGGGGCGGTGGGGACGGTGCTGGGCGACATTGCACGGGCACCGGGAGCGGGGGCGGGCGCGCAGACGCTGCGGGCGCGGCTCAGCGCGCATATTCATGAACAGATCGACGGGTCGGCGGGCGGCATCGCGGCGGCGCTCGTCGCGGGCGACCGCGGCGCGATCAGCGAGGCGGACGAGGAGGCGATGCGGCGCAGCGGACTCGCGCATCTGCTGTCGATCAGCGGGCTGCACGTCACCGCGGTGGTGGGTTTCGCGATGTTCCTCGCGATGAGCCTGCTGGCGCTCGAGCCGGCGGCTGGCGCTGGCAGGCTATGTGCTGCCGCTCGCGGCGGCGGTCGCGGCGCTGGCAGGCGGCGGATACACGCTGCTGGCGGGGGCCGAGGTGCCGACCTTGCGTTCGTTCATCGCGGCGCTGCTGGTGCTGGTTGCCTTCCTGATGGGGCGCGAGGCGCTGACGCTGCGGCTGGTCGCGGCGGGCGCGCTGATCGTGCTGCTGTGGCGCCCCGAATCGCTCGCGGGGCCGAGCTTCCAGCTGAGCTTCGCCGCGATCACCGCGATCGTGGCCTTGCACGAGGGGCGAGCGATGCAGCGTTTCATGGCGCGGCGCGAGGAGCCGTGGGCGTTTCGGCTGGGGCGCGGGATCGCGGGGCTGGTGATCACCGGGCTGGTCGTCGAGGTCGCGCTCGCGCCGATCGCGCTCTTTCATTTCCACAAGGCGGGGCTGTACGGCGCGCTCGCCAATGTGATCGCGATCCCGCTGACGACCTTCGTCATCATGCCGGTGGAGGCACTGGCGCTGCTGTTCGACAGCGTCGGGCTCGGCGCGCCCTTCTGGTGGGCGGCCGAGCGGGCGCTGAATGCGCTGATCTGGCTGGCGCACAGCGTCGCCGATGCGCCGGGCGCGGTCGCGATGCTGCCGGTGTTTCCACGCTGGGGTTTCGGTCTCGCGGTTTTCGGCGGGATCTGGCTGCTGTTATGGCGGACACGCTGGCGCTGGGCGGGGGCGGTGCCGCTGGCAATCGGCATGGCGGTGCTGCTCGTCCAGCCGCGCCCCGACCTGCTGATTACCGGCGACGGCCGGCATATCGCCGCGGCCCTGCCCGATGGCGGCTATGCGCTGCTGCGCGACCGGGCGGGCGATTATGTGCGCGACGCGATGGCCGAGGCGGCGGGAATCGATGCGCCGCTCGCGGCGCTGACCGGCCTCGATCATGTGACCTGCAACCGCGATTTCTGCCGCTGGCGGCAGGACGGCTGGACGGTTCTCGCCGCGCGCGGGCGCGACCGGATCGAAGGGGCGGAGATGGCGGCGGCGTGCGCGGCGTCCGACGTGGTGATCAGCGACCGCTGGCTGCCGCGCGAATGCGTGGCGCGCTGGCTGACGGTCGACCGCGACACGCTGCCGCAGACCGGCGGGCTGGCGCTCTATCTGGGTGAGCAGCCGCGCGTGGTGACCGCCCTGGGCGCGGGCGACGACCATATGTGGCGCCGCCCGCCGCAGGTCAGTGGTAACGACGAAGCAATCCCGACAATTTCCCCTGCACCATGACGCGCTCGGCCTCGTAGCGTTGCGGTTCATAGGCGCTGTTCGCAGGGTCGAGGCGGATCATCTTGCCCTCGCGGCGGAAATATTTGAGCGTCGCGTCCTGTCCGTCGACGAGCGCGACGACGATATCGCCCTCGCGCGCGGTGTCGGCTTTCTGGATCAGCGCATAGTCGCCGTCGAAAATCCCCGCCTCGACCATCGAATCGCCCGACACTTCGAGCGCATAATGTTCGCCCGCGCCGAGCAGCGCGGCGGGGACGGCGAGATTGTTGTAGTCCTCGAACGCCTCGATCGGCACGCCCGCGGCGATCTTGCCGTGCAGCGGCACCTCGACGATGTCGTTCGCGGCGATCGGCTTGAACTGCGGCGCGGGCGGGCGCAGCGGCACGACATTGTCGCCGCGCGCCGCCTTGCCGCCCTCGGGCAGCTTGACGACCTCGAGCGCGCGGGCGCGGTTGGGCAGGCGGCGGAGGAAGCCGCGTTCCTCGAGCGCGCTGATCAGGCGGTGGATGCCCGACTTGGACTTGAGCCCGAGCGCCTCCTTCATCTCCTCGAACGACGGCGAGATGCCGCTCGCGTCGAGCTTCTGCTGGATGAAGTGGAGCAGTTCATGCTGCTTGGCGGTCAACATCGCGCGTTCTCCATGATGCCGGTTTCGGACATAAGGGGAACGATAATGGAACATAAGCGAACTTGTCAAGCGATGTCGATATAGGACGCCGGTTCGCCCGCGTCGCGCGGCGCGGCGCCGATCGCGCGGATGACGAGCGCGTTGGCCGCGGCGAGCGGGAAGGTGCGGCCGCTGTCCTGGCCGTCGAAGGGCGTGAGCAGCCCGCCGTCGAGGCGCGCGCGCAGATAATCGCGCCGCTGGCCGCCGGGACCGAGCGAGACGGCGAGTGCGGCCTGGCGGACTTGGGGCAGCGGATCGCGTGCGCCGGCGAGGTGGCGGACCAGCGGAATCAGTAACAGGGTCGCGGTGACGAAGGCCGATGACGGGTTGCCGGGCAGGCCGAGCAGCAGCGCGTCGCCGATGGTGCCGGCGATCAGCGGCTTGCCGGGCCGCATCGCGATCTTCCAGAAATCGATCGTTCCACCGGCATCGTCCAGCGCGCCGCGGACATGGTCATGATCGCCGACCGAGGCGCCGCCGACGGTGACGATGACGTCATGGCGCCGGGCCAGGTCCTTCAGAACCCTGGCCAATATCTCGCGGTCGTCTCGGATATGGAGCGGCAGGCTGACGAGCGCCGGTTCGCCTGCCAGCATCGCGGCGAGCATCGTGCCGTTGCTGTCGGGTATCTGTCCGGGCGCGAGCGCGCGGCCCGGCTGGACGAGTTCGTCGCCGGTGGTCAGGATGGCGACGCGTGGCCGCGCGCCGACGCCGAGTTGCGCCGCACCACCCATGATCGCCGCCGCGATGGCGCCCGGGTGCAGCCGCGTTCCAGCCGGCAGAAGGGGCGCGCCGGCGATAAAATCGCTGCCGCGAGCGCGGATATGGGCGCCGTGCGCCGCCGGGCCGTCGCCGGTAAGCGTCAGCCTGGCGCCGTCCGCGGCGACATCTTCCTGAATCACCACCGTGTCGGCGCCGTCGGGCAGCATCGCGCCGGTGAAGATACGCATCGCGCTGCCCGCGGCGAGCGGGTGCGCGGGCGCTGCGCCGACGGGAATTTCGCCGGCGATCGTCCAGGGGCCGGGCAGGTCGGCGAAACGGATCGCATAGCCGTCCATCGCCGACAGCGGCGCGGCGGGCTGGTCGCGCTTTGCCACGATATCGTGTGAAAGATAGCGTCCAAGACTTTCGGAAAACGCTATATTCTCCGGAGGGAGCGGATCGCGGAGAGCGAGCAGCCGCGCTTGCGCGTCCTCGACCGGGAGCAGCCTGCTCATGTCGCGGACCAGTCGCCCGAGCGGCCGCCGCTCTTTTCGACGAGGCGGATGTCGCCGAGGATCATCGCGCGGTCGAGCGCCTTCGCCATGTCGTAGAGGGTGAGCAGCGCGACCGTGGCGGCGGTCAGCGCCTCCATCTCGACCCCGGTGGGACCGGTGGTCGCGGCGGTGGCGGTGACCGCGATGCCGTCGCCCAGCCATTCGAAATCAATGCCGACCTTGGTCAGCGCAAGCGGGTGGCAGAGCGGGATGAGGTCGGCGGTGCGCTTGGCGGCCATGATGCCCGCGATGCGCGCGGTCGAGAGGACGTCGCCCTTGGGGGCGTTGCCGGTGCGGATCGCTGCGAGGGCGCCCGCGGACATGGTGATGCGGCCAGTAGCGGTGGCGCGGCGCTGCGTGGCGGGCTTGGCGCCGACATCGACCATATGCGCGGCGCCGGTTTCGTCCAGATGAGTCGGTTTGGTCATGGCGGGACGGAACGAAGCAAGGCGGGGTGGGAAAGGCAAGAGCGGATGGGGCGGCGATGGCGGGTATCGGGCGGGAGCGGACGTTGATCTCCCCTCCCTTTTAGGGAGGGGTTGGGGGTGGGTTGCCGCCGAAGGCGGCGCTCTTCCTTCTTGCTCGCTGCGCTCGCTACCCACCCCTAACCCCTCCCTAAAAGGGAGGGGAATGACTGATCACCACCCTAAAACCGCCGCTATCCCGCGCGCGCGATCGAACCCGGCGGGGCCAATCAGCCGGCTGCCTTCACGAAACTGTCGAGCACGCGCTTGCTGCCCGCCTGCTCGAACTCGACCTCCAGCTTGTTGCCGTCGATGTCGGCGATCTCGCCATAGCCGAACTTTTCGTGGAACACGCGCATGCCGATCGCAAGATCGGCGCGCGGCTTGGCGCCGACCGAGGCGGCGGGGCCGCGTTCGGACGGGGCGGGCGCGTGGGTGATCGTCGAGGAGGCCGCGACCGCGCGCTGCCACGCGGGCCCGCGCGTCATCGTGCGCGCGGGGTTTCGTTCGGCGACATGCGCGAAGGGGTCGCCCTGCGCCGACCAGTTGGCGCGCCACAGGCTTTGCCCGCCGCCGAAGCTGTTCTCGCTGTCGACATGCTCGGGCGGGATTTCCGCGATGAAGCGGCTGGGGATGCTGCTCATCCACTGGCCGTAGATGCGGCGGTTCGCGGCGTGATAGATGCTCGCGCGCCGACGGGCGCGGGTGATCGCGACATAGGCGAGGCGGCGCTCCTCCTCGAGGCTGGCGGTGCCGCCCTCGTCCATCGAACGCTGCGACGGAAAGACGCCGTCCTCCCAGCCCGCGAGGAAGACATGGTCGAATTCCAGCCCCTTGGCGGCGTGGATCGTCATGATCGTGACGGTCTCGCTGCTGTCGTCATTGTCGCGGTCCATGACCAGGCTGACATGCTCGAGGAAGGCTTCGAGCAGATCATACTCCTCCATCGCGCGCACGAGTTCGGAGAGGTTTTCGAGCCTCCCCGCCGCCTCGACGCTGCGGTCGGCCTGGAGCATCGCGGTATAGCCCGATTCGTCGAGGATCAGCTGGGTCAGCTCGGGATGCGACAGCTCGTTCGCCTTGCCCTGCCAGCTTCGCATCTGCGCGATGAAGTTCGCGAGGCTACGCCGCGCCTGCGGTGTCAGCTCGTCGGTCTCGGTGATCCGCGCCGCGGCATTCAGCAGCGGCAGCCGCTCGGCGCGCGCATATTGGTGGATGCGTTGCAGCGCCTTGTCGCCCAGCCCGCGCTTCGGGACGTTGACGATGCGCTCGAACGCCAGATCGTCGGCCGCCGACTGGACGAGCCGCAGATAGGCGAGCGCATCGCGGATCTCGGCGCGCTCGTAGAAGCGATAGCCGCCGACGATGCGGTACGGCATGCCGATGGCGATGAAGCGGTCCTCGAACTCGCGCGTCTGGAACTGCGCGCGCACGAGGATCGCGGCGCGGTCTAGCGATACGCGGCGGTGCTGCAGCGTTTCCAGCTCCTCGCCGATCCGCCGCGCTTCCTCGGGCCCGTCCCACACGCCGACGACGCGCACCTTGTCGCCCGCGTCGAGCTCGGTCCACAGCGTCTTGCCCAGCCGCCCCGCGTTCTGCGCGATCAGCGCCGAGGCGGCGGCGAGAATCTGCGGCGTCGAGCGGTAGTTCTGCTCGAGCCGGATGACGGTCGCGCCGGGAAAATCCTTCTCGAAGCGCAGGATGTTCGCCACTTCGGCGCCGCGCCACGAATAGATGCTATTGTGCGTTACGATCCCTCCCGCGATGAAATTATGCGTTCCTTCGACGTTGAGATCATAAACGGGGGCGCCGGTTTCAACGGTTTCGACCGAGATCACCGCGTCGTGACATCCGTCAGCGCCAGCCACCACCATGCCTAGGCGCGAACCTGCGCCGCCGGTCGCAGAGCCAATGGCTTACCGAGCAAATTTGCACGTGTCCGCAAGTCCAGATCGAATCGGCTTGCGAGGCTATGGCGGATTTCGTCGAGCTTTTCGACGTCGCGGTAGAGCGTTTCGTACCGCCAGTTTGCGGGGTTGCGGGCATAAATACGGGGATTGAACCCGAGCGATCGGACAGCATCGGCATCGGCAGGATCATTGCCGCTCAGCGAGATGCGATGCATTGGCGTCGGGCCCCGGTGCTCGGCGTAGAGGGTGAGGTTGAGCGTCTTGCGCCGCCCCGCGGCTGTTTGTGGAACATGATGGGGATGCTCGATCGAAAGGCCGTGATCGTGCATAAGCCGCGCAGCCTTTTCTTCGCTGCCAAGGCTTTGATGCAATCTGTCCAGCCGGGACTGGTCGTGAACCAGCCCATTCACGCTCCCTCCTCGCCGGGCGACGAAGGGAAAAGTGGTGATGCCATATTCGAGGCTGAGCTGATGCTCATATTCGCGCGCGTCACTCTCATTGTCGAACGCCGCCACGAGCCACACCGCGTCGGCCCGTTCGTGAAGGCAACGCTGCTTGAATCCAATCACCGGTCGGCGCTGTCCGCGCGTATGGATTTGTGAGGTGCCGAGTCGAAACCCGCTGCCTCGCTTCTGCATGAGGTAGGTGAAATATTTCTGCGGGCTTTCCTCGCGGATGAAGTCGGCGAAATGGACATGTTCTGCCGTTCCGGTGATTTCGCGCCCCCGTGCAGTACGGATTCGCGTCAGGCTGGTGCGGCCCCGGCGGCTCGCAACGCGGGTCACACGCGCCGGACGGAAATCGCCCGATCCGTAGCAGGACAAGAGCATGTCGCTCGGCAGCGATGGCTTCGATCGGCCGGGTCGAGCCGTCCGCCATGGTGACCGGTGTTCCTTCGGCCAGACATTGGTCGTCGTCGCCGACGCAGCAGATATTCTTGCGCTGCTGCGCGAGCAGCCGCAGCCACAGATATTGGCTGGCATTGGTGTCCTGATATTCGTCGACCAATATATATTTGAAGCGTTGCTGATATTGTTCGAGCACGTCGCGGTGCGTCTTCAATATCACCAGCATATGCAGCAGCAGGTCGCCGAAATCGCAGGCATTCAGCGTCTTCAGCCGTGCCTGATACAGGGCGTAAAGATGCTGCCCCTTGCCGTCGGCATAGGCCTCCCTGTCCGCCGCATCGAGTTCGGCGGGGGTCAGCCCGCGGTTCTTCCACTTGTCGATCAGCCCCGCGAGCTGGCGCGCGGGCCAGCGTTTCTCGTCGAGTCCCTCGGCCTGAATCAGCTGCTTCAGCACGCGAAGCTGGTCGTCAGTATCGAGGATGGTGAAATTGCTCTGCAAGCCCACCAGTTCGGCATGGCGGCGCAGCATCCTGGCGGCGATGCTGTGAAAGGTGCCGAGCCACGGCATGCCCTCGACCGCGTCGCCGATCATCCGACCGATGCGCTCGCGCATCTCGCGCGCCGCCTTGTTGGTGAAGGTGACCGCCAGGATTTCGGACGGCCAGGCGCGCCGCGTCGCGATGATATGCGCGAGCCGCGCGGTCAGCGCCGCGGTCTTGCCTGTCCCCGCGCCCGCGAGCATCAGCACCGGTCCTTCGGTGGTCAGCACCGCCTGCCGCTGCGGCCCGTTGAGGCTCAGCGAGATAGGGCGGGTCCGAGGGATCGGGCCGGTTGATGTCGGGGGAAGAGGAGGGGCTGTTCACAGGCGAACGATTAGGGAACGGCGGGCGCGCTGTCCAGCGCGGCGCAAGCCAATCGCGCGCGCCCGAGCCGCGCGTGTCTCTTATTCTGGACCGGCGGCGTCGGCTTCCTTGCGCGCCGCCGCCTTGGCGCGGACCGCTTCGGTCAGGATGAGCTTGTCGGCCATCGATTGCCAGGCGGCCGCGGCACGCCGGTTGCGGTCGCGGACCTGCGGGAGATCGGACGCATCCGCCTCGCTGGAGCATTTTTCGGCTTGCAGCCGGTAGAAGTCGCTGGTGGCCGACACGGGCCGTCTCCCTTGGTTTGGCTTGATCAGTCGATCATGTCGGCGATCAGGCGGCGCAGCTCGCGCCGCGACAGCGTCGCACGGCGGCGCGTGGTCGGCGTCGCCGTCATCGCCTTGCCCGCCAGCGGAAGCGCCGACAGGGCAGGAAAAATATTGTTACTCTGAAACATGATATTCAATTTCTCTGTGTTTATGGTTTTTGGGATCAACGTCGCTGCCGTTGTCCGGTGACCGGGGCATTGCCGCGCTCGCGATAGACGAGACGGCCCTTGTCCAGGTCATAGGGGGTCATTTCGATCCGCACGGCATCGCCGACGACCGACCGGATGCGAAAGCGTCGCATCCGGCCGGCGGTATAGGCGATGATGCGGTGACCATTTTCCAGCACGACGCGAAAGCGCGCATCGGGCAGGATTTCATCGATCACACCATCGAAGGTCAGAACCTCTTCCTTGGCCAAGATCAGGCCGACTGGAGATTCACGGCCGAGGTCTTGCCCCGGTTGTCGGTTTCCAGTTCATAGGTGACGCGCTGGTCCTTGTTCAGGGTGGGCAGGCCCGAACGCTCGACGGCGCTGATGTGGACGAACGCGTCGCCCGAGCCATCCTCGTTCGAGATAAAGCCATAACCCTTGTCGGTGTTGAAGAATTTGACGGTGCCGGTCGGCATGGGGGTGTTTCCTTTCACGAAAACAGGGAACCCGCTGCGGCAAAAGCACCGGCGGAGCTGGTAGCGTGAGAAGGGAAGTGTCAGCCCCCGAAAGGGTATCGAATTTCCGTCGCAGGCGACGTTAGCAAGGACCCATATGGGCGATGCTTCGCGAAAAGTCAAGGATTTGGCGGATTTGCGAAGTGGGCGTGGATGGGAAACGGCGGATTCCGGGGGGAAGGGGACGTTTATCTCCCCTCCCTGCAAGGGAGGGGCTGGGGGTGGGTGGCCGCCGAAGGCGGCGCTCTTCCTCTTGCTCGCTGCGCTCGCTACCCACCCCTAGGCCGGATCGACATTCAGGATTCCCAAGAGGCTTGATTGCTGATTCATAGGGTTCCGCGACTGAGCGGAGGTTTGTGATGGGCGTGAAGCGTTATGAGTTGAGCGAGGTGCAATGGACGAGAATAGCCCCATTGCTGCCGGGCAAGACGAGTGATCCGGGGCGAAGCGGGTCGGATAACCGGTTGTTTGTAAACGGATGCTTGTGGGTTTTGCGCTCGGGAGCACATTGGCGCGACCTGCCTGAGCGCTACGGCAAATGGAAGACGGTGCATCGCCGTTTCAGCCGCTGGTGCCACACCGGTGTGTGGGAACGGGTGTTCGAGGCGCTGACGGCCGATCGGGAGAACAAATATCTGATGCTCGACAGCACCATCGTTCGCGCGCACCAACAAGCGGCGAGCGGAAAAGGGGGCCAAGGATCAGGCGCTGGGGCGTTCCCGAGGTGGACTGACCACCAAAATCCATATGCTGGCCGATGCGCTCGGACGGCCATTGCGTTTCATCGTCACTGCTAGGCCAGGTTGGCGACGTTACACAGGCACCAGCCCTGCTCGAAGGCCAGGAAGGCAAAGCCGTCCTCGCTGATAAAGCCTATGACAGCAATGCTGTACGTGCCATCATCGCCGAAATCGGGGCGGAAGCCGTGATCCCCTCAAATCGCACCCGCAAGATCGCCATCCCGCACGATGCCGCCGCCTACAAGCAGCGCAATCGCATCGAGCGATGCTTCAATCGCCTCAAACACTTCCGCCGCTTCGCAACCCGATATGACAGGCGAGCCATCCATTTCGCCGGCTTCGTATATCTCGCCGCCGCCATGATCTGGCTACGATGAATGTCGATCCGGCCTAGGCTGTATCGACATTCAGAAGATGGCGAGCCGAAAATGGTGGTTTTCCGTGACCCGGAGCGCAGCGCACTCCATGTGCGTGAGCACCGGAAGCGCGGAAAGCCGCCATTTGCAGGCCGCCAGGGCTGAATGTCGATACAGCCTAACCCCCTCCCTAAAAGGGAGGGGAATGTACCCGACACCGCTTCCCGCTTGCCCTCCACCCCGCTTCGCGTCCAAAGGCACCCCCGGCAAACCGGGGGAGAGCAACCCGCCATGGATCTGGCACCCTATCGCAAGCATCGGCGCATCCTGACCGCCAGCCTCGTCGGCACCGCGGTCGAATTCTATGATTTCTACATCTACGGCACCGCCGCCGCCCTGGTGTTCGGGCCGCTCTTCTTCCCGTCCGAATCGCCTTCGGCGCAATTGATGCTCAGCTTCATGAGCTTCGGCCTCGCTTTCTTCGCGCGGCCCGTCGGGGCGATCGTCTTCGGCCATTATGGCGACCGCATCGGGCGCAAGTCGACGCTCGTCGCCTCGCTGATGCTGATGGGCGTCTCGACCCTGCTGATCGCCTTCCTGCCCACCTATGAGATGGTCGGCTGGGTCGCGCCCTTGCTGCTCTGCATCCTGCGCTTCGGGCAGGGGTTCGGGCTCGGCGGCGAGTGGGGCGGGGCGGCTTTGCTTGCGGTCGAGAACGCCCCGCCGGGCTGGCGCGCGCGCTTCGGCATGGTGCCGCAGCTCGGCGCGCCGGTCGGCTTCATCGCCGCCAACGGCCTGTTCCTGCTGCTCGGGCTGTGGCTTTCCGACACCGAGTTCGCCGCCTGGGGCTGGCGCATCCCCTTCCTGCTCTCGGCGGTGCTCGTCGGGCTCGGCCTCTGGGTGCGGCTCAAGATCGGCGAGACCCCCGATTTCGCCGCCGCGCTCGAAGCCGACCGCCCCGTCGGCGTGCCGATCGGCGAACTGCTGGCGCGCCACCTGCTGCCGACGCTGGCGGGGACCTTCGCGGTCGTCGCCTGCTTCGCCATCTTCTATCTCTCGACCAGCTTCGCGCTGGCGCACGGCACGACCACGCTCGGCTATCCCAAGGAACATTTCCTGCTGATCCAGCTCGGCGCGATCCTGTTCATGGCGGCGGGCATCGTCTTCGCCGGCACCTGGAGCGACGCGGCGAGCCCGCAGAAGGTGCTGACCTGGGGCTGCGGCGCGACGGTCCTCGTCGGTTTCCTCTTCGGACCCGCGCTTGCTTCGCAAAGCTGGGGACTGATCTTCGCGGGTCTCGCGTCGGCGCTGTTCGTCATGGGCCTCGTCTACGGCCCGCTCGGCGCCTGGCTGACCGGGCTTTTCCCGGTCGAGGTCCGCTACACCGGCGCGTCGATGACCTTCAACGCCGGCGGCATCCTCGGCGGCGCCGCCGCGCCGATTGTCGCGCAGGCGCTCGGCGACTGGCGCGGCACCGAAGCGGTCGGGCTCTATCTGGCGCTGGCGGGCATCGTGAGCTGGCTCGGCCTGCTGATGGTGCGCCGGCGCGGCTGACGCACCGGATTGTCATTGCGGGGTCATGGGGAGCCGGTTAGGCTGGCGGTGTTCCCATCCCGAAAGCCGCGCCATGTCCTTGATCGACCGCCGTTCTCTCCTCGCCGCCGCCATCGCGGTACCGGGTCTTGCCGCACTTCCGCGCCTGGCCCATGCCGCCGGACCCGCGATGTTCGCGGCGCCGATCCGGCTGGAGGGCAATCGCGTCTGGCTCGACGTGTCGGTCGAGGGGTTGCCCGCCGAACCCTTCATCCTCGACACCGGCACGACCGAAAGCCTGATCTCCGACAGCTGGGCCAGTTCGGTCAAATTGCGCGAGCGCGGGGCCAGCGTGATCGGCGGCCTCGGCGGGGTCGAGCGCACGTCGGTGCTGCGCGTCAACAATGTCGTCATCGGCGGCACCTTCCGCATTCCCTATATGGAATTTCACGGCACCAAGTCGGTCGTCGATTCGCGCACGCGCGGACTGATTGGCGCGCCTTTGTTCACCGACATGGACAGCGATCTCGACTTCGTGGCGGGCCAGTGGCGCATCTATCCCGACGGGCGCGGCGAGCGGCCGGGCATGCACCTGGTCCCCGACAGCTATTTCACCCGGCGCGCCAGCTACGGGCTCGCGGCGCCGGTGCAGATCGGCGATTTTTCCGGGCGGTTCCTGCTCGACACCGGGGCGCCGCGCAACATCCTGCTCGACGGCAAGGCGGCGCGCGCGCTCGGCTGGTGGGACAGCGACCGGCCTTATGTCCCGGTGCGCGCCAGCGGCTTCGGGCAGGGCAGCCTCGCGACGCGCATGTTCCGCGCCGACAAGGTGCGCCTGCACAAATTCGCCTTCCCCGGCGCGCTGGTCACGCTGGCCGAGCCGGGGCCGCGCAACGGCAATTTCGCCGATATCGACGGGCTGGTCGGGCTGGAGATGATCCGCCATTTCCACCTGTCGACCGACCCCAAACGCAAGCAGCTATGGGTCGCGCCCAACGGGCTGAGCTTCGCTTCGACACCGAACGCTACGGCCTGTCGGGCCTGTGGTTCGGGCGAAAGGGCGAGCGCATCGTCGTCGAGGACGTCGGCAACGGCAGCCCTGCGAAGGAAGCTGGATTGGCGGTCGGCGACGTCATCGTCGGCACCGAATGGGACGCCGCGCTGAAACGGATCGGCGGTAAGCCGGGCAATGCGGTGGCCTTCGACTATGAACGCGGCGGCAAGCGCAGCCGCGCCGAGTTCAACCTGAAACCCTATCTCTAGGCGGGTCGCAGCAGAGTCAGCTTCGCCTTGCCGACCTTACGTTCGGCATCGATCTCGAAGCCCGCGACCGCGACCTTTTCCCTTTCGCCGGTTTCGATCGAAATCCAGCTGTCGGGCGCCACCCAGCCGAGCCGGTTCAGCTTGTCGAGCGCCACGCTCGCCGCGCCGGTGTCGTAAGGCGCATCGAACAGCAGCAGGTCGTAGGTGCGCGTCGCGGGGCCAAGGCTCAGCACCGACCCCGCGCGCACGTCGGCGCGCGCGGCGGCGCCCAGGGCCGCGAGATTCCGCTTCAGCGCGTCCAGCGCATCGCGGTCCTGCTCGCCGAACAGGCACTGCTCGGCCCCGCGCGACAGCGCCTCGATGCCGAGCGCGCCCGACCCCGCGAACAGGTCGGCGACAAACAGCCCCTCGAAACTCCCCAGCCGGCTTCGCCAGCATCGAGAACAAGGTCTCGCGCGTCCGGTCGGCGGTCGGCCGCGTCGCGTCATTCTCCGGCGCCAGCAGCTTGCGCCCGCGCCATTCGCCCGAAATCACCCGCATCAGCCGAGATGCCGCCGGAATTTGAACAGTTCGTCGCGCGGCACGACATCGGCCTCGCCCATGCCGAGCCCTTCGAGCGTGAACTGGCCGTAGCGCGTCCGGATCAACCGGCTGACCTGCAGCCCGAAATGTTCGAGCACGCGGCGCACTTCGCGGTTCTTGCCCTCGGTCAGCGTCATTTCGACCCACTGGTTGCGCCCGGTGCGGCGTTCCAGATTGGCGATGATCCTGCCATAACGGACGCCGTCGATCTCGATCCCCATCGCCAGCTCCTCGAGCTGCGCCTGGCTGATGTCGCCGAAGGCGCGTGCGCGATAGGTACGCTCGACCCTGCTCGCGGGCAGTTCGAGCTGGCGCTTGAACTCGCCGTCGTTGGTCAGCAGCAGCAGCCCCTCGGTATTATAGTCGAGCCGACCGACCGGCATCACGCGCGGCAGTCCCTTGGGCAGCATGTCGTAGATCGTCTTGCGCCCCTTGGGATCGCGCGCCGCGGTCAGGCAGCCCGCGGGCTTGTGAAAGCGGTAGAGGCGCGTCGACACCGGCTTGGCGACGGGATTGCCGTCGACGGTCAGCCCGTCGAGCGAGGCGAGCAAAGGCGCGGGCTGGGCGATGACCGCGCCGTTCAGCGCGATGCGTCCTTCCTCGATCATGCGCTCGACATCGCGGCGCGACCCGACCCCGGCGCGCGCCAGCAGCTTGGATATGCGCTGCGGCCCGTCCTCGCGCTCGGCTTCGGCGGGCGCCTTGCGGGACGGGGCGGCGGCACGCGCGGCGCGGCGGCCGCGCGGCGCGGCGCGCCCGTCGTCGGCGGGACGCGCACCAGGCGCGCCGGAACGGGGAGGACGGGGGGCTTCATGGGAACGATTGTGGCTTTCTTGTCGTTTTTCGGGCCAGAAGTGTTGCCCTGTGACCACGCTCATAGCCGGAAATGCACCGCTTCGTCGATGGCAAGCATATGCCCGCTTGCACGACGGAAAGGTCAGAGTCATGTCGCCGTTGAAAGGAGTAGTCATGCTGTTCGCATCGCGTCCGTCGTGCATCAAGCGGCTGCTGGTCATCGAGGATGACCCGCTGGTCGCGTTCGACAATGAGCGGACGCTGAAACACAGCGGCTACACCGTCGTCGCCTCGGTCGATCTGGGCGAGGCGGCGGTCGCGCTGATGGCGACCGAGGCGATCGACGCGCTGGTGCTCGATCTCGGCCTCGCGGGCGACATGACGGGCCGCGAAGTCGCGCGGCTGGCGCGCGACCGCGGTATCGCGGTGCTGCTGGTCACCGGCCAATGCCCCGAGGATGCCGACGAGATCGCGCTTGCCTGTCTGAACAAGCCCCACAGCGCCTCGGCGCTGGTCGCGGCGCTGAAGGCGCTGGAGGCGATGAGCTGCCGGAACGAGGCGCCGCGCAAGGTGACCGGCCTGACGACCTATTGGCGGCCCGAGGCGGCGTAGGCGCTGCTGCCAAATTTCTGCGAATGCGAATGGCTCGTTTCGGGCGGTAGCGGTCGCAAGCGATCCTCCCCGGTACGGGGAGGGGGACCAGCGAAGCTGGTGGAGGGGCACAGGCGGTTTGCCTTGCCGGTTAGGTCGTGCCGTGCGGCTCGGTTCACTGGAAAGGAATCTTCCCTGGCTCGGCGCGGCGTACACCTCCTGTGCCCCTCCACCACCCTTCGGGTGGTCCCCCTCCCCCGTTGGGGGAGGATCGGCAACCTCCGCTCCCCACCCCGATCCCCCCACTCACCCCAGCGCGATCCCGCAATCGTGCACTCCTCCAAATAGCCGCTTCCAATTTGACCCCGAAGCTTTAGGCCATGGCATCGAAGGGGACGCAGCTGCGCGAACGGGTGCGCCGGGAGGAGCACCACGTGCAGCCGACGACGACGACACCGCCAAATCAAGGATGGTGGGCCAGCGTGCGACCCTATACGGAGCGCGCGCCGCTCGCGGCTTTCCTGCTCGGCGTGTCGTCGGGCTTCCCCTATGCGATGATCGGCGCAACGCTGACGACGCGCCTGTCGCAGGACGGGTTCGAGAAATCCTCGATCACCGCCTTTTCGCTGGCCTTCCTCGTCTATAATTTCAAGCCGCTATGGGCCTGGGTCGTCGATGCCGCGCGCCTGCCGCTCCTTGGGCGGCTGGGGCAGCGGGTGTCGTGGATGCTTCTGACCGCGGCGCTGGTGATGCTTGCGGTATTCAATCTGGCATTGGTGGATCCGCAGCATGTCGGCCAGTCTCCGATAGGTCAGCTGATGCAGTGGTTCGGCCTGGGTCGCGAGGGCGAATTGGCGGCGCTGTTCGAAATGGCGGTGGGCGCCGTGCTGGTCGGATTTGCCGGGGCGACGTTCGATGTCGTGATCGATGCCTATCGCATCGAGATATTGAAACCGGAGCAACTCGGCGTCGGTTCGGGCATGTCGCAATATGGCTGGCGTATCGGGTCAGCGGGCGCGGGCGGTATCGCGCTGTTCATGGCCGCGCGCCAGGGGTGGGAGGCCGCCTATATCGCCTGCGCCTTGCTCGCCCTTCCGGCGGTGATCGCGGTCTTCTGGGTCGGCGAGCCCGAACGGCATCGCGCGGCGGTGACACGCGAGGGCTTACCGGGAGTCCTTGCGGGCATCGTCGGCCCCTTTACCGAATTTTTCAGCCGTCATGGCGCGTGGCTCGTCCTTGCTTTCATTCTTCTCCACAAGATCGGCGACACGCTGAGCCAACTGACGCTCCGGTTGCTGCTCGACGATTTGGGGTTCAGCAATGACGAGATCGCCATCTATGACGTTGGCATCGGTTTCTGGGCCTATCTGATCGGCATTTTCATCGGCGGCGTGATGTATGCCCGCTGGGGCATGAAGCGGTCGGTGATGATCAGCCTGATCCTGATGGCGGTCAGCAATTTCAGCTTTGCGTTGCTCGCGGCATCGGGACACAGCAATTGGGGTCTGGCGGGTGCGATCGGGTTCGAAAATATCGCGAGCGGTATCGGCGGCGTCGTTGTCGTCGCCTATTTCTCGGCCCTGTGTGATCTGCGCTTCACGGCGGCGCACTATGCGCTGATCAGCTCGGCGGCGAGCATCGTCGGGCGCTTCCTGACCGGTACGACGGCGGGCGCGATGATGGAATCGTTCGGCAATGTGAACTTCTACCTCTTCACCGTTGTAGCCGCCCTGCCGGGGATTTTCCTGTTCTGGTGGATGATGCGCAGCGGACTGGTCGATCTGTCGGTGGGCACCAGCTTGCAAGGTTCAGGGAGATGGCGGCGCAGCGGCAGCATCGGCAGCGCCGCCGAAATCGCCCTGAAAGCCGCCTAGCGTGGTCCTCTGGCTTTTCGTCGCCATCGCGCTGCAGTGCGCCGTTGAACAGCGGGATTCCAAATCAAGTCCGCGTTTATACCCTTGCGCCAAGAACCGATCCGTTTCCCGGCGAAAGCCGGGGAACAGCTACTTGCCCGAAAGGGGCAACGGCACGCGACAAAGGAGCGTTTCCCAAATCCGCTCCTAAACCGGCACCTCGCCGTTCCGCTCCAGCACCACCCCCGCGAGATAGAGCGAACCGCAGATCAGCACATCGCCCCGCGCGCGGTGCACCGCGATATGGCGCAGCGCGTCCTCGACATCGGCGCAGGGCTGCGCGTCGATGACGCCGAGCTCGCGCTGAACCCAGTGGCACAGATCCTTCGGATCGTGATGCTCGTGCCCCGGAATCGGCACCGCCTGAAACGACGCGATGCGGCTGGCAAAGGGCCGCAGGAACCCAATCGCATCCTTGTTGCGCAGCAGGCCGCAGACGATATGCAGCGGCGCTTCGTCCGCCAGCGCCCGCGCGAGCGCGGCGCCCGCGTCGGGATTGTGTCCGCCGTCCAGCCAAACCGTGGCTCCGGCGGGTAGAAGCCGAGTCAGCGGGCCATCGCCAAGCTTCTGCATCCGCCCCGGCCATAAAGCCGCGGCGACGCCTTCCACCACCTCGGTCTCGCTCGGGCGCGGATGCGGCGCAATGGACAGCATCGCGATGGCGAGCCCCGCGTTGCGCTGCTGGTGCGCGCTAGGCCATCCGCGTCGTCAGCACCGGCCCGATCGAACCGAGGGCCGATGTCCAGTGGAAGCCGTCGCCAGCACGTTCGACCTTCCAGTCGCGCCCTTCGGAAAAGAGCGTTCCGCCCACCGCCCCGGCGCGTTCGCCGATGATCCGCATCAGGGGTTCGGGATAGCTTAGTGTCGCGAGCGCCGCGCCCGCCTTGAAGATGCCCGCCTTCTCCCAGGCGATGCGGACGGCGGGATCGTCTGGCGTCCCCGGCTCGGGCGCCAGCAGGAAGGCTTCATGGTCGATGCCGAGCGAGGCGATGCCGCACACTGCGGGGGCGGGGATGATGTTGGTGGCGTCGAGCCGCCCGCCCAGCCCCACCTCGACGATACAATCGTCGGCCGGGGTGCGTGCGAAGGCGAGGAAGGCGGCGGCGGTGGTGACCTCGAAGAAGCTCGCCTGGAGGTCGTGCGTGACGTCGAGCACCTCTTCGAGCAGCGCGGCGAGGTGGGCGTCGTTGATCAGCGTTCCGGCGAGGCGGATGCGTTCGTTGAAGCGGACGAGGTGCGGGCTGGTGTAGGCATGCACCCGTCGCCCCTGCGCCTCGAGGATCGCGCGCAGATAGGCGCAGGTCGATCCCTTGCCGTTGGTCCCCGCGACATGGAAGGTGCGCGGAAGATTATCCTGCGGATTGCCGAGCCGCGCGCAAAGCTCCGCGATGCGTTCGAGTCCCAATATGTCCCGGCCCGGCGACAGCGCGGCGAGGCGGTCGAGCTGGGCCTGGACGGCGGGATCGGAGCTATGGGCGTGGTCGGGCATGAAGAGACCTTAAAGCCCCTCCCCTTCAGGGGAGGGGTTGGGGTGGGGCCAGGCGGCCTCGCGCAAGGTCTCTTGCCCCACCCGCTGCGACTAGGCAGCAAGCTGCCAAGTCTCGCTGCCCTCCCCTGAAGGGGAGGGTGAATAGAAGGCTTAGGCCGCCTTCTCGGGCACCAGATAGCCGATCAGTCGCCCCAGCGTCGCGGGCAGCTCTTTCCGGTGCACCACCATGTCGATCATCCCGTGGTCGAGCAGATATTCGGCGCGCTGGAAGCCTTCGGGCAATTTCTCGCGGATCGTATTCTCGATCACGCGCTGGTCGAGCGAAGCCGATCAGCGCCTTGGGCTCGCTGATCTGCACGTCGCCGAGCATCGCATAGCTGGCGGTGACCCCGCCCGTCGTCGGGTCGGTGAGCAGCACGATATAGGGCAGCCCCGCGCGGCGCAGGCGCGCGAGCGCG
The DNA here is from genome assembly GCF_025244705.1 of Sphingopyxis sp. PET50. Lineage (GTDB taxonomy): Bacteria > Pseudomonadota > Alphaproteobacteria > Sphingomonadales > Sphingomonadaceae > Sphingopyxis. The sequence continues at coordinate 1,445,972 of NZ_CP104207.1, read as the reverse complement.
ACCGTCGCGCGCGGCATCTGCATCAGCGACAGCGTGCCTTCCTGCATCCGCGCGCCGCCCGCGGCGGTGACCGCGATATAGGGGCAGCCGCGCCGGATGGCTTCCTCGACCCCGGCGACGAAGGCTTCGCCGACCGCGACGCCCATCGACCCGCCCATGAAGGCGAAATCCTGCACGCCGACGACCGTCGGATGACCGCCGATGCGGCCAAAGCCGTTCTGATAGGCGTCGCGGTCGCCGGTCGCCGCGCGCGCGGCCTTGATGCGATCGACATATTTCTTGGTATCGCGGAACTTCAGTGGGTCCTCGGGCGCGGCGGGCGACGACAGCACCTCGTGCAGCCCGCCGTCGAACAATTGCGCGAACCGCTCGCTCGCGCCGATGCGGTCGTGATGGTCGCAGCGCGGGCAGACATTGAGGTTGTCCTGCCATTCCTTGACGAACACCATCTGCTGGCATTCGCGGCACTTGTGCCAGAGGTTGTCGGCGGTGTCGCGCTTGGCCGAAAAGGGCAGGGCGTTGCGAACGCGGTCGAGCCAGCTCATGCGGCGATCTCCTTTGCGCGGTGGATAGCATCGGCGAGGGTGCGGGTGAAGGCTTCGAGGTGCGGCGCGGCCCCGTCGCCATGCGCGGCGATGATGTCGACGAAGGCCGACCCGACGACGACGCCATCGGCGGTCTTGGCGATCTCGGCGGCCTGTTCCGGGGTGCGCACGCCGAAACCGACCGCGACGGGCAGGTCGGTGGCGGCCTTGAGGCGTGCCACGGCCTCCTCGATGCTCGCCTGCGCGGCCTGCTGCAGCCCGGTGATCCCGGCGACCGACACATAATAAAGGAAGCCGCCCGCGCCATCGAGTACCGCAGGCAGGCGCGCCGGATCGGTGGTCGGCGTGGCGAGGCGGATCAGGTCGACGCCCGCCGCGCGCAGGCTCGGCCCGAGTTCGGCATCCTCCTCCGACGGGATATCGACGCAGATCACGCCATCGACCCCCGCCTTCGCGCATTCGGCCGCGAACCAGTCGGCGCCGCGCGCGGTCATCGGATTGGCATAACCCATCAGCACCAGTGGCACATCGGGATGGCGATGCCGGAATGCGGCGGCCATCGCGAAGATATCGCCGGTGGTCGTGCCCTTGGCGAGGCTGCGCAAATTCGCCGCCTGGATCGCAGGGCCATCGGCCATCGGATCGGTAAAGGGCATGCCCAGCTCGATCACGTCGGCCCCGCCCGCGACGAGCGCGTCGAGGTTCGCGGCAGTGTCGCCATCGCCTGCGGTGATGAAGGCGATGAGGGCGGGGCCTTTTGCAAAGGCCGAAGCGAAGCGAGTCACAGCTTCACCCCCAGCGCATCCGCCACCGTGAAAATATCCTTGTCTCCCCGCCCCGAGCAGTTGACGATGATGATCTTGTCCTTGCCCAGCGTCGGTGCGATGCGTTCCGCCGCTGCGATGGCATGCGCCGACTCCAGCGCCGGGATGATCCCCTCCAGCTTGGTCAGCTTCTGGAAGCTCGCCAGCGCTTCGGCATCGGTCACCGGTTCGTAGCGCACGCGCCCGATGTCGTGCAGCCAGCTATGCTCGGGCCCGATCCCCGGATAATCGAGCCCCGCCGAGATGCTGTGCGCCTCGGTGATCTGGCCGTCCTCGTCCTGGAGCAGATAGGTCTTGTTGCCGTGCAGGATGCCCGGCCGGCCGCCCGCGAGGCTCGCCGCGTGCTTGCCGTCGAGCCCTTCGCCCGCCGCCTCGACGCCGACGATCTCGACCCCCGTGTCGTCCAGAAACGGATGAAACAGCCCGATCGCGTTCGATCCGCCGCCGACCGGCGCGATCAGCATGTCGGGCAGACGCCCTTCGGCTTCGAGAATCTGCGCCTTCGCCTCGTCGCCGATCACCGACTGGAAATCGCGCACCAGCTCGGGATAGGGGTGCGGCCCGGCAACCGTGCCGATGATGTAGAAAGTGTCGTGGACGTTCGCGACCCAGTGGCGCAGCGCCTCGTTCATCGCGTCCTTCAGCGTCTTCGCGCCGCTTTCGACCGCGACCACCTCCGCGCCCAGCAATTTCATGCGGAACACATTGGGTTGCTGCCGCGCGACGTCGACCGCGCCCATGAAGATGGTGCAGGGCAGGCCGAACAGCGCCGCGACGGTCGCGGTCGCGACGCCGTGCTGGCCCGCGCCGGTCTCGGCGATGATCCTGGTCTTGCCCATCCGCTTCGCGAGCAGGATCTGGCCGATGCAGTTGTTGATCTTGTGTGCGCCGGTATGGTTGAGGTCTTCGCGCTTGAGGTAAATCTTGGCCCCGCCCAGATGGTCGGTGAGGCGCTGGGCGAGCCACAGCGGGCTTGGGCGCCCGACATAATTTTTCAGCAGGTCGTCGAACTCGGCCCGAAATGCGTTGTCGACCTGCGCGGCGCGATATTCGCGTTCGAGGTCTAGGATCAGCGGCATCAGCGTCTCGGCGACATAGCGGCCGCCGAACGCGCCGAAATGTCCCTGCTCGTCGGGGCCGGTGCGAAGGCTGTTGGGTAAGTCGGTCATCGGCCCGCCGCTTTAAGGAAAGCGGCGATCTTGTCCACATCCTTGACACCCGGCGCACTTTCGACGCCCGACGAAACATCAACCAGCGGCGCCCCCGTCGCGGCGATCGCCTGCGCGACATTGGCGGCGGTCAGGCCGCCCGCGATGCCCCAGTCGATGCGATGCCGGTGCCCGAACAGCAGCGACCAGTCGAAGCGCGTGCCCGTGCCCCCCGGCATCGCCTGCGCGGGCGCATCGAACAACAGTCGGTCGACGATGCCCTCATATTGCAGCGACCGCGTCAGCGTGCCGGCTGTCCTTCAGCCCGACCGCCTTCCACGCCTCCGTCTTTGTATTCTGCTTCACCGCGTTGATCCATTCGGGCGTCTCATTGCCGTGGAACTGCATGATGTCGGGCCGCACCGCGCTCCACGCCGCCCCGGTGACCTGCGGCCCGGCGTTGACGAGCAACAGCGCGACCCTGACGCGCTCGCCCGCATGTTTCCGCAATTCGGCCGCGGTCTTGAGGTCGATGTAACGCGGGCTCGGCTCATAATGGTTGAGCCCGATGTGGGTCGCGCCGTGGCGGATGGCGGCATCCACCTCCGCGATGGTCTTGAGGCCGCAGATTTTGACGAGAGGGGGCATGGCAATCCCAGGGAAAAGGCCGCTGTGCTCCCGCGAAGGCGGGAGCCCATCATCTGCCGGTGCGATCTGGAACCGATCGGAGATGGGTCCCCGCCTTCGCGGGGACACGGGCTTATGTCAACGAGCGAGGCTTAAAGCGTCGCCTCGATCTCACGCGCGGCGAGGTCGGGGTCCTGCGACTGGCTGATCGGGCGTCCTACCACCAGGATCGAGGCGCCGTCGCCCATTGCCTGCGCTGGGGTGACGATGCGCTTCTGGTCGCCGGCATGGCCGTTCGCGGGGCGGACGCCGGGAACGACGAAGAAGCCGCCGGGCCACGCCTTGCGCGCCGCCTTCACCTCCTGACCCGAACAGACGATGCCGTCGAGCCCGGCCTCGCGTGCCAGCGACGTCAGGCGGACGACCTGGTCGTGCGCCGTGCCCCCGACGCCGATGTCTTCGAGGTCCGGGGCATCGAGGCTGGTCAGCACCGTCACCGCGACGACCTTGGTGTTCAGCCCCGCCGCCGCCTTCGCTTCCTCCAGCATTGCCCGCCCGCCCGCGGCGTGGACGGTCAGGATCGCGGGTTCCAGCGGGCGCAGCGCCTGGATCGCCTTGGCGACGGTGTTCGGAATGTCGTGAAGCTTCAGGTCGAGAAAGATCGGCAGGCCGACCTTCGCCATCTCGTGCACCCCGTGATGGCCGTTGGCGCAGAAGAATTCGAGCCCCAGCTTCAGCCCGCCGACATGGTGGCGCACTTTTTGCGCCAGCGTCTGCGCGGCGTCGAGATGGGTGGTGTCGATGGCGAGATAGAGCGGAGAGGTCATGGTTTGTCCGTCGGGAAGAGGTCGGTCGGGGTGGGCGGAGGAGGAATGTCGTTGACCGGCGCCGGTTCCGCTGCGGCGGTGGGCGCCTCGGCGGGCCGGTTTGCCATCGCGCGCAGGTCCGCGAGCTGGCGCTCGCTATGGTCGAGCTGAGCGCTTCAGCGACCAGCGCGCGGCGCGCAGCGCCAGCCAGGTGGGCAGGAAACCGATCAGGAAGGCAACGAGGATCAGGACGGGCAGCTTGGTGTCGAGCACTTGGCCCGGCCAGATGGTGACCGTGACGGGAATCCAGTTCGCCATCGCGAAGATCACCAATACCGCGGTCAGCAACACCCAGATGATCGTCCGGACAATTCCCATGCGGCTTGCTCCTTATCATTGGCGACGTGGACGGAGCCTAGGCGAGTTTGGCGCGCGTTTCCAGAGGGGGCGCCCAGAAAGCCCCTCCCCTTCAGGGGAGGGGTTGGGGTGGGGTCATCGGCCTTGCGCAAGGTTTCGGGCCCCCACCCGCTGCGGCTAGGCAGCAAGCTGCCAAGTCTCGCTGCCCTCCCCTGAAGGAGAGGGCTTGGGTTTGTTTACGCCCCGAACACCCGCTCAAAGATCGTGTCGACATGCTTGAGGTGATAGCCCAGGTCGAACAATGCCGTCAGTTCCTCCGCCGACAGCTTCGCCGTCACCTCGGCATCGCCCTTGAGCAGATCGAGCAGCGACAGTGCGCCGTCCGATTCCCACACCTTCATCGCGTTACGCTGGACGAGGACATAGCTTTCCTCGCGGCTCGCCCCCGCCTGCGTCAGCGCCAGCAGCACGCGCTGCGAATGCACGAGCCCGCCCATGCGGTCGAGATTCTTCTGCATCCGCTCGGGATAGACGAGCAATTTGTCGATCACGCCGGTCAGCTAGGCCCAGGGCGAAATCCAGCGTGATCGTCGCGTCTGGGCCGATGAAGCGTTCGACCGACGAGTGGCTGATGTCGCGTTCGTGCCACAGCGCGACATTCTCCATCGCCGGGATCGCGGCGCTTCGCACCACGCGGGCGAGGCCGGTCAGATTCTCGGTCAGCACCGGGTTGCGCTTGTGCGGCATCGCCGACGAGCCCTTCTGCCCCGGCGAGAAATATTCCTCCGCCTCCAGCACTTCGGTGCGCTGCAAATGGCGGACCTCGACCGACAGCCGTTCGATCGACGAGGCGATGACGCCGAGCGTCGCAAAGAACATCGCATGGCGGTCGCGCGGAATCACCTGTGTCGAGACGGGTTCGATCGACAGGCCCAGCTTGGCAGCGACATGCGCCTCGACGCGCGGGTCAATGTTGGCGAAGGTGCCGACCGCGCCTGAAATGGCGCAGGTCGCGATTTCGGCGCGCGCCGCGAGCAGCCGCGTCTTGCAGCGCGAAAATTCGGCATAGGCCTCGGCCATCTTCAGCCCGAACGTCACCGGCTCGGCGTGAATGCCGTGGCTGCGCCCGATCGTCGGCGTCAGCTTGTACTCATAGGCGCGCTTCCTGATCGCCGCGAGCAGCGCGTCGAGATCGGCGAGCAAGATATCGGCCGCCTGCGCGAGTTGCACCGCAAGGCAGGTGTCGAGCACGTCGCTTGACGTCATCCCCTGATGCATGAAGCGCGCCTGTTCGCCGACATTCTCGGCGACCCAGGTCAGGAAGGCGATGACGTCATGCTTGGTCACCGCCTCGATCGCGTCGATCGCGGCCACGTCGATCGCGGGGTTCGTCGCCCACCAGGCCCACAGCGCTTTGGCGGCTTCTTTGGGCACCACGCCCAGCTCGGCGAGCGCGTCGGTCGCATGCGCCTCGATCTCGAACCAGATGCGGAAGCGGTTTTCCGCCGACCAGATCGCTGTCATCTCGGGCCGGGCGTAACGCGGAACCATGGTTTTTCCTTCCTTCAGGATCGCTTGATCGCGGAAATTTCGCGGAATCGGGACGGGCCGCGCCCTAGCAGGGACGAACCGCGGCGCCAATCGTCACCACGATGCAACTTCCGCTTTTCGGGGTCAGTTGATCCTGTGCCCCTTCAGGAACCGGCGGCGCGCAAGGCGAAGCGTCGCTATGAACAGGAGAATTATCATGTTGAAGACCATGCTTTTGATCGGCGCCGCGGCGATGAGTTTCCCGGCGCTCGCGCAGGAGGCGCCCGTCGATACGGCGGTGCCGCCGGCAAGCCAGCCGTCCGAACCGGTGAGCGAAACCGCGCCGCCGACTCCCGACACCGAACCCGCGCCACCGGTGACCGAGCCGGCCCCGGCCCCGGGCGAAACCGCCACCACGGAGTCGGCGCTCGCCGAGGGAACCCCGGCGAGCGCGAGTCAGGTCGCGCAGATCATCGATCGGGAATTTCCCGCCTATGACGCCGATTCGAGCGCCGAGCTCAGCGAAGTCGAATTCGCCGGCTGGATGAAGAAGCTGCGCGCGGCGAGCGAGCCGACCGTCGATGTCGAATCGGCCGAGGTCCAGACCTGGATCGGCCAGGCCTGGAGCGCCGCGGACGCCGACAAGAACGGGACCGTGAGCAAAGAAGAGCTGACCGCCTTCCTGTCGAAAGGCGCGTAAGCGTCCCTGACTGGGTGGTGAAGCCGTCGGAGCGATCCGGCGGCTTCATCGCGTCCGGTGGTCAGCCGAACGCCTGATTCGGACGGCACGCGATGCGTGTCGTTTCGCCGCGCGCGATAGGTGTTCGCGGGGCAGAGCAGGGGCGGCGAACCACTCAAGGGCCAAGGTCGGCGGGTTGGGCAATGCCATGTGCCCTTGCGCGACCGCAATCCGGGCTAGGCCCCGCCCGCTTTTGTGCATCCGCGCACAAGCATTGACTTACGGGGGCGTCATTCCTAAACGGGCCGCGCCTTAGGGGTCCCCCGATTTTTCGGGCCTTTTTTCGCAGGCGGAACCGGGGATTTCCCGTTCTGTTTCAGGAGGATGGCAAGAATGACGGGGAACGGCAGCGATCCGGTACCAGCATCGGAGGATTCGCGCCTGGTCTCGCTCGAAGAGCGATTGGACCAGGCCGAAGCCGCAGAAGCTGAACGGACCGCAGCGAACGCCGGGCCGGAAGCCGACGCCAACTACAAGCTCGGCAACCGCGTTCTGGCGGAGTTGCTGGGTGGCATGGGTGGCGGCGCCCTGGTCGGTTGGACGATCGATCATTTTGCCTAGGCACCGCGCCCTGGGGCCTGTTGGTGGTGCTGTTCCTCGGAATAGCCGTCGCCTTCAGGAACATATTTCGGATTGCGAACATCCGGCCCGTGAAGCTTGATGAAGCTGGGCCGGAATGACGGAAATTTAGGCGAGGTATCGCGTGGCGGATCAAGGCAAAGTGGACCCGATGCACCAGTTCGAGGTGCAGAAGATGTTCGACATGTTCCATGTCGGCGGTCATGAGGTCGCCTTCACCACCAGCGCACTGTGGATGATCGTCGCTGGCGTGCTTCTGTGGGTGTTCATGATCGGCGGGATGAAGCGTCAGCTCGTTCCCGGGCGCTGGCAGGTCGCCGTCGAAGGCTTCACAGGCTTCATCTCCAGCATGATGAACGCGAATATCGGTCCCGAAGGCCGTAAATATACGCCTTATGTCTTCTCGCTCTTCATGTTCATCCTGATGCTCAACATCCTTGGCCTTGCGCCGTTCGGGCTGTTCGGCGTCCATCCCTTCACCGTGACCAGCCACTTCGCCATCACCGGTTTCCTGGCGATCCTCAGCTTCTCGATCGTGCTGATCGTCGGTTTCTGGCGCCACGGCCTGCATTTCTTCTCGCTCTTCGTCCCGCACGGCACGCCCTGGTGGCTGCTGTGGCTGATCCCCGCGATCGAACTGGTGTCGTTCATGGTTCGCCCGTTCAGCCTCGCGCTGCGACTCTTCGTCGCGATGACCGCGGGCCACGTGCTGATGAAGGTGTTCGCTTCCTTCATCATCGACGGCCTCGCCGCCGGCCCGGCGATCGGCCTCGGCGTCGGCATCCCCAGCATGGCGCTGATGGTCGGCATCAGCGGTCTCGAACTGCTGGTCGCGGGCATCCAGGCCTACGTCTTCGCATTGCTCACGTCGCTCTATCTGAACGACGCAATCAATCTTCACTGATCAATCAACCGTTTAATCGACGTTTTTCCCAAGGAGTTATACAATGGACGTTCAAGCAGCTTCGCTCATCGGCGCCGGTCTCGCCGCCATCGGCGCCGGTATGGCCGCCATCGGTGTGGGCAATGTGTTCGGCAGCTTCCTCGAAAGCGCGCTGCGCAACCCCGCGGCCGCCGACGGCCAGCAGGGCCGCCTGTTCATCGGCTTCGCGGCCGCCGAGCTTCTCGGTCTGCTGTCGTTCCTGATCGCGATCCTGCTGTACCTCAAGGCAGCCTGATGTCGTCGGCGGGGCAGGCGCTTCGGTGCCCGCCCCGCGGCCGCTTTCCTCTTTGTTCGTTGAGATAGTCCATGCCTCAGATCAGCCAATTCGCTGAAAACTGGTATGCCGCATCGCAGATTTTCTGGGTGCTGCTGACCTTCGGCTTCGTCTTCTTCGTCATCGGCCGCGGCATGCTGCCGAAGATCGAGGCGACGGTGGACGCGCGCGACCGCAAGGTCGCCGACGATCTCGCGGCGGCAAAGGCGGCGCATGCCGCCGCCGACGCGCTCGAGGAAAGCTATCGCCAGCAGGGCGACGCCAGCCGCGCAGCCGCGCAGAAAGCGGTGGCCGACGCCAAGGACAAGGCCGCGAAGGACGCCGAAAAGCGTCTTGCCAAGGTCGATGCCGAACTGGCGGAAAAGCTGGCTGCGGCTGAAGCCGATGTTTCGGCGGCGCGCACCTCGGCGATGGCCGAGATCGAATCGGTCGCGGCCGAAGCGGCGAGCGACCTGGTCGCCAGGCTGTCGGGCGTGAAGGTCGGCGCGGCGGATGCCAGGTCGGCGGTGAAGGCGGTGCTCCATGGCTGATTTCCTGTTCATCCTCTCCGAAGCCGCGGGCGAGACGCATGTCGAACCGGCGTCCTTCGGTTTCATCGACGCGACCGTCTGGGTCTCGATCGCGATGGCGATCTTCATCGCCATCCTGCTGTGGAAAAAGGTGCTCGGCGCTGGTGGCGGGCATGCTCGACAACAAGATTGCCGAGATTTCCAAGCAGCTGAACGAGGCCGAAGCGCTGCGGCTCGACGCCGAATCGCTGAAGGCCGAATATGAGGCGAAGCTCGCCGACGCGGCCAAGGAAGCCGACGAGATGCGCGCGCGCGCCGAGGCCGAGGCCGAAACCCTGGTGGCCAAGGCGAAGGCCGACGCCACCGCGCTGATCGCGCGCCGCAAGCAGATGGCCGAGGACCGCATCGCGGCGGCCGAAGCCGGGGCCCTTGCCGAGGTCCGCACCGCCGCGGCCAAGGCGGCGACCGAAGCCGCGGCCCGGCTGATCGCCGACAAGCATGACGCATCGGCCGACAAGGCGATCGTCGACAAGGCGATCGCGGCGGTCGCCAAGGGCTGATCTTCGGCGACAGGGTCGAAACAGGGCGCCCGCGGACATCCGCGGGCGTTTTGCCGTCAGGACTGCGCGGCCAGTTCGGCGACCCACGCCTTGGTCGCCGGGCAATGGTCCATCGCCCGGCCATAGGCCGCGCGGCTCGTCGTGTGGGCGATATAGGCCAGCTCGGTTGCGCCGAAGGCGTAGCCGATGGTCCGCTGGGCAAACTCGAGCGCATAGGTCACCGAAATGTCGGCGGCGGTGAAGCGGTCGCCGAGCGATATAGGGCGTCTTCGCCAGCTGGCGGCGCACCAGCCCGAGCCGGCTTTCGAAGGTCTCCCGTGCCCAGCCGACGGTCCAGTTCCGCTTCTCGGCGTCGGGGGCCAGGATATTGGTGGCGACGATGGCGTTGACCGGCCCCGCCAGCCCCGCTTCGCCCATATGCAGGAACTGCAGATAGGCGGCGAAATCCGGGTCGCCGGGCTCCGGCGCCAGCGGACCGGGACCGTAGCGGGCCAGCAGATACTGAACGATTGCAATCGACTCGACCATCACCGTGCCGCCGTCGACGATCGCCGGAATGAAGCCCGCGGGATTGATCGCCAGGAACTCGGGGTCGTTCTCGACCCCGGCGAGCAGATCGACCTGCCGCAGCCGGTAGGGCAGGCCCAGTTCCTCGAGCAGCCAGGCGACGCGGAAACCGCGGCCTTCGCCATAGACGGTGATCATCGCACGCTCCTCAGAACTGGATCATGATCCGCCGCGCCAGGGCCGGCGAGATGCTGTGGACCATCTGCAGCAGCTTCACCATCCCGGCGTTGACCTCCCGCTTGCCCGTCCGGATGCCCGCGACGATCTCGGCGGCGCAGTCGTGCGCGCTCATCTTCCTGCCGCGGCGGCCCGCGGTCATATTGGTCTCGACCACCGGCGGCAGCGCCTCGATAACACGGACATTGCTGTCCTTGAGCAGGTGACGGATCGCCTGGGTGTAGCTGCGCAGCCCCGCCTTGGTGGCGCAATAGATCGACCCGCCGGCCCGCGGCGCAATGGCGAGGCCGGAGGTCACATTAACGATCGCCGCCTCGGGCTGGGCGCGCAAGGCCGGCAGCAGCCGGGTGCAGAGCGTGATCGGCGCGTCGAGATTGGTGCGGATGCAATGTGCCGCGCTGTCGAGCGTGTCGGGCTTGTCGAGCTCATAGTCGCTGCCGACGCCGGCATTGTTGACGAGGATCGCCAGCGGCTTGCCAGCAACGCCCGCCAGCACAGCCTCGATACCCGCCGCGGTCGACAGGTCGCCGGCAATGGTGCCAAACCCCAGCGCCGCCATCGCCTGCAATTTCTCCGCCGAGCGTCCCGTGACGATCACCTCGGCGCCCGATCCCTGCAGTTGCAATGCGATCTCGCGTCCGATGCCGTCGCTGCCGCCCGTCACCAGCGCCAATTTGCCGCGTATCTCCATCGACCCCTCCGATGACTGTTTTACCCGCCGCACTATGGCGGGTCGCATCGTCCTCGCCTACATGCAAAATCATGGCCCGCCCGAACGCTCCCGACCGATTCAACGAAGAGAAGGCGACCTATGTCATGCGCGGCGAGGGGGCGGACAAGCCCGACCTCGAACGCGGTGCCGAGGCGATCCGCAACGTCGTGAAGAAGCTGCCGGTCCGTCCCGGCGTGTATCGCATGCTCGATGCGCGCGGCGACGTGCTCTACGTCGGCAAGGCGCGCGCGCTCAGGAACCGGGTGACCAATTACACGCAGGTCGCCCGCCTGCCGCAGCGGCTCCAGCGCATGGTCGCGCAGACGCGCGGCATGGAAATCGTCACCACGACGAGCGAGGCCGAGGCGCTGCTGCTCGAGGCGCAGCTGATCAAGCGCTATCGTCCGCCCTACAATGTGCTGCTGCGCGACGACAAAAGCTTTCCCTTCATCCTGCTGCGCGCCGACCATGATTTCCCGCGCGTCCAGAAGCATCGCGGCGCGCGGCGCGCCAAGGGGCGCTATTACGGGCCCTTCGCCAGCGCGGGATCGGTGAACCAGACGCTGAACGCGCTGCAGAAGACCTTTCTGTTGCGCAGCTGCACCGACAGCTTCTTCGCCAACCGCTCGCGGCCGTGCCTGCTCTACCAGATCAAGCGGTGCAGCGCGCCGTGCGTCGGGCGCATTTCGAAGGAGGATTATGCGCAGCTCGTCGGCGACGCGCAGGATTTCCTCGAAGGCCGCTCGACCGCGGTGCAGAAGCGGCTCGGTGCCGCGATGACGGCGGCCGCCGAAGCGATGGACTATGAGCAGGCGGCGGTGATCCGCGACCGGCTGAAGTCGCTGACCTTCATCCAGGGCAGCCAGTCCGTCCACGCCGACGGGCTGGGCGACGCCGACGTCTTCGCGCTCGCGGCGAAGGGCGGGCAGCTCTGCATCGCGGGTTTCTTCATCCGCGGCGGACAGAATTGGGGGCATCGCAGCTTCTTCCCCGCGCACATCGCCGGCGTGCCCGAGGAAGAGGTGCTCGAAAGCTTCCTGATGCAATTCTACGAAGGCGTGCCGCCGCCGCGCACGATCCTCGTCGACCGCGAGATGGCCGAACGCGCGCTGCTTGCCGAAGCCCTGGGCGAACTGGCCGAGCGCAAGGTCGAGATCAGCGTGCCGCAGCGCGGCAACCGCCGCCGCCTGCTCGAACAGGCGGTGCGCAATGCGGGCGAGGAACTCGACCGCGCGGCTTCGCCGAGAGCAGCAGCCAGGCGAAGCTGGGACGCGAACTCGCCGACCTGTTCGATCTCGACAACCCGCCACAGCGGATCGAGATTTACGATAACAGCCATATCCAGGGCACTAATGCGCTCGGCGCGATGGTCGTCGCGGGGCCCGAGGGCTGGATCAAGGGCGCCTACCGCAAGTTCAACATCAAGCGCGCCGAGACGCAGCCGGGCGACGATTTCGCGATGATGCGCGAAGTGTTCCAGCGCCGCTTCGCGCGCGCGATCGAGGAAGACCCCGAGCGGACCAAGGGCGAATGGCCCGATCTGGTGCTGATCGACGGCGGCAAGGGGCAGGTGTCGGCGGCGGGCGGCGTGCTGGCCGAACTGGGGATCGACGATCTGCCTTACATCGGGGTCGCCAAGGGCCCCGACCGCAATGCCGGGCGCGAGACCTTCTACCACCCCGACGGGCGCGAATTCACGCTGCCGCCGAACAATGCGGTGCTCTTCTACATCCAGCGGCTGCGCGACGAGGCGCACCGCTTCGCGATCGGCGCGCACCGGCAGAAGCGCGCGAAGGCGATGGGTAGCTCGCCGCTCGACGAGGTGCCGGGCATCGGCCCGGCGCGCAAGAAGGCGCTCCTGATGCATTTCGGCACCGCGCGCGCCGTGCGCGGCGCGAGCCTCGAAGATTTGCAGAAGGCGCCGGGGGTAAGCGCGGCGGTGGCGCAGGCTGTGCATGATTTCTACCATGCGGGACGATGATTGATCTAAGCCCCTCCCCTTCAGGGGAGGGGTTGGGGTGGGGGCCCTCGGCCTTGCGCAAGGCTTCGGGCCCCCACCCGCTGCGGCCAGGCAGCAAAGCTGCCAAGTCTCGCTGCCCTCTCCTGAAGGGAAGGGCGTCAATTGGGGAAAGGAATGTTATGGATTTTGGCGCGATGATGCCGCTGGCGGGGACGCTGGGCGTGACGATCCACGAGGGGACGAAGGAGCGTGTCGCGGGCAAGCTGCCGGTGCGGGCCGACATCTGCACCGCGGGCGACATCGTTCATGGCGGCGCGATCATGGCCTTTGCCGACTGCCTCGGCGCGGTGGGCGCTTTCTTGACGCTGCCAGAGGGGGCGAGCGGCACGACGACGATCGAGAGCAAGACCAACTTCCTCGGCGGCGGTCCCGTCGGATCGGTGCTGATCGGCGAGGCGACCCCGGTGAAGATCGGCAAGCGCGTGTCGGTGTGGCAGACGCATATCCGGACCGAGGATGGCGCCGATGTCGCGCTGGTGACCCAGACGCAGCTGGTACTTTGGCCAGCCTGAGCGCCGAAGCGATCGTCTGCGCGGTCCGCGCGCATGGCGAGCATGGCGCGATCGTGCGCGCGCTGACGCGCGAGGCGGGGCTGGTCGCGGGCTATGTCCGCGGCGGCCGCTCGCGGCGGCTGCGGCCGATCCTGATGCCGGGCAATCTCGTCGCGCTCGAACTGCGCGCGCGGACCGAAGAGCAGCTCGCCGGAGCGACCGCGGAATTGCTGGCGAGCCGGGCGCCCTTGCTCAGCGAGCCCTTGCCGAGCGGCGGCGATCGACTGGGTCACGAGCGCCACCGCGGCGATCCTGCCCGAGAGCCAGCCTTATCCGGCGTTGTATGCCGCGCTGTCGGGCCTGCTCGACGCGGTGGCCGTCGCGCCGTCGGCGCGGCAATGGGCGGCGGCGCTGGCGCGCTATGAACTGTTGCTGCTGGCGGAACTGGGCTTCGGACTCGATCTCGACGCGTGTGTCGTCACCGGTTCGCGCGCGCATCTGGCGTTCGTGAGTCCAAAGTCGGGCGGCGCGGTCTGTATCGAAGCGGCGACCGGCCATGAGGAGCGGCTGCTGCGCCTCCCGGCCTTTCTGCGCGGCGATGGTCCGGCCGGATCGATGACCGACGTGCTCGACGGACTCGCGATCACCGGTCATTTTCTCGACCGCGACCTGATCGAGGGGCGTAATCGCGAGTTGCTGACCGTGCGCGCGCGTTTGGTCGACCGGCTGGGCAGGGCGGTTGCGTGACTCGCCGCCGCTGTCTAGAGCGGCACCGTCAAACCAAGGCTATCCGCCCATTCCGTTTGTGCTGAGCTTGTCGAAGCACCGTCCTTTCCCTTGACGGCGCCAGAAGAGAAGAACGGCCCTTCGACAAGCTCAGGGCGAGCGGCTTGTTTTCGGATGGAAGGGCGCGCGCATTGAATATCCTGCTGCTGGCTGGCGACGGTATCGGTCCGGAAATCATGGCGGAGGCCGAGAAGGTGCTGGCCGCGCTGGCGCTTCCGGTGACGCTGGACCGGGCGCTCGTCGGCGGGGCGGCTTATGCGGCGACCGGCCATCCGCTGCCGCCCGAGGCGCTCGCCAAGGCGAAAGCGTCCGACGCGATCCTGTTCGGGGCGGTCGGCGACCCGCGCTTCGACACCGTCAAGCGCCACCTACGCCCTGAGCAGGCGATTCTCGGCCTGCGTTCGGAACTGGGGCTGTTCGCCAATCTGCGTCCCGCCAGATTGTTTGCAGGACTGGAGGATAGCTCGGCGCTCCGGCCCGAGGTCGCGTCGGCGATCGACCTGTTGATCGTCCGCGAGCTCAACGGCGACGTCTATTTCGGCGAAAAGGGCACGCGGACCACGCCGGGTGGCGAGCGCGAGGGCTATGACATCATGTCGTACAGCGAGAGCGAAGTGCGACGCATCGCGCATGTCGCCTTCCGCGCCGCGCAGGGACGCAAGGGGCGGCTCTGTTCGGTCGACAAGGCCAATGTGCTGGAGACGTCGCAGCTGTGGCGCGACGTGGTGATCGAGGTTGCAGCCGACTATCCCGACGTCGCGCTCAGCCATATGTATGTCGATAATGCCGCGATGCAGCTGGTGCGCAATCCGGGGCAGTTCGACGTGGTGGTCACCGGCAATCTGTTCGGCGACATCCTGTCCGACCAGGCGTCGATGTGCGTCGGCTCGATCGGGCTGCTCGCCTCGGCTTCGCTCAGCGAAGGCACACAGGGACTGTACGAGCCGATCCACGGCAGCGCGCCCGATATCGCGGGCAAGGGCATCGCCAACCCGCTGGCGATGATATTGTCGCTCGCGATGCTGCTCCGCCACTCGGGCGGCGACGAGCCGAACGCGGCGCGGATCGAGGCGGCGGTGGCGAAGGTGCTCGCAGACGGGTGCCGCGGCGCCGATCTCGGCGGGACCATGGGCACGGCGGCGCTGGGCGATGCGGTCGTGGCCGCTTTGAACGGATAAGGCAGATGAAGAAGACAACCGGTTTCGATCGCAGCAAGACGCGGGGCTGGCATCCCGCGACGCAGGCGGTGCGCGGCGGCACGTGGCGTAGCGAGCATGGCGAGACGTCCGAAGCGCTCTTCCTGACCTCCGGCTATACCTACGACGATGCCGAGACGGTTGCCGCGCGTTTCATGCCGGCGAGGCGCAGGGCATGACCTATTCGCGCTTGCAGAATCCGACCGTCGCCATGCTCGAAGAACGCATTGCCCTGATGGAAGGCGCCGAGGCGTGCCGCACCCAGGCAACGGGCATGGCCGCGATGACGACCGCGCTGCTGTGCCAGCTGTCGGCGGGCGATCACATCGTCGCCGCGAAGGCCGCCTTTGGCTCGTGCCGCTGGCTCGTCGACCATCTTTGCCCGCGCTTCGGGATCGAGACCAGCGTCATCGACGGGCGCGACAATGACGCTTGGGACAAGGCCATCAAGCCGAACACCAAGGTCTTCTTCTTCGAAACCCCCGCCAATCCGACGATGGATATCGTCGACATGCGCCACGTGTGTTTGCTCGCGAAGGCGCATGACATCACCACCGTGGTCGATAACGCCTTCGCGACGAGCGTCCTCCAGCGGCCGATGGAATTCGGAGCCGATGTCGTGGCCTACTCCGCGACGAAGCTCATGGAAGGGCAGGGGCGCGTGCTGGCCGGGGCAGTGTGCGGGACCGAAAAATTCATCAACGATGTGTTGCTGCCGTTCCAGCGCAACACCGGTCCGAACCTGTCGCCGTTCAACGCCTGGGTGGTGATGAAGGGGCTCGAAACCCTCGACCTTCGCGCGCGGCGCCAGTCGGAAAACGCCCTTGCGGTGGGCAAATTCGTCGAGGGACGCGTGCCGCGCATCCTTCACCCCGGTCTTGCCAGCCATCCGCAGCACAATCTGGCGAAAAGCCAGATGGAGGATTGCGGCCCGATCTTCTCCTTCGTCCTCGATGGCGGGGCGGAAAAGGCGATGGCGTTCCTCAACGCGCTGGAACTCGTCGATATCAGCAACAATATCGGCGATTCGCGCAGCCTCTGCTGCCACCCCTGGACCACGACGCATTATGGCGTGGCACCCGAAGCGCGACTCGACATGGGGGTCGAGGAAGGGATGCTGCGCATCAACATCGGGCTCGAAGATCCGCGCGATGTGATCGCCGATCTGGACCAGGCATTGACCAGGGTCGGGCTTTAGGCGAACCTGCGGCCGTGATGATCGACTCCTTCTTCCCCTATGCCGAGACGACGGGAGCGGTCACCGTGCGCGTGGCGGTCAGCTATCTGCCCGAACAATCGCATCCGTCGCTCGGACGCTGGTTCTGGGCCTATCATGTGCGGATCGAAAATCATGGGGACCAGATGGTGCAGCTCATCAGCCGCCACTGGCGCATCGTCGACGGCCATGGGCAGGTCAGCGAGGTCGAGGGCGAAGGCGTGGTCGGCGAACAGCCGATCATCGCCCCCGGCGCGGCCTTCGATTATGTGTCGGGATGCCCGCTCCCGACCCCCGAAGGATCGATGATCGGCAGCTATGACATGGAGGCCGAGAACGGCCAGCATCATCTGGTCGCCATCCCGCATTTCCCGTTGAAGATGCCAGCGACCGCCCAATGAAACGCACCCATTTGCCGCTCAACGCGCTGCGCGTGTTCGATGCAGCGGCCCGCCACCTGAGCTTCACCCGCGCTGCCGACGAGCTGGCGGTGACTCCCGCCGCCGTCGGGCAGCAGATCCGCGCGCTCGAGGATATGCTGGGCGTCGTACTGTTCCGCCGGACGCCCAAGGGGTTGGAATTGACCGGCGAGGCCGAGGCGGGGCTCGACGCGCTGCGGCAGGGGTTCCTGCAATTCGAGGAATCGGTCCGCGCGATGCAGGCGGGGCAATCGTCGCAATCGCTGACGATCGCGGCGCCGCGCGACCTGACCGCCAAATGGCTGGCGCCGCGGCTCGCACGCTACAGCCAGCAGGCGCCCGACGTGCGTTTCACGCTCGTGTCGGCCGATGGCGGCATCGATTTTACCGAGGCGAACCTCGATCTCGCGATCTTCTGGACCGACGGGACAGGCGATCATGAGGGCGTCGCGCTGGCCGAACCGACAATGGTCACAGTCGCGGGCCCCGGCAGCGACAGCGACACGCGCATCGCCTGGCCGGGATGCCCGGTCGACGACGGCGAACCCGCGCTGCGGCTCGGCGATGCCGGACTGGCGATCGACGCCGCGGCGAACGGGCTGGGGCAGGCGAATGTGCCCGCCATGCTCGCCGAAGCCGATATCGCGGCAGGCCGTGTCCGGCTGGTGCGCGAGGCTTTTGCGGTGAAGCGCGGTTACTGGCTGGTCGCGCCGACACCGCAGTGGCGGCAGGCGAAGGTCAAGGCGCTGGTGGCGGCCCTGACGGCATGAAGTTGCGGTTCCTCCTCGCGGCCGCCGGCCTGTTCGCGGTGTTCCCCGCGTCGGCATCGACCTTTTTCGACGTCACCAAGACATGCCCTGTCGATGGCGAGACCTTCAGCTTTTCGGAGCTGGGCAGCATCTCCACCTTCGGCTCCTTTCCCGACGGGATGCCGTTCGGGTCGGGCTATTTCCCGATCAGGATGCCCGAATGTCCCGGCAACGGGCTCGTCATGTATCGCGAATTCACCGATCAGGAAATCGAACGCCTGCGTACGCTGATCGCCAGTCCCGAATATCTGGCGCTGCGGCGGGGCGACAATGCCTATTATCGCGCCTATTGGCTGGAAAAGCAGCTGGTGCCGTCGTCGGATATCCTGATCCCGCTGCTGATGCGCGCGGGTTGGGATGCGAAGAACCAGGCGCCCGGTGGGGAGCAGGCGCTTCGCTATACCGGCGAATTGATCGACGCGATCAAGGCCGAGCTGGCCGCCGAGGTCGGTGCGAATTCGGTCGTACTGCAATTGCGGCTGGCCAACGCACAACGCGAGCTGAAACGCTTCGACGACGCCGCGGCCGTGCTGCAGGCGATCGTGATCGATGACGGCCTGCGCGTCGATGAAGAGTCCCGCGAGGACGCCGCCGAGGTCCGCAAATGGCTGGCCAAGCTCAAATCCGGTCTGGGCCGCGCGATCGAGCGCCGGGACGACAGCCGCTACCCGACCAACATGCGCGAACGCTGAGCGCCGCGGCTATTTCGCCGCGAGGGAGAGCAGCCGGGTGACCAATCCGACCATCGTGTCGGTCGAGACCGCCGCATCGGGATTGTTCCAGCCCATGGTGACGACATACCATTTGCCGTCGGACTTGCGCTGGCCGAGCAGGCTCATCGACAGCACGCCGAGTTCGGAGCCGCCCTTGTAGCCGAGATAGGACCAGTCGGCGGCTGCGGCCGGGCCGACGCCGTTGTTGATCGCCATCGCCGCCATCGCTTCCCGCGATCCGCGTCGAGCGCAGGTCGACGAAAGCGCGCGCGATATCGTCGGGGCTCGCGAACCATTCGAGGCTGTCGATGAAACGCGGGCCGCCGCTGAAGCTGACGCCGTCGATATTGTCGAGGGTCAGCCGTTCCCTGTTCGCATCGAGCAGCTTGCGCTGGGCCGCGTCGTCGGCCGCGATGAAGGCGGCGCGTTCCTCGGCGAAATTATTGCCCTTGAGGGCGAAGGCCTCGACCGTCGTGAGGAAGGGGATGTTGCGCGAGGGCGCGCTGTGGCCGCTGCCCTTCATCCGCGCCTCGATCCTGTCACGGCCGAGCAGGTGGATCAGCGTGTCGGTGGCGCCATTGTCGCTGACCGAGATCATCCAGTTGGCGAGCGTCTGCAGCGTGACGGGCGTGTCCTTTGGCCAGTTGGCGGTGGCGGCGGACGAGAAGCTGGCGTGGCTGAGCGGCACGACATCGGACCATCGGCGCTCGCCGCACGGCCACCTGCGCGGCGAGTTCGTCGAGGATGTAGAGTTTGAAAGTGGATCCGATCGCCAGTTGCCGGTCGGCGTTGCGGGAGGAGAGGGGCTTCACCGACTCGCCGTCGAGTTCGGCGACGAGAAAGGCGGTAGCGCCCGGAAGCGCCGCGATTTCGGCGGTCGCCTTGTCGAAGCTGTCGCCGCTCACTTCGAAATGGGCGATGCGCAGCCCGGTCACCTTTTCATCGGTGCCGGTTTCGACGTCGAGCAGGACCGTGCCGACGCCTTTCTCAAAGCGCAGCAGCACCGTTCCCGAGCGCCCGTCGGTCGAGGTCGCCTTCTCGACCGCGAGCGGCTGGCCATATTGCGCGATCAGGCTGGCGGCGATCGCGTCGAACTGCGCTTCGGGCACGGCGGTCTGGAAGGTCGGGTCGAAATAATCGGCGAAGGCGACCTTGCCGGTCAGCAGATCGACGAGCTGCGCGGCGCGGCGATCGAAGGCCGTGGCGGCGCTGTTTGCCGTCTCCGGCATCTGCTGCGCGAGCGCCGCGGGGGCGGGCAGGGTCAGCGCCACTGCGAGCAAGGCCGTCAGGAAGGGTTTCATTCGCTGTCTCCAATAGGCGCCGCCGCGCGGTCGATGCGGTCGATCTGGGCGCGGAGCATGGCGGCGGCGCGGTGGTTGAGCAACCAGACGCCGGCGAAAAGAAGCAGGGGAAGGCCCGCGTAGAGCGCGAGGCCGAGCGGCGTGGCCATGCCGGTGACGATCGCCTGCGCGGTCATGAACAGCACGAGCCCGGGGACCAGCGGAGCGAGATACCAGATGCCGACGCGTGCCAGCATATGTTCCTCGCGAACCAGCCGGGCGCGGTAATAGGCGCGCACGTCAGCGGCCTCGGCATCGGCGTCTGGCCGCGACGTGCGGCGCGCAAGCTGCCAGACCACCACCAGCACGCTCGGCGATCACCAGCAGGCTGGCGACCTTGAACAGCGCGCCGGGCAGGATGACGGCATAGAGGGCAAAGGCGACGAGCACGATCGCGGCGGCGCCATATTCGACGCGGTTGCGGCGCCGGACGACGTCGCCGAGCCGCGACGCGCGGCGTTTGATCTCGTCGAGGGGAAGCGGGGCGAGGGCGACGTCATCGGTCTGCCACAGCGCGCGCAGGCTGAAATCGTCTTCATAGTCGGTCATCGAACGTCTCCGGTCGCAGCGAAGCGGCGCGCCAGCATGGTCTTGAAGCGGTGGATTTTGGTTGCGGCGACATCGGAGGTCACGCCCGTCACCTCGGCGATCTCGGCGCCCGCGACGCCTTCGAGATAGAGCAGCAATATCTGGCGGTCGGGCGGGTCGAGCCGGTCGATGATCGACAGGATCAGCGCCATGGCTTCTTCGTTTTCGGCGCGGTCGGATGGCGAGGGTGCATCGTCGGACAGTTCGACATCCTCGATGTTGCACCAAGTCTTCTGGCGTTTGCGTGTCAGCACATAGGATGTCGCGCGATTGTGCGCGACGCGCCAGACCCAGGTACTGATCGCACAGCGGCCGTCGAAGCGGACGAAGCTTCGCCAGAGCGCGACCTGCAATTCCTGTTCGAGATCGCGGCGCAGATCGGGATCGGCCTCATAGCCGCGCGCCAGACGGGCCATTGCGCCGCCATATTGCGCCATCGCCGCGGCGAATAGGCCATCCTGCTCGCTTTCTTTCACCCCGGTCTCCAGCTTTTCGCGTCGCATGTCCCTTTAGTCGGGCGCGGCGCGGATTTCTGACAGAGGGGACGAAATTTTTTCCGTCAGGCGTCGATCGCCGCTTCGTCGAGCGTCGCGGCATTGGCCTGGATGAACTGGAAACGATGCTCGGGATGCTTGCCCATCAGCCGGTCGACGAGGTCTTTCACCAGATGCCGCTCCTCATATTCCTGCGGCAGCGTGACGCGCAGCATCGAGCGTGTCGCGGGGTCCATCGTCGTTTCCTTGAGCTGGTTCGGGTTCATCTCGCCGAGCCCCTTGAAGCGGCCGACTTCGACCTTCTTGCCCTTGAACAGCGTCGATTCCAGTTCGGCGCGGTGCGCGTCGTCGCGGGCATAGGCCGAGGTGCTGCCCGACGTCAGACGATAGAGCGGCGGCTGTGCCAGATAGACATGGCCGTTGCGCACGATGTCGGGCATTTCCTGGAAGAAGAAGGTCATCAGCAAGGTTGCGATATGCGCGCCGTCGACATCGGCGTCGGTCATGATCACGATCTTTTCATAGCGCAGCCGCTCGGCGTCGCAGTCCTTGCGCATCCCGCAGCCGAGCGCGAGCGCGAGGTCGGCGATTTCCTGGTTGGCGCGGATCTTGTCCGAGCTGGCGCTGGCGACGTTGAGGATCTTGCCGCGGATCGGCAGGATCGCCTGCGTCTTGCGGTCGCGCGCCTGCTTGGCGCTGCCGCCTGCGCTGTCGCCCTCGACGATGAACAATTCGGTGCCTTCAGGGCCGTCGTTCGCACAGTCGGTGAGCTTTCCGGGCAGGCGCAGCTTGCGCCCGCTCGTCGCGGTCTTGCGCTTCACCTCGCGCTCGGCCTTGCGCTTCAGCCGCTCGTCCATGCGTTCGAGGATCAGCCCTAGCAGCGCGCGGCCGCGGTCCATATTGTCCGACAGGAAATGGTCGAAATGGTCGCGGATGGCGTTTTCGGTCAGGCGCGCGGCCTCGGGGCTCGACAGCCGGTCCTTGGTCTGGCTCTGGAACTGCGGGTCGCGGATGAAGATGGACAGCATCATCTCGCCGCCGTTGAAGACGTCCTCGGCGGTGATCTGCGCCGCCTTCTTCTGCCCGATCAGCTCGCCGAAGCCGCGCAGCCCCTTGGTGAGAGCGGCGCGCAGGCCCGCCTCGTGCGTGCCGCCCGCCGGGGTCGGGATGGTGTTGCAATACCAGCTGTACGAACCGTCGGACCAGAGCGGCCAGGCGATCGCCCATTCGGCGCGGCCCTGGTCGCCCGGAAACTCCTGCCGCCCGACGAAGGGTTCGGCGGTTGCGCATTCGCGGCTGGCGATCTGTTCCTTGAGGTGATCGGCGAGGCCGCCGGGGAATTGGAAGACCGCTTCGGCCGGGGTGTCGTCGCCGATCAGTTCGGGCGCGCATTTCCAGCGAATCTCGACGTCGGCGAACAGATAGGCTTTCGAGCGCGCCATGCGATAGAGGCGCTGCGGCTTGAAGCGGCCATGGTCGCCGAAGATTTCGGGATCGGGGATGAAGGAGACGCTGGTGCCGCGGCGGTTCGGCGTCGGCCCGAGCTCTTCGAGTCCGCCGAGCGGCGTGCCGCGCGAGAAACGCTGGCGATAGAGCAATTTGTTGCGTGCGACCTCGATCACCGTGTCGGTCGACAGCGCGTTGACGACGCTGACCCCGACGCCGTGGAGGCCGCCCGAGGTCGCATAGGCCTTGCCCTCGAACTTGCCGCCCGAGTGGAGCATCGTCATGATGACCTCGAGCGCGGATTTTCCGGGGAATTTGGGATGCGGATCGACCGGCATCCCGCGGCCGTTGTCGACGACCGTCAGCCGGTTGCCGACGTCGAGGATGATTTCGATCCGGCTGGCGTGGCTAGGCGACCGCCTCGTCCATGCTGTTGTCGATCACCTCGGCGGCGAGATGGTGCAGCGCCCGCTCGTCGGTGCCGCCGATATACATGCCGGGGCGGCGGCGCACCGGTTCGAGCCCTTCGAGCACCTCGATCTGCGAGGCGTTGTAGCTGTCGGTGGCGGGCGTGTTGCCGTCGAACAAATCGTGACTCATGACGATGCTATAGGGGCCGGGGAGTCGGCGTGGCAAGGGCGTCTGTGGCGCTTTCGTCCCATACGCGCGGCGCGCCATCTGCTATCGGTCGGGTCCGGGAAGGCGGGGAGGCGGCGATGGCGAACGACTGGCTGGTACGTGGGCGCAACAGCGCGGCGCTCTTCAAGCTCGCCCTGCATCGCGGCGAGGGCATGGTCCTGATCGGGATGGACTGGAAAGACGGACCTCCGGGGGACGATTTCGTCGGCTTTTCGATCGAGTTTCGCTATCCGGGCGGCGACCGTTATTGGCCGGTGCGCAATCGCATCGCCTTTGCCGACCGGATGCTGCCGCGCGATCCGGCCAGCGCGGCGCCGCAATATCCCAGCACCGAGGCCCCGTTTCAGGTTTTCCGCTGGATCCATTTCCCGCGCGTCGGCGATCAGCCGGGCAAGTTCGCCTATCGCGTGACGCCGATGTTCATGAACGAGTCCGGGGTGCTGGCGCGCGGCGAGGCGCAGGAGGCCGAGATCGACCTCCATTCCAAGACGATGCCCGGTGCGCTCAACATCGCCTTCACGCGTGGCTATGTGTCGTCGCAATCCTTCGTCGATCGTTTCGGCGGCGAAGCGGCGTTCGGCGGGCTGATTCCGAAAAGCGCCGACGAGGGGATCGGCTTCGTGCCGACGCATCCGCAGGCCGCGGAAGCCTATGGCTGGATGGGGTTCGAGGCGCGTGCCGAGATACTCGCTCTGCTAAATAGCGCGATCACCGAAGGCGCAGCGGTTGCCGTCGTTGCTTATGAACTCAATCTGCCCGAACTGGTCTCCCTGTTCGTGCAGATGGGGCCGAAACTGTCGATCATCATCGACGACAGCAGCGACAAGGGCGAGGCGCATTCGGCCGAAAGCGTGGCGGCGGAGCGGCTGACCGCCGCGGGTGCGCAGGTTCGCCGTCAGCATATGGGCAATCTGCAGCACAACAAGATGATCGTCGTCGATGGTCCGGTCACGCAGGCGGTCGTGCTGGGGTCGACAAATTTTTCGTGGCGCGGCTTCTATGTGCAGGCGAACAATGCGGTCATCGTGCGCGGCGCCGCGATCGTCGCGCAGCAGATGGAGGCTTTCCATTCCTATTGGCCGGGCAGCGCGAGCGGGTTCACCGCGAGCGCCAGTGCGGCCTGGCGCCCGCTTCAGATTGCCGGTCTTGACGCGGAGATCACCATGTCGCCGCACAAGGCGAGCAATGCGACGCTCGCGGCGATCGGTGCCGACATCGCAACGGCGGAATCGAGTCTCTTCTATTCGCTGGCCTTTCTGGCGCAGACCGGCGGTGCGGTGCGTCAGGCGATCGAGACGGTCACCCAGGATCCCGACATCTTCGTCTATGGCATGGCCGACAAGAAGCTCGGCCTGATCCTGGTGCCGCCCGACGGCAATCCGCAGCCGGTGGCGCCCTCGGCGCTCACCAAGAATCTGCCCGAACCGTTCCGGTCCGAGGCCACGGGCGGTTTCGGGGTCAAGATGCACCACAAGTTCGTCGTCATCGATTTCGACCGCCCGAGCGCGCGCGTCTATCTTGGCAGTTTCAATTTCTCGAAGCCCGCCGACCTGTCGAACGGCGAAAACCTGCTGGTCATCCGCGACCGGAAAATCGCCACCGCCTATATGGTCGAGGCGCTGCGGCTGTTCGACAGCTATCAATTCCGCCTCTCGGTGGCGAAGGCCTCGCACAGCGGCGAGGCCAAGACGCTCAAGAAGCCGCCGCGCCTTCCGGGAGAGGTCGCCTGGTGGGCCAAATTCTGGGACATCCCGGTCCGCGCGCGCGACCGCAAGCTGTTTTCCTGACCCGGCCCGCGGCGCCGCCGTTCACCGGCACCGACCACTCGGTTCGCCCCGTTTTGCGAACAGGAGGGAACCCCGCTTGTCCGGGACGGGTTTCTCCGCCGACGTAAAGTCCTTCAAAAAGCGGAGTTAAATCATGAAAATCCTGTCCCTCTTCGCCGCTTCGGCGGCTGCAATGGCGCTCGCCCAGTCGGCGCTTGCGCAGAGCGATCGCGACAAGTCGCAGGACTTCGACGGTCCCTATATCGGCGTCACCGGCGGTTACACGGTCCAGCCGAACGATGCGCGCGAGACGCTGGTCTTCGATACCAATCGCGACGGCACCTTTGACGACACCGTCAATACGTCGGGCGGCGCCGATGCCTTTTCGCCGGGCTTCTGCGGCGGCTCGCCGACCAGCACCGCCAACGTCGGTTGCCGCAACGACAAGGATGGTTTCGAATATTACGGCAAGCTCGGTTACGACAAGCGCATGGGCAATTTCGTGCTCGGCGCGGTGATCGAAGGCGGCCGCAGCGAGGCGCGCGACAGCGTGACCGGCTTCTCGTCGACCCCGGCGGCTTACCGCTTCAACCGCTCGGCCGATTATCAGGCCAATGCGCGGCTCCGCGCCGAGCTACACGCCTGGTGGCGGGGTGCTCTTCTATGCGACGGGCGGCGGTGCCTATGCCAAGCTCGACAACCGCTTCTCGACCACCAACAGCGTCAACAGCTTCGCCGACAACGGCCGCACCAACGGCTGGGGCTATGTCGCGGGCGGCGGGGCCGAGGCGATGCTGACGCGGAACATCTCGCTCGGCCTCGAATATCTCTACACCGACATTCAGGACGATGATTTCGTGGTGAATGTCGGGCCGGGGACAGCGCCGCCGACCAACCCCTTCCTGCTCGACGGCGGCGGGACCGACATCAAGCGCGGCGACGATCATTTTCGCACCCACAGCGTGCGGGCGAGTTTGAACTTCCGCTTCTAGAGAGTTGGCACGCCGCGGAAGATTGGGGGAAGGCGCCGGACCTGCAGGAGGTCTGGCGCCTTTTCCACGTCAAGCGGTCGGCGCTGCGAAGATCGCGAAATTGCCGTTGGCGCTGCTGACCAGCTTGCCGTGCTGATAGAGCCGCGCATCGACATTGGCGATGCGCTTGCCGCGGTGGAGGACCTCCGCTTCGCAGGTCAGCCGTCCTTCCACGGTCCGTGCATGGTAGTTGAACTTGATTTCGAGCGTGGCGCACCACTGCTCGTCGCCGAGCAGGCTGGTAAGGGCGCCGCCCATCGCCGTGTCGGCAAGGCTGTAGGCGACGCCGCCGTGCGCCGCGCGTTGCGGGCTGAAATGCCGTTCGGCGTCGATGTCGATCGCCATCGTGCAGCGCCCGTCGCCGCGCTCGACCATCTCGAGGCCAAGCGCGCGGGCAAAGGCGAAATCCTGCGTGAATGGCCTCAACGGACGCCCTTTACCGGACCCGGGGGCCTCCAAACGGCGGCGGCGGCGGCGGGCGGCGCGTGCCGCGCGGCAGCTGCGCCTGATAGGCGCGGCCGCAATGCTCGACGCAATAGGGAAAGCCGGGATTCACCGCTTCGCCGCAGAAATGGAAGTCGGGTTCGCCCGGATGCCCCATCGGCCAGCGGCAGATGCGGTCGTTGAGGTCGAGCAGCGTCGTCTTTCCCGCGATTTCGGGACTCGGCTTGGCCGGGACCAGACGGCGCGGCGGCGCGGGCGGAATCGGGGCCTGCTGGTCGCCGGGGCCCTGGCGGATGAAGCCGCCGGGGCCGATCGACACGATCCGCGGCATATCGGGCTTCGGCGCGGCTTCGACGCCGCCGCCGTGATCGCCGTCCGGCCGGGACGCGGGCTTGGATTCGGCGCGTACCGGGGCGACCGGGCGGGCAGGGGCGGGGGCGACGGCGCGCGGCGTTGCGGCGGCCGGGGCGACCGGTTTCGGCGCGGCGGGCGCGGTGGGGGCCTTCACCGGCTTGACCTTTTCGGTCGCCTTCACCGGCGAGGGGCGCGATTTCAGGCCCAGGCGATGCGCCTTGCCGATTACCGCATTGCGGCTGACCCCGCCGAGTTCGTCGGCGATCTGGCTGGCGGTCAGCCCCTTTTCCCACATGCTGCGCAGTTGCTCGATGCGCTCGTCGGTCCAAGACATTCTTCAAATCCTCATCTGCCGCCGTGCGGGCGGTTCGGCCGTTCCTTGCGAAATGCGACCGTCGTAGCCCAGCTTGCGGGAAAGTCGGGGAGGCGATAGGCGAGAACGCCATGAACGACCAGCCCCAAATTTCGCGTCCCGACTCGGGCACCGTGCCGGGTGAATTCGCCGCGACGCCTCCGTTTGCGGAGCCCGGCGTACCGCATATCCGGACGCTCAACGTTCCGGGCATGCAGGCGCTATATGTCAAAGAGGTGCGGCGCTTTTTCAAGGTGCAGCTGCAAACAATCTGGGCGTCAGCGATCACCACGCTCCTTTTTCTCGTCATTTTCACCGTCGCGCTGGGCGGGGCGGGGCGCACGGTCATCGGCGTTCCCTTTGCCGATTTCGTCGCGCCTGGACTGATCATGATGGCGATGCTGCAGAACAGCTTCGCCAACTCCTCCTTCTCGCTGCTCGTTGGCAAGATCCAGGGCACGATCGTCGACTATCTGATGCCGCCGCTTGGCGTCGGCGAGCTCATCGTCGCGCTGATCGGGGCGGCGGTGACGCGGGCGATCCTGGTCGGGCTGGCGCTGTGGCTGGCGATGCTGCTGTGGCCCGGCGTGCACGTGATGCCCGACCACTTCTGGGCCGTCGTCGTTTTCGGGGTGCTCGGCGCCGCGATGCTGGGTTTCCTGGGGCTGATGACGTCGGTCTGGGCCGAAAAATTCGACCACGCGGCGGCGGTGACCAACTTCGTCGTCACGCCGCTGGCGCTGTTGTCGGGCACCTTTTACGCGATCGACCGGCTCGCACCGGGCTTTCAGGCCGTCGCGCATGCCAACCCGGTCTATTACGCCATCATGGGATTTCGCTACGGCTTCATCGGCACGGTCGATTCGACGATCGCCAATCCGGTACTGACCGCGGTGCTGGTGCTGGCGGGCGTCAACGCGGTGCTGGGGATCTTCACCTATCGGCTGCTCGCCTCGGGCTGGAAGCTCAAGGCCTGACCGACCGGGTCAATGGCGGTGGATGGCGCGGAGGCGGTAGCGCCCGTGCTCGAGCCCGTCGAACATCGCGTCGATCTGCGGATGATCGACCGGGCCATGGTCGCCGTCCGCAACCAGATTCTGCTGGCTGACATAGGCGATATAGGACAGATCCTCGTTTTCGGCGAGCAGGTGATAGAAGGGCTGCTCCTTAACCGGGCGCATGGCCTCCGGGATCGCTTCATACCATTCGTCGCTGTTCGCAAAGACGGGGTCGATATCGAACACGACACCGCGGAAGTCGAACAGGCGGTGGCGAACGATATCGCCAGGTGCAAAGTGCGCACGGTCGATCAGCGGCGCCGCGAGCGCCCTGTATCCATGCGGCTGGCAACGCGATGGAGGATTCGGAAGTCATGAACTCAATCTATGGCTATTCCTTCCTGTTTCAAGCCCGTTACATTCACTCTGCCGAATCCGTCTGCGGCGATGATTGCAGAGGTGTTGGCAAGTCGGGTTGGTGTGCCCGAGCGGCAGGTATTCCGATCAACCCGGCTCCGGGGCCTCGTGTCGAGCTTTGGCGGGCGGAAGGATCAGGTGCGGGCCTTGAAGGTTGCGGCCTGTACCGGGACAGGCGGGATGGATCGGCGGCGTCTTTGGCCGGTATATCCTTTGCCTCGGCCTGCCGGTCTTGAGGC
Organism: Sphingopyxis sp. PET50; assembly: GCF_025244705.1. Classification (GTDB taxonomy): domain Bacteria; phylum Pseudomonadota; class Alphaproteobacteria; order Sphingomonadales; family Sphingomonadaceae; genus Sphingopyxis. The sequence continues at coordinate 1,417,317 of NZ_CP104207.1, read as the reverse complement.
GCCCGCAGACAAGGCGCTGACTTACACCATCGTGGTAATTGTCGTGGCGGTCGTGCTGCTCCTGATCGCGGGTGCGGTCGTCGCGGCGCTGTCGGCGCCATCGCTCGTCGCCATTCGCTAGGCGGAGCCATCCGCCCGCTGGCCGGGAAGGCAGCTCTGCCTGGCTGGTCGGGTCAGGGAAATGGAGGAGAGTGAGGGATTCGAACCCTCGGTACCGTTGCTCAAGCACTTCGCATTTCGAGTGCGACGCTTTCGACCACTCAGCCAACTCTCCTCGCTGAGGCAGACGCCCCTAGCGGCGCTCCGCCGATCTGGCAACCCCTGTGTCGCGCGCCAGCGGGAGACGGGGCGGAAACCGTCATGATATTAGCCGGTTGGCCGGATGGAAGACGCGCCGCGCCGCCTTGGTTAAGCACTTGCTACCCATGATCAGTCCTGCCATGGTCTCCGCAGGAGACGGCAGCTTCGAGAGAGCACCGAATCTCCATGTCCGTCGGAGATGCGCAGCGGGGGTCGCGCGAGTCAGTTTCTTCCGATCGGTGCATTGTGGGAACACGTTCCGGCTGGCCTTGACCAGGCTTCGGGACGATGATGGGGGTGTATCGATGAACAAATATGTATGGCGCGGCTTGGTGGCCGCATTCGTTGCGTTGCTTGCCATCCCGCTGGCGACGCCAGCCTCGGCGCAGGCGACGCGCACCTGGATTTCGGGCGTCGGCGACGACGCGAACCCGTGCAGCCGGACGGCGCCGTGCAAGACTTTCGCCGGGGCGATTTCGAAAACCGCCGCGGGCGGCGAGATCAATTGCCTCGATCCGGGTGGTTTCGGCGCGGTGACGATCACCAAGTCGATCTCGCTGATCTGCGAAGGCGTGCTCGACGGCATTCTGTTGACGAGCGGCAACGGGATCAACATCGTCGTCGGCGCAAACGATGTCGTGCTGCTCAGCGGATTCGACATTCAGGGCTTGGGACTCGGCACCAACGGCATCCGTTTCACCAGCGGGGTCGGCCTGCACCTCAGGAATTCGACGATCCGCGGCTTCCGCGGTTCAGGCGGCTACGGCATCAATTTCGCGCCCACGTCGCCCGCGGCGACGCTGGTCGTCGATAATGTTACCATCGTCGATAATGGAGCGACCAGTGGCACGACCGGCGGGATTCTCGTCCAGCCGGCGGCCAATGTGGCGGCGACCGTCGCGATCACCAATATCCGCCTCACCGACAACAACCGCGGCGGCATCCGCTTCGACGCGGCCAACGCCGGTTCGAGCATCAAGGCGACGGTGTCGAACAGCGTCATCGCCGACAACCAGATCGGCGTCTACGCCCGCTCGGCGGCGGGCGGCGGCACGGCGAACGTCGTGCTGATCGATAGCGTGGTGAGCGGCAACAGCAGTTCCGGTCTCCTTGCCGAAGGCGCCAACGCCACGATCAATGCGACCGGCAACTCGATCGCGCAGAACAGCAACGGCGTCCGCGCGCTGACCGGCGGGAACCTCGTCAGCTTCGGCGACAATGTGCTGGTCGGAAACAACAACAACGGTGCTTTCACGGCGACCGTGCGGCAAGCAGTGAGCTTGGGTCGCGGGGCCGGGGCGATGCGCACCGGCTCCGCGTTCCCGATGGCATCACTTTGGGGGGAATCGCCATGAATCGTTGGATGAATATCCTGCTCTATGCCGTCGCCCTGGCGGCGGGAGCGATCGGTTTTGCCGCGCCGGCATCGGCGCAGGCGACGCGCACGTGGGTTTCGGGCGTCGGCGACGACGCCAATCCGTGCAGCCGCACCGCGCCGTGCCGGACCTTTGCGGGGGCGATATCGAAGACGGCGGCGGGAGGCGAGATCAATTGCCTCGATCCGGGCAGTTTCGGGGCGGTGACGGTCACCAAGTCGATCTCGATCATTTGTGAAAAGACGATCGGCGGTATCCTGGTGGCGAGCGGTACCGGCATCGTCATCCAGGCCGCCCCGACCGATGTCGTGCTGCTGAGCGGCCTCGATTTCGAGGGCTTGGGTTCGGGGTTGAACGGTGTTGACGTTGTCCGGGCCGGTAGCGTGATCATCCGCAATTCGGGCTTTCGCGGTTTTCAGGTCAGGGCAATCTTTTTTCGCCCGCAGAATGCCGGTGCGTCGCTGACGGTCGAAAATGCGTCGATCAGCGGTGGCACGGTCTCTGGGGGATCCAATAACGGCATTGCCGTGAGTTCCGGTTCCTCCACCAATAGCAGCGCCTCCTTCTGGATCGACAATGTCCGCTTCAGCGACAATCTCTCCATCGGTCTTTCCATCGGCGCAAGCGCTGGCTCCCAAGTGAAAGGCAGTGTTTCGAACAGTCTGTTCGCCGATACGGGCATCGCTATCTATGCTGCGCCGTCCACCGACAGCAGCGTTCAGCTGACGGTGAAGGACAGTGTGATCTCAGGCGGCGTCAACGGTATCCTGGCGGCCAATGGAGCAGGGGTGCAAGTGGGCGGCACCACCATCACCCAGAACAGCGGAACGGGTGTCCTGACATCGAACGGCGCGGCGATTTTAACTTACGGCGACAATGTGGTCACCGGCAACGGCACGGATGGCAGCTTCACTGGAACCGTGCTCAAGAAATAGGCAAGGCAAGCCATCGGGATCAGGAGGGTGTCCGGTCGATCGACCGGACACCCTTTTTCTTACCCCTCGCGCAATTTCACTTCGCTGATATGCCGCTTGCCGCCGCTGCGGCCGAGCTGGACGAAGACATCGACGGTCGAGCGCACATAATGATGAACGTCGGCGCGGTCGAGGCGGCTGCCCGCTTGCAGCACAAGCAAGGTGAGCTGCTCGATCGCGCGTTCGGGACTGTCGGCGTGGATCGTCGTCATCGATCCGGGGTGGCCGCTGTTGACCGCGCGCAGGAAGGAAAAGGCCTCCGGACCGCGCAGTTCGCCGAGGATGATGCGGTCGGGGCGCAGGCGCAGCGAGGCGCTGAGCAGATCCTCGGCGGTCGTATGCGTTTCGCCCAGCGCGCTGCGCGCGGCGAGCAGGCCCACGGCGTTGGGGTGGTGAATGGTGATTTCGGGCGTATCCTCGATCAGGATCAGCCGCTCGCGCTCCGGCACTTCGCGCAGCAGCGCGTTCAGAAAGGTCGTCTTGCCCGACGAGGTGCCGCCCGAGATCAGGACATTCCTGCGGTTTTGCACCGCCGCGCGGAGCAGTGCGGGAATATCCCCCGCATCGAGCAGACCATGCAGTTTCCGGTCGATATCGTCCGCATCGCCGACGCGCCCCGAACGCGTTTCGGCGAAGGCGCCGCTGTCCGCGTAATCGTCGAGCCGCAGATCGGGCGACACATGCTTGCGGATCGCCAGCACCATGGTTCCCCGCGTGGCGGGCGGTGCGACGATCTGAACGCGCGCGCCGTCGGGCATGGTCGCGGACAGCAGGGGATGCTCGCGGTTGATCCCCTGATGCGAAAGCGCCGCGATCTGCCGCGCCAGCCGTTCGAGTATCTGCTCGGTCAGCGCGGGAATATCGTGGGCCTCGATCTTGCCGGTCAGCGATTCGGCCCAGGCTTCGCCCGGGCGGTTGACATAGATGTCGGTGATATCGCTGCGGCCGAGCAGCGGCGCTAGCGGCGCCAGATAGCTGCGGAAATAGACGCGGTCGTCCGGCAAGGCCGCGACATTGCTCATGTCACCGGCGCTCCACGCCCGAAAAGTCGAGGTCGCGCGCGACGAAAACCGAGATGCTGGTGCCCTGCGCCACCTTCAGCGTCGGCGCGATGTTGTTGGGCTGCGGGCGCTGTGCCCCCGTGCCGCCCGGCAGGATCACGACCGGCGAATTGGTGGCGCTCGCGGCGGCATTGACCCCGATGTCGAGCACCGATTGCAGGATCGCTTCGCCGAAACGCGAGAAGAAATGGCTGTTGACCTTGGCCTTCAGCCCACCACGGCCGAGCGGATCGCCCGAGGGCGAATTGAGCGTGATCGTGGCACCATCCGGACGAATGAGCCGGGTCCAGGTGATGAAGGCGCGCTTCTGCCCCTGCGTCGCTTCGGAGCGATATTCGCCGATCAGGCGGCTGCCGCGCGGGATCAGCACGCGGCTGCCGTCGAAACTCCGCACGTCGCGCGACACGATGGCACGCGAGAAGCCGGGACGCGAGCTGTCGAGCGGCGTTTCGAGCACCGCCGGGATCAGCGAGCCCTGAACGACCGTGGTCGAGCGGTTGGCAAGCACGCCGGCGCGAACGCGCGGCGCCTCGCCCGGCGTGGTCCCGGCGGGGCGTTGGTCGGACCCGCCGTCCTGACCCGAACCATTGGCGCCGGTATTGGCGGCGGCGCCGTCGTAGACGAGCACCGAGCCGCCACCGACCGCGCGCGGCGGCGGGGCCGGCGGATCGAAGACCTGCGGCGGCCCCTGCGGCGGCGACGGCATGTAGACGATCTGCGGCTGCGGCGGCGGCGCTTTCGGAACCTGCGTGTCCGGTTCGGGCGCCAGCGGTACCGCGAGATATTCCGGCGGCTGCGGATAGTCGGGCAGGGCGAGCGGCGGCGGCGAGGCGATGATCGCGGTGCCGGTCCCCGCGACCGCGGGCGCCTCGGCGCTGTGGCGCCTGCTTTCGAGCGCGACGAAGAGTATGGCCGCCGCAAGCAAAGCCAGCCCGATCAGCAGCGGGGTCGGGAGACCCTGGCGCGGGCGGCGGACAACGGGGCCGGTGCTCGCGGGCTGGGGAACGGTGGTATCGGTCATTTCGCGCGTGCCGGGCTGCGCCGCACGGCGCGGGCGATCTTGCCGTCGAGACGGAAGACGAGGCGCGGCACCACCTCGTCGATCGTCAATATGCCGTCGCGCATCATCGCATCGACGAGCTTTTCCTGCCCGAGCTCATCGACGATATAGACCGCAGGCAGCGTCGCATCCTCGCTCCACTGCATGAAAGTGCGTGCACCATCCTCGCTGATCGCCGTCGGGAAAAGCTCCGGCACGCCGGTCAGCTTGTAGAGGCCCTGGTCGATACGCTGCTCGTCGGGCAGGGTCAGGACCGGGGCCGCTTCGGGATAGGCGAAGCGCACGATCTGCGCCGAACCCGCGCCGCCATAGTTCGAAGGCGATAGTTCGAACAAATAGGTACGGGTGCCGGTCACGACCGTCATGTTGGTCGAGATGCCATATTGCAGCGGTTTGACAAAAATGCGGTCGCCGCGGCGGCTGGGCGATACTTGCCAGGCGCTGCTGTCGCCCACCGCAATGTTTTCGATCGTCTCGTCGGGCGAGATCTCGACGGTCAACTGATAGCCTGGTGCGGCCGTGAGGCGGACCACCTTGCCCTCGGCATAGGTCACCCCCTGGATCGCCGCATCGGGACCGATCGGTTGCGGATCGACCTGCGCGGCGGCGGGCAGGGCGACCAGCGCGAAAAGCAGCGCGGGCGCTAGCCGGATCATAGCGTGACCTGCGTACCGTTGGGCAAGACCTTGACGACATCGCCCTTGCGCGGCGGCCCTGCCGGGGGCTGCGGCAGGGCTTCGCTACCAACGGCGCCCGGAGCGGGGGTGCCGCCGGCGACCGCCGGGCGGGTTTCCACCGGCGCGGCGGCAGGCAGCATCTCCGCATCGCGGCGATAGCTCGTCACCTGGAAACCGAGCGGGTTGAAGACGCGGTCCTCCTGTTTCATCGGCTCGCCCACATAGCGATATTTGATCGTCGCGACCCAGCTCTGCGCGGGCTGCCAGTCCCCCGCGGCGTCGCGCCGACGGGTATCGAAGCGGACCAGCGCGACATTGGCGCTGATCGGCGACACGCTCTTCACCTGCGTCTCGACCACCGTGTTACGGGGATATTTTGCCAGCGGGCTGGCCGGATTGCTCGCTTGCATCAGCGCCAGATAGTCGCTGCGCGCCCTGTCAGCCGACCACAGCGCGATCTTGCGATAGTCGTTCTGGATCGAATCGACGTCGTAATTCTCGCGCCCGATGACATATTGGACGAGGAAGCTCTGCGTCAGCGCGGTGTCGCCGTTGACCCGCGCGGGTTCGAGCGGATTGAGCGCCTGGACATAGCCGGTATGGCGATCGACGAGCAGGGTATAGGGCTCGACGGTCTTGAGCGGGGTCAGGAAAACGAGCGCCAGCGCCTCGAACAGCGCGATCGCCGCGGCCACGCCCGCGACGATCCACGCCGTCCGCCGCGATCTGGTCAGTTCGTCGTGCCGGTCAGCGCCCCAGCTTTGGGCGGCCTGCAGATAGTCTTCGCGAGTCTGTTTCATATCCTGTTTCATCAGCGTGTGTCCCGACGGCTTGCGCTGGTCGAGCTGCGACCGGTGGTGCGGCGGCGCGCGGGGGCCTCTCCGCCCGTGTCGATCGGCGCGCGCTGCGGATTGGGCCCGGATGTCGAAGCGGCGGCGCTGGCGACCGCACGGGCGCGGTCACGGCCGCCGCCGCCCGCACCGGCGCCCGCCGAGGCTTCGCGGCGCTGCATCGCCTCGACCGCATCGACGACGACCGCGGCGCGCGAGCGCGGGTCGGCGCGATCGGCGGGCTGCGGCAGCAGGCGCTGGCCCGCCCCCGAAGCCGCGCCGCCGAGCGAGGCGGGCAGATATTGCCGGGTCCATTGCCAGCTCGGCAGGCGCAGCCCCGCGGCGACATAGAAGGAGACGAGCAGGACCGCGAGCGTGACGATGGCAAAGGCGATACCGAGCACGAGCAATTCGGTCGCCGATCCCGCGATCGAATAGCCCGAGGCGCGCAGGTTGATCAGCGTTACGACCCGCGGCTGGACGATCGCCGTTTCGACCGCCAGCACCAGCGAACTCGCGGTGGTACCGAGCGTCAGCCCGATCAGCCCCCGCAGCCAGCCGCCGAAGATCCCGCGCGTCGCATCGAACAGCAGGAAGCCAATGAACAGCGGCCCGAGCGCGAGCAATACGCCGAGCGGCAAGACGGGTCAGCGCGATGCTGCCGATCGCGCCGGTCAGGAAGCTCATGCGCGCGGCGCCGAGCGCCTTGGTCTCATAGGTGGTGTCGGGTTCGATCCCCTGATCGTCGCTGACCCCCGCGCGGTTCGGCTCGGAGCCAATGCCCCAGGCGTTGAGCGTGCGCAGCGCGCGGTCGGTTTCGGACAGGCGGTCGGTGAGCGCGGCGCCGCCACCGGTCAGCGAAGCGGCTCCGCCCACGCTGGCACCCAGTTGCGCCGGGCTGTCGATCGCGACGTCATAGATCAAAGTGCGGAAGGCGGGCCAGCTCGTCGCGAGCGCCAGCACGATGCCGATCTTGGCAAAGATCAGCAGCCCGCCGCCCAGGTCGGGCCCGCGCCCGACGAACATGCGATATCCGATCAGCGCGACGAAGATCGTCAGCATCGCGGTCAGGAAGGCCATGATGCTCGACCCCGGCGCCGACAGCGCGAGATAGCCGGCGTTGCCGATCGTCTGCGCATGGCATTCGATCGACGCGAGCGTCCCGGCAACGAAGCTGTCGCCCGACGAGGGCGCGCAGGCCGTGGCGAGCGCGAAGCTCATGCGACCGCCAGCAGGCGCGACATCCACACGCCGGGATCGTCGCCCGCGGTCTCGCGGATTTCGTCGAGCAGCCGCACGGTCCGCTCGCGGCCCGACAATATGGTGAGCATGTCGCGCTCGCCGGTCAGGTTGAGCCGCACCACGACGCTGTCGTTGCCATGCTTGACGAGGAAGCAATGCGCGTCGTCGGGCAGGGTACGGATGAGCTGATACTCATGTTCGGTCAGACCGAAACCGTCCATATAGTCGGCGGCGCGCGCTTTCGGGTTCGCCATGAAGATCTGCGTCGCAACCTGTTCGATCAGCGCGCTGGCGATCTTGCTTTCGAGCGCATCCTGCGCGCTCTGCGTCGCGAAGCCGACGATGCCGTTGCGCTTGCGGATCGTCTTTTCCCAATCCTTGATCCGGCGCACGAAGACGTCGTCGTCGAGCGCCTTCCAGCCCTCGTCGACGACGATGATCGTCTTCTCGCCGGTCAGCCGTTCCTCGACGCGGTGGAACAGGTACATCATCGTCGGGGTGCGCATCGCGGCATCGTCGAGGATGACCGTCATGTCGAAGCCGATCGTCGGGCTGTCCATGTCGGTCAGATCCTCGACATTGTCGAACAGCCAGGCGCGCTCGCCGTCGCCCCACCAGGGGCGCAGGCGCGACCACATGTCGTCGGCGCGCGGGCGGTGGCCGCCGCGGAACAATTCGGCGACATGGCGCAGGCGGCGGTGCGCCGGCTGGCTGCGCATAACTTGCGTCTACCGCATCCTTGATCTGCGCCATTTCCTCGATGCTGGCGCCGCCGACGAGCTGTGCAAGCCAGTCGATCAGGAACTGGCGGTTCACCGGCGTGTCGTCGAGCTGAAGCGGGTTCAGGCCGCTCGCGACGCCGGGGCGTAGCTGGTCGTAACGGCCGCCGATCGCGCGGATGAACAGCTCGGCGCCGCGGTCCTTGTCGAAGAAGATGATGCGCGGATCGAAGCGGCGCGCCTGCGCAAGCAGGAAGTTGACGACGACCGTCTTGCCCGAACCCGACGGCCCGATGACGGTGAAGTTGCCGAGATCACCCTGGTGGAAATTGAAATAATAGGGGCCGACGGCGGTGGTTTCGAAGACGGTGACCGCCTTGCCCCACACATTGCCGTCGGCGCGTCCCGCAGCGAAATTATGCCCGCTGGCGAGCCCCGCGAAATTGGCCGAGGAGACCATGCCGCGGCGGACGATATATTTGAAGTTGCCGGGGAATTGCGACCAGAAGGTCGGTTCGAGCGCGATATCCTCGCGTACCGAGATGATCCCGAGTTCGGCGAGCGATGCCTGGACGTCGGCGATATTGGCGCTGACCTCGGCCTCGCTCGCGCCATGGACGGCGATCGTCATATGATGTTCGCCGAAAGCGGCGCGGCCCGCGGCGACATCGTCCTTGGCGCGCGCAAGCTGGTCGCGCAGGCTGAGCGCTTCATCCTCGGTCGAGCGCATGCGGCGCAGCGCGAGGTTCATCTTGCCGAGCGCGGGCTGGCGGTCAACGAAGGCGAAGCTTTGCGTCATCACCATCTCGAACGGCAGGCGCAGCAGTTCGTCGAACATGCCGGTCGCGGTCGACGACGGATAATCCTTGATCGCGACCATGCCGGTGAAGCGCGGCGCGGAATCCGCAACGGGGGCGAGTTCGATCGTCTCGGCGCCGAAGCTGATCCGCCGGTCGGGCAGATAGTCGCCCGCGTCCTGATGCGGCGCGAGCAGCTGGCGCGGCTCGCCCGAATAGAGCTGGCCGAAAAATTCGAGCGGTTCGGAGCACAGCCCCTGGTCGGTATCGTAGAGGCCGAGAAGCTCGGGCTGGTAGCTGCCGAGCTGCGCGATCAGCGCCTCGCGCGCCGTGTCGAGCACGCGCAGTTCCTGTGCCACGGTCGCCCGATAATCCTGCCCCGTCTGGCCGAGCCAGCCCGACAGACGGTCGAGCAGCCCCATCCGCCCCGGCGCGGGACGGCGGACGAGGGTGAGGTAAAGGTCGTTGCGGTAGAGCTGCTTCGTCGCGAGCCGCGCATGCCATCGTTCGTCGAGCCCGGCGGAGAAGTCGTCGCCGAATTCGCCGTCCAGTTCGATGCTCGCCTCGCGCCGCACGACATGATGATAGAGGGCATAGCGCGAAGAGCCGATCGCCTGCAGCATCGCGTCGCGCAGCAGCTTGCGGTAATTGAGCTCGTCGCTGTCGGCGGTTTCGAACAAGATGCCGCGCAGGCGGATCACCTGCATCAACAGCCCGTCGCGCGTCTCGATCGTATGATCGTCGATGTGGCGCGCATAGGGCAGATGCTTGCCCGCCGGCACCTCGCCGTCACTCGCCGCCGGGCGGGGCTTCAGGGTCGGTAGGAGTTGCACTGCCAGGTCTTGAAATTCTTGACGCGCGGACAGCGGCTGACCTTGGTCAGCCAGATGTCGAAGAAGCGCGGCTCGCGCAGGCACAAAAGCGCGCCGACCAGATGGATCACCAGCGCGCCGAACAGCGCCCAGAGCGAACGGAAGATCAGGAACAGCTCGGTCGCCGCGATCGCATTGATCACGAAGAAGCTGTAGGTGACGCCCGCGAACATCTGCGGGCGCGTCAGCGCCACGAACAGGGTATCGCGGTCGAGGTCGCTCATCGCGCCCTCTAGAGCCCGCCCGAGGTCGACTGGATGCCCGCGACGATGCTCGCGGCGCCGAAGAGGATGAAGCAGCCAAGGATCACGGTCGCGCCGTAGCGCCAGTTGATCCGCCCGGTGAGCATCAGGAACCCGACCGAAGCGACCGCGATGATGGCGACCACGGTCGCGACCGTACCGAGCAGCGTACCCTGCAACCAGCGCACCGCGTTGACGATGGCCCCCGAACCTTCGGGATCGGGCAGGCTGCTTTGCGCATAGGCGGCCGACGCATGGAACAGCCCCGTCAAGGACGCCGCCATCGCCGATATTCTGGCACTCAGTCTACGCAAAACCTTCCCCCCGGCCAGCTCAGCCTCGTTCATCCCCAAGGGTAAATGTCTATAGGCCAAGGGCTTCGCGGCGCAAGGGTGATGCGCCGTTCACCACAACAGCTCATCGTTTCATAACGGGAGGCGGGCCGGGCGTCGAATCCCGGACGCGCTCCCCATATTTTATTGGGCCGACGGCGAGTCGGTTTCCCAGCCATAGGCGCCGCGTTTGCGGTTGCCGGTATCGACCTCGTTCATCGTCAGCGGATCGTAGAGGCGGCCACCGAGCATCACGCGGTGGATCTTTTCGGTGTTGCGGATGTCCTGCGTCGGGTCGGCGTCGAGGATGAGCAGGTCGGCGAGCTTGCCGGGTTCTAAGGAGCCGACATCCTTCGCATAGCCGAGCGACTGTGCGGGCATGATCGTCGCGGCGCGCAGCGCGTCAACATTGCTCCAGCCGCCGCGCACGAACGACCATATCTCCCAATGCGCGCCGAGGCCAGGCTGCTGGCCGTGCGCGCCGATCGAGACGTTGCGTCCGGCGGCGGCGATCTTCCCCGCCTCGCGTGCCGAATCATCGTCGACATAATCGCCCTCGGGCGCGATCACGCGGCGCTTGTTCTGGGCGGCGAGTTCCGCGCGGCGGCGCGTGGCGCGACAGGATCGGATGCTCCCACACATTGGTGTGGGCGCGCCAATAGGGGTCGCCCGCCGGACCGCCATAGGTGACGACCAGCGTCGGCGTGTAATCGACCTTCGTCTGGCCCCAGAGCTGCACCAGATCCTGATAGAAGGTGTGGAGCGGGATATTATGCTCGACGGTCGAATTGCCGTCCTGGATCAGCGTCAGGTCCATCGTGTAGAGCGAGCCGCCCTCGGGGACGACCTCCATGCCCTCGGCCTGGGCGGCCTTCACCACCATCTGCCGCTGTTCGCGGCGCGGCTGGTTGTAATTCTTGACGCTGCGCGCGCCCTGCGCCTTCAGGCGGCGGACATGGGCGAGGGCGTCCTCATAGCCGTTGATCTCGGCATAGACGCCCGCCGCTTTGGCGCCATAGATGACCTCGCCGGTGGAAAAGATGCGCGGCGCGAGGATCAGCCCGGCGCGCTGCATTTCCGACGAGGGGAAAATCTCCGAGGCGCGCGACGAGGGGTTGTGGCTCGTCGTCGTGCCCATCGCGAGGTTGACGATCTCCGACCAGTTCCGCTGCGGCACCAGTTCGTCGTCGCCGTGCGATCCGTGCGCGTGGGCATCGACGAAGCCGGGAACGATCGTCTTGCCGGCGGCATCGACAGTGACCGCGCCCGCGGGCACGCTGATCGACGCGAGCGGGCCGACCGCGGTGATGCGGTCGCCCTCGATCACGATCGCGCCATCGTCGATGATGCCGCCGTCCTTGCTCGCCATGGTGACGATCCGCGCGCCGGTGATGACGACGGTGCCCTTATGCTTCGCCGCGGCCTGCGTCATCGACAGGGAAACGCCGTCGGTCGGCGGGGTGAATTTCGGAGCCTTGTCGTCCGCTGCGGCGCGTTGAGGAACAGGCTGGCGAGGTCGGCGCTGAACAATGTCGCGCCCCGGCTCCAGTGAAGTTTCGCGCCGCCGTTCGACCAGTGCATATAGTCGGCGCCGCTGCCGCTGACGCGCGTGACCGGCAGCGCGCCGCTCTTGGTGCCGAGCGAGACATCCTGCCCGCCGGGCATCAGCGGCGTGACATAGGCGTCGTAATTCTGGCGGAAGGCCAAAGTGCGGCCATCGGGCGAAATCTCGTAATCGCTGACCAGTTCGCCGCTGGCGTGCACGCGCTTGTCCTGGCCGTGGAGGTCGGTGCTCACGAGCTGGCTCTTGCCGTCGCCTGCGGTGATCATGAAGATGCGGTCGTTGTCCGCTCCGAACTGCGGCTTGGCGCCGTCGGAACTGATGCGCTCGGGCGCGCCGCCAGTGGCCGCGACGCGATAGATTCCCGGATCCTCGCTCCAGCGCGTCGAAGTCAGCCCGCCACTGCCGCGCCGTTCAAAGGCGATGGTCTTGCCGTCGGGCGAGAAACGGGGTTCGGCATAATGGCCCGGATTCGTCGTGACCTTGCGGGAAGCGCCGCCCGTCGCCGGGGCGACATGGATTTCACCCAGCGCGTCGTCGGTCCAGCGCACGAAGGCGATCGACTTGCCGTCGCGCGACCAGCTCGGCCACGCTTCCATCGCATCGTCCTTGGCCGCGGTCAGCCGGCGCGCGGTGCCGCCGCTTGCGGGCTTGGTCCACAGCTTCCCCAGCGTTTCGAAGACCACCGTGCGGCCGTCGGGCGAGACCTCGGCCCAGCGCGGCATTTTCGTTTCGAAACTGTCGGGCGCGACCTCGACCGTGGGATGAGTCGCGTCGATCACCACGCGATCGTCGACGATCCGGAAGGGAATGATGCGAGCCTCGCCGCCTAGGCACCGCCGACGCGGCGCAGCTTGCCGCCGGCCCAGAAAATCACATCCTTGCTGTCGCGCGTCCACGCCATGTTCGGATAGACGCCGGTAACGGCCCAGGTTTCCTGCACATCCTGATCGAGCGCGTCATAGACTTTCTTCTCGGTGCCCGAGGCGAGGTCCTTGACATAGAGCTTCGACTGCGCCCCCTCGCGGCGGACATAGGCCAGCTTCGTGCCGTCGGGTGAGGGGGTGGGCCGGACCGCGCCGCCCGCTCCCGATGCGGCGGTGCTGATTTCGCCGTCGGCAAGGTCGTAGCGCTCGATGTGGAACAGGTCGGTGTTGCTGTCCTGCGCATATTCGAAGATCGGCCCCGGCGTGACGTTGCGGGTATAGAAGACGCTCTTGCCGTCGGCGGCGAAGATCGGCTCCCCCAGTTCCTTCTGGTGGCGCTCGTTGGGCTTCTTGACCAGCGGCACCCCTGCGCCGCCGGAGACATGGTACATCCAGACCTCGCCGGTGCCGAGCGAGCGCCCGGTGGTGAAATGCTTCTTGGCGACGATATATTGCCCGTCGGGGGACCAGCTCGGCTGGTTGAGCAGGCGGAAATCTTCTTTCGACAGCTGCACCTTGCCGCTGCCGTCGCGGTTCATCAGCCAGATATTGTCGCCGCCGCCGCGGTCGGAGACGAAGGCGATGCGGCTGCCGTCGGGCGAAAAGCGCGGCTGGTGCTCATAGGCGAGGCCTTCGGCGATGCGCGTCGGCGTGCCGCCCTCGATCGGCATCGTGTAGATGTCGCCGAGCAGGTCGAAGGCGATCGTGCGGCCGTCGGGCGCGACGTCGACGTTCATCCAGCTGCCCTCGTCCACCGCGATGCTCACCTTGCGCGTCGTCATGCCCGGCGGCGCGTTGACGTCCCATTTCTCGTCCTTCTTCTCGTCGGCGGGTGCGGCGGCGGTTTGAGCGAGGACCGAGGTCGAGCAGGCCAGCGACATGGCCAGGGCGAGTGCAAAGCGCGCCATTTTAGTTTCCCCTGTTGAAATTATGCTGCGACCATATGGCTTTGGCACGCGAGTGCAAGGCCGGGGTTTCGATGAAGGCGCTGGCACGGTCGACGGACGGCTGCTAGCTCCCGGCCGCAGACAAGATGGGGGAGGGTGCGGCGTGCCGCTCAGGGGTATCCGGGTGCTCGATTTCGGGCGCTATATCGCGGGCCCCTATTGCGGCGCGCTACTCGCCGATTATGGCGCCGACGTCATTCGCATCGAGGGTCCGGCGGGTAACGAAGATCGCTTTTCGGTCCCGGTCGCGGAGGACGGATCGGGCGCGATGTTCCTGCAGATGAACCGGAACAAGCGCTGCCTGACGCTCAAGCCGGGCAGCGAGGCGGGGCGCGAGATCGTGCGCAAGCTGGTGACCACCGCCGACGTCGTGATCGCGAACATGCCCGACGACGCGCTGGTCAAGCTGGGCCTCGACCATCCGACGCTGGCGGCGCTCAATCCGCGTGTGGTCCTCGTCACCGCCTCGGCGTTCGGCAGCGACGGCCCCTTGGCGCAGCATGTCGGCTTCGATGCGGTGGGACAGGCGATGTCGGGTGCGGTGCATATCAGCGGCCGCGATGGCGAGCCCGCCCGGGCGCAGGTCAATTATGTCGATTTCGCCACCGCGCTGCACTGCGCCTTCGGCGTGATGCTGGCACTGCGCGAGCGCGAGACAACGGGGAGAGGCCAGCGCGTGTCGGGATCTTTGCTCGGCACGGCGCTGGCGATCACCAACGGCCTGACCATCGACCATGCGGTGAACGGGGTCGAGCGCGGCATGCTGGGCAACCGCGCCTTCAGCTCGGCGCCGACCGACATCTTCGCGACGCGGGACGGGTGGATCATGACGCAGGTCGTCGGCAATCCGATCTTCGCGCGCTGGGCGCGGCTGGTCGGGCGGCCCGAGCTGGCCGACGATCCGCGCTTCGCCAGCGACATTTTGCGCGGGAATCATGGCGAAGAGCTGAGCGCGGTGATGGTCGAGCTGGTGCGCGGCGCGGACCAACGCGCAAGCCTTGGCCGAACTGGGCGAGGCGAAGGTTCCGGCGGGGCCGGTGCTCAGGCCCTCGGAGGCATTGGCCCATCCGCAAGTCGCGGCAACCGGGCTGGTCGATGCGATGGATTATCCGGGCGGTTTCGGCTCTGCCCCGGTCGTGCGCACGCCGATCATGCTGTCGGCGAGCGCCAAGGCAAAGCCGGTTGCCGCGCCGCGACTGGGGGCCGACAGCGACGCGATCCTCGCCGAGATCGGTTATGACGCCGCGGCGATTTCGGCTTTGCGCGCCGAAAACATTATTTGAACCGCGCCGACTGGACGGGACGGCAGGGTGCGATTAGATACCGGTCAGTACACAATAATCGCAGGAGTGCCCCGATGAGCGACGCCACCGACTATGTTCCGCCGAAAATCTGGACCTGGGACAAGGAAAGCGGGGGGCGTTTCGCGAACATCAACCGCCCGATCGCCGGGCCGACCCACGACAAGGAGCTGCCGATCGGCAAGCATCCGCTCCAGCTCTATTCGCTCGGCACGCCCAATGGGGTGAAGGTGACCGTGATGCTCGAGGAATTGCTCGCGCTGGGCCACAGCGGCGCCGAATATGACGCCTGGCTGATCAACATCGGCGAGGGCGACCAGTTTTCGAGCGGCTATGTCGCCGCCAATCCGAACAGCAAGATCCCGGTGCTGGTGGACCGTAGCGGCTCCGAGCCCACCCGCGTCTTCGAATCGGGCGCGATCCTGATCCACCTCGCCGAGAAATTCGGGGCGTTCCTGCCGACCGAGACCGCCGCGCGGGCCGAAACCCTGTCGTGGCTGATGTGGCAGATGGGCAGCGCGCCCTTCCTCGGCGGCGGTTTCGGCCATTTCTACGCCTATGCGCCGACCAAGATGGAATATCCGATCAACCGCTATGCGATGGAGGTGAAGCGCCAGCTCGACGTGCTCGACCGGCGCCTCGCCGAAAGCGAATATATCGCTCGGCGCCGATTACACGATTGCCGACATGGCGATCTGGCCCTGGTATGGCGCGCTCGTCAAAGGGCTCGTCTATGACGCCGGCGAGTTCCTGCAGGTGCAGGACTATAAGAATGTCCTCCGCTGGACCGACCAGATCGCGGCGCGGCCTGCGGTGAAGCGCGGGCGGATGGTCAATCGCGTGACGGGCGATCCGGCGAGCCAACTCCGCGAACGGCACGACGCGTCGGACTTCGATTTGCGCACGCAGGACAAGTTGGAGCTAAGCCGATGGCGGCTGAAGCCAAATAAATATTGGGGTCTGCGCCATTGACCCGGATGAAAATTTGCGGGATTCTATGCCAATAGGATATCGGAACAGATCAGTTCACTTGTGATGGCCGCTCCCGGCGCCCGCAATAAATCATTGCGCGCTCCGGTGTGGTGGCGCTGCATGTCAAGCATAGCAAAAATGTGAAAACCGTGCCTTGGAACGCGCGTTTTTTGCTTTTTGCAATCAACGGCAAACGGGTGATCCGCGTTTGACATTCTGTCAAAAAGGCATATCTTTCGCGCCCACTACTTCGGGCAATTGGGGGGATGAGACGATGGCTTTCGTTCGTAAATCGCGCTGGTTCGCCGCCGCGGCCGCTTTGGCCGTTGCCGCAGGCGCCGTGGCGCCCGCATCGGCGCAGGATCGCTACATCGGCGAGATCGTCAAATTTCCTTATAATTTTTGCCCGCGCAACACGATGGAGGCGAACGGCCAGCTGGTGTCGATCGCAAGCAATTCGGCCCTTTATGCGCTGTACGGCACGACCTATGGCGGCGATGGCGTGACGACCTTCGCCTTGCCCGACATGCGCGGGCGCTATGCGATGCATACCGGCACCGGACCCGGGCTGACGACGCGCGTGCTGGGCCAGACCGGCGGCACCGAATCCAATACGATGACCTTGGCGAACATGCCGCTGCACGAACATTTTGCCTTCATGAAGGGCACGAGTTCGGTCGGAAACGCGACCAGCCCGGTGGGCAATGCGTTCGGCATCACGCCTGCGAACAAATATATCAGCGGCACTATCCCGGTATCGCAGTTGATGGAACGCGGTACGGTCGTGGTCGGCAACACCGGCGGCAACCAGCCCTATCCGATCATCCCGCCGGTGCTCGCCATTCGCTATTGCGTCCAAGCGTTCGGCATCTTCCCGTCACAGAATTGACGGGCGATCCAGGGCGTTTCATGCATCGAAGACATAGGGATTTCAGGGGAGTATGACGATGCGGCATGCAAGGACTTTCGCATTCGGAGCGACCGCCACGCTGGCGCTCGCGATGGCGGCGCCGGCGACGGCTCAGGATTTTTTTCTCGGTCAGTTCATCGAAGTCGGCAACGGCTTTTGCCCGCGCTTCTTTTTGGAAACCAATGGGCAAATACTCGCGATCAGCACGAACACCGCGCTCTTCTCGCTGCTCGGAACCACCTATGGCGGCAACGGGGTCACGACCTTCGCCTTGCCCGACCTGCGCGGACGGATGGCGATCAGCGTAGGGCAGGGACCGGGCCTCGCTCCCTACAATCTCGGCCAGGTTGGCGGTGCCGAGTCGACGACGATCGGCATCTCCAATCTGCTGGCGCACATCCATTCCGGCGCCATCGAAACGGCGCCCGCGGCGGCGAATGAGCGGCGGTCGTTCCGCAACGCCTTTTCCGTCACGGCCGACAATCAATATGCGACGGGGACCAATCTGGACCTGACGATGCACAGCGAGACGATCACGGTGCAAAAAGCCGGCGGCACCGAGACGACCGTCGCGCCGACGATGTCGCCGTTCATCGTGACGCGCATGTGCATCGCGACGTCGGGTATCTTCCCGTCGCGCAACTGATGGTTGTCGACGGCGCATTGCAAATTTTGGGGGAGGCGGACATGACACGCACAGGGAATTTTCGCAAAGCCGCGCTGGCGTTGGCACTGACCGGCAGCTCGCTGGCCTATTCGTCGCCGGCATTGGCGCAGGCCATCGATCCAAATCTCGGACAGTTCATGCTGGTCCCCTATAATTTCTGCCCGCGGGGCTGGATCTCCGCGTCGGGACAGCTACTCTCGATCGCCCAGAATACCGCGCTTTTCTCGCTCCTGGGTACGACTTATGGCGGCAATGGCCAGACGACCTTTGCGCTGCCCGACCTGCGCGGGCGCACGGCGGTCAATCAGGGCCAGGGTCCCGGACTGTCTCCCTATACGCTCGGTGAGATAACAGGGCAGGAGGCGCACACGCTGTCGGTCAACGAAATCCCGTCGCATACCCATCGTTCGGCGATCCAGACGGCCAATGCGCAGGCCAATTCGACCTCGCCGGGTGGTACCGCCATCGGAATCTCGTCGAACAACAGCTTTCTTAGCGGCGGCGGCGACCCGGTGGGCAATCTGATGAACGCGGGAACGGTTCAGTTCCAGCCGACGGGGAACAGCATCCCCATCCCGGTTCGCCCGCCCTATCTCGCGGTGCAGTGGTGCATCGCGATGGAAGGCGTTTTCCCGGCGCGCAACTGACCGTCGCGCTGCGGCGGGCCGATATCGGGTCCGCAAGCCCCGGGATGAGCAAATACGAGCGGACGGCGCCCGGCGGGCCGGCCGCTCGTCCGCCATTGACTTGCGTTAAATTTTCATTAGCCTTTCCGCGGGTTCAGAGGTGGGGGAAAAAGCGATGGCTTTCGCCAATAGATCGCGTGCGCTTTTGGCGGGCACGTGCCTTGCATTCGGCCTGGTGGCCGCGCCGTCCGTGTCGGCCCAGGACTATCGGATCGGTGAGATTATCAAGACGTCCTTTACTTTCTGTCCGCGCGGCACGTTGTCGGCAAGTGGGCAGATATTGTCGATCGCCCAGAACACGGCGCTTTTTTCGCTGCTCGGCACGACCTATGGCGGTAATGGTCAGACCACCTTCGCCTTGCCGGACATGCGCGGGCGCTATTCGATGAAGGATGGGACCGGACCCGGATTGAGTCCGCGCACACAGGGCGAACGGGGTGGAACCGAGACGACGACCCTCACCCTCAGCCAGATGCCGCTCCATGCGCACACCGGCGTGATCCGCACGACGAGCGCGGCAGGCGACAGCCGCGTTCCTTCCGTGCGATCTTTGCGACCACGCCCGCGAACGCCTATGTTCAGGGCACCGATCCCTATTCGCAATTGATGAACCGGGAGACGATGATCGTTCGCCCCACGGGCAACGCTCAGCCGTTCAACCACGTGCCGCCTTATCTGGCGATTCAATATTGCATCGTGACGGAAGGGATATTCCCGGCGCGCAGCTGACAAGGTCGCGCCGATCGCTGGACGAATTTCGAGGGGAGTGACGATGGAGCGGCAAGGGACATATTTGGCGACGGTTGCCACGGCGGCGATAGCAGTCATGACCGTGCCGCAGGCGTCCGCGCAGGACTATTTCATAGGCCAAATGTTCGAGACGGCGGCAAACTTCTGCCCACGCGGATATGCCGAAGCCAATGGACAGCTTCTGTCGATCGCACAGAACACCGCGCTATTCTCGTTGCTCGGCACCACTTATGGCGGCAATGGCCAGACGACCTTTGCGCTGCCCGACCTGCGCGGGCGCATGGCGATCAATCAGGGGCAGGGTCCCGGACTGTCTCCCCATACGCTCGGTGAGATCGGCGGTGTCAGATCGAGGACGCTGACGATCCTGCAATTG
Source organism: Sphingopyxis sp. PET50 (assembly GCF_025244705.1). GTDB lineage: Bacteria > Pseudomonadota > Alphaproteobacteria > Sphingomonadales > Sphingomonadaceae > Sphingopyxis. The sequence goes on along the minus strand of NZ_CP104207.1, from coordinate 1,397,739 downwards.
GCGCAGCACACGCACGAGGCGGCGTTCCAGACGGTCAATGCCCAGGGAAATGAAAGAAGGTCGTTCCGCAATGCGTTCGGCATCGCCCCCGACAATCAATATTCGAGTGTCGTCCAGTTCGACGGAGCTCTCAATGCGAATACGCTCGCGATCCAGAGAACCGGCGGGGCGGATCCGGTCGCGAACATGTCGCCCTTTATCGTGATGAAGCATTGCATCGCGCTTGAAGGAATTTTCCCGTCGCGCAATTGAGATGCGGAGACGAGGAACGGCTTGAGACTATTGGAGGCGGATATGACGCAGCGGACAATGGGAAAACTGGCGATTGGCCTGATGTTGAGTGGCACGGCGCTGAGCACACCGACAGCCGGCGGCGGCACAGGTCACACCGCTGCTCGGCCAGTTGATGCTGACGCCTTACAATTTCTGCCCCCGGGGCTGGACGTCGGCAAGCGGACAAATCCTGGCCATCTCGACGAATACGGCACTTTTTTCGCTACTCGGCACAACCTATGGCGGCAATGGCCAGACGACCTTTGCGCTGCCCGACCTGCGCGGGCGTGCGCCCGTTCACGCCGGTTCGGGGCCGGGCCTCTCGCCTTATAGCCTGGGAGAGGTTGGCGGGACCGAGACGGTCACGCTGACACCGAACAATCTGCCGAGGCACGACCATCGCGGCGCCATCCAGACCGCCAACGCGGCCGCGAACAGCACGACGGCAAACGGCAATGCCTTCGGTATCTCGTCGAACAACAGCTATGTGACCGGCATCGACCCGGTAAGCAATCTGATGGACCGGACGATGATCCAGATTGCTCCGGCGGGCGCATCGCAGCCGATTGAGAATCGCCCGCCTTATCTCACGATGCAATGGTGCATCGCGCTCGCGGGCATTTTCCCATCGCGCAACTGACGCCGGGACGATAGCGGCCGTGCGTCGCGACAGCAAGGCCGCGCCATCGTCAGGCACGGCCTTTGCCATTTTTCGCGGGCGATGAAGATTGCGTATTTTGCGTGAAGTTCGGGGCCGCTCGGAAATAGCGATGGTTAAACCTTGTCGCCGAGCCGTCGGGACCGAATTGCTTTTGGCGGTCTTCGCACAACGGACAATGATGGTGTCGGCAGGCAAAAAACCGCAAAATCGGTAAAATCATTTCGGCGACCGGCTTCGGCGCCCTTCACGGGTCGCGTGTCATCATGTGATCATGTTCAAGATCACGACCCGATGTTCGCCTGGCACCGCGGCTCTTCTGCGCAGCACGCGTGGCACCGCGATGATCGAAACGGCGCTGCTGCTGCCGCTGTTCCTGATGCTGTTGCTCGGCATCCTGATCTATGGCCAATATTTCCTGCTTGCGCACAGCGTGCAACAGGCGGCCAACGACGGCGCGCGCGCCGCGATCACCGGGCTCGATGCCGCCGACCGCCGCGCCATCGCGATCCGTGCGGTCGACCGCAGTATGCAAGGCGTCGGGGGATATCGCAGCGAATTGCGCAGCATAGCGGTGACCGAAAATACCGAGGCGGTGACCGTCAGGCTTGCCTATCACGTCCCCGAAGGGAATTTCCTGCGCTCGTCGCTGGTGCCGTCGCCGGGGAACATCATCGAGGCCAGCGCCACCTTTGAGCTGCCGTCCGAATGAGGCGCGCGCTTCGCCTCTTGCCGCGCCTGGTTCGCGATGACCGCGGCAGCATCAGCATCGCCGCCGCTTTCGGCCTGGTGATGCTGATCGGCGCGGCGGCGCTGGCGGTCGATGTCGGCTCGCTCCATCTCGATCGCCGCAAGCTGCAGGGGATCGCCGATGCCGCGGCACTGGCGGCGGCGGCAAAGCCTGGCGAAGAGCGCGCGGCGGCCGAGCGCATCATCGCGGCCAACTGCGATTGCAACATCGTGATCGCGGCGCTCACGCGCGGAAGCTATGCCGACGACCTCGGCGTGGCCGCGGAACAGCGTTTCTCTGCGGGTGGCGCGGCGCCCAATGCGGTGCGGATCGTGCTGAAGCGCGATCATCCGCTGTTTTTCGGCCGCTTCCTGACCGGGCGCAGGCATAATGTGATCAGCGCGGCGGCGACCGGATCGCGGCGCGGCTATGCGGCCTTCTCGCTCGGGTCGCGGGTTGCCGCGGTCAGCGGCGGCCTGCCGAACGCGATCCTGTCCTCGCTGACGGGCAGCGAGCTCAACCTGTCGCTGATGGACTATAATGCGCTCGCCAGCGCCGACGTCGACCTGCTCCGATTTTCCGATGCGCTGCGCAGCGAGATCGGGGTCGAAGCGCTGACCTTCGGCCAGACGCTCGACAGCCAGGTGACGATGCCGCAAGTGCTGTCGGCGCTCGCGGCGGCGGCCGACCCCGCGGTGGCGCCGATTCTCGACCATATGGCGGCGCGTGCCAGCGCGACGCAACTCATTCCCGCGACGGCGATCGACCTTGGTCCGCGCGCGTCGAGCGTGCGCGTCGACGGTGCCAACCCGGTGCGCGTCAACCTGCTCAGCCTGCTGCGGACGATGCTGCTCCTCGGGGCGGCCGACCGTCAGGTCGATCTCGATCTCGTCGGCGCGCTGCCCGGCGGGTCGCACGTCAAGCTGGCGCTCATCGTCGGCGAGCCGCCCGCCAATTCGCCGCTGATCGCGGTCACCGACGACAATCAGGTGGTGGTGCGCACCGCGCAGGTCCGGCTGCGGCTGGACACCAGGATCGCGACCCCCGTGGCGGCCGTCGAACTGCCGATCCTCGCCGAACTCGGCTCGGCTTCGGCGCGCATCGCGTCGATCGACTGTAGCAAGAATGCGGCCGAGGCCGTGAAACTGGCCGTGACCACAGCGCCCGCATCGCTGGCCATCGGCAAGGTGAGCGACAGCGATTTCCGCGACATGAACCGCCCGCTCGATCCGCAGAAGGCGCAGCTGCTGAAACTGCCGCTCGCGAGCGTCGATGCCGAAGCCGAATTGGTTATGTCCGATCTGGCGGAAAAACCGCTCGCCTTTTCGCGCGACAATATCGCGGCCGGGACGGTCAAGACGGTGTCGAGCACCGGGCTGGTCGCGGGCGCGGCCAGGTCGCTTGCGGACCGGATGGACCTCAGCGCGTCGGTCATCGGGATCGGCTTGAATCTCAACAGCTTGAAGTCGCTTGTCGCGACGACCGTCGGCGCGACGGCGCCGCTGCTCGACGGCATTCTGGAGCAGGTCACGGGCGTGCTCGGCGTCCATGTCGGGCAAGCCGACGCGCGGGTCAACGCGCTCCGCTGCGGCCAGGCGAAGCTGGTGGGTTGATCCGCAACGGAGCGAGGGCGCCGCGCCGCCGCCGTAACAGGCACGAGCGGCAAGCTTCGGAGGATATCATGAACACAGGCCCGGCCTACGAGCGCGTATCGGCGGCGGATTTCATTCGCGGTTTCGCCAGTTGGCGCCTTCATTCGGCGCGCCAGCCGGTAGTGGTCACCCATCATGGCAAGGATGCGCATGTGCTGATCTCACTCGACCAATATCGCCGGATGGGCGGGGCGGGCGATGGGCCGTCGGCGTCGGCGCAGCTGGCGCAATCGCAGATACTTTTGCTCGAATCGGTGCGCGACGGGTTGATCCTGATCGACCGCGAGCGGCGGATCGCGGCGCTCAACCCCGCCGCGAGCGACATGGTCGAGCGCGCGGCCTCGTCGCTGATCGGGCAATCGCTCGCGGCGGCGCTGCCGGGAATCGAGACCAGCCTGATCTTTCATCACATCCAGCGCATGATCGACCATCGCGAGCGTTTTTCGGGCGACCTGCCCTCGCTGCTGCGGCCCGGGCAGTGGCTGCACGCCGATCTGATCCCGTTGCCGGTCGGCGGAGCGATCATCCTGCGCGACGTCAGCGAGGCGATGGCCGCGCTCGAGGCGAGCGATGCGCGTGCGGCGGCGCTGCGCGCGCTCGACACGGACGGCGGCATCGGGCGCGCCGCGATCTCGCTGCGCGAGGCGGTCGAACAGGCCAATGATACGCTGGCGGCGATGCTCGGCGTGAGCGGCGAGGCGATCCGCCGGGTAAAATTCTCGGCGCTGCTGGCGGTCGCGCGGCGGGCGCAATTCTCTGAGGCGCTGGAGGATGTTCTGCGCGCGGGCCGACCGGTGCGGATCGAATCCGACCTGGTGGTTCGCGACGGCGCGATCGTGCCGGTGACGCTGTCGATCGCCGAACGGCGCAACGCCTATTTCAGCGACGGGGCGGTGGTGCTGGTGACGCGGCGATAACATCGGCGCGCTGGACAAGGCGGCGGATTTTCACGATGGTCGCGCATATCTAGTAGCGAAATACAACTTACCTTTACGTAAGCGTGAACCGTCCATATAAGGGCGGCACAGCCCTTGGGAGAATCGTCATGGACATGGAGTTCAGCCCCGAAGACCTCGCCTTCCAGCAGGAAGTGCGCAGCTTCATCGCCGAAAATTACCCGCAGGAACTGCGCGGCAAGCAGGATGAGGGCGAAGAGCTGAGCAAGGAGGATTTCCTCGCCTGGCACAAGGTGTTGTACAACAAGGGCTGGGTCGCCCCCGCATGGCCGGTCGAATATGGCGGCACCGGCTGGACCCCGACGCAGCGGTTCATCTTCTCCGAGGAAACCGCGCGCGCCGACTGCATCCGCCTGATGCCCTTCGGCCTCGCGATGGTCGGGCCGGTAATCTACACCTTCGGCACGCCCGAGCAGAAGGCCTATTTCCTGCCGCGCATCCTGTCGGGCGAGGATTGGTGGTGCCAGGGCTATTCGGAGCCGGGCGCCGGGTCCGACCTCGCGAGCCTGCGCACGACCGCCGTGCCCGACGGCGACGACTATATCGTCAACGGCCAGAAGACCTGGACGACGATGGCGCAGCACGCCGACTGGGGCTTTTTCCTCGTCCGCACCGACAAGGACGCCAAGCAGCAGGAAGGCATCAGCTTCCTTCTCATCAATATGAAGTCGCCCGGCATCACCGTGCGCCCGATCATCACATTGGGCGGCGAGCATGAGGTCAACGAGGTGTGGCTGGAGGACGTCCGCGTGCCGCAGTCGCAGCGCGTCTATGAAGAGAACAAGGGCTGGACCTGCGCCAAATTCCTGCTTGCGCACGAACGCACCGGCATCGCCGGCGTTGCGGCGTCGAAGCGCGGGGTCGAGAAGGTCAAGGACATCGCGCGCACCGAGCTCGATGGCGACAAGCCGCTGATCCAGAACGCCTTCTTCAAGCGCAAGATCGCCGAACTGGAGATCGACCTGACCGCGCTCGAATTCACCGAGCTGCGCAGCCTGGCCTAGCCCGAACGCGGGCAAGGGTCCGGGGCCGGAATCGAGCCTGCTCAAGATCAAGGGATCGGAAATCCAGCAGCGGCTGACCGAACTGACGCTGGAGGCGGTCGGCCATTATGGCGCCCCCTATTTCCGCGGTTTCGGAGAGGGCGACAACGAGCATCCGATCGGCCCCGACTATGCGCACCGCGCGGCGCCGACCTATTTCAACGTCCGCAAGACGACGATTTACGGCGGGTCGAACGAGATCCAGCGCAATATCATCGCGAAGATGGTGCTCGGCCTCTGACAAGCGCGTCGCCCCCGCGAAGGCGGGGGCCGCGATCGGCCTTTTCCGGCACCGCAATGTAAACCTACAGCGGCCCCGCCTACGCGGGGGCGACGAGGACAAGAAGATGGATTTCACCTACACCGAAACGCAGGACATGATCCGCGACACGCTGGCCCGCTTCCTCGGCGACACCTATGATTTCGAGACGCGCCAGAAGTTCATCGCCAGCGACGAAGGCCGCGACCCGGCGATCTGGACCGCGCTGGCGCAGGACCTGGGGATGCTCGGCGCTTCCTTTTCCGAAGAGCATGGCGGCCTCGGCGGCGGCGCGCTCGAAAATGCGATCGTCATGGAGGAACTGGGCAAGGTTCTCGGCATCGAGCCGTACCTGCCGACCGTGGTCATCGCGGGCGGCGCGCTGAAGGCCGTCGGCGGAGCGCAGGCCGACAGGTTCATCCCCGAGATCATCGCGGGCAATGTCATCGTCGCCTTCGCCTATGCCGAACCGCAGGGCCGCTACGACCTCGCCAATCTTCGCACGACCGCGAAGAAGGACGGCGAGGGTTATGTGCTGAACGGCCATAAGGGTGTCGTCTATGCCGCGCCTTGGGCGACGCAGCTGCTCGTCACCGCGCGCACTTCTGGCGGCCAGCGCGACAGGGACGGCGTGTCGCTGTTCCTGATCGACGCCAGTCTGGCGGGCATCGTCCGCCGCGACTATCCCACCGTCGACGGCAGCCGCGCGTCGGAAATCTATTTCGAGAATGTCGCGATCCCCGCCGACGCGCTGCTCGGCGGCGAGGGCGAGGGGCTGGCGCTGATCGAACAGGTGGTCGACGAGGCGACCGTCGCGGTCTGCGCCGAAGCGACCGGCGTGATGCAGAAGCTGCACGAAGGCACGCTGGAATATACGCAGCAGCGCAAGCAGTTCGGCATTCCGATCGCCAAGTTCCAGGTGCTGCAGCACCGCATGGTCGACATGTTCATGGAGGTCGAACAGGCGCGCTCGATGACGATCATGGGCACGCTGAAGCTGGGCCTGCCCGCCGACGAACGCAAGGCGGCGGTGTCGGCGGCAAAGAACAAGGTCGCGCGCGGCGCGAAATTCGTCGGCCAGAACGCGATCCAGACCCATGGCGGCATCGGCATCACGCAGGAACTGGCGATCGGCCATTATTTCAAGCGCGCGACGATGATCGAGGGCCAGTTCGGCAGCGCCGATTATCATATGGAGCGTTATGAGGCGCTGACTTTGGCGGAGTAGAGGTGTTGGCGGGTTTTGGGCGGTAGCGGGCATCTACCTCCCCTCCCTGCAAGGGAGGGGCTGGGGGTGGGTAACCGCCGAAGGCGGTGCTCTTCCTTCTTGCTCGCTACGCCCGCTACCCACCCCTAACCCCTCCCTAAAAGGGAGGGGAATGGCGGGAACCCCACCTTGGCCCTCCGGCCGCAATCAATAAGCCACGTCGACCGCGATCCGCAGCGTTCTCGGGCGCAGCGGGGTCAGATAGCCCGCGCTACCCTCGACGAACGGCGTGCCCAGCGAGAAGCGGTTGCCGCGCGCGTCGAAGAGGTTGGTCAGCGTCAGCGACAGGCCGCGCTCGGCCATTGCCCAGCCGCATCGCGAGCCCGGTGTCGACATAATCGCCCTGGCCCTCGCCGAGGATCGGGCCGATGCCGAGCCGCGACGGGCCGACATAATTGGCCCAGCCGTTGAGCCGGAAATCCTCGTCGCCCATCACGGTTTCGTAATTGACCGCTGCGCGCGCCGCGTAGCGCGCGACATTGGGGATCTGGCCGAGGCGGCCGATCAGTACCGAGGTCGGCACCGTGCCGTCGGCGCCGACCGGGGTGCCGATGACAATCCCGCCCGCGCTGGCATTCTGGACGACGATCGAGCGCAGCGCTTCGGCGAACAATTTGTCGACGCGGCTGTGGTTGTAGACCGCGCCGAGATCGAACGACAGGCCCGGCATCGGCCGTACCGCCAGCGCCCCCGAGATGCTGGTGATCCGCCCGTCGCCGATGTTCGCGGTGCTGGGGAAGCCGTTCGAATCGATGAAGTCGGCCTGGATGTCGCGCCAGCGGCTGTGCGAGACCGCGATATTGGCGTCGAAGGGCGTGTGGCCCTTCTCGCCGAAGCGGACGCCGCCCTCGACGGTCTGGACCCGGTCGTTGCGGAAACGGCGGACGAAATTGCTGTCGACCGCGAGGCCGCCCGGACGGAACCCCTCCTGATAGCGCACATAGAGCGTCACATTGTGGACGGGCGAGGCGAGCAGCGACGCCGAGGGCAGAAGGTCGGTTTCGGTGCGGTGCGCCTCGATCGCGATGGCGCGGTTCGCCGCGGCGAGGGCGAACGGCACATCCTCGCCGCTGCCGCCGAGCCGCGCGTGCGACAGGCGCAGCCCGCCCGAGGCGACGACATAGGGGACGATCTCCACCGTCGCCTCGCCATAGCCGGTGAATTCGGTGATGCTGTTGGTCACGCCGGTCAGCGGCGCCTGCGCGAAGGCATCGCCATATTCGCGGTTCTGGCGCGTGCGATTGTCGAGGATGCTGGCGCCGATCACCCAGCCAAGCCCGTCGCGATAGGGCCGCGACAGGCGCGTTTCGCTGACGAACAGGCGCGTCGCGTTGCGCTGGTCGAGGATCCGCGGCGGATCGCCGGGCTTGCTCGCGTCGAAGCGTTCGATGACGCGGTGGCTGACCGCCGCGTTCGACGACTGGAAATGCAGCCCGTCCCAGTCCTTCATGACGACGATCGTGCCCATGCCATATTTGGCGCGCGCATATTGATCGACCATCGAATTGCGGACGAGCGGCGGCGCGTCGCGGTCGGTATATTGGGCGTCTTCGGACTTGATCGACTGATAGACGCCGCCGAGATCGACGGTCCAGTCGTCGCCCGCGTCGAAGCGGAAGGTGCCGCGGCCGCCGCGCACATCGACGCGATTGGTGTCCTTCTGCCCGCGCAGCATATTGTCGATATAGCCGCCGTCGCTGACCATATAGCCGACGAGACGGAGCGCGTGGCGGCCGTCCGCGACGGGCAGGTTCAGCGTCGCGCCGATGTCGCCGCCGGGATCGCCATGCTGGGTGACCGAGACGCCCGCGCTCGCCTGGACGAACCGGACGTCGGGATCGGGCGCCCGCGGCACGACGCGGATGATGCCGCCGAGCGAGCCCGCGCCATAAAGCGTCCCCTGCGGCCCTTCGAGCACCTCGACGCTCTGGATATCATAGAGGCGCAGGTCGGGATCGGGCGCATTGTAGCTGAGGCGGATGTCGCCGAGATACTGGCCGACGGTCGACTGGGTCGGGCCGGTGAAGCTGGAATCGGCGATGCCGCGGATGAACAGCTTGTTGCGCCCCGAACCCAGATGGGTCGAGGAGACGGTCGCCATGCGCGACAGGATCGAATCCATGCCGCGCTCGCCGCCGAACGCCAAATCGCCGCCACCGAGAAGGGTGGCGACGCCCGCGAAATTCGCGTGGGGAATGTCGGTCTTGGAGGCGGTGACGATGATGTCGTCCTCGGGGGGCGCGATGACATCGACCGGCACGCTGGGCCTCGGCGGCGGTTGCGGCGGCGGCGAGGTGGCGCGGCGCGCGACCTTGGCAACCGGCGGGCGGCGCTCGATCCGCCAGCTCGTCGCACTGACGCGCACCGCGCGCGCGTCGGAGCCGGCGAGCATCCGGCGGATCGCCTCCTCGACGCTCATCCGCCCGCGCACCGGCCTGACGCGGCCGTTCCACAATCGGGCGTCGCCGACGCTGATGCTGACCCCGCCCTGGCGGCTGACGAGGGGCAGGGCGGTGGCGAGCGTGCCGCGCGGCACATCGAAGCTGCGTTCTTCGGCCGCCGACGCCGCACCGGGGACGCAGAGCAGGGCAGCGGCGGCCAGAAGGGGCAGGCGATGCCGCATCTCAGCGCGTCAGCACCCAGCCGTCGCCGCGCCTTTCGGCACGGGTGCCCGACAGCGCGGCGAGGTCGGCGACCGTGCGGGTGCGATCGTCGCTCACGACCAGTGCGCCGCGGAAACCGATGCCCGCCGCCGAAGGCGCGATGGCGACCTCCATGCCGGCGGTGCGCCGCAGATCCTCGGCGACCACCGTCAGCGGCGTGCCGGGATAGACGAGCAGCCCGCTGCGCCAGCCGCCTATGGAGGCGGCGTCGATGCGGCGCACCTTCGGCGGCGTCTTGTCGCCGTCGCCGGCCTCGATGCTTTCGCCCGCAAGCATGCGGACATTGTCGCGGCCGGGATTGTAGACCACGATCCCTTCCGACACCGCGACCGCCGTCTGCCGGTCGCGCCGGACGACGTTGAAGGCGGTGCCGAGATCGACGATGCGGTTGCCGCCGGCCTCGACCACGAAGGGATCGCGCTCGCGGTGGACGATGTGGAACATCGCTTCGCCGCTTTCGAGGCGCGCGAAGCGCGGGCGGTCCTCGTCGAGCAGGACGACCGAGCCGCCGTTGATTTCGATCTTCGACCCGTCGGCCAGCGTCAGGGTGCGATGTTCGCCCGCCGCCGTCTGAATGCGGTCGGGATCGCCGAACAGGCCGAGGTTGGGCAGCGCGATCGCGGCGACCAGCGCGGCGGCGATCGCCCCGCCGAACCAAGCGCGGCGCGACGGGCGGCGCGGGGCGGGGGCCTCATCATTGACGGCGACGAGGGAGGCGGGCCGCGCGGGCAGGGCGTCGAGATCGGCGTCGAGCAGCGCGACGGCATCATAGGCGGCGGCGTGCGCCGTATCCTCGGCCAGCCAGTCGGCGAAACCGTCCCAGTCGGCGAAACCGGGGTCGCGCTGGGCGATGACCCAGTCGATCGCGCGGGCTTCGATGGCGGTCGTGTCAGACGTCATCGAATTGCCTCCTGACCGCGGCGAGCGTCGCATAAACCTTGCGCAGATCGGCCTCCACCGTGCTGAGGCTGACGCCGAATTCGGCGGCGATGTCGCGCTGGGCGATGCCGTCGATGCGGAAGCGGCGAAAGATGCGCGCCGGGCGGTCGCCGGTCGCGGCGATCGCGGCCTCGACCCGCGCGAGCTGCTCGCGCGAGATGAGCGCGGCTTCGGCCGAGGGTTTTTCGACCGCACCGGTTTCGCTCCAGGCATGGTCGCGCAGCATCCGCTGGCGCGCCGAGCGATAGCGGTCGAGCATCAGATTGTTCGCGGCGCGCATGACATAGGACAGGGGATCGGCGATCGGCCCGCTGCGCCGTTCGGTCAGCCGCATCCACAGGTCCTGGAACAAATCCTCGGCGCCGTCGCCCGCGCCGCGCGCCTCGAGGAAACGGACGATGCGGTCGCGGTTGGCGAGCAGCACGCCTTCGATGCCCTGCGCGGGGCCGGATGCGTCGGTCGCCTCGGTCATGGAAGGATTGATTCGGAACGCCATCTGTTGCTGAACGACACCTGTTGCACCGGTGCCCCACGTCCCCCTGGCGGCCCCGTCATATAGCGTGCCGTGCGCCGCGCGCAACCGCGGCGTGGCCCCGCCCGCACCGAAGCGATGCTTCTGCCGGGGGAGGGGAAGGGCGGTGGCGGCAATCATGATCCTCGATCGTTCGTGAAGGGCAAGGCAAGGGGGAAGCTGGAGGGTGGGGTATGCTTCCCCCTTGCGCGCAAGGTTGGCCGGGGGGCTAGAGGCCAACCTTGAGGCTCGCACGGAATGCCCAGGCCACATGGCTCTGTTGTTCTTCCGCGGACAGTTCGCCGCCGACCTGAAAGGCCGAATTGCCGGCGATGCCGCGGATGCGGCCGACCCAGCCGCTCGTGCGATCATCGGGGGTAAGGGTGAAGGGCGTGCCGTCCTTGAACGACGCCGTCGTCGTGCCGAGCGAACCGCCGACGATCTGGCGCCGACCGCCTTCGATCTCGAAGCGCGTCCAGCCGTCATATTCGTCGGCGCCGCCGAAATCGAGGCCGACCGCGACGGTGCCCGACACCGCGAGTTCGTCGCTGTCGCGGGAGAGGACGGTGAGGTCGAGCGCGTCGCCGCCGCCCGTTTCGGTGTAGCCGTCCTCTTTCAGCTTGTAATAATCGACCGCGACCATCGGCCGCACCGACAGGCCGCCGAGGCGGCCGTCGTGCGCCAGCGAGCCCGATGCCGACCACAGCGTGCCGTCCCATTTGCCGCGGATCGTTTCGTTGATGTCCTCGGCGCCGGCTTCGGCCTGGAACAGGCGGGTGCCCTTGAAGCTGATCGGGGCGCCCGAGACGCGGGCGCTTGCCATCCAGCCGTCCGAACGCAGGCGCCAGTGCAAGGCGCCCTCGAACTGGCTCGACGAAACCTCGTTGGCATTGCTGGCGTTGCCGTCCTTGCCGCTGAGATAGGCGACCGAGCCGCCGAAATTGCCGACATCGGTCTTGATCTCGGCGCCGAGCGAGACGCCCCAGCCGGTCACGTCGTAACCGGCGGTGTCGCCGATGCTCTTCGACGTGCCCCAGACGGCCTGATTGATCCAGTAACCCCATTTGCCCTCGTCCTGGAACGGGGCGTTCGGGTCCATCAGATAGCGGCCGAGCGCGCGCGAGCCCGAGGTGACGGTCTCGAACACGCCGCCTTCATGCTCGGGCAGCATCTGGCCGAGCTGGTTCCTGAACTGCGCGCCGTCGGTGATGTCGAGGAACACCTGCTCGATATCCTCGTCGGCCGCCAGCGCGTCGATCACCGCGTCGAAGGCGCTGCCCTCGGAGCGGTTGAGGCCGAGCTCGGTGACATTCTTGCGCGACACATCGACGATCAGCTGGGTCGCGTTCGAGGTCAGCGTGCCCTTGTAGAGGAAGGGCAGCAGCGTCGAACTGGTCGTCAGGTTGTTCGCACCGGTCAGCGTGCCCGCGGTCAGCACGATATGCTGGCCCTCGGCATTGTCGAGGCTGGTGAGGCGCAGTGCGAGTTTCGAGTCGGCGCCGAAGCTGGCGTTGCCGGTGACCTGGATCGCGGTGCCGCTGCTGCCGCCGTCGAGGGTGACGCCGAGCACGCCCTTGTCGGTGACGGCGAGCGAGGAAATGGTCGCCGCGCCGCCGACATCGAAGGTGCCGCCGTTGACCGCGACCGACAGGCCCTGGGCGTTGGCGAGACGGCCCGAGAAGACCGACGTCCCGCCGATGGTCAGCGTATCGGTGCCGCCGCCGAAATCGGCAAGGCCGGTGAATTTCGACGTGCCCGCCAGCGTCATGCTGTCGTTGCCGCCGCCGAAGGTCGCATTGCCTTCGTAAATCGCGTCGCCCGAGAGGGCGAGGCTGTTGTTGCTCGGCGCCGAAGAAGCTGTTGCCCTTCACCGATCCGTCAGCGATGTCGAAAACGTCATTGCCCGCGCCGAAGCGCACGTCGCCGACGATCGCGGGCGCCGCGACGCCCGAGGCGACGGCGGTCTGCTTGACCGTCGCGCCGCCGCCGTTCGCCGACAGGTCGATCGCGATGTTGCGGCCCGAGGTCGCGAGCGCGCCGGTGGCGCTGATCGTCCCGCTGTTCTCGACCAGGTCGACATTGCCCGACAGGTCGACGATGCCGCGCGCGGTGCCGTCATTGCCCGCCGCCTTGGCGCCGATGGTGCCGCTGTTGCGGATCATCCCGACGTTGCTGCCCGCCTCGACGAGGATGCCGGTGGTGATCGCGGTGGCGTCCTTGCCGCCCGACGCCTCGATCTTGCCGGCGTTGCGGATTTCGGGGAGCGTCGCGCCCGCACCGATCCGGATCGCGGTCGCCGAGGCGCCGTTCGAAATCGCGGTCACATTGCCGCTGCTGCCGATCGCGAGGCCGCCGGCAACGGTGACGTTGCCGCCGAGGCCGCCGATCTGGACCGCGGTGGCGTCCTTGCCGGTATAAAGGCCGTTGCCGAGGATCGTGCCGTCGACGATCACGCCGAAGTTGGTGCCGGTCCCGGCGACCGGACCGATCGTCACATCGCGGTTCGCGGCGCCGATGCGCATCGCCGGCGCCGAGCCGAAGGAGCGGACGACCGCCGAGCCTTCCTTCGCGTCCTCGATGCCGTCCTTGTCCTCGTCATTGTCGGTCGAACTGCTGTCCTTGGGCGGGACGGCGAGGACGATCCCGCCGGTCACGTCGCCCTCGATCGACAGCGCCGGGCCACCGTTCAGCAGGTCGTCGGCGTCGAGCTTCGACGGGTCGGCGGGCGGGCTGGTGAAGCGATAGCCCGTTGCGGTCAGATTGCCCTGCACGACGAGCGCGCCGGTGATATTGCCGCTGAGCCGCGCGGCGGTGGCATCGAGCCCGGTCGCGGTGATCGTCCCGGCAAGGCGGACATTGCCGGTCACATCCTGCAGCCCGACCCCGAGCGCGCGGTCGCCGAGGACCGAAATCGTGCCATCGTTGGTGAAATTGCCGGTCAGCGGGCCGCCCAGGCGAATGCCCGCCGAGTCGTTGCCCTCGACCGTGATCGCGCCCGAATTGACGATATTGCCGGTGAAGGCGCCCTGCGTCGCGATGCCGACGCGGTTGCTGCCGACCGCGAAGGGACCGTCGAGGTCGCCGTCATTGTCGATGTCGGTCGGGGCATAGGTTTCGTCGATGATGATCTTGCCGGTCGCGCTGTTGGTGATCCCGCCGACGGTGCTGGCGTTCGCCGAAATCCCGGTCGCGCCGTCGCTGTTGGTGATCTGGATCGTGCCGTCGTTGACGACCTTGTGGTTGCTGTCGATCGTGACGGCGGTGCCGCTGGTCAGGGTCACCGATCCCGCCGCCGCGATCTTGATGTCGTCCGGCGTGCCCGTTTTCACGGTGGAGGTGCGCACGGGCGCGGTCGTGGCGGTGCCGATGGTGGTTTCGGCGAAGGCGGGGGTCGCCATGAGAGCCACCAGACAGGTGGATGCGAACAGGGTCTTGCGCATGAAAATCCTCTTGAAATCGGGCGGGATGGGTCCCGCAACAATTTCAGGACGGAGCCGTCGGCACCGGACCTTGGAAAAAATTCCGCCGCCACGACCTTTTGCGATCGGGCGGCGGCAAATCTATTTTGTCGCAACTTGTCGCAATCGTAACCACAGGCATTGCGCTGCGCCGCCCAATTTGCTGAAGGATATGGGAAACAGGCTCTCCCCAAGCCGGAAAAGGTTCGTCGAATGATCGTATCAGGGCTGCCGGGCATTCGCCTCGGCGCTATCTGCGTGGCAATGGCCTTGCTCATGCGGCTGTTCGGGCGGCGACGAGGGGAACGGCAATCGCCAGCCGCCGCAGGTCGGCTATATCGTCGCGCAACCGGGAACGGTGCCGGTGCCGATCGAACTCGGCGGGCGTACCGTGGCCTTCGAGACCAGCGAAGTGCGGCCGCAGATCAACGGCATCATCCGCCGCCGCCTTTTCGAGCAGGGCAGTTATGTGCGGGCCGGGCAGCCGCTGTTCCAGGTCGACGCCAGCCTGTACCGCGCCGCGGTCGACCAAGCCGCGGCCAATCTGTCGAGCGCGCGCGCGAGCGCCGAGGCCGCGAAGGTCAAGGCCGACCGTTTCCGTCCGCTTGCCGAGATGGAGGCGATCGCCAAGCAGGATTATACCGACGCCGCGGCGCAGGCGCGGGTCGCCAACGCCGTCGTCGCGCAAAATGCCGCGGCGCTCGAAACCGCGCGGATCAATCTGCGCTATACGACGATCACCGCCCCGATCAGCGGCCGCATCGGCCGCACCTTGTTCACGGCGGGCGCGCTGGTCAACGCGAACCAGGCCGATCCGCTGGCGGTCATCCAGAGCACCGATCCCATCTATGTCGACATGCAGCAATCGAGTGCGGAACTGACTGCGCTGCGTCAGTCGATCGCCAGCGGGGGCGTTCAGCCGGGCAGCACGAGCGTGCGGCTGCGGCTCGAGGACGGCAGCGCCTATGGCTTTGCGGGGACGATCGAATTTTCCGAAGCGGTGGTCAGCGAGGCAACCGGCACGGTGACGCTGCGCGCTCGCTTTCCCAATCCGCAAGGGACGCTGCTTCCCGGCATGTTCGTGAAGGCAGTGTTCGACCAGGCCGTCGAAGCGAACGCTTTCCGCGTTCCGCAGGCGGCGCTGCAGCGCGATTTCGACGGATCGGCCTTCGTTTATCTGGTCGGCAAGGGCAATAAGGCGGAGCGCCGCAAGGTCACCGCCGACCGCACGCTCGGCACCGACTGGATTGTCACCGAGGGGCTGAAGCCGGGTGACAAGGTGATCAGCCAGGGCCTGGGCAATCTGCGCGCCGGACAACCGATCCGTCCGGTCGCGGCGGGCAGCGCGCAGCGGGTCGGGGCGCTCAAGGGGACCGAAGCGGGCGGACCGGCGAAGAAGGGTAGCTGACCGCCCATGTCACGCCTGTTCATCGACCGCCCGATCTTTGCCTGGGTGCTGGCGATCATCGTCATGCTCGGCGGTTTCGGCGCGCTCAACCTGCTGCCGATCGAGCAATATCCCGACATCGCGCCGGCGCAGGTCAATATCCGCGCTACCTATCCGGGCGCATCGGCCGAGACGATCGAGAACAGCGTCACCCAGGTGCTGGAACAGCAGCTCACCGGGATCGACGGGCTGCTTTATTTCAGCTCGCAGTCGAGTTCGCGCGGGCAGGCGAACATCACCGCGATCTTCGCCAAGGGGACCGACCCCGACATCGCGCAGGTGCAGGTTCAGAACAAGATCCAGTCGGCGCTGTCGCGCCTGCCGCAGCAGGTGCAGGCGCAGGGCATCCGCGTCACCAAGGCCAATTCGGACACGCTGCTGCTCGTCGGCGTCTATGACGAGACCGACACGCGCGTTAATCAGGACGTGTCCGACTATATGGCGTCGAACATCCAGGACCCGCTGTCGCGCGTCGAGGGGGTCGGCGAGGTCAATATCTTCGGCGGCCCGCACGCGATGCGCATCTGGCTCAACCCGCAGCGGCTCGCCGCGGTGGCGCTGATGCCGAGCGACGTCATTTCGGCGATCAGCGCGCAGAACAGCGAGGTCGCGGCGGGCGAGGTGGGCGGCCTGCCGTCGCAGCAGGGTCAGATGCTCAACGCCACGGTGACCGCGCAGTCGCGGATGCAGACCGTCCCCGAGTTCGAGAATATCGTGCTCAAGACGCTGCCCGACGGATCGACGGTGCGGATCAAGGACGTCGCGCGGGTCGAGGTCGGCGCCGAAAGCTACGCTGTGATCAGCCGCATCAACGGGCATCCGGGCGCCGGCATGTCGATCTCGCTATCGCCGGGCTCCGACGCGCTCGAAACCGCCGACCGGGTCAAGGCGCGCATGGCCGAACTCGCCGCCGACTTCCCCGACGGGCTGACCTATTCCTACGCGAACGACTCGACCGCCTTCATCAAGCTGTCGGTGAGCGAGGTGCAGAAGTCGCTGTTGGAGGCGATCCTGCTCGTCATCCTCGTCATGTTCGTGTTCCTGCAGAGCTGGCGCGCGGTGCTGATCCCGGCGATCGCGGTGCCGGTGGTGCTGCTCGGGACATTCGCCGTCTTCTATATATTGGGGTTCAGCATCAACACGCTGACGCTGTTCGGGCTGACGCTCGCCATCGGCCTGCTCGTCGATGACGCGATCGTCGTCGTCGAGAATGTCGAGCGGTTGATGGAAGAGCATCCCGAAATGTCGGCGCGCGAGGCGACGATCCAGTCGATGCAGGAATTGCAGGTCGCGCTGGTCGCGATCGCGCTGGTGCTGTCGGCGGTGTTCCTGCCGATGGCCTTTTTCGGCGGATCGACCGGGGTCATCTATCGCCAGTTCTCGGTCACCATCATATCGGCGATGACGCTGTCGGTGCTCGTCGCGCTGATCCTGAGCCCCGCGCTGACCTCGACCTTGCTCAAGCCCAAGAGCCACGGCGACGCGGCCCCCGCGACCGGACGCTTCGCGGGCGCCAGGGCGTGGCTCGAACGGGCGAAGGACGGGTTCAACACTCGCTTCGACCGCGTCGTCGAGCGCTATGTCGGCAGCGTCACCAAGGTGGTCGACCGCAAATGGCTCTTCCTCGGCCTTTACGTTCTTCTGTTTGCCGCGCTTGCCTTGCTGTTCCTGCGTCTTCCCGGCGGTTTCCTGCCCAACGAGGATCAGGGGCGCGTCCAGATCCAGTTCCGGCTTCCCGCCGGCGCGACGCAGGGGCGCACGCTCGAGGTTCGCGACGCGATCGAAAAATATATGCTGACCGAGGAGAAGGCGAACACCGGCGCGCTGTTCCTGATCGCGGGCGGCGGGGGCGGCGCCGCGGCGGGGCAGAACACCGGGCAGGGTTTCGTCAACCTCGTCCATTGGGACGATCGCCCGGGCAAGGAGAACAGCGCCGATGCGATCGCCGACCGTGCGCGCAAGGCACTGGGCGGGCTGCGCGATGCCCAGATTTTCGCGCTCGTTCCGGGGGCGGTACGCGGGCTCGGCGATTCGGCGGGCTTCACCATGCAGTTCCAGAACCGCAGCGGCATGAGCCGCGACGAATTCGTCGCCGCGCGCGAAAAGCTGCTCGCGATGGCGAATGCGAACCCCAAGCTGACCTCGGTGCGCCTGTCGGACCTGCCCGACGTTGCGACGCTCAAGGTCGATATCGATACGCAGCGGCTAACCGCCTATGGCCTCAACAACAGCGACGTCAATGCGACGCTGGCGACCGCCTGGGGCGGCCGCTACGTCAACGACTTCATCGACAAGGGGCGCGTCAAGCGCGTCTATGTCCAGGGCGATGCGCCCTATCGCTCGCGGCCCGAGGATCTGGCCCAATGGTATGTCCGCTCGGCCGATGGCGAGATGTCGCCTTTCTCGGCCTTTGCCAGGACCGGCTGGTCGACGACGCCGAGCAGCAGTTCGCGCTTCCAGGGCGTGCCCGCCTTCGAAATATCGGGCCAGCCCGCCGAGGGCACGAGTTCGGGCGAGGCGATGGACGAGATGGAGCGGATGGCGGCCGAGATCCCCGGGACGAGCGTCGCCTGGTCGGGTTCCTCCTATCAGGAGCGGCTGTCGTCGGGACAGGCGCCTTTCCTCTATGCCATCTCGCTGCTCGTCGTATTCCTCTGCCTCGCCGCGCTCTATGAAAGCTGGACGATCCCGCTCGCGGTGCTGCTCGTCATTCCGCTGGGGCTGATCGGCGCGGTGGTCGCGGTGACGCTGCGCGGGCTGGAGAACGACGTCTATCTGCAGATCGGGCTGCTGACGACGATGGGGCTGGCGGCGAAGAACGCCATCCTGATGATCGAGTTCGCCGAGCAGGAGGAGCGCAAGGGCAAGCGCGTGATCGAAGCCGCGGTCGCGGCGGCGCGCATCCGCCTGCGCCCGATCCTGATGACCAGCTTCGCCTTCATCTTCGGCGTGCTGCCGCTCGCAATCGCCACCGGCGCGGGCGCCAACAGCCGCGTCGCGATCGGCACCGCCGTGATCGGCGGGATGCTGACCGCCGCTTTCCTCGCGATCTTCTTCATCCCGCTCTTCTTCGTCCTCGTCAGGAGGGGCGTGCGCGACGGGCTGAAAGCGGCGCGCGAATGGATCGGCCGCCGCCGGGGCGACAAGGCGGCCACCGCGTGACGCGCCGCCTGTTCCTGACCGCCGCGACGCTGGCGCTTGGCGCCTGTTCGCTGGCGCCCAAATATGTGCAGCCGGCGCCGCCGGTGCCGATGTCGTGGCCGGTGGGCGACGCCTACCTCGCGCAAAGCGAGGCGGCGCTGCCGCGCGTGGCGCTGGCCGCGCTGTTCCGCGACGCGCGCCTGCAGGCGCTGATCGAGCAGGCGCTCGCCAACAACCGCGACCTGCGCGTCGCCGCCGCCAATGTCGCGGCGGCGCGGGCGCAGGTCCGGGTGACGCGCTCGGCGCAATTCCCGGCGATCGGCGTCAGCGGATCGGCGGACTACTCCGACGGCGGCGTGTCGGGCGGCGTCGCGACCCGCGGACGTGAAAGCTATGCGTTGCAGGCGGGTGTGTCGGCGTTCGAGCTCGACCTGTTCGGACGGCTCGCCAATGCCACCGCCGCCGAGCGCGACCGGGCACTGGCGACCGAAGCGGTCGCGCGCACGGTGCGCCTGTCGCTGATCGCCGATCTGTCGGAAGCGTGGGCGAACCATGCCGCCGACCGCGAACTGCTCGCCATCGCGCGCGACACCGCCGAAAACGCGCGGCGCAGCGTCGCCCTGACCCGCGCGCGGCTCGATGGCGGCGTCGCGCCGCGCACCGACCTGCGCCAGGCCGAACAGATCCTCGCGACCGCCGAAGGCGACCTCGCGCTGCAGACCGCGGCCGTCGCTCAGGACGAAAATCTGATCCGCCTGCTTGTCGGCGCCGATTACGACAAGGCGCTGCTGCCGCAGGACCTCGACGAGGTCGGCGCGTCGATCGCGACGCTGCCCGCGGGCACCAGCTCCGAAATATTGCTGCGCCGCCCCGATGTGGTCGAGGCCGAATATCTGCTGCGCGCCGCCAATGCCGACATCGGCGTGGCGCGCGCGCGGCTGTTCCCGACGATCTCGCTGACCGGGCTGCTCGGTTTCGCGAGCGATGCGCTGGGCTCGCTGTTCACCGGCGACGCCTTCCGTTTCAGCGCGGGCGCCGATGCCAGCCTGTCGATCTTCGACGCGGGCGGGCGCCGCGCGGGCGTCGCGGTCAGCGAGGCGCAGCGCGATGCGGCGCTTGCCAGCTACGAGCGCGCGATCCAGACCGCGTTCCGCGAAGTCGCCGACGCGCTCGCCGATCAGGGTACGCTCGGCGAACGCCTCCGCGCCGCCCGCGCCAACACCGATGCCGCCGCCGACACGGCGCGGCTGACCGAGGCGCGCTACCGCGGCGGCATCGACAGCTTCCTGTCGAGTCTCGACGCGCAGCGCAGCCTCTACAGCGCGCGGCGCGCGCAGATCGCGGTCGAACTCGCCGCGATCCGCAACCGGATCACGCTGTACCGCACGCTCGGCGATGACGGGGTGCAGGAAAACTGAGGCAGTTGGCGGACCGAAGCCGAAGAAACAGAGAACTACACCTACGCTATAGCCCTCCAAAATTGCGGCAGGAGCGAATTGCTGGTCTCGAACCCGAAGCTATCAGTCAAACTCGTTCCGTGCGGGTGAGCATTATCGAAGATTCTTCATTCATCAAAGCCACTATCCGCAGCCACAAGCTCTTCGGCACCAGACACGAAAAAATGGTGCTGCTTATCTTGATTAAGATAGTCGGATAAGGACGAACGAGCTGCCGCAAGCGTCTGGTAGTAGGTGCGAAACGGCTGCGAAACCTCGTTCGCACGTTTGCCTGTGGGCGGCACCGGAAGCAGAATTTCGAGATAGCGCTTACCTACGTCTTCCCGATTCGTTTGCATGAAGATAATGCGACGCCACTGATCGCGGACCACCTTTAGCGACAGAGCCCAAAGCAGGTAGAACGGATCGAAGTTCGCCCTCGGACCGGGACGAAGAACGATGACCTCTTTCGTTGTTACGACCCGTTCCTGTCCCGGCAATAGAATGCAGAAGTCGCCAATGTTTTTGGACGTTCGCTCCGGGCACAACAGGTCAAATGCCTTCAGCCCCGACTCCGGGCCACCCCAAAACTTCTTTGCTACGGAAAGGGGAATGCGATTCGTCGGGTTGATGTTAACCAGCCCGGCGCGAAGGTCAGACACTTTGATGTAGGGAACATCGCCAATTCGTTCGTCCTGCGAGGGCGATCCATGACCACCCCGAACCGTCAAAGTGCCCCGGCTGATCAGGGCGCCAATGGAAGCCGCTTCGAAGCCTTCAAACTGAGGCAGCTTCATCGCTTCGTTGAACTGGTCGCGGTAGCGGTGATCGTAATAGACCGGAACAGCGCACCGGAGGTCTATGTCAGCGGCAGGGATAAACGACAACGTGTCGGTCTGCTGCCCCTTTGAAAGGGCTATCGCGTCCTCCTTCAGCTTGTCGTCTATGGCGTCCACGGCGGCCCCGGTCTCGGGGTCAATCTCCTGCACCCGCTTGCCGGTGGCCGGATTAACTATCGGCAGTAGGCGTCCGCCCTTGGTCAGGCCGCATGTGGGTGCAGTCGAGACCATAATGGTGTCGCTGGAAAACCAGCTTGGCTTGCGGATGCTCATTTGCCTGCCCCTTTTTTCGCGACCTTTTTCTTGGGAATCGTGGTGGAATCGAATTCTGTTTCCACGTGCCCGACCTTCTCGAAAATGTAGAAGTTTGTTTTCGCTCGGCAGAATTCTTCAAATGCTTCCATAGGAATGTTGAGCATTCCGCGTAGAGCGAGACGGCCATTTAACCAGTAGGGAAGCCAACGGTAGGAGTAGCTGAAGAAATACGTCTCTGGCAGAACTATTCCTACGCGTCCACCTACCCGGAGAAGTCGGTAGCATTGCTCTAGGTAGACCAGTCCAATTTCAAGATCGGTATGATCCGTCGGACCTTTCATCGCTGCATAGGTGGAAATTGTGTAGCCCGCCGCTCGGCAGTCTGCCGCTTTCACCTTGAGGCTTTCGCCGAAAGGTGGATTTGTGATTACAACCGTAAATTGCTCAAGGCCGAACTTTTCTGTTGGCGTGCCCAACTCTTGCCCGAGCTTGGGGTATTTGGCGGGCCATAGATTCGTCCGAATTGCGTCACCTAACAGGACATGGGTCGAGCCGTCGCGCATCGCGACCATGGTCGCCTTAGTCAGCTTTACGCCAATGTCGTCCTTGTCCACACCATAGAGGTTATCGTTTGCCCACTTCACCAGATGATAGGCTTCATCATCGCCGGGGAACTCGCGTTGCGCCACCTGCCGCAAGGCCTCCACGACAAAGGCGCCCGAGCCACAGGCGGGGTCAATCACCTTGTCGCCCGATGTGATTTCCATAGCCATCACGGCGGGTCGGACCACACGAAGAGGGGTAAGGTATTGCCCTTCGCCGCTCTTCAGGGCCGATGTGCGGAAAATCTGGAACGCCTTCGCCAGAAGATCCACGTCGTCTCCCAGGATGCGGAAGGGGCTAAGCTCCGCGACAACAGAGAAAATTGTATCGTCGCTTAGGAATAGCTCTTCCCGATCTGCCTGATTGAAGATTCTGGTACGCTGCTTATGAAAATATTCTTTGTAGCTCTCGCGGACTTTGCTTGCCGTGATTGCCACCTTCGTTAATGCGTCGCCATAGATTCTGGAAATCCACCGAATTATCACGGTTGGCTGACCGGCTGGCGATAGCGTCGCTTTCCAGCTTCACAAGAAGGATATGCAGCAACTCGCGAAGCTGGTCCTCCCGCCTGACCACATGGGGGTCCGACACTACTACAGTCGCCACTAGTCGCTTGAGCGCACCGGATAGTTCGGCTTCGCTCGGCTGTCGCATGGTGTTCCACGTCGGAGGAACGTCTGGCGGCTGAGTTAGGTCGTCAGTCGGGTGCGGCAGCCCCGCATTCTCGACAAACACCCATTCCGACTGGTGGCGCTTGTAGACCGCCAGCGTTTGGCTTCCGTTCGTCCAGAAGCCCATTTTGGCCATGGGTTCATTGCTGAGGTAGCGCAAGAGTTGCGCCTTGCCGTGCGCAATGTCTGGTGCCTTGAATTCGAAGATGACCTGAAGAGCATACCATTCGCCGCTATCGTCGGCGAAAGCCACCAAGTCCGCCGAACCGCACACCGCATATTTCTGCCCGCGCTCCCGCTTGGTCAGGTCGTGAGGGGTGTCGGGAACTTGCCACTCGGGCTTCCAACGAAGCTGCGTTTCTTTCCAGCCGAGGCGCATCAAATCCTTGAGGATCTGTTGCCTAACGGTTTCTTCTGGCTTCGTTGGTGTCGGTTCGGCCATCTCGCCCACTGCTCAAATAATACGGTGAGAAACGAGTTACCCCTTTTTATCCAGAGGGACCAGTCAGGAAACTTTGCGAGCTGCTCTTTTTTGCAGCGGTTATCACTCGTCGACCTAGCTCCCAAACTCAGAGAAAATTCTGGGCAGGCACGCACGGAGGTAAATCGGCGGCATCTGGCAGTAAGTCGTTCTTAAAACGAACAATTTCAACCAAGGTGGTAGGGCGTGCGAAAACCCCTGCACGTAGGCAATCGTGTGCCAGAGCATATCCGGTTGATAATTAAGGAGATAGTCGGCAAATTTATGAGGTAATCGGCGGTGTTTGGCGGAGCGGGAGGGATTCGAACCCTCGATACGCTTTTGACGTATACTCACTTTCCAGGCGAGCGCCTTCGACCACTCGGCCACCGCTCCGCATGCACTGGAAGGGGCGCCCTAATCGCTTGGCGGGGCTTTCGCAAGCCGGTTGGGCGTGGCAGACACGGCCCATGAGACACAGCTTCCTCGCCGCCGCCGCAGCCCTCGCGCTCGCCGTTCCTTCCGCCGCGCAGGACACGCCGCCGCCCGCGCCCGAAATCCCGTCGCCGGGCGAAGTCGCCGCCGCCGCGCCGCGCGAGCGACTGGATCGCGATTCCGGCGTCCGACCTGCTGGTGATGGACCTGGCGCCGCTCGCCAAGGGCAAGAAGGCGCCGCCGCGCCGCGTCGTCATCCAGTTGCTGCCCGCGCCGCTTGGCCAGGGCTGGATCGGCAATATCCGCAAGCTCGCTGCGGCGCATTGGTGGGACGGGACGAGCGTCAACCGCGTGCAGGACAATTATGTCGTGCAATGGGGCGATGCGACCGAGAAGAAGCCGCTGCCCGACGGACTCGCCACGATGACCGAGGGCGACTATGTCGCGCCCGAGCCAGAGGACGCCTTTCTGCCGCTGTTCCAGGTCAACGATCCCTATGCCGGGGCGATCACCCTCTACAAGGGTTGGCCGCTGGGTCTGGGCCATGTGAACGAGGACGATTTCAATTCGGGGCAGATCGTCTGGCCGCTCCATTGTTACGGCATGGTCGGCGTGGGCCGCAACATGTCGCCCGATACGGGCTCGGGCGCGGAGCTCTATACGGTGATCGGGCAGGCGCCGCGGCACCTCGACCGCAATATCGCGCTTGTCGGGCGCG
This sequence comes from Sphingopyxis sp. PET50, assembly GCF_025244705.1. Taxonomy (GTDB): domain Bacteria; phylum Pseudomonadota; class Alphaproteobacteria; order Sphingomonadales; family Sphingomonadaceae; genus Sphingopyxis. Next base: position 1,373,325 of record NZ_CP104207.1, on the reverse strand, counting down.
TGGTCAGCGGGATCGAACATCTGTCGAGCCTGCCGCGCGGCACCGGCGCGCTCGGCTTTTACGAGGATGCGAAGGAGCGGGTGCCGATCCGTTCGATCCGCATCGCGACCGACCTGCCGCCCGCCGAGCAGCCGAAGTTCGAATATCTGTCGACCGAGAGCGCGAGCTTCGCGAAATATGCCGACGCGCGCGAAAACCGGCGCGATCCCTTTTTCATCCGCCCGGCGGGCGGCGCGGACGTGTGCAATATTCCGGTGCCGGTGCGTGAGGTGAAATAGGCCGACGTGGAGGATTTTACGACCACTACGCCGCTCTGGCGCTGGCAGTCGGCGACCGCCCCGGCGGCCTGGTTTTTCCTGACGATCGCGGGCGAAGCGGCCGACGGCATTCGCTTTGCGGCCATGTCGGGGCAGTGGCTCGACAAGCGCGGCGGATTCGGCTCGGCGCGGGTCGCGGCGACGATCGGCGATACGCGCTGGAACACCTCGGTCTTTCCGCACCGCGAAAGCGGCGGCTGGCTGCTGCCGGTGAAAGCGGCGGTGCGCAAGGCCGAGGGGCTGGCCGAGGGCGACGAGGTGACGGTGACCGTCAGTCTTTAGGCGGGGTTCCGGCTTTCGCCTCGCGCGCCTGTGCCTTTCGCTTGCGCAGATTTTCGCGCAACGCCTCCGCCAGGCGGCGTTCGCGTTCGATCTCGGCGGGGGAGGGTGTCTTGCTCACGAACCCGCCCATGCCAAGGGAATCTGTCCAGCGTCAAGCCTATCGCCTTGACAGGGGCGGGGCGTCCCGCCATAGGCCGCGCCTGCCCGGCAAAGACGCATTTGCGGGCGGCCCGGTTGCTGCTGTAGCTCAGTGGTAGAGCGCGTCATTGGTAATGACGAGGTCGACAGTTCAATCCTGTCCAGCAGCACCATTTTCCCGGAAACCGCATCGGATCGCCCGCCGGGGCTATTTGCCGTTCGCCGCGGTGACGGGTGCGCCCGCAAGGCCGCGCAGCGCCTGGGTGCGCATGTCGATTTCGCGCCGTTCGGAATCGGACAGCCCGTCGCGGCCATAGCGTTCGGTCAGCGCTTCGATCTGCCGCGCTTCGCGGCGCAGCGCGCGCGCTTCGCGCTTCGACAGGTCGCCCGTCTCGCGCCGCGCGTCGATGCGGTCACGCAGATCGAGCAGGTCGCTGCCGATCGACGGGCCTAGCTGGACGGGTACCCATGTCGACGATCGTCGGCAGCCGCTCGCTGGGCGGCGGCGTGCGCGGCATGAACTGCGCGTGGGCACCGGCCAGCGGCAGGATAAGGACGGCGGCGGTCAGGAACGGGCGCATCGGCGATCTCCGGCTGGAAACACCGGGAGGGTCGGCTTTGCCGTCTGAACAACGGGTGAATCCGGCTAGATTTTCGCCGCGAGCAGCCAGTCGTGGAACAATTTCACCGCAGGCTGGCGCAGCGCGCGCGGGCGGCAGACGAACCAATAGCTGTACGGGCTTTCGACATCGAAATCGAACAGGCGGATCAGCCGCGGGTCGTGCGCATCGTCGTAATGATGGCCGTGCATGAAGGCGACGCCGATCCCCTGCGCCGCGGCCTCGAGCATCAGCGGTCCCGAATCGAAATAATCGATCCCTGCCGGTTCGAGATAAGGCATGCCGATCGCCTTTTTCCATTCGGCGAAGGTCTCGGGCATTTCGCGGTGAACGAGGATGGTCATGCGCTGCAACTGTTCGGGCACCGCGATCGGGCGGGTGCCATCCAGCAGCGTGCGCGCCGCGATCGGGAACACCTTGTCCTGATCGAGCCGCGCCGCATAGAGTACCGGGTCGATCGATCGCGCGAGCGCGATCGCGGCGTCGATGCCGTCGCCGAGCCGGGCCTCGGCATGCGACATGGTTTCGATGTCGATATGCAGTTCGGGATGCTTCTGCCGCAGTTCCGGCATGCGGGGAAAAAGCCGCTGCTGGGCAAAGAGCGGCAGCACGTTGAGGTGAAGCCGCATCGACGCATCGGGACTTCCCGCCTGGACGATGACCGAGCGCAGATCGTCGAGAATCGGCGACAGCTGGTCCTGCAGCGCGCGGCCCGTCTCGGTCAGCCGCAGGCCGTGGTGGTGGCGGTCGAACAGCGGACGCCCGACGGCATGTTCGAGCGTCTGGATCCGCCGCGACAGCGCCGGCATCGACAGCCCGAGCTCGCTCGCGGCGGCCTTGACCGTACCGTGGCGGGCGACCTCCAGAAAGGCCTCCATGCTGCTGAGGGGGGAAGGCGTGGCATGTTCGTATCCGGGGCGCGATGATGACATGTCATTGGCGGACATGCCAGAATTTTGTGCAGTGCGTCATAAATGGCCCCACGCAAGGGGTCGCAAATCGGGAACCGCCGTCCTATCTTCGCCGTTCTGACCATTTTGCGGGAGACACGCCTTGGCCGAAGCAGCGGTAAAAGAAAAACAGGTCAAACTGCAGGTTGCCAACGCCCGGGCGGAGGAAAGCGGCGGCGGCATCGCCCGTATTCCGCGCGCCGCCATGGCCGAACTGGGCCTGACCGAAGGCGATATCGTCCAGATCAGCGGCAAGCGCGACACCGCGTCGCGCGTCGTCGGCCCCTATGCCGAGGACGAAGGGCTCGACGTGATCCGCCTCGACGGGCTCCAGCGCGCCAACGCGGGCGCGGGCGCGGGCGACATGGTGTCGCTCAGCCGCGTCGAGACGCGCCCCGCGACGCGGGTGGTGTTCGCCCCCGCGCAGGAGAATCTGCGGCTGCAGGGGTCCGCGAACGCGCTGAAACGCAGCTTTTTCGGGCGCCCGCTGGTCGCCGCGCGACACGGTCGCGACCGCGGGGCAACAGCGCGTGTCGGCGGGCGACATGCCGCCGCAGCTCCGCCAGATGCTTAACGCGCCACGGCCTATGCGCTCGCCGAAGTACGCCTGCTCGTCGTGTCGGCGGCCCCCAAGGGCGTCGTCTTCATCGACGAGAATACCGAGATCGAGCTGCTCCCCGAATATCAGGAGCCACAGGACGCGCGGCGCACCGACGTCACCTACGACGACCTCGGCGGGCTGGGCGAAACGATCGACCAGCTTCGCGAGATGGTCGAACTGCCGCTGCGTTATCCCGAACTGTTCCGCCGCCTCGGCGTCGATCCGCCGCGCGGGGTGCTGCTGCACGGCCCGCCGGGCACCGGCAAGACGCGGCTCGCGCGCGCGGTCGCGAACGAGAGCGATGCGCAATTCTTCCTGATCAACGGGCCTGAGATCATGGGCAGCGCCTATGGCGAGTCCGAAAAGCGGCTGCGCGACGTGTTCGAACAGGCGACCAAGGCGGCGCCGTCGATCCTGTTCATCGACGAGATCGATTCGATCGCGCCGAAGCGCGGGCAGGTGACCGGCGAGGCCGAAAAGCGCCTCGTTGCGCAGCTTCTGACGCTGATGGACGGGCTGGAACCGCGCACCAATCTGGTGGTCATCGCCGCGACCAACCGGCCCGACGCGATCGACGAGGCGCTGCGCCGCCCGGGCCGCTTCGACCGCGAGATCGTGATCGGCGTTCCCGACGAAAGCGGGCGGCGCGAGATATTGGGTATCCACACGCGCGGCATGCCGCTCGCGGACGATGTCGACCTCGCCGAACTCGCGCGCACGACCTTCGGCTTCGTCGGCGCCGATATGGCGGCGCTGACGCGTGAGGCGGCGATCGAGGCGGTGCGGCGGATCATGCCCAAGCTCAACCTCGATGACGGGACGATCCCGCCCGAGGTGATCGAGGAACTGCGTGTCACGCGCGAGGATTTCAACAATGCGCTGAAGCGCGTGCAGCCGTCGGCGATGCGCGAGGTGATGGTGCAGGCGCCGAAGACGCGCTGGAGCGACATCGGCGGGCTCGACGCGGCGCGCGACAAGCTGATCGAGGGCATCGAACTGCCGCTCAAGCATCCCGAGGCGTTCCGGCGGCTCGGCATCCGTCCGGCGAAAGGCTTCCTGCTCTATGGCCCGCCGGGGACGGGCAAGACCTTGCTGGCGAAAGCGGCGGCGCGCGAGTCCGACGCCAATTTCATCTCGATCAAGTCGTCGGACCTGCTGTCGAAATGGTATGGCGAGAGCGAGCAGCAGATCGCGCGGCTGTTCCAGCGCGCCCGCGCGGTGGCGCCGACGATCGTCTTCATCGACGAACTCGACAGCCTGGTGCCCGCGCGCGGCAGCGGAGCGGCGGGCGAGCCGCAGGTGACCGAACGCGTCGTCAACACGATCCTCGCCGAAATGGACGGGATCGAGGAGATGCAGTCGGTCGTCGTCATCGGCGCGACCAACCGCCCGAACCTGATCGACCCGGCGCTGCTGCGCCCTGGAAGGCTCGACGAGCTGATCTATGTGTCGGTGCCCAATGCCGAGGGACGCAAGCGCATCCTGGAGATCCAGACCGGAAAGATGCCGCTGGCCGACGACGTCGACCTGTCGGCGCTCGCCGGAAAGGCCGACCGCTTTACCGGCGCCGATCTGGAGGATCTGACCCGCCGGGCGGGCCTCGCCGCGCTCAAGCGTTCGATGGGCAGCGAGACGGTGACGATGGCCGATTTCGAGGCCGCGCTGAAGGACACCCGGGCCTCGGTCACCGAGGCGATGGAAAAGGATTATGAAAAGATCCAGGGCGAAATCAAGCAGGCGGCGATGAGCGTCGACCCGATCGGCTTCTTCGCGCCCGGCATGCTCAAGCCCGTGCGCGAGCGCAAGCATGAGGATGCCGAAGACTGAGGGAACGACCTGTCCCCGGGCCACCGCGCCCGGGGTCAGGGCTCGTTGCCGAAGCCGAAGGCGTGGTCGAGCCGCAGCGCCTTCCAGCCCCACAGCACCAGCCAGCCGCAAAAGCCGGCCATCAGGCCGTAGGCGACCATCGGATGCCAATTGTAGAGCAGCACGCCGATCGCGGGCGAGACGATATAGGCCGATCCGTTGATTGAGGCGGTCATGCCCGCGACGCTGCCCTGGTCGCGGCGCGGCACCGCGAGTGACGAACCGGCGGTGAAGCCCGGACGGAACAGCCCGAAGCCCAGCGAGGCGAGGGCGAAACCGATGATGATGCCGTGCAGGTCGAACGACAGCCCGGTCATCACCGTCCCGACGCCGCCGAGCGCCGCGCCGACCAGCACCGCGGTGCGCGGCGACATCTTCATGATCGGGATCAGCCCCCATTGCGCGAGCAGGGTCGCAAAGGCGCCCGCCATCAGCACGATGCCGGTCATCGCCGCGCCCTCGTCGGGGCGCAGCCGCAGTTGCAGCCGGTCGAGGATCAGGAAGCCGACGACGCCGAGCATCATCGCCTGCGCCTGCCCGCCGAACAGCCCGGCGAGCAGCCAGGGCCGCACGCGCCGGTCGGTCCAGCGCAGCGGCACCGGTTCGCCCGCTTCCCCGTCTTCGGTCCCGTCATCCGATAGCGTCGTGTCGGGCGTCCCCGCCGAGGTCGGATAGGAAGCGATCGCGCCGCGCGCGGCGAAGCGCGGGATGTCGTCGGGGAGCCGCCAGCGCAGCATCGCCAGCACGACCAGCCCGATCAGCGCGAACACCAGCAGCGGCCCCGATAGCCCGACGATCGGCAGGATGAAGAAGGGGGCGATCGCCGGGCCGATGACGGTGCCGAGCCCGAAGGACGAGGAGACGAGCGACAGCGCCTGGGTGCGCTCCTCGGGATCGGTGCGCGCCGCGACATAAGCCTGCACCGCGCGGCGGTGCCGCCGAACCGAAACCGCCGTAGAGGCTGCGGAACAGCGCGAAGAGGATGAAGGTCGTGCCGGCGGCGAGCCAACCCATCAGCCCCGACCACAGCACCACGCCGCACAGCGCCATCGACGAGAAGAAGCCGATCACCCCGAGCGCCATCAGCGCCTTGCGCCCGCGCTTGTCCGACTGGCGCGCCCAGTGCGGCGCCGTGAGCACCCACAGCAGCGCCGACCAGCTGAAGGCGAGGCTGACCCACACGTCGGGGATATGGAGCTTGGCGCCGATCGCGGGCAGGATCGACTGCATCGCCGTATTGCCCGCCGCGGCGACCAGCATCACCGCGAACAGCACCGCCATGCGGTCGGCAGGGATCGAGCGGCTGATGTTCGGCATGGCGCTGGCTCCCCCTTCCGACTCCGCCGCTCGTGCGGCCTGGTGTTCCGCCAGCCTCCTACACGGCCCGCCCGGCCTGTCCAGCGCGAGGGTGCCAGGCTTTTGTCAAGCGGACTCTTTCCTTGCGCCGCGCGCCCGTTTTTGCCACGCCTTTGCCGTCCGCAACAATGCGAAAGCCATCATGACCAATCCCCGGGCCCATGCCCAAGAATCGAAGGTCGCGCCGCTGCGCCGCATCCGCGACCGAGTGAAGCAGTTTGTCGGGCCTTGGGGCATGTTCGTGAAGGGCTTCATCAAGCACCCGGTGATGGTGGGGTCGATCGTGCCCTCGTCGCCGACGCTGATCCGCCACATGCTGAAGCCCGTCGACTGGAAGAATACGAAGCTCTTCGTCGAATATGGCCCCGGCGTCGGCACCTTCTGCCGTCCGGTGCTCGAACGCATGGCGGGCGATGCGACCCTGATCGCGATCGACACCAACCCCGACTTCATCGACTATCTGCGCAAGGATATCCGCGACAGCCGCTTCATCGCGGTGCACGGCTCGGCCGCCGACGTCGAGGAGATCATCCGCGCGCACGGCTTCGAACAGGCCGACTATGTCCTGTCGGGCCTGCCTTTCTCGACCCTGCCGGCGGGGGTCGGACCGGCGATCGCGGCGGCGACGCACAAGGTGCTGCGCCCCGGCGGCGCCTTCCTCGTCTATCAGTTCCGCGCCCGCGCGCGCGATTTCCTCGCGGCGCATTTCAATCGCATCGACAATGCATTCGAATGGGTCAATGTCCCGCCCTGCTTCCTTTTCTGGGGCTGGAAGGACTAAATCTCGGTATCGGGATCGGTATCGGCGAGGCCGAAGTTGAGCCGCCGCGATACGGTGTAATCGGCCACGCCGACGACGAACCACGACAAGGTCCAGCGCAGCCGGGTCAGCCATCCGGCGCGCGCTTTATGCTCCTCGGCGGTTATCACGTCGCAATCGGGTTCGAGCCCGGCGACGAAATCGCGCATCTGCGCGGCAAAGCCTGCGTCGGCGATGCGCAGCATCACCTCGACATTCAAGAACAGGCTGCGCATGTCGAAATTGGCGGTCCCGACATAGACGACGTCGTCGATAACGATCAGTTTCATATGCAGCTCGGCACGGCCGATATTCCCAGACCGCCGCCTTCTTGCGGAGCAGATAACCGTAGAGAAGCCGCGAAGCGCCGATCGTCGCCGCATTGTCCGACTTCGCCGCCATCACGAAGCGTGCGCGGCCGCGCCTGGCGACGCGGCCGAGGCGGCGCAGCATGCCCTGGCCGGGCGAGAAATAGGCCATCGCCATGTCGAGCTGGCGCGCCTTGTCAAGGTCGCTGCGCACTGCGCGCGCCCAGGGCGACAGCCGCTGCGTCGGGCCGCCGACCAGCCAGGACACCGGTCCGGCATCGACCGGCCATTCGCGGATCAGGCGGCGAAGCACCAGCAATTTGCCGTCGTCGTTCATCGTATAATCGTGGATTTCGGCGAACCATCGCACCATGCGCGCCACCGTCGGCCCGCGCACCACGACCCCGAGGTCGAACCAGCAGCGGGTCAGGTGGGTGCTGAGATAGGGATCGGCGATATTGAACCCGCCGGTCATCGCGATCTCGCCGTCGATCAGCAGCAATTTCTGATGGTTGCGGACCAGATAGGAGGAACGCCATCGCCGGGAGAAGAAGGTGACACTGCCGCCTTCGCCTCGCAGCGGGTCGAAGATATTGTCCGATATGTCGCTCGACCCGAAACTGTCGATCACCGCGCGCACGCGCACACCGCGTCTCGCCGCCGTCGTCATCGCGTCGAGCACGCGCGTGCCCGCCGCGTCATGCTCGAAGATATACATGATCAGGTCGATGCTGCGGATCGCGCCGTTCAGCAGCGCGAGGACGCGTTCGAGCCGGGAATCGCCGTCGGCGATGACCTCGATCCGGTGGCCCGCCACATCGGCGCGCAGCGTGTCGGGATCGCTGGCGGGAATGGGCTCGGCACTCATGCCCTGCTCATAGGACGGGCGCCGCCGCGGGAGCAAGGCCGAGGGGAGGGGACGCGGATTTATTGACATGGCGGGGGCCGCCTGCTAGCGCGCAGCGCTTGCCGCCATGCCTCCGGGCTGGCCTCTCCTCGATCAAGGAAAACACATGGCCCGCGTTACCGTCGAAGATTGCGTCGACAAAGTCCCCAACCGTTTCGATCTGGTTCTGCTCTCGGCGCACCGCGCCCGCGAAATCTCGGGCGGTTCGGAGCTGACCGTCGATCGCGACCGCGACAAGAATCCCGTCGTCGCGCTGCGCGAGATCGCCGAACAGACGATCCGTCCGAAGGACCTTCAGGAATCGCTGACCGGCTCGCTGCAGAAGGTCGTCGTCGACGATGACGACACGCCCGACGAAATCAGCTCGATCGCGCGTTCGGCCGAGGCCCTGCGCCTCACCGCCGCCGCGCCGCCGCGCAGCCCCGCGGGCGGCGGCAGCGACTTCGAATAAGCCGTCGCGATACAGGATCACCGAGGGGGCCGCGGGAAACCGCGGCCCTTTGTTTTGGCGCTGGGAAACGACCGGTTTCGGGCGTTAGCGGACGTTTATCTCCCCTCCCTGCAAGGGAGGGGCTGGGGGTGGGTTGCCGCCGAAGGCGGCGCTCTTCCTCTTGCTCGCTACGCTCGCTACCCACCCCTAACCCTCCCTAAAAGGGAGGGGAATGTCTTATATCCACCCCCAAAGCGGCACTTAATCAGGAAACCTGCGTCAACTCCGCCACCCGGATCGCCTTCGACGCCAGCATCGGCTCGATGATCCGCTCGATCCGCGCGGCGCGGGGCGATTTGACCGCGATGTTGAACAGGCTGTTCGCGATCACATCAGCGATCTGCACCCCGTCGCTGCGCCGGCTGTCGGCGAGCGAGGCGCGGCCCCACTGGCCGAGGCCCACCTGGATTTCCTCGCGGACGAGCGACAATATCTTGGGGTCGTAGCGGCCGTCGTCGATCACGACGTCGGTGCACACGCCCCCGGTTTCGGGCAGCCAATGGCCGACCGCGCTGTTGAGCAGGGCGCCATAAAGCGCGAGATCGCTCGGCAAGATGCCCCCGGGATCTCGCCGCGAGCTTGTCCCGCTCGGCCACCGCGACCCATGCGCGACCGCCGGCGCGGTCGAACAGTTCGAGCAGATAGGCCCGCTCGACGATGGAGATCTCGGCTGCCCTTGAGCTCGCCGCGCAATCCGGTGACGGCACGAAATCGCGCATGGATGTCGGCGGCCGCCTCCGGCGTCAGCATGGCCGCCGCAAAGGTCATCGCGCCGGCGTTGAGGCCGCCCGATTCATCGCAATAGATCGTCATTGCCGCAGCTTAGCGGACGGTGCCAAAGAAGGTGACCTTTTTGACGGCACCCGGTGCGAGGGGTTCGGCGAGCACCCATTGCACGTGCGTCACATCGTCGGCGGTCGCGGCTCGCGGCGCGGCGCTCGACCACCGGAACGGTCATCCCGGCGAGGTCACCATAGGTCCGGCCGCCATCGACCGACACCGAAAAGCCGGCGAGGTCGTCGGTGCTGGCAAAGCGGACCTCGGGCGGGATCGGGTTCACGAACTTCAGGCCCGCCGCGGCTTCGCTCGTATGATTGTCGAGCTGAAGCGTGAAGCGCAGCCGGTCGCCGGGAACGACCGTTTCGGGTGCCGCAAAGCTGATCTTGCGCTGCCCCTCGGCACCGGTCTCGACCTTTTCGACCTCGACATTCTGGCTGAATTCGACGCGCTGAAAGGCCTGCACGGGGCTCGCCAAGGCGAACATCGCCGCCACGCCGAGGCCGAACCGCGGCAACCGGAATTTTTTCCGCTTCATTCCGTTCCCCCGAACCAGATGGTGCTTAGGCGCCCTGCGGGTTGGCACCGCCGAACGGGCGCGGTTTGCGCTTGATCTGCGGCAGGCCGCCGGCGTGACCCGATACGGGGGTGCCCGACTTGTTATGGTCGTCCTCGCGCCCGATATCCTCGCCCTTGATCGCACGCTTCGACTCCTCGCCCGACAGCGTCTCATATTCGAGTAGCGCGGCGGCGAGCAGGTGAAGCTGGTCGATATTGTCGGTCAGCACCTTGCGCGCCACGGTTTCGCCCTCCTCGACGAGGCGGCGGACTTCGGCATCGATCAGCTTGGCGGTTTCCTCGGACATATTCTGCGCGCGCGATACGCTGTGGCCAAGGAACACCTCGTCTTGATTGTCGCGATAGCGCAGCCAGCCGAGCTTATCGGACATGCCATATTCCATGACCATGGAGCGGGCCATGTCGGTCGCCTGCTGGATATCGTTCGACGCGCCGGTGTTGAGCTCTTCCTTGCCATAGATGAGCTGTTCGGCGATGCGCCCGCCGAAGCAGAGCGCGAGGCGCGCCTTCATCTGCTTCATGCTCATCGAATAGCGGTCGCGCTCGGGCAGGTTCCACGTCACGCCCAGCGCGCGGCCGCGCGGGATGATCGTCACCTTGTGCAGCGGATCATTGCCCTCGACATGCAGCGAGACGAGCGCATGCCCGGCCTCGTGATAGGCGGTCGCCTTCTTCTCGTCCTCGGTCATCACCATCGAGCGGCGTTCGGCGCCCATCATGACCTTGTCCTTGGCTTCCTCGAATTCGTTCGAGGCGATCAGCCGCTTGCCCTTGCGCGCGGCGAGCAACGCCGCCTCGTTGCAAAGGTTGGCGAGATCGGCGCCCGAGAAGCCCGGCGTGCCGCGCGCGATGCGGCGCAGATCGACGTCGGGTGCTAGCGGCTTCTTGCGCGTGTGGACCTCGAGGATCTTCTGGCGGCCCTCGATGTCGGGGCGCGGCACGACGACCTGGCGGTCGAAGCGGCCCGGACGAAGCAGGGCGGGGTCGAGCACGTCGGGACGGTTGGTCGCCGCGACGATGATGATGCCCTCATTGGCCTCGAACCCGTCCATCTCGACGAGCAGCTGGTTCAGCGTCTGCTCGCGCTCGTCGTTGCCGTTGCCGAGACCGGCGCCGCGATGGCGGCCGACCGCGTCGATTTCGTCGATGAAGACGATGCACGGCGCGTTGCGCTTCGCCTGTTCGAACATGTCGCGCACGCGGCTGGCGCCGACACCGACGAACATCTCGACGAAGTCCGAACCCGAAATGGTGAAGAAGGGCACGCCCGCCTCCCCCGCGATCGCGCGGGCGAGCAAAGTCTTGCCGGTGCCGGGCGAGCCGACGAGCAGCGCGCCCTTCGGAATCTGGCCGCCGAGCTTCGAGAATTTGGTCGGGTCCTTCAGGAATTCGACGATTTCCTCCAGTTCCTCGCGCGCCTCGTCGATGCCCGCGACATCGTCGAAGGTGACGCGGCCCTGCTTTTCGGTGAGCATCTTGGCGCGCGACTTGCCGAAGCCCATCGCGCCCGAGCCGTTGTTCTTCTGCACCTGGCGGAAAACGAAGAAGGCGATGCCGAGGATCAGCAGGAAGGGCAGCGACTGGATCAGCAGATAGACCCAGACATTGCCGGTCTCGGTGGGCTTGCCGTCATATTTGACGCCCTTTTCGTTCAGCAATTTCAGCAGTTCGGGATCGCGGATCAGGTTGGCGCTGAATTTTTCGTCGTTGGTCAGCGTGCCGGTCGCGCGGTCCTCCGACAGGACCACGTCCTTGACGCTGCCGTCCTGGATTTTCTGGCGGAATTCCGAATAGGTCATCGGATTGCTCGCAGGCTGCGACGCACCGCCGAACATCGAGGCGACGAGGAGCATGGCGAGCAGGATGCCGCTCCAGATCATCACGCTCTTCATCCAGGGATTGCCCTGCGGTTCCTTGTCATCCTGCATTTCGATCGATTCCACCTTGCCGGGCCGGAGAGCAGCCCTAAGGCCAAGATAGGCCCTCTGTGTTAAATGACAATGAGCAGATCAGCGCGCCGGGCGCGCTTTTCGCCGCGGCGCCGCCGAAATGCGCCAGAAACCGGTGTCGTCCCCGTCGATCCGGTCGATCAGCAGCGTGCCGACCATCGCCCGCGCGGCCCTCGCGCATCGCCGCGATCACCCCGTCGAGCGTCACGCCGCGCAAGGTCAGTTGCGGATCGAAGGCGCACAGGCGCCGTACCAGGATACGGCGGAAAATTTCCGCCGGATAACCGGCATCGCGGATCGCCGCGGGATCGCCGGCATCGGGCCAGTGCCCGATGAGTTCATCGACCATCCAGTCGAGCGCGGCGTCGGCATCGGCGAGCCATTGCGCCGAGCGCGCGGCGGCTTCCGCATCAAGAAAATGCTGCGATTGCAGATCCTTGCGTAGGCGCGCACGGTCGAAACGAACATCGGCGTTCGACGGATCGTCGACGAAGGGCAGGTCGGCGTCGAGCGCCAGCGCGACCAGATCGGCATGGCGCCACCCGAGCAAGGGGCGCAGGATCGCGCCGTTGCGCGCGCGGATGGCGGCGAGGCCGCCGACGCCGCTGCTCCGGTTGATCCGCATGATCAGCGTTTCGAGCTGATCGTCGGCATGGTGCGCGGTCACCACAAAGTCGATCGCATGCGCCGCGCGCCACTGTTCGAGCAACCGATAGCGTTCGGCCCGCGCCGCCGCCTGGAACGAACCGCGGATCGGCACGGGCGGGCAGAGAATGGCGTGCGGGATATGGTCGCGCTCGCAAAAACCCGCGACCATCCGCGCTTCCTCGGCCGATCCTTCGCGCAGTCCGTGGTCGACTGTCGCCGCGCGCACCTGGCCCGGCAGCAGCGACACCATGAGCCAAAGGAGCGCCATGCTGTCGGGGCCGCCCGACACCGCGACGCCATAGCTCAGCCGCTGCCAATCCGGGCCGGCAAGCGATTCCAGTTGTTGCGACAGCCGCTGGACGGCGTCGGCTTCAGCAGCCGGCTTTTGTTTTTGCGGCGGCAGCATCGGCACGGACGTCCTGCGGCGCCTTGTCGCCATAGGTCTCTTCGAGCTCGGCGAAGGCCTTGCAGGCATCAGCCTTGCGCCCCAGCTTGTCGAGTGCGACTCCCATGTACATCAGGCTGTGCGGCGCGCGGGCGCCGCCGGGATTACCCTTGTAATTGTCGTAGAAGGCCCGGACCGCGAGGTTCGGCTTGCCCTCGTCGAGATAGGCGCGGCCGAGGAGATTCTGCGCGAAGCTCGCAAGCCGGTGGTTCGGCCATTTCGCGACCACGTCCTTGAGCTGCGTCTGCGCCTCCGGATAGAGCTTCGCCTCCCACAGGCGATAGCCGTAATTATAGCTGTCATCGACCTCGTTCCCGGTCGCCGGAATTTCGACCTTTTTGACCAGCGCGAGGCGGGCGGCGCTTGCCGACGAGGCCTGGGCCGTCACGGCGGGCTTCTTCGTCGAGGCGGCGGTCGTCGCCGTCACCGCAGGGGGCTTCACGACCGGCGTGACCGGCAGGCTCGCGGGCGTCGTCTCGACGGCCGCCGGCGGCGCGGCGAGGCGCTTTTCCATTTCGGCCTTATAGGCGATGAACTGTTTTTCGAGTTCGCGCAGCTGGAACGCATTTTGTTCGGTCTGGCCGGTCAGCGTCTGCAACTGGCTTTCAAGCGCATCGACGCGCGCGGTCAGGTCGATCACCGGCGCGTTGCTGCGCGCGCGCTCGCCCGGCGTGTTGTCGGGCGCGATCTCGCCTTCGAAAAAGGTTGGGCTGCCGCCGGGGAAGACCGACCGCTGGACCGCGCGCATTTCCTTTTCGAGCCGGTCGACGCGCTTGCCGATCGCCTCGTCCTGCGCCTGTGCTGCGCCGGGAAGCGACAGCAGCAGCGCGGCGCTCACCGTTCCCAGAAGATAGTTACGCATCGTCATCTGCCTTTTCGGCCCCCACATCCGATTAACCATTGTCCGTTTCATAACGCGCCAAGGCCCGCTTGCGCAAACCCAATTCGGCGCGGCGATCCTTTGGCCCGCCCGAAGGAAAAAGATCAGCGCTTCGGGACGACGGGCGGGATGGTCTGCGCCGCGCCCGCCCCCTCGGCCCGCGCGATCAGGTCGGCGGGCTTCAGCGAGATATTCTTGACCAGCGTGTCTGCGGGCCCGACCGCGCCGATGTCGCGGCCGCCGACCGTAACCTTCAGCGCCTGCGGAATGCTGGTGCGGAGCGTGAACTGCTGAATATAGGCGGGCGGCACTTCATAGGTTTCGCCCGCGTCGAGCGTCCGCCAATTCTCGGTCTTGCCGGTCGCGTCGTCGAAACCGATCCAAACTTCCGAGATGCCGGTCAGCACGACCGGGGCATCGGCGGGAATCGCCTGGCCCGGAGCCGCGGCCTTCGTCGCGGGAGCGGTGCCGGGTGCGGTTGCTCGACGCTTCGGAATTTTCGGCGGCCTCGTTCTGCGCCGCGATCAACTCTTCGCTGGGCTCGACCGACAGGAAACGCCAGACGCCATAGGCCGCGACCAGCAGCAAGGCGACGATGACGAGCGTCCACGCCATGCGCGCGGTGGGCAGCCGCGCCGGGTCGGTCGGCTCATAGGCTTCGTAAAGCGGCCGCGCGCCATAAGCGTCTTCTTCGAGCTCGCGGCGGATCGCCGTGCCGATCTCGGCTTCGGGCAGATCGACGGCGCGGGCATAGGCGCGCGCGAATCCGGTCACATAGGTGCGGCCCGGCAACTCCGAAAAATCCGACTTCTCGATGGCTTCGAGGTGGCGCTGGGTGATCCGCGTGCGCGACGCGACATCGGCGAGCGACAGGCCCGCCGCCTCGCGCGCCAGCCGCAGCCGGTCACCGGTACGGGTAATCGCCAGTTCGCCCTGCTCCGGGGCTTCCTCGTCCGCCATCAATGTCTCCGTGCCGAGCCGTGTTCGACCCATGTCGACCGTGCGCGCCGTTCATCGCACCGACCGCGCGGCAAAGTCAAATGAAGTTCGGTTAACGACCGGCTGAAAAGGGCCGTTATTAAGCCCGTCCGCCGGTACCCCGATTACAGCACATATTTGCTGAGGTCGGTGTCGCCCACGATGTCTGCGAGCTGACGGTCCACGTAAGCGGCGTCGATGTCGAGCGTCGTCCCGCCCAGATCCTCGGCGGTGAAGCTGACCTCCTCGACCAGCCGTTCCATGATCGTCTGGAGTCGGCGGGCGCCAATATTCTCGACCTTCTCGTTGACCTCGGCGGCGAGCTTCGCGACGCGCGCGATCGCATCGGGCGAGAAGTTCAGCGTCACGCCCTCGGTGCCGAGCAGCGCGGCATATTGTTCGGGCAGGCCCGCCTTGGTTTCGCTGAGGATGCGGACGAAATCCGCCTCGGTCAGCGCCCCCAGTTCGACGCGGATCGGCAGGCGGCCCTGCAGTTCGGGAAGCAGGTCGCTCGGCTTGGCGACGTGAAAGGCGCCCGAGGCGATGAACAGGATATGGTCGGTCTTCATCGGGCCATATTTGGTCGCGACCGTCGTGCCTTCGATCAGCGGCAGCAGGTCGCGCTGCACACCCTCGCGGCTGACCGAGCCGCCGCGCACGTCGCTGACCGCGATCTTGTCGATCTCGTCGAGGAAAACGATGCCGTTCGCTTCGGCATCGGCCAGCGCGATGCGCGCGACATCGTCCTGGTCGAGGCGCTTGTCCTGCTCCTCCTCGATCAGCCGCGTCGCGGCGTCGATGACCTTCAGCTTGCGGCGCTTCTTCGGCCCGCCGCCCAGCGCCTTTCCGAGCATATCGGACAGGTTGATCATGCTCATCTGTCCCGGCTGGCCGGGCAGTTCGAACGGCATGTTCGGCGCTTCGGCGACCTCGATCTCGACCTCGCTGTCGTCGAGATGGCCCTCGCGGATGCGTTGGCGGAAGCTCTGGCGCGTCGCCTCGCTGGCGCCCTTGCCAGTGAGCGCGTCGAGCAGCCGCTCCATGGCCGCTTCTTCGGCGGCGGCGCGCACCGCCTCGCGGCGGCGGTCCTTTTCGAGCCGCACGGCTTCCTCGACCAGGTCGCGGGCGATCTGTTCGACGTCGCGGCCGACATAGCCGACCTCGGTGAATTTCGTCGCCTCGACCTTGATGAACGGCGCGTTGGCGAGCTTCGCCAGGCGGCGCGAAATCTCGGTCTTGCCGCAGCCGGTGGGGCCGATCATCAGGATATTCTTGGGACTGACCTCGTCGCGCAGGTCGGCGCCGAGCTGCTGGCGGCGCCAGCGATTGCGCAGCGCCACAGCGACCGCCCGCTTCGCGGCGTCCTGGCCGATGATATGCGTGTCGAGCGCGGCGACGATCGCCTTCGGGGTCAATGCTTCGTTCATATGTGGGAGGGTTCCAGAGAGAAATTCATGTCGCCGCTAGATGGCGGTTCGCGCGCGCGTTTCAAGCCAGACAGCGAAAGCCGCCGAACAGCTCGGCCTGCGCCTTCAGGATGCGCGCGATGTCGGCCTCGACCGGCGTGGTCGACCATTCGTCGAGTTCGAAAGTGCCGCCAAGGATGATCCCGTCGGGCCGCGGAAACATATAGCCATGCTCGCCGGTATAGGCGTAGCGGATCTCGGGCTGCGGCAGCAGCACCGCGATCTGGCCGCGCGCCGGACGCAACTCCATGTCGCCGAGCATTTCGCGCGAACCGAGGCCGGTGCAGTTGAAGATAAGCGTTTCGGGCAGGGTTGCGACATCGGCGAGATTCGCGAATTTGCGGATCGCGATCTTGCCGCCCGCCATCTGCACGTCGCGGATCATCTGACGCAGATAGCGCCCGGTTTCGACGAACATCGTCTCGAAACGGTTCATCTGCCCGACC
This sequence comes from Sphingopyxis sp. PET50, assembly GCF_025244705.1. Lineage (GTDB taxonomy): Bacteria > Pseudomonadota > Alphaproteobacteria > Sphingomonadales > Sphingomonadaceae > Sphingopyxis. The sequence goes on along the minus strand of NZ_CP104207.1, from coordinate 1,356,523 downwards.
GGGAAAGGATGTTCGCCGGCGGCGATCTGACGGTCGCTCGGGCGATAGGGGCTGGCGCGGCGCGGCCCGCCGTCCGAATAGACGGGCAGCCAGCGGATGCCATAATCTTCGCCGACCATGATCTGGAAACGCCGCCAGCTATAATCGCGCGCGGCCTTGTATTGCGCGCGCCACTCGGGCGTCACGGCATCCTCCGCGAAATGGCCATAGGGCGACCATTCGCCGCCCGCGATGTTCGACGTGGTGTCGGGCGGCAGCGCCGCGGTGTAGAGCGTGACCGGAAAGCCCGCTTCCTGCACCAGCCGCGCGGTCGACAGTCCCATCACGCCCGATCCGAGCACCGCCACCGGCCCTCGATGCCCCGGCAGGCCGAGATCGGCGGCGAGGCGCGACGTCCCCCAGCTCAGCGTAATGCCGGCGCCGCCGTGGCCGTAATTGTGGACCAGCCGCTTGTCGCCGAGCGTGTCGGCGCGGACGACGAACCCCTGCGCGCGATACGGACGCAAACCCGCTACGGTACGGATGACGCGGTCGGACGCGACCTTGACCGGCGGCAGGCAGGCGGGATTGGGCAAGATTTCGGCCGGGCGCGCCAGGGTCGCCGCGCAGCCCGAAACCAGGCTGGCCGCGCCCAGTGCCGAAGAGGTGGCGATCAGTTTCCGGCGGTCGAGGAGCAGCGTCATGCCGCGACGCTAGATCAGCGCCCGTGGCGCGGCAAGCTGGTCAGGCCGTGCTGTCGATCACTTCCTGCGTGAACTGGTCGTTGGTATAGACGCAGATGTCGGCCGCGACCTCCATCGCCTTGCGCGCCAGCACCTCCGGGTCCTTTTCATAATCGGCGAGCGCCCGCGCCGCCGCGAGGGCAAAATTGCCGCCGGACCCGATCGCCGCGATCCCCCCCGTGGGTTCGAGCACGTCGCCGTTGCCGGTGACGACGAGCGTCACCTCCTTGTCGGCGACGATCATCATCGCTTCCAGATTGCGGAGATATTTGTCGGTGCGCCAGTCCTTGGCGAGCTCGACCGCGGCGCGCAGCAGCTGGCCGTTGTGGCGCTCGAGCTTGGCTTCGAGCCGTTCGAACAGGGTGAAGGCGTCGGCGGTCGCGCCGGCGAACCCGCCGATGACGCTTCCGTCGTGCAGGCGGCGCACCTTCCTGGCATTGGGCTTCATCACCGTCTGGCCCATCGAGACCTGGCCGTCGCCGATAACGACGACCTTGTCGGCATTGCGGGCGGAGAGGATGGTGGTTCCGTGCCAGGGAGCGGCACTGTGCGCATGAGGATCGGTCATGCGGCGCGATATGGGCGATGGGCTGGTGGGGTGCAAGGGGAGGGGATCGAGCTGCCCAATCCCGCTCGCATCGAGCGAAGTCGAGATGCCCCTCGGGCCAGACGCTGTTTCGATAGGTGTCTCGACTTCGCTCGACACGAACGGATCGAGAGGGAGGCGTCAGGCCACCGCGCGCGGCCCCTGCGCCACCGCCGGCCATCCCTGATCGGGCCACAGGCCGCGCGTATCGTAAACGATCTTGCCGCTGCGTTCCTCGAGTGGGACCGATTTGAACACGTCATGGTCGACGAGCACGATCATCACGTCACACTCGGCGAGCGCGTCGTCGAGATCGACCAGCTCGGCGCCGCTGCCCGCGAATTCCATCGGCAGGCCGCGCGCGAAGGGCTCGACGATGCGGATGCGCTGGCCGAACTGGCGGGCGAGCGCCGCGGCGACCTCGACCGCCGGACTTTCGCGGAAATCGTCGATATTGGGCTTGAAGGCGAGGCCGAGCACGCCGACCTTCGCCTGCGGATGGCTCGCGACGAGCGCGGCGGTCGCGGCGATGACGTGCGTGGTCTTCGCCAGATTGACCTCGCGCGCCGTGCGGATGAGACGGCTCTCGTCGGGCGCACCATGGACAAGGAACCAGGGGTCGACCGCAATGCAATGGCCGCCGACGCCGGGGCCGGGCTGCAAGATGTTGACGCGCGGGTGGAGGTTGGCGAGGCGGATCACGTCCCACACATCGACCCCCATCTTGTCGGCGATCATCGACAGTTCGTTGGCGAAGGCGATGTTGACGTCGCGATAGCTGTTCTCGACCAGCTTCACCATTTCGGCGGCGCGCGCCGTGGTGGTTACGCAGGCGCCGCGCACGAACTGGCGATAGAAGGTCATCGCCCGGCGCGCGCAGCGCGGGGTGATGCCGCCAATGCAGCGGTCGTTGTCGACCAGCTCGACGAGGATGCGGCCGGGCAGCACGCGCTCGGGGCAATAGGCGATGAAGATGTCGGGCGTGCCCGCGCAGCGGCCCGGAACCTTCAGGTCGGGGCGCTCGGCGGCGAGCAATTCGGCGACCTTCTCGGTCGTCCCGACCGGCGAGGTCGATTCGAGAATCACCAGATTGCCCGGTTGGAGAACCTTTGCGATCCCGCGCGCGGCGTCGAGGACGTAGCTGATGTCGGGGCGATGCTCGTCGTCGTGCGGGGTCGGCACCGCGATCACGAAGGTGTCGGCGCTAGGCCATTTCGGTCGAGGCGACGAGCGCGCCGCGCGACACGACGCCCTGGACGAGGCCGTCGAGATCGACCTCCTCGATATGCACCTTGCCGTTGTTGACCGTCTCGACGACCTTCGCGCTGACGTCGATGCCAGTGACCTTGCAGCCCGAGCGCGCGATCAGCGCGGCGGTCGGCAGGCCGATATAGCCGAGGCCGACGACGGTGACTTTCTGTTCGATATCAACGGGCACGCGCGACAATCTCCGCAATCTGTTCGCCTGCCGTGCCGTCGCCGAAAGGATTGTGGGCGCGCGCCATGGCGGCATAGGCCTCGCTATCGTCCAAAAGGCTGAAAATTTCGGAAACGATGGTATCGCGGTTGGTACCTACCAGCCGCGCCGTGCCCGCCTCGATGCCCTCCGGCCGCTCGGTGGTCTCGCGCATCACCAGCACCGGCTTGCCGAGCGAGGGCGCCTCTTCCTGCACCCCGCCGCTGTCGGTGAGCACCAGCTCGCTCGATGCAAGCAGGCGCACGAAATGCGGATAATCGAGCGGATCGATCAGCGCGACGTTGGAAAGCGCGCCGAGGATCGGCTCCATCGCGGCGCGCACATGCGGGTTGGGATGGACCGGGAAGATCACCGCGACGTCGCTTCGTGCGGCGATCGCGGCGATCGCGTCGGCGATCGCCTTCATCCCGTCGCCGAAATTCTCGCGGCGATGCGAGGTGACTGCGACGATGCGCCGCCCGGCGAAGCGCGCGAGCAGCGGATCGAGACCTGCCGCCAGCGCCGGCTCCTCGTCGATCCGCGCCTTGGTGGCGAGCAACGCGTCGATCACGGTGTTGCCGGTGATGTGGATATGCGCCGCCGGCACATTTTCGGCCCGCAAGGCCGCCGCTGCGGTTTCGGTCGGTGCGAAATGCAGGTCGGCGACCGCGCCGGTGACCTTGCGGTTCACCTCCTCGGGCCAGGGGTGATAGATATTGCCGCTGCGCAGCCCGGCCTCGACATGGCCGACCGGGATCTTGCGGAAATAGGCCGACAGCGTCGCCGCCATCGTCGTCAGCGTGTCGCCATGGACGAGGATGCGGTCGGGCTTTTCGGCGTCGAAGGTCTCGCCGAGCCCCGTCACCAATCGCGCGAGCAGTCCGTCGAGCGTCTGGTTCGCCGTCATCACGTCGAGATCGACGTCGGGCACGATGCGCGCGATGTCGAGCACCTGGTCGAGCATCTCGCGGTGCTGCGCGGTGACGCAGACGCGGACGTCGAGCCCCGGTTGCGCGCGCAAGGCGTGCACCACGGGGAACATCTTGATCGCTTCGGGACGCGTCCCGAACACCGTCATCACCTTCATCGCGCGCTCGTATATCGGGGGTTCATGCGCCTGGCCCTAGAATATTTTGGTTGTTATCCGCTTAACCGCGCGGGAAAATCGGCGGGGTGTGATCCTTGTCATTGCGCGTGCAACGAGTAAATGCACGGATCCATGCATCCCGATCGCGGTTCGCGTGTTAATGCTGCACTGCGGCATAGGCCGACGGTTGGGGTAGGGCATCAGATTCAATCGGTAAGACCATGTTAAAACGACTTTTCAACCGCAAGCCGGCCCCCGAGCCCGTTGCCGAGGATTGGCCGCAGGTGCCGCCGGGCACGCGCGTCTATGCGATCGGCGACGTTCACGGCCGTCTCGACCTGCTCGACGCGCTGCTTGCGCGGATCGCCGACGAAAGCCGCCGCGACCCGGCCGATACGGTTCATCTGGTCATGCTCGGCGATCTCATTGATCGCGGCCCGCAATCGGCACATGTCGTCGAGCGGCTGCTGGCCAAACCGCCTGGCGTCGACGAGATGCACCTGCTGATGGGCAATCACGAAGAAGCCCTGCTCGAAATCCTTGACGGCGCCCATTCGCAGCTTCCCGGCTGGATCCGCTATGGCGGCGAACAGGCGCTGCAGAGCTATGGACTTGAAGACGCAACCATTTTCGGCGATAGAGAGGCTCTGGTCGCCAAAATCCATGCCGAGCATACCGGCATCGCATGTCCGTTTGTTCCGCTCGATGGTGGATTATGTGCAGATCGGCGATTATCTCTTTGTCCATGCGGGGATTTTTCCCGGACGTCCGCTCGATCAGCAGCAGGTCCACGACCTGCGCTGGATCCGCGACGAATTTCTCGACGATGAGCGGGATCATGGCGTGATGGTCGTCCATGGTCACACCATCACGCCCGACGTCGATTGCCGCACCAACCGGATCGGGATCGACACCGGCGCCTATCGCAGCGGCATACTCACGGCGCTGGTGCTCGAAGGACGGGCGCGGCGTTTCCTGAAGACCGGAGAGAGCGTCGCCGCATGATCCTGACGCGCATCTGGGGAGCGGTCGAAGCACGCATATTGGCGATCCTGGCGTCGCTTGTCGCGCTCGGACGCAGCGAAAAGCGCGCAATCCTGATCGTCGCCGACGCGGTGCTGTGCGTCGCCGCCGTGCTCGTCGCCTTTTCGCTCCGCGTCGGCCAATGGGTGATCTTCGACGCGGCGGTGGGGCTCGCATCGGTGGTCGCGCTGTCGAGCTGGCTGCCGATCTTCCTCATTCGCGGCACCTATAGCTCGATCCTGCGCTTTTCGGGCGGGCGGACAATGGTCGGACTCGGCTATTCGGTGATGCTCTATGCCATCCCGATGATCGTGCTGTTCGGTTTCGTCGGCATGGAAGGCGTGCCGCGTACGGTCGCGGTGATCCAGCCGATCGTCTTTCTGCTGTTCCTTGCGATCACGCGCATCGTTGCGCGCTATGCCGTCGTCGATCTGCTCAAGCGCCGCGACGTCGGCCAGCAATCGATCGCGCTCATCTACGGCGCCGAGCGAAGCGGGGCAGCAACTCGCGATGGCGCTGCGCGGCGACCCGGCGCTGCGCGTCGTCGGCTTCATCGACGACGATCGCAAGATCGAGGGCGAGATCATCGACGGCATTCCCATCTATTCGCGTCCGAAACTGCCCTATCTGGTCGATACTTATGGCGTCACGGACGTGCTGCTCGCGCTGCCGCATGTGACGCGCGCGAAACGCCGCCGGGTGATGAAATCGCTCGAAGATTGGCCGATCCGCGTCCGGATGCTGCCCAACATGCGGCAGATCATCGACGAGCAGGTGTCGATCAGCGACCTGCGCGACGTCCAGATCGAGGATCTGCTCGGCCGCGACCCGGTGCCGCCCAACCAGCTGCTGCTCGGGCGCACGATCGTCGGCAAGGCGGTGATGGTCAGCGGCGCCGGCGGCTCGATCGGCAGCGAATTGTGCCGCCAGATCGTGACGATGCGGCCCGACAAGCTGATCCTTGTCGAATCGTCGGAATATGGGCTGTACGCGATCGGGCAGGAATTGCAGGCAGTGATCCGCGGCCTGCCCGAAGGGCAGCAACCCGAACTGATCGAGGAACTGGGCAATGTCACCGACCAGCCGACCGTGCGCCGCCTGCTGGCGCGCTGGCGGCCCGAGACGATCTTCCACGCCGCCGCCTACAAGCATGTGCCGCTGGTCGAGGCGAACCCGATCGCGGGCATCGGCAACAATGTCTGCGGCACCCTGTTCATGGCAACCGAGGCCGACCGCGTCGGCGTGACCAATTTCGTGCTGATCAGTACCGACAAGGCGGTGCGTCCGACCAATATCATGGGCGCCTCCAAGCGCGTGTGCGAACTGGTGCTGCAGGGTCTGGCGGCGCGCGGCAGCAAGACCATCTTCGCGATGGTGCGCTTCGGCAATGTGCTGGGGTCGAGCGGGTCGGTCGTGCCCCTGTTCCGCGAGCAGATCAGGAATGGCGGCCCGGTGACCGTCACCCACCGCGACGTCACCCGCTTCTTCATGACGATTCCCGAGGCGGCGCAGCTCGTCATCCAGGCGGGCGCGATGGCGAAGGGCGGCGAGGTGTTCGTGCTCGACATGGGCAAGCCGGTGCGGATCATCGAGCTGGCGCGCACGATGATCAACCTGTCGGGCCTGACCGTGCGCGACGAGGATCATCCCGACGGCGACATCGAAATCGCCGAGATCGGCCTTCGCAACGGGGAAAAGCTCTATGAAGAGCTGCTCATCGGCGACGATCCCAAACCGACGAGCCACAGCCGCATCATGCAGGCGCGCGAGGCGATGCTCGAGTGGAGCGAGCTGTCGGTGCGGCTCGACGCGCTGCGCGCGGCGATGGATGCCGGCCTGGCCGACGAATGCCTGGCGATCCTGCGCGGCCTGGTGCCCGAATTTCGGCCTGCCGAAGAAGTCAATCAGGCCGGCGGCGAAATCCAGGCGCCGCTCGCGAGCTGAACGAAGTCCGCTGACCGCTCCCGATCAGCGCGTCAGGCACGCGGCGACGCGCTCGGCGGGGCACATCACATATTCGCACAGGGCGAGGTCGCCATGCACCCCGATCGCCTCGATCGGTGCCAGTTCATAGTCGCCCTCGCGGCCCTCGTGCAGGACACGCAGTATGCGGTAATCGAGTTCGGCAAGGCGCGCTTCGATCCGCGCCTGGCGCGCGATGCGGTCGGTACGGCTTGCGTCGTAGCAGGGCAGGATTTCCATCGAGATCAACGGACGGTCGCGCGCGATGACCGGCGCGAGCGCGTCGATGACGTCGGCCTCGGCCCCCTCGACATCGATCTTGATCAGGCCGACCGGCGGTGCGAGCAGGTCGTCGGGCAAATCGGCGGCGGCGAGGATGGCGACGGTCTTGCGAAAGGTGATCGCCTCGCCCGGGCGAAAGCCTTCCACGATAGATGCCGCCGAATCGCCGCTGCGGCCGTGATAAAGTTGAAGCGTCACGATGCCGCTTTTCAGCCCCAGTCCGGCAGGGATGAGCCGTACATTGGCCCAGCCATTGGCTGCGACCAGTTCCTCGACATAATGGACGCAAACGGGGTTGGGTTCGAAACCGATATAGCGCCGTGCGGGGTCGATTGACTTCGCCTTGATCAGCGTCTGGCCGATATTGACGCCCACATCCAGGAAGGTGCCGGATGTCAACGGCATCAGCCGCCGGAGCAATGTGAGCATCCAGGGTTCGGTGAGTTCGACTATCAGCCCGGCGATGACCGGCAGAACGATACGCTGGCCGCCGATCTCGGTCTCCAGATTGCGGTTCAAGCGATGGAATTGACCGAGCCGCTGGAGAATGCGGTTCCCGAACCATTGGTTTGACCGAATTTCATCTGTCATGGGAACGGTCGCCGCAGCCGGTCAGCGCGTGATCAGGCGTTTGATGAACATCTTGCCGCTGGTTACCGCTCGGGCCAGCGGCCTTCGGCCACCGGCCGGATTCGAATGGGGAAAGGGCACGGCCGGGACCGGATGGTCGAGGAAAGCGCAAAGCTTTTCCCATTCGTCGCCCGCCAGCAGGTTCATTTCGAGCAGCTTGCCCGGACGGTCGGAAAAATAGTCGCGAACGGCGGCATTATGCGCTTCCATAACAGCGACATAATGGTCTTCATTACCGATCGGCGCGCCGCGCCCGATACCATAGATATGCTCGCGCATCGGTGTCGAGACATGCGCGAAATGGCCGGTTTGCGATGCGATCCACGACGCCGGATCGCGCAGCGTCAGAATAAATTTGGCATCCGGCCATTGGGCATCCATCTCGCGATAGACAAGCGGCCAGGGATTGTCCTGGAACGCATCGAACTGCTCCGACAATGCTCGCGTCCGGGCGAGATAGGTTTCGCCGATATCGGGCTCGGACACATCGTTCGGGCCCGTCACGCGATAGCCCAGCACAGAGAGCGCCGATGCCAGCGACGTCGTGCCCGTCTTGTGAAACCCGATTCCGAAAACCTTTCGCATGGGCCGGTCCTATCGCACTGCCGGTGTAGCGCAAGGCGATATTGGCCCGGCACGAGCGGAAAGCGCCCCACGGGAGCGCTTACCAGGTCAGCCTGACCGATCGAGCGCCGAAAGATGGGCGGCGATCTGGCGGAGGTTGGACGCATAGCTGTTCGCGAGCGCAAGTTCGATGCGTTGCCGCCAGCCGGTATCGCGCCCCTCGCGAACCGCAGTCAGCGCCTCGGAGAGGCATTGCGCGATCCGGTCGGGCGCATCGGCGGGGGCCATGAAGATGCCCGGCGCGTTAGCTTGCGCGAGAATGTGGCTGCTCACCACTTCGCCGCCGGTCGCAAAATATTCCAGCAATTTATGGGAGTTGACCCCGTGGTTCGGGTCGAGTTCGCGATCGTAGCAGAGCAGCCAGACATCGACATCGGCCGTCGCGTCGATCAGCGCCTGACCGGTCAGCAGGCCCGGAAGCGCGACATTGGGCTGCAGACGCAATTCCTCGACCCACGCCTGCATCCGGAGCAACTCGGCCGACATTCCGCCCTGGGTCGGTCCGATGAAACGGAACGCGATATCGGGATTGCCCGTAACGAGCCCCATCACCCTCGGCCGGTCGAGCGCGGCTTGGGCGAAGTTTCCGACAAAGCCGACCACTGGCGGTTTGTCCGGACTGCGGCGCGTCGCGCTGCCCAAACGGCGGCGTGCCGCCTCGGCAAACCAGGGGGCGAGCCCGTGCCCGATGACGTGGCGCGGCTGTCCGGCGTCCGGGATTCCCTGCAGGAAGAGCGCATCGACCGCCAGGATCAGGTCGGCATGACGATGGCTGGGTACCCCTGTCGAGATATGATCGACGAGGTGCAGGATCGAGCGGCCGGCACCGAAGGGACGATGGTCGGCGAACTGGCGCGCATTGTCGAAATCCCACAGCAGGTCGATCGGCCCGATGGCCCTCGCGATGGCCGCGGCCCGCAGCGGGGTGATCCTGTCGAACAGCCAGCGCGCCCGGAATTTTAGGCGCGCAAATGGCAGTTCGGGATGCTCGACGACCATGACTCCGGGCGTTTCGCTCGGCGAAACGGTAATAGCCGCGCTGCCGCCCGGCGGGTTCAGGAAGAATACCCGATGACCGAGCGCCGCGAGCTCACGGGCATAATGATGCTTGGACACCTGCAACCCCGCCCAAGGCTGCGGCGACAGGATCAAGATGGTCAGTGGCTCTCCCAGAAGGTCGTAGCGGGGAACGCTCATCGTCGGCTTCACCGCTTCAGCCCAACCGACCGCATGACGCGGCCGACCATGCCGACGAGGCGGAAATAGCGTTCCCGATCCTTGCTGTCGGTGCCGTAAATCTCGTGCCGCTGGTTGGGCAACGCAAGAAGCGCCTCAAATTCGCTTTCGGTAAAGCCCAGCTTCTTGCGGACATAGGCCTTGTCGCGTTCCTGCAACGCCTCTTCATAGGTCGGCTGCTGCAACTCGCGCAGCGCCTCCTCGCGCGTCATCTGGCCCGACAGGATCAGGTTCGACAGATGCGCCTTGCGCTTGTCGATCCCGAATTTCCGCGGGAGGAAGTAGCCCTGATAGAAGCGCGTGAAGAGCGATTCATAATGTTTGCCGCCATAATCGACCCAGTCGAGCTCGCGGATCAGCAATTCCTTCGCCTCGGCCTTGTTATAGTCGATCAGATCGAGCACCGGCTCGCTATGGATGCCGCGGACCAGCTGGTACCACGCCCGCTGCCACACGCCGAGCGCGGGAAGCTTCCTGAGCGGTTTTGTCCCGAATTTTTTGTGAATATTCCGAATGTTTACGAGATCGAATTTCGCATAGTTCCACGACGGCGGCATCACCGATTCGGTCGCGAAATTGAGGCCCGAGAGCATATATTTGAGCCTGTGCTTCGCCGCGAGGCGATAGAGCGCGCCCGAGATCATATGGTCGGTCGGCACCTCTAAGTCGACGACCGAGGCCTTGAAATAGGCGCGCTGAAGATCGCGGAACTCCTCCCAGTCCATCACGAAGGTGTGCAGCTCGAAGCCCAGCTTCTTGCAGATATTCTCGATATTGCGGACCGCGAGCTCGTTGTTCCAGCCATTGTCGAAATGGACAATCAGCGGGCGCAGGTCCCATTGTTTCGCGAGCCAGGTGACATAGCTGCTATCGACCCCGCCCGACAGGCCGATGACGCAGTCATAGGGCTTGCCTTCGCCGTCGGTGCGGATGTCGGCGAGCAGTTTTTCGAGCCGCGCTTTCTTTTGCTCGGCGTTCGGCTGCGTCGCCATCAGCGCCTGATATTCGTGCCAGTGATTGGACACACCCTCGTCGTCGAAGACGATGTCGGGGTCGCTCCCATCCATCACCGTGCGCGTGCAGACGCGCGTCGACGAGGCGGGCAGGGGAGAGGTTGCTTCGGTCACGGGGCCCCGTTCAATCGAGCCTGGCGAACAACTGCTCGCGCAGATCGCCCTCGTCGGGATAGGAGATCAGCACGCCTTGATTCGGCGCGCGGTAGACGAACAGGCTCGACGCCGCCACCGCCGAGGCGCCGGCATCGCGGATCGCGGGCAGGAAATCACCAAGTGCCGCCGCGCCGCCGCACGCGACGACCGGCACATCGACCGCCTCCGCCACCGCGGTCACCGTCGGCAGGTCGAAGCCGGTCCATTTGCCGTCGCGGTCGATGCTGTAGATGATGATCTCGCCCGCCCCCGCCGCGGCCATCGCCTTCGCGGCCTCAACGGGCGACTGGCCCGTCCTGACCTTGCCGCCATGTGTCAGCACCTGTTGCCCGCCGAGCAATTTCTTCGCGTAGGGGAGGGAGACCGCGACCGCCTGCGTCCCGAAGCGTTCGGCGATCGCGCTGACCAGCGCCGGCCGCGCAAGTGCCTCGCTCGACAGCACGACCTTTTCGAGGCCGATCTGGAACAGCTTCGCCGCATCTTCGACACTGCGGATGCCGCCGCCATAGCCCATCGGCAGGAAGGCCTCCTCGACGATGTCGCCGATAGCCGCGAAATTCGGCCCACGCCCATCGGTCGTGGCGTCGATATCGAGCAGCAGGAGTTCGTCGACCATCTTGGTGTTGAAGATGCGGACGGCGTTGATCGGATCGCCGATATAGGTGCGCTTGCCGAACCCGACGGTCTTCACCAGCCGCCGGTCGCGATCGATGGTGAGCACCGGAATGACGCGGACGCGGCGCATTCAGACCTGCCAGTTGGCGAATTTCTGCCCGGTCAGCGCGCGCAGTTCGGCGACATCGGGCGCATAGCGTTCGCGCAGTTCCGCCAGCTCTTCGGGCGACATTTCGCGCTTGTTGAGGCCCCGATACAGATATTTGCGAAAAAAACGGTTCGCCATGAACCGGTGGAAATCGAAAGGCGCGAGGCGCAGCGCGATCCGGTAGAATATCGACCGGCGCCAGTGCAGCGGCGCGATATTCGAATCGTTCGTGTTCGATTCGAAGCGGAACAGCGCCGGATCTTCGACCGCCTCGACGCCGAGAAAGGCGAAGATCCGGTTCATGGTCGCCAGCCGGTCGCGGCGCAGATCGTCGCTATCGACGACCAGTATCTGCTCCATCGGATAATGCTCGAGGAAGAAACGCAGTTGCCAGGCATAGGCGCCGGTCAGGAAATAATGGTCGCTGGCGACGGCCCAGGCCACGTCCTCGGGCGGCTGCTCGGCATAATTTTCCACCAGATGCGACCGATAGCGCTCGATCGGGTCGCGCACGATGTAGACGAGTTTCGCATCGGGGCAGAGCTGCGCCATCTTTTCGGGGGCGCCCTTGTAAAAGGGATGATGCGCCTTGCTGTAATTCTGCGACGCTTCGCCGCGCACGGGAAAGGCGGCATCGAACTGCGCGCGATACCATTCGACCGACCGGTGCGCCTGCTCGCCGGAGAACCAGTTGATTTCCTTGGCCGCCGCCATGTGGATTTGCGGGTGCAGCGCAAGATAGTCGTTGAGGCTCGTCGTGCCGCACTTCATCGCGCCGATGACGAAGAGGTTGGGAAGGGCGCCGTCGGTCATCGTCTGTTACAGGCCTGCAAAATGCCGGAGAACCGCCATGCCGAAGGACAGGCTTTTTTCCGGGTGGAATTGAACGCCGAAGACATTGTCCTGTTCGACCCCGGCTGTGAAGCCATAGCCGTGCTCGGCCCGGCAAAGTTCGGTGGTTGGATCGTCGCAGACGATATGAAAGCCGTGAACATAATAATAGCGCGGATTGCTGGTCGACACGGTCATCCGCCGACCCGCGGCCCATTCGGTATCGGCCCAGCCGATGTGCGGAACCTTCAGCCTCGCGTCCAGCTGGCTGCGGTCGAACGCCACCGTACGCGCCGGAATCCAGCCTAGGCCGGGAAGCTCGCCTTCCTCGCTGCCGCGCGTCAGCAATTGCGCGCCGAGGCAGATGCCGAGTATCGGCACGCCGCGCTTCACCGCTTCGTCGAGCGGACCCGCCAGCCCCTTGTCGTGGAGCCGCCGCATGCCCCAGTCGAACTTGCCCACGCCCGGCAGGATCAGATGGCCGGCTTTGGCGACCGTGTCGGGATCGCCTGTCAGTTCGGCGCTCACGCCCAGATAGGCCAACATGTTGATGATCGAGCGCGGATTGCCCGCATCATAATCGACGATGGTGATCATGGCCGTCGGTCACTCCCCATCGCTCAGCTCCGATATCGCGTTCGAAATTGTCGCGATATGCTCGGCATAGCTGTTCGCAATCGCGAACTGCGCACGCACTTCCGCGAATGGCCGCCCGATTTGGGCATAGTCTTTCCGCATCGCGGCAAGCAACTCGACCATATCGCGATTGTCGTCGAAGGCGGAGTGCTGGATCGCGCCGAGGGGAAAGGGGAAGGACAGCCGGTTCGACAGGATCGGCTTTCCGGTCGCCAGAAATTCGTTGACCTTGTGCGGATAGATCAGGCTGCTTCCTTCCGGATAGCGATAGGTGAGCAGCCAGATGTCGATGTTGTCCGCGGCGGCGATGATCGCCTCGCTGGTCATCCGGCCGGGCAGCGCGACGTTGGCGTTGCCGCGCAGCCGGGCCGTTTCGCGAACCGACGGCGCCTCCCGGCCATAGGGACCGATGATGCGGAACATCAGGTCGGGATGGCCTTCGATGACCGCGTGCAAGGCCTCCCAGTCCATATCGTTGCGGTCGAGGTTTCCGACATAGCCGACCGTCAGCGGCTTGTCGCGGAATGAGGGGAAACCGCGGGCCAACTGCGCCTTGCCGAATTCGACATAGGCATTTTGCGTACCATGCGGGATCAATATCTTGCGCGCCCGCACGGGGGCAGCGACGCCATATAGGCTTCGTTGTTCGACAGGATCAGCTGTGCATGCTTTGCCGACGAAAGTTCGGGCGCGATATTGTCGACGGGATGAAAGACGCGGCGCCCGGCGGAAAAGCGGCGCAGGTCATTGAACAGCAGATTGTCGTCGAAATCCCATACCAGGTCGATAGGCTCTCCGACCGCCCGGACTATCCGCGGTGCGGTGCGGTTCATCAGCGACTGGAACAGCCACCGCGCATGGAATTTCGTGCGATAGGGAAAAGGGATACGGTATCGTACGACATCGACGCCCGTCGCCACGGAGCGTTCGATCGCGACCGTCGTTCCCCGCGCTGCCAGGTCGGGCGGTTCGACGAAAAAGACGTGGTGCCCCTGTTCGCCCAGGAGGCGCGCATAATGATGCTTCGACACCGCAGGCGCGTCCCATCGCTGCGGGGAAATCAGAAGTATCGTTCGCGGCTGCCCAAAGAAACCCTCCATCGGTCAGCAGTCCAGCAATTCCGAATGGAGGGCGAGGCGGGAAAATTCCGGGAAATCCTCGACCGGAATATAGCCGTGGTAGCGATGCTCGCGGCTGTAATCGACACATTGCTCGCGTTCGATGCGGCGGACCGGCTTGGCCGGAACCCCGGCCAGGATCTGATATCCCTCCGGAAAGGAGCGTGTCACGACAGCCCCCGCCGCGACGATGGTGAAAGGGCCGAGTTCGACCCCCGGCATGACCTTGGCACCGCCGCCCAGCCAGCTGTGACGCCCGATCGTCACCTTCGTCGGACTGTGCTGGCGATGATCGTGGATGTCGTGATTGGCAGAGATGATATGGACGCCCGGCGCGATCCAGACATAATCGCCGATGTCAATCAGCCCGATGCCCTGGATATAGCAATTGGGCATGAAGCCCGGCGCGGAATCGATCCCGACCCGGATATTGCGCCAGTTCACGATCTTGCTGGTGCGATCGACCGGCCAATAGGCGCGGTCGGCCTCGCTGAAGACGAACTGGTCGAACCAGTGGACGATGGTCGGACTGACCGCATAGCCTACGGTTTCGCGCTGAACCCGCCACGCCGGATGATTTTTCGCCATCGCACGCAGCGCGAGCCAGCGCGGCAGGAAGCGCGTCGCGCGCAACAGCGATGTCGCCCCCACTTGCTCGTTCAGCCGGTCGGTGGGGCTTTGCCCTTCAATCATGTCGCTGCGGATTCCCTCGATGTCCTGCGATGGCGGTAGGCGATCAGAAAGGCCGTGCCAAGGAATGTGACGTACATGAGGCCCTGCGCCACCGCATAGGCGATGATCGCCCCGATCGGCTCGGCGTGCAGCCAGATGCTGAGCGCGGTCGCGCCGGCGGTCGTCGCGGCGAAAAAGGACGACATCCAGAAATCCAGACGCTGATAACCATGCAGCCACAGGATCTTGGTCAGCGGCATGGTGATGAACTGAAGCCCGATCACCGGTGCCAATATGCGGGCGACCTCGCCCGTTTCGTGCCAGTTCGGCCCGAGGACGAACACGAACAGCGTCGGCGCGATCAAATAGAGCAGGGTGAAGAGGGGAATGCCGATCGCGGTCAGCCCGATCGCCAGCCGGACGAACAAATGGCTGCAACTGCCATAATGGCCGATCTCCTCCGCGCCGCGGCGGAAGAAGACCTGTCCGATCGCCTGCGCGAAGAGCTGGACCGGCATCGCCAGCAAGCCGCGTGCGCGGTTGAAATGGCCGACCAGCGCGAGCATCCCCGCCTGAAGCCCCAGCACATAGACCGGCGCCATCATCGCGGCCTGTTCGACGACCGACGTCGGCGTCGACCAGATCGCGAACTTGCGGTGGCGGATCGCGGCGGCGCGGCGCTGCCCGGGGAGGTCGCGCGCGCGGTCCGCAGCGCGGCGCGATTGCCGTTGACCAGATAGGCGAAGGCGCCGATCTGGCCCATGAAATAGGCGGCCATCAAGCCGGTCGAGCCCCATTTCAGAAAGCCGAAGAGGATCGATGCCGAAACCGTGATGACGATATTGACGATCTGGTAGCGGCTCATGAAGCGATAGCGGTTCTCGCGGTTGGCAAGGGCCTGCAGCGTCGTGGCATTGCCCGACACCAGCACGGTCAAGGGCAGGAACCATAGCCAGGGCCACAGCGCGTCGATGGCCGAGCCACCCGGCAGCAGCAGATAGGCCAGCGCGACCCCAACGAGGACCAGCGCCGATGTGCCGAAGGCGACGCGCAACGCGAGCGCGAGCGTGGCAGCGGCCTCCTCGTCGTGCTTGTCGACGATGATTCCCTTGAAATACTGAAGGTTGCTTAGCGTTCCGAGTACAACGCCGAGCGCCATATAGCTGCCCAATATGCCATAATCGGCGGGCAGGTAGAGACGCCCCAATATCGGCGCGGCGAGGATCGGAACCAGCGCCGAAATGCCTTGCCCCAGCGAGAGCGTGGCGAAATTGCGCACGAACCGGATGCGCGGCAGGTGAAAGAGGCGGTCGAGCAGGAATTTCAATGTCTACACCCGGGTCGCGGCGAAGCGGTCGAGTCCCGCCACGCTGAAGGACGGGCTCTGTTCCGGGTGGCGTGGCACCCGGGAAACATGGCCCGATTCAACGCCGCGCGGCGAACTCGCAACCGGGGCGCGTGCGGCGGAGCTCGATCTCGGGATCGTCGCAAGGAAGATGGAAATGGCGGGCGTCCGGATGGTCGACGATCGTGATCATGACTGCAACAGCACCGTTTCCACCATATCGGCCAGCCCGGATCGTTGAAGACGACCGCGACCCGGGGGCGATATACCGATATCGGGGCGCTCGCAAAGACCGAATTGGGCACGGGATCACAGCCGGACATCGAAAGCCCTGACCCAGGCGGCGAGGCTGATCAGGCGGAACATCGCCTGGTCGTAATCGCCCGCCGTCGGCGTGAGGCCGTCCAGCCGACGCCTTACGAGCGCGGCATCGACGAACGGCGCGAGCGTGCCCAGCGCATCGTCGATCATTGCGCGCATCGCGCCGTTGTTCGCGACCCAATAGCCGGCGTCGGGCGACGAAAAGCCGTTCTTCTGCCGCCGCCAGCGCACCGCGTCGGGCAATTCGGGCACCGCGTCGCGCAAGATGCGCTTCTGCCAGCCGCCGCCGACGCGATAGCGGACCGGCAGGCCGGCGACATATTCGACGAGCCGGTAATCGAGGAAGGGCAGGCGCGATTCGACGCCGAAGGCCATTGCGAAGCGGTCCTGCGAATGGAGCTGATAGGGGATCGACAGCCGCCCGATCTCGGCCAGCACCAGTGCCTCGAAATCGCGCGGCAGTTCGCTGTCGGAGGCGATGGTGCCCGCGATCCCGGCGGGGAAGGCGCCGTCCATCAACACCGAGACGCGCGGCACGGCGCCGAGCTGGCTCGCGATCCATTTGCGCGTCGTGAGCAGCAAGGGTTCGCCGGTCGACAGGCTGCGCGCGCGCAGGTTCGTCCAGACCTCGCCGAACCGTCCCGACAAGAGCGCCGCGCGCTGCGCCGCGAACCAATATTCGCCGTAGCCGCCAAAATATTCGTCCGAACCCTGGCCGTCGAGAAAGACCGTGACGCCATGACCGCGCGCCGTTTCGAACAGCGCATATTCGTTGAAATGGCTGCCGCTCGGCAGCGGCTGATCCTGCAGGCGCGCGAAGGTTTGAAGCCAGCCGGGCGTGAAATAGCCGGGCAGGTCGACCGGCACCTCGATATGGCGATAGCCGAAGCGGTTCGCGACGCTGGCGGCGAGCGCGCGCTCGTCGTGGCCCGCGGCATCGTGCCACGTGGTGAACACCGGATGCTGCGAGGGATCGGCCAGGAGCGGGCGGCTGAGCGCCGCGATCGCCGTGCTGTCGAGTCCGCCCGACAGCGCCGCGCCGAGCGGAACATTGGCGATATGGCGCAGTCGCACCGAATCGCCGAGCAGGTCGCGGATCGTGCTGACGGCCTCGGCATAAGGCGGCCGTGCGGGCTCTATGCGCTCGGCAAGGTCATACCAGCGCCGCCGCTCGACCTTATGGCTCGCGAGATCGATCTCGAGCCAATGGCCGGGAAGCAGGTTCACGATATCGGCGAATAGCGTATGTTCGTCGACATTGAGCCGTCCGGTTTCCAGGAAGATGCGCGCCGCCGACAGATTGGGCCGCGGTTCGACGAGGCCGGTCGCCAGCAATTGCTTCGCCTCCGAACCCGCGATCAGCAGATTGCCCGACAGATGATAGCAGAGCGGCTTGATCCCGAACCGGTCGCGCGCGAGGAGCAGGGTGCCGCGCCTCGCATCGTGGAACGCGAAGGAGAACATGCCGTTGAGGCGGGGCAGGGCATCGCTGCCCCACTCGTCGAGGGCATGGAGCAGCACCTCGGTATCCGACCGGGTGTGGAAACTGTGCCCCAGCACCTCGAGTTCGCCGCGCAATTCCTGGAAATTATAGATGGCGCCGTTGAAGATCAGCCAGCTGTCGCCGAGTTGCATCGGCTGGTTCGACCGGTCGTGGACGTCGATCACCTTGAGCCGCCGATGTGCGAGGCCGACCGATCCCAGTCCGATCACCCCCTCGGCATCGGGTCCGCGGTGCGCGACCGCATCGGCCATCGCCTGCAGGTGCCGCCGCTCGACGGAACGTCCGTCGCGGTGGACGAGGATGCCCCAGCCGCACATGCTCAGTCGCCGTCGGCAGCGGCCAATGCGGCGCCGAAACGCCCCAGATAGCGATGGCGCAGATTGCGGCGCGCGAAGTTGTCGAAATCGCTTGCACGGATATAGCCGTGCGGCGCATCCGCGGCGATTACCGGTGCCGAGCCGATCATGGGTGCCGACGACGCGGGCGGGATTGCCGCCGAGGATCGCGCGGGGCTGCAGGCAGGATCGCGTCACCACGCTGCCGCGCGTCACGACGATATGCTCGGCGAGTTCGACCCCGGGCAGGATCGTGCAGCCGTCCTCGATGATGCAATGATTGCCAATGATTTGCGGATCGGAGTCGAGATAGTTCGTCAATCGGGTCGGATCATGGTCGCCCGAGATCAGCCCGACCTCGCGGCCGACCGTCACCCCGTCGCCGATCACGATACCCATATTGGCGCTGACATAGCATAAGGGCGCGATGCCCGGCCAGCTGTCGCGCCCGAGCAGGACGCGGTTCGGATAGTCGAGCTGGCTGTCGGGATGCATCGGCCAATAGGCCGCGCCGTTGATGCCCAGTACATGCTGCGCGAAGCGGATTTTCCAGGGCACGGCGTGCATCAGCGATCGCCCCATATGCGGTCGAAAAGCGCGGCGTCGACCGCGGTGGCGCGCAGACACGCGATTTCGCCAAGCGGCGTATAGCCGACATAGGCGTTCGGGCGCCGCCAATGCTCGCACGCCGCCGGATCGAGCCTCTTGATGATGCGCGCAGGGCTGCTGGCGATCACGCAATAGCCTTCGGGAAAGCTGTCGGTGACGACGCTGTTCGCTCCGACGATCGTGAAATCGCCCAATGTCACGCCGGCTTCGACGGTGACGTTCATCGTCAGCAGGCAGTATTTGCCGATAAAGATCGAGAAATCGCCGGGCGGCTCAACGGGCTCTTGCCCATCGGGAACCGAGTGCATCCGGACCGCCGGCGCCACCTGCGTATAATCGCCGATATGGATGCCCCCGCGCCCGTCGATGTCGCAGCCGACGCTCCAGCCCGGCGAGGTCTCGGGACCGATCACGACAAAGCGCCCGCCGCGCACGCGGGTCGAGGGGTGCACCGGCCAATAGGCATCGGCATTGCGGCGCAGGATCTTCTGCGAAAACCACATGCGGAAACGCAGTTCGACCTGCGTGCCCGCGGTGTCGATGAAATAGCGGCGCCCGCTCAGCCGGTGCCAATGCGCTTCGAACAGGCGGCGCGCCCGCTCGAGCAGGGTCGCCGGCCAGCTTAGCTGCATGTTCAAAAGGCGGCCCATGCCGGACCCTAGGCCGCGCTCAGCCCCGGCCAGCACGGCGGCGATGACGCGGTCCTGCACTGCGTCGGCCAGATAGGCGTGCATCGGCAGGCTGAACACCTGTGCTGCCCAGCGATCGGTTTCGGCCATGCTGCCCGCGACACGGCATGTGTCCCGATAAGCTCAGCTGGACGTGCATCGGCTCGGGATAATGGACTCCGGTCGGCACGCCTAGCCACCTTCAGCGCATCGAGGATCGCGGCGCGGTTCGGCGATTTCACGGCAAAATAACCCCAGACACTCGTTCGATCCTCGGCGATCATCGGCAGTTCGAGCGCGTTATGCCCTGCGAAAGCCGTCAGATAGCGAGCACCGAGCGCTTGGCGTCGCACGATTTCGTCGTCGAAGACTTCGAGCTTGGCGAGCAGCACCGCCGCCTGGATCGTGTCGAGCCGCCCGCCGACGCCGATGCGCGTGTGATGAAAGCGCTTCGACTGGCCGTGGACGCGGATTTCGCGGCACGCCTGCGCCAGACCGTCGTCGCCGGTGAAGATCGCGCCGCCGTCGCCATAACAGCCGAGCGGCTTGGCCGGGAAAAAGCTGGTGCAGCCGACCAGCGACTGGTTGCCGCTGCGCCGCCCCTTGTAGGTTGCACCGAAGCTCTGTGCGCCATCCTCGATCACCGCGACGCCGTACGGCGCGGCGATCGCGTTGATCGCGTCCATGTCGGCGCACTGGCCATAGAGCGAGACGGGAATGATCGCGCGGGTCTTGCCGGAAATCGCTGCCTTTACCGCCTGCGGGTCGATGGTCGAGGTCGCCGGGTCGATGTCGACGAACACCGGCGTCGCGCCGAGCAGCGCGATCACCTCGACCGTCGCGACGAAGGTGGCCGAGGTGGTGACGACCTCGTCGCCGCTCCCGATATCGAGCGCCATCAGCGCGATCAGCAGCGCCTCGGTCCCCGATGCCACGCCGATGCAATGTTTCGCGCCGGTATAGGCGGCGAGCTTCGCCTCCAGCTCGGCGACCTCGGGCCCCATGATATATTGGCCATGGTCGAGCACCGCCTGAATGCGCGCATCGACCGAGTCCTTCACCGCGCGATATTGCGCCTTCAGGTCATTGAATTCGATCGTTTCGCTCATCGCGGCGCGCATTCGTCGTCGCCGATCCGATAGGCCTTGCCGCATGCGGCGCAGGTCACATCGCCGTCGCCCTCGAGCCGGACGCCGCATTCGCACATCCAGCCGATCCGGCGCGCGGGCACTCCGACCATCAGCGCATAGGGCTCGACGTCGCGGTTGATCACCGATCCGGCACCGACGAAGCCATATTCACCGATCTTCACGCCGCACACGATCGTGCAATTCGCGCCGAGCGTCGCGCCCTTGCGCACGATCGTCTCGCGATATTCGTCCTTGCGCGGGATCGCCGCGCGCGGATTGTAGACGTTGGTGAACACCATCGCGGGACCGCAGAAGACATCGTCCTCCAGCGTCACCGCGTCATAGACCGACACACCGTTCTGAATACGGACATTGTCGCCGATCGTCACATGGTTGCCGACATAGACATTCTGTCCGAGCGAACAGCCCGCGCCGATCCGCGCGGTGCCGCACACATGTACCCAGTGCCAGATCGCGGTGCCGTCGCCGATCTCGGCGCCGGGGTCGACGATCGCGGTGTCGTGGATCTTCACGCCCATCAATAATCCAGCGGCAGGGACACGCGCTTGCCGTCGCGTGCGGACAGATAGGCGGCAATCAGCACTTCGAGGCTCCGAAGCCCTTCGCGGCCGTCGGTCGCGGCATCGCATTCGCCCGCCAGCGTGCCGATGACATTGTCGTAATAGAGCTGGTGCCCGAAGCCATAGACTGACGGTGTGTCATAGGAGGCGCCCGCGACCTCGGCATCGTCGGGGTGCGGCGTGTCGAACTGCCAGTTTTCGATCCTGTTGAGTGCGGTCCCGCCGATTTTCACACTGCCTTTCTCGCCGAGAATGGCGATCGAGCCTTCGAGGTTCTTCGGATAGGTCAGCATCGTCACGTTCATCGACCCCAGCGCGCCCGAACGCCAGCGGATGTTCATCACCGCCGTATCCTCGACCTCGATGTTCCGCGCCAGCGTCGCGGTATAAGCGTGCAGGCTCTCGATCGGGCCGCCGAGCCAGTCGAGCAGATCGACATAATGGCTCGCCTGGTTCATCAGCGCGCCGCCGTCATATTCCCATGTCCCGCGCCACGCCGCGCTGTCGTAATAGTCCTGCGGGCGCGTCCAGAACACATTGACCGCGATCATATAGATACGCCCGAACCGGCCGTCGCCGACCGCCTTCTTGAGCAGTTGCAAAGTCGCATTGCGCCGGTTCTGCTTGACGATGAAAAGTTGGACGCCGGCCTTCTCGCAGACCTCGACCATGCGCAGCCCATCCTGCCAGCGTGTCGCCATCGGCTTTTCCGAAACGATATGACGACCGGATTCGGCGATCTCGATGACCTGCGCCGGATGCAGGCCGCTGGGCGTCGTGACGATCACCGCGTCGGCATCGGTCGCGGCTAGCATTTCGGTCAGCGAAGCATGGCCGCGCGCGCCGGTGCGCTCGACCGCTGACCCGAGCGCGACCGGATCGACGTCGCAGACATCGACGATCTCGGCGCGGTCGGAATGCGCCTCGATCGCCGCGAAATGATTGGCCGAAATCCGGCCGCATCCGACCAGCGCGAAACGCTGGCGGCGGCCCGTAATTGGCTGAATTGCAACGCTCATAAGGTCAGCATTTTCCCGTTGCGACCACCCCGCCTCGGCGCAGATAGTGGCGGAAGGTCTATGGACAAGCTTCCCGCAAAGATCAATCGGCGCGCGCGGTTCCGGCCCGGAAGAGCGCGGCGAAGATCGCGAGCAGCACGAGGTCGATGCCGGCGGTCCAGAAGGGCAGGTAAAGCCAGGCGATGGCATAGGCGACCGGGATCTGCACCAGCAGGGTTACGGCGAACAGAACATAACTGACGCGCGCATGGCCCCAGCGGCGTTTTGCGTGCTGATAGGCATGTTCGCTATGCGCCTGGGTGACATTCTGGCGGCGCAGGAAACGGCGCAGCAGCGTGACCGCGCTGTCGCACAGGAACACCCCCTGCAGCAGCAGCAGCGCGAGCCCGAAACGCCAGTTCGACGCCGCCACCGCCAGCGTCACGGCGGCGGCGAACAGCCCGAGCGGCGCACTGCCGCTGTCGCCCATGAACAATTTCGCCGGCGGGCGGTTGAACAGGAAGAAACCGAGCACCGCGGCGCCGAGCAACAGGATCGGCGGGTCGAGGATCGTCGGCGGCAGGATCAGCAGCGCCCCCGCGACGAAGGCGAGCATCTGGAGCGCAACGATACCGTCGATGCCGTCCATGAAATTGGTGATATTCGCCGAATAGACGAGATAGAGCAAAGCCACGACGAATAGCGGCGCAAACCAGTCCGCGGGCAGTTCGGGCCAGGGCCACAGCAGCAGAAACAGCCCCGCGCAGCCGAATTGGACCGCGAAGCGCAGCGAGGTGGGCAGGGGCGTGCGGTCGTCGAGCCAGCCGAGCCACATCAGTGTGACGACCGCTGGACCCAGCGCCAGCGCCGCAGTGACCTGATCGGGGATCAGCCACGCCGCCGCCGCGAGCAGGACGACCCATACCGAGAGGAACACGATGCCGCCGCCCGTCGGCGTGGCGACGATATGCGCGCTGCGCTCATTGGGCGTGTCGACGAGCCGCTGTTTCGCCCAGCCGACATAGAGGCTCAGCAGCATGACCGTCGCGATCAGGCAGATGCCGGCGAGCGCCAATCCGATGTCGATCATCGCGACACCTCCGCCGCCGCCATTTGCGCGAGCGCCTCGGCCATCGTCATCGGCGGGTGCCAGCCGAGCAATTGCCGCGCTGCTTCGCCATCGACCACCAGCGGATCGCAGAGCCGGTCGATCGCGGCGCGCTGACCGGTCACGCTGCCGGCAAGGCGCAGCAGCGGCGGCGGAACGGGAAACAGCCGCGCCGGGCGGCCGAAGGCCGTGCCGATGCGCGCGAGCAGGTCGCGAACGCTCACCGTCTCGCCGTCGCTCGCAAGCAGCGTGGTGCCCGCCGCGGCCGGATGGCGGCTCGCGGCGACGGCCAGCGACGCTAGGTTGCTCACGGCAACAAGGCTGCGCTGGTTGCGGCACAGACCGAAGGGCAGGGGGCGCCCGCGCGCGACCCACGACACCATGCGCGCGAAATTGGCGCGCACGCCGGGGCCGTAGACGAGCGGCGGGCGGATGACGGTGACTTCGAGGCCGGTTTCGGCGGCAATGGCGTGCAGCGCCTGCTCGGCCTCCCATTTGGATACGCCATAGGGATCCTGCGGATCGGGCCGGTCGTCGGCGGTGAAAGGTCCGCGGCCCCCGGTGGTTTCGCCGTTGACCTTGATCGAACTCAGGAAAACCAGCCGCTTGACGCCCGCCTCAGCCGCCTGGCGGGCGAGCGCCGCGGTGCCATCGCGATTGACCGCGCGAAAGGCCGCGAGCGGATCGGCGCCCTTGTCGTCCATCTGATGCACCCGCGCGGCGCAGTGGATCACGCGCTCGACGCCGGCGAGCGCGGAACGCCAGTCGGTGTCGGGGCCGATGTCGCCGATCGCGGCGTCACCGGGCTCCGCCGCCCGCCGCACCGCCGACCGGACCGGCGCCCCCTGATCGCGAAGCTGCCGCACGATTTCGCCTCCGACGAAGCCGTTGGCGCCGGTCACCAGCGTCAGCGCCCTATCCATCAGGAGGCCCGGCGCGGCACATATTGGAAAATCTTGGTCAGATATTTCGACCAGATCATCAGCGCATTGGTCTTGACCCCGTTGCGCTTGCACGCGACCCTGATCTCGCGGTTGATGATCTTGCGGCTCTGCAGGCCCTGGTTCGACACGCCGCCGGTCGCCATGGTGACGATTGGAGCCGGGACGTGCACCGACGTCCGCCCACCGGTGCAGAAAAAGCGCAGCATCAGGTCGTAATCGGCGGCGATCCGGTAATCGGTCGCGAATCCGCCCATTTCGCGAAACAGGTCCGTGCGCATGTAAAAGCCCGGATGCGGCGGCATCTGGCCCCAGCGCAAGCGCCGCCGCCAGTTGCCCGCGCCCGAATAATAGCGCTGGCGCGCCGGTTTCGCGGGATCGACGATCACCACATCGCCTTGAACCGCGTCGGCGCCGGGATGGGCTGCGGCGGCTTCGGCGAGCCGCGCCACGGCATCGGGATCGCCGAGCCAGTCGTCGGCGTTGAGAAAGCCGACATAATCGCCCGTCGCCAGCGCCGCCCCCTTGTTCATCGCGTCGTAAATGCCCTTGTCGGGCTCCGATACCAGCTTGCCCCTGAACCAGTCGAGCTTGCCGATACGCTCGGCCGTACCGTCGGGCGAGGCACCGTCGACGACGATATGCTCGATATGCGGATAACCCTGGTCGGCGACCGAACGCAGGCAGGCGTCGATCGCCTCGCCGGGATTGTAGCAGACAGTGACGATCGTAAAACGCACGCTCGGTACAACCACCGAGAATCCCCTGATTAAGCTCGGCGACGGGCTGGCAAGCATGTCCGCATAGGCATCGGCAAACTGCTTGGCAATGGCGGGCCAGTGCAGGTGATCGGCAACCCATGCCCGGCCCGTCGCACCCATGGCGACGAGCTCGGCGTCGGGCCGGGCGGTCGCGTCGGCCAGCGCGCCCGCGATGGCGGCGGCCTCGGGGGCGACCCACCAGCCGCAGCCTTCGGTCTCCAGCACCTGCCACGGCGTGCCGGTCGTGGTGATCACGGGCAAGCCATGCGCGAGGGCTTCGGCGGCCGAAATACCGAAATTCTCGGTATAGCTCGGCAGCACGAACAGCGAGGCGGCGTCATAATGGGCGCGCTTGGCGTCGCCGCTCGCCGGCCCGTCGATCGCGATCACCTCCGAAAGCCCGTTCTGGATGATCCGGGCCTCCAGTTGCGCCCGGAAACCCTCTTCGTCGGGGCCGACCAGCTGGAGCCGCCATCCCGCGGGCCGCACCTCGGCCCAGGCATCGACGAGCATCGTCAGCCCCTTCACCGGATGCAACCGCCCCAGGAACAGGGCGGTACGCATCGCATCGACTGCCTTGGGCGCGCGCGGAGCGGCATCGGGAATATCGATTCCGTTGGCGATCAGCAGCGGCTGCCGCTCGGGGTAGCGCTCGCGGATCCGCGCGACCTCGTCCGCCGCCGTCGCGTGCAGCCGCGCCGCGCTTTCGACCCCGCGCTTCTGGTACAGCGCCCAGGCGAGCCGCTTTTTCCAGCGGCGATGCTGCCAGGCCCACGGCTGCATCATGCCCCTGACGCTCAGCAGGCGCGGGATGCGGCGCTCGCGGCAATGGCGGGCGACTTGTGCGCCATAGGGCAGCCACAGTCCGTTGTCGTGCACGGCATCCCAGGGCTGCGACGCCAGCACGTCGCCGACCGGCGCGGTCGAGGGGATCACCCGCCCCGTCGGATCGAAATCGCGCGCGCGTTCGGCGCTGCCGTCGGGCGCCCAGACCGTCACGTCATGCCCGATCCCGCCGAGCGCCCCCGCCAGCCGCCCGACCGAATAGGCCGGGCCGCCCTGTTCGAGGCGGAAGCTGGGATTGATCAGCAGCAGGCGCGTCATACGCGGCTGATTTTCGCCTGCGCTTCCGCAAAGGTCCGGATGTCGAGATAGCGTTCCATCATCTTGGCGATGATGAAGCCGATGATGATCGACGCATAGAAGGACGAAAAAACCGACGACATCGTCGACAGCGGTTGCACCAGCGCCAGCGCGCCGACCGCGAGCGGGACCGCCTCGGTCATCCGGCCATAGACCATCGCGCGATAACATCGCAGGTCGATCCATCGCACCAGGGCGGCGAACATCATCGAGAAGACAATGACGCCCCACAGTCCAAAATTGACGTAGAATTCGAAAAAGGGACCGATGCCATAGGTCGTCTCGCGGCTCGCCTGATAGCCGGTATGGCGGGTCAGGAATTCCGAACCGCCGCGTACGGGCTTGTCGACCCAGATGATGCGCGGGACGAAGGAGAACATGTAGGCCAGCAGCGTCGAACCATTTTCATAGGTATCGGGCTGATACTCGAGCTTTTCGACCGCCATGCCGGTAAACAGCGCCTGGTTGAGGCGCGCGTCGAGCGCGAAGAGCTGATCCTCGTCGTCGGTCGACAGCGGTGTGAATTTCGACAGCGCGTCGAACAGCCCGTCGACGCGCTGTTCCAACGTCGAGGTCTGTTGCCATACGATTTCGCGGAATTCGCCGCGAACGAGCAGATAGTTGATCGACAGGTACAGGAAGACATAAAGGCCGAGCATGAGCGCCAGCAGCGCGCGCCACACGCCCAGCCGCCGACCGACGATCGCAAGCCAGAAACAGCCGATGAAAATGACGGTCGCAAGGGCTTCGGCCAGGATCGCGGTGCCGAGCAGGTTGGCGAGCGGGATTGCCGCGGTCAGCGCCCCGATTTGCCACATGCTGAGGCCCTCGCCCAGCCAGACGCGCCGCAGCAGCGCGAAGCAGATGGCGATGGGCAGCAGGCTGCGGCTGCTGAACACCACGGCGCCGAGACTGGGCACGGCGGTCAATTCGGGTGCCACGAGAATGGCCACGAAAAAGATGCTGCCGACGATCAGCATCGAGCGTTCCGCGGTGCGCAGGAAGCGGGCGGGGTAACGCGCGCGATCGAATTCGAGGCTGTAGTTCTGGCGGAAGTAGGTGGTCAGCCAGATGGCGAAAGCCATCGCGACATAACCGATCATCGACACTTGGATGCCTTTGGCGACGGAAATCCGCGTATAGCCGATACCGAACAGAAAGGCGTTGTTCTGGTGGAAATAGCCCGGCACCAGATGCACGATCGCGCCGATGTGCATGACATAGAGGGCTAGCATGAAGGCGAGCGGGAAACCCAGCGTGCCCTTCGGCGATTTGACCAGATGGACGAGCGTGCCGACAAAGGCCGCAAAGCCCACCGCCAGCCAGAAACCGATCGTCGTTTCGGGGCTCTCGAACAACATGGGTCAGCTATTTCCTGTCTTGCCGGGCCACGCCTCGCCGTCGCGCTGCGCCGCCGCCATTCGCCGCGCCACATCGGCGGCGCCTGCCGCCGCGCGCCAGCCGAGACGCTCGGCCGCTTTCGCTGGCGACGCCGCGCTATAGCGCAGGTCCGAAGGACGGATCAGTCCCGAATGCGTCGTCACATGGCGGCGCCAGTCGAGTCCGAACTCCTCGAAAACGGTCGCGACAAAGGCCTCGAGGCTCGTCGTTCGTCCGGTCGCGATGATATAGTCCTCCGCCTCGTCCTGCTGCAGGATCAGGTGCATGGCCTCGACATATTCGCTCGCCCAGCCCCAGTCGCGCCAGATGTCGAGATTGCCGAGTGTCAGCGTATCGGCACGCCCCGCCGCGATGTCGGCGGCGCCGCGCACGATCTTCTGCGTCACGAAACGCTCGGGGCGCAGCGGCGATTCATGGTTGAACAGGATGCCGTTGCACGCGAACAGGCCATAGGCCTCGCGGTAATTGGCGACTGTCCAGTGCGCCGTCGCCTTGGCCACGGCATAGGGGCTGCGCGGGCGAAAGGGCGTGTCCTCGGTCGCGGGCGTGTCGCCGATATCGCCGAAACATTCGCTCGACCCCGCGTTGTAGAAACGCACCGGCCGCCCGAGGAACCGGATCGCCTCGAGCAGGGTCAGCGTCGCACCGCCGATGCTGTCCATCGTCTCCACCGGCTGGTCGAACGACAGGCCGACCGAGCTTTGCCCAGACAGATTGTAGAGTTCGTCGATCTCGAGCCGGTCGAGCGTCTGGATGATCGAGCGGAAGTCTGCGGTCGCCATCGAATGGATCGTCACCGCGTCGCGGATGCCCAGCCGGTCGAGATTGGCCCCGCGCACCATGTCGCCATCGCGCGACGTGCCCGCGACCTTGTAGCCCAGCGACAGCAGATGCCGGGCGAGCAAGCTGCCGTCCTGGCCGCTGATTCCACAGATAAGCGCAGATTTGGCCACTAACTCGCTTTCGATGTCCCTGCGGCGATGACGGCCGCCTTCAGGCGCGCGACGAAATCGGGCCAGCTGAAGTAATCCAGACCTTCCGGTATTTGCTTGGGCTTTGCAAGCGCGCGCGAAACCGCGTCCGCGATATCGTCGAGATGGTCGGGGTCGATCAACTCGCCGAGCAGGCCGTCGCGCAGCGCCTCGCGGCTGCCATCGACCTTGCTGCCGACGCACGGGATGCCGCAGGCGGCGGCCTCGAGGAACACGAAGCCGAAGCCTTCGCCGCGGCCGGGCAGGGCGAAGACGTCGGCGAGGCGGAAGATATCGGCCTTCCGGTCCTCGGGCACGAATCCCATGAAGGTCGTGTGCCCGGCAACGCCCAGCTCCCGTGCCTTGGCCTCCAGCCGCGCGCGGTCGGGGCCGTCGCCCGCGACGACATAGTGGACGTCGGGATGTTTCGCGACCAGCGACGGCAATATTTCGAGCATCTCGTCGACGCCCTTGTGGCGGTCGCGGCCGGGAAGGCGGGCGAGGGTCAGGACGATCCGCTTGCCCTGCAGGTCCCATTTCTCGACCAGGTCGGCGGGTTTCGGCCCCATCGCATAGCGATCGAGCCGGATCGCATTGGGCAACTGGACGTAATCCGATGCGGGCAGCCGCGCCCAGGCGTTCATCCGGTCGGTGGTGATCTGGCTGATCGACCAGATCGCGACGCACGCTTTCAGATTGGGGATGTGCTTCGGCAACGGATCCCAAACGTCGATGCCATAGACGATCAGCACCAGCGGGCAATTGTTCCGCCGCGCGAGCAGCCGCGCGAAGCTCAGGAAATTGATATGCGCGCAGATCACCAGATCGTAGCGCGATACGAGCATTTCGCGCAGGATCGCCATGGCGAAGCGCGCCTTGCCGCCCGCCGCGCTCTCCACGATCCGCGTCCGCGCCGGCAGCTTGTGCGGCGGCGGGTCGAGCAGCCGCTGCAGCAGCGTCACCTCGGCGTCCGGAAACGCCTCGACGATCGCATCGACGATATCGCGGTTATAGAGGCCGATGCCGCCATTGCCGTTGTCGAGGCCAAAGGCGCCGGGGGTCAGGAAAGCGATGTTCATGGCGTCACCAGTTCGGTCAGCGCGGCCAGCATGACGCGGGCGCGGTCGTCGAAATGCGACCGCAGCGCGACGGTGCGCGCGCGGGCCGCGCCGCGGATCGCCTCCGCCTCATCGGCCGGCAAGGCCAGCAGCTTGCGCGCTTCGGCCAGCATCCCCTCGGCATCGGAGAAATAGAAGGCGTCGCGGTCGGCGATGAAGAAATCGCGATGTTCGGGGCTGTCGGGGCCAAGGCTGATGCCGCCGACCGCCGGCACCTCGAAGCTGCGCAGATTGTGCGATCCCTCGTTATGCGGCCGGAACAGGTTGAGCTGGAAGCGGTAACGGCGCAGGATGCGGAACATGTCGATCCCGGCCTCGGGCGTGCAAATCCGCAAGGTCGCGGTCGGCGTCACGAATTTCTCCCAGCCATAGCCGTAAAGGTCCATCGGCACGCCATTGCCGAGCCAGAAAGCGCACCGCCTCGGCGCGCTCCTCGTCGGGGTTGCCGTTGAAGCAGCCGCGCACGACCTCGGCTTCGGTCGCCAGTTCGTCGTGCAGCGCGTCGTCGATGGCATGGCCGAACGGCAGCACAAGGACCTTCTGCTCCGGATTGGCGGCTTCCAGTTCGCGGCCGATCGGGCCGCTGTACGTCATGTAGAGACGATAGAGCGGCACGCTGTCGCGGACATTCGCGTTGCCCGATCCCGGTGAGAAGAAGCGGAACGGATGGTCGGTATTGTAATTGGCGAGAATGATCCCGCGTGCCGCGATCCGGCGGAGCAGGGCGGGCGGATAGTCGAAGCCCTTGAACACGACCAATATATCGGGGCGGACCGCTTCGACCGCCGCTTCGAGCCGTTTCGCCGCCGCCGAACCCGTCATCCGCTCGAAACGGCGCAATATCCGCCCGGCGAGCGACGTCGGGGCTTCGCCGACGTCATAGGAAACCGCGTCGGCCCCGGCCGCCACCAGCCCGCGAAAATAGCAATCGGGAACGGCCCAGCGATTGCCGCTGACCGGGGTCAATATTTTCACCGCGCCCGCTCCATCCGCTGCGTCACGGGCTTCAACTGCTCGTCATAGGCCCAGTCGCCCGCGATCCGCCGACGCGCGCGTTCGCCCATCGCCCGCACCTGCTTCCGGTCATCGCCGAGGCCGCGAAAGGCGGCCGCGATCGACGCCGCGTCGGCGGGGTCGCAGGCGACGGCGAAGCCGGGATCGACGAACATCGTCCGCCAGTCCTCGCCCGGCCCCACGATCAGTGCCAGCCCCTGGCCCATCGCGTCGAAGCTCTTGTTCGAGGCGCCCGCCATGTAGCGCAAATTGATATCGTCGGCCTCGACCGGCAATGCCGCGAAGGTCGCGTCATAATCGCGCAGCGCAACGACCAGATCGTGATAGGGCATCGCATCGCGGATCAGCAGCCGGTCGGCGCAGCCGCGCTCGGCGGCGCGCGTGCGGAGCCGGTCGTTGTGGCCGCGCGACGAAATGGTCTCATAGCCGATCAGCGTCAGTTCGACCTCGGGGACTTCGGCGAGCGCGTCAATCATCGCCATCGGCACCCGCTGCGCATTGATCGATCCCGCATAGACGATCCGCACCGGCCCTTCGGCATCGCCCTGGCGCGGCGCTCCGACCTCGTCACGGCAGGGCGTGTTCCAGGCGACGATCGGCGCGCGTTCGGGCGGCAGGCCGGCGTCGCGCGCGAGCAGTGCCGCGCGGTCGGCATTGGGCAGGACGACGGCGTCGGCGCGCCGCGCCAGCGCGCCGCGGGCGTTCCATTGCAGGCGGATCCGCCACGAGGCGGCGAGGGCGGGGGAATCATGCTCGTGATAGACGGTGGCGCCGCGATGCAGCAGGCGCAGCGGGCTGCAGGCCAGCGCCGCCATGCTGTCGGCGATATAGAGGCAATCGGGTCGCCAGCGCCGCACGATCGCCGCCGCGCGCGCCGCGAAGCGAAAGGGCGCCGGTCCGCCGTGGCGCACCCAGTCGCAGCTTTCGGCAAGGTCCGCGGGAATCGCCAGCGGGTCGCCGCCGCCGAAATCGACCCCCAGGTACCGCACCTCGTGCCCCGCCGCGCGCCACAGGCGTCCGGCCCGCATCGCGACCGGGAAGGCGCCGGGGTTTGCATATTGGATATACAGGATTTTCATAGCGCGGGCCGCTCCCTACACAGCGCGGCGAGCCGCGGCAACTCTCGTCGCGCGCCCAGGGGCGGCGGACGCCGCTCTACGCCGTCTAGACGGCGATTCCGTGAATATCGATGGCGGGTGCCGATCGCAGCCGTTCGGCGACAAAGGCTTCGTCGCGCACGTAAAGGATGTTGTTCACGGGGGCCACCGGCTGATCGACGAACTCGCGCCCGAAGGGGTCGTAATAGCGTTGGACAAAGCCATGGTCGGCGAACATTTTTTCCATGTCGGGGGTCACCGTCTCGGCCTCGATCGCGCGCAGGCCGGGCGCTGCGAGCGTCGCGGCGGCGCCGGCGAGGACCGACGGTTCATAACCTTCGACATCGACCTTTATCGCCATCGGCACATCGCCGTCCAGCGCGCGGTCAAGCGTCGTGCCGTGGAGCAATATGCTGCCCGGCTCGCTGGCCGGCAGGACATGGTTTTCGGTCCCCATTCCGGTCGAGAACCACAGATCATGTTCGGCGTGGCTCAGCGCCTGTTCGTGCAGCGCGACCAGATCGCCGATCGCGTTCAGCTCGACGTTGCGGCGCAAGATACCCATCGTGTGACGGTCGGGCTCGAACGCCGCGACGCGGGCGCCGGCCACCTTGGCGGCGAGGATCGTGTAGCTGCCGATATTGGCGCCGACATCGACGAACAGGTCGCCCGGACGCAGCAGATGGACCATGAACGCCATGTCGACGAATTCGTGCAGCCCGAAATAGAGATTGCCCGTCGCGCCGGTCATCCCGTGTCGTGCCAGCAGCTTGGCGCCGCCGACCCAGTCGCACACCATCGGTTCGCGCTGAAAACGCGAGCGCAGCTGCCAGCTGAGGATGCGGCCAAGCGTGCGCAGGCGCTGGCGCCGCCCGATCGGGTGGGCCATCGCGTAACGCAGCAGGCGGTGAAGTCCGAACTGTTCGCTCATGGAGCCGGGTCCCGCTGCGAAACGGATAGGCGACCGGTCCGGGCCGACAGCATCGGTCTCACCGGACGGGTTGCAGTTGAACCGACTGGAATTCGGCCTGCAGCGACGCGCTGCCAAAGCCGGCCCCGGCGATCAAGGTGATCCAGTAGTTGCGGCACGGCCCCGGGGGCACGGTGAAGTCAACCGGCTCGGGCTCCGCCCCGCGCGCGAAGCGCAGTTCGGCCAGCTGCCGCGGCCCGCCGGTCTCGGCGCAATCTACCTGCCAGCGCAGCGCGGCATCGTCGTTGCCCGAAATCATGCGGCCGCGCGCGGCGAAACGATAGGCGCCGGGCGCGAGCTGGACGAGCTGGCGAGCGACCATCGCGGGATTTTCCTGGTCCGATACGACGACCAGGCGATTGCCCTTCGCCGTCTCTTCGATGTCCGACCCATAGGAGGCTTCGCGCAGCAGGTGCCAATCGATCGGCGGGTAGGGACCTTCCGCCTCGAACCGGCTGTTATGGATGATTTGCGTTCCCGCCTTGGACACCGGATCCGCGATCGCCCTTTCGAAGGCGCGCGCCGCGTCGAAATCCTGCTGCGCGACCATCAGGCCGATGAGCGTGCGGTCGAGACCGCGATAATTGCCCGGCAAATCCTTGCGGATCGGCAGGATGATCTGCGCCAGCGGCGCCGCCTTTTCGCGCGAATTGACATAATAGCCAAGGAAACTCGGCAGCCAGTCGGGATTGGCGCGGAACAGCCGCTGAAATTGCGGGCGCATCTCGGGTTCGGCGACCGCCTGGGCCAGAATCGGGAAGAGCAGGGCCTGACCGCGCCGCGAGGTGCGGAGCGACGCGTCGACGTCGGTCATTGCCTGATCCATCCGGCCGCGTTTGACCGCGTCCTCGATCAGCCACAGATTGGCGACATAGTCGCGCCGCGTCAGATAGGTCGCGGCAAGAACCAGTGGCTTCACGGGCTTGCCGCGACGCGCATTGTCGAGCCCGATCATGCGATAGGCCGTCGCCAGCGTCGGATTGCCGTCCAGCGCCTCGCGGCTCAGTTTCGCGGCGGCGCCGGTCCGGCCGGCGTCGCCGGTGGCATAGACCATGTCGTTCGCCAGCTGCGCCTTGGCGGTCGCGTTGAACGGGTTGAGCGCCAGCGCGCGCGGGGCGCTGTAGAAGGTCATCACCGTGGACGCCGTGAACAGGGTCACGAGCACCCACAGCACGAACATCGCCGCGCCATGGATCAGGATGCCCCGGTCCGGCAGGCGCACCATTTGCCGTGCGCCCGGTTGACCGATCCTCCTGCCGCCGACTGTGGTCTTATTCCCCCGGCTGCGCGTCGGCATAGCCATAACCATATTCATACCCATAGCCATAATAGGCGCGCTTTTCGTCGAACTTGGTCAGCACCACGCCGAGCAAGGTCGCCCCGGCGGCGCGCAGGCGCGCCAGCGAGTAGCGGATCGCGTTGGTCCGCGCGCCTTCCGCCTCGACGCAATAGACGACGCCTTCGACCTTGCTCGCGAGCAGCGGCGAGTCGGCGAGACCGAGCACCGGCGGCGCGTCGAGCACGATGTGCTGATAATGCTGGCTGAGCGCGGCGATCAGGTCTGCAATGCGGTCGCTCGACAGCAGTTCGGCGGCATTTGGCGGCATCGGGCCCGCGGTGATGAAGGCCAGCCCGTCCGATTCGTCGTGATGCACCATCGAAAGGATATCGTTGTTGCCCGACAGGAAGTTGCTGGTCCCCGCGCCGTTGGCGACCCCGGCGAGGCGATGCACCGACGGCGAGCGAAGGTCGCAATCGACGACGATCGCGGTGCGGCCGATCCGGTGCAGCGACAGCGCGAGCGCGTAGGACGATGTCGACTTGCCCTCGCCCTTGCGCGTCGACGTGCACATCAGCGATTTCGGCACGCCCGTCGTGGTCGAGAAGCGCAGCGCCGTCTGGACCGACAGATAGGCTTCGGACTGGGACGATTTGCGGTCGCGCACCTCTTCGATCGCCAGTTCGTTGTCGGTGTCGGGGATGACGCCGAGCAGAGGCAGTTCGGTGACATCCTGCGCTTCGGCCGGATCGCGGACCGTCGTGTCGATCTGCGCCAGGATGATCGTCAGCAGCGCGGCCAGCGCCAGCCCGACGAGCAAGGCGGTGAACATGTTGCTGATCAGATTGGGACTCGACGGACTGCCGGGCGTCAGGGCGCGATCGACGATCGCGACATTGTTCGTGCCGACGCCGCCGGCGATGCCGACTTCCTTGTAACGCTGGAGCAGGCCGTCGTACAATTCGCGGTTGGTATCGACCTCGCGCTGGAGGATGCCGTACTGGACGCTGCGGCGGCGCTCATCGACCAGATTGGTCTTGGTTCCCGCGACGCGCGAACGCAGCTCCTGTTCGCGGGCGAGCGCGGCGTCATAGGCCGAACGCGCGGCCGCGACGCTCGATCCGCCGACCTGATTGGACTCGGTGGTGATCGCACGGTCGAGTTCCTTGATCTGGCGGTCGAGCGCCTGCGCAGGCGGATAGTCAGGCTGAAAGATCACCATCAGCTTGGCATATTCGGACTGCAGATCCGCCTTGCGCTGGCGCATGGCGGTGACACTGGAGCTGCCGTCGGCGACCGCGGTCGCCTGGCCGGTCGCGGCTTTCAGCGCGCCCTCCGCGGCGATGCGCTCGATGACGGCGCGATTGAGCGCATCGTTCAGCGCGACAAGGTCGGTCGCCATGATCGAGCGTTCGACGGTCGGCGCCTTCGGGTCGCTGCTGTCCGACTGCGCGATGGTCAGGATTCCCTGCCGTTCGGCATAACTCATCATCTCGCGCTCGGCCTCTTCCATCTTGGCCTTGGTCTGCTTGAGCTGATCCTCGAGGAAGCGGCGGGCATAGGACGCCGAGATCGTACCGGCGCTCGAGGTTGTCGGCGATGAAATTCTCGGCCCAGCTGTTGGCGATCTTCGCCGACAATTCGGGATTCGGGGTCGCCACCGAAATATCGACCAGCGCCGAACCGATGACGGGTTTGATCTGGACGACGTTGCCGCCCAGTTTCGATGCGACGCTGCGGGTGGCCTGATCGAGTTCGGCCTTGGACATCACGCGCAGCGACGACGGCGGCGCCTTGCCGCCAAAGGCGGCGAGGAAGGCGGGGTCGCGTGCGAGGTTCAGGCTCTTCGCGACGCGTTCCGCCTGCGAGCGCGCGCGCAGCAGATTATATTGCGTCTGATAGAATTCCTGCTCGACACGCCCGCCGCGCTCGGGCTCGACGCCGTTTATGTTGAGCACCTTGGATTCGGTGCGCGAAATCTCGATCCGCGCGTTCGCGGTATAGATACGTTGCGCGAGCATCGTATAGATGGCGCCGCCGATCAGGCAGGCGACGATCGTGCCGACGATCACCCATTTCCAGCGCAGCGCGACGCGCCAATATTGCAGGATCCACGGCATCGCCGTGGCGAAGCCGCTGCCTTGCCGGGCGGGGTCGCCGTCGCCGGTCTGGCTCGCGGGAATGGCCATCGTCGGCGGCTGGGGTATTGCGTCGGTCATGGAATTAATCGAACTTCCTGCAGATTACCGGATGAGGGCGACGAGAGGCGACACCAGCAGCGGCGTCGTCGCCAAAATATCCTTGAACAGACGGCGGGCGGGCGAGATCGCCGACCACGATGACGTCGTTCGCGAACACCTCCGGATCGTCATAAAGGCCGGTACGGATCGCCTTCAGATTGTAGAGCGCGGCCATCTTCTGGCCGTTGACCGTCCGGAAAACCACGACATCGTCCAGCTTGGCGAATTCGGTGGTGCCCTTCGCGAGCGCGACGGCCCGTATCAGCGACATCTTGCCGACCACCGGATAGAGGCCCGGCTGGGTCACCTGTCCATCGACGGTCAGCACCTGGCTCACCGATTCGGTCACGTTGACGCTGACGTCGGGACGGCGAACGAAGCGGGCGAGCCGCCCTTCGATCGCTTCGGCGAGCTCCGCGGTTGTCTGGTTGGACGCCTGAACCTCGCCGATCAGCGGCAGCTGGATCTTGCCCGACGCGTCGGCCTGGACCTGCTTGCTGAGGTCGGGCACGCCATAGACGTCGACGCTCAGCCGGTCGAACGGGCCGATCAGATAGGGCCGCGTCTCGCCAACCAAGTCGCTTCCCGACGGTGCCGGAAGCGAATTGCCGTCGGTAACCTGCAAGGTCGGTGTGCTCATGAGCTGCGGACGACCGCCACAGCCTAGCCAACAGGCAGGCGGCGGTCAGGCTAGCGATAGCCAAACGAAAATTCACCGAAACATCTTCCCTTTTTTATCTGCCGGCCGCTTGCGAGGGACTAGCCCGCCCGCCCGGCAAAGGAAACCGCAAAATCAAACCTGTCGGAACCCGCCGTCCGCCTCAGCGGAACCCCGCCGAGGTCCGTTGTCCCTTGCGCCGGGCTTTCGGAATATCGGGGCGGCGATACAAAAGGACCGTCGCCAGCGTCGCCATCGACGCCAGCGCGGGGGTGCGCAGCGGATAATCGACGAGGCTCGCCGCCGCGAAAATTCCCAGCATCATCAGCGACGCGACGATTCCGACGCGATCGGTCGCCGCCGCCTGCTCGTTGCTCCAGCCGCGCCTTGCCGCACGCCAGACGATGAAACCCCAACCGGCGAGCAGCCCCAGCGCCGGCAGGCCGCCGTCGATCAACAGCTCCAGATAGTCGTTGTGCGCATGATTCAGATATTGCAGCGACAGCAGCTCGACCGGTTCGACGATCTTGTACGCCGCCTCGAAGCCGCCGAAGCCGCTGCCGAAGGGCGCATAATCCCAGATGATGCCGTTCAGCGTCGGCAGGATCGCGAAGCGCAGGTCGGTCATCACGTCGCCCTGGTCCAGCCGGTCCATGAACCCGCCGCCGAGCACCAGCATCGCGGCCGCGCCGCCGATCGTGGCGACGATCGAGCCAAGCAGGGTCAGCCGCACGATCTGGGCGGCCGATTCGGTCCCCACCGCGGCCCCCCGCATCCGATAGAGGAGCACACTCGTCGCCAGGAAGCTGACGCCGCCGATGGCGAGGCCGGCACGCGACCCGGTCGCCATGATCGCCAGCATCACGGCAACGCCGCCCAATACGCCGAGCAGGGTGGCGGCATGGCTGCCCGCGCGGTCGTTCCGGCCGTGGATGAACCACAGCAGCAACGGCCAATAAAGCGCCAGGAACACCGCGTGGTGATTGCGGTTGGCAAAGAAGCCCACCGCCGCACCGACATTGGTGATGCGGTGGAAATAGGGAGCGCCTTCGTCGGCATGAGCAATTGTAGCATGCCAAAGGTCGCTGCGACGGCGAGAAAGGCGAGCAGGCGCAGCGGCAGCGCGCGCAGGCTCGTGTCGGAGGTGCGGCCGACCACCAGCACGACGGCGAGCGGCACGAGCAGGTCGAGCAGCGAATGGATCGCGCGCCCCGGCGACAGGGCCAGCGGCCGCCAGCCGACCTCGACCCCCGCGGCGGTCATTTTCGCGGCGAGGTCGCCATGGCCCGGAAGCATCGCCCAGAGGCCCGCGGGCAGGGGGATGAGCTGGATGACCATCCACGCCGCCGCCGCGCCGAGAAGAAGGAGCAGCGGGCGATAACGATCGACCAGCTTGCTGCGCCGGGCTTCGTCCCACCAACCGGGCAAGGTAAAGGCGATCGCGGCGATCGCCAGCGTGCGCACGATCACCAGTCCGACGCTGTCCACCCGTGCGGAACCGCCGAATAACAGGATGGCAACCAGAAAAATCGCCAGAAACCAGCGGTCGAACAAGGACTCCCGAGTACGCGACATTCACACTTCCATTATTTTCGTTGACCGGGGCATTAGGCAGATATTGGCGCGAGCGCCACCCCCGGATGGTTAAATTGACCAGTATCGGACCGATGACGCTGCCTCGCCGGGCGGCGGCGACCACATGCGCCGCAGGTCGGCGACGAGTCCGCCGGGGCGCAGCATCGCCGCGAGCCCGGCCGGGGTCAGCGCCTTGATGGCGTCGTGCCGCACCGCCCCGATCACGCAGTCATAGGCCGCATCGCGCGGCAGGGCGGCCAGATCGAGTCCATATTCGTGCCGCGCTTCGCCGGCGTCGGCGTGCGGGTCGTGCACCGCGACCTCATGGCCATGCGCGCGCAGCGCCCGGACGAGGTCGATCACCTTGCTGTTGCGCAGGTCGGGGACATTTTCCTTGAAGGTCAGGCCCAGGATCAGGATGTCGGCCTTGTCCTTGCCGAGCGCGGCATGGACCTCGTCGGCCATCCACTGCGCCATGCCGTCGTTGATCGCGCGCCCCGACAGCACGACCTGCGGATCAATGCCCAGTTCCTGCGCCCGGTGGCTCAGATAATAGGGATCGACCCCGATGCAGTGGCCGCCGACGAGGCCGGGCTCGAAGGGCAGGAAATTCCACTTGGTCCGCGCCGCGTCGAGCACGTCCCACACCGAAATGTCGAGCGCCGAGAAAATCTTGGTCACTTCGTTGATGAAGGCGATGTTGATGTCGCGCTGCGCATTCTCGATCACCTTGGCGGCTTCGGCGGCGCGGATCGATTTCGCGCGGAACACTCCGCCGCTGGTCACCTTGCCATAGACGCTCGCGAGCAGGTCGGTCACCCGGTCGTTCTCGCCCGCCAGCACCTTCATGATCTTGTCGACCGTATGCTCGCGGTCGCCCGGATTGATGCGCTCGGGCGAATAGCCGAGAAAAAAGTCGCGGCCGCGGACCAGTCCCGACAGTTCCTCGATCATCGGCCCGCAGATATCCTCGGTCACGCCGGGATAGACGGTGCTTTCATAGACGACCGTCGGTGTCTTGGCCGGGTCGATCAGCGCCGCGACCGTGCGCGTCGCGCTGCGCACCGGCGACAGGTCGGGGCGGTTGTCGGCGTCGATCGGCGTCGGCACGGTGACGATATAAAGGTCGGCGGCGCGGCCATCCTGCGCGTCGCTGGTCAGCGCCAGGCCGCTACCGGCAAGCGACGCCGCGTCGACCTCGCCGGTGCGGTCGTGCCCGTCCTTGAGCTCGGCGATGCGTCCGGCATTGCTGTCGAGCCCGACGGTGTCGAAATGCTTCGCAAGCTGGACCGCGAGCGGCAGCCCGACATAGCCCAGCCCGACGACGACGATCTTCATTCTCTACAGCTCCTTGGGGGACAGGGGCGGGGCATCAAATCCGGTGATAGTCGCGGTACCAGTTGACGAAATTGGGGATGCCGACGTCGATCGGCGTCGTCGGTTCGTACCCCAGATCGCCCGAGATCGCGCTGATGTCGGCGTAGGTTTCGGGCACATCGCCGGGCTGCAGCGGCGCCATTTCCTTGATCGCCTCGCGCCCGCACGCTTCCTCGATCAGCGCGATCATCCGCGTCAGTTCCTCCGACCGGTTGTTGCCGATATTGTAAAGCCGGTGCGGCGCGGCGCTGCCGCCGGCCTTGAGTTCGCCGTCGTCGGGCGGCGGGTTGGCGATGCAGGCAGCCACGCCAGACACGATATCGTCGATATAGGTGAAATCTCGGCGCATCGCCCCGGCGTTGAACACCTGGATCGGCGTGCCCTCGAAGATCGCCCTGGTGAAGATCCACATCGCCATGTCGGGTCAGCCCCATGGGCCATAGACGGTGAAGAAGCGCAGGCCCGTCAGCGGAATGCGATAGAGATGGGCGTAGGTTTCGCTCATCAATTCGTCGGCTTTCTTGGTCGCGGCATAGAGCGACATGGGATGGTCGACACGATCCTCGACGCGGAAGGGCAAGTCCTTGTTGCCGCCATAGACCGAGGAGGAGGAGGCATAGACCATCGGCACCTGCCGCTCGCGCGCGACTTCCAGCAGGTTCAGATGGCCGACCAGGTTCGACTGGACATAGGCGCGCGGGTTGTCGATCGAATAGCGAACCCCCGCCTGCGCGCCGAGATGCGCGATATCGGCGAATTTCAGATCGACGAGCGCGGCGTCGAGTGCATTCGCATCGGCAAAATCGACCTGGCGAAAGGTGAACAGGTCACCGAATTCCTCGGACAATTTCGCCAGGCGCGCGCGCTTCAGCGCCGGGTCGTAATAGTCGTTGACGATGTCGATGCCGACGACTGGCTGAGCCTTCGCCCATCAGCCGCCGCGCAAGGTGGAAACCGATGAAGCCGAGCGGCCCCTGTGATGAGCACGGTCACATATGTCTCCTGTACGAGGGTAGGCCCCCAAGCGGAAGCGCCGCGATAGACAGCTAGACCCCTGCGAACAAGCGCGAAGTTGTGCAGGCGCGAACAGGCCGGTTGACTTCGCGGGTCAGGCGCGGGAAGGGAAGGGCCGCTTTAGAATCGACCGATTGCCTCCCCTGCCGCCCCATAGTGAATGAGGAACAACCTCTTGTCTGAACAGGAAAAAGTCGCTCTTGTAACCGGCATTACCGGGCAGGACGGGGCTTATCTCGCACGGCTCTTGCTCGAAAAGGGCTACGTCGTCCATGGCCTGAAGCGGCGCTCGTCGTCGTTCAACACCGGCCGGATCGAGGATATCTATCAGGATCCGCATGTCGAGGGCGCGCGCTTTCACCTGCATCACGGCGACCTGACCGACAGCACGAACCTGATCCGCATCGTTCAGGAAACCCGGCCGACCGAAATCTATAACCTCGCGGCGCAGAGCCATGTCCAGGTCAGCTTCGAGACCCCCGAATATACCGCGAACAGCGACGCGATCGGCACGCTGCGCCTGCTCGAGGCGATGCGCATCCTCGGCATGGAAAAGACGTGCCGTTTCTATCAGGCATCGACCTCGGAACTTTATGGCCTGGTTCAGGAAGTGCCGCAGCGCGAAACCACTCCCTTTTATCCGCGCAGCCCCTATGCGGCGGCGAAGCTCTATGCCTATTGGATCGTCGTCAACTATCGCGAAGCCTATGGCATGCACGCGTCGAACGGCATCCTGTTCAATCACGAAAGTCCCTTGCGCGGCGAGACCTTCGTGACGCGCAAGATCACCCGCGCCGCTGCGGCGATCAGCCTCGGCAAGCAGGACCGGCTCTACCTCGGCAACCTCGACGCCAAACGCGACTGGGGCCACGCCGCCGAATATGTCCGCGGCATGTGGATGATGCTGCAACAGGACGAACCCGACGATTATGTTCTCGCGACCGGTGAGACGACCCCGGTGCGCGACTTCGTCGAATGGGCGTTCGAGGACGTCGGCATCGCGCTCGAATGGAAGGGCGAGGGCGTCGAGGAAAAGGGCTATTGCACCAGCACCGGCAATTGTCTCGTCGAGGTCGATCCGCGCTATTTTCGTCCGACCGAGGTCGACCTGCTGATCGGCGACGCGTCGAAGGCGCATCAGAAGCTCGGCTGGCGCCACGAGACGCCGGTGCGCGAATTGTGCCGCGAAATGGTGCGCGAGGACGTGCGACAATTGGCGTCCGCCGCGGGCTGATCACGCGCGATGCTGTACCATAATCCATCTCTGAGTTCCGTGGATTTTGGGTTGTTCCGGACGCCGGGCGCGGGTCTCGGCAATCTGCTGTTCCCGATCCTGCGCGCGGTCATCGGGCAACAGGAGCGCGGCGGCACCTTCGTCTACCCGACCTTCGCGCAGTTCAAATGGGGGCCGCTGCTGCGCGGCGAGCGTGACAAGCGTTTCTATACCGATGTAGCAAGGGCGCGGCGCGGCGGCGAATGGGGCGACTGGCTGCGCTCGCGCCTCCAAGGCCCCTCGGTCGGCGAGGACGAGGAGCGCGCCGCGACGCTCACCGACGGCGTGATCCGATATTCGGGCCTGCGCGACTATTTCCACGATCTCGCGGGTCATCAGCCGCTCGTCCGTCAATGGTACGCCGCCAACATGCGCACCGGCCCGGCCGGCGAGGATTACGACATCGCCGTGCATATCCGCCTCGGCGATTTCGTCGCCGATCCGGGCCAGACCGGCGACGTCAACACCCGCACCTCGTTCGACTGGTACCGCGGCGCGATCGAGGCCGGGGCCAAACAGCTGGGACTCGCCAGCCCCCGCCTGCTCATCTTCACCGACGGCAGCTTCGACGAAGTGCGCGAAGGACTCGGCGCCGCCGACCTCCGCTTCGACGAAAGCGGCCAGGCCGCCGCCGCGATGGCCCGCATGGCGCGCGCGCGGCTGATCGTCACCTCGCGCTCGACCTTTTCGATGTGGGGCGCCTTTCTCGGCGACGCGCCGGCGATCTGGGACGGCAATTTCGACTACCGCGAATTTTTCCCGCACCGCGCCGGCCTCGACATCAGCCTGTAACCGGCGCCGCGAAGAGAAAGAGACTATGAACCTCGAAAACAAACGCGTCTGGGTGGCGGGCCATCGCGGCATGGTCGGCAGCGCGCTCGTGCGCCGGCTGGCCAGCGAGAATTGCGACGTGCTGACCGCGGGCCGCGACACGCTCGACCTGCTCGACCAGGCCGCGGTGCGCGCCTGGGTGGCGCGGGAAAAGCCCGACGCGGTGTTCCTCGCCGCGGCGAAGGTCGGCGGCATCCTCGCCAACGACAGCTTCCCGGCCGATTTCCTCTACCAGAATCTCGTCATCGAAACGAATATCGTCGATGCCGTGCACCGCGCCGACGTCGCCAAGCTCTGCTTCCTCGGCTCGTCGTGCATCTATCCGAAGTTCGCCGAACAGCCGATCGTCGAGGAAGCCTTGCTCACCGGCCCGCTCGAACCGACGAACGAATGGTATGCGATCGCCAAGATCGCCGGGATCAAGCTCGCGCAAAGCTATCGCCGCCAATATGGCGCCGACTATATCTCCGCGATGCCGACCAACCTCTACGGTCCCGGCGACAATTTCGACCTCGCGTCGAGCCACGTCCTGCCGGCGCTGATCCGCAAGGCGCATGAGGCGAAGATCGGCGGCGCGCGGACGATGACGCTGTGGGGTACCGGCACGCCGATGCGCGAATTCCTGCACGTCGACGATTGCGCCGACGCCTGCGTCTTCCTGATGAAGACCTATTCCGGCGCCGGACATGTCAATGTCGGCTCGGGCACCGATATCGCGATCATCGACCTCGCGCGCCTCGTCGCCGACGTGGTCGGCGCCGATGTCGAGATCGAGCTGGACACGACCAAGCCCGACGGCACGCCGCGCAAGCTGATGTCGAACGCCAAGCTCGCCGCCATGGGCTGGTCGCCAAAGGTCGGATTGCGCGACGGCATCGCCGCCACCTACGACTGGTTCCTCGCGCACCACGCCTGACGCGCTTGCATTCGGGGGCGCGAGGCTCGACATAGAAAGGCGAGGAACAGGCTCATGGACATCGCCTTCGACAACAGCTTCCACCGCGAGATGGAAGGCTTTTACGCCCCCGCCGGAGCGGCGGCGCCGCCGGCCCCGGAGCTGCTCCTCTTCAACCGGACGCTCGCCGAAAAGCTGGGTCTCGCGGCCGCCGACGCCGATGACGAAGCGCTCGCGCGCCTCTTCTCCGGCCATTCCGTGCCGGGGGGCGCCAACCCGCTCGCCTTTGCCTATGCCGGGCACCAGTTCGGCCATTTCTCGTCGCAGCTCGGCGACGGCCGCGCGCTGCTGCTCGGCGAGATCGTCGCGCCCGGCGGCGAACGCTACGATGTGCAGCTGAAAGGGTCGGGGCCGACGCCCTTCTCGCGCAACGGCGACGGCAAGGCGGCGATCGGCCCGGTGCTGCGCGAATTTCTCGTTTCGGAGGCGATGGCGGCGATGCATGTGCCGACGACGCGCGCGCTTGCGGCGGTCGCGACCGGCGATCGCGTCCAGCGCGAACGCGCGCATCCCGGCGCGGTTCTGACCCGCATCGCGTCCAGCCACATCCGCGTCGGCACCTTTCAGTTCTTTGCCGCCCATTTCGGTCCCGACCATGTCATCCAGCTGTCGGACTATACGATTCGCTTCGGCATTTCCCCGACCTTGCCGGACGGGCCAACCCGCATCTTGCCCTGCTGTCGGCGGTCATCGAGCGCCAGTGCCTGCTCGTCGCGAA
This sequence comes from Sphingopyxis sp. PET50, assembly GCF_025244705.1. Classification (GTDB taxonomy): domain Bacteria; phylum Pseudomonadota; class Alphaproteobacteria; order Sphingomonadales; family Sphingomonadaceae; genus Sphingopyxis. The sequence goes on along the minus strand of NZ_CP104207.1, from coordinate 1,311,791 downwards.
ATGGATGGGAATCGGCTTCGTTCACGGGGTGATGAACACCGACAATGTCGCGGTCAGCGGCGAAACGATCGACTATGGTCCCTGCGCCTTCCTGGATCGCTTCGCGGTCCACACCGTCTACAGCTCGATCGACGCCAACGGCCGTTACGCCTATGGCAACCAGCTCGGCGATCATGAACTGGAACATGGCCCGCTTCGCCGAAGCCCTGCTGCCGGCGATCCATTCGGTCGACCCCGGCGATGTCGAGGCCGCAAAGACGCTGGTCGCCGATGTCGGCGAGCAATTCCGCGCCATCTGGCTCGCGACGATGCGGCAAAAGCTGGGCCTCGGCGCGCCGCATTCCAGCGATGCCGCGCTGATCGACGGGCTGTTCGACGAACTGGAGCGGCATCGCCCGGACTTCACCCTGTTTTTCCGGGCATTGGCGACGATATTGCGCGGCGATTCGTCGGCGATGGAGGCGCTGCTCCCGGCCCCCGATGCGATGGCGCCGTGGATCGCGCAATGGTGGGCGCAGCTCGACCGCGAACCGATCAACCCGATCGAGCGCGCCGCCGCGATGGACGCCGTCAATCCGCTCTACATTCCGCGCAACCACAAGGTCGAGGAGGCGCTGGCGGCGGCGGAGCAGGGCGATCTGGCCCCCTTCCTGGCGCTGCTCGACGTCGTGCGTGCGCCCTATGCCGAACGGACCGACTGGTCGGACTACGCCGGACCGGCACCCGCGGACGACGCGCCCTATGTCACCTTCTGCGGCACATGAATTGCCGCTCGGGCCTCGAAGCGCGTTGCAGCGTCGCGGCTTTGCGGCTACCGACCGGGCGCCTGACCAACCGATTGTTTCCGCTGCATCCTGACCATCAGAACGGAATGAGCTCACCCATATGAAAGCCTTGATTCTCTGCGGCGGTCGCGGGACCCGTCTCCGCGAAGTCTCCGAAACGCTGCCCAAGCCGATGGTGCCGATCGGGGGCAAGCCGATCGTCTGGCACATCATGAAAATCTATGCCGCGCACGGCATCAACGAATTCGTCCTGCTGCTGGGCTACAAGGGCGACATCATCCGCGACTTCTTCCTCAACTATGCGAACCAGTCGTCCGACGTCACCGTCGACCTGTCGAAGCGCGGCGAGGACCGGTTGCAGTTCCACAAGCATCAGAGCGAGGACTGGAAAGTCACGCTCGCCGAAACCGGCGAGGATGCGATGACCGGCGCGCGCATTCGGCGCGGCGCCCGCTATCTCGACGACGTGACCCATTTCTGCGCCACCTATGGCGACGGCGTCGGCGATGTCGACATCAGCGCGCTGGTCGATTTCCACAAGGGGCATGGCAAGACCGCGACGCTGACCGGCGTCTATCCGCCGGGTCGCTTCGGCGAACTCGGCACCGAGGGCGGCGTCGTTGCCAGCTTCAACGAAAAGCCGCAGGTTTCGGGCGGACACATCAACGGCGGCTTCTTCGTCTTCAACCGCGATTTCGTCGACCATTATCTCGATGACCGCGAGGATCTGATCCTCGAACGCGAGCCGATGGAGCGCCTGGCCGCCGACCGCGAACTGATGATGTTCGAACATAATGGCTTCTGGCAGCCGATGGACACGCCGCGCGAATATTCGCTGCTCAACGAACTATGGGCCGATGGGCAGGCGCCCTGGAAGACGTGGTAAGCGGCCCGATGTTCGGCGACGCCTATCGCGGCAAGACGGTGCTGCTGACCGGGCATACCGGTTTCAAGGGTTCGTGGCTGGCCGAATGGCTGCTGACGCTCGGCGCCAACGTCGTCGGTTTCTCGCACAAGGTCGATGACGGCCCGACGCATTTCGCCAGCATCGGGCTGGCCGACCGCCTGACGCACATCATCGGCGATGTGCGCGACGCCGGTGCCGTCGACGATGTCGTTGCGACACACAAGCCCGACTATGTGCTGCACCTCGCCGCGCAGGCGCTCGTTCGCTATAGCTACGACAATCCGGTCGAGACGATGGCGACCAACGTCATGGGCACGGTGCATGTGCTCGACGCGCTGCGCCGTGCCGGGCGGCCCGCGGTCGCGGTGTGCGTCACCTCCGACAAATGCTACGAGAATCGCGAGATATTGTCGGGCTATCGCGAGGACGACCCGATGGGCGGCCACGACACCTATAGCGCGTCGAAGGGGGCCGCCGAAATCGCCGCCCACAGCTATCGCCGCAGCTTCTTCTCGGCGCCCGACAGTCCGGTGAAGATGGCGACGGTACGCGCGGGCAACGTCATCGGCGGCGGCGACTGGTCGGTCGACCGCATCGTCCCCGACTGCGTGCGCAGCCTGTCGAAGGGCGAGGCGATCCGTATCCGCAACCCGCGCGCGACACGCCCGTGGCAGCATGTGCTGGAATCGCTGAGCGGCTATCTGTGGGTCGGGGCGCTGCTCGGCGGCGCGGCGACGACCGCGCGGGTGAAATCGCCGACCGATGTCACCGAAGCCTTCAACTTCGGTCCCTGGGTCGAGGCGAACGGATCGGTCGAGCGGCTCGTGACCGAATTTCTCAGGCACTGGCCCGGCGAATGGGTGAATGCGGCCGAAGCCGGCGCGCCGCACGAAGCGGGTCTGCTCGGCCTGTCGATCGACAAGGCCTATCACAAGCTCGAATGGGCGCCGACGCTAGACTTCGCGGGCGGCGTCGCGCTGACCGCGGGCTGGTATCGCGCGGTGGTCGCCGACGGCGCCGATCCGCTCGGACAGACGCGTCACGATATCGAAACCTATGTTGCCCGGGCGCGGACGAAATCGCTCGCCTGGGCGGCCTGACCATAAGGAAAAACCATGATCGACGGCGTCATCATCACCCCGCTGCGGCAGATTCCGGACGAACGCGGCAAGATCATGCACATGCTGCGCGCCGACGCGCCGCATTTCGAGAAATTCGGCGAAATCTATTTCTCCTGCGTCCAGCCCGGCGCGATCAAGGCATGGCATATCCACAGCGAGATGGTGCTCAACTATGCGGTCGTTCACGGCCGCATCAAATTCGTCCTCTACGACGATCGCGAAGGATCGCCGACGCGCGGCGAACTGATGGAAATCTTCATGGGCGAGGATAATTATTGCCTCGTCACCGTGCCGCCCTTCGTGTGGAACGGCTTCAAGGGTTACGGCCAATATCCGGCGATCGTCGCCAATTGCACGACGATCCCGCACCGTGCGGACGAGATCGACCGCATGGACCCGTTCACCGACAAGATTCCCTACAACTGGGATCTCAAGCATGGCTGAAGGCCGCCTGCTGCTCGTCGGCGGCAGCGGATATTTCGGGGCGCGGCTGGCCGGGGCGCTGGCGGGCGAGTGGGATGTCGCGGTCACCGTGCGTTCGGATACGCCCGCGCGCGCCGCGTGGCTGTGTGAAACGGGCATCGCCTCCTGCCATTATGACAGCAAGGTCGATGCGGAACTGCCGGGCGGCGATTTCGACGCGATCGTCAACCTCGCGATGCCGGGCGCGCAGGCGGCGGGCAAGGATGCCGGCGGCGCCATGGAGCAGGGGCTTTCCACAGCAGCGGCATGCCTAGCCGCGTTGCGGCAGGGCAGGGCGCAGCGGCTCATCCATTTCTCGACCTTCCACGTTTATGGCGGCAATGCCGCCGAACTCTACAGCGAGGACATGCCGAAAGCGCCCGGCCATCCCTATGGCCAGACCCATCTTGCGGTCGAGGGCGAACTGACCGCCAGCGACGTGGCCGACCGCATCGCGATCCTGCGTCCCACCAACATGGTCGGCGCGCCCGCGCACCGCGACCTTGGCGAACAGGCGGGGCTGATCTTCCTCGATCTGTGCCGCCAGGCTGCCGAAAGCGGCGCGATGACGCTGCGCAACGACGGGCGAAGTTACCGGGACATTCTTCCTTTCGAAGACGCCATTGCCGCCGTCGCCCTGCTGCTTCGCGCCGAAACCGGGTGGAACAGCCTCTTCAACCTCGGCGCCGGGCAGGCGATCACGATGCGGGCGCTGGCCGAAACCATCGCCTCCGCCGCGCCGCAACCCGCCGCTATCGCCTATGGCGACGGCACCGACGCTTTCCGCAGCCCGTTCACCGTCGATATTTCGCGCCTCGCCGCGCTCGGCTGGGACCCTTCGGCGAGCATCGCCGACGAGGCGCGCCGTACCATTGCCGCCTTTGCCGCGTGACGGGTCCGCGCCTCCTCGCCATTTCGCTGTCGTGCCACGAGCCGGTGAACCGCGCGCTGTTCCGCGAGATCGGAGCGCTCGATATCCCGGTTCATCTGGTCGTCCCGCGCCGCCACTTCGTCGGCGGAAAATGGCGCGACACACCCGATTTCCCGCCGGAAAATTACGAACTGACCTTGCTCGACCTGACCGGCACCAACCAGCGCACCCACACGCTGCAGGGCTTGCAGGCGGTCGTCGATGCCTTCCGCCCCACCCACATCTATTGCGACAGCGACCCCGCGAGCATGATGGTGCGGCAGGCGAAACAGGTCGCGCCGGACGCGCGGCTCTGGTCGCTGACGGCCGAGAATATGCCGCAGAGCCTGGGCGGCGACCTGCGGAAAGCCGCCGAAACCCGCAGCCCCGCTCGGCATCGCCTCGGCGCTCGTCAAAGCCTGGCTTCGTCATTCGGCGAAGCGCAAGGTCGATCGTGTCCTGACGCTCAGCAAGGACGGCACCGCGCTGATCGAGGCGATGGGACTGACCGCGACGCAGGTCCCGCTCGGCTTCGACCCGCGCCTGTTCCAGCCGCTGCCCGCCGTGCGCGAAGCGGTGCGGGCCGAGCTTGGCCTGACGCGCCCGACGATCGCCTATTTCGGGCGCCAGACGCCCGAAAAGGGCATCCATCTGCTGATCGATGCGCTCGACCGCATCCGGGACGGGAACTGGCAGTTCCTGATCGACGATTTTATCGGCGCTTCGGCCTATACCGCTCAGCTTCAGGCGCAAATCGAACGGCTGGGCCTGCGCGAGAGGGTGATCTTCTTCGAATCGAAGCATGAGGACATGGCGCGCTACATGAATGCGGCGGACATCATCGTCCTGCCGTCGATCAGCACGCCCAAATGGAAAGAACAATACGGCCGCGTCATTCAGGAAGTCATGGCGTGCGGGCGCACCATGGTCGGCAGCCGCTCGGGCGCGATTCCCGAGGTGATGGGCGGACAGGGGCATCTCTTCGACGAAGGCGATGTCGGCGCTCTTGCAAAGCTGCTCGCTACCCTGCTCGAAAAGGGCGATTTCGCCGACGAAGCGGCGCGCGCCTATGCCCTCGCCAACCTCTCGGTGAACCGCCAGGCCGAAATCATGGCCGGCCTGCTGCGCCGGGAAGGCTGAGCGCGCGGAACCACTTTCGCCCGCTCGACGTTGCTGCGGACAACGGCAGGGGACATGATTTGCGGACCGTCATCCATCCGTCGCATCCTGCCAGAAACCGGTTGCGCCGCCGACCGCTGCGGGTCAGAAGCCGGTGATTGGCAGTCCGCAGATGCAAATTTCTGAAAACCCTCGCATAATGATGCGCCCGGCCGCGGCGAGGCCGTCGTTGCGCCCGCTGCTCGCGCTTTCGGTCTCGCTGCTCGGCCTTGCCGCAACCGCGGCGCAGGCCCAGGACGCGCCCGCACCGCCGCCGGTCACCGAAACGGTCGCGCCCGAAGCTGAGATGGCCAAGCCCACGCCGCCGCCGCCCGGTGCGCCATTGCCGATCGTCGAGCCGATCATCGAGGATGAGGAATTCGATCGTTCGATCCCGCCGATTTCGGCGGAGGACGACCCCGAACTCGACGTTCCGCTCGAATCGATCGCCGAGTTCGAGCGCCGTCAGGCGGCGAAGGCCGCTGCCGGGGGCGAACCCGTTCCCGGCTCCGAACCCGCCCCGACCCCCGCGCTCGCCGACGGCGACCCCGTCGAGGCGATCGGCGACGCGCCGGTGAACGATGCCGAACTCGCGGCACCCTTGCCGCCGCTCGACAGTTTCAACGTCGAGCCGGTCGAATTCGCCGAACCCGAATCCGCCGACGATGATGTGAAGATCGCCTATAGCGTCCAGGTCAACGGCCTCGCGCCCGCCGACGACAGCACCCACGCCGACCTCGCCGACCTCTTCGAGGATCTGTCCGCGCTCCACGACGGTGACGGCGAGGCGGCGAACGCCGCCATGGTCCGCGCCCGCCTGACCGCCGACGCCGACCTGATGCGCCGCATCCTCGCGTCGGAGGGCTATTATGACGCGCTGGTCGATACCCGCATCGACCGCGGCGGCGGCAATGACGGCGAACGCGCGCAGGGGGGTGCCCCGTCTACAGGCGCCCAGGCACCGGCCAACACCGGCCCGCGCCAGCGCCGCCCGCTGACCGCGATCATCGACGTCACGCCGGGGCAGCGGTACACGCTGTCCGATATCGTGATCGACGCGGCCCCGACCGTACCGCCGACGCTGATCAAGGATAATTTCCCGCTTGCCGTCGGCGAACCGATCGTCGCGGAGCGCGTGCAGGGCGCCGAGGCTGCGATCGCGCTCAAATTGCCCGAGGAAGGCTATCCCTTCGCGGTGGTCGGCCAGCGCGACATCTTGCTCGACGGCGCGATCGCCGCCGGCGTGTATACGCTGCCCGTCGATATCGGCCCGCGTTCGCGTTTCGGCGGGTTCGAGACGACCGGCAAGCTCGCGTTCGATGTCGAGCATGTCGAACTGCTGGCGCGTTTCAAGCGCGGCGAACTCTACGACAGCCGCAAAACCGACGACCTGCGCCAGGCGCTCGTCGCCACCGGCCTGTTCGCGACGGTGGCGGTTGAGCCGCAAAAGACCGGCGAAAGCGCGGGCGACGGCACCGAATATGTCACGATGCTGGTGACGCAGGAGGCGGGGCCGCCGCGCACCCTCGCCGCCAGCGCGGGCTATGGCACCGGCGAGGGTATCCGCATCGAGGGCAGCTGGACCCACCGCAACCTCTTCCCGCCCGAAGGAGCGCTGATCGTCCGCGGGCTGGCGGGCACGCAGGAACAGGCGCTGGGCGTGACCTTCCGCCGCTCGAACGCCGGGCGCCGCGACCGCACCTTCGCACTGGTCGCCGAAGCCTCTCATAGCGATTACGACGCGTTCGAGGCCCTGACCGGACACATAGGCGCGCGCATCAGCAGCGAATCGACCCCGATCTGGCAAAAGAAGATCACCTATGCCTATGGTCTCGACCTGATCGCGACGAGCGAAGACGACTATGATTTCACGCGTGGCGCACGCAACCGCAGCGTCTATTATATCGCGGGCCTGACCGGCCAACTCGGCATCGACCGCAGCGACAGCCTGCTCAACCCCACCAAGGGGTTTCGCGTCACCGGCCTGCTGCAACCCGAAGGTTCGCTGAGCGGAAGCTTCTCGCCCTATGCCCGCGCGCGCGTCGACGTCAGCGGCTATTATCCGGTGACCGAAAACATCGTGCTCGCGGGCCGCGTTCGCGTCGGTTCGATCCTTGGCGCCTCGCGGGAAAACCTTGCCCCGTCGCGGCGCTTCTACGCCGGCGGCGGCGGCTCGGTGCGCGGCTTCGGCTATCAGGAACTGGGCCCCAAGGACCCGAACGATGATCCGATCGGCGGGCGCAGCGTCAACGAGGCGGCCGTCGAGGCACGCTATCGCTTCGGCAACTACGGCATCGTCGGTTTCGTCGATGCGGGGCAGGTGTACCGCGGCTCGACCCCGGACTTCTCGAACCTGCGCTATGGCGTCGGCATCGGCGGGCGTTTCTATACGAATTTCGGCCCGATGCGCCTCGACATCGCGACGCCGATCGACCGCTGCGGCCCGGCGAATCGCGGATCAGCGTCTATGTCTCGATCGGACAGGCCTTCTGATGGCCGAAGATGCCGCCTTCGACGACAGCCCGCCGCCGCCGAAACCGGCGCAGTCCTGGCCGCGCCGCATCGCGCGCTGGACCGCGATCGGCATTGCCGGGCTGATCGCGCTGATCGGCCTGTTCCTGATCGGGCTCAACAGCGACGCCGGGCGGCGCTTCGTCGTCACCCAGATCGAGAAATATGAATTCGAAAACGGGATGAAGATCGGCATCGGCCGCCTCGACGGGTCACTGTTCGGCGCCATGTCGATCCGCGACCTGACGCTGTCCGATCCCAAGGGCGTTTTCCTGCGCTCGCCCGAGGTCAAGGTCGACTGGCGGCCCTTCGCCTATTTCCGGAATCATATCGACATCCGTTCGGCGACCGCGCAGACGATCACGATGCAGCGGATTCCGGCCTTCAGGCCCGTCCCCGACCGGGGCGAGCCGCTGCTGCCCGACATCGACATCGATGTCGCCCGATTGCAGGTCGACCGCTTCATCTTCGAAGCCCCGGTCGCGGGTCGGCGGCAGGAAGCGCGCCTGACGGGCAAGATCGCCATCGCCGACCGCCGCGCGCAGGTCACAGCCAATGCCGAAACGATCGGCGCCGATGCGAAGGGCGACAAGCTGGCCGTCATCCTCGACGCGGTGCCCGAATCGAACCGGCTCGCGATCGACATGGATATCAACGCGCCGCAGGGCGGCGTGCTCGCCGCGATGGGCGGGTTCAAGGAGCCGCTGACCGCGAAGCTGTCGGGCAAGGGCGACTGGAAGGCGTGGAACGGCACGCTCGTCGGCGATCTCGGCACCCAGCCGCTCGCGCGCCTCGGCCTGACCGCCCGCGACGGCACCTTCGCGGTCAAGGGCACCGCCCGGCCGTCGCGCCTGCTCGCCGCCGGGCCGGCCGCCGACCTGCTCGGCTCCGAAACCGCTATCGACCTCACCGCGCGCCTCGACGAGCGCAAGGCCGACCTCGACGGCCGCGTTTCGTCCGAAGCCTTTCGCCTGGGTATCAGCGGCGGCGTCGATCTCGGCGCCAGCCGTTACGACACCCTGCAACTCGCCTTCGTGCTGCTCAAGCCCGGCGCCATCGCCCCCGCCGTGCGCGGCAGCGGACTGCGCGCGCAGGCGCGGCTGGACGGCGAGTTTCGCCTACCGACGGTCGAATATCAGGCGAACGCGGCCAGCCTCGCGGTCAACGACATCGTCATCGAGGCGCTGAACCTGTCGGGCAAGGCGCGCGTCGATCCCGACCAGATATTCATCCCCGTGGCGGGCCGCGCGACGCGCATCCGCGGGCTCGACACCGTCGCGGGTGGCACGCTGGTGCAAGTCCGCCTCGACGGCGATCTCGCCTATAAGGACGGCCGCCTGCTCAGCGACAATATGCGTCTGAAATCCAGCCGCATCGAGGCCAAGGCCATATTGATCGCAGACCTCAACCGCGGCTTCTACACCGGCGCGATCGACGGGCGGATCGACGATTATCGCATCGAAAGCGTCGGCATTTTCGACATTGATACCGACGCCGACCTCAAGACCGCGGCGAACGGCGGCTTCGAGATCGTCGGCCGCGTCCGCGCGCGCTCGACCCGGCTGTTCAATTCGGGGGTCCGCGACCTGCTCGGCGGCAATGCGGTGGCGTCGGGCGACGTGCGCTACGGCACCGACGGCATCATCCGCTTCGCCAACCTGCGCCTCACCGCTCCGCTGATGCGCGTGACCAGCGGGCAGGGAAGCTACGACCCCAACGGCCAGATCCAGCTCACCGCGCGCGCTTCCTCGACCGACTACGGTCCGCTCGGCCTCCAGCTCGCCGGCACGATCACCGATCCGCGCGCTACCCTCACCGCCGACCGCCCCGGCCTCGGCATCGGGCTCCAGAAGCTCGTCGCGCGCATCACCGGCGCCCCGAACGGCTACCGTCTCGCCGCGACCGGCGAGACCGATTACGGCCCGCTCGCCGCCGATGTCGTGCTGCTGACCGCCAAGGGGCCGCTGACCATTGATGTCGAACGCGGCGACCTGTCGGGCATCGGCTTCAAGGGCCGCCTGGTACAGAGCGCCGCCGGCCCCTTCACCGGCCAGCTCGACGCCTCGGGGCAGGGGCTCGGCGGCCTCGTCCGCCTCAGCGCCGCGGGGAAATATCAGGCGGCGGCGATCAATGTCCGCGCCAATAATGTCGTGCTGCCGGGACCCGCGCAGCTCGCCATCGGCTCGGCGGTCGTCGATGCCGACGTCATCCTTTACGATCGCCCGCGCGTCATCGCCGACATCCAGGTCGCGCAGACGCGCATCCGCGAATTCGACATCGCGGTCGGCCGGGTGAAGATCGATTATCAGGATGGCGCGGGCAAGGCGCAGGCGCTGGTCGAGGGATCGAGCGGCGTGCCCTTCCGCGTCGCCGCCAACGCCGACCTCGCGCCGAATCTTTGGCGGGCTTCGGTGCAGGGCCGCGCGACCGGCATCAATTTCCGAACCACCAGCCCCGCGCGCATCATTCCCGGCAAGGACGGTTACGAACTGCTCCCGACCAATGTCGATTTCGGGCGCGGCAGCAGCGCGCGGCTCGCGGGCCGTTTCGGCGAGGGCATCATGGTCCAGAGCCGCCTCGACCGCGTCAATCTGGCGCTGCTCAACGCGGTCTATCCCGACATGGGGCTCGGCGGCCGCGCCACCGGCAGCCTCGATTTCGAGCAGGCGAACAGCACCGCCTTCCCGCGCGCCGACGCGCGGCTGACGATCACCGACTTCACCCGCACCACCGCCGCGACGGTCAGCCAGCCGGTCGACGTCAATTTCGCGGGCAAATTGCTTGCCGATGGCGGCGAGGCGAGCGCGGTGATGCGCAAGCGCGGCAGCGTCATCGGCCGGCTCAAGGCCTCGCTGCGTCCGCTGCCGCCGGGCAGCGGCGACTGGATGACGCGGCTGCGCGCCGCCCCGCTCGGCGGCGGCATCCGCTATAACGGCCCCGCCGACACGCTTTTCTCCTTCGTCGGGTCGGGCGATCAGCGTGTGGGCGGGCCGATTGCGGTCGCCGCCGATTTCAGCTGCCGTCTCTCCGACCCGTGTCTGAACGGGGTGATCCGCGGTAATGCGCTGACCTATGAGAATATCACTTACGGCACGCGGCTGACCAACATGGTCGCGAACGGACGTTTCTCGGGCGACCGGCTGGAAATCGAACAGCTCACCGCGACCGCGGGCGACGGCACGGTCAAGGCGTCGGGCTTCGTGAGCCTTGCCGCCGCCGACGGCTATCCGATGAAGATCGACGCGGTACTCGACAATGCGCGCCTCGCGCGCAGCGACGACCTGTCGGCGCGCGCGACCGGCACGCTGACGCTCGAAAAGGTCGCGGGGCAGACCGCCTTGCTCTCGGGCGACCTTCGCCTTCCCGAAACCCGCTACCGCATTGTCCGCCAGGGCGCCGCGAGCGTGCCCGTGCTCACCGGTGTGCGCCGCAAGCCGCCCGCGGGCCGTCCCCGGATCAGCGGCGACGGCCTCGCTTCGGTCGGCACCAGCCTGTTCGACCTGATCCGCCTCGACATCCGCCTGCGCGCGACCGACGAAATCTATGTCAGCGGCATGGGGCTTGAATCAGAATGGATGGCCGACGTGACACTGAAGGGCACCACACAGGCGCCGCGCGTCACCGGCGAGATCGAACTGGTGCGCGGGACATTGGGTTTCGCGGGTCGTTCGTTCGAGCTGTCGGAGGGCAGGGTGAGCTTCCCGACCGGCGACGCCTTCGACCCGTCGATCCGCCTCGTCGCGAGCGATACGATCGAGAATGTGACGGTGACCGTCAACGTCTCGGGCCGCGCCCAGAACCCCCAGATCGCTTTCTCGAGCGTGCCCGGCCTGCCGCAGGACGAGATCGTGTCGCGTATATTGTTCGGGAGTTCGATTACCGAGCTGTCGCCGCTGCAGGCGGTGCAGCTCGCCGCCTCGCTCAACAGCCTGCGCGGCAGCGGCGGTTTGAGCCCGCTCGGCGCGCTGCAATCGGCCACCGGCATCGACCGGCTGCGCGTGCTCGGTCCCGACGACGCGCAGGGCCGCGGTACCGCGCTCGCCGCCGACCAGCATATCACGAACGACATCTATCTGGAGGTCATCACCGACGGCCGCGGCTATACCGCGACGCAGCTCGAAATCAGCCTGACTCCGGCGCTGTCGATCCTCAGCCAGGCGGGCGGGTCGGGCCAGACCAATTTCAGCGTCCGGTATCGTAAGGATTATTGATGCGCGCCGCTCCTCTCCTCCTGCCGCTGCTGCTGCTCGCCGCCTGCAAGGACGAACCGAAATTCGAGGATCGCTATGAAAAGGCGGCCGACGAGATTCAGTCGCGCGCCAAGGCGATGGATGCCGACATCGCCGCCGCCGACAAGGCGGCGAAGGACGCGGGGGAGGCAACTTCGTCCACCTCCTCCCCTTCGGGAGAGGGGCAGTGAGACTTGATCCGGCATAGCCGGGCCGTAGTCGAGCGGGGTGGGCCAGCGGCCCTGCGCAACTTCGCTGGCCCCACCCCAACCCCTCCCCCGAAGGGGAGGGGCTTGCACAGGCAGCAACTCCCGTCTAACGCGACCAAGTCATCTGGGGAGTAGCCAGCCGTCCGTTCGGGACGGGCCATCGTGTCAACATACTCGGTCGAGAGGCCGTGGTGCGGTGGAAGCGGGAACACCGTTTGGGCGAGACCAATGGCATCGACCCCACGTCCGGGCCGGGCGGCGGGTTTCGATGTCCGTTGGAATCGCAACGCCGCCCGGCCCCGGAGTCACTCGATGGAAGCTCTCTTCACCTCGACCGCGGTCGTCGCGCTCGCCGAGATCGGCGACAAGACGCAATTGCTCGCGATCCTGCTCGCAACGCGCTTCAACAGGCCGCTGCCGATCATATGCGGCATATTGGTCGCGACCCTCGCCAACCATGCGCTCGCCGCGCTGCTCGGCGCCTCGGCCGCCGCCTTTCTCGACAGTCCGGTCTTCCGCATCGCTATCGGCATCAGCTTCATCGCCATGGCCGCCTGGACGCTGATCCCCGACAAGTTCGGGGACGACGAAGCCCCCAAACCGCGCTTCGGCGCCTTCGTCACGACGCTGATCGCCTTCTTCCTCGTCGAGATGGGCGACAAGACGCAGGTCGCGACGATCGCGCTCGGCGCGCAATATCACAGCGTCGCACTGGTCACCGCCGGCACCACGCTCGGCATGATGATCGCCAACGTCCCCGCGATCTTTCTCGGCCACGAACTGCTCAAGCGCGTGAACCTCGACACCGTGCGCAGGGTCGCGGCGGGACTCTTCCTCGTCATCGGCATCTGGGTCTTGGCGCAGGCCGCGGGCTGGCTATAGGGTGGCAGGCGGACAAGAGGGGTCGCGGCTTATGTCTTTCGATAGCGAGATCAACGGGCTGACCCACGATCATGTCTTCCTCGGCCCCGGCCATGACGAGAATGGCCGCCGCACCCTGTGGGTCGTCGCGATCACCGCGGTGATGATGGTGGCGGAGATCGTCGCGGGGCTCGCCTTCAACTCGATGGCGCTGCTCGCCGACGGTTTCCATATGGCGACCCATGCCGGCGCGCTCGGCATCGCCGCCATCGCCTATGCCTATGCGCGCAAGCATGCGCGGAGCCCGCGCTACAGCTTCGGCACCGGCAAGGTCGGGGACCTTGCGGGTTTCGCCTCGGCACTGATCCTCGGCATCGTCGCGATCGGCATCGCGGTCGAATCGGCACAGCGGCTGATCGACCCGCGCCCGGTCGATTTCCTCGACGCCACCGTCGTCGCGGTCATCGGCCTGATCGTGAACATCGTCTGCGCGGTTTTGCTCGGCGGCGGGCACAGCCATGGTCCGGGCCATGATCACGACCACCACGCGCATGACCATGATCCCGGCCACCATGACGATCACGGCCACGCCGAACCCGTCCGCCACGGCGACAACAATATGCGCTCGGCCTATGTCCATGTCCTCGCCGACGCCTTGACCTCGGTGATGGCAATCGCGGCGTTGCTCGGCGGACGCTATCTCGGCTGGATATGGCTCGATCCGGCGATCGGTATCGCCGGTTCGATCGTCATCGCGGTCTGGGCCTGGTCGCTGATCCGCGACACCGCCGCGGTGCTGCTCGATGCTAGCGAACCCGCACTCGAAGCGAAGATCCGCTCCATAGTCGGAGCCGATGCCGGCTTCCGGCTCGCCGACCTCCATGTCTGGCGTGTCGGCCCCGCCGCGCATGCCGCGATCGTTTCGGTCGAGGGCGGCGACTGCGAAACGATCCGCGACCGGCTGAAGGCGATCCCTGAAATCGCCCACCTCACCGTCGAAACCCGCTGAAAGGCGTACATGGACATCGGCCCCGCGCGCCTGTAGCCTCCGCGCCGATGCATCATGAGCACGGGGGCCTCGCCGATGTTCAAGCTTGTCACTCTGGCCGCAGCCACCGCGATGGCGGTCACCATCTCCAGCGCCGCCGAGCGGCGCGCACCGGTTTTTTCCGAGGCGACGCTCGCCGCGCTCGACCCGACCCGCGCGGGCCGCATGGGCGTGCCGTCCCGCCGCGGCCGCCGCGGCGCTCGACCGCCGCCTCGCGATGGCGCGGCGCTATATCGCCGATACGCCGAGCGGCGGGGCCGCACCCATGCCGCTGCTCGCCAGCATCCCGCGCACCCAGCTTCCTGCCGGCAAGCTCGATGGCGACGCGCGCCGCTATTTCGACCAGGGCCTGCTGCTCGCTTATGGTTTCAACCATGCGGGCGCGATCCGCTCGTTCCGCGAGGCACGCCAGCTCGATCCCGGCTGCGTGATGTGCTGGTGGGGCGAGGCGCTCGCCAACGGCCCCAATATCAACGCCGGCATGGACGATGCGAACAACCGTGCCGCGCTCGCCGCGCTCGACCGGGCCAAAGCCGCATTGGGCTCGGTCTCGCCCGAGGAACGCGCGCTGATCGAGGCGCAGTTGCTCCGCTATTCGCCCGCCGGCGACAGCGACCGCGCCGCGCTCGATATCGCCTATGCCGACGCCATGCTCGCCGCCGCCGCGCGCTTCCCGGCGAACGACGACATCGCGATCCTCGCCGCCGAAGCCGCGATGAACACCAGCCCCTGGAATTACTGGACGGCGGACGCGGCCCCGATCACCGATCGCATCGGCACGGCGATCGCGCTGGTCGAGCAGGTGATCGCGCGCAATCCTGCCCACCCGCAGGCCGCGCATCTCTATATCCACCTGATGGAGGCGGCGCGGCCGGGAAAGGCCGAGGCGGCCGCCGACACATTGGTGGGGGCGACGCCGGCGACGCTCGGCCACCTCGTCCATATGCCGTCGCACATCTATTACCGCATCGGACGTTACGCCGATTCGATGCGCGCCAACATCCTCGCCGCCCGCGCCGACGAGGAGTATCTGGCGCTCGTCGGCGACGATGCGCTCTACCGCTACGGCTATTATCCGCACAACGTCCATTTCCTGCTGACCTCGGCGCAGATGGTCGGCGACATGCGGACGGTGATGGCGGAGACGAAGCGGCTGCGGGGCATTCTCGACACCGACACCGCGCGCGGCCTGCCCTGGGTTCAGGCGATCCACGCCGCCCCGGCCTTCGCGCTCGCCCAATATGCCGACCCGGCGCAGATTCTCGACGAAACCGCACAGCCGTCCGACCTCGCCTATGTCGAGGCGATGCGCCATTATGCGCGCGCCATCGCTTTTGCGGAACTCCGCAAGGACAAGGACTTCGCGGCCGAAATAGCCGCGATGCGCGAACTGGAAACATCGCCTGCGGTTGCCGCGATGGTCGAGCTCGGCTTCCCGGGCCCCGACGTCATCCGCCTCGCGACGCTCGTCGCCGAAGGGCGGCGGGCGCATTGGCGCGGCGACCCGATGAAGGCGGTTGCCTTGTTCGAGCAGGCCGAAAAGATCGAGGCGACGATCCCCTATAACGAGCCCCCGATCTGGTATTTCCCCGTCGCCCAGTCGCGCGGTGCCGCGCTTTTCTCTGCCCGCCGCTACGAAGACGCCCGCGCCGCCTTCCGCAAGGCGCTGTTCGAGGCGCCGAACGACGGCTGGGCGCTCTACGGCCTGTGGATGACCGAGGCGAAGCTGGGCAACAAGGCCGAGGCGGCAGCGGCGGATGCCGCGTTCCGGCGGACCTGGACGGGGGATGCGGCGTGGCTGAAGATGCGGCGGCTTTAGCCGGAGCACGGACCATCTCCGGAATTGCCGGGCCCCGTCAGAACCGGGGCAGCGACAACAGGGCTATGGGCGGGAAATTGCCGCCCGCGATGGTGAGGTAATAGCGCCGCGAAGAGCCTTGCTCCCTGACGATGACATCGACCTCTTCATTCTGAAACCACACCCAGAAGCGATGCGTTCCGGCGCTGATCCAGTCGATGATCTGATCGGCCAGAAACAGGCTCTCGCCCACCTTCACCGCGTCAATATGATGCGGCCGCCTGCTGCTAGGCGCTCGGGCGAACGGCGGTGATCTCATAATCGGCCATGGGCTCGGGTCTTCCCGTCCGAAGCGCTAGTAGCGCACGGGAACAATGCGGATCCGGTCGATGGCGCCGGGGGAGGCGCGCGATCGCGCGATGGCGGCCGCGCGCAGCTCGTCGAGAATGATCGTGTCATAGCCGCTTTCGTCGGGCTGCATGGGAAGATCGGTTTCGACGACCAGGATGACCTTCCGGGCAAGCCCGTCGATTTCCCATTCGAACCAGCACCGCACGATATGGCTTGCGCCCTCGCGATCATCCGTCATGTCGGTCGCCCGGTATCACCGACCGCGAACGGATTTCGCGTTCGACGCTCACATAGCCCGCCTTGCTGCGCGTCGCGACCGCGATGGGGCGGCCGCCCAGAAGCGCGTTTTCGGTATTGAGGAAGTCCAGCGCGGGTTCCCGCCCGCCGAGCAGCTGGAATGCGAGCGCACTGATCGCGCCCTGCCGCTGTGCCTCCTGCGGAGGAAGCGGCGTGACCGTGCGATTTCGCCGAAACGGATTCGAACGGGTGATCACCGGAGCGGCGCCGGATTGGCTTCGATCAGACGTCACTGGTCTGCTCCCCCGGCGCGCCGGATTCGGCGCGACAAGCCCGGCTCAATGCCATGAGCGTCATCTGGTGATGATAGAGAAATTGGCTGAAATCCACGTGCATCTCCCTGTTGCGGGAGCGCGGTCGTCTCTCAGTCGCCGAATGCAGGACGAAGCCAGCGATCGTCTATATATGGGAGCGATGCCCCCGTTTTCAAGGGTTCGTCCCAGCTCGCGGCGACGGGCGCAGGCTTGGCGGCAGCGGCGTCCCGGTGGCCGCTTGCCAGCCTTCTCCGGTCATCGGACCCCGATAAACGCCGCGACGTTCAATGCCCCCTGTCGTTTATGAGCATCGCGACCGACCAGCCCCGATTGTTCAACTCGGTGGTTTCCTCTCCGCGGCTCGGCTGACGGATATGGACGAGTCTGAGGCCGGTCAATTCATCATCGCCCTCTTCCCATGGCAATGCATGCCTGCTGCTGAAGAGGGACATGAGACGCGCCCGCTGGGCCGACTGCAGCGCGTCGAAAATTTCCTGATGATTGGTCATCGTTTGGCAAATACCACGTCCACAGCCGCGGAACCATCGGTTTCGGGTGATCGGCGGGCCGCTGGGTCACGGGCACGCCGCTCCATGGGGCCGTACCGGTTAGAAAAACCCGAGCGGGATATATCGAGCGATCGAGGACAATCGGCGGTATTTTGCGGACGCATTTGGCGGACAGGGTGGGATTCGAACCCACGGTGAGCTTGCGCCCACGGCGGTTTTCAAGACCGCTGCCTTAAACCACTCGGCCACCTGTCCTCGCCGCGCGCCATAGCGCGCCGCCCGCGCGCGGCAAGCGAAACCTCGTCATTCAGGCTTTCGGCACGACCACATAATCGGCGCCGGTCAACGGATCGTCGACGTCGCAGCGCAACAGCCGCATCCGATGGATCAGCCCCCCGATGGCACGGGTATCGAAGCGATAAAGGTCGAAATCATAAGGCACGGTGCCTTTGATCCCGCCGTAATCGGTAAAGCGCTCGATGGTCGATTCGGATACTTCGAACCACAGCAGCGGCCAGCACCGCTCCAGCGTTGCGCGCAATCCGGTCAGAACCTGCGGCTCGAAGCCCTGCACGTCGATCTTGATCGCATCGACCCGGTCGCCCAGCCCCTGCTCGTCGACCACCTCGTCGCCGATCCGTATGGGCAGGGCGATTTCGCGGGCGTTGGCAGGCGCGGAATCGGCATCGAACGTCCCCATGCCCTGCCTCGCATCCGTGGGCTGATAGAAAATCAACGTGCCGTCGCGATCGGCCAGCCCGATGTTCAGCGCCGTAATATTGCGTGCCGACCCCGTCTCGATATTGCGCTCCAGTCGTTCGAAGACCAACGGATTGGGGTCGAGCGACACGACGCTGCGAAATGTTTCGGCAAAGGTCAGCGAATGCAGGCCGACATTGGCTCCGACATCCAGGCACACGTCCGTCTTGCCGCGGCGCCTGGCAAGGTCGCAGAAAATCCGTTTCTCCTCGCCTTCGTAATCGCCGAGGAACAGCACGTTCCATTCGACAAACGAGGCGGGATCCAGGTTCACCGTGCCGCGCGAAAAGCGGATCGTGACATCGCCATGCGCAGCGCGTTCCGGTCTGCTGACGGTCGATACCAGCCGAGCGCCATCCGCGCACCCGGCGCAAGGGAGAGAAGAATCTCAAAACGCTCGGCGCGATAGTCATATTGTCCCCAGGCATCGGCGGAAGTCTCGGCCTACAGATGGCCGGGGACGGCGTCAACAAGACACCATGTTCCGGGTATAGCGGCGATTTTTCCGCCGCTGCCTGCCGTTCCGCACGCCTGGCCGGAGGCCGTCCGCATCGCTCCATCCGCCGCGCGAATGACTCGTTTCGTCCCTCGGGTGGCTGTTCATGGCGCGTGCATCCGTGCCAGATCATGCCTATGGGGTGGACATGATACGCAGCAAATCTTCTGGAATCGGATCCTTTCTCGGTTTCGCGGCGGTAATCGCCTCGGCCTGGTCGATGGCGGCCTCGGCCCCGCTCCATGCGCAGAGCGGCGACGCCGGTTTCGACGCCTATATCCAGTCGCTGTGGCCCAAGGCGCAGGCGAGGGGAGTGTCGCGCGCGACCTTCGACCGCGTCACCGCGGGGCTGCGCTACAATGCGCGCGTCGTCGCGCTCGACCGCGACAATCTGGGCGCCCCGCCCTCGGCCGACACGCCGATTCCGGCCTTCGCGCCGTACAAGGCGAAACATGTCGATGCCGCGCGCATCGGCGGCGGGCGCCGCGTCCACGACCGGCTGCTGCCCCTGCTGTCGCGCATCGAGCAGCGCACCGGCGTGCCGACCAGCATCATGATTGCCATTTACGGGCACGAAACCGCCTATGGCCAGGTCACCGGCGGTTTCGACCTGCCGGAGGCGCTCGCGACCCTCGCCTATGAAGGGCGCCGCCGCAGCCTGTTCGAGCCCGAACTGCTCGCGACGATGGAAATGGTCGAACGCGGCGTGCCGCGCGGCGTGCTCAAGGGCAGCTGGGCTAGCGCCTTCGGCTATCCGCAATTCCTGCCTTCGGTCTATCTGCGTGTGGCGGAGGATGGCGACGGCGACGGCAAGGCCGAAATCTGGTCGAGCGAGGCCGATGCGATCGAATCGATCGGCGGCTATCTGCGCAATGCCGGCTGGCGCGCGGGCCAGCCGTGGGGCGTCGCGGTCGGCGTGCCCGCCGGCTTCGACCGCAACCGCGTCGCCAGCAGGCTTCAGCCCACCCGCTGCCCGCGCGTTTTCGCGCGCCACAGCCGCTGGCGCTCGATCGCCGAATGGCGCGCCGACGGCTTCCAGATCGCGGGCGGCCGCTGGCCCGACGGCCGCGTCCAGGCGACCCTGCTCGAACCCGACGGCCCGGGCCGCACCGCCTATTTGCTCACTGGCAACTATCGTGCGATACTCGATTACAATTGTTCCAATTTTTACGCGCTGTCTGTGGGGTTGCTGGCGGATGAAATCGATCGGTAAGCGGAGGGTCATGCTGGCGGCAACCATGCTGCTGGCGGGATGCGGCAGTGTCGACGGCAAGCGCGACGGCGGCCCGGTGGCCGGACCCGCGCCCGCGCCGACGGGCGCCGCCGTGGTCGACGGCCCGCCAAAGCTCGGCGCGCCTTTCACCGTCGCGGGCACGACTTATACCCCCGCCGACATCGCCGACTATGACGATGTCGGCTATGCGAGCTGGTATGGCGAGGAACTCGCGGGATCGCCGACCGCGATCGGTGAGCCCTTCAACCCCGACGGGATCAGCGCCGCGCACAAGACCTTGCCGCTGCCGAGCTATGTCGAGGTCACCGCGCTCGATACGGGCCGCACCATCCTCGTGCGCGTCAACGACCGCGGGCCGATGGTCAATGACCGGCTGATCGACCTGTCGCGCGGCGCCGCGCAGCAGCTTGGTCTCAACGGCGGGGTCGCCGCGGTGCGCGTCCGCCGCACCAACCCGCCGATGGCCGAAAGGGCGCAATTGCGCAGCGGCGGCGCCGTGGCCGAACGCCTCGCGACCCCCGACACCTTGCTCGTCCTGCTGCGCAAGAAGCTCGACGACAAGCCGGTGCCCGCGGGCATGGCGAGCGCGACGGCGAGCAAGCCCACCCCCTCGGCCCCCGCGCCGGGCGGCGACCGCTTCATCGTCGAAGGTCCGGGCGCGAAACCGGCGGCAACGACGGCGCCAAAACCCGCCGCCGCGAAGCCCGCGCCCGCCGCGGCCGGCAGCTATGCGGTGCAGGTCGCCGCCTTCAGCAGCGAGGCGCGCGCCAATGCCGCGGCCAAATCGGTCGGCGGCAACGTCGTAAAGGCGGGCAACCTGTGGCGCGTGCGGATGGGGCCCTTCGCCAGCGAGGCCGATGCGCTGAGTGCGGCGGCCAAGGCCAAGGCCAAGGGCTTCCGCGACGCGCAGGTCCAGCGCAACCGCTGACGGCCCATGACGGGGCGCATTTCCACGCGTGCCAGGGCAGGGGGCGCCGCGGCTGCGGCGCTCGCGCTGCTGCTCGTCCCCTCGACGGCGCCGCATGGCCGATCCGGCGAAAAAGGCTCCCGCCCCGGTCAGCCGCCCGCTCTACACGACGCAGGCGCCGATCGTGATGCTCAAGGACATGGATTCGGGCGCGATCCTCTTTTCGCGCGGCGCCGACAAACATTTTGCGCCCGCCTCGATGGCGAAGGTGATGACCGCCTATGTCGTGCTCGACCTGATCAAGGACGGCAAATTGTCGCGCGACACCATCTTCACGGTCGACGAGGCGACGTGGAAGAAATGGAACGGCAGCAGCGGCGGCTCGACCATGTTCCTGCGCCCGCGCGAAAAGGTCAGCGTCGACGAACTGCTCAAGGGGCTGATCACCGTCTCGGGCAACGACGCCGCGGCGGTGCTGGCGGTCGGCATCGATGGAAGCGAGGAACTTTTCGTCAAGCGAATGAATGAGGTAGCGCGAAAAATTGGTATGGTGTCGAGCCGCTTCGGCACGCCCAACGGCTGGCCCGACGGCGGCGTGACCAAGGTGTCGGCCGCCGACCTGATCACGCTCGCCGACCGGCTGATCCGCGATCATCCCGCGGGCTACACGCGCTATTTCTCGATTCCCAGGCTCCAGCACGGCACCGCGCCCGACGGCAAGCCGATCGTCCAGCCCAATCGCAACCCGATCCTCGGCCGCTTCGCCGGCCGCCGACGGGCTCAAGACCGGCCACACGGCGGAGGCGGGCTATTGCTTCCTCGGCTCGGCGAAGCGCGACGGGCGCCGCCTGATCATGGTCATCGCGGGCATGAGCAGCGAAAAGGCGCGCCGCGACGAGGCCGAACGATTGATGGCCTGGGGCTTCGATGCGTGGGAAGGCCGCGAGATCGTCCCCGCGGGCGCGAAGATCGGCACGATCGAGGTGGGGAAGGGGACAAGGCCCACGCTCGAGGCGGAGGCCGCCATTCCCGTCCGCATGACCGTGCCGAAGGGCTATGCGGGCGGCTACCGCGCCACGCTGCGCAGCCGCAGCCCGCTCGCCGCCCCGGTCGCGCGCGGCACCCGCGTCGCCGAGCTCGTCGTCACCCCCGAAGGCCTGCCACCGCAGACCACGCCCTTGCTCGCCGCGCACGACGTCGCCGCGGGCGGCTGGCTCGACCGCGCGCGCATCGGCTTCTACCGGCTCACCGGGCTGTGAGCGGCCGTTTCATCACGCTCGAGGGCGGCGAGGGGGTCGGCAAGTCGACGCAGATCCGCGCGCTCGCCACCGCGCTGACGGCGCGCGGCATCGACGTCGTCACGACGCGCGAGCCCGGCGGGAGCCCCGGTGCCGAGGCGATCCGCGCCCTGCTCTTGGAGGGCAGCGACGATCGCTGGACTGCGCGCGGCGAGGCCTTGCTCTTCGCCGCCGCGCGCGCCGACCATGTCGCGCGCACGATCCGCCCCGCGCTCGCACGCGGCGCCTGGGTGCTGTGCGACCGCTTCGTCGACAGCTCGCGCGCCTATCAGGGCGCGGGCGGCGGCCTCACCGACACCGACATCCTCACCCTCCACCGCATCGGCTCCGAAGGCCTGCTCCCCGACAGGAGCTTCCTGCTCGCCCTTGGTGCCGACGAGGCGGCGAAGCGCCTGTCGGTCCGCGACGCCGCCGGAGCCGACCGCATGGGCAGCAAGCCGGCCGATTACCAGCAGCGCCTCGCCGCGCGCTTCGCCGAGATCGCCGCCGCCGAACCCGGCCGCTGGCGCGTCATCGACGCGGGCGGTGCCCCCGATGCCGTGACCTCGGCCATCCTCGCCGAACTGACGCCATGGCTCTGATCGGCCACCAGACCCCCGAGGACGCCTTCCTCGAAGCCTGGGCCGCGGGCAGGCTCCACCACGCCTGGCTGCTCGCCGGGCCGCAGGGCATGGGCAAGGCTGCCTTCGCCGCCCGCGCCGCGCGCTTCCTCGTCACCCACGGACCCGGCGGCATCGGCGAGGCGCCGCCGCTCGACGACCCCGGCGACGCCGCCGCCGATCGCCTCGTCGAAGCGGGCAACCATCCCGAAATCCTCCACCTCGCGCGGCAGGCGAAGGACAAGGGCAAGGAGCCCGCGCGCAACATCACGATCGAACAGGTGCGCGAACTCAAGGGCCGGCTGCATTTCTCGCTGTCGCTCGGCGCGTGGCGCGTCATCATCGTCGACGCGATCGACGACCTCGAACCTTCGGCCGCCAATGCGCTGCTCAAGACGCTCGAGGAGCCACCCGCGCAAACCATCTTCTTCCTCGTCAGCCACTCGCCGGGCCGCCTGCTCCCGACGATCCGCTCGCGATGCCGAACCCTGCGTTTTCAACCGGTTGAGCATGACGTCATGACGGCGTGGCTGCATGAATTGCGGCCGATGACCGAGATGGCCGAGCTGCGCGCGACCGTCGCCGCGGCGGGCGGCGTACCCGGCAAGGCGCTCGCGCTGATCGACAGCGACGTCGGCGCGATGGAGAAGAAACTGCTCGCGATCGCCGCGTCGGGCGACCCCGACAATCGCCTCCGCGAAGCCCTCGCGCGCGAAGTCGGCGGCGCGTCGAACCGCCCCAGGCTCGAACTTGTGATCGACATCGTCCCCGGCCTGCTCGCCCGCCTCGCGCGCGAGCGCCCGGTCGCCGAGGTCGCGCCGGTGCTCGCGCAGTGGGACCGCGTGCAGCGCACCGTCCGCGACGCGATCCGCGGCTCGTACGACGGCGCGATGGTCGGGTTCGAGATCGGCAATTGCCTCGCCGAACTGGCGCCGAAGGCCGCGGCACGATAACCGTCGCCCCCGCGCAGCGGGGCCGCAAGCAACCTTGCGCAAGGCCGATGGCGGCCCCCGCCTGCGCGGGGTCGACGTGCGGCCACTTCCCCCGGCGCCCACGACCCGCTAAGGCGCGGCCATGCCCGACACCAAGACCCCTTTCTACATCACCACCGCGATCAGCTACCCCAATGGCCGCCCGCATATCGGCCATGCCTATGAGGCGATAGCCACCGACGTGATGGCGCGGTTCCAGCGCGCGCGCGGCCGCGACGTGCGTCTGACCACCGGCACCGACGAGCATGGCCTGAAAATGTATCAGACCGCGCGCGACCAGGGTCGTCCGACGATCGAGCTCGCCGATGAAATGTCCGGATATTTCCGTGAGATGTATGCCAAACTGAATATCAGCTTCGATCATTTCATGCGTACGTCGGACCCCGCGCATCATGCGGCGTCGCAGGCGCTGTGGCGCGCGATGGAGGCCAATGGCGATCTCTATCTCGATCGCTACGAAGGCTGGTATTCGGTCCGCGACGAGGCCTTCTACGACGAAAGCGAACTGACGCAGGGGGAAGGGGAGGCCAGGCTCTCGCCGCAGGGTACCCCAGTCGAATGGACCGTCGAGGAAAGCTGGTTCTTCCGCCTGTCGGCCTATCAGGACAAATTGCTCGCGCTCTACCACGACAACCCCGATTTCATCCGCCCCGAAAGCCGCCGCAACGAGGTGCTGCGCTTCGTCGAAGGCGGGCTGAAGGATCTCAGCGTGTCGCGCACCAGCTTCGACTGGGGCGTACCGGTGCCGGGCTCGCCGGGCCATGTCATGTATGTCTGGGTCGACGCGCTCACCACCTATATGTCGGCGCTCGGTTTCCCCGGCCGGGACGGCGAATGGGGACGGTTCTGGCCCGCCGACATCCACATGATCGGCAAGGATATCGTGCGTTTTCATGCGGTTTATTGGCCGGCTTTCCTGATGAGCGCGAAGCTTCCGCTGCCCAGGCAGGTGTTCGGCCACGGCTTCCTGCTCAACCGCGGCGAGAAGATGTCGAAATCGCTCGGCAATGTCGTCGATCCGATGGAACTGGCCGATCGTTTCGGCGTCGATGCGCTGCGCTATTATCTGCTGCGCGAAGTCAGCTTCGGGCAGGACGGCAGCTATTCGGCCGAGGCGATCGTGCGCACCGCCAATGCCGATCTCGCGAACAGCTTCGGCAACCTCGCGCAGCGCAGCTTGTCGATGATTTTCAAGAATCTGGATGGCAGGCTTTCAGCAGACTATGAGCCGGTGCCGGACGACGGGGACTTGCTCGCCGACCTCCACGCCATGGCGACCGAGCGGCTGCCACGCGAGTTCGAGCAGCTCGCTTTCTCGGTGGGCATCGAGGACTGGATCCGCGCGGTGTTCGCCTGCAACCAATATGTCGACGCGCAGGCGCCGTGGGCGCTGCGCAAGACCGACCCCGAGCGGATGCGCGGGGTGCTGATGACGCTGTTCCAGGCGGTGCGCACGCTCGCGATCGCGATCCGCCCCGTGGTGCCGGCCGCTGCCGACGCATTGCTCGACCAGATGGGCATCGCCGAAGACGCGCGCGATTCCGCGGCGCTCGCGGATGCCGGCTGGTTCGCGACGCTCGCGGCGAGCGGCTTCACCGTCGGCCAGCCCGTCCCGATCTTCCCGCGCCTCGAACCGCCCGAGGGAGAGGGGGAAGGGGAATGACGACTGCTGCCATAGGCCCCTCCGTCATTGCCAGCGAAGCGAAGCAATCCAGAGCGGCACTGCACCGCCCTGGATTGCCGCGTCGTTTCGCTCCTCGCATTGACGAGACGTTGAGAGTTCCCTGATGCTCGTCGATTCCCACTGCCACCTCAATTACAGGGGGCTCGCCGAGCAGCAGGGCGAGGTGCTGGCGCGCGCACGCGAACGCGGCGTCATCGCGATGCTCAACATCGCGACGCGCGAAAGCGAATGGGACGACGTGCTCGCCGCCGCCGAGGCGAATGACGATGTCTGGGCGAGCGTCGGCATCCACCCGCACGACGCCGACGATCATCCCGACGTCGACACCGCCAAGCTCGTCGAGCGCGCCGCGCACCCACGCGTCATCGGCATCGGCGAAACCGGGCTCGACTATTATTATGACAAGAGCGACCGCGTGCGGCAGCAGGACAGCTTCCGCCGCCATATCCATGCGGCGCAGGCGACGAACCTACCGGTGATTGTGCACACTCGCGACGCCGAAGAGGATACGCTGGCGCTGCTCGGCGAAGAAATGGGCAGGGCAGCATTCCCCGGCGTGATCCATTGCTTCACCGCTAGCGACGACTTCGCGCGCAAGGCGCTCGACCTCGGCCTCTATATCTCGATCTCGGGCATCGTGACCTTCAGGAACGCCGCCGATCTCCAAACCACCGCCAAGTGGCTGCCGCAGGACCGGCTGCTCATCGAAACCGACTCCCCCTTTCTCGCCCCCGTCCCGCACCGCGGCAAGACCGGCGAACCGGCCTTCGTCGCCGACACTTTGGCTTTCCTCGCGGATCTGCGCGGAGAAGATCGCGACGCGCTGTCCGAAGCGACAAGCCTCAATTTTTACAGGCTTTTTTCCAAGGCGGCGCCATGACGTCACAGGGTGCCCGTGCCCACTTTCCCGTTCGCCCTGAGCTTGTCGAAGGGCCGTTCTTTCTTTTGACGCCGCAAAACGAAGGACGGTGCTTCGACAAGCTCAGCACAAACGGGTTGAGTTTGGTTTTTCAGTCATGAAGGTCCGCATCCTCGGCTGCGGCACCTCGTCGGGGGTGCCGCGGCTCGGCAACGATTGGGGCCAGTGCGATCCCGACAATCCGCGCAATCTGCGCAGCCGCGCCTCGATCCTGATCTCGCTCGGCGGCTATCGCATCCTCGTCGACACCAGCCCCGACATGCGCCTGCAACTGCTCGCGGCACAGGTGGGCGAGGTCGATGCGGTGATCTGGACGCACGAACATGCCGACCACACCCACGGCCTCGACGACCTGCGCCAGGTCATGCACCTGCGCGGCTCGCCGGTGCCCTGCTATGCGCGCGATCATGTGCTCGATACGCTCAAATGGCGATTCACCTACGCTTTCGCCGGCAATGCCGGCTATCCGGCATCGGTCGATCCCGTCGACTTGATGGATCAGCAATCGATCGGCCCGATCGAGGTATCGGCGATCGAAATGCCGCACGGTCCGATCAAGGCCAGCGGCCTGATCTTCAGCGACGGTGCGCACAAGATCGGATATGCCACTGATTTTTCAAAGTTTACGGACGATATGGTCGATTTTTTCCAGGGCATCGACCTGTTCGTGATCGACGCCCTGCGCCGCTATCCGCATCCGACGCATCCGCACCTTGCCATGTCGCTCGCCGCGCTCGAAAAAGTCGGAAGTCCGCGCGCGATCATCACGCATATGGACAATACGATGGATTATGACGACCTTGCCGGCGAACTGCCGCCGGGCGTCGAGCCCGGCTATGACGGGCTGGAGGTGCAACTATGAACGATACGGCCGTCCATCTGATCTGGGGCGCGGGCTCGCTGGCGCTGGTGGTGAGCGCGCTTGTCGCGCGCCAATTGCCGATGAAGGACTGGGTCAGGATGGCGCTGGCGTGGGTCGCGATCTTCGGTCTGGTGTTCCTGGTGATCCGGACTTGGCAGGCAGTGACTTGAGCGCGACATCGTGGGCATCGTCATTGCGAGGAGCGAAGCGACGCGGCAATGACGAGGTGATGAAGCAACGAGTACCCTCTCTCCCGCTCACATCGTATTTAACATAATATATATTATCGGATAAATTCATGTCCCAGGATGCCGCCCCATCGCCCCCGTCCCCCATCGAGCGCCTACTTGGGGTCATGGCCCGTCTGCGCAACCCCGACGGCGGCTGCGAATGGGATCTCGCGCAGGATTTCTCGACGATCGCGCCCTATACGATCGAGGAAGCCTATGAGGTCGCCGATGCGATCGCCGGCGGCGACCCCGCGGCCATCTGCGACGAACTCGGCGACCTGCTGCTCCAAGTCGTCTTTCACAGCCAGATCGCGGCCGACGGCGGGCTGTTCGGCTTCGACGATGTCGCGACCGCCATCTCCGACAAGATGGAACGCCGCCATCCGCATATCTTCGGTGACGTCACGACGTCCGACGTGCGGCGGCAATGGGAGCAGATCAAGGCCGACGAGCGCGCCGCCGACGGCCCCAAGGGCGCGCTCGACGGCGTCGCGTTGTCGCTGCCGGCCTTGCTGCGCGCGCAGAAGCTGCAATCGCGCGCCGCGCGCGTCGGCTTCGACTGGCCCGACACCGACGGCCCGCGCGACAAGATCGCCGAGGAACTTGCCGAAGTGGCCGAGGCATCGAGCGATGCCGAACGCCATGAGGAGGTCGGCGACCTGCTCTTCGCCGTCGTCAACTACGCCCGCAAGCTCGGCGTCGATGCCGAGAGCGCGCTGCGCGACGCCAACAGGAAATTCGCGCGACGCTTTGCCGCCATGGAAGCCGATGCCGGCGGCAGTCTCGTGGGATTGCCGCTCGATGCGCAGGAAGCGCATTGGCAGGCGGTCAAGGCGGCGGAGCGTAGCTAACCCTACCCCGCACCCCGTTCGCCCTGAGCTTGTCGAAGGGCCGTTCTTTCTTTCCAAGTCGCGCGGAAAAGGACGGCGCTTCAACAAGCTCAGTACGAACGGATCAGGATACCTTGCCCGGAAACAGTCGCTCGAACCGCGCCATGTCCGCAGGATCGAGCCGCACCGTCAGCACATGCCCCTCACCCTCGGGCGCGTCGCCCAGCACCTCGCCGCGCGCGTGAAGCCACGCCGCCGCCTCGCCCTGCCCATAGCCCAGGAAAATCCGGTGCAATTTATGCTGCGCGGTCAGCTGCGCCGCCATCAGCTCGCGCGCCGCATCGACGCCTTCGCCGCTGACCGCCGAAATCACCGCGACGTCACTCCGCCGCGCCGCCATCTCCGCGATGACGGCACGCGCCTCGGGATCGGCGGTGTCGATCTTGTTCCAGATTTCGATCTGCGGGATCGCCGCGGGGGCCTCCGCGTCCCCTTCCCCGCCGTCCCGCGGCCCGTTCACCCCCAGCGAGATCGAGGATGGCGACAACATCGGCATATTGCGCCTCGCTGTCGGGATGCACGATGTCGCGGACGTGGACGATCAGGTCGGCGGTGGTGACCTCCTCCAGCGTCGCGCGGAAGGCCGCGACGAGTTCGGTCGGCAGGTCGGAGACGAAACCCACCGTATCGGACAAGATCGCCTTGTCGATGCCGGGCAGCCTTATCTCGCGCATCGTCGGGTCGAGCGTTGCGAACAGCATATCTTCCGCCATGACGTCACTTCCCGTCAGGCGGTTGAAAAACGTGGATTTTCCGGCGTTCGTATAGCCGACGAGCGCGACCACGGGCCAAGGCGCGCGCTGGCGCTTCGACCGCTGGAGCTGCCGCGTCCGCCGCGCTTCCTCCAGCTGTTTGCGGATGCGCGCCATGCGGCCCCGGATCATCCGCCGGTCGGCCTCGATCTGCGTTTCGCCTGGACCGCCGAGGAAACCGAAGCCGCCGCGCTGGCGTTCGAGGTGGGTCCAGCTGCGCACCAGCCGCCCCGCCTGATAATCGAGATGCGCCAGTTCGACCTGCAGCCGCCCTTCCGCCGTCGCTGCCCGCTCGCCGAAGATTTCGAGGATTAATCCTGTCCGATCAATGACTTTGGCCCCGAAAGCCGTCTCCAGATTGCGCTGCTGGATCGCCGTCAGTGCCGCATCGACGATGACGAGCTGCGCGGCAACTTCGCCAACTTCCGATTTAATGGCCTCAATCTGCCCGACGCCCAGCAGGGTGGCCGCGCGTGTCTGCCGCAGCCGCAACGGATAGACCGCCACGACCTCCAGCCCGATCGCGAGCGCCAGCCCCTTCGCCTCCTCGGCGCGCGCGTCGAGGTCGCGCGACAGGCGCTGGCTATGCCATTCGGGCACGATCAGCACCGCGGTGGCGCCGCGCGCGACCTCGTCATTATCGGACATGGCGTCGGTCAGGCGTCGCCCTCGGGCTCGCTGTCGGTCAGGTTGATCGGGCCGTTCGGCTGCACCGTCGAAATCGCATGCTTGTACACCAGCTGCACCTGCCGCTCGCGCTCGAGCAGCATGCAGAACAGGTCGAACGCGACGATATCGCCCTGGAGCATGACGCCGTTGACGAGGAACATCGTCACCGATTCGTCCGATTTGCGCACTGCATTCAGGAACACGTCCTGCAGCGCCTTGCCCTTGCTGGGCGGCGCATCGCGCAGGCTGTCGCCGAGCGCCGAGAGATCGAAGTCGTGCGACGGCATCACCGTCGAAATGGCATGCTTGTAGACGAGCTGCGACTGGCCGTCGCGGCGCAGCAGCAGCGAGAAATTGTCGAACCAGGTGATGATGCCCTGCAATTTGACGCCCTTGACGAGGAACATCGTCACCGGGGTCTTGCTGCGGCGGAGGGCGTTGAGGAAGAGATCTTGGAGATTCTGGTTTTTATCGGACACATTGGCCTCCTGTTCTTGGCGGACGAAGCCGCTTGATGCCCCTTGCTGGGCCACCATGTTCGTCATGGCGTGCCCAATATGCGGCAAAGCACCGGGAACGTCTAGCGTAAAGCCGATGGATGCTAGGCTTCGCCGTCCGAATGATCGGTCAAACCCAGAAGCTTCAGTTTCCGGTGCAACGCCGAGCGCTCCATGCCGATGAAGGTCGCCGTGCGCGAAATATTGCCCGAGAAACGATTGATCTGGATGCGCAGATATTCGCGCTCGAAATTCTCGCGCGCTTCCTTCAGCGGAATCGCGGTGATCGATTCGGCATTGGGCAGGATGTCGGTTCCGCCGCGCACCAGTTCGGACGGCAGCATATCGGCATCGATGCGCCCGAGCCGATCGCTCGGCGCAAGGATCATCACACGCTCGATGACATTGCGCAATTCGCGAACATTGCCCGGCCAATCGTGGGCCTGCAACGCCGCCATCGCTTCGGCGCTGATTTCGGGGGGCGGCGCGCGGCGATCGGCGGCGTAGCGGCCGACGAAATGCTCGCACAGCGCGGCAATATCGTCGCGCCGCTCGCGCAGCGACGGGATATGCACCGGCACGACATTGAGCCGGTAATAGAGGTCCTCGCGAAACCGGCTTTCGGCGATCTCGGTCATCAGATCGCGTGCCGAGCCGGAGATGATCCGTACATCGACGCGGATCATCGTGCGGCCGCCGACCCGGGTGAAGCTCTGGTCGGTGAGCACGCGCAATATCTTGCCCTGCGTGGTCAACGGCATGTCGGCAACCTCGTCGAGGAACACAGTGCCGCCGTGCGCCTGCTCGAGCAGGCCGACGCGGATAGCGCCATCCTCGCTTTCGGAGCCGAAGAGTTCGGCCTCGACCGTCTCCGGATCCATGCGCGCCGAGGAAATGACGCGGAAGGGCGCGCTGTGGCGGCCGCTCCAGCCATGAAGCACGCGCGCCGCCACTTCCTTGCCGACGCCGGCGGCGCCGGTGATCAGGACGCGGCTGCCCGTGCCGGCAACGCGCTTCAGCGTCGCCCGGACATTGTTGATCGCGGCACTGGTGCCGGTCAGTTCGTCGGCGGGCCCCGCGCGTTCACGAAGGCGCTCATATTCGAATTTCAGCCGCTCGCTCTCGGTCGCGCGCGCGACGAGATGAAGCAGGCGCTCGGCCTCGAAGGGCTTTTCGATGAAATCGAAGGCGCCGCGCCGGATGGCGGCGACGGCGGTATCGAGCCCGCCATGACCCGAGATGACAATGATCGGCAGCGTCGGATCGAACGCCTTGATCGCCTCCACCAGCCCCAGCCCGTCGAGCCGCGAACCTTGCAGCCACACGTCGATGAGCGCGAGCGACGGGCGCCGCTGGCGGATCGCCTCGAGCGCGGCGTCGCTGTCCGACGCGGTGCGCGCCTCATATCCTTCGTCTTCCATGACGTCGGCGACGAGCTCGCAAATATCGCGCTCGTCGTCGACGATCAGAATATCAAGCGCCATGATCGTCTCTGTTCTGGCGGTTCCGGAAGCGGCCCGGAACCGATTCGGCCTGCCCTGTTGTGGTGGTGTCGCTGCCCGTCCCGGCGAGCGGGCGCAGGCGGTCGGGGTGGAGGGTCAGCGTGACGCACGTCCCCTTCCCCGCCCGATTGTCGCTGAAATCAAGCTCGCCATAATGCTGCTCGACGATCTTCTTGACGATCGCGAGGCCGAGACCGGTGCCGCCCTGGCGGGTCGTCATATAGGGTTCGGCGATGGTGTCGCGGGCCTCGGGAAGGCCGATACCGTCGTCGGTGATGCGGATCAGAACTTCTCCATCTTTTCCCATATCGAGGATGGCCTGAACGTGGCCCAAGGGTAAAGTTTCGTCATTTTTCCTGTTTTCTTCAATTGCTTCCACCGCATTCTTGACGATATTCGTCAATGCCTGCGAAAGAAGTCTCCGGTCGCAGACCAGGGGTTCGATATCGTTCGGCACCTTGACGCTGAATTCGATGTCGGGCTTGGCGACCTCGAACAGGAACACCGCCTGTTTGAGGATGTCGCGGATATCCTCGACCCCGAAGGTCGGCTTGGGCATGCGCGCGAAGCTCGAAAATTCGTCGACCATGCGGCGCATGTCGTGGACCTGGCGGATCACCGTGTCGGTCAGCTTGCGGAACGTCGCCTGATCGCCCTCGACCTTGTCGCCGAAGCGGCGTTGCAGGCGCTCGGCGGCGAGCTGGATCGGGGTCAGCGGATTCTTGATCTCGTGCGCGATGCGGCGCGCGACGTCGGACCAGGCGGCGCGGCGCTGGTCGAGCAATTGCTGGGTGATATCCTCGAAGCTGAGCACGAAACCGTCGCCCTGCGCGACCGCCTTGGCAGCAAGCGTCGCGGGCTCGGCCTCCTTGCGCGCCAGCTGGACCACGGCTTCGCGCTGGTCGCCGGTGATCAGCCGCGCCAGCTCGGGCGCGACCTCTTCGAGCGGGCGGCCGGTCAGCTCTTCCGCGCGGCGGCCGATCAGGCGCTCGGCGGCGGCGTTGACGAGCAGGATGCGATGATCGGCATCGACCGAAACGACGGCCGACGAGACTCCGCTCAGCACCGCCTCGATGAAGCTGCGGCGGGCTTCGATCTGTTCGTTGGCGCTGACCAGCGCGCTGGTCTGCCCCTGAATCTGTTCGGTCATCCGGTTGAAGGCGCGGCTGAGGACCGAAATCTCGTCGTCGTGACTCGATGGCGTCACGCGCACCGACAGGTCGCCTTCCGCCGCGGTACGCGTCGCGCCGACGAGCGTACCGAGCGGGCGCACGATGCGGTCGGCGACGACGATCGCCGCGATCACTGCGAGCGCGAGCAGGAGCAGCGACCCCAGATAGAGCGCCCCGTTGAATTGCAACTGGAGCAGCTGCGACCGTTCGAAGAGCGCATTATAATCGGCGAGCACCGTCGCCGGCACGGACCGACTGCTGGAACCCGGGCACGTTGAAATCGCGCGAGGCGTAGACATAGGCGCGCCGCGCACCGGGCAGCTTGGTCGCCGCCTCGATGCGGTCCGACCGGCGCACGACGACAACATCTTCGCCGGCATCGAGCCGCTTTAGCATCTCGGGGGTCAGGCGGTTTTCGGCCGCCCGGTTGTCCGGATCGACCCCCGCCGCAGTTCGCGCGACCCCATCGCCGCCGATTTCGATCAGCGCCGATTCATTGAGGTTCCGGACCACCACCTGCTGGAAATAATAGTTGGAAAAATTGGGGTCATCGATGCGCGCGCGGCCAAGGAAGTTGCCGAGATCCTTGGCCATCGCGATGGTGTTGGCGCCGACTTCGCGCTGGTTCTCCTGATAATAGCCCTCCGCCAGGCTCGCGGCATTTTCGAACATACCGCGCGATCGGTCGGAAAACCAGAAATCGACCCCGAACTGAAAGAGCAGCGAGGCAAAGATCGCCACGAGCAAGGTCGGCGCCGCCGCGATCAGCGAGAAGAGCGCGACGAGGCGGACATGGAGACGCCCGCTGCCGCCCGCCATCGAGCGCATGGCGCGGGCGCGCGCGACACGGCTGCCGATCAGCACGATCAGCGCCATCGCGGGCACGAGGTTGGCCACCATGATCGTCGCGACCAGCGCCGGGGTGAGCAGCCGTTCGCTCTGGGCATCGCCGGTCAGGAAAATATAGGTGGCGATGCCGACGCTGACGATGACCGCCAGCGTGTAATATTCGGGACCGGCGAAGGTCCAGACGCGCGAGCGGGTGCCCTGCCCCTCGGCCTCCATCTGATTCACCGTCGTCGCGCCGTTCGCCATTGTTGCTTTGCTACGACAAACCTGTTGCATAGAAAACACACAATGTGCGGTCAGGTCACAACTGATCGCGGAAATCGGTTCGATCGGGCGTTGGCCGCGACGGTCGGGCCGAAACGAAACGTGGATTATCCTCGCCGCCCAGGTTGATCGTCATTGTCGTCGAAGCGAAGCAATCCACGGCGGGTAGGCCACTCCGGAGTGCTTCCCTTTCATCGCCCGTCACGGCGCGGGCCCTCCCTTGTCAAAGTTCCGGGGTGCGCCTAACCCCCCGGAAGGGTTGGGCCCGGATGCTTCGACCGGCACACTCCGTCATCAAAGATTGCTTCCGCTGAGCTCTATTCCAGCCACTCCCTACTTCGAACAGCTCAACATCGGGGTGGGCCGCCGCACGCTTGCCATCGGCCTGGCCGTCGTGATTGCGGCGCTCCTGCTGTTCATGCTGCTGTCGTGGGGCTCGGAAAAGCCGCCCCATCTTGAGGAAGAATTCGTCAGCGTCCTGAGCCTGCCGTCCGCGGAGGCGCCGCACGATGCGCGGGTACCGAGCAGCCCCAGACAGGATCGGGCGACATCGCCACAGCCAGCCCCCGATCAACCGCAGCAGCCGAGACCAACCGAAGCGCTGCCCGCGCAAGCGGCTCAACCGAAACCCGCCTCCACCATGCCGAGCTCAGGTCGAATGGCGACCATCGCCGGTGAATCCGCCCATCGGCACGCGCGCACCCGGCGGACAGGTCTATGGACCGCCCAATAAAGGCGATTCCCCGGCCCTTCGCGACTCCGAGCGGGTGGGAACGGCGCCGAATGGCGAGGCGCTCTACGCCGCCGCCTGGTATCGCGAACCGAGCGACGACGAGCTGCGCGGCTATCTGTCGACCGCCAGCGGACCCGGTTGGGGACTGATCGCCTGCCGGACCGCGCCGGATTACCGCGTCGAGGATTGCGTCGGACTGGACGAATATCCCAACGGGTCGCAAATCAATCGCGCGGTGCTCGCGGCGGCGTGGCAGTTCAAAGTGCGGCCACCTCGGGTCGGGGGGAAATCATTGGTGGGAAGTTGGGTCCGGATCAGGATCGACTACAACCGCGGCCTAGCGCTGACCGCCCCCAAAGCCGGTCAGACCCGCATCGGGTCGATCTCCAGCTGCCCCAGCCGCTTGCGCAGCGTGTTGCGGTTGATCCCCAGTCTCCGGGCCGCCTCGAGCTGATTGCCGCGCACGTCGCGCAGGACGCGGCGGAGAAGCGCCGCCTCGACGATCGCCTGGAGTCGTTCGTGGATCGCGCCGTCCTGTTCGGCGGCGGCCAATTCCTCGCGCGCCCAGTCGTCGACCGCGCGGCCGATGGCATCGGCGGGGGCGACGATCGGCGTGCCCTCCCCGCTTTCGTGCAGCACGGCCTCGACGTCGCGGACGCCGACGACGGTATCGCGCGACAGCACGGCGAGACGCTGGACGACGTTGCCCAGTTCGCGGACATTGCCGGGCCAGTCATAGCGTTCGAGCAATTGCATCGCGGCGGGCGCGAACTGGCGGTCGGGCAGGCCCGAGGCGCGCCCCGCGTCGACGAAATGGCGGATCAGCGCCGCTATGTCGCTGCGCCGGTCGCGCAAGGGCGGTAGCGTCACCGGAATGACGTTGAGCCGGTAGAACAGATCCTCGCGGAAGCGCCCGTCGGCGACGAGCGTGCGCATGTCGCGGTGCGTCGCGGCGACGACGCGGACGTCGGCACGCAGCGCCTGGCTGCCGCCGACGGTCGAATATTCGTTGCTCTGCAGCACGCGAAGCAGGCGGGTCTGCGCCTCCAGCGGCATGTCGCCGATCTCGTCGAGGAAGAGCGTTCCGCCCGCCGCCTGTTCGAACCGGCCAGCGCTGCGGCTGGTGGCGCCGGTGAAGGCGCCCTTTTCATGGCCGAACAGCTCCGCCTCGATCAGTTCGCGCGGGATCGCGGCCATGTTGATCGCCACGAAAGGCCCGGCGCGGCGCAGGCCGGTGGCGTGGATCGCGCGCGCGACGACCTCCTTGCCCGTCCCCGATCTCGCCAAGGATGAGCACCGCCAGGTCGTTCGAGGCGAGCCGCGCGATGGTGCGATAGACCGCCTGCATCGCCGGAGCGCGACCGACGAGGCCATGGCTGTCGGCGGGGCCCGCGTCGGCCGCCACGGCGGGTTCGGCACGGCGGCGCTTGAGCGCGGCGCGAACGCTGGTGGTCAGATCCTCGAGGTCGAACGGCTTGGGCAGATAATCATAGCTGCCGATGCCGGTCGCGCGCACGGCGGTGTCGAGCGTGTTCTGCGCCGACAGCACGATCACCGGCACGTCGGGATCGACTCCGGCGCCCGACAGCGAGTCGATGCCGTCGCCGTCGGGCAGGACCACGTCGGTGATGATGAGATCGGGTTCGTTCCCCGCAAGCCAGGCGTTGCGCTCGGCAATGGTGGTGACCGCCGCGAACACCCCCGATTCGCCGACCAGCGTTTCGCGGATGATGAGCGCGATCGTCGGATCGTCCTCGACGAGCAGGATCGTCTTTCCGTTCATGCGGTGCGCCCCTCTTTCGCCGCGGGCAGGTGGATCCGGAAGCGCGTCCATTCGCCGTCGCGCAGATGCTGGACCGTGCCGCCCATGTCGCGCGCGAGCTTGGCGACCAGCGCGAGGCCGAGACCCCGCCCCTCGCGCTTGGTCGTGACGAACGGGTCGAAGACGTCGCCGCGGATTTCGGCGGGAACGCCGGGGCCGTTGTCGCTGATCGCGACCTCGATCGGCAGCGCGATGCGCCCGCGCCCGTCGCCATTGTCGATCGAGAGGCCGTGGCGGTACGCCGTCGCGATGCGGACGGTGCCGTCGTCGCGGCCCGCGAGCACCTCGCTGGCGTTGGTGAGGAGATTCTGGAGAATTTGGACCATGGCGTCATGGTTGCCGAGCACGAGCGGCAGCGACGGATCGAAATCCTCGGCAAAACGGATGCCGGGAAGCTGGCGGGCGCGCACCGCCTCCATCGCCTGGTGGATCGGCTGGTAGAGGTTGAGCGGTTCGCAGGCGATCGGCTGGCCGCGCGAGAAATGCTCCATCTGGTCGATCAGGTTCGCGATGCGGTCGACCTCCGCGACGATCAGTTCGGTGAAGCGCGCCTTGCCGGCGTCGGCGCCGCGCGCGAGCAGTTGCGCCGCGCCGCGGATGCCGGCCAGCGGATTCTTGATCTCGTGCGCCAGCATCGAGGCGGCGGCGCCGGCGGCGCGGCCCGAACGGCCGATCGACCCGCCCATCAACTCGGCCTCGCGCTGCGACGGGACGAGTGCGAGAATGCGGTGGCCGCTCTGGCCATAGGGGACCATCTGCATATCGACCGCGATCGATTTGCGGCCGCCGACGCTGATCTCCGCGCCGTGGGCGAAGAGCGCCGAATAGGCGGGATCGCTCATCCGCTGGCGGTAATTGCGGTCCATGTCGATGACATCGTAGACGACCTGGCCGACCATCGCGGCGCGGCCGGTATTGCAAAGCTGTTCGGCGGCGGCGTTGACGAAGAGGATGACGCCGTTGCGGTCGATGAGCAAAGTCGCGACGGGATGCGACTGGATCAGTTCGTCATGGTCGAAGGTCGGGATGCTCGACGTCAGCGCGCTCACGCGGCGGCCCTGGTCAGATGCGGTCCGTAAAAGGCCTCGAGCGCGTCGAGCACGCCCTGGCTGTCGGGAATCTGGTTGACCTTGTTGCGGAACTCGGCCGAGCCGTGCAGCCCCTTGACGTACCAGCCGAGGTGCTTGCGCGCCATATTGACGCCCGTGATTTCTCCATAATGGTCGATCATCGCCCGATAATGCGATGTAATGACGTCATATTGTTCGTCTAGGCCGGGATCGGGGCGCCCGGCCTCGCCGCGCAGCGCCGCCATCACCTGCCCCAGCAGCCAGGGGCGACCATAGGCGCCGCGGCCGATCATGACGCCGTCAGCGCCGCTCTGCGCGAGCGCGGTCTTCGCATCATCGGCCGAGCAAATGTCGCCGTTGACGATCACCGGGATTGATACCGCGTCCTTGACCTGGCGCACGAACGCCCAATCGGCCTCGCCGCGATACATCTGGTTGCGGGTGCGGCCGTGGACGGTGACGAGCTTGGCACCGAGATCCTCGGCGATATGCGCGAGTTCGGGGGCGTTGAGGCTGTCGTGGCACCAGCCCATGCGCATCTTGACCGTCACCGGCACGCTCACGGCCTTGACGCAGGATTCGATCAGCGCGGCGGCGAGCTTCAGGTCGCGCATCAGCGCCGAGCCCGCTTCGCCGTTGGTGACCTTGCGCACCGGGCAGCCCATGTTGATGTCGATGATCGCCGCGCCGCGATCCTCGTTGAGCTTCGCCGCCTCGCCCATTTCATAGGGAGTGCAGCCGACGAGCTGCATCGACACCGGCTCCTCGACCGGGTCCCAGGCGGCTTTCTGGATCGACTGGCGTGTCTCGCGGATTGCGGCCTGGCTGGCGATCATTTCGGTGACGTTGAGCCCCGAGCCGTAATAGCGCACGAGCTTGCGGAACGGCAGGTCGGTGACGCCCGTCATCGGCGCGAGGATCACGGGATCCGCGATGGTGATGTTGCCGATACGGATGGGCCGCAGCCCGGGCGGCGTGGGGGGGATCGTCATCATTTTGCCTAAAATTTGGGCAGCGCCTACCCTATTGCCGCGCCGACAGCAAGCGATTACCCGCGTGAGCCATGGATGAAGCCGCCCTCCCCGCCCCTGCCGCCGCCGTCATCGTGGCGGCCGGTCAGGGATTGCGCGCGGGCCAGCCGCTCCCCAAGCAGTTCGCCCCGTGGCGCGGCAAGCCGGTGGTACGCCATTCGGCGGAGGCGCTGGCTGCGGCGGGGATCGGGCCGATCGTTGTGGCGATCCCCGAAGGCGGCGATGCGCTGGCCGAAGCGGCGCTTGCGGACATTCCCGGCGTGCGGCTGGTCACGGGCGGTGCGACGCGTCGGCAATCGGTGCGGCTGGCGCTGGAAGCGTTGGCGGACGACCCGCCCGCACGGGTGCTGATTCATGATGCGGCGCGGCCGGTTTTGCCCGCCGCGGTGATCGCACGGCTGCTCGCGGCGCTCGACGCACGGCCGGGCGCGATCCCGGTGCTGTCGGTGGTCGACAGCCTCACCGAGGCCGACGGCAACGTGATGGGCGCGCCCGCACGGCGCGAGCGGCTGCGCCGGGTGCAGACGCCGCAGGCGTTCGACTTTGCTGCGATTCTGGCGGCGCATCGTGGCTGGAGCGGCCCCGACGATGCTGGCGATGATGCGCAGGTTGCGCGGGCGGCGGGGCTAGCGGTGGCGCTGGTCGAAGGAGACGAGGCGTTGCATAAACTGACCTTTGCTAGGCGACTTCGCCGCCGCGGCGCCTATGCGTGTGGGAACCGGCTACGACGTCCACCGGCTCGCGGCGGGCGAGGAATTGTGGCTTTGCGGCGTGAAGATTCCGCATGATTTCGGGCTCGCCGGGCATAGCGACGCCGATGTCGCGATCCATGCGCTGGTCGATGCGATCCTGGGGGCGATCGGCGAAGGCGATATCGGCCAGCATTTCCCGCCGAGCGACGCCCAGTGGCGTGGCGCGCCGTCGTCGCTGTTCCTGCGCCATGCCGCGCGGCTTGCGGCCGAAAAGGGCTACGCGATCGGCAATGTCGATGTCACGATCATCTGCGAGGCACCGAAAATCGGTCCGCATCGCGCGGCGATGCAGGACACTGTCGCGGACTTGCTGGGCATCGCGCCCGACGCGGTGAACATCAAGGCTACGACGACCGAGCGCCTTGGCTTTGCGGGGCGCGGCGAAGGCATTGCGGCGCAGGCGGTTGCGGCGCTAAGACGATATTAAGACGGCTTTGGGACCGGACTTCAAGGGGGCAACGATGGCACGACGGTTTATGGCTTTGATCGCGGGCGCGGCGCTGGTCGCGGCGGGTCCGGCGCAGGCGCAGAGCATGGCCTGCATCACGCCGGGCGAAATGGAGGGGCTGGTCACCTATTTCGTTCCGCAGGTGATAGACGGCGTGATCGAAACCTGTTCCACGCATCTGCCAGCGGACAGCTATGTGCGCGCCGGGCTGCCGTCGCGTGCTGACGAGCTGCGCGGCATGAGCGACACCTCCTGGTCGAGCGGCACGTGCCGCCTTCCTCAAGATCGGGGCACGCAAGAGCGACAAGAATGTGGAAGAAATGGCCGAACTCCCCGACGAGATGCTGCGGCCGATGCTCGACCTGTTCCTGGTCGAGGCGATGGGCATCAAGCTGACCCCCGACAGCTGCGGCGAGGTCAACGACATCAGCGAGGCGCTCTCGCCGCTGACCGGCGCCCAGACGGCGCATCTGCTGGCGGTGACGCTGAGCGCCGCGGCGCGCGGCGACAAGGAAATCGGAAGCTGCCCGCGCAGCGAGGCCGGACAGGGCTGAAGCCCGCCGCCCGCGCGCATAAAGGAGAATTTCAGTGCTCTCCATCTTGTCTCGCCGATGACCGGCGCCCGTCAAACCAAGGAGCGGAGCGCCAGACGCGCGGCGCTCGCCGACACCGTGCTGGCGGCCAATCGCGCGGCCGCGCGGCGAGTCGCGGTCGCCGAAAGCTGCACCGGCGGCATGGTATGCGTGGCGCTGACCGACGTTCCCGGCAGTTCGGACGTGTTTTCGGCGGGCTTCGTTACCTATTCGGCCGATGCCAAGCAACGCCAGCTCGACGTCAGCACCGAGATATTGGAAACGTTCGGAGAAGTGTCGCTGGCCACCGCTTGGGCGATGGTGACCGGCGCGCTGGCGAACAGCGACGCCGACGTCGCGGTCGCGATCACCGGGATCGCCAGCCCAGGCGGCGGATCGGAGAAGAAGCCGGTCGGGCTCGTGGTCTTCGCGCGCGGGCTGCGCGGGCAGGATCCCGACGCTTATTTCACCCAGCGGGTACAGTTCGAAGACGGCGACCGCGGATCGATTCGCCACCATGCCGCGATGTTCGCGCTCGACTTGCTCCGGCCCGAAAAGGATGAGCTCGGGCCGTCCGAGGATATTGCGCTGCTCGAGCACGATGAAGCGCACGCGCGTCGCGTCCGCTTTCGGGGTTCAGCAGACCTTTCAGGCGCGCTGATCTTGCCTTTCGCGGGCGGGAGGGCAGCTAAGTGTCCGTCTTTACCCGAATGCCGACGTCGTTGCCGGTCACGGAATGGCGTAGGTCACATTCGCCTGCCCGACTGGTTTGTCGGGGTCGTCGGTCCAGATGCGCACGTCCATGACGGCAAGCCGCTTGCCGAGCCGCAGCATCGACGCGTCGGCGAACAAGGGGCCGGGCCGGCAAGGACGCAGGAACTGATAATTGAGGCCGCTGGTCACCGCCATCGCCACCGGGCCGATATGCGCAAGGACGAGCGCATAGGCAGCCATGTCGGCGAACCCCATCTGCGTCGGGCCCGAGATCAGCCCGCCCGGACGGAGCGCCTTGTCATTGGGGTCCATCCGTGCCCGGACATGGCCCGGCGCGGCACAGACCACATAGCCGCGCGACCCCGGTTCGGCATGGGGGAAGGCCCGCTTCATGAAATCGTTGAGCGCATCCGCATCCAGGCGGATCGCGCTCGACGAGATTGGAGTGCCCTCCACCGCCATGCCGGTCAGCGCGTCAGCTTCTTGTAGGTCGTCGCGTGCGGACGCGTCGCGCCGTCGCCGAGGCGGCGGATCTTGTCCTCCTCATAGGCCTCGAAATTGCCCTCGAACCATTCGACATGGCTGTCGCCCTCGAAGGCGAGGATGTGCGTCGCGAGGCGGTCGAGGAAGAAGCGGTCGTGGCTGATCACCACGGCGCAGCCCGCGAAATTCTCCAGCGCTTCCTCGAGCGCGGCGAGCGTTTCGGTGTCGAGGTCGTTGGTCGGTTCGTCGAGCAGCAGCACATTGCCGCCCTGTTTCAGCATCTTGGCCATATGGACGCGGTTGCGTTCGCCGCCGGAGAGCTGGCCGACCTTCTTCTGCTGGTCGACGCCCTTGAAATTGAACGCGCCGACATAGGCGCGCGTCTGCATCTCGTGCTTGCCGATGTTCATCAGCTCGTGCCCCCCCGAGATTTCCTCCCAGACATTCTTGTTGGCATCGAGCGCGTCACGGCTCTGGTCGACATAGCCGAGGCGCACGGTGTCCCCGATGACGACCTCGCCGTTGTCGGGGGTTTCCTGGCCGGTGATGAGGCGGAAGAGGGTCGACTTGCCCGCGCCGTTGGGGCCGATGACGCCGACGATGCCGCCCGGGGGCAGCGTGAAGGAGAGGTCCTCGAACAGCAATTTGTCGCCATAGGCCTTCGAGATATTATGGACCTCGATCACCTTGCCGCCGAGGCGTTCGGGGACCTGGATGACGATCTGCGCCTTGCCGGGGGTGCGGTTTTCCTGGGCCTCGACGAGCTGGTCGAAGGATTTGATACGCGCCTTCGACTTGGCCTGACGCGCCTTGGGCGACTGCCGGATCCATTCGAGCTCGTCCCTGATCGCCTTCTGGCGGCCCTGATCCTCGCGCGCCTCCTGTTCGAGGCGCTTGCCCTTCTTTTCGAGATAGGTCGAGTAGTTGCCTTCGTAGACGAAATAGCGGCCGCGATCGAGTTCGAGGATCCAGTTCACGACATTGTCGAGGAAATAGCGGTCGTGGGTGACGAGAATGACGTTCCCCGGATAGTCGACGAGATGCTTCTCCAGCCACGCGACGCTTTCGGCGTCGAGGTGGTTGGTCGGCTCGTCGAGCAGCAGGATCGACGGCTTTTCGAGCAGCAGGCGGGTGAGCGCGATGCGGCGCTTTTCACCGCCCGACAGATTTTCGACGCCCCAGTCGCCCGGCGGACAGCGCAGCGCCTCCATCGCGATTTCGAGCTGGTTGTCGAGCGTCCAGCCGTCGACCGCGTCGATCTTTTCCTGGAGTGTGCCCATTTCCTCCATCAGCGCGTCGAAATCGGCATCCTCGGGCGGGTCGGCCATCAGCGCGCTGATCTCGTTAAAGCGCTCCATCATGTCGGCAACGGGGCGGACGCCGTCCATGACATTTTCCTTGACCGTCTTCCTGGGGTCGAGTTCGGGCTCCTGCGCCAGATAACCGACGGTGATCCCCTCGCCCGGCCAGGCTTCGCCGGCAAAATCGGTGTCCATGCCCGCCATGATCTTCATCAGCGTCGACTTGCCGGTGCCGTTCGGGCCGACGATCCCGATCTTGGCATCGGGGTAGAATTGCAGGCTGAGGTTGTTGAGCGTCGGCTTTTGCGCGCCGGGATAGGTCTTGGTCAGACCCTTCATCACGAAACTATATTGGGCGGCCATGGGATTTGCTCCGGTGGTGGCTGGGCCGCGCGGGCGGCCGGGAGAGATGTTGCGCGCCGGTTAGCGAATGGGCGGCTGCTTGGCAATCGGCGCTTGCGCGCGCGCTGCTGGCGGTTACGAAAGCGACATGAAAATCATCGCTCCCCTGGTCCGCACGGCGGGCTTCGCCTTTGCCTCCACGGCGTTCATCGCCTCCAGCGCCACCGCCATTCCGCCTCCTCCGCCGCCGACCGCAGTTCAGTTGGCACAGCGCGGCGACGATATCGCCTGGTCGATCACCGAGGATCTGACGACCGAGATCGGCCAGCGCATGGCGGGGACCGAAGCCGAAGCCGCCGCGCGGCGCTGGGCGGTGGCGCGATTGCAGGCAATGGGGTTCGCCAATGTCCGTGAGGAACAGTTCGACATGCCGGTGTGGGTGCGCGGCACCGAGGAGGCGTCGCTGATCGGCCCGTTCCTTCCCCAGAAGCTGACCATCTCGGCGCTCGGCAACAGTGCCTCGACCGGACCCAAGGGGATTGAAGGCGATATTGTCTATTTCGCGAGCTATGATGCGCTGGTCGCGGCGCCCGACACGCAGGTGAAGGGCAAGATCGTCTTCATCGACAACCAGATGGAGCCGGCGCAGGACGGCAGCGGCTATGGCCAATATGGCCGCGGGCGCTTCCTTGGCGCCAACGCCGCGTCGAAGAAGGGCGCGATCGCGGTCGTCATCCGCTCGATCGGCACCGACAACCACCGCGTGCCGCACGTCGGCGGCACCAATTTCGAAGACGGCGTGAAGCCTATCCCCGCGGGCGCGCTGTCGAACCCCGACGCTGACCAGCTGGTGCGCCAGTGGAAGCGCGCGCTGATGATGCCCAAGGAGCAGACCGAACTCGGCTATATTCCCGAGCCGGTGCGCATGAAGCTTGTGCTGACCCCGCAGAATCTGGGCACGAAGCATTCGGGCA
Source organism: Sphingopyxis sp. PET50 (assembly GCF_025244705.1). Taxonomy (GTDB): domain Bacteria; phylum Pseudomonadota; class Alphaproteobacteria; order Sphingomonadales; family Sphingomonadaceae; genus Sphingopyxis. The sequence goes on along the minus strand of NZ_CP104207.1, from coordinate 1,267,564 downwards.
ATGTCGTTGCCGAGGTGCCGGGCAGCGATCCTGCTGCGAGTCCAGTCATGATCGCCTGCCACCTCGACAGCTGGGACCTCGGTACCGGGGCGATCGACGATGCGGCGGGCTGTGGCATCGTCACGGCGGCCGCGAAGCATGTGATGACCGCTGCGACCAGCCGCGCCGCACGATCCGCATCCTGTGGGCGGGCGCCGAAGAGGTCGGGGTGTTCGGCGGCAAGGCCTATTTCGCAAAACATGGCACGGAGAAACATGCGGTCGCGCTTGAATCGGATTTCGGGGCGGACCGCGTCTGGCGCGTCAATTTCAAATTGCCCGCCAGCGCCAAGGGACTCGAGGACCGGATCGCCGCCGAACTGTCCGCTTTCGGGATCGTGCGCGGCAAGACGCCGGCGAGCGGCGGGGCCGATATCGGTGCGCTCGTCGCGGCCGGGATCCCCGCGATCGACCTGCAACAGGACGGCACGCGCTATTTCGATCTGCACCATACGGCCGACGACACGCTCGACAAGATCGATCCGGCGCAACTCAGGCAGAATGTGGTTGCCTGGACCGCGACTCTGGCGATTCTCGCCGAAAGCAGCGACGCCGAACTGCCTTGATACTCAACTAAAAAGGTAGGATTTCTGCCGCCGCCGCCTCAACTCAATTATTTTTGTTGACGATTGGCACGGAACGGCTAAATCCCGCCGCTCGCGGGACGGGAAACTTCCCCATCGCGGAAAGGCATTTTAGGGAGCCACACATCATGAAGAAGTTTGCTGCTATCGCCGTTGCTGCCAGCATGTTCGCCCTCGCCGCTTGCGGTGAAAAGGCTGCTGAAGAAGCCACCCCGGAAGCCCCGGCTGCTGAAGCCGCTGCCGAGCCCGTCGCCGAAGGCGCCGACGCCGCCGCCGCGACCGCCGAAGCCGCTGCCCCGGCCGCCGAAGGCGCTGCTCCGGCCGCTGCCGCTCCGGCCGCTGAAGGCGCCGCTGCCGCTCCGGCTGAAGAAAAGAAGTAAGTCGCAGCCCTTCGGGGCGATGACTGAAACGAAAGAGGCGGCCTTCCTCGGGAAGGCCGCCTTTTTTCGTTCGATGTATCTGACGGCGGCCAAGATCGCCGCCGCCCCGCGCGGATCATTTGCGTTCGACGACGATCTTGATCGCTTCCATCCGCTCGGCTTTCGCCGCGCGTCCCGCAATATTGTTCGCTCGTCACCGGCCCGACGTCGGCGTGCCCTTCGAGATGGCACCAATATTGGAGCGAGAAGAAAGGCGCCGCTGGCCCGGTCAGGCGCACTGCCCAGCCTTCAACACGCCGGCTTTCGCCCCGCGTGCCGCAAAACCGGGGCTCGCTCATATAGGGCGTGTCGCCGCTGCCCTCGATATGACACATATATTCCAGCCCAAGTCCCGGCACATTGTCGGTGATGTCGAGCGACAGCCCCTCCAGCCGTAGGCTGCGGCCCTTCGTGCCGACCCATTCGCCGCCCACGCCCTTGATGTCGGCGAGTGACTGGATGTGCGTCAGCACCTCGATCCGCGGGCGAAAGCCCTTGATCTCCCAGGGCTCGACTTTCGCCGGCGCCTCGTAGCGCGGGATCGCGATCCGCTCGGGCTGGAAGCCGTTCGCCGACACCGTCAGCCGCATCGGCTGTCCTTCGACGCGCCGCACGTTGAGCGGGTGATAGCTTTGCGCCGACATGGTTTCCGGCGGCTCCTCGGTGAACGAACCTCCGGCGAGTTCGACCCTCAGCGTCGCCGGAGTTCCGGGCGGCGGCGAATTCCAGAAAATGTCGGCGGCGAAATAGTCGGGCGATATCTCGATCGGGATCAGGTGGAGCCCGACGGCCTGCTGCTTGCGGATGCGCAGGCATTCGACATAGGCGCTGAATGCCTCTCGCGGCACGAACTGCGCGACATAATAGGCCGACTCGTTAAAATCGTAATTAAACCGGCTTTGTTGGACCTCTCGCGAACGCGCCTCGTTGAACTGGTCGAAATTGGCAAAGGCGCTGATCGGCGTCCCGTTGACGATGAAATCCGCTCCGCCCGACAAGCTCTTGCGCTTGCTCTCGAAATTGGAGCGGTCGATCAGGTTCATCGTCGCGATGCGCAGGCTGGTATCATATTGCCAAGCGACGTTGCTCGAAATCAGTACATCGGAACATCGCTCGGCCTGGGCTTGGGCCGGAACGGCGCAGAAGGCGGATAACATAGCGGCGGCGTAGGCATAACGGTACATGGTTCACCCTCCCCTGAAGGACCAGGCGCCGGACCGGCGGATGCTGGGGCCAAAGAGAGCGCTGGTCGTTGGGGGAGGCGACCATGTTTGCCCGACCGATAATAGGCGATGATATGTCCGTTATGGATGGCTGCAGGCGCAATTTATCCGCGTCTAGCCCGGCTTTGCCGTTCAAGCCATTGATCTGGAACCCATTAAACCACCATGCGAGCCGCGGCTGGCAGCCGAAAACGGCGCGGTTTGATCCATGATGGCCAAAAATGGTCGGGGAGACAGGATTCGAACCTGCGACATCCTGCTCCCAAAGCAGGCGCGCTACCGGGCTGCGCTACTCCCCGAACCGCGGACGGCCTTAGGTTTGGGTCCGGCGAAGGGCAAGTGGAAAGCGGTGCCTACTCCGTACATTCGACCTTTCCGGGCACGACATCGAAGCGGCGCGCTCCGACCATGCCGGGTGGCAGCGGCTTGCCGACGATCGCGACGGCGAGGATGCAACGGCCCGCCGTGACGCGATACTGGTCCTCCGCCACCCATTCGACGCGGTCGATCGGGCGCCCCTCGAAGGCGCCGACGACATCGGCGTTGTCGAGGATTGCCTTCAATTCGGCGGTTCGCTGATATTGCGGCGGCAAGGCGGCATGTGCCGGCAGGCTGGCGGCTAGAAGCGCCGCGGCGGCGTAACGATACAGATATTTCATGACCTTGATCTCCTGACTGCCTATCCCGCCGATGTCGCGATCAGCCGCGCGTAGAAGTCGATCATGCGCTTGAAGCTGTCGACCTTCATATGTTCGTTGGTGCCGTGGATCATCGCCGATTCCTTCAGCGAGAAGTGCATCGGCATGAAGCGATAGACGTCCTCGGACACCGGTTCCATGCTGCGGCTGTCGGTACCTGCGACGACGAGCGTCGGGGTCAGCACCGCCTGCGGCGCATCGGCGCGCGCGGCGGCCGCGATCCATTTCCAGCCCTGCGAGCTGGTGGAGGAGATGCGCGAGGGTTCGCGCGGCGGCTTCACCCAGGCAAGATCGACCTTGGCATCGCCGACCGCCGCCTTGGCACGTGCCATGACGTCGGCGGACGTGTTCCACGGTGCAATGCGGTAGTTGATGAGCGCACTGGCCGATTGCGGCAGGACATTCTCCTTGGGGCTGCCCTCCAGCATCGTGGGAGCGATGGTGGTGTGAAAGGCCGCGGCGGTGGTCGGCGCACTGCCAAGCTGGCGCTTCAGGAGCGGAGAAAACAGCCAGGGGTTGGCGACCGCCATCTTGGTCGTGCCCCCCTTTTTCGCGGCGAGCGCCTCGATCATCGAGGCGCCCGGGCCGCGGAATTCGATCGGGAAGGGATCGCCGGTGATGTCTAGCACCGCCCTTGCCAGCGTTTCGACGCCTGTTTCGGCGGGCGGCATCGAGCTGTGCCCGCCGGGCGCATTGGCGGTGACCTTCAGCGTGGCATAGCCTTTTTCGGCAATGCCGATCATGATCGCGGGGCCGTCGATGACAGGCGTGTCGGTGAGCACGATGCTGCCCTCGTCGAGAGTGAAGATCGCCTTCACGCCCTCGGCCTTCAGCTTTGCCGCCGCGGCGATCGCACCGGTGCCGCCGGCTTCCTCGTCATGGCCCGAGACGAGATAGATGCCGCGTTTGGGTCTGAACCCCGATTTCGCCAGCGCCTCGATCGCCTCGAACAGGCCGATCAGCGAGCCCTTGTCGTCGACCGTGCCCCTACCCCACACCGCGTTTTCGGCGATGGTCCCGGCGAAAGGCGGATATTTCCAGTCCTTCTCCGTCCCTTCGGTCACCGGCACGACGTCCTGATGCGCCATGAGGATGACCGGCGCGAGCGAGGCATCGCTGCCCGGCCAATGATAGATGAGCGTCCGGTTCGGCAGGATCGTCCGCGTCATGGCGCCATGGGTCGCGGGATAGGTCGCCGCAAGCCAGACATGGAGCCGGTCCCATTCGGCGATCTGGTTGTCGGCCGGGTCCTGATGCGAAATGGTCGGGATCTGCGCCGCGGCGCTGAGATGCGCGACGGCGTCGGCGAGATCATAGGCGGGCGCGGCGGCGAGCGGGATATCGCCGCCATCGGCGATGTCGGCGGGCGCAAAGCTGGCGGTGCGGAACGCGACCGTGCCGGCGACGACAGCCAAGACAGCAAGTCCGCCGAGCAGGATTGTTCGTTTCTTCAAGCCCATCGCTCCCCGATATTTTCGGGCATTGGAGCGGGGCGGGTTTCGATTTGCAAGGAAAATGGTGGGCCCGGCAGGACTCGAACCCGCAACCTAGCCGTTATGAGCGGCCAGCTCTAACCATTGAGCTACAGGCCCCCGGAGGGATGATGCGCGATAGCGGAGCGTAGCAAAGCTTGGCAAGCGCGTTCAGCCGCTCGGCCGCATTCCGCTGCGCCATATCGAGAATTTCAGCCGTCGTCGTCGGTTCGACGCCGCGTTTGGCGAGATGATCGAGCACCACGCCCCACCAGCGATAGAAATCGGAAAGATCGGCGTCGGTGCGAACATAGGGGGTATTGCCCGGCTGCAGCGACGGCGAGTGGAACGAGAAGTTGAGTATGGGCAGCCGCGTCTCGACCGCGATGTCGATGGCGTGGCACGCCTTGGCGGCGGGAATGCCCTCGGGCGTCAGCGCAATCCGCTCGGCAAGGCCGAGCCGCGCGAAGGCCGCGTGGCTGTTCGACGAGGTCCGATGGTAAAGCCAGCGCCCCGCTTTTCCGAGCAGCCCGCCGAAGACGGTGGTCACCGGGACTTCAAGCAAGCGCCGGTCGGCGCTCCGCGTCCACCAGGGATAGAGCGGCATGGCGCGATAATCGGGGCCATGGCCGGGACGGTAATCGAAGCCCGAGCGCACCGACGTGTCGCAGCGGAAGCCGAGATCGGCGAGCATCGCCGCGCTGTCGGGACCGAGGCCATAGCGCCCGGCACGATAGACGGTCGGAGCTTCGCCGAAGCCGTCGCGAATCGCATCGCGCAGTGCGGTCATCTTGGCGCGCTGCAGTTCGGGCGGCAGGTTGCCGGTATAGCTGTTGCGCTCGTTCACCTCTTCGTCGTGCGGCGGCGTGACCCAGGGATGCAGCTGCGCCCCGACCTCGCACCGCCCCGCCGCGCGCGCTTCGCCGAGGATCGCGACGGCACGGTCATCGGCGACGATCGGCCAGTCGACGAGATAGATGGGCGCGACATTCGCGGCTTCGAAATAGCTCTGGCAATCGGCCAGCGCGGGAACCGAATCGAGCCGGTATCCGATGCGCGCAAAGGGTGCCGACCAGTCGAAGTCCTCTTCGGTGTCGATGGTGACCCAGAAACGCGGCTTTTCGTCCGGTCGCAACCGGACCAGATCGGATGCCGCGGGCGGCTCTAACAGATTGTCCGCCCGTTCCACCGAGCCCTTCCCCCGCACGAGGCGCCCCGCCCCGATCAGTCGTTCCGCTGCTGGACCGTCGAATCCGCAGCCGATGCCGGGTTGGCCGAGGGAAGGTGCAAGGTCAAGGCGTTATGCCCGATATCGAGGCGTCCCCCCGCCGCCCGCGCGAGACTGTCAACGAGACGCAGCGAGAAGCCGAGACTGAGAATCGCGGCGCCCGGCGCGTCGCCCTCGGGGCTGTAACTGGGGTCGAGCAGGTCGCGCGCGGGGGTGAAGCGGATCGCTACCGGGCGGACGAGGCGCAGCTGGAGTTGATCCTTGTGCGCCGGATCGGTCAGCAATTGCCCGACGAGCGATGCATTCGATTCGGATACATCGACGAGCGCGGTGATCAGGCGGCCGATCATCCGGCGTGCACCGATTTCCTCGACCGCAGCGTGAAAGGGACCGCCGACGCGCGAGATGCTGATACCGACGCCATGGTCGACGAAAAGGGGTGCAAGGTCCCGCTCGACCTGCGCAGTGATCGCTTCGATATCGCAGTGGCCGCTCGCCGGGGCGGATGTCTCGGCGACGGGCCGGGTCGCGGCCTGCAGATCGTCGATGATCGCCTGTACAGCAGCCGCATCGGCGACGATCGTGTCGGCCATCGCGCGATAGGCGCTGCTCACGGGTCCGAACATCTGGCCCGAGATGATCTGCGCGAAGCCCGAGATGGCGTTGAGCGGACTGCGCAACTCGTGGATCAGCTGGCGGATCGAATCGCCGGCATTGTCCTCGGCGGGCAGGCCATAGGGAATTTCGTTGCGCTGCGGACGCCGAGCACTGCCGCGATAGCCGCGAAACTGGCCGCTGGCGCGGTCGAACCAGGGCAGCGCCGAAAAACGCCATTCGCCCGCGTCGGTCTCGGAACCATCGAGGATCATCCGCGCGTTGATCATCTCGGCGCGCTGGCGGAAGGCCCCCGCTGCAGCCCCGTCGGTGCCGGGCTCGCCGCCGAGCGCCGCCTCGGCGATCGACAGGCCGATCACGGCGCCGCGCGCTATGCCCTCTACCCAGTGGATGACGCCATCGGGGCCGGTTTCGAACAGGAAGGATTCGCGTGCCGCAGGCGCTGCCGGACGCGATGCGACGGCAGCGGCGGCCTGACCGCGACCGGCCTGATATTTGTCGATACGGCGGACAAGCTCGCTGATCTGGCTCGGCTCGGTGTCAGCAGGCGGCGCCACTACGGGATCGGACTCGATCGCTGGCTCGGCGATGCGGTCGGGTTGCGGCAGTGCGACCGACGCGGCTCCCAGACTCGCGAGTGCGCGATTGACGCCTTCGGGCAGGTCGCGCCGCGCCGCGAGGAAGGAACGCGCCATCGGGCCGGTCGCGGGAAGCAACGCAAGCCAATCCTCCTCGGCGAGTTGCGCGTCGCGGAGCATCGCGTGCGACACCGCAGGCACGTCATTGGCATAGAGGGCGACGATAGGGGCAAAACGGCTGTGTCGCGCGATCGCCCGCGCGCAATCGTGGCGGACCCCCTCGGGTATCTGCGGGCGCAGGACCGCGAGCGCATGAAGCGCGCGGCGAATATCGTCATCGTCCAGTTGATTACCGCGCTGAGCCAGAATATCGGAGAGCTGACGCCAGGCCGCGACGCAGGATCGCCGGTCGGCCGGAGCCTGACGCAAGATGGTCGCGATCATCGTATCGGCGGTCACGCGGCGCGGCCCCCACCCCTCAAACTGGTTAGCGTATGTTTACCGGCTAGCGTGAATCCCGCGGTCATGAAAGCGCCTTAACCAAGCGCGTCGCATTGTGGGACAATTGCAATCGCCTGAAATATAATTATGGTCAGAGGCACCAGAGGGAAGCGGAAGTTACAATGATGGCGAGTCAGAAATTTGATCAAATCGACCTGCAAATCCTGCACGAGCTACAGAAAGACGGGCGGATGACCAACGTCGAGCTTGCCCAGCTGGTCGGATTGACCGCCCCGCCTTGCCTCCGCCGCGTGCGGGCGCTCGAGGAATCGGGGGTGATCAAAAGCTATCATGCCGACCTCGACGCGGCGAAGCTCGGGTACGGGATCACGGTGTTCGCGATGGTGAGCCTGCGCAGCCAGGCCGAGTCCGACCTCAAGGCCTTCGAGGACTATGTCGGTGCGCTGCCCGAGGTGCGCGAATGCTATATGCTCAACGGTGAGATTGATTTCCTGCTCAAGGTGGTCGCGCGCGACCTGCAAAGCTTCCAGTCGTTCCTGACCGCGCACCTGACCTCGGCACCCAATGTGACGAGCGTCAAAACCTCGCTGACGATCCGTACGGCGAAACAACTGGCCGGTATTCCGGTCGAGCCCTGATCCCCGGCCTCTGCCGGGGCCTGAGGGGCGCGAAGCCGGCGTTTTTTAAAAAAAGGCGCCAACCCGGTTGGGTGGCGCCTCTTTTCATTCCAGCTCTCCGGTGTCAGCTGGCTAGGCGCCGCCACGTCAGCGGGAGCAGCCGCCGGTGCATCGAGCTTCACCACCCACAGGTCGGCGAGCCGCTTGCGCTGTCCCGTCACCTGGGCGAAGCTCGCCTTGGCGCCTGCGGCATCGCCCGAAAGCGCTTGTGCGACACCCATGCGATAGGTCCAGAGCTCCTTGTCGCCGCCTGCCGCGATTGCCGCCTTGTACAGCGGAATCGCATCGGCGTAGCGGCGATAGCCCACCATCGCATCGCCGGTGGCGCCGGCGGTCTTCGCGACCGACAGCGTCGAAGGCTTGGCCGCATAAGCGGTCAGCGTCGATTCCTCATCACCCATGCGTTCGGCCTGCGCCTTGGCAATCTCGTCAAGCTTGGCGTCGGGATCGGCAATGACCTTGCTCGCCTTGCCTTCCTTGATCAGCGCGACGACTTCGCCGGGCAGCGCCGCCTCGGTCGCCAGCGCCGCATATTCCAGATATTCGGGGCGCTGGAGCATGGAATTGGTCGCACGCATCAGCCGCAGGATGTCGAGTCCGACTTCCTTGCTGTCCCCCGATTGCTGCAGAAGGATGAACAGGGCCTGGCGCCAAACCTGCGGCTGGTTGTAATCGCGCAGGCGCAGCGTCATCAGGTCGAGCACTTCGCTATTCCGTTTCGCTGCCTGCAGCTTCTGGATCGGGCGAACATATAGTTCGTCGGATGGACGCTGGTCAGCGGCGCGGCTCGTTTCGATCGCGGCCTTCGCGACGGCGATCCCCTTGTCGAGCTCATTGCTCTGCAACAGGCTGTCCATCAGGAAAACATCAAGCTGCGGTTCTTTGGAGCTCGGCCGCCTTGGCGGCTTCGAGCCGCTGTATGGCTTTGGGATAATCCTTGTCGGTATAGGCGAACTGGCCCGAGTAGAAATTATAGGGCGCAAGACTTTCCGGCGGGACCAGAGTGGTTCCGAGCATGCCGTCGAGACCCTTGCCCTGTGTCGCCTTGTCCGAGTTCAGAATACCAAGCTGGAGCGTGTAAAAGGACAGCCAATATTTGTCCTCGGTGGTCGATGCCGTACCCTCACCCTCGGTGAGCGCAGCCTGAAGGGCGGCCGCGTCCTTGGCATTGGCCGCCTCCATCATCTTCTTGACCGACGGGGCGAAACCCTTGCTGGCGGGGATGGTCGTGCCCTTCTTGGCCTCTTCTTCCTTCTTGCCCTTCTTTTCCTTCTTGGGCTTGTCCTGATCCTGGGCGGCCGCGGGGGTGGCCGACATCGCCATCAGCGCGCAGCCGAGCACGGCGGCCGTGGCCGTCGCGGGCATCGAGCGAAAACGGGTGAACATGCGAAATCTCTCCTTCGATTCGGCGGCCGCGCGCATCGGCACGCGCAGGTTCGGCCGCGCCTGAAACGCGGCTAAACCCCTGACGTTGCCATGGCAAGACAGGCCGTTGAAATTTGCACTGGCAGGGAGCGGCTGAACGGCGATTGAACCCTGACGATGCTCGCGGTTCAGGCGACTTCGTCGATCGCCCGGTTGATGTCGCGCAGCACCGCCGGATCGCCCGGCGCGCCCGCCATCGCGGCCTCGGCGAGCTGGATCAGCGGAATGATGCCGAAGGTCGCGGCCAGCCCCTTCAGCCGCAGCGCCGCGACGTTCCAATTGGCGTCGCAGCGGGCGCGGCGCATCAGGTCGGCCAGCTCGCGGGCGCTGCCGGTAAAGGCGTTGCGCAGGTCGAGCGCCATCGCGGCATCGTCGCCGATGGCGGCGGTCAGATAGCGATCGAGTGGTCCACTGTCGAAAGACATTCCACAGCCTTGACAGCCCATGGTTAAGTTTCCGTTTCGTGGCGGGCATTTGCTGCTATGATGCCGGTATGACGGGGCACAAGAAAATTGTCGGTTTGTGGCAGGAATCCGGGGAAAATCCGGAAACGGACGGTCAGGCCGCGGAGCGGGTTGAGGCGAGCGCGGCCGAAGCGGCGGCGGCGCCCGAACGCGACTGGCTCGACCCGTCGACGCTCGCCGCGGATGATGAGGCCGAAGATATGGAAGCGAGCGGTTCGACCTTTCGCGACCGCATTGCCCCCACCCTACTGATCCTGCTCGGCCTCGGCTGGGCCGGTTTTGCCGCCGCCGCGGCGACCGGGAATTTCGCCCGCGCGCCCGGCACGGCCGAATGGCCGGGCCTGATCGCGACGATCGCGATGCCGCTGACCCTGCTCGTCGTGCTGTGGATGGCCCTGCTGCGGTCGAGCCGGTCCGAGCAGGCGCGCTTCGCCAAGGTCGCCGCGGCGCTGCGTGACGAAAACACCCGGCTCAACCAGTCGATGCACTCGCTCGGCCTTCACCTCGCCGATGCGCAGCGTCAGCTCGCCGAGCAGGCGACTACCGTGCAGCAACTCGGCCTCGATACGGTCGCGAGGCTGACCGAAAGCAGCGACAAGCTGGCGACCAACGCGTCGGTGATCGCCAATGCGCACGACCAGCTCGCGCGTTCGGGCGACGTCGCCTTGCAACGGATGGACGGGCTGCTCGCCGGTTTGCCGCGCATCGACGATGTCGCACAGCGTCTGGCGGGCAATTTCCGCGAAGCGGGACTCGTCGCGCACCAGCAGGGCGCCAGCCTGGAAGCCAAGCTGGCGGCGCTCGCCGAGGAGGCCGTAAAGGCCGCCGAGACCGGCGAGGCATCGGCGACGGTATTGCAGAACGTGATCGGATCGCTCGAAGCCCGCGCGAAGCAGGCGGAGAGTGAATTGCTTGCCGTCTCGGCGCAGGTGACCGGCGCGCATGAGACGACGCTGGCGCAGGTGACACAGGTCGCCGCGGCGCTGCACCACGAACTGACCTCGACGGTCGACACGATGAGCGCACGGCTGGGCGAGACCTGGCAGGCGTTCCGCGACGGGGTGGCAAAATCGGCGGGACAGCTCGACGACCGGCTGGCGATCGCGCGCCATGCGAGCGACGATATCGGCGCGCAACTCGCCGCCCATGGCGTCGCCAGCGAGGAGCTGGCGGCGCGGATCACCGGTCATGTCGCCGAAATCGGCGACCGGCTGGAATTCCTTGACGTCAGCGTATCGGCGAGCGCCGGAGTCATCGGCCGCGCGATCGACGACACCAAGGAACAGCTCGCGACGTTCATGCAGCAGACCGAGGCCGGCAATGGCTCGGCGCGCCAGCTGATTTCGCACGCCGAATCGCTGCTGCTGGCGCTCGACGCCGTGACGCGCGAGATGGACGAAACGCTGCCGCACGCGCTCGACCGCATCGGCGCCCATGGTCAGGCGACGCGGACGACGCTCGGCGAGTTGCGGCCGTTGCTCGAAGCCTCCGAACTGGTGGCGCAATCGACGCTGTCGCATGTGAATGCCGTACAGGCCACACTGGCATCGAACGAGACGCAGATGGCGGGACATGCGGAACGCCAGCAGGCGCTGGTCGAACGGATCAACGCCTCGCTGGCCGAGGCGGATGCGGCGCTCGCCAAGCTGCGCGACGGGGCGGATCAATTCGCCGAACAGGGCGGCGCCAAGATGATCGCGACTTTGGGCGAGGTCCGCCAGACCGCCGATTCGGCGGCCAGTCAGGCCCAGCAGACGATCGAAAAGCTCGTCGCGGGCACGCGCGAGGCGATGCAGTCGTCCGCAACCGAAGCGATCGACGCGGCGTTCCGCAGCGAAATCATGAAGCAGCTCGATGCGATCGGCGAGGCGTCCGAACGCGCGGTGGCGGCGGCGAACAATGCCACCGACCGGTTGATGCGCCAGCTCATCACGATCATGGACACCAGCGCCAGCGTCGAGGCGCGCGCGGCCGAAGCCGAAGCCGCGATCGCCGCGTCCGACCGCGATTCGCTGGCGAAACAGGTCGGGCTGCTGACCGAATCGCTGAAATCGACCGCGATCGACCTGACCAAGATCCTGTCGAGCGAGGTCAGCGACACCGCGTGGGACGCTTATCTGAAGGGCGACCGCGGGGTCTTCGCGCGGCGCGCGGTCAAGCTGATCGAGAATAGCGAGGCGAAGGAAATCCTGCGCGTCTATCAGAATGACGACGCCTTCCACGCCGCGGTCAACCAGTTCATCCACGATTTCGAGGCGATGCTGCGCCTGCTGATGAACACGCGCGACGGGTCGGCAATCAGCGTGACCCTGCTGTCGTCGGATATCGGCAAGCTCTACGTGGCGCTGGCGCAGGCGATCGACCGGTTGCGAAACTGAGCCTCGTCATTGCGAGGAGCCGCAGGCGACGCGGCAATCCAGAGTTTGCGTAAACCGCCCTGGATTGCTTCGCTGTGCTCGCAATGACGCCGTATCGAGGCGTCAAGCCCGCCCGCTCAGCACGTCGGGATCGGCCCAGCCGTTCACATAGGCGATGTAGTAAAGCACGAAGCACACCGCCGCGGCGATCGTCATCTGGAGCAGGACGCGCTTCGGACGAAATGTCGCGGGGGCGCCGCGGTCCTGGCCCGGAATCAGCGGTGCATCGGCATCCTCGGCGCGGCGGCCGTGAAACGGCAGCACGAAAAAGGCGCTGAACACCCAGAAAAGCGTGAAGATCGCGAGCGCCGAGGTCCATTTCATGGCGCTCCCCCTACAGGTCGACCAGCATGACGTCGACGACCGGCTTCTTGCCGGTCCAGTCGGTCGCGATGCGGCGGACGCCGAGGCGGATCGCCTCGCGCATCTTCTCGACATCCTTCGCGCGGCGCGAGCGCGGCCATTTCGGCCGCCTCGCGCATTTCGTCGATGAAGGCCTCGCGGTCGTCCTCCACCGGTACGCCGCGATAGCTGACCGCGCTTTCGGTGAACTTGCCTTCGGTGAAGATGACCGCGACGGTGATGTGACCGTTGATCGACAGCTTGCGCCGCTCGTTGATCGTTTCGCCGTCGGCGGGCAGGATGACGTCGCCGTCGAGGATCAGCCGAGCCCGAGCGGACGCGTTCGACGATCCTGGCTAGGCCCCGGCGCGAGCCGGACGAGGTCGCCATTTTCCTGGATCAGCGTATCGGGCACGCCCTGTTCGAGCGCGAAGCGTGCCTGTTCGTGCATATGGCGGATCTCGCCATGTACGGGGACCACCAGCTTCGGCCGCAGCCAGCCGTACAGCGCGGCGAGCTCGGGCTGGCCGGGGTGGCCGCTGACGTGGATATGCGCCTGTTTCTCGGTCACGGTCAGCACGTCGCGCGCGGCGAGCTGGTTCATGATGCGGCCGATCGCAACCTCGTTGCCGGGGATCTGCTTTGACGAGAAGACGACCGTGTCGCCCGCTTCGAGTTTGATCTGGTGCATGTCGGCGGCCATGCGCGCGAGCGCGGCGCGCGGTTCGCCCTGCCCGCCGGTGGCGATCACCATCAATTTGTCGCGCGGCAGGCGCATCGCCTCGTCGAAATCGACCGTTGCGGGGAAGTCCTTCAAATAGCCGACCGAGCGCGCGACGCCGAGAATGCGGTCGAGCGAGCGGCCTGCGACGCACAGCGTGCGCCCCGTCGCCTTCGCAACCTCCCCCAGAGTCTTGAGCCGCGCGGCGTTCGACGCGAAGGTGGTGACGATCACCCTGCCCTTCGCGGCGCCGACGGCGCTCAGCAGCCCGTCCTTCAGACCGCCCTCGCTGCCCGAGGCTTCGGGGTTGAAGGCGTTGGTCGAGTCACCGACGAGCACATCGACGCCCTCGTCGCCGATCGCGGTCAGCGCCGCGGCGGTCGAGGGGGTGCCCAGCACCGGATGATCGTCGAGTTTCCAGTCGCCGGTGTGGAAGACGCGGCCATAGGGCGTGTCGATCACCGCCGCACTCATCTCCAGGATCGAGTGAGCGAGCGGCATCAGGCGGATACCGAAGGGACCGAGCTGGAACGCGGCGTCGATGTCGACCGTCCTGATCTCGACCTCGTCCTGCAAACCCTCTTCGGCCAGCTTGTGCGCGATCAGCCCGGCGGTGAAACGATTGGCATAGAGCGGCACGCCGAGTTCGGCGGCGAGATAGGGCAAGGCGCCGATATGATCCTCATGGCCGTGGGTCAGGACGATCCCGAGCAGGTCCTTCTTGCGGTCCTCGATGAACTCGAGGTCCGGCATGATGATGTCGATGCCCGGATAATCGTACGTGCCGAAGGTCACGCCCAGATCGAGCATGATCCATTTGCCGTCGCAGCCATAGAGATTGGCGTTCATGCCGATCTCGCCCGACCCGCCGAGCGCGAGGAAGAGCAGTTCCTTGCCGGGGGTGGTCATGCGGCATTCCGTTGGTTGTACAAATGCATCAATCCATTGAGGGTGAGATCGGGTTCGATCCGGTCGAAAAGGTGCGCCTGTTCCTGGAACAGGGTCGCAAGGCCGCCGGTCGCGATGACGGTGAGCGGCTTGCCGATTTCGGCCTTCATGCGCGCGATCAGCCCCTCCATCATCGACACATAGCCCCAATAGACGCCGATCAGCATCTGGCTTTCGGTCGTGCGGCCAATGACGCTGGTGGTCGCGGGCGCCTCGATCGCGATGCGCGGCAGCTTGGCCGCGGCGGCGACCAGTGCTTCCAGAGAGAGGTTGACGCCGGGCGCGATGATGCCGCCGAGATAGGCGCCGTCGGGCCCGATATGGTCGAGCGTCGTCGCGGTGCCGAAGCTGACGACCAGCTTGTCGCTGCCGGGCTCGATCGCCTGCGCCGAGATCGCGTTGACCGCGCGGTCGGCGCCGACCGACTGCGGCTCGTCGACCTTCAGCGCGATGCCCCAACTCACCGGCGCGCGGCCCGCGACGAGCGCGTCGACGCCGAAATATTTATGCGCGAGCAGCTGGAGATTGTGGAGCGCGCGCGGGACGACCGTCGAGATGATGACCGCGTCGACATCAGCGCGGTCCTGCCCCTCGATGCGCATCAGCTGGTCGAGCCAGACCATATATTCGTCGGCGGTGCGGCGGTCGTCGGTCGCGATACGCCAGCGCGCAAGCAGGGTCGCTCCATCGAACAAAGCGAATTTGGCGTTGGTGTTGCCGACGTCGATCGCGAGCAGCATGTCCTATTTCCCCTCCACGGACCGGCGCAGGTCGACGTCGCCCGCGTGGATTACCATGGTCTCGCCACCGTCGCGGCGCAAGCGTAGGGCGCCGTCGGGCGCGAGGCCGTCGAACACACCGTCGATGCCCTGTTCCGACACGCGCAGCGGCGTGCCGACGGGATGCGCCTGCGGCAGCCAGGCGGTGATGATGCGCCCGATGCCTTCCTGCCGCCAGGTCCACAGCGCATCGGTCATCGCGATGGCAAGCGCTTCGGCAAAACGGTCGCGGTCGAGGCTGGCGCCCTTGTCGGCGAGCGCCGCGGTCGGGCGGTCGGGCAGATCGGGCGCGGTCACGAGATTGACCCCGATGCCGATCACGATGCTGTCGCCGGTGCGCTCCATCAATATGCCCGCGCATTTGGCGCCGCCCACCAGCAGGTCGTTGGGCCATTTGAGCTGCGCCCCAAGGCCGGGGGCCAGCGCGGCGACCGCCCTCGCCAGCGCGACCCCGGCGACGAGCGCCAGCGTCGTGGGCGAAGGATCGCCGCGCGGTGAGATGGACCACCGTCGATCCCATGAAATTGCCCTGTCCGTCGTTCCAGCCGCGTCCCAGGCGGCCGCGCCCGGCGGTCTGGCGGTCGGCGACGAGCCAATGCCCCTCACCGACATGCTCGCCGCCGGCAAGCCGCGCCAGCAGGTCGGCGTTGGTCGAACCTGTCTGCGCGATCCGCTCGATCGGCGGGATCAGAAGAGCACCGCCGCAGCGGCCGCCGACGCGGTGCCGAGCATCGGGATGAACAGATAGCCGATCACCGAGAGCCACAGCGCGCCGGCATGGCCATGATCGCGCCTTCGACGATGTTGCCGCCGCCGCTGATCTCGACGTCCGATTTTTCGTCGAAATACATCGTCTTGATGATCATGATATAATAATATGCGCCAATGACGGAAGCGACGATACCCGCGACCGCCAGCGGCACGAGATTCGCGTCCACCGCGGCCTGGAACGCCAGATATTTGGGCCAGAAACCGAAGAGCGGCGGAATGCCGGCGAGGCTGTACATGAACACGGCCATCGCGGCGGCGAGGCCGGGGCGACGCTCCGACAGGCCGGCGAGCGCCGGGATGCTCTCGATCCGGTTGCCGTCGGTATCGCTGAGTTGCAGCACGACGAGGAAGGCGCCGAGCGTCGTCACCACATAGACGAGCAGATAGGTCAGCACCGCCTGCACGCCGAGCGGCGTTCCCGCGGCGAGGCCGATGAGCATGAAGCCGACATTGTTGATCGACGAATAGGCGAGCAGGCGCTTGATATTCTTCTGACCGATCGCGCCGACCGCGCCGAGGATGATTGAGGCGAGCGCGAGGAAGATGACGATCTGTTGCCAGGCGCCGATCGCCGGGCCGATCGCGTCGATCACGACGCGCGTCATCAGCGTCAGCGCCGCGACCTTGGGCGCGCTGGCGAAGAAGGCGGTGACCGGGGTCGGCGCGCCTTCATAGACGTCGGGGGTCCACATGTGGAACGGCACCGCGCTGATCTTGAACGCGAGGCCCGCGAGCACGAAGACGATTCCGAAGATCAGCCCGGGGTTGAGGTCTCCGCCCATGCGCGCGGCGATGGTGGCGAAGTCGGTCGTGCCCGAAAAGCCATAAAGCAGCGAGATGCCATAGAGCAGCATGCCCGATGCGAGCGCGCCGAGGACGAAATATTTCAGGCCCGCCTCGCTCGACCGGTCGTCGCTGCGCATGAAGCTGGCGAGCACATAGGCGGCAAGGCTGTTGAGTTCGAGCCCAACATAGAGCGTCATCAGGTCGCGCGCCGAAGCCATGATCCCCATGCCGAGCGCGGCGAAGAGGATCAGCACCGGATATTCGGCGCGCATCCCGCCCGCGAAGAAGCGCGGCGCGACGAGGATCGACACCGCGCTGGCGCCATAGATGATCAGCTTCGCGAAGCCGCCGAACGCATCGACCGACAATGTGCCCGAAAAGACCGTGGTGTCGGTGCCGAACAAGGCGACCACCGCGACCGCCGCGGCACCGAGCGTCAGCAGCGCGGCGAGTTGATACAGCCCGACCTGGCGGTCGCCGAGGAAGGTGCCGAGCATCAGCGTGACCAGCCCGCCGACCGTCAGGATCAGTTCGGGCCAGATGAGGGCGAGATCAGCGGTCATTGGCTGCCTCCCGCATGGTGCGCTTCGGCCGCCGCTTCTCCGTGCGCGGGTTCGGCGGCTTTCGGCCTGCCCGCGCTGACATGCGCGTCGCCGACGGGCTTGGCGGGGGCCAGCCGCGCCACCACCGTGGTCACGTCGCCGCGGATCGGCGCGAGGAAGCTTTCGGGATAGACGCCCATCCACAGCGCGACGGCGGCCAGCGGCACCATGATCGCCCATTCGCGGGGTTTGAGATCGGGCATCGCCTTCACATCGTCCTTGGTGAGGTCGCCGAATACGACGCGGCGATACAGATAGAGCATATAGGCTGCGCCGAGGATGATGCCGGTGGTGCAGATGAAGGCGACCCAGCTCGATGCTTCGTAAATGCCCGCGATGCTCAGGAATTCGCCGACGAAACCGCTGGTGCCGGGCAAGCCGATCGACGCCATCGTGAACAGCATGAAGAACAGCGCATAGGCCGGCATGTTCACCGCGAGCCCGCCGTAACGGTCGATCTCGCGCGTGTGCAGCCGGTCGTAGATCACCCCGACGCAGAAGAAGAGCGCCGCCGAGACGACGCCATGGCTGAGCATGACGATCGTCGCGCCCTCGATCCCCTGCTGATTGAAGGCGAAGAGGCCTGCGGTGACGATCGCCATATGCGCGATCGACGAATAGGCGATGAGCTTCTTCATGTCGCTCTGCACCAGCGCGACGAGGCTGGTGTATACCACCGCGACCATCGAGAGCGCAAAGACGATCCACATGAGCTGCGCCGACGCGTCGGGAAACATCGGCATCATGAAGCGGACGAAGCCATAGCTGCCCATCTTGAGCAGCACGCCCGCCAGGATCATCGAACCCGCGGTCGGCGCCTGGACGTGGGCGTCGGGAAGCCAGGTATGGACCGGCCACATCGGCATCTTGACCGCGAGGCTGGCGAAGAAGGCAAGCCACAGCCAGGTCTGCATCTCGACCGGGAAATCATAATTCATCAGCGTCGGGATGTCGGTCGTACCGGCCTCCGCGATCATCGCGATCATCGCGATCAGCATCAGCACCGAACCGAGCAGCGTATAGAGGAAGAATTTATACGCCGCATATTTGCGGTTCGCGCCGCCCCAGATGCCGATGATGAAATACATCGGGATCAGGCTCGACCTCGAAGAAGATGTAGAAGAGCAGCAGGTCCTGCGCCGCGAATACCCCGATCATGACGACTTCCATGACGAGGAACATCGCCATGTACAGGCCGACGCGCTTGGTCACCGATTCCCAGCTGGCAAGGATGCAGAAGGGCATCAGGAAGGTGCTGAGCAGGATCAGAACCAGCGCGATGCCGTCGATCCCGAGCGCGTAGTCGAAGGGACCGAACAGCCCCTTGTGCAGTTCCTGGAACTGCCATTGCGCACCGCCGATGTCGAAGCTGACCCACAGCAGGATGCCGAGCGCGAGATCGACCAAAGTCGCGACGAGCGCGACCCAGCGCGCCTGCCGGGCACCGAGGAACAGGCAGCCCACCGCGGCGACCGCGGGGACCGCCAGCATCATCGAGAGGATTCCGTTGCCGCAGCTCACAGGAACCTCACCATGGCCCAGCTGGCAAGGCCGACGAGCCCCAGCAACATCACGAACGCATATCCATAAACATAACCCGATTGCAGCCGGACCGCGAGCCGGGTCCCCCCTTCCACGAGCGCCGCGGCGCCATCGGGACCGAAGCGGTCGATGGTGCCTTCATCCCCACGCTTCCAGAAGAAGCGGCCGATCGCGAAGGCGGGCTTCACGAAAAGGATGTTGTAGAGCTCGTCGAAATACCATTTGTTGAACAGGAAACGGTGCAGCAGCCCGAACTGCGCCACGAATTTCGCGGGCAGGCTGGTGTTGCGGATATAGCTGTTCCACGCCAGGAACAGGCCGATCGCCATCACCGTGAACGGCATCCACTTCACCCACCACGGCACCTCGTGCGCGGCGTGCATCAGATGCGCGTCGAACGCCAGCATGCTGCCGCGCCAGAAGGTTGCGCCTTCCTCCGGATAGATGAACTGATGATGGAAGACGAGGCCCGCGAAGACCGCGCCGACCGACAGGACTGCGAGCGGGATCAGCATGGTCAGCGGGCTTTCGTGCGGGTGGTATCCCGCCGTGCCGTCGCCCTTGGCGTCATGATGATGATGATCGTCGTGCGCCGCATGGGCATGGTCGTCATGACCGCGATCGTCGTGGACCGCGTGCTGGATATGCTCGCTCTGCTCCCAGCGCGGCTTGCCATAGAAGGTCAGGAAGACGAGGCGCCACGAATAGAAGCTGGTGAGCAGCGCGGCGAAGATGCCGACCCAGAAAGCGACTTGGCCGCCGCCGCCCGCCGCGAACGCGGCCTCGAGGATACCGTCCTTCGAATAGAAGCCCGCGAAGCCGACCACGCCGGCGATACCGACGCCGGTGATCGCCAGCGTCCCCATCATCATCGCCCAGTAAGTGAGCGGGATATGCTTCCTGAGGCCGCCATAATAGCGCATGTCCTGTTCATGGTGCATCGCATGGATCACCGAACCCGCGCCGAGGAACAGCAGGGCCTTGAAGAAGGCGTGCGTAAACAGGTGGAACATCGCCGCGCCATAGGCGCCGACGCCCGCCGCGAAGAACATGTAGCCGAGCTGCGAACAGGTCGAATAGGCGATGACGCGCTTGATATCCCACTGCGTCGTGCCGACCGTCGCGGCGAAGAAGCAGGTCGCGGCGCCGACGAAGGTGACGACGCCGAGCGCGACGGGCGCGGTCTCGAACATCGGCGACAGGCGGCAGACCATGAACACGCCCGCGGTGACCATCGTCGCGGCGTGGATCAGCGCCGACACCGGGGTCGGGCCCTCCATGGCGTCGGGAAGCCAGGTGTGCAGGCCGAGCTGCGCCGACTTGCCCATCGCCCCGACGAACAGCAGCAGGCACAGGATCGTCATCGTGTCGAGCCGCATCCCCAGGAAGGTGATGCTGCTCCCCGCCATGCCCGGCGCGGCGTCGAGGATCGCGGGGATCGAGACGGTGCCGAACACGAGGAAGGTGCCGAAGATGCCGAGCATGAAGCCGAGGTCGCCGACGCGGTTGACGACGAACGCCTTGATCGCGGCGGCATTGGCGCTCGGCTTCTTGTACCAGAAACCGATCAGCAGATAGGAGGCGAGACCGACGCCTTCCCAGCCGAAGAACATCTGCACGAGGTTATTCGCCGTCACGAGCATCAGCATCGCGAAGGTGAAGAGCGAGAGATAGGCGAAGAAGCGCGGCTGGTCCGGGTCCTCCTCCATATAGCCCCAGCTGTAGAGGTGGACGAGCGCCGACACCGTCGTGATGACGACGAGCATCACCGCGGTCAGCGTATCGACGCGCAGCTCCCAGTTGAACTCGAGCGCGCCCGAGCTGACCCAGTGGAGCACGGTCACGACGTCGGCCTCTCCGCCGCCGCCCGTCACGAAGGACAGGAAGATCGGCCAGCTCAGGGCGCAGCTCGCGAACAGCGCACCCGTGGTGATCAGCTTCGACGCGAAGGGGCCGATGGCCCGCTGGCCCAGCCCTGCGACAAGCGCCGCGAACAGCGGCAGGAAAACGATCGCCTGGATCACCGGTTTACCCCTTCATCCGGTTGGCGTCATCGACCGCGATGGTGCCGCGGCCGCGGAAATAGATCACGAGAATGGCAAGCCCGATCGCCGCCTCGCCCGCGGCGACGGTCAGCACGAACATCGCGAAGACCTGCCCGACGAGATCGTTCAGCGCCGCGCTGAACGCGACAAGGTTGATGTTCACCGCGAGCAGGATCAGCTCGATCGCCATCAGGATGACGATGATATTCTTGCGGTTGATGAAAATGCCGAGCACGCCGAGCGTGAACAGCACCGCCGAAACGGCGAGATAATGGCCGACCGAGATCACAGCTGTACCCCCTGTCCGACGCCCGGATCGACGAGGCGCGTCGCATCCTCCGGACGGCGCTGGTTCTGCGCCGAGACATTCTGGATGCGCACGCCGCCGCGCTGGCGGTGGGTCAGCACGATCGCGCCGATCATCGCGACGAGCAGGACGATGCCCGCCGCTTCGAACAGGAAGATGTAGCGCGTATAGAGCAGTTCGCCGATCTGCTGGATATTGCTCTTGTCGGTGACGACGGGGGCCGCGCGGGTCGCAAGATCGACCCCGCCAGCGCTCCAGGCGCCGACCGCAAAGATCATCTCGGCCGCGAGGATGATAGCGACCAGCGCGCCCAGCGGCAAATAGCGCACGAACCCGGCGCGCAACTCGGCGAAGTCGATGTCGAGCATCATCACGACGAACAGGAACAGCACCGCGACCGCGCCGACATAGACGATGACGAGCAGCATCGCGATGAACTCGGCCCCCGCGAGCAGCATCAGCCCTGCCGCGTTGAAGAAAGCGAGGATCAGCCACATCACGCTGTGGACCGGGTTGCGGGCAAAGATCACCATCGCCGCCGAAGCGATCACGATGGTGGCGAAGAGCCAGAAGGCGGCGACCTGAATCATGCGTGCGCGCCCTTACCGGTAGGGCGCGTCGGCGGCAAGATTCGCCGCGATCGCGCGTTCCCATTTGTCGCCGTTGGCGAGCAGCTTGGCCTTGTCGTAGAGCAGTTCTTCGCGCGTTTCGGTCGCATATTCGAAGTTGGGTCCCTCGACGATCGCATCCACGGGACATGCCTCCTGGCAGAAGCCGCAATAGATGCATTTCGTCATGTCGATGTCGTAGCGCGTCGTGCGGCGCGATCCGTCATCGCGCGGCTCGGCCTCGATCGTGATCGCCTGCGCCGGGCACACCGCTTCGCACAGCTTGCAAGCAATGCAGCGTTCCTCGCCGTTCGGATAACGGCGCAACGCATGCTCGCCGCGGAAGCGGGGCGACAGCGGGTTCTTCTCGAACGGATAGTTGATCGTCGCCTTGGGCTTGAAGAAATATTTGAGCGTGAGGGCGTGTGCCTTCACGAATTCCCACAAGGTGAAGCTTTTGACGAGATGGGCGATAGTGGTCATGACGACACCTTCGTGGAACCCTGAATTTTGCTGCGGCAGATGCCGTCCCAGCTGTTTTTCGGCGGCCCGCCGCGATAGGTCTTGCCCGTCTCATTGTCGGTCATTTGCGAAATATAGACGCGCTCGCTGTCACGGCAGTCGCCGTAGCGGGTCACCATCAGCCAGCCCGAGATCAGGAAGATCCAGATCAGCGAGATCGGCAGAAAGATTTTCCAGCCCAGCCGCATCAGCTGGTCATAGCGGTAGCGCGGGACGGTCGCCTTCACCCAGCTGAACACGAAGAAGAAGAAGAGGATCTTCGCGAACAGCCAGATCACGCCCGGAATGTCGAACCAGGGGATCAGGTCGATGTTGAGCGGCGGCAGCCAGCCGCCCCAGAACAGCACCGCGTTGAGCGTGCACATCAGGAGGACGTTGGCATATTCGCCGAGCCAGAACAGCGCGAAGCTCATCGACGAATATTCGGTCTGGTAACCCGCGACGAGCTCGCTTTCCGCTTCGGTCAGGTCGAACGGCGCGCGCGCGGTTTCGGCGAGCGCCGAGATCAGGAACATCACCGCCAGCGGGAAGAGCAAAAGGTTGAAGCCGAAGGCATTGACGATGCCGAGCCCAAACCCTTCCTGCGCCTTCACGATCGCATTCATGTTGAAGCTGCCGGCATAGAGCACGACGCCGATCAGGATGAAACCGATCGACACTTCATAGGAGATCATCTGCGCCGACGCGCGCAAGGCGCTGAAAAACGGGTATTTCGAGTTCGACGACCAGCCCGACAGGATGACGCCGTAAACGCCGAGCGACGAGATCGCGAGGATGTAGAGCAGCCCGACATTGATGTCGGCGAGCACCGCGCCCGAATTGAACGGGATCACCGCCCACGCCATCAGCGCCACGGTGAAGGTGATGATCGGTGCGATCAGGAACAGCCCGCGGTTGGCGCTCGACGGAATGATCGTTTCCTGCAGGAACACCTTCAGACCGTCGGCGAACGACTGCAGCAGGCCGAAGGGGCCGACGACGTTCGGACCGCGGCGCAGCGCGATCGCCGCCCAGATCTTGCGGTCGGCATAGATGATCATCGCGACCGCGAGCATCAGCGGCAGCGCGATCAGCAGGATGCCGCAGATCGTCGCCAGCGCCCATGCCGCGTCATAAGACATGGTGACGCGCGCCCATTCCCATGGCAGGCCAAGAAATTGGAAATCCTGAAAGAACTCGGTCATTTCCGGGTCCCGTCCTGGTTGCGCCAGCCGTTATGGGGGCCGGGCCGCTCCGACTTGTCCTTGGGATTGAAGCCGCGCCAGACGGCATAGCCCATGCCGGCGAGCAGCATGGACGCGATGGCATGTACCGGGGTCATTCCGCGGCCTCCGTTTTGATTTGCATGCGCCCCCAGATTGCCAGCGCCACATGGATCAGTACCCCGGTACCAACCGCGTAAATCGCTTCGCGCAGCGCATCGGCAAGCACCCGCAAGGTTGCAAGGCGGAGCGCCGACTGGTCGGCGTAGGGAGAAGCCATGCCGTTGATTTCGACAACGCCCAACGCAAAATAGGCAAAGAACAGGAGCACTGCCGCCGCGTAGAAAAGGCGCGGGCTGCGCTGGACCCATTCGGGAAGGTCGCCCCTCATTCCGCGGCCTCCGCAAAATCGGCGCCATGAATCAGCTCTTCCGAGCAGCGCTGCATCGTCGGCGACGCGCGGCAGATGGCGTTGGTGAGATAGAAATCCTTGATCGGCGACGGGATCGCGCGCGCTTCGGGCTTTGCGGGCAGTTCGGGCACCGTCCAGCCATAGTCGGCCAGCCCTTCCTGCCCGAGCGCCGGCACCGCCGCGATCATCGCCGCGCGGCACTGGTCGAAGCTGTCAAAGCCCACCGACACGCCGAGCGCATCGGCGAGGGCGCGAAAGATGCTCCAGTCCTCGCGCGCGTCGCCGGGGGCGAACACCGCCTTTTCGCTGCGCTGGACGCGGCCCTCGGTGTTGACCGTCGTGAAATCCTTTTCGGTCCACGCCGCGGCGGGCAGGATGACGTCGGCGGCATGCGCGCCCTTGTCGCCATGGTGACCGACATAGACTTTGAACGTGTCGGCGAAGGCGGAGAAATCGACCTCGTCGGCGCCGAGAAAGAAGGCGAGCTTCGGCTTGGCAGCGGCGATATCCTTGATCCCGCCAGGCAGGCCGTAGCCGAGCATCAGCGATCCCATGCGCGCGGCCGAGAAATGCACGACGTTGAAGCCGTTCCAGCCGTCTTTGACCGCATCCACCGCCTTGGCGAGCGCGAGGCCCGCGCCGTGCACGCCCGGCACCGACAGCGCGCCGCCGCCAAACACCAGCATCGGCCGTTCGGCGCGCTCCAGCGCGTCGGTCACATGCCCCGGCAGCTTCGCGACGAGCGACGCATCGTCGCCGAGCCACTCGACCTTGTAGGTCAGATCGACCTCCGGGCCGATGCCGAAGACCTTCGCCCCCTTCTTCCACACTGCCTTGCGGACACGCGTGTTGATGAGCGGCGCTTCCCAGCGCAAGTTGGTGCCGACGAGCAGGATCACGTCGGCGTTTTCGGCCTCGGCGATGGTCGTATTGAAATTGACCGCCGACAGGCTGGTGAGGTCGTAATCGAGCCCCGTCTGCCGTCCTTCGAGCAGGCTGCCGCCGAGCGCATGGACCAGCGCCCTGGCCGCGAACATCGTCTCGCAATCGGCCATGTCGCCCGCGACCGCGGCGACCGACGATCCGGCGTCCACCGCCTTGATCGCGGCGAAGGCGTCCGCCCAACTCGCTTCGACGAGCTGGCCGTCCTTGCGCACATAAGGCCGGTCGAGGCGGCGGCGGATCAGGCCGTCGACATGGTGGCGCGTCTTGTCGCTCGCCCATTCCTCGTTCACATCGTCGTTGACGCGCGGCAGCACGCGCAGCACCTGGCGCCCACGGCTGTCGATACGGACGTTGGTGCCCACCGCGTCCATCATGTCGATGCCCAGCGTCTTGGTGAGCTCCCAAGGCCTCGCCTCGAAGGCGTATGGCTTCGACGTCAGCGCGCCGACCGGGCACAGATCGACGATATTGCCCGAAAGCTCGCTGTTCACCGCATGTTCGAGATACGACGTGATCTGCATATTCTCGCCGCGATAGATGGCGCCGATGTCCTCCACGCCCGCGACTTCCTCCGCGAAGCGGACGCAGCGCGTGCACTGGATGCAGCGGGTCATCACCGTCTTGACGATCGGACCCATATATTTCTCGGTCACCGCGCGCTTGTTCTCGTCATAGCGCGAACCGCCGCGGCCATAGGCGACCGACTGGTCCTGCAGGTCGCATTCGCCGCCCTGGTCGCAGATCGGGCAGTCGAGCGGGTGGTTGATGAGCAGGAACTCCATCACCCCCTCGCGCGCCTTCTTGACCATCGGGCTGTCGGTCTTGATCACCTGCCCTTCGGCGATGGGCAGCGCGCACGACGCCTGCGGCTTCGGCGGCCCCGGCGCGACCTCGACGAGGCACATGCGGCAATTGCCGGCGATCGAGAGGCGTTCATGATAGCAGAAACGGGGAATTTCCTTCCCCGCCAGCTCGCACGCCTGCAGGACGGTGGCGCCCTGCGGGACGTCGAGTTCCACGCCGTCTACGGTTACTTTGGGCATCAGTCGAGTTCTCTGCGCAGGAGCAATTGCTGAAGAAGATTGTAGCTGAAGGTCAGGTCGCCAGCCTCGAAGGCGTCGAAACCGGCAAAGCAGGCGGTACCTGCGGCGGAATAGACGCCGTCGCGATATTTGGTGCGCAGGTGATCGCCGATCCCCTTGTAATCGGCAAGATCCGCGATGCTGGCGCGCACCGCGTCGGTATCGCGCTCCCAGATGCAGCTGGCGATGTAGCGGATGAGGGCGCCGCGGACATCCTGATAGGTCCATTCGCGCGGGAACAGCCCGGTGCCGTCGTTGAAACGCGGCTGCGCCGCAAAGGCATGGAATTTATCCATGCACGGCGACGGGTTCATTTCGATCGGCGTCTTGGTCAGGCTGTCCGCCCCCGCCGCGACCTGTTCGACGATGAAATCCGACGTCAGCTGCTTATTTTCTTCATAATAGCAATAGAGCGCCTGTGATTTAGCGTCGTAGAAATCGCTGCCGTCGAAGGTCGGCGTCCCCAGGATCTTGCGGACTTCCGGCGTAGACAGGACGGGCGCGTCCCCCAATTGCGCGTTGGCGGCGGTCAGCAGCAGCGTCATGGCTGTGACGGCGGCGACGATTTTGGACAGCAGCTTCACTCCGCCGCCTCCAGCGCGCCGCCGTTGTCGCGGATGCGGCGTTCGAGCTCGGGGCGGAAGTGGCGGATCAGGCCCTGGATCGGCCATGCCGCCGCGTCGCCCAATGCGCAGATGGTGTGGCCTTCCACCTGCTTGGTCACGTCGTGGAGCGTGTCGATTTCGCTGATATCGGCATCGCCGGTGCGCAGCCGTTCCATCACGCGCCACATCCAGCCGGTGCCTTCGCGGCACGGGGTGCACTGGCCGCAGCTCTCGTGCTTGTAGAAATAGCTGATGCGGCTGATCGCCTGGACGACGTCGGTCGACTTGTCCATCACGATCGCGGCGGCGGTGCCGAGACCCGATCCGAGCGCCTTCAGCCCGTCGAAATCCATCGGCGCGTCCATGATCTCGGCCGCCGGAACGAGCGGCACCGACGATCCGCCGGGGATCACCGCGAGCAGATTGTCCCAGCCGCCGCGGATGCCGCCGCAATGCTTTTCGATGAGGTCGCGGAAAGGAATGCCCATCTCTTCCTCGACGACGCACGGCCGCTCGACATGGCCGCTGATCTGGAAGAGCTTGGTGCCCTTGTTGTTCTCGCGCCCGAAGGAGGAGAACCAGGTCGCACCGCGCCGCAGGATCGTGGGGACGACCGCGATGCTCTCGACATTGTTGACCGTCGTCGGGCAGCCATAGAGGCCCGCGCCCGCCGGGAACGGCGGTTTCAGGCGCGGCTGGCCCTTCTTGCCCTCGAGGCTCTCGATCATCGCGGTTTCTTCGCCGCAAATATAGGCGCCGGCGCCGCGGTGGACGAAGACGTCGAAATCATAGCCCGACTTCGCCGCATTCTTGCCGAGCAGGCCGGCGTCATAAGCCTCCTGCACGGCGGCGAAGAGCGTTTCGGCCTCGCGGATGAACTCGCCGCGGATATAGATATAGGCCGCGCGCGCGCGCATCGCATAGCCGGCGATCAGCGCGCCCTCGATCAGCTTGTGCGGATCGTGGCGGATGATTTCGCGGTCCTTGCAGCTGCCGGGCTCGGATTCGTCGGCGTTGATGACGAGGAAGCTCGGGCGGTCGGCGCGCGGCTCCTTCGGCATGAAGCTCCACTTGAGCCCCGTGGGAAAGCCCGCGCCGCCGCGCCCGCGCAGGCCTGACGCCTTGATCTCCTCGATGATCGCGTCCTGACCGCGCTTCATCAGGTCTTTCGTCTTGTCCCAGTCGCCGCGCACCTGCGCCGATTTGAGGTTCCACGGCTGATAGCCGTAGAGGTTGGTGAAGATGCGATCCTTGTCGGCGAGGCTCATGCGACCCCTCCCGCATCGTCACCCCGGACTTGATCCGGGGTCCCGCTGCTTTCGACTGTGGCAGGGAAAAAGCGGGATGCCGGATCAAGTCCGGCATGACGAAGGAATGAGGCGTTGGTCACGGTCACCACTCCTTCCGATAGTCATGGTTGGCCTCGACCATTTCCTTCAGCGTCGATGGCCCACCTTCGGGCTCGCTGGTGTGACGCCTGGCGTTCTGGGTGCCGGTCTTGGGCTGCTTGCCCGCCGCCAGATCGTCGAGGATGCGCGTCATGCTGTCGTAATCGAGGTCTTCGTAATTATCGTCGTTGATCTGGACCATCGGCGCGTTGGTGCAGGTGCCCATGCACTCGACCTCGGTCAGCGTGAACAACCCGTCGGGCGTGGTCTTGCCCTTTGCCATGCCGCGGTTCTTGCACGCGGCCATGACATCGTCCGACCCGCGCAGCAGGCACGGCGTCGTCCCGCACACCTGCACATGATAGCGGCCGACCGGCGCGAGATTGTACATGGTGTAAAAGGTCGCGACTTCGTAGGCGCGGATGTAGGGCATATCGAGCTGCGCCGCGACATATTCGATCACCGGCACGGGCAGCCAGCCCTGCGTGTTCGTCTCCGCCCCGACCTGGCGCTGCGCGAGGTCGAGCAACGGCATCACCGCCGAACGCTGGCGCCCCGCGGGATAGCGCGCGATGACGGTCTTCGCCTTTTCGGCATTTTCGGCGGTCCAGGCAAACGCGCCCCAGCGCGCGCGGACTTCGGCCTCATCGGGGATTGGGGGTGCGTCAGCCATTTCCTTTTTCCAGCGGGCTAGTTTTCAACGGCTAGGCATTTCCAGCCTTCCATCGGTCCATCCATAACCGGACAAATATATTCGTAGGTCAGCGGTTTCTCGTCTGCATCCAACTTGCCGAAATAGAGCGCATCGAAGCCATCACCCGTGCACCCGTCACCGCAATCGAAGCCGACGCCATGATCGTCGACCCGCTGCAATCCGGTCTTCTGAAGATCAGAAATTGTCGGCGCATTTGCTTCGGCGACGGCCGCGATCTTCTGGCTATAGACGCTGTCATCCGACGGCGCGGAATTGCACCCTCCGACAACCAGCGCCAGAGCAAACAGAATCGCCCTCACCGGTCGCACTCCCCGAACACGACGTCGATCGCACCGATGATCGCGGTGGTATCGGCGAGCATGTGGCCCTTCGACATCATGTCCATCGCCTGCAGGTGCGAAAACGCCGTCGGACGGATCTTGCAGCGGTACGGCTTGTTGGTGCCGTCGCTGACCAGATAGACGCCGAATTCGCCCTTGGGGCTTTCGGTCGCGACATAGACTTCGCCCGCGGGAACGTGAAAACCCTCGGTATAGAGCTTGAAGTGATGGATCAGCGATTCCATCGAACTCTTCATCTCGGCGCGCTTGGGCGGCACGACCTTGCGGTCGAGGCTGGCGATCGGACCCGAGGGCATGTTGTTGATGCACTGCAGGATGATCCGCTGCGACTGATAGACTTCCTGCACGCGCACCATGAAGCGGTCGTAGCAGTCGCCGCGGGTGCCGACGGGAATGTCGAAGTCCATCTTCGCATAGGCGTCATAGGGCTGCGACTTGCGCAAATCCCACGCGATACCGCTACCGCGGATCATCGGGCCCGAGAAACCCCAGGCGAGCGCGTCTTCCTTGCTGACCGTCGCGATGTCGACGTTGCGCTGCTTGAAGATGCGGTTGTCGATGACCAGGCTCATCGCGTCGCCGAACAGCTTCGGCAGGCGCGTCTCGCACCATTGGCCGATGTCGTAGAGCAGCTTTTCGGGAACATCCTGATGGACGCCGCCCGGACGGAAGTAAGCGCTGTGCATGCGCGCACCCGACGCGCGCTCGAAGAAGTTGAGGCAATCCTCGCGCAGCTCGAAGATCCACAGGTTCGGGGTCATCGCACCGACGTCCATGACGTGCGACCCGATGTTGAGCATGTGGTTGCAGATGCGCGTCAGTTCGGCGAACAGGGTGCGCAGATATTGCGCGCGGTCGGGCACTTCGAGGTCGAGCAATTTCTCGATCGCCAGCACATAGCTGTGCTCCATGCCGAGCGGCGAGCAATAGTCGAGCCGGTCGAAATAGGGCAAAGCCTGCAGATAGGTCTTGTACTCGATCAGCTTCTCGGTGCCGCGATGGAGCAGGCCGACGTGCGGATCGACGCGCTCGATGATCTCGCCGTCGAGTTCCATCACCATGCGCAGCACGCCGTGCGCCGCGGGGTGCTGCGGGCCGAAATTGATCGTATAGTTGGTGACGACCTGATCGCCCGCCGTGTCGGCGGTATCGACCGGATAGCCCTCGAACATGTCGCTGCCGTGGTGCTTGACCTGAGGAGAGTCGGTCATGCGTCACCTCCTGCTTTGGGCTTGCGCGGCGCGCGCGGTTTGGCTGGAGCTTTTTCCGCCTTGGTCGTGGCAGGCGTCTTCGCGACCTTCGTCGCGCGCTTCGCACTTGCGCCATCGCGGCTCGTCTTTGCCGCTTTCGCATTGACCTTTGCGCCCGCGCCGGTCTGTCCGGCCTTTTCGGTGGTTTTCGGCGTCGGCGGCGGTGCCTTTTTTTCGGCCTTGTCGTCGGCGACCTTCACCTGCTGCGCGGTCATCGGGCTCGGCGCGCCCTTGCCCGGCCCTTCGCCCGTCCCGCCGGCTTTTTCGTCGCCGGGCAGCACATAGTCGGCGCCCTCCCAAGGGCTGAGGAAGTCGAAGTTGCGGAAATCCTGTGCGAGCTTCACCGGCTCGTACACGACGCGCTTGTCCTCTTCGGAATAGCGCAACTCGATATAGCCCGTCAGCGGGAAGTCCTTGCGCTGCGGGTGCCCCTGGAAACCATAGTCGGTCAGGATGCGGCGCAGGTCCGGATTGCCCGCGAACAGCACGCCGTACATGTCGAACACTTCGCGCTCGAGCCAGCCGGCGACCGGCCAGACGGGAACGATGCTGGGCACCGGCGTCGCCTCGTCGGTCGAGACGCGGACGCGCAGGCGATGGTTCTTCGTCACGCTGAGCAGATGATAGACGACCTCGAAGCGTTCGGCGCGGTCGGGATAGTCGACCCCGGCGATCTCCATCAGCTGCTGATAGTCGAGATTGTCGCGCAGCAGCACCATCACGCCAGCGATCGCCTCGCGACGCACAGTGATGCTGTCCTCGCCGACGAGGAAATCATGCGCAATCAGGTCGTTGCCGACGACCTTCTTCAGCGCGGCGGCGATGCCCTCGCGCGGCGCGACTAGAGGTGCGGGACTAGCCATTCCACTTCACCGTTTGTCCTGAGCTTGTCGGAGGACCGTTCTTTACCTTCGACACAGCGAGAAAGGACAGCCCTTCGACAAGCTCAGGGCGAACGGAATTAATGGCGATCATCAAACTCATCGTTCGATCGTCCCGGTGCGGCGAATCTTCCGCTGCAATTGCATCACGCCGTACAGCAGCGCCTCGGCGGTCGGAGGGCAACCGGGGACATAGATGTCGACGGGCACGATGCGGTCACAGCCGCGCACCACCGAATAACTGTAATGATAATAGCCGCCGCCGTTGGCGCAGCTGCCCATTGAAATGACATATTTCGGGTTCGACATCTGGTCGTAGACGCGGCGCAGCGCCGGCGCCATCTTGTTGCACAGCGTGCCCGCGACGATCATCACGTCGGACTGGCGCGGGGATGCACGTGGCGCGACGCCGAACCGCTCCATGTCGTAACGCGGCATGTTGACGTGGATCATCTCGACCGCGCAACAAGCGAGCCCGAAGGTCATCCACCAGAGCGAACCGGTGCGTGCCCAGTTGAACAGGTCCTCGGTCGAGGTGACAAGAAAGCCCTTGTCGCCGACTTCGCTGTTCAGGTCGTCGAAAAAGCCCGCATCGGGATCGGTCCCGGGCGCCACCGGCATCTGGCCGGGCATCAGGATGCTCGAATTGCTCATTCCCAATCCAGCGCCCCCTTCTTCCATGCATAGACAAGGCCGAGCGCGAGTTCGGCAAGGAAAATCATCATCGTCGCCCAGCTCGGCCCAGCCGATTTCCTTGAGGCTCACCGCCCAGGGAAAGAGGAAGGCCGCTTCGAGGTCGAAGATGATGAACAGGATGGCCACGAGATAAAAGCGCACGTCGAACTGGCTGCGCGCATCCTCGAACGCGGGAAAGCCGCATTCATATTCGGTCAGCTTCGCCGGATCGGGCTGGTGCGCGCCGGTCAGGCGCGCGACGCCCATCGGCAGGAACACGAAGGCCGCCGACAGGCCGACAGCCACGAACAGGAAGATCAGGATCGGCAGATAATGCGTCAGGTCGACCATGGGAGCTCGCAGTCTTTTTGGGACGCTTCAGCGCCCTGTTGTTGCGGGCGCTTTAGGCCAGCAAAGCCCGGCTCGCAAGCGCTGCGGGCAGGAAAATCGCCTGCCCCGTCCGCAAAGCGGCAAGCCGCGCTGGCGGCACCGGCAAAGAGCGTGGTAGAGCCCGCTTGGGACGCGTCGCGATCCGGAAATTTGGGGACGATATGCGAGGGATATGGGTTTTGGGAACGGCCGTTGCGGCATCGCTGACGCCGGTGCCCGCCGCCGCCGAACTGGTCGACGCCAAATCGCCCAAAAAGATCGCGGCTTTGCTCGAGTCGCAGGGCTGGCAAATCGAAGCCAGTGCGGACGCCAGACAGGACCCGGTCCTGAAAGCCAGCCGGCAGGGCGAGGTGTTCGCCGTCACCTTCCTCAACTGCGAGAACGGCGCGAATTGCCGGACGCTGCAACTGCTGATGGGCTTTGCCGATACCAAGCAGGTACCGCTCGACAAGCTCAACGAATGGAACCGCGACAGGAGGTTCGCGCGCGCCTATCGCGACGAGGAAGGCGATCCGGTGCTGGCGATGGACGTCGACCTCGATTTCCGCGGACTGCCGCGCGAGAATGTCGGCGAATTGTTCAAGACCTGGGCGGGGCTGATGGACAGCTTCCGCCGCCTTGTGCGCGGCAGTTAACCTGCCCTCAGGCGTTGCGGAGCGCGCCCGCGACGAGTTTCTGCAACTTCGAATGCACGGCGGCGCTGCCCGCGATGAACTCGCTGCGCTCGATCGCGCGATCGCCACCGCGAAAATCGCTGACGAAACCGCCGGCCTCGCGCACCAGCAAGATGCCGGCGGCGACGTCCCAGACCTGCAGGTCGCTTTCCCAGAAACCGTCGTAGCGCCCCGCCGCGACCCAGGCGAGGTCGAGGCTGGCGGCGCCGAAGCGGCGGATGCCCGCGACTTCGGGCGCGACCGCGCCGAACACGCGGCTCCACTGCGCCATGTCGCCATGGCCCATGAAGGGGATGCCGGTCGCGATCAGGCATTCGTTGAGGTGGCGGCGCGACGAGACACGGAGCCGCATGGTCGTGCAGCCAGGCGCCGCGGCCGCGCTCGGCCCAATAGCTTTCGTCGGTGACCGGGTGATAGATGAGGCACGAGGTGACGTCGCCCCAGCCGCCGCCGGGTTTCGGCTCCTGCACCGCGATCGAGATGGCGAAATGCGGGATCGCGTGGAGGAAGTTGGTCGTGCCGTCGAGCGGGTCGATGATGAAGCGCGGCTTGCCGGGTTCGCCGACGATCTCGCCCGCCTCTTCCATCAGGAACCCCCAGCCAGGACGGTCGCGGCCGAGTTCGTCATAGAGGGTGCGCTCGGCGGCCTGGTCGGCCTTCGACACGAAGTCGGCCGGGCCCTTCTGCGAGACCTGGAGATGCTCGATCTCGCCAAAGTCACGGCGCAGCTTGGCGCCGGCCTTGCGCGCGGCGCGTTCCATGACGGTGATGATGCCGGATACGGCCATAAAATAATCTCCCCCCTCCCGCTTGCGGGAGGGGTCGGGGGAGGGAATGTTTCCATCGGAGAGCTCCCGTCCCTCGACAGGCCCTCCCCTAGCCCCTCCCGCAAGCGGGAGGGGAACTCAATCAATCCGCGCGGCGGACATATTCGCGGTCGTAGACATGCACGACGATGCGGGTGCCGCTGGTGATGTGCGGCGGCACCATGACGCGCACGCCATTGTCGAGGATCGCGGGCTTGTAGGACGAGGACGCGGTCTGGCCCTTCACCACGGCGTCGGCCTCGACGATCGTGGCTTCGATATGCTCGGGCAGTTCGACCGAGATCGGGCGCTCTTCCCAGAGTTCCAGCACGACGTCCATGCCGTCCTGCAGGAATTCGTGGGCTTCGCCGACGACGTCCTTGGAAATGTTGATCTGTTCGAACGTATCCTTGTCCATGAACACCAGATCGTCGCCCTCGGCATAGAGGAACTGGAAGTCCTTGGTGTCGAGACGGACCTTTTCGACCGTGTCGGCGCTGCGGAAACGGTTGTTGAGCTTGCGGCCGTCGATCAGATTCTTGGCTTCGACCTGCATATAGGCGCCGCCCTTGCCCGGCTGGGTGTGCTGGATCTTGGTGACCTTCCAGATGCCGCCTTCATATTCGATAATATTGCCGGGACGGATTTCAACGCCGGTGATCTTCATCGCGCACACTCACAGTTCAAGGATGGAAAGAGCCGCCGAGCGCATCGCAACGCGCCGGTCACAGGAGCGCGCCCTTAGCCGCGAAGGCGGCGAAGGGCAAGCAGTGCGTGCGGTCAGGCGGTCGTGGTGACCATCTTGCGCGTCCGCGCATAGCTCAGCGCGATGAGCGCGGCGAACAGGCCGAGGCCGATGAAGATCGACGGCACATGAAATCCGTCGCCGACCACCGCAAGCGGCGCGTCGCTGTCGGTCGCATAGACGAGCCCCGCGTAGAAGACTCCGAACAGGCTTTCGCCGACGATCATGCCGGTCGCGGTCAGCACGCCCATGCGGTGCGCGAAGGCGGGGTTGGCGCGGCGTTCGGCCCAGCGGTCGTAGAACCAGCCGCCGACGGCACCGATCACCACGGGCAGGATCACCGCCATCGGCAGATAGATGCCGATGCCGATCGCCAGCGGCGGCAGGCGCAGCTTGCCCGCGCGGCCGAGCAGTTCGTCGACGAGGATGAAGCCGACGCCGGCGAGCGCGCCATAGCCGAGCATCGTCCAGTTGAGGTCGCCGCCAAGCACGCCCTTCGCGAGCGACGAGATCAGCCCCGCCTGCGGCGCCGCCAGCGCGTTCGGCCCGGCCCCCGGCACGCCGACGAAGCCGAGCGTCTCGTTGAGCACGTTGAGCACCGGCGGCACGACGAGCGAGCCGAAGAAGACGCCGATGATCAACGCCACCTGCTGCTTCCACGGCGTCGCGCCGACGAGCTGGCCGGTCTTGAGATCCTGCAGATTGTCGTTCGAGATCGTCGCGATGCCGAAGACGACGCCGGTGACGATCAGCGCATAGGCGACCATCGCCGCGCTCGCCTCCTCGCCGCCGCCGCGCCCGAGCAGGCCGACGAGCAGCAGCGACGAGGCGATGATCGCGAGAATGCCGATGCCCGACACCGGCGAGTTCGACGCGCCGATGAGGCCCGCCATATAGCCGGTGACCGACGCGATCATCAGCCCGACCACCACCACGAACACGAGCGCGCCCCCGACGAGGATCGCCGCCAACCCGGCGAGCGGACCGCCCGCGAGGATCGACCAGAGCAGCCAGGCGATCGGGATCAGGGTGAGCAGCGATCCGCCGAAAACCCAGCCGATCGGAATATCCTGTTCGCCGACCGCCAGTGCGGTTCCGGCGTGGCGTGCCCGGCTCGCCGCCATCGCCGATCGGATGCCGCCGATCACCGGTCCGGCGATCTTGATCAGCGTCCAGATCGCCGCGACCGCGATCACGCCCGCGCCGAAGAAGCGCACATCGGCGCGGAATACCGTATTCGCCAGCGTCTCGGCATCGCCCGGCCCGCCCTGCGTCAGGATCGGGAGCAATATCCACCAGCCGGTGATGAGACCGACAAGCTGCGCCATGCCGACCGAAAGCCCGACGAGATGACCGACGCCGAACAGCGCGAAGCCAAGGCCTCCCGCAATGCCTGTCGCTCCTGCCCCGACCTTGAACCAGCCCGCGACCTCGGCGGCGGCGACCTTCATCTGCGTCAGCAAGGTGAAGCCCGCGGCGACAAGGCTGTTCCAGAGCAGCGCGGACAAACCA
Organism: Sphingopyxis sp. PET50; assembly: GCF_025244705.1. GTDB lineage: Bacteria > Pseudomonadota > Alphaproteobacteria > Sphingomonadales > Sphingomonadaceae > Sphingopyxis. The sequence continues at coordinate 1,231,668 of NZ_CP104207.1, read as the reverse complement.
GCCTTGTTCTCGGCCGCACCCTCGGCGCTGGCGGCGCCGACCTGCAGCACTTCGGCGGCGGCGCGCCCTTCGGGATAGGGCAGATCGGCATCGACGACGAGCGCGCGGCGCAGCGGCACCGAGAAAAGGACGCCCAATATGCCGCCGAGCATCGTGATCGCGGTGGTCTCCAGCAGCGGGAAGCCTTGCCAGTAACCGACCATGACGAGACCCGGCAGCACGAAGATGATCGCGGCGAGCGTGCCCGCGGCGCTCGCGATCGTCTGGACGATGTTGTTTTCAAGGATCGTCGCCCCGGTCATGAAGCGCAGCAGCGCCATCGAGATCACCGCGGCGGGGATCGAGGTCGCAAAGGTCAACCCGACCTTCAGCCCCAGATAGACGTTCGCGGCGGTGAACATCAGCGTCAGCAGGCCGCCGAGCAGGATCGCGCGCAGCGTCAGTTCGCGGACGCCGGTCTTGGGCATGGTGGCTTCGGTCATCAAAATCTCCCTCTGCGCTGTCTTGCGGCCCGCCGCGCCGGGCGCAAGCGAAAAGGCGACCGGCGAAGCGATTGGACCGAAACGCCAAAAGCGACGAAGCGAGAAACTTCTGACGCAACGATCCAATATGACCGCGCAAGATGGTGGCAGAGCGACCGCCATGATGACATGGACCCTTTCGGACGATATGCGCCCCTCGCGGCGCCCGCGAAACCGCCGCCGACGGCGCGGCGCGCCCTGTGCCGGATTGTTCGGCTGGCGCAAGGATGGCGACCCGCCACGCGGCAAGGACGACGATACCAAGGGAAAACCCAACGGTCCCGGCGGCTGACCGTCAGCGCCGCACGCGCTTTCCGGTGAGCAAAGGATAGGGATTGACCGGTTCGCCCGCGTTCCATGCGCTGCCCGGCACGGTCGACAGCATCTGGAAATGTAGGTGCGGAAAGGTGGGGTCGGCGTTGCCGCTCGTTCCGACGGTCGCGATCACCTGCCCGCGTTCGACGCGGTCGCCTTCGGACAGCCCGCGGCGATAGCCCTGCAGATGGGCGTAATAGAGCATCGTCCGGCCATCGTCGGACCGCTGATAGATGGTCAGCCCCCCGCGGTCGGAGGCGAAGAGCTTTTCGATCCGCCCGTCCATCGCGGCGAGCACCGGCGTCCCCACCGGCGCGGGGATGTCGATCGCGCGATGCGATCGCCCGCCGCTCCGCGCGCTGTTCCAGCTGTCGATCAGCTCGGACGGCTTGACGCCCTCGACCGGAATGGCGAGGACGACCTCGCCTGCTTCGCGCCCGTTCGCCGCCGCGGCCGCACCGATGGCGACCATCGCGGCAGCCGCCCGGAAGACCGCGCCATTCAACCCGCCAGCAGCGCGCCGAACCGCTTCACCGCAGCCGCCGGCCCTTCGGGATACGCCCAAACGCCGCCAGACACCGCCAGGAAATCGGCGCCCGCGGCAACCAGCTGCGCGCCATTGTCGACGGTGATCCCGCCGATCGCGACGCAAGGCAGCTCGAACATGCCCTGCCACCAGCTCAGGATTTCGGGGTCGGCGTGATGCTCGACGGTCTTGGTCGCGGTCGGAAAGAAGGCACCGAAGGCGACATAGTCGGCCCCCGCCTCCCCCGCTTCCATCGCGAGGTGGCGGCTGGCATGGCACGTCACGCCGATCTGCGCGTCGGGGCCGAGGATGCGGCGCGCCTCCTTCGGATCGCCATCCCCCTGCCCCAGATGCACGCCGTCGGCGCCGAGCCTCTTGGCGAGCGCGACATCGTCGTTGACGATGAAAGCGGTGTCGTGCGCGGCGCAGATCGCCTGCAAAGGTTCGGCGAGCCGCGCGGCCTCATGCTGGTCGAGCCCCTTGACCCGGAACTGAAACGCCGCGACCGGCGCGGCGCTCAGCGCCTCCTCCAGACGCGCAGGAAAATCGCCATCAACATCGAGCGGCGAGATGAGATAAAGCTGGCACGGGATACGGGTTGCTTGGGTCATGGCGGGTTCATAGCGACGCCGATAGGTCCTCGCAAATGCAGAACAGACGCCTCTTGGCCGCCCTTTCATTGGGTACCGCCTTCGCCCTCTCCGCCTGCGCCGCGACCGGCGGCGCCACTGCGCTGTCGGACGGCAGCAACGTCGCGCTCGGCCAGCGCGCGATGGTCGACGGCCCGATCGTCCAGCCGGTCGAAGTGCTGGAGGACAGCCGCTGCCCGATGAACGCTCGCTGCGTCTGGGCGGGCCGCGTGCGGGTAAAGATGATCTGGTGGCGCGGCAATGGCGAGAAGCAGGTGTTCGAGGTGACGCTGGGCGAAGCAACGCCGCTTGCCGACGGCGCGATCCGGCTGGAATCGGTGCGGCCGGAGAAGAGGACCGATGTGACGTTGAGCCCGCAGGATTATCGGTTCAGCTTCCGGTTCGATGGAGGAATTTAACCCGCTTCGTCATTGCGAGGAGCCGAAGGCGACGCGGCAATCCAGCATAGCGCACTCCGCTCTGGATTGCCTCGCTTCGCTCGCGATGACGAGGTTGGGACGATCTAGCGCACTCGCGCCAGCACGAAGCCGTCCCAGCCCTTAGCGCCAACGGTCTGCACCGCCGTGGCGTCAAGGCGCGGGTCGGTGCTCAGCATGTCGAACAGCGCCCGCGTGCCGACGATCCGCTCATCCCCGCTATTGGCGTCAAGGACCCCGCCCTCGCGCACGACATTGTCGACGACGATCGTCGTGCCCGGACGCCCGAGGCGGATCGCCTCCGACACATAGAGCGCGTTGCTCTGCTTGTTGGCGTCGATGAAGACGAAATCGAACGGTTCGCCCGTAGCCATTGCTGCGAGGCTGTCGGCGGCGGGGCCGGTGCGGATGGCGACCTTGTCGGATACCCCCGCCCGCTCCAGATTTTCCCGCGCGACCGCGGCGTGATGCGGTTCAAGCTCCAGCGTCACGAGTTGCCCGCCGTCGGGCAAGGCGCGCGCCAGCCAGATCGTCGAATAGCCGCCGAGCGTGCCGACTTCGAGGATGCGCCTGGCCCCCGCCATCTGCGCGAGCAGAAGCAGCATCTTGCCCAGCGCCGGCGACACGTCGATCGGCGGCAGTCCCCGTTTTTGATTGTTCGCGAGGGCGGCGGCAAGCGCGTCGCCGGCTGCCGAGCAATTTGTCGGCGATATAATCGTCGACGGCTTGCCACCCCCCAGTCATTTTAGGCGCCCCATCACTATGCGACCGAGGCCGCGTGAATTTCGTCGATCGCACCGCCGAGCGAGGCGTTGAATTCGTCGTCGCTCATCTGGTGGCGCAGGTCTTCGAGCAAAGCGCGGCTGAAGCTCGCGATGATGCCGGGATTCTTCGCGAGCTCGACGCAGGCTTCGGGGCGCGCGAAACCACCCGACAGTGCAACGACGCGCAGCACCTTGGGGTGATCGACCAGCGGCTGGAACAGCCCGGCCTCGGTCGGCAGCGACAGTTTGAGCATCACAGGTTCACCGGTCCAGGCGTCGAGCGCGGCCAGCGTTTCGTTCAGCAACAGGCGGTCGGCGGCATCGCGCTCAGCGCTCTTGATATTCACTTCGGGCTCGATGATCGGCACCAGCCCGTGCGCAGCGATGCGCGCCGCTTCGGCGAACTGCTGCTCGACGATCGCCTTCACGCCCGCCGGATTGGCCAGGTTGACGACGCTGCGCATTTTGGTGCCGAACACGCCCTTTGCCACCGCACGCTCGCACAGGCTTTCGAGTTCGGGGTTCGCCTTCATCAACTGGACGCCGTCGGCTTCGTCCTCAAGCCCCTTGTCGACCTTCAGGAAGGGTACCACGCCGCGTTCCCAGAGCAGCGCCGGCACCGGCTTGCCGCCGGCCTCTCCGTCCATCGTGCGCTCGAACAGGATCGCACCGATCACCTTTTCGCCGTTGAAGCAGGGCGCGGTGACGATGCGCGAGCGCATGTCGTGGATCAGCGCGAACATTTCCTCGTCGTTCGAAAAGGCATCCGCTTCGATGCCATAACCCTTCAAGGCCTTGGGTGTCGAACCGCCGCTCTGGTCGAGCGCGGCGATAAAGCCCTGCCCCGATTTGATCTGCTCCAGCATGGCGGCGTTGGCGGTCGTCATAACATCTCCGGTGGTTGCATACGTATGTCGCGGTGCGCATAGCCGCCCGGTCGGGGCGATGCAATGCGCGGGAAATCGGGCGAAAGCTCAGCAGCGCGTGAGCGTCGGCCCCTTGACGACCGTCGTCTTGCCGTCGCGCTTGTCGCGCGCATCGACGCGCACCGCCACACCGCCGTTGACCATGGCGCTGAGGTCGTCGTCACCGCACATCAGCCGGCGCATCTGCTCGATCGGCTGCAGGAAAGAGGTTTGCGGGTGGGCGTCGAGATCGCGGTCCATGATGAACACCTCGGTGCCCTGCTCATTCCCCTTGTACGACAGCGACCAGCCCTTGGGGATCGAGAATTCGGACATGTAGTATTCGGCGATCAGCGCGCCGGGAAAGGGCTCGGCGGCGGCGACCGGAACGGCGGCGCAAGCCATCATGAGTACAGCGACGATCTTCTTCATGTCCGAACACCCCCTTTGCTGGATAATCAGGCCCTGAGCGCATCGACGCCCGGCAGCGGCTTGCCTTCCATCCATTCGAGGAAGGCGCCGCCCGCGGTCGATACGAAGGTGAAATCGTCCGCCGCGCCCGCATGGTTGAGCGCCGCGACGGTGTCGCCGCCGCCCGCGACCGAGATGAGCGTGCCCTCGCGTGTCAGCGCCGCAGCGGTCTTCGCCAGCGCGACGGTCGCGGTGTCGAACGGCGGCGTCTCGAACGCGCCGAGCGGGCCGTTCCACACAAGCGTGCGGCAATTCTTGAGTACATCGGCGAGCGCTTCGGTCGCGGCGGGGCCGATGTCGAGGATCATCTCGTCGGCGGCGACTTCGTGGACGTTGACCGTGCGGGTCGGCGGATTGGCGGCGAACTGCTTCGCCACCACGACGTCATAGGGCAAATGGATGGTGCAGCCCGCCTTGTCGGCGGCGTCGAAGATCGCGTTGGCGGTCTCGACCAGATCATGCTCGCACAGCGATTTGCCGACATCGACCCCGCGCGCGGCGAGGAAGGTATTCGCCATGCCGCCGCCGATGATCAGATGATCGACCCGGCCGACGAGATTGCGCAGCACGTCGATCTTTGACGACACTTTCGCGCCGCCGACCACCGCCGCCACCGGGTGGACCGGATTGCCGAGCGCCGCATCGAGCGCCTTCAGCTCGGCCTCCATCGCGCGGCCGGCATAGGCGGGCAGCCGGTGGGCGATGCCCTCGGTCGAGCCATGCGCGCGGTGCGCGGCCGAGAAAGCATCGTTGACATAGAGATCGCCGATCTCGGCGAGCGCGTCGGCGAAGGCGGGGTCGTTGCTTTCCTCGCCCGCGTGAAAGCGGGTGTTTTCCAGCACCGCGACATCGCCCGCGGCGAGCACGGCAAGCCCCGCTTTCGCGCCTTCGCCGATACAGTCGGAGATGAACATCACCGAGTGGCCGAGCACGTCGGCGACGGCGTCGATCACCATGCTGAGCGACTGCGTCGAATTCTTCGCGCCCTTGGGACGCCCGAAATGCGCGAGCAGCAGGACGATCGCGCCCTTGTCGGACAATTCGCGGATCGTCGGCATCGCCGCCTCGATCCGCGTCTTGTCGCCGACCGCGCCGTCGATCATCGGGACATTGAGGTCGACGCGCACCAGCACGCGCTTTCCGGTGACGTCGCCGATGTCGTCGAGGGTCTTGAACGCGGCCATTTTAAACTCCGTTTCCCGAGTGTGCCCCTGCCTTCGCAGGGGCACAGGCAAATTACAGGAACTTGGCGATCACGCCTGCCGTGTCGACCATGCGGTTCGAGAAGCCCCATTCATTGTCGTACCAGCTGACGACGCGAACCAGCTTGCCTTCGAGAACCGCGGTTTCGAGGCTGTCGACGGTCGAACTCGCGGGGCAATGGTTATAGTCGATCGAGACCAGCGGCTCGTCCGAATAGGCCAGAACGCCCTTCAGCGCGCCTTCCGACGCATCTTTCAGGATCTTGTTCACTTCCTCGACGCTGGTGTCGCGCTTCGGGGTGAAGGTCAGGTCGATCAGGCTGACGTTGGGGGTCGGCACGCGGATCGCCGACCCGTCGAGCTTGCCCTTGAGTTCGGGCAGCACCTCGCCGACCGCGCGGGCGGCGCCCGTCGTCGTCGGGATGATCGACATGGCGGCGGCGCGCGCGCGGCGCATGTCGCTGTGGATCTGGTCGAGGATTTTCTGGTCGTTGGTATAGGCGTGGACCGTGGTCATCAGGCCGCGCTCGATGCCCAGCGTGTCGTTCAGGACCTTGGCGACCGGCGCGAGGCAATTGGTGGTGCAGCTCGCGTTCGAGACGATCTTGTGGTCGGCGGTCAGCTTGTCGTGGTTGACGCCGTAAACGACCGTCAGGTCGACGCCCTTGGCCGGGGCCGAGATCAGGACGCGCTTGGCGCCGGCGGCGAGGTGCTTGCCCGCGCTGTCGGCGTCGGTGAAGAAGCCGGTGCATTCGAGCGCGATATCGACGCCCAGTTCGGCGTGCGGCAGGTTGGCCGGATCGCGCTCGGCGGTGACCTTGATCGCCTTGCCGTTGACGATCATCGTGTCGCCTTCGGCCGAAACATCACCCGGGAACGGGCCGTGGACGCTGTCGCGCTTGAACAGCAGCGCATTGGCCTTGGCATCGGCCAGGTCATTGATCGCGACCAGTTCGAGACCGCTGTCGGGACGCTCGAGAATGGCGCGCGCCACGAGTCGACCGATGCGTCCGAAACCGTTGATTGCAACCTTCACTGCCATGTCGAAATTTCCTTTCTGCGTGCGGCGGCCCGGTCCTTAACTGCCGAGCTTTGCCAAAATCTGCGGAGCGATCGCATCGACGGTCAGGCCGAAATGCGCATAGAGGTCGTCGATCGGCGCCGAGGCGCCGAAGCTGTCGATGCCGAAACGCAGGCCGTCGCGGCCGGTATAGCGTTCCCAGCCGAAGGTCGTGCCCGCCTCGATCGAGACGATCAGCGCGTCGCACGGCAGGATCGCGTCGCGATAGGCGCCGTCCTGTTCGTCGAAGAGTTCGGTCGACACCATCGACACGACGTCGGCGCCATGGCCCGCCGCCTCGAGTTTCTCGGCAACGCCGATCGCCAGCGAGACTTCGGACCCGGTCGCGACGATCACGACCTTGCAGCCGCATGGCTGCCTCGCGAATGCGATAACCGCCTTTCGCGCAAAGGTTTTCCGTGACGTCATGACGCAGTGGCGGCAGATTCTGCCGCGTCAGCGCGAGGAGCGACGGACGGTCCTTCTGCGCCAGCGCCAGCGCCCAGCATTCGGCGGTCTCGACCGCGTCGGCGGGGCGCATGACGAGCAGGTTCGGCATCGCGCGGAGCGACTGGAGATGCTCGATCGGCTGGTGCGTCGGGCCGTCTTCGCCAAGCCCGATGCTGTCGTGGGTCATCACATAGACGACGCGCTGACGTTGCAGCGCCGACAGGCGGATCGCGGCGCGGCAATAGTCGGCGAAGACGAGGAAGGTGCCGCCATAGGGGACCACGCCGCCATGCAACGCCATGCCGTTCATCGCCGCCGCCATGCCGAATTCACGGATGCCATAATAGACATAGCGTCCCGAATAATCTTCTTTTGTCAGTGCTTTGGTAGACGAAGTTTTTGTGTTGTTCGAACCCGTTAAGTCGGCGCTACCGCCGATCAGTGATGCGATGTCGGCGGTCAGCGCGGTCAGCGTGTTCTCCGACGCCTTGCGCGTCGCGACCTTCGGCGGCTCGGCGACGAGACCGTACAGATAGGCATCGAACGCGGCACCCGGTACGACGTCGCCCGCCAGTCGCGCCGAAAATTCATCCTTCTTTTCGCTATTTGCCAGACGAAGCTTCCAAAGCGAATGACGCTTCTTGCCCTCGTCGCCAAAGGCTGCCCACGCAGCGGCGATGTCGGCGGGAATGTCGAACGGTTCGGCGCTCCAGCCCAGATTGGCGCGCGCCGCGGCGACCTCGTCGGCGCCGAGCGGCGAGCCATGCGTCGCCGAGGTGCCCTGCTTGTTCGGGGCGCCGAAACCGATCAGCGTGCGGCACGCGATCAGCGAGGGGCGCGGGTCGGCCAGCGCAGCGTCGATCGCGCGGCGGATGTCGGCGGGATCGTGGCCGTCGCAGCTTTCCACATGCCAGCCGGTGGCGGCGTAGCGCGCGGCAATATCCTCGCTCGTCGACAGGTCGGTCGAACCGTCGATCGTGATCTTGTTGTCGTCCCACAGCACCGTCATGCGGCCGAGGCCGAGATGGCCCGCCAGACCGATCGCTTCGTGGTTGATGCCTTCCATCAGACAGCCGTCGCCGGCGATCACCCAGGTGCGATGGTTGACGAGGTCGTCGCCATAGAGGCTGTTGAGGTGGCGCTCGGCGATCGCCATGCCGACCGCGGTCGCCAGCCCCTGTCCCAGCGGACCGGTCGTCGTTTCGATGGCTTCGAGCTCGAAATTCTCGGGGTGGCTGAGCGCACGGGCTGTGCAACTGCCGGAAATTGCGGATGTCGTCGATCGTCGGCCGCGCATAGCCGGCATGAGGTGCAGCGTCGCATAGGCGAGCATCGAGCCATGGCCCGCCGACAGCACGAATCGGTCACGGTCGGGCCAGCGCGGGTCGGTCGGGTCGAAGCGCAGATAGTCCGAATAAAGGACGGTCGCGACGTCGGCCATGCCCATCGGCATCCCCGGATGGCCGCTGTTCGCGGCCTGAACCGCGTCCATCGCAAGCGCGCGGATCGCGTTGGCGAGCTGACGTTCGGGCAGTGTCATAAGTCCCCCGGAAAGGATGAGCAGGTGGCGGGATTCGGTGGGGACAGCCCTTTGCGGGGGGATGCCGCAGAGTCAACCGCTGTGGGCAAGAAATGCGCGCTTGAGGGCGCAATATTGCGCTGCTACGCCTTGGTCATGGAACTCGACGAAGCCAGCCTCGCCATCGGCCGCATCGAGCGGGCGCTCAGCCGGATGGAAAAGGCGCTGACCGATCGCGCCGCCCGCCCTGCCCTCGCCCCGGGTGTTTCGGCCACCGCCCTGCCCGCTGCCGACCAGTCGGCGCTGAAGGCCGAAGTCGCCGCCGTGATCGGCGAACTCGACCGGCTGATCGCGGAGGCCGAACGTGGCTGACGTCAAGCTCACCATCGCCGGGCGCCCCTATGACGTGCATTGCGCCGACGGGCAGGAAGCCCAGCTCATTCACCTCGCGAGCCTGGTCGACGCCAAGGCGCGCGGCATTCAGGGCGGCACCGAAGTGCGCCAATTGCTGTTCGCGGCGCTGATGCTCGCCGACGAGACGCAGGAAGCGCAGACCAAGGCAGGCAGCGCCGAGCCGCAGCTCGACTCGCTGCGCGCCGCGATCGCGCTCGCCGAGAGCCGCGAAGCGGCGGCGCGCGACGAATTGCGTGCCGCGGTGTCGCGCGAATCGGCGGCGCTCGATCAGGTCAAACAGGCTGCGGCGCGCGAGGCCGCGCTGACAGCCGAGATCGAAAAATTGCGCCAGGGCCCGCCGGCCGCCCCGCGCCGCGCGGGCCCCGACCATGGCCGAGCGCTCGGCCAGATCGCCGACCGGATCGAGGAACTCGCGGCAAAGGTCGAGCAAATCCCTTGAGGAAGCTTAGCCGCGACCCTACATAGGGCGCGGCGGGTACTGCCCGGCACGAGCTTTTGCGAAAATCCCTGAGGCGATACATCATCCTAGGGAGCTGTCCCTGCCCGGACCCTGGTCTGACGCACATGGTTCCCACCTGACGTTACTGGCGTCAGAGGATCTTCCAGCAAACGACCCACGGTGGGCCCGCCAACCATCCGATGAAGGCAGAGAGAAGGCGATGACCGACACGTCCGCCGACCTGCCGAACCAGAAGCGGCATCTGCGCGAGAAGCTGCGCTTCCGGCGTCGTCATTTCGCCGCCAATCTTGACGAGTTCACCCGCTTTGCGGCCTTTCGCGCGCCGCCCGCGCCGCTGGCGGACCTGCTCGGCAGGCAGGCGATGATCGGCGCCTATGCCGCATGGGGCGACGAGCCCGACATCCTGCCGATGCTGGGCGGCTACGCCGGTGACGGAAAAATCGCCCTGCCCCATCATACGGACCGCATCGACACCATGGGCTTTCGCCGCTGGGCGCCCGCCGACCCGCTCGTGAAAGGGCCCTGGGGGACCCCGCAGCCCGCCGACGACGGCGAATCGGCCGTCCCGACCCTCATCCTGTGCCCACTCGTCGGCTTCGACCGCCAGGGCGGCCGTATCGGCCACGGCGGCGGCCACTACGACCGCTGGTTCGCCGCGCACGCGCACGTGCTGCGCATCGGAATCGGCTGGTCGGTGCAGGAGGTCGACGCCATGCCGCTCGAGCCCACCGACATGCCGCTCGACGCGGTGCTGACCGAACAGGAATTCATTGTGACCGGAGACCGTCTGTGACCCCCGATCCCCACCAGCCCAGCTGGCGCAAACCCGCTCGACATCTTCCTGATACTCCTGCTGATCGCCATCTGGGCGGCGCTGGTCGCCAGCCTGTCGCCCTGGGTCGGCGAGTGGCCGGTGCTGGTGCAGGCGATCTTCTATGTGGTGGCGGGGATCGTCTGGATCATGCCGCTGAAACCGCTGCTGCGCTGGATGGAATTGGGGCGGTGGCGCGGCTGAAACGCCGCGCCAATCCACAATTTTCGCTTCTGGAAGCTTCCCAAGCTGCGGTGGCCATTCCGTCCGGAAGATCGAGGAATGGCGCGAGTGACGGGGCTCGAACCCGCGACCTCCGGCGTGACAGGCCGAGCACTCTAACCAACTGAGCTACACCCGCGTGTGCTTGGGAGCAGCGCCAATATGCGCCGCGTCCCGGCCTGTCAACCGTCGCCGTGGGGCGGCGTGCGATTTAATCGGTCGCGCATCTCGTCAGTGGTGGTCAGCGTGCCGTGCTCGAACAGGAAACCCGCCAGATCCGGGGTTCCGGTCGACTGCAGGACCGTCTGGAGGATCAGCAGCAAGGGCACCGCGAGCAGCGCCCCCGGTGCGCCCCACACCCAGCCCCAGAAGCTGAGCGACACCAGAATCAGCAGCGGATTGATCGTCAGCCGCCGTCCGAGCACCAGCGGCGTGATCAGATTCGCCTCGATCATATGCACGCCGATGAAGATCAGCGCGGGGAGCAGCGCGAATCCCACCGCGTCGAAGGTCATCAGCCCCCCGAGCCCAAGCAGGCTCGCGGCAACGATCGGCCCCAGATAGGGCACGAAATTGCACAAGGAGACGATCCCGCCCCACATGAAGGGCGACGGCATGCCGAGCGCCCAGAGCAGGAGCGAGACCAGCAGCCCCAGGATCGCATTGATCATCGTGATCGTCGCCAGATAGTCGGCCGTGGCATCGACGACATTCTGGATCACCCGCGCGGTCTGCATCGCGCCGTCGAAGCTGCCGCGGCGCCGGATCGTGCCCTTGCGCAGCCGGGTCCAGCCCGCGAGGAAGAAGAAGATTACCAGCACCGCGAAAAACAGCTGGATCGCCGCCGCCGGGGCGGCCGAGATGAAATAGTCCACGATCGACGACGGCGCCTGCGCCGCGACCGCCTGCGCCGTCGCTTCGGTACCGCTGGCGACCGACATCAGGGTGCGATCGACGAATTTCTGCAGCGTCGAATAAAAGTCGATCAGCGGCGCCAGGTTGCTCTGGATACGCGGAATCGATTCGGGCAAGAGCGCGAACCAGCCCGTCGCGGGAACGACAATGATCGCAAGTGCGGCGTTGGCGAGGAGCAGAAACCCCGCCAGCGACAGCAGGGCCGCGAGCGCCGACGGCACTCCACGCCGTTCGAGCCATTCCAGCAGCGGCACCAGCGCGATCGCGATGACGATCGCGGCGGTCAGCGGCAGGAAAAATTCGGCGCCAGCCTTGAGCGCAAATGGCAAGGCCAGGCAGAAGGCGGCCCCGATAATCAGCGTCAGCGCCGCGAGCAGCCGGTCGCGGCGGAAATCGTCGATCTCGATCTGCGCGAGGGGATCAATGCGCGGCGCGCGCCTGTCCTTGGCCCCCTTGTCATCCGCCACGCCATCAGACTCCCTGTTAATCCGTTCGTCTTACGCGAGCTTCAACCGGGGCGCCAGACGGCTCGCAAAGAACGGCGCCGCGCGGCTTCTGTCCAGTTCTGGATCAGAATCGCACTTGGTCACCAGCATCTTAACCAGAAATTTCCCTTTTTCGTCGATTGACGGGTCACGGACCAGCCAATCGGAGTCAAAGATCATGATGAATGCGCCTGTGGGGGGCGCGCTGCATCGGTATCGCATCCCTGCCATTTCCACCCTCGCTCTCGCCATGGCGCTCGCCCTGCCCTTGCAGGCCGACGCCGCCGGCACCCGTGCGGGTTCGACCATCAGCAACACTGCCAGTGCCAGTTTCGACACCGGCGGCGGCACCCAGACGATCGATTCGAACCAGGTCGACCTGCGCGTCGACGAACTGCTCGACGTCACCGTCGATTCGAGCGACCCCGCCGACGTCCCGACGACGCCGGGCGCCACGGCACAGCTGCTGACCTTCTCGGTCACCAACAGCGGCAATGGCGAGGAAAGCTTCGCGCTCTCAACGATCGCGAACGGCGGCGGCGACGATTATGATCCGGCGGTCACCCAGATCTATATCGACAATGGCGACGGCGTTTTCGACGCCAATACCGACACGCTCTATACGCCGGGCGCCAACGATCCGACGCTCGATCCCGACGAAAGCGTCACGATCTTCGTGCTTTCGACGACGCCGGGAACCGTCGCCGACGGCAATCGCGGCACGGTGAGCCTGGTCGCCGCGTCGAAGACGGGCACCGGAACCCCCGGCACCAGCTTTGCTCAGCCAGGGCGAAGGCGGCGGCGATGCCGTCGTCGGATCGACGGGCGCCGACGGCCAGGACCAGGGCGCCTATATCGTCTCGGCCGCCACGGTATCTCTCGTCAAATCGGCGGTCATCGCCGACCCCTTCGGCGGCAGCGAGCCGGTGCCGGGGGCGACGATCACCTATACGATCGTCGCGACGGTGGCCGAGCAGCGGGTCGGTGAGCGGCCTCGCCATCACCGACAATATTCCGGCGGACACCAGCTATGTCGCGGGTTCGATCACCCTCGGCGGCACCGCACAGACCGACGCGGCCGATACCGACGCCGGCGATTACAACGGCACGCGGGTCAATGTCGCGCTCGGCACGGTTGCCGGCGGCCAGACCCGTACCGTCACCTTCCAGACCACGATCGACTGATGGAGCAGACTATGCGCCTGTTTTTCCTAGCATTAGCCGCGGCGATCCTGCCCGGTCAGGCTTTGGCGGCCAATCAGGTCGCGCTCGACAACAATGTGTTCGTCGAACGCGTCTCGACCGACGCCAACGGCAAGCAGCGCGTGCTGCTCGAAGAGCCGAAGGTCGTCGTTCCGGGCGACCGGCTCGTCTTCGTGCTCAACTATCGCAACGCGAGCGCGCAGCCCGCCGACAAGTTCGTCATCACCAATCCGATGCCCGCGGCGGTCAGCTTTGCCGACGCCGGGGACACCCGCCCGTTCGTTTCGGTCGACGGAGGCAAGACGTGGGGTCTGCTTTCCGAGATGACCGTGCGGATGGCCGACGGAACAACCCGCGCAGCCCAGCCCGCCGACGTCACCCACGTCCGCTGGGCGTTCCAGAAGCCGATCCCGGCCGAGCGGAACGGGCAAGCTGATGTTCCGGGGAATTGTCAAATAACCTCATAATAAAAGCCGCCTAACGGTCGCCGCAGCGGTGGGGAATGGCGACCAACCAAAGTCCAGGAGTTCAGCTATGACCAAGCTGACGCATATGGGCACCTTGGGTCTGGCGGCGATTGCAACTTTCGCCTCCGCGCCGGCTGTTCGCCGCCGGTACGACCGCGGGCAGCTCGATCACCAATACCGCGACCGTCGACTTTCAGGTCGGTGGCGTCGCCCAGGTTCAGCAAAGCGCGTCGGACACCTTCGTGGTCGACCGCAAGATCAACCTGCTTGTCGAAGAAGTCGGCACCGTGACGACCAATGTCGTTCCGGGGCAGGCCGGCGCGATCACGACCTTCCAGGTCACAAACCTGTCGAACGAGGGACTCGACTTCCTGCTCGCGGCCACCCAGATCACGGGCGGCACCGCGGTGCATGGCGGCACGGATAACTTCAACGCCGCGAACCTGCGCATCTATCGCGACAATCCGACGACCGGGACGGTCGGCAGCTGGGATGCGGGCGACGCGCTCGTCACCTATGTCGACGAACTGGCGGCGGACGCGACGGCGCGCATCTTCATCCTCGCCGACATCCCCATCGGCCTCGCCAACAACAGCGTGGCGGGTGTGCAGCTGCGCGCCACGGCGCGCGAGGGCGGCACGGCGGGTTCGCAGGGCTTACCTGTCACGCAGACCGCGGGCGCCAACACGGCGGCAAAGGACACCGTCTTCGCAGACGGCATCGGCGTCAACGACGCCAATCGCGACGCCGCACACAGCGCCGCCGACGATTATACGGTGCAAACGGCGACGCTGACGGTCACCAAGACCAGCCGCGTCATCTCCGACCCGTTCAACCTGACCTCGAACCCGAAGATGATCCCGGGCGCGACGATCGAATATTGCATCGCGGTGGCCAATACGGGCAGCGCCGATGCGACGAGCGTGGCGATCAGCGACAGCGTGCCGACGCAGCTGACCTATACCGCGAGCACGATCCTGCTGGGCGGTACGGTCACGGGTACGACGTGCAACGCCGATGGCTCGGCGGGGGGCAGCTATGCCGCGCCCGTCGTGTCGGGAACGATCGCCACGGTGGCGGCGGGCGCGACGCGCACGCTCGTCTTCCGCGCCACGGTCAACTGACCGCGGAAAAAGGAAAGGGCAGCGACGCCGGACCGGTTCCGGCGGCGCTCCCCCCTTGCCCAAGCGCCCATGACCTTGCTCCCGAAATGCCTGGCCTTTGCCACCGCCTTGTTCGCGGCAGCCGCGCCGCCCGCCGGACACGCGCATGCGCAGGTCATTTCCAATACCGCGTCTGCCGAATGGACCACGAGCGGCGGCAGCGCGCAGACGCAGTCGAACCGGGTCGATGTGACCGTTACGCCGCGTCCCCCCGAACCGGCGACGATCGGTACCTATCGGCTGACCAGCAACCTCGGTTCCCGGTCCGCGCCGGTCGTCCCCACCCGTTGCCAGGGCATGGGCGGCACCAGCCTGATCGAACCGGGCGGGGTTTTCGCCTCGCTCCCCACTAACCCCGCCTCGCTGCAGCCCAGCGAACGCTTCCAGGCGGGCGAAGTGCTGGTGGTGGGCGTCACGCTCGCCAGCGCCAACGCCGATCCCGATGCTCGCGACACACTCAACGTGACGCTCGAGCTCGAAAATGGCGATCGCGAGCGCATCACCCTGTCCGAAACCGCCGCGAACAGCGGCGAATTCGTCGGCATTATCAACACGATCGGCATTCCGCCGGCTGCTGGTGGCTCGAGCGATTGCCGCCTGTCGGTCGCGCCCGGATCGACGGTGACGATGCGCGTCAGCGACGCGGATAATGCCGGCCTGATCGCCACGGCGGAGATCAGCTTCCTCGTCGATCCCTTCGGCATCGTCTTCGACAGCGGCGACGGCGCGCCCGTCGCGGGCAGCCGCGTGACGATCGTCGATGCCGCGACCGGCCAGCCCGCGCGCGTGTTCGGCGACGACGGCGTCTCGACCTATCCGTCGAGCGTCATCACCGGCCAGCGCGTCACCGACAGCGGCGGCACCGTCTATGATTTCCCCGCCGGGGATTATCGCTTCCCCTTCGTCGCGCCCGGCACCTATCGCCTGGTGGTCGAGCCATGCGGCGCCCTTCACCGCGCCGTCGACCGCCGCCCCCGCCGCTCTGGCCGGTTTCCGGCGCCCCGACGACGGCCTGCCCTATGCGATCACGGCAGGAAGCTATGGCAACGCCTTCACGCTGACCGACCCCGCGCCCGTCCGGATCGACATTCCCGTCGATCAGCCCGGCGGCGGACTGATCCTGCGCAAGACGACCTCCACCCAGGTCGCGGTGCCTGGCGACGTGATCCAGTACCGGATCGAGGTCGCCAATCGCGATGCCCGGCGGAGCAGCGGCGTGGTAACGATCCGCGACGCCCTGCCAGGCCGGCATGCGCCTGCGCATCGACACGGTCCGTGCCGACGGCGTGCGGATCGACCCGATGGTGGCCGGCAACGGCCGCGAATTCAGCGTCACCCTGCCCGCGATCGCCCCCGGACGCACGATATTGCTCACCTATCTGGCCGAAGTCATCGTCTCGGCGCAGCCCGGAAACGCGCTTAACCGCGCGACCGCGACCGACAATCGCGGCGCGACCAGCAATGTCGCCGAGGCGACGGTGGCGATCAAGCGCGACCAGCTCGGTGACCGGATGACGATCATCGGCCGCATCACCGACGGCGGCTGCGGCGTCGATCCCGGCAAGGCCGTAGGGATCGGCGGCGTCCGCGTCATGCTTCAGGACGGCAGCTACACCGTCACCGATCAGGACGGCCGTTATCATTTCGAAGGCGTGCGTCCCGGGCTGCATGTCGTGCAGATCGACCCATCGACGCTGCCGCTCGATCGCGAGCCCGTCGACTGCGCGCGCTCGGCGCAAAGTGCCGGCAGCGCGATCTCGCGCTTCGTCGAGGGCCGCGGCGGGTCGCTGAAGCGTACCGATTTCCGTGCCATCGCCGGCAAACAGCGCTCCGCACCCGACGTCAGGACCGTCGCCGCGCCGACCGTGCTCAGCGACCCCGACGCCGCTGGCGCCAACCGAGACTGGCTGGCCGGCGAGGGTCCGGGCATCGCCTGGCTCTTCCCTGCCCCCGATCATAATCCGCGCGCGAAAGCGGTTCGCGCAGCGATCAAGCACGCGCCGGGACAGACGGTCACGCTGACCATCAACGGCAAGCCCGTCGATCCGCTCGCCTATGAGGGCGCGCGCAAGTCCGCCGACGGTCAGGTCGCGGTCAGCGTCTGGCGCGGGATCGAGATTCGCGAGGGCGAAAACCGCCTCGTCGCCACCGTCAAGGATGCCGGTGGCGTAACGGTCGAAACGCTGGAACGCAGCGTCCATTATTCGATCACCCCGATGCGCGCGACGCTGCTCCGCGAAAAATCGGTGTTGATCGCCGATGGCGTGACCCGCCCGGTGCTCGCCGTGCGCCTGACCGACCGCGACGGCAAGCCGATCCGCAGCGGCCTGACCGGCGATTTCAGCGTCCCCGCCCCCTATTATCCGGCCGTCGAAGCCGATGCGCAGCAGGCGCGCCAGCTGTCGGGCCTCGAAAAGGCCCGCCCGGTGTGGAAGATCGCGGGCGACGACGGCATCGCCTATATCGAGCTCGAGCCGACGACGGCATCGGGAACGCTGACGATGGATTTCAGCTTCCGCGACGACAAGGTCGAACGCAAGCAGACGATCGAAACCTGGCTCGATCCGGGCGATCGCCCGTGGACCGTGGTCGGCTTCGCCGCGGGCACGATCGGATACAACACGCTCGACGACCGGATGGAGCCGGTGGCGGAAACGACGGGCGACCTCAATGGCGACGCGCGCCTCGCGCTTTATGCGAAGGGCCGGGTGCGCGGCAAATGGCTGATGACGCTGGCGTACGACAGCGACAAGGAGAAGGACGATGCGCGCTTCGGCGGCGTGATCGACCCGCGTGCCTATTACACCATCTACGCCGACCGAAACGAGACGCGCTATGATGCCGCCTCGGTGCGCAAGCTCTACCTCCGCCTCGAACGCCCGCAATTCTACGCGATGTTCGGCGACTTCGAGACCGGCATTTCGGAACCGCAGCTCGCCCGCTATCAGCGCGCGCTGAACGGCGGCAAGGCCGAATATCGCGGGCCCAATGTCGCCGCGACCGCCTTCGCCGCCGATACTCCCTATCGGTTCCGCCGCGACGAGATCCAGGGCAGTGGCCTGACCGGGCCGTACCAGCTTGGCGCCAAGGATATATTGCCGAACAGCGAGCGGGTCGTCATCGAAACGCGTGACCGGCTGCACAGCGAGCGCATCATCGACACGCGCATGCTGACCCGCCACATCGATTATGACATCGACTATTTCGCCGGCACGCTGCGCTTTCGCGATCCCGTGACCAGCCATTCGTCGGGCCTCGACCCGCAGTTTATCGTCGCCGAATATGAGGTCGACGGCATCGGCGAGCGCGTGCTCAACGCTGGCGGCCGCGTCAGCTATCAGACCGACGACGAAAAACTGCGCGTCGGCGCCACTGTCATCCACGACGAGGACAGCGACGCCCGGACAAATCTGGGCGGCATCGACGCGCGCTATCGTCCGAGCGTCGATACCGAAATCCGCGCCGAACTGGCGGTGAGCGACGCATCGGCCAAGGCCGGCAGCGCGGTGGCCGCCGCAGGAAGCGCCAAGGCATGGCTGGTCGAAGCCGAGCATCACAGCAGCACGATGGATATCCTCGCCTATATCCGCGAGCGCGAGACGGGCTTCGGCGCCGGGCAGCTCAACCGCGGCGAGGACGGCACGCGCAAGTTCGGCGTCGACGCCCGGCTGCGCGCCAGCCGCACGCTGTCGCTGACCGGGAGCGCCTGGCAGGAGGATTATCTCGACCTCGGCTCGCGCCGCCGCGCCGCGCGCGCGCTGGTCGAATATGACAACGGCACCACCGTCGCCCGTGCAGGTATCACCCGCGCCGACGACCGGCTGTCGGACGGCACGCGCAACATATCGAACATCGTCCAGCTCGGCGCGACGCAGCGCTTGTTCGAAAAGCGGCTCGAACTCGACGCCCAGACCGAATTCGCACTCGGCGGAGACGATGCCAGCGTCGATTTCCCGACCCGCCATCGCCTCGGTGCCCGCTTCGCGATCACCCGCGACGTCAATCTGGTCGGCAGCTACGAGATCGCCGACGGCGACAGCATCAAGGCGCGTACCGCGCGGCTCGGCTTCGACCTAGCGCCCTGGGCCGGTGCCCGCCTGCTTGCCACCGCGAACCAGCAGGACATCGGCGAATATGGCCCGCGCAGCTTTGCCGCCTATGGCCTGTCGCAGTCGCTCCGGCTCGGCAAGAAACTGACGGTCGATCTCTCGGTCGACGGCAACCGCACGCTGGGCGGTATCCGCGCGGGCGATGTCCTCAATAGCGAGCATCCGGTCGCTTCGGGCGGTTTCCTTGGCGGAAACGGCACGCTGACCGAGGATTTCCTGGCGATCAGCACCGGCGCGACGTACCGCACCGAGCGCTGGACGCTCACGGGCCGTGCCGAATATCGCGACGGCGAGCTTGCCGACCGCTACGGCCTGACGCTCGGCGGGCTGCGCCAGCTCGGCGAGGGCCGCGCACTCGGCGCCCTCTTCACCTACACGCGGGCGAGCGGCAGCGGCACCGTTCCGACGACCGAGGTGATGAGCTTCGAGATGAGCTGGGCGCATCGCCCGATCGAATCGCGCGTGTCGTGGCTCAACAAGACCGAGTTCCGCTCGGACAAGGTCCGCGATGCGATCATCGGCCAGCCGGGCCCGATCGGCGGCGGCGCATTGACCATCGACGGCGATGCGACAAGCCGCCGCGCGCTCAACAGCCTGTCGGTCAACTGGACGCCGATGGGCAACCGCGAATTGGGGGATCGCCGCGGCGACAACCGGATTTGGTACGAACGCGGCGAATTCGGCTTCTTCTGGGGCACGCGCTATAATTTCGACAAGTTCGGGGTGGACGACGTCAAAGGCTGGTCGAACCTGCTCGGCGCCGATTTCCGTTTCAACCTTGGCGAGCATGTCGATGTCGGCGCCTCGGGTACGGTGCGCGTCGGCACCGGCGGCGATACCGTCAGCTGGGCGGGAGGCCCGACACTGACGCTGGCGCCGATGAAGAATGCGAATGTGACGCTAGGCTATAATTTCGCAGGCTTCCACGACCGCGATTTCGAGGACAGCCGTTATTCGCGCTCGGGCGCCTACATCACCTTCAAGCTGAAATTCGACCAGACGAGCTTCCAGGGGCTGGGGCTGTAAACCGACTCACGCTTCCCATTCTTCGTCATGCCGGACTTGATCCGGCATCCCGCTTTGCAACGTCGTTGAGCGGGACCCCGGATCGAGTCCGGGGTGACGACAAGAGAAGAACTTAATCCGCGAACAGCAGGACCGGCGTCTCGATCAGCTTCTTGAGCGCCTGAACATAGCTTGCGGCATCCCAGCCGTCGACGACGCGGTGGTCGCAGCTGATCGACAGGTTCATCAGCTTCGCGCGCCGGATATCGTCGCCGTCGAATATTGGGCGCTCGACGATCTTGTTCGGGCCGATGATCGCGACCTCCGGCCGGTTGATCACCGGCGTCGTCGCGATCCCGCCGAGCGGGCCGAGCGAGGTGACGGTCAGCGTGCCGCCGGTCAGTTCCTCGACCTTCGCTTTGCCGGTGCGCGCGGCTTCGGCGAGGCGGCTGATCTCGCTCGCGAGCTGCCACACATTCTTGTCCTGTGCATCGCGGATCACCGGGACCATCAGCCCCGCGTCGGTCTGCGTCGCCATGCCCAGATGCACCGCGCCGTAACGCGTCACCACGCTGCCTTCGTCGTCGTAGCGCGCGTTGATCATCGGAAATTGCGGGATGGTGCGGCAGATCGCGACGATCAGGAAGGGCAGCATCGTCAGCTTGGGCCGCCCGCCGCGATTGGCGTTGAGGTCGGCGCGCATGTCCTCGAGCGCGGTGACGTCCATTTCCTCGACATAGGTGAAATGCGGGATCGCGCGCTTCGAAGCCGCCATGTTCTCGGCGATCTTGCGGCGCATACCGATGACCTTGATGGGTTCGTCGGCGCGGGCGCGGCTGGCGCCCGGCGCGTGATAGCCCTGCCCCGCGCTGTAGCGCAGGAAGGCGTCGAGGTCGGCGTGGCGGATGCGGTCGCCCTCGGCGTGGACCTGCGACAGGTCAACGCCAAGGTCCCTGGCGCGGGCGCGCACGGCGGGGGATGCGAGGACCTTCATCTCCTCTCCCCTCCCGCTTGCGGGAGGGGTCGGGGAGGGCTTGTTTCTTTGACAACTGCTGCTGGAGCGGGCTCTACAGGCCCTCCCCCAACCCCTCCCGCAAGCGGGAGGGGAGCCTCTTCAGCCAACGAAACTTCCCCAGCCCCCGGCGTCTCCGCCTCGATCTGCTCTTCCACCGGCGTGTCGGCAGGCGGTGCTTCGACATCGCCCTCCCCGTCGGTCTCGATCACCGCCAGCGTCGAGCCGATCGGGATCAAATCCCCGACCTCGCCCGCCAGTTCGACGACGACCCCCGACACCGGCGATTCCATTTCGACGGTCGCCTTGTCGGTCATCATGTCGGCAAGCTGCGCATCCTCTTCGACGCGCTCGCCGACCTTCACGTGCCAGGCGACGATTTCGGCCTCGGCGATGCCTTCGCCGATGTCGGGCAGACGGAATGAATAGCGGGCCATGACGTCAGTCCTTCAGTATCTTGGTCAGCGCGGTCGCGATCCGCACCGGGCCGGGGAAATAGGCCCATTCGAGGCTGTGCGGATAGGGCGTGTCGAAGCCGGTGACGCGCTCGACCGGCGCTTCGAGATGATAGAAGCAGCGCTCCTGCACCAGCGCCGCGAGTTCGGCGCCGAAGCCGGAGGTGCGCGTCGCTTCGTGGACGATCAGGCAGCGGCCGGTCTTCTTCACCGACGCCTCGATCGCCTCGATGTCGAGCGGCAGCAGGGTGCGCAGGTCGATGATTTCGGCATCGACGCCCATTTCCTCGACCACCGTCCTGGTCACATGCACCATCGTGCCATAGGCGAGGATCGTCAGCGCCTCGCCCTCGCGCACCGTCGCGGCCTTGCCCAGGTCGATGCGGTAATGGCCCTCGGGCACCGCGCTCGCGTCATGTTTCGACCAGGGTTCGACCGGGCGGTCGTAATAGCCGCTGAACGGGCCGTTGTAGATGCGCTTGGGTTCGAGGAAGACGACGGGATCATTGTCCTCGATCGCCGCGATCAGCAGGCCCTTGGCGTCATAGGGGTTCGACGGGATCACCGTCTTGACGCCGCAGATATGCGTCATGATGCTCTCGGGCGACTGGCTGTGCGTTTGGCCGCCGAAGATGCCGCCGCCGAAAGGCGTGCGTACCGTCATCGGGCAGATGAAGTCGTTCGCCGAACGATAGCGGAGCCGCGCCGCCTCGCTGACGAGCTGGTCGAGACCCGGATAGATATAGTCGGCGAACTGGATTTCGGGGACCGGGCGCAAGCCATAGGCGCCCATGCCGACCGCGACACCGATGATGCCGCACTCGTTGATCGGCGTGTCGAACACGCGCGTCTTGCCGTGCTTTTTCTGCAGGCCCGCGGTGGCGCGAAAGACGCCGCCGAAATAGCCGACATCCTCGCCCATCACGACGACCTTGTCGTCGTGCGCGAGCATGACGTCCATCGCGCTGTTGATCGCCTCGATCATGTTCATGGTCTTGGTCGCGGTGCTGGACGAGTCTGGCATCATTCGGGCTTCCAGTTCGGGCCAAACTTGGCCTCTTGCTCGGCGAGCATCTGATCGCATTGTTCCTTGAGGTGCCAGGGCATCTCCTCGAACACGTCCTGGAACATCGTCTCGAACGGCTGGTGCATGCCGTGACCGAGAATACCGAGCTTTTCCGACTGTTTCTGGGTCGTCTTGATCAAATCGTCGAGTTCCTTGGCCTGCGCCTCATGGCGCGCCTCGTCCCACTCGCCCAGGACGATCAGATGCTGCTTCAGCCGCGCGATCGGATCGCCGAACGGCCAGGCCGTCGCTTCGTCGGCGGGGCGATAGGCGCTCGGGTCGTCCGAGGTGCTATGCCCTTCGCTGCGATAGGTGAAATGCTCGATCAGCGTCGGCCCGTTGTTCGTGCGTGCCCGGTCCGCCGCCCACTGCGTCGCGGCATAGACCGCGAGCGGATCATTGCCGTCGACGCGCAGCCCCGCGATGCCATAACCCACCGCACGCGCCGCGAAGGTCGTGCGCTCGCCCCCCGCGAAGCCCGAAAAGCTCGATATCGCCCACTGGTTGTTGACGACGTTGAAGATAACCGGCGCATTATAGACCGTCGCAAAGGTCAGCGCCGAGTGGAAGTCGCCCTCGGCCGACGATCCCTCGCCGCACCAGACGGTCGCGATGCGGCTGTCGCCCTTCGACGCCGACGCCATCGCCCAGCCCACCGCCTGCGGATATTGGGTGGCGAGATTGCCCGACACGCTGAAGAAGCCATGTTCGGGGGCCGAATACATGATCGGCAGCTGGCGCCCGAGCAGATGATCGCCGCGGTTCGAATAGATCTGGTTCATCATCTGGATCAGCGGATAGTCGCGCGTGATCAAAATGCCCTGTTGGCGATAGCTGGGAAAGCACATGTCGGCGCGGTCGATCGCCATCGTCGAGGCGACCGATGTCGCCTCCTCGCCCGTCGACTTCATGTAGAAGCTGGTCTTCCCCTGCCGCTGGGCGCGGAACATGCGGTCGTCGAAGGCGCGCACCAGCATCATGTAGCGCAGCATCGCGCGCAGCCGCTCGGCGGTCAGCTTCGGGTCCCACGGGCCCTTCGCAACCCCGTCGAAATCGAGCACGCGGACGAGGCCGTAGCAAAGGTCGCGCATCGCATCGGGCTTGCTGTCCTCGCTCGGGCGCGGCGTGGCGCCGACCTCCGGTACCTCGATGTCGCCGAAATCGGGCGTGTCGCCGGGGCGGTAGCGCGGCTCGGGGATATGAAGCGACAGCGGCGGCAGGTTGCTCGCCGGGCGCCGATGCGTTTCGGGCATATCGTCTTCCCTTCAGGCGCGAATCAACTCGCCTAGTTATATTTCATCGTGGCGACATATTATTACGGCCCCCATGTGAATGCAACGGCGGCGGTCAGACCGCGACAGGCGCGGAAATATGCGCCTGCGGGGCATAGTTCTCGACCGCGAAATCCTCGAACCGATAGTCGAAAATGCTCGGCGGCCGGCGAAGGATGCGCAGCTTCGGCGCGCCATCGGGGATCCGCCGCAACTGCTGTTCGACCAGGTCGGCGTGATTGAGATAGAGATGCACGTCACCGCCGGTCCACACGACCTCATGCGCGTGAAGCCCCGTCTGGTCGGCGATCATCCGGGTTAGCAGCGCCGCCTCGAAGATGTTGAAGGCGAAACCCAGACCCAGATCGCACGAACGCTGGAACAGCAGGCACGACAGCCCGCCGTCGCTGCGGACATGGAACTGATAAGTCATATGGCACGGCGGCAGCGCCATCCGATCGAGATCGGCGACGTTCCAGCCTGTGAAGATGTGGCGCCGCGATCCCGGATTGGTCTTCAGCGACTCGATCAGCGCCGCAATCTGGTTGTGACCCTGTTCGGCGTGGCGGAACAGCCCGCCGCCCGCGGGTTCGTAGCGCGGCCAATTGACCCATTGATGGCCGTAGACGGGGCCGAGATCGCCCCATTTCGCCGCGAACTCCGTATCGGCGACGATCCGCGCCTCGAAATCCTCAGCGCTGATCGCCTCGCCGGTCGCCGTGCGATATTTTTCAAGCGGCCAGTCGGTCCAGATCTTCACCCCCTGTGCCACCAGCGACCGGATATTGGTGTCGCCGGTCAGGAACCACAGCATCTCGCGCAGCGCGGTCTTCCAGTAGACGCGCTTGGTGGTGAGCAACGGGATCGCATCGCCGGCAAGCGAGAATCGCATCGTCTCGCCGAACAGCGAGCGGGTGCCGACACCGGTGCGGTCGACGCGCTCGTCGCCTTCGACCCATATGCGCCGCATCAGGTCGAGATATTGCAGTTCATAATGGATGGACTCGGACAAGATTCGCTCCCGGCTTTGGCCTATTGCTAGGCCGCACAAGGCCAAGCGGCAAGACTGGCTCCCCGATCCTCCATTGCGGGCCAATCCCGGCTTGGGCCTGCCATGCATAGGGCGCATGTAGGCTCGTCATGACCCGGTATGACCCCATCGAGGCGCCCGCCGCGCCCGGCTTTGTGCCGCGCGACGAGGAGGAAGAACTGGCGCGCCTGCTGCTGCGCCCCTGTTTTTCCGCCGACGCCGAGACGTTGCTGATCGCCGGTTTCGACCCGTTCGACCGGCTCTTGTGTCTCGAACGCGCCGAGGGCCACCGCAACGGACGCTGCGTCATTCCGCCGCGAAGCTGGCGCGCCGCGCTCGACGCCAAGCCCGCGCAGATCGTGCTGGCGCACAACCATCCATCGGGAATCGCCCGGCCGAGCGACGCGGATTTGACCGTTACGCGCGAGTCCGCCCGGTTCCTGACGCTGCTCGGCGTCACCTTGTCCGATCATCTGATCTTCACCGCCGAAGGACATTTCAGCTTCTGGCGCGCCGGATTGCTCTGACGCCGCCAATCGTCACTGTTATGCCGATTGGCGCTTGAAGTTCGCAAGATGCGCGTCTAGGGGACCGCTCTGCCTTCGCGACGGCCTCTGGCCGTTCGCAAAGATCGGTCGGGGAGTAGCTCAGCCTGGTAGAGCACTGTCTTCGGGAGGCAGGGGCCGGAGGTTCGAATCCTCTCTCCCCGACCAGTTTCTTTTGCAATCAACACCTCTTGTAACCAGCGGGCAGAACACCTAGATTGGTGTCACGCCGCTATGGTTTTCCCCCTTTCCATCGCGGCGAGTGTCCCACCGAGAGGTCGGGCACGTCCTCCCTGGACCCTGGCCACCTCGTACTTCGGTACGAGGTGGTTTTTTATTCGGCGGCCTGCGGCAGCGTGACGGCGCCCGGCCAGGCGCCTGCCACTTCCCCCAGCAGCGCATGAAACCAGTCGCTCAGCGGCCCCACCTTGTCCGAATCGGGCATCCGGTCACGGCGCAGATAGAGGCTGCGGTCGATTTCGATCTGCACCGCATGGACGCCGCGATCGGGCTCGACCATGAGTCCGGACGATATGGCCGCCGGCGATAGGGCAGGTTTCGCGACACGGGCACATCGAGTTGCTCGGCCGCCGCAATCACCGCATCGACGAGCCAGTGGTCGGCCGTGTCCCCGAAGCGGTCGCCAACGACGATCCGCGCGCCATGCCCCGCCTGCCCTGCCGGAATCGGCGGCATGCTGTGCAGGTCGATCAATATCGCGTGGCCGAAGCGTCTGCGCGCCGCTTCCAACGAGTCGGCGAGCGCGTCGTGAAACGGACGATGGAGCGAATCGAGCCGCCAGACCAGTGCGGCGCGGTCGATCGGCTTCTTCCACAAGGGCCCGACATCGGCGAGCCGCGTCGGCACCACGCCGAGCCCCGCGCGCTCCTTGCGTCCCGGCGCGGTGAATTGCGGTCGCAATGCGGACGCGACCTCGCCCGGCGCCATCTGTCCCTCGCCGCGGTTGCAGTCGGCGACGGCGCGCGCCCATAATGCCTGCACGACCGTCGCCCCCGCTTCGCCCGCGCGCGCGGCGATCAGGTCCGACCAGCCATCTTCGAGCCGTTCGAGTTCGGCGCGCGTCGCGCGTGCGGCCGCCAGCAGTTCGGGCGGATAGATGCGCCCCGCATGCGCGACCGATACGACCACGGGGATCGCCGCAGCGCCGGGGCGAATGACCGAAACGGCCTCTGGTGACGGAAAGGAACGCGCCATCGCCAAGGGGTGGCAAAAATCGGACGCAGAATCCAGCCCGCCTGAATTTGTTAAGTTTGTGGCGCTATGGGACGGTTTCGCTATATTCGACGGCGTTCAAGGGGCGCCGCCACGGGACCAGGGGGCTGTTATCCGCATGATTCGCATATTGCTGGCCGAAGACGACGACGTGATGCGTGAGTATCTCGCGCGGGCGCTGACCGGCGCCGGCTATCATGTGACGGCGGTCGATCGCGGGACGGCGGCGGTGCCGCTGATCGATTCGGGCACATTCGACCTGCTCCTTTCCGACATCGTCATGCCCGAAATGGACGGTATCGAACTGGCGCAGCACACCGCCAAGGCCGCGCCGCAGACGCAGGTCATGTTCATCACCGGTTTCGCGGCGGTGTCGCTGCGCGCCGAGGAAAATGTGCCGCAGGCGAAACTGCTGTCGAAGCCTTTCCACCTCAAGGACCTGGTGCGCGAGGTCGACAATCTGTTCGGCCGCGCCGACCGCTCGCACCAACAATAAGGGCGCTGGCTGCACCGAAGGGCTTGCCAAGCCGTTCGGGGGATATTAGGGGGCGCGTCACCCCAACGGATGGGCGTGTAGCTCAGTGGTAGAGCACTGTGTTGACATCGCAGGGGTCGCAAGTTCAATCCTTGCCACGCCCACCATTAAAAACGCCGCCTTCCCATCGGGTTGGCGGCGTTTTTGTCTCAGGCACGGCCGCTTTCATAGAGCGAATTGCAGCCGATCTCGCGCACGAAGCGATAGCCCTCCTCCTCGATCAGCTTCGTCGCCAGCGCCGCCGAGGAGGTGTCGCCGAAGAAATCGCGATTCTCGAACAGGATATAGCGCGGCCGCGCGACCGAAAAATCGAACGAGCGCAGCACGTCATGTTCGGCGCCCTCGACGTCAATCGACAGCAGGGTCAGGTCGCGGTAGACGAAATGGTCGCGCATGATGTCGGCGCCGCGCACGATCGGCACCGGATATTCGGCGATCAGGATGCCGTGGCCCTTTTGCGCGATGCTCTCGGCGGTCTCGCGCGAAGCGGTCGACAGCACGTCGGGATAGATTTCGTAGAAATGGAAACTGTCGCCGAGGCCCATCCCGGCGTTGATCGCCACATCGTCGGGCCGCCAGCGCCGGTGCATTTCCCACAGCCCGCGGATCGGCTCGACCGTGACGCCCCGCCAGCCCTTCTGGTACAGAAGATAGGTGTTGCTGAGCAGGAAGGGATGGCTCGCCCCGACGTCGAGATAGGTGCCGCTGGTCCCGACCAGGTCGAGCAGCACCTTGTCCTCGCCATGCTGAGCGAAGCTGCCGCGGCGCTCGATCCTTTTCCGCCGCGCTTCCCAATAGGGACGCGCGAGCGGACTCAGGCGGAGATCATGTTTCGCCCGAAGTTTCAGACTGTTCCATGCCGAGGCTTTGCGGGTCACGTCGCGCTCCAGTGAAAGAGAGGCCCTGATGCCCGAGCCGTCGCGCCGTGGCAACCGCGTCGCGGACGATGTGGCCCCGATGCGCTTCAAGCCATGCCGCGCGACAAGTCGCCGCGCGAGGCGTCGCCAATCTGGCTGCCGCCGTCGCAGTCGAGGATCGTGCCGGTGATATAGCCCGCCGAGGGGCTGCACAGGAACACCGCCGATTCGGCGACCTCCTCGACCTCGCCCCAGCGCTTCATGGCGATGCGGTCGAAATGCGACTGACGCGTCGCGGCGTCGGGCGCGAGCCGCGCCATGCCCTCGGTCCCCGCGATCGGCCCCGGCGAGATGCCGTTGACGCGCACCTCCGGCCCCCATTCGAGCGCGAGGACGCGGATCAGCTGGTTGATCCCGGCCTTCGCCGCACAGGCATGCGCCTGCAGTGCCGAGGCGTTGATCGCCTGTCCCGCGGTGATCGCGATGAGCGAGGCGCCGGGGCGATTGAGCAGGTCGTGGCAGCCGCGAAACACGTTGAAGGTGCCGTTGAGGTCGATGTCGACGACGGTGCGGAAGGCATTGGCCGACATGCCTAGCACCGGCGCGAGGAAATTCCCTGCCGCACCCGAAATGACGATGTCCATCGGTCCGAGCTTGTCGGCGACCGCCTCCATCACCCCGCGAGATCGCGGCATAGTCGCGCACATCGCCCGACAGGCCGATCGCGTCATGGCCGATCTCGGCGGCGGCGCGCTGCGCTTTTTCGGGGTCGCGCCCCGCGACAGCGACTCTGGCGCCCAGTTCGGCGAAGCGCCTGGCGATGCCAAGGTTGATGCCGCTGGTCCCGCTCGGCAACGAACGCCGTCTTGCCCGCCAGCAGATTGTCACGAAACGCACTCGTCATGCTCTTCTCCCTTTGCGGCTTCTCCTTCCCGCTTCACACGGGGTTGACGGAAAGGAACCGGTGGCCTTTTGAAACGCGACAAGACAGCAAGGATGACACGATGGCAAGCGGCCCCACCTCGAACAGCTTCATCTCGCAGCGGCTGAAGCTTCACTATGCCGATTGGGGCAATGAAGATGCGCCCCCGCTTCTGCTCGTCCACGGCGGACGCGACCATTGCCGCAGCTGGGACTGGGTCGCGGAGAAGCTGTGCGACCGTTACCATGTCATAGCGCCCGACCTGCGCGGCCACGGCGACAGTGCCTGGTCGCCCGATGGCAATTACGAGATGGGCGCCTTCGTCTACGATCTCGCGCAACTGATCCATCAGCTCGACCTGGCGCCAGTGACGATCGTTTCGCACTCGATGGGCGGCAATATCTCGACGCGTTACACCGGCCTTTATCCCGACAAGGTCAGGAAGCTGGTGTCGATCGAGGGCCTCGGCCCCTCGCCCGCGGTGCAAGAGGAACGGAGCAAGACCCCGTTCGACGAGCGGATGCGCCAATGGATCGAGGACAAGCGCCAGGCGGCGGGACGCCAGCCCAGGCGATACGCGACGCTCGACGACGCGCTCGCCCGCATGGCCGCGGAGAACGCCTATCTGACCCCCGAACAGGCGCGCCACCTGACGATCCACGGCATCAACCGCAACGAGGACGGCAGCTGGAGCTGGAAGTTCGACAATTATCTGAACATCTGGACGATCTTCGACATGCCGCAGGACGATCTGCATCGGCTGTGGTCGAGCATCACCTGCCCGACGCTGCTTCTTTATGGTGCCGACAGTTGGGCTTCGAATCCCGAAAAGGACGGACGCATCCAATATTTCAACAATGCCAAGGTCATCGAGTTCGAGAATGCGGGCCACTGGCTGCATCACGACCAGTTCGACCGGTTCATGTCCACGCTAGACGCCTTCCTCTAAAAGCGCCGAGCAGTGGCGCGCCAGGGCGCGCGGTGAGACGGTGGCATGGCATATTCGGGACGGTTACCGGCAAGGCAACGGGCGATTGCGGGCGGCGCAGCGCTGGTCGCCGCGCTGGCCGTCGGCGTCGGTCTGCTCGGCGGACTCGATCTGACGGTGGTGCGGAAGACCGGCGATGCGATCACCGCTTTCGCGCTCCCCATGCCGCCGCCCGAGCCGCAAGCGGTTCCCGAGCGCAAGCCGTCCGAAGCCGCCTCCGGCAAGGCATCGGCCGCCAACCTGCGCGCCAGACCGGCCCCCGTCGAGGCTCCCAGGCCTGTCGTGCTGCCGGTCGCCGCGGCCCCCAAGGCGGGCGATGGCAGCGAGGCATCGGCTGGCGCCTCGGCGACCGCAGGCCCCGGTTCGGGCGCGGGCGGCCGTGGCGACGGCTTGGGCGCCGAGCGGTGCGGGAAATGGTGCGGGCGGCGCTACCCGGCCCGTCTGGCGCAGCGGAACCATCGCCGACCGCGACTATCCGAAGGCGGCGCGGCGCGCGCGGGTCGGGGGCGAGGTCGAGGTGCGCTTCACCGTTGAAACCAGCGGCCGGGCAACGCGATGCCGCGTGTCGCGATCGAGCGGCGACGCCTCGCTCGACGCCACCACCTGCCGCCTGATCGAGGAGCGTTTCCGCTTCAGACCCGCGACCGATCCGGCCGGGCGCGCGATCGCCAGCGATTATGGCTGGCGCCAGACCTGGTGGCTGGAGCGGCACTGACGTCCTGGAAACCTCCCGCGATGCGACAAAAATGCGACACATCGCGAATGATTCTCAATAGTGATTGACTCTGCGAATAACTCTCAATAGCGGGCGAGCAACAAAGCCGCAATAAAAGGGGGTTCTCCATGAAGACGTCATCCGCCGCATTCCTCGCTCTCTCCTGCGTGGGAAGCCTCGTCACCGCGCCCGCACTCGCCGCCGAATCCGGCGCCGACGCGACCGACCAGCAGAGCGAACGCGACCGCAGCGACGAACGCGAGCAGATCATCGTCACCGGCCAGCATTACCAGACGCAGCAGGAATCGCCGAAGTCGACCCGGTCGGTCCGCGACACGCCGCAGACCGTCACGGTGATCACCGGCGAGACGATCGAGCAGCAGAATCTCCTGACCCTCCGCGACATGCTGTCGACCGTCCCCGGCATCACCTTCGGCGCCGCCGAGGGCGGTTCGCCGCCGGCCGACTCGATCGCGCTGCGCGGCTATTCGGCGGGCAGCGACATCACCCAGGACGGTGTACGCGACAGCGGCGCCTACAGCCGCTCCGACTCATTCAACCTCGAACAGCTCGAAGTCGTCAACGGGGCCAATTCGGTCTATGGCGGTTCGGGCAGCGTCGGCGGCTCGATCAACCTGGTGACCAAACGCCCGCTCACCGAAACCCGCGTCGTCGTGACGGGCGGCATCGGCACCGACAATTATTATCGCGGAACGATCGACGCCAACATCCGCGCCAGCGAATTGATCGCATTCCGTATCAACGCCATGGCGCACAAGAATGACGTGCCGGGCCGCGATGTGGAAGATTACAAGCGCTGGGGCGTTGCGCCTTCGGTCACGCTTGGCGTTGGCGGCCCCACCAGCCTAACGGCGCAATATCTCCACCAGGAGGACAATAATATCCCGCAATATGGCGTTCCCTATTATCAGAACGCGGTCAACAGCGGGCTGCTCGCGGGCGTCGATCGCAGCGACTATTTCGGCTATCGCAACGTCGATACGCAGGAAATCACCGTCGATCAGGCGACGCTGACCTTTGAACACAGCCTCAGCGACACGGTGTCGATACGCAATCTCGCCCGCTGGCAGCAGGTGACGCAGCTGACTATCGTCGGCCCGCCGCAAGGCACATATTGCCTCGCGAACAATGTGCTGCCGACGGGCCTTCCCTGCCCCGCCACGGTTCCTGCCGGCTATTATCTCATCGGCGGGCCGCGCGGCACGTTCCGCGATTCCAAGAACGAGATCATGTACGATCAGCTCGACCTGCGGGCGGTCTTCAACACCGGCGCGATCGAGCACACGCTGGTCGCGGGCGCCTCGGCGAGCTGGGAAAAATATACGCTGGGGAACGGCAACCTGTACCGCAACGCGGACGGCACGCCGGCTTTCACAACATTCCCGCTGGTCAACATCGCCAACCCGAACGAAGTCGTTCAGGGACCTCCGGGCTTCGTCTATGGCAGCAACGTCTATACCGGCCCGATCAACTTCTTTGAAAGCGCCCGCCAGCGCGGCGAAGTGAACAACTACGCCGTCTATCTGTTCGACGCGATGAAGATCGGGAAGTTCGAGCTCAACGGCGGCGTACGGTGGGAAAACAACAGCGGCAATTATCGCACCGATGCCGTGTCGCCGCAGCGTGTCGTCACGACCGGCCCGGTCCTTCGCAACGAAGCCGATCTTTTGTCCTATCGTATCGG
Organism: Sphingopyxis sp. PET50; assembly: GCF_025244705.1. GTDB lineage: Bacteria > Pseudomonadota > Alphaproteobacteria > Sphingomonadales > Sphingomonadaceae > Sphingopyxis. The sequence continues at coordinate 1,199,281 of NZ_CP104207.1, read as the reverse complement.
GCTGGTCTATAAGCCGGTCGAGAGCGTCACGCTCTACGCCGCTTACGGCAATTCGCGGACCCCTTCGATCAGCGCGGTCAACGGCGCCTGCGTTGCCGCCACCTGCAACGTCGATCCCGAAAGCGCGCGCAACTACGAAATCGGCGCGAAAGCGGAAGTCGCGGGCGGCAAGCTGCTGCTGGCAGCCTCGGCGTTCCGCAACGAGCGCAACCAGTATAAGGTGCCGTCGAACGACATTTCGATCCCCGACCAGGTACTCGATGGCAAGTCGCGGGTCGATGGCATCGCGCTGAGCGTCGTCGGCAAGATCACGCCGCGCTGGTCGATCACCGCCAACTACACCTACCTCGACAGCAACCTGCGTCAGTCGGTGTCGGATTTCTGCATCGCTAATCCGGGATCGACCGGTTGCAACAACAGCGTGGCCTTGCCCGACCCGGCACGCGGTGCTCAATTGCAGAACACTCCGAAGCATTCGGGCAGCCTGTTCACGACCTATGAATTCCCGTTCGGCGTGACGCTGGGCTATAGCGCGACCTATCAGGGCAGCTTCGCCCTGAACCTGCCAGCACTGGCGACGCCGACCACGTTGACTCAGGTCTTCCGTTCGGACGATTATCTCGTGCACAGCGCCTATGTCGCCTATGCGTTCAACGACAAGCTGAAGGCGCAGCTCAACGTGAAGAACTTCACCGACAAGCTGTACTTCACGCGCATCCGCAACAATGGCTGGGCGACGCCCGGAGACGGTCGCGCCGCGGTCTTCTCGCTCAGCTACACCTACTGATCGCTGGTTGGGGGCGGAAGCATCCGCTTCCGCTCCCGCCATTGATTAGCGTTTGAACCTATGGCAGCGCGAAGCGGTCGTATCCGAGGGGATGTCCCGCCATGCTGATTGCCATTCCCGACCTTTTGTCCGCGGACGAAGTCGCTGACATCCGGGCGCTGATCGACGCCGCCGAATGGATCGACGGCAATGCGACCTCCGGCCCGCAATCGGCGCTCGCCAAGCGCAACGAGCAGCTCCCCGAAGATGGCGACACCGCCAAGCGCGCGGGCCGCATGATCCTCGAAGCGCTGGGCCGCTCGCCGCTCTTCTTCGCCTCGGCGCTGCCGCTCAAGATATTTCCGCCGCTTTTCAACCGCTATGGCGCGGGACAGGAGTTCGACACCCATGTCGACAATGCGATCCGCCTGAAACGCGGCAGCGATTTCCGCATTCGCAGCGACCTGTCGATCACCGTCTTCCTGGAAGCGCCCGAAAATTACGATGGCGGCGAGTTGCTGGTCGAAGATCATTATGGCGTGCAGCGCGTCAAGCTCGCGGCGGGCCATGTCGTGCTTTATCCTTCGTCGAGCCTGCACCGGGTGACACCGGTCACGCGCGGGACGCGCGTCGCCTCCTTCTTCTGGCTGCAATCGATGATCCGCGATGCCGAAGAGCGGCGCATCCTGTTCGACCTCGACCGCTCGGTGCAGCGGCTGACCGGCGAACTTGGCGGCAAGGACCGCTCGGTGATCGAACTCACCGGCGTCTATCACAATCTGCTGCGCCGCTGGGCCGACGCCTAATCGAGCATCGCGCGCCAGGCGCACGATACATGTTCGCGGCCGTTGGCGAGGATGCAGGCGGCAATGTCCTGCTCCTCGGCGAGCGCAATCCCACACTCCGCGCCCAGCACGGTCAGCGCCGTCGCCCAGCCGTCGGCCATCATGCAGCTGCGGTGGACCACCGTCACCGACCGCACGCCGTTGGCGATGGGGCGCCCGCTGCGCGGATCGAAGCTGTGCGAATAGCGCTTGCCGTCGATCTCGACGCCGCGGCGATAGTCGCCGGAGGTCGCGACCGACAGATCGTGGAGCGCGAGGCGCCAGGATGCGCCAGACCACGACGGCGGCAGTTCGACATCGACCCACCACGGCTGGCCGTCAGGGCGAATCCCTTCGCCGCGCAATTCGCCGCCGACTTCGAGCAGGAAGTGGCGCACGCTTTGGGCGAGCAGCCAGTCGGCAGCGAGATCGACGCCATAACCCTTGGCGATGCCCGACAGGTCGAGCAACGCACCCTTGTGGCGGCGAATGCGCCGGCTGTCGGGATCGAAGTCGATGCCACCGGGCTTCAGTGCCGCGATCGCGGAAACGGTGTCGGCGGGCCCGGACGCACCGAAGCCCCACGCCTCGCTGAGTTCGCCGACCGCGAGGCTGAAGGCACCGTGGCTGATACGCCCAATCTCTTGTCCCGCCGCGACGACGCTAGCGAACTCGGGCGGAATGACGCACCATTCACCTGCGGGCGCGCGGTTGAAGCGAGAGAGGTCGGACTCTGGTTCCCACTGGCTCATTTGCCCGATCACATGATTGAACGCGGCCTGCACGCCCTCGATCACCCCGGCGGGCGGCGCGACGGCGTGCAGGGACCAGACGGTCCCCATGGTTTCGCCGACGAAGCTTTCGATGACCGCCCCGGCGCCGCGCCCGGCAAAAGCGGCGGGCGTCAGCGCACGGGGAATCAATATGCGGTCGGTCAGGGCGCGAGCACTTCCAGCGTCGTGACATAGCTTGCGCGACGCTGCGGCGTTGCGCTCATGCCGCATGGCGGGCCTTCGCCCTCACCCTCGGCGCGCGGCGTGGTGACATTGACCCAATAGAGACCGGGTTCGGCCCAGTTAATCAAGACCTTGCCCTCGGCATCGGTCTTGAGGTCCATCTGGCCGAGGTCATTGCGATAGCGGATGCCGCCGGGAATGACCGTCACCGGCAGGCCGGCTGGTCGGCTTGCCGTCGAGCAGGAACTGAAACGTCGCCGTCTCGCCCGCGATCAGGTCGTTGGGGTGCGTCACCGGGACCAGTTCGATGCCCTTGCCGGTCGGCTTGAAAAGCGTGTCGGTCGGTTCGCCCACCGTCACGAAAATCTGGTTGCGGTTGCTCATCTCGGCGGTCTTCACATTGGTCGCGCCTGGCCGGGATGCGTTCGGCGAGGTTGGCGGTGGTCGTCCCGCGCGGCAGGCGCTCGGTCTTGCCGCCCAAATCATAGCTGCCCATCACGCCATCGACCGCCGATTCGATCTTCCACGTCCCCTTCTGCGTCAGATGGACGTCGAAGGTGCTGCGATAGCGGCCCGTGGCCTTGTTCTCGATCTGCACTTGGGTGCCGTCGGGCGCCCAGGCCTTCACCGCGTCGAGGCGCAGCGGCTGATGCTCGAAATAGAAGAGGTCGTTCGACACCGCGGCATCGACGGTCACCCAAACATCATCGCCCGACAGGACGGTCGAGGACGGCATCATCCATTGGCGGTGCGCGCTGGCCGGAACCGCGATCATCGCCGCGAGCGCGGCGGTCGCCGCAAAACCCCAAAGCTGCTTTTTCATCGTCCTGCCCTCTTCTGATCAATCAACGGAAAGAAATCGAAACGGTACCAAGCTCGGCCTTGCCCGCGGCCTTGCCGCCCACCCCGGCCTTGCCCGGCCAGGTAAAGGGAATGCGGAGCATTTCGCGCCCGCCGACTTCGCGCGCGGCTTCGACCACCAGCACATATTCACCCGCCGCCGCGGCGCCGAGCTGGGCACGGGTGAAGCTGATCTTGTGGGTGCCGGGCGCGCGCGTCGCGCCGGTGATGCCGTTGGCCGGAAAGGTCATCGAACGGCCCGACACGCGCCACCACTGGCGCACGTCGCGCAGCCATTTGGTGCCTTCGTTGCCCTTCATGTCGTGATCGTACCAGACCGCCACGGTCTTTGCCTTGGCGCCCGCCTTTTCGACCCAGAAGGCGACATAGGGCCGGTGATATTCGGCGACCTTCAACTGCGGAATGGTGACGGTGACGTCCATCGTCGCGGGCTGTGCGGCGGCGAGCGTCGGCACCGCGAGCGCGACGGTGAGAGCCCCCCGGTCAGGATCGTACGCGTGGCTGGCTGCATGGTCGTGGCTCCCTAGTGAATATAGATGATGGCGATGGCGGCGGGAATCGCGAGCCCGGCGCCGACGAGCGGCCAGGTGCTCTTGCGCTTGGCCGAATGGAGCCAGAGCAGGAACAGGCCGGTAATCCCGAAGACGAGGCAGGCGAAGGCGAAGACATCGATGAACAGGCTCCACTCGCCGCCCGAATTGCGGCCCTTGTGGAGATCGTTGAGATAGGAAATCCAGCCGCGGTCGGTGACTTCGCCAGTGACTTCGCCGGTCGCGCGGTCGATATCGACCCAGGCGTCGCCGCCAGGACGCGGCGCGGGCAGATAGACATTCTCCGGCGCCCATTCGGCCTCACCCGCCTTCACGGGAAAATGAGCCTCAACCCAGTCGGCGACGGGTTTCGGCAGTGGCCCCTTGGCATCGGCGGGTTCGGCCTTGGCGAGCTGGGCGAGAAGTGCCGAGCGGAATTTGCGCGGTCTTTTCGCTGACCACCGGCGTGCCTTCGATGTCGGCGGCATGGTTCAGCGTGAATCCGGTGACCGCGAACAGGACCAGCCCGATCAGGCTGACCGCCGAACTCATCCAGTGCCACATATGCAGCTGCTTCAGCCAGAAGGCTTTCCGGCTTTTCTTCGTCGCCGGGCGTTTGGGAGAGGGAGCGTGCATGAGATCAGTCTGATAGAGGCTGTTGCACCGCCACTATCGAGAACGATTCTCAATTACAACAACTAATCCCGCTTTTCCGGTCGCTTCGTGGCGGAGCGTCAAAGGCTCGGCAGGTCGAGGCCCTTTTCGCGCGCGCAGTCGATCGCGATGTCATAGCCCGCGTCGGCGTGGCGCATGACGCCCGTGCCGGGATCATTCCAGAGTACGCGCTCGAGCCGCTTCGCTGCCGCCTCGCTGCCGTCGGCGACGATGACCATCCCGGCATGCTGCGAATAACCCATGCCGACCCCGCCGCCATGGTGGAGCGACACCCAGGTCGCGCCGCTCGCGGTGTTGAGCAGTGCGTTGAGCAGGGGCCAGTCGGACACAGCGTCGGAGCCGTCCTTCATAGCTTCGGTCTCGCGATTGGGCGAAGCGACCGATCCCGAATCGAGATGGTCGCGGCCGATCACCACCGGAGCTTTCAATTCGCCCCGCGCGACCATTTCGTTGAATGCGAGGCCGAGCCGATGGCGGTCGCCCAGCCCGACCCAGCAGATACGCGCCGGCAGACCCTGAAATTGAATCCTCTCGCGCGCCATGTCGAGCCAATTGTGGAGATGCGCGTTGTCGGGCAGCAATTCCTTCACCCTGGCGTCGGTCCGATAGATGTCCTCGGGATCGCCCGATAGCGCCGCCCAGCGGAACGGCCCGATACCGCGGCAGAAGAGCGGGCGGACGTAGGCTGGAACGAAGCCGGGGAAATCGAAGGCATTTTCGACCCCCTCGTCCTTCGCCATCTGGCGGATATTGTTGCCATAATCGGTCGTCGGTACGCCCGCGGCCTGCAGGTCGAGCATCGCGCGGACATGCACCGCCATCGACGCCTTGGCGGCCTTGGCGACCGCGGCGGGATCGCTCTCGCGCTTCGCGAACCATTCGTCGAGGCTCCAGTCGGCGGGCAGATAGCCGTTCACCGGGTCGTGTGCCGAGGTCTGGTCGGTGAGCAGGTCGGGACGAATACCGCGGCGGACGATTTCGGGCAGGATTTCGGCGGCGTTGCCCAGCAGGCCGACCGAAATCGCCTTGCCCTCGCCGTGGGCCTCCTCGATCCTCGCCAGCGCCTCGTCGATGCTCGCCGCCTGCCTGTCGAGGTAGCCGGTGCGCAGGCGCATTTCGATGCGGCTCGGCTGGCACTCGATCGCGAGGCACGACGCGCCTGCCATCACCGCCGCGAGCGGCTGCGCGCCGCCCATGCCGCCAAGCCCGGCGGTCAGCAACCAGCGCCCTTTCAGGTCGCCGCCATAATGCTGGCGCCCCATCTCGACGAAGGTTTCGTAGGTGCCCTGAACGATGCCCTGGCTGCCGATGTAGATCCAGCTGCCGGCGGTCATCTGGCCGTACATCATGAGGCCCTTCTTATCGAGGGCGTTGAAATGATCCCAATTCGCCCATTCGGGGACGAGGTTCGAGTTGGCGAGCAGCACGCGCGGGGCGTTTTCGTGGGTACGAAAGACGCCGACGGGCTTGCCCGACTGGATGAGCAGCGTTTCGTCATCCTCCAGCCGCCGCAACGTCTCGACGATGCGGTCGTAGCTTTCCCAGTCACGCGCGGCGCGGCCGATGCCGCCATAGACGACCAGTTCCTCGGGCCGTTCGGCGACATCGGGGTGGAGGTTGTTCATCAGCATGCGCAGCGGCGCCTCGGTGAGCCAGCCTTTCGCGGTCAATTCGGTCCCGGTGGCGGGGCGGATGACGCGGCTGTTGTCGATACGGGTCATGCTGGTCCTTTCGCAAATTCGAGACATGCGGCGATGACCTGTTCGAGCACAGGCCGGATCGCGGGGTCGGGATCGAGGGGAGGCGGCCAGTTGGCGGGAGCAATCACGGCAGGCTCGGCCATATAGCCACGCTGCGCCAACTCCATCTGGATCGCGTGGATGCCGTTCTCGGGGCGACCATAATGTCGCGTCGTCCAGCCGCCTTTGAAGCGGCCGTTGACGACATGGCTGTGCCTGCTGGCGGCGCAGATGCTGGCGACGATGGTTTCGAGTTCGGGGGCCGACGTCGCGCGGCCGTTGGTGCCGATGTTGAACTGCGGCAGTTCGCCGTCGAACAGGCGCGGCACGCGGCTTCGGATCGAATGGGCGTCGTACAGCACAGCCCTGCCATGCAGCGCCTTCAGCCGATCGAGCTCCGCCGCCAGCGCCTCGTGATAGGGGCGGTGATAGAGGTTGAGCCGCTGCGTGATCGACGCCTCGTCGGGCTCGCCGAAGCGATAGAGCGGTTCGCCGTCGAAGGTCGTCGTCGGACATAGCTCGGTCGTCGCCTGCCCCGGATAGAGCGACGCGCCCGACGGGTCGCGGTTCATGTCGATGACGCTGCGCGAAATGTCGGTTGCGACCAATGTCGCGCCAAGGTCGGCGGCGAAAGCGTAGAGATCGGCGATCCACCAGTCGGTGTCGATCTGCGCGTGCCAGGGCGACACGAACTGGTCGTCGAAACCTGCGAGATCGGTCCCGCCGTGCGGGAAGGCAATGACGAGCGGCGCGTCGCCGCGATGGACGCGCAGCCAGCTCACGCCACGATGCCGGGCAGTTCCCCGACGAGGTCGACGAGCTTGCCGCAGCGGATCATGTCCTGCGCCGCCGCGATGTCGGGCGCCATATGGCGATCCTCTTCGAGCGTCGGGACATAGGCACGCAGCAGCCCGCGAACGCGCTCGATCGCCTCGCTCGACTTCAGCCCACCGTGGAAATCGCACCCCTGCCCCGCCGCGAGCAGTTCAATCGCAAGGATCGCGTCGACGTTCCTCGCCATCTCCGACAGCCGCCGCGCGCCATGCGCCGCCATTGACACATGATCCTCCTGATTCGCCGAGGTCGGGATCGAATCGACGCTCGCCGGATAGGCGCGCTGCTTGTTTTCGGACACCAAAGCCGCCGCCGTAACCTGCGGAATCATGAAGCCCGAATTGAGGCCAGGCTTTGCGACGAGGAAGGCAGGCAATCCCGACAGGGCCGGATCGACGAGCATCGCGGTACGGCGTTCGGACAGGCTGCCGATTTCGCACAAGGCCATGGCGATCATGTCGGCGGCGAAGGCGACGGGTTCGGCGTGGAAATTGCCGCCCGACAGCGCTTCGTCGGTCTCGGGAAAGATCAGCGGATTGTCCGACACGCCGTTCGCCTCGACCAGCAGCGTCGCCGCCGCCTGCCGCAGCAGGTCGAGTACCGCGCCCATCACCTGCGGCTGGCAGCGCAGGCAATAAGGGTCCTGCACGCGCACGTCGCCGAGCACATGGCTGGCGCGGATTTCGGACCCAGCCATCAGCGCGGCGAGCGCCGAGGCGGTCTCGATCTGCCCCTGGTGGCCGCGCAGCGCATGGATGCGCGGATCGAACGGCGTGTCGGAGCCTTTCGCCGCTTCGGTCGAAAGGATGCCAGTGACGAGCGCGCTGCCATAGAGCCGATCGGCCTCGAATAGCCCCGCGAGCGCATAGGCAGTCGAGAATTGCGTGCCGTTGAGGAGCGCGAGTCCTTCCTTGGGGCCAAGCACCAATGGCGCCAGCCCGGCATCCGCAAGCGCATCGGCGGCCGGAACGCGCGCGCCCTCGACCCAGATTTCGCCCGCACCGATCATCGCCGCCGCCATGTGCGACAAGGGCGCGAGGTCGCCCGACGCGCCGACCGAACCCTGCGCCGGAATGACCGGGATCAGATGCCGATCGAGCGTCGCCTCGAGCATTTCGATCGTCGCGGGGCGCACGCCCGAAGCTCCGCGCGCGAGGCTCGCGAGCTTCAAGGCCATCATCAGACGCGCGACCGGCACCGGCATCGGGTCGCCCACGCCCGCCGCGTGGCTGAGCACGATATTGCACTGGAGCGTTTCGAGGTCGTCGGCCTCGATCCGTACCGTCGCCAGCTTCCCGAAACCCGTGTTGATCCCGTAAACCGCCTCGCCGCGCCCGAGGATACGCTCGACCGCCGCCGCGCTTTCAGCAATGGCGGCGCGGCATTCGGGCGCCAGCTGCACCGGCGCGCCACGATACACCTCGCGCCAGTCGGCGAGGCTGATCGATCCGGGGGTCAGATACATGTTCCGTCCTTGATGCGCGTGCAAAGCGGGTTGAAGCCGATACGATAGACGAGCTCGGCGGGTTCGGTGCTGTTCCAGATCGCAAGATCGGCGGCCTTGCCGACCTCCAGCGTGCCGACGTCGCCGTGCAGGCCGAGCGCCCTCGCGGCATTCACCGTCACCGCGCGCAGGCATTCGGTCACCGACAGCCCGAACAGCGTCGCGCCCATGTTGAGCATCAGCAGCAGCGAGGTCGTCGGCGAGGTGCCGGGATTGCAATCGGTCGCGAGCGCCATCGACACCCCCGCCTCGCGCAGCGCGGCGACCGGCGGCTTGTGGGTCTCGCGCATGAAATAGAAGGCGCCGGGCAGCAGCACCGCCACCGTCCCGGCCTCCGCCATCGCCGCGACATCGGCATCATTTATATGTTCGAGATGGTCGGCGGAGAGCGCATGATAGGAGGCCGCGAGGCTGGCTCCCGCCAGATGCGACAGTTGCTCGGCGTGCAGCTTGACCGGCAGGCCGGCGGCTTTCGCGGCGTCGAACACGCGCGCGATCTGTCCGGGCGTGAAGCCGATGCCTTCGCAGAAACCGTCCACGGCATCGGCGAGGCCCGCTGCCGCGGGGATGATCCGGTCGCAGACCAGATCGACATAGGCGTCGGCATCGTCCCAATATTCAGGCGGCACCGCATGCGCCGCGAGCAGAGTTGCCACAACCCGCACACGGCGCGCCTGCCCAAGCGCCCGCGCGGCGCGCAGCATCTTGATCTCGTCGTCGAGCGTCAGCCCGTAACCCGACTTGATCTCGATCGTCGTGACGCCCTCGGCGATCAGCGCATCGAGGCGCGGCAGGGCCGTCGCGACCAGCCCCGCCTCGTCCATTTCGCGCGTCGCGCGCATCGTCGAGACGATACCGCCGCCGGCGCGCGCGATCTCCTCATAGGTCGCGCCTTCGAGCCGCATCGCCCATTCGTTGGCGCGGCTGCCGCCGTGGACCAGATGGGTGTGGCAGTCGATCAGGCCGGGGGTGATCAGCCTGCCTTCGCAGTCGATGGTGTCGGTAGCCACCGGGGCATCGGCGGCATCGCCGACCCAGGCGATCCGGCCATCGGCGACCCCGATCGCGCCATGTTCGACCAGCCCGAGTCCGTCGCCGGTCAGCGTCGCGATTCGGGCGTTGGTCCAGAGTCGATCCATGGCTCCAACTTGCCAGCTTGGAACATTATGTCTAGACATAATGTCAACAAGCGGAAGGAGCGCGGCGTGGCGGCACTTTGGTTCGAACAGGTACTGCTGCCGGACGGCTGGGCGCAGAATGTCCGCGTCTCGGTCGAGGCCGGGCGCATCGACCGTGTCGAAACGGGCGTTGCCACGCAGCCGGGCGACGAGCGCCACGCCATTGTTCTGCCCGGCCTTGCCAACCTCCATTGCCACGGTTTCCAGCGCGGCATGGCCAGCCTCTCCGAATTTCGCGGCGCGCCCGACGACGATTTCTGGAGCTGGCGCGACATCATGTACCGCTTCCTCGACCGGCTGACGCCCGAGGATGTTGCCGCAATCAACGCCCTCGCCTTCGTCGAGATGATGGAAAGCGGCTTCACCCGCGTCGCCGAATTCCATTATCTGCACAATGACGCCGATGGACGCCGTTACGCTGATCCCGCCGAAACCGCGGGCGCAGTGATCGCGGCGGCGGAGGAGAGCGGCATCGGCCTCACCCTCCTCCCCGTCTTTTATGCGCATGGCGACTTCGGCGGTGCTCCGCCCGCGCCGGGGCAGCGGCGTTTCCTGTCCGACATCGACGGCTTCGCGACGCTTGTCGAAGCAAGCCGGTCGAAGCTGCCGGCCGATGCCGGTTTCGGTATCGCGCCGCATTCGTTGCGCGCGGTGACCGCCGGGGAACTCGCCGCGATCCTGCCGCTCGCGGGCGACGGACCGATCCATATCCATGCGGCCGAACAGATGCGCGAGGTGGACGCGTCGCTCAAATGGAGCGGCCAGCGTCCGGTCGAATGGCTGCTGAACAACGCCGATGTCGATGCGCGCTGGTGCCTCGTCCATGCGACGCATCTAACCGACGACGAATGCGACCGGCTCGCGGCGAGCGGCGCGGTCGCGGGGCTGTGCCCGGTCACCGAGGCCAATCTGGGCGACGGCATCTTTCCCGCGACGCGCTACCTCGCCGCGGGCGGCGCCATCGGGATCGGTACCGACTCCAACATCCTGATCGATGCGGCGGGCGAGCTTCGCGCGCTCGAATATAGCCAGCGCCTGCGCGACCGCCGCCGCGCGATGCTGGGCAGCGAAGCGGTGCGCAGCATCGGCGAACGGCTGTTTCGCGAAGCCTTGGTCGAGCGGCGCGCGCGCCACCGGCGCGGGCACCGGAATTGCAGCGGGCCAGCCTGCCGACCTCTTCACACTGGCGACCGCCGACACCGCCTTCGCCGGTGCCGATACAAGCACGATCCTCGACCGCTGGGTCTTCGCCGCGCGCGGAAACTCCGTCGACTGCGTCTGGCGCGCCGGGCGCAAATGGGTTTCGGGCGGGCGCCATGTCGCGCGCGACGCCGTCGCCGAGCGCTACCGCCGCACGGTCGCCGCCCTGCTCGCATGAGTTTCGACGCCCGCATCCGCGCCGCGATCGAGGGCGATATCCGCTCGGGTACGCTGCGCCCCGGCGACAAATTGCCGTCGGAACATGAGCTGGCGGCGCTGCACGGCTGCGCGCGCGCGACGGTGAGCAAGGCGATGGCGGCGCTGCATCGCGCGGGGCTGATCGAACGGCGGCGCAAGGCGGGTTCGTTCGTCGCCGATCAGCACGTTCATTCCGCGGTGCTCGAAGTTCCCGACCTGGCGCAACTGATCGAGGCGCGCGGACACGTCTACCGCTGGCAGCTTCTGTCGCGCGAGCTGGCGGGCACCGAGGTTCGCATTCGAGGCCTGCATTGCGAAGGGGATACCGTCATCGCCATCGAAACCCGGTCGATCGTGGTCGAGACAGTCCCCGATGCGGCCACCGAGCGCTTTGACGATGTCGCCCCCGGCACCTGGCTGCTCGCACACATCCCCTGGACCTCGGCGCGCCATCGCATCCGGGCGGCGGGGGCATCGGCAGAAGAGGCTCATGCACTCGGCATCGCCGAAAACACCGCCTGCCTGATCCTCGAACGCAGCACCTGGCGCGGCGAGGCGGCGGTCACCACAGTCCGTCAGATATTCCGCGGCGACATGTTCGACATGGTCGCCCATTTCGAGCCCAGCCGCGGCTGAACCGCCTTCATCGCGCCATTCGCGCTTCCCACGCCAGCATCGTCGCCCGCAGCGCCGCCGCATCGTGCAGCGCATTGTGCGGCACCGCGCTCACCGCCGCGGGGCCGATGATATCGGGATCGACCAGTTCGAAGCTGATACTGCGCACCGGCTTCATATAACCCGGCCCGGTAATCAGCAGCCGCGCCGCCAAGGCGATGTCTTCGGGCCAATCGGCGACGAGGTGCGGTGCGGGATCGTTCATCAGATAGGCGGCGAACAGATCGCGCACCACGTCACGCGACCGCGGCTCGGCATCGAGTACGGGCAGCGCGTTGGCGCGCACCCACTCGGTTGGCTGCTCGATGAGGATCGCTTCATAGAAAGGCGCGACCGCTTCGTCTTCCGGCACCAGCGCGATCGAAATTAGTTCACCGCAGAATCCATTGAACTCTGTATCGAGAAAATAGCGCATCGGTCGCCCCCCTGTCGTCACGCATCCTCATAGCGGGAAAGGGGGCGGAGACGCAGTGTTTGCAAGCGCCCATTTCGATCGACTTGAAAATCGCCGTCCCGCACCAGCGCCTGATCGCGCGGATCGTTCTGCCGGTCGCGCCCACTTTCGTGCCTCTACTGAGCCCCGAACGCGTGAACGGCGTCATCGCAGCCGCCGAAGCGGCGGCCGCCGCCACGATCGCCTGCGATGATGAATCGTCCCTCCAGCACAGTCGCAGAACTGCCGCCGACCAGGAGGGTAAAGCTTCCCGCTTCAACAATGGGGGCCAGATTCTTATCGAGCAATTCGAAATCGCTGCTTCCGAGCGTGAAGCGCACATGTTTGCGCTCGCCGGGCGCAAGCGGAATACGGGCAAAACGCTTGAGCGCCTTCACAGGACGCGTCGTGCTCGCAATATCGTCGCGCAAATAGAGTTGGACGACCTCTTCAATGACGTATCGGCCCTCGTTTGCGATCCAGAACCCAACCTCCAGCGTGTCGTCGGCAGAAATCCGCTCGGAAGATAATTGCAGCGCTTCGTAACGGACAGCCGAATAGCCGAGACCATGTCCAAAGGGATAGAGCGGAGTCCGCGGCGCATCCACATATTTGGCACTGTTCCGCTCGGTTTCGCTCGCCGGGCGCCCGGTGCTGCGATGATCGTAATGGACGGGGATTTGCCCGACGTGGCGCGGCATGCTGATCGGCAGCCGGCCCGAAGGGCTCACGTCGCCGAACAGGATATCGGCGAGCGCCGATCCCGCCTCGACTCCGGGGTACCAGGCCCACAGAATTGCGGGTGCGCGCGCCGCAAGCTTCCCAATCGTCAGTGGGCGGCCAGCGAAAACCACCGTTGCCACCGGCTTGCCGAGCGCCAGTATCGCATCGGCGAGCGCCTGCTGATCGGGGGCGAGGTCGAGCAGGACGCGGCTGCGGGCCTCGCCGCTCATGTCCCAATCCTCGCCGATACAGAGAATGACGGCGTCGGCTGCGCGCGCTGCCGCCAAGGCCGCCTCGCCGCCCGCGCCATGCAGCACCCGCGCGGCGGACCCGAGCGCCGCGGCGATTCCCTCACGCGGCGTGACGGCATCGGCGGCGACGCCGGTCGGCGCCCAGCTTCCCAGCATCGAACGACGATCGTCGGCGAGCGGCCCGACGACCGCGACCGTGCGTAGAGTCTTGGGCAGCGGGAGAAGCTGACCTTCATTCTGGAGCAGGACGAAGCTTTTGCGTGCGAGATCACGCGCGACCATACGATGCTCGCGGCGAAGCGTCTCACGCCTCGCGCGCACGGGGTCGCAGTTGCGATAGGGATTTTCGAACAACCCCAGCGCCGCCTTGGCCTGAAGCACCCGCCGCACCGCCGCATCGACGAGCCCGACATCGAGCCGGCCCTCGTCGATCGCCGCAGGCAAAGCCCCGGTATAGATAGCGCTGACCATGTCGACATCGACACCCGCCTCCATCGCGAGCACGCCGGCATCGAGGTCGTTCGCCGCGACGCCGTGCGCGACGAGTTCGCGAATGCCCGTATAGTCGCTGACGATCAGGCCGTCGAAATGCCATTCGCCGCGCAGCACATCCCGCAGCAGCTCACGATTGGCGTGCATCGGCACGCCGTTGACCTCGTTGAACGCGACCATCACGCTCCCCGCTCCCGCCGCGAGCGCGGCGCGGAAAGGGGGATAATGATATTCGGCGAGGCGCCGCGCCGACACATCGGCGACGTCATAGTCGCGCCCGCCCTCGACCGCGCCATAGGCAACGAAATGCTTGGCGGTCGCAAGCATCGCGTCAGGATCCGACAAACGCCTGCCCTGAAATCCCCGCACCCGCGCTTCGGCGAAACGGCACGCGAGTTCGACATCCTCGCCCGCGCCCTCGACGACGCGGCCCCAGCGCGGATCGCGTGCCATGTCGACCATCGGGGCATAGGTCCAGTGGAGACCATTGGCGGTCGCCTCGATCGCCGCGATCCGCGCGGCCCTTTCGGCCGCCGCAGGGTCGAAGCTCGCCGCTTCGCCGAGCGGCACGGGGAAGATAGTACGAAAGCCGTGGATCACATCATCCGCAAAAAGCAGAGGAATGCCGAGGCGCGTCTCCTCCACCGCGATGCGCTGAAGGCGCCGGGTAGTTTCGGCGCCATAGACGCTGAGGAAGGAACCGACGCGCGCCGCGCGCACATCGGCTTCGCTGCCCGCTGGAACATGGGGTCCGGTGTCGTTGCGCTCGCCGCGCGCCTGCACCAGCTGACCGAGCTTTTCAGCCAGCGTCATCCGCGCCATCAGGGCGTCGATATCGGCCGCGGCGATACGCGGCGCCGCCTTCGCTCCGATGCCGGCGAGAACTGCGGCGGCAAGGGCCCCTGCCCGCAGGAAATAGCGGCGGCTCAGGCCATGCCCGTCGGACATGCTGCATCCTCCTTGCAGGTTATCGAACGGCGTCCGTAGCGGGGCGCGTGCCTGTCTCGACCCAGCCCTTCAGCGCGTTCCAGGTCGCCGTCATCTGTTCGGGCGTGAAGCCGCAATGCGTATAGCCTTCGACCCCGCCGACCGGCAGCGGAGCTTTTGTGCCCGGGACCGTGTATTGCGCGAGCCGCTTTCCGTTGCTAGGCCGCCGCGACGATACGTCCCAGTGCCTCCGACTGCGCATAGGGAACGAGCGAGTCGATGCGGTTGTGGATCGTGACCAGCGGCACGTCGAACCGGCCGGTCGCCTGATGCCAGCGGCGCGCGTTGGCGACCGCAGCCGGGCCCGCCGTGATCCGCTGGACCTTGGCGTTGAAGGCGGCCGCCTCCTCGCCCGTCATCTCGGGACTCGCATAGGTCTTGCCGATATTGCCGTAGATGTTGCCGCCCAGCGTCGCCTTGAGGTCGTCCATTCCGAGCGCCACGGTGACGAGCGGAAAGGCGATCGACGCCACTTCCGGTTCGAAACCGCCGATCGAGGCGACCTGCTTCAGGATGCGCGCTTCACGCCCGTCGGGGTTCGCCGCGGCCGCCTGCGCCAGCATCAGCACTGGCATGGCGATCTGCACGATACGTCCGTTGCGGAAGGCGTCGCTGCTCGCCGCTTCACCCGCAGGCGGGTCCATCGGGAATGCCGACTTGAGCAGGTCGTGCTCGCCTGGCAGGGCATAGGGCGTGCCTTCGGTCAGCACATTATAGGCCGCACGCATGTCGATGAGCTGCGCGAACAGGCTTTCCCAGCCGTCGGTGACGCCGCACGCCGAAATCGCGCCTAGCAAAGGCTTTCGGATGCTGTTCGATCAGCGACATGACGATATTGCCGCCCATTGACCCGCCCGCGACGAGCACGCGCTTCGCACCGAGTTTCACCAGAAAATTGCGCAGGCGCAGCGTATTCTCGCTTGCCGTTTCGACCCCCATGCCCGCCTTGTCATAGGCGCTGTGTCCCGCCGCATAGCCGTCCTGGTAGACCTTCAACATCATGCCGTTGGTGCCGACCGCCGCCGACAGCGGGTCTTCGGCGACGGCAACAGGCGATCCCGGCGCGGAATAGCCGTGCGCAAAGAGCAATGCGCCGCCCTTCCAGCCCGCCGGGAAAGCGACCGAAAACTGGTCGCCTTCAAGCCTCCCCGCGAGGACGAATCCGCCGTCCGGCGCAGGAAGCGTCTTGAGATCGGTCGCGCCCAGTTTCGCCGCCCGCGCGATGAGGCCCGACTGCGCTGGCGTCAAGGCTGCCGCGGGCGCATCCTGGGCGTGGAGCGCCGCCGCACGTGGCGCATGCCAAAAGCGCCGTCGCCAGCCGCATCGCGAAAAATTTTCCAATCCCGTCACGCATCGCCGCCTCCACCCTTTCTCGCTTCGTTATCCCGCATCGCCAGCAGTTCCAGCGTCACGCCGTTGGTCCAGCCAAAGCCGGTTTCTGTCCCATATTCGCCGCCCGAACCTGCCGAGCACGCGACCACATCATATTTTTCGAGAAGCTGTCCAGTCGCGACATAATGCGCTTCGACCATCGCCACCCAGCGGTCAGCGATCAACCCTGCAAGCCGTGTCTCGCCGTACCGGCGCAGGCCCGCAATCGCGATCCATTGCAGCGGTGCCCAACCATTCGGTGCGTCCCATTGCTGCCCACTGTCGCACAGGGTCGTCATCAATCCGCCCGGACGCAGCAATTGCTGAAGCGCCGCCGCTGTCCGCGTCGCACGCTCGGGTGTAGCGATCCCTGCAAAGAGCGGAAAGGCCGCGGCGGCCGTCAGGCGGGCCGATGGCTCCCCGAAATCGAGATCGAAATCGGCGTAATAGCCGGCAGCTTCGTGCCATAAATGATCCGCGATAGCCTGCTCGCGCGCCTTGGCGCTCGCCGTGAAGGCGATGGCGACGTCCTGCTTGTCCAACGCCCCGGCTTCGGCCGCAATGGCCTGTTCAAGCCCGAAAAGCAGCGCGTTGAGATCGACCGGTATCAACCGCGTGGTGCGGATCGAACCGAGGCTCCGCCCGTCGGCGAGCCAGCGCGAACTGAAGTCCCAACCGCTTTCGGCCGCCGCGCGCAGATCACGCCACAGCGCGCCAGCATCGCGCGCTTCGGCCTCGGCAGCGAGCGTGACGTCTTCACGCCAGCTTTCGTCGCGCGGACGGTCGCTGTCGTCCCAGTAGCGATTGAGCAAGGCACCATCGGCAAGTCTAACGACCCGGCGCGTCTCGCCGCCGGATGCCAGATCCGCCGCTCCCGCCATCCAGAAATCATGTTCCTTGACCATCCAGCCGAGACGGCGGCTACGGGCCTCGACGCTGTCATCGCGGGACAGTGCCGCCATCAGGTGGAAGAATGGCGGATGCGAGCGACTGGCATAGTAGCTGCGCGTGCCGTTAGGAATATGGCCGATGCGGTCGAGGAGGCTACCAAAATTGGCGATCATATTTTCGACGAGCTGCTGCTGCCCCGACCGCGCGAGGCCCAGCATGGTGAAATAGCTGTCCCAATAATAGAGCTCGCGAAAGCGTCCGCCGGGAACGACATAGCTGTGCGGAAGCCACATCTCCGACGATCCGGGCGCCGGATCCCCCGCGATGCGGGTCAGAAGTGGCCACAGCGCTTCGATATGCGCGGCGAGCGGGCGCTGGTCGATGGGCGGGTCGGACCAGTCCTGCGGCATGTCGAAATTGGCGAGAACGAAACGGTGCAGCCCCTCCCTGCCCTCCGGCCGCTCGGCCTGCCAGTCGGCGAGGATCGCGGCGGGCGCGCGGCGCGGGCGTGCGTCGGCGAAGGTCTTGGAATCGGGGAACAGCCCGAATTCCTGTACCGCTGCGAACAGCGGGCCGAACAGCCCGGCAGGGGTATCGACGGCGATCATGCGGCCGGTCCCGCGATCCGCCGCCGCACGAGCGGGAGCGCGAGCGCGACCAGCGCGATCGGAAGCAGCAGCAGATAGAAGGCGGTCGTCCCCGGCAGCGTCTGGAACAGCAACCCGACCAGAAACGAGCCGATCGTACCGCCGAGGGCGGAAAAAATCACGATCAGCCCGATCATTGCCGCATGGCGGTATTGGGGCAGCGCGCTCAGGGCCACCGAACAGACGGTCGGATAGATGGGGGCAAGGAAGAAGCCGATCAGAGGGAACAGCCAGGCGGCCAGCGGCGCGTTGCCCCACGCGATCCCGGCACGCGGCCCCACGCCTTCGGCCAACGGCAGCGCTGCGACGACGAGCAGCGCAAGCGCGGCCAGGCAGGAGAGCAGCACCGGCAACCATCCGACGCGGCGAAGCAAGGCGCCCGACAGCAACCGGCCGAACGCGATCGACGCGACGAAAAGGCTCGACATCTGAACGCTCATCGCGGCGGGCAGATGCAATATCTCGCGATTGAAGGTTGGCAGCCAGGTCCCGACGCCTTGTTCGACCAGCACGTAGAGAAACAGGACGACGAGTACCGTCGCCGTAGCGGGAAGCGCCGCGAGCGCAAGCATCGCCCTCCATCCCGCTGCCGCGGAGGCTCCCGTATTTTCCGTCACCGCCGCGCTTTCGTCGAGCCGGATGCCGAGCCAAGCAAGCGCCGCGAGCACGCAGATCGCCGCGAGCAGCCAATAGACGCGCAGCCAGTCGCCCGTGTCGATGAACCAGCCGAATATCCACGCACCGGCAAGCACACCGCCCATGAACACGCCCTCGATCAGGCCGGTTATGCTGGCATGATCGGCGGGGTCGCGCGCAACGAGGCCGATCGCCGAATAGGTTGCGATCTTGGTGATTCCGAACGACAGACCCGTCATCACGAACAACGCCTGCATCGCCGTGAAGCCGGTTGCGAAGGAAACGAGCAGGCAGGTTACCGCCATGGTGGCGAGAACCCCGATCAGCGAACGGCGGAAGCCGATCGCAGGCACCGCCGCGACGAGCAGCAGCGATGCGACGACAACCGACAGATCCTTGCACGCCTCGAGCGTCGAGCCCATCGGCTTGCTGACACCGAACAGCGCAATCGATTGCAGGATGACGATCCCGACACTGTTCATCAGCAGGCCGAGCAGCGCGTAGGTCAGCGCGAGCGCAAGAATGATCCGCTTTCGCATCAGTGCGCGTTTCGTCCCAGATGCCGGTCAAAGAAGGACGAGATCAACCGATAGGCCTCCATCGATTCGGGCATGTCGGGCCAGACAAAAAAGGCGTGCGGCAGGCCATCAAAGAGATAGAGTTCGCTATCGACGCCCGCCGCGGCGAGCCGCCGGTGCGCGAGCGTCAGCGCGCTGACCGCGAAATCACGACCGCCTGCGAGCAGCAGCGTCGGTGGCATCGCCTTTGTCTCGGCTTCGGATGTGAGCGGATAGGCGGCGCCGTCGCCCGCCTGCACGCCCTCCATATAGGGAAGCGGCAGGACGTCGGGCAATGCTCAAGCACGGGCAGCGCCGCACCTCCGGTAATCGGTCCGGCCAGATAGGGGCTGTCACCCGAATAGGGCGCGCCGGTGCCACAAAAAGAGCCGATCGCGCCGGGGCGCGGCAATTCCGCGCGACGGATCCACGCGGTCGCCTGCGCGGTGATAACCCCGCCCGCCGAACAGCCGTAGATGCCGATATTCTCGGGCCGATACTTCTTGAGCAGTGCTTTGTAGACCGCCGTCACATCTTCCGAGGCGGCAGGATAGCGATGCTCGGGCGCGAGGCGATAGTCGACCGTGACCACCTTGATCCCCATCGTCGCGGAAACCGGGATCGCTTCCACCAACGCCCCACTGCCCGATCCCCACATGAAGGCGCCGCCGTGGACGTTGATCAGCACGCGTCCGGCATTGCCGCGGGAGATTCCCTCCGCAGGTTCGACGATATCGACCGTAACGCCGCTCATCGTCGTCCGCTGTTCGCTGGTCCTGAAATGCCGCCGCATCTCGGCAAGGCGATCATCATTGTAGCGGTCGTAGTAGGCACGTTGCTTCAGAACATCGGTGGCGATTTCTGCGGGCGCGGTCGCGGCGGCCATGCGATCGAGGACAACCCGCGCCTCGTCGCTGAGCTGGCTCGAAGCCGGCAGCGTGAAGGCAGGAACGGCGAGCTGCGCCGCTGCCGGCGATGCGGCCACGAGAGCGGCCAGCCCGAGCAATCTCCTCATGGCTTTTCTCCCAGCCGTTCGGTGAAGAAACGCGCCATCACCGCAAAGGCGGCGTCGCTTTCGGGCGCATCGATATAGGCCCAGAAGGCATGCGGCAGCCCGTCGAACACGACGAGCTTCGCGGGCGCGCCCGCCGCTTCGATCGCACGGCAAAAGTCGGCCGTCCCGCTCAGCAGGAAATCGCGCGTGCTCGCGAGGCACAGCGTCGCGGGCCAGTCGGCCAGATCGCCGCGCTGCGGCGAAACGAGCGGATCGTCGAGCGTCCGCCCCCCGGCATAAAAGCGGGCGAGCGCGTCCACCCCCGACGCATTGGCGAACAATCCGGCGCTGTCGCCAATCCGCGAAAGGTCGGCAGCCCCCGAAAAAAAGCCGAGCGCTGCGGGCTGGGGCAATTTCGCGGCGCGCAATCGCGCAACAAGCTCGGCCGACAGGATCGCACCGGCCGACGTGCCGTAAACCGCGATATGCGCGGGATCATGCTTTTCGAGCAGCGCACGGTACACCGCGAGCGCATCATCGACCCCGGCGGGAAAGGGATGTTCGGGGATTAGGCGATAGCGCACAGCGACGACGCGATAGCCGGTGAGGGCCGCGACCGCCGCATTCTCGCTGATCGACCCCGCATCGACGATGAAGCCGCCGCCGTGGAGGTTGAGGAGGACCGGCGCCTTCGCCGCGCCGTTGGCGGGGGTGAAAATGCGGACCGGAATCCCGGCGATCACATCGTCCTTCATCGTCACCCCGTAACGCGCGAGCCGCGGCATCCCAATTTCCTGCTGGATCGCGTCGATGCGCGCGCGGCGTCCCGCGATGTCCGCGGGTTCGGGCGGACGCGCGGCGTCGGCGGCGAGCCCCGCCTTCGCCTCGGGGGACAGAAAGTCGGGCCAGGGCGCCTTGACCGCTTGCGCTTGGGCCACTGCGGAGGCGAGCCCCGCTGCGAGCAGCGGCATCAGAAGAGGCCGGATCATCCTTCCTGGACTCCGCCTGCCCGCGCGATCGCCCCGAGCTGTTTTGCACTCGGTTTGACCGTCCGTTTGAAGGTCTGCCGGTCGACCGACACCAGTCCGAATTTGGGACCATAGCCCGACATCCATTCGAAATTGTCGAGCAGCGACCAATGAATATAGCCGAGCACCGGAACCCCGTCGCGCCGTGCCGCTTCGACCGAGGCGACGGCTTCGGGGATGAAGCGTTCGCGTTCGGTGTCGTCGGCGGCGTCGATGCCGTTCTCGGTCACCATCACCGGCAGGCCCGTCGCCTCGTGGGCATAGCGCACGACATTGCCGACGGCAGCGGGGAACCACTCGCCACCGCCGGGCCGTTTCGGCGCATCAGCGGGCGGATCGACGTCGCTGTCCGCACCGACATAAGCGCGGCCATAGGTCTGCACGCCGATGAAATCATCCTTGTCCATCACCGCAAAGAAAGGGCCATAGACTTCGGCGCGCTTGCGCTCGATCGCGCTGTCCTTGCCGACGGCGACATTGTCGGGGATGGCGAGGCTCATCCCGATCGGCAGGTCGGAGCGCGCCGCGCGGATCGCCGCGCGCGCGGCGACATGCGCGGCGGTCACGCCGGGGATCATCGGCGCGGGGTCGCCCGCATTGAGCAGCGAGAAACGATCCGACCCGCTTGCCTTCGCTGCCGCCGCACAGCAGGCGGCGACCGCGTCGAGCATCGCCTGCGGCGGTGGGTGGATCGCCCAGCGTCCGCCGAGCGCGAGATTGGGCTCGTTGAAGGTCAGCGCATGACTCACCCCTGCCGCTATGGCCCGCGCGACGCGACCGCAATAGCGCGCAAAGAGATCGGGCGCATCGGGGTTCTCCCAGCCCCCCGCCGCGGCGAACCAGCGCGGCGTGGTGAAATGATTGAGGGTCACGACCGGCGCCAGCCCTTGATCGCGGCAATGATCGACGATGCGCGCATAATGATCGAGGCAGGCTTGGCTGAACTGTCCCGGCGCCGGCTCGATCCGCGACCATTCGACCGAGAAGCGATAGCAATTGAGGCCGAGCGCCTTGACGATTGCGACATCCTCGCGCCAGCGGTGCAGGCTGTCGCATGCATCCCCCGACGGTTCGGCAAAGATGGTCGGCTTTACCTGTTCGAGCAGCCAGATGTCAGCGTTTACATTGTTTCCTTCGACCTGATGCCCCGCAGTCGCAGCGCCCCAGAGGAAAGGCGCCACCGCCGGGGCGGCGCGTAGCGGGGCTGCCGCAGCGACAGCGACCGTCGCGGCGGCGCCGAGGCCGATCATCTGGCGCCGGTCGAGCGCAGACAAGGAGCGCGTCATCCCCCGATTCTCAGAAGCGATAGCGGACCTGCACGCCATATTGCGCCGGCTCCCCGTAGATCGAGTTGATGAAACCCGAATTATTATAGCTGGGATTGGCGGTGACCCGATACGCCTTGTCGAATATATTGGTGCCAAAGACCGCCGCATCGACCGGCGCGCCGAACATATTGTTCCACTCGAACCGCAGGTTGACGAGGCCGTAGCCCGCGATCGTGTCGAAGGGCTGCGCCTCGGGCGTGACGCGCTGGCTCGACTGATAGGTCCAGTTCGCGTTGAAGGCCATTTCGCCCACCCCTTCGACGGTCGGCAGGTCGATGCGTCCGTTGAGGCTGAACTTGTGCTTCGGCACGAAAGAAAAGGGTGTTCCCGACAAGTCGCGGCTTGGCTGCGCCGCAGTCAGCGCCTGCGGGATAGCCGGGATCGCGATCGAGTCATATTCGAGATATTTCGCCGAATTGTATGAATAGACCGCGCTCAGCGTCAGCCCGCGCACCGGCACCAGCTGGCCTTCGAATTCGAGCCCCATGACCCGCGCCTTTTTGGCGTTGGTCAATATGTCGGAGCCCGCGATCGTCGCGCGCTGAATCACCTGAATGTCATTGTACCAAGTGTAGAAGGCGGAAATATTGGTCCGCGCGCGCGCTTCACCACCAAGATTCCAGTCCTTCTTCATCCCGACTTCGAGGTCGGTGACCTTTTCGGGGCGCACCGCGAACAGCGGATGCTGCTCGCCGAGGAAAAGCGAGACGATCGGGTTGGTCGCGCCCGATTTATAGCCGCGCCGCGATACGATGTAGAGCAAGGTGTCCGGGTTCGCCTGCCAGTCGAGCCCGAACTGCCAGGTGGGCCCGTTACTCTTGCCGTTGAAGCTCGGCGTCGTGCAGTTCGGATAATAGAGCGTCGGGAACCCGCCCGCAGCCACCGCCTGATAGGCATCATAGGTGCAAAGGTCCGCGTTGAGCCCGATCACCTGCGCCGCCTGCGTCGGCGTGATCACGCCAAGCGCCGCAAGCTGGTTGAAAACGTCATAGCTCTCGGCCGCCTGATACCCCTGAATCTCGCCGCCGAAACGGTCCCAGGTCCAGCGGAATCCGGCCGTCGCGGTCAGATCGGGTGTCAGCTTGTATTGCGCCTGCGCATAGATCGCCTTGCTCTGTGCATCGACATGGGCGGTCGGTTGCAGGCTCAGCGCGGGAAGCAAGGGTCCGTCGACGCCAAGGGCCGCTTGCAGCGCAGGCGGCAGGATGATCGGTCCGCCGCCGAGGATGCCCCCGAATTGCATCGGATTGACGGTCTGGAATGTCAGCGGCGACGGTGTTTTCTGGTCCAGGAAGAATCCGCCAGCCTGGATCCGTAACGTGCCATCGTCGTAACGGAGCTGCAGCTCCTCCGTGATCGTGCGTAAATTGTTGTTGTAGCTGCCGGGATAGGCGCCGAGCAGATCGGCGATCGGCAGTGGTGTCGAATCGCGGTCGGTCGCGCTCGTGGAACGGGTGCGCGCATAGCTGAAGACATTCTTCAGCGTCAGCGCGTCCGAAAGGTCGATCTCTGTGTTGTTGAGCGCGAGAAGGCTTTTCGCGACCTCCCGCGTCGGCACGCTGAGAGCGGTCTCGCGCGGTCCGCGCGCCTGCTGTTCGAGCAGATAGGGCTGGAGGAGCGCGGCATAGGGACGCTCCGGATTTACGGCGAGCAGGATGCTGCCACCACCATGCTCCTTCACGTCGACATAGGTGACCGCAGTATAGCTGCGGATCGCGTCGGTCGGATTGAACTGCACCCCGAAGCGCAGGCTGTAATTGTTGCGATTGAGATAGTCGAAGCCGGTGACGGCATCGCGAACATAGCCGTCGCGCTTGTCGAACTGACCGGCGATGCGGATTGCCAGCACATCATCGACCAGCGGAATATTGAGCGCCGCCTGCCCGCTGCGGCGGTCATAATTGCCCAGCGTCAGATCGGCATAGCCTTCGACCACACCCATCTTCGGCCGCACCGGTTCGAGCAGCACGGCGCCGCCGGTAGTGTTCCGCCCGAAGAGCGTGCCTTGTGGCCCCTTCAGCACCTGGAGCGACGCAAGATCATAGAAATTGCCCGGACCGCTGACGCTGGTGGGCACTTCGGCAAAATAACCGACGACGCCCGGGCCGCTACCCGTGCCCTGGCCGGTGCTGCCGCCCATACCGCGGATCGAATAGGTCTCCTGATTGCGCGCGACGTCGCCGACAACCGACAGCGACGGCGTGTAATTCTGAAGATCAGTGCCGTTGTTGACGCCCTTTTCGCGCAGATTGTCCTGGCTGAAAGCCGTGATCGCGATCGGAACTTGCTGCGCGCGCTCGTCAACGCGCCGCGCGGTCACGATGATTTCCTCGATCCCGCCGCCCGCGGCGTCGGCCTGTGCCGATTCCTGCGCCATGGCGTGCGACGGACCGAATGCGAGTGCTATCGGTGCGGAACTCCAGCAAAGCGACATCAGATATTTGCGCATGATTGCCATCGTCATCCTCCCTTAGCGGGCTGTGTCGCCCGTTCGCCGAATCTGATAGATATTTATGAAATGCATTTCAACAACAAGTTTCATAGCCGCGTGATCGACGATTGCACCCAAGCCGCCAGTGCCATATGAACAGCCTATGGCGGGAAAAAACGGCGATATGATAACGATGCCGCGCACGACGCGACCGACGATGGAAGATGTGGCGCGCATTGCAAAAGTTTCAAAGCCGACCGTGTCGCGCGTTCTGAGCGGCAGTCCGCTGGTCAGCGCCGAAACGCGCGAGCGCGTGCTCGCAGTCGCGCGTGAACAGGGTTATGCGCTCAACCGCCACGCACAAAAACTGCGGCGCGAACGTGCCAATGCGATCGCCGTCGTGCTCGATTTCGGATCGCACCGCCAAGGCGCGATCGGCGATCCGTTCATCTTCGAATTGCTCGCCGGCATTTCGGAGGCGCTGTCGGTGCGCGACCTCGACCTCCTCCTGTCGCCCTCGGGCCTCGAAACCGTCGAAGGCTTCGTCGACCTCTATCAATCGCGCGGCGCCGACGGCTTCATTATACTGGGACAGGGAACGCGCGACGCCCTGCTGCAAAAGGTCGCGCGCCGGAATATTCCGATGGTCGTGTGGGGTGCGGTCAGCGAGGCGAGCACCTATTGCGCGGTCGGGAGCGACAATAGCCTGGGCGGACGGCTGGTCGACGAGCGCTTCCTTGCGCACGAACGTCGCCGCTGGCTGTTCGTGGGCGACTGTCAGCATGAGGAAATCCGCTTGCGCTTCGAGGGACTCCAGACGGCCGCGCGAGCGAGAAAGGACGTCGAAATTGACGTTCTTTCGATTGAATCAATGGCCTTTTCCGCGATCCATGATCAGGCGAACGCCTATCTGAAAGCTCGCCCGGAGCGCCCCGACGCGGTCTTCGCCTTCTCCGATACGGCAGCCATGGCGGTCATCGGCGCATTCGCCAAGGAGGGGCATCTGACGCCGCGCGATTATTCGCTCGTAGGCTATAACGACATTCCCCCCGCAGCCCACTTCACCCCGTCGATCACCACCATCGCGCAGCAAACCGGAGTCGCTGGCGCTCTGTTAGTCGAGAAACTGATGCAGGTGCTGGACGGACGGCGACCTCGATCCGCAATGCTGCCGACCCAGCTTGTGACCCGACAGACCTAGCGCGCCGAATGACTGCCGCGCTCCGCAAAGCGGGGCCTGCCCTTCGCCTCGTCGAACGACCGCTTGCAGGCGACTTCGGATCCCGGCTCCAAAGACCGGTATGCGAGCGCGGAGCGACCTTTTGGAATGGGCAATTATATCCTTTGCAAACATGGCCGCCGGTCGGGCAGGTAGCGGGCAGGAGTTGGGAACGGATTATGACTGGCGAAAGGCGGAGGCCAAATTCAACGCCCTGCCGCAGTTCATCACGACGATCGACGGCGTCGATATCCAGTTCATCCACATCCGCTCGAAGCACAAGGGTGCGATGCCGCTGCTGATGACGTACGGCTGGCCGGGCTCGCCCCCACCGACGCGGCGCACCAGACCTGCCCCTATTCGAAAGCGACGCGCGGCAATATCGATGTGACAATCAACCTGGTGTAAGATGGGTCGTCAGACCCTAATCGACGCGCGGGCGCGGTGGCGCATGAGGCTTTAGAGGAGAATGTTCATGACCGATCGCAGCGCCGCCGATCGCCGGCTCTTTCTCCGGGCAGCCGGGCTGAGCGCGGCCGGCATGGCTATGACCCGCTACGGTCTTGCCGGCGTCGCGCAGGCTGCCGCACCGACCTCTTCCACGCAGGCGGGCGCGTCACCTACGATGGGCCCGCTGCGGCAGGTGCGCGCCGAGGAACTCGAGATCGCCTATGTCGAAATGGGTCCGGCCAAGGGGAAGGTCGCGATCCTTCTGCACGGCTGGCCCTATGACATCCATTGTTATGAAGAGGTCGCGCCGCTGCTGGCCAAGGCGGGCTATCGCGTGATCGTTCCCTATCTGCGTGGTTACGGCGCGACGCGTTTCGTTGCCGCCGACGCGTTCCGCAACGGTCAGCAGGCGGCGCTGGCGCAGGATGTGATCGCGCTGATGGACGCGCTCAAGATCGAGAGCGCCACGATCGCGGGCTGCGACTGGGGTGCGCGGACCGCTTGCATCGTCGCCGCAATCTGGCCCGAACGCTGCACCGCGCTGGTGTCGGTCAGCGGCTATCTGATCGGCAGCCAGCAGGCCAATGCCATGCCCTTGCCACCGCAAGCCGAGCTGTCCTGGTGGTATCAATTCTACTTCGCGACCGAGCGCGGTGCACGCGGTTATGACGCAAACCGCAGGGAATTCGCGAAACTCATATGGCGCACTGCGTCGCCGCAATGGGCCTTCGACGATGCGACCTTCGAACGCTCCGCGCAGGCGTTCGACAATCCCGACCATGTCGCGATTGTGATCCACAATTACCGTTGGCGCTTGAGCGCGGCGGCGGGCGATCCGAAATATGACGCACTGGAGCGGCGTCTGGCGGAAGCACCGACCATCGGCGTGCCGACGATCACGCTGGAAGGCGACGCGAATGGCGCGCCGCATCCCGAAGCCTAAGCCACTTATGCCGGGAAATTCTCCGGTCGATACTCGCACCGATCGATCGGCGGGGGGATTGGGCACAACCTTCCTCAGGAAGCGCCCAAAGCCTTTTCCGAAGCCGTTATCGAGGCCGCAGCTATTGGCTAGGTTTGGTTAGTCAGTTCAAAAAGCGGGCGATTTGGGTTGTCGCTGGAGCGCCGAAATGCGCCATTGGCGCGGCGATATACCGAACATCTGGCTGTGCCAGCGGGTGTAAGCTCCGATCGATCCATAGCCGAGCATCTCGGCGACAATCTCACCAACACCCATTATCGCCCGCTCGCGGTCTATCAGACGCTCGGTGCCGCGCTCGGACTCAACAACGGCGCGTTTCCGGGCAGCACCGCGAACCGAATTCTCGCGAATGAGCCTCGAACCTACGATGTCAGTGCAACTTTCCACTTTGCGATATCGGACGCGCAACGCTGCCCTAGGCTGTATCGACATTCAGAAGATGGCGAGCTGAAAATGGTGGTTTTCCGTGACCCGGAGCGCAGCGCACTCGATGTGCGTGAGCACCGGAAGCGCGGAAAGCCGCCATTTGCAGGCCGCCAGGGCTGAATGTCGATACAGCCTAATCCATAGCCGCCAGTATCTCGGCAATCGCCACAAAGGCAAAACATACCGAACTGTCGGCGACGCCATAGGGCAGGAAGATATCGTCTCCGACCCGGATCGCACCGCAGGTGTAAACGACATTGGGAACATAGCCTTCGCGATCCTCGTCGGCGGCGGAGAGGATCGGATTGGGGGTGCGGCCGATCACTTTAGACGGGTCGGCCTTGTCGAGCAGCGCCGCGCCGATCGCATATTTGCGCATCGCGCCGACGCCGTGGGTGAGCACCAGCCAGCCTTCGTCGAGCTCGATCGGTGCACCGCAATTGCCGATCTGGATGAGTTCCCAAGGATAACGGGGTTCGAGCAGCAATTCGCCGCCTTCCCATTGATCGATCGCGTCCGAGCGCAGGAGATAGAGATTTTTCCCGTCCTGCTAGGCCGATCATGCAGAACTGCCCCTCGATCTTGCGCGGGAACAACGCCATGCCCTTGTTGCGTCCCGCGCCGCCCTTGATCGGAGTCAGCGTGAAGTCCTTGAAATCGCGCGTGCGCAGCAGTTCGGATTGGATGTCGCGGCCGCTATAGGCGGTATAGGTGCCGATCCACTCGCTCTTGCCGCTGTCGCGACGGAATTCGACGAGGCGCAGATCCTCCAGCCCGTTGCGCTGCGCCTCGGTGATCGGGAAAATCACCGTGCCCGACAGGCTGCTGTCGGGGTGGCGATAGAGCGAGACGACATCGTCGGGCTTGTCGTCGCGATGCGGACCCAGCATCGCCGCGGTGGCGAAGGCAGGCTGAGGCAGCAGCGTCATCTCGCGCTCGTGCGTGATGATCCCCTCGCGAAACGCGATCGTCGAGATATGCCCCTCGCCGACGGCACGCAGCGACAGCAGGATGCGCACGCTGCCCTTCTGCAGCCCGCTCTGGTCGGGATGACGCACGACGCTGGGGTTCATCAGCGCCGCCGCCGCATAGCTATATTCGTGGCAGAAATAGGCGCCAATCAGCAGCCGCATTTCGCGTTTGAGCGCGACATCGTCGAGCCCGAGCTTGGGTTCGATTTCCTCGAAGCGGTCGGCGAACACCTTCTCGATCTGCCAGTGCCGGTCGGCGAAATCGCGCAGCACCACGCCGAGTTCCGCCCGCACGGTGCGCGGATTGAGCGCGACGATCTCGCGCGCCAGCCTTTGCACCCGCTCCAGATCGGGGCCCGACGCCTGCCACGCGAGATGAAAGGGCCGCACGACGACACGCGTCGGGTCGGCATGCAGCCGCAATTCGTGCTGGACGAGATCCATGGGAGTTCCCTACCCGACTTTGGCGATAAAGTCCCAGATGGCATAGCTTGCATGCTGATAGGCCAGCACCGACTCGGCCCCCTCGTTGAGATTCAGTCCGCGCGGGTTGATCCCGTCGCGGCTGGTGCCGCTCGACGGGTCGGCGACGGCCACCCCGCGATCGTTGCAGCCCGCGAACCAG
The DNA here is from genome assembly GCF_025244705.1 of Sphingopyxis sp. PET50. Lineage (GTDB taxonomy): Bacteria > Pseudomonadota > Alphaproteobacteria > Sphingomonadales > Sphingomonadaceae > Sphingopyxis. Next base: position 1,169,899 of record NZ_CP104207.1, on the reverse strand, counting down.
TCATAGGCGCGGCGCGCGTGCGTCAGCCAGATGGCGTCGCCAGTGACGTCATAGGCGGCCGACGCGGCATCGATGGAGGCCCAGATTTCGACCGGCTGCTGGTCGAACGGCCGCGGAGGCGCATAGGCATGCCCGAAGCTACCCGAACCCACCGGGCGAAAATATCCGCGCGGGGTAATTTGAATGTCGTTGATCCAGCGCAGCGTTTCCAGCCCGCATGCGGTCAGGTCGGCACGCCCCAGCCGCACGCCCGCGCGCAGCATCGCCTCGGGCAGGCGGGCGTTGTCATAGGCGAGGACGCTTTCATACCACTGCCAATCGGGCCGCGCCGTAGCGGCGTGCAGCGTCAGCAGCCGGTCGGCACCTTGCTCTAGGATTTGCAACGCAAGCGTCTGTTCCTCGTCCGTGCCGAGCAGATAGTCCGCCCCAAGCATCGCAAAGGCGATCGCGCGCGGCGACTGGAAATCGAGAGCAGAGGGCGCAGTGCACGCGAACAACTTGCCCGCCCACTGGCGCAGACCCGGCATCTTGCCTTCGCGCGCCGTCGCGCCGAGCGCCCATAATGTCCGCCCGCAACTGTCTTCGGAACCCACCTCTTCCAGCCAGTTCCGTCCGAACCCCATGAAGTTCCGGAATTCGCCCTTGTCGGCGTTCCACGCATGCTGGACGAAGGCCGCGAAAACCCCGAGCAGTCGGCCGCATTGGCGCAAGACATCGTCGGGCAGCCGGTTCATCAGCATCAGCGCGCGCGCATTGTCGTCGACGCAATAGCCGTGCGCGCGGTCGGGCACGCTGTGGATGCTGTGCTGCAGGATGCCGGTATCGTCGCAGAGGCGCAGCAGGCCGTCGATACCCACCCGGTCGGGAAGACCGGCGGCGACGGGGCTGATCCGGCTTGCCTCGATCAGATCGTGGGTCCGCGCGGCAAAGGCTGAGCCAGATCATGTCCCTTCCCCGGTCATAGGCGCGCCTCTGCAGCGTCAGCAGCCGGTCGGGATCGTCGAGCAGGCCGGCGATGGCCTTCGCGACCGCCGCGCTGTCGCCGAAGGGGACCAGCACCCCATGATCGCCGCCGAGCAATTCGGCGGCGTGCACATAGGGCGTCGACACCACCGCCTTGCCGAGCGCCATCGCATAGGACAGCGTCCCCGAGGTCGATTGCTGGGCGCCGGTATAAGGCGTCACGTAGATGTCCGCCGCCTCGATCAGGTCGAGCAGTTCGTCGGTCTCGAGAAAGGCGTCGATCCAGCGGACATGCGCGTCGACGCCGAGCGAGGCGGCGAGCCCCTTCAGCCGTTCGCGATAGGCCTCGCCTTCGCGTGCCAGAAGATTGGGATGTGTCGCGCCCGCGATGCAATAAAGGACGCCGGGACGATCCGCGACGATCGCCGGAAGCGCCTCAATCACCACCTCGATCCCCTTGCCCGGCGAGAGCAGCCCGAAGGTCAGCACCACCTGCCTGCCGTCGAATCCGAACTTGGATTTGAACCGGAGCGAGCGGCCGAAGGGCCGGTCGGGCACGCCGTGCGGGATGAGGACGATCTGATCCGCGTCGGCGCGATACACCGACCGCAGCAGATTGCGCGACCGTTCGGACATCACGACCAGCTTGCTCGCACGCGCGATCAGACGCTCCATCACCCGCCGCTGATCGGCATCGGGCTCGTCGAGGACGGTGTGGAGCGTGACGATCAGCGGCGCGCTCACCCGGTCGAGGAGTTCGAGGATCATGTCGCCGGCAAGGCCGCCGAACAGCCCGAATTCGTGCTGGAGCCAGATGACATCGGCGCGGCTCGCCTCGATCCGCCGCGCCGCATCGATAAAGCTCGCCGCATCGCCTTCGGTAATGGCGGCGCGGACCACGGGGTCGAACGCGACCGGCGCCTTCGCCGGCGCCATCGCATAGATGTCGATGGCAAGGTCGGGAACGGCCGCCTTGAGCGACGCGTGAATGTCAGTGGTAAAGGTCGCGATGCCGCAGCGCCGCGGCAGATATCCCCCGATCAGCGCCAGTCGGACCGGCGCCTCGACCTTGGGTCGCAGGGCCGGGTGTGCCTCACGGCTTTCTTCGAAGGATATGCGGTCCGGGGCTTCGTACACAGGAAAATACCTTCCAAAATGAAGCGACAGAAGGCCTCGCCCGGTTGAATTTTTGCTTGTTTTGGGACGCGCGCCGTTTCGGGTGCGACCGGAAATAGAACAAATCAGCGGCGTTCTGGTTCCCTCACCCGCCCGGCATGCACGGGCAGCGCAGGTCGTTCCCGCGGGGGCGGATCAGGAACCGGCCATCTCCGCCAGCCGCATCGCCTCCCGTTCCCGCCGCGCGGCCGCCTTGGCGTCGACCAGATTGGAATAGCGGTAATTTCCCACGCTGAACTGCTCGACATAGGTGCGCGTAATGCCATCTTCCTCATCCGGAGCCGAAGGGCGCAAGCTGCCCCCCTCATCCTCCCACGCCCGGCGCTGTTCGCTTTCCTCGGCGAGCGAAACATCGTCGAAACCAAGCGAGCGATAGACGTCCTGCCCTGCGGCGAGCAGCATCGCGCGGATGTCGACCGGCGGATCGACCGGCCCGCCCGGCTCACCGGCGCCCGGTTCGTGCTTCGCCCGCTCGAGCGCCTTCGCGATCAGCAGTTCGGCGATCAGAATGTCCCCGACGAATTCCTCGGGCGCGGCGGCGCTTTCGGCAGGAGTCTCCATACTCCCGCTAAGGCGAGCGATGGCTTCGGCATCGCCGTTCAGGCCGCGGCGCTCACGATATTCGTTGATCCGCTTCGCGTAATAACGCGGCAGGTCGAAATCGGGCGCCGCTCCGCCGTGGCGTTCAGCTTGGCTGACGGCCATCAAGGCCATTTGATGATGGTAGAGAAGTTGATTGAGATCCATATCAGCGCTCCTTCTGCGGGAGCGCGACGGTCTCTCAGCCGCCGGCATGCATGAAAAGCCCGGCGATGGAGCATATATGGAGTGCGAAGCGCGATTTACAATCGCGGCCAGCGATCAATCGGCCCCCAAAAGCGATCCGGCCTTGCAGCGGGCATCACGTCACCAGCTTCCGTGCGTCCACCAGATCGGCAACGAAGGCTGCGCGCTCTTCGGCGGCGCGTTCGCGGTCGGGCATGCGGAGCAGGAAGGAGGGGTGGATCGTCGCGATCAGCTTCGTGCCGCCTGCGAGCGCATGCACCGCACCGCGCATCGACCGGATGCTCGCGCTCCTGCCCGTCACCCCGCGCAGCGCGCTCGCGCCGAGCGTCACGATCAGCGCGGGCTGGACAAGCCGGCGTTCCTTGTCGAGCCACCAGCGGCATATATCGATCTCGGCCGCGGTCGGATTCTGGTGCAATCGCCGCTTGCCACGCGGCTCATATTTGAAATGCTTGACCGCGTTGGTGAGGAACAGGCGCCGCAGCGGTCAAGGCCCGCCTCTTCGAGCGCCTCGTTCAGCACCTGTCCCGCGGGCCCGACGAACGGTCGTCCCTGCAGATCCTCCTGATCGCCCGGCTGCTCGCCGACCAGCATGATGCACGCCGATTTCGGCCCCTCGCCCGCCACGCCCTGCGTGGCGTTGCAATAGAGCGGGCAACGCTTGCAACGGTCGATCGCGCGCGCAAGCTCGTCGAGCGTCTTCACATCGTCATCGAGAGCCAGTTCGTCGGGCACGCGCGTCCGCCATTTCCCGCTTCGCGGGTTCGCCAGAGAAACGGCCGCTTCGCGCATGCGTTCCACCCGCGCCCCGGCGCCCGCGAGCAGCGGCGCGATATTCTGCGCCTCGGGCAGGTTGTGCCAATATTTCTTCGGCATTTCGGCGCGCATCGCGTCGATCTTGACCCGCGCCGGATTGAAGATCGCGCCATAATAGGTGCGCCACTGGTCCTCGACCACATCGCTATCCGGCACCTCGTGCCTCGTTCCACCGGGGCCAAGGGTCAGCGTCTCATTGTGCCAGATCGCGCGTGCGTCAGGGGTGACGATCGCCCAGTCCATCCCGAAGAAGCGCCGCTGAAAGAATGGGGCAGTCAACCGCAATATTCGGTGCGACGGCTCGAACCAGGCGGCGAAACTTTCGCGCCCGCCCGCATCCTCGCCCAGGCGCCGGAAACGCACGAAGGCGTGCATCTTGTGCACGTCGCGGCGGATCGCCTTGTCGGCCTTGCGCAGCCAGTCGACATCGGCGTCGGTGGTACGCGCAAGCAGATGCCGGTCGCGCGCCCCGCGCCAGACGACGCGATAAAGCCGGGCCGGAACGTCCGGATCGCGGTGGCAGATCACCCGGTCGATCATTCCGAGCAGTTGGCGCGGCAGCGCTACCGCCGCCGCCGATGCAGGCGGCGCGTCGTCGCCGAACAGCGACGCACCTTGCTCGCCGTCCCGCCAGCTGACATCCTCGGGCGCCACCCCGCCCGCGAGCAGACCGCGCGCCGCGTCGCGCCATTCGGCGAAATCGCCCGCGGTTTTCAGCACAACCTCCCTCATAGCGCGAGCGCCAGTTGCTCCGCCGGCGGCGCGAAGCGCGCGCGCAGGTCGGCGCTGTCGGTAAGTTTTCCCGGCCGCCAGTCGGGGGTCACGACGAAGGGCAGCAGCTTCTTCACCGAAGCGGTCAGCTTCGCGAGGTCGCCGAGCCGCAACATCCCGAGCCGCCGCGCCGCGACGATGCGGTCGACCGCGCGCGTCCCCAGCCCCGGCACGCGCAGCAGCAGTTCGCGCGGGGCGCGGTTGATATCGACCGGAAAGGCCTCGCGTCGCTGGAGCGCCCAGGCGAGCTTGGGATCGATATCGAGGTCAAGCATCCCGCCGCTGGCCCCCTCCATGATCTCGGCGCGCGCGAAACCATAGAAGCGCAGCAGCCAGTCGGCCTGATAGAGCCGGTGCTCGCGCATCAGCGGCGGCCGCATCGGCGGCAGGTCGCTGCTCGCATCGGGGATCGGACTATAGGCCGAATAATAGACGCGGCGGAGTTGGTAGCCCGAATAGAGGTTCGTCGCGGTCGCGAGGATATCGTCGTCGCGCGCCGCGTCGGCCCCGACGATCATCTGCGTCGATTGACCCGCGGGGGCGAAGTGCGGCGGCAGCGCCTTGCCGATCAACCGGCTCTTCGCGGCGTCGATCGCATCCGCCTCCCCGACACGCACCGACGCCATCGTCTTGCGGATCGTCTCTGGCTTCTTCTCGGGCGCGAAGCTTGCGAGGCCCGCCTCGGTCGGCAGCTCGACATTGGTCGACAGCCGATCGGCATAGAGCCCCGCGAGCGCGACCAGGCCCGGATCGGCCCCCGCGATCGTCTTCAGATGAATATAACCCTGAAAGCGATGCTCCTCGCGCAGGAGGCGCGCGACCTCGACAAGCTGCTCCATCGTATAATCCTCGGAGCGGATGATGCCCGAAGAGAGGAACAGCCCCTCGATATAGTTGCGCTTGTAGAAATCGAGCGTGAGGCGGACGACCTCCTGCGGGCTGAACCGCGCGCGCTCGACGTTGCTCGACGCGCGGTTGATGCAGAATCGGCAGTCGTAGATGCAGAAATTGGTGAGCAATATCTTCAGCAGCGAGATGCACCGCCCGTCGGGGGCATAGCTGTGGCAGATACCCATCCCCTCGGTCGAGCCGATACCCTTCGTGCCGGTCGAGTCGCGCTTCACCGTTCCCGACGAAGCGCAGGAGGCATCATATTTGGCCGCGTCGGCAAGGACTGCAAGCTTCTGAAGAATCGGCTTTTCTGTCATCCTCCCTGTCTAGCATTAAGAACAAATAAGGAACATATCCGGATATCGCATCGCCCGCTCGCTTCGGCGCGCTTGGCCGGAACAATTCGTGCGGGCACGGGGAGCCATGCCGTCGTTCGTTCGTTGTTCCCGATAACCGAGGCGGCGGCTCGCAGGCCGCGAGCTGAGCAGAGTGGATGATCGGGCTGCAACCCGTGGTGAGGGGATGACCTTGAAGCGTGTCGCGATCATCGGCGCCAGCCCGACCGGCATCTATACGTTCTCCGCCCTGCTGGGCGGCGAAACGCCTCTCGCCATCGCCATCTATGAAGAGGCGGACGAGGCGGGCGTCGGCATGCCGTACAGCGACGAACTCAACAGCCGCTTGATGCTCGCGAATATCGCCAGCATCGAGATTCCACCGCTGACTTCCACCTATCTCGAATGGCTGCGCGACCAGCCCGCGGCATTTCTCGCCCGTTACGGCGTCGAGAAAGCCGCGCTCCACGACCGGCAATTCCTGCCGCGCATCCTGCTCGGCCAATATTTCCGTGACCAGTTCCTCGAACTCGTCAGCCAGGGCAAGGAGAAGGGTCACCTGATCGCGGTGCATGAGACCTGCCGCGTGACCGACCTCGAAGCCCGGCCGGACGGGGTCGCGCTATGGACGGACGGCAAGTCCTCGCCCGCACTCTACGACCTGGCGGTAATCGCCACCGGTCATGTCTGGCCCGAGGACGACGAGAAGCCGCGCGCCTATTTCCCGAGCCCCTGGTCGGGGATGCTCGATGCCGAGATTCCCGCCTGCCGCGTCGGGATCATGGGAACATCGCTCAGCGCGATCGACGCGGCGATGGCGGTCGCCGCCCAGCACGGCGATTTCGTCGAGGAAGCCGACGAAGGCCTGCGTTTCGACCTGTCCGACGCCGAGTCCGGTCTGACCATCACGCTCATGTCGCGGTCGGGAATATTGCCCGAGGCCGATTTCTATTGCCCGATCCCCTACGAACCACTGCGCGTCGCGACGAAAGAACGGATCGCCGCCGAAATCGCGGCCGAGCCCCGAAGGGCTCCTCGACCGCATCTTCGCGCTCGTCGCGGACGAGATCGCGGCGAGCGACCCCGACTGGGCGGCCGGCGTGTCGCTTGCGACGCTCGACGCCGACAGCTTCGCCGACGCCTATTTCGCCGATCGCGCGACGCACGATCCGTTCCGCTGGGCGGCCTATAATCTGCGGGAGGTCGAGCGCAACAAGCGCGACCGGCGCACCATCCCCTGGCGCTACGCGATCCTGCGCCTTCACGAAGCGGTGCAGGAGGTCGTACCGCATTTCTCCGACGCCGACCGTGACCGCTTCGACGCGGGGCTGAGCCGCGTGTTCGTCGACAATTATGCGGCGGTCCCGTCCGAATCGATCCGCCGCCTGCTGGCGCTCCGCGCCGCAGGCGTGATCGGCGTCCTCGAACTCGGTCCCGATTACGACATGACGGTCGAGGACGGACGCACGACAATGGAATGCGCGGGCGAAACGCATGATTTCGACATTTTTATCGACGCGCGCGGCCAGAAACCCCTCGCCACCCGCGACCTCCCCTTCCCGAAACTGCGCGCGCAATTGCTGGCGACAGGCGACGATATTCCGGACGTCAGCGACGATTATACCCTCACGGCGCCCGAGGTCGCCAAGGGCCGGATCGCGCTCGCCGCGCTGCCCTATCTGATGCACGATCAACCCTTCGTCCAGGGCATCACGGCCAGCGCGGAGATCGGCCGCGCCGTCGCCGCCGCCGCGACGAAGCCCGCATCGAGGCTCCGCCGCAGGCTGGCTTGGTCCGCATTCTGACGGACGGACGGGAAACCTGGCGTCTTTCCGACGTTGATTGATGCCTGTCTGAAGCCCCTCCCCTTCAGGGGAGGAGTGATTCAGGGCGAATGGTTCATATTGGAGACCTGACGCCTCTAATCCTTCAGCTTGATCTTCTTCTCGATCTTCGCGGCGGCTTTCTCCGCCTTCTTGCGCCGGTTGAACACCTTGCGCATGTAATGCACATCGCTCGCGCCCAAAGTCTTCTCGGCGGCGACGAACTGCTCCTGTTCTTCCTCTCGGATGTGGTGGAGATATTCCTCCTTTGCCGAAGCGAAGCGCTTGAGCCAGCCGGGCGACGCCATGTCGCGCGCGGCCAGGTCGGCGAACATCTCGTCGATTTCCTTATGCTCGGCTACGGCGTGGCGCGCGAATTCGGTCGTTTCCGGATTGCGCAACACTGTCGACCACAGCGCCTGCTCCTCCGCCGCGGCATGCGCCTGCACCTCGAGCGCCAGTTCGCGGAACAGCGTCTGCCGTTCGGTCGATTTCCCTTCGGTCTCCTCGATCATCGCAAAGAGCGCGCGGTGCCGGTCATGATCCTCGACCAGCCGACCGAAAATGTCGGGGTTGCCGCGAAATTTGGTCCGCGGCGTGCTGCCGATCCGCGCCGCGACATCGGGCTCGATCGCCTTCGCCTTGGCGACCGCGTCGGCCTTGGCCTGCTTCTCCGGCTTCCGCTTTGCTGCGGGCCTACTCTTCGTCTGCGTTGCCATTGTCGTCTCCCTCACGCCAGATCGCGGACTTTGGGTTCGCGCGCCCAGTGACGCAGCACGCCCGTCTTGATGAACGCCTCGAGCGGAACGACGCCGTCGTCGGCTTCGACATTCGCCTTGTCGAGCAGCACCTGCGTCGCCGCGTCATGCGCGATCGTCTTGCAGTGACCGAAGGCGTCCATGAACCATTGCACCGCGGCGCCATCGTTCGCGAGCGCTTTTGCCTGCGCCTCGGTCAACACCGACGCGACCGCGTCGAACAGCACCGAGGGCGACCCGGCAAGTTGCCCATCGGCCTTCAGCGTCCCGCCCTTGACCGCGATGCCGCCGACTTTGGGCGCGACCAGAAAAGCCGTGCCGCCAGCCCTTTCGATCGTGTTCGTCAGCTTGTCGATCACCGCCTTGTCCGACCCTTCGGCAAACAGAATCGCGACCTTGCGGCCCGCCATCGTCTCGCTGGCGCGCTTCTGGATCGACAATGCATCGGACGGCGTGAGGTCGACCGGCGCCCGCGCGGCCTTTTCCTTCGCCGGCAGGTCGATCGCGAGCCCGGCGGCGACGCGCTTCGCCAGATCCTCGTCGATATTGCGAAGCTGACCGACGACGCGCGCGCGGACATGACCCAGCGTCACCTTCGACAGCTCGAACACCAGCGCCGAGGCGATATGCGCCTGCTCATTTTCGGTCTGCGAGAGGTAGAACATCCGCGCCTGGCTGAAATGATCGGCGAACAGTTCGGCGCGGACGCGCAGCTTCGCACCCGGATCGTTGCGCTCGTCGTTGGCTTCGAAGGTCGTGAAGCCCGTAGCAACGCTCGCGCGCGGCCCGCCATTCTCGCGCGGCTTCGGCCAGGCTGTTGGGCTCGTAGTTGGCGCGGCCCGTGGGGACGAGCGTCTGCATCATCCCGTCGCGCTGGAAATTGTGGAACGGGCATTTGGGCGCATTGATCGGGATCTGGTGGAAATTGGTCGTCCCCAGCCGCGATTTCTGCGTGTCGAGATAGGAAAAGAGCCGCCCCTGCAGCAGCGGATCGTTGCTGAAATCAACTCCGGGAATGATGTTCGACGGCAGGAAGGCGGCCTGCTCGGTCTCGGCGAAGAAATTGTCGACATTGCGGTTGAGCGTCATGCGGCCGACGATCTCGACCGGAATATCCTCCTCGGGGATCAGCTTGGTCGCGTCGAGCACGTCATAGGGCTGCTTCGCCGCAAAGGCTTCGTCGAACACCTGCACGCCCAGATCCCACGCCGGGAAGTCGCCCGCGTCGATCGCCTCGAACAGGTCGCGGCGATGGAAATCGGGATCGGCACCGGCGATCTTCACCGCCTCGTCCCACGTCGTCGACTGGATGCCGAGCACCGGCTTCCAGTGGAATTTGACGAACCTGCCCTCGCCCTTGGCATTGACGAAGCGGAAGGTGTGGACGCCGAAGCCTTCGATCATGCGAAAGCTGCGCGGGATCGTGCGGTCGGACATCGCCCACATGATCATGTGCATCGCCTCGGGCATCAGGGAGATGAAATCCCAGAAGGTGTCGTGCGCACTCGCCGCCTGCGGATAGCCGCGGTCGGCCTCCATCTTGACGCTGTGGACGAGGTCGGGGAATTTGATCGCGTCCTGGATGAAGAAGACCGGGATATTGTTGCCGACGAGGTCCCAGTTGCCGGCTTCGGTATAGAATTTGACAGCGAAGCCGCGCACGTCGCGCGGCGTGTCGACCGATCCCGCACCGCCGGCGACGGTCGAGAAGCGCACGAACACGGGGCAGGTCTTGCCGGTCTCCTGAAAGATGTCCGCCTTCGTTAGTTCAGGGATCGCGCGTGTGCATTCGAAAGTGCCGTGCGCGCCCGACCCGCGCGCATGGACGATGCGTTCGGGAATGCGCTCATGGTCGAAATGAAAGATCTTCTCACGCAGAACGAAATCTTCGAGCAGCGTTGGGCCGCGTTCGCCGGCGCGGAGCGAATTCTGATTATCGGCAATGCGGTGACCGAAGTTGTCGGTCAGAAAGGAGGCGCCTTGGGCGCCCTTGTCGCTGGCGTTCTGATGAAGCTCGCCTCCATCGCCAATGGCGCTTTCGAGCGCGGTCGAACCGGCGCCCGGGCGATGGTCATGGAGAGAATTTTTTGCGGCAGGCGACGATGGGGGCACTTTAGCCATTGATCTCTCCAATTTTTTGAAACGCTGACAATCCTACAATTCCCGGCTCGGCACACAGTTGCCTCGGGCCAATGACGGTCGGCGCGGCCAGACCCTCGTCTGGCCGCGCCGGTCGCCATTCAGCGAACCGAATTTCTCCGGATCAGGTTGACGATCGCGAGCAGGATCAGCGCGCCAACGAACGATGCGATCAGCGAGCGAGCGTCGAACGCGCCCGAGGTGATCGGAGCGCCGCCGATGAGCGGCGTGACGATCCATCCCGCCAGCACCGAGCCGACGATGCCGACGACGATGTTCAGGAAAATGCCCTGCTGGCCGTCGGTGCGCATGACGATGCTCGCCAGCCAGCCGATGATGCCGCCGACGATCAGAAGAATGATGAGGCCCATGATAATATCCTTTGCCGATAGGGTCAGAAGTGGACAATGACGCCCGCCATCGGGCGGAGGCTGTCGAAGTCATAAGTGTCGACCTGAAGCCGCAGGCGGACGCCGCTGTTGCTCGTGACGCCGCCGAGCCCGATGTCCCTGGGCCCGACCTCGACGCCGAGACCATAGATCCAGTCCTTCCGGTCGCTGAAGCCGCGCTTTCCATTGACCCACTGATAGCCAGCCGAGGCGTAGATCAGGCCGCTGTCGCCGGCGCGCGCGCCGAGCCGGCCCTTGACGCCATATTCCCATTCGATGTCGTCGAAGCCTTTGGCCGCATTGCCCTCGACCCCGACGAAGGCGGCACCGAGCGGGATGTTGAGGCCCGCAACGCCGCTGACCAGCGCCCCGTTCATCTTGCCGCGGCCCGGCAGCACGCCGAACTCGCTGTCGCGGTCGAACGAATGATAGCCCCCGAGGACGCCGACATAGGGCTCGATGCCATAGGCCGGGCTTCCGTCGGGCGCCGTCGCTTCGGTTCCGGCGCCGTCCTGCGCGAACGCCGCGACCGGCGATGCGGCGGCGAGGAAAGCCGCGATAAACAGATGTTTCTTCATAATAATAGTCCTTCCTTGGCCGGAGAAATCCCCGGCGCTCATGGGATCGTGCGTGAAGTATCGGCGGGACACCGCGCTATTTGCGCTGCGCCTCCGCCTGCGCGTCGAAGGCGGAGGCGCGTTCGTCGGCCTCCTTGCGAAGGGCCTTGGCCTTCTGCTCGAGCCGTTCGGCCTCGACATCGGCCTGGCGGCGGATGCTGTCGCCCTGCCGTTCGAGCCCCGCGGCGGCGGCCTCGCGCGCCTCCTTCGCGGCGTTCGCCGCGCGGTCCTGCGCGGCGCCGATGCGCTCGTTGGGCCCGTCACCGCTATAGGTCTGGCCGGCAGCCTCTGCGGCCGCCTTGTCCTTTTCGGCGCCGGCTTTCGCCTGCGGTCCCTCGCAGGCGCCCAGCGTCAGCAACAGCAGCATCGCGCCGATAGGAGCATGTTTCATCATGGAAGCCTCCTTCCCGATCATCGTTGTTCAAAACTCGCGGGGCCTGCTCCGCGGCAGCGTCTTATTGGCGACCTGCCGGACCGTGCCGGACACCGCGCCCGGTTCATCGCTCGCCAGGGGTTCGGCGCCGAGCGCCACAAGCTTTTCCCGGTAGAGCCGCGCGAGAGCCTCGTGGGCGCGGCGCGCCGACAGCGATTCGGCGCGGCCCGCCTGTTCGGTGCAGGCGTCGATGCGGCGCCTGTAATAGGCTATGTCCTCTTCTGTCGTGGGCATGCGAAAACCTTCTGCGGGGTCATCATCGGCGGCGAGCTAGCGCTGCCAGCCAGGCAGCGCCGATCACCCGATCATTTGCGGGTGGCGTCGCGCACCTTGTCGGCCGCCTTGCCGGCGGCGGACTGCACGGAGCTCGGCCGCCTTTTCGGCGATGCCCTCGGCTTCCAGCGAGCGGTCGCCGGTGATCTTGCCGGCGGCTTCCTTGATCGAGCCCTTGACCTTCCTGGCCTCGCCCTTGATGCGATTGCTGTCCATGACCGTCTCCTTCGAGCATAATGCCGGCGCGCTCACCGCGAGCGGCGCCACGGCCTGCATGTGAGGCGGACGAAGCAATCGACAAAGATGCAGAAGCACCAAATCGTCTGGTAGTGCAGGACTAGTGACGGGTCAGCGGATGGGCCGGGTAAGCGGGAAACCGCGCTCGCGCGCCCACAGGATCGCGGCGGCGCGGCGGTTGACCCCGATCTTCTGATAGACGCGTGCGATATGGTTGCGGAGTGTGTTGCGCGACACCCCCATCTCCTTCGCGATCGCGGCGTCGTCGCCGCCCTCGCACAGCAGGCTCAGCACCTCCTTTTCGCGGCGCGTGAGTTCGCTGACCTCGACCGGAGCGGCGTGCGCATGCGGCGCGCGCAGATTGGCGAGCTTTTCGACGACGGTGCGGCTGAACCAGTTGGTATCCTTCATCACCGCCTCGATCGCAGTGATCAGCTCGAGCTCGCTATGCCGACGCTCGTGAATGTCCTGGATCACCCACAGCACGCACATATCGTTATGCAGCGGCATGACCTCGGCGGAGATGAGGCAGTCGACGAATCCACCGTCCGCAGTGCGGACCCGCGCGTCGCGGGCACGAAAACCGCTACGCTCGGTCAGCAACCCCTCGGCCTCCTTGAGGAAGGAGGCTAGCTCCCACAGCTTGAGTTCGGCCATGCCTTTCCCGACGACCTCGTCGCCCGAATAGCCGGTGAGCTGGTGAAACGCCTCGTTGACGTCGCACAGGCTGTGGTTTTGCTGGATAGTGATCGCCATGCCGACGGGCGCGAGGCGAAAGGTCTTCACGAACCGTTCCTCGCTGTGGCGCAGTTCATTTTCCGCCTGACGCCGCGGTTCGAGATCGGCGAAGGAGAAGAGGATGCAGGCCTGCTCGTCGAGATCGATCGGCTGCCCCGCGACGATAACCAGCTTGCGGCCGCCATCGGGAAGCGAAAGATCAGCCTGCATCTGCGGGATCGTCTTGCCCTCGCGCAGCCGTTCCTTGGCAGTCTCCAGATCCGACGCGTCCTGCAGCACGTCGATGTCGTAGAGCGAGCGGCCGAGGACCTCGTCGCGCGTGTAGCCGGTGAGGTCGAGGAACCCCTGATTGACCTTCACATAGCGATGATCGGACAGGCGGCATATCACTGCCGGGGCGGGATTGACGTTGAAGGTCTGCTCGAAGCGCTGCTCGGCCTCGAAGCGCAGCGACACGTCCTGCATCACCAGCACGAACAGGTCTGGCTTTCCCTTCTCGTCGGCGAGGACGAGGCTCCGAACCTGATGGATCCAGCACGGCTCCTCCTCAACGGCCAGCGTCACTTCGACGATGACTTCGGAGAATTCCTCGCCCGCGACGACGCGGGCAAGCGGATAGTCGCTCTTTCCGAGGAAATGATTGTTACGATAGCGGAGCTGGAAGCGCTTTCGATACCCGTCGGCGTCGCCGCCGAGACCCTCGACGCTATCCACCCCGTGGATGCGCAGCGCGGTGTCGTTCGCCCACAGGATATCGCCCTCCTCGCCGATCAGGATGACGCCTTCGGACAGGCTTGCAACGATCTGGCGCAGGCGGCCGAGATCGACCGACTGGCTGCGGAGCGAGGTCAAGCCGGGTGTCCACGCCATTTCGGCGAACCGGACAATTCGCCCAAGGAGTTTCTATTTGCCTTCACGTTCATCTTCATTACCGCCCCGACCTGCCGGCTGCCGAGCGCGGCGGCATTTGCGATTTCGAACTTCCCGACATCGACTGGCGGTACGTCCGAGGCCGATCGAGGTTCCCGAGGTCGCTCGAATCCATCACGCCGATTTGTCGCCCGTTTTGTGGACCTGATTGTAGCTGGCGGCCGGTTGCGGACCCATGCCAGACCCCAGTCCCAGACGACTTGCGAGGAGCAGCGCTCGACCCGTGTGGTCGCCACCATCGGCGCCGCCGCCGCGGTCGGCGGCGTGCTCGGCAATGTCGTCGCGGGTCAGGGCTACAAGACGCTCGGCACGGTTATCGGCGCGGTCGGACGTGCGGTCATCGGCAACCAGATCGCAAAGCCGGGCCGCGATTGCCGTGATACCTATGGCTATTACGACACGGACAGGGTCTGTCGACTTGCCCCTGCAATGCGGTTCCATCTTCGCCCATTGGGCGTCCATCAATACAAAGCGATCCATCCAAAGTGTGAATCGCATCTCGCCACAAATGGGAATCCTGAATCCCCACAAGCCTTAAACTACAGAAAATAAGGGGAATTGGCGGAGACGGAGGGATTCGAACCCTCGGTACCGGATTTACCAGTACGACGGTTTAGCAAACCGTTGGTTTCAGCCACTCACCCACGTCTCCGCATGGTCCGTCGCGCTAACGACAGGCTGGCCTAGGCGGGTCGCTATAGCCAGCCGTCTCGCGCCCCGCAACGCCTAACATTGCCATTTTTGACGTCCCGGCTTCCGCTCCCTCCGCAATATGATTCGGTCTGGCGCAAAATCGACTCGGGTCATCGCCGGTTCATTGCCCACCGCCCATTTGGAGTCATGGTAAACACAGGTTCGCAGCGCATCTGCCATCGCGGACCCCGAATTTGGGGGAATATATGCGTCAGTCTTTTTCCACTCTCGCTCTGGCGGCCCTCGCGTCGCTCGGGCTCGCATGCGCGCCGCTGCCCGCGACGGCGCAGATGACGGAAATCGATCCCAACACGGCGATCGACGCCGACCTCGACAATCCGCCCTCTCCTCCGTGCGGCCGGAACCGCGACCGGCGAAACCTCCTATGACAGCGACCTCGCCACCGGCGACCAGGTCACTTCGTCCGATACGACGTCGACCGTCGCAACCGATCCCGCCAGCCCTGAAACGGCGGCGACCACCGCGGCGCCCGGCACGACGTACAAGAAGGACGATCTGATCGGCGCCGCGGAGGGCGTGTTCGGCAAGGGAGCGCAGGGCCTCGCCGGCCTGATCGAGGACATCCTCAAGAAACAGGGCGAGCCCAACGCCTATATCGTCGGGCGCGAGGCGGGCGGCGCGCTGGTACTCGGCGTCCGTTATGGCTCGGGAACGCTGTTCCACAAGATCGAGGGCGAAATGCCCGCCTATTGGACCGGGCCGTCGGTAGGCTTCGACGCGGGCGCCAACGCCGGCAACACCTTCGTCCTCGTCTATAATCTCTTCGACACGCAGGATCTCTACAAGCGTTTTCCTGCGGGCGAAGGCGCCGCCTATCTGATTGGTGGCTTCAACGCGTCGTACCTCCGCCGCGGCGATGTCGTGCTGATCCCGATCCGCGTCGGCGTCGGCGCCCGCCTTGGCGCGAACGTCGGCTACATGAAGTTCCGCAAGAAACAGAACTGGGTCCCCTTCTAAGAAGCGTCGCCCCCCTTCAGACGCTGCGACGCCCGCACCGAAAGGTGCGGGCGTTTTGCTTTGGGTGCTGAGCTGTTGGCAGGTAGCAGGCGAAATATCACCTCAAATGGCATCGTCATGAACTTGTTTGGCGATTATCCCCTTGAGGCACGCAAGATCCCGTTCCCTGGCGAAAGCCGGGGTCCATGACAGGTCTTGCCGTTTCCTTCCGTGCAGCGTCAACTTCGAGCTGTGGCCATGGATGTTGAAGACGAGCGTTGAAGGAACCGCAATCCACCTCAAAGCCGGCTCGCATCAATCGCCGTCGAAGGCGATCAGCGTCTCGCAGGCTAGGCCGCCCGCCGCCAGCCGCGCCGACCCTCCGAGATCGGGCAGGTCTATCACGAACAGCGCCGCAGCAACCTCCGCCCCTGCGCTCCGTATCAGGTCGGCGGTGGCGAGGATCGTGCCGCCGGTCGCGAGCAGGTCGTCGATCAATAGGACGCGATGCCCCGGCAGCACCGCGCCTTCGTGCAGTTCCAGCCGGTCGGTGCCATATTCGAGTTCGTAGTCGACACCGATGGTGACGCCGGGAAGCTTGCCCGCCTTGCGCACGGGGACGAGGCCAAGTCCCATCGCAGTCGCCATGGCGGCCCCGAACAGAAAACCGCGCGCCTCGACCGCAACGATCAGGTCGGGCGAATAGCTAGCAGCCCGAACGGCCAGACGCCGCACGGCTTCGGCAAAGCCGGCGGCATCGCCGATGAGCGTCGTGATGTCGCGGAACTGGATGCCCGGCTTGGGAAAGTCCGGAATGGTACGGACCAGAGAAGCGAGGTCGAGGTCCGGTTGCGGCGGGAGGGCGATCAATGTCGGTCGCCCTCCCCGCACCGCTCAATGCTTCTTGTCGGCCCAGATGTTGCGGTACGACAGATAGGCGAGGACGCTGAACATTGCGAGGAACAGCACCGTTGCCCAGCCAACCTGCACGCGCTTCACCAGTTTGGGTTCGGCGGTCCAGACGAGGAAGGCAGTGACGTCCTTGGCCATCTGATCAACCGTCGAGGGCGTGCCATCGGCAAAGGTCACCTGGCCTTTGGTCAGCGGCGGCGCCATCGCGAGATTGAGATTCGCAAAATAGGGGTTGTAATGCAGCCCGGTGCCCGGCTTCAGTTCCGCGGGCAGGTTTGCCGGCGGATTGCGGAACCCGGTCAGCAGCGAATAGACATAGTCCTTGCCGCCTTCGCGCGCCTTGGTGATCAGCGACAGGTCGGGCGGCAGCGCGTTGTTGTTCGCGGCGCGGGCGGCGGTTTCATTCGGATAGGGTGACGGGAAATAGTCCGACGGCAGACCGTCACGCGTCGCCGAGCTCGCCCGTATCGGGGTTGATCGACGGCACCTGGAAGCCCTTCGCAAACGTCTTCACCTGTCCCGGCGTGTAACCCAGCGCCTCGATGTCGCGGAAAGCGACGAGGTGCAGGCTGTGACAGGCCGAACAGACCTCCTTGTACACCTGCATGCCACGCTGCAGCTGCTGCTTGTCCCAATGGGGCAGCAAGCCGTCGCTCGCGAGCTTCAGATGCTTGGGGTGTTCGTGAAACTTGTGGGCGATATTTTCTTCGTTGCTGAGCGGCGTCGTGAAAATCGCGAAAACCAGCGCGGTGATGAAACCGAGACCGACGAGAAATCCGAGCGGGCGAACCATGGCTGTATCAGCTCCTGTTAAAGTCCGGCGCTCAGGCCGTGGCTTCCGACGGCGCGTCGGCATGCTTGGCGAGAACCGCCTCGGTGATCGAATTGGGCATCGGAAGCGGACGCTCGATGCGCGAGACGATCGGCAGGATCACCAGGAAGTGAGCGAAATAATAGATCGCGCCCACCTGGCTGAGGATCACATAGGGCTGCTCGGCCGGCTGCATGCCACAATAGCCGAGCACCAGCACGTCGACCACCAGGATCCAGAAGAAGATGCGGTACAGCGGGCGATAGTTGGACGACTTCACCGGCGAGCTGTCGAGCCAGGGCAAGAAGAACAGTACGGCGATCGACGCGAACATCGCGATCACGCCCCACAGCTTCGCATCGACCCAAAGGAAGTTGAAGGTGAAGGCCTTCAGGATCGCGTAGAAGGGCAGGAAATACCATTCGGGAACGATGTGCGCCGGGGTCGAAAGCGAGTTCGCCGGGATATAGTTGTCGGCGTGTCCCAGCGTGTTCGGGCTGAAGAAGGTCAGCAGCGCGAAGATCAGCAGGAAGATGCCGAGCCCGAAGCCATCCTTGGCGGTGTAATAGGGGTGGAAGGGGATCGTGTCCTGCTCGTCCTTCACCTCGATGCCGGTCGGGTTCGACGAACCCGGGATGTGCAGCGCCCAGATGTGCAGGATGATGACGCCCGCGATCACGAACGGCAGCAGATAGTGCAGCGAGAAAAAGCGGTTGAGCGTCGCATTGTCGGGCACGAAGCCGCCGAGCAGCCATTCGCGCACCGGTTCGCCGACGAGCGGAATCGCCGAGAAGAAGCCGGTGATCACCTGCGCGCCCCAGAAGCTCATCTGCCCCCAGGGAAGCACATAGCCCATGAAAGCGGTCGCCATCATGAGAAGGAAGATGACGACGCCGAGCAGCCACACCATTTCGCGCGGCGCCTTGTACGACCCGTAATAGAGACCGCGGAAGATGTGCAGATAGACAACGATGAAGAACATGCTCGCGCCGTTCATATGCGCGTAGCGGATGAACCAGCCGGCATTCACGTCGCGCATGATATGCTCGACCGAGTTGAAGGCGACGCCGGCATTGGCGGCATAGTGCATCGCCAGCACGATGCCGGTGACGATCTGGATCGCCAGAGCGGCGCAGGCGAGCACGCCGAAGTTCCAGAAATAGTTGAGGTTGCGCGGCACCGGATAACCCGCACCGACCGCGTTGTAGACGAGGCGCGGCAGCGGCAGTTTCTCGTCCAGCCACTTCATCAACGGCTGCTGGGGTTCGTAGTTCTTGGCCCAGGGAAAGCTCATCTTATCTCGCTCCTCAGCCGATCATCACGACGGTGTCGCTGGTGAATTCATAAGGCGGCACGACCAGATTCTTGGGCGCCGGGCCTTTGCGGATACGCGCCGCCGTGTCGTAGTGCGACCCGTGACACGGACAGAAATAGCCGCCGAAATCGCCCTTGTTCTCGCCTTCCGCAGCGCCGAGCGGCACGCAGCCGAGATGGGTGCAGACGCCCAGCGTGATCAGCCAGTTCTCCTTGCCGGGCTTGGTGCGCTGGTCGATCGTTTCGGGATCGCGCAGGTCGCTCAACGGCACCGCCTTGGCTTCGGCGATCTCCTTGGCGAACAGGTTGCGCACGAACACCGGCTGCTTGCGCCAGCTTGTCTTGATCGCCTGGCCCGGCTGGATCGCCGAAATGTCGATTTCGGTCGTCGACAGCGCCAGCACATCGGCCGACGGGTTCATCTGGGCGATCAGCGGCAACACCACCACGCCCGCGCCGACCCCGGCGAAGCTGACCGCCGCGATATTGATGAAGTCGCGGCGGCGCACGCCGTCTTCGATGACTGCGGCGGGTTCGGTTTCACTGGCCATTCGATTGCCCTTGCCTGGCTGAACTGACAAATTATCCCGGATCGAAGGCCACCCCGTTTGCGCGCGCACGACAGCGGGCGCCCCGGCGGCCCCTCCGGGAATTGCGGGCCTGATAGCGGCACATCCGGGGCTTGCCAACAGGCAATTTCCCCTTTGCGATCGCGTCGCGGGCGCTCCCCTCGAGGCCCTCGATTTGCGCGGGCTTGCGGCCTATGCAGCGGGCATGGAAATCGCTCTGTTTCAGCCCGACATCGCGGGCAACGTCGGCACCACGCTGCGCACCGCGGCCTGTTTCGGCGTGCCTGGCGCATATCATCGAACCCTGCGGCTTTCCTTTCTCCGACACCGCCTTGAAACGCGCGGGCATGGATTATGCGGTGCGCGCCAATGTACGGCGCCACCCGGACTGGACCGCGTTCCGGCAATGGTCGCGGATCGGCGGCCAGCGCCTCGTGCTGCTGACGACCGCGGGAGCCACGCCGCTGCCCGATTTTGATTTCGATCAAAGCGATGTGCTATTGTTCGGATCAGAGAGCGCGGGTGTTCCCCATCATGTCCATCAAACGGTAACCGCGCGCGTCGCGATTCCGATCGCCCGGGGCTTTCGTTCCTTGAATGTCGCGGTCGCGGCTGGCATCGCGCTCGCCGAGGCGCTCCGGCAGACGAAAGGCTTTCCCGCATGATTTCGCTCGACCCCCAGCAACAGACCGCCCGCGACTGGTTCGAATCGCTGCGCGACCGGATCTGCGCCGAGTTCGAGGCGATCGAGGCCGAAGCGGGCAGCGACGCCCGCTTCGCCTATACGCCGTGGGACCGCGAGGCCGAGGGGCTGGCCCCCGGCGAGGGCGGCGGCGGGGTGCGCGGGGTGATGACGGGCCAGGTGTTCGAAAAGGTCGGGGTGAATGTCTCGACCGTCGGCGGCCAGTTCGCCCCCGACTTTGCCGCGTCGATCCACGGCGCGTCCGAGGATCCGAGCTTCTTTGCGACCGGGATCAGCCTCGTCGCGCACATGGCGAACCCGCATGTTCCCGCGGTGCACATGAACACGCGCTTCCTCGCCACGACGCGGCGGTGGTTTGGCGGCGGCGCCGACCTCAACCCGCCGATTCCCTACAGCCAAGACACCGACGCCTTTCACGCGCGCTTCCGTGCCGCCTGCGCGCCCTTCGGTCCCGACGTCTATGAACGCTATGCAAAATGGGCCGAGGATTATTTCTTCATCCCGCATCGCGGCGTGCATCGCGGGGTCGGCGGCATCTTCTACGATCATCTCGAATGCGGCGACGATGCCGAGTTCGACCGCAATTTCGCGCTGACTCGCGCGGTCGGCGAGGCGTTCCTCGACATCTTCCCGCAGATCGTGCGGCGGCGCATGGGCCAACCCTTCACCGACGCCGAGCGCGAGGCGCAGTTGATCTGGCGCGGGCGTTATGCCGAATTCAATCTCGTCTATGACCGCGGCACGCTGTTCGGGCTCAAGACCGGCGGCAATATCGACGCGATCCTGATGAGCCTGCCGCCGCTCGCCAAATGGAATTGAAACAAAAAAGGCGCCCCGTTTCCGGAGCGCCCCTTCTGGCTCGCCTTTCTTGCGGTTAGGCGAAAACGTCGCCCGACGCGCGCGGCGCGAGCGCCCGATAGACTCCGACCGGCATCGAGAAGGACACCATCAGGATCGGCAGATAGACGACCGCCGCGGTGATGATCATCGAAATCAGCGCGGCCACGATCGAGCCGCTGCCCGCGATGCCGCCCAGGATCGCGCCGAAAATCAGCCCGGCGATGAAGGCATAGACGACGAGCAGGATCGTGAAGAGCAGGTAGAAACCCACGATGATCCACTGCGACGCCTGCGTGAGTTTCCAGGATTCGCTGAGCCCCGTGATCGGATTGCGGGTCAGGCGGTCCGCCATCACCGGCCCGGCGACGATAAAGCGGCCCTGCACCCACAGCATGAATACGAGCAGGCCGATGTAGAGGATCGCGCCTATCGCCATCGCACCGCCGCCGACCGCGCCCGCCGAGCCGGCGTCCATGCCGCTGCCGAAGCCGCCCAGTCCGCCCAGTGCGGCACCGAAAATCAGGCCGAAAATCAGCATCACGATGAAAACGACGATATAGGCGGCGATGAACACCACGAACATGCCAAAGGCGAAAGCCAGCCCAGCCTGCAGCGCCCAGCCGAAATTGGGCGCTTCGCCCGGATGCAGCCCGCCGCGCCAGATCAGCATGCAGGCCGCATAAAGGATGACCGCGGCGATCAATGCGAACAGGCCGATCTTGCCAAAGGCTCCCATCATGATCGTGGGGTCGTTAGGGGCCATCGCCAAGGCGGAAAAGGTCGATCCCAACAGCAGGTAACCGAGCAATCCGACCACCACCAACGCGCCGCCGACCCATATCAGCATTTGCGTCCAATTGGCCTTCAGAAACGCGAAGGTTTCCGAAAAAGCCACACCGATACTCATCTTGACCATGATATTTCCCCCTTGCTGAATTCGTTCCTTATTCCTTCTTGTGCGTCCCCAATGTGCCTGCTTAACGCGTTATCATCTCTTTTGCGATCATTTCCTGCCCTCACGGAAATCCGCGATTTCCGTGCGGATTACGAAAATATGTCATTTCCGCCGCGTAGCGCGAGCTGGCGATAGGCCGCGGCGCTGACCGCCAGCGAGACGAACCCCACCACCGCGGTGAAGCCGCCGTCGACGACCCCTTTCAGGAATCGTTCGACGCCCTCGCCCGCTCCCGACAGCACAGCGACGATGAAATAGGCGATCAGTGCCGCAACGACGATGACCAGGATCACAAGGAAGAGGAAAAGGAAAATGCGCCAGCCATTGTCCTTCGTCAGCTGCCAGCTTTGCTGGATCGCCGTGAAGGGATTGTAGGTCGCCCGATCGGCGACCACCGGCGATATGACCGAAAGCCGGCCCCACAAATAGAAGAGCAGCGCAAGCAAGCCGACAACGCCGACGAAGGCGAGCAGGATGCCGATGGCACTGCTGCCCGCAGCCAAGGCCGGCATCAGCGCCAGAAAGGCAACAGCGACGGCCGCTACGCCGAGCAGGAGCTGGATCGCGATCATCGTCGGCAGCAACTTGATCGCGAAGACCAGCGCGTCGCCCACGCTCGTGCTCACACGCGACAGCCACAGACGCAGGACCGCCGTCCCGCCGATCATGCCCAGCACGCTGACCAGCAGCTGAAAGCCGACCATCTGCCGCATGCTTTCGCGAAAGGTCGCCATGATCTGGTCGAAGGTCGCACCGGCCGAGCGGTTCGATCGGCGCCGGGCCGAACCAGCCGAGCGCCAGCGTCGGCAGGAACAAGAAAACGGCGACGATGACGAGGGTCAGCGCACTGTGCGACTTCAGCAGGACCACCGTGTCTTCCCATGCCGCGCCCATGTCGAATTTCGGCATCGTGACTCCGTCGCTTGATCGTCGTTGGGCGTCGGAGACTGGCCCGCCCGGCCCCGCTTGTCCAGCCTTGTTAACCATTTAACCCTCGCCCCTTGCACTCTGTCTCGCACAGGGGCAACAGGCGACGCGATGAGCCCTCTCCCGCAGCCCGAATGGATCGTTTCGCCCGGCCTGACCGACTATCCCGCGACGCTCGCCGACATGGAGGCGCGGGCCGCCGCGATCCATGCGGGCGAGGCGAGCGAGCGCATCTGGCTGCTCGAACATCCGCCGCTCTATACCGCGGGCACCAGCGCCGACCCGGCCGAGTTGCTCGACCCGCGCTTCCCCGTCTATGACGCCGGGCGCGGCGGGCGTTACACCTATCACGGCCCCGGCCAGCGTGTCGGCTATGTCCAGCTCGATCTCGCCAAACGCGACCGCGACATCCGCGCCTATGTCTCGGCGCTCGAAGGCTGGGTGATCGACGCGCTAGCCGAACTCGGCGTCGCCGCGCGCCGCGCCGAGGGGCGCATCGGCATCTGGACCGACGATCCGCAAGGCCGCGAGGCCAAGATCGGAGCGATCGGCGTGCGGGTGAGGCGGTGGGTGACGCTGCACGGCGTGTCGCTCAACGTCGCGCCCGACCTGTCGCATTTCGGCGGCATCATCCCCTGCGGGATCGCCGAATTTCCCGTGACCAGCCTCGCCGCGCTCGGCAAGGCGGCGGGCTTCGCCGAAGTCGATGCGGCGCTCGAACGCGCGCTTCCCGCCTTTCTCGACAAAATTTCGGCCAGCGGTTAGGATGCCACCATGACGCGCATCCTCCTCCCCTCGCTCCTGATCCTCGCCCTCGCCGCCTGCGGCAGCGAACCTTCGGGCAAGACCACGACCAAGCTCGACGCGGTCGAGGTGGAACCCGGCACGATCAGCGATTCAATGATCATCCTCGACAACGCGAGCGGCGACGGCACCGCGATCGACAACAGTGTCCCCGACGACGGCAGGGCCAAGCCCGCCGAGAAGAAGGAAGAGGAAGCGACCGGGGAAGGCGACAGCGAGGACAGCCGGCGGCGAAGGCGAGGTCATTTCGTCGCCGGTCGCCAAGAAAGCGGAAGCGCCCGCGCCCGCAAAGAAGGCGGACGAATAGGGCTCAGCGCAACCCGAGGCTCTTGTGCGTCTGGAGCGACAGACGCCAGCGCGGATCGGCCATCACCAGATCGATGCACGCTTGAACATTGGCCGCGGCGTTCGGGTCGTCGAGCGGCTGGACGAGCAAGTGGCCGAAATCGAGCCCCGCGAGCCGTTCGACATCGCTGCCCGGTTGCGGCCAGACCAGCTTCAGTTCGTCGCCGCTCGTCTGCACCAGGTCGCTGCCCGCCTTGGGGCTGATGCAGATCCAGTCGATGTTGCGCGGCACCGGAAACGTGCCGTTGCTCTCGATCGCGATGGTGAAACCCTGGGCATGGAGCGCGTCGATCAGCGCATCGTCGACCTGGAGCATCGGCTCGCCGCCGGTCAGCACGACATAGCGGTCGGCCGTTCCCGCGCCCCAGCTTTCGGCGATCGTCGCGGCAAGCGCCGCGGCATCGCGATATTTGCCGCCCGACGTGCCGTCGGTGCCCACGAAATCGGTATCGCAGAATTGGCAGATCGCCTTGCCCCTGTCCTTCTCGCGCCCCGTCCACAGGTTACAGCCCGCGAAGCGGCAGAACACCGCGCGGCGCCCGGCTTGCGCCCCCTCCCCCTGCAGGGTGAGGAAGATTTCCTTGACCGCATAGCCCATGATCAGCCCCGCGCGGCGTAGCGGGTCGGGTCGGCGAGGCCCGCGTCGGCGAAGCCCTTCCTGCGCAGCCGGCAACTGTCGCACAGCCCGCAATGCTCGCCCCCCGGCGCCGGGTCGTAACAGGACCAGCTCATCCCCGCATCCATGCCCAGCCGCGCCGCCTCGGCGGCGATATCGGCCTTGGTCATATGCTGCAGCGGCGCGTGGATGCGGAAATCGACGCCCTTGTCGCCGTCGCGCGTCGCGAGCCGCGCGAGTTGCTCGAACCCGGCGATGAATTCGGGGCGGCAGTCGGGATAGCCCGAATAATCGAGCGCATTGACCCCGATGACGATGTCCCGCGCAGCCCGCGCCTCCGCGAGCCCCAGCGTCAGCGACAGAAAGATCAGGTTGCGCGCGGGCACATAGGTGACGGGGACGTCGGGGCCCACGCCCTCCTTGGGCACCGCGATATCGTCGGTCAGCGCCGAGCCGCCGAAGCGGCGCAGGTCGAGCGGCAAGACGATATGCTCGGCGGCTCCGACATGGGCGGCGATGCGCGCGGCCGATTCGAGTTCGACGCGGTGGCGCTGGTTATAGTCGATCGTCAGCGCGACGATCCGCGCCCCGGCTTCGCGCGCGAGCCCGGCACAGACCATCGAGTCGAGCCCGCCCGACAGGAGGACAATCAGCGTCTTTCCGGCAAGATCCTGCATCGCCGCGAGATAGGCCTGCGCCCGCGGGGGCGCAAGTGCTGCGCCGCGGCAAAGAAAGCGGGCCGCACGGCCTTCGCAGTACGGCCCAGTTCGGCATGAAAGCCGTTAGGGAGAAGGACACACATCGGTGCGTCGTGTGTCGGCGATAGCAGCCTATGGTTAACGAACCGTTACGGTCCGGCGATCAGTTCGTGCAGGCCCCGCTCCGTCGCGCCTCATAGGCCTGCGAAAAGGGTTTGCCGTCGGCGATGCCCTGCGTGTCGATCTGGACCAGCCGGTTGGTTTCGGAGCGGATCGTCGTGCGTCCGTGCCCGGCGCCCGGGCAGGTATAATGGACTGTCACCGACTTCGGGCTGTCCTCGATAACATAGCGCGAGCAATTGGCGCGCGGATGGAATATCTGGATGAGCCGCCGCGGATCGCCGAAGCACAGGGTTTGCGCCACCGTCATATTGCCGCGTTCGCGCAGTTGCCAGCTGCCCTTTTCGAGCTGGTCGAGCATCGCCAGCGACGGCGCCTGCGCGGGCACGGCCGGGGCTGCGGACACGGCGGCAACCGCCAGCAGCGCTTTGATCGGGTGGGAGAAGATCGCCATGTACACCTATCCAACGATTGCCCATGTCGCGGGCAAACATGCGACCCTGTTGTGATGAAATAGCGTTTCGATGCCGCGATTTCAACCGCTTGGCGCCAAATCGCTTCGTTTCGTCGCGCATCGGGTCAGTCGGGAGCGGCGATCTCGGCCAGCGGGATCGGGAAAATCCGCGAGCAAAAGGCGCAATCGACGACGATATCGCCCGCCTCGTCGGCCATGTCGGCTCGCTCGGCCTCCGGGAATTGCCGCAGCACCCCGGCGAAATATTCGGTGCTGCAGCGGCAGCCGCGCGACACCGTGGCACCGGATTCGACCCGTACCTCATCCTCGTGGAACAGCCGCCATGCGAGAGTTTCGAGCGAGGTCGCCGGATCGGTCAGTTCCTCGGGCTTCAGCGTCGCGGCGATAGTGCGCGCATGCTCCCATTCGGGGTGATCGTGACGGACATGCAGCCGGTCGCGCCCGACCTCGCCCTCGGGCAGGTGCTGGAGCAGCAGCCCGCCGGCGACGCAGCCCGCCTCCGCATCGTGGCGCGCGGCGAGCGTGATGAGGCTCGGAATCTGCTCGGACTGCTCGAAATAATGTTCGGCGGCATCGCCGATCGACGATCCTTCGAGCGGCACGATGCCCTGATAGCGCTCGTCGGTCGCGCGGCTGGTCGAAGGTGATCGCGAGAAAACCCTCACCGAACAGCGCGAAGAGCGTCGGATCGGAACCAACCTCGGCCAGCCGCTCGGCGTCGAATTTCAGATAACCGCGCAGTTCGCCGCCGCGATAGTCGCACACCAGCAGCTCGACCGGCCCGCCGCCGGTCTGCGCCTGCAAGGTCAATTGCCCGCCGTCGGTCTTGAGCGTCGAGCCGAGCAGCACGGTGAGCACCAGCGCCTCGGCCAACAATTTCTCCGCCACCGGCGGATAGCTGTGTGCGCTCAGGATTGTGTTGAGCGTCGGCCCGAGCCGCACCAGCCGCCCGCGGACGTGACGCTCGGCGATGGTGAAGACCAAGGGCTGGTCGAACCAGGTTTCGACGGTATCGCTCATAATTTCCCGAGCGTCCACAGCAGCACGGATTTCTGGGCATGGACGCGGTTCTCGGCCTCGTCCCACACGCGCGATTGCGATCCGTCGATCACCGCATCGACGACTTCCTCGCCGCGGTGCGCGGGCAGGCAGTGGAGGAACAGCGCATCGCCCTTCGCCGCGCCCATCAGCCGCTCGTCGACCTGGTAGGGCGCCATCGCCGCCAGCTTGTTGTGCGCATGGTCCTGCCCCATCGACACCCAGGTGTCGGTGACGACCAGATCGGCGCCCGCCACGGCTTCGCGCGCGTCGCGGACGATGTCGATGCGGGCGCCCTTCGCGCGCGCCGCCTCGACGAAGGCCGCATCGGGTTCATAACCCTGTGGCACGCCCGCGCGGACGTTGAAGCCGAACAGCCCCGCCGCCTCGATCAGCGATGCCAGCACATTGTTGCCGTCGCCGAGCCAGGCGAGCTCGAGCCCCGGCAGCGCCTTGCCGCTTTCGACGATGGTCAGCAGGTCGGCGACGATCTGGCACGGATGCGACAGGTCGGTGAGGCCGTTGATGACCGGCACGCTGGCGAAATGCGCCAGTTCCTCGATCTTGTCGTGATGATCGGTGCGGATCATGATCGCGTCGGCGTAGCGCGACAGCACGCGCGCGGTGTCGGCAATCGTCTCGCCGCGGCCGAGCTGGCTGGTGCCCGCGTCTAGGATCATCGGCACGCCGCCGAGCTGACGGATCGCGATGTCGAACGAGCAGCGCGTGCGCGTCGAATTCTTTTCGAACACCATCGCCAGCACATGGTCGGCGAGCGGCTTATCGGCGTCGGGCTTTGCCTTCGGCCAGCCCGCGCGCGCTGCCTTGCGGTCGATCGCGTCCGCCAGCATCGCCGCGACGGCGTCGCCGCCCGCGTCCGACAGGTTCAGAAAGTGCGGCATCAGGCTTCGGGCGGCGTATAGCTCGCCGCGCCCGCCGACAGTTTCTCGATGCATTCGTTGATGTGCGATTCCTCGATGTTGAGCGGGGGCAGGACGCGGATGACATTGTCTCCCGCCGCCACTGTCAGCAGCCCATGGTTGTCACGCAGATGCGCGACGAAGGCACGGCTGTCGCTTTTCATCTTGATGCCGAGCATCAGCCCCATGCCGCGCACGCTCTCGAAGAGATTGTCATGGTTCGGGATAAGCTGTTCGAGCGCCCCGCGCAGCCGCTCGCCGGTCGCCCTGACGCCTTCGAGGAAGCCGTCCTCGAGCACCACGTCGAGCACCGCCTGCCCGGCCGCCATCGCGAGCGGGTTGCCGCCATAGGTCGAACCGTGCGTGCCGATCACCATGCCGCGCGCCGCCTTTTCGGTCGCGAGGCACGCGCCCATCGGGAAGCCGCCGCCGATACCCTTGGCGCTCGCCATGATGTCCGGGGTGACCCCGAACTGTTCATGGGCATAAAGCGTGCCGGTGCGCGCGACCCCGCACTGAACCTCGTCGAATATCAGCATCAGGTCGCGTTCGTTACAGATGTCGCGCAGCGCCTGCAGGAAGGGCTGCGACGCCGGACGGATGCCGCCCTCGCCCTGCACGGGTTCGAGCAAAAAGCCCGCCGTGTTGTCGTCGACCAGATCGAGCGCCGCGTTGACGTCGTCGAACGGCGCGTAGGCGAAGCCGGGCAGCAGCGGGTCGAAACCCTTGCGCAGTTTCTCCTGGTTGGTCGCCGAGATCGTGCCGAGCGTGCGGCCGTGGAAGGCGTTGTTGAAGGTGATCAGCGTGTGCTTGTGCGCGTTGCCCGCGCTCGAATGATAGGCGCGCGCGGTCTTGATCGAACATTCGACCGCCTCGGCGCCCGAATTGGTGAAGAAGACGGTATCCGCGAAGGTGTTGTCGACCAGCCGCTGCGCATAGGCCTCGCCCTGCGGGCTGCCATAGAGGTTCGACACATGCATCAGCGTCGCGGCCTGATCCTGGATCGCCCTGGTCAGATGCGGGTGGCCGTGGCCGAGCAGGTTGACCGCGATGCCGCTCGCGAAGTCGAGATAGCGCTCGCCGCGCTCGCCGATCAGATAGGCGCCCTCGCCTCGCACCGGACGCACGCCGCACCGGGGGTAAACGGGCATCAGCGGCGTGATCGACATGTCGGGCACCTTTCCAGAACCAAGAACGTCCGGCCAAAGCAAAAAGGCGACCCCTCATGGGCCGCCCTCGGTCGGGCGGTCCCTATACTGCCGCCGCCCGATCCGCGTCAACACGGCGCCTCAAAGCGACTTCGCGGCCTCCATCGCCAGCGCGACCGAATGTTTGCGCGCGCCGTGATCGTACATCGAGGACGCCACGACGACCTCGTCGACGCCGGTGCGCGCGACGAAGGCCTTGAGCCCGTCGCGAATATCGTCGGCGGTGCCGACCGCCGAACATTGCAACACATGGTCGAGGATCGCGCGCGCATTGGGCGGCAGGCTGTCCTTGTAACCCGCGAGCGGCGGCTTCATCCGGCCGGGGTTGCCGGTGCGCAGCGCGACGAACGCCTGCTGCTGCGACGAGGCGAGCAGTTCGGCCTCTTCGCGCGTGTCGGCGGCAAAGATGTTGAACGCGGCGGCGGCATAAGGCTCCGACAATTGCTCCGACGGCTTGAACTGGCGGCGATAGAGTTCGAGCGCCTCGTCCAGCGCATCGGGCGCGAAATGGCTCGCAAAGGCATAGGGTAATCCGAGCATCGCCGCCAGCTGCGCGCCGAACAGGCTCGACCCGAGGATCCAGATCGGAATATTTGTCCCCTCCCCCGGCACCGCGCGGATGCCGAGCCGCTCGTCGCCGGCGAGGAAGGCCTGCAGTTCGACGACATCCTGCGGGAATTGCCGCTCGTCGCTGGCGAGGTTGCGGCGCAGCGCGCGGGCGACGACACCGTCGGACCCCGGCGCGCGGCCGAGGCCAAGGTCGATGCGGCCAGGGAACAACGCTTCCAGCGTGCCGAACTGCTCGGCGATCACCATCGGCGCATGGTTGGGCAGCATGATGCCCGCCGACCCGATGCGGATCGTCGAGGTCGCGTGCCCGATATGCGCGAGCACGACCGAGGTCGCTGCGCTGGCGATGCCCGCCATGCCGTGATGCTCGGCAACCCAATAGCGACCATAGCCGAGTGCCTCCGCGTGCCTCGCAAGATCAGCTGCGTTGGCGAGCGATTGAGCAATCGTCCCTGTGTCGGTGACGGGGACGAGGTCGAGCAGGGAGAGTTTCAGCATGAAACGGATATGCGGTCGCGAGGGGTGAGGTTCAAGCACCTCGTCGCCCCCGCGAAGGCGGGGGCCGCAATCGGTTTGCGCAGCGGCGAAGGAGAAGGCTGATAGCGGCCCCCGCCTTCGCGGGGGCGACGTGTCGTTATGCCCGCTCGTCCTTCGGTGATCCCATCAGCACATAGGTGGTGATCGCATTCACCTGTGGCAGCACGCCCAGCACCTCGGTGTGGAAATGCTTGTACGCCACTAGGTCCGCCGCCTCGACGCGCAATATATATTCGATCGTGCCGGTGATATTGTGGCATTCGCGCACTTCGGGCGCCACCGCCATCGCTGCCTCGAAATCGGCCTGCGACTGTTTGGTGTGCGACGACAGGCCGACGGTCACATAGGCGAGGAAGGTCAGCCCGAGCTTCGCGGGATCGATCACCGCGCGATAGCCCTTGATGACGCCGCTGCGTTCGAGCTCCTGCACGCGGCGCAGACAGGCCGAGGGCGACAGCCCCACGCGCTCGGCGAGTTCGAGGTTCGAGATTCGCCCGTCGCGCGACAGTTCGTGCAATATCTTGCGGCCAATGGCATCCATCTTGGTCATAGGTTGCAGAGTTTACCCGATCAAAGCCGATCTTTGCAATCCGCCGCGGATCGAAACGCATTATATTGCGCTGTATGGAACAGACCACTCTCGCCGCGCTCTCCGCCTTCGCGCTTGTCTCGTCTATCACGCCGGGACCGAACAACATGATGCTGATGGCATCGGGCGCCAATTTCGGCCTGCGCCGCACCGTGCCGCACGCGCTGGGGGTCGGCATCGGCTTTACGCTGATGATCGTCCTCGTCGGCGTCGGGCTGATGGGGCTGTTCGATCTGTTCCCGGTCCTGAACAGCATCCTCAAGGTGGTGAGCGTCGCCTATCTCCTCTGGCTCGCGTGGAAGATCGCCAACGCCGCCGCTCCCGATACCGGCGGCACCGCGCGCGGCAAGCCGATGAGCTTCTTCCAGGCCGTACTCTTCCAATGGGTCAATCCGAAGGCGTGGACGATGGCGCTCTCCGCGATCGCGCTCTACGCGCCCGACCGCAATTTCGCGGCGGTGCTGCTCGTCGCCTTGATCTTCGGGATCATCAACCTGCCCTCGACCAGCCTGTGGGCGGTGATGGGACAGGTGCTGCGCGGCTGGCTGTCGAGCCCGGCGCGGCTGAAGGCCTTCAACTGGACGATGGCGGCGCTGCTCGTCGGATCGCTTGCGCTTCTGATCTGATCGCCTATGCACCGGCGCGCCCCTCCCCTCGCGACCGGAGAAATGAAACATGCAAAGCCGCCGTCTCGGCAAGAGCGCCATCCATGTGTCCGATATCTGCATGGGAACGATGACCTTCGGCAGCCAGACCGACGAGGCCGAAGCGTTGCGCGTCCTCGACCGCTGCTTCGACGAGGGCATCAATTTCTACGACACCGCCGAGGGCTATCCGGTGCCGCCCGATACCAAATGGGTCGGCCGCACCGAGGAGATCGTCGGGCGCTGGCTGAAGACCAAGCCGCGCGACGCGATCATCCTCGCGACCAAGGTGTCGGGGCCGAGCCATGTCTGGTTCAAATCGCCGTGCCGGGGCGGCATGACCGCGCTCGACCGCAAGAACATCTTCCAGGCCATCGACGACAGCCTGACGCGGCTGCAGACCGATTATGTCGACCTCTACCAGACGCATTGGCCCGACCATGACGCCCCCTATGACGAGATGATGGACGCGCTCGACGAGCTCGTCCGCGTCGGCAAGGTGCGCATCCTCGGCTGCTCGAACGAGACGAGCTGGGGGCTGATGAAGTCGCTCGCGGCGTCGGAGCGGCTGGGCGTCGCCCGCTATCACACGATCCAGAATAATTTCAGCCTCAACAACCGCCGTTTCGAGGACGAGCTGAAACAGGTATGCCGGCAGGAAGGCGTCAGCCTGATCCCTTATTCGCCGCTCGCGGGCGGGGTGCTGTCGGGCAAATATCAGGGCGGCGCGACGCCGGAGGGCGCGCGCTTCTCGCGCTACCTGCAGATGCCGGGGCGCCAGGCCGCGATGGGGCGCCGCTTCGTCAACGACCGGAGCCTCGCCGCGACCGAACGCTATCTCGCCATCGCCGAAGAGGCCGGGCTGCACCCGGTGACGATGGCGACCGCCTGGTCGAAGCAGCATGATTTCGTCGCCTCGACGATCGTCGGGGTCAGCGCCTATGACCAGGTCGATCCGATCCTCGCGGCGAAGGAGCTGGTGCTGAGCGACGAGGTGATGACCGCGCTGCACCAGGTGAGCCGGGATATTCTCTACCCGATGGGGTGACCCACCTGCCTACTTCCGTTCGTGCTGAGCTTGTCGAAGCACCGTCCTTTCCTTTAAGAAAGAACGGCCCTTCGACAAGCTCAGGGCGAACGGGTTCGGGAAGCAGCATCGCTGATCCGCCGCAACGTCGGCCATTCCAGCACCAGCGCCTCGCCCACCCGCAGCGCGCGCCATTGCGCGGCCAACGCGTCAAAGGCCGCGAACACCGCCGGTCGCGCCGCGTCGATCGCCGCTTGCTCCCCATCGCTCAGCGTCCGCCTGACGCGCGCGGCCTCGCCCAGCGCGGCGCGCCGTTCGGCGCCGTCGGGCCGGTTCGCACTGCGCCAGCCGATGTCGAGCAGGAAGGCGGCCAATTCGGACAACTCGCCTTCGCGCCCCTGTCCCTCGATCAGCTTCTTTCCCTTGGCGACCTGTTTGCGCACCGTCCGCCGCTGTTCGCGTGCATCGGCCTTGCCGGACGCCGCCTCGACATGGAAAGACCCCGCGGTTCCGCCCGCCGCGATCTGCCCGAACACCCCGCCCTTCAGCCCCAGCACCGCCTCGACGACGAAATGCACCATGTCGTGTGGCACGTCGGCGTCGAACCCCGGCGCCGGGTCCATGACGAGCGTGGGGAGCCCCGCCCGCTCGATGCGCATCGAATAGCGGCGCGCGCCCGACCGGATGAAATGGACCTCCATATGCGCAGAGGCATTCAGCCGACGGACGGCGGAGGCCCCGCCTTGTCGTGGGGAATGGCGTCATGAATGACACCATGAGGCTTTTCCAAGCGAAACCCCTTGTCGTCGCCGACAATATCCGAATAGTCCGGCGTACCCGAACCGGCCGGAGCGACGTCGATCGTTCGCCGATGCACCCGCCTGGAAAGGCGTGGCACGGCGAATATCAACACAAAGGTGCCAGTTGCAACGAGGAGGAACAGGCCGGTCATATGCCCGCGCTCAGGCCAGTTCGGCCTTGAACAGTTCGAGCATCCGGCCCCACGCCTTTTCCGCCGCCGCCTCGTCATAGGCGCGGCCGTCGGGCGGGCACCAGCCGTGCATCGCGCCCTTGTAGACCTCGACCTCGTGCCAGTGCGGCGAGGGTGCGAGTGCGTCGTTCAGCCGGTTCTTCTCCTCGGGATCCTTCTGATCGTCATTGTCGGCGATCGCGAACAAATAGCCGGCATTGGTGTCGCCGATCAGCAGGTGCGGGCTGTCGGGCGCGTCGGTGGCGACGCCGCCGCCATGAAAGCTCGCCGCCGCGCCGACACGATTGGGATTCAGCGCCGCCGTATAGATGGTCATCGCACCGCCCATGCAATAGCCGGTGGTCCCGATCCGCCGCTTGGCATCGACCTCCTTCTGCGCGTCGAGGAAGGCGAGATACGCGGCCGCATCGGTGGTGACGAGCGTCCTGTCGAGCTGCTTCAGATAACCGAACAGCTTCTTCTGTATCTCGGGATCGCTCCAGTCGTTCGCCGCATCGACGACCGGCGATTTCTGCCAGCGATAGAAGGGATTCACGGTCAGCACCGCATAGCCCTCGCCCGCCAGCCGGTCGGCCATCTGGCGGAAGGCGGGGCGCAGCCCGCGGATGTCGGGCCACACCAGCACGCCCGGATGCGCACCCTCGGCGGGCGCGACGAAATAGGCGTCGGCGGTGCCGTCGGCGGTCGTGATCGCGACATCGCGCCGGGTCAGCACCCTGCCCGCGATCGCCCGCGCGGGCAGCGCCGCCAGCAGCGCGCCGGCACCCGCGAGCGCGGCAAAGCTGCGCCGCCCGACGGGCAGACCGGCTCGGTCGAGGTCAGCTTCGGTATCTTCGCTGCACATGGCATCTCTCCTTGGGGGGAAGTGACGGAAAACTGCGTAACTTTACACTGAATTCACATCGTCAGCTGCCGTTCCCCGGCGAAAGCCGGGGTCCAGCAGTTACGGCGCGCCATTCGTCCCTGGACCCCGGCTTTCGCCGGGGAACGGCAAAAAGGGTTCGCGCGAAAAGCGGCTGAAAACTAGGCAACTTTATACGGAAACGATGCGGGAAATGCGATCGAAGGGCGTCCATGGCGTAGACGCTAATGCGGCGACCTTTTTTAGGACAGCGGTTTTTCCGGTCGGGATGGAATCAGCGGCGCCCCTCCAGATCCTTGAAGATGTCGGGGGCCGACAGGTCGCGCGACGCCTTGTCCAGCACCGGATCGAAGTTATGCGCCTTGCCATAGCTTAGCCCGTCGCCGCCGACGGCCGCCTCTTCCCAGCGCGAGCCATCGCGCTCCGGCGCGTCGTCGAGCGCGTCGCGCGCGATCCGTTGTACCTCCTTCATTCGCCGCCACAGCCACACCGGCCACACGACGACCGCGCCGAACAGCATCAACGGCCACAGGATCGTCCACATCGCGCCTTCCCCTCGACAAATGGTCAGGCGGCGATGCTAATCTCTTCGAAAGCCATTGCAAGCCGATGCACCCCGACCGCGCGCAGCATGTCGCCATGCGCGGCGCGGTCGATGATATGCCCGGCGCCGCAGAAGCCGATGACGGTCATCCCCGCCGCCAGCGCCGCGCGGGCGCCGGTCGGCGAATCCTCGATGGCGAGGCACGAGGCCGGATCGACGCCCAGCCCCTTCGCGGCGGCGAGATAGATGTCCGGGTGCGGCTTGCCGCGATCCCAGCCGTCGGCGCTGTACACATGCTCGCCGAAATGATGGCCGAGCCCGAACAGGCCGAGCGCCCAGCCGATATAGTCCGCGCGGCTCGACGAAGCGATGGCGCGCGGCATGGTGCCGAGCGTATCGAGAAAAGCGGCTGCGCCTGGCACCGCATCGAACCCCTCCATGAAACGCGCCCGCGCCCGTGTCCGATGCCGCTCGCGAAAATCGGCGGGCAGCGACCGCCCGAAACGCGCCTCGATCCGCCGCTGCGTCTCCTGCCAATTATGGCCGTAATAGTCGCGCAAGCTCTCGTCATAGGTCGTCGGCATGCCGGCCGCGGTCAGGCTCTCGGCCAGCGACAGGTTCGCGCGCACCTCGCTGTCGGCGATCACGCCGTCGAAGTCGAAGATGATCGCGGCGAAAGTCATGCGAAACTCACTATCTTCATATTTGGCGCCCAAGCCTTGCGGGGACAGGAGACGGCATCATGAAATTCATTTCCCTGAAATCGCGCGGCGGCAATTATCTGGTGATCGCCGAAAATGTCGCCTGGCTCCGCGACCATGAAAACGGCCAGACGCAAGTCGGCATGGTCGGCGGCGCACCGTTGCTGGTCGCCGGCAGGATGGAGGACATCGCGGCAGCGATCCTGGAGCAGGCCAACGGCGCGGGTTAAGCCGCGAACGAACGCGGTGCGATCAAGCGATCACCGGACACGCGCCGACGACCGAACCTGGCTGGCGGGACACCAGCGCAGGCTTTCGTCGCCGGCGATGTCGTCCGAGGCGAACACGCGTTCGACCCCATCGACGCGGATGGTGGCGCCAAAGCCGGTATCCCAGACCGCGCCCCGCTTTTTCAAACCGCTCACCGGGTCCATCGCGTTGGGATTGAAGGGGTCAAGATCGATCCAGCCATAGCGTCGGCCGTCGAAATAGAAGATCATCTCGCTCGCACTGGAGCATGGAGCCGCGACCGGCACATAATGTCCCGGCCGAATGTTGAAGGGCGCGACCGGCGCTGGAAGCGCGGCGGGTTGCGCCGCCTCCGGCGCGACCGTCGGCGCCGCCAGCGGCGCGCGCTGGCGTACCAGTTCCTGCGTCCTGGCGGGCAGAACGGCGAAGTCGCATTTCTTGAACCGGCTTTCGCTCACCTCGACCCGGCCGCCGATATATCCGCTGCCATAGCTAACAAAGCGGGTCATGAAGCTGCCCGGGCCGAGCGATTTTACCGACAGGTCGCCATCGACCGACGTGTTGTCGTCGAACCAGGCGTTGGTGTAACCATTCTTTCCGGCCGCCGTCCGCAGGATCGTCTGCAGCCCGCCGGTCGGACCGGCGCCGTCGAACCCTATCGAACCATAGCCGACCCCGTCGTAAACCGTGACGAAGGTGGCCGTGCTGCACACGTCCCCGGCGTCGATCCAGACGCCCTTTTCGATCGGCAGCTTGCCCGCGGCCGGAGGCGGGGCGGCCGCCGCCGCGGTCGCCATCGCCGCGGTCGCCATCGCCGCGGTCGCCATCGCCGCGGTCAAAATGCCCATCCACCGCATCGCCAGTTCTCCCCGTTCCTCGCCGATCGTACCGGGATAACGGCGGCGGAAGTGATTGTGAAGTCAATATATCTTTTGCCAGGCTCTACTCCACCGTCACCGACTTCGCCAGATTGCGCGGCTGATCGACGTCGGTCCCCTTCGCCACCGCCACATGATAGGCGAGCAGTTGCACCGGCACCGCGTACACCAGCGGTGCGATCAGCGGGTGGACCTTGGGCATCTCGATCGTCGCCATGCAGCCGTCGCCGGCTTCGGCGAGGCCCTCGGCGTCGCTGATCAGGACGATCTTGCCGCCGCGCGCCATGACCTCCTGCATGTTGCTGACGGTTTTTTCGAACAAGGGCCCGCTTGGCGCGAGGACGATCACCGGGACCGCCTCGTCGATCAGCGCGATCGGCCCGTGCTTCATCTCGCCCGAGGCATAGCCTTCGGCGTGGATGTAGCTGATTTCCTTGAGCTTGAGCGCGCCTTCGAGCGCGAGCGGATAGTCGGGGCCGCGGCCGAGATAGAGCACGTCGCGCGCCGGGGCGACGAGATGCGCCATCGCCGCGATCTCCTCGTCATGGCTCAGCGCGGCGTTGAGCGCGGCGGGCGCCTCGATCAGGTGGCGGACGATGTCGCGTTCTTCCTCGGCGCTGAGCTTGCCCTTCCTGAGCGCGAGATGCGCGGCGAGCGCGGCGAGCACCGCGAGCTGGCAGGTGAAGGCCTTGGTCGAGGCGACGCCGATCTCCGGCCCCGCGTGGGTCGGCAGCAGCAGGTCGGCCTCGCGCGCCATGCTGCTCGTCGGCACGTTGACCACCACCGCGATCGTCTGCCCATTCGCCTTGCAGTGGCGCAGCGCCGCGAGCGTATCGGCGGTCTCGCCCGATTGCGAGATGAAGAGCGCGAGCCCGCCGGGCTGGAGCACCGGGTCGCGGTAGCGGAACTCCGACGCGACATCGATATCGACCGGCACGCGCGCGAAGGTCTCGAACCAATATTTGGCGACCATGCCGGCGTAGAAGCTGGTGCCGCACGCGACGATGGTGATGCGGTCGATCTTGCTGAGGTCGAAATCCATCTGCGGCAGCGCGACCGTCTGTTCGAGCGGGCGGATGTAGGAGGAGAGCGTCTGCGCGACCACGGTCGGCTGCTCGAAAATCTCCTTCTGCATGAAGTGGCGGTAATTGCCCTTCTCGACCGCCGCCGCGGTGACGCCGCTGGTCGTGATCTCGCGCGTGACGGGGTTGTTCGCGCTATCGTAGATTTGCGCGCCGTCGCGGGTGATGACGACCCAGTCGCCCTCGTCGAGATAGGCGATCTTCTGCGTCAGCGGCGCGAGCGCGAGCGCGTCCGAGCCGAGATAGGTCTCGCCTTCGCCGTAGCCGACGACGAGCGGCGAACCGAGCCGCGCGCCGATCAGCAGGTCGGGGTGCCGGCGAAAAGCGATGGCGAGCGCGAAGGCGCCGCGCAGTTGCGGCAGCACCGCCTGCACCGCCTCCTGCGGCGACTTGCCCGCCTCGACCTGTTCGCTGACGAGGTGCGCGACGACCTCGGTATCGGTCTCGCTCTCGAAGCTGCGCCCGCGCGCCTGCAATGCTTCGCGCAGCGGCTTGAAATTCTCGATGATGCCATTGTGGACCAGCGCCACCTCACCCGTCGCGTGCGGGTGCGCGTTGCTCGTCGTCGGCGCGCCGTGGGTCGCCCAGCGCGTGTGTGCGATGCCGACGAGGCCGGGCGCGGGGTTGCCCGCCAGCTCCTTCACCAGATTGTTGAGCTTGCCCTCGGCGCGGCGGCGGACGAGCTGGCCACCCTCGACGGTGCACACGCCCGCCGAATCATAGCCGCGATATTCCATGCGCCTGAGGCCATCGACCAGCCGGTCCGCGACCTGATCCTTGCCGACAATTCCGATGATTCCGCACATGTGGGTCTGGCTTTCGTCCTAGAAGCTGTAGGGAACGCGAATGCCCGGCATCGCTGCCGGGAAATCCTTGGCATTTCGTGTCACAAGAACGCGGCCACGGGTGAGCGCGGTTGCCAATATGATGGCGTCCATCGCCTTCAATCGCGGCCTTTCCCGCCTCAACGCTGCGGCGCGCTCACTGATTTCGGCATCGATTTCGTCCACGCCGAACCCCAACAAAAGCGTTTCGACGCGCCGAAGGCCATCGCCTTCGCCCTTGGACATGACTTCGATCCACACGGCGCGGCTGATCCAGACACGGCCTCTTTGCGCCGCGCGCTCCAGTTCCGCACGTGCTTGAGGAAACCCCTGAGCAGGTCGATTATGATATTGCTGTCGAAAGCGAAGCCGCTCACTTTTTCTGGCGCTTCTTCGGCTTCACTTTCGGATCGCCATCGGAGAACAGCTCAAGAGCCTTTTCCAGCCCGGGATAGCCTTCACCCAATTTCATTCCATACTCGGCCATCCACGCTTTGTGAATCTCATGCTCGCGATCATCCCGCTCGTCGAAGAGATCGGGAAATTCGGCCCGCACTTCGGGGTAATCTGGATCCCAAGGTCGCGTAGACCCCGCCCGTTCCCGCCGCTGCCATTCGACAGCGTCGCCGATATCCGTGCGGTCCTTCCATGCTCCGAATCCCGCCTCGATCCAATCCAACGGCGCCTGAGGACGATAGGCCGATACCGCGTCGCGCAGCACTGCGGCACGCGACTTGCCCTGCTCGGCCGCGAGCTGGTCGAGCCACTTGATGTCCTCGTCGGGCAGGTCGGCAAGAATGCGCGTCATTGATATATTGATATCATATCATGATATCATGTCAAGGCCTGCCGAAATTCCGATCCACAAAGTACATCGCAAATTGCACCGGATCGGGCGCTTCGCCATTGCCGGCCTCGAACCGTGCCTTGCCGTCGGTCCAGATTTTCAGGATCTGCGCCGGAAGATCGGGCGCGAATTTCATCTGCTTCGCGACGATCTGCGGCCATGTGCCCTTGATCCCGAAGCTCTTTTCGAGGCTCGGCACCATCGCCGTGCAATAGGCGTCGGTCGCCTCATCGAGATGCCCGATCGCCTTCAGCACATAGGCATCGACGAAGCGCAGGAAGGGCTTTCCGGTATAACGGTCGGTCATTTCTTTTCCGCCGCCTTCTTCTTGCGCATCGTGTCGTGGAAGCGGTCGGCCCAGCCGGGCTTCACGAGCTGCTCGGCGCGGACCATGCGCAGGTCGCCGTCGCCGACGTCGCGCGCCACCGCGCTGCCCGCGGCGACGATCGCGTCGCGGCCGATGGTGACGGGGGCGATCAGCGCGCTGTTGCTGCCGATGAAGGCGTTCTCGCCGATCACCGTCTGATATTTGAAATAGCCGTCATAATTGCAGGTGATCGTGCCCGCGCCTATATTCGCGCCCGCGCCGACGATCGCGTCGCCGAGATAGGTCAGATGGTTCGCCTTGGCGCCCTTGCCCAGCACCGCCTTCTTCATCTCGACGAAATTGCCGACCTTGGCCTTTTCCTCGAGCACCGCACCGGGGCGCAGCCGCGCGAAGGGGCCGACCTCGCAGCCCGCGCCGATCGTCGCGCCCTCGATATGGCTGTTGGCGCGGATCTTCACGCCGTCCGCCACCGTCACGCCGGGGCCGAAGAAGACATTGGGCTCGATCAGGACGTCGCGGCCGAGCTGCGTATCCCAGGCGAACCAGACGGTCTCGGGGGCGATCAGGCTGGCGCCGTCCACCATCGCCTGCGCCCGGCGGCGCGCCTGCCACTCGCCTTCCATCGCGGCGAGTTCGCCGCGGCTGTTGATGCCCGCAACGTCATAGGGGTCGGTGACGACGACCGCGCAATGCCGCCCGTCGGCGTTGGCGATATTGACGATATCGACGAGGTAGAACTCCCCGGCCGCATTGTCGTCGGTGACGCGTGCGAGCAGCGCGAACAGATCGGCCGACTTCGCCGCCATCAGCCCCGAATTGCACAGCGTCACCGCGCGCTCCTCGGGCGTCGCATCCTTGTGCTCGACCATCCTGGTCACATAGTCGCCCTCGGTAATGACGCGGCCGTATTGCTGCGCATCGGCGGGCTCGAAGGCGAGCACCACGACCGCGGGCGCGTCCGGGGCGTTCAGCCGGTCGATCATCGCCTGCATCGTCGACGTGGGGACAAAGGGCACGTCGCCGTAGAGGATCAGCACATCGCCGTCGAAGCCGGCGAGCGCCGCCTCGGTCTGCTGCACCGCGTGGCCGGTGCCGAGCTGCGGTTCCTGCACCGCAAGGTCGGCGCTGCCCGCCAATGCGGCTTCGATCTGATCGGCCTTGTCGCCGACAATCACGACCTTCTTCGCGGGGTTCAGCGCGTCGACACTGGCCATCAGGTGCAGCAGCATCGGCCGGCCCGCGATCGGATGCAGCACCTTGTGCAGGTCGGACTTCATGCGGGTGCCCTTGCCCGCGGCAAGGATGACGGCGGCGATCGGATTGCTCATGCGCGCCGCCATGCCAGCAAATCGTTGCGGTTTCCAGACCGTCGCGCCATGCGGGGCCGATGAGAGATTTCCCCTTTGCTATCGTCGGCTTCGATCTCGACGGTACCCTGGTCGATACCGCCGGCGATCTGACCGCCGGCGTGAACCACGCCCTGAGCCTCGCCGCGCGCGCGCCACTCGACGTTGAACAGGTGCGGCCGATGATCGGGCTCGGCGGACGTCACATGCTCGAACAGGGGCTGCTCGCGACCGGCGGCGTGCCCGGCGGCGATTTCGAGCGGCTGTTTCGCGAATTCCTCCGCCATTATGAAGCGAATATCGCGGTTCACAGCCGCCCCTTCCCGAGCCTGATCGACGCGCTCGACCGGCTCGACACGCTGGGCGTGAAGACCGCGGTGGTGACCAACAAGAGCGAGAAGCTGGCTCATATCCTGCTCGGCGAACTCGGCCTCGCCGACCGTATGGCAACGATCATCGGCGGCGACACGCTGGGGCCGGGCAACGCCAAGCCCTCCCCCGCCCCGGTGCTCGAAATGATCGCCCGCTGCGGCGGCGGGCGCGCGGCCTTTGTCGGGGACAGCATTTACGATGTGACCGCCGCCAACCGCGCCGGAGTAACCAGCATCCTTGTCGGCTTCGGCTTCCTCGACCGCCCGTCCGCAGAGTTCGGTGCCGACCATGTCATCGGTCATTATGACGAGCTGGTCCCGCTTCTCGAAACGCTTTAGGCTGTATCGACATTCAGTCCTGGCGGCCTGCAAATGGCGGCTTTCCGCGCTTCCGGTGCTCACGCACATGGAGTGCGCTGCGCTCCGGGTCACCGAAAACCACCATTTTCAGCTCGCCATCTTCTGAATGTCGATGCAGCCTAGCCCTTCCGCCACTTGGTCCACAAATGCCGCGCCAGCATCGTCGGCGGCATGCGCAGCCAGTGCGAGCGGATGTAGAAAGCCTGTTGCAGCAACGGATCGGTCGCGCGGCCCCAATCGTCACGCGCGAGCAGGCGGCGCTGGTAGCGCCCGTCGCCCGGCGGGTGGCTGTTCCATCCCGACGGCAGCCGGGTGCCGTAGAGGTCGCGCGCCAGCCGCGCCGCGCGGTGGACCGCCCGCTCCAGCCCGTGCATCTCCGCCCGCTCGTCGAGCTTGCCCCAGAAGCCGCGGTCGAGCGCGGCGAATTCGCCCGTCAGCGCATGGAAATCCCAGAGGTTGCGCAAGCCCCCCTGCAAATCGCCATCGGCGATCAGATGCGCCGCGCAATGGCACGCCATATCGGTGGGGCACAGGACCGCGAACCCGCCGGCGGTCCGCACGGCATCGCTGACCAGCGCCAGCGCGTCGGGAGTCACCCGGTGCGTCCGCGGCAGGATCGTGTGATGCACGTCGATCATCCGGTCGCGGGCCTTGTGGATCAGCGGCGGCA
The DNA here is from genome assembly GCF_025244705.1 of Sphingopyxis sp. PET50. Taxonomy (GTDB): domain Bacteria; phylum Pseudomonadota; class Alphaproteobacteria; order Sphingomonadales; family Sphingomonadaceae; genus Sphingopyxis. The sequence continues at coordinate 1,127,499 of NZ_CP104207.1, read as the reverse complement.
ACTCGTGCATGTGCCGGCGGTAATAGGCGTCGTCATAGGCGTCTTCCTTCACCCATTCCCACCCCGCGACCAGCAGCGCATTTTCGGCGCGCCCGAGGTCATGCCAGGGGACGAGGATGTCGAGGTCGCCGATCTGCCGTCCCGCCGCGCAGGCGAGACCGGCCGCGGCATAGGCCGTGCCCTTGAGCAGCACGAATTCGACGCCGTGCGGCGCCAGCGCGCGGCGCGCCATTTCGGCTTCCCACAAGGCCTGCTTCGTCGCAACGGCGGCGGCGGCACGGCAGTCGGCGAAGAGCCACGCCACCGGACCGGGCACCTCGCCATCCTCCACCCGGTGCGCCAGCGTACCGAGCAGCACCTCGGCACGCGCGACGCCGATCACGCCGTCCCATTCGCGCGGCGCCAGATCGGCGGCGGGGCGGCGGCCCGCGAGCAGATCGACCAGCGTCTCGACCGCGCTCATCGCACCGCCTCGGCCCAAAGCTGCTCGACGATCGCCATGCCCCTCGCGCTGTCGGGATAGGATATGGTGAAGGCCGGCGTCTCGCGCACGAAGCGGGACAATGCGGCAAAACCCGCTTCGCCCAGCGTGACATAGTTAGTCGAGGCTTCGGTCAGCCGCACGAACGCCTCGCCTTCGCCAAGCCGCTCGATCGCGGGAGCGCCGCCGAAGCGCGGGAAAAGCAGCAGCGCGGGACGCACCGGTTCGTGCATCGCAGCGATCGCGTCGGCGCGCGGGATCAGGTGGCGGATATCGCCCTTGGGCGTCCCGGCGAGGAGCGGGCCGAGCCGTTCCGGGCCGACGCGCGCCGCGACTTCGGCGATCGCCTCGTTCTTCAGGCTGACCGCACGCGGAAAGGCCAGCGCGTCCCCGCTCCCCGGATCGACCAGCGTGAACTCGTCGCCCATCAGCCGCCAGCCGCCCTCGCCGAGCAGCGCCGCGAGGGTCGATTTGCCCGACCCGGATTCGCCCGACACGATGACCGCGCGGCCATCCTTCGCGACCGCGCTGGCATGGAACAGCAGGTGCCGCCGCCAGCCCAATGCGACCTGCAAATTCATCCCCATTTCGGCGGCGAGCAGCCCCATCGACAGCGGCAGCGGCAGCGCGTCGGGGACGATATAATCGCCGCCGATATGCACCGAGGGGCGCAGCCAGCGCCGCCAAGGCCGCGCCGCGAACAGCCGCACCGTCGCGTCGGCGGGGCGATCCCTGTCCCGCGGGTAGCCGGCATAGAGGCGGTCCAGCGCCGCGATCGGTGCCGCCCAGTCGCTGCCGATGCGAAACTGGACCGGGCCGACCTCGATGCGGGTTCGATGCCTCACGCGCGCTCCACTAGCCCCATCGCCGCCAGTTCGTCGAGCCGTTCGGACAGGATCGCCGCGGCATCGCCCTCGCCGTCGAGGTCGAAGCGGTCGGCAAGGCGGGCGGCGAGCGTCGCGGCGTCGCATGGCCCGGCCGCCAGCGCCGCCAGAATTTCGGGCATGGGCTGCGTCACCAGATGCGTCTGCATCGAACGCCGGTCGAAAATCGCGGTGAGGTCGCCGAGCGGCTCGACACGCAGCGCGCCCTCCTCCGCCGCGCGATAAAAGGGGTCAGCCATAATCTTCGGCGGCGGCGGTCAGCTTGGCGAGGATGGCGAGCAGGGTCGCGCGCTCGGCGGCGGTGATGTTCGATTCGAGCCGCGCTTCGCTGGCGAGCGCGGCGGGCACGATGGCGTCGTAGAGTTCACGCCCGGTGGCGGTCAGGTCGAGGTGGTGCGAACGCCCGTCGGCCTCATGCGCCTGGCGCGCGATCAGCTGGCGGTCGTGGAGCGCCTTTGCCGCGCGGTTGACCGTTACCTTGTCCATGCGCGTCGCCTCGACCAGTTCGCGCTGGGTCTTGGGCTTGCCCTCGCCCAGCACCGCCATCAGCCGCCATTCGGGGATCTTGAGCCCGAAGCGGTTCTGATATTCGGCGGCGATCCGCTCCGACAGCGCGTTCGACGCGATCGACAGGCGGTAGGGCAGGAAATTGTCGAGGTTCAGTTTCTTGGCGGCCATGGCCCGTTCTTATCGACTATTGCCCGGCTGTGAAGGGCGCAGTTGCGCGATTTTCCTAGAATGAGACGCGCGCGCCGACCCACAGGGTGCGCGGGCTGGCGCGTTCGACGATCCCGGTGGAGGAAATCGCCGCGGGGACCAACTCATCGAACAGATTTTCGCCGCGCGCCTCGATGCTGAACCCGCCCGAGACGCGCCACGACAGCCCGGCGTCGAGCGTGAGCGCGTCGCCCAGCACCAGCGCGCCGAGATCGTCCTCATTCTGCTTGCCGATATAGCGCAGCGTCGCGAAGCCGCCGACGGGCCCGCGGCCGTTGCTGCGGAGCGAGAGGCTGCCGCCATGCTTCGCGATCTGCGCGGGGCGGCGGCCGTCGAGCGTCGCGGCTTGCCCCGAGGCATCGACCTCGGCGTCGGTGAAGGCGTAGGTCGCACGCAGCGTTGCCGGGCCAACGACCTGCTCGGCGCCGATCTCGATCCCCTTGCTGTCGATCGCGCCCAGATTCTGCCGCTGGCTCAAATTCGGCGCGAGCGTCACATTGGCGATGGCGTTCGACAGGCGATTGGCGAACAGGGTCGCCGACAATTTCGTCGATCCCTTGTCCCAATCGATCCCGACCTCGCCGCCCCACAGCCGCTCGGGTTCGAGCATCTCGTTCGCGTTGGTCACGTCGGCGCCCACGCGGAACGGGCGGTAAAGCTCGTTCAGCGTCGGCAGGCGCCAGCCGCGATAGCCCGCCGCGCGGATCGACCATGCGTCCGACGTCCAGCGCACGCCGGCACGCCCGCTGCCCTCCCAGCCCTGCCGCGCCGCGAAGCGCAGGCTGGTGATGGTGCTGCCGCCGATATTGCGTTCGAGCCGGTACCCCTCGCCCAGCCACCAGCGGTCGAGGCGTCCGCTCAGCGTCCACAAAAAGCCGTCGCCGGCATCGCCCGACGTCCATTCGGCGAAGGCGCCCACCGTATCGCTGCTGCCGCCCGCGATGCGGTGGCGGCCGGGGATCACGCCGGTGAAGAAGAAATCCTCCTCGGTGCGCCCCGTGGTGCGGCGCCAATCGGTCCCGATGCGCAATGTGTTGCCTCCGCCGACGGCGGGCCGCAATTCGAAGCGCGCGCCGAGCCCCGTCGCGGGCACCCGCTGGAACAGCGCCGGGACGACGCTGTTCCGTCCCGCCGCGACGCTGGCGAAGCCGCTGTCGAAATCGCGGACCTGCACATAGGCGAGCGCGAGCCATTGCGTCTCGCCATAGGGTTCGTGAACGAAGCGCAGGCTGGCGTCGACGCCGTCGGTCTTGCTGGTCGTGAAGTCGGTGCCGCGGTCTCGGCGGTCGACAAAGCCGCGCAGGCTCGCCTCGATCCGGCTGTCCGCGCCCGCATCGAACCGCAGCCGCAGGCCGAGTCCCCCCTGCTCGTAGGGCGCCGCGCGGTCGACGAGGTCGCGCTGGCCCTCGGCCACCGGCACGAAGCCGTCGCCGCGACTGTAGCGGCCGTCGATGGCGACCTGCCCGCTGCCCAGCTTGCCGCCGAGGCTCGCCGATGCATCCCAGCCGTCACGGCTACCATAGGCTAGGCTGGCGGTCGCGCCGTCGGTCATCGTCGAATGAAGGCCGATCGTTCCCGCGAGCGCGCCGGGGCCGTCGGCGCCGCTGCCGCCGCCGCGCGTCACCACGATGCCGCCCAGATGGATCGCGTCATAAGCGCTCCACGCGACCCAGCCGCCGAAGGGGTCGGCCTGAGGCACCCCGTCGAGCGTCACCAGCGCGCGGCTCGACGCATTGCCGCCGAGCCCGCGCAGCGTCACGCCCTGACTCGTAGGATGGGCCGAACGGCCGTCGGACCGGCGGAACTGGACGATGCCCGCCTCGTCGCGTAACCGGTTTTCGATGCGGGTGCCGAGCCCGGGATCGAGGTCGGACAACAGGCTGGACGCCGCCACCTTGTCGCTGTCGGACGGGCGGAGCGCGCCGCTGCCGTTCACGACGATCACCTGCGGCGGCAAGCGCACCCAGTTGATGCAGCAAATCTCTTCGTCGGCCTGCGGGGCGCCCTCATCCTGCGCCATCGCCGCCGCCGGCATCGCCAGCAGCGCGGCGCCCGTCAGCAGCCGGATCACGCCGGCTTGACCGCGTCGGGATGCGCGCGCTGGAACGCGCCCAATTCCATGCACGCCGCGTCGATCGCGACCAGCCGCGGATAGCCCTCCAGCGGCACCTCGAAGCGCCGCGCATTGTACATCTGCGGCACCAGGCAGCAGTCGGCGATGCCCGGCGCGTCGCCGCCGAGATAGCGCCCGTCGCCCGCCATCGCTTCGAGCGCCTCGAACCCCTGCGCGATCCAGGTCGCGATCCAGCGGTCCTTGGTCTGCTCGTTGAGGCCGAGGTCCCTGGTCAGATATTTGAGCACGCGGAGGTTGTTGAGCGGGTGAATGTCGCTCGCCACCACCTGCGCCTGCGCCAGCGCGACCGCGCGCGGCATGGCTTCGTCGGGGATCAGGCGCGGTTCGGGATAGGCACGATCAAGCCAGTCGATGATCGCCATGCTCTGGATGATCGTCTCGCCATCGGCGATCAGCAGCGGCACGAAGCCCTGCGCGTTGAGTTCCAGAAAGGCGTCGCTGCGCTGCTCGCCCGCGATCAGGCTGACCTCGACGCGCTCATAATCGAGCCCTTTGAGATTGAGCGCGATGCGCACGCGAAAGCTCGCCGAGGAGCGGAAATAATCGTGGAGGACGAGAGAGGTCATGATGCGGGTTTCTGCCCGTCCTTGGGCATCTGTGCAATCCATTGCCGCAGCAGCGCCGCGCCCTCCTTGTGCACCGTCGAGCGCCCGACTTCGGGCATCGCGATGCCGGGGTCGGTGCTTTCGAGGCGGTAGATCATATAGCTGTGATCGGGGTCGCCCGGCGCAATCGCGAAATCCATGCCGCCGCTGCCGCGCCCGGCCGCGGTCGGTCGCTTGCCGATGCCGTAATTGACCCCCTTGGGATCGTCGGTCCAGCGCAGGAACAGCCCGCTGTTCGACGCACTGCCCGCCGGATTATGGCAATGGGCGCAATTGACGTCGAGATAGGCGCGGGCGCGCTCGCCGACGCTGCCCGATTGGGGGTCGTCCCACTGGGGCAGCACCGGCTTCAGCGCCGCGGGCTTGTCGAAGGTGATGCCGCGCCAATAATCGGTCGCGCCCGCTCGGCAACACAAAATTCCGCGCCTTGGGGCCGATCGGCGCGATCTCCCCCGACAGGCTGTGGCATTCCTTGCACTGGTTCTTGTTCGGCACCGCATAGCGGATCTCGTGCGTCTCGCCATCCGGACTCATGAAAGTCACCGGCACCCTTCGCCCGCCGAGCGCCAGCGTCGCATCCTTGCCGTCGGCGTCCCAGATATAGGGCAGCGCGACCCAGCCTTCGGCGCGATGGATCAACAGGCGGGTTTCGACCGGGCGCCCGCCGTTGACATCGGGCCAGCCAAAGCTTTTGACGATGATGCTACCCACGGGGAAAGCGATGCTGCCATCGGCGGCAACCGAAGCTTTTCGGCCTTTCGGAATCCAGAACATCCGGTGCTTATCGGTATAATCCGAGAAAAGCGCAGTACGCAGCGTATAGGGCGTCAGCGATTCGAGCGGCTGCGACGAGTCCGGCCAGAAGAGCCGGAACGCCGACAATTTGGGCGGCAGGCTGCCGCCCTCGATCACCGACTGGTCGGGTTCGGGCACCGGCACCACGACCGCCGAACCGACGCTCGCACACAGCAGCGCCGCGGCCAGCGCAGCGATAAGGCGCTTCACTGGATCTTCGCCTCCATCGCCTCGGGCAGCGTGATCCCCGGCAATGCCGCGGGCGGCGTGCCCTTCGACAGGTCGGCGGGCGACGGCTTCGCCTCGCTCCGCGGCGTCGCGACGTCGGGCAGGTTCAGCGACAGCACCCCGACCGGATCGAGCACCACCACCTCCTCGCCCGCACCGTCCCACAGCACCGGCGGGATCGCCCCGCCCAGCGCCGCGGCGATCTCGGCCCCGCCCTCGAAGGCCGGGGCATAGCCCGCCTTGCCATGGCTGTTGTCGCGCACGACGATCTGGCGCGGCAGCGGCTGATATTGCGCGTCCTTATGCTCGTAGCGATAGCCGACGATCATCACATTGGCGGTGCCGTTCTCGTCGAAGCCATTGTCGAATATCTCGACATGGCGGTTCGCCATGACGAGCACCCCTGTGCCGGTCGGCACGCTCGCGACGATATTGCCCTTGGGCGCGAAATTCGGCGTGTTGTTGTCGACGACCGCATTGTCGAAGACGCGGACATTGTGCCCGCCCTGCATCGGCAGGCTCGGCAGGTCGAAGACCAGGATGCCGCCGGTATTCTTCGTCGCGATATTATCGTGAACGTCGGCGTCATAGCTGTTCTCGATCTCGATCCCGGCGACATTCTCGGTGGCGATCGAATCGCGGACGACGATATTCTTCGACTGGCCGACATAAATGCCGGCGTCCGACGCGCCGCGCACATAGACGCTGTCGATCAGCACGTCGCTGCTTTCGACCGGATAGATGCCATAGGCGCCGTTGGTTGCCTGCGGCCCCGCGGTCCATTCGACGCGCAGCTTGTGATAGACGATGCGGTCGGCGCCCTTCGACTTGATGCCGTCGCCCTTGCTGTTGACCACCGCGAAATTGGTGAGCAGCACATCGTCGGACGTCACGAGCAACCCCTCGCCCGCGCCCTGCTGCCCGGTGAAGTCGAGGATCGAGCCGCCGTCACCGATGCCGGTTCCGCGTAGCGTCACCCCCGCGACGTCGAGCGACAGCCCGTCGGTCAGATGCCAGGTCCCCGCGCCGAGTTCGACGACATCGCCCGGTTCGGCGACGATCAAGGCCTCCTGCAGCTTTTCGTTGGCATCGGCGCCGCCCGGCACCACGCTGATCGTCTTGGCCAGCGCTGGCGCGGTGGCCAGTGCCAGCGCCATCGTGCGGCGGCACGGCGAAATGATGGACTCGCATCAGACTCTCCCTTGTTTTTTGCGAGCATGGTGCAAGACTGCGCCCATGCCAAGCCATGTTGCTGACATGGATGTAGCTAAAGGGTCAGGGTCGCAGCCCCGCCCGAACCGGGGAGATTATTGTGGGTCGAATTTTTGTGGCGGCCGTCGCCGCGCTCGCCGTCGCCGTGCCCGCGTCGGCGGCACCGCAGCCGATCATCGGCCGCTGGGCCACCGACGACGGCAAGGCGATCGTCGACATCTATGCCTGCGGCGCCAAGCTGTGCGGCAAGGTGAATAAATTGCTCATCAAGCAGCCCGCAGGAGGCCAGCGCGACGAACGCAACCCCGACAAGGCGAAGCGGACGCGCCAGGTGTCGGGCCTGCAAATCTACTGGGACCTCGCCGCCGACGGCAATTCCTGGAAGGGCCAGGGCTACAGCCCCGAGGACGGCCGTTATTACAAGGCGCATCTGACGGCCAAGGGCGGCAAGATGACGATGAAGGGCTGCGTCGCGGTCTTCTGCCGCACGGTGACCTGGACGAAGATGGGCTGATCGTCAGCGGGCTCGTTCCCAATAGTTCCAAAGGCAGACGAGCTTGGGCCCCTCTTCGGCGGGCACACATCGCCCCACTTTCAAGCGGTCGCCGTCGCGCTGGACGAGCGTGTCACCGACATGCCCGGCCGCTGGCGCATAAACCTTGCCGCGCCAGAAATCGCCTTCGACCTTCAAGTCAAAGAGGATCGGCACGCCCGACAGCGGCCGCCCTCGCAGCTTGGGATCGGGATTGAACCGGTCCTTCGCCTCACCCAGCGCCAAGCCGGTTCAATCGCTCGACCTTGGCACAAAGATATTCGCCGCATGGCGCGATCTTCACGACGGGCTGCTCGCTGGAAATCTGCCAACGCCCCTCGATGTCCAACGGGGCGGGAAATCCCGTCGAAGCCTGAAGCAGCAAGATCGCCAACCCCAACGACATCACTCGGTCCCCTCCTAGGGCGCATCCCCCAAAATCCAGTCGACGCCCGCCTCGGCATGGATGCGCGTCGTGTCGTAGATCGGCAGGACGTTGGCGTCGGGATCGACGAGCATCACCAGCTCGGTGCACGCCAGCACGATCGCCTGCACATCCTGTTTGGCGATGTCGGTGAGAAAGGTCTTCATCGTCCGGCGCGAGGCTTCGTTGACCTTTCCCTGCATCAGCTCGTCATAGATGATGCGGTCGATTTCCTCGGCGCGCGTCGCGTCATAGGGAGCGAGCGTCAGGCCGTAGCGGACCAGGTGCTGGCGAAACCAGGGCTCGGTCATCACATTGCGGGTGCCGACGACCGCGGCCGACTTCACCCCGTCGGCCTTCAGTTTCTCGCCCGCCTCGTCGACGATGTGGATCAGCGGGATCGACACCGCTTCGGCGATCTCCTTCGCGATCTTGTGCATCGAATTGGCCGCGACCATCAATGCCGTCGCCCCCGCCGCCTCGAGCCGCTGCGCCGAGGCGGTCAGCACCTCCTTCGCATGGGCCCATTGTTCGGGGGTGGTCAGCCGCGACAGTTCGCAGAAATTCAGGCTTTCGAGCAGGATCGGCGCCGAACAGGACGATCCGATGCGCTTCTGCACGCCGCGGTTGAGCTGCCGGTAATAGACTTCGGTCGAAGCCCAGCTCATTCCCCCGATCAGGCCGATTTTGCGCATAAGGTCTCCACAACAATAAAAATCCGTTCGCCCTGAGCCTGTCGAAGCCTGTCCTGAGCGACTGACAAGTCAGTCGAAGGGGGCCGTTCTTCAACGTGGTAGAAGAAAGAACGATGCTTCGACAAGCTCAGCACGAACGGTTTGGGTTTATCCGATGACCTCTACGCTCTTGTGGTCGGGCGCAGAAATCAGTGCCCGCTGCCGCTCAGCGCCTTGACGATGTCGTCGGCCATCTTTTTCGCATCGCCGAGCAGCATCATCGTCTGGTCCATGTAGAAGACGTCATTGTCGACGCCGGCATAGCCGACCCCGCCCATCGACCGCTTCACGAACAGCACCGTCTTGGCATTGGCGACGTCGAGGATCGGCATGCCGTAGATCGGCGACGACTTGTCGGTCTTCGCCGCCGGATTGGTCACGTCGTTCGCGCCGATGACGAAGGCGACGTCGGCCTGCGCGAATTCGCCGTTGATGTCCTCCAGCTCGAAGACCTCGTCATAGGGGACGTTCGCCTCGGCGAGCAGCACGTTCATATGGCCGGGCATACGCCCCGCAACCGGATGAATCGCATATTTGACGTTGACGCCTTCCTTCTTCAGCTGGTCGGCCATTTCGCGCAGCGCGTGCTGCGCCTGCGCCACCGCCATGCCGTAACCGGGAACGATGATCACATTTTCGGCCTGGCTCATCAGGAAGGCCGCGTCGTCGGCGCTGCCGGGCTTCCACGGGCGCTGTTCCTTCGCGCCGCCGCCGGCGCCCGCTTCGGCATCGGCGCCGAAACCGCCCGCGATCACGCTGATGAAGCTGCGGTTCATCGCGCGGCACATGATGTACGACAGGATCGCGCCCGACGAGCCCACCAGCGCGCCGGTGATGATCATCGCCGTGTTGCCGAGCGTGAACCCCATCGCCGCCGCGGCCCAGCCCGAATAGCTGTTGAGCATCGACACGACGACCGGCATGTCGGCGCCGCCGATCGGGATGATCAGCAGGAAACCGATCGCGAAGCTGAGCCCGGTGATCGTCCAGAATACCCACGGCGACTGGTCCTGCGTGAAATAAGCCGTCAGCCCGATGATCGCGGCCAGCGTGCCGAGATTGATGACGTGCCGCCCCGGCAGCATGATCGGCGCGCCCGACATATTGCCGTTGAGCTTCAGGAAGGCGATGACCGAGCCCGAGAAGGTGATCGCACCGATCGCGATGCCGAGGCCCATCTCGATCCGGCTGACCGTGTGGATCTGTCCCGCCGCATCGGCGATCCCGAACGCGCCGGGGTTCAGATAGGCCGCGGCCGCGACGGCGACCGCCGCAAGGCCGACGAGGCTGTGAAAGGCCGCGACGAGCTGCGGCATTGCGGTCATCGCGATGCGCCGCGCCATGACGATGCCGATCACCGCACCGATGCCGATCGCGGCGAGGATTTCGATCAGCCCGATCGTGTCGAGGGTGAAGGCCCAGCCATCGTGCGCAGCCGAGGTGTTTGTCCCCGGCGCGTGGGTCAGCAACGTCGTGACGACGGCGATCGTCATGCCGATCATGCCGAAACGGTTGCCGCTCTGCGCCGTCGCCGGGCTCGACAGCCCGCGCAGCGCGAGGATGAAGAGGATGCCCGACACCAGATAGGCGATGGCGGCCCAGGGGTTCACCGCGCCATGGCCGCCGGTCGCGGCCGAAAGGATCGCTTGGACGTCCATCTCAGCGCTCCTTCTTCTTGTACATCGCGAGCATGCGCGACGTCACCGCGAAGCCGCCGAAGATGTTGATGCTGGCCATCACCACGGCCGCGAGGCCGAGCCATTTCGACGTCGCCGAACCCGCCGCCGCACTGGCGATCAGCGCGCCGACGATGATGACCGACGAAATCGCGTTGGTCACGCTCATCAGCGGCGTGTGCAGCGCCGGGGTCACCGACCAGACGACGAAATAGCCGACGAAACACGCCAGGACGAAAATCGAAAAGATACTGATGAAGTCCACTGCCAGTCTCCCCTGTTCGCCGGATCAGCCCAGCAGCCGTTCGTTCACCACCTTGCCGCCCTGCGTCAGGCGCACCGCATTGCCGATTTCCTCGTCGAGCACGGGCTTGCCCGCTTCCTTGTCCCAGAAGGCCGAGAGGAAGTTGAACAGGTTGCGGCTGAACAGCGCGCTGGTGTCGGCGGGCATCAGCGCGGCGATATTCTTCGCGCCGATCACGGTGACGCCGTGAATCTTCCTGGCCTCGCCCGATACCGCGCCCTCGACATTGCCGCCGCTTTCGGCCGCCATGTCGACGATCACGCTGCCCGTGCGCATCGTCGCGAGCTGCGCATCCGAAATCAGCCGCGGCGCGGGGCGCCCCGGGATCAGCGCGGTGGTGATGACGATGTCCTGCTTGGCGATGTGCGACGACACCAGCTCGGCCTGCGCCTTCTGATATTCCTCCGACATTTCGGTGGCATAGCCGCCCGCGCCCTCGCCCTCGATCCCCGCGACGCTTTCGACGAAGATCGGCTTGGCGCCGAGGCTGAGTATCTGCTCCTTGGTCGCCGAGCGCACGTCGGTCGCGCTGACCTGCGCGCCGAGGCGGCGCGCGGTCGCGATCGCCTGCAGGCCGGCGACGCCGACCCCCATCACGAACGCCTTGGCGGCGCTGACGGTGCCCGCCGCGGTCATCATCATCGGAAAGGCGCGGCCATAGGCGTTCGCCGCCATCAGCACCGCCTTGTAGCCCGCGAGGTTCGCCTGGCTGGAGAGGATATCCATCGACTGCGCGCGCGTGATGCGCGGCATGAATTCCATCGCCAGCGCTTCGAGTCCGAGCTTGGCATAGGCATCGACGCGCTCGCGCTCGCCGAACGGGTTGAGCCCCGCGGCGAGCCAGGCGCCGTCGGCAAAGCCCTTCAGCCCCTTGGGGTCGGGGCCCTGGATGGCGAGGATGATATTCGCGCCTTTCAGCGCATCGGCGCGGCTGCCGACGCTGGCACCCGCGGCGCCATAATCGGCATCGGCGATGGAGGCGCTTTCGCCTGCCCCCGATTCTACGGCAACTTCGGCCCCCAAACCAATGAATTTCTTTACGGTTTCGGGAGTCGCGGCGACACGGGTCTCGCCAGGGGCGAGTTCCTTCAGGACGGCGATGCGCATGCCGGCCCGGTCAGGAGATCAGAAGAACGACAAAGACGGCCACGACCGCCGCGACGATCGTCCCCACCTTGAGCAGGTTCACAAACCCCGCATAGGTTTCGGTCGCCGCCTTCATTTCCTGCTCTGCCATGGCTTTTCCCCTTTTTGTCGCTGCCCGATGCCTCGCGGACGCGCCGCGCCGCGCCCGGAATCGGCTTTCGCAGCGGTCTTAGCCATGCCTCCCGCGATGCTCAATAGCGGTTTCGCCTCGCCGCTTGCTCCGCGGGAAAGGTCCCGCGCTTAATCCACCTTTTACCCCTTTTGCGTAGATTGTTGGTTCAATGCGGAACAAGCCGCGAAAAAGCGCGGCAAAGCGGGGGCAGAATCGGTACGATGGCTAGTGCGCGCGACACCCGGATGGTGATGATCGTCGACAGCGAGCCGGCGCAGCAGCGCTTCCTGTCGGCGCTCGTCTCGCGCGGCGGCTGGCGCAGCATCATCGCCGGCGATACCGACACCGCGCTCGCCAAGCTCGGCACGCAGGAAGGCCTGGCGCTCGACGCGGTTCTCGTCGACCAGGGCGTTCCCGGCGCCGATCTCGCCGATTTCGTCGCCGACCTGCGCCGCTGGCGCCCGGCGCTGCCGCTGATGGTCATCACGATGCGCAACGGGGTCGAGATCGCGGTCAAGGCGATGCGCGCCGGGGCGAGCGACTTCGTCCAGAAACCGATCGCCCCCGACCGGCTGCTGAGCGCGCTCGACCGCATCATCTCGCCGGGCGGCCCGCAGGGTGAACTGCGCCCGCTGACCGAAAAATTGCGCGCGCCGCTGGCGTTCGAGGAAATCATCGGGTCGAGCCCCAATTTCCGCAGCGCGCTCGCCATCGCCGCCAAGGCGGCGCGCGCGCGCGTGCCGGTGATGATCAACGGCAAGCCCGGCACCGGCAAGGAGGTCTTCGCCCGCGCGATCCACAGCGCTTCCCCGCGCGCGCGCGGCCAGCTTGTCATGGTCGATTGCTCGGCGGTATCGCCGGGGCTGATCGGTTCGGGCCTGTTCGGCCACGAACGCGGTGCCTTTCCCGGCGCCTTCGACCGCCAGGTCGGCCGAGCTGGTGCAGGCCGACGGCGGCAGCATCATCATCGACCATGTCGAGTGCATCCCGCTCGAAACACAGGCGAAGCTCGTCGAATTCCTGAATACGGGCGAGGTCCAGATGATCGGCGGCAGCATCCGCCAGAGCGTCGACGTCCGCATCATCGCGACGAGCGCCAGCCCGCTCGACAAGCTGATCGAGGCGGGCCATTTCCGCGAAGACCTGTTCTACGCGCTGTCGACCGCGCAATTTACCCTGCCCTCGCTCTCGGAACGCCGCGGCGACGTCGGGCCGCTCGCACGCCATCTGCTCGCGCGCATCGGCGGGTTGCCGGGCATGGGACCGATCGGCGTCACCGACGACGCGCTGCGCCTGCTCGCCGCCTATGCCTGGCCGGGCAATGTCCGCCAGTTGCAGGACGTGCTGTTCCGCGCCGCGGTCGGCAGCACCACCGACGTCCTGACCAGCGCCGATTTCCAGGCCATCGAAGCGACGCTCGGCGGCGGCATGACCGGCACGAGCGACGTCGCGATCAACGGCGAAGCGATCGGCGTGACCCTCTACCTCCCCGACGGCAATTTGCGCCCGCTCGAGGAAATCGAAGCCGACGTCATCCGCCTCGCGATCGGCCACTATCGCGGCCGCATGAGCGAAGTCGCGCGGCGGCTGGGGATCGGGCGGTCGACGCTGTACCGCAAATTGAGCGATCTGGGGATCGACACCGCTGCCTGATGCCCATAGGATCGCGCTATGAAGCGCAGTCTTCCCTTCATCACCCTATTGTTCCTTGCAGTTGCAGCCGACGCATCCGCGCCGCGCTATGGTGAGGACTACCCCTGTTATTGGGTCCATGGCAGACTGACCGCGGCCAATGGCAATCCTCTGTGGCGGATATGGCCAAGCGGGACGAAGCGGATCCTCGGCATAGTCGGCGATCATCGCGGCGAAGATGCTGATTTTGCGTCTTGGCCGCTCGCGCTCCGGCGCGCAAATCCCGGATTTAACCGCATCATCTGGGGTCAATTCCAAGTGTGTCCGGTAACGGCGGAACGCGTCGGCTGGATGCGGTTTGTTCACCTCAAGGACGCAAAAGTCCTGAAAATCAAAACACGGGGCAGCTAATTCTCGGCAGTCAGCCCGTCAGGGCCGCATCCCTGAGCCCGCGCCACACGCGCAGCGCCTGCCGGTTCTCCGCGACGTCATGCACGCGCAGCAACTGCGCCCCTTGAGTGGCCGCATGATAGTGCAACGCCACCGTGCCACCCAGCCGCTTGTCGGCGGGCGCCTCATTATCGAGCGCGCCGATCATGCGCTTGCGGCTCGCCCCGAACAGGATCGGGCAGCCGAGCGTGTGGAACAGCGCCAGACCGTTCACCAGTGCCAGATTGTCGCTCACGCCCTTGCCGAAGCCCAGCCCCGGATCGACGATGATCTTCGCGGGGTCGATGCCGCCCGCGACGCACGCGGCGACGCGCTCGGCGAGCAGGTCGTAGACGTCGAGCAGCACATGCTCGTAGCCGCCCCCCTCATGCGGGTCGCTCTTCGCCGAGGGCGCATGCATCAGCACCACCGGGCAGCCGGCTTTCGCGACCACCTCCATCGCGCGCTCGTCGTAGCGGAGCGCCGAAATATCGTTGACGATGGTCGCGCCGGCGGCGAGCGCCGCCTCCATCACCGCGGCCTTGCGCGTGTCGATCGACACCGCGACGCCGCCCCTCGCCAGCCCCGCGACGGTCGCCTCCACGCGCTCGATCTCGTCGCCTTCCCACACCAAAGGCGCGCCGGGCCGCGTCGATTCGCCGCCGACGTCGATGATCGCCGCACCCGCCGAGGCCATGGCGAAGCCCGCCTCGATCGCGGCGGCGCTATCGACATGCTTGCCGCCGTCGGAGAAGCTGTCGGGGGTGACGTTGAGGATGCCCATCAGTTGCGGCTCGCCCAGCCGCACCTTGCGTTCGCCGAGTTGCAGCGCGCCGCGCGGGTGCAGCACCCCGGCGCGCTGGGCGTCCGCCATGGCTGCCAGAGGGTCGGGCATGGCCGCGATCCAGCCGGCATATTCGGGCACCGTCACGATCGCCGATCTGACGACGCCCTTGTCGCGCAGGCTGATGTGCCAGGCCGCGAACCAGACCATCGTGTCGGCGATGCGCAGGCAGTTATCGTCGAGTTCGTGCGGGCGATCGACGAAGCAGGCCGGGCGGCAATAGAGGCGCGCATCGGGAGATGCCGAGCCGAGATCGGGCTTGGTCAGTGGTGCGAACATCGCCCTCCCCCTATCCGTTCGTGCTGAGCTTGTCGAAGCACCGTTCTTCCTTCAGGATCGTCAAAGAACAAGGACGGCCCTTCGACAAGCTCAGGGCGAACGGATGTTGGAGAACGGAGGTTACGCCTCGTTCGCCAGCAGCCAGTCCTGCCGCACCGCATCGATGACGCGCAATTGCCTGCCGTCGTCGAGGTGCCAGAAGGTCCAGCCGTTGCAGCTCGGCGCGCCCTGCACCCCCGCGCCGACCTTGTGGATCGACCCCGCGGGCTGACCCGCGCATTCCAGGCTGCCGTCGACGCGCACCACCGCCTTCCAGCGGCGCTTCGCATCGGTCAGCACCGACCCCGGCGCCACCATCCCGCATTCCACCAGCGTCCCGAATGCCACGCGCGTCGCGGCCTTGGGCGCCATCATCGTCTTCACCGTGCTTTCGTCGAGCGGCAGCGCCATTTCGATGCGCTCGAGCGCGGCGGCGATATAATCATCCTCGCGCTCGATGCCGATGAAGTGGCGCCCGAGCCGCTTCGCGACCGCACCCGTCGTGCCGGTGCCGAAGAAGGGATCGAGCACCACGTCGCCGGGGTTCGAGCAGGCGAGCAGGATGCGATAGAGCAGGGCTTCGGGCTTCTGCGTCGGGTGGACCTTGTGCCCGCCCTTCTTGAGCCGCTCCTGCCCGCCGCAGATCGGGATCAGCCAGTCGCTGCGCATCTGAAGCTCGTCGTTGAGCGTCTTCATCGCGCGATAATTGAACGTATATTTCGCCTTCTCGCCCATCGACGCCCAGATGAGCGTTTCATGCGCATTGGTGAAGCGCGTGCCCTTGAAATTGGGCATCGGGTTCGCCTTGCGCCACACGATATCGTTGAGGATCCAATAGCCCTGGTCCTGGAGCGCCGTGCCGACGCGGAAGATATTGTGATAGCTGCCGATCACCCAGATGCTGCCGCCGGGCTTCAATATGCGCTTCGCCTCGGCAAGCCAGGCGTGGGTGAAGCGGTCATAGGCGCCAAGGCTGTCGAACTTGTCCCATTCGTCGTTCACCGCGTCGACCTGGCTGCCGTCGGGACGGTGGAGGTCGCCGCCGAGTTGCAGATTATAGGGCGGGTCGGCGAAGATCATGTCGACCGACGCGGCGGGCAGGCTGCGCATCATCTCGACGCAATCGCCCTGCAAGATGCTGTCGAGCGGGAGGTCGACGGGCGCGATTTTCGCCGCACGCTGCTTCATCGCGGGCGCCTTCACCCGTTCCATCACACCCATGCTCTCGCCCCTGTCCGTCCTCGAAGAAGGCCCTGATGAGTCCGGCGGAGTCCGCCGTCAACCCCGGGATTCTAGGGATTCCAAGTGTCATAATGGTTAACGCGACAGGAACGAAAGAAGTCCCCCACAGCATATGGAGTCTGCGCCGAATCGCGGACTCAACCGGTGGTATTGTGGCAAAGAGGACTCAGTCGCGAAAATAATTCCTTCTCCCCTTGCGGGAGAAGGATACGAAGGCTTGCGAGCGAAGCGAGCTAGCCGCAGTTGGATGAGGGGTTGCGAGCGAAGCTCGCTCGGTCCTTTGGACCGCAACCCCTCACCCAGCTTCGACCAGGCAGCAAGCTGCCAAGTTTGCGCATCCCTCTCCCGCAAGGGGAGAGGGAGTATGTCACAAGCCCGGATCGACGCCCGACAGCTCCACCGACCGCTCCCACAATTCCCTCGCCAGCTTGGGATCGCGCGCCGTCCGCGTCGCGCGCGCCGGACCCGACCGCCCCGAGATTTCGCCCAGCCCCTGCGGCCCCAGATAATCGCCGCCCTGCACATGCGCGCCCGTCGCCGCCTGCAGCGTCGGCCACGCCCCCTGTGCCGCGCTGTTGAAGAAAGGTCCGGCCAGCGGCGTCATCGCCCGCAGCGGCAGCGGCAGGTGCCGCGTCAGTTCGGTCAGCGCGACGCCGGGGTGGCATCCGATCGCCTGCGTCGCCCGCCCCGCCGCGCCCAGCCGCCGGTCGAGTTCGAACATGAACAGCAGATTCGCCAGCTTGCTCGCCTGATAGCGCGGCCATTTATGATAGCTGCGGCTTGCCGACAGGTCGCTGAAATCGATCTCGCCGCCCTTGTGCGCGATGCTGCCGGTGACGACGATGCGGTCGTCGACATGCGGATGGACCAGGCCGGTGAAGGCGAAGGTGCCGAGATGATTGACCCCAAACTGCAGCTCGAAACCCTGCTTCGTGAGTGTCTTCGGCGGGATCATCACCCCCGCATTGTTGACCAGCACGTCGATCCGCGGCCCGGCGAGTACCGCCCTCGCTGCATCCTTCACCTGATCGAGATCGGCGAGGTCGAGCGGCTGGAACGACAGGTCCACGGCGGGCAGGTCGGCGCGGATGCGGTGCATCGCCGCTTCGGCCTTGCCCGCGTCGCGGCACGCCAGCACGACCTGCGCCCCGCGCGCCGCCAGCACGCGCGTCACCTCGAAGCCCAGCCCGGCGTTGGCTCCGGTGACGAGGAAGCGGCGGCCCGTTTGCGCGCCGACGTCGTCGGCCGTGAAACCCTTGCTCATCGCCGTCTCCTGTTCTCAGACCAGCTGCATTTGAGCGACCGGGGCAAAGCTGGTCCGATGGAGCGGCGTGGGGCCATGCCGACGCAGCGCCGCGATATGCTGGGCGGTACCATAACCCATGTTTCTTTCCCAGCCGAAGTGCGGAAAATCGCGCGCCGCCGCGACCATGAAGCGGTCGCGATGCTCCTTGGCGATGATGCTCGCGGCCGAGATGCACGGGTGCAGGGCGTCGCCGCCGACGATCGCCCGCGCGGCGTAGCGCCATTTCGGCAGCCGGTTGCCGTCGACCAGCACCTCGGCCGGCTCGAACCCCAGCGCATCGACGGCGCGGGTCATCGCGAGGAAGGTGGCCTGCAGGATGTTGATCCGGTCGATCTCGGCGACGCTCGCCTCGCCGACGCCCCAGCGGCAGCGCGCCTTGATCTCGGCTTCCAGCACGGCGCGGCGTTTGGCGGTCAGCTTCTTGCTGTCGTCGAGCCCGGCGATGCCGCCGTCGCACAGCAGAACCGCCGCCGCGACCACGGGCCCGGCGAGCGGCCCGCGCCCGACCTCGTCGACGCCGACGATCATCTTCTCCCCTCCCCTTCAGGGGAGGGGCCGGGGGTGGGGGCTGTCGGGGTTGCGCAAGGCCGATGGCCCCCACCCCAACCCCCTCCCCTGAAGGGGAGGGGCTTTTAGATACGCCACGGCGGATATCTCCGATACTCGCCCGCCTGATACAGGCACAGCCGGTTCCCGAACGGATCGGTCAGCCGCGCCTCGCGCCAGCCCCATTCCTCGTCCTTCGGCATCTGGTCGAAGCGCACCCCGCGCCGCGCCAGCCAGGCGACCCAGGCGTCGAGCGCGCCGCTTTCGAGATAGGTCGTGACCCCTTCCTCTCCCCTCCCGCTTGCGGGAGGGGATAGATGGATCGACAGCGTCACGCCGTTGACCGCCTCGAACCGCGCATATCCATTACCGGGGCTGTCGACGATCTGCGTCAGCCCCATCTGCTTGTAGAAGGCCACCGACGCCGCATAGTCGCTCGCGGGCAGCGTGATCTGGTTGAGCGCCGGGCCGGTGAACAGCCCGTCATTGCGCACCGTCTGCTGCCCCATCGGACCATGGCCCCGCCCCAGCCCCGGCGCGCCCATCAGCGCCAGCCGCACGAAGTCGCGCGCGCGGGCGGTCGCGGGCTCCAGCGGCATGCCTTGCGCCAAACCGCACGCGATCGCGCTCGCCAGCGTACAGCCGGTGCCGTGGGTGTGCGGCGTGTCGATGCGCGGCGCTTCCCATTCGGTATAGACCGGCTGGCTGCCGTCGTTGGGCCACAGCCGGTCGACGACCGCCTCCCCTTCGCCATGCCCGCCCTTTTCGAGCAGCGCGCAGCCGTGCGCCAGCACCGCCTCCAGCCCGCCCAGCGCCGCGAGTTCGGGCAGGTTGGGCGTCACCACCGTCGCGCGGTCCAGCAACGTCCGGAACGCGGCGATCGTATCCGCATCGGCCAGCACCGACCCGCTGGTCGCCACCATCACCGGATCGAAAACGACCGCGGCCTGCGTCAGGTCGGGCCGCGACAGCCGTTCGGCGACCGCCGCGGCGGTTTCGGCGCTGCCGATCATGCCGATCTTGACCGCATCGACCCCGATGTCGGCGGCAACGCTGTCGATCTGCGCCAGCACCATGGCGGTGGGCACGGCATGGACGCCCTGCACGCCCAGCGTATTCTGCGCGGTGATCGCGGTGATCGCGGTCATCGCATGGCCGCCGAGCATCGTGACCGTCTTGATATCGGCCTGGATCCCCGCGCCGCCCCCGCTGTCCGAGCCGGCGACAATCAATATGCGCGCGGTCACCCCTTGAATTTCCGCTCCGTCGAGGCCGGAAATTTCGCCAGCGCCGCGCCCTCGCGCAGCGGCCGGTCGAGCAGGTCGCCGCCGCAATTGGGGCAGATTTCGTCGAACTTGTCGGCGCAATTGGCGCAGAAGGTGCATTCGAACGAACAGATGAAGGCACCGTGGATGTTGGCGGGCAAATCGCGGCCGCATTTCTCGCAATCGGGACGCATTTCGAGCATGGAAAATTCCTTAAAAACCGTTCGCCCTGAGCTTGTCGAAGGGCCGTTCTTCCTTCGCCGCCTTTAGAGAAAAGAACGGTGCTTCGACAAGCTCAGCACGAACGGAGTGAGACAAATCGTTCAGTTGGCAGCCGCCGCACGCACCGCATCGCAGATCATATCGACCACCTGCTCGACCTGCGCCGCATCATCGCCCTCGGCCATGACGCGGATGAGGGGTTCGGTACCCGACGCGCGGATGACGAGCCGCCCGCGCCCCGCCAGCGTGCCCTCGCCGTCGGCAATCGCCGTCTTGACCCGCGCGTCTTCCAGCGGAGCGCCGCCCGCGAAGCGGACATTCTTCAAAAGCTGCGGCACCGGATCGAACTGGTGGAGCAATTCGCTTGCCGACTTGCCCGATGCGACCAGCTCGGCGAGCACCTGCAGCCCCGCGAGGGTGCCGTCGCCGGTCGTCGCATGATCGGACAGGATCATGTGCCCCGACTGCTCGCCGCCGACGTTGAAACCGCCGGTCTTCATCCGTTCGAGCACATAACGGTCGCCGACCTTCGTCCGCTCCAGCGTCAGCCCCTGCCCCTGAAGGAAACGTTCGAGGCCCAGGTTCGACATCACCGTCGCGACGACGCCGCCGCCCTTCAGCCGTCCCTGCCGTGCCCAGCTCGCGCCGATCAGCGCCATGATCTGGTCGCCGTCGACGATCGCGCCCGCCTCGTCCACGACGATCAGCCGGTCGGCGTCGCCGTCCAATGCGATACCGATGTCGGCGCCGCTCGCGACGACGGTTTCCTGCAGCAGTCCCGGCGAGGTCGATCCGCATTTGTCGTTGATGTTGATGCCGTTCGGCGTGACCCCGATCGCGACGACGTCGGCGCCGAGCTCCCAGAACACCGTCGGCGCGCTGTTGTAGGCGGCGCCATTGGCGCAATCGAGCACGATCTTGAGGCCGTCGAGCCGCACCGATTCGGGCAGGCTCTGCTTCACCGCATGGATATAGCGCCCGCGCGCGTCGTCGATACGCTTGGCGCGCCCGATCTGCGCCGGCTCGGCGAGCTTCGGCTCGCTCGCCAGCAGCAGTTCGATCTGTAGCTCGTCCTCGTCGGACAATTTATAGCCGTCGGGGCCGAACAGCTTGATGCCGTTGTCGTAATAGGGATTGTGACTCGCCGACAGCATCACGCCCAGGTCGGCGCGCATCGAGCGGGTCAGCATCGCGATCGCGGGGGTGGGCATCGGGCCGACCTGCACCACGTCCATGCCGACGCTGGTAAAACCCGCGACCAGCGCATTTTCGAGCATATAGCCCGACAACCGCGTATCCTTGCCGATCAGCACGCGATGCTTGTGGTCGCCGCGCAGGAAATGCGCGCCCGCCGCCATGCCGACGCGCATCGCGACCTCGACCGTCATCGGGATCTGGTTGGTCAGCCCGCGAATGCCGTCGGTGCCGAAAAACTTGCGCATGAAACCTCTGCCAAATAAGCCGGGTGAAAGCCCACCCCGGCGTTCCCGGGACGGCAGTAGGTCAGCCGTTTTTTGTTGGCAAGCTGAGCGGCGCTCCCAAGGGGAATTTGAACTTGAAATCGGCATGGATCATCCTGGGCGCGCTGATTGCCGGCATGCTCATCGGCATCGCGATCGAAAGCGTGTCGATGGACGCGGCGACCGCCTCGCTGCCCTTCATCGAACCGGTCGGGCTGCTGTGGCTCAACGCGCTCAAGATGACGATCGTCCCGCTCGTCGTCGCGCTGCTCATCACCGGCATCACCGCGACCGCCGACGCCGCGCGCGCGGGCAAGCTGGCGGCGCGCGCGGTGGTCATCTTCCTCGCCGCCATCTTCCTGTCGGGAGCCATGTCGCTGCTGATGACACCGCTGCTGCTGCGCTTCTTCCCGCTCTCGGCGAGCGCCGCCGATGCGCTGCGCCACGGCCTCGGCGGCACGGCGGAGGCCGGACCCTCACCGACCTTCGGCGATTTCCTGCTCTCGCTGATTCCGACCAACCCGATCGCCGCCGCCGCCGAAACCGCAATCCTGCCGCTGATCGTCTTCACCACCATCTTCGCCTTCGCGATCACCAGGCTCGAAACGCCGCAGCGCGCCACCCTGTCGGGACTGTTCAAGGCGCTCGGCGACGCGATGCTGATCGTCATCGGCTGGGTGCTCGCGCTCGCCCCGATCGGCGTGTTCGCGCTCGGCTATGCGCTGGCGGTCAAGGCGGGGTTCGCGGCATTCGGCGGGCTGATCCATTATGTGCTGATCCTGATGGCGATCGGCGTCTGCTGCGTCCTCCTCGGGCTTTTGCTCGCCTGGCTCGTCGTCGGCATTTCGCTGCCGCGCTTCGTCCGCGCAATGGTGCCGACGCTCGCGGTCGCGATCAGCACCCAAAGCTCGCTCGCCAGCCTGCCCGCGATGCTCAAATCGTCGGAGGAACTCGGCGTCGATCCCAAGAAGGCCGACGTGGTGCTGCCGCTCGCAGTCGCGCTGTTCCGCTTCACCAGCCCGGCGATGAACCTCGCGGTCGTGGTCTATGTCGCCTGGCTGTTCGGGGTCGAACTCACGCCCTGGGAAATGGCGGTCGGACTTGCGGTCGCGATGGCGGCGGCGCTGTCGTCGGTCAGCCTGCCCGGCTCGATCAGCTTCGTGACCTCGATCGCGCCGATCGCGATCGCCATGGGCGTGCCGGTCGCGCCGCTGGCCCTGCTCGTCGCGGTCGAAACCTTCCCCGACATTTTCCGGACACTCGGCAATGTTATCGCCGATGTCGCCGCCACCAAATATGCCGCCGACGGAGTCGGCGACGATCAACCAACGGGAGAGCCATCATGAAATACCGCACGCTCGGCCACGGCCTCGAAGTGTCCGCCATCGGCATCGGCTGCATGCCGATGATCAAGGGCGGCAACATCCTCTATGGCGAGGCCGCCGACCTCGACGAATCGACCGCGACGATCCACCGCGCCATCGACCTCGGCGTCACCTTCTTCGACACCGCGCAAATCTATGGCCCGTTCAGCAACGAGGAACTGCTCGGCGCCGCGATCAAGGGCAAGCGCGAGGGGCTGGTCATCGCGACCAAGTTCGGCTTCAAATTCGACGGCAACCAGATCGTCGGCGTCGACGGCAGCCCCGAAAATGCGCGCCGCGCGTGCGAAGGCTCGCTCCAGCGGCTCGGCATCGACACGATCGACCTCTTCTACCAGCACCGCGTCGACCCGTCGGTGCCGATCGAGGAGACCGTCGGCGGCATGATGGAGCTGGTGAAGGAGGGCAAGGTCCGCCACATCGCGCTGTCCGAAGCCGGTCCCGAAACGATCCGCCGCGCCGCGAAAGCCGCGCCGATCACCGCGCTGCAAAGCGAATACTCGATCTGGGAACGCGACGTGGAAGCGGAAATCCTGACCGCCTGCCGCGAGAACGGCATCGGTTTCGTCCCCTATTCGCCGCTCGGCCGCGGTTTCCTCGCGGGCGCCGTGCGCAGCCGCGACGAGCTTCCCGAACATGACTGGCGCCGCAACGATCCGCGCTATTCGGAGGAAAACCTGCCCGCCAACCTCGCGATCGTCGATGCGATCGGCGCGGTGGCGGACCGCCATGGCGTGTCGAAGGCGCAGGTCGCGCTCGCCTGGCTGCTCGCGCAAGGTCCCGACATTGTCCCCATCCCCGGCACCAAGCGCCGCGCGACGATGGAAGACAGCGTCGCCGCCGCCGACGTGACGCTCACCGCCGACGACCTCGCCGCGATCGACGCCGCGGCACCGATGGGCGGCACCAGCGGCAATCGCTACGGCGAACAGGGCATGCGGATGGTGCGGCTTTAGTCTGCTCCCCGGCGAAAGCCGGGGCCCAGAAGCCAACGCTGCGTCAACTGGACCCCGGCTTTCGCCGGGGAACAGTTCAGCCGTTGCCGCCCAACTCCCCAACCTTCTCGGTCAGCGCGTCAATCTTGTGATGCAGCCGCATGATCTCCAGCTCGGCGCGCAGGTTGATCTCGTAATCGAGGCTCGCGGCCAGCCGGTCTTTCGCGGAGGCGCGGTTCTGGCTCATCATGATGATCGGCGCCTGCACCGCCGCCAGCGTCGACAGCATCAGGTTGAGGAAGATGAACGGATAGGGATCGAAGGCGAGCCCGAAATGCTGCAGCACCTCCGAATTGAGCAGCATCCACGCGAGCAGTACCAGCGCGAAGACGATGATGAAGCCCCACGACCCGCCCACCGCCGCGACGCGGTCGGCCAGCCGGTCGCCGAAACTCGCGCGCGCGTCGTCGAGGTCGGCGGCGTCGCGGCTCGTCGGCGCGCGCGCCGCGATCGCCTGCAGGACGCGGCCTTCCTCGGGATCGAGGTCGGCATAGGGCCGCCCGAGCAGGCGCAGCGCCAGGTCCGAAAGATGCGCCTCATCGCTCACCGGCTCAGCCGACCCAGCGCCAGATGCCCGCGACCATATAGCCCAATGCGCCATGCGCCCAGGTCGCGGCGGCCCACAGCAATATCCCGCCGAACAGCGCATGCGGCCGCGGGATCGCATCGCCCCACGCCCCCCGCCCGCCGAGTTGCCGCGCGAAGGGGACGAAGCTCGTCCGCGCCGCCCAGTGGCGCCAGGCGTCGCCCATCAGCCGCGCCTTCTTGACATCCTGCCCCGCCGACCCGCCGAGCGCGAGAAAGGCGATGATCGCCGACAGCACGATCTGACCCGGCGTCGGCACGACCAGCGCATGGGCAAGCGCCCACAGGGCAAAACCCCACATCATCGGATGGCGCGTGATCGCGAACACCCCGCGCGGCGCGCCCTGCGCCGCCGCCGCGGCGTTGGGAGCGGGCAGCGCCGGATTGCCGATCAGCGATCCCATGAACAGGATACTCGCGACCAGCACGATCAGCGTCGCGACCATCCACAAGCCGTCGCCGCCCGCCCAGAGCGGCGGCTCGGGCGGCATGCCGCGCCACGCCTGCACCAGCAGCGCGAAGGTCGCGATCGCGACCACCGAATAGACGATCTGGAACGCCCGTTCGCCCATCCGCCCCGCGAGCGGCGCGCGCAACGGGTGCGACAGCGCGAAATGGGTGCCGACGAACAGCACCCCCGTGGTGATCAACAGCGTCATCGGTTGCATGGAGCTCTCCCTCTCCTCCCGGCACGACCCATCATATCATATCCGTCATCCCGGCGAAGGCCGGGACAAAGAAAGGAGGGGTGTCGCGCCGCCCGGCGCAACGCCCGATATGACTATCGGTCGTAAGCTTTCGGCAAACCGCCTTCCTGCGGGGTCGCATAACGGTCGCGCAGGCGATCCTGCCGCGTCGTCAGCGACTGCGCCTTGCCGTCGATCCACACCGCAGTCGGCCGGCTGCCGAGTTCGAGCGGATCATTGTCCCAGATCACCACATCGCCGACACGGCCGGGCCGCAGCGATCCGACGGTGGCGTCCATGCCGACCGCGCGCGCCGGAGCGCTGCTGATCGCCGCAAAGGCCTGGTCCCAGCTCAGCCCGCTCGCGCCGGGCAGCTTCGTCAATCCGACGAGGTTGCCGGCATATTGCGTCGCATAGCCCATCTTGTGCGCATCGTCGTCGTCGAACACCCCGACCGACACCGGCACGCCCGCGGCGGCCAGCCGCCCGGCGTTCGACTGGGTCGCGCCCAATTGCTCGAAATTGCCGGGAAGGTCGGTCAGCGGCGACACCAGCACCGGCACGCGCGCCGCGGCGATGTCGCGCGCGACCAGCCAGCCCTCGGTCGCGCCGACCAGCACCAGCTTCAGCGCCGGAAACTCCTGCCTGAGCTTGAGCACGTTCAAGATGTCGGTGGCGCGGTCGACGCGCACGAACAGCGGCGTCGTGCCGTCGATCACCCGCACCAGCGCTTCGGCATCGGCGCGCTGGATCAGCGCGTCATTGCCCCATTCGGCCAGCGTCGCGGGGTTGCGGGCATAGCTGCGCGCCGCGAGCAATTGTTCGCGGAACAGCAGGAACAGCGCGGCGCGGCTGCCGCCCGCCTTCGCCGACCCGTCCTCGCCGAACGCCACGAACTGCAGCGCGCGGGGCTTGGTCACCATGTCGTTGTCATCGGCCAGGTCGACCACCGCGCCCTGGCCCGCGAACAAATTGCCGCTCGCCCCCGGCGCGACGATCGCGCGGGTCACGCCCGCGGCGCGGTTGACCGCGACGGGCGATCCCATCGGATTGAGCGCCGGCGCGATGTCGAGCCCCGCCGAAAAGCGCGACTTGCTCGCCGAGCGGTCGTTGCTGCCGGTGACGGCGTCGACCTCGACCAGCCCGACGCGGCTGAACGCCGCGACGATGCCCGGCGTGACCCAGCGCCCGCCCGCATCGACACGTTCGACTCCGGCCGGGACCGCCACACCGGCGCCCGCCGCCACGACCTTGCCGCCGCGCACGACGACGGTGCCGCCGTCGATCGGCGCGCTGCCGTCGCCGATGACCAGCTTCGCGTTGGTGATCGCGACATCCTGGGCCTGCGCTGGCGCGGCAAGGGCAAGCGCCGCAATCAATGCGCCCCCCAAACCCGCTCGCGCTGCGCCCCTGCGAAGGCAGGGGCCCATCACCTGCTCCCTCGCTCTTTCGCCGCCGCCCGCGTGATATCGACGGGTTCGGAGATGGGCCCCTGCCTTCGCAGGGGCACGGACTACGAAGGAAAGGGCCGTCAGGAGCGCACTCATTTCACATCTCCCTCACCCGGCTGGCCCAGCTCGAAATCGCTCACCGGGCGCCGTTTCGGGTCCATCGCGTCATACATCATCGCGCCGTCGATCCACACCTTCTCGGGCCGCGTATAGGCGCTGAACGGATTGCCGTTCCACAGCACGACGTCGGCCATCTTGCCGGGCTTCAGGCTGCCGGTCCGGTCGCCGATGCCCAGCGCCTTCGCGGGGTTGATCGCCAGCCAGGTCCAGGCCTGTTCGTCGCTGATCTGCATCCTCATGCGGCGCCCCGCCGCCAGTGCCTTCGCCGCCTCCTGGTTCAGCCGCTGGATCTGGTTGGCATCGTCCGAATGGACGATGGTGCAGGCGCCCGCCTTGTACACCAGCGGGATATTTTCGGGCACGCTGTCATAGGCTTCCATCTTGAAGCCCCACCAGTCGGCCCACATCGCGGCGCAGATGCCTTCCTTTTCCAGCAGGTCGGCGATCTTGTATGCCTCGACCGCGTGGTGGAAGGCCGACACCTTGTAGCCGAACTCCTTCGACATATCGATCACCAGCGCCATCTCGTCGGCGCGGTAGCAGTGATTGTGGACGAGGATTTCGCCCGACAGCACGCCCGCCAGCGTCTCCATCGCCAGGTCGCGATCGACCGCCTTGCCCTCGTCGAGCTTCTTCTTGTAGGCGACGGCCTTCGCCCAGGTCGCGCGGTTGACCGCGAAATTGCCCATGCGGGTGGAGGGCATGCGCCCCTTGCTGCCGTAGACGCGCTTCGGATTCTCGCCGCACGCCATTTTCAGGCCATAGGGCGCGCCGGGGAATTTCATGCCCTGCACGGTGCGCGCCGGCACATTCTTGAGCGTGATCGAGCGCCCGCCCATCAGATTGGCGCTGCCCGGCAGGATCTGGAGAGTCGTCACGCCGCCATTGGCCAGCGCGCGGCCGAAACCGGGATCCTGCGGCCAGACGCTGTGCTCGGACCAGACCTCGGGCGTGGTCGGCGACGTCGCCTCATTGCCGTCCGAATGCGCCTCGACGCTGGGGCTCGGATAATCGCCGAGGTGGCTGTGAACGTCGATCACGCCGGGGGTCAGATATTTGCCGGTGCCGTCGACGACGTCGGCGTCGGTCGGCAGCTCCATGCCGGGACCGCCGATCCGGTCCACCTTGCCGCTCGACAGGACGATCGACCCGTTGTCGATCCGCCCGCCCTCGCCGTCGAAGATGGTGACGTTCCGCACGACCGTCAGCCGCGTCGGATAGCCGGTGTAGGTCGACGGATAGGGGTCCTTGTTGAACTTGACCGGCTTTTCGGGGGCGGGCTTGCTGCTCGCCGTTTCCACCTCGCCGCTGTTCGCGGTGCAACCCGCGAACGCCAGCGACACCGCGGCCAGCAGGTCGGCCCTCACGCCCCGGATCATCGCTTACGCTCCCTTGCGTTCGGGATGGACGCCGGCGCCCTGCGGTTCGGCGAGTTCCTTCTGGCCCGCCAGATCGTCGGCGTCGCGCAGCGTGTCGAGGTGCATCAGCTTCTTGATCAGCGGCGAGACCAGAATGACGAGGACACCGAAGCCGACCGCCCACAGGCCGATCGTCCCATAGACGTCGAGCACCAGCGCCTTGCCGGCGCCTTCGCCGCTCGCCTTTTCCGATCCCGTCGCTGCGGCGATCAGGCCGGCGGCGAAATTGCCCGTCGCCGAAGCGAAGAACCAGGTGCCCATGATCAGCGACGCCATATGCGCCGGCTGCCAGCCGGTTCATCGCGCTGAGGCCTACGGGCGAGAGGCACAGTTCGCCGGTCGTATGGAACAGATAGATGAGGAAGATGAAAAGCACCGGCGTCGCATTTTCCATGCCGACCGCGGCCGCACCCCATTTGAGGACATAGAAGCCGAGGCCGAGCTGAAGCATCGCAAGACCGAACTTCACCGGCGTCGATGGCTCCATGCCCTTGCGGCCGAGCCAGGTCCACAGCCCCGCGAACAGCGGCGCGAGCAGGACGATGTAGATGGCGTTGACCGACTGGAACACCGAAGCCGGCACCCCGCCGCGGTCGACATAGCGGTCGGTGAAGAGATTGAGCGACGAACCCGCCTGTTCGAACAGCGCCCAGAACAGGATCGAACCGAGGATCAGGAACATCGCGGCGAAGATGCGGTCGCGGTCTTCGGCGGGCAGCTTGATGACCGCGGTGCCAATCACATAGGCGATGAGGATCAGGCCCGCAGCGCCGAGCAGCGTGCCGACGATCGCCTGGTTCTGCACCAGCCACCAGCATATGACGACGGCGACGAGCCCGACGGCATAGAGCAGCCATTCAAAGGGAATGCCGAACTTCTTCTCGGTTAGCAGCGCCGGATTTTCGGGCTCGCCGCGACCGAGCAACAAGGGCTTGAACGCGACGAAGACGATCAGGCCGAGCAGCATGCCGAAACCCGCGGCGCCGAAGCCATAGGCCCAGCCATAGGTTTCGCCGAGATAGCCGCAGAGCAGCGAACCGAGCGCCGCGCCAAGGTTAATCCCCATGTAGAAGATGGTGTAGGCGCCATCGCGGCGCACGTCGGTGCGCGGATAGAGCTGGCCGACGATCACCGAGATATTGGCTTTCAGGAAGCCCGACCCGACGATGATGAAGGCGAGCGCGAGCCAGAAGATGTTGAGGCTGGCCGGATCCTGTCCCCCGTCACCCTCGAATCCCATCATGAAATGCCCGAAAGTCAGCAGGATCGCGCCATAGAGAACCGCCTTTCGCTGTCCCAGCCATCGGTCCGCCAGATAGCCGCCAAGCACCGGGGTGATATAGACCAGCGCGGTATAGGCGCCGTAGATGACGCCCGATTCACTATCCGAGAACAACCAGTGCTTGGTGAGATAGAAAATCAGCAGCGCGCGCATGCCGTAATAGGAAAAACGCTCCCACATCTCGGCGAAAAAGAGAACGAACAGGCCTTTCGGATGGCCGAGGAACGTGCCAGCGGAGTCCCCGTGCTGGGCGTAGGCTTTGGTCATGTGCGACTTTTCCCTAGGATCGTTGTGCTTTGGGTGCCGTCGATGCGGCCCGGTTATAGGGCAACCTAGCGCGAAAATTGCGTATGGGAAGAATCTAATTGCGCATGAAACCGGTTGGCTAAGCGCGCGATTTTGTTGCGAATCGTTCGCAACACTTGCAAGGGCGTTCCGGAAAGGCCACATGCGGCGCCATGTTCAACGACACCTCCTCGCTCCTCGCCCACCTCGCCACCCGCCGTTCGGGCAAGGCGCGCGCCATGGTCGCGCCCGGCCCCGATGCCGCGCAATTGCGCGATATCATCGCGCTGGCGCTGCGCACCCCCGACCATGGCAAGCTCGCGCCCTGGCGCATCGTCACCGTCGCCGATGACCAGCGCGAAACATTCGCGAGCCTGCTCAAGGACGCGTGGGTGAAGGAAAACCCCGGCGCCGCGGGCCTCGACCTGTCGGCGCTCGACCAGTTCGCGCATCAGGCGCCAACCTTGCTCGTCCTCATCTCGACCCCGGTCGCAGGCGCGAAAATCCCGGTATGGGAACAGCAGATGTCGGCGGGCGCCGTCGGCATGAACCTGCTCCACGCCGCGCACGCGCACGGCTTCGTCGGCAGCTGGCTCACCGGCTGGGCGGCGTACAGCGCCGACGTCGTGGCGGCTTTCGGCGCGCGCGAAGGCGACCGCGTGGTCGGCTATTTCTTCCTCGGCACCGCTGGCTGCCGACCTCTCCGAACGCCCTCGTCCCGAATATGACAAAGTCGTTCGCGCTTGGGACATTTAATTTCAACGGCCCGCCAATAAAGCTAAGTTTATGATTTGACTGTGCTGCTGTCTTATGGCATTAAAGCGGCATGCTCGACCAGCCCAAACCCGTATACCAGCGTCTGCGCGACGTGATCGCCAACGCCATCCTCGACGGCAGCTTCAGCGACGGCGACATGCTGCCGTCGGTGCGCAGCCTCGCCGCGGAGGAAGGCGCCAACCCGCTCACCGTCGCCAAGGCCTATCAGACCTTTCAGGATGAGGGCCTCGTCACCGTGAAGCGCGGCGTCGGCATGTTCGTCGCCGACGGCGCGACCGAACGGCTGCGCACCCTGATGCGCGAGGATTTCCTGGCGAATGTCTGGCCCCC
Source organism: Sphingopyxis sp. PET50 (assembly GCF_025244705.1). Classification (GTDB taxonomy): domain Bacteria; phylum Pseudomonadota; class Alphaproteobacteria; order Sphingomonadales; family Sphingomonadaceae; genus Sphingopyxis. The sequence continues at coordinate 1,096,940 of NZ_CP104207.1, read as the reverse complement.
GGTCGCCGAACAGATGCGCCGCATCGGCCTCGACGCGCGAACCCTGCTCGATCTGACAGAGGCCTGACGCCACCATCCATCATTCGCCCGTCGTTGCGAGCGAAGCGAAGCAATCCAGGGCCCGCGTAAACCGCCCTGGATTGCTTCGCTTCGCTCGCAATGACGAGACTGCTGGCGGCCCTACCGCCCCACCTGCTCCATCTTCTCGCGCAGGTCCGTCGCGCCCCGCACGTCGCCACCCTGCGCGAGCTGGTCGGCATAAAGCCGCATGATCTCTCCGTTGAGCGGCTGCAGCCGGTACGCCAGCGCGATCGTCGCGGTGGCGCGGGCGCGGTCGCGCTTCGCCGCATAGGCCTTCGACAATTCGCGCAGCACGACGACGTCGCGATTGCCGATCCGCTGGCGCACGCGCTCGAAATGGGTGATCGCCTCGTCCCAATGCCGAAGGTCCATCGCGAGCGAGCCCGCCAGCCGGTCGGCGGCGATGCTCGACGGCTGGCTGTCGCGCAGCGCCATGATCGCCGCGCCCGATCCCGCGGGGTCGCCCGCGCGGAACAGGGCGTTGGCAAGGCGCAGCGTCGTTCGCTCGCCCGCATCGAGGTCGCGTGCGGCGCGGAAACTCTGCACCGCCAGCCGGGTATCGCCCGCCGCCAGCGCCGCATCGCCGTGCAATATATGCGCGTCGGCGACCCCGCGATTGGCGTCGCGCAGCAACGCCGCGCGCGACAGCGCCCGCGCCGCGTTGCCGCTCGCCATTTCGGCTTCCATCGCCGGAATCACCTTCGCGGGGTTGAGCGGCTCGGCGTCGGCACCCGCCGCCAGGCCGAACCCGTCGGGCGCGAAGGGCGCCGCCTCGCCCGGCGCCAGCGCCGCCGCCCGCTCCTGATATTCGGCCGACGCCGCCTTCTGCCCCAGCTCGGCCGCGACCCTGGCCGCGAGCAGCAGCGACCAGCTGTCGGCGTCGGCGCGCGACACGATCGGCGTCAGCGCTTCGGCGGCGCCATCGGCATCTCCCCCCGCCCATTCGGACACGGCGAGGATACGGCGCGCGGCGAGGTTTTCGGGCTGCACGTCGATCAGCCGGTCAGCCCAGGTCGCCGCGACCGCCTCGCCGCCGAGTTCGAGCTCGACGACCGCGCTGAGCAGCATGAACCCCGGTTCGTCGTCCATCCGGCCGCGCGTTCGCTGGAGCAGGCTGCGCGCCAACCGGTAATTGCCCGCCCGCGCCGCGAGCACTGCCTGCAAATAATAGATTTGCGCATTGCCGGGCACCAGCGTCGCGGCACGGCGCAGCGATACCAGCATGTCCCTGTAGCGCCCGAGGTCGCCGAGCGTCGCGGCCTGGTCGATCAGCGCGCCGGCATTGTCCGGATCGGCGGCGAGTGCCTTGTCGTACCAGGGCAGCGCCGCCATCAGTCCCGACTGGGCGCGGACGAGGTTCGCCTTGTAGGCCAGCGCCGCGCTGTTCGCCTTGTCGAGCTCGATCGCATAATCGACCGCGTCGCGCGCGCCCAGCGCATCGGCATTGGCGTCGCGAAAGCGCGCGACATCGACCCACAGGTCCGACGCGCGCGGCAGGTCCCGCACCGCCCGGTCGAACGCGTCGCGCGCGGCGCCGAGATCGCCGTTGTCCAGATGGACGTTGCCCGCGACCCACGCCGCCTCGCCGATCATCTCGGGCGCGATCGGTCCGGCATCGAGGATGCGGAAGGCGCGGTCGCCGTCGCCCTGCATCGCCGCCGCCTTCGCCGCCAGCGGCCGCAGCGCCGCCTCGTCGCCGCCAGCGCCGAGCGCCGCATGCACCGCCGCCTCGGCGCCGACCCCGTCGCCGAGCCTGAACAGCACGCGCGCCAGTTCGACCTGCTGCGCGAGCTGTTCCGGATCGTCGGCGAGTTCCTTCTGCAGCGCGACGCGCCTTTGTTCGAGCGCGGCGCGCGGGCTCACCGGACGCGGCTCGCCGCACCCCGCCAGCAACAGCGCGCCGCACAGGGCGCCGATCCAGATACGAAGGCGGCGCAACTCAGGCCGCCTGCATCCGATATTGCTTGAGCAGGTCGTAAAGCGTCGGGCGGCTGATCCCGAGCAGCTTGGCGGCGGCGGAGATATTGCCCTCGCTCTGCATCATCGCGCGGCGGATCGCGACCCGGTCGGCCGCCTCGCGCGCGCTGCGCAGGTTGAGCCAGCTTTCCTCGCCGTCGTTCGCCGCCGCGCCGGCAAGATCGAGGTCGTCCTTCGCGACCAGCTTGCCGTCGGCCATGATCACCGCGCGCTTGATGCGGTTTTCCAGCTCGCGGACATTGCCCGGCCAGCGCGCCTCGTCGATCGCCTGCAGCGCGTCGGGCGCGAAACCGCGCACGCCGGGATTCATCTCGGGCGCATATTGGTGGAGGAAGTGGCGCGCGAGCAGCACCGCGTCGCCCGGCCGCTCGACGAGCGAGGGGATCTTCACCACCATCTCGGCGAGCCGGTAATAGAGGTCGTCGCGGAAACTCTGCGCCGCGATCATCGCGTCGAGGTCGCGGTGCGTCGCGCAGACGATGCGGGTATCGACCGCGATCGACTTGCGCCCGCCGATCCGCTCGATCGTCCTTTCCTGCAGGAAACGCAGCAATTTGACCTGCAGCGGCAGCGGAATGTCGCCGACCTCGTCGAGGAAGAGCGTGCCGCCATGCGCCAGCTCGATCTTGCCCTCGGTGGTCTTGACCGCGCCGGTGAAGGCGCCCTTTTCGTGCCCGAACAATTCGCTTTCGAGCAGGTTTTCGGGAATGGCGGCGCAGTTGATCGCGACGAACGCGCCGTCGCGCCGCCCGCTCGCCTCGTGCAGCCCGCGCGCCAGCAATTCCTTGCCGGTCCCGCTCGCGCCGAGCAGCATCACCGACACGTCGAGATTGGCGACGCGTTCGATCGTGCGCGCGACCTTCAGCATCTCGGGCGCGCCGGTGATCATGCCGCCGAGCACGCGGTTGTCGTTCGCGCCCTGTTCGGCCAGCCGGGCATTCTCGACCTCCAGCTCGCGGACATGAAAGGCCCGCCGCACGATCAGCCCCAGCTCGTCGATGTCGATCGGCTTCTGATAGAAATCCCACGCGCCCTGCGCGATGGCGTTCAGCGCGCTCGCGCGCTCGCCATGCCCCGACACGACGATCACCTTGGTGTCGGGCTTCATTTCGAGGATCGCCTTCAGCGTCCGGAACCCCTCGCGCGTCCCGTCGGGATCGGGTGGCAGGCCAAGGTCGAGCGTCACCACATCGGGCTCCTCGGCGCGCAGCAGCTCGATCGCCGCGTCGTGGTCGCCCGCGACCAGCACCTGATAATCCTCATAGGCCCATTTGAGCTGCGTCTGCAGCCCCGGGTCGTCCTCGACCACCAGCAGCTTGCGCGGTGCTTCGGCGCCGTCCTTCTTCATCATGCCACTTTCATCCAGTCTTCGCCCGCGGCGGGCAGCCACAGGGTGAACCGGCTCCCCTCGCCGGGTTCGCTCGTCACGTCGATCGCCCCGCCGATCGCCTGCGCCAGTTGCAGCGCCTCGAAGGCGCCGAGACCGAAGCCGCCCTCCTTCGTCGACACGAACGGTTTGAACAGGCCGTCGCGGATGAACTCGCGGCTCATGCCCTCGCCCTGGTCGAGGATGTCGATCCGCACCCGCCCCGCCTCGCGCGCCGCGATCAGCTGCACCGGCGCATCGTCGGCCGAGGCGTCGATCGCATTGGTCACCAGCTGCTCGACGATCTGGCGCACCGACGCATCGTCGGCCCAGGCCGACAGCCCGACCTCGCAGCCCACCGACAGCGTCCGGCGCGGGCGCATCTGCGCCGCGATGCCGTCGAGCAGCGGCTCGATCATCACCTGCCCCGCCTCCGCCGCGCGCCCGCGCTCGCGCGGCGACAGGCGCGCGAGCAGGTCGGACAGGCGGCCCGCCGACAGCTTCAGCGTCTCGACCATGTCGGCGCGGAATTCCGGCTTGTCGGCGTGGCGCTCCGCATTGCGCGCGAGCAGGGCGAGCTGGCTCGCCAGATTCTTGATGTCGTGCATGATGAAGGCGAAGCGGCGGTTGAACTCGTCGAAGCGTTTCGCCTCCGACAAGGCCGCCTGGCTCTGCGATTCGGCGAGGTAGCTCCCCGCCTGCCGCCCTGCGATGCGCAGCACGTCGAGATCCTCCCAGTCGAGCGCGCGCGACACCGGCGGGCGGTGCAGGATGACGATCGCGATCATCCGCTGGAAATGGAGCACCGGCACCACCACCCATGCGCGCGTGTCGGCGATCAGCCAGTCGGGGATCGCCAGATCCTGCCCGCCCGCGGTGGTCGCGCCGCGGCGCACCGCGTCGAGGTCGACGATATGTCCCGAGTCCTGCAGCATGAAGGCCGAGCGCAGCGACAGCGCGCGGTCGGCGTCCGCGTCCGCGCTCCAGTGCCAGCGGTCGACGACGCGGTAATGGCCCTGCGCGTCGGGGCTCATCAGCAGCGCTCCGGGGCTCCCGGTCAGCTCGGCCAGCGCCCTGGCGACGCGGCGGTGCAGGTCGCCGTCCCCCTCGCCCTCCCGATGGTCGGTGCGCGCCAGCGTCGCGGTGAAGCGCATCCATTCGGCGCGATAATCATAGCGATGCTCGAAAAAATGCTTCGAGATCATCACCGACAGCCACGCCCGCGCGCGCGCCGAGGCGAGGAGCAGGCCGCCCGCCCCCAGTGCGACGATCAGCGACAGGCTCTGCGCCAGTTCGGCATAGTTGCCGCCGATCGTCCGCGCGACCGCGCCGGCCAGCCCGATCAGCACCAGATAGCTGGCGCCCCCCATCAACAGGATCGTGCGCGTCGCGGCGGTGCGCGACAGACGCATCCGCTCGCGCCCGACATCCATCGCCGCGAGGACAAAGGTGGGCAGCGTCAACAGCACGACCGCGGGCAGCAGCAGGATCAGCGTCCGCGCCGACGTCCCGGTCATCACGCCGATGAAACCGATATTGAGCTCATAGGCCCACAGCATCGCAAAGCCGCCCGCGACGGCGAGCAGGGGCATGCGCAGGCCGGCGCTGGCGTGCCGCACCCCGCTGTCGACGAGCAGCAGCCCGCCCGACGCCGCGATCATCATGACGATCGACAGGCCCGGTCCGATCCACGCGCCCGCCGCCGCGCCCTGGCGCGTCCAGACGGCGGCCGCAAAGACCGCGGCGACCAGCAACTGCGTGGCGATCAGCCGCAGGATCAGCCGCAGCGGACGCGACATCGGCGCGCGCGCGTTCCAGAAGGTCGCGCTCAGCCAGCCCAGCACCGCCACGTTCGACAATGTGCGTGCGGCAAAGGCCTCCGGCGACGCCGGACCGGCCCACCAGATACCCGCGCTCCACAGGGTCATGCCGCCCGCCGCCGCGATGAGCCAGCCGAAGCTCGGCATCAGCGCCGCCATCCGCGCGCGCGGCCGCAGCATCAGCCACAGCGTCACCGCCGCGAAGCCGGCAAAGGTTACCCCCGCCACCACGGCCGAAAAGTCCGCGAGCGCCCCCATGGTCAGCGCGCCCCCTCCGGCCACAGCACGACGCGCACGGTCTGGAGCAGGATCAGCAGGTCGAGGAAGGGCGAATAATTCTTCGCGTAATAAAGGTCGTATTCCAGCTTCACCCGCGCATCCTCGACCGATGCGCCATAGGGGTAGTTGATCTGCGCCCAGCCGGTCAGGCCAGGCTTCACCATGTGGCGCTCGGCATAATAGGGCAGCTCGCGTTCCAGCTCCTCGACGAAGCTCGGCCGCTCGGGACGCGGCCCGACGAAGCTCATCTCGCCCTTCAGCACGCACCAGGTCTGCGGCAGTTCGTCGATCCGCAGCTTGCGGATGATGCGGCCGACACGGGTGATCCGCGGGTCGTTCTCGCTCGCCCACACCGCCTTTCCCGCCGCTTCGGCATCGGTGCGCATCGAGCGGATCTTGATGATATTATAGGGCTCGCCGAACATGCCGACGCGCGGCTGGCGATAGAAGATTGGCCCCTTGCTGTCGAGCCGCACCGCGATCCCGGCGATGACGATCAGCGGCAGGCCGACCACCAGCACCGCCAGGCTGGCGAGGATATCGAACAGCCGCTTGCTGACCTTGCCGATCCGCTGTCCCGCCGAAAAACCGTCGGAAAAGATCAGGAAGCTGGGGTTGGTCGTCGCCAGATCGACGCGCCCGGTCTCGCGCTCGAGGAAGCTCGCGATGTCGTTGACATGCACCCCGGTGGTCTTGACCCGCAGCAGGTCGGCGAGCGGCAGCGAATTGCGCCGTTCCTCCATCGCCAGCACCACCTCGCCCGCGCCCAGCGCGATCGCATGATCGGCGAGGCTGGCGATCTCGGCCCGCGGCACCGCGCCGCGGATCGCAGTTTCATTCTCCGCCATCGCGACATAGCCGACCAGTTGAAATCCGCGTCCCGGCTCCTCCGACAGCGTCTTCAGCCGCGCGGCGCGCGGTCCGGCGCCCAATATCAGGATTCTGCCGGCGAAAGGCATCGGCCCCCGCGCTCTGCGTCAGCAGCGCGCGGATCACCAGCAGCAGCGCGATCGCCAGCAGCATCGCATAGATGCTGTTGGCGCGCCAAAGCGTCGCGGTGGGCAGCAGGAAGCCGATCAGCGACAGGAAGATCACCCCGAGCGAGATCGCCGCGAGCAGCCGCGCGGTGGCGAACCCCATCGAGCGCAGCGCCTCGGTCCCGTACATGCCGACCGCCATCATCGCGAGCGCGTTGGACACGGCGAAGGTCAGCACCGGCAGCCAGCGGTCGGCGAACGCGCCCGCGTCGAAACCGGCCTGCGCCGCATAGAGATGCCACGCCCCCTCGGCCGAGCCGAGCAGCGCGCAAAACTCGATCAGCGCGAGCCAGACGACCGCGTGCGGGACATAATGTTTGAACAGCCGGAACATGGAAATGCGGTGCCCTTTCGGGCCGCTATCCTAGGGAAGAGGCGTGAAGTGTCGGTTAATTTTACACATGAGGCGAAGGCGGCAACGCCCGCCGGGAAAACGAGGTCTCGTGACGCCCGAAAGCCGAGCCCGGCTATGCCGCGGCTGAAAACTCCCTGGCCAGCCGCAACGCCTCTTCGGCCAGTTCCTTTCGGCAGATCAGCAGGTCGGGCAGATAGGGATTTTCGCAATTGTAAACGAGCGGCGTCCCATCGACGCGGCTGACGTGCAGCCCCACCGCTTTCGCCACCGCCGCCGGGGCGCAATTGTCCCACTCATATTGGCCGCCAGTGTGCAGATAGATGTCGGCCTCGCCGCGTACCACCGCCATCGCCTTCGCCCCGGCCGATCCCATCTCGATCAGCTCGGCGCCCAGCCTTTCGGCGACGAACACCGCTTCGGCGGCGGGCCGGGTGCGGCTCACCAGCATCTTCGGCGGCACATTGGCGGGTTCGAGCGGGCGCGGCGCGCCCGAGGTCAGCGTCAGGCCGAGGCCCGGCAGCGCCACCGCGCCGACGGTCGGCACCCCGCCCACGGCCAGCGCGACATGCACCGCCCAGTCGCTGCGGCCCTCGCTATATTCGCGGGTTCCGTCGAGCGGATCGACCACCCAGCAGCGCGCGAAAGCGCAGCGCGCGACGCTGTCCTTTTCCTCTTCGGACAGGATCGCATCGCCGGGCCGCGCGGCGCGCAACTCGCGCATCAGCATCGCGTTCGCCTGCCGGTCGCCCTCCTTGCCGAGGGTCTTGCCCTCGAATTGCCCGCTCGTCTGCAAGGCGATCAGGATGCGGCCCGCCGCCGTCGCGAGTCGTTCGGCGAGCTGTTCGTCGCTTTCTGCCAGGGTCATCCGATGAGTCTTTCGACGATAAGGTTCGCGGCTTCCTCGGGGGTCATGGCGGTGGTGTCGATACGGATTTCCGGTTCCTCGGGCGCCTCATAGGGGCTGTCGATGCCGGTGAAATTCTTGAGCTGGCCGCTGCGCGCCTTCTTGTAGAGGCCCTTGACGTCGCGGCGCTCGGCTTCGGCGAGCGGGGTGTCGACGAAGATCTCGACGAACTCGCCCTCGGGCAGCATCGCGCGGACCATCTCGCGCTCGGCCTTGAACGGCGAAATGAAGGCGGTGATCACGATCAGCCCCGCGTCGGTCATCAGCTTCGCGACCTCGCCGACGCGGCGGATATTCTCGATCCGGTCGGCCTCGGTGAACCCCAGATCCTTGTTCAGCCCGTGGCGGACATTGTCGCCGTCGAGCAGGAAAGTGTGCCGGTTCATCCGGTGCAGCTTCTTTTCGACCAGATTGGCGATCGTCGATTTGCCCGAGCCGGAGAGGCCGGTGAACCACAGCACCGCGGGCTTCTGGTTCTTGAGGCCGGCGTGGGCGTCGCGGTCGATGTCGGTCGCCTGCCAATGGACATTCTGCGCGCGGCGCAGGCTGAAATGCAGCATGCCCGCCGCGACGGTCGCATTGGTCAGCTTGTCGATCAGGATGAAACCACCCAATGTGCGGTTGTTGCCATAGGCCTCGAACACCACCGGCTTGTCGGTCGCGACCTCGACGACGCCGATGCCGTTGAGTTCGAGCGTCTTGGCCGCCAGATGCTCCATCGTGTTGACATTGACTTCATATTTGGGCGGCTGGACCGTCGCCGAGACATTCTGGGTCGCGAGCTTCAGCCAATAGGCGCGGCCCGGGATCATCGGCTCGTCGGCCATCCAGACCAGCGTCGCCTCGAAGCGGTCGGCCACTTCGGGCGGCGCGTCAGCGAGCGCGATGACGTCGCCGCGCGAGCAATCGACCTCGTCGGCGAGGCACAGTGTCACCGACTGCCCCGCGACGGCCTCGTCAAGGTCCTGATCGAGCGTGACAATCCGGCTGACGGTCGAGGTCTTGCCGCTCGGCAGCACGCGCACCGCGTCGCCCGGCTTGACCGAGCCCCCCGCGATCAGCCCGGAAAAGCCCCTGAAATCAAGGTTCGGACGGTTAACCCATTGAACGGGCATACGAAACGGCTTTTCGGCCTCACGCTCCGCGGCAACTTCGACACTTTCCAGATGCTCGACCAGCGCCTGCCCCTTGTACCAGGGGGTGTTCGGCGACAGCGTCGTGATATTGTCGCCCTTGAACCCCGAAATCGGGATCGCGGTGAAGCGCGTGATACCGATCTCGGTAGCGAAGGCGCGATAGGCGAGCAGGATGCGCTCGAACACCGCCTTGTCGTAATCGACCAGGTCCATCTTGTTCACCGCGAGCACGATGTGCCGCACGCCGATGAGGTGCGCGAGATAGGAGTGGCGGCGCGTCTGGGTCAGCACGCCCTTGCGCGCGTCGATCAGGATGACGGCGAGGTCGGCGGTCGAGGCGCCGGTGACCATGTTGCGCGTATATTGTTCGTGGCCGGGCGTATCGGCGACGATGAACTTGCGCTTCTCCGTCGTGAAAAAGCGATAGGCGACGTCGATGGTGATCCCCTGCTCGCGCTCGGCGGCAAGGCCGTCGACGAGCAGTGCGAAGTCGATCTCTTGCCCCTGCGTGCCGACACGCTTGCTGTCGGCTTCGAGCGCGGCGAGCTGGTCCTCGAAGATCATCTTGCTGTCATAGAGCAGCCGCCCGATCAGCGTCGACTTGCCGTCGTCGACCGAGCCGCAGGTGATGAAGCGCAGCAGCGACTTTTGCTGATGCTGCGCGAGATAGGCGTCGATGTCCTCGGCGATGAGGGCGTCGGTGACGTAGACGGGGTCGGTCATGTCAAATCCTCCCCGCTTGCGGGGAGGGGGACCACCCGCGAAGCGGGTGGTGGAGGGGGTGGCCGTCTGATGCGGTGCAAGACCGAGAGCCCCCTCCGTCAGCGCTTCGCGCTGCCACCTCCCCGCGAGCGGGGAGGATTTGATGAGGTCCGCCATCAGAAATACCCCTCCTGCTTCTTCTTCTCCATGCTGGCGTCGCCGCCATCCTTGTCGATAGCCCTGCCCTGCCGCTCGGACGTGGTAGTCAGCAACATCTCCTGGATGACTTCGCTCAGCGTCTTCGCTTCGCTCTCGACGGCTCCCGTCAGCGGGTAGCAGCCCAGCGTGCGGAAGCGGATCGAACGTTCCACCGGCACCTCGCCATCCTTCAGCGGAAAGCGCTCGTCGTCGACCATCAGCAGCAGGCCGTCACGCTCCACCGTCGGGCGCGGGGCCGCGAAATAGAGCGGGACGATCGGGATGTTCTCGCGCGCGATATATTGCCAGATGTCGAGCTCGGTCCAGTTGGAGATCGGAAAGACCCGGATGCTCTCGCCCTTGGCCTTGCGGGCATTGTAGAGGTTCCACAGCTCGGGCCGCTGGCGCTTCGGGTCCCAGCCGTGGCTCGCGGTGCGGAAGGAGAAGATGCGCTCCTTCGCCCGGCTCTTCTCCTCGTCGCGCCGCGCGCCGCCGAAGGCGACGTCGAAACCGTGCAGGTCGAGCGCCTGCTTCAGCCCCTCGGTCTTCCACATGTCGGTGTGCAGCGGACCGTGATCGAACGGGTTGATCTCGCGCTCCTTCGCCTCGGGGTTTTGATAGACGATCAGCTCCATGCCGCTCTCGGCCGCCATGCGGTCGCGCAGCGCGTACATGTCGCGGAACTTCCACGTCGTATCGACATGGAGCAGCGGAAAGGGCGGCGGCGACGGATAGAAGGCCTTGCGCGCGAGGTGGAGCATCACCGCGCTGTCCTTGCCCACCGAATAGAGCATCACCGGCTTCGCCGCATCGGCCATCACTTCGCGCATGATGTGGATGCTCTCCGCCTCAAGACGGTCGAGATGCGTCAATTCCGTGATTTCTTTCCGCTTTGGCGACGACAAGCTAACTTCCTTCATCCAGCCCCGTGCCTCCCCGCCATAAGCGGATCGCGGGCGGCGCAAATTCCCATATGGGAGCAGCCATCCGACCGGGGCGCCCCGCCCCTAGCCATCGGCGTGGCCGCGAGGCAAGCACTATGGGCTTTCGGGCATAATAGTCTGGCTTGTGCATCCCCTTCTGTTTGCGGCACCTTCCTGCTAGTCGCAACCCGAACAGCATAAGAGGACCCCATGCGCGCCACCCCCGATTTCGATTTCGCGCTCGGCGAAAATGCCGAGATGATCCGCGACACCACCGCCCGCTTCGCCGACGAACGGATCGCGCCGCTCGCAGCCAAGGCCGATGCGGAGGACTGGTTCCCGCGCGACGAACTGTGGGCCGCGATGGGCGAGCTCGGCCTGCATGGTATCACGGTGGAGGAGGAATTTGGCGGACTTGGCCTCGGTTACCTCGAACATGTAGTCGCGGTCGAGGAAGTCAGCCGCGCCAGCGCCGCGATCGGCCTCTCCTACGGCGCGCATTCGAACCTCTGCGTCAACCAGATCCGCCGCTGGGGCAATGCGGAGCAGAAGGCGAAATATCTGCCGAAACTGATTTCGGGCGAGCACGTCGGCAGCCTCGCGATGTCGGAGGCGGGCGCGGGCAGCGACGTCGTGTCGATGAAGCTGAAGGCCGAGAAGGTTCAGGGCGGCTATGTCCTCAACGGCACCAAGTTCTGGATCACCAATGCGACCTATGCCGATACTTTGGTGGTCTATGCCAAGACCAGTCCCGAAGCGGGTTCGCGCGGCATCACCGCCTTCCTGATCGAAAAGGACATGCCGGGCTTCGCCATCGGGCAGAAGATCGACAAGGTCGGAATGCGCGGTTCGCCGACCGCCGAGCTGGTGTTCACCGACTGCGAAATCCCCGAGAGCCAGGTGATGGGGCCCGAGAATGGCGGCGTCGGGGTGCTGATGTCGGGGCTCGACTATGAGCGCGTCGTGCTCGCGGGGCTGCAGCTCGGCATCATGCAGGCGTGTCTCGATACCGTCATCCCCTACGTCCGCGAGCGCAAGCAGTTCGGCAAGCCGATCGGATCCTTCCAGCTGATGCAGGCCAAGGTCGCCGACATGTATGTGATGCTCCAGTCGGCGCGGTCCTATGTCTATAATGTCGCCAAGGCGTGCGACGCGGGACAGACGACGCGTTTCGACGCCGCAGGCTGCATCCTGCTCGCCAGCGAAAGCGCGGTGAAGGTCGCGGGCGAAGCGATCCAGGCCTTGGGCGGCGCGGGCTACACCAAGGATTGGCCCGTCGAACGCTATTGGCGCGACGCCAAGCTGCTCGACATCGGCGCCGGAACGAACGAGATCAGGCGGATGCTGATCGGCCGCGAACTGATAGGGGCGGGCTGAGTTTAGCCAAGGGGGAATTATGGGGGCAATCGGCACCGGGTCGGACCGGGCATGAACTGGCTGTGGCTTGCCGCGGCGGCGATGACGCTGTCCGCCCTCACCCATTCGATCCTCGGCGAAAAGCGGCTGATCCAGCCGTTGCTGCGCATCAAGCGCGGCATCCTGCTCGCCGATTTGCCGCGCAAGATATTCCGTTTCGCCTGGCACGCGATGGCGGTCCTGATGCTGCTGTCCGCGGCGACGGTGGGCTGGCCGGGCACGCCGCGCGGACTGATCGTCGTGATCGGCCTCGGCTGGCTGGGAACCGGAATCGTCAACGCGGCTTGTACCGGGGGACGCCACATCATCTGGCCCTTCCTCGCCGGGTCGGGGGTGCTGGCCCTGATCGGAGCCTGGGTTTGAGCGAAGCGCTGCTGACCGGATTGCAATATTATGGCGCCGGTGCCGCAACGCTGGCGGCGCTGGTCGTGTCGCTGAACCTGGGGCGGCGCTGGACCGGCTGGGCGTTCGTCGTCTTCGTCACCAGCAGCATCGCACTGATCGCTTGGGGGTTCCTGCAACCCGACAGCGAGGGCATCGGGTGGCAGAATATCGCGCTGCTGATCATCAATGCGATCGGGGTGTACCGGTATCTGATCCTGAAGGAAAAGCCGGGGGGACAACAACCTCCCCTCCCTGAAAGGGAGGGGTAGCGAGACTTGCCAGCTTGCTGGCTAGTCGCAGCTAGGGGTGGGTATGCTGGACAGCGCAGACGCTCGCTGCGCTCGCACCCACCCCCAACCCCTCCCTTGCAGGGAGGGGAGCATCTACCCCCAAACCCGGACGCGCTTGTCGGGCGCCAGGTACAGCTTGTCGCCTTCCTTGACGTCGAACGCCTTATACCAGGCGTCGAGATTGCGGACGGTCAGCGCGCGGTACATGCCCGGCGCGTGGCCGTCGGTCGCGACGCGGGCGCGGAGCGCCTCGTCGCGCATCTTGGTGGCCCAGGTCTGTGCATAGGCGATGAAAAAGCGCTGATCCCCCGTGAAACCGTCGATCACCGGTGCCTCCTTGCCCTTCAGCGACGCGCGATAGGCGTCATAGGCCGCCTGCAGCCCCGCGACGTCGGCGATATTCTCGCCCAGCGTCAGCTTGCCGTTGAGCGCAAGGTCGGGAAACGGCTTGTAGCCGTCATATTGCGCCGCCAGCGCCGCGCCCGCGGCGTTGAACTTCGCAAGGTCGGCGGGCGTCCACCAGTTGCGCAGCGCCCCGGTCGAATCGAAGGCCGCGCCGTTGTTGTCGAAGCTGTGGCTGATTTCGTGACCGATCACCGCACCGATCGCACCGTAATTATAGGCGGGGTCGGCCTTGGCGTTGAAGAAGGGCGGCTGAAGGATCGCGGCGGGGAAGTTGAGCGCGTTCTGGACCGGCAGGTTCACCGCGTTCACTGTCTGCGGCACCATCCACCATTCGCCCTTGTCCATCGGCTTGCCGATCTTGGCAAGCTGGTGCGCGGTTTCCGCCTTTTGCCCCGCGACCTCATTGGCATAGGCATCGGCGCCAACGGTGTAGCTGCCATAATCGCGCCAAGTCTCGGGATAGCCGACGCCGACGACGATCGTCTCGACCTTCCGGACCGCTTCCTTCTTGGTCTCGGGCGCCATCCAGTCGATACCCTCGACGCGCGTGGCAAAGGCCGCCTTGATGTTCGCCACCATGTCGCCGACTTCGGCCTTGGCCGCGGCGGGGAAATATTTGTCGGCATAGGCCTTGCCCACCGCATCGCCGAGATAGGTATCGAGCGCATCGAGCGCGCGCTTGTCGCGGGCGCGCTGCTGCGGCGTTCCGGCAAGCGTGGTGCCGTAAAAGGCGAAATGCGCCTGATCGATCGCGGTCGGCAGCACGTCGCTGTGGCTGTTGATCTGGTGGAAGACGAGCCAGTCCTTCCACGCGTCGAGCGGCTCGGACGCGACGAGCGCCGACAGCCCGCTGATCGCGCCGGCGTGATAGGCGCCGAACTTGCTCGCGCCGCCCAGTCCTGCCGCGGCGAAATAGGCCTAGCCAGTCGATGCCCGGCGCCTTTTTCGCGAAATCCTCCTTGCTCCACACCCCCGCCGACTTGGCGAAATCCTCGCTGTCCTCGCGCGACACATGCGCCTTGGCGATCTTGACCTCCAGGTCATAGATGCGCTTCGCCTTCGCGGCGGCATCGGCCTGTCCGGCGGCCGTCAGCAGCTTCGCAATATAGGCCTGATATTGGTCGCGGATTGCCGCCATCTTCGGGTCGGCCGACAGATAATATTCGCGCTCGGGCAACCCCAGGCCGCCTTGCAGCACATAGGGGATGACTTCGCCGGGGGTCGCGAGGCCCTGCGTCACGAAAAGGCCGAAGAGATTTTCCGTGAAGAAGTTGGTGGCGTTCAGCGGATCGACGTCGACGCGCGTCTGTTCGCCCAGCACCTTCGACAGCGCCGCCTTGTTGGTGATCGCCTCGAAGCGTGCGATGTCCGCCGCCATCGGCTTCATGCCCGCCGCGTCGATCGCCTTCACGTCGGTATAGGCCTTGTAGAAGGCGGCGATGCGGCCCTCATTGGTATCGGGCGCCGCGTCGCCCTTGACGATCGCGTCGATCAGTTCGCGGTTGCGCTTCTCGGTTTCGATCTGCGCGATCGTAAAGGCGCCGATCGACGAGCGGTCGGCCGGAATCTCGGTCGTCTTCGCCCAGTTGCCGTTGGCATAAGCGTAGAAATCGTCGCCCGGCTTCACGCTCGCATCCATCGCCGCCTTGCTGATGCCGAGTTCGGTGCCGACAGTGTAGGCGGCGCTGCTGTCTTCCTTACCGCTGGTGCAGGCGGCGGTGCCGCCGACGATCGCGGCGCTGGACAGCAGGATGGCGAGAATATGATGTTTCATAGGGGAACGACCTTGTTGCTTGAAAATATGCCGAAGCAACGGCCCTGTGTGCCGATGGTTTCAAAGCCACGCTTATTCGGCGTGCGGCGCTTTTCAATCGACGAGCGACCGGCTAACGCCGCCTTTCTGAACGGGAGAGCAAGAGACGTGAGCGCACCGGTCCTGGGAACCATGATCAACGCCGATAGCGAGACCTATCGCGCCAATGCCGCGCATAATATCGCGCTGAAGGACGAACTGCGCGCGCGCGTCGCCGAGGCGGCGCTGGGCGGCAACGCAAAATCGCGCGAGCGCCACACGAGCCGCGGCAAATTGCTCCCGCGCGAGCGCGTCGAGCGGCTGCTCGATCCGGGTTCACCCTTTCTCGAAATCGGCCAGCTCGCGGCGAACGACCTCTACGACGGCGAAGTGCCGGGTGCGGGGCTGATCTGCGGCATCGGGCGCGTGTCGGGGCGCCAGTGCATGATCGTCTGCAATGACGCGACGGTGAAGGGCGGCACCTACTATCCGATGACCGTCAAGAAGCATCTGCGCGCGCAGGAGATTGCCGAGGCGAACCGCCTGCCGTGCATCTACCTCGTCGACAGCGGCGGCGCCAACCTGCCCCATCAGGATCAGGTCTTTCCCGACCGCGACCATTTCGGGCGCATCTTCTTCAACCAGGCGACGATGAGCGCCAAGCGCATCCCGCAGATCGCGTGCGTGATGGGAAGCTGCACCGCGGGCGGCGCCTATGTCCCGGCGATGAGCGACGAGACGGTGATCGTCCGCAATCAGGGCACGATCTTCCTCGTCGGCCCGCCGCTGGTGAAAGCCGCGACGGGCGAGGAGATCAGCGCGGAGGATCTGGGCGGCGGCGATTTGCACGCGAAGAAATCGGGTGTGGTCGATCATCTGGCCGAGAATGACGAGCATGCGCTGACGATCGTGCGCGACATCGTGTCGCACCTCTCGGGCCCGTTCGTGTCGAGCGAAGTCGAGACACCCGTCGCCATCTCGACTTCGCTCGATGCGAACGGGATGAGGGAACCCAGAGCGCCCAGATACGACCCCGAGGAGCTGTACGGCATCGTCCCGCAGGATGTCCGCGCACCCTATGATGTGCACGAGGTGATCGCGCGCATCGTCGATGGCAGCGAGTTCCACGAGTTCAAGGCGCATTACGGCAGCACGCTCGTGTGCGGCTTCGCGCATATCTGGGGCATTCCGGTCGCGATCCTCGCGAACAACGGCGTGCTGTTCAGCGAAAGCGCCGTCAAGGGCGCGCATTTCATCGAACTGGCGCAGCAGCGGCGCACCCCCCTGCTCTTCCTCCAGAATATCAGCGGCTTCATGGTCGGCGGGAAATATGAGGCGGAAGGCATTGCGAAACATGGCGCAAAGCTGGTGACCGCGGTCGCGACCGCGACGGTGCCGAAGATCACCGTGCTGATCGGCGGCAGCTTCGGCGCGGGCAACTACGGCATGTGCGGGCGCGCCTACTCCCCGCGTTTCCTCTTCACCTGGCCCAATGCGCGAATCAGCGTGATGGGCGGCGAACAGGCGGCGAGCGTGCTGGCGACCGTCCACCGCGACGCCGACAAATGGACACCCGAGGAAGCCGAAGCCTTCAAGGCGCCGATCCGGCAGAAATATGAGGATGAAGGCAATCCCTATCATGCAACGGCGCGGTTGTGGGACGATGGCATCATCGACCCCGCGCAGACGAGGGATGTGCTGGGGCTGGCTTTTGCAGCGACGCTGAATGCGCCGGTGGAAGAGCGCGGGTTCGGGGTGTTCAGGATGTAATGATGCCAATGCGCCGTTATGAAAACTTGTTGGCCATCGGGTCCGAGCTTCAATCCTTTCGAGGTTATCTCGACATGGAGGACATCAAGCAGCGAAACAGCGTGCAGCATCGCTTCGATCAGGAACGCCGCGTGTTTGTGTTCAACGCTTTGAAAGACAGCCACGGGCCGGGAATCGCCCGGCAAAAGATTGTTCTGGAGCTGGATGCCTATCTGGCGGAACATGGCGACGGGCTTGGTGAAGTCAGTTTTGTAAAAGAGCAGCTTCTGAAGCATCTCGACAAACAGGCGGGTCGCGCGCCGATTGTTCGTTTCGTGACGCGTTGGGCTGTTCCGACCGGCGGCGCGCTAGTCACCATCGCATATATCTACCTGCAGGTTGTCAAATGACCCAATCCCTCCTCATCGCCAATCGCAGCGATCCTCCCCGGTACGGGGAGGGGGACCATGCGAAGCATGGTGGAGGGGTACGGGCAGGCATGCACAGCGGTGTGAGCCTAGAGAAGACGGGGCCTAATTTCTTGCGGGGACGAACTGGATTTCGGAGGTCGAACTTACCCGCCTGTATCCCTCCACCACCCTTCGGGTGGTCCCCCTCCCCGTTCCGGGGAGGATTGGCTTGATCAACGGGCCGAGAGAGACGCTGAAACGCGCGCGCAAGCTGCGGACCGAGATGAGCTTGCCCGAGATGATGCTCTGGCGGGTTCTGCGATCACGGCCAGGAGGATTCAAATATCGACGGCAACATCCGGCGGGCATCTACATTCTTGATTTCTATTGTCCGGTCGTTCGACTGGCCATTGAGGTCGATGGGCAGGCGCATGATGGTGAGATCGCGGCGAAGAGCGATGCCGTTCGGACCGATTTTCTGCGGTCGCAACATGTGGCCACGCTACGGATTCCGGCAACGGCGATCATGACAAATCTGGAGAGCGCGGTGACGCGAATAATCGAAGTGTGCAAGGAACGGGCGATGAAGATCAGTGAACGGCAAGGCAAACCGCCTGTACCCCTCCACCATCCTGCGGATGGTCCCCCTCCCCGTTCCGGGGAGGATCGGCTGTGATCCAGTCCCTCCTCATCGCCAATCGCGGCGAGATCGCCTGCCGCATCATCCGCACCGCGCGCGAGATGGGCATTCGGACGGTTGCGGTCTATTCGGACGCCGACGCGAAGGCGCTGCATGTGCGCGAGGCCGATGAGGCGGTGCATATCGGGCCGTCGTCGGCGCGCGAATCCTATCTGGTCGGCGAGAAGATTATCGCGGCCGCCAAGGCAACCGGGGCCGAGGCGATCCATCCGGGTTACGGCTTCCTCTCCGAGAATGCCGAATTTGCGCAGTCTGTAATCGATGCCGGACTCGTGTGGGTCGGGCCGAAGCCATCGTCTATCACCGCAATGGGCCTGAAGGACGCCGCCAAGAAGCTGATGGCCGAGGCCGGGGTGCCGGTGACGCCGGGCTATATGGGCGAGAATCAGGACCCTGCCTTCCTCGCCGAGCAGGCGGCCGAGATCGGCTATCCCGTTCTCATCAAGGCGGTCGCGGGTGGCGGCGGCAAGGGGATGCGCAAGGTCGATGCCGCGGCGGACTTTGCCGACGCCCTCGCTTCGTGCCAGCGCGAAGCAGCGGCGTCGTTCGGCAACGATCATGTACTGATCGAGAAATATATCCTGACCCCGCGCCATATCGAGGTGCAGGTGTTCGGCGATACGCACGGCAATGTCGTCCATCTGTTCGAGCGCGACTGCTCGCTGCAGCGGCGTCACCAGAAGGTGATCGAGGAAGCCCCTGCCCCCGGCATGGACGAAGCGACGCGCGCCGATCTCTGCGCTGCCGCTGTGTGCGCGGCGAAGGCGGTCGACTATGTCGGCGCGGGGACGATCGAGTTCATCGCCGACGCCAGCGAGGGCCTGCGCGCCGACCGCATCTGGTTCATGGAAATGAACACGCGCCTGCAGGTCGAGCATCCGGTGACCGAGGAGATCACCGGGGTCGACCTGGTCGAATGGCAGCTCCGCGTCGCATCGGGCGAGCCGATCCCGCTGACGCAGGATGAACTGGCGATCAACGGCTGGGCGATGGAAGCGCGGCTTTATGCCGAAGACCCGGCGAAGGGCTTCCTGCCCTCGATCGGGCGACTGGATCTGATGCGCTTCGACGCGCCGCGCATCCACAGCACCACGCGGCTGGACACCGGGGTCGAGCAAGGCGCGACGATCACGCCCTATTATGATCCGATGATCGCAAAGGTCATCGTCCACGCCTATGATCGGGACGACGCGATCGACGGATTGCAGATCTGCCTTGGCTCGGCTCTGCGCACGCATGGCATCGTGACCAATGCCGGATCTCGTCCATCGGCTTCTCGACCTACCGGATTTTCGCAATGGCGTGATGGATACTGGCGCGATCGCGGCCAATATCGACGATCTGCTGGCGTCGGAACCTTGCCCCGCAGCCGCCATCGCTCGACGCCACGGGACTGTTGTGCAACGAAACGCTGCAGTCGGCGGCGGAAAAGAGAGACGCGAACCGCAAATATCACCCGCCCGGCACCCCGCGGCATGCCAGACGACCGCTCCGCGCGCGCGCTTTCAGGCTGAATGCCGAACCCCGGCGCAATGCCACCGTTTATGTCAACGGCGAGGCGCGTAACATCGATCTGTGGGATGAGACGCTTGTTTTCCCGATCGCCTATGACGAAGTGGAACGGGGGGTCCAGATTACCTGGCAAGGCAATCCCTCCCTTGTGTCGCTTCGTTCAGACGGCGCGGGTCAGCTTCAGGCCCATGACGGCGACATCCTCTCGCCGATGCCCGGCAAGGTCATCGCGGTCGATGTTGCCGCGGGCGATACGGTCGCCAAGGGGCAGAAATTGCTGACGCTCGAGGCGATGAAGATGGAGCATAGCCTGACCGCGCCGTTTGACGGAATCGTCGCCGAGTTGAACGCAACGGCGGGCGCGCAGGTGCAGGTGGAAGCGTTGCTGGTGCGGATCGAGAAGGACGAATGATGTTCCAGACCCGTTCGTGCTGAGCTTGTCGAAGCACCGACCTTCCTTCTAACGTCACAAGACAAGAACGGCCCTTCGACAAGCTCAGGGCGAACGGAGTTCATTATGGCTAAGCAGATATTTCGACGAATGGGCGATCGGCGATACGTTGACGCACGACATCCGCCGCACGGTGACCGAGACCGACAATCTGCTGTTCACGACGATGACGCACAATCCGCAGCCCCTGCACCTCGACATCGAGGCGGCGAAGGCGTCGGAGTTCGGGCAGATCCTCGTCAACGGCACCTTCACCTTCAGCCTGATGGTCGGGCTGTCGGTCGGCGATACGACGCTCGGTACGCTCGTCGCGAACCTGGGGTACGACAAGCTGGTGATGCCCAAGCCGGTGTTCATCGGCGACACGCTTTATGCGACGAGCGAGGTCATCGGGCTCAAGGAGTCCAAATCGCGGCCGAATGCGGGAATCGTGACCTTCCTGCACAAGGCGATCAACCAGCGCGATGAGATCGTTTGCCAGTGCGAGCGATCCGCGCTGATCCAGAGGAAGGCCGCCTGATGCGCCTGCGCTCCCTCCTCTTCGTCCCCGGCGACCGCCCCGAACGCTTCGCCAAGGCCGCCGCGTCGGGCGCCGATGCGATCATCCTCGACCTCGAGGATTCGGTGTCGCTCGCGAACAAGGAGGCCGCGCGCGCCGCGATCGCCGACTATCTGGCGGGGACACGCGCGGTCATCACGCTGGTGCGCGTCAATCCGCTCGACGGTCATCTGACCGCCGCCGACGTCGTGGCGATCGTCGGTGCCCGCCCCGACGCGATCATGCTGCCCAAGGCCGAGGGCGCGCCGAGCATCCAGCAGCTCGACACGATCCTGCGCAGCGAATCCGCGGGCGATGTCTCGCTGCCGCCGATCCTGCCGATCGCGACCGAAACCCCCGCCGCGATCTTCACCCTCGGCAGCTATCGCGAGGTGAGGGACCGGCTCGTCGGCCTGACCTGGGGCGCCGAGGATCTGCCCGCCGCGATCGGCGCCACGACGAGCCGCGAGGCCGACGGCGGCTATACCGCACCCTATCAGGTCGCACGCGCGATGACGCTGTTCGCCGCCCACGCCGCCGGCACCGCCGCAATCGACACCGTCTTCCCCGCGATCAAGGACGAGCCCGGGCTCGCCGCCTATGCGGCGCGCGCGCGGCGCGACGGCTTTACCGGCATGATGGCGATCCACCCGTCGCAGGTCGGCCCGATCAACGCCGCCTTCACCCCCGCCGCCGAAGAGGTCGCGCGCGCGCAGGCGATCGTCGACGCCTTCGCCTCCAATCCCGGCGCCGGGGTGCTGCAGGTCGACGGCAAGATGGTCGATGCCCCGCACCTCAAGCAGGCGCGGCACATCCTGTCGCTGGCGGACTGATCAGGCGGTACAGGACGGCCCGCGAAGCCATTTCTGGGTTTCATGGCTGCGGAAACGGACCATGCCCTGGCTGGTCTGCATGGTGACGATATTGTCGAACTCCATGCTGGTGCGGGTATAGGTCCCACGCACCGTCACCTGCAGATTGCCGTTGGAATCGCCCGCGATCTTGCAGTTCAGATAGCCACTGATCCGCCCGCCATTCATCTTGAACGAGCCGATGGTACAGCTCCCGTTATTCTCGGGATCGAAGAGCTTGACGTCGGGTTTCGCCGCGACCTCGGTCGCGATACAATCTTCGGGATCGGGATCGGTTTCCAACAGCGTCTTGAACTGTTTTTCATACTCGGGCGCGATTTCCTCCGGGAACAGGATTTTCACGACTTCGCGCTTGCTCGTCCAGATGCCGGGTTCGATGGGGTTGTCCGCGACGGCGGCATTAGGATCGCCACTGCTCTTTCCGGTACCGCCCATCCACCAGAAGCCGCCCGCGACCAGAGCCGCCAACGCAACCGCGCCCAGCCCCGGGAGCAGGGGGCGACGCGATGCGGGCGTTGCAGGGGCGCCAGCGCCGCTGCCAGTACCGGTGCCGCACGCGCGGCTTTGGCGGGAGCGCCGGTCATCGCCGCGACGATCCGTTCGACCGCCTGCTCCTCGCCCGCGAACCAGTCGATCCACTGATAATCCTTGAGCCAATAGGCGAGCCCCTGCGCCGAAACATCCTCCAGCCGCACCGGCAGGATCACCTTGTCGCCATCCTCGCCCAGCATCAGCTCGCGCTTCACATGCCGCGACTGGTCCGATTGCGCGCAGAAAAGCAGGACGATGGCATCCGACCTTGCGATCTGGTCGAGGATCGCCTGATCAAAAGCGGTGCCTGCCGCGATATCGTCGGGCGCCAGCCAGCCGTCGATGCCGCGTTCCCTGAGCAAGCCCTTCAGCCGCCGCGCGACCGCGACCTGCGAGCTGTGATGGCTGATGAAGGCGGAAAGCCGCCTCCCCGCTCCCGGACTGGTATCGAGGTCACTCATCGGTCGCATCATATGGCGGCACGCCGCCACCGCAAGTGCCGATGGTCACAGGCAAAAGGCGCGCGATCAGCGGCCGCGCATCCGCCTGATCCACGCCTTCCCCTTGTGCCAGTTCTTGCGCATCCCGCGTTCGGGGATCGCTTCGAACATCGCGTCGGGGCTTTCGGGATCGAGCAGCTCATGCTCGGCGATATATTCGTCGAACGGTCCCGGTTTGGTCAGGTCGAGCAGTTCGAGCGAGCGCCCGTCGCCCCGCAGCGCCTCGATCGCGCCGATCAGCGATCCGGTCGTTTCATGATGGCGCCCGACCATCGCGGGTTCGGCGCCCAGATGCTCGGCGATCAGCGATTCGCGCAAGGCCCGGATCTTCGGCTCGATCCCGGTGTTCGCGGGCAGCGCGGCGTCGATCGTCACGTCGCATTCGCTGTCGAGCCCCATCGAGCGGTTGTTCATGTTCGCCGAGCCGACGCGGATCATCCGGTCGTCGACGATCGCCGTCTTGGCGTGAACATAAATGGGATCGCCGCCCGCGGTGTGCGGGACATAGACGCGCAGGCGGTCGCCGTGCTTCGCCTTGGCGATCTCGCGCACCAGCTGCACGCGCGCGGCGTCCATCGCCATCTGTTCCAGCCAGCCGTCGGCGGTTTTCGGCATCACCATCACAAATTCGGGCGGATCGTCCTCGTTCAGCCGCTCGGCGATCGCCGCGGCGATCCTGGCGCTCGTGAAATATTGATTCTCGAAATAGATGAAGCGTCTGGCGGCCGCGATCATGTCGAGATAGAGCCGCTCGATCTCGCGGATTTCCTCATAACCGTCATATTCGGCGCGGGTGCGCGAAATCGCGACATCAACGCCGAAGAAATCGGGTTCGAGCGCGTCAGGCCAGTTCTCGCCATCGCCCTTCACCTCGCGTAGCGGCTTCTTCGTCGCGCGCTGCCAGCGTTCGTTGCCGAGCTCGGCGAGCGCATTGCCGACGGGTCCGGCGAGGATCATCGTCGAATCGTGCCAGGGCATATAGGGCTTGCCGTCGGGATCGGTCCGGCGCGGATCGGCATCGGGGTGATCGCGCGTGTCCCAGCGGCGCGCGGCGACGTCGATGCCGCCGCACACCGCCAGATGGTCGTCGAACACCGCGACCTTCTGATGATGGCTGCACCCGAAGGGATGCGCGCTGTCCATGCGGAAACTGATCGAGCGGGTGAGTTTCCAACGCGCGATCATCGAGATGATGGCCGCACGAGAGGAATTGTTTGAGCCCGCCGAAATTCCAGCGGAGGATGTCGATATCGCGGTCGGGGCGGCCGTGCGCGAGGCGCAGCAGATAGTCACCGAGCGCCTCCCCCTCCCCCTTGTCGTCGGGGCACAGCGGGATGCGCGGATCGAAGTCCCAGCCGATGAGCAGGATGCGTTCTTTCGCATCGTCCATCAGTTGCCGGAGCAGCGCATAATAATCGGCGGCATCGACGATCATCCGTGCCTTGTCGGCGCGTTCGATCCGCCAGCAGTTCCGGCCCTCGACGACGATCGGGGAAAGCGCGCCCTCGCTCATGATCGCCAACACGCGCCGCGATGCTTTTGGTTGCGGCGGTGGCTTGTGCTGAGGGAAATCGACCGGTTTCCGGCGGGAGCGGACGCTCGTTCTCCCCTCCCTGCAAGGGAGGGGCCGGGGGTGGGTGGCCGCCGAAGGCGGCGCTCTTCCTCTTGCTCGCTACGCTCGCCACCCACCCCTAACCCCTCCCTAAAAGGGAGGGGAATGTCTTATATCCACCCCAAAGCCGACCTTGCGCCCGCCCGACGATCACGCCGCGTGGAACTGCTCGGGCGTCAGCGCCATCATCGCCTCGCTGCCCGCCTCGATCTTTCGGCGGAGCGCGCCCGCGTCGGGCATGAAGCGTTCGGCGAAATGGCCCGCGGTGACCAGCTTGGCCTCCAGGAACGCCTTGTCGCCGCGGCCCTCGGCCAGCGCCTTCTGCGCCGCTTCGGCCATCATCAGCCACATCGAACCCAGCGCGACGATGCCCATGATATGCATATAGTGATGCGCGCCGGCTGCCGACATTGTTCGGGTTCGCCATGCCGTTCGCCATGAACCACATCGTCGCGGCCTTGAGCTCGCCATTCGCCTTTTCGAGCCGCTGCGCGAAATCGGCGAGTTCGGGAATGGCCTTCGCGCGCACGCACTCGCCGTCGACGACGGCGAACAGTGCCTGCACCGCGCGGCCGCCGTTCTGCGCCAGCTTGCGCCCGACGAGGTCCATCGCCTGAACGCCGTTGGCGCCCTCGTAGATCATCGTGATGCGGGCATCGCGGACATATTGCGACATGCCCTGTTCCTCGATGTAGCCGTGGCCGCCGAACACCTGCTGCGCGTTGGTCGCGACCTCATAGCCCTTGTCGGTGCCATAGCCCTTGATGACGGGGGTGAGCAGGCTGACGAGGTCATCGGCCTGCTGGCGTTCCTCTTCGGTTTCGGCGACATGCGCGAGGTCGACCTGCAGCGCGCCCCACAGGCAGAGCGCGCGCAGCCCCTCGACCGTCGCCTTGCCGTCCATCAGCATGCGGCGGACGTCGGGGTGAACGAACAAGGGATCAGCCTTTTCCTGCGGATCGGCGGGGCCGGTCAGCGCGCGGCCCTGGCGGCGGTCCTGCGCATATTGCACGGCGTTCTGGAACGCGATTTCGGCCTGCCCCAGCCCCTGGATGCCGACGCCGAGCCGCGCGGCGTTCATCATCACGAACATCGCGGCGAGGCCCTTGTTCTCCTCGCCGACCATCCAGCCGGTGGCGCCGTCGTAATTCATCACGCAGGTCGAATTGGCGTGGATGCCCATCTTGTGCTCGATCGAGCCGCATTGCAGCGTGTTGCGCGCGCCGAGCGAGCCGTCCGCATTGACGAGAAACTTGGGCACGATGAACAGCGAGATGCCCTTCACGCTGTCGGGCGCGTCGGGGGTCTTTGCCAGCACGAGGTGGACGATATTGTCGGTGAGGTCGTGCTCGCCCGACGAGATGAAGATCTTCGTGCCGGTCACCGCATAGCTGCCGTCGCCGTTCGGCACCGCGCGGGTACGGATGAGGCCGAGGTCGGTGCCGCAATGCGGCTCGGTCAGGTTCATCGTCCCGCCCCATTCGCCCGAGATCATCTTGGGGACATAGGTCGCCTTCTGCTCGTCGCTGCCCTTGACCAGGATCGCCGCGACCGCAGCCTGCGTCAGCCCCGGATACATGGAGAAGGCCTGGTTCGCGGCCATGCGGAACTCCTCGACCGGGAAGCCGACGACATGCGGCAGGCCCTGCCCGCCGAATTCTTCGGGCTGGGTGAGCAGGGTCCAGCCGGCGTCGCAATAGGCCTTGTACGCTTCCTTGAAGCCCTTGGGCGTCGTCACGCTGCCGTCGTCGTGGCGCGTGCAGCCTTCCTGATCGCCCGAATAGTTGATCGGGAACAGCACTTCCTCGCAGAATTTGCCCGCTTCGGTCAGCACCGCCTCGACCATGTCGGGGCTGGCGTTGGCGAAGCCGGGCAGATCCGCATAGCGCTCGATCCCGAGCACTTCGTTGATGAGGAACAGCGTGTCTTGGACGGGAGCGCGATAGACGGGCATACGGAATCTTTCCGAAAATCAGAGGGGTAATGACATCTTTGCCGGGGAGGCCGGAATCGAAGGGTCAGTTCGCCTTCTGGCGGGCGTCGACCTTTTTCACCATGTCGATGAAGCGTGACAGCTCATCTACAGCGCTGTCAATATCGTCGCGCTGGCGGCGCAGCAAGGCGATGCGCTGCTGGCATTTCTCGATCGTCACCTGGCGCTGGGTCTTGCGCCCGTCGCCGACGTCGTAAAGGTCGATCATCTCGCGAATGTCGGCGAGGCTGAAACCCGTGCGCTTGGCGCGCAGGATCCAGGCGAGCCGGGCGCGGTCGCGCTTCGAATAGATGCGCGACAAGCCCTTGCGCGAGGGGCTGATCAGCCCCTCGTCCTCATAGAAGCGCAGCGCGCGCGCCGTGACGCCGAATTCGGACGACAGATCGGTGATGCTGAACTGTTCGCGCCCCAAATGATCGGGCGTGTCGATATGGGCGTGGCCGTAATCGTCGGTCATCGGGGCAGAATAGTTTCCGTTGACGTGAACGTCAAGCGGGCCAAAGGCGAGAAAGGACGGCGGATCAGGAGCCGCACGGCATCGTCATATTGCCGTCATCCCCCTTCATCCGCAAGCGCTTTGCATCGCCCGCGGACCAGCTCGCGCGAGGCAGGCGCAGCCCCGACAGTGACGCCCGGCTCGGGCACAGGCTGTCGCATTGCGACGGCAGGCTGCCAGGCAGGCGCAGCTCGTCCTCCTCCTCATGCACCAGCGCATTGCACCCTTCGACCCCGGCGAAATCGAGCCGCCACCCTTCGCCGTCGCGCACGATCGTCCCGCGCGCCTCGCACGACAGTCCGGCGCCGAAGGCGGCGGTGAGCGCAAAGCGCCACTTGCCGTCGCCGTCGGGCACGACGCACATCGCGTCGCGCCCCAGATCGTGGCGGCGCTCGAACACGCCGGTGGGCTCGGCCGCCTCGGGCCGCACGATCCCGCGCTCGCGCGCGGCCGTTTCGAGCGGGTTGTCCTCGTCGACCGCCGCATCGGGTGCGGGCCGTCCGCACGCCGCGAGCAGGAGCACCAGTCCGAACGCGGCCCTATGCATCGTCATCGAGAAAGATCAGCCGCCCGTCGGGCTCGACCCGGCGATAGAAACAGCTGCGCCGCCCGGTGTGGCACGCCGGTCCCATGCCGGCTGTCACGCGCAGCAGCAGCGCGTCCTGATCGCAATCGACGCGCATCTCGACCAAGGTCAGCCCGTTGCCCGACGTCTCGCCCTTGCGCCAAAGCGACTGGCGCGAGCGCGACCAGAAATGCGCCTGCCCGGTTTCCTGCGTCAGCCGGATCGCCTCCGCGTTCATATGCGCAACCATCAGCAAAATCCCGCTGCCGGCATCGGTGACGATCGCGGTCACCAGCCCGGCGGCGTCGAAGCGCGGGTCGAAACGGTCGATGCTGTCGCGGGGATCGGTCATGACGCGCGCTTTAGAGCAGGTCGAAGGCCGCTGTCACGCAAGAGTCAAATTGGGGGGGCGACAATCGCGATTCCCCTCCCTATATGCGCCGCAGTCACTGCCCCGCACAGCTGGACCAAAATGCTCACCACCAACCCGTTCGATGACGACAAGCTCCGCGAGGAGTGCGGCGTCTTTGGTATTCATGGCGCCGAGAGCGCCGCCGCGGTGGTCGCGCTGGGGCTCCATGCGCTCCAGCATCGCGGCCAGGAAGCGGCGGGCATCACCGCCTTCGACGGCAAGGAATTCCACACCCACCGCGCAATGGGTCATGTCGCGGGCAATTTCGACCGCGACGATATCATGCGCCAGCTCGGCGGCGCGTCGGCGATCGGGCATGTCCGTTACTCGACGACCGGCGAAACCGCCCTGCGCAACGTGCAGCCGCTCTACGCCGACCTGTCGACCGGCGGCTTCGCGGTCGCGCACAACGGCAATATTTCCAACGCCACGGCGCTGAAGAAGGTCCTCGTCCGCCGCGGATCGATCTTCCAGTCGACCAGCGATACCGAGGTCATCATCCACCTCGTCGCGACGTCGAACTATCGCACCCTGCTCGACCGCTTCATCGACGCGCTCAAACAGCTCGAGGGCGCCTATTCGCTGATCTGCCTGACCGCCGAGGGCATGATCGGCTGCCGCGATCCGCTCGGCATCCGTCCGCTCGTCATCGGCAAGCTCGGCGACGCGCATATCCTGGCGTCGGAGACGGTCGCGCTCGACGTCGTCGGCGCCGAATTCGTCCGCTCGGTCGATCCGGGGGAACTGGTGATCGTGCGCGACGGCACCCTCACCTCGCACCGCCCCTTTGCCGAGCGTCCCGCGCGCCCGTGTATCTTCGAATATGTCTATTTCTCGCGCCCCGATTCGATCGTCGACGGCACGAGCGTCTATTCGGTGCGCAAGGCGATCGGCGCCGAACTGGCGCGCGAGAATGGCGTCGAGGCCGACCTGGTCATCCCCGTCCCCGATTCGGGCACGCCAGCAGCGATCGGCTATGCGCAGGAATCGGGCATCCCGTTCGAACTCGGCATCATCCGGTCGCACTATGTCGGACGCACCTTCATCCAGCCGGGCGACAAGGTCCGCCACCTGGGCGTGAAGCTGAAGCACAACGCCAACAAGGCGCTGATCGCGGGCAAGCGCATCGTGCTGATCGACGATTCGATCGTGCGCGGCACGACCAGCCTGAAAATCGTCCAGATGATGCGCGATGCCGGCGCCGCCGAAGTCCACATGCGGATCGCCAGCCCGCCGACCCAGCATAGCTGCTTCTATGGCGTCGACACGCCCGAGCGCGCCAAGCTGCTGGCGGCGCAGATGACGATCGGGCAGATGACGAATTTCATCAACGCCGACAGCCTCGCCTTCCTGACCATCGACGGGCTCTACCGCGCGCTGGGCGAGGCCGAGCGCAGCGACCGCGCGCCGCAATATTGCGACGCCTGCTTCACCGGCGACTATCCGACGACGCTGACCGATTTCGACGAGCATAGTCTGGAAGATCAATTTTCACTGCTTGCCGAACGGGTTGTCTGACATCATGACTATCAGGTCTGAAAAACTGGCGGGCCAGGTCGCGCTCGTCACCGGGGCGAGCCGCGGGATCGGCGAAGCGATCGCCGAGGCGCTCGCGGCGCGCGGTGCCCATGTCGTCATCACCGCGCGCACCGCGGGCGGGCTCGAAGAGCTGGAAGACCGCATCCACGAAGCCGGCGGCAGCGCGACGATCGCACCGCTCGACCTCACCGACGGCGACAGCATCGCCCGCCTCGCGAGCGCGATGGCCGAACGCTGGCAAAAGCTCGACATGCTGGTGCTCAATGCCGCGATGCTCGGCACGCTGACCCCGGTCGCGGCGATCGACGGCAAGGAATTCAACCGGCTGCTGACGCTCAACCTGATCGCGCAGCAGGCGCTGATCGCCAATTTCGACCCGCTGCTGCGCCGCGCCGCGAGCGGCCGGCTGGTCGCGCTGTCGACCGGTGTCGCGCGCGAACCCCGCGCTTATTGGGGCGCCTATGCCGCGACCAAGGCGGCATTCGAGACGCTGGTGACGAGCTATGGTGCCGAAATGCGCAATATTTCGGGCGTGCGCACCGCGATCCTCGACCCCGGCGGCACCCGCACCCAGATGCGCGCGCGCGCCTATCCGGGCGAGGATCCGCAGAGCATCAAGGAACCCGCGGCGGTCGGTGCCTTCGTCGCGCAGCTGATGGTCGACGGGTTCGACAGCACCGCCTACCATGCGTTGCCCAAGGTGATGGCGGACGCTTAACGCGATCTTTGCTTTCGCGTTCTAGAAGGTCCGGCCATACGGATTTTCACAAGGGCGCCCAAATGACCCAGGGACTTGTTCGGTCGATCATCGCGACCATCGTTGGCATCGTCGTCGCCTTCGGCCTTGTCTATCTCTTCCAGATCGGGGGAAACAACCTGTCCCCCGCCGAATATGATCTGGAAACCGGCGAAATCCTGATCCCGCTCGGCTCGACGATCGCGCTGATCGTCGGGTGGTTCGTCGGGACTTTCGCCGGAAGCTGGCTCGCGATGCGCGCGTCGGGCGGCAACGGCGCGGGCTGGATTGTCGCGGGCGCCGTGATCGGCGCCGCGCTCTATCGCGCCATCACGCTTGCCGACGCCTGGTGGATCATGGCGCTGGCGGTGCTGCTGCCCGCGGCGGCGGCCTGGATCGCGCAGCGCGCGACTGGGATGGCGGAGCCGGTGACGGCGTAACACGCCCCCTATTCCATTGGATAATGTTCTCTCCCCTTCAGGGGAGAGATACGCAGGCTTGGCAGTCCTGAGCTTGTCGAAGGGCTGCCTAGCCGGAGTTGAGAGGGGTTTCCGCACGCTGGCGGCCTTGCCCCTCTCCAAGCTTCGCTAGCTCCTGACGGAGCAAGCTGCGCTATCCTCTCCCCTGAAGGGGAGAGGGCAAAAGGCCGATTCCTGACAAGCGACGCTATTCCGCTTCCCTGTCCACCGCCGCCTGCACCGCCTTGTAAAAGGCTTCCCGCGCCGCGCCGACGCCTTCGGGGTCGGTGGCGGTCGGCCAGTTGCCGTTCGACGCGATCACCAGCTTGCGTTTGGGATCGATGAAGATCCCCTGCCCGAAAATGCCCTGCGCGGCGAAGCTGCCGTCGTCATTGGTCCACCATTGATAGCCGTAACCGCGGCCCGGCCAGTCGATATCGGCCTGTTTGGTCGTGCCCATGCCGGCAACCAGTCGTCGGGCAGCACCTTCTTTCCGTCGGCGACGCCGCCGTTCAGGATGAACTGGCCGAAGCGCGCATAATCCTTCAGGCTGGCCGACATGCAGCAGCCGCTGATCTCGTGCCCGGTGGCGCCGAGCATCCACACCGCGTCCCGCTCCATGCCGAAGGGTTTCCAGATCTTTTCGGACAGATAGGCCGACAGCGTCTTGCCCGTCGCGCTCGACACCAAAACGCCGATCAGATTGGTCTCGCCGGTCTTGTACACCCACTTCGACCCGGCGGGCGCTTCGCGCGGCAAGGTCTTCATATAACTGACCGTTATATCCTCGCCCGCAACCGGTTTCTGAAGGTTGAACAGCGCGACGTCGGATTTGGGGTCGGTATAATCCTCGTTCCATTTGACGCCCGAGGTCATCGTCAGCAGCTGGCGCACCGACACATCGTCATAGGCCGAGCCCTTGAGCGTCGGGATATAGGTCGTGACCTTGTCGTCGAGGCTCTTGATATAGCCGTCCTTCACCGCCGCCCCGACGAGGGTCGAGGTGAAGCTCTTGGCGACCGAAAAGCTGGTCCAGCGGTCAGCGGCGCCATAGCCGAGCGCATATTTTTCGAGCCGGACCTTGCCGTCCTGAACGATGATGAGCCCCGCGTTGCGCTGTTTCGCCATATAGGCGTCGATGTCGGTTCCGACGTCGATCGGCTGCCCCTGCGGCAGCGGATAGATATTGCCCCCGGCCTCGATCCTGTTGACGACCACCTTGGGCATCGTCTCCATCGTGCGGAAGGCGGCGTCGCGTTGATCCTGGGTCCAGAACAGCACATTCAGATCCTTTGGCAGAGTGTCGGTCGTGGTTTGCGCGAGGGCAGCGCCCCCGGTCGCCGTGCACAGCAGTGCCGCCGCCAAAAATCTTCGCATCTGATCCTCCCCTGTTTGGTATTGTCAGGCCGGTTTTTCGAGCGTGACCTGCGCGACGTCGATGCCGCCGCCGCGAAAGCCCCCCTCGCAATATTGCAGATAATAGCGCCAGAGCCGCACGAAACGCTCGTCGAAGCCGTGCGGCAGCCCGCCTTCGCCGACCGCGGCGTCGAAACGTTCGCGCCATTGCCGCAACGTCTCGGCATAATCGCGCCCGAAGCGGCGTACGTCGCGCCAGACGAGCCCGCGTTCCTCGGCCAGCGCGCGGAACCGGCTTTCGGAGATCAGGCAGCCGCCCGGAAAGACATAGGCCTGGATGAAATCGCTGCTCGCGGCATAGCGTTCGAACAGCGCATCGTCGATCATGATGTACTGGATCGCCGCGCGGCCGCCGGGGCGCAACAGCCGTGCGATCGTGTCGAGATAGGCGGGCCAATAGGCTTGGCCCACCGCCTCGACCATTTCGACGCTGGCGATCGCGTCATAGGGGCCCCTGGCGTCTCGATAGTCGCAGAGTTCGATCGTACCGCGCCCCGACAGATCGACCGCCGCCAGCCGCGCGTCGGCAACCTCGGCCTGTGCGGACGACAGGGTGATACCGGTGTAGAGCACATCGTGCCGCTCGACCGCGCGTTCGGCGAGCGCGCCCCAGCCGCAGCCGATTTCGAGCAGTGCGGCTGCCCGAGCGCAGATCGAGCCGGTCGAGGATCGCGTCGAGCTTTTCGGTCTGCGCCTCTTCGAGCGACTGGCCGGAGTCGGTGAACAGCGCGCTCGAATAATTCATCCCCGCATCGAGCCACAGGCGATAGAAATCATTGCCCAGATCATAATGGGCGTGGATGTTTCGCCGTGCCCCCCGGCGGCTGTTGCGGTTGAAGAAATGCGCCGTGCGGTTGACCCAGCGCCACGGCCCGCGCGCGCGCGCCGCATTTCCCAGCGACTCGCCGTTGCGCATGAACAGGTCGAACAGCGGCACCGGATCGGGCGACGACCATTCGCCATTGTCCCAGGCACGGTACCAGCCGACCGACCCGGAGAGCGCGAGGCGCACCAGCGCCGCCCAACTGTGGACATGGACGACCGCCACCGGCCCCTTGCCGCGCCCGCCGAGGATCCGCACGCTGTCGTCGGGCAAATGGCCTTCGAGCGTGCCGTGCTCCAGCCCGGCGTCGATCTTGTCTAGACGGCCGTGAAAGAAAGCCGCGGGCGCGCGCGCCATCAGCCGCGCCAGCAGACCGCCCGACCGAAAGGCCCGGTCGGCCTGCAGCAGCCGTCGTCCCCGTCCCGTCCTGACATGCGTGTTCATAGTGCCATCACTGCCGCAAAGCGCCGCGCCTGACAATCAATTGTCGTGCGCCTTCATGACGTCGCGCGACCGCGCCCGTACCGGCACCGCGCGTGGTCTTCGCCGCGCGTCGGTTTCCCGAAACCGGCTGGCCTACACTGCCGTCAGGGCACGGGCTCGACGATAAGTTCAAACTGCCCACGGCTGAGCGGGTTCCCGAACCGCTGGTCGGAGAGGATCAGGCGGCCCCTGGCGTCGAACCCGGCGACGGGCATGCGCGACCAGAACAGAAAGGCCTTTGCCACCGGGCTGGCTTCGACCATCGGCGCGACGCGCGGGTCATCCATTCCCGTCGGCGCACCCGTGATATCGACCTCACCGCCCGAACCGATGTCGAAGCTTGCGCTGCCGTAGCGGTCCGCGGTGCGCCAGAAGACGTCGCGTTTCCAGAACATCAGCGGCGGCGGGCTGGCGACGACGAGCGCGTCGGCATGGCCGCCTCCGCGCAGCACCGCGCCGATCTCGCGCTCGGCAATGCCGGTGATCGCCCCGTTGAAGAGGATATAGCCGCACACTGCCGTGAGGCCGACCCATGCGGGACGCGTCCATCGGGCGACCTTCGCGCGCTCGCGGCGGAGCGAGAGCCAGACCGACAGGCCGAGCGCGATCCAGATCCACAGGTCGATGATGAAGATGCTGTCGCCGTAGAACCAGCGATGGCTGAACGGTTCGAGAAGGCGAATGCCGTAATTGTTGAGCCAGTCGAGCGCGGGGTGACTGAGACAGCCGATATAGGCGAGCGCGAGCAGCCAGCCCTTGTGGACGGCCAAGCGATTTTCGGGGCGCTTGCCGCGTCCGGTCTGCCAGCGGTCGAAGCCAATCATCACGGCCCAGAGCAGGATCGGCAGCAGGATCAGCGCGATCGGGCCGTGGGTGATGCCGCGGCGCATCGACAGCGAAAGCTGGCCATAGACGGTGCAGGCGGCGTCGATATCGGGCAGGTTCGCGGCGATGATCAGCGTCGGCATCGCGAGCCCGGTCTTTTTCTTGAGCCCCATCTGGCCGAGCACGGCACCGACGAGGCTGTGGGTCAGGTTGTCCATGGTTTTCGCCGCTGGGAAAGAAAAAGAAGAAGAAACTGTTTCGCGCAAAGACGCAAAGGCACAAAGAAGAAAAGAAAATCAGGTACTTTGGACATAGTTGTTCACGACGCGGCGAACTCCTTCCTTGAAGGTCGCCGTTCCGAAATTCATGAGCAATCCGAGCGGCATGCGCATCAGTCGCAGATAGGTGAGCAACTGCTTCGCATGGACAGGAGCATGCTGCTCGGTCGATTTGACTTCGATGAGCAGCGTGTGATCGACAATCAGATCGGCCCGAAAGGCATTGTCGATGACAATGCCATTGGCGCTGAGCGGAACCGAAACCTGACGCTCGACGGACAATCCTCGCGAAGCAAGGCTTTCAGCCAGCAGCAATTCATATGCCGATTCCAGCAACCCTGGCCCGATGTCACGGTGGATATGAAAACCACAATCGACCGCGACATTTGCCAAGGACTCGATATCGACCGGCAATCCCCACCCTCCTTCGTGTCTTTGCGTCTTTGCGCGAAACTCTTTTTAGCGCGACGCTAAAGCTCCGGACCGCCCTCGGTCACCGTCCAGGTCTGGCCCTTGCTGAGCAGGCTTTGCAGGTCCGCCTTCTTGCCCTCCGCCGCGGCCTTGTTCTGGCGCCAGACATCGGCTTCGAAGGTCGGGCGCGGGTCGTCGTAGAGGACGCCGAGCGCCATCGGGAATTCGCCGAAGCGCATTTCGACGAGCATGTGCGCGACGCTGCGGTTGGTGACGTCATGGACGATCACGCCCGCCGCCTGCCAGTCGCCGTCGACCACGTCGACGACCTTGAGGTGCAGCTCCTCCTTGTCGAGCGCGATACCCTTGGCGCCCTTGGCGAAGAGCATCGGTTCGCCGTTCTGGAGCCAGAGCTGGCGGTCCTCGGCGCCCTTCGGCGCGGCGAAGTCCTGGAACACATCCTTGTTGTAGACGATACAGTTCTGGAAAATCTCGATGAAGGCCGCGCCCTTGTGGGCATGGGCAGCCTTCAGCACGTTCGGCAGTTCCTTCGACACGTCGAAGCCGCGCGCGACGAAGCGGGCGCCGGCGCCGAGCGCGAAGGCCAGCCGGCTGCGCGGGGCGATCGACCGAGCCGTAAGGCGTCGAGGGGCTGGAGGTGCCGACGCGGCTGGTCGGCGAATATTGCCCCTTGGTCAGCCCGTAGATCTCGTTGTTGAACAGCATGATCTGGCAGTCGAGATTGCGGCGGATCAGGTGCATCGTGTGATTGCCGCCGATCGACAGGCCGTCGCCGTCGCCGGTGACGATCCAGATGTCGAGGTCCGGATTGGCGAGCTTCAACCCCGTCGCGAACGCCGGCGCGCGGCCGTGGATCGTGTGGAAGCCATAGGTTTCCATATAATAGGGAAAGCGCGACGAGCAGCCGATGCCGCTGACGAACACGGTGTTCTCGGGCGTCGTGCCGATCTCGGGCATGGTGCGCTGCACCGCCTTCAGGATCGCATAGTCGCCGCAGCCGGGGCACCAGCGGACTTCCTGATCGGTTTCCCAATCCTTGAGCGTCGTCGGGCGAGCGATGGTGGTCATCTCGTTCATTATGCGATCCCTAAAACCCGTTCGCCCTGAGCTTGTCGAAGGGCTGTCTTTTTCTGCGGACGTTGAAAGGAAGTACGGTCCTTCGACAAGCTCAGGACGAACGGAAAAAGAGTGGGCGTCATCATTGCAGCGCCTCCTCGATCGCGGCTTCGATTTCGGCGATGGTGAAGGGCTGGCCCGACACCTTGTTCACCGGCTTGGCGTCAACCAGATACTGGTCGCGCAGCACGGTCTTCAATTGGCCGGTGTTCATTTCGGGCACGATCACCCTGTCATAGCTCTTGAGCAGGTCGCCGAGATTGGCGGGCAGCGGCCAGATGTGGCGGATGTGGATATGGCTGACGTCCGCCCCCTCGGCGCGCTTGCGGCGCACCGCCTGGTGAATCGGGCCGAAGGTCGAGCCCCAGCCGACGACTGCGAGCCTGCCGCCCTCGGCGCCGAGTTCGACGAGTTGGCCGGGCACCTTGATGCCGTCGATCTTGTCCTTGCGGATGTCGGTCATCGCCTGGTGGTTGGCGGGCGCATAGTTGATGTGGCCGGTGTCGACCTCCTTCTCGATCCCGCCGATGCGGTGGAGCAGGCCGGGGGTGCCGGGCTTGACCCACGGGCGCGCGAGCTTTTCGTCGCGGCCATAAGGCTTGAAGCCGCCCTCGGGCACCTCGGTCAGGAACTGGACCGGGAAATCCGCATGGCTGGTAAGGTCGGGAACCGCCCAGGGTTCGGCGGCGTTGGCGATATAGCCGTCGGTGAGCAGCATCACCGGGGTCATATACTGGACCGCGATGCGCACCGCCTCGATCGCGCATTCGAACGCGTCGCCGGGCGAGCGGGCGGCGATGACCGGCATCGGCGCGTCGCCGTTGCGGCCGTAGACCGCCTGATAGAGGTCCGACTGTTCGGTCTTGGTCGGCAGGCCGGTCGAGGGGCCGCCGCGCTGCGAATTGACAATGACGAGCGGCAGCTCGGTCATGATCGCGAGGCCCATCGCCTCGCCCTTCAGCGCGATGCCGGGCCCCGACGAGCTGGTCACGCCAAGCGCGCCGCCGTAGCTCGCGCCGATCGCCGAACAGATGGCGGCGATTTCGTCCTCGGCCTGGAAGGTCGTGACGTCATATTCCTTGAGCCGCGACAGGTGATGCAGGATCGCCGACGCGGGCGTGATCGGATAGCCGCCGAAGAACATCGGCAGCTTCGCAAGCTGTGCGCCCGCGACAAGGCCGAGCGCAACACCCTCGGCACCGGTCAGCGTGCGGTACAGGCCCGGCGCAACGGGCGCGGGATCGACATGATGCTGCTTAAGCGGCCCAGCGAGTTCAGCGGTCTCGCCATAGGCGTGACCCGCGTTGAGCGCGGCGACGTTCGCGGCGGCGAGGTTCGGATCCTTGGCGAATTTCGCCTCGAGCCAGTCGATCAGCGGCTGGCGGTCGCGGTCGAACATCCAGAGCGCGAGCCCCAGCGTCCACATATTCTTGCAGCGCAAGGCTTCCTTGTTGCCGAGCCCGAAGGGCTTGACCGCATCCATGGTGAGCTGGCTGATGTTGAGCTTCAGAAGCTGCCATTTCGCGAGGCTGCCGTCCTCGAGCGGATTGCCGTCATATTTCGCCTTGGCTAGGTTGCGGTCGTTGAACTCGCCCTCGTCGGCGATGATGAGGCCACCCTGCTTGAGCGCCGGAACATTGGTTTTCAGCGCCGCCGGGTTCATCGCGACGAGCACATCGGGGGCGTCGCCCGCGGTCTCGATCGCCGACGAGCCGAAATTGATCTGGAAGGCTGAGACACCGAAGAGCGTCCCCTGCGGCGCGCGAATCTCGGCCGGAAAGTCGGGGAAGGTCGCAAAGTCGTTGCCCGCGAGCGCCGACGAAAGAGTGAACTGACCGCCGGTCAGCTGCATCCCGTCGCCACTGTCGCCTGCAAATCGAACCACCACTGCGTCGGAAAGGGGGGACTGCCGCTCGTCGGCCCGGTCCTCTACCGCTGTCGCCATTTTCTGTATCTGCCTTTGAATCTTGCGAACCTGTCACTTTGGCCTAGGCCCCTCGCGCCAAAGCCGCAATTCAGAAAAAATTGTGCGCTGCAAAGGACAAGCGCGCGAATGCCCGCCCGATCGGTTGTCAATTGCCATTGAATTATCGCCGCCGATGCCGAATAGCAGCGGCAACAACAAACGCGCAAAGAGCAAAAGGGACCCACAGGATGACCGACGGCACCACCCATTATACCCGCCCCGATGTGGCGGCCTTTCTTGCCTTCCTGAACGCGCAGGAAGGTCCGAAGATGGAGGAACTGCCCGCAGAGGGTGCGCGCGAGATGTTCCGGGTGATGACGCAGATGGCCGACAGCCCGCGGGGCGAGATCGCGCATGTCGAGGATCGCGTCATTCCCGGCCCGGCGGGCGACATTCCGATCCGCCTCTATGACAATCGCCCCGATCGCGACGTGGGACCGGTGCTGGTCTTTTACCACGGCGGCGGCTGGGTGATCGGCGACCTCGACACGCACGACGGCTGGTGTGCCGAGGCGGCGCGCCAGCTCGATCTGCCGGTGATCGCGGTCGATTACCGGCTGGCGCCCGAGCATCCCTTCCCTGCCGCGCCCGAGGATTGCGAAGCGGCGACGCGCTGGGTCGCAGACAATGTGCCGTGCACCGGGCTGGTGCTGGCGGGCGAGAGCGCGGGCGGCAATTTGACCATCGTCACGGCGCTGACGCTGCGCGACAAACCGGCGTCGAAGCCGGTGCTGGCGATCCATCCCATCTATCCCGCGGTGACGACGCACGACGACTGGCAGAGCTATCGCGATTTCGGCGAAGGGCATTTGCTCACCGAGGGCAGCATGACCTGGTTCGGCAATCATTATGCCGCCGATCCGGCCGACTATCGCGCCTCGCCGCTCGATTTTCCGGCCGAGGGCCTGCCGGCGACGGTGCTGGTGACCGCGGGGCTGGACCCGCTGCGCGACCAGGGCCGCGCCTATGCGGCGAAGCTGGTCGAGGCCGGGGTGACCACCGTCTATCGCGAAGGCGCGGGAACGATCCACGGCTATATCAACCTGTCGCAGGCGATCCCGAGCGCGAAGGACGACATCAAGGGCGCGCTGACGATCCTGAAGGCGCTGGTCGCCGAGGCGGCCGCGGCGGCATGATCGACCACAGCACCCTTCCCTATCGCCCCTGCGCGGGCGTGATGCTCGCGAACCGCGACGGCCGCGTTTTCGTCGGCCAGCGGCTCGATACGACGAGCGAGGCGTGGCAGATGCCGCAAGGCGGGATCGACCCCGGCGAGAGTGCCGAAGAGGCGGCGATCCGCGAACTGGGCGAGGAAACCGGCGTGCATGGCGGGCTGGTCGAGATCATCGCGCGCAGCCGCGAGGAATATTTCTATGACCTGCCCGATCATCTGATTGGCAAGATGTGGGGCGGCCGATATCGCGGGCAACGCCAGCACTGGTTCCTGATGCGCTTCATGGGGCAAGACAGCGACGTCAACATTCACACAAAGCACCAGGAATTCCGCGCCTGGCGCTGGGCCCAGCTCGATGAGATCGAGAAGCTGATCGTGCCGTTCAAGCGGGTGCTTTATCGCGGATTGGTCGAGGAATTCGGGCCGCTGGTCTGATCGCGGAGCGCCACCGCCGCCCGAAAGACGTCGCGGAACATTTCGGGCGTCAGTCGCCCGGTATTCGTGTTGTAGCGCGAGCAATGGTAGCTATCGACAAGATGGGAGCCGAGCGGGCAGCAGGTGAACTGCGCCATGCGCAAAAGGATAGGCCGCCAACCTTCCGCCGAACGACCGAACCGCCGCGTCATGCGCAATCTTGCCGAGCGCGATGACGACGCGCATCTTGGGCAACACCGCCATCTGTTTTTCGAAAAAGGGGCGGCAGGCGGCAATTTCCTTCGGCGCCGGCTTGTTCTGCGGCGGCAGGCATTTGACGCTGTTGACGATGATCGCGCCGTCGAGGGTCAGGCCATCGTCGATCCGCGCATCGTAGCAGCCCCGAGTGAAGCCGAATTCGGCGAGCGTCGCGAACAGCAGGTCGCCGGCATAGTCGCCGGTAAAAGGCCGTCCGGTGCGGTTGGCGCCGTGCTTGCCGGGGGCGAGACCGGCGAGCGCCAGCCAAGCGTCCGGATCACCGAACGCATAGACCGGCGCATTCCACCAGTCCGGATATTCGGCGCGGCATTGCTCGCGGAACGCGACCAGCCGCGGACAGCGCAGGCAATCGCGCGGCGGCTCGGTGCCGGGCAAGGGGCTGTCAATCTCCACCGCGCTGCGTTAGGCGCTCGCGCATGGCAAATGCAACGCCCCTGCCCCTTTACGCCATCGGCCTCGGCTCGAACCGCCGCCACGCGCGCTTCGGCGATCCGCGCAGGGTGCTGCTGGCGGCGCTCGCCGCGCTCGAAAGCGACGATATCGAGCCGGTCGATGCGAGTCCGATCATCGCGAGCGACCCCGTCGGCCCCTCGCGGCGGCGCTACGCCAACGCCGTCGCGCTCGTCGCCTCGCCGCTGTCGCCGCCCGAGATGCTCGACCGGCTCCAGACAATCGAAGCCGCATTCGGCCGCCGCACCGGCCAGCGCTGGAGCGCGCGCACGCTCGACCTCGATATCCTGCTCTGGTCGGGCGGGGCGTGGAGCGATGGCGCGCTGACCATCCCGCACCCCGCGATGGCGACGCGCGCCTTCGTGCTCGGCCCCTTGCGCGCGGTCGCGCCCGGCTGGCCGCACCCGCTGCTCGGCCGCACCGTCCGCCAGCTTGCCGCACAGCTTGTACGGGCAAAGCCGGTTGACCGCAGCGCATCGGCGCACTAGGGCGGCGGCTCACTTCGAGGGCGCCCTCCGCAGCGCCGCGATGGGCCCTTAGCTCAGTCGGTAGAGCAACTGACTTTTAATCAGTAGGTCGCTGGTTCGAACCCAGCAGGGCTCACCACTTCACCTTTCGTCACCCAGGAAATATCGGCGCCTTGCTGACCATTGCGGGCAATGGGCGGCCCATGACACCGGTGAGCCACGACGCGGCATCGATGACGGCGGACAGATCCAGCCGCGTCGCCACGCCGCCGCGTTCGAGCATGTAGACGACATCCTCGGTCGGGACATTGCCCGCCGCGCCGGGAGCGAAGGGACAGCCTCCGAGACCGCCGAGCGAGGCGTCGACCGTGGCAGCACCCTCGGCGACCGCCGCCCAGACATTGGCAAGGCCCGTGTTGCGCGTGTTGTGGAAATGAACGCGAACGGGGAGATCGCCGACGGCCTCGCGCACGCGGCCGACCGTTTCGGCGACCTGTGAGGGAACGCCGACGCCGATGGTGTCGGCGAGCGCGATTTCGCGCGGGCCAGCATCGGCGGCGCGTTTCGCTATTTCGACGACGCGGGTGAGCGCGATCTCGCCCTCGAACGGGCAGCCGAAGGCGGTGGCGATGGTGATCTGGCTGCTGCGGCCCGCCGATTTCGCGAGCGCGACGATGTCGATCGCGGCAGCGAGCGAATCGTCGGCGCTCTGGCCCTGGTTGCGGATGCCGAAGCTGTCGCTGGTGACGCAGACCGCGCCGAGTTCGTCGATCCGGCCCATCGCGAGCGCACGTTCGGCGCCGCGCCGGTTGAGGACGAGGCCGATGTAGGTGACGTCGTCGCGATCGGGGAGCCCCAGGGCCAGATCCTCGGCGTCGGCGAGTTGCGGGACCTTTTTCGGGTTGACGAAGCTGGTCACCTCGATGCGGCGCGCGCCATAGGCGATGGCGCGTTCGATCAGCGCGAGCTTGTCGGCGGTGGCGACCGCGAGCGATTCATTCTGCAGGCCGTCGCGGGGGCCGACTTCGACGATT
Organism: Sphingopyxis sp. PET50; assembly: GCF_025244705.1. GTDB lineage: Bacteria > Pseudomonadota > Alphaproteobacteria > Sphingomonadales > Sphingomonadaceae > Sphingopyxis. The sequence continues at coordinate 1,055,644 of NZ_CP104207.1, read as the reverse complement.
TCGATGCTGTTTCGCTTCACGATCTTGCCTATCTTCGCGCATATCCGAGATTGCGGTTGATAATTACATAGCATTCTAAGTATATTATGGCCACAGGGATCGGGATGCCGGACCGTATGCGGCCCGTTTCTATGCGAAAGACACGCCCGAAGGGAATGATTATGGTGAACGCAGGCGGCGGGGGAGCGCTGGAGGGCATCCGGGTCGTCGAAATGGGGCAACTGATCGCGGGCCCCTTTTGCGGCCAGTTGCTCGGCGACATGGGCGCCGAGATCGTCAAGCTCGAACCGCCGGAGGGCGGCGACCAGATGCGCAACTGGGGCCAGGGCGAGCGCCCAAGCTGGTGGCGCGTCATCGCGCGCAACAAATATTCGGTCGCGCTCGATTTGCGCGGCGAAGAGGGCCAGCAACTGGCGCGCGAACTGATCGCCAAGGCCGACATATTGATCGAGAATTTTCGCCCCGGCACGCTGGAGAAATGGAATCTCGACCCGGCCGAACTGCGCAAGGCCAATCCCGGCCTTATCGTCGTGCGCGTGTCGGGATACGGCCAGACCGGTCCCTATTCGTCGCGCGCGGGGTTCGGCGGGATCGGCGAGGCGATGGGCGGATGGCGCGGCATCGTCGGCTATCCCGAGCTGCCGCCCGCGCGCATGGGGGTGTCGATCGGCGACACGCTGGCGGCCACTTACGGCTGCCTGGGCGCCCTCGCGGCACTCCATCATCGCGGCAAGACCGGCGAAGGCCAGGTCGTCGATTCGGCGCTGTACGAGGCGGTGCTGCAGGTGATGGAATCGACCGTGTCGGATTATTCGGCGAGCGGCACCAAGCGGCGACGGACCGGATCGACCCTGCCCGCGATCGCACCGTCGAACGTCTATCCGTGCCGGGATGGCGAATATCTGATCGGCGCCAACCAGGACGGCGTCTTCGCGCGGCTGGCGGCGGCGATGGGGCAGCCCGAACTGGCGAGCGACCCGCGCTACGCGACGCACCGCGCGCGCGGGGAACGGCAGGAGGAGCTCGACGCGCTGATCGGCGAATGGACGAGCACGCTGACCATCGCCGAACTGGAGACCAGGATGGTCGATGCGGCGGTGCCCGCGGGGCGCGTCTATGACGCCGAGGACATGATGGCCGATCCGCATTTCGCTGCACGCGAGGCGCTGGTGACGGTGGCCGACGCCGAGCTGGGCGAAATCACGATGCAGGGCGTGTTCCCGAAACTGTCGGACACACCGGGCAGCGTCCGCCGCCCTGCCCCGCTGGTCGTCGGTCAGGATGGGGATGAGGTGCTGAAACGATGGCTGGGGCGGGAGGGCTGAGGCGCGCTAGGCAGGTGGATGATGGGCGATACAGGTTTCGCGGTGAAGTGCGGGCGTTGCCGATCCTCCCCGGCACGGGGAGGGGGACCAGCGAAGCTGGTGGGGGGGCACAGTCGGTTTGCGTTGCCGGCGAGATCGTGAACGCCAGACTTCTTTGCCGGAAACGAGAGTCCTCACGATCTGGCGCCGTGTGAACCTCGCGTGCCCCTCCACCACCCTTCGGGTGGTCCCCCTCCCCCGTTGGGGGAGGATCGCTTTTGGCCGCCCTCGCCCGAAGCCGGCAGCACCGCAATTCATCAGACGATCTCGTAGATCCGGTGCCGCACGCCGAAGTCGGTGCGTTCGCCGACTCCCACCGCGAGCAGGCCGTTGAGCCAGTCGTATCTGGCGCTCGCGGTTTCGAACACGGGCGCGATTCGCAGATAGTAGCGCGACGGATCGACGGGCGGCGCAGCGGGATCGGCGAATTCGGCGCGGACATCATCGGGGACGATGCTGCGGCCGCTGTAGCTCAGATAGACGAGGTCGTCATCGTCGGTCCGCCATACCGCACGGGCATCGAAGGTACCGACCGCCGCGCCCGAGGCGAGACGGCCGAGCGCGCGACCAGTTGCCGCCGCCCGGCAACACCACACCATTGATTCGCGGACCGAAAAAGCGGCCGCCCGAGATATAGCCGACACGCTGGTCGCCGAAAGGCGACGCGCCGACCGCAAAGATGCCGCCGCCGACCTCGAACTCCACCGTGCACAGGAAGCGGCTCGAAAGCCCGGCTAAGCGCGTCTGTTGAAAAATCCTGCTCCACATTTCGACTCCTGCTTGTGAGGCTCTGGACAAGCATAAAACAATTAGTATACTAAGGGTCAATCAGATTGACGGATGCGGTAGGCGTTTTCGACGCCCGCTACCGTCGGCATAATCACTCAAGGGAGGGTGCGCATGAAGGGCTTCCATCAATTTCTGCTGTCGGGTGTCGCGGTCGCCGCGATGATCGGCTGCGCCGCGTCGGCGATGGCGCAGGATGCGCCGGTCGCCGACGAGGGCGGCAGTGACGAAATCATCGTCACCGCGCAGAAGCGCGAACAGAGCTTGCAGGATGTTCCGATCTCGATGGAGGTGGTGAGCGGCGAGCGCCTCGCCGATTTCGCCGCGGTGGATTTCAAGGCGGTGCAGAATTATGTCCCGAACGTCTTTGTCCAGCAGACCAACGGCAACGACACCATCTATATCCGCGGCTTCGGGTCGCCGCCGCAGAATTTCTCGTTCGATCAGGCGGTCAGCGTCTATATGGACGGCATCTATGCCGGCAAGATGCGCCAGGCGCTCAACCCCTTCTTCGACGTTGCGCGCGTCGAGGTGATGCGCGGGCCGCAGGGCGCGCTCTATGGCAAGAACACGCCCGCGGGCGCGGTGAGCGTCGTCAGCGCCAGCCCGACCTCGATCTTCGAGGGCGCGGTCACGGCCAATTACAACTTCGACCTCGAAGGCTATGACCTGACCGCCTATGTCTCCGGCCCCGTTTCGGACACGCTGAGCCTGCGCCTCGCGACGCGGTTGCAGAATCAGGACGGCTATATCGAGAATCTGGGCACCGGCCGCGACGATCCGCGCAACAAGCTGCAGCTCGTCCGCCTGAGCGCGCTGTGGGAGCCCGCCGACGGCTTCGACCTGTCGGCCAAGCTCGAATATTCCAATTACGACCGCATCGGCGGGCTGGGCGTGTCGAGCCCGGTCGACACCGGGCAGCAGCCCAAGCTGACGCGCTTCACCGAGGAGAATCCGCTCGGCCGCGAAGGATACAGCAACGAGTCGGTCCTCGCCTCGGTCAACGCCAATGTCGAGATCGGTTCGCACACGCTGACCTCGATCACCGGCTATAGCTGGTTCAAGGGCCATGTGACCAATTATTTCGACCAGCAGACGCCGACCGGCACCATCGTCGAAAATTCGGTCGCGAACAAATATCCCGAGAATTTCCGCCAGTTTTCGCAGGAGGTCCGCCTGCTGTCGCCGACCGGCGGCACTCTGGAATATGTGGTGGGCGCTTATTACGACACGGCGCGCTACAATGTGAATCCGTTTCTCTATTACAATGTGCTGGCGTTCAACATCGTCTCGCTGAACCAGCTTTATTTCCACCAGGAATCGCGCACGTTGTCGGCGTTCGGCCAGGCGACGCTGCGTCCGTTCGACGGCCTGCGCATCATCGGCAGCCTGCGCCACACCAACACGCACAAGGACGGCACGTTCAGCGGCAAGCTGATCAGCGGGCAGATCTTCCGGGCGCTGACCTCGGCGAGCGGGTCGATCCGCGAGAGCCTGACCGATCCGTCGATCACGGTTCAGTACGATCTCTCGCGCGACCTGATGGTCTATGCGGTCTATGGCCGGGGATCGAAATCGGGCGGCTTCGTGTCCAACACGCTCGGCACGATCAATTCCACCTTCATCTACAAGCCCGAACGCTCGCGCAACTGGGAGGCGGGCATCAAGTCGACGCTGTGGGACGGGCGGGCGACCTTCAACGTGTCGCTGTACAACACGAAATTCAAGAATCTCCAGACCTCGGGCTACGATCCCGATACCTCGTCCTACATCACCAAGAATGCGGCGTCGGCGACCGCCAAGGGGATCGAAGGATCGCTGCGTATTGCGCCCAGCCGCTATTTCGACATCACCGGGTCGGCCGCCTATCAGGACATCAAGTACGACAGCTATCCCGACGCGCCATGCCTTGCCGGCATGACCGGAACGATCTGCGACCAAAGCGGCGGTCGCCTGCCCTACACGTCGAAGTTCACCGGCAATGTCGCGGTCCACGGGCGCGTCGACGTCAGCGATTACAAGCTCGACGGAACGGCGGTGCTGGGCGGGCGGTCGGGGTTCTTCGACTCCGACGACCAGAGCCCGCTCTATGGTTATCAGAAAGGCTATGCGAAACTCGACCTGCGCATCCAGTTCGCGCCGCAGGACGAACGCTGGCACGTCGCGCTGGTCGGCAAGAATCTGACCGACAAGCTGACCACGGGCAGCGCCTTCCGCCTGCCGGTGCCGATCACCACCTCGACGCGCGCGATCCTGTTCGTCGAACCGCCGCGCAACATCGCGATCGAGGCGGGGGTGAAATTCTAGGGGTCCCACGACGGCGGGCCGCTCGAAGCGAGCGGTCCGCCGCAATTTCATATGCCGCGGAACGGGCGATACAGCCGCCGCGGCCACAAAGGAACGACATGACGCAAGCCTCCGCCTCTCCCCTCGACGGCGGCGCCATGACGGCGGGGCTGGCGCTCCGCCGCAACGTCGCGCTGGCGATGCTGTTCCTCGTCGGCACGATCAATTTCGTCGACCGGCAATTGCTGTCGGTGCTGGTCGAGCCGATCCGCGCCGAGATGGATTTCAGCGATACCCAATTCGGGCTGCTGACCGGCTTCGCCTTCGCGCTCTTCTATGCCGCCGCCGGGGTGCCGGTGGCGATGATCGCCGACCGCTGGAACCGGGTGAAGCTGATCGGCATCGCCTGCGTCGTGTGGAGCGGCTTCACCGCGGCTTGCGGCATGGTGTCCAATTTCTGGCAGCTCGCGGCGATGCGGTTCGGCGTCGGCGCGGGCGAAGCGGGCGGCACGGCGCCGTCGCTGTCGGTGCTCGCCGACTATTATCCGCCGGCGCAGCGGCCCCTGATCTCCGGCATCTTCACGCTCAACGGCCCCTTCGGCGTCTTCGTCGGCACCGCCTTTGGCGCCTGGGCGGCGGCGGCGATCGGGTGGCGCAGCGCCTTTCTGGCCGTCGGGCTGGCCGGGCTGATCGTCGCGCCGCTGCTGGTGTGGCTGGTCCGCGAGCCGCCGCGCGGGCAGATGGACGCACGAGCGGCGACGGAAGAAAGCCCGGGCTTTCTCGATTGCTTCGCCGCCTTCGTCCGCCTGCCCTCGCTGCGGCTGGTGATGATCGGCAGCGGCCTCGCGGCCTTCGTCAGCTATGGGATGCTCAACTGGATTCCCGCCTTTCTGATGCGCACGCAAAAGATGCCGCTGGAGGCGATGGCGAGCTGGTATGCGGCGAGCGCTCGGCATCACCTATGGCATCGGCATAGTGGGCGGGGGATGGCTGGTCAGCCGCTTCGCCGCCCGTTCGCCGCGCGCCTATGGCGCCATGCCCGCGCTCGCCACCGCGGTGCTGGTGCCGAGCCTGATCGCCGCGCTGCTCGTCGACAGCTGGCAGCTCTCGCTGGCGCTGATGCTCGTGCCGATGGTGGCCTGCACCGTCTATATCGCTCCCGCCCTCGCGCTGGTGCAGAATTTGACGCAGCCGCGCTCGCGCGCCACCTCGGTCGCGCTGCTGATGCTGATGTTCAACATCGTCGGATTGGGCGGCGGGCCGCTCTTCGCGGGGGCGGTCAGCGATGCGCTGAAACCCCTCCATGGCGACGACAGTTTGCGTTGGGCGCTGATGGCGCTGGTTCCCGTCGCCGTGGCGGCGGGGCTCGCGCAGTTCGCGATGACGCGGCATCTGGAAAATGATTTCGCGGGACAGGCGGGAGAATAGGCATATGGACGGCGAAGCCGATATCCGCGCGATGGCGACGCGCTTTTTCGACGCGATCGAGGCGGGCGATATCGAGACGATGCGCGAGAGCTTCGCGCCCGGCGCCGAGATCTGGCACAACACGGACGAGACGATCGTCACGCGCGACCAGACCGCAGCGACGCTGACAGGCATGGTGGCGCGGATCAGGGGCCGCGAATATGCCGACCGGCGGCTGACCGTCTTTCCGGGCGGTTTCGTGCAGCAGCATGTGCTGAAAGGCTAAGCGCACGCATGACGATGTCGCGGTGCGCCTGCCCTGCGCGATCGTCTGCAAGGTCGAGGATGGCAGAATCGTGCGGCTCGACGAATATTTCGACAGCGCGCATGTCGCCGAGTTCCGCAAGTTCGCCAGTGCATGAGGAGTTTTTGATGCCCGTCCTGCGCCAGGTTCCCCGTTCGGACGTCACCGACGAGACCGTTCTCGCCTATTACAACCGGCTGTTCGGCGACCGCGACCCCGTCGCCGAGCCCGGCACCGCGACCGGCACGCCGGGCGACTGGTGGACGGTGTTCGCGCTGTCGCCCGACATTTTCGACCATGCGGTCAAGGGCTTCGCCGTCTATCGCAATCCGGCGCGCACGATCGATCCGGTGCTGCGCGAGCTGGGCCAGACGCGCGCGGGCTGGGTCAAGGGCAGCCAGTTCGTTTTCTCGCAGCATTGCAAGTCGCTGCGCGGGCTGGGCGTGGGCGAGGAGAAGATCGCGGCGATCGCTTATTGGACCGTCGCCGACTGCTATGACGAGCGGGAGCGCGCGGTGCTGGCCTATGCCGACTGCCTGAGCCAGGCGGGCGGGCGCGTGCCGCTGGAGGTGTTCGACAAATTGAGGACCTTCTGGAACGACGAGCAGATTTTCGAATTCACCTACATCACCTGCCTGTACGACATGCACGCGGTGATCACCCGCGCGCTGCGCCTGGAATATGACGCGCGCGAGGACCCGATCGTCGAGGTCGCGGCGCCCGAGGGATTCGATGCCGCCGACTTCCTGAGCGCGCCGCGCCCGGCGGCCGGGAAACCGTCAACTTAATTGACCATTATCGCGATCGGTGATAGGAACGACAGCATAAGGAAAGGCGGGAACCCTGAGGGTCCGCCGGGGACTGAAAGGAGAAGGATCATGGCAGCGACGAACAGCGAGTTCGAATTCCGCGGCGTCAACCATCTGGCGCTGGTGTGCAAGGATATGGCGAAGACGGTCGAATTCTATCGCGACATATTGGGCATGCCGCTGGTCAAGACGATCGACCTGCCGGGCGGGCGCGGGCAGCATTTCTTCTTCGACCTGGGCAATGGCGACAGCCTCGCCTTTTTCTGGTTCCCCGAAGCGCCCGAGGCGGCGCCCGGCATCGCGGCGCCCGCGGCGCTGCCGACGCGCGGCAATTTCATGTCGGCGCATGGCTCGATGAATCACATCGCCTTCAACGTGCTCGGCGAAAAAGTTCGAGGAATATTATCAGCGGCTGGTCGCCAAGGGCATCGACGCGACGCCGATCATGAACCACGACAATTCGCCGAACCAGGCGTCGCCCGAAATGAACGACGACGTCTATGTCCGGTCGGTCTATTTCTTCGACCCCGACGGCGTGTGCCTCGAGTTCGCGGCATGGACGCGGGCGCTCGACGAAAACGACATCGCGCACGACCCGGTGCAGGCCGACGGCACGAAGCGCGAAGGCATGATCCTGCGCAACACGGCGTTCGCCGCCAACGACGCGGCGCTGGCGGGCACGATGGCGCCGGCCGAATAGAGATTCATCGAGAGGGACCCTCATGGCCCGGTGCGTGCGCCGGGCTTTTTTGTGTCGATGCCAGTTCGTGTGCTGGCGACGGCTTTGGGGTGGATTGCAGTCATTCCCCTCCCTTTTAGGGAGGGGTTAGGGGTGGGTAGCGAGCGCAGCGAGCAAGAAGGAAGAGCGCCGCCTTCGGCGGCCACCCACCCCCAGCCCCTCCCTTGCAGGGAGGGGAGATAAATGACCGCAACCGCCCGAAATCCGCTGACCGCCATCAATAGCGGTCGTCGGCACCGCCGCCGCCGCCCGAACCGCCGCCGCTGTCGAAACCCGAATCATAGCCACTGTCCCAACCGCCGCCGCCCGAATCCTGATTGTAGCGGTCGTACCAGTTCGACGACGGCTCGTTCGAATATCGCGAGGCGCGCAGCCGTTCCTGCTCCTCGATCGCGCGCTGGTTGGCCGCGGCGATTTTGGCGATCTTGCGGTCGCGTTCGGCGAGCTTTTCGGTTTCGTGCAGTTCGAGGATGCGCTTCTCGAACGGGCACCAGCGCGGGTGCCGGTCATAGCCCTTGCCATAGCGTTCGCGCAGCGCGGCGCGCTCGGCCCTTTCGGCCTTTTTCCTTTCGGCCTCGCGCGCCGCCCATTGCTTGCGCTCGGCCTCCGCTTTCGCGGCGGCTTCGGCGGCGCGCTGCTTTCGCCCCGCCTCCTCCTCCGCGCGCCGTTCGCGCTCGGCCTGCCGCCTGGCGCGCGACCGCGCCGCCGGTTCCGGAAAGAGCAGCGGGAGCGGCCACAGATAGACCCAGTAGCGGTCGCAGAGGCGCGCGAAAAAGCGCGACACCGCCACGACGCCGCGCCACAGCCCGCGCGCGATCGCGATCAGCATCCGGCCGCCCCACCACAGGAGAAGACCGGTCACCGCGAGCAGGAAGAGCAGAAAGACCACGCCGATGATGCTGTTGGTGAGACTGAAGCCGGACTCCGGCGGCGGCGACACCAAAGGCACGGGCGCTTCTGGCGCCGCGAGCACGGCCATGATCCGGTCCGCCCCCGCACCGAGCGCGCCGGCAATGTCGCCCCGGCGCAGCGCGGGCCGGATCGTTTCGGCGATGATCCGCCCCGATGCGGCGTCGGTCAGTTGCGCTTCGAGGCCATAGCCGACCTCGATCCGGACCTCGCGTTCGGTGGGCGCGAGGAGGAGGATGACTCCGTCGTCGGCATCGGCCCGCCCCAAGCCCCAGTGCCGGAGCAGTTGATAGCCATAGTCGGAAATCGGCCGTCCCTGCAGGCTGGGGACGGTGGCGACGACGAACTGGTGTCCGGTCGCGCGGTTCCAGGCGACGATGCGGGCATCGAGCGCGGCCTCGGCGTCGTCGGGGATGACCGCGGCGGCATCGACGACCGCCCGCCGCTCGCGATCCGGAAAAGCGAGCGTCGCCATCGCCGGTACCGCGAGCAACGGAAACAGGATGCAGATGGCCGCCAACCAGCCGAGCGCGCCGGCGACGATAGGGCGGGAAGCCCGATTCCGACCGCGCCGGACCGACCGCACGGGAGATTCGAAGCCCTGCATCTCCTTCCCCTCAAGCCACCGCGACGTCCGCCCCTTGCCGCGGCGGGATCCTAGTGCCGCTCAGCCGCGCATTGTCTTGGCCTGTGGCGCAGCGGCGATTGCCCGGAAGCGAAAGGCGGGGCCTTAGGCATCCCTATTCCTCGTCATTGCAAGCGAAGCGAAACAATGACGAAGGGACAGGACCAACGGGATCGCCGCCCATCCCAAAGGGCTGGCGGATTTCCATGCCCCGCGCGCCCGGCCGATTTCGTTTGCCGACAAACCATCGTTGCGCGGTGGACCAAGACGGCCCGCCGCCCACCGGTTCAAGATGATGGCCGTTCGAGGATTGTCATCCAAGGGGGATTTTGTCCGATGTCGCGACTTATGCTCATTTCGATCACGCTCGCCGCCGTGGCGACGCTCACCGCCTGTTCGGGGTCCACGGACAAGGAGGCGGGGGACGGCGCGAAAGGGGCGACCGATGCCGCCCCGTCGGCGCTGTCGGGCGAGTCGGGCCTGGCGCTCGCCGCCGATTGCTCGGCCAAGCTCAAATCGGTGTCGAAACTCTATGGCATCCTCGCGAAGCAGAGCAGCGGCAGCGATGCCGAAGACCTCGCCACCCGCGCGACCCAGCGCGAGGCCGCGGCGACGGCCTTTGCCGGGATGGCCGAGCAGATCGCCGGCACGATCGGCAAGACCCCCGGCGATGCCGCGCAGGCGGTCCGCGACGCCGACGCCGCGGTGCAGGCCGAGTTCGACAAGCGCGAGTTCGAGGATTTCGCGACCTGGGTTACCGGCGAGGTCGACGGCAAGTGCCGCGAGGCGCTGGCAAGCCAGAGCTGATCCGCCTAGCGGCGCCCGCCCATCGCTTTGTGGCGAGCGTCCGACGGCGTCTCGCCATAGGCGGAGCGAAAGCTGCGCGTGAAATAGCTGAGGTCGCCGAAGCCGCAGCCATAAGCGATTTCGCTGATCGTCCGCCCCGCGAAACCCGGCGCCGCGAGACGATGCCGGGCGAGCGCCAGCCGCTCGCGCAGCACATAGGCGGTGAAGGTTGTTCCGTCCTGTTCGAACAACAGCTGCACCGACCGGGGGCTGAGCCGCACCGCCGCCGCCGCCTGCGCGACGCCGAGGTCGGGCGAGGCGAGCCGGGCGAGCACCCAGCGCTTCACCGCGTCGAGCCGCGCCGCGCGCAGGCCGCGCCGCGAAGCCTGTTCGGCGGCATCGCGGTTCGTCCCGACCGCCAGCGCGACGAGATCGACGATGTGCGTCGCCACGACATGGTCGAGTTCCGGCGCCGGGCTGTCGAGCGACCGGAAGCTGGCGATATAGGAGGCGAGCAGGCGCAGCGCGTCGTTGTCGGCGGCGACCGGCCGGGTGAGCATCGCCTCGACGTCGGGAAGCAGCGGCGACAGCGCCGCGCGCTGCATCTTGACGGTCACATGATGAAAGGTCTCGCGCGTATCGGCGGTCATCCGGTCGGCGCAGGAAATCAGCACCCCGGATCCGTCGGCGGGATGATCCTTGCCGAACTGGCTCATCATCCCGCGCGCGGGCGAACTGCTCCAGACAAGCGCGAAATCGTCGCTGTCGCGCGACCGGTCATAGCCGGTATCCGCCCGGTGCCCCGAAATCCATGCGTCGGTGATCGTCACGCCGGGCAGCAGCCGTCCTTCGATCTCCATCGACAGGCTCTCGGTGAAGGGCACGAAATCCATGTTCATCATGGCGCGCCCGACGACCTCCCGCATCGTTTCATGACGCAGGGGAGCCGGCACGTCCCGGAGCGAGAAGCGGAAGGATCTGGACGGCATGGCGCGACCTCCGGCTCAATGGGGATCGCCGATTGATGACGCAGTCGAGGCCGCGACGCAAGGCGCCGGATATCAGCCCACCGCCCGGCCCTTGCCCTCCCAATAGGGCGCGCGCAGTTCGCGGCGGAGGACCTTGCCCGACGGATTGCGCGGCAGCGCGTCGATGAAGTCGATGCTCTTGGGCGCCTTGTACGCCGCGATGCGTTCGCGCGCCCAGGCGATGACGGCGGAGGGATCGGGAGAACCGTCGGCGGACGGCACCACCAGCGCCTTCACCGACTCCCCCCATTTGTCGTCGGGGACGCCGATCACCGCGACGTCGGCGACGCCGGGACAGCCCATGATCGCGCTTTCGACCTCGGCTGGATAGACATTCTCGCCCCCCGACACGATCATGTCCTTGATGCGGTCGTGGACGAAATAGAAGCCGTCGGCGTCGCGGTAACCCACGTCGCCGGTGTGGAGCCAGCCGCCCGCGAGCGTTTCCTCGGTCGCGGCGGCGCGGTTCCAATATTCCTTCATCACGATGCCGCCGCGGATCGCGATCTCGCCGATCGCGCCGTCGCCGAGTTCCCTGCCCTCGCCGTCGAGGATCGCGAGGTCGACGCCGGGCCAGGCCTTGCCGCACGAGGTGAGCTTGCCGGGCAGGTCATGCGCGCTCGGCGAGAGATAGGAACCCCCGCCGGCGGATTCGGTCATGCCGTAGAATTGCACGAAATCGCAGCCGAAGGTCGCCCGCGCGCGGCGCAGCACATCCTCGGCGATCGGCGAGGCGCCATAGGCGATCGACTGGAGCGCCGGATAGGAGCCCGAATTCGCGTCGGGCTGCATCAGCATCATCTGGATCATCGCGGGGGCGAGGAAGGCGTGGGCGACCTTTTCCTCGCGCAGCATGCGTATCGCATCGGCGGGCGTAAAATCCTTGACGAGTAGTAGGCGGCCGCCCTGCGCCAACCCCGAAAAGCTGACATTGGTGCCCGCGACGTGGAACAGCGGCATGACGATGATGACCGTCTCGTCCTCGCCATAGGCGAAGCCGTCGACCTCGGTCGCGGCCTCGAGGAAGGCGCGGTAATTGCGGTGGGTCAGCACGACGCCCTTGGGCTTAGCCGGTGGTGCCGCTGGTGTAGAGTTGCAGCACGTCGTCGGTCAATTCGGGACCGGGCAGCGCCGCGTCGGACGCTTCGCCGAGCCACTGGTCGAAGGGCTCGAACGCGGGATGCTCGCCGTAGAGCGCGACGAGGCGCGGCGGGTTCGCGAGGCCCGCGACGGCGGCGAGCGCGCAGTCGAAGAAATCCTCGCCCACGAAGAGATATTTCGGCGCCGCGTCGCCGACGATGAAGCCGACTTCGGCCGCGACGAGGCGGTTGTTGATCGGCGCGAAACAGGCGCGGGAAAGCGCGGTGCCGAAGAAGAGCGGGTACCAGGCGTCGTGGTTCTTGGTGAGCGTCGAAATGCGGTCGCCGGGCCGGATGCCCGACGCGATCAGCGCGTTCGCGACGCGGTTCGATTGCCGGTCGAGATCGGCGAAGCTCGTTTCGCGGTCGCCGAACTTCACGGCGATCGCGTCGCCGCGCGCACGCGCCTGCGCGCCCGGGATATGGGCCAGGGTCCGGATGGCATCCAGATCGATCATTTCGCTCTCCATCAGGTCGATTTCTGGTCAATTTCTCTTGAATTAGATAGAATACTAAGCAAATGTTTGGCCAGCCCAAAAATCGAGAGGATTGGCCTTGTTCGACCACCCCATATTGCCGACAACGATCGTTGGAAGCTACCCCCAGCCCGACTGGCTGATCGACCGCGAGCGGCTGAAGGCAAGCCTGCCGCCGCGGGTCCGCGCCGAGACGCTGTGGCGCATCCCCGAACCCTGGCTGGCCGAGGCGCAGGAGGCCGCGACGCTGATGGCGATCCGCGATCAGGAGGAGATCGGCATCGACATCGTCGGCGACGGCGAGATGCGCCGCGAAAGCTATTCGAACCGGCTGGCGACCGCGCTGTCGGGGATCGATACGGAGAAGCACGGGACGGCGATCGACCGCACGGGCAACGCCAATCCGGTGCCGCTGGTGTCGGGGCCGATCCGGCGCGTGGCGCCGATCGAGGCGCAGGACGCCGCCTTCCTCCGCCGCCATTCGACGAAGCCGGTGAAACTCACCCTGCCCGGCCCCTTCACGATGACGCAGCAGGCCGAGAATGGCTGGTACCCCGACGCCAAATCGCTCGCGATGGACTATGCCGATGCGGTCAATGCCGAGGTGAAGGATCTGTTCGCGGCGGGGGTCGATGTCGTCCAGCTCGACGAACCCTATCTGCAGGCGCGCGCCGACGAGGCGCAATATTATGCGATCGAGGCGATCAACCGCGCGCTCGACGGGGTCGGCGGGACGACCGCACTGCACGTCTGCTTCGGATATGCGATGGTGCACCACGGCGCGGGGGCGACGGGGCCCAAGCCCAAGGCCTATGACTTCCTCGCCGAGTTGGAAGCCTCCAACATTGACGTGATCTCGATCGAGGCGGCGCAGCCGGGGCTCGACCCTGCGATCCTGGCCGAACTGCCCACCAAGACGATCATGTACGGCGTGCTCGATCTGTCGGTCCCCGAGGTGGAGACACCCGAGGTCGTCGCGGGGCGCATTCGCGAGGCTTTGCGTTACGTCGATGCGGAGCGGCTGTGGATCGCGCCCGATTGCGGGATGAAATATCACAGCCGGGAGCATTCACAGGCCAAGCTGCAAGCGATGGTCGACGGCGCGGCGATTGTGAGGGGGGAGTTGAAGTAACTCTCTCCCGTTTCCGTTCGTGCTGAGCTTGTCGAAGCACCGTCCTTCTTTTGGCAACGCTGAAAGAAAGAACGGCCCTTCGACAAGCTCAGGGCGAACGGGATTTCTTGCTGGCTATGAAGCGATAAATTCCGTCAGCAACGGCACCACCAGCTCCGGCGCCTCGACCGTCGGCAAATGCCCTGCCCCGGCGATCACCTCGAGCCGGGCACCGGGGATCGCAGCCGCAATCTCGTCATGATGCGCGCGGCTGGTGATGCCGTCCTTTTCGCCCCAGATCAGCAGCACCGGCACCGCGATCTCGCCGAGGCGCGGGCGGCTGTCGATGCGCGCCATGATCGCACGCTGCTGGGCAAGGAAGGTGTCGGCGCCGGTATCCGACGCCATCTGCCGCGCGATGCCGAGCAGGCGTTCGTCATTCCGTTTCTCTTCCGGGAAGAGGATCGGGATGCGCTCCTCGACGACCTGGTCGAACTTCCCGCTCTCGACAAGGTCGATATAGCCCTGCCGCCGCGCGGTCTGCGCGGGGCCGTCGGCGGAGGCGAGCGTCGCGATGAGTGCGAGTTTGGCGACGCGCTCAGGGGCGCGGCGCATCACCTCGAAAGCGATGAAGCCGCCCATCGCATGACCGACGAGGATGAATTTGGGCGGCGCATCGGCGAGCAGGCGCTCAGCGAAGCCCTCGATCGTGTCGTCGCTTTGATTGTCGGCGACGATGACCTCGCGGTCGAACCAGGCGTCGAGAAGCGGCCGCCAGACGGCTTTGGTGAGGAGCTGGCCGGTGATGAGGACGATGGGGAGCGACGACATGAGAGCACTTTCGTTTCGGTCATCCGTTCGCCCTGAGCTTGTCGAAGGGTCGTCCTTGCTCTGCGGCAAGAAAGACCAGTGCTTCGACAAGCTCAGCACGAACGGCAAAGAGGGTAGCGCTTAAACCACCCGATGCAGCAGGTCTTCACCGGCAACGAGGCGGCGGCAGTTTTCGTGCGCGACGGTCAGGCTGCGCACGAGCGTTTCGGGGGTGAGCCAGGCGATGTGCGGCGCAAGCACCGCATTGGGCAGGCCGAGCAGCGGATTGCCGGGCGGGAGCGGTTCCTCGGCGAAGACGTCGAGGCCGGCTGCCCCGCAAATGGCCCGAGGCGAACGCGTCGGCCAATTTCGCCTGATCGACCAGTTCGCCGCGCGCGGTATTCACCAGCACCGCGCCCTTCTTCATCGCGAAGGGATCGATGCTGGCGCGCGTTTCGTCGGTCAAAGGCATGTGCAGCGATACGATGTCGCTTGTGGCGAGCAGTTCGTCGAGCGGCAGAAATTCATAGGGCACGTCGCGCGGGCCGCGCGCGGTATAAACGATCCTCGCGCCGAGTGCCGCGAGCGCGGGGGCGAGCAGCCGCGCCGAATGGCCGAAGCCGACGAGGCCGATGGTGCGCCCGCCGATCTCGCCTACCTGATCGAGTTCCGACGGGTCGGCGGTCCAGCCCTCCCCGGCGCGCGTGCGCGCATCGAAGAAGCAGGTGCGGCGCAGCACCGCCATCATCAGCGACAGCGCCATTTCGGCGACCGCCTGACTGTTGGTGCCGGGCATGTTGCACACCGCGACGCCATGCTCCCGCGCCGCGCTGAGCGCGATAGTGTTCACCCCGACGCCGAGCTTCTGGATCAATTTGAGGTTCGGCGCCGAGGCGATGAACTCGGGCGTCACCGGGGTCAGCACATGGAGCAGCGCGGTGATGTCGGGCGCGACCGCGTCGAGCGGCGCGGCCTCGTCGACATGCGTCACGACGCCCGGACCGAATATCTTATCGACCGCCTCGCGGAATCCCGGGCTCGGACGCGCGTGGAGGACGATCATGCCGCGACCGCGCCGATCGAACCCGCGAAGGCCGAGAAGCCGGCGAAAATCGCGTCATCGCCCATGGCTTCCTCGATGCGCAGCATTTCGTTCCATTTCGCCATGCGTTCGGAGCGGGTGAAGCTGCCGACCTTCAATTGCCCCGCGTTCCAGCCGGTCGCGAGATGCGCGATGGTGACGTCCTCGCTCTCGCCCGAGCGCGCCGAGACGATCGCGCCCCAGCCGCGCGCCACGGCGGCGTCGAGCGCGGCCTTGGCTTCGGTGACGGTGCCGACCTGGTTGACCTTGATCAGCGCCGCGTTGCACACCCCCGCGTCGCCCGCGCGGGCGACGCGCTCGGCATTGGTGACGAGCACATCGTCGCCGATGATCTGGACGCGGTCGCCGACCGCGGCGGTGACCGCGGCCATTGCGGTCCAGTCGTCCTGCCCCGCGGGATCCTCGATCGACAAGATCGGATAGCGGCCCGCCCATTCGATGATGCGCGCGGCCATCGCTTCACTCGTCAGGCGCCCGTCGTCGAGCGCGAGGCTGTAGCCCGAGGAGTCGCCGAGTTCGTTGGCGGCGATGTCGAGCGAGATGAAGACATCCTCGCCGGCGCGGTGGCCGCTCGCCTCGATCGCTTTCGTCAGTGTATCGAGCGCATCCTCGTTCGACGCGAAATTGGGCCACCAGCCGCCCTCGTCTGCGACGCCGGACAGCGGCCCTTTGGCTTCCATCAGCCTGCCTGCGGCGCGATAGACATCGTCGGTTATTTCGAGCGCGCGGCGAAAGCTGCCTGCATTCGGGCACATGATCATGAAGTCCTGCACGTCGGTGCGCCGCCCGGCATGCGCGCCGCCGCCGAAAATCTGGATTTCGGGGAGTGGGATGCGGACTTTCGCGTCGCCCGCGAGATAGCGCCACAGGGGCAGCCGCGCATCGGCGGCGGCGGCGTGGAGCACCGCCATCGAGACGGCGACGACGGCGTTGGCGCCGAGGCGCGCCTTGTTCGGGGTGTTGTCGAGCGCGCAGAGCGCCGCGTCGACCGCGGCCTGATCGTGCGAGTCCATGCCGATGATCGCAGGCGCGATCTCGGCGCCGATGCCCGCGACCGCGCGCGCGACGCCATAGCCGCCGAAGGCGGTGCCGCCGTCGCGCAGGTCGATCGCCTCATGCGCGCCGCGCGAGGCGCCTGCGGGCGCGATGGCACGGCCGATGGCGCCCGAGGCGAGCGTGACCTCGGCCTCGACCGTGGGGCGGCCGCGCGAATCCCAGAGCTGGCGGCCGGTGACGGAGGCGATGGGCGATGGCATTCTATGTCCTTTTCCAATTGGCGACGAGCGCGTCGATCGGTTGCGGCGCGCGGATCAGCGCGCGCGCCTGATCGCGCACGATATGTTTGTGATCGGGGTCGGTGAGATAGGGTGCGGGCGACTTGCCCTCGACGCGCGCGAGGAGCAGCGCGGCGGTGAGCTTGCCCGCGCGGAGCAGCACGTCCTCCGCATCCTCCCAGTCGATGCCGGGACGATAGGCCGCGACGAGCGCGGCGGCCGCCGCGTTCAGCCGCGCGTCGCCCGACCACACCGCCTTGAGCAGCAAATGCGTGGTGCAGAAGGCGAGGTCGAAGGCGGGGTCGCCATAGACCGCGCATTCGGCGTCGAGGAAGACCGGGCCGTCGGCGCTGACGAGGATATTCTTGGGGCTGACGTCGCCATGGACGAGCGCGATCTTGCGCGCCGAGAGATCGCCGGCGAGCGCGGTCAGCGCGGGCGCGAGTTCGGCGTCATGCTGCGCAACATAGAGCAGGAAGGGGTCGACGCGCAGCGCGCGGAACATCTCGTCATTGGGGAAGTCGGCGCGGTCACCATCATTATACGCGGTCGCGGCGTGGACCGCGGCGATTCCCTTCCCCACCTGTGCAGCAAAGTGGCTATCGATGTGGCTTGGCCATCAGCTCGTCCTTCCACACCGGGCAGCCGGGGAGGAAGCGCATCGCGAAGGCGTGGCCGGTCGGCAGTTCGGCGAGCACTTCGGGCGCAATATGCGGATCGACGCCGCGCGCGCGGCGCAGCCAGCGCACCTCGCTGGTCCCGCGCTCGACGGGGGCGAGCCACTCGGCGGCGACGCGGAGTTGCGGCAGCGGACGCTTGACGACGATCGGGCCGGACGGCGTCTCGACCTTCCACACGTCGCACGATACGCCGCCGGTCAGCGGCTGGAGGACGATCTCGCCCTCCCCCGCCAGCCCGGCGTCGCGCAGCGCGTCGATGATGTCGGCTTCTACCGTTTCCATTTGCGGCTATCCTGGCGTGTTCAAGACAACTCCACCTTCACCCTTCCCACCGGCTTTGCCGGCGGGCCCCTTCCCTCTCCCCGTGGGAGAGGGAGGGAGGCGCGCAGCGCCGGAAGGGTGAGGGTAGCAGGTGGTGGATCAACCCTATCCCGCACTATAATTTTTCCTTGATCCACGCGCCGACAAGATCGGCGGCATTCTGACGTTCGGCGATCGAGTCCTCGAAATAATGCGCGCCGGGGATCAGTTCGATCTTTTTGTCGGTCGAGCCGAGGAAGTCGAAGATCTTGCGCGCGTCGCTGGGGAAGACGCCGGTGTCGGCGAGCCCCTGAACCACGAGCGCGGGCGTGTCGTGCTTGGCGAGATGCGGTTCGCCCTGGCACGGCGAAGTTTCGAGGCTCCACATGTTGAGCCAGGTCTTGAGCGTGTTGGCGCGGCCGATGCTGGGGGTGCGGTTGGCGATGGCGGGATCGCCGCGATAGCACCAGTTGGGCTTGCGATCCGACGGGTCGATCGCCGGATCGACGCAGCGGATGTCGCCCCAGCAGCGGAACATCGGAAAGATGCGGTCGGGGATGCCCGCGGCGTTGAGGCGCGCGAGTTCGGCCTTCGCCCAGTCGGTGATGCGCTGGTTGCGGGCGCGCTGCGCGGCGCGATATTTTTCGATGAAGGCTTCCGAATAGGGCGGACCATTGTCGGGATTGAACGGGTCGAGTTCGGGGTCGGTGGCGACCGGATCATTCTCGTCGAGCACCGAGGCGTCCATCCAGTCGGTCAGGACTTCGGGGCGGCCCTGGTGGGCGTTGAAGCTGATGTAGAGGTCGCCCTTCACGAGGCTTGCGAGCGCATCTTGACCGACCGATGGTAGCCGGTCGGTGAGCGTCGGCGCGATGGCTTCGGCCTGATAGGCGCCCATCAGCGAGCCACCACCCGAATTGCCGAGGATGACGATCTGCTCGACCCCGGCCTCTTCCTTCAGCCATTTCATGCCGACGCCAATGTCGAGCACCGCATGTTCGAGCAGGAACTGGTCCTCGAAACCGCGATAGCGGGTGTTCCAGCCGAGGAAGCCGAAGCCCTGGCGCGCAAAATAGGGCGCGATATAATGTTCGGAGAAATCGACGTTATAATGGGTGGCGATGATCGCGACCTTGGGCCGCTTGCCCGCCTCGGTCCAATAGATTCCCTGGCACGGGTGACCGCCCGCCTGGATGCGCGGCGCGGTCGGCGGCGCACGACCGATGAATTGCGCGTCGAGTCCCTCGATGCCGTTGGGGTCCATCAGTTTCTCTCCTGTTTGTCATGTCTCATCGTCGTCATCCCGGACTTGATCCGGGATGACGACAGCGGGGAACATATTAGCGGCTGACCTCGAAGGGCAGCTTGTACCCCTCCAGCCCGGCGCGAATCGCCTTCTTGTCGATCTTGCCCGTCGGGCCGAGCGGGATGTCGTCGACGAAGAGGACGTCGTCGGGCATCCACCATCTGGCGATCTTGCCGTCGAGATATCGGGTCAGGTCGGCTGCCGTGGCGCTGGCGCCGGGCTTGAGCTGGCAGAGCAGGATCGGGCGCTCGTCCCATTTGGGGTGCGCGACGCCGACGACCGCGGCGTTGGCCACCGCGTCATGCCCCATGGCGATATTTTCGATCTCGATCGAGCTGATCCATTCGCCGCCCGACTTGACCACATCCTTGGCGCGGTCGGTGATCTGCATATAGCCTTCGGCGTCGATCGTGCTGACGTCGCCGGTGTCGAAAAAGCCCTCGGCATCGAGCACGTCGCCGCCCTCGCCGCCGAAATAGGCACCGGCGATCGTCGGGCCCTTGATCATCAGCTCGGCCCGGGGTCCTGCCGTCGTGCGGCAGGCGGTTGCCCATATCGTCGACGAGCTTCATCTCCAGCCCGCAAAGCAGGCGCCCCTGCTTGAGCTTGTATGCCATCTGCTCGGGCTCGGATTTCGCCGCGACCGAGGCGTTGGGAACCGACACGGTGCCGAGCGGCGAGGTTTCGGTCATGCCCCAGCCCTGGATGACATCGACGCCATAATCGTCGCGGAAGGTGCGGATGATCGATTCGGGGCATGCCGAGCCGCCGATCGTGACGCGCTCCAATGTCGTGAAGCGCTTGCCATTCTCCTGCATGTACTGGAGCAGCATCTGCCACACGGTCGGCACCGCCGCCGAGTAAGTAACGCCCTCCCGCTCGATCAGATTGTAGATCGATTCGCCGTCCATGCGCTGGCCCGGCAGCACGAGCTTGGCGCCGACCGCGGGCGCCGAATAGACGACGCCCCAGGCGTTGGCGTGGTACATCGGGACGACGAGCAGCACCGTATCGCGCGCTGACAGGCCGAGCGCGTCGCGCTGGAGGGTCATCAGCGCGTGGATATAGTTGGAGCGGTGCGAATAGAGCACGCCCTTGGGATTGCCCGTGGTGCCGCTGGTGTAGCAGAGGCCGCAGGCGGCGTTCTCGTCGAAGCCGCCCCAGGCGTAATCGGCGGCCTGCCCGGCAATCCAGTCGTCAAAGGCGATGGCGGGAAAGCCGGTCTTGGGCAGCGAGGCGGTGTCGCAGAAGAAGATCACCTTTTCGATGCCCGGCACTTGCGGCAGCAATTCTTCGACCAGGTCGGCGGTCGCGGGATCGGCGATCAGCAGCCGATCGCCGGCGTGGTTGGCGATATAGGCGATCTGTTCGAGGAACAGCCGCGGATTGAGCGTGTGGAGCACGACGCCCATGCCCGCCGCGCCGTACCAGGCCGCCAGGTGGCGCGCGCTGTTCCAGCCCATCGTCGCGACACGATCGCCGGGCCGGATGCCCTCGGCGGCGAGCGCGTTCGAGACGCGCTTCGCATCGGCGTGGACGTTGGCATAGGTCGATCGGGTAACACGGCCTTCGGCATCGCGCGAGACGATCTCGCGGCCGCCGTGCCAGTTCGCCGCATGGTCGAGGATACGGTCGACCGTCAGCGGCACATCCTGCATCAGCCCCATCATCGTCGATTCTCTCCCTTGCCTTGCGCCCGCCTGTACAGTCGGTTTCGCACAAAAGATAGTATACTAAGCATTATGACATTGCAACGGCGGGCCACCTTGCTTCGCTTCGCCCCTTCTTCTAGCGTGAGCGGCGGCAAACGGGGACTTTTCAAGCGATTATGCGCACCAACGAGTTGATCATCGCCTTGTTCCAGCGTTTCTGCTGGCTCGACGAAGGCCTGCAGGCACGGCTGCACGACCGCGGCTGGCCCGATGTCAGCCGTCCGCAGTCGATGATCATGACCAATATCGTCAGCGGCATCGTGCGCCCGTCGGACATCGCGCGCAACATCGGCGTGTCGCGGCAGGCGATCCACAACACGATCGGCCAGATGGTGAAGCTGGGGATCGTCCAGCTCGAGCCCGACCCCGACGACCGGCGCCACATGATCGTTGCGCTGACCGACCTCGGCGCGCGGATGCGCAAGGACGCGCAGCGCGCGATGGACGCGCTGACCGCGCAGATCGCCGACGTGCTGGGACAGGACAAGTTCGATACGCTGCTCGCCGCGCTCGAGGCCGACTGGGGCGACAATATCGCACGGACGCCGAAACCGGCGAGGAAGAAGCGCGCCTAGGCCTTCACGTCGGACAGGACCGACAGGTTGCGCGTCTCGTCGGCGAGGTTGCCGATCACACGGCGCATCAGCGTCTGCAGTTGCTCGACCTCCTCGTCGCTCATTCCGCGCGTCGCGATCTCGTGAATGTCGGCGTTCATCGGGGCGAGCACGAGTTCGAGCTTCTTGGCGTGCGGGGTCAGGAAGATGAAGGTCTTGCGGCGATCCTCGCTCGTCTTCTTGCGGGTGATGAAGCCGACCTTTTCGAGCCCCTTGAGCGCGACGACGGTCGTGGGCTCGCGCATGCCGACCCGTTCGCTGAGCTCGCGCTGGGTGATGCCGTCCTCGCGCCAGAGCTGGCGAAGGAATCGCCATTGGCTCAGCAGACACGTCGTGCGTCAGCGTGCGGCGCTCGAGCAGCCGCGAAAAAGAGCGGAACACGACCCGCGCGAGATAGCCTATGCTGTTTTCGGGGTTGGTGTAATATTCGGCGGGGTGCCGAAACCGCTCTTTTGTCCTGGCCAATGCACTGCTCCCCTGCGGCCGCCGCGGCGGCGCTGAACCTCAATTCTTAGAGGCCGAAGATTCAGGCGGCAACCTCTATCGTCTCCGTTCCGGCGGCAGGCGGCAATAGGATTGGACAAACGGCCTTCGCGCATTTACTTAGATTACTAAGTTATTGGAACGGAGACCGTGGTGAGGGAATTCATCCGGGTGCGCGGGGTCGCGGCGCCGCTGCCGCTGGCGAACGTCGACACCGACATGATCATTCCGGCGCGCTTCATGAAGGCGCTGACCCGCGACGGGCTGGGCACCCATCTCTTCGCCGAATGGCGATTTGCACCCGATGGAACGGAGCGCAGCGATTTCATCCTGAACCGCCCGGCCTGCCGCGACGCGCGAGATCCTGATCGCGGACCGCAATTTCGGCTGCGGTTCGTCGCGCGAGCATGCGGTGTGGGCCTTGAGCGATTTCGGCGTCCGCTGCGTGATCGCGCCGAGCTTCGGCGACATTTTCGCGAGCAATGCGCGCAAGAACGGCCTGCTGCTGATCCGCCTGCCCGAAGCGCTGTGCGAACGGCTGCGCGCCGAGGTGGAACTGGCCCAATATGCGCCGATCGAGGTCGATCTGGCGGCGCAGGAGATCCGGCTGGCGTCGGGCGAGATCGTCGGCTTTGCCGTCGACACCGGCGACCGGCGGGTGTTGATGGAGGGGCTCGACGACATCGGGCGAACGCTGCGCCATGAGGCGGCGATTAGCCGGTTCGAAGGGTGATTTAGGGGCCGCTCCGGGGTAGATGGCGGACGTTTATCTCCCCTCCCGCAGGCGGGAGGGGCTGGGGGTGGGCAGCGACGTCGCGGATGCCCACCCCGCTGCGACTAACGAGCAAGCTCGTAAGTCTCGCTGCCCCTCCCGTTTGCGGGAGGGGAAAGCAGTTCAGCCTTCTAACGTCCCCGTCCGCCCCCAAACCGCCTAATCCAGCATATCGGGCGAGGCGATGGCGCCCGCGATCGCGCTCGCGGCGGCCAGCGCGGGGCTCATCAGATGGGTGCGGCCGCCGCGGCCCTGGCGGTTCTCGAAATTGCGGTTCGAGGTCGAGGCGCAGCGCTCGCCCGGCGCGAGACGGTCGGGGTTCATGCCGACGCAGAGCGAGCAGCCGGGTTCGCGCCAGTCGAAACCCGCCGCGCGGAAGATCGCGTCGAGCCCTTCGGCTTCGGCCTGTGCTTTCACCAGCCCCGAACCCGGCACGATCATCGCGCGGACGTGTGGTGCGACGCTGCGGCCGCGCGCAACGGCGGCGGCCAGGCGCAGATCCTCGATGCGGCTGTTGGTACAGCTGCCGATGAAGACGCGGTCGAGCCGCTGGCCGACGAGCGGCCGACCGGGAATAAGGTCCATATAGACGAGCGCGCGCTCGGCGCTTGCCCGCGCTTCGGCGCCGGGCAGCGTCGCGGGGTCGGGAATCGCCTCGTCGATCGCGACGACCTGCGACGGGTTGGTGCCCCAGCTGACCATCTGACGGACGGACGCGGCGTCGATGTGGAGTTCGCGGTCGAAAGCGGCGCCGGGATCGCTCGCGAGCGCGCGCCAGCGATCGACCGCCCTGCCCCATGCCTCGCCAGCCGGCGCCGAAGATCGACCCGCGAGATAGGCGAAGGTCGTCGCGTCGGGCGCGATGAGGTCGGCGCGCGCGCCCATTTCGATGCTGAGGTTGCAGAGCGTCATCCGCGCCTCCATCGACAGGGCGCGGATCGCCGCGCCGCCATATTCGACGACATGACCGGCGGCGCCATCGACGCCGATGGTGCGGAGCAGATGCAGCGCCAGGTCCTTGGCCGAGACATGCGGCGCCAACTCGCCGTTCACGGTGATCCGCATGCCCCGCGACTTGCGCTGGCGGATCGTCTGGGTCGCCAGCACATGTTCGACCTCGCTGGTGCCGATGCCGAAGGCGAGCGCACCGAACGCGCCGTGCGTCGAGGTATGGCTGTCGCCGCAGACGATCGTCATGCCGGGCTGCGAGCGCCCCTGTTCGGGACCGACGACATGGACGATGCCGTTGCGCGGATCGCCCATCGCGAAAAATTCGACGCCGAAACGGCCGGCGTTGGCGGCAAGCGCCCGCAACTGCGCGCGCGCCTCGGCATCGGCGACGCCGTCGGGACCCGCCGCCTGCCCTTCGGTCGGGACATTATGGTCGGACAGCGCGAGCGCGCGTTCGGGGCGCCGCACTGTCCGGCCGGCCTTCGCCAACCCGGCGAAGGCCTGCGGCGACGTGACCTCGTGGAGCAGGTGGAGATCGACGTAGAGAATCGATTCGCCGTCGTCCTCTGCGACGACATGCGCGTCCCAGATCTTGTCGTAGAGCGTTCGGCCCCTTGCCGTGCCTGCCATGCTGTCTCGCCCTGCCGAGCGCCCGCATGCGGAATCGCCAAAAATCCTTAGATATCTAACTATATGATCGCGTAGCCGTCTTGCGCAAGCGGTTTTGCGTTGATTTTCGGCGCCCGGGAAAAATATACTTAGTACTTGAAGTATTATTCCATAGTGATATGGCTAAGCGCAGGAACGAGGAAAAGCCGACGGCGCGAGCCGAGGATACGTCAGATATCCCGCGTCGACGGCAGCACGGCCTGCGCCGAAATTCACATTCGTTCCGTGACTGAAGAGGTCAGAAGCGCCCGCCGCAGTTCCGCCGCCGATGACGCACGGACACGGTACGCCGACGACCTCCCCGTGGGAGGATTTATGAAAACCGCTTTGCTTTTGCTTTCGACCGCCGCGATCGCGCTGACGGCCGCCCCGGCCATGGCACAGGATGCCGACACCGCCGATACGGCCGCGCCTGAGGATAGCGCCGGCACCGACGAAACCTATGGCGAGATACTGGTCACCGCGCAGCGCCGGTCCGAGAGCGTGCAGGACGTGCCGATCGCCATTTCGGCCTTCAACAGCGAGATGGTCGAGGCGAGCGGCAGCACCAACATCACCAGCCTGAACGGACTGGCCCCCAACGTCGTGCTGCAGACGCAGGGCCTGGTCGCCAACGTGCCGATGATCGCGATCCGCGGCATGAGCACCGCCGACCCCGACCCCAATGCCGACCCCAAGGTGAGCACGATCATCGACGGCGTCTATATCCCCTTCGTGTCGAGCACGATGCTCGACCTGTTCGACGTCGAGCGGATCGAGGTGCTGAAAGGCCCGCAGGGCGTGCTGTTCGGCAAGAACAACCTGGCCGGCACGATCAACGTCATCACCGGGCGCCCCGCCGACGATTTCGGCGGCGAAGCGCGTGTGACCCTCGGTTCCTATGGGCTGAAGCAGTTCCGCGGCAAGATCAACACCGGGCGCTTCGCGGGCGACGCGCTTGCCGCCAAGGTCTCGGTCAATTTCCGCGACTATGACGGCTACAGCCGCAACGTGATCACCGGCAATCGCCTGAACGGCGCCAATGTGAAGTCGGTGCGCGGCGCGCTGGAATTCGACAATGGCGGCGCGTTCGATCCGACGCTGGTGCTCGACTGGCTGAAGCAGGACACCACCGGCCCGGCGCCGCATGTGCTCGACAATGGCGATCCGAATTGGGACCTGCTGCCCGACGTCGTGAAGACCGACGTGCGCAAGTCGGCGGTGCTGTTCGACCCGATCGCCAACACCGAAACCTATGGCGGGTCGTGGTCGTCGAACCTCGATGTGGGCTGGGGCACGGTGAGCTCGGTGGTCGGATATCGCCACCTGACCTATCTGACGCGCGGCGATTTCGACGGGCTGATCACGCCCGCGCCGCAACTCGACGTCACCCGCGATTTTTCGGGCGAGTCGAAGAGCGGCGAGCTGCGTTACGTCTCTCCGGCGGGCGAGCCGGTCGATTTCGTCGTCGGCGCCTATTACCAGACCGACCAGTGGCGCCAGTTCAACACCGTGCTCGCGACGCCGACCACGACGACGCTGGCGCAATTGCACCAGGACACCGAAAGCTATGCGCTGTTCGCGCTGGTCAACGCGCATCCCGCCGACGGGCTGACGCTGTCGATCGGCGGCCGTTACAGCCACGACAACAAGAAATACGACATCGCGACGCAGGTGCTGGTCAACGGCGTCCAGACCTCGTCCTTCGCGAGCAGCCTGGAGGCGAGTTGGTCGGAATTCACGCCGCGTCTGACGGTGAATTACGAAATCAACACCGACGTCATGGTCTACGCCAATTATTCGCAGGGCTACAAGGCCGGCGGCTATAATTCGCGCGGCACCATCCCGGAGAATGTCGGGCCGTATAACCCCGAGCGCGTCAATGCGTTCGAGGTCGGCGCCAAGACCGACCTGTTCGACCGGCTGCTGCGCCTGAACGTCGCGGGCTTCGTCAACAATTACCGCGACCTGCAAAGCGCGGTGACCAAGATGGGCGCGGTGCGCGCGGAAAATATCACGACCAATGTCGCGGCGGCCAAAATCTATGGCTTCGAGGTCGAGAGCCTGCTCCGGCCCGCCGACGGCTTCACGATCGGCGCCAACCTCGCCTATCTGCACGCGCGCTACACCGACTTCTGCGCCGACACCAACGGCGTGTTCACGAACGGCGCGCCCGAGCCTGGCCAGTGCGGACCGGCGACGCCCATCCTGATCAACGGCGTACCCAACGGCACCTTCGCGGTGCCGACCGATTCGACCGGGCTCGACCTTGCCAATGCGCCGAAGTGGAGCGGCAGCCTGTCGGCCGACTATGCGATCCCGGTCTCGTTCGGCGAGATCAAGCTGCACGGCGATGCCCGTTATTCGGCGCGCTTCAACACCTGGGGCCGCAGCAACGCCGATGGCTATTATCGCAACGAGGTCGTGCTGCTCAACGCCAGCATCGCGCTCGCGGGCGAGGAAGACCGTTGGAAAGTCACCCTCTATGGTTCGAACCTGACCGACCAGGAGGTCATATCGGGCGCGACCAATGCCGGCGCGACTCCGATCAGCCAATATTATCAGCCGCCGCGCGAATTCGGCGTCGACCTGTCGTTCAAATTCTGACGCCCATCGTCCGCGGCGCCCTTGGGCGGGCGCCGCGGATCGTCTAAACGGATGCCGGGAGAATGAGATGAGCTGGAATGTCGATCGCCGCACCTTCGTCGGCGGCATGGGAGCGATGGCGGCGGCGGGGTTGGCGATGCCGGCGCTGGCGAAGAACGGAAAAAAGCTCAATGTCCTGATGATCGTTACCGATCAGGAGCAGAGTGTTGCCAGCTATCCCGCCGGGCTGCTCGAAAAGCTGCCACATCACCGCGAGTTGATGGAGCGCGGGATGCTGGTCGAAAATTATCACGTTCACACGACCCCCTGCACCCCGTCGCGCTCGACGATCTTTCAGGGGCACCACACCCAGCAGACGGGGCTGTTCCTCAACAGCGACAATGCGCCGAACCCGGTCGCGGCGGAGGATATGCCGACGCTGGGCCATATGATGCAGGCGGCGGGCTATTACACCAGCTACAAGGGCAAGTGGCACCTCAGCCGGATGAATTTCGAGCGCAACTGGAACCGCGTGCCGGGCGGCATCTATCCGAGCACCGAGCGCGCGATGGAGAAATACGGCTTCCACGACTATGGATTCGACGGCGAGGAGCTGGGGCTGACCTGGGACGGCTATCGCGCCGACATGTTCGTCGCGGGCGACGCCGCGCGCAGCATCTTCGACTTCGTGCGACGCGACAAGGCGGGCGGCAAGCCCTGGTTCCTGGTCGTCGGGCTGATCAATCCGCACGACATCATGTTCTATGACGCGACCGGCGAGCAGGCGAAGCATCGCACCCATCCCGACATATTGGGCCCGCTGCGCCGCGAGCCGGGCGACCCGATTTACGAGATCGACAACAAGTTCGACCTGCCCGAAAGCTTCTACAAGGACGACCTCAGCACCAAGCCCGAGGCGCATCGCGGCATCCAGCGGCTCAACGACCTTTTCTATGGCCCGATGCCGCTGACCGATCTCGACAGCTGGCATCGCTTCAACAATTATTATTACAACTGCCTGCGCGACGTCGATCGGCGGCTGGGGCAATTGCTGTGGGCGCTGAAAGAGAGCGGCCAGATCGACAACACGATCATCCTGTACACCAGCGACCATGGTGAGCGCGCCGCGGCGCACGGGCTGCGCCAGAAGGCCGGCACCATGTACCGCGAGGAAACCAATATCCCGATGATCATCGCCCACCCCGACGTGAAGGGCGGTCAGTCGACGAAGGGGCTGATGGGCGCGATCGACATCGCGCCGACGCTGATGACGCTCGCCGGGCTGTCGGCCGACGAAGGGCGGAACCGCTTTCCCAATCTGCCGGGCGTCGATGTATCGGCTTTGCTGTCGTCACCGGCGGCGCCGACCGAGCGCGACAAGCGCGGCCATTTCTTCAACTACGCCGTCGCGCATATGTGGGAGCCCGCCTCGGCCAAGACTGTCGGTCCGCGCCCGCCGGGCGAAAACATCCCCGACTATTCGAAAATCTATGACCTGGAGAAGCGCCGCCTGCATCGCGGGGTGCATGACGGGCGCTGGAAATTCGCGCGCTATTTCGCACCCGCGCACCATCACCAGCCCAAGGACTGGAAGACGCTGAGCGCAAGGAACGATCTCGAGCTTTACGACACGCACGCCGACCCGAAGGAGATCGTCAACCTCGCGAACGATCCGAAGCATCGCAAGGAGGTGATGCGGCTCAACGCGATGGTGAACGCGCTCGCCGATCGCGAAATCGGTGTCGGCCTCGACGACGGCCGCGAATATCCGGGGCCGACCGAGATGTACAACCGGCCGGGCTGACGTCCCCTTGCCGTCAGGCGACGGCGAGTTCGCCGCGCGCCTGGCGGAAGACTTCGAGGCTGCCCCAGATGGCGAGGCCGGCCATGATCGCGGCGACCACGAGGTCGGGCCATCCGCGCCCCGTTCCGAACACGCCGAGCGCGGCGGCGAGCACCGCGAGGTTGCCGATCGCATCGTTGCGCGAGCAGATCCACACCGAGCGCATATTCGCATCGCCCGTGCGCCAGCGGTACAGCATCAGCGCGACGGCGGCGTTGGCGACGAGCGCCGAGACACCGATGATGCCCATGGTTTCGGCATGCGGCGCCGTGCCGCTCATGAAGCCCCAGATCGTCGCGGCGAGGACGCCGAGGCCGAAAGCGAGCATCGTCGCCGCCTTGAACAGCGCGGCGCGGGCGCGCCAGGCGAGCGCCATGCCGGCGACGCCGAGGCTGATCGCATAATTGGCGGCGTCGCCGAGGAAATCGAGCGCGTCGGCCTGAAGCGAGCGCGAGTCCGCCGCGACGCCCGCGACGATCTCGACCGCGAACATGCCCGCGTTGACGATCAGCGCGATCCACAGGACACGGCGCCATTTGGGGTCGTTGAGCGCAGTCGTTCCGCTCTTACCGGCACAGCATTGATCGGACACTTGCCGAATCTCCTTGGGGTTTCGAGTCGACAGCCTATATGCACCCTGTAGCAACTACAGGGTCAAGGCATGAAAATCGGCGAACTCGCACGTACCACCGGCGCCAATATCGAGACGATCCGCTATTACGAGCGCATCGGGCTGCTGCCCGCGCCGCATCGCACCGCGGCCAATTATCGCAGCTATGGCGAGGCGCACCGCTCGCGGCTCGCCTTCGTGCGCCATTCGCGCGACTTGGGGTTCACGATCGAGGAGATTCGGTCGCTGCTCGACCTGTCGGATCATCCCGAGCGCGAATGCTCTGAGGCCGACCGGATCGCGACGGGCCATCTGGAGCAGGTCGAGGCGAAGATCGCGCAACTCGAAGCGTTGCGCGGCGAGCTGTCGCGGATCGTCGGGCGCTGCCGCGGCGGGCTGGCGGGCGACTGCCGGGTGATCGAGGCGCTGGGCGATCATGCGCTGTGCGAAAGCCCGCACGCATGACTGCGCCGCTGGCGACGATCGGCTGGTACATCCTCGCGGCGCTCGGCGAGATCGGGGGCTGTTTCGCTTTCTGGACGGTGCTGCGGCTGGACAAGTCGCCCTGGTGGCTGGCGCCCGGCGCGCTGGCGCTGGCTTTTTTCGCCTTTGCGCTGACGCGGGTCGAGGCCGAAGCGGCGGGACGCGCGTTCGCGGCCTATGGTGGGATTTACATCGTCGCGTCGCTGGTATGGCTGAGGCTGGTCGAAGGCGTGTCGCCCGACCGGTGGGACCTGCTCGGCGGGCTGATCTGCCTTGGCGGCGCAGCGCTGATCCTGTGGGGACCGGGGCGGACATAGACCAAGTTCGTCATTGCGAGCGCAGCGAAGCAATGACGATGTGTGAGAGATCAGAACCAGAGCCGCACCCCCGCAACGAAGCTAGCGCCCCCGACGCCCTCGCCCGCCGCGCGCGCGAAGCGGGCGGTGTCGCCGATCTTGCGGGCATATTCGACGCCGACATAGGGCGCGAATTCGGGAACGATCTCGTAGCGCAGCCGCAGGCCGAGTTCGACATCGGAGAGGCCGCCGCCGATGCCGAGTTCAGGGACGTCCTGCAACGCGGCATTCGCCTCTACCCGCGGCTGCAGGATCAGGCGCTGGGTGATGCGCTGATCGTAGCTGCCCTCGGCGCGCAGGTGAACGTCGCCTTTGGTCGAGACGAAGGCAGTGCCTTCGAGGTGGAACCAATAGGGCGCGACGCCCTCGATCCCGATCGCGGCATAGGTGCGCGACGGGTTCGGCGCGATGTCGTAGCGGATGCCGGCGCTGACGTCCCACCAGGGATCGATCGCCCGCGAATAGCGCGCCTGCACCTCGGCATGGCCGGGCGCGCCGCCCCATTCGCCCTCGCCTTCATATTTGAGCTTGAGCCGGTCGATGTCGCCGCCGAACCAGGCCTCGCCTTCCCAGCGATAAGCGTCCGCGCCGTCGCGGATCTGCACCTCGGCGAGGTCGAGCGTGATCTTCGAGAAAGACATGCCGCCGCTTTCGCGCGTCAGCATTGCCCGGGCGCGTTCCATCGCGGCGCGGTCGTAGACGGCATCGGCGGCGTGGTCGGTCGGCGGCGTGGGTGCGGGGGCGTCGCCGACGGGCGTGTCGGTCGGCATCCGATGACCGGCATGCGGGTCGGCGGTGGGCGCCTCGGGCATGACATGGCCGCTATGGTCCTGCGCGGCTGCGGGCGAAGCGAGCGCCAGCAGCGGGAGGAGAAGGAGGGCGCGCATCACTGATGCCCCCCATGCTCACCGTGGCCGCTGTGACTGGAATCGCCTTCGTGCCGCACGGTGACGACACGGAACATCCCCGTATGCATGTGCATCAGCATATGGCAGTGGAAGGCCCAGTCTCCGAGCGCATCGGCGGTGAGGTCGAAGCTGACCTTGCTGCCCGGAAGCACATTCACCGTGTGCTTCATCGGGTGATGGCCGGGGTTGCCCGTCACCACCTCGAAGAAATGGCCGTGGAGGTGGATCGGATGCGGCATCATCGTGTCGTTGATCAGGTTCACGCGCACGCGCTCGTTGTGCCGGAAGGCGATCGGCTCGGGGTTCTCCGACAGCTTCACGCCGTCGAACGACCACATATAGCGTTCCATGTTGGCGGTCAGATGGACGTCGATCGAGCGCGACGGCGCGCGGTCGTCGGGGCTGGGATCGCGCGACCTGAGATCGCGATAGGTAAGGACGCGGTGCGGCACATCCTCCAGCCCGGTCGGCCGGTCGCCGAGCCGGTCCATCGGCATCGGCGAGACGGTGGCGACGCCGGGACCATAGGCGATGTCCGGCGCGGCCGATTTGTCGCGCATCTTCATCGCGCCATGGTCCATGCCGGCCATGTCATGCCCCATCGCGGCATGATCCATCATGCCCATGTCCTTCATGGTCAGCAGCGGGCGGTCGCGAAGCGCCGGGATCGGCGCCACCATGCCCATCGCGGGGGCGAGCGTCGCCCTCACCTGCCCCGAACGGTCGAGCGCCTCGGCGATGAAGCCATAGGGCCGCGCTTCGGGGGGCATGACGATGACGTCATAGGTTTCGGCGACCGCGATCTGGAACTCGTCGGTCTCGACCGGCTGCACCGCGAGGCCGTCGGCCTGCACCACCGTCATCGGCAGGCCGGGGATGCGGATGTTGAAATTGGTCATCGCCGAGGCGTTGACGATGCGAAGCCGCACCCGCTCGCCGGGTGCGAACAGGCCGGTCCAGTTGCCGTCGCTGTCGTGGCCGTTGACCAGATAGGTGTAGGTGCTGCCGGTGACGTCCGAAATGTCGGTCGGGTCCATGCGCATGCCGCCCCACATGCGGCGGTCGGCGCCCTTCTGGTCCTTGCCCGCAAGCTGGCCCGCGAGCGTCTGTTTCTGCCGGTTGAAATAGCCGCCCTGCTGCTTGAGCTTTTTCAGCAGGACATGCGGATGGAGGAAGCTCCAGTCGGCGAGCACGAGCATATGTTCGCGGTCGTAGGGCGCATAGTCTGCCCCGGCGGGATCAATGACGAGCGCGCCATAGAGGCCCATCGCCTCCTGCATGTTCGAATGGCTGTGGTACCAATAGGTCCCCGCCTGCCGCACCGGAAATTCATAGGTGAAGGTCTCGCGCGGGCGGATGCCGGGGAAGCTGATGCCGGGGACGCCGTCCATCTGGAAGGGCAGCAGCAGGCCGTGCCAGTGGATCGACGTGTCCTCGTCGAGCGTGTTGGTGACGTGGATGCGCGCGGTCTGCCCCTCGCGCAGGCGGATGAGCGGTCCGGGCAGGCTGTCGTTGACGGTGACGGCATGGCCGCTGCGCTTCCCGAGCCGGAAAGGCATGTGCCCGATCGACAGGCGGATATCCTTGCTCGAGAGGGTGCCCGGACCGGCGAGATGGCCGGCATGGCCCGATTGCGCCCAAAGCGGCATGGCAAGCCCGCCGCCGAGCGCGGCGGCGCTGGCCACAAAGCCGCGCCGCGTCAGTTGGTGATGCATGGGTTTCGTCCTGAATCCATGGCCCGAACCATCGGCCGATGGCCGATGCTTTCAAGCGAATAGTGAGAAGTGGCGGATTCAGGCCGCGCGCGGAGGGGGAATGGCGGGCATCGTTCGGCCGCCGTGACGTGAGGCGAGAATGGTCGCCGCGACGAGCTCGGGAGAAGCAGCAGGCTCCGCAACGAGCGCCGACGGCGCCGGGATGGCGGATAGATGGCAGCTATGCTTGCAGTCGTGCGGCGCGTCGCCATCGGGCGTCTGGCGATGCGACGTGTCGGTGGACCGGGCCGCGGCCATTTCGGCGCAATGGTCGCTCGCCGATGCCGCGATCACGGTTTCCGCCATGGCGCAGCCGGTCATGCCCTGAAAGGCGAAGGCGACGGCGAGCATCAGGCCGAGCAGCGAGCGGATCATATGGGGCAAAATAGGCCGATTGATCGAGGCTGCAAGATGGTTTGCTCGAAGATCAAGCTCGAACCGCACTAGTCTCGTCACCCCGGACTTGATCGGCGTTTATATCGTTGAGACAAGTAGCGGTGTGTTCCCCGGCGAAAGCCGGGGTCCAGATGGCCCAGCGCCGCGCCGCGTGGACCCCGGCTTTCGCCGGGGAGCGGTCCCTTGGCTGAAAGGGATAATCGCCGACTTGATCCGGGGTGACGATGATGATGATGAATGCCGGCCCCGCATCTGGAAGCCCCTTCGGCGCCCTAACCCATGCGGCCAATAACGCTTACGCACCGCCTGCTTGTACAGCTTCCCCGTATCATGCCTGGGCAGCGCGGGGTCGAAATCGACCGAGCGCGGGCATTTGATCGGGCTGAGATGCGCGCGGCAGTGCGCGATCAGCCGCGCGGCGAGGTCGGGGCCGGCTGTCGGTCCACTTCTTCGGCTGGACCACCGCCTTCACCTCCTCGCCCATCTCGGCATTGGGCACGCCGATGACCGCGACGTCGGCGACCTCGGGATGCTGGATCAGCAGATTTTCGGCCTCCTGCGGATAGATGTTCACCCCGCCCGAGATGATCATGAAGCTCTTGCGGTCGGTGAGGTAGAGATAGCCGTCCGCATCGACATGGCCGATGTCGCCGAGCGTCGACCAGCCGGGATGGCGCGGGTGGCGCGCGTCGCGGGTCTTTTCGGGGTCATTGAGATACTGGAAATCCCAGCCGCCCTCGAAATAGACGAGGCCGT
Organism: Sphingopyxis sp. PET50; assembly: GCF_025244705.1. Classification (GTDB taxonomy): domain Bacteria; phylum Pseudomonadota; class Alphaproteobacteria; order Sphingomonadales; family Sphingomonadaceae; genus Sphingopyxis. Next base: position 1,021,531 of record NZ_CP104207.1, on the reverse strand, counting down.
CGGTGCCGGGCCCGACCTCTTCGCCGTCGCCGCCGCAGATGTGAAGCGTTCCCCAGTCGGCGCGGCCCACCGAACCGGGATGTTCCAGCCATTCTTCGGGCGTGATGAAGGTCGAGCCATTGCCTTCCGACCCGCCATAATATTCATAGACGATCGGGCCGAGCCATTCGATCATCCGGCGCTTGACCTCGACCGGACACGGCGCGGCGGCGTGGACGATCTTTTCGAGCGAGGAGATATCGTAGCGCGCGCGGACATCGTCAGGGAGCGCGAGCAGGCGGATGAACATCGTCGGCACCATCTGCATGAAGGTGACGCGGTGCTTCTCGATCAGGCGCAGCACCTCTTCGGCATCGAACCGCTCCATGATGACGACGGTCGCGCCGAGGCGGTGCGCACACATGCCATAGGCGAGCGGCGCGGTGTGATAGAGGGGAGCGGGCGAAAGGAGCACGCTGTCCGGGCCGACACCGTAACGCGCCGCCATGCGCTCGGCGAGCATGTGCGGGGCATCGGCGGGCTCGCCCGAGAGCGGCAGGCGGATGCCCTTGGGCTAGCCGGTGGTGCCCGAGGAATAGACGAGGTGATAACCCGCCGATTCGTCGGCAATGCGGGTCGCGGACTGCCCGGCGACGGCGGCTTGCCATGACGGCGCGAGGCTTGGCGCCGACGTCGTAGATATGCGCGACGTCGGGAATCAGGTCGGCGCGGCCTTCGAGCAGCGCCGCGGCGGCGGGCACGTCGGCGTGGGTGACGAGCGACTTCGAGCCGCTGTCGTTCAATATATAGGCGGCTTCCTCGGCGGTGAGCTGGCTCGAGATCGGGCAGAGGTAGAGCCCCGCCCGCTGCGCGGCCCAATAGATTTCGAAATATTCGCGCACATTCTTGAGCCAGACCGCCACGGTGTCGCCCGGTCCGATCGCGAGCGCGCGGAAAAGCTGCGCCCCGCGGTTTGCGACGGCCTCGAGTTCAGCGTAGCTTGTCGCCGCGCCGCTCGCCGCCATGACAATCGCCGGGCGATCGGGCGCCGCCTGCGCAAAATGCCGAGGATGCATGGCTCTCCCTTTGCTGTTTTGAGTTATATAACTACGTTTACTTTCTATGTCGATTGACATATTGGCGGAGCAAAGACGACAGACGGCGCCACGGGAAAGGATCGAGTGACATGGAGTTGAAGCCGGGTTCGCGTTGGAAAAGCGCGGTGTGCGATGCGCAGCTGGTGGTGGTGCGGCCGCCCAGCGCCCCCGGCGAGTTGCAGTGCGGCGGGGCCCCCGTGGTGCCGATCGACGATGCGAGCGCGCCGGGCGGCGCGGTGCATCCCGATTTCGCCGAGGGAGTATTGATCGGCAAGCGCTACACCGACGAGGCGAGCGGGATCGAGGTGCTGGGCGCCAAGGCGGGAAAGGGATCGCTGGCGTTCAATGGCGTCGCGATGACGATCAAGGGCGCGAAGCCGCTTCCCGCTTCGGATTGACGCCATGCGCACGCCGCTGCTTCTCGATATCGCTGCCGATGCCTGTTGCGACCGGCAGGCGCTCGGCGGACGCGCCGACGGGGTCGACTTCGACGGCTATCGCGCGCGGGCGACGCGAGTTGCGGCGTGGCTGGCCGGCAAGGGCAAGGCGAATACGGCGTTCCTGGGCATGAACGGCACCGCCCTGCCGCTGCTGCTGTTCGCGAGCGGGATGGCGGGAACGCCCTTCGTGCCGCTCAACTATCGGCTGGCCGATGCCGACCTGAACAAGCTCGTTGCGCGCAGCGCGCCCGCGGTGCTGATCGCCGACGACGATATGCTGGCGCGCATCGCGCCGGTCGAGGGCGTTGAGCTGGTCGCGCGCAGCGATTTCGAGGCGGAGTTCCTGGGCGACGAGACGCCAGAGAAGGTCGAGCTGCCGGAAGCCGATAATGATATCGCAGTGCTGCTGTTCACCAGCGGCACCACGGGCGAGCCGAAGGCGGCGGTGCTGCGCCATGGCAACCTGACCTCCTATGTCATGTCGACGGTCGAGTTCCTTGGCGCGGACGAGGAAGAAGCGGCGCTGGTCAGCGTGCCCAGTTACCATATCGCGGGGATTTCAGCGATTTTGACCGCTGCCTATGGTGGACGGCGGATCGTCTACCTCCCCGCCTTCACCGCCGAGGATTGGGTGGCCACGGCGGCGCACGAGGGCATCACTCATGCGATGGTGGTGCCGACGATGCTGGATCGCATCCTCGACGTGATGGCAGAGACGGGCGAAACGCTGCCGGCGCTGCGCGCGCTGTCCTATGGCGGGGGCAAGATGCCCGAGCCGGTGATCGCCCGCGCGCTGGAAATGCTGCCGCAGGTCGATTTCGTCAACGCCTATGGGCTGACCGAGACGAGTTCGACGATCGCGCTGCTCGGCGCCGAGGATCATCGCATCGCCTTCGCCTCCGACGACCCGCAGGTTCGCCGCCGCATCGCGTCGGTCGGCCAGCCGCTGCCGAGCGTCGAGCTGGAAATCCGACGCGAGGACGGCAGTTGCTGCGCGCCCGGCGAGCAGGGCGAGATCCATGTGCGCGGCGAACAGGTGTCGGGCGAATATCTGCACAAAAAGGCGATCGCCGACGACGGCTGGTTCGCTACCAACGACGCGGGATGGCTCGACGAGGGCGGCTATCTGTTCGTCGAGGGGCGGCTCGACGATGTGATCGTGCGCGGGGGCGAGAATATCTCGCCGGGCGAGATCGAGGATATGCTGCGCACCTTCGACGATATCGCCGATTGCGCGGTGCTGGGCATCCCGTGCGAGAAATGGGGCGAAAAGGTTGTGGCGGTGATCGTGTCGCGGTCGGGCCACCCCGACACGACAGCGATGGCGGCCACGATCCGCACCAAGTTGCGCTCGACCAAGACGCCGGAGCAATGGTTCGTCCGCGACGCGCTCCCCTATAATGAAACCGGAAAGCTGCTGCGCCGCATCCTAAAGGCCGAACTGGCGGAAGAGGTCTGCGCCGGGTAGGACGGCGCGATGACGACGCCCGACCATCTGGATGCCGACCGCCTGTCCGCGCCGGGCGGCGAGCCGGTGCTGGTCGTCGATGCGGCGCGGTGGACGCGGCCCAAGGCGCCGATCCAGGCGGTGGTGATCGGGGTGGATCGCGAGGACGCGCTGCCCGACATAGCCGTCGACGATTTCGACCTGCTACTGACGCTGGCCAAGGACCCGCCGCGACCATGGGTCTCGATGGATGTGCGCGATATCGACGGGCAGGTCGCGCGGCTGGCGGACGCGGCGCGGACCAACCCGCTGGCCGCGACGATCGCCGCGCAGGTGATGCGGACCACCGAAAGCCTGTCCCTCACCGATGCGCTGACCGTCGAGTCCTTCGCCTATTCGACGCTGCTCGGCGGCGGCGAGTTCGCGCGGTGGCGGGCGCAGCCGGAGACCGGCGACGCCGTGCCGACGCCGCCCGACCCGGTACAGGTGCAGCGCGACGACGACCGGTTCGTCTTGACGCTGAACCACCCCGACAATTTCAACGCGATGACGGCGGCGATGCGCGATGCGCTTTACGAGGCGCTGGCGAATGCGCTCGACGATCCGAGTGCGCCGGACGTGCTGCTGCGCGGTGCGGGGCGCTGTTTTTCGACCGGCGGCGACCTGCCCGAATTCGGCACGGCGCGCGACCTCGCCGAAGCCCATGCGGTGCGGACGCTGCACAGCTGCGCGCGCGCACTCGACGCGCTGGGATCGCGGGCGACGGTGCGGCTGCACGGCGCGTGCGTCGGTTCGGGGATCGAGGTGGCAGCGGGGGCGTATCACCGCATTGCTGCGCCCGACGCCTGGTTCCAGCTGCCCGAAGTGGCGATGGGGCTGATTCCCGGCGCGGGCGGGACCGCGACGGTTGCGCGCGCGATCGGGCGGCACCGCACGCTGTGGATGCTGCTGTCGGGCAAACGGATCGGCGCGGCGCAGGCGCTGGACTGGGGGCTGGTGCATCGGATCGAGGGCGGGTCGTGACCGCCTTGCTCGACACCGTCGCGGCGGCAGGCCACCGGCTGATAGCAGCGTCGGGCGGGCGCATCGCCTTCGACGCGCGGCGAGCGCTGTCGCGAGACGACGATCTGGCGCTCGCCGAGCCGGGCGAGTGGTCGCCGAACCGGCATTGCCGGATGGCGCGCTGCCGCGACGGATGGATGGCGGTGTCGCTGGCGCGCGACGAGGATCGCGATCTGGTCCCGGCCTGGACCGGCGCCGGGTTCGACGACGATCCGTGGGACGCGATCGCGAGCGCGGCGGCTGAGCGCGATGCTGCAGCGATGGTCGAGGCGGCGGCGGAGTTGCATATGCCGGTAGCGCGGATCGGCGAGGCGGAGCCGCTGGCGCCATCGGAGTTGCAGCCCTGGACCGCAGGCGACGGAATCGTCGTCGATCTGTCGGCGCTGTGGGCCGGGCCCTATTGCGGCGCGCTGCTCGCCGAGGCGGGTCACGCGGTGGTCAAGGTCGAGAGTAACGGGCGCCCCGATCCAACGCGGCTGCACACGCCGCAGCTCGACGCGCGGCTGAACGGCGGCAAAAAGCTGGTGTCGATGGACCTCGACACCGCCGAATTGCTGGCGGTGATCGGCGCGGCGCGGGTGCTGATCACCTCGGCGCGGCCACATGCGCTGGCGCGGCTGGGGCTCGACGAGGCGGGCCTGTTCGCGATCAATCCCGGCCTGCTGTGGATCGCGATCACCGCGCACGGCTGGACCGGCGACGCTGCGATGCGCGTCGGCTTTGGCGACGATTGCGCGGCGGCGGGCGGGCTGGTGCGGTGGGAGGGCGAAGCGCCGCGCTTCCTCGGCGACGCGCTGGCCGATCCGCTGACGGGTATGACGGCCGCGACGCTGGCGCTCGAAGCACTGGCGGACGGGCGATGCGGCTTGCTCGACGTTTCGCTTGCGCGGACCGCCGCGAGTTTTGCGAAAGCGATGGCGTGAGCGAGCGGTTCGACCTGATCGTCCGCAACGCGCGCGGGGCCGAGGGCGCGGCGCTGGCGGTGGGGGTGCGCGGCGGGCGGATCGCGGCGATGGGCGCGGCGGTCGAGGGACATGGGCCGGAATATGATGCACGCGGGTTGGCGCTGGGCGCGGGGCTGCACGATCATCACCTGCACCTGCTCGCGACGGCGGCGCGGATGGAGTCGGTCGATCTGGCTGGCTGCGGCTCGGTCGATGCGGTGATCGCCAGGCTGCGCGCCGCGGCGGGAGCGCCGGGAAGCTGGGTGCGCGCGATCGGCTATGACGAGCGGGTAGCAGGGCTGCCCGACCGGTCGGTGCTCGACGAATGGCTGCCCGGCCATCCGCTGCGGGTGCAGGACCGGACTGGCGGTTACTGGCTACTCAACAGTGCGGGGGTAGCGAAACTAGGCGAGCCGCCCTTCTCCGATTGCGTGGAACTGAGCACCGACAGGCAGCCGAACGGGCGCATCTGGCGCGGCGATGCCTGGTTGCGCGAGCGGATCGGCGGAGCGCCGCCGTCGCTGGCGGCACTGGGTGCGACGCTGGCGCGCTGGGGCGTCACCGGTGTGACCGACGCCGGGGCTTCCAACGGCGCGGCGGAAGCAAAGCTGCTGTCGGGCGCGATGCCGCAGCGGCTGGTGCTGATGGGGACCGAGGATTTGCCAGCGGGCGACGGCTATGCGCTCGGGCCGGTGAAGCTGTTGCTCGACGAGAATGACCTGCCGCCGGTCGAAGCCGTTGCCGCGCGGATCGCGGCGGCGCGGGCCTTGGAACGCAATGTCGCGGCGCATTGCGTGACGCTGGGCGAACTGGTGTTCTTTCTGGAGGCGCTTGTGGCGGCGGGCGGCGCCAGGCCCGGCGACCGAATCGAGCATGGCGGGATGATCGCCGAAAGCCTGATCGGCGATATCGCGGCGGCGGGGCTGACGGTGGTGACGCAGCCCAACTTCATCCACGACCGGGGGGATCGGTATCGGGCGCAGATGGAGGCGGACGAGCTGGGCGACCTGTATCGGCTCGGGTCGCTGCTGCGCGGCGGGGTGCGGATGCTCGGGGGGTCGGATGCGCCTTATGGGGATGCGAACCCGTGGGTGGCCTTGCGCGCGGCGACCGACAGGCGGACGCGTGCGGGCGATGCGATCGGGGCAAGCGAGGCGGTCGGGCGGGCGGACGCTTTGGCCCTGTATCAGGCGCCGCTTGCGATCGGGGATCCGGCTGACCTCATTCTGTACGACTGGCCGGAGGATGCGGGAGCCCTCGGAACGGTGGCGCTGACGCTGATCGACGGCGAGATTGTCTGGCAGCGATAAACGTCGCGATTCCCGCGAAAGCAGGAATCGAGCATTTTACCTTCTTCGTGCCTTTGTGCTTTTGTGCGAGACAGAAAAATCTCGCACAAAGGCACGAAGAAAAGACAAAGAAAAAGCCGGATTCCCACCTTCGCGGAAAGGGCGGAAAGGGGTGGGATCAGTCGCGCACCAGCAGCATCGCCCCCGCCAGCGGCCCGCCCGAGGTCGAGGTGGCGCACACCTGCGGATCGCCCTTCACCTGACGCGCGCCCGCCCTGCCCCAGAGCTGGGTGCAGGCCTCATGCACCGCGCCATAGGCGTGGAGGCGTCCGCCCGACATCGCGCCGCCGCCGGTGTTGACCGGCAGCTCGCCGTCGAGGGCGATGCGCTTTCCTCCCTCAATGAAGTCCTTTGCGCCATAACGCTCGCAGAAGCCGAAATTTTCGAGCCAGTTGATCGTGTGGAAGCTGAAGCCGTCGTAGAGCTGCGCGATATCGACGTCGGCGGGCTTGAGGTCGGTGCGGCTCCACATCATCTCGGCGACCTTCGGCTGTGCCTGGGTGTCGAGCGCGTCGAGCTGGGTCCAGCTGTTGCGGTAGCGCATCGACGAGCCGATCGCCTCGATACGGATCGGCGGGTTCCGCAAGGTGCGCGCGACGTCCATCCGCGACACGACGATCGCGGCGGCGCCGTCGATCGGCACGTCGCAGTCGTAGAGGCGCAGCGGGGTCGCGATGATCGGCGACGCGAGATAATCGTCGATGCTCATCGGGGTCTTGTAGATCGCCTTGGGGTTGAGTGCGGCGTTACGGCGCTGGTTGACCGCGATCTGGCCCACCTGCTCCGGGCGGATGCCGCTCTTGTGGACATAGAGGTTGAAGAAGAGCGCCTGCTGGAGCGCCGCGGCATAGGTGTAATAGGGCGCGTACCAGGAAAAGGGCCCCGCCTGCCGCTGGCCTTCGCGGAGCAGCGAATTGGCGTAAGCCGTCTTGCGCGCGGTCGCCTCGTACATGGTGCGGAAGATCAGGATATTGCGGCAGAGGCCCGCCGCGATCGCGCCGATGGCGTTGAAAACCGCGCCATATTGGCCGGGCGCCTCGCCGCCGCCGCCGTACCAGCCGACCTCGAGCCGCAGCGCATCCTGCAGCGCCGCGCAGCCGACCGGCGAGAAGCCCGATCCGTCTGCTTTCTCGCCGGGCCAGGTCGCGATGCCGTCGATGTCGGCGCGGGTCAGCCCCGCGTCGGCGATCGCTTCGAGCGCGGCATCGAGAGTCAGCGCCAGTGCGGATTGGGTGGCGCCGCGCGATACGTCGGACATGCCGACGCCGGTGATCGCGGTGTCCTTCTCGGCGAAGAGCGTCATGCGGTCACCGGGCGGAACAGCGGGATCCACAGATCCTCGACGGGTTCGAAGACGACCTCGACCTCCATGTTGAAATCGACCGCGTCGGGCGCGCAGTCGACGATGTTGCAGGGGATGCGCACATCGTCCTGCTCCTCGATGGCGACGAGCGCGAGCACATAAGGATCGGCGAGATCGGGCACCCACGCCTTGTGGTTGATCGTAAAGGTCACCACCCTGCCGCGCCCCGACACCGCCTGGGGCGCGACGTCGCGACTCTCGCAGCGCGGGCAGAAGGGCACCGGCGGATGGACGAAATATTCGCAATCGGCACAGCGATGGATCGCGAGCTTCCCCTCGCCTCCCCATGTCCAATAGGCCTGATTGTCGCGGTCGATGACGGGCAAGGTTCGGGCGGCCATATTTCTCTCCCACTTATTTAACCAGGTCATAATCCAAGAGTTGACACATCGTCAATTTTTGCGATGATGAGCCCAACAACAAATCATTCGAGAGGAGAGTCGCCATGCAGATGGACGACATGATCATCATCAGCGTCGACGACCATGCGATCGAGCCGCCCGAGGCGTTCATCCGCCATTATCCCGAGGGCAAAAAGGATCGCGCGCCGCGCATCGTCAACGACAATGGCAAGGATATCTGGCTGTGGAACGGCCAGCGTTTCCCGACCATCGGCCTCAACGCCGTCGTCGGCCGCCCGCGCAGCGAATATGGCATGGAACCGAGCGCGTTCGACCAGCTGCGCCCCGGCACCTTCGATCCGAAGCTGCGCGTCGACGACATGAACGCGAACGGCGTGCTCGCCTCGCTGAATTTTCCCACCATGCCGCAGTTCGCGGGCGGGACCTTCGTCGCCATGGCCCAGAAGGACCCCGACGAGGCTCTGCTCGCCTGCCGCGCATGGAACGACTGGCACGTCCAGGAATGGTGCGCGAGCGCGCCGGGCCGGTTCATCCCGATGTGCCTGATCCCGATGTGGAACATGGAGGACACGCTCGCCGAGTTGAAGCGGATGAGCGAGCTTGGCGTCCACGCCGTGAGCTTCTCCGACAATCCCGCGAACATCGGCCTGCCGAGCATCCACAATGAATATTGGGAGCCCTTCTGGGCCGCCTGCTCGGATTACAGGATGGTGATCAACTGCCATATTGGCACCGGCGCGCGGGCGATGCACCCGTCGAGCGAAAGCCCGATCGACGCCTGGATCACCGCGATGCCGATCTCGATCGCCAATTCGGCAGCCGACTGGACCTTCGCCAGCTTCTGGCAGCGCTACCCCGACCTGCGCATGGCGCTTTCCGAGGGCGGCATCGGCTGGATTCCCTATTTCCTCGAGCGCGCCGACTTCACGCACGAGCATCACCACGAATGGACCTACACCGACTTCCACGGCGAGCGGCCGTCGGACCTGTTCAAGCGGCACATCATCTGCTGTTTCATCGACGACCAGTTCGGGGTGAAGAACCTCGAATATATGAACACCGACATGGTCGCCTATGAATGCGACTATCCGCATTCGGACACGGTGTGGCCCAATGTGCCCGAATATCTGTGGGCGTCGGTCAACGGGCTGAGCAAGGGGACGATCGACAAGATCACCCACCTCAACGTGATGCGCGAATACAGCTTCGACGCCTTCGCGCTCAACGGTGGGCGGGAGAATTGCACGGTCGGGCATCTGCGCGAACTGGGCAAGGACGTGGATGTCAGCCCGCGGCATAACCTCGGCGGGCTCAAGACCGACAGCATGGACGCGATCGGCAAGGCGAGGCGTCCAGTGACGTCGGGCGATATCGAGCGCATGTTCGCTTCGGCCTGACCGATGACAAGCCTAGTCGATCGCTGCCCGGTCGCGCGGGCGGGCGCCGATGCCCCGCCGGTGCCCGCGCACGTGCCGCCCGAGCTGGTGCTCGATACCCGCTTCGCCGCGGGCATCGTGCCCAACGATCTGGTGGAGCCCTATACGCCGATGGACGTGGTGCGCGAGGAGGCCTTTCCGCGCATCCATTATTATCCCTGGCCGATCAGCGGCAACCAGCACGGCGCGTGGGTCGTCACGCGGTACGAGGATATCCGGCGCGTCTATGAGGACAACGACATCTTCTCGTCCGACACGGTGGCGCAGTTCCAGGCGCTGGCGGGCGAGACCTTCCCTTCGATCCCGCTCGGCATCGACCCGCCCGAGCATGGCAAGTACCGCAAGTTCCTGAACCCCTGGTTCACCCCCGTCGCGATGAACGACCGCGAGCCGCGCATCCGCGAGATCATCGGCGGGATGATCGACCAGTTCGCCGACAAGGGCGAGGTCGATATCGCCTATGATTTCGGACGCGTGTTCCCGGTGCGCGTCTTCCTCGACCTGATGGGTTTCCCCTTCACCATGTTCGAGCAGTTCCTCGACTGGGAATGGGCCATCCTGCACGACGACCGGATCGAGAAGAAGGCCGAGGCTGTGCGCGGCGTGCTCGCCTATCTGCGCGGCTTCATCGCCGAGAAACAGGCCAATCCCGACGAGACGCTGGGCAGCTATATCGCCAACGGGTCGATCGACGGCCAGCCGCTGACCGACGACGAGCTGATCGGGATCACCTGGTTCCTGTGGCTCGGCGGGCTCGACACGGTCGCTTCGACCGTCAGCCAGATGTTCCGCCGCCTCGCGATGCACCCCGATCTTCAGAAACAGCTTCGCGAGGACAAGTCGCTGATCAATTCGGCGGTCGAGGAATTCCTGCGCACCCAGCCGCTCGTCAATTCGGGGCGCAAGGTGAAGCGCGATTTCGAATGGCACGGGGTGCAGATCAAGGCGGGCGACTGGGTCAGCTGCTTCAACACCTCGGGCAATTTCGATCCGCAGCAGTTCGAATGCCCGCACCGCTTCGATCCGGCGCGCAGGAACAACCGCCATTTCACGCTGGCGGGCGGGGTGCACATCTGCCTCGGCGCGCATCTGGCGCGGCGCGAGTTGCGCGTGCTGCTCGACCTGTGGTTCGACCGGATTCCGCACGAATTCCGGGTGAAGGAGGGCGCCGACACGACCGTTGTGCCGAGCCTGCTGTCGATCCGCAACCTGCCGATCGTCTGGGACGCCAAATAAGGACAAGACCATGGCATTTCTGAAATATGCCGACGCCATCTATGTGGGCGGCGAATGGGAGAAGACCGACCAGCGCGAGGCGGTGATCAACCCCGCCGACGAAAGCCTTCTCATCGAGGCGCCGGTCGGCAGCGCGGCGCAGGTCGACGCGGCGATCGGCGCGGCGCGTACCGCCTTCGACAAGGGCGACTGGCCGCACCTGCCGGTTGCGGAGCGGCAGGCGGTGCTGACGCGTTTTCTGAACGCGCTTGACGCGCGCAAGGGCGCGATCGTCGACATGATCGTCGCCGAGGCGGGGGCGACGCGGATGCTCGCCGAATATCTGCAATATGGCATTCCGATGAAGCATGCGCGGCGGACGGTCGAGGTCGCGTCGCGTCCCGCCGTCACCCCGCTGCCGGTCGAGCTGACCCCCAATGCGCAGGGGCGCACGACGCTGGGCACCGGGGTGGTGAGCCGCGAGCCGGTCGGCGTGGTCGCCGCGATCTCGCCCTATAATTTCCCCTTCTTCCTCAATATCGGCAAGGTGATCCCCGCGCTCGCGGTCGGCTGCACGGTGGTGCTCAAGCCCTCGCCCTATACGCCGATGGAGGCGCTGATCCTGGGCGAGGTCGCCGACGAGGTCGGGCTGCCCAAGGGCGTGCTGAGCATCGTCACCGGCGATATCGAGACGGGCAAATTGCTGACCACCGACCCGCGCGTCGACCTGGTCCACTTCACCGGATCGGACAAGGTGGGCGCGATGATCCAGGCGCAGGCGGCGCCGACGCTGAAGCGCATCGTGATGGAGCTCGGCGGCAAGTCGGCGCTGATCGTGCGCGCCGACGCCGATATCGCGAAGGCCGCGGCGGCGGGCATCATGGGCTTCACGACGCACGGGGGCCAGGGCTGTGCGCTGACCACGCGCCATCTCGTCCACAACAGCATCCGCCCGCAGTTCGTCGCGGCGATGAAGGCGATGCTCGGGCATCTGAAGATCGGCAATCCGGCCGACCCTACGGTCAATTACGGCCCGCTGATCCGCGAAGTCGCCCGGAAACGCACCGAGGATTATGTCGCGATCGCACAGGACGAGGGTGCGACGCTCGTCGCGGGCGGCAAGCGGCCCGAGGGCTTCGACAAGGGCTTTTTCTATGAGCCCACGCTGTTCGACAATGTGAAGAACGACAGCCGCCTCGCGCAGGAGGAGGTGTTCGGGCCGATCGGCGCGGTGATCGGCTTCGACGACGATGCCGAGGCCGTCGCCCTCGCCAATGCCAGCGATTTCGGCCTGTCGGGCGCGATCTATTCGGCCGACGCGGGCGAGGCCTATCGCATGGCGCTGAAGATCCGCACCGGCGGGGTGTCGATCAACGGCGGCGCGGGGACGATGCAGTCCGACGCGCCCTTCGGCGGCATCAAGCGCTCGGGTTACGGCCGGGAATATGGCGAGGATGGCCTCAACGAATTCACCTATCAAAAGGTGATCGGCTTCCACGCCGAATAGGGAGAGACGGCGATGACAAAGGTCATGGAGGGCATCCGCGTCCTCGAGGTTGCGCAATTCACTTTCGTTCCGGCCGCCGGGGGCGTGATGACCGACTGGGGCGCCGACGTGATCAAGATCGAGCATCCGGTGCGCGGCGACGCGCAGCGCGGCATCCAGATGCTCCAGCGGCTGGCCGTCAACCCGCAGCGCTCGTCGCTGATGCAGCATCCCAATCGCGGCAAGCGCAGCGTCGGCATCGACATTTCGACCGAGGAAGGGCGCGAACTGCTCTACGAGATCGCGAAGACCGCCGATGTCTTCCTGACCAATTACCTGCCCTCGGCGCGGCAGAAATTGAAGATCGATATCGAGCATATCCGCGCCGCCAACCCCGACATCATTTACGTGCGCGGCAGCGCCTTCGGCGACAAGGGGCCCGAGCGCGACAAGGGCGGGTTCGACAGCACCGCCTATTGGGCACGCGGCGGATCGGCGGTGCTGGTGACGCCGAAGGAACTCGACGGCCCGCTGACGCAGCCTGGGCCGGCCTATGGCGACACGATCGGGGGCATGAACATCGCGGGCGGGATCGCCGCGGCGCTGTTCCACCGCGAGCGCACCGGCGAGGCGACCGAGGTCGATGTGTCCTTGCTGTCGTCGGGCATCTGGGCGACCGCCTGTTCGGTCGACGTCGCGATGGAGTTGGGCAAGGACCCGTTCGAGAATCTGATGCCCGGCGGCGGGCAGTCGGTCGGCACCAATCCCTTCATGGGGGTGTTCAAGACATCCGACGGCAAGTTCATCAACCTGACCGTGCTGTCGCCGGGACCCTATATCGAGGATGTATTCGGCCATCTTGGCATCCCCGAGGCGGCCAAGGACGAACGCTTCGCGACCGCCGAGGCGATCATGGCGAATGCGGCCGAGGCCTATCCGCTGGTCAGGGCAGCGATCGCGGCAAAGCCTTTCGATTACTGGACCCAGCATCTCAAGACGATGAAGGGGCAATGGGCGGCCTATCAGTCGGTGCACGATGTCGCGAGCGACGAGCAGGTGCTGGCGAACGATTTGATCTTCGAGGTCGAGAGCGCCGACGGCGGGCCGCCGATCCGGCTCGTCGCGAACCCGGTGCAGTTCAACCATGCGGGGGTCGAGAACACGCGCGCGCCGGAGGCGTCGGAGCATACCGAATTGTTCCTGATGGAACTCGGGCTCGAATGGGACCGCATCGAGGACCTGAAGAACAGGAAGGCGATCGCCTGAAGGCGGAGCGCGCAATGTCCCCTCCCCTTCGCGTCGGCATCATCAGCGCGGCCTGGGGCGCAAAGGCGCACCTGCCCGCGTGGCGCAGCCTCGACGGGGTTAAGGTGACGGCGATCTGCACCTCGCGCCCCGAGACGGCGGCGAAGGCGGCGGAGGAGTATCGCGTCGCGCGCGCCTTTCACGATTTCCGCGCCATGGCCGCCGATCCCGAGATCGACATCGTCGATTGCGGGACGCGCCCACCGCTCCGCCATGCGATGGTGATGGCGGCGCTGGGCGCGGGTAAGCATGTCTATAACGGCATTCCCTTCGCGAAGGACCTGCGCGACGCGCGCGACATGGCCGGCGCATGGCGCAAGGCCGGGACGGTCGCGGTGGTCGACGCCTTCATGCAGGCGGTGCCCGCGATGGCGCAGATGAAGGCGATGATCGACGCCGGCTGGATCGGCGAGGTCTTCGGCGCCGATGTCGCGTTCGAGGTGCCGCTGTTCAGCGCGGCGCGGACCAATGTTCCCGGCTATGTCTGGTTCGCCGACCCCGCGAACGGCGCGAGCGCGGGGCGCAACCTCGGTAGCCATATGCTGCATTTGCTGGTGCATGTCTTCGGGCCGGTGGCGTCGGTGACGGCGGATCAGTCGCTGGCGCTGAAGGAATGGCCGCTCGACGGCGAGATCATCCGGCCCGCGGTGCCCGACCGCGCGTCGCTGCTGCTGCGCCATGCCTCGGGACTGCCGACGCGGCTGGAGGCCAACTGGTGCAAGATCGGCGGCGAGGGTTTCCGCTTTTCGGTCTGGGGGTCGAAGGGGCGGCTCGAGGCGCGGGCGCCGGTCTTCCCGATGGCGCATGACACGCGGCTGTCCGGGACGCAGGACCCGGCGCTGGGGAGTGCGCGGATGGAAGAAATTGCGGTGGAGGCGGAGTATCTGGCGGTGCCGGGATGCCATGCCGTCGCCGACCGGCCCGAGACGGGGTTGCTGGCGCTGGCGTCGATCTTTGCGAAGATGCGCGATGCCATCAACGGCAAAGGGTCGGCGGCGCCCGATTTCGCGCAGGCGCTGCATGTGCAGGAAGTAGTCGAGGCGGCGGCGCGGGCTTTGGATGAAAGATGCTGGGTGGATCTTTGACTCCCCTCCCGCAGGCGGGAGGGGGATTCAATCCCGCCTGATCAGCATCGACCCCGCGATGAAGCCGCCGCCCATGCCGCAGGCGGCGACCCTGGCGTCGGCGACCTGGCGTCCTCCGCCCTGCCCCCACAATTGCGTGCACGCCTCGTGCAGCAGGCCGAAGCCGTGGAGCCGCCCACCCGACAATTGTCCGCCGCCGGTGTTCACGGGGAAGCGCCCGCCGGGGCCGATATTCCCTTCCGCGATGAAATCCTTTGCCTCGCCATGGCCGCAGAAGCCGAAGGCTTCGAGCCAATAGGGCACGAAAATGCTGAACCCGTCATAGAGCGCGAGCACATCGACGTCGGCGGGCTTGAGATCGGTGCGCGTCCACAAGTCGGCGCAGGCGTCGTGCGCGCCCATCGTCGTGAGGTCGGCGCGCTGGTCCCATGTTTCCTGCGAGCCGAGCGCGGCACCCATCGCCTCGATCGTCAGCGGGGCCTGCGCGCAATCCTTCGCGGCATCGGCGGCCGAGACGATCACGACGCAGGCGCCGTCGATCGGCACGTCGCAGTCGAACAGGCCGAGCGGCGACGAGATCATCCGCGCGCCGAGATAATCCTCCATCGTCAGCGGCGTGCGCATCACCGCCGCGGGATTGTGCTGCGCGAAGGCGCGCTGGCCGGTCGCGACGAGCCCGAGATGCTCACGCGTCATGCCATATTCGTGGAAATAGCGCGTCGCCATCCAGCCCGCCCAGTTCGACGCCGACATGGCGTTGGCGGGGACGAGATAGGAGTACCAGCCGCCGAGCCGCGCGCGGCCGGCGCCGGGGATGCTCGCGCGCCGCGTCGCGGTCTGCGACGAGCTTTCGGTGAGCGCGCGGAAGCAGAGGACATGGCGCGCCTGCCCGGTCGCGACCGCCATGGCCGCGACCTGGATGGGCGCCATCTGCGACGGGCCGTCGGGGACCGCGCTGTGCCAGCGCGTCTTGAGCCCGAGCGCATTGCGCACCTCGCCGGTGCCGAGCGGCGACATGCCGGGCGAATTGTCGGCCTTGCCCGGATAGGTCGAGATGCCGTCGATATCGTCCTTGGTCAGCCCGGCGCTGTCGAGCGCGCGGCGCGCGGCCTCCGCCAGGTGGAGGATCGCGGGGCGGTTCGTCTTGCGGCCGATGTCGGACATGCCGACGCCGGTGATGGCGGCATTCAGGGTCATTGCGCGGGCTCCCACCGCGGGAACCAGACATCGTCGATGTTGAGGAAGCCGACCTTCATCGTCTGTCCGATCGCCACGCTGTCCGGATCGGCGTTGACCACTTCGGCGGTGACGCGGACGCCGGGGGCGCCGTCGAGGTCGACCACCGCGAGGGCGAAGGGCACGGGCATGTCGGGCATCCAGGGCTGGTGGTTGACGGTGCAGGTGTAGACGGTGCCCGTGCCGGGGACCGCTTTGAACTCGACGGCTTCGGACCAGCATTTGGGACAGACGAGCTGGGGCGGGTGGATCGCGTGGGCGCAGTCGGTGCAGAAGGCGATCATCAGCCTGCCCTCGGCGCCGCCGGTCCAGAAGACGGTGTTTTCGGGGGTGAGTTCGGGGAGCGGTCTCATGCTTCTCTTTCGGTCGGATGTTGGCGCGGCAGCGCGAAAGCGGTCAGCACCGCGGCGAAACACAGCGCGGCGATGACGGCGACGGTGAGGTCGTAGGCGAAGGGCGACGGGTAGACCTCGTCGCCGCGGCGGACGATGTCGGCGGCGAGCAAGGTCGTCACCATCTGCGCGCCGATGCCCATGAAAAGCTGGCGGATGACGGTGAGCAGACCCGAAATCTCGCTGATCCGCTCGGGCGGCGAGGCCTGCGCGATGATCGTCGGCGCGACCGAGAAGAGCATCGTGGTGCCGAAGCTGATGACGACGAGCTGCGCGACAATTTTCGCGAAGCTGTCGACGTCGATGACGAACCACAGCAGCCAGCCGAGCGATGGTGACGACGCCGCCCGCGATCAACGCGAAGCGCCCGCCGCCGCGCGCCGCGAGCCAGCCGCCGAGCGGCCCGGCGAAGACCGAGCTGACGTTCGACGGCAGCTTGGCGAGCCCCGCGAGCGTCGCGGTGAAGCCGAGCCCGGCGAGGGTCCAGACCGGCGCCTGCATCAGCAGCGAGAAGAAGACGGTGATCTGGAGCGTGCTCATCGCGACAAGCGCGCTCACCAGACAGCCGATCGCGATGGTGCGGTTCGAGAAGCTGCGCACCGCGATCAGCGGATTAGGATGCGCGAGGCTGGCGCGCCACCACCAGAGGGTGAGAAGCAGCCCGGCGCCGAGCGCCGCGAGCGGCAGCGGCGCGGCCCAGCCCCAGTCCTTGCCCATCGAGAAATAGACGAGGATGAGCGCGACGCCGGGCGCGAAGGCGAGGCCCGAGAGCCAGTCGACGGGCTCGCGCGCCGACTGGCGCGGCGAGCGCGGCAGCAGCGCGAAGATCGCGAGCGCCGAGACGGCGCACAGCGCGGCGCTGGCGAAGAAGACGCCGTGCCAGCTGAAATTGTCGACGATCATGCCGCCGACGACGAGCCCCGCCGCGGTGCCGATCGACGCGCCCGAGATCATCAGCCCGATCGCCATCGGCGCGCGATCCCGGCCGGCTGTTCTCGTGCACGAGGCCGATGCAGAGCGGCAGGATCGCGCCGGTGACCCCCTGCATCAGGCGCCCGGCGAGCAGCACCGGGAAATTGGTCGACAGCGCGCTGATCAGCGAGCCGGCGGCGCCGATCAGGAGCACCGCGACGAGCACCTGCCGCCGCCCGAACAGGTCGCCGAGGCGGCCGACGACGGCGGCGATCGCGGCGCCGACGATCAGGTAGCCGGTGATCAGCCAGCCGACCATCGCGGGGTTGCCGAAATCCTCGATCAACTTCTTGAGCGCGGCGAGGATCATCGCGGTCTCGAACGAGCCGGTGACCTCGGCGATCCAGAGGGCGCCGATGATGAGCGGGAGGTTGCGGCGGGCGGTCATCTGCGCCGCTCAGACCTGCGTCGATTCCCCGAGCGAAGACGAGGGGCCATGCCGAGCGCAGTCGAGGCAGCAAGGGTGCAGGTTCTCGCTCCGCTCGAACGAGCCCCTCGCCTTCGCTCGGGGATTCGGATGTTTTCCGGCGGGTTGCGACGAGTTTCGGACATCGGATGCAATCGGCTCAACCCGCAACCGCCTTCGCGCCCTCGGGCACGCCGACCTGCGCGGCGCGGACTTCGATCAGGTCGACGCCGATGTCGGCGGGCAAGCCGATCACCGACAGCAGCGCCTGCGCCATGGACTCGGGCGTCGCCCCCTCGCCGGTCATCGACGCATGGCCCGTTTCGACGATCTTCCTGTAGAAGGCGGCGACGGTCTCCTGCGACCAGCTCTTGCCGCCCGAACCGCCCTTGACCGAACCCGAGCGCAGCACCGTGAAGCGGATGTCCTCGCTGCGCAGTTCGTCGCGCAGGCCGTGGCAGAGGGTTTCGACCGCCGCCTTGGTCGCGGCGTAGAGCGCGAGCATCGGGAAGGGCATGTTCACCGACTCGCTGCTGATCGCGATCACCTGCCCCTTGGTCCGGCGCAGGTGCGGGATCGCGGCGCGGACGAGCCAGGCGACGCCGAGGATGTTGATGTCGATATGGCTGCGGATCATCGCGTCGCTGCCATGTTCAAAGGCGAAAGGGTGGAAGATCGCGGCGTTTGCCACGACGACGTCGATGCGGCCGAAATGGTCGGCGGTCCGCGCGATGGCGGCGTTCACGGCATCCGACGAGGCGACGTCGCAGGCGATCGGCAGCACCGCATCGCCGAAATCGGCGGCGAGCGTGTCATACTCTTCGGACGGGCGCGCGAGGCAGGCGACGCGCGCGCCCGCCGCGACCAGCGCGGCGACGAAATGCCGCCCCATTCCCTTCGATGCGCCGGTGACGACCGCGACCTTGCCGCTCAGCCTTTCCATCCCGAATCCCCTGATTTCCGTTCTTTTCGTTTCATTTTTGACGATACGTCAATTTTTTGCCATATCGCAAGCCCGCTGTTAGGATGGCGGACGAAAACCGGGGCAGGATCATCTATTTGGCGCAGACACAGGCAATCAAGACGGCGGAAATCGCTCCCGACGCGGGCGGGCGCAAGCTGGGCGCGAAGGGGCAGCGGACCCGGCAGCAGCTGATCGAGGCGACGGTGGCGCTGCTCGAAACGCATGGCCTGCGCGACGTGTCGGTGGTCGATGTCGCGCGCGCGGCGCAGACCTCGCCCGCGACCTTCTATGTCTATTTCAAGGGAGTGCCCGAGGCGGTGCTGGCGGCGCTCGAACATGCGAGCCAGACCTCGCTCGGCGCTGGAGGCGATCATCGCGCGCGACTGGCTGGCGCCGGGCGCCGAGAAGGCCGCGGCGGCGTTCGTCGAGGAATATACCGGCATCTGGAACCGCAACCGGACGATCTTCGTCGTGCGCAACCTGGCGGCCGAGGAAGGCGACAAGCGTTTCTATGAAGCGCGGATGACGCAGGCGCGGCCGATGATGGACGCGATCAGCGAGCAAGTGATCCGCGCGCAGGCGGCGGGGCGCACGCCCGCGAACCTGTCGCCGCGGTCGTGCGCGGGCACGATATTGATGATCCTCGAGCGCTTGTCGGCGATCGGGCCGATGAGCAGCCATTCGGACGGGGTCGGCTATGCGGATCTGAAGGCGGCGGCGGCGCATAGTATCGCGATGATGCTGGGGGCGCGGGGCTGATCCCTCCTCCCTCCCGCAGGCGGGAGGGGTCGGAGGTGGGCCGGCTGACGGTGCAATGGCCCACCCCGCTGCGACTAGCGAGCAAGCTCGCAAGTCTCGCTGCCCCTCCCGCTTGCGGAAGGGGGATATTCACGCGCCCGCCGCCTCGGCGATCATCTTCTGGATGTCGAGCACGCCCGTCGCGAGGCCGCCCGCGAGGCCGGCTGTCGACCGGCAGGCACACCCCGCTGATGAAGCTCGCCGCATCGCTGTTGAGCAGGATCAGCGGCAGCGCCTGTTCCTCGGCGGTCGAATAGCGCCCCTTGGCCTTGGCGAAGGCGCCGAGCACCGCGTCGCCCGCGACCTTGCGGAACTCGCCGAGCATCGGGGTGTCGATCGGGCTGGGCATGGTGCAGTTGATGCGGATGTCGCGGGCGATCAGGTCGGGCGCGCGCACCTGCGTCCAGGTGTTGATCGCTTCCTTGGCGAGGCTGTAGGGGTCGCCGACCTCTTCGGCGCGGTCCAGATACCATTGGCGCGCCGCGGCGAAATCCTCGATCGCGATGAATTCGCGAAGCAGCGGCTGGCGCGTCAGCCATTTCATGCCGCCGAGCGACGAGACCGAAACGATCGCGGCGCCGGGGTTGAGGTGCGGAATCCAGCCCTCGGTCCAGGCGCGGATGCCGAGGAAGTTGACGGTGACGACATCCTCGCCGGGAAAGGTCTGCGGCAGGCCCGAGACGTTGAACACGGCGTCGATCGTGCCGCCGATGCTCGCGATGCCCGCGGCGATCGCGTCGGGATCCTTGAGGTCGACGGTGGTGAAGCTCGCGAGGTTCACCGGCGAGGGCTTGATGTCGGCGCCATGGACCTCCGCGCCGAGGTCGACGAGCGCGCGCGCGCACGCCTCGCCGGTGCCCGAGAAGCAGCCCATCACGACGACGCGCTTGCCCTTGTAGCCCAGAATATCCTTTGCCATGTCTCTCAACCTTTCCCGATTTCTATTGCAGCGGTGCGAATTTCGTCGGTGCGAGGCCGCCCATCGCATCGGCCATCAGCGCCGCCTCGCGCACCTCGTGCGCGTTGCAGAGGATGATCGCGGCGTCGGTCGCGATGCGGCCCTCCGCGACAGCGTCGCGGAAGGCGGCCCAGGCGGTGCGACAGTCCGGAAAAACGAGCGCCAGCGCGGCTTCGATCTCGGCCTTTTCAGCGGCGTGGAAACCGGGCTCGAAGCGTTCGATCGCGCGCCACCATTTGATGAGGCGCGCCATGCCCTTCGCCTTCACCGCCGCCTGCTGGTCGGCGAGGCGCGGGACGATGGTGTCCTTGATGTCGTCGAGCGCGATCGCGAAGCTCCTGTCGTGCGCGCCCGGCGGCGCGTCGGGAAGCGCGACGGCCGTGCAGCCGGACGCCCGCCGCGTCGGCGAGCGCCTCCGACAGGACGCGGCGGTGGATCGTCGAATAAACGAGGTTCATGCCGAGGTTCGGCGGCGGCGGCGCGTCGGGATCGTCGTAGCGCGAGCGGCGCGCGAAGCCGGTCTGGAAGAGCAGGCGCCAGTAGCGCAGCCGCGCGAGATCGACCGGATGCCCGCCCGCCGCCTCATAGGCCGCGAACGCCTGCGGAAGCGGCACGAAGCCCTGGAAGAGCATCCGCAGGCAGAGCATCGCGAGATCGGCCATCGGGTCGCCGTAATGGACGAGTTCCCAGTCGAGCAGCGCGGTGACGCGGCCCTCTTCGTAGAGGAAATTGCCGGGGCTGGCTGTCGCCGTGGACGATGACCGGCGCGGGCATGTTCGCGGGGATGTTCGCCTCCAGCCAGTTCAGCGACAGGTGGATCAGCGGGTCCCACGCCTTGCCTTCGTTGCCCGCGCGCAGCCCGGCGATGCGGCGGCGGATGAAGATGTCGGCGGATTCCACCGGCCCCATGCCCTCGACCGGGTTCGCCGCGACGTCGATGCGGTGGAGCGCGGCGAGCTGGCCCATGAAATCGGCGGCGAGCGTGTCGCGCTGCCCGGAGTCGGCGATGGCACCGAAGCGGTCCTTGCCGGACATCATGCCGCAGACGAGCGCGCGCTGATCGGGGACCGCGGCGTAGAAGGGCGCGACACGGACGCCAGCATGCCGGCGAGCGGTCCCGAAAGCGCGCGCAGCACCGCGGCCTCGCGCAGGAAGGCGGCATCATCGCCCGCCCCCGCCTTGTGGACGTCGTAGTTCATATAAGCGCTGGCGGCGCGGCCGTCGGGCCATAGGAGGTCGAGCTCAGCGCCCTCGCGCGAGGCGCCGCCGCCGCCGCGCGGGCGGACCGCGACGATATGCGCGCCGCTGGCGGTTTCGACCGCAGCGGCGAGGCCGGGGGGAGGAGATGGTGCGGATTGGTCACGCTGATCGCGCCTTCCCACCCCTGTCCGATTCCCCGAGCGAAGACGAGGGGCTTTGCCGAGCGAAGTCGAGGCCGCGACGCGGCGGTTCTCGCTGCGCTCGAACGGGCCCCTCGTCTTCGCTCGGGGAATCGGAACTGTTAAATGTCACGGCTAGCCCACGATCTTCGCTTCGCGGAACCCGGCGATCTCTTCGTCCGAATAGCCGATCTCGCGCAGTATCTCGTCGCTATGCTCGCCGACGGCGGGGCAGCAGCGCTTGAAGACGACCGGCGTCTCGCCGAAATTCCAGAAGGCGCCGGGCTGCTCGACGATGCCGTAGAGCGGCTGCGGCAGGACCGAGATCAGGTTGAGTTCGCGGTTCAGCGGATCGTCGAAGAAGCGGTGCATCGCATTTTCGAAATTGACCGCATCGGCGGGAGCGCCCGCGGCTTCGAGAGCGGCGAGCAGATCGGCGGCGTTACGCGCCTTCGCGCCGGCCTCGAAATCCTCGCCGAGCAGATTGGCGAGCGCGGCCTGCTGCTCGGGCTTGTGCGCGGCGACCGCCACCCAAGCACCATCGGCGCATTGGTAGATGCGGTGCCAGGGTGAAAAGCCCGTCTGGTCGCTGGTCAGGTGCCAGGTTTCGGTGAGCTCGCCGTCGGCGCCGATCAGCCGCTCGCCCTGGGTGAAGGCGGCCATGCCGAGCAGCGAGGTCT
The DNA here is from genome assembly GCF_025244705.1 of Sphingopyxis sp. PET50. Classification (GTDB taxonomy): domain Bacteria; phylum Pseudomonadota; class Alphaproteobacteria; order Sphingomonadales; family Sphingomonadaceae; genus Sphingopyxis. The sequence continues at coordinate 999,176 of NZ_CP104207.1, read as the reverse complement.
GCGTCGTGTAGCCGCGGCCGCTGGTGCGTTTCGCATAGAGCGAGGCCATCAGCGCGACGAGGCAGCTTTGCGCGGTCGAGACATCCATCGTGCCGGGGCGGTTGAACACCGGGCGGTTGCCCTCGCCCGCATTCTCGAACTCCCAGCCGACGAGCGCGTTGAAGATCGAGTCATAGCCCGGCCAGTTGCCGCGATTGCCGCGCTGGCCATAGGCGCTGGCATAGTTGAAGGCGACGTCGGGCTTGGCGGCGCGGATGCCCGCTTCGCTGAGGCCGAGCTTCGCGGCGCCCTTGAAGCGCATATTATGGTGGACGAGCTCGGCCCACTGGATGAGGCGTTCGAGGATCGGCTGCGCCTCGGGCCGGGTGAGGTCGAGCGCGAGGCTGCGCTTGCTGCGCGCCGCGGCCTGATAATAGCGGTGCATGAAGCGGATGCGGTCGCCGGTCAGCGCCTCGACCTTGATCACGTTCGCGCCCATGTCGCCCATCATCGACGGGCCCATCGGCCCGGCGAGGAACATGCCGAGGTCGAGGATGCGGACGCCCGCGAGGACTTCGGCGGGTGCGGTTCCGGGCGCGGGTGCGGCCTTGGCGGGCCAGGCCGCGTCGCTGCCTTCGCCAAGGCGCGGCGCCGGGCGGCCCTGCGGCAGGTCGGCGTCGCTGTGGAAGGGGGTGTTGGGCTGGCGCGTCGGGCCGAGGTCGGGATCGTCGACCTCGATGACATAGGCGTTCGCCTCGACATCCTCGTGGCGCAGAACTTCGCCCATCGGAAAGGCGGGTTCGGCGGCGATGTCGGCGGCGCGCAGGTCGGCGAGCCAGTTTGCGAGCGGGCGGCGTTTGAAGGCGGCCGCCTGGCCGGCCTCGGTTTCGAGATCGACCTCGGTTTCGGCCATCACGTCCCACATGGTGGGCATGGTGGCGTAGTCGAACTGGCGGGTCGGATCCATGATCTGGAGCCAGTCGCCGTCCTTGCACTGGAAAAGCTGCTGCGCGATCGCGCGCGGCTTGTCGGGCGGATAGGTGACCGGGTTCGGCATCGGTCCTTCGCTGTTGCGCGCCCAGACGAGCGGCAGCGTCGCGAGGAAACCCTGGAAGATCGAGGTATGCGCGGCCCCGCCCTTCCCGCTTTGCAGCCGCATGACGAGGCGCGCGAGCAGGCCGGCGGCGGCGAGGTGGGCGGCGGACCAGCTGCCCTGGCGGTAGCGGTAGACGATCGGGCTAGGCGCGATGGCCGTCATTCTCGTATAGCGCGCCGACGCGCGCGGCGACGAGCAGGTCGTCGTCGCTGCGTTCGACGTCGGGATGGTTCGCGGGCGATCCGGTGATCGCGGTGACGACGAGGTGCGGGTGGCGCGCCGCGAGGCTCGCGTCGTCGAGGCCGAGCGCGCTGGCCCGCGACGGGGTGAACTGGTGGAGCAGCGCGTCGGCGCCGGCGAGACGATCGTCGAGCGCGGCCAGCCCCCCGGGCGTGTCGAGATCGAGGACGACGCTTTTCTTGCCGCGGTTCCAGTTGGCGAAGGGCGCGGTGCCGCGCGCGGGGTCGCCGCCCGGACGCTCGACCTTCAGCACATCGGCACCGAGTTCGGACAGCATCAGCCCGGCGACCTGGACCGCCATGCCCTGCCCGATCTCGACGATGCGAAGGTCGCCCAGCACCCGCGTCAGGCCTTGAAGTTGGGGAGGACCCAGCCGTCCTGGATCGGGGTCCAGTCGACGCTGACCTTCATCCCGATATGGACCTGCTCGGCATCGCAGCCCGAAACGTTCGCGTTGAGGCGCGTGCCCGGCGCGCCGTCGAGATCGACGACGACGGGGACATAGACATAATCCTCGCCATTCTTCGGATTCTTGTTGCAGATCGCGAAGCTGAAGATCGTCGCGGTGCCGGGGAGCGTCGGCCAGTTCTTGGCGCGGCTGCCGCATTCGGGGCAGACCGCGGTCGGCGGCATGCGGAAATGACCGCATTCGCTGCACTGGCAGGCGGTCAGCCGGCCCTCCTTCGCCGCCTGCCAGAAGGGCTCGGTATCGGGGTTGGTGGTGATGCGGATCTGGTCGCCGGGGAGCGCGCGGGCGGGGCCATAGGTCATGTCGGTCAGTCCTTGCGCAGGATGAGGCTGGAGACGGGGAGCGACGCCGGACCGCCCGAGACGAGCGCGAATTCGGCGTCCCGGACCTGGTTGATCGCGGTGCCGCGCACCTGTTCGACGCCCTCGACGATGTGGGTCATGCCGATGATATAGGCTTCGTTGAGATTGCCGCCGTGGGTGTTCACCGGCACGCCGCCGTTCACGCCCCTGCCGGTCGCGGGATCGTAGCGCAGCTTGCCCGCGAGGACATAGTCGTTGCCCTCGCCCTTTTCGCAGAAGCCGTAATCCTCGAGCTGCATCAGCACCATCGGGCTGAAATGATCGTAGATCAGCGCGACATCCATGTCCTTCGCGGTCAGGCCCGATTGCGCCCAGACGCGGTCGGCGGTGAACTTGTGGCCCGAGCTCGCGAAGTGCGGGTCGGGCATGCCCATCCAGGCGAAGGCGCGGCCCCATTCGCGCTGGCCGCCATGCGCGGCGGCGTGGACGATGGCGGGCTTGTGGCGGCAGTCGCGAGCGCGGTCCATCGTCGTCGTGATGACCGCGACCGCGCCGTCGGTTTCGAGGCAGAAATCGAGGCGGCGCAACGGATCGGCGAGCATCACCGAGGCGTCGTACTGTTCCTTGGTCAGCGGCTCCTTGCGCACCGCCTTGGGGCGGTTGTGGGTGTTGGCGCGCGTCGCCATCACCACCTCGCCGAAGGCGTCCTGCGTGGTGCCGTAGAGGTGCATGTGACGGCGCGCGAGCACCGACATCAGATGGCCGGGACCGACGAGGCCCGAAGGCTGGAGGAAGCTGTTTTCGGGATTGGGCGCCGCCGCGCCGAAGACGACGCCGAGGCGATGCTGCGGCAATTGCTGCAGCGCCATCAGCGTCACCGAATAAGTGCAATCCTCGTTCATCAGCCCTGCGGTCGCGAGGCCGATCGCGCCGGGGCAGCCGCCGCCGCCGCTGGTCAGCGTCGCCGACCAGTTGATGTGCGGCATACCCAATGTTTCCATCAGCGACGCCGTGTCGAACTTGTCGAGATAGCCCGCGCCCGCGGTCGAATAATAGGAGAAACCGTCGATCTGCTTGTGGCTGATCCCCGCATCGGCGCAGGCGTTCATGATCGCCTCGGCCGCCATGTCGTTGATCGTGCGCGGCCAGCTTTTGCCCCGCACATAATAGTCGGTCGCCCCGACCCCCACGATCGCGCATTTGTCCTGATTGACCCAGGCCATCCGCCTCTCCTCCGATTCTAGTTATATAACTAGGTTGGATATGATGCTGGCGGCTGCTTGTCCAGCCGTCAAGCGAAATGGAGTTTGCGATATTTGCCGCGGAAGTAGAGCAAGGGGTCGCGGCGCGGCTCGAAGATGGCTTTCAGGACGCGGCCGACGAGGATGAAATGGTCGCCGCCGTCGTGCACCGCGTCGCGCGCGCATTCGAAGCTCGACAGCGAACCGGTGAGCACCGGCGTGCCATATTCGCCGACCTCCCACGGGGTGAGGCCGAAGCGGTCCTCGCCCTTGCCCGCGAAGCGGTTCGAGGTCGGCTGCTGGCCGATCTGCAGCACATTGACCGCGAAGCGTTCGGCGGTGCGCAGATAGTCGGCGCTGCCCGAACTGTTGGCGATGCAGACGAGCAGCAGGGGCGGGTCGAGCGACACCGAGGTGAAGCTGTTCGCGGTCAGCCCCACCGGGCTGCCGTCAGGGCAGATGGCGGTGACGACGGTGACGCCGGTCGCGAAGCAGCCGAGCGCGTCGCGGAAGGTGCGCGCGTCGCTGCCCGCGCGAAACTCGGGCGAGCCGCGCGGCGCGCGGCGTTCGAGAAAGTCGATGAGGTAACCGCCGAGCGCGTCGGCGCGGTCGTCGGTGACGACGAGCGCGCTGTTCTCGACCTCGACCAGCTCGCCATCGGGAAGCTGGGCGACGAAGGCGGCGGCATCGCCTTGCGAGACGAGTTCGCTGATCGCGCCGCGCACGTAAAGCGTCGGCAGCGCGATCTTGGCGGCGACGCCGTCGAGCCGGTCGGCCATGGCGGCCGTATCGAGCGTGTCGAACAGGCGCACGTCCCATTGCGCCTGTCCCGGCGCGAGGGTGGCGGCTTCGCGCAGCCGATCGCCGACGCGCCGCGCGAGCGCGGGATCGACCTGCACCGGCAGATCGACGAGCACGAGGCCCGAGGCGAGCACGGCGGCGTCGCGTTCGAGCGCGGCGCTGGCGATCCAGCCGCCCAATGTCGAGGCGACGACGACCGGGCGCGTCCCCATCTGCGCGAGCACGGCGCGCAGATCCTCGACCAAAGCCTCGAAATCGTAGCGCGCATCCTCGGGCCATTCGCTGCCGCCGTGGCCGCGCAGGTCGAGGCTGATGACGCGGCGGCCCGCCTGTTCGAGCGCATTGGCGACGCCGCTCCACACCGCGCGGGTCTGGCTAGGCGCCGTGGACGAGCAGCACCGCGGGATCGTTTTCGGCGCCGATCACCTCGGCCTCGAGCCGGACACCCGCGAAACCCCGATATTCGACGATGCTCATGCCTGATCCCTCTTCGCCGCATCGCCGGGATGCAGCCATATATCGAACTGGTCCGACCGCCGCCGCATCATCAGCCGCGCGATGTCGGGATCGCCGTCGATGATGGCCGTACACAGGCTGCGCTGCAGGGCGCGCGTGCGTTCGCGGCGGTCGGGATCGGCGTAAAGGTCGCTGCCCTCCTCGTCGAGCCCGAAGCTGTAGCCGATCTCCATGATCAGTTCGATCACCGGATTACCGCTCATCGCCGAGATCAGCCGCGCCATCTCGACCTCGGCGGCGATCAGCTCGCGCGGGGTATCGCGCGCGTCGATCGCGGCGACGAAGGCCCGCAGCCGCTCGCGGTCGTCGGCGCTCCGGCGCTCGGCCGCCGCGACCGCCGCCTCTTCCCATATCGGGCGCGTGACCTGGACGACGTCGCTCAGCCGGGCGCCCTTGATGCGCAGGAAGCGCGCGAGCGACTGGATCGCGTCGCGCGCGTCGGGACGCTCGGCATAATAGCCGCCCTGCGCGCCACGGCGGATGCTGATCAGGCGATCGCGTTCGACGAGCTTCGCAGCCTGGCGCAGCGTCGGACGGCTGACCCCGAAGCGCGCGATGAGGTCGTCCTCGGCGCCAAGGTGCGTGCCGGGATCGACCGCGAGGCTGAGCTGCGAGAGCTGGCGGGCAGTACGGCTGGCCAGCGTTTCCGAACCCTCTCCCCTCACCCGTTCGTGCTGAGCTTGTCGAAGCACCGTTCTTCCTTTCGAGGCCCAAAGACAGGACGGCCCTTCGACAAGCTCAGGGCGAACGGAAATTGGGCATTTGCGTTCAATTAGATATCTATTTATGCGCCAAGATGTACATTGTCCATCCCATACAGCTCTTGACTTATATAACTAGGTATCTTTTAATCGCGCAAAGACCGACAGCGAGTCGAGAGGAGACTGCCATGAAGCCCTTTGTGTTCAGCGCCGACAGCCACATCATGGAACCGGCCGACATCTTTCTCGACGGCCTGCCCGCATCGCTCAAGGACCATGCGATCCACGCCCGCAAGGAGGGCGAATATCTGATCACCGGCACCAAGGACAAGATCATCTATCGCCTGCGCGTCGGGCAGCATCGCGAGAAGGAACTGGGCGACGCGCAGCGCCGCGGCATCCGCGAAATCCCCGGCAGGCTCGAGGATATGGAGCTGGAAGGAATCGACGCCGAAATCTGTTTCCCCTCGCTCGGCCTGTGGCTCTATTGCCTCGACGATCCCGAGGCCGAAGCGGCGTCGGCGCGGCTCTACAACGACTGGAACGACAGCTTCCTGGGCGGGCATCCGAACCGCTTCGTGCGCTGCGGGATGCTGCCGGTGCTCGATTTCTCGAACACGCTCGCCGAACTCGAGTATCTGGCGGCGAAGGGCTTTACCGCGGCGATGCTGCCGGCCACGACCCCGCCGGGACTGCCCAAGTACAACAACGAAGCCTGGGATCCGATCTTCGCCAGGGCGGCGGCGCTGGGCATCGTGTTCGTGATGCACACCGGCACCGGCCTCGAAAGCGTCATCGTCGAGCGCGGACCGGGTGCGGGGATCATCAACTACACCAACCAGATGAACGACGCGCAGCACAGCGTCATGTATCTGACCGTCGGCGGGGTACTCGACCGCAATCCGGGCGCGAAGGTCGCCTTCATCGAGAGCGGCGCGAGCTGGCTCGTCGCGCTCGCCGAGCGGATGGACGAGGTGTCGGTCGCGCATGCGAACTTCGTCTTCCCGAAACTGACGCGTTCGCCGAGCCAGATCGTCGACGACCAGATATGGGCCAGCTTCCAGCACGACCGCGCGTGCATCGCCTCGGCGGCGGCGGGGCTGCCGGGGGCGAAGAATGTGATGTGGGGGTCGGACTATCCGCACGCCGAGGGCACCTTCCCGATCAGTCGGCGGATCGTCGACGAGCTGTTCGAGGGGATGGAGGTTAGCGACGAGGTACGGCGGAATATCCTGGGGCTGAACGCCGCGCGGCTGTTCGGGGTGACGCCCGAGGTGGCGACGAGCGAGCGGGTGGCGGCCTGACCCCCTCCCGTAAACGGGAGGGGTTGTGAGACCTGGTCCGGCGTAGCCGGGCCTTTGGTCGAGCGGGGTGGGCATTTGCCAACCTTGCGGACCAGCCCACCCCGCTGCAACTAGCGAACAAGTTCGCAAGTTTCGCTGCCCCTCCCGCTTGCGGGAGGGGTTTTGCGTTACTCCTCCAGCGGTTTCGCGGTCCTACCCGCCATGATCGCCGCAATGCCGCCGACGAGCAGGCAGCAGGACAGGATCGCCAGCGACGGCTGCAGCGACAATTCGCCATAGCCGGGCGTGAAGGCCTTGCTGAGATAGCCGGCGACCGTGCCGCCGAGCCCGACCCCCGCCAGCCCGATGAACATGTTGATCGTCGCCGACATCATCGCGCGCATCTGCACCGGCACCTGCGCGAAGCAGAGCGCGATGATCGGGCCGAGGTGCAATGTCATCATGAACTTCACGACGACGAAGCAGGCGAGCGCGACATAGGCGTTGTCCGCGAGCGCGAAGCCGACCCCGAAGGGGAAACTGACCAGCAGGCCGAGTCCCGCGAACCAGCCGTTGAAGCCGGGCTTCGCCTGGCCGTAGCGGTCGCTGACCCAGCCCGCGACGAGATTGCCGATGACGAGCCCCGCCGCCATCGCGCCGCCGAGCCAGAAGCCGGTTTCGGTCTTGTCCATGCCGTGGACACGCTGGAAGAAGGAGGCGCCCCACAGGATGAAGGCGAAACCGGTGAGCGGCACCATGCAGAGCAGCAGCCCGACCCAGCGCAGCGAGGCGCTGGAGGCCATGGTGCGGAGGACCTCGCCGAGGCTGGTCTGCGGCGGCGCGACCGGTTCGGCGACGCCGCGGCGGCGCGGTTCGGCGGCGAGCAGATAGACGGCGAGCCCGACCGCGATGCCCGGCAGGCCGACGATCAGGAAGACGCTGCGCCAGCCATACCATTGCGACAGCCACCCCGCGAGCGCGAGCCCGCCCGACAGCCCGACGGCATTGGCGGCGAGCATCACCGAGATGATCGTCGTGCGGCGGTCCCTGGGAAAGATGTCGGTGAGCAGCGACATGCCCGCCGGACCCGCCCCGGCTTCGGCCGCCGCCAGGCCGATGCGCGCGAGCAGCATCTGCCAGAAGCTGTGCGCGAAGGCCGAGAGCGCCGTCGCGGCGCTCCAGATCGCGACGCACACCGCGATGACGAGGCGGCGGTCGCCGCGGTCGGCGTAGCGCGCGATCGGAAAGGCGGCGATCGCATAGAAGGCGGCAAAGGCGATGCCGGTGAGCAGCCCGAGCTGGCCGTCGTCGAGCCCGAGTTCGGCCTTGATGTCGTCCTGGAACAGCGTGAAGACTTGGCGGTCGACGTAGCTGAGGATCGCGACGACGACGAGCAGGCCGAGCGTCAGGCCGCGGCGGCTGGAGATTTCCGGAGACATGTGCTTCCTTTCGCGGGGGAACGAAGGTCAAAAAAGAGGGAGGTCCGGCAAGCCGTCCCTCCCCCAATGCTCCAGTGGAGCGCCCTGTGGTCCTCAGAATTTGAAGGTTCCCGTCACACCGTAGCTGCGCGGTTCGTTGTACGAGGTGCCGACGTAGATGTTGCTGAGCAAAAGCGTGTATTGCTGTTCCTGATCGTTGGTCAGGTTCTTGCCCCACAGCGCCAGCTCGAAGTTCTTTTCCGGTCCGAAGCTCAGCGCGACGCGCGCGTTGAGGATGCCGAGCGAACCCGATTGCGCGACAGCCGCGAGCTGTTCCGCCTGCGCGGGGGTGAGGCCGAGGCCGCCCGGCCCGGTCGAGGTAAACATGTTCACCGGAATGTCGATCTGCGGCATCTTGCCCTGCCAAGCATACACGATGTTCGCGTCGAGGCCGACGCCGCCGAAATCCTGGCGGTAATTCGCGCCAACCGAGAATTGCTTCTTGACGATGTCGGCGAGCAGATAGTCGCTCTTGTCGACCGTCACGATCGTCTGGTTCGGCGGCACGCCGTCGAGCGCCTTGCCCTCGTAGCGGGTATATTTGGGATCGGTCAGCGCGCCCGAAGCGAAGAGGGTGAAGCCGTCCACGACCTCGATCGACGCATCGGCCTCCACACCCCAGGTTTCGGTGTCGGCATTTTCGATCACCGTCTGGCTGATGCCGTTGGGGGCGAGCACCGGGCTGCGCTGCGCACCCTTCACCTTGTTGTGATAACCCGCGATGTTGAAGGTGCCGCGCCTGTCGAGGAAGCTGGTCTTGATGCCGACTTCCTGTTCATAGACGATTTCGGGATCCGACGGGATAGAATCCTCAAGCGTCACCGTGCGCAGCTGCATCGCGCCCGAGCGATAGCCCTTGCTGTGCTTCGCATAGACGAGGATGTCCTCGGTCAGGTCATAGTCGAGCCCGATCGTATAGGAGAGGTTGGTGAAGGTCTTTTGCCGCGAGCGCAGGCAGGGCAGCGCCACCGTCGCCGGGGTGCAGCGCGCGAAGACGTCGCTGTTGTCGACGACGTCGCCGGTCTGGGTGATCACGCGCCGGTCGTCGATCGAATAGCGCAGGCCCGCGGTGATGCGGAAGGCGTCGGTCAGTTCGTAGTTGCCCTGGCCGTAGATGCCGAAACTGTCGTTATCGAGCGTGCCCGAGAAGTTCGACCAGTTGGTCAGCCCGACGAATTCGGGCGGCACCGTCGGACCCGCGGCGAATTTGCCGTTGAACAGGTTCGAGCGCGACTGGTCGAAGCCGGTTTCGCGGAAATAGGTGAGGCCCCCGGCGAAGTTGAAGCGGTCGGCGAAGGCGGTGCCGGTCACCTGAAGTTCGGTCGAATACTGTTTCAGATCCTGCGTGCCTTCGGTGAAGTGGTCGGCGAAGCTCGACCCGTCGAGGTCGATGATATTCTCGCTCTGGACACCGCGATAGCCGTTGATCCAGCGGACCTGGCCAAAGCTGGTGTCGAGGATGAATTTGGCGAGATAGGTCTGCGTCTGCGTCTTGTTGAACGGCCCGCGCGGATCGGCGCCGACCACGGCCGACGGCGGCGTCAGCGCGGCGAGATTCGGATTGCCGCCGAAGGCCGCGCGTTCGGCCGCGGCGATCCCGTCGACCACCGGCTTGGCGGGACCGAAGGCGGCAGGCGCATTGAAGAACAGGTTCTGGCGAACCGGACCGTCGATATAGGTGTCGTACCATTCGCCCGACAGGATGATTTCGAGCGTGTCGGTGGGTTTCCAGCCGAGCTTGACGCGGCCGTTCCACGTCTCGCGCCCTTCATATTTGGCGCCGGTGTTGATGTCGGTCTTGTAGCCGTCGCGCTTCTGATAATAGAGCGCGCCGCGGATCGCGAGGCTGTCCGACAGGCCGAGGTTGAGCACCGCCTGGCCGGTGCGCTCGTCGAAGCGGCCATAGGTCGCGCTCACCCGGCCCGAGATCTGGTCGTAGCGCGGGTTGGCGGTCTGGATCAGCACCGCGCCGGCGGAGGTGTTGCGGCCGAAAAGCGTGCCCTGCGGCCCCTTCAGCACCTGCACGCTTTCGACGTCGACCAGTTCGACGTTGAGGCCATAGGCGCGCGCGATGTACATTTCGTCGAGATAGGTGCCGACCGAGGGTTCGAGCGTCGCGATATTGTCGTTCTGGACCTGGCCGCGCATCGCGAGCGAAAAGGCGGTCGGGTTGTTGCCAGCGCCGCGGATGTTGAAGCCGGGGGTGAAGGTCGCGATATCCTCGACCTTGTCGATGCCCTGCTCGGTCAGATTTTCGCCGCTGAAGGCGGTGATCGCGATCGGCGTGTCCTGGATGTTGGCGTTCTGCTTGGTCACGCCGATGACGACGATATCGTCATTCTGATATTCGGTTTCGTCGGCGGGTGCCTTGTCCTGCGCGAAGGCCGGCACCGACGACAGCGCCAACGCGCCGATCGAAACCGCGACGAGCAGCCGGGACGAATCGCGCTTTTGCTTGAAAATCATGGTCAACATCCTCCCCGCGAGGCTTCCTGGCGTCCTCGCTTGGTCAGTTATATAACTAAGTCTAACACGTCAGACAAGTGGATTGCGTCACTTTGCCGCGGAACGCTGAGGAAACCGCGTCAATCGTTGCTTTTCGGCAACATCGCGGCGAGCAGCCGGCACATCGGCCAGCGCGCGCAGCACGTCGTTGAGGTGGGTGCAGCCGATCGTGCCGGCGAGCGTGTCGAGCACCGCCTGGCGGAATTCCGCGACATTCTGCCCCACCATGCGCGCCGCCTTCATCGACGCGCCGGGGCATTCGCGGAACGGGAGGATCAGCGGCAGCGCCTGCAGCGACAGCAGGGTGCCGCTCGCCTCGTCGATTTCGGCATAGACGCGATATTCGTGGATCGCGGTGCGCGTGCCTCCCGGATTGGGGCCGCTGTCCTGGAACCCCGCGTCGACCTTCAGCACCCCCTCGGCGCGCCAGAGGTCGATGCGGCGGGCGCGGCGCGCGAGCGGCCGGCCTTCCTGTTCCGGCATGTCGTGCCATCCGGCGGGGTCGTCGGGATTCACCAGCGGACCGACCTCGGTCGCGGACTGGTCGCTGTGATCGACGCTGCCGTCCTCGGTCAGCGAGCTGCCGCCCTCGGTGAAGCCGGTGCAGATATTGACCATGCGGCCCTTGTTGCCCGCGGTCGACTGGGTGCGGCTCGCGCGCATGCGATCGTGCCAGTCGGGGGTCCAGCGCGACCAGATCCACCCCGCGACGAGGCTGGCCCCGGCGAAATCGTCGAGCAGCTGGAACAGCGGCGTGCCGCGCAGGTCGCCGAGCGTCGCCGCGAGCGCCTGCCGGCTTGCCCCCCCTGCCCGCACGCCCACCATCTCTTGCGCGCGCGCATGATAGGGCGCGACGTCGATTTCCATGATCTCGCGGATCGGCGAGGTGCGGATGCGGAACTCTCCGCCGTCGAGCACGACGGGCTCCCCCGCGACCGGCGTGAGCAGGTCGCGCACGCGGCCCGTCATCATCCACGGCTGGCCGAAACCCTCGGGCCAGTCGGAATCGATCGAACTGGTGCGGCGGATCGACCCCGGGCGGCGGAGCGGCGCGGGGCCCGCCGACTGGCGCGCGAAGGGAAATTGCTGGGGAGCGTTCAAATCAAAGTCCTATTTGGGCGGCATGCGGATCGCGCCGTCGAGGCGCAGGTTCTGGCCGTTGAAATAGCCGTTGCGCGCGAGTTCGAGCACGAGGCTGCCGAATTCGTGCGGATGGCCGAGGCGTTTCGGGAAGGGCACCGATGCGGCCAGCCCTTCGAAGATCGCCGGCGCCTTGTCCTTGACGGCAAGCATCGGCGGGGTCGCGAAGATGCCGGGCATGATCGAATTGACGCGGATGCCGAGGTCCATCAGATCGCGTGCCATCGGCAGCACGAGCCCGTTCACCCCGGCCTTCAGCGAGCCGTAGCCGACCTGCCCGATCTGCGCGTCCTGCGCCGCCGCGGAAGCCGTCAGCACGATCGCGCCGCGCTCGCCGTCCTCGTTGAGCGGCTCGGCATTCGCCATGCCGAGCGCGGCGAGCGACGCGAGGCGATAGCTGGCGATGAGGATGCCCTGCGCCGAAAAGGCGTAATCGTCGGTCGCATAGCGGACGTATCCGCCGCTCGCCTTGTCGTAGCGGACGGTCTTGCCGCCCTTCGAGATCTGCGCGCAATGGACGAGGATGCGTTCCTGTCCGTGCGCGGCGCGCGCGGCTTCGTAACCCGCGACGACGCTGTCCTCGCTGGTGATGTCGACCTTGCAGAAAATACCGCCGATGGCGTCGGCGACCGCCTTGCCGCCTTCCTCGTTGACGTCGAAGATGGCGACCTTCACCCCCTCGCCCGCCAGCGCCTCGGCGCTCGCGCGGCCAAGGCCCGAGGCGCCGCCCGTCACCACCGCGGCAATGTCACTTCCCAGTTTCATGTCGTTTCCCTTTGGTTGCTATCATTGCAGAACTTCGAGGTTGCCGCCATCGACGACGAGCACCTGCCCGGTGATGTAGCCGGCGCGGCCGGAGCAGAGGAAGGCGGCGGCGGCCGCCATGTCCTTTGGCGTGCCCATGCGGCGGACCGGCCATTGGCCGACGCGCTCCGCGATATGCTCCTCATAGGTCTGGCCCTGCGCCTCGGCGATCTTGGTGAACACTTCCCTGAACTGCGGCGTCGCGATCGCGCCGGTGCCGAGCGTGTTGACGGTGATACCCATCGGGCCGAGCTCGGCCGACAGCGTCTTCGACAGCGCGAGCGCGCCGACGCGGTAGGTGTTCTGCGCCGCGCGCGCGAGCTTGCGGTGTGGCGCCTTCACCGAATTGGTGCCGATGGTGAGGATGCGGCCCCAGCCCTGTTTTTGCATATGCGGGACGACCGCCTGCACCGCCCAGCGGAAGGCCATGACATTATTGTTGTTCGCAGCGGCGAAGGTGTCGTCGTCGACCTCGAGGAAACTGCCCTTCGGGCCGGAATCGACGTTGAAGATCAATATGTCGGGCGGGCCGAAGGCATCGGTCGCGGCCTTTACGGCTTTGGCGATACCGTCCTTCGTCGTACAGTCGGCGGAGACGCCGATGGCGTCGCCGCCCGCCGCTTGCACCTCTGTCACCGCATCGTCGATCGTCGCTTGGGTGCGCGCCGCGATCACCGTCCGGCACCCCTCACGCGCGAACTCGTGTGCGCAGCCGAGGCCGATGCCCTTCGACCCGCCGAAGACGAGCGCGACCTTGCCCGATATCCCAAGGTCCATCAGGGCGCCTTTCCGTGCTGCAGCTTCAGCCGTTCCTGCAATATGTCATTGCGGCCCGGCGACGCCGCGACGGTCGAGCCGCCGTCCATCTTGATCGTCGTGCCGGTGATGTAATCCGAGCGCGCGGAAGCGAGGAACAGGGCGGCGTGCGCGATATCGGCGGGGGTTCCCGCGCGTCCGACCGGGACCGTCGCGCCATAGGCGGCGAGGCCCTCGTCGCCGAGCACCGCCTTCGCCCGGTCGCTCGCGACAAGGCCGGGGTTGATCGCGTTGACGGTGATCCGGTCGCCGACGACGTCGCCCGCCGCGGCGCGGACGAAGGCGTCGAGCGCGGCCTTCGCCATGCCATAGGCGGTCATGTTGGGGACGACGTTGAAGGTGCCGTTGACCGAGCCGATCGCGATGAAGCGCCCGCCGTCGCGGGCCTGCGCCAGATAAGGGCGCGCGGCGTCGAGCAGCCACCAGGCCGCCTTGGCGATGCTCGCGAAGCCCGCCTCGAGCCGCTCGTCGTCGACCTGGCCGAGCCCGCCGTGCGGGATGTCGGCGGCGGCGTGGACGACGATGTCGACCCCGCCAAAGGCCTCGACCGCGGCCGCGACGAGCGCGCGGCAATCGGCGTGCTTCGCGATGTCGGCGGCGCAGCATTCGGCGATGCCGTCGGCCTTTTCGATCCCGGCCTTTACATCCTCGGCAAAGGAGATGGTCCGGGCGCCGAGCATCACTTCGGCGCCCGCCGCCGCGAAGGCCTCCGCGATGCCGCGCCCGACGCCCTTGCCGCCGCCGGTGACGATGACCGATTTTCCGGCAAAGCTTTCCATCAGCCTTCTCCTGCAAAGAGCGCGCGCAGGCCCGGCGCCGAGGGTTTCATCGACGGGGTGCGCGGAAAATCGTCGACGATGCGGATATGGACCGGCACCTGATAGGCGATCAGCCGCTCCTTGAGCCACGCCTTGAGGTCGTCGTCCTGCGGCGCGGTCGCGCCCTCCTTGAGGATGATCGCGGCGGCGGGGACGGCGCCGAGGCGTTCGTCGGGGACGCCGACGACGGCGGCCTCGCGGATGGCGGGATGGTCGCCCAGCACGGCGGCGACGTCGTCGGGATGGACCTTGAAGCCGCCGCGGATGATCGCATTGTCGGCGCGGCCCTTGATGAACAGGAAGCGGTCGGCGTCGAGTATGGCGCGGTCGGTGGTGCGCAGCCATTCCATGCCGTTGCCGAGCTGCCCGCCCTTGAGTTCGAGCAGGCCCTCGGTTCCGGGCGGCAGTTCGGCGCCGCTATCGGGATCGACGACGCGCGCCTCCATATTGGCGTGCACGCGGCCGACCGCGCCGCGCTTTTCCGCCCAGTGGCGATGGAAATCGTCGATCGTCCAGCCCGCGACGGCGCCGGCAAATTCGGTCGCGCCGTAATTGCTGCAGATCGGAATGCCATATCTGGCGTAGAAGGCGTCGACCAGATCGGGCGCGAGCGGCGCGGTGCCCGATATCAGCGATTTGAGGCTGGAAAGATCGGCCGGATCGACATCGGCGTCGAGCAGCATGCGCACCGCCGAGGGCACGGCCGAGGCGACGGCGGGCCGGTGGCGGCGCACGGTGGCGACCCAGGCATCGACGCTGAACCGTTCGAGCAGCGCGATCTTGCGCCCCGCCATCAGCGCCCCGATGCAGCCATAGATGCCGCCGATATGAGTGAGCGGGTTGACCACCATGGTGCAGCCCGTCGCCAGCCGGGGTGGGTCGTCGAAGCTCTTGCCGCGCTCATATTTGGCGAAGCCGCGAAAGCTCGCGTCGAAGGCGGCGCGGCTGAGCGGTACGCGCTTCGGCGTCCCGGTGGTGCCGCTGGTCAGCATCTCGATCGCGACGCCGGGCGAGGTCTGCATCGCGGTGCGCACCTGCCCCTCGATCACGCGCGCACCTTCGAGGCGCGGGCCGATCTCGATCACCGCCGAACCGGCGCGCGCCAGCGCCTCGGCGAGGCCGGGCCGCGCGAGATCGGTGGCGTCGGCGATCACCGCCGGCAGGCCCAGACCCTCGACATCGGCGAACAGCCTCGCGTCGGGCAGGATCGGATTCAGCGTGACGAGGCAGCGGTCGGTCGAGAGCACCGCAGCGATCGCCGCGACATGGCCGGGACGGTTGCGCAGCATGATGCCGACGCGCGCATCCTGCGGCAGGCCCATGGCATCGAGCGCTGCCTCGATCGCGCGGACATTGTCGGCGATCCGGCGCCAGCTATAGTCGACGCCCTCGAAGTCGATCTGCGTCCGCTCGGGATCGAGCGCCATGATCGCGCGCAGCTTTTCGGTCATCAGGGCCATCAGAGCGCGAGCCCCCCGCTCGCCTCGATCACCTGCCCCGTCACCCAGCGCGCATCGTCGCCGAGCAGCATCATGACCGCCCCCGCGATATCCTCGGGCTCGCCGAGGCGGCCCATCGGGGTGTGCTTCGCGGTCGTCTCGTCCCATCCCTCCTTCGCGCGCAGTTCGGCGATGAAGTCGGTCGCGACCGCGCCGGGGGCGATGCAGCTGCAGGTGATCCGGCGCCGCGCGACCGCGAGCGCGGTCGAAAAGGTCAGGCTCTGCACCGCGCGCTTGGTCATCGCATAGCTCGCCGCGAAGGGCTGGCCGACCTTGCCCGACATCGAGCCGATGTTGACGATGCGCCCGCCGTCGCGCAGCCGCGGCAGCGCGGCCTGCGTGACGAAATGCGGCCCCTTCACATTGACCGCGAACAGCTTGTCGAACAGCGCCTCGTCCGCGCCCTTCAGCGACCCATCGCGCCCGCCGCGGCCGACGCCGGCATTGTTGATCAGAATGTCGAGGTTGGGCGTCCCGCCGAAGGCCGCGTCGCAGGCCGCGAACAATGCGTCGATGCCGGCGAGCGTCGAGACGTCGGCCCGCACGGCGAAGGCCTTGCCGCCCGCGCCCTCGATCTCGGCGACCAGCGCGTCGGCGGCATCCTTGCTACCGGCATAGTTGATCGCGACATGCGCGCCCGCCTGCCCCAGCCGCCGCACGATCGCCGCGCCGATGCCGCGCGAGCCGCCGGTGACGAGGGCGGTCTTTTGGGCAAGCTGGCTCACAGGAACAGCCCCCCGCTCGCCTCGACGATCTGGCCGGTGACCCAGTGCGCCTCATCGCGGCAGAGCATCATCACCGCGCCCGCGATATCCTCGGGCACGCCCAGGCGCTTCATCGGGGTGAGCTTCGCGGTCGCTTCGGCCCAGCCGGGCTTTTCGGCGAGCGTCTTGTTGAACTCGGTATCGACCGCGCCGGGCGCGACGAGGTTGCAGGTGATGCCGCGCGGGCCGACGACGACCGCGGTCGATAGGGTGAGGCTCTGCAACGCGCGCTTGGTCGCGGCATAGGCGGCGAAGGGCGGCAGCGCCGAGCGCCCGCCGAGCGAGCCGATATTGACGATGCGGCCCTTGTCGCGCAGGCGCGGCAGGCAGAGCTGGGTGATGAAGTGCGGCGCCTTCTGGTTCACCGCGATCATGCGGTCGAACAATTCTTCGCTGCACTTGGTCAGGCTGCCCGTATCGCCCTCGCCGCCGACCCCGGCGTTGTTGACGAGGATGTCGAGATTGGGGGCGCCGCCGAACGCATCGTCGCACGCGGCGAGCATCGATTCGATGCCCGCCATGGTGCCGACGTCGGCCCGCACCGCGAAGGCCCGGCCGCCGGCAGCGGCGATTTCGGCGACCAGCGCCTCCGCCGCCGGTTGGCTGCCCGCATAATTGACCGCGACATGCGCGCCAGCGTAGCCGACGAGTCGCCGCGCGATCGCGGCGCCGATGCCGCGCGAAGCGCCGGTGACGAGCGCCGTTTTCCCGCCCAGTTCCATCGTCTATGCTCTCCCGATATCGTTCAACATAATTGACTTAGTTATATAGGTGGTGCAAGCCCCACGGCAAAGAAAATGGGAGTGGAAATGGCGGAAACGATCCTGAGCGAGCGCGATGGGGCCCTGCGCATCCTGACGCTGAACCGGCCCGAGCGGCACAATGCGCTGGACGACGAGACGTCGGCGCTGTTCCAGAAACGGCTCGGCGCGGCGCTCGAGGAAACGGAGAGCAGCGCGATCCTGATCCGCGCGGCGGGCAAGAGCTTCTGCTCGGGCCGCGACACCAATGTGCTGGGGCATCGGGCACGCGACGAGAGCGACTTCCATTTCGTCCGCCGCGCGCAGGAAGGGCGCCTGCGCATGCAGGAATCGACCAAGCCGATCGTCGCGGCGCTGAAAGGGGGCGCAATCGGCGGCGGGTGCGAACTCGCGCTCGCCGCCGATATCCGCATCAGCGACACGACGCTGAAGATGGCGCTGCCCGAGATATTGTACGGCGTGCTGCCCGACACGGGGGGCACGCAGATGATGACCGCGCTGATCGGCCCGTCGCGGACCAAATATATGGTGATGTCCGGTCAAGTCATCGACGCCGCGACGGCGCTCGAATGGGGCGCGGTCGATTTCGTCGTGCCGCCCGAGGAGCTGGATGCGAAGGCGCTGGAGATCGCCCGCGACATCGCCGCCAGGCCGCCGATCCACCTCGCTATGGCGAAGGAGATGATCAACCTGATGCACGGCCCGACGATCCGCACCGGCACCCGCGCCGAGCTTTATGCGCAATCCTATCTGTTCCAGACCGAGGATTATCAGGAAGCCCGCGCCGCGCTCCGCGAGAAGCGCGCGCCTAGCTACAAGGGGAAATAAGGATGGGGATGCAAGCGATCCTCCCCCGCAGGGGGAGGGGGACCATGCGAAGCATGGTGGAGGGGCACGTGCGGTCGAACGCCTCGCCGACACGTCGCGCAAACCGATGGTACCCCTCCACCACCCTTCGGGTGGTCCCCCTCCCCGTTCCGGGGAGGATCTAAATGGGCCTTCCTTCCCCTCCGCCTTTGGGCGCCAAGGCGCTGCCCGACGGCACCTACGATGGCCAGGTCGTCGCGGTGACCGGCGGCGGCACCGGGCTCGGCAAGGGCATGGCGGTCGAATTCGCGCGGCTCGGCGCGAAGATCGCGGTGCTGAGCCGCAAGCCCGAGCATCTCGACGCGGGACTTGCCGCGATCCACGCGGTCGGCGCCGAGGCCATCGCCGTCGCCTGCGACGTTCGCGACCCCGACGCCATCGCGCGCGCCTTCGACGAAATCGAGGCAAAGCTCGGCCCGATCGACGTGCTGATCAACAATGCCGCGGGCAATTTCCCGGCCCCCGCCGAGGAGATGACGCCGAACGGATTCCGCACCGTCGTCGATATCGTGCTGAACGGCACATACAACTGCAGCCGCGAATTCGCGGTGCGGCGGCTTGCGGCGGGAAAGCCCGGCGCGATCCTCAACATCGGCGCGACCTACAGCTGGACCGGCGGTCCCGGCACCGCGCATTCGGCGGCGGCCAAGGCGGGGGTCACCAACCTCACCCAGAGCCTGGCGGTCGAGTGGGCGCCCGACGGCATCCGCGTCAACTGCATCGCGCCGGGGCGCTTTCCGCACGACGACCTGCCCGCGCATATGACGCGCCACCGCGAGGGCGAGCGCGGCGACAATACGATACCGGGGCAGCGCGTCGGCGAGGTACGCGAGTTGGGCTGGGCGGCGACCTTCCTCTGCTCGCCCTATGCGAGTTACATCAGCGGCCACACTTTGGTCGTCGATGCCGCCAACTGGCTGCGCCGGTCGCTGGTGATGCCCGAGTTCGTGCCGATCCGCGAGCAATTCGGCCGCCGCGCGGTCGAGAGCGGCAGCGCGAAAGATGCGATCGCCCGCACGCGCGGGGACGGTTGATGGACATCGGATTCTCGCCCGAGGAGACGCGCTTTCGCGAGCAATGCCGCGACTGGCTGCACGACAATGTGCCGAAGGAAAAACGGCCGCTCCACGCCGCCGACGCGATCGGTTTCGACAAGGCGTGGCAGCGGCAATTGTTCGACAGCCGGCTGGGCGGGGATCAACTGGCTAGGCCGACTATGGCGGGCGCGGGCTGTCGATCGTCCAGCAGGTCATCTGGCTGGAGGAATATGCAAAGGCGCACGGGCCGTGGATCGGCGCGAACTTCGTCGGCATCAATCACGGCGGCCCGACGCTGATCCTCAACGCCAGCGAGGAGCAGAAGGCGTATCACCTGCCGCGCATCCTGTCGGGCGAGGCGATCTGGTGCCAGGGCTTTTCGGAACCCGGCGCGGGGTCCGACCTTGCGGGGATTCGGACGCGCGGGCGGATCGAGGGCGACGAACTGGTCATCAACGGGTCGAAGATCTGGACGAGCTTCGCGCATGTCGCCGACTGGCAGGAGTTGGTGCTGCGCACCGAGGAAGGATCGCGGCGGCACAGCGGGCTGTCGTGGGTGATCTGCGACATGCACGCGCCGGGGATCGACATCCGCCCGATCCGCAAGATGTCGGGACAGGTCGAGTTCGCGCAGGTCTTCTACGACGACGTCCGCATTCCGCTGTCCAACGTCGTCGGCGGGCTCGGCAACGGGTGGAAGGTCGCGATGTCGACGCTGGGCTTCGAGCGCGGCACCGGCTTCATCGCCGACCAGGTCAAGCAGAGCCAGGAGATAGAGGATCTGATCGGTCGCGCGCGGGCGAACGGCATGATCCGCGACCACCGCATCGCGCACGATCTGGCGCAGATGCGCGCCGAGGTCGCGGCGCTGCGCGCGATGACCTATCGCAACATTTCGATCGTGGTGCGCACCGGACAGCCCGGCGCCGAAGCCTCGCTGATCCGCCTGTTCACCGCCGAACTCGGCCAGCGGCTCGACCGCATGGCGGTGGCGCTGATGGGCCCCGAGATGCTCGATTTCACCTATGGCGAGGACAATGCGGTCGGCGACTATCTGCGCGGCTTCGCCGAGCACCATCGCGGGCGGCAGCGCGCAGATCCAGCGCGATATCATCGGCGAGCGGCTGCTCGGCCTTCCCAAGTCGCGATGATCGCGCAGCGGGCATCGCGCCCCGGCGCAGGCCGGGGCCCAGGAACGAAAGACGTCCCATGGACCTGACCCCGAACGACGACCAGAGCGCCTTCGTCACCGCGACCATCGACTGGTGCCGCGACACCATGCCGCTGGAGGGCGCGCGCGAGCGGCCAGCGAACCTGTGGGACCAGCTCGAAGCGATGGGCCTGTCGCGCATCACCGCGCCCGAGGCGAGCGGCGGGCTCGCGCTCGACCATGCGACCGAGGCGCTGGTGTTCGCCGAACTCGGGCGTTTCCTCGCGCCGATCGGCCTGCTTTCCTCCGCGGTCGCCAACCGCTGGTTCGACGAACCGTTCGACGGCAAGGTCGCGCTGGCGGTGACCGTCGAGGAGCCCGGCCCGCTACGCGTGCTCGACCCCCTGGATTCGGCGGCGGTGCTGATGCTCCAGCCGGGGTCGGTGCGGGTGTTCGACATTCCCGACAGCTTCACCAACCAACGGACCGGCGAGCGTCACGTCACCGAACATCGACCGTCGCTCGATCCCTCCACGACACAGGCGTGGCAGGAATGGACGACAACCGCGGTGTGGACCGAGGGCGATCCGCGCCCGCCGCTGCACCTGCAACTGCTCGCCGCCGCCTTCGCGGTCGGATGCGCCGACGCGGCGCGCGATATGGCGGTGGACTATGCCAAGGTGCGCGAGCAGTTCGAGCGGCCGATCGGATCGTTCCAGGCGATCAAGCATATGTGCGCCGACATGGCGGTGCGCGCCGCGGTCGCGCGCTCGCAGCTCTATTATGCCGCCTGCGCGCTCGACGCGGCGGACGCCGAGATGGCGTTCCACGTCGCGGCGGCGAAGCGGCTCGCGGACCAGGCGGCGCTCGACAATGGGCGGGTCAATATCCAGGTGCATGGCGGTATCGGCATGACCGACGAGGCTTACCCGCATTTCTGCCTCAAGCGCGCGCACCTGCTGCAATTCGTCGCGCCCGCCGATCCGGCGGCACTGCTTGCGGGGTAAACGAGCCGGTGCCTCACCTCGCGACCATAACGACCGCAAGGACATATAGCCGTGTGCTCCCGCGAAGGCGGGAGCACATCTCCGGTCGGTGCTATCTTGAACCCACCGGAGATGGGTTCCCGCCTTCGCGGGGACACAGGCTCTATAGGACCGGCGAGTGCACGGCTTCCGGTTCAGTCGTCGACGATGGCCTGGAACGCGTCTTCCAGCCATTGACGCAGGCGCGGTTCGACCGGCCCGGAAAATTCAGCGAGCGGCAACAGGTCGCGATAGGTGAAGAAACCGGTCGAGACGATCATGAAGCGCGCCGCGCGCGCGTCCGCCTCCGCTCCGCCCAGCCATCCGGACAGCGGCGCGAGCACCCGGTCGCGGAGCAGCCGCAACGCGATCGCGCGCGCCTCGCTGTCGGCCGTGGCGCCGAGCAGCACCGACAGCGGCTGCGCCCGGTCGCGGCGCGGATCGGTGAAGATCGCGACGATGCGCCTGCCGAAATCCTTTCGCGACAGGTCGGTCATCAGCCGCGCGTCGAGCAGGTCGGCCAGTGCCGCCTCGAACAGCTTGAGCTTGCCGCCGAAATAGCGGCTGACGAGCGACTGATTGACGCCCGCCAGCGCGGTGATGTCGCGCACCCCCGCCTCGACGAACCCCTTTTCCGCAAAGATTTGCTGCGCAGCAAAAAGGATCGCCGCGCGCGTCCTGTCGGCATCCCGCCCCGGCGTGTCGACGCTCGTCGCCATATCATCTCCCCGTTGACTCGTGATGTAAACATGCGTTTACATCACTGCAAGAGGAGAGGATAGATGAGCGAGTCGCAGACGCAACCGGCGCGTTCGCCGGTGTTCGAATTCGACTATATCACCGATCCCGGCGTGCGCGCCGACTGCCACGCGCGCTATTGGGAGCTGAAGGAGACGGCGCCGCCCGTTTTCTGGACCAATGCGCACGGCGGGCACTGGGTGTGCAACACCGGATCGTCGGTGCAGCATGTCGTGCGCCATCCCGAAATCTTCTCCAGCCGTTATCTGGCGATCCCGCCCAATCCGAACCAGCCGAAGATGATCCCCGAGATGCTCGACCCGCCCGAGCACCGGCCGTATCGCCAGATGCTGCGCCCCTTCTTCGAATCGAGGGCGATCGAGCCGCTCGACGCCCGCATCTCGGCGTGGACCGACCAGCTGCTCGACGAGGTCGCGGGCAAAGGCGAGTGCGATTTCGTCGAGGCCATCGGTTCGCGCCTGCCCGTCGCGGTGTTCATGGAATTGTTCGGCTTTCCGATGCAGAAGTTCGAGGAATTCCGCGCGCTCGTTACCGGCTTTTTCCATTCGCAGGCGAGCAACGAGAACCGCAACCAGCTGGCGCAGGCGATCGTCGGGCATCTCGCGGCGCTGATCCAGCAACGCATGGCCGAACCCCGCGACGACATGATCTCTAAGATCATCGGCAGCGATGTCGACGGCCGCAAGCTGAGCTTCGAGGAGCTGATGTCGATCGGCTTCCTGATGTTCCTCGCAGGGCTCGACACGGTGACCAACGCGATGAGCTTCGGCATGCGCCACCTCGCGCACGACGAGGCGCTGCGCCGGCGCGCGATCGACGATCCGGCGGTGATCCCGGACATGGTCGAGGAGCTGCTGCGCCGCTACGCCTTCGTCGCGACCCCGCGCTATGTCGTCGAGGATATCGAGCTGGAGGGCGCGCAGCTGCGCGCCGGCGATTCCATCCTCGCGCCCCTGCCCCTCGTCGGCTGGGACGAGGCGCTCAATCCCGACCCCGCGACCGTGTCGGTCGAGCGCCAGTTCTTTCGCCACGCCGCCTTCGGCTCGGGCATCCACACCTGCCTCGGCCTGCATCTCGCGCGGATGGAGCTGACCATCTTCTACCGCGCCTGGTTCGCCCGTGTCGGCCATTTCCGGCAGGTCGAAAAGGGCGACGAGACGTGCCGCGGCGGCAGCGTGATGGCGCTCGAACATCTGCATCTGGCGTGGGGGTGACGACGATGGATCAGGCCTTGCATATGCTGATGGTGCCCGCGGGCGACGTGGCGGCCCTGCGCCGATTCTATGTCGATGGACTCGGCTGGCAGCCATGGGGTCCCGACGCGCCGGGTTCGCTCATGCTGCGCGCCGGAACGGCGGTCATCGTCTTTGTCCCGCGCGACTATCTGGCGGCGGAAAGCGGCATCGACCTGTCGGCGGTCCCGCGCGCCCTGAACGCGGTCTTCGTCGAGACGAAGGCCGACGTCGATGCGCAATTCGCCGGGGCGATCGCCGCCAGCGCCACCGTCACCAGCCCGATCCGCGACCGCGATGGCGGCCTCTATTCGGGCTATTTCGCCGACCCCGAAGGCAATGGCTGGGAAATCGTCTGGAGCCCGGCGATGCGGCCGGGCGCCGACGGCGGACTCGTCCTGGCGATGCCCGAAAACAGCTGAAACAGAAGAGGATCCTATCATGGCAAGCGCGGCACCCGCAGTGCATCTGCATCTGGGGCACGAACAGCGAGCGAGCGGCAGCGGCGGGACGCATCCGCATCTGCACCCGGTCAGGCAGGAGGTGCAGGCCGAGATTCCGCTCGCTCGGCGCGGCGGAGGTAGAAGAGGCGGTCGCCAAGGCCGAAGCCGTGCGCGAGGCGTGGCGCCGCACCCCGCCCGAGGCGCGGCGCGACATTTTGAACCGCCTCGCCGACCTGCTCGAGGCGAACAAGACGAAGCTCGCCGAAATGGCGGCGCTCGACGGCGGCACGACGCTGATGGTCGGCGAGCGCGGGGTCGACACCGCGGTCGGCTGGACGCGATACTATGCCGGCTGGTGCGATAAGGTTTCGGGCGAGCTGATCTCGACCTTCGATACGCGCGGCGAGCTGAGCTACACCGTGCCCGAGCCGATCGGCATCGTCGGCATCATCATCACCTGGAACGGGCCGCTGATCTCGCTCGGCATGAAGGTCGCGGCGGCGCTCGCGGCGGGCAATTGCGTGATCTGCAAGCCCGCCGAGATCACCCCCTTCGCGCCCGAGATGTTCGCGCAATTGTGCAAGCAGGCCGGAGTTCCCGACGGGGTGCTGTCGATCCTGCCCGGCACCGCCGAGGCGGGCGAGGCGATCGTGCGGCACAAGAATATCCGCAAGATCAGCTTCACCGGCGGCCCGATCACCGCGCGCAGGATCCTCGCGGCGTGCGCCGAGGAGATCAAGCCGAGCGTGATGGAGCTCGGCGGCAAGTCGGCGAGCCTCGTCTTTCCCGACTGCGACCTCCAGGCGGCGGCCGAGCGCGCGGTGTTCTGGACCGTCGGCTGCCTGTCGGGCCAGGGCTGCGCCCTCCCCACCCGCCAGCTCGTCCATGCCGACGTCTATGATGATTTCGTCGCGCGGCTGAAGGCGATCATCGGCCAGTTCAAGGTCGGCGATCCGATGGACCCGACGGTCGCGGTCGGGCCGGTGATCAACAGGGCGGCGGTCGACCGCATCCTCGGCATGTTCGAGCGCGCGAAGGCCGACGGCGCGGCGAAGTTCGAGCTCGGCGGCGGACGCTGCGGCGGCGACCTCGCCGAGGGCAATTTCATCGAACCGACGCTGATCGTCGATGCCGACCCCGATCACGAGATCAGCCAGGTCGAGATTTTCGGCCCCGCGGTGGTGGTGATGAAATTCCACGACGAGGACGAGGCGGTCGCCATCGCCAACAACAGCGAATATGGCCTCGCCGCCTATATCCAGTCGAACGATCTGCAGCGCGTCCACCGCCTGTCCGAGCGGCTCAACGCCGAGCGGCGTCTACAACAATGGCGGGTTCCAGATCAATCCGCACACCCCCTTTGGCGGGATCGGCATATCGGGCTTCGGCAAGGAGGGCGGCAAGGCGGGGATCGACGAATTCCTGCACTACAAGACCGTCACCATCGGCGTCGGCGCGCCGATCTTTCCGAAATAGGCGTTCTCCTCCCGCTTGCGGGAGGGGTTAGGGAGGGCTTGTTTCCTCCCTTTTGTTGGATACGGGACAGGCCCTCCCCGGCCCCTCCCGCAAGCGGGAGGGGAGATAAATGCCTGATTTCACCAATGACCGGTTCCGCCTCGACGGCAAGGTGGCGATCGTCACCGGCGCGGGCGGGCGCGGTAACGGCATCGGGCGCGCCTATGCGGTCGGGCTCGCCAATGCGGGCGCGCGCGTCGTCGTCGCGGACCTCAACAAGGAAGGCGCCGAACGCGTCGCGGGCGAGATCGAGGCCGCGGGCGGCAGGGCGATCGCGGTGCGGGCCGATATCGCCGACGAGGCGTCGGTCGCGGCGATGATGGAGGCGACCGTCGCGGCCTTCGGCGGGCTCGACATCCTCGTCAACAATGCCGCGCTGATGGTCGAGGCGGTGGGCACCCCCGCGATCCAGACGAGCATCGCCGATTTCGAGCGGCTGATGCGCGTCAACCTGACCGGCGCGCTGATCTGCTCCAAGGCGGCGGTGCCGCTGTTCCAGGCGCGCGGCGGCGGCAAGATCGTCAACCAGCTGTCGGCGGGCGGTTTCCCGGCCCAGACGACCTACGGGATCAGCAAGGTCGCGCTGCTCGGGCTGACGACGACGCTGGCGACCGAGCTCGGGCGGATGAACGTCAACGTCAATGCGATCGCGCCGGGGATGACCATGTCCGACGCGGGCAAGGCGCTGACCCCCGAGGACAGCCCCTTCGTGCAGGCGGCGATGGCGCGCGTGGTCAAGCAGCCGCGCGGCGAGCCGCAGGATCTGGTGGGAGCGCTACTGCTGCTCTGCTCGCCCGCGGGGGACTGGATCACGGGGCAGGCGCTGAACGTCGACGGCGGGTTCATCATGCGGAATTAGAACCGCTACCAACATCCGTTCGCCCTGAGCTTGTCGAAGGGCCGTTCTTTCCTTGGACGTTAGGAAGAAGAACGGTGCTTCGACAAGCTCAGCACGAACGGAGTTTAGGCGAGCATGGCAATTAAGCCGTCCGCCGCAATTCCTGCTTCAGCACCTTGCCCGACGCGTTGCGCGGCAGTTCCGCCAATATCGTCAGCCGCTCGGGCGTCTTCTGCTTCGCGATCCCCGCCGCGAGGAAGTGCGCGCGCACGTCATCCAGCGTCAGCGTCGCGCCCGGCGCCAGCACGACGCAGGCGCGCACCACCTCGCCCATGCGCTCGTCGGGCGCCGCCACCGCCGCCGCATCGGCGATCGCCGGATGCCGCAGCAGCACCGCCTCGACCTCCTTCGACGCGATATTCTCGCCGCCGCGGATGATGATGTCCTTCTTGCGGTCGGTGATCAGCAGATAGCCGTCCTCGTCGAGGCGGCCGACGTCGCCGCTGCGGTACCAGCCGCCGGGCAGGAAGGCCGCTTCGTTCAGCGCCGGGTCGAGATAGCCCAGGAACAGTTCGGGTCCGCGCGTGCAGATTTCTCCATCCTGCCCCGGCGGCACGTCCCTGCCCGCGTCGTCGACGAAGCGCATTTCGGATCCCTCGATCACGCGGCCCTCGGTATCGAGCTGCTTGTCGAGCGGGTCTTCGGCGACCCCCGACGTCACCGTCGGATGCTCGCTCGACCCATAGCAGTGAAAGACGGCGAGTCCCTGCGCCTGGCAGCGTTCGATCAGCGACGGCGGCACCGGCGCGGCGCCGACCATATAGTGCCGGAGCGACGACAGGTCGCGCCCCGCCGCGTCGGCGGCGGCCATGATCCCCGACAGATGGAAGGGCGTCCCCGACGTGAAGGAGATGCGATGGCGTTCGATCAGTTCGGCGGCGAGTGCGGCGTCCCACTGGTCCATCAGCACGAGCGGAGTCGCCTGGCAGAGGAAGCGGTACATCGACAGCGCGCCCGCGACATGCCCCGGCGGCCACGGCGAAATCACCGTCTCGTCGTCCGAACCGCCGCGCATGTCGCGCATCGACTGCAGCTCGGCGAGGATCGAGCGCGCATTGTGCATCACGCCCTTGGGATCGGCGGTGGTGCCCGAGGTATAGACGAGCAGCGCAAGGTCGTCCGCGTCGACCGGCACCGGATCGGCGATCGGTCCGTCGGCCTCCAGCGCATCGAAATCGGGCCCGATGACGATGTGGCGGTCCAGCGCGGGCAGCTCGCCGCAATCGGCCACGACCCGGGCATGATCGACACCCCGGAAGCGATCGGGCGTGAACAGCCATTTCGCTCCCGACTGGCGCAGGATGAAGCCGAGTTCCTTCGCGCCATAGATGGTGACGATCGGCAGCATCACCGCCCCCGCCTGCGCCGCCCCGGCCGCGACGACGAGCCATTCGCGCCAGTTGGGAAGCATGCAGGCGACGATATCGCCGCGCCCGATCCCGGCGGCGCTCATCCGCGTGCCCATACGGCGGCCCGCCGCGACGACTTCGCCGAGCGTCGTTTCAGCCGGGTGCGTGTCCGACGCGACGGTCAGCGACGCGCCGGGCATGCGCGCCGCGGCGGCCATCATCGCGTCGGCGAAATTCATCCGTGCAGGGAGTCGACCACCCGCTCGCCCTCGCCGCGCGCCGCCCAGGTGTCGTTGGCGTTGCGCAGGTGAAGCCGCCAGTGCGCGACCGCGCCCTCGACATCGCCGGCCTCGATCATCGTGACCAGCTTCTCGAAGGATTTGAAGCCCGCGCGCAGGCTCTTGTACTTGTCCTCGGTCGTGCGCGGGTGGCGGCGCTGATAATCATTCTGGTGATGGCGGCCGAGGTTGAGCAGCATGCGGTTGAGCAGGCTGAGCGTCTTGTTGCCGGTGGCCTCGACGAGCGTCTGGTGGAAATGCGACACATTGTCGACGAATTCGGCATAGGCCTCGGTACTGAGCATATTGTCGAGGTCCGCGAGCACCTGCCGCACCTTCGCGAAACCCGGTGTCTGGCCCTTGGCGGTGGCGAGCCAGCGCACGACGGTCGGCTCGATCGCGAGCCGCGCGGCATAGAGATCGGAGATCGTCGTCCCGCCCGCCTCGAGCAGATAGCCCGCATAGCGCGACACGAGTTCGACCGACGGCTGATGCACGCGCGCGCCGCTGCGCGACCCGCGCACGACGCTGATCAGGGCCTCGGCCTCGAGGATGCGAAAGGCTTCGCGCAGGGTCGGGCGCGAAATGCCGAGGGTCGACATCAGCGTGCCTTCGGGCGGCAGCGAGTCGCCCTCTTTCAGTTCGCCGCGCACGATCTGGGCCCTGATCTGGTCGGCGACCAGTTCCGATGTCTTGGGTACCCTGATGCGCGCCGCGCTATTTTCCATATTCACAAATCCTGCCCCTGCCCGGAGTTTGTTTCATTTCCAGTAGCTGCGTCTTTAGGACCTTTGACGCAACCTAGCAATGTTGCCCTATTTCCTTCATTTAGGCGCCGAATGCCAAACCTTCGTTGAGCGTCCATTTGCCGTTTCTTCCACGCACCCAGCCCGACGCGCCCCAGGTGCCGCCATCGACGGGAAGCAATACGCCGGTGATATAGCTCGCCATTGCGCTCGACAGGAAAACCGCCGCGTCGCCGCATTCCATGTCGATGCCTTCGCGGCCCAGCGGGATCAGCCGGTTCATCGCGTCGATTTCTTCGGCACTGTGCCGTTTCCAGGTCGCGGGGTCGACCGGCCCGGCGCGATTGCCCTGATTGCCCGGCGTGACCGTATGGTCGGGCGCGATGCAATTGACGCGGATGTCATGGTCCGACAGCTCGACCGCCATCGACCGGGTGAAGCTGAGCATACCCGCCTTGCACGCCGCATAGACGGCGAAATTGGGCGCCGCGCGGCTCGCCTCGATGCTCGCGACATTGACGATCGAGCCGCCACGCCCGCCCGCGACCATATGCTTGGCCGCCGTCTGCGTCGCGATCAGCATCGACATCAGGTTGATGTCGATATGCTTGCGCATGCTGCGCTCGCTCTGGTCGAGAAAGGGCCGCGCCGACACGCCGCCGGCATTGTTGGCGAGGATATCGAGGCGGCCGAATTCGGATGCGGTGCGGTCGATGGCCGCGCGCAAGGCGTCGCCGTCCATCACGTCGCCCGGGATCGCCAGCGCGCGCCGCCCCGTCTCGCGAACGCGCGCCGCTGCTTCCTCGGCGCGTTCGGCGAAGATGTCGAAGATCGCGACATCGGCGCCCGCCTCGGCCAGCCGGATCGCGATCGCGCGCCCGATGCCGCCACCGCCCCCCGTGACGAACGCCGCCTGCCCGTCGAGGCGGATGCGGTCAGTCATCGAGCGCGATGCCGACCACCGCGCCGGTGACATAGGCGGCATAGTCGCTGGCGAGATAGGCGGCGAGATGCCCGAGCGTATCGCCCGTTTCGCGGGTGAGAATGCTGTTCACGCGGATACCGTCGCGGGCCCATTCGACGCCGAGCGTCTTGGTGAGATTGCCGAGCGCGCCCGCCGCCGCGGCCTGATCGGCGCCGAGCGCCTGCTCGGGGGCGCCGACGAACAGCACCGCCCCGCCCTGCCCGCGCGCGCGGCAGCTTGCGGCGAAGTCCCTGGCGCCGAGGAACCGCCGGTCGAGACCCGCGTCGAGGCTGGCGCGCCATTCGGCGTGGGTCAGCTCGTGCGCGGCCTTGACCTTCGGCGGCGGGGCGATGTGAACCCAGATATCGGCCTCGCCCCCGACGAGCGTCGCGCCCGCCGCCTCGAACGCGGCGGCGATCGCCGGGCTGTCGCCCTCGATCCGGGCGCGCTTGCCCGCCAGCCAGCCGCTCATTTCCACGCGCTTCATTTCCATCCCCAGGGGCCGTCGGCGCGCTCGCGCGGCGGCACATAGTCGGGCATGATGAGCGAGCGGCGCAGGCTTTCGCCGCCGTCCTGCACGATCACCTGCCCGGTCATGGCGCCGAACAGCGGCGTGCAAGTCATCGCCGCGAGCCAGCCGAATTCCCAGATGCTGCCGGTACGGCCGGCGGGGATCATTGCCTGAAGCTCCTCGATCCCGCCCTCGCGCTGTCCGGCATTCGAGGTCGCGTGCGGGAAGAAACCCGCCGCGACGGCGTTGACGCGGATGCCGTGGGGCGCCCAGTCGGCGGCCATTTTCCTCGTCATCGTCGCCTGCGCGGTCTTGGCGGCGGCGCTGTGCGCGTCGCCGGGAAAGCCGGTCCAGATATATTGGGCGCTGTTGTTGACGATCGCCCCGCCCTCTCCCGCCGCGATGTGGCGGCGGGCATATTCGGCCGAGCAGAGGAAGGTGCCGTCGATCGCGATCCGCGTCACCGCGCTCCACGCGTTCGGCGAAATATCCTCGGCGAGCACCGGGAAATTGGCGCCGGCGTTGTTGGCGAGGAGGCCGACCGGGCCGAGCGCCGCCTCGGCCTCGTCGAAGGCGGCGGCGACGGCTTCGGGCAGGCGGACGTCGCAGCTCATCGCATGGGTGCGCACGCCCAGCGCCGCGATCTGCGCCGCGCCCTCCCGCGCGCGGTCGAGGCTGCGGCCCATGACCGCGACATCGGCGCCGCCCTGCGCAAAGGCCCTGGCCATCGCCAGCCCCATGCCCGACCCGCCGCCGGTGACGAGCACCACCTGTCCCGCGAAAATGCCGGCCGGATAGGGCGGCACGTCGAAGGGTGGCGGCGTCGCCACGATATGATGGGCTGGTACGGCCATTGTCTCTCCCTCCGCGCAGGGTTGCGCGCTCGTCCCCCGCGTGTCAAGACATGGATAACTAAGTTATACAGGAGAGGCGCATGATCGAGATCGTCGCGGAAGGGCTCGCCTTTCCCGAAGGGCCGGTGGTGATGGCCGACGGGTCGGTGATCGTCGTCGAACTCGCGGGCGGGCGCATCACGCGCTGCTGGAACGGACGGACCGAAACGGTCTGCGAGATCGGCGGCGGACCCAATGGCGCTGCGATCGGACCCGATGGCGCGCTCTATGTGTGCAACAATGGCGGGCTCGACCTCGTCAAATTCCAGAATGCGCGCGGCGCCGGGCACGAGGGACGCGTCGAGCGCGTCGATCTGTCCACCGGCAAGTTCGAGCGACTTTACGATGCCTGCGATGGCGTCGCACTCGAAGCGCCCAACGACATCGTCTTCGATGCCGAGGGGCGGCTGTGGTTCACCGACCTCGGCAAGACGCACGACGGCATCCGCACCGCGAGCGGATTGTTCAGCGCGCTGCCCGACGGATCGTCGATCGCGGCGATCAATCGCCATGCGGTCTCGTACAACGGCATCGGCCTGTCCCCCGACGGGCGCCACATCCATGTCGCCGATACGCATCAGGCGCGGCTGTGGCGGTATGAACGGGAAGTCGCGGAACAGCGCCCGACCTGGGTCGCGACCGCGCCGGGACCGGTCGGGTTCGACAGCCTCGCGGTGACGGCGGCGGGGAACATCTGTGTCGCCACACTCTATGACGGCGGGATCACGACGATCACGCCCGATGGGGCGGTGAGCAAGCTCGATATCGCGGGCGAACCCTATGTGACCAATATCGCTTTTGGCGGCGCCGACATGCGCGATGCCTATATCACCCTGTCGCGGACCGGGCGGCTGGCAAAAATGCGCTGGGACGAGCCCGGGCTGGAGCTTTGCTACAATGGCTGATCTTGCCGCCGACCGCGACGCGATCCGCGACCTGCTCGCGCGCTATACCTATCATGGCGACCGTGGGCGGCTGGACGCGATGACCGCCTGTTTCGCCGCAGACGGCGTGCTCGAATATCTCGGCAAGGCGCCGCGCGGGCCGGCTGGCGATCGCGGCGGCGCTGGCGTCGGGCACGCGCGATGCGCGGCTGACCTTCGTGCGCCACCATATCACCAACCCGCTGATCGCGGTCGATGGCGATACGGCCACGGCGCGCAGCTATTTCACCGTGCACAGCAATTTCGGACCCGATCACAGCGGCACCTATGACGACCGGCTGATCCGCACCGCCGACGGCTGGCGCTTCGCGCACCGGCGGGTGCGGATCGACTGGCAGGCCGAAGGGTCGCTGTTCGAGCGGATGGCGACGCGCTGAAATAAATTGACACCATAGTGTCAATTTGACATCGAAGTGCCATGTCTGACCGTTTTCCCGAGTTCGAACGATTCGCCGACGAGGTCGCGCGGCTGCGTGGGCGGATGCGGGCGCTCTACGCCGACACGCGCGCGAAAAGCGGGCTGCCCGAAATGGAGCTGACGGTGCTCACCGCCGTGGTGAACGCCGCGACACCGCCGACGGTCGCGCAGATCGGGCGCAGCCTGGGGCATCCCCGTCAGGTGGTGCAGCGCGCCGCGAACCGGCTCGCCGAACTGGGACTGGTCGCATTCGCCGACAATCCCGGGCACAAGCGCGCGTCGCTGATCGTCGCGACCGAGGCGGGACGGGAGTTGAAAGCGGCCGACCACGAGCGCGCGCAGGCGGTGACGCGCGCCGTGCTGACCCACGTCGATGCGCAGAGCTTTGCCGAGGCGGCCGAACGGATGCACATAATCCGTACCGGCATCGAAGCCTATTTGCGGGAGCGCGACGGATGAGCGACGATGTGAAGGCGCTGGCCGATCCCGAACGGTTGACCGCATGGCTCGACGCGAACCTTCCCGCGCTCGGCGACGGACCGCTGGCGGTGGAGAAAATTCACGGCGGCACGTCGAACGTCATCCTGTCGCTCGATCGCGGCGGCAAGACGCTCATCCTGCGCCGTCCGCCCGCGGTGCCGCCTCCCGGAAGCGAGAAGAGCGTGCTGCGCGAGGCGCGGGTGCTCACGGCGCTGAACGGCACCGGCGTGCCGCACCCGGTCTGTCACGGAAGCTGCGCCGACGCCGAGGTCATCGGTGCCCCCTTCTATGTCATGGATCTGGTCGAGGGATGGCCCGCAGACCTGCGCGACGGGCGCATTTACGACCGGCCGCCTTTCGACAAGCCGCCGCACGCGCGCGAGGTGCCCTTTGCGATGGTCGACGGGCTGATCGCGCTCGCCAACGTCGATTACAGGGCCGTCGGCCTCGAAGACTTCGGGCGGCCCGACAATTTTCTCGAACGGCAGGTCGACCGCTGGGAAGGCCAGATCAGGAGCTACAGGCAGCTTTACGATTTCGAGTGGCGCGAACTGCCGGGCTATGCGCTGGCCCGCGACTGGCTGCGTGCCAATATCCCGGACGATTTCCGGCCCGGCATCATCCACGGCGACGTCGGCACCCCCAATGCGCTCTTCGCCTTCGATCCGCCGTGCCGGCTGACCGCGCTGATCGACTGGGAACTGTCGACGATCGCCGATCCGCTGCTCGACCTCGCCTGGTTCTGCAACGGCATATGCGACGACCGCTTCCCCGGCCATGTGCCCGAAAAGGCGCTCTATAATGTCGGCGACTGGCCGAGCCGGCAGGAGCTGATGGCGCATTATGCCGCGGGCACCGGGCGCGGCATGGACAGCTTCGACTATTATCTGATCCTCGCGATGTTCAAGGGCGGCTGCATCCTCGAGTACAAGGTCGCGCAGGCGGCCAAGGGCATATTGAACGCCGAGACCGGGCGCTTCTTCGACCGGCTGGTGCGCGGCAATTTCGCCGAAGCCGAAAAACTCATCCGCCTGATCGGCTAATACAAGGACGACGACATGATCGATTTCCGCATCGAGCCCGAATTGCAGGCCAAACTCGACTGGATGGCGACATTCGTCCGCGAGCAATGCGAGCCGATGGACCTGCTCTTCCCCGGCCATGGCGCGCCCTATGACGTCGCCAACCGGGAATCGCGCGCCTATATGAAACCGCTGCAGGAGCAGGTGAAGGCGCAGGGGCTGTGGGCGTGCCACCTCGGCGCCGAACTCGGCGGGCCGGGCTATGGCCAGCTCACCCTCGCGCTGATGAACGAAATCCTCGGGCGCAGCTATTGGGCGCCGACCGTGTTCGGCACCGCGGCGCCCGATACCGGCAACAGCGAAATCCTCGCGATGTTCGGGACCGAGGAGCAGAAGGCGCGCTATCTCCAGCCGCTGATGGACGGCACGATCGTCTCCTGCTTCTCGATGACCGAGCCGCAGGCGGGCGCCGATCCCAAGGAATTCACCTGCCGCGCGTGGCAGGAGGGCAACCAATGGGTGATCGAGGGCGAGAAATGGTTCTCGTCCAACGCGCGCTTCGCGGCCTTCCTGATCGTGATGGTCGTCACCAACCCCGAGAATCCGCCGCACCAGCGCATGTCGATGCTGATCGTCCCCACCGACACGCCGGGAGTCGAATATATCCGCCATTCGCAGACGATGGGCGACAGCAAGGGCGCGGACGACGGCACCCACGCCTATATCCGCTACAACAAGGTGCGCGTGCCGCTCGACGCGATGCTCGGCGGGCCCGGCGAGGGATTCAAGGTGGCGCAGGCGCGGCTCGGCGGCGGGCGCGTCCACCACGCGATGCGCACCGTCGGCAAGTGCCAGCGCGCGATCGACATGATGCTCGAACGCGCGGTGTCGCGGCGGACGCAGGGCAAGCCGCTCAGCGAGCATCAGTTCGTGCAGGGGGCGATCGCCGATTCGATCATCGAGCTCGAACAGTTCCGCCTGCTGGTGCTCAAGACCGCGTGGATCATCGACAACGAACCCCACGGCGCCGCGCGCACCCATATCGCGATGTGCAAGGTGCAGATGGCGAAAGTCTATCACGACATCGTCCAGCGCGCGATCCAGCTGCACGGCAGTCTGGGCATGACGCTGGAACTGCCGCTCGCCGATATGTGGATGGGCCTGCCCGCAATGGCACTCGCCGACGGGCCGACCGAGGTGCACAAGGTGCAGGTCGCCAAGGCCTATCTGAAGAATGCGACGCCCGCGCCGGGACTGTTCCCGAGCGAGCATATCCCGACGCGGCTGGAGACGATCCGGGCACCGAGCTGAAAGGAGAATTTTGAATGACCACCCGCCATCTGGTCGACCGGCAGATCGCACCGCTGCTCAACATGTTCCCGCAGGTCGAGCTTGCCGGATCGCTGATCGCCGAGGTTCGGGAAAAGGCCGACGCCGCCTACGCCTTCCTGCCGCCACCGGCGATCACGCCCGAGGTTATGACCATATCGTCAGCGCATGGCGGGCCCGACATCGCGGTCTATCTTTATCGGCCGTCGGCGACGAAGCCCGGGAGCGGCGCGATCCTGTATATCCACGGCGGCGGCATGGTGATGGGATCGGCCCGGCGGATTCAGACCAGCCCGGCGACGCTCGCGGCATCCATGCCGGCGTACCCGTCGCATCGGTCGAATATCGCCTGGCGCCCGAACATCCCTTCCCCGCGCCGCAGGAGGATTGCCATTCGGCGCTGGTGTGGCTCGCGGGACAGGCCGGGGCGCTCGGTTTCGACGCGAACCGGATAATTGTCGCGGGCGAGAGCGCGGGCGGCGGTCTGGCGGCGGCGCTGGCGATCATGGCGCGCGACCTCGGCGGGCTCGGCGATCGGGGGGCAATTGCTCACCTATCCGATGCTCGACCATCGCACGGGGGGCGAAGCCTGCCCCTATGACAATCCGAACACCGGCGAGTTCGTCTGGACGCGCGCGAGCAACCGGTTCGGATGGGCCGCGCTGAAAGGCGACTATGCCGCGGACGACCACCGCAAGGGCTGGTTCTCGCCCAGCCTTGCCGACGATCTGTCGAACCTGCCGCCCGCCTATATCGCGACGGGCAGCCTCGACCTCTTCTTCGACGAAAATCTCGATTATGCGCGGCGGCTGACCGCATCGGGGGTGCCCGTCGAGCTGCACAGCTATGCGGGGGCGGTCCATGCCTTCAACGCGGTGGCCGACGCCGATATCGCGCAGCGCTGCAACGCCGGGCTGATGGCGGCGGCAGCCGCGATGACCGCCCCGACGGGAGACTGACATGCCCCCCGATCCGCTGTTCGATTTCACCGGCAAGGTCGCGCTCGTCACCGGCGGGTCGCGCGGGCTCGGCTACCGCATGGTCAAGGCGCTCGCCGAGCGCGGCGCCGACGTCATCGTCGCGAGCCGCAAGCGCGAGAATTGCGAGGAGGTGGCGGCGGAGTGCCGCGCGCTCGGGCGTCGCGCGCTGGCGCACAGCGTGCATTGCGGGCGCTGGGACGAGATCGATGCGCTGATCGCCGCGGCCTATGCCGAATATGGGCGCGTCGATATCCTGATCAACAACGCCGGCATGTCGCCCGCCTGCCCCAGCCACGAAATGCCCGAGAGCCTGTTCGATTCGGTGATGAACCTCAATTTCAAGGGGCCGTTTCGCCTCGCAAGCCAGGTCGCGCACCGGATGAGCGAGGGCGACGGCGGCTGCATCATCAATATCAGTTCGACCGGCGCGCTGATGGCGCTGCCGATGGTCGTGCCCTATGGCGCGGCGAAGGCGGCGCTCAACGCGATGACCGTATCGCTGAGCCGCGAATATGCGCCGAAGGTGCGCGTCAACACGATCAGCCCTGGCCCGTTCCTGACCGACATCGCCGAGGCGTGGGACCCGAGGAAGCGCGAGACGCAGCCGGTGGCGCTGGGACGGCCGGGGCGGCCCGAGGAGATCGTGACAGCGGCGCTGATGCTGGCGAGTCCGGCGTCGTCCTATACCACCGGCGCGCTGGTGCGGGTCGATGGCGGGCAGCGGTGACTCTGTTCCCCTCCCTGCAAGGGAGGGGTTAGGGGTGGGTGCGAGCGGAGCGAGCGGCAGCGCCAGATCGCATACCCACCCCCGGCCCCTCCCTAAAAGGGAGGGGAGAAATAGCTCAGTGCCGAAACCCCGCCAGCCGCTGGTCGAGGATCGCCTCGGCCTCGGCAATGATCCGGTCGATCAGTTGCTGACAGGTCGGGATGTCGTGGATCAGCCCCTGCACCATGCCGGCCCAGAAGACGCCCTTCGACAGATCGCCGGTCTTGAGCAGCTCGCGGCCCGCGGTGCCGGCAACCAGTTCCTGCACATCGGCGAATTTGGCGTCGGGCTGCGCGAGGCGGCGGACCACCTCTTCACTGACTTCGCTCTTGCCGACGCGCGCGGTGTTCTTGAAGTTGCGGAAGATCAGGAAGCTGCCGCGCTCGTCATTGTCGAGATAGGCCTGCTTCACATTGTCGTGGATCGGCGCTTCCTTCGTCGCGCAGAAGCGCGTGCCCATGTTGATGCCCTCGGCGCCGAGACTGAGCGCCGCGATCAGGCCGCGGCCATCACCGAAACCGCCCGAGGCGAGCATCGGGATCGTCACCTTGTCGGCGGCGGCGGGGATCAGGATCAAGCCGGGGATATCGTCCTCGCCCGGATGCCCCGCACATTCGAAACCGTCGATCGAGATGATGTCGCAGCCCGCCTTTTCCGCCGAAAGCGCATGACGGACCGCGGTGCATTTGTGGAGGATGGTGACGCCGTGCGGCTTCACCCGCGCCCAGATCTCGCGCACCGCGGGGGTGCCGGCGGTCTCCATGACCTTGACGCCGCTTTCGACGACCGCATCGGCATAGGCGTTGTAATCGGGCGAGTTGATCGTCGGGAACACGGTCAGGTTGACGCCGAAGGGCTTGTCGGTCATCGACCGGCAACGCTCGATCTCGTCGCGCAGCGCCTCCGGGCTCGGCTGGGTCAGCGCGGTGATGATGCCGAGGCCCCCGGCGTTCGACACCGCGCTCGCCATGTCGGCGGTGCCGACGGCCTGCATGCCGCCCTGGACGATCGGATGTTCGATGCCCAGCATTTCGGTGATCCGCGTCTTGAAACCCATTGGCTTTCCCTCCAGTAGTTATATAACTTGGTTATACTTCTAAATTGCTGATGACAAGAGGTGTCCGATGACCGCTCCCCTGCCCCGTGCCGTCCGCGCCGACGAACTCGGCCCACCCGAAAATTACGTGCTTGTCGACCATGATCCGGGTCCGCCGTCGCCCACTCAAGTAAGGATTTCTATCAGGGCGGCGGGGATCAGCTTCGTCGACGTGCTGACCGCGGGCGGCGGTTATCAGGTGAAACCGCCGGTGCCGTTCATTCCAGGGAGCGAGTGCGTTGGCGTGGTCGAGGCGGTCGGGGCCGAGATTACGGGGCTGGCGGTAGGCGACAAGGTGGTGGCGAGCGGCTGGGGCGGGATGTTCGCCGAGGCGGTGAACCTGCCCGCACGGGTGGTGCGCAAGATGCCCGAAGCGCTGTCGTTCGAGGAGGCAGCGGTGTTCCCCGTGAGCTATGCCACCGCATGGCATGCGCTCGTCGATCGCGGGCGGCTGGCTGCGGGCGAGGCATTGCTGGTGCTCGGCGCTGGCGGCGCCACGGGCTATGCGGCGGTGCAGATCGGCAAGCATCTGGGCGCGCGGGTGATCGGGTCTGCGTCGAGCGAGGAAAAGCGCGCGCTGGCGATCGCCGGGGGCGCCGATGCCGTGGTCGATGCGCGCGGCGGCGACTGGCGCGAGGCGGTCAAGGCGGCGAACGAGGGCAAGGGGGTCGATGTGGTGTTCGATCCGGTCGGCGGCGAGGCGACCGATCCGGCGTTCCGCTCGCTGGCGTGGAACGGGCGGCATCTGGTGATCGGCTTTCCGGGCGGGATCGCTGCGCTGCGGACCAATTTGCCGCTGTTGAAGGGGGCAAGCCTGGTCGGGGTCGACGTGCGGCAGTTCGGGATTTTCGAGCCAGAGAAGAGTGAAGTCAATCGGGATACGGTGTTCGCGCTGGCGGGCGAAGGCAAGCTACGGCCAGCGGTGGCGCGGACTTACAACCTGGACGATTTTCGCGCGGCGATGGAAGATGCGGCGGCGGGCAAGAGCGCGGGGCGGGTGGTGCTGGTGATGGAGTAGTGGCCAGAAATCCGAATATCCCCTTCCCCGTTCGTGCTGAGCTTGTCGAAGCACCGTTCTTCCTGCAACGTTGAAGGATAGAACGGCCCTTCGACAAGCTCAGGGCAAACGGCTTTTGGGTGGCTTTGTTCAGGCCCAACCCGCCGCCGCCTTGTCGATCCGCCCTCGCCAGTCTAGCCCGCCCGGCAGCGCCTCGAACGCGCGCGTCAGCCGCGCCACCAATTCCGCCACCGGCTCGACCGCGTCGATCAGTCCGACGCTCTGCCCCGCGCTCCAGATATCGCGCCACGGTATCACACCCTCGGGCATCGGCGAGCGAACGCTCGGCAGCGTTTTCGCATCGAGCCCGACCGCCTCGATCGATGGCCGCATCCAGTGCGCGGGCACCCCGTTCATCGCCGCCGAGGCGACGATGTCGTCGGCGCCGACCGCGGGGATCATGCTGCGGTGCCCCTCAACCACGCCGCTCTCGGGCGTCGCGATGAAGCGCGTGCCCATGCAGGCGATGTCGCCGCCGAGCGCGAGCGCCGCCGCGATGCCGTGCGCGTCGGCAATGCCGCCCGCGACGATCAGCAGGCCGCCGAACATCCGCCGCACCGCGGGGACGAACGCCATCGGGGTCAGGAAACCCGTATGCCCGCCTGCCCCGGCGCAGGTGAGCATCAGCCCGTCGGCGCCCGCCGCGATCGCCTTTTCGGCGTGCTTCATCGTCGTCACGTCGTGGATCACGCGCCCGCCCCAGCCATGCACCCGCTCGACCAGTGCAGAGGGATCGCCGAGGCTCGACAGCACGAGCGGGACGCGGTGGCGTTCGAGCAGCGCCAGCCGGTCGGCGGCCGCGGGATCGGTGCCCCAGCGGGCGGGCATGTTGACGATCGGCGGCGCGCCGTCCTCCACGGCATCGAGCGCGGTCAGATATTCCTCGAACAGCTTGAACGGGGTGACCGTCCCGCCCTGCCACCCGCCGATCACCCCGGCGCGGCAGCAGGCGGTCGCGAGCGGCACCGACGAGGCGAAGCTCATCGGCGCACACATCAGCGGCAGCGAGAGGCGGGAGAGCATCGCGGTCAGGCGGTCGCCTTGAGCGCGTCGAGCATGCGGACGAAATGAACCGGATTCCATACGTCCTGATCCTCGCCCCAGCCGATGCCGCCGTCAATGTCCCAGCGCATCAGCTGGTTCACGCCGTAACCGGCCTCGCTCATCGTGCTGACGGTGAAGCCTTCGCTCTTCATCGCGCGGCCATGCTCGTCGGTGAGATCGACCTGCATATGCGTACTCCAGCCGGTCCTGGGGCTGCGGAAGACGCGCATCCGCGATTTGCCGGAATCCAGGCTGCCGAACTGGCCGTCGCGGCGAATCCAGCTCGGCGTTCATGGGCGACCAGCCATCGGCATCGCCGTCCTGCACGCGCGCGAAGCCGAGGAAGCCGGTGCCGTCGCGGCGGTGGCCGAAGATGTACTGGATACGCCCCCTGCCCCGCTCGCGCTCGATCTCGCGCCAGCGCGCGCCGCCGGGATGCTTCACCCGGTCCATGTCATCGGCATAGACTTTGGGGCTCGCCGCATAGGGGCCGCCGCGCGGGCCCCAGGTGCGGTCGCGCACGCCGATCCCGTCGATGCGGATGCGCTCGCCGCGCAAGGTCATCCAGCCTTCGACATGGCCGAGCTGGTCATAGTGCGGCGTCGCCATGAAGGGCGGCTTGCCCGGCGGGAAGCGGTGCGGTTCGTGCAGGCCGGTGTGGGTGAAGTCGAGCGCGAAGCCGCGCGCGGGATCGTCATATCGCAGATGATATTTCATGCCCGGTTCGAGCATTTTGAGGCTGTAGCCGCCGCCGTTCCTGTCGCCCGGGAAGGTGATGTCGGTGAGGTCGGGGGCATCGGGCATCGGCGCTTCCTCGACCTTGCGGTAATAGGCCATGCGCGCCTGATCATAGCCTTCATCGTCCCAGGCGAAGATGCGCCAGCTCACCGCCTTGCGGTTGGGATAATAGGGCGCGTGGATCCAGCAGCCGACCTTGCGTTCGGGGATGTTGAACGACCACCAGTTGGTTTCGGTCTCATAGGGGTCGTCGGAGAGCTGGTGATAGCGGTCGTCCTCGGGCTTGAAGGCGAGGTCGTCGGTCATGCGAGGTGCTCCAGTTCGTCGAGCGCGGCCACGAAGAGCCGCGCGATGCGGCCGACGTCGGCGACCTTTTCGGCATCGGCGATCACGCCCATGTCGAGATTGTCGCCGCTGCGCCGCGAGGTGATGTTGAGGAAGCGGCCCGAGCCGATGATCGGCACGGGATAATTATGAAGCTGGGCGAAGCCCGCATAGCTGCGGGGCTCCGCGGGGCCGGGCACGTTCGACAGCGTCAGATTGCCGGGGATGAGCCGCTTGCCGCCCGCCATGCGATCGGCGAAGGCGGCGCGGCGGTCGCGCGCGCCGAACGGCTTTTCGGCGGCGTCGAGCAGGGCCTCGTCATGACCGGTACGCCGCATTTCGGCGGCCATCGAGGTCTGGATCGCACGCAGCCGTTCGACGGGACCCTCGAGATGCGTGGCGAGATGCGGGTGAAGTGCGACGATGCGGTTGCCGAAATCGCCATGTTCGGGTCGCAGCGGTAGGAGCGCGCCGAATTGACGACGAGCGGCGCGTCGGGGAGGTCGCCGGTCTCGAGCAGGTAATTGCGCAGCGCGCTGCTGGCGAGGGTCAGGAAGATGTCGTTGATCGTCGCGCCGAGCGCCTTGCCCGCCGCCTTCACGCGCGCCAGCGGCAGGCTGATCGTCGCATAGCGCCGCGCGGCCGAGGTCGGGCCGGAGAGCGCGAATTCGGGGGTCGGTTCGCGGTCGCCCTTATGGGCTTCGAGCGCGGCGAGCGCCTCCTTGCGCCGCGCCGATTGTGCGGCGCGCAATTCCGCGTCGGCCGCGAAACGCGCATCGGCCCTTTCGCGCCATTTCTCCGGCTCGGGCAATCGCGCATCGGTGAAGCGCGCCGTTGCCACGGGCGTCGCGTCGCTGAGGAGGTGCATGACGGTCTGGAAGCCTATGCCGTCGGCGACACTGTGGTGCATCTTGAGGTAGAAGGCGCTGCCGCCGTCCGCGAGCCGTTCCAAGACATGGACGGCGAAGGGCGGGCCCGACAGGTCGAGGCGGCGCATGTTGAGCCGGGCCACCGCGGCGTACAATTCGGCTTCGCTCCACGCGCCATCGTGCGGTTCGACGGCGATCAGGCTTTCAAGGTCGGCGCCGGCGATATCGGCCCAGACGTCGCTGTCATAGCCGTCGGGCGCCTCGTGCAGCCGCACGAGCAGCGGCGTCGCGGGCAGGCGTTCGGCGAACTGGCGGCGGATCGCCGCGGCGACGCCGTCCCGCCGCTCGTCGGGCACGTCGAGCAGGATCAGCGCGCCGACATGCATCGGCGACGCGTCGGTTTCGGACAGGATCATGAAATGATCGTCGGGGCGCAGGCGGCGGACGCCCGGCGCGAGTTTCAGCGGATCGGCGGCGCTCATGCCCTACCAGCCCGCCAGCGCCGCGGCGCGCGCGCGATGCTCGGCGGGACTGCCGAGCCAGACGCGATCGGCCATCGCGCGGCGGAACCAGTAATGGAGCCCATATTCCCACGTATAACCGATGCCGCCATGCGCCGCGATCGCCGCGCGCGTCGCGCGGACATAGATATCGCACAGATGCGCCTTCGCCATCGCGGCGGCGCGCGGGGCGTCGGGCAGGCCCGCGTCCCAGGCGTAGGCCGCATACCAGACCAGCGCGCGCGCGGGTTCGACGTCGAGCGCCATATGCGCGAGCTGGTGCTTGAGCCCCTGGAAGCGCCCGATCGGCTGGCCGAACTGCTCGCGCTCCTTGGCGTAGGCGACGCTCATGTCGGTAACCTTCTGCGCGCCGCCGAGCGCGTCGGCTGCGACGAGGACGAGCGCGGCGTCGGCAAGGCGCGCGGTCATCGGGTCGGCCGCGGCGAAGAGGGTTTCGCCGGCACCGTCGGCAATCGCAACCTTCGACATCGGGCGGGTACGGTCGGCGGCTTTCACCGGTTCGATGGTGGCTTCGGCAGCGGGCACGAGGCGGACGCCCGTGGCGCGATCGACGATCAGGAACAGGTCGGCGGCGCGGGCGCTCGGCACATAGCCGCTGCCGCCATGGACCAGCGTCGCGACGGTTTCGCCGCTCGCCAAGGCGGCAAGGACAGATTGCTCCCCGACGAAAGCCGGGCCCCATTTTGCGAGATCGCCTTTGCCTTCTGGACCCCGGCTTTCGCCGGGGAACGGGTTGCGCAAATAGTCATGGGGACTGGCTGCCACTGCCGCGACCGTCAGCAGTTGCCCGATCAGCGGTCCCGCCGCCGCCGCCTCGCCCGCGACCTCGCAGACGAGCGCGGCGTCGAGCAGGCCCATGCCGCTGTCCGGCGCGAGCATGCCGCCGAGCCCGAGCGCCATCAGCGCGGCCCAGCTCTGTTGGTCGAAATCCGCGTCGCCGTCGGCGAAGGCGTGGATGCGCTCCATCGGCCAGCTGTCGGCGAGCGTGCCGCGCACCGCGTCCTGGATCGCCTGCTGTTCCCCGGTCAGGTGAAAATGCATGGTCAGCGTTCCCCGCTCATCGCGAGGTCGCGCGGCAAGCCGAGGCCGCGTTCGCCGATGATGTTGCGCTGGATGTTCGACGCGCCGCCGGCGATCGAATTGCCGAGGCTGCCCATGATCTGGTCGAGCCATTTCTCGGGCCCGCGCGGGCCGCGATTGCCGCGTCCGCCCGCGCCCGCGGGTTCGACGAAGCCATGCTCGCCGATCAGGTCCTGCGCGAGCAAGGCCATCTCGTGGCCGATTTCGGTGAGCAGCAATTTCATCATCAGCGCGACCGGTCCGGGGTCTTCGCCCGCCGCGGCGC
Source organism: Sphingopyxis sp. PET50 (assembly GCF_025244705.1). Lineage (GTDB taxonomy): Bacteria > Pseudomonadota > Alphaproteobacteria > Sphingomonadales > Sphingomonadaceae > Sphingopyxis. The sequence continues at coordinate 955,363 of NZ_CP104207.1, read as the reverse complement.
AGCTGAAGATGCGATAGCTCGAATAGCGATGCGACAGCACCGAGCCTTCGATCTGCGTCAGCTTGTCGCGGACGACCGGATCGTCGATGCGGCCGACCTCCTTGGCCAGATCGACCAGCTTGGCGAATTGCCTGCCCAGCCCGTCGGCGCCGCCGATGCTCGCGCGTTCATGCTTCAGCGTGGTGCGGCTGACGTACCAGCCCTGGCCGCGCTCGCCGACCTGCCAGCTCACCGGGGTTTCGGCGTTGTCGAAGAAGAATTCGCAGAAAGTGTGGTCGCCCTCCTCGCCGGTCATCTGGCGGATCGGGCGGCGGGTGACGCCGGGCTGGTCGAGGTCGATGAGGAGGTAGGTGATGCCGTCGTGCTTGGGCGCATCGGGCTCGGTGCGCACGAGCATGAACATGTGCGTCGCCTGCATCCCCTGCGACGTCCAGATCTTCTGGCCGTTGATGATCCATTTTTTGCCGTCGACGGACAATTCGCCCTTCGTCCGCACGCTCGCGAGGTCGCTGCCCGAGCCGGGTTCGGAATAGCCCTGCCCCCAGACATAATCGCCCTCGACCGTCTTGCGGATGAAAAGTTCCTTCTGCTCCTCGGTCCCCTTTTCGAGCAGGGTCGGCACGGTCATGTTCATGCCGTTGCCGCCGACCTCCATCGGGGCGCGGGCGCGGGTGAATTCCTCGCGGATCACCTGCGCCTTGATGACATCGACCGGCTGTTCCGAGCCGCCGTACCGCTTCGGGATGGCGCGATAGAGATAGCCCTCTCCGGTCGCGAGCGCGCGGAAGGTGCGGATGAAGGCCTTGAGATCGGACCCGCGCGTGTCCGACGGCGGCGGCCAGTGCAGCGACAGGAAGGCGCGCACCTCGGCGCGAAAGGCTTCGGCCGCCTCGCCATAGCTCAGGTCCATCGCTCGTTCTCTCCCTGGGTTGTCGGCGATTCTATGCCCGAGTTATATAACTACGTCAAACATGTTGTGCAAAGCATGGCCGCCGGATAGGGAGGCCGCCATGACCGGCCCAAGCGACCCGATCCCGCATTATTTCGTCCGCGACGGCGAGGGTTTCGTCCCCTCGGGACTCGCGCGCAACCCCTGGTTCGACAATGCCGTCGCGGGCGGCCCGATCGCCGCGCTGATCGGCCATGTGATCGAGCAGGCCGGGTTCGACGCGCGTTTCGAGATTTGCTCGAGCTGACGATCGACATATTGGGCATCGTGCCGCGTGCGTTGCTCATCCCGCGCATCGTCGCGGTGCGGCAGGGGCGGCAGGCGCAGCTTCATCGCATCGAATTGCTGGCTAGGCGACCGGATCACCGCGCAGGCGCATCTGTTGCTCGCACGCGATCTCGACACACCGGCCTTTCCGCCCGCACAGCCGCATCCGTCGCCCGACGAGGTAACCGATGCCGATTTTCTCGTCGGCGCCAGCATGGCCGGCGCGATCCGCACGCGGCCGATCATGGGCCGGGTCCGCGAGCCGGGCCGCGGCGTGGCGTGGATGCGGATGGATGGCGAGGTCGTGCTGGGCGTGCCGGCATCGCCCTTCGTCAAGGCGTGCCTGTTCGCCGATTTCGGCAACGGCGTCGGCAGCGCGACCCATGCGCACGAGTGGAGCTATGCCAACCTCGACATCAATATCCACTTCTTCCGGATGCCGCGCGGCGCGTGGCTGTTGCTCGATTCCTTCACCGAAGGCGCGGGCAACGGCCATGCGCTGACCCAGACCCTGTTCGCCGATGCCGAGGGCGTCTATGCCAAGGGAACGCAGACGATCTTCGTGGCGCCGGGACAGCCGATCGACGGCCCGCCCTAATTGCCGGTGAAATGCGGCGCGCGCTTTTCGGTCACCGCGGCCAGCCCCTCGCGATGGTCCTGGCTGCCGAGCAGCAAAGCCTGATTGGGCAGGTTCGCCTGCCATTCGGCCTCCATGTTGCTTTCGAGCGCGCGCTGGATCGATTGCTTGACCGTCGCATAGGCGAGCGGCGCCGACGCCGCGAGTTCGTGCGCCAGGTCCATGCCGCGGGCCGCCAGATCATCCCTGGCGACCACCTCGCTCACCAAGCCGATGGTCAGCGCTTCGTCCGCGCGGACCTGACGCCCACGCAGGCACATTTCCATCGCGCGCCCGAGCCCGACGATGCGCGGGAGCAGGAAGGTGCCGCCGAGCGGGGGCATGATGCCGAGCCTGATCCAGCTTTCCTGAAACATGGCGCTTTCGGCGGCGATGCGGAAGTCGCAGGCGAGCGCGAGTTCACAGCCCACCGTCACCGCCGCGCCCTGCACCAGCGCGAGCGTCGGCTTCGGGCAGCGGTAGATGGCGCGCGCGGCGCCCTGGAAATTGGCGTAGACCGTGTCCTTGATCTCGCTCGCCGTCATGCCGGTCAGCCTTTGCAGAAAGGCGAAATCGGCGCCGACCGAGAAATGCCGGCCCTCGGCGGCGAAGACGATCGCGCGCACCTCGCGGTCGGTCGACAGCCTGGCAAAGGCATCGCGAATCTCGCCGAGCATCTCGGGCGACGAGGCGTTGCCGATGTCGGCGCGCGCGACGACGACTGCGGCGATGCCGCCGTCGTGACGGTCGATGCGGATATGGTCGAACTCAGCCACCCCGTTCTTCCTGCTTCTTCTTCTCGCGCCAGATCATCGCCGTCGCGCTGGTCGACAGGGTCATGTTGAGCGCCTCGGCATCGAGCACGGCCTCGAAGGCCCAATCCTCGGCGTTGTTGAGGTTCGCCTTCATATAGCGATAGCCCATGCGCGGACCGTCGGCGAGGCGGCGCGCCGCCTTCATCGTCTCCTCGCGCAGGACTGCATCGTCGAACAGGCGGGTGTAGAGCCCCTTGGCGAACGCCTCCTCCGCCGACAGTTTCTCGCCGAGGAAGAAAAGCTCGCGCGCGACGCCGGTGCCGACGATTCTGGTCCAGAACCAGGTCGAACCGAAATCGCCGCTCGCGCCGATGCGGTCGAACGCGGTGAGGAAGGTCGCGCTGCGCCCTGCGAAGCGCAGGTCGCACGCCCCCGCAATGCCGATGCCCGCGCCCGCGACCGGCCCGTTGACCATCGCGATCGCCGGCTTGGGCATTTCGTGGAGCAGCCGCGCGGTCTCCATGAAGGCGCGGAGCCGCGCGAAACCCTGTTCGGTGCGGCCGCCCACATCGGCGTTGGCCGGAACCACCGCCTTGTCGGCGGCGCCCTCCTTGAGGTCGCCGCCGGCGCAAAAGCCCCTGCCCGCCCCCGTCACCACGACGCAACCGACCGACGCGTCGCGCGCCGCGTCGGCGCAGGCGTCGGCGAGCGGCGCCATGATCGAGCCGGTCAGCGCATTGAGCCGGTCGGGCCGGTTGAGGGTGATGGTGCGGATCCCCGCATCATCGTCGATCAATATTTCGTCGCTCATAAATCCTCCCCGCCCGTCACGATGCTGTTGTGAGCTTACGGGTGGTGGGCAGCCCTTCTCAACCCCTCCTCTTCAGAGGAGGGGCAGCGAGACTTGGTTCGGCGCAGCCGGACCTAGTCGCAGCGGGGTGGTAGCCGAAGGCGCACGCCATGTCTCACCCACCACCCCGCTGCGACTAGGCAGCAAGCTGCCAAGTCTCGCAGGCCCCTCCTCTGAAGAGGAGGGGCTTGGCGCCTGCCGTCCGGTCAATCCCCGCCGAGCTCGCGGTGGCGCGCCAGCATCCGAACCGCCTTCTCCGCCAGTTCCTCGGGAACCTCGGGATAAAGCGGCAGCGGGCGGTCCTTGTTCGGCAGCGCGATCGTCGCGGTGGCGCGCACCGTTTCCTCGTCGCGCTGGTTGGTGAATTTGACCGCGACGTCGACCAGGCTCTGCTTGCCCTCCTGCCGCTTGGCGAGCACCTCGCCGGTCACGCGCTGGACGTCGCCCATGTAATTGAACTTGCGGACCTCGTCGTGGATATGGATGATGACGGCGTCGTCGCCCGCCCAGTCGCTGAGATATTGCCACAGGTAATTTTCGCGCATGACTCCATAGTCATAGGCCATCGGATTGCCGATCGCCTGCGCCCACACCGGGTCCCAGTGCAGCCGCTGCGCGACGTCGGGGATGCCATGCTCGTTCTTGACGTAGAAGGCGGGGATGCGCTGGCGGTTCTTGTGCGCGAGGCGGTTGGCGGTCGGCGCATAGGGCACGAAGCCGTAACCGTCGGCATGGAAACAGATGACGTCGGTGACGGTCAGCGGCCCTTTCGCCTGCAATCCCAGCAGATCGCCTTTCTCGACATTCTCGAACCAGCGTTTTTCGGCGCCCTGGACCTGCTCGGCGGCATAGATATCCTCGATCGCCTGCATCTCCTCGTCGGTGTAGCTGGCGGGCTCGATCGCCGAATATTTGCCCTTCTTCGCCGCGGTCTTGCGCTCGGTCAGCACGCGCAGGATGCGGTAGACCGCGACGACCTCGCCGCGCTGGTTGAACTTCACGTCGCGGCGCACCGTGATGACCGAGCGGCAGGCGAATTCGGACTGCTTGACCTCGCAGCTCTCGTCGCCGTTGAAGCTGTAGATGGTGTCGCCGGGAAAGATCGGGCGATAGAAATCCCATTGCGACCCCGACACGAAGACGTGGATGCCGCGAAACAGGCTTTTCTTGAGTGCCTTGATCTCGTCGGGCACCGGATCGCCCTTCAGCGGCCGGTTGATGATTCCCGCCATCATCCCCGGCGCGATCACGCTGCCCCAGCGGGTCTTCTTGGCATAATGGGGGTCAGTGTAGAGCGGCTTGTCGTCGCCCATGCCGTGCGCGAAGTTGCGGATATTATCCTCGGTCGCGGTGGTGATATATTCGCGCGTCTTCGCCGCCTGGTCGAAGCCGAGCAGCTTGCGCTGCCGTTCGATATCCGCGTCGGTAATTTCGTAAGCGACGGCCTTCTGCCACTCTTCGCTCTCTTTGATGTCGGTTTTCGCCTCGGCCATCGCATATCTCCCTTGTCACGAGTTATATAACTAGGTAATACATGCTCAACAGTGACGCAAGGGGATAAAGCCGCAATGGAAGTTCGCCGCATCAGCGATGCATTGAAGGTGCGCGCCTCGCACCAGGCCAATGACATCGCCCACGACGATATCCGTCGGCAAATCACCTTCGCCGAATGGGACCGCGAGGCGGACGAAGTCGGCGGCGGGCTGGCGGCGGCGGGGCTGGTTCCGGGCGACCGCGTCTTCCTGCCGATCAGCAATGCACATGCGGTCGAAATGGCGATCGCGGTGTTCGCGGTGTTCCGCGCCGGCGGCATCGCCTGCCCGATCAGCCCGCGCCTCAATCCGCGCGAGATCGCGGATTATGCGGCGCTGTGCGAGCCGCGCTTCTGCATCACCGACGCGCCCGAACTGGTCGCGGGGCTGGATCTCGCCGGATGCTGGCATGTCGCCGACATGCCGCGCGATATTGCGGCGCTGCCCGACCAGGCGAGCCTCGACCCCGAAGCCGACGCGGAAATCCTCGGCACCTCGGGCACCACGGGCAAGATCAAGGGCGTCGTCGTGTCGCACCCCGACCTGATGAGCAATGTCACCGGTTACAATATGGACCGCTCGCGTTCGACGCTGAACGCGCTGCCGCTCACGGGGTCGGGCGGCAATATCGGCATCGTGATGCTGCCCGCACGCGGTGGCGCGACCGCGATCACCCAGCAGAAATTCGACCCCAAGGGCTTCCTCGAACTGGCGAAGCTCAAGCGCCCGAACCTCGTTTATCTGGTGCCGTCGATGCTGCGCCTCGTGCTCGATCATCCCGAGGTCGGCAATTACGACATGGACGGGGTCAAATATCTGATGACCGGCACCGCGCCGCTGCCGCATGATTCGGTGAGGCGCGCCGCCGAACTGTGGCCGCACCTGCGCATCCGCAACAGTTACGGCATGTCCGAAGGCGGCGTGGGGCTGGGCACGACCAGCCAGGAACAGGTGCTGAAACCCGGCTGCGTCGGCAAGCTGCCCGCGCACATGCAAATCCGCGACGGGGACGGCAATGTCGTCACCGAACCCGGCGTCGTGGGCGAAATCTATGGCTGGCAGAAGCATCCGCGCCGCTACTGGAACGACCCCGAGGCCACGGCTATCAGCTTCAAGGGCGGCTGGACCAAGACCGGCGACCTGGGTTTCGTCGACGAGGACGGCGATCTGATCATGGCCAAGCCGGTCGAAGGAGCTCATCATCCGCGGCGGCTACAACATCACGCCGCTCGAGATCGAAACGGTGCTGCATCTGCACCCGGCGGTGCAGCAGGCCGCGGTCGTCGGGGTGCCGCACGAGGTGCTGGGCGAGGATATCGCGGCGGCGGTGACGCTGCGCCCCGGCTGCGGCGAAGCGACGGCGGACGACATCATCGCTTTCTGCAAGGCGCATCTGGGCGACAACAAGGTGCCGCGGACCTTGGTGGTGATGGACCAGATGCCGCTCAATCCGAACGGGAAGATTTTGAAGAAGGATCTGGCGGAGCCGCTGGCCAAGGCGGCGGAGGCGCGGCGTAGGGCGGCTTGATTTACGCCCTCCCCTTCAGGGGAGGGCAGCGAGACTTTCCAGCTTGCTGGTTAGTCGCAGCGGGTGGGGTCCATCGGCCTCGCGCAAGGCCGATGGACCCCACCCCAACCCCTCCCCTGAAGGGGAGGGGCTTTTAACCCTTCAACGCCTCGAACGGCACATCCTTGTCCATCCGCACCTCGCCGGGCATGCCGAGCACGCGTTCGGCGATCTGGTTGCGGAGCACCTCGTCGGCACCGCCCGCGATGCGCATGACGGTCGAATAGATATAGTCGTACTGGACGTCGCCGGTCGTCGTGTCGCCCGCCTCGGGCGCTATCCCTGAAAGCCCGCGCAGTTCGAGCGCGAGGCCGTTGGTCTTCTGGTAGCGCGACGCATAGGCGAGCTTGACCATGCCCGCCAGCGCGCCGGGATTCTCGCCCTTCGACACCATCGTGCGCAGCCGCGCCTGGAAGAAGCGCTCGCCCTGCTCTTCCGCCAGTGCTTCGGCGAGCTGCTGGCGGATCGCGCGGTCGTCGAGCATCGTGCCGCCATGGCCGTCGGGGGTCGCGGCGGCATAGTCGAGCAGCGGTTCGATCCCGCTGCGATGCGCGCCCGAGCCGAGCCGTTCGCCCATCAGGACGGTCATGCAGCAGGCCCAGCCCTCACCCTCGGCGCCGAGGCGGTTGGCGTCGGGAATGCGCACGTCGGTGAGGAAGGTCTCGTTGAACTCGCTCGCGCCGGAAATCTGGCGGATCGGGCGCGTCTCGATCCCCGGGGTCTTCATGTCGACGACGAAGAAGGTCAGCCCCTTGTGCTTGGGCACGGTGGGATCGGTGCGCACGACGAGGATGCCCCAGTCGGTCAGATGCGCCCAGCTCGACCAGACTTTCTGGCCGTTGACGATCCAGTCGCCCGACCCGTCATCGGCGCGCACCGCCTTGGTGCGCAGCCCCGCGAGGTCGGAGCCCGCGGCGGGTTCGGAGAAGAGCTGGCACCAGGTGATGTCGCCCTTCAGCGTCGCCTCGATGAAGCGCGCCTTCTGCTCGTCGGTGCCGTGCTTCGCGATGACGGGGAGCGCCATGCCGGTGCCGATCGAGGTGAAAGGCCCCTTGGGGAGGTGATATTTCCCCTCCTCCTCGGCGAAGATCACCGCTTCGATCCCCGACGCGCCGCACCCGCCGAGCGCCTTCGGGAAGGTCAGCCCCGACCAGCCGCCGGCATAAAGCGCGCGCATCCAGGCGCGGCCGCGATCGGCCTCTTCGGTGTCGGGCATCTTGACGCCCGTCGGCAGTTCGTGCGGGGGCGCATGTTCGGCGAGCCAGGCGCGCGCCTCGGCGCGGAAGGCGGCTTCTTCGGGGCTGTCGTTGAAATCCATCTTACGCTGCTTTCGCCTGGCTGCCCGGCTGCGCGTTCAGCAGCCGGTCGGCCCAATAGCCCCGCCCGCCGAGATGCACCGCGAGCATCCGTTCGCGCCGGTAATAGAAATGGCAGTTCGCCTCGAAGGTATAGCCGATGCCGCCATGCACCTGCAGATTCTCGCGCGCCGCCATCTCGAAGCATTTGATCCCCGAAAGCCGCGCCGCCGCCGCCGCCGCGGGCAGATCGTCGGGTGAGGATTCGGCGGCCCAGCCGCCATAATAGGCGTTCGAGCGCGCCAGTTCGGTCGCCACCGCAACGTCGGCGAGCTTGTGCTTGATCGCCTGATAGCTCGCGAGCGGGCGGCCGAACATCTGGCGCTCCATCGCATAGTCGCGCGCCATGTGGAGGCAGGCATCGGCGGCGCCCACGGCCTCGAACGCCGCCTGCACGGCCGCCTGGTCGATCAGCCGGTCGAGTTTGCCCACGCCGGACATCGGCTCTGCGGCGGCATCTGCGAAGTCGAGGCGATAGTGCGGGCGAAGCTGGTCGAAGCTGTCGAGTTTCGTGCGGATGACGCCGGGCTGGTCGAGTTCGACGAGTGCGAAGGCGCCGCCCGCGGCGAGCACCACCGCGATGTCGGCGATGCCGGCATCGGCAACCGGCGCCTTGCTGCCATTGAGCTTGCCGCTCTCCAGATTCGCGCCAGTCGCGAACACCGGCCCCGGCCCCTCGGCGTAGGCGAAGGTGGCGACCGCCTCGCCGCTCGCCAGCCTGGGCAGCCACGCCGCCTTCTGTGCCTCGCTGCCCGCCAGCCGGATCGCCTCGGCGGCGAGGACGATCGAACTCATGATAGGCACCGCCGCATTGGCGCCGCCCAGCGCCTCCATGATCACGCCAAGATCAAGCGCGCCGAGCCCCAGCCCGCCATGCTCCTCGGGGATCGCGGCGCCGAGAAAACCCATTTCGGCGAGCGCGCGCCACAAGGGCTCGTCCCATTCGGCGCCCGAATCGATCAAGGTTCGCAGCCGGTCGAAGGACGACAGGTCCGAAAGCAGCGCGCGGGCTTGCTCGCCGAGCATTTTCTGTTCATCGCTAAGGTCGAAATTCATCGCAGGCCTTGCCCCTCCATATCGGTCTGTGTCATAGCGAGTTGTATAACTAGGTCAACCATGACAAGCGCCGGGAGAGGAGCCGCAGGCCATGCATTATGAAACCATCCTGGTCGATGTCGCCGACCATGTCGCGACGATCACGATCAATCGCCCGGAGGCGATGAACAGCTTTACCAGGCAGATGATGGACGAATTCGCGCATCTGTGGAAGTGGGTCGGCGGCAACGACGATATCCACTGCAGCGTTCTGCGCGCGGCGCCGGGCAAGGCCTGGTGCACCGGGGTCGACGTCAAGGAATCGCAGAAGGAAGGCGGCACCGTCGTCGACCTCGCCAACATCTGGCATTGCGAGGATCCGGGCAATTACCTGGGCCCCAAGTCGATGAAATGCTGGAAGCCGGTGATCGCGGCGGTGCACGGCATGGCCATGCCGGCGGCGCCTTTTACTGGCTCAACGAGAGCGACATCATCATCTGCTCCGAGGACGCGACCTTCTTCGACCCGCATGTCACCTATGGCATGACGAGCGCGCTCGAGCCGATCGGTATGACCTATCATATGCCCCTGCACGACGTGCTGCGCATGGTGCTGCTCGGCAATGACGAGCGCATCGGCGCGGGCACCGCGCTGCGGATCGGCCTGGTCAGCGAGATCACGACGCTCGAGGATTTGTGGCCGCGCGCCGCCGAACTGGCAGCGACGATCGCCGCCAAGCCGCCCGCCGCGACCGCGGGGTCGGTCAAGGCGATCTGGGAATCGCTCGATCTTCCCCGCTCGGTCGCGCTGCAACAGGGCCTCAAATATTGCCAGATCGGCAATCCGGTCGGCGTGCCGCAGGTCGACCGCGCCGCGCTGATGGCCGACAAGGCGAAGAAATATACGGTGCGGTAGAGGCAGAGGGATCGAACATGCATCGTCGGTGCGAGGAAAATAGGGACAGTCCCCACTATCGGACAGGAAGCGCGTTTCCGGTGGTGGCGCTTTCTATCTTGGAGGGGACTGTCCCTATTTTCCCATCCACCGCCGTTTGTTCGATCCCTTTTTCCAAGGGACGTAGCGTCAATTCTACTTGACGTTTACGTCAACGTCCGGTTGGGTGTTTCCATAAAATAGGGTGAGGACTCGAACGCGCATGTCGATTCTGTACGACGAAGGCCAGCAAGCGATCGCGACCGAATCGCGACGCGTGCTCGAAGCCCGGGTGAACAAGGACGAGCTGCTGGCGCTGCTCGAAACCACCGGCCAATATCATGACGCTTTCTGGACGACGGCGAAGGAACAGGGATGGACCGCCCTCGCCCTGCCCGAAGCCTATGGCGGGCTCGACCTTGGCCTCGTCGAACTGGGGCTGATCGCGCATCAGGCGGGCCGTTCGCTGAGCGGCGCGCCCTTCCTGACCTCCGGCTTCGGCGCCGCCAAGGCGATCGAGCTATACGGAACCGACGCGCAGAAGGCGAAATGGCTCCCCGGCCTCGCAAGCGGCGAGACGATCGGCGCCGTCGCCTTCGCGTCCGGCCCCGACGCCCTGCCCGCCCGTCCGGCGGTGACGCTGACCGGCGACCGGCTCGACGGGACCGCGACCGGCGTCTCCGGCGGGCTCGCTGCGGACATTGCGGTGGTGTTCGCCAACGGACCCGGCATCGCCGGCGCTCGTCGTCGCCGAACTCGCGGGCGTGGAGCGCAAGGCGATCGGCAGTTTCGACAACAGCCGCCTTTTCGCCGACATCGTCTTTTCGCGGACGCCGTCCGAAACGCTCGTCGGGGGCGCCGCCGCGCGGGATGCCGCGCTCCATATCCTCGCCCTGCAGGCGGTGATCACCGCGCATGAACAGACCGGCGGCGCCGAAGCGATGATGGAGATCGCGCGCGACTATGCCGTCACCCGCCGCGCCTTCGGCCAGCCGATCGGCGCCTTCCAGTCGATCAAGCACCGCATCGCCGAGCTTTACGGACTCGTCGAACTGGCGCGCGCGAACTGCATCCATGCGGCCTCGCGCGAAGGCCAGGCCGATTTCATCACCGCCGCAGCCGCCGCGCGCATCTCGGCGACCGAGGCCTATGACAGCGCGTCGCGCGACTGCGTGCAGATTCATGGCGGCATCGGCGTGACGTGGGAGCTGGGGCTCCACCTTCATACGCGCCGCGCGCGCAGCCTCGCGATCGAGCAGGGCAACCTGCTGTTCTGGGAAGACATATTGGTCGATCGCCTGACAGGAGCAGCCGCATGAGCGATCTCGAAGCCTATCGCGCCAGGGCGGACGCCTGGCTGCGCTCGATGGTGCCGGCCTATGGCAAGGACGCGCGCAAGGGCCTGTCCGAAGCCGACGACCTAGCCCTCGCGCGCCAATATCAGCGCGCCAAGTTCGATGCGGGCTATGCCGGGATCAACTGGCCGACCGAATATGGCGGCCAGGGTCTCGGCCACCTCGAAAAGGTCACCTTCGATACCGAGGAGATGAAGCACGGCTTCCCAAGCTTCTATTTCGGCATCTCGCTCGGCATGCCGATCCCGGTGCTGATGCAGTTCGGCAGCGACAAGGCGTTCGTCAAGGAACGGGTGCTCAAAGCGCTGAAGGGCGAGGAAATCTGGTGTCAGCTCTTCTCCGAACCCGCGGGCGGTTCCGACCTTGCGGGCCTGCGCACCCGCGCCGAGCAGGACGGAAACGGCTGGAAGATCAACGGCCAGAAGGTGTGGACGAGCTGGGCGCAGTACAGCGACTATGGCGTCATCGTCGTGCGCACCGACCCGAATGTGCCGAAGCACAAGGGGCTCACTTATTTCTGGGTCGACATGAAGGCGCCGGGCGTCACCGTGCGCCCGATCAAGCTCGTCGGCGGCGACAGCCACGTCAACGAGGTGTTCTTCGACGATGTGAAGATCAGCGACGATCATCGCATGTCGCCGGTCGGCGGCGGCTTCGCGGTCGCCATCGCGACTTTGATGATCGAACGCTATGTCGCGACCGACAGCGCGGGTTTCGGTCCGCACCTCGACCTGTTCGTCGATCTCGCGAAAGAGACCCGACTCAACGGCAAACCCGCGATCGCGGACGGGCGTATCCGCCAGCAGATCGCGCGCAACTATGCGATGCGCAGCGGCCTCCAGTCGATCACCGCGCGCGCGATGGCGATGATGCAGGCGGGCATGACGCCCGGCCCCGAAGGCTCGCTCAACAAGCTGGTCGCGGTGCGCTCGCGCCAGAAACTGTCCGAACTCGCGATCGACCTCCAGGGATCGGGCGGCTTCCATTACGACGACCACGCCTCGCAGAAGGAGGATTGGACGGCGAGCTGGATCAACGCCCCCACCGGCCGCATCGCGGGCGGGTCGGACGAGACCTTGCTCAACACCATCGCCGAAAAGATTCTCGGCCTGCCGCAGGATCACCGCCCCGACAAGGGCGTGCCGTTCAACCAGATTCCGGCCTGAGGAGGAGCGCCATGAAGATCGATTCCAGCACCGCCGCCGTCGTCACCGGCGGGGCTTCGGGCCTCGGCCGCGCCACCGCCGAAGCGCTCGCCGCATCGGGGGTCAAGGTTGCGATCTTCGACATCAACGACGCGCTCGGTGAAGAAGTCGCGGCGGCGATCGGCGGGCTGTTCGTCCATGTCGATATCACCGACGAACAGTCGGTGCTCGACGGCTATGCCACCGCGCGCGCCACGCACGGGCAGGAACGTGTGTGCGTCCACTGCGCGATGACCTCGCGCCGGGGCAAGACGCTGGCGTTCGACAAGGCCAGCGGCACCTTCCGCCGCACCCCGACCGAGGATTATGCCTATGGCGTCGCGGGCATATTGACCGCCAGCTACCGCATCGCGTCGATTTCGGCCGAAGGCATGGCGACGCTGCCCGAACTCGAAGACGGCGAGCGCGGCGCGATCATCCTCACCGCGTCGGTCGCGGCGCAGGACGCACAGATCGGCCAGGTCATCTATGGGTCGGCGAAGGCGGGCGTGAACGGCCTCGTCCTGCCGATGGCGCGCGACCTGATGGACCTTGGTATCCGCGTCAATGCGATCATGCCCGGCGTGTTCAAGACGCCGCTGGTCGCCGACCTGCCCGAACCCGTGCTCGCCAGCCTCGGCGCCTCCGTTCCCTTCCCCAAGCGGCTCGGCAAGGCAGAGGAATATGCCAGCCTCGCGATGGAGATGGTCCGCAACAGCTATTTCAACGGCCAGGCGGTGCGCCTCGACGGCGCGATCAGAATGGCCCCGCGTTAATCCTCAAACTCCCCTCGAAGAAGGAACCTGTGATGTCCGAAGCCTATATCATCGACGCCGTCCGCACCCCGCGCGGGATCGGCAAGCCCGGCAAGGGCGCGCTGTCGCATCTTCACCCGCAACATCTCGCCGCGACGGTGCTGAAGGCGATCAAGGAGCGCAACAATCTCGACACGTCGACCGTCGACGACATCATCTGGTCGACCTCGACGCAGAAGGGCAAGCAGGGCGGCGACCTCGGCCGCATGGCGGCGCTCGCCGCGGGCTATGACACCACGGCGTCGGGCACGACGCTCGACCGCTTCTGCGGCGGCGGCATCAGCACGGTGAACTTCGCCGCGGCGACCGTGATGTCGGGCATGGAGGATTGCGTCATCGCCGGCGGCACCGAGATGATGAGCTACACCGCGCAGATCGGCGCCGAGGAAGCCAATGCGGGCCTCAAGCCGCTCGGCATGGGGTCGGGCAACGCCGCGCTCGACGCGATCCATCCGCAGTCGCACCAGGGCGTGTGCGGCGACGCGATCGCCGCGCTCGAAGGCATCAGCCGCGAAGCGCTCGACGCACTCGCGCTCGAAAGCCAGCGCAAGGCCGACATCGCGATCAAGGAAGGCCGCTTCGCCAAAAGCCTCGTCCCCGTCTATAACGAGGACGGTTCGGTCGCGCTCGACCGCGAGGAATTTCCGCGCCCCGAAACCACCGCCGAAGGCCTCGCCGCGCTGAAGCCGAGCTTCGAGGCGCTCAAGGACTTCGACCTCGGCGGCGGGGTGACCTTCGCCAAGCAGATCCAGCGCCGCTACCCGGACCTGACATGGACCGGCGTCCATCATGCGGGCAATTCGTCGGGTGTCGTCGACGGCGCCGCCGCGGTTTTGATCGCGTCGAAGGATTATGCCGACAAGCACGGCCTGAAGCCGCGCGCGCGCGTCGTCGCCTATGCCAACCAGGGCGACGATCCGACGCTGATGCTCAACGCCCCCGTCCCGGCGGCGAAGAAGGTGCTGGAAAAGGCCGGCCTGACCAAGGACGACATCGACGTCTGGGAAATCAACGAGGCCTTCGCCGTTGTCGCGGAAAAATTCATGCGCGATCTCGATCTCGACCGCAGCAAGGTGAACATTAACGGCGGCGCCTGCGCGCTCGGTCACCCGATCGGCGCGACCGGATCGATCCTGATCGGCACCGCGCTCGACGAACTCGAACGTTCGGGCGGCCGTTATGGGCTCGTCACCATGTGCGCCGCGGGCGGCATGGCGCCGACGATCATCATCGAACGGATCTGACGACCAATCTCCCCTCCCGCTTGCGGGAGGGGGACAGGTTCAGAACGGCCCGCGTACCGCGATCGTCCGGGCCGGATTGTATAGGTTCAGGAACATCGTCTTGCCGTCGGGCGCGAAGCAGACGCCCGAAACCTTGGTCGCCGCGCTCACCCGGGCGAAGGAATAGACCTTCCCCTCGGGCGTCACGCCGCGCAGCCAATTGTCGGGCCGGCTACCGCGCCGGTCCTCGCAGACGATCAGGTCGCCGTTGGGCGCGATGCTGAGGTTGTCGCCGAAGCTGAAATGTTCGGGATCGCTTGTTTCGAGGAACAGTTGCAGCTGTCCCGGATGCGCCGCCTCTTCCACCCTGCCCTCGACCGGCGACGGACGATAGCGCATGATCTGCCCGCGCCGCGCCGGACCGCCCGAGGTGCAAGTGAAATAAATCTCGCCGTCGCCGCCGTGGATACCCTCGCCGCGCGCGAAGATCGTCGCGCCGGCGCGTGCGCCGCGCTTGCGCAGATCGTCCTTCGGGCTTTCGACCTTGTCGAGGTCGATCCAGCGCACATCGTGCCAGCCGCCGCTCGCCAGCACCGGGCGTGTCCAGTTGCGCGTGTCGGCAAGCGCCGGGTCGAGCAGCGCGAGCCGCCTGCAGCCAGCCGCCCTTGTGGAGCTGGCCCGGCACCGCGGGAAGGAAGCGGTAGAAGAGGCTGTCCTGCCGGTCCTCGGTCATATAGACCGCTCCGCTCGCCGGGTCGACGACCGCTGCCTCATGGTTGAAGCGCCCCATCGCCTTGATCGGCTCGGCGGCGACCAGCCCGCCGGGCGCGACGGGCATTTCGAACACCCAGCCATGGTCTTCCTTGTGCAACCCGCCACCGCGCGAGACATCCTCCTCGCAGCTCAGCCAGGTGCCCCAGGGGGTGATGCCGCCCGAGCAATTATGGATCGTGCCGACGAGCGACAGATATTGCTCCTCGACCGCGAGGCTCGCGGGGTCGAGGATAATCGTCGACACGCCGCCCGGCAGGGCCTCGCCGCTGCCTGCGCGGTAGCAGTCGAACGCCGCCGCGTCGCCGCTGGTCCCGACCGGACAGGCGCCGTGCTTCAGCTCGTCCGCGCCGAGTTCATGGTTGCGCATCAGGCACAGCCGCCCATCGGGCAGCGCCATGCAGCCCATGCCGTCGGCGCTGTTGGGCACCTGCCGTCCGTCGCTCATCGTCTGGCCGAACTGCGAAACGATCTTGTACGAAAAGCCGCGCGGCAGGTCGAGGATGCGCGCCGGGTCGGGGACCGGTGCCCCGAAGCGGTTTCCTTCGGCAAGGATCGCGGCGGAGACATGGCGGCTGTGAAGGGCGAGGCCGGCAAAGGCTGCGGCCATCAGCCCCTTGGCAAAGCCGCGGCGATCGAGTGCGATGGAGGCCCGTTCCATGGCCGCGCGATAAGGTCATCAGGTGACAGACAGGCTGCGGAAGTCTGACAGTTTGGCGACATTTTGAAGTTGGCTGGCACATTAGTGCAATATTCCAAAAGGCGCCGTTGGTGCCGAGGCTGTGGGCCGCGATTATGTTCCTTGCAAACATGTTGGCCGAACGGCCGAGGGCGGGCGGGAGGGGAAATAAAGCCCCTCCCCTTCAGGGGAGGGGTTGGGGTGGGGTCCATCGGCCTTGCGCAAGGCCGATGGACCCCACCCGCTGCGACTAGGCTCAGGACTCATTAAATCCAAAAGAGGAAGATGGCGGCGAAGGTGATGGCTGCGAGGAAGATGTCGGCGCATCGGTCGTAGCGGGTGTGGATGCGGCGCCAGTCCTTGAGGCGAGCGAAGAGGTTTTCGATTTTATGTCTCTGGCGATAGAGATTTTTATCGTAGCAGTTCTGGACCTTATGGCTGCGATGGGGCGGGATGCAGGCCGCGATGCCCCTGTCGGCGAGAGTTTTGCGGAACCAGCGCGAAGCATAGGCTCGATCGCCGATGAGGCGTTCGGCTTCGGGCATGATCTTGACCAGAGCCTCCGCACCTTTGTGGTCGCTGCGCTGGCCTTCGGTGAGGTGGAGCCGCAAGGGACGTCCCCGGCCATCGCACAGCACATGCAGCTTGGTGGTCAGCCCGCCCCGGCTGCGTCCGATACATCGGGGTAGAGCCCCTTTTTGAGCAGGCTGGCGGCGGTGCGATGCGCCTTGAGGTGGGTCGCGTCGATCATCAGAACCCCGTCGCCATCCCTGGCCAGTTCGGCGAAGATACGGTTGAACACCCCTAACCGGCTCCAGCGGATGAAGCGGTTGTAGATCGTCTTGTGCGGCCCGTAGCCCGCCGGCGCGTCGCGCCAGCGCAGACCGTTGCGGATCACGAACAAGATCCCGCTCAATATCCGACGGTCATCGACCCGCGGCACTCCATGCGACAGCGGAAAATACCCCTCGATCCGGCGCATCTGCGCCTCACTCAGCAGCAACAAGTCACTCATGGCAGCACCTCCGGCCACCTTGAATCAAACCCGAACCTAACGCGCAAGCATTTTAATAGGTCCTGAGCCTAGGCAGCAAGCTGCCAAGTCTCGCTGCCCTCCCCTGAAGGGGAGGGCGTGGCGTTTATCCGAACGTCCGCCTTCCACCCCGATCCTGCCGTTCGACGGTCGCATTGCAAAGGACATAAACGCCAAAGAAATCCTATCCCGTCATGAGGCGGGTTGGCACTTGCGCTGCCCCTTCCGCGTCGGCATGGCCGAGGAAAGATAACGGGAGAAGACAGACATGGCAGGTCCGCTACAGGGTATCCGCATCATCGAATTCGCCGGCATCGGCCCCGGCCCCTTCTGCGGCATGATGCTCGCCGATCACGGCGCCGAAGTGATCCGCATCGACCGCCCCGGCGGCTTCATGGACCCGCGCGATCCGCTGTCGCGCAACCGCACCTCGATCTCGCTCGACATGAAGAATCCCGAAGCCGTCCAGGTCGCCCGCGACCTGTGCAAAAGCGCCGACGGCATCATCGAGGGCTATCGCCCCGGCGTGATGGAGCGGCTTGGGCTCGGCCCCGATGTGCTGCTCGGCGACAATCCGAAGCTCGTCTATGGCCGCATGACCGGCTGGGGCCAGTTCGGCCCCTATGCGCAGGCGGCGGGGCACGACATCAACTATATCTCGCTGTCGGGGGTGCTCCACACGGTGGGCCGCGCGGGCGAGAAGCCGGTGCCGCCGGTCAATTATGTCGGCGACTTCGGCGGCGGCGGGATGATGCTGGCCTTCGGCATGTCGAGCGCGCTGCTCCACGCCGCGAAGACGGGTCAGGGTCAGGTGATCGACTGCGCGATGACCGACGGTTCGGCGCTGCTCGCGGGCATGACATGGTGGTTCCACGGTGCCGGGATGATCAAGGACGAAGCGGGAGTGAACCGGCTCGACGGCGGCGCCCCCTATTACGACACCTACACCTGCAGCGACGGCAAGTTCATCTCGATCGGGTCGATCGAACCGCAATTCTATGCACTGCTGCGCGAAAAGACGGGGCTCGATGCCGACCCCGCGTTCGACGTGCAGGACGATCAGGAAAATTGGCCCGCCAAGAAGGCCAAGGTCGCGGCGCTGTTCGCGACCAGAACGCGCGACGAATGGTGCGAGCTGATGGAAATGACCGATGTCTGTTTCGCGCCCGTGCTGTCGCTGAGCGAGGCGCCACATCATCCGCACAATGTCGAGCGCGAAACCTTCGTCACCGTCGCCGGCGTGCCGCATCCGGCGCCAGCGCCGCGCTATTCGGCGACCGTCAACGACACACCGCGCCCCGCGCCCACCGTGGGCGGCGACGGCGATGCCGTGCTCGCCAAACTCGGTTACGACGCCGGGAAGATCGCGGCGCTGCGCAGCGGCGGCGCGGTGCGCTGAACTTGCACGCGGCGGGAGCGAGGCGTAGCCTGCGGCCGCCGGTAAGGAGAAGAAGATGGGCGAATTTCTGAGCGTCGAGCGGCGCGGCAAGATCGCGATCCTGACGATGATCAAGCCCGAGAGCATGAACGCGATCGGCACCCACGCGGATTGCCAGGACATCATCGACACGCTGCGCGACCTCGGCGACGACCGCGGCGTCAGCGCGATCATCCTGACCGGCAGCGGCAAGGCGTTCAGCGCCGAGCGGCAACCTGAAAGGGATGCAGGACCGCACCGGCATCGGGGTGCTCGACCAGCCCGATCTGACCCGCGCCAATTACCGCAAGGGCGTGCAGGCGGTGATCCGCGCGTTGATGGACTGCGAGGTGCCGATGATCGCCGCGGTCAACGGCCACGCGATCGGCCTCGGCTGCGACCTCGCCTGCACCTGCGACATCCGCATCGCCGCCGAGAGCGCGAAATTCGCGTGCAGCTTCATCAAGGTCGGCATCGTCCCCGGCGACGGCGGTGCGTGGCTGCTGCAACGCGTGCTCGGCTATCCGCGCGCCGCCGAGTTGTTCCTGACCGGCGACCGGTTCGACGCGGCGCAGGCGAAGGACTATGGCCTCGTCACCGAAGTCGTGCCCGACGGGGAATTGCTCGACCGCGCCATCGCGATCGCCGAACGGATCGTCTGCAATCCTCCCCGCGCGCTCCGGCTCACCAAGCGGCTGATGCGCGAGGCGCAGCACAGCCGGATGAGCGACATCCTCGAACTCAGCGCCGCCTATCAGGCGATCGTCCACGAAACCGCCGACAACCGCGAGGCGATCAACGCCTTCGTCGAGAAACGCCCGCCCGTTTTCACAGGAGACTGACCATGCTCGCCGAGCGCGTCCTGCCGCTGTCCGGCATCCACAATTTCCGCGACTATGGCGGCTACGACGTCGAGGGCGGTGGGACATTGCGGAGCGGCGTGCTGTGGCGTTCGGCACATCACGAGGCGGCGACCGACGACGATCTTGCCGCATTCGACGCGCTGGGGATCGAGACGGTGATCGACCTGCGCGGCGACGACGAACGCGAGATGCATCCGTGCCGCCGCAGCGGCAATTTCAGCGCCCGCGTCCTGTTCGCGGGCGGCCAGACCGCCGGGCTGGCGCCGCACCTGCAGGCGGCGGGCGGGGCGATCGACGTCGAGACGGCGCGGGCGCGGATGATCGACACCTATGCCGGCATGCCGTACCGCCCGGCGCTCGTCGCGACGCTGCGGCTCTATCTGTCGGCGCTCGCCGAATATGATGCGCCCAGCCTCGTCCACTGCGTCGCGGGCAAGGACCGCACCGGGTTTGCGGTGGCGGTGGTCCACCGCCTGCTCGGCGTGCATGAGGACGACGTGATGCAGGACTATCTGCTCACCAACAGCGCAGGCAAGATCGACGAACGGATCGCGCAGGGCGCGGCGCATATCCGGGCGCGCTATGGTGCCGAGATCCAGGAAGACGCGATCCGCGCGCTGATGTCGGTGAACCCCGCCTTTCTCGACGCCGCGCTGGCGACGGTGCGCCGCGACCATGGCGATGTCGCGAGCTATGCCGAGGCGGTGCTGAACCTGACGCCCGAGATGCGCGAGGCGATGGTGGACAGGCTGGTGGTTTGACGGTCGTCGCCAGTTTCCAAAGAATCCGTTTGCCCTGAGCTTGTCGAAGGGCTGTTTCCTTCGAGCGACACAAAAAAGGACGGTGCTTCGACAAGCTCAGCACGAACGGGTCAGGGTTGGGCCGGAAGCGATCAGCCGCCCCCCTTCACCAGCACCCCGCCCTTGACCACCGCATCGACGCTTTCGAGTTCGCGCACATTGGCAAGCGGGTCGCCGTCGACCGCGATGATATCGGCATAGCGGCCGACCGCAATCACCCCGACATCCTTTTCGCGGTCGAGCGCCTCGGCGGCCACCTTGGTCGCCGCCTGGATCGCCTGCAGCGGCGTCATTCCATATTCGACCATCACACGGAACTGGCCGCCGACCTGGCCGTGCGGCATGACCCCGGCATCGGAGGCGAAAACCATCGGCACGCCCGCTTTCACCGCCTTGCGGAAATTGTCGCGCTGGATCTGCGCGATCTCGCGGTCCTTGCGCAGATTATCCTCGAGCACGCCGTTCTTCGCGCCCTCCGCCTGCGTATATTCGGTGTTGTAGATATCCATCGCGAACCACACCGGCTGCTTGCGCGCGAGCGCCATGCGGATGCCCTCGTCGTCGAGCAGGCTGACATGCTCGATCGTGTCGATCCCCGCCGCGATCGCCGCCTTGATCCCGCTCGTGCCATGCGCGTGCGCGGCGACGCGGAGGCCCCACTGGTGCGCTTCGTCGGCGATCGCCTTCAGCTCGTTTTCGGGCACCTGAAGCTGCCCCGGTTCGGTGTTGCGCGAAAAGACGCCACCCGTCGCGCAGACCTTGATGACCTCGGCGCCATATTTGCGTTGGCGGCGCACCTGATAACGCAGTTCGTCGGGCGTATCGCCGATCCCCTCCAGCTTCGCGTCGGGCTTTTCGAAACTCGGCGGGAAATAGGTCGAATCGCAATGCCCGCCGGTCGCGCCGAGCGCATAGCCCGCGGGAACGATGCGCGGGCCGACCGCATAGCCGGCCTCGATCGCCTGCTTCAGCCCGATATCGTTGCGATTGTCCGACCCGACGTTGCGGACCGTCGTGAAACCGGCGTCGAGCATGTCGCGGGCATTCTTGACCGCGGTCATGCCCCAGAAGCTGTCGGTGAATTCGAGGCCGTTGTAGCCGCCGATGTCGGCGGGGCCGTCGAGGTGGACGTGCATGTCGATCAGCCCGGGCAGCAAGGTCCTGTCGCCAAGGTCGATATGCTTGACGTCGGCGCCCCAGCGCACCGTGCGCGCATCGGCGATGCCGGTGATGCGGCCGTCGGCGCCGACGAAGATCGCCGGATAGTCGACCGTCTTGCCGATCAGCACGTCGATGTAGCGCGCGGCGGTGATGACCGTGCTGCCGCTGCCCTGCGCCTGCACCGAGGCCCCTAGAAGCGCGGCGGCGCCAAAGGCGATTCCGCGCAGAAAAGTCCCGAACTTTACACTGGATTGCATGTTTGATCCGCCCCGTTTGTGTGCCCTGACAGGGTGATGGCAAAGGCGGAGAAATTAGGACAGCGGAAAATGCAGCATCGCTTGCCCGGCCTGCCGTAGGCGAGGCTTTCGAGAGGTCAGCCGACCTTGCGCCCGAATTGCGGACGCGGCGCCGGCGGCGGCGCCTCTTCGAGCGCCGGCGGTGCTTCGGCGCGCTGGGCCATATAGCGGGCCAGCGCGGCGTCGGCGTCGAACCCTTCGGTCGCGGGCGGATCAACGTCGATCCTGACGCCGGCACCCGGAACGCGGCTAGTGCCCGACGCGGCGCGGATCAGCTTGAGCAGCGGGCCGATCAGGAAGAGCAGACCGACGATCGCGAGACCGGCGACGGTGGGGCCGAGCCCGATGCCGACGACCTCATCCATCGAATTGCCGCCGACGCGCATGAAATGCCACAGCAGATAGCCGATCCAGGCGACCGGGATCAGGGCGGCGAGCCAGCCGAAGACACCACGCATCCGAAAAATCCTCCACCGTTCGAGCGGCGTGTAGCGCCGGGCGGTTAGGATTTCCTTATGCCGCGGCGCGGCCCCTGCGCACGAACGCGGCGCCGAGCAGCGCGAAGACCGCACCGAGCATCGTCCCCCCGGCAATGTCGCTCGCCCAATGGACGCCCAGCATCATGCGCGACACGCCGTTCAGCACGATCATCGCTCCGGCGAGGCTCCACGCCGCGCGGCGCCAGCGCGGCGGGACCAGCCAGGCGAGCATCAGATAGACCGCCGCGGCGCTGGTCGCATGGCCGCTGGGGTAGGAAAAGCTCGTCTGATGGTCGAGGTGCGGGATGAGGTCGGGGCGCGAGACGCCGAAGCCAAGCTTGAGCAGGCTGGAGGCGAGGTTCGACAGCAGCGACGCCCCCGCCAGCGCCACCGCGCAGCGCGGCCCGCTCCAATGCCAGACGAGCGCCGACAGCGCGATGACGATGATCCAGCGCGGCAGCCCGCCGCCGATCCAGCTCACCCCCTGCATGAAGGCGATGAAGGCGGGGTCGCTCTTGCCGACCTGCAGCACGAGATCGGTCGAGATGCGCAGGTCCATCGCCTGCGTCCACCCCGAGACGACGGCAAAGCCGAGCAGGACGACCGCGGCAAGCAGGACGGCGGCGGCGATGAAGTGGCGCGAGGATTGGGTTATGGGCTTGTCCCTTAAGCTCTGGAAAATCCCGCACAAAGCCACGAAGCCACAAAGATGTCCTGCCCCCGTTCGCCCTGAGCTTGTCGAAGGGCTGTTTTGTTCTTCGACGGTGAACAAGAGCGGTGCTTCGACAAGCTCAGCACAAACGGGTGAGGGAAAATCTCTTTGTGGCTTCGTGGCTTTGTGCGAGTCAAAATCAGATATGCAGCGGCCGCCCGAACGCCGCCAGCACGCCCTCGTGCATCGTCTCGCTGAGCGTCGGATGCGGGAAGACGGTGCCGATGAAGTCATCCTCGACCAGTTCGGCGGTCTTGCCGATCGTATAGCCTTGGATCAGTTCGGTGACCTCGGCGCCGATCATGTGCGCGCCGAGCAGTTCGCCCGTCCTGGCGTCGAACACGGTCTTGGTGAAGCCCTCGGCCTCGCCGAGCGCGATCGCCTTGCCGTTGCCGATAAAGGGGAAGGTTCCGGCCTTGACCTCGTAACCCAGTTCCTTCGCCTTCGCCTCGGTCAGGCCGACGCTGGCGATCTGCGGGCGGCAATAGGTGCAGCCGGGGATGTTGCGCACGTCCATCGCGTGTGGATGATTGCCCGCGATCGCTTCGACCGAAATGATCGATTCATGCATCGCCTTGTGCGCAAGCCACGGCGGCGCGGTGACGTCGCCGATCGCCCAGATGCCGGGCACGTTGGTGCGGCACATCGCATCGGTGTCGATATGGCCCTTCGTGGTCTTCACGCCCAATGTCTCGAGGCCGATATTCTCGGTGTTCGGGACGATGCCGATCGCGACGATCGCGTGGCTGAATTCGGCGGTCTCGACCTTGCCGTCCTTCGCCTTGATCTTTGCGGTCACGCCGTTGGCGGTCGCCTTCAGTTCCTCGACGCCTGGCGCCGGTGTGGATGGTCATGCCCTGCTTCTTGAGCGCCTTTTCGAGGAAGGCCGACACATCGGCATCCTCGACGGGGACGAGCCGGTCGAGCATTTCGACGACCGTCACCTCGGCGCCCATGTCGCTGTAGAAGCTCGCGAATTCGATCCCGATGGCGCCCGAGCCGATGACGAGCAGCTTCTTCGGCATTTCGGGCGGCACCAGCGCATGGCGATAGGTCCAGATGCGCTTGCCGTCGGCGGGCGCGAAGGGCAGATCGCGGGCGCGGGCGCCGGTCGCGACGATGATGTTCTTGGCGGAAAGGGTTTCGGTGCCCTTCTCGCCCGTCACCTCCAGCTTGCCCGGCGCGGTGAGCTTGCCGGTGCCCATATGGACGGTGATCTTGTGCTTCTTCATCAGGTGCGTGACGCCCTGATTGAGCTGCTTCGCGACCCCGCGCGACCGTTTCACGACCGCGTCGATATCGGCGCTGATCTCCGCCGCCTTCAGGCCGTAATCGCCCGCATGCTGCATATAATGATAGATTTCGGCCGAGCGCAGGAGCGCCTTGGTCGGGATGCAGCCCCAGTTGAGGCAGATGCCGCCGAGCAGTTCGCGCTCGACGATCGCGGTTTTCAGCCCGAGCTGCGCCGCGCGGATCGCCGCGACATAGCCGCCGGGGCCGGAGCCGAGGACGATGAGGTCGTATGAGGTGTCAGCCATTATGGGCTCCTTCAAAAGCCCCTCTCCCCTTGCGGGAGAGGGGTTGGCGTGTGGGGTCGGCGCGCGTCTGCGCGCCGGAAGACTCGATGGCGTGCAATATGGCCTCGGCTATGCCCTCGCCGTTAGCGAGCACGGCGTTGTTCCAGAAGCGGAGGATACGAAATCCCTGCGTGGTCAGATAGGCGTCGCGTTCAGCATCATGCCGGTTTTCCACGTGCTGGCTGCCATCGGCCTCGACGATCAATCGGTGTTCGAAACAAATGAAGTCGGCAATGTAGAGGTCGTCGATGACGACTTGCTTAGCGCCAACGGAGCCCGGCCAGCCGCTTTGCTCTCAAGATCGACCAAAGGCGGCGTTCGGCATCGGTGGGATTGGAACGCATCCGGCGGGCGCGGTCCAGCAACAGCGATTTTCGGGCGAGCACGTCGGAAAGAGTCTTGTGCGCCGCAGACGCGGCGCGGACCCCACTCCCCAACCCCCTCTCCCGCAAGGAGAGAGGGGCTATTGCCCCTCTCGGGCATGTTACGCCACCAACCCCAGCGGGCTTTCCACCAGTTCCTTGAAGGTCTTCATCAGCAGCGCCCCATCGGCGCCGTCGATCGCGCGGTGGTCGAAGCTGCCGGTGGCCGACATGACGGTCGCGATCGCGAGCGCGTCGTCGACCACATAGGGCCGCTTCTCGCCCGCGCCGATCGCCATGATCATGCCCTGCGGCGGGTTGATCACCGCGGTGAACTGCTTGATTCCCATCATGCCCATGTTGGAGATGCTGGCGGTGCCGCCCTGATATTCCTCGGGCTTGAGCTTGCCTTCCTTGGCGCGCCCCGCGAGTTCGGCCATTTCGGTCGAGATCTTCGACATCGACTTGCCGCCCGCGTCGGTGATGATCGGGGTGATGAGGCCGCCCGGGATGCTGACCGCGACCGAGATGTCGGCGCGCTTGTAGAAGCGCATCACGTCGCCGCCGAAGCTTACGTTGCACTGCGGCACGCGTTCGAGCGCGACCGCGAGCGCCTTGATCAGCATGTCGTTGACGCTGAGCTTGACGCCGCGGCTTTCGAGGCTGGCGTTCAATTCGCCGCGGAGCTTCAGCAGCGCGTCGAGGCGGATGTCGACGGTCAGGTAGATGTGCGGCGATTCCTGCATCGACTGGGTCAGGCGGCGCGCGATCGTCTTGCGCATGCCGCTGAGTTTCTCGTCCTCGTGCGGGATGCCGAAATCGGGAAGCGCGGCGGGTACCGGAGCTGGCGCGGAAGCCGCGGGAGCCGCGGTCGCAGCCGCTGGGGCCTGCGGCGCGGCAGCGGGCGCGCTCGCCGGGGCGCCGTCGAGGTCGTCCTTGACGATGCGGCCGCCGGGGCCGCTGCCCTTGAGCGTCGACAGGTCGATGCCGCGCTCGGCGGCGAGGCGCCTGGCGAGCGGGCTGGCTTTCACCCGTTCACCCTTTTCCGTTTGTTCTGAGCCTGTCGAAGGACCGTCCTTTTTCTCTTCCGTTACCGAAGAAGAGGACGGCGCTTCGACAGGCTCAGCGCGAACGGGTTCGGAGGTGGGTGCGGGAGCGGCAACCGGGGCCGGCGCCGCCTTCGCCGCGCTCGCATCTTCGCCCTCGCCCGCGATCGTCGCGATCACCGTGCCGACTTTCACATTATCGGTACCCTCGGCGACCAATATCTGCGCGATCACGCCCTCGTCGATGGCTTCGAATTCCATCGTCGCCTTGTCGGTCTCGATCTCGGCGAGCAGGTCGCCCGACTTGACGCTGTCACCCTCCTTGACCAGCCATTTGGCGAGCGTCCCCTCCTCCATCGTCGGCGAGAGGGCGGGCATTTTGAGTTCGATCGGCATCTTCCGGCTTGTCCCTGTCAGTCTTGCAGGCCGCGCCTGCCGCTACGGATTGTTCCTCGCCATAAGCATGTTCGCGGTCAAGGTCCATCGGGGCAAACTTGCCTTTCATACGAATGTGACGCACTCTCCGTCCGCAAAAGCATAGCGGGGTCGAGCCATGCGCACATATCTGGTGGTGATCGACGACAGTCCCGAAGCGAGCCTGGCGCTGCGCTTCGCGGCGCGGCGGGCAGCGCGCACCGGCGGCGGGGTCGCGGTGCTGGCGATCATTCCACCGCAGGATTTCGTCGCCTTCGGCGGGGTGCAGGCGACGATCGAGGCCGAAGCGCGCGAACATGCCGAGATGCTGGCGGCGGCGGCGGCGGACACCATCGCGCAGGAATGCAGCGTCACGCCGCAGATCCTGGTCAAATCGGGCAAGCCCGCCGAGGTGGTGTGCGACGTGATCCGCGACAATGACGAGATCGCCGCACTGGTGCTCGCGACGGCGGCGAGCGGCGCGCCGGGGCCGCTGGTCGCGCATTTCACCGGACAGGATGCGGGAACCCTCCCCTGCCCGGTGATGCTGGTGCCGGGCGGGATCGACATCGCGCGGCTGGACGCGTTGAGTTAGAAATCAGCCAAGTTGGAGAGTGCGCAAAAGCCCTCCCCCTTGAGGGGGAGGGTTGGGTGGGGGTGTTCCAGCGTCAGCAGTGACGCGCGGCCTGGCGGCCTCGCTCCCCCACCCCAACCCCTCCCCGCCGGGGAGGGGCTTTCCAATGGCGTCAGACCGCCACCACGCGCCCGCCCGCACCAGCGCCTTTCCATTCGGCGATCGCGAAGACGAGCACGGCAGCCGCCTGTGCCAGCACGACGACGAGGCCGAGGCCGGTCATCGCCGCGCCGAAGGCTGCGACAACTCCCAGACTCGCCGCAACCCAGCCGAGATTGCCGAGCGCGATCAGCTTGACGAGCGCCGGGCTGGGCACCGCCTGCCGCGCGGCGACAATCATCAGCAGCGCCGCGGCCAGGCAGATCCAGCCGCCGATCACGACAATGTTTGCGGGGAGGCCGAGCAGCGCCGCGACGGGCGCGGCGGCGAGCAGGCCGATGGCGAAGACGCCGGTGCAAGTGACGGCGTCGAGGACGAGAATGGTCTTCAGAGTGCGGATCGACATGGGGTTCTCCTTTCGAACCCGGTCCAGATATGCGCCCGGTCGCCGCGCGTCGATTACGCCCGAGGTAATGGAAATCGCGAAAGCCGGGGTATAGCTCCTGCCGAGAAGGAGACGCATGATGCAGGTCGCACCGCTGGGCGAACAACTCCGCGAATGGCGCACGCGGCGCCGGATGAGCCAGATGGACTTGGCGCTCGACACCGATATATCGACGCGGCACCTGAGCTTCATCGAGACCGGCCGCTCGAAGCCGAGCGCCGCGATGCTCCAGCGGATCGCCGACTGCCTGGAGGTGCCGCACCGCGCCCGCAACGCGCTGCTGCTCGCGGCGGGCTATGCCCCCGATTATCAGGAGCGCCCGCTCGACAGCCCCGAAATGGCGGGAATGAAGGCGATCATCGAGCATGTGCTGAAGGGGCACGAGCCCTATCCCGCGCTCGCGGTCGACCGGCACTGGAACATGGTCGCGGCGAACGACGCGATCGCGATATTGATCGAACAGGTGTCGCCCGCACTGCTGGCCCCGCCGGTCAATGTGCTGCGCATCGCGCTCCACCCCGACGGCCTCGCGCCGCAGATCGTCAATTACGGCCTGTGGCGCGCGCATATCCTTCACCGGCTCGACCTGCAGATCGAGGCGAGCGCCGATGCGGGGCTGATTGCGCTGCGCGCGGAGATCGCCGCCTATCCGGGGCCGGCGAACGACAATGGCGACGGGCCGCTGAGCAGCATCGCGGTGCCGCTGCTGCTGGATACGATCGCGGGGCAGATTTCGTTCGTGTCGACGGTGACGATCTTCGGCACGCCGGTCGATATCACGCTGTCGGAGCTGGCGATCGAGGCGTTTTTTCCGGCGGACGCGGAGAGTGCGGCACTGTTGCAGCGGTTGGCGGGCAGATGATCTCCCCTCCCTGAAAGGGAGGGGTCGGGGGTGGGTCGGCGACGTGTGTAGAAAGCAGCAATGTCGGCGCGGCTCGCTTCGCTCGCACCCACCCCTAGCCCCTCCCTTGCAGGGAGGGGGATTCAGCGGCGCTTGCCCTTGTGCTTGATATTCGCGGGCCGGCCGCGCTTGCCGACGACATGTTTGCCTGCCTTCTTCACTCCGTCGCGGCGCGGCGGGCTGCCCCGAAAACCGCCCTCGGGCGCATCGGGCAGTTCGAAGCGCAGCGCGCCGCTGACGGGATTGGCCTCCATCAGCCTAAGGTCGAGCCGCTGGCCGACGGTATAGCTCACCCGCCCATGCTCGCTGTCGAGCGTCCGCGCCGCCTCGTCGTAGAAGAAGCGCTCGCTGCCCAGCGTCGACACCGGCACCAGCCCGTCGCCGCCGAGCCCGTCGACCGTCGCGAAGAAGCCGAAGGGCTGCACCCCCGTGATCCGTGCGGGCACGATCTCGCCCGTCTTGTTGGCGAGATAGGCCGCGACATAGCGGTCGATCGTCTCGCGCTCGGCCTCCATCGCGCGGCGTTCCAAGGCGCTGATCGCCTCGCCGATACGCGACAGTCCCTTGGCATCGGCCTCACCCAGCCCGGTGCGCGCGGGCAGGTCCTTCGCCTTTCCCGGGACTTCGAGGCGATAGCTGTCGACGAGCGCGCGGTGAACGATCAGATCGGCGTAGCGGCGGATCGGCGAGGTGAAATGCGCGTAAGAGCCGAGCGCGAGGCCGAAATGGCCGGCATTGGCGGGGCCGTAATAGGCCTGCGTCTGGCTGCGCAGGATCGCCTGCATGATCTCGGGCAGCCGGTCGTCCTCCGAAAAGCCGTCGATCAGCCGGTTGAACACCGCGGGGGTGATGACCTGCCCGAGCGCGAAGCTCTGGTCGAAGGTTTCGAGATAATCCTTGAGGCTGACGAGCTTTTCGCGGCTCGGCGGTTCGTGGATGCGGTACATCACCGGCGATTTCTTCGCCTCGAGCGCCTTCGCCGCCGCGACATTGGCCGCGATCATATAATCCTCGATCAGCCGGTGCGCGTCGAGGCGGTCGCGCACGCGGATCTCGGCGATGCCGCCCTGTTCGTCGAGGATCACCTGCCGCTCGGGCAGGTCGAGGTCGAGCGGCGAGCGCGCATCGCGGGCCTTGGCGAGCAAGGCCCAGCTCGCCCACAGATTCCGTAGCGCGGGAAGCACCTCCTTGTCCCCCTCCCACTTGTGGGAGGGGTTAGGGGAGGGCATGCCGGATGGGGCGCTTTCGGAAACAGGCCCTCCCCCGACCCCTCCCGCAAGCGGGAGCGCGGAATTTCCGTCGATCATCGCCTGCGCATGTTCATAGGCGATGTTCGCGCGCAGCCGCACCAGCGCGCGGGTGAAACGCCATGACGTCACCTTGCCGTGCCTGTCGATGACGAGGTGGCACGCCATCGCGGCGCGATCTTCCCCGGCTTTCAGCGAACAGACGCCCGCCGACAGGGTTTCGGGCAGCATCGGCACGACGCGGTCGGGAAAATAGACGCTGTTGCCGCGCCGCCGCGCCTCGCGGTCGAGCTCGCCCTCGGGGCGGACATAGTAGCTGACGTCGGCGATCGCAACGATCGCCCTGAAGCCGCCCTTGTTGCCCGCGTCCTCATCGGGGATCGCCCAGACGGCATCGTCATGGTCGCGCGCGTCGATCGGGTCGATCGCGACGATCGGCAGGTCGCGCAGATCCTCGCGGCCCCCGGGAGTGAGCGGCAGCTTCGCGGCCCTTTCGGCCTCGGCGAGCGTGTCGGCGCCGAAGACATGCGGAATTTCGTGGCGCGCGATCGCGATCATGCTCAGCGCCCTGGGCGCGAAGGGATCGCCGATGCGTTCGACCACCTTGGCCCTGGTCGCGGGGCCGCGCCCCGTCAGTTCGGCGCGGACGAGGTCGCCGATGCCGGCATCGCCCATGTCGGCGACCGCAAAGTCGAAGCGCGCGCGCTTGTCGGCGGGGCGCAGCCAGGTGATCGGTTTGCCGCCCGGCCCGGTGTCGCTCACGAGCACGCCGATCACCAGTTCGGCGCTCGCCTGCAGCCGTTTCATCGGGTGCGCGACATGGCCGCCGCCACGCTCTTCGGTGCGCGCGAGGATGCGGTCGCCGACGCCGAGCGCGCCTTTACGTCCCTGCTCCATCACGCGCAGCCGCGGCGGCGGGGCATTGCCCTCCCAGCGGTCGGGCACCGCCCACACATTGCTGCCCTCGATCGCGACGACGCGCAGCACGGTGACGCGCGGCAACCCGCCATGTTTGTGGAACGCCCGTCCCGGCGCCATATCGACGAGCCCCTCGTCGGTCATGTCCTTGAGCAGCGCCTTCAGCGCGACCTTGTCGGCGCCGTGGAGTCCGAAATGCTTGGCGATCTCGCGCTTGCCGACCGCACCGGGGCTGTCGGCGACGAAGCGCATGATCTGGTCGGACGTGGGTAGTCCGGGCTGCGGCTTGGGCTTTTTCATTCTGTGTTGCCAAATTTGTTCGCACGAAGACACGAAGACACGAAGAGGCTCGGGTCATTGAGCAGGCGCCGGATGCCATCTTTGAAGGTGGGAGTTCCGAAATTCATAACAAATCCATGGGTGAGACCCATCAGGCGCAAATAGGTGACAACTTGCTTCGCATGAACAGGCAAGGTCGCTTCCGTAGACTTAATCTCGATGATCAGTCGATGGTCAACGAGCAGATCGAGACGGAAAGCGTTCGGAATCGCTACGCCATCGTAAAGCAGATCAATCGGCACCTGCCGATCGACTTTCAAACCCATAGCCCCGAGTTTAGCCGCGAGCATCGTCTCGTAAGCCGATTCCAGCAGCCCCGGCCCAATATCTTTGTGAAGGTTGAATCCCGCATCGACGACGATGGAGCAGAGCTGTTCGATGTCCATGCCCTGCCCCCTTCGTGTCTTTGTGTCTTCGTGCGAACCTTATATCTCGCAACCTCGATATCAATAGGTCCGCCCCACCAGCACGCGCTCAACCGCCGGTTCGCCGGTGAAGATGCACGCGCCGTCCGCTCGGCGCGGCGTCGAGCGGGGTGTTGCGCATCGTCAGCTTGAGCGCCTTCAATTGCTCGACGATCCCGTCGAGCACGGCGCCGGTCGGGCGCGACCATTGCACCTCGGCCCAGCCCACGAACTTGTCGTCGCCGGCGAAATGCGCTTTCAGATCGGTGATATCGCGGGCGATGTTCGCATCGAGGCGCGCCTTCGCTTCGGTGTAGAGATTGACCTGAATCTCCTCGAGCGTCGCAACGGCGCTTGCGACAAAATCGGCCTTGGCGACGAACGCCGTGTCGAGCTTGCCGCTCTCCTGATAGAGGCGGTCGCGGCGGATGACCGCGACATTGCCGCTGGCGACGTCGCGGGGGCCGATCTCGACGATCACCGGGGCACCCTTCTTGACCCAGCCCCAGCGCTTGGTCTGCGCCTTGGCCCCGCTCGTGTCGAGCAGCACGCGGACGGGTTCGCGGAAGGCGTCGAGCGCCTTCAACTGCGCTTCCAGATCGCGGCAATAATCGAGGATCTCCGCGTCCTCGTCATTGTCGCGCAGCATCGGCACGATCACGATCTGGTGCGGCGCAATGCGCGGCGGGCAGCGCAGGCCGTCGTCGTCGCCATGCGTCATGATGACGCCGCCGATCATGCGCGTCGAGGTGCCCCAACTCGTCGTGTGGCACAGGCTGTGGCCGCCATCCTTGTCCTGGTAACGAATGTTCGCCGCTTCGGCGAAGCCGGTGCCGAGATAATGCGAGGTGCCGGCCTGCAGCGCCTTGCCGTCCTGCATCATCGCCTCGATCGAATAGGTCGCAACCGCGCCCGGAAAGCGCTCATTCTCGGGCTTCTCGCCCGCGACCACGGGCATCGCCAACACATCCTCTGCAAAGGCGCGGTACATTTCGAGCGCGCGCAGCGTCTCGGCCATCGCATCGTCGCGGTCGGCGTGCGCGGTATGGCCCTCCTGCCACAGGAATTCGCTGGTGCGCAGGAACATGCGCGTGCGCATTTCCCAGCGCACGACGTTCGCCCACTGGTTGACCTTGAGCGGCAGGTCGCGCCAGCTCTGCACCCAGCGGCTCATCGCATTGCCGATCACCGTTTCCGAGGTCGGACGCACGATCAGCGGCTCCTCGAGTTTTGCCTCGGGATCGGGCACCAGCTTGCCCTTGCCGTCGGCGATCAGCCGGTGGTGGGTGACGACCGCCATTTCCTTTGCGAAACCATCGACATGGTCGGCTTCCTTCTCGAAGAAGCTCAGGGGAATGAAGAGCGGGAAATAGGCGTTCTGGACCCCGGCCTCCTTGATCGCGGCGTCCATCACCGTCTGGATGCGTTCCCAGATGCCATAGCCCCACGGCTTGATGACCATGCAGCCGCGCACCCCCGATTCCTCGGCGAGGTCGGCTTCGGCAATGACATCCTGATACCAGGCCGCGAAGTCGGCCTGCCGCGTTACGCTGAGCGCATGTTTGACCATGTTTCCTGATTTCTGTGCTGGGGGCGGGAGAGCGGCCCCGGATTGTCTCTGCGGCTATTTTTTCCGGGCAAGCTCGGCCTTGAGTTCGGCGACCTCGGCCTTGAGCGCCGCGATTTCGGCGTCCTTCGCCTTGCTGCCCCCGGCGCCCGGGATGAAGGCGCCCGCCGCCTGCTGGAACATTTCGAGGTTGCGGCGCGTCAGTTCGGCGAGCGGGTTCGCGCCGAGCGCGCCTTCGAGCGCGGCGCGAACATCCTGCTGGTTCTTGCGGAAGGTCGCCATCGACGCTTCGAGATATTGCGGCACCATCGACTGCATCTTGTCGCCGTAAAGACCGATCAGCTGGCGCAGGAAATTGACCGGCAGCAGCGTCTCGCCGCGCGTTTCCTCATCCATGATGATCTGCGTCAGGACATTATGCGTGATGTCCTCGCCGCTCTTGGCATCGACCACGCGGAATTCGCGCCCGTCGCGCACCATCGCGCCCAGATCGTCGAGCGTGATGTAGCAGCTGCGTTCGGTGTCGTAGAGGCGCCGGTTCGCATATTTCTTGATCGTCACCGTCTCGCCGTCGGCGGGCGCCTTGGATTTTGCCATGCTGTCACTGCTCCCTGGGCTTGCGGCATAGACGACCCCGCCGCGCCGGGTTTGATTTGGAAGCGCCGTACTTAGCATCAATCTATGATGCATCGCAACATAGCCGCCGCGACTCCCTTCCCGATTCGGTGCATGCCCGATCCGCGGAGGCGCGATTCGGGGACGCCGAAAGAAAAATGGCGCGAAGGATGCGGCCGCGGTTCGACTGGTGCCGATTCGCCCGAAAGCAATTTCGTTTCACAGGAAACCTCATTCTCGACATTTCAACGGGCACGGACGCAGCGACGCCATTGCTTCCTGTCGCAAGGCGACAAGCTTCTTGCCCGGCGCAAATCCGGGAATGGCCCGTCCACTGTTGCTAAAATGACACATTGTCATGGCGATGCGGTGAAGCAGTCAGAAAATTGCCACGAAGGGGTTGTGCGCGTTCCGTTTTCCGTCTTTCTTGTCTCCCAATCCGTTCATCTCCATTTTTGAACGGGCAACCGGGGAGTTACCACATGAACAAGTCGCACCTGCTTATGGGTGCTGCTGCCTTTGCAGTGGCGATATCTGTAAGCCAACCTGTCCTTGCGCAAAGCACTGCCGATTGCGTCGATGCCAATGAGAACGGCGTCTGCGATTCGGACGAGAATACCGACCGCGCCATCGTCGTCACCGGCTCACGCATCGCGCGCCCGACGCTCGAATCGTCGGTTCCGCTGACCTCGGTCGATGTCGGCGAACTGACCGACACCGGCGACGTCTCGCTGGGCGATGCGCTGAACGACCTTCCGTCGCTGCGCTCGACCTTCAGCCAGGGCAACTCGACCCGCTTCATCGGCACCGCCGGCCTGAACATCCTCGACCTTCGCGGTCTCGGCATCTCGCGCACCCTGGTGTTGGTCAACGGCAAGCGCCACATCACCGCGCTGCCGGGCGACTATCT
Organism: Sphingopyxis sp. PET50; assembly: GCF_025244705.1. GTDB lineage: Bacteria > Pseudomonadota > Alphaproteobacteria > Sphingomonadales > Sphingomonadaceae > Sphingopyxis. Next base: position 921,238 of record NZ_CP104207.1, on the reverse strand, counting down.
GGTCGATGTCAACACCATCCCGGTCGATCTGCTGGAGCGCGTCGACATCGTCACCGGCGGCAACTCGGCGATCTACGGCTCGGACGCCGTCGCCGGCGTCGTCAACTTCATCACCAAGCGCAACTTCGACGGCATCAACCTGCGCGCGCAGGGCGGCGTCTCGTCGCGCGGCGACCGCGGCAACGTCTTCGTCAGCGGCACCTGGGGCAAGAATTTCGCCGACGGCCGCGGCAACGTGGCGGTTTCGGCTGAATATGCGCGTTCGGAAGCCTTGTACTTCAGCGACCGCGACAGCCTGACCGGCGCCTATTCGGGCCGCTGCCAGTATCAGCTGGTTGCTGGTGGTGCCTTTGAAAACGAATTCCTTTGCGGCATCAAGAACGCCTCGATCAGCGATGGCGGCACGGTCGGCGCACTTGACCCTGCTTCATCCGCCATTCGCCGTTATCTTCGCTTCGCGCCAAACGGCGATCTGTTCATCGACGTTCCCGATCGCAGCTTTTCGAACGCGGCGTCGGGCAATCAGCAAGGCGGTCAGGGGTCAACGCTGCGAAACACTGGCCAGTTGGCGGCAGGTCTGCAGCGCTATGCGGTCAACCTGCTTGCGCACTATGACGTCAGCGACGCCTTCCGCCCGTTCGTCGAAGCGAAATATGTCCATGTCGATGCCGTCCAGGAAGGCCAGCCAAGCTTTTTCCAGGGCAGCATCCCGGGCTTCTTCGGCGGCGGCACCAACCTGCGCTGCGACAACCCGTTCCTGACAACGCAGGCGTTCCAGACCCTTGCCGGATTTGGGGTCTGTAACGCTACCCCGGACGCACGCGCCTTTGCGATTTCGCGCTTCAACACCGACTTCGGCGGTCGCGGCGAGTTGCATGATCGCGACACCTATCGTGTCGTGGCCGGTGTCGAAGGCACGTTCAACGACGACTGGGGCTACGAGCTGTCGCTGAACTATGGCCGCCTCGAAACTCGGCTGCGTTCGTTGAACAACCTGGTCCTGTTCGATGAGCAGGGCAATGACGACGGCTTCCTGCTGGCGCTTGATGCGACGCGCAACGCCGCTGGCGAGATCGTCTGCCGCGTCAACGCGGTGACCGTAACGCGCCCGGATTGCGTTCCGATCAACGTCTTCGGCTCGGGCGCTCCGAGCCAGGCCGCGCTCGACTTCGTCAACACGACGGCCATCCGCAAGGAAAAGGCTGAACAGTTCGTGGCGCTGGCAAGCATCAATGGTGACCTGTCGCAGCTGTTCGAACTTCCTGGCGGCCCGATCGGTTTTGCTCTCGGTGCCGAATACCGCGAGGAAAAGGCATATTCGGCGTTCGACAGCCTGACGGCCAGCGGCGGCACCTTCCTAAACGCGATCCAGCCTTTCGACCCCGCGAAGTTGACCGTCAAGGAAGCGTTCGGCGAACTCAGCGTTCCGCTGCTCGCCAACATGCCCTTTGCCGAGGAACTGTCGATTAATGCGGCGGCACGCGTTTCCGACTATAATTCGTCGGCTAAGCACGGTCTGGGCATACAACATTCAGGGCCTCTATGCACCGATCCCTGATGTCCGGTTCCGTGCGGCCTATGCGAAGTCGGTACGCACCCCGACCCAGAGCGATCTATTCTCGCCGCAGTCGCAGAATTTCGCATTCATCGCCGACCCCTGCGACAGCCTGAATATCGGAAACGGACCGAACCGTGCGGCGAATTGTGCCGCAGCCGGTGTCCCGACCACGGTCAATGCCGCGGTCCAAACAGCTTGCGCTCGGCACCGCCTTCAACGGCCCCGTTGGCTCGCCCTGGGTCAACTGCTCGGCGCGGACTTCGTCGACCAGCTTCCTTTCAGGCGGTAATCCGACCCTGAAAAATGAGATCGGCAAAAGCCTCACGCTCGGCGTCGTCGTCGAACCGAGCTTCCTGCCCGGCTTCAACTTCACGGTCGACTATTACAAGATCAAGGTGGAAAGCCTCATCGCCACGCTCGGCGCGCAGACGATCATCAATCTGTGCTATGATGATGCAGGGGGTATCAACAACCAGTTCTGCGCCACGGTCGCACGCGACCCGGCCACCGGCTTGTTCGGTGATTTCGCGGTCGTTTCGGGCGGCGTTAACTTCGCGGCGCAAAAGACCGAAGGCATCGACTTCGACATCCAGTATCGCCGGACGTTCGACAATGGCCACCGCGTCTCGTTCCGCGCGATCGCGACGCACCTGCTGAAGCTCGACAACTTTACCAACCCGCTCAATCCGGCTGACCCGAACCGTCAGATGAGCGAATTGGGGGATCCGCGCTGGGCTGCCAACGCGAGCATAAACTACGACTTCGGCGAATTCGACCTGAGCTGGACGGTTCGTTACATCGGCAAACAGACGATCGGTACGTGGGAGGCTCAGAATCCCTATCTGGATCCGTGTCCGGCCAGCGGCACGAACCCGAACGGCGGGACTTGCACGCCGGGGGATATCATCACTTTCCCGCCGGCAAATGCCGACCAGTTCCCGCGTGTCTACTACCCCGATGCGCTGTACCACAGCTTCCGGGCAAATCTCGAAATCGACAAGAAGTTCAACTTCTACGTCGGCATCGACAACGCGTTCGACAAGAAGCCGCCGCTGGGTCTGCTCGGTACGGCCGCTGGCGATCCGTACGACACTTTCGGTCGCTACTTCTACGCCGGTATCCGCGCCAACTGGTAAGCCAGTCGGCACGGGCCACGGAAACGGGCCGCCTTCCCTCGGGAAGGCGGCCTTTTCTTTTGCGAACCTGACGGCTTTGGGGTGGGGAGCGGACGATTCGCCATAACCCGCTCCCCGGCAAAGACCGGGTTCCAGAGCGTCACAACGCTATGTCGGCTTTCTACCGCTCCGGACCCCGGCCTTCGCCGGGGATCAGATCGGATATGTGCGCTCGCGCCCGCCAACCGGACGTCACTGTCAGTCCCAGTAGCGCTCGAAACGCGATCCGAGGCTGGTCAACAGCTCATATTGCGACAGGCCGCCCTGCGCGGCTGTCGCTGCAAGATCATAGTCGAGCGCCAGCCAGTCGCCCTCGCCCAGCCCGGCCGCTGCGCCGGCATCGAAAGCAAGCAGATCCATCGACACGCGCCCGACCAGCGGCAGGGCCGCGCCGTTCCAGGTCGCCCCGCCGCGGCCCGCGTGACAGCGCAGATAGCCATCGGCGTAGCCGAGATTGACGATCGCGATGCGGCTGTCCGCGGGCGCAATCCAGGTCGCGCCGTAACCGACGCTTTCGCTCGGCCGGGACGGTGCGCATTTGCAGCACGCGTGCCTCGGGAAAGGCGACCTGACGGATATGCCCGGCGGCCTCGGCGCGCGGCGTGCCGCCATATAGGGCGAGGCCGGGGCGGGTGAGATCGAACGCATAGTTGGTGCCGAGGCAGATGCTCGGCGCTGTTCGCAAGGCTGTAGCGCCGCGCTGGAATGGCCTCGCGAAGCGCGCGAAAGGCCGCGAGCTGGCGCGCATTCTGCGCGCTCTCCTCGTCGGCCGAGGCGAGGTGGCTGAGCAAGGTCTCGATCGCGAGGCCATCCAGCGCGCCACCCACCGCCTCGGCGGCGGTCAATCCCAGCCGGTTCATCCCCGTATCGACCATCACGTCGCACGGGCGCCCTTCCCCGGCATGGCGCCAGCGCGCGACCTGTTCGATGCTGTTGAGCACCGGACGCGCCGGCAGCATACGCGCCGCCACCATGTCGGCCTCGCCGACGCCGTGGAGCACCGACAGCGATACCCCCCGGGGCAGCGGCATCAGCGCCGCGGCCTCGGCCCAGGTCGCGACGAAGAAGAAACGGCATCCGGCGTCGGCGAGATGGTGCATGACCGCACGCGCGCCAAGGCCATAGCCATCGGCCTTGATCGCCGCGCCGCAGGCCGCCGCGCCGCTCGCCCGAGCCAGCCAGCGCCAGTTGGCAACGAGCGCTTGCCTGTCGAGGCGAAGGCGGAGCGGAGCGGCGATCTCGATCATCCCCCGCCCCTAGCCGCGAAAACCCGCAGCGCCAATGGGGGCGATCAACCCGCGGGCGATGCCTTGCCCCATTGTCCCTCGACCGGCTCCTTCAGCATGAAGGCGGCGATAAGGAAGGCGACCAGGACCACGCCCCAGGTGTACCACAGCCCCGCATAGGCATCGCCGGTCTTGGCGATGATGAAACTGGCGATCAGCGGCAGGAACCCGCCGAAATAGCCGGTGCCGAGATGATAGGGGATCGACAGCGACGAGTAGCGCACATGCGGCGGGAACATTTCGGACAGCAGCGCCGCGACCGGGCCATAGGTGAAGCCCGACAGCGCGCTGAGCCCCAGCAGCGCCGCGACGATCACCGCGATGCTCAGCGGCCCCGGAATCTGCTTTTCGAAATCATAGCCCATCGCCTCGAGCGCCGGACGCAGCACCGCCGGGTCCTCGCCCGCGACCTCACGGCCGCCGACCGTGATCGTCACGCTGTCGAAGCCGCTGCCGCTGTCCTTGACGGTGTAGGGGACGCCGAGCCTGGTGAGCTCGCCGAGCGTCTTGCCGCACGCCGTCGCCTGCACCTGCGCAAAGGGATCGAAGCTGCACTGCGACCCGGCGACGACGACGGGCGCCTTTTCGGCCGCCGCGGTCAGCGCCGGATTGCCGACGCTGCCCATCAGCCAGAAGAGCGGGAAGAGCAGCACGAGCGTCGCGGCATAGCCCCAGACGATCGGCTTCTTGCGCCCGATGCGGTCGGAAATGGCCCCCGCCCACAGGAAAAAGCCCATGCCGAGCGCCGCCGCGACCCCGACGATGATCTCGGCGGCGGTATCCTCGATCTTCATCGGCCCTTTCAGGAAAGCGAGGCCGGAGAACATGGCGGTGTACCAGATGACGGTGAGGCCCGCGGCAATACCGAACAGCGCGACGAAGATGCGTTTGGGGTTTCCGGGGTAGGTGAAGCTTTCCTTGAGCGGATTTTTCGCCAGCTCGCCCTCGGCCTTCATCGCCTGGAAAACCGGGCTTTCGGAAAGTTTGAGCCGCATCCACAGCGAAATCGCAAGCAGGCCGAGCGACAGCAGGAAGGGCACGCGCCAGCCCCAGCTCTCCCAGATCGCGTCGGACATCACCGCCTTGCACCCGAGCACGACGATCAGGCTGAGCACGAAGCCCCCGACGACGCTCGCCTGGATGAAGCTGGTGTAGAAACCCCGCTTTTCGGGCGGCGAATGTTCGGCGACATAGACGGCCGCGCCGCCATATTCGCCGCCGAGCGCCAGCCCCTGCAGCACGCGCAGCAGGATGACGATGATCGGCGCCGCGATGCCGATCGTCGCGGCGGACGGGATCATGCCGACGCCGAGCGGTCGCGATACCCATCAGGGTCACGGTGACGAGGAAGGTATATTTGCGCCCCAGCCGGTCGCCGAGGAAGCCGAACAGCACCGCGCCCAGCGGGCGGAAGCCGAAGCCGACCGCGAACCCCGCCCAGACGAGCAATATTTCGAGCGTCGCATTGTCGCTGGGGAAAAAGGCCTTGCCGATGATCGCCGCAAGCGTGCCATAGATGAAGAAATCATACCATTCGAAGATCGTCCCCGCCGACGAGGCGGCGATGACGAGGCGGATGTCCTTCGCGGTCGGCTGATAGGCGGCGCCTTCACTCATAAACCCGATATTCCCCCAAATGCCGTTCGTCCTGAGCTTGTCGAAGCCTGTCCTGAGCGCCTGCAAGGAAGTCGAAGGGGACCGTTCTTCCTTCGGTCCTCGCAAAAAACAGGACGGCCCTTCGACAAGCTCAGGGCAAACGGTGTTGTTTATCCGTTACGTCATAGCTGCTGTTCGGCCTTGCACAAGCGGGTGCGTGGGCGCAGCATCGCGGCATGACCCGGTTCATCGACCTCTCGATCCCGATCACCAACGAGGTCGTGTCCGACCCGCCGGTGATGCGCCCGCAGATCACCTACATGACCCACGAAAATACGTGGCAGCAGATCGCGATGTTCTTTCCCGGGCTGACGCAGGACGACCTGCCCGACGGCGAAGGCTGGGCGGTCGAGAGCCTGACGCTCAGCACGCACAACGGCACGCACATGGACGCGCCGTGGCATTTCCATTCGACGACCGACAGCGGCGCGACGCCGGCCCCGAGCATCGACGAAGCCCCGCTCGACCTGTTTTTCCGGCCCGGCGTGAAGCTCGACTTCTCGGCCAAGCCCGCGGGCCATGTCGTGACCGGGGCCGAGGTGGAGGCCGAACTCGCGCGCATCGGGCACGAACTCCAGCCCTATGACATCGTCCTCGTCCAGTCAGGCGCGGTGTACGGCACCGACAATTTTACAGACCAGGGCTGCGGCATGGGCGAGGAGGCGACGCTCTACCTCACGGCACGCGGCGTGCAGGTCGTCGGCACCGATGCGTGGAGCTGGGACGCGCCGTTCAGCCACACTGCGCGGCGCTGGGCCGAAACGCGCGATCCCTCGATCATCTGGGAAGGCCACAAGGCGGGGCGGATCAAGCCCTATTACCAGATCGAGAAGCTGACCAACCTCGCCGCCCTGCCCCCGACCGGCTGGACGCTGAGCTGCTTCCCGGTGAAGATCGAGCGCGCCAGCGCGGGGTGGATCCGGGCAGTGGCGCTGGTCGAGGATTGAAGGCCGCGCGGCGGCGCCGAAGGGCCGCTATCGGGCGGAAGCGGCGCTCCCCGGCGCAAGCCGGGGTCCATGAGGAGAAGGCTGCGTTCGCCATCTGGACCCCGGCTTGCGCCGGGGAACGGGAAGGGCTGAAACGAGGCAATCGCGGTCAAGCCGCCCTATGAATCCCGTTCGTGTCGAGCGAAGTCGAGACACCCCGAAGGCGCACGCGACCGATGGGTGTCTCGACTTCGGCCAAGGGCCGAAGTTCATCCTGAGCGCCTGCAAGGCAGTCGAAGGGCTCGACACGAACGGACATAGAGGACGGTCCGCCTTCCACGCCCAAAACCGCCCTACAGATTCACCATCGCCAATATCCACAAGGTCCAGCCGCCCAGCACCAGCAGGCTGGCAAAAGTCGCGAGCACCCCGACCTGACGGCCGAGCGGCGCCTTTCCGGGCGGCGACGGCGTGTAGAGCCCGACGACATGCGCGACCCGCCCGATCAGGAAGACCGCGCCGATCACCATCAGCGCCATATGGTTCGCGCGTGCGCTTTCGAGCAGGCCGAGCAGGATCACGACGATCGGCGCATATTCGGCGAGATTGCCGTGCGCGCGGCTGGCGCTGATCAATTTGGCATCGCCGTGGTCGCCGAACGCCGCGCCGAGCCGCAGCCGCTGGCGGACGGTGTCGATCGCCGTCGCGAGCAGCAGCAGCGCGCAGACGGCGGCCACGAAGGCGGTTACCGGTAACGTCATTGTGCGTCTCCCCCGCTTCCCCGTTCACCGTCATTGCGAGCGTAGCGAAGCAATCCAGGGCGGTTTACTCCACTCTGGGTTGGTTGGCCATCACGATGGCCGCCTTCGGCCCGCTACGCTCGCAAGGACGGCGCTAAAATAAGCGCGATCCGTCGGGCACGGGACGGTCGGGCGCGAAGAGGATCACCGCGCCGTCCGCGTCGGCAAAGCCCAGCGTCAGCACCTCGGACATATATTTGCCGATCTGGCGCGGCGGGAAATTGACCACGGCGGCGACCTGCCGCCCCGGCAACGCGTCCAGCGCATAGCGGTCGACGATCTGCGCGCTGCTTTTCTTCACCCCGATCGCGGGGCCGAAGTCGATCTTCAGCTTGAAGGCGGGTTTGCGGGCTTCGGGGTAGGGTTCGGCCTCGACGATGGTGCCGATGCGGATGTCGACCTTCAGGAAATCGTCGAAGTTTATTTCGGGTGCGGCGCCCGCGTCGGCATCGTGATTGACGTGCATTCAAACACACTCCGTTCGCCCTGAGCCTGTCGAAGGGCTGTTCTCTCTCCGGCTGCCGTAGAAGGAAGGACGGTGCTTCGACAAGCTCAGCACGAACGGATTTTTTGCGGATTATTCCATTTCGAGGATGACAGCATCGACCGCCAGGCTGTCGCCCTGCGCGGCGTTCACCGTCTTCACCACGCCCGCCTTCTCGGCGCGCAGGATATTTTCCATCTTCATCGCCTCGACCGTCGCGAGCGGCTGGCCGGCCTCGACCTTGTCGCCTTCGCCCACATGCAGCGCGACGAGGAGGCCCGGCATCGGACAGATGAGGAATTTCGACAGGTCGGGCGGCACCTTCTCGATCATGTGCGACGCCAGCGGCGCGATGTGCCACGGCAGCACGCGCACGTCGTGGATGCGCCCGCGCGCCGTCATGCGCCAGCCGGTGCGCGTCCTGGCGACCTTTACCGCCAGCTCGCTGTCGTCGATCCCGGCGACGACGAGCCGGTCGCCCGGCGTATATTCGAGCGCGATATCAACCTTGTCGCCGTCGACCTTGATATGTTTTTCGCCGACCTTCACCTTGTGCGGCGTTCCGCCGGTCGTCACCTGCCATTTGGCGGGCGGGTTCAGCCGGTCGCCGAGCTGGCCGTCGGTGCGCCGCGCGCGGTCGGCTTCGGCGCTCGCCATGAAGCCCGCGATCGCGGCGAGCGCGCGCGTCACATCCTCGCCCGTGTCGGCGCCATGGAAGCCTTCGGGATATTCCTCCGCGATGAAGCCCGTCGTCAGCTCGCCGGCGCGGAAACGCGGATGCTGCATGATCGCCGACAGGAAGTCGATATTGTGGCCGAGCCCTTCGAGTTCGAAGCGGTCGAGCGCCGCGATCTGCAGATCGGCGGCCTCGTCGCGTGTCGGCGCCCAGGTCACCAGCTTGGCGATCATCGGGTCGTAGAAGATCGACACTTCGCCGCCCTCCTCGACCCCCGCATCGACGCGGACGCCATCCTCGCCGCGCTCGTCGCCCGCCCATGCCGGAACCGGGGTGCGATAGCGCACCAGCCGCCCGGTCGAGGGCAGGAAGCCGCGATAGGGGTCCTCGGCATAGACGCGGTTCTCGATCGCCCAGCCGTCGAGCTTCACATCGTCCTGCGTGAACGCCAGTGCCTCGCCCGCCGCGACGCGGATCATCTGTTCGACCAGGTCGACGCCGGTGATCGCCTCGGTCACCGGATGCTCGACCTGCAGCCGCGTGTTCATTTCGAGGAAATAGAAGCTCTCGCCCGTCGGGTCGGCGCCCGAGACGATCAGCTCGACCGTGCCCGCGCTGTAATAGCCGACCGCGCGTGCGAGCGCGACGCACTGCTCGCCCATCGCTTTCCGCATCTTGTCGGTCACGAAGGGCGACGGCGCCTCCTCGACCACCTTCTGGTGGCGGCGCTGGATCGAGCATTCGCGCTCGTTGAGGTAGAGAATATTGCCGTGCTGGTCGCCGAGGATCTGGATCTCGATATGGCGCGGGTTGAGGATGAATTTCTCGATGAACACGCGGTCGTCGCCGAAGCTGTTGAGCCCTTCGCGCTTGGTGGCCTCGAACCCCTCGCGGACGTCCTTCTCGTCATAGGCGAGCCGCATCCCCTTGCCGCCGCCGCCGGCCGAGGCCTTCATCATCACCGGATAGCCGATCTCGTTCGCAATCTCGACCGCATGCTCGGTGTCGCGGATCTCGCCGACGAAGCCGGGAACGACGTTGACCCCCGCTTCCTTCGCGAGCTTCTTCGACTCGATCTTGTCGCCCATCGCCGCGATCGCGTTCACCGGCGGGCCAATGAAGGCGATACCTTCCTTGGCCAGCGCCTCGGCGAAGCTGGTGCGCTCCGACAGGAAACCATAGCCCGGATGCACCGCCTCCGCGCCCGTCGCCTTGCAGGCGGCAATGATCCTGTCGGCGATCAGATAGGATTCCGCCGCGGGCGAAGCGCCGATATGCACCGCTTCATCCGCCATCTGGACGAAAGGCGCGCGCGCGTCGGCGTCCGAATAGACGGCTACGGTCGCGATGCCCATGCGCCGCGCGGTCTTGATGACGCGACAGGCGATTTCGCCGCGATTGGCGATCAGGATTTTCTTGAACATCTTACTGTTTTGACTCCGAAGCGAGGCCATAATCTTGGCGATATTGTTTCATCATGCTGACGATCTCTTCGCCGCGCGTGGCGGCGATTCTGCTCGCGCAAATATTCCAGAGGAAATGGGCTCCGTAGCCCCCGCGCTGCCGAAGGGACTCGGAGTCGCACTGCGTTTCCCGATACTCCGTCCAAGCATGCTGCGAAGCCTGGAGATGTCCTACTAACGCGTTTTCGCCGACGCCGTCGCATCCTCGCCCAGATTGGCGCATGCTGTCGTCGCAATCCGCAGCACCACGCTCGTCAATTTTGCGAGCGTCACGAACAGCATTTCGAAGCTCTTCAGCCACATACTTGTCTGCACGATCTAAAAGGTTCGTTGAGCATTGGACGATCTTTGGGTCGTTCCGGCAGCTCAGCTCCGCTGCGCGAACGCGCTCCGAAAATGACAAATCGGCTCTGCTGAAAATGGCGAGCGGATCGGCAGCTTCGTTTTCGGCGTTCGTCGCAGAAGCCGAGCATCCCGCCATTAGCGTCGCAATAGGAATAAGGATTGGAAGAGCTGCACGCGCGTGCATCAGTTCTCACCCGCCAGCTCTTCCAGCTCCGCCGTCCGTTCCTTGGTCAGCCGCGCCATGCAGCCGCTGTGCAGCATCGGCGCCATGCTCCCGCCGCGTGCGGCGAAGCTTTCGGAAAGGCAGTGCTGGTCGCGATAGGTCAGCCACGCGCGCTGCGACGCGATCAGCGTATCGTAATGCGTCGGCTGGGTGTCGTAGCTGCGGTCGATATCCTTGTCGCGCGCCTTCAACGCCGCGACGGTCAGCTTCCACTGCGCGTTCAACTCGGCGTCGGCGGCGTCATAGTCGCGCCCGGCGCAATAGTTCATTTCGACCTGATATTGCGGGTTCTCGCAGTCGATCTCGGGTTCCTGCGCGGCGACTGCCAGCGCGAAAAGCATCGCGGCGATCATTTGCCCTCTCCCGCCGGGACAAAATGCACATAGTCATAGGCGTCGATGAAACCGTCCTCACCGTCATCGGGATCGGGATCGTCATGCTCCAGATAGAATCGCCCCTTATCGCCATCGTTCACGTAGTAGTTTGGAAATCCGCAGTTGATCTCGGGAACAAAGGAGGTGCGATATCGTTCGACCCGCTTGCCGCGAAGCGCTTCGATATAGCCTGTCATGCGATAGCCGCTGTATTCGTCAGCACCTTCTTCGAGCAGATGCCAAGTGCCTGTCACCACTTTGTCGCTATTCTTGCGAAGCCAGCTTTTCTCGCGCTTCCGCTCCTGCGCCTCGCCGGCGGGCGTTTGTTTCCAGCATGCCGACGCCGGTCGGGCAGACGCGAAAGCGAGGACGAGCACTGCGCCGAGGACGATCCCTCTGATCATTCGCCCGTCTCCTTCGCGGCTGGCTTCGGTCCGATAGCTTTTCGACACCTGCCGCGCCCAAACCAGCATCAGCCCCAGCGCGCCGATCCACAGCATATTCTCGGTCCACAAAGGTGACGCCGTGCCGCCTTCGGTCCCCAGCCGCACGCCCTGCATCCGGTTCGCCGTGTAGCCGCACGCGCAGGACGCGGGCAGCAACAACACCGAAGTCAGAAGAAGGAGCAGCGCCTTTCGGGTCATTCGCTATGCTCATCTCGGCCGGTGCGCATCCTGAGGATCACGAGTCCGACGGAGGCCCACATCACGAAAAAGACCGCGATCACGCCCGACGACCAATTGTCGTAGGATTTCATGCACGCGGCCTCTTCCTGCTCACTTTGAACGATATTTTCCTGCAGCAGGCAATCATTCGATCCTACGGCGAGCGGCGTCAGGGGAAGCATCGCCGCAACAAAGACGGCGAATGTCCAGCCGATCAGCATCAGGGATTTACCGCATCGGCTCACCCGAAGACTTCCTCTGGCCCCGGCATGCTCACTCCACCGCCTCCATCCGCATCGGCTCTTCACTCTCCATCGGGCGCAGCCCCAGCTTCGCGAACAGCGCCGCGTCCTTGCTGTCGCCCGCATTCGCCGTGGTCAGCAGCTTGTCCCCGGTGAAGATGCTGTTCGCGCCCGCCATGAAGCAGAGCGCCTGCGTCGCCTCCGACATGCTCTCACGCCCCGCCGACAGGCGCACCATGGACAACGGCATGGTGATGCGCGCGACCGCGACGGTGCGGACGAACTCGATATCGTCGATCTTCGCGAGCGGGGTATCGGCGAGCATGTCGCCGAGCACGGTGCCCTTCACCGGCACCAGCGCGTTGATCGGCACGCTGCCCGGATGTTCGGGCAGCGTCGCGAGCGTGTGGATGAAGCCCACCCGGTCGCTGCGCGTCTCGCCCATGCCGACGATGCCGCCCGAACAGACGTTGATCCCCGCCTGCCGCACTTCCTCCAGCGTATCTAGCCGCTCCTGGAACGTCCGCGTGGTGATGACATTGCCGTAATTCTCGGGGCTCGTGTCGATATTGTGGTTGTAATAGTCGAGCCCCGCGACCGCGAGCGTCTGCGCCTGGTCCTTGCTGAGCATGCCGAGCGTCATGCAGGTTTCCATGCCCATCTGGCGCACGCCCTCGATCATCTCGACGATCGCGGGCATGTCGCGGTCCTTGGGGTTGCGCCACGCCGCGCCCATGCAGAAACGCTGCGACCCCGCATCCTTCGCCTGCGCCGCCGCCTGCAGCACCGCGCGCACGTCCATCAGCTTGGTGGCCTTCAGCCCCGTTTCGGCATGCGCCGACTGCGAGCAATAACCGCAATCCTCGGCGCAGCCGCCGGTCTTGATGCTGAGCAAGGTGCATAGCTGCACTTCGCCGCGCGCATGATGGCGGCGATGGACGCCCTGCGCTTCCCACATCAGCTCGTCGAACGGCAGGTCGAACAGCTCGGCGATTTCCGCGCGGGTCCAGTTGCGACGAACTTCCTCGTCGCACCCCGGCGAAAGCCGGGGCCCAGTGCTGTCCAGAATCGACGGCTCTGCTCCGCTCTCGACCCCGGCTTTCGCCGGGGAGCAGTTCTGATTGATATTCATGCGGCATCCTCCAACGGCGGCATATTATGCCCTAGCAACCGCAGCACGTCGGCGGCGCATTCGACGACATTGCTGCCCGGCCCGTAAATCCCCTGCACCCCCGCATCGCGCAGATAATCATAATCCTGCGGCGGGATCACCCCGCCCGCGATCACCTTGATGTCGTTGCGGCCGGCCTCGCGCAGCTTGGCGATCAGTTCGGGGATCAAAGTCTTGTGCCCCGCCGCGAGGCTCGAGGCGCCGACGACATCGACTCCGCTCTCCAGCGCCAGCACCACCGTTTCCTCGGGCGTCTGGAACAGCGGCCCCGACACGACGTCGAAGCCCATGTCGCCGAAGGCCGAGGCGATGACGTTCGCTCCGCGGTCGTGTCCGTCCTGCCCCATCTTGGCGACGAGCAGCTTGGGTTTGCGTCCCATGCGGCGTTCGACCGCCGCGACGCCGTCGAGCACCTGCTGCCAGCGCGCATCGCCTTCGTAAGGCGCGGCATAGACGCCCTTCACCGGGGTCGGCTGGGTCGCATAGCGGTTGAAGCTTTCCTCCATCGCCGACGAAATCTCGCCGAGCGTCGCGCGGGCGCGGGCGGCCTCGACCGCATGCGCGAGCAGATTATTCTCGATCGACTGCTCGCCCGCCGCGGCATCGCGCAGCGCCTTCAGCGCCGCCTGGCACGCCGCCTCGTCACGGCCCGCCTTGGTCTTGTTGATGCGCGCGATCTGCGCCTCGCGTACCTTCGTATTGTCCACTTCCAGCGTTTCGAGCAGGTCTTCGTTGGCGAGGCGATATTTGTTCACGCCGACGATCACATCATCGCCGCGGTCGACGCGCGCCTGCCGCGCCGCCGCCGCCGTCTCGATCATCGCCTTGGGCCAGCCCGCGGCGACCGCCTTGGCCATGCCGCCTTCCTTCTCGACGCGCTCGACGATCTCCCACGCCTTGTCGACCAGCTCCTGCGTCAGCGCCTCGACATAATAGGAGCCGCCGAGCGGATCGACGACCTTGGTCATCCCGGTCTCTTCCTGGATGACGATCTGCGTGTTGCGCGCGATACGCGCCGAGAAATCGGTCGGCAGCGCGATCGCTTCGTCGAGTGCGTTGGTGTGGAGGCTCTGCGTGCCGCCGAGCATCGCCGCCATCGCCTCGATCGTCGTGCGCATGACATTGTTGTACGGATCCTGCTCGGTCAGCGAGACGCCCGACGTCTGGCAATGCGTCCGCAGCATCTTCGACCGCTCGTCCTTGGCGCCGAGATTGGTCATCACGCGGTGCCACAGCACGCGCGCGGCGCGCAGCTTGGCGATCTCCATGAAGAAGTTCATGCCGATCGCGAAGAAGAAGGACAGGCGCCCGGCAAACTTGTCGATGTCGAGCCCCGACGCGACGCCGTACCGCACATATTCCGCCCCGTCGGCGATGGTGAAGGCCAGCTCCTGCACCTGCGTCGCGCCGGCTTCCTGCATATGATAGCCGCTGATCGAGATGCTGTTGAACTTGGGCATCTCGCGGCTGGTGTAGCCGAAGATGTCGCTGATGATCCGCATGCTCGGCTCGGGCGGGTAGATGTAGGTGTTGCGGACCATGAACTCCTTGAGGATGTCGTTCTGGATGGTCCCGTCGAGAAATTTGCGATCGACCCCCTGCTCCTCGCCCGCGACGATGAAGAAGGCGAGGATCGGGATCACCGCGCCGTTCATCGTCATGCTGACCGACATCTGGTCAAGCGGGATGCCGTCGAACAGGATCTTCATATCCTCGACGCTGTCGATCGCGACCCCCGCCTTGCCGACATCGCCGACGACGCGCGGATGGTCGCTGTCATAGCCGCGGTGGGTGGCAAGGTCGAAGGCGACCGACAGCCCCTTCTGCCCCGCCGCGAGGTTGCGGCGATAGAAGGCGTTCGATTCCTCGGCGGTCGAAAAGCCCGCATATTGCCGGATCGTCCACGGGCGTCCCGCATACATCGACGCGCGCACGCCGCGCGTGAAGGGCGCGAAGCCGGGGAGGCCGGGGTCGGTCTGGACGTCCTCCGCCGTGTAGAGCGGCTTGACGTCTATCCCCTCGGGCGTGTGCCAGGTGAGGTCCTTGCCCTTCACTTCCTTGGCGGCGGCTTCGGCCCATTGGTCGCGGGTGGGTTTGTCGGTCATAATTCGTCTCTTGCCTCATTCCCCCTCTCCCCTTTGCGGGAGAGGGTTGCGGAAACTTGGCGGCTTGCCGCCTAGTTGAAGCTGGGTGAGGGGTTGCGGTCCAAAGGACCGCGCGAGCTTCGCTCGCAACCCCTCATCCAACTGCGGCTAGTTCGCTTCGCTCACAAGCCTTCGTATCCTTCTCCCGCAAGGGGAGAAGGTTTTAGTGGTCGCCCTTCGGCGTCTCCATGATTTCGGTCAGCACCCCGCCCATGTCGCGCGGATGGACGAAGAAAATCAGCGTCCCATGCGCCCCGATCCGCGGCTCGCCCAGCACGCGCTTGCCCAGCGCCTCGAACGCGGCCTTGGCGGCGTGGATGTCGGGGACTTCGTAGCACATGTGATGCTGCCCCCCCGCCGGGTTCTTCTCGAGGAAGCTGGCGATGGACGTGTTCCCCGGCAATGGTTCAATCAGCTCGATCTGTGTGCCGTTCAGCGCGCCGTCGGCGCCGGGTGTATCGACGAAACACACCTTCACCCCCTGCTCGGGCAGGTCGAACGGCTCATGAATCGTCGTCGCGCCCATTATATCGCGGTAAAAGACGATGCTGTCGGCAATCGACGGCGTCGCAACGCCGATGTGGTTTAAACGTCCCAGTTCCATAGCTTTTCCTTCATTCCTCCCCCGCTCGCGGGGAGGTGGCAGCGCGAAGCGCTGACGGAGGGGGGTGGCGTCCTCTCGCAACACCGCGCAAGGCCGACCACCCCCTCCACCATGCTTCGCATGGTCCCCCTCCCCGTTCCGGGGAGGATTTGGTTGGGGCGGCTTGGTTTCATTCAAACGTTCTCCAATTTCGTCATGCCGGACTTGATCCGGCATCCCGCTTTTCGCGCGTCGGATAGCGGGACCCCGGATCAAGTCCGGGGTGACGGTGAAATCTCACAACGGAATATTGTCATGCTTCTTCCACGGATTCTCCAGCTGCTTGTTCCGCAACTTCCTGAGTCCCAGCGCGATCCGCTTGCGTGTGTTGTGCGGGTGGATCACCTCGTCGATATACCCCCGCGACGCCGCGACGAAGGGATTGGCGAAGCGGTCCTCATATTCCTTCGTGCGCTGCGCGATCTTCTCGGGGTCGCCGATGTCGCTGCGGAAGATGATTTCCACCGCGCCCTTCGCGCCCATCACCGCGATCTCGGCGGTCGGCCAGGCATAGTTCAGGTCGCCGCGCAGATGTTTCGACGCCATCACGTCGTAGGCGCCGCCATAGGCCTTGCGCGTGATCACCGTGATCTTGGGCACCGTCGCCTCGGCATAGGCGAAGAGCAATTTCGCGCCATGCTTGATGATGCCGTTATATTCCTGCGCGGTGCCGGGCAGGAAGCCGGGGACGTCGACAAAGGTGACGATCGGAATCTCGAACGCGTCGCAGAAGCGGACGAAGCGCGCCGCTTTCTTCGACGAATTGATGTCGAGCACCCCCGCAAGCACCAGCGGCTGGTTCGCGACGATGCCGATCGTGCGCCCCTCGATGCGACCGAAGCCGCAGATAATATTGCCCGCATGCGCCTAGCTGCACCTCGAAGAAATCGCCCTCGTCGACCGTCTTGCGGATCAGTTCGTGCATGTCGTACGGCTGGTTCGCATTGGGCGGAATCAGCGTGTCGAGGCTCGGCTCGGCGCGGTCCCACGGATCGTTCGTGGGGCGAACGGGCACGCCGCTGCGGTTGTTTTCGGGCAGGTAATCGAAGAAGTCGCGCGTCGCGAGCAGCGCTTCGATATCATTCTCGAACGCTATGTCGGCGACCGAGCTTTTGGTCGTATGGGTGATCGCGCCGCCCAGTTCCTCCTGCGTCACCACCTCGTTGGTGACGGTTTTGACAACATCGGGGCCGGTGACGAACATGTAACTGCTGTCCTTCACCATGAAGATGAAGTCGGTCATCGCCGGGCTGTAAACCGCGCCGCCCGCGCAGGGGCCCATGATCAGGCTGATCTGCGGCACCACGCCCGACGCCAGCACGTTGCGCTGGAACACCTCAGCATAGCCGCCCAAGGAAGCCACGCCCTCCTGGATGCGCGCGCCGCCGCTGTCGTTCAGGCCGATGACCGGCGCGCCGACCTTCATCGCATTGTCCATCACCTTCATGATCTTTTCGGCGTGCCGCTCGGACAGGGCGCCGCCGAAGACCGTGAAATCCTGGCTGAAGACATAGACGAGGCGGCCGTTGATCGTGCCGCTGCCGGTGACGACGCCATCGCCCGGAATCTTCTGATTTTCCATGCCGAAATCGGTGCAATTATGCTCGACATAGGTGTCGAGTTCCTCGAACGAGCCTTCGTCGAGCAGCACGTCGAGCCGTTCGCGCGCGGTCAGCTTGCCCTTGCTGTGCTGCGCGTCGATGCGCTTTTGCCCGCCCCCCAGGGCAGCGGCGGCGCGGCGGCGTTCCATTTCGGCGATATTGGCGGACATGCAGCTCTCCCACGGGTTGCGAACAGCCTCCCCTGCCCGTTTGGTCATGGCGAGGCAAATGTGAATTTGCAAAGTTGCAAAGTACAAGTTTGCAAACTAAGGCTTCTTTTGATCCGTTCGTGCTGAGCTTGTCGAAACACCGCTCTTGCCTTGCATCAAAGCAAATACGGCCCTTCGACAAACTCAGGGCGAACGGGAATTGAGGTGTTTTGAATGCGCCAACGAATCTTTGCCTAGCAATCGCCTCAAAACGCTCCGTCTCGAACGCGGCTTCAAACAGGCCGAGTTCGCTGCCGCCCTCGCCATCTCCACCTCCTACCTCAGCCAGATCGAGCACGACGACCGCCCGCTGACACCCGCCCTCCTCGATCGGCTGCAACGCCTGTTCCCGCTCGAATGGGAGGAGGTCGCCGCCGATACCGGCGACCGGCGCCAGGGCGCGCTACGCGAGGCGGCGGCCGATCCGCTGTTCGCCGCGGCGCCGCTGCCCCCAGACCAGCTCGAACGCGCTGCGCTCCAGCAACCGCAGCTCGCCGACCAGTTCGTCGCGCTCCACGCCGCCTATCGCCGCGCGGGCCAGCGGCTGCAGATGATCGACGAGGCGCTGACCGGCGGCACCGCCGAGGGTAGCCGCCTGCCGTGGGAAGAGGTGCGCGACTGGTTCCACGACGCGGGCAATTATGTCGACAGCATCGACCGCGCCGCCGAAGTGCTCGCGTCGCAGCTGCGCGGCAAATCGCCCTCCCCCGCGGTCGAGACGATCGAACGCCGCCTGCGCGACGCGCTCGGCATTTCGATCGTCTACAACCAGACACAGGCGCTGCGCGACTATGACGCGACGATGCGCCATCTGGTGATCGACCCGTCGCAGCCCGCTGAAAGCCGCCGCTTCCAGCTTGCGCACCAGCTTGCCGCGCTGGCGCTGGCAGGCGAGATTGCGGCGGTGGTCGAGGCCAGCCCGCTGCGCACGGCGGCGGCGCGGCAGTTGCTCCACGTCGGGCTCGCCAATTACGCCGCTGGCGCGGTGCTGATGCCCTATTGCCCGTTTCGCGCCAGCGCCCGCGCGGTGCGGCACGATATCGACCGGCTGCGCATGGATTATGGCGTCAGTTTCGAGCAGGCGTGCCACCGCCTCTCGACCCTCCAGCGTCCCGGCGCGCGCGGCATCCCGATGTTCTTCTGCCGCGTCGACATGGCGGGCAATATCACCAAGCGGCACTCGGCCACGCGCCTGCAATTTGCGCGCTTCGGCGGCGCCTGTCCGTTGTGGATCGTGCACGAAGCGGCGGCGATCCCGGACCGCATCCTGTTCCAGCTCGCCGAGACGCCCGACGGCGTGCGTTACGTCTCGATGGCGAAAGGGCTGGTGAAGCCGTCGGGCAGCTACGCTCGCTCGCCCCGCCGCTACGCGGTCGCGCTGGGGTGCGAGGCGCAATATGCCGCCGACTTCGTCTATGCCGATGGGGTCGACGTCACGGCCCCACAGGCGGCGACCCGCATCGGGTCGTCGTGCCGCATCTGCCCGCGCGACGATTGCGACCAGCGCGCTTTTCCGCCCAGCGACCGCCCGATCCTCGTCGACCCCGACCGCCGCGACGTGGTGCCGTACCGGATCGGCTAGGCTAGGGCGCGATCACCAGTTCTTCCTCCAAGAAATCGAGAAAGGCGCGAATGCGTGCGGCGGCGCGGTCCTCGGGAGCGTAGAGCGCGTGAATATCCTCGCCATCGCCGGGGTGATAGTCGGGCAGCAGTTCGACGAGCTGGCCAGCCGCGAGATCGGCGGCGACGTGGAAATGGCCGTGGCGCGAAATGCCGCCGCCCGCGACCGCCATCTGACGCACCAGCTCGCCGGAATTGCCGAAGAAGCTGCCGGGAACCGGGCGGTGAACGATCCGCCCGCCGATGCGGAACGGCCAGCTGTCGATCGAGCGGCGGAAGCTGAAGCGCAGGCAGTCGTGCCCGTCGAGGTCGTCGGGCGCGCGCGGCATGCCGCGCCGTGTCAGATAGGCGGGGCTGGCGACCAGCACCATGCGGCTGTGGCCGAGTTTCTTGGCGCGCAGGCTGGTGTCGCGGAGCGGGCCGATGCGGATCGCGATATCGGCGCGCTCCTCGACCAGATCGACGATCGTGTCGGAGAGCGCGAGGTCGAGGACGATCTCGGGATAGCGCGCGGTGAATTTGGGCAGGATCGGCAGCAGCGGCACGCCGATCGACGGCGAGGCATTGACGCGCAGCAACCCGCGCGGTCCCTGCTTCGCGCGGCCGAGGCCGTTTTCGACCGTCTCGATCTCGGCGAGCAGCACGCTCATCCGGTCGCGATAGGCGCTGCCTTCGGCGGTCAGCGCCAGCGAGCGTGTCGTGCGGCGGAAGAGGATGGTACCGAGCCGCGCTTCGAGCCGCGCGATGCTGCGGCTGACCGCCGAGGGGGTGAGCCGCAATGCCTTGGCCGCGGCCGCAAAGCTGCCGCCGCTCGCCACCGCGAGGAAGGTCTCGATATCGCCGAACCGGTTGTCCATCGCCATTCCTGATTTTGAATCACTTCTGAAATGATGAGTGACATTCTAATCAACAATGGGCCGCCGCGCTATCTTCGCTTTCGGAACATCGCACCCAACCCAAGGAGAACAGCCATGGACCTGAAACTCAAAGGCAAGACCGCCCTCGTCACCGGATCGACCGCCGGCATCGGCTTCGCGATCGCCAGGCGCCTCGCCGAGGCGGGCGTCGAGGTCGTCATTACCGGCCGCAGCCAGGCGAAGCTGGACGACGCCGCCGCCGAATTGTCGCAGGCGGGCGTCATTCGCCCTGTCCTCGCCGATCCCGCGACCGCCGAAGGCGCCGCGACGCTGATCGCCGCGGTCCCCGAAATCGACATCCTCGTCAACAATCTCGGCATCTATGAAGCCAAGCCCTTCACCGAAATCAGCGACGCCGACTGGCACCACATCTTCGAGGTCAATGTCGTCAGCGGGGCGCGGCTGTCGCGGCATTATTTTCCGAAGATGATCGAAAAGAACTGGGGCCGGGTGATCTTCATCGCGAGCGAAAGCGGGCTGCTGCCCCCCGCCGAGATGATCCATTACGGCATGACCAAGACCGCGCAGCTCACCATCGCGCGCGGCCTTGCCGAGCAGACCAGGGGCACCGGCGTGACGGTCAATTCGGTGCTGCCGGGGCCGACGCGGTCCGAAGGCATCGTCGATTTCATCCAGTCCGTGGTGTCGAACCCCGACGCCCCCGAGGCCGAGCGCGAAAAGGCCTTTTTCGAGGAACTGCGCCCGCTGTCGCTGATCCGCCGCCTGATCGACGCCGACGAGATCGGCGCGATGACCGCCTTCCTCGCGAGCCCGCTCGCGGCGGCGACCAACGGCTCGGCGATCCGCGCCGAGGGCGGGATCGTGCCGACGATCGCGTGATATCCTCCCCTCCCGCTTGCGGGAGGGGTCGGGGGTGGGCAAGCGACGCTGCTGAGCCCACCCCGCTGCGACTAGGAAGCAAGCTTCCAAGTCTCGCTGCCCCTCCCGCTTGCGGGAGGGGTTAGCGCTTCAGACCTTCACGATCCCCCGCTCGATCAGGCTATGCGCCGTCGCGAGGATCGCTTCCTCGGGCGACCGCATCGTCCAGCCGAGGCGCTGCATCGCGTGGCTGCTGTCGCCACCGCGGACGTTGCCGAGTTCGGCAACCACCTGCTTCAATTCGGGCCGGAAGATCGCCAGCGCCTTGAGCAGCCAGTCGGGCATCCTGCGCGTCGGCACCTTGCGCGCCTGCTCGCCCAGATGGGCGGTCAGGATATGCGCGACGTCGATGAATTTCAAAAATGGCCCCGAGCAGACGAACCGCTCGTCCCTGATCCCCTCCACCGTCAGCGCACGATAATGCATGTCGGCGACGTCGCGCACGTCGATGATGCCGAAACCGACGTCGGGGCATAGCGGCACCTTGCCTTCGAGAAGCTGCTTTACGACCTCGATCGAGGTCGACAGATCGTCCGAGAGCAAGGGTCCGAACACCGCCGCGGGATTGACCGAGGCGAATTCGATATCGCCGCCCTCGGCCGCGACCCAGTCGCGCGCGGCGCGCTCGGCGACGGTCTTCGAGCGCGGATAGGGCATGACGTCGGGGTTATCGAGGTTGGTCCAGTCGGTTTCGTTGTAGAGCTCGCGGCCCTTGCCATGGCCATAGGCGATGGCGGCCATCGACGAGGTCAGCACAAAACGCTTGATGTCGGCCGCCCTGGCGAAGCGCAGCGCGCGCAACACACCTTCGCGCGCCGGGATCACCAGTTCGTCGGCATGTTTCGGCACGGCGAGCGGAAAGGGCGACGCGACATGCGCGACATGGGTGCAACCCGCGATGGCTTCGGCCCAGCCGGCGTCATGTTCGAGGTCGGCAGCGAAAAAGCGCAGCTTGCTGTCGTCGACGCCCAGCCAGCCGCGTACCTCGGGCTCGCGCTTCAGGCTGCGCACCGTCGTGTGGACGTGCCAGCCATTGTCGATCAGCTGCCGGATCAGGAAGCCCGCGATATAGCCGCTGCCCCCGGTGACCAATGCCGTGCCCGCCATGCGCCCCTCTCCTTGCTTGTTGCAGCGAGAATAGCACTGGCCGTTCCCCGGCGAAAGCCGGGGTCCATTCCGCCTTCTGGACCCCGGCTTTCGCCGGGGCGCATCATTTCAGCAGCACCAGTTCCTCGGCCATGCTCGGATGGAGCGCGACCGTGGCGTCGAAATCGGCCTTGGTCAGCCCCGCCTTCACCGCAATCGCCGCGGCCTGCAGAATCTCGGGCGCGTCGGGGCCGATCATGTGGAGGCCGACGACCTGATCGGTCGCCTCATTGACCACCATCTTGTACAGCGCGCGCTCGTTGCGTCCGGCGAGGACATTCTTCATCGCGCGGAAGTCGCTGGTGTAGACACGGACCGAGCCGAGCTTGTCGCGCGCCTGCGCCTCGGTCATGCCGACGGCGCCGATCGGCGGGTGGCTGAACACCGCGCTCGGAACATTCCGATAATCGACCACGGTCGGCTTGCCGCCGAAGACCGAGTCCGCGAACGCCTGTCCCTCGCGGATCGCGACCGGGGTGAGCTGGATGCGGTTGGTGACGTCGCCGACGGCATAGATGCTCGGCACCGACGACTGGTTGGTCTCGTCGACCTTGATCGCGCCATGCTCGTCGAGCTCGACTCCGACGTCTTCCAGCCCGATGCCCTTGGTGTTCGGCACGCGGCCCGCTGCCACCAGCACCGCGTCGGCGACGATCGGTTCGCAGCCTTCGAGCATGACGGTCAGCGATCCGTCGTCGTTCCTGGTGATCGACTGGAACGGCGCGTTGAACCGGAACTCGATGCCCTTGGTCATCGATATCTGCAGCAGCCGGTCGCGGATCTGTTCGTCATAGCCGCGCAATATCGTGTCGCCGCGGTTGACGATCGTCACCTTGCTGCCGAATTCGTTGAAGATGCCGGCGAACTCGTTGGCGATATAGCCGCCGCCTGCGATCACGATGCGCTTCGGCAGGGCTTCAAGGTGAAAGACCTCGTTCGAGGTGATGGCATATTCGCTACCCGGAAAGTCGGGCACATGCGGCCAGCCGCCGGTCGCGACCAATATGCGTTCGGCGGTCAGTTCGGTGCCGTCGGCGAGCCGCACCTTCTGCGGGCCGACGATCGTCGCGCGTGTCTTGAAGACGGTGACCTTGTGATTGTCGAGCGTCTGGCCATAGAGGCCCTCGAGCCGGTCGACTTCGGCCAGCACATTGTCGCGCAGGACGTTCCAGTCGAAGCGCGGCTCCGGAATGTCCCAGCCGAATTTGCGCGCGTCGTGCAGATCCTCGGCGAAATGCGCACCATAGACGAGCAGTTTCTTGGGCACGCAGCCGCGGATGACGCAGGTGCCGCCGACGCGATGCTCCTCCGCCACCGCTACGCGCGCGCCGTGCGACGCGGCGATGCGCGACGCGCGGACGCCGCCCGAGCCCGCGCCGATGACGAAGAGATCATAGTCGAAATCGCTCATGGAAGACCCCTGAAGATGCGCCGTCAGGCATTCGCAGCGGCCGCCTATGTGGTTACGCGGCGGCGGCTTGCCAATCGAATTTTGCGCTCAGTCTTATTCGCCGAGCGCGGCCTGCATCAGCGCCTGCGTCGCGGGATCGAATTCCATCGTCCCCTCGGCCAGCCCCTTCGCCATTTCCTTGCCCAGTTCGACCCCGAACTGGTCGAAGGGGTTGATGCCGAGCAGCACCGCATTGGCGAAGACGCGATGTTCGTAAAAGGCGATCAGCGCCCCCAGGCTGTACGGCGTCACCTGGTCGAGCAGGATCGTCGTCGAGGGCCGGTCGCCCGGATAATCGCGCGCACCGTCGGTGCCGGTCCGTCCGGACATCAGCGCCGCGCCCTGCGCGATGCAATTGGCGACGAGCGTTTCGTGATGCGCCTCGTCGAGCAGATGCTCGGGCTCGCGCGCGACGACGAATTCGACCGGGACCAAGTGCGTTCCCTGATGGAGAAGCTGGAACACCGCGTGCTGCGCGTCGGTGCCGACGCCGCCCCAGGTGATGGCGGCGGTGGCGTGGCCGACCGGCTCGCCGCCGAGCGTCACCGCCTTGCCGTTCGATTCCATTTCGAGTTGCTGGAGATAGGCGGGGAGCAGCCGAAGCCGCTCGTCATAGGCGAACACCGCGCGCGTCTGGCAACCGAGCCGGTTGGTGTAAAGCTGGTCGGCGAAGGCCGCGAGCAGGCAGATATTGTCGGCCCCGTCGCAAAGGCGGAAATGCCGGTCGACCTCGGCCGCTCCCTCCAGCATGTCGGCGAACGCGTCCCAGCCGAGCGCGAGCGCCGCAGGAAAGCCGATCGAAGACCAGAGCGAATAGCGCCCGCCGACCGTCTCGCTGAACGGCAGGATGCGCGTTTCGTCGATGCCCCATTCCATCGCGCGCTCGGGGCTGGCGGTGAGCGCGATGATGCGGCCATAAGGATCGGGCACGCCCGCCTCCTCGATCCATTGCAGCGCCGAGGCGGCGTTGAGCAGGGTTTCGGTGGTGGTGAAGGTCTTCGACGCCACCGCGACCAGCGTGCAGGCGGGGTCGAATTTGGCGAACGCCTCCGCGAGCGCGGCGCCATCGACGTTCGAGACCACCGCGACGTCGTAGCGCGAGCCGCTGCGCCCCAGCGCATCGACGAGCAGGTCGGGGCCGAGCGCCGACCCGCCGATGCCGATGTGGAGCAGGTGCCGGACCTCGCCGAATGCCCCCGCCTCGATCGCGTCGATCAGCATCCGCATCCGCTGATGCAGCGCCTGCGCGCGGTGCACCGATTCGGGCGCGCCGTCGCCGCGCTCGGCGCTATGCTCGGCAGCGCGCCCCTCGGTCGGATTGGCGATGCCGCCCGCGAACAAGGTCTTGCGGCGCCCGGCGAAATCCTGCGCTGCGGCGAGATCGGACAGGATCGCGATCGCCGCATCGTCGAGATGGGTCTTGGCGAAATCGAAGCGGATGCCGGCGACATTGCGTACCAGCCGGTCGAGCCGCGTGGCGGGATCGGCGGCGACGAGGTCGGTCAGCCGCTGCGGTTGCCAGTCGGCGAGTGCCTGCCAGGCTTGATCGGCGGTGGTCATGCATTGCTCCAGTCTGTGACTCCCCCTATCCGTTCGCATCGAGCGCAGTCGAGATGCCGATCGTGGGCACGCGCCTTCGGGGTGTCTCGACTTCGCTCGACACGAACGGGGAGAGAAAGAGAATTCCATAGGTCCACCGCCCTCTCGGCGCCAGTGCCGTCCGCCGATATTTGCTTGCGCGATGACCTATTCAGCGCCAAATGCGCGCGATGACCGATGCCAGCCTGACCGCCGACACGCCGCCCCCCGCCGACCCCGCGACGCCCGCACCCACCCCCGCCCCGATGAGCGCCAAGGAAGAAGCGATCGACACGGTTCGCTTCCTGGCCTGGCTGGCGGTCGCGGTTCTGATTTTCCGCAGCTTTTTCCTGTCGCCCTTCAACATTCCGTCGGAATCGATGCAGCCGCGGCTGCTGATCGGCGACTATCTGCTCGTGAACAAGATGGCCTATGGCTATTCGAAATACAGCCTGCCGTTCAGCGTGCCGCTGATTCCCGGACGCATTTTCGCCAAGACACCCGAGCGCGGCGACGTCGTCGTGTTCAAGGCGCCGCCGCTCAACGACAATGACTATATCAAGCGCGTCATCGGCCTGCCCGGCGACACGGTGCAGGTGATCGACGGCATCGTGTGGCTGAACGGCAAGCCGCTGCCGCGCGAGAAGATGCCGGACTTCGTCATCCCGGTAACCCCCAATATGATCGAGGCGGCGCGCGCCGAGGGAACCCTGCCCTGCTTCTCGATGCAGTTCGAGGAAGTCGGGCCCGATGGCCAGCGCCAGTGCCGCTATACGCGCTTCAAGGAAACGCTGCCGGGCGGCAAAAGCTACGCCGTGCTCGATATCATCGGGATCGCGCAGGACAATACGCCGTTGCGGACGGTGCCCGCAGGCCATTTGTTCCTGATGGGCGACAACCGCGACCGCAGCGCCGACAGCCGCTTCCCCGCGCAGGAAGGCGGCGGCATCGGGCTGGTTCCGGAGGAAAATCTGGTCGGTCACGCGCTGGTCGGCATGTTCTCGACCGACGGCTCGGCGAGCTGGCTCAACCCGATCAGCTGGTTCACCGCCGCGCGCTGGGGTCGCATCGGGGAAGGCTTTTGACGGGCGGCGCCTCCGCCGAGACGATCGCAGCCATCACCGGCGCCGCGCCGCGCGACCTGGCCCTCTATCACGAGGCGCTGACTCATGGCAGCAGCGGGGCGGCCGATTATCAGCGGCTCGAATTTCTCGGCGACCGCGTGCTCGGCCTGGTGATCGCGTCGGAGCTGTTCCGGCGCTTTCCGCAGGCGAGCGAGGGCGAGATGTCCTCGCGGCTGCATGTGCTCGCCTCGGGCGAAACCTGCGCGAAGATCGCCCAGGGGCTCGACCTCAACGCGCATGTCCGCTTCGGCAGCCAGGCGATCGGCGACGGCGGGCGCCACAGCGGCAATATCGCCGCCGACGTGCTCGAGGCGCTGATCGGCGCCTTGTGGCTCGACCTTGGCGAAGACCCCGCGCGCGCCTTCATCGTTCAGCATTGGGGCGCGATGATCGACGGACAGGTCGCGGCGCCCAAGCATCCCAAGGCGGCGCTGCAGGAATGGGCGGCCGCCAAGGGCCGCCGCCCCCCCGAATATAGCCTGATCCGCCGCGAAGGCCCCGACCACGCCCCGCGTTTCCGCGTCGGCGTGACGATCGGCAAGCTCGCCACGGCGGAGGGCGAGGGCGCATCGAAGCAGGCGGCCGAAAAGGCCGCGGCGATCGCGATGCTCGCGATCCTCGAAGGACAGACGGAATGACCCAGCGCTGCGGCTTCGTCGCCGTCGTCGGCGCCCCCAATGCGGGCAAATCGACCCTTGTCAACGCGCTCGTCGGCCAGAAGGTCGCGATCGTCAGCCCCAAGGCGCAGACCACGCGCACCCGGCTGATGGGCGTCGCGATGGAGGGCGAGGCGCAGATCGTGCTGATCGACACGCCCGGCATCTTCGCCCCCACCCGCCGCCTCGACCGCGCGATGGTCGCCGCCGCCTGGGGCAGCCTCGAGGAGGCCGAGGCGATATTGGTGATGGTCGATGCCGCCGCGAAGCTGACGGGGCGCGTCGAGCGCGTGCTCGAAGGCGTCGCGAACCGGCCCGAGAAGAAATATCTGGTGCTCAACAAGGTCGACCTGACCAAGAAGGACAAGCTGCTCACGATCGCGACCGAGCTCAACGGAAGGCTTGCGTTCGACGAAACCTTCTTCATCGCGGCGAGCAGCGGCGACGGCGTGCCCGAACTCAAGGCGCACCTCGCGACACTGATGCCCGAGGGGCCGTGGCACTTCCCCGAAGACGAGGTCAGCGACGCGCCCGAGCGGATGCTCGCCGCCGAAATCACCCGCGAGCAGCTCTATCGCCAGCTTCACGAGGAGTTGCCGTACCAGTCGACGGTCGAGACCGAATTGTTCAAGACCCGCCCCGACGGCAGCGCCGAGATCCACCAGCAAATCTATGTCGCGCGCGACAACCAGCGCGCGATCGTGCTCGGCAAGGGCGGTAGCCGGATCAAGGAAATCGGTGCCCGCGCCCGCGCCGAACTGGCCGAGCTGATGGGCCGCAAGGTCCACCTGTTCCTGCACGTCAAGGTCAAGGAAAATTGGGACGAGGACCGCGGCGTATACCGCGACATGGGGCTCGACTGGGTCGATTGAGGAGACGGATTTTGCAGCGGCCGATTTCGATTATCTGGTTCGACCGCCTGTTCTGGGCATCCATCCTCACCAGCTTCCTGACCACCGCATTCGCCTGGAATGACATGATGGCCGAGTTGGAGCGCGAGGCCGCAGGAATTCGGTCGGCGACCGCGGTCGGGATAACCGTCGCGATCCTGGCCATCACCTTGGTCATTTTGGGCGCCCTTTGGTTCGGTATCACGCGGCGCGCGAGCAATGTCGCGAAATGGATCTATGTGGTGCTGACCGGCCTTGGCACGCTATCGACGATCGCCTCGCTCTTCGATCCCAACAGCTTGAGCGGAATGTGGCTGCTCGGGACATTGCTTTCCACCGCGCTCTCGGTCGCCTCGGTAATCTGCCTGTTCCGCGCCGACGCGGTTGCGTGGCTGACCGGCAAGGGACCGGTCGATCCCGGCATATTCAACTGAGGCGCTAGATCTCGCTCGGCAGTCGTCGGGTGGCGCTTCACCCGCGAACCGCGCGCCGATCCACGCCAGCGTCTCGGCCACGCTGTCCTTCGCACTCGTGCCATGTTCGGTGCCGCGCATTTCGACCCAGCGGATTTTCGTGCGATTGCGGCACGCCGATCTTGCGAATGTGCGCGTCACCGCGGGTGCGACGATCGTGTCCCGGTCGCCCTGCGCAATCAGCAGCGGCCCCTGCACGCGCGCCGGATCGACGCTGTTGGCGCGCGCGAAGGAACCAAAGGGCTCGATCGTCGCGATATCCTTGTTCTTCGTCGCACGCGCGACCGTCACGATGCCCAGGATCGTGCCGAGCCTGGGCTTCTTTTCGAGGCTGACGCAATTATTCTGGGCCAGCCGATGGATGATTCCCTGATTGGTGCGGTTGGCGATGGCGTCGAGCGGGAAGCCGTAGAGTTCGGACCAGCTGTGCAGCGCGAAGGACAGCAGCAGCGCGCGCGCATTCTTATCGCTGCCCTCGCGCAGATTGGCGGCGAGATCGGTCGGTGGGGCCGCCGCCGCGGCGCCGACAAGCGTCAACTCGGGAGCATAGGCCTGCGCGCGCGTTGCGGTCCACAACGCGGCGTGCCCACCCTGCGATCTCGCCCCAGACGGCAAAGCTGCTCCCCGCCGCCGCGCCGGGAATCGCGCGCGCCGCGCGCACGCCGTCGAGCACCGCGCGCGCGGTGTCGTCACCGATCAGGAACGGATGCATCGTCGGGCTGCCAAGCCCGATATAGTCGGGCGCGACCACCACATAGCCCGCGCGCACCGCAGGCTCGACCCCCGCCGAGGCGGAGAAGAAATCGCTGCTGAGCGACGGCGCGCATTTCTCGGCGACGCCCCAGGCGCCATGCGTCCAGGCGATGACGCGGCGCGGGCGCGGCGACACCGCCTCCATCGGCGCGGCAACGATGCCGGTGACCTGCATCGGCACCCCCGCCCCGTTCGTCGTCCAGTAACGCACCCGCCACGCCTGAACGCCCGGCGGCGCATCGGGCATCGGCTCGGCGGCAATCAGGCTCCCGGCCTGCTGCGCGGTCGCGGGTACGGCAAAGAGCGAGCAGAACGCCGACAGGATAACGAGCAAGCGGCGCATCGAAGTACCTCCCGATGCGCCATGCTAACACGCGAGAGCGGCAACGAAAATGCCGCTCGTCCCCTTATTCCTTTGCCGCCGCTTTCTTCGCTCGGCACCTTTTTCTTCGCGGGCGCCTTCTTGGCCGCAGCCTTCTTTGGCGCCGCCTTCTTCTTGCCTTTCGCGGGGCCCTTGGCCGCGCGGGCGTCGATCAGCGCGATCGCCTCCTCCTCGGTCAGCGCGTCGGGTTCGACCGACTTGGGCAGGGTCGCATTGGTCGTGCCGTCGGTGACATAGGGACCGAAGCGCCCGGCCATCAGCTTCATCTCGCCGCCGCTGGTCGGGTGCGCGCCGAACGTCTTGAGCGGTTCGACCTTGGCGCGCCCGCGCCCGCCGCCGTTCGCGGCTTCGGCGATACGCACCACCGCCGCATTCATGCCGATGTCGAAGATTTCGGCGGTGCCCGTTAGCTTCGCATATTTGCCGTCATGGAGCAGATAGGGGCCGTAGCGCCCCAGCCCCGCCATGATCGGCTTGCCGCTTTCGGGATGCACCCCGACCTCGCGCGGCAGGTTCAAGAGCCGGATCGCATAGTCGAGATCGAAATCCTCGCCGGGGATATCCTTGGGGATCGACGAGCGTTTCGCCTCCTTGCCATCGCCGAGCTGGATATAGGGGCCGAAGCGGCCGCTGCGCTTCGTGACTTCCAGCCCGCTCTCGGGGTCGGTGCCCATCGTCTCGGGC
This sequence comes from Sphingopyxis sp. PET50, assembly GCF_025244705.1. GTDB lineage: Bacteria > Pseudomonadota > Alphaproteobacteria > Sphingomonadales > Sphingomonadaceae > Sphingopyxis. The sequence continues at coordinate 891,045 of NZ_CP104207.1, read as the reverse complement.
CCATTGTCGGCGGCGCCGTCCGCACCGCCCGGCTGCGCGAATTTGCGGGTATATTTGCAGTCGGGATAGTTGCTGCACGCGATAAACGGCCCGAACTTGCCGCCGCGCAGCGCCAGCCGACCCGTACCGCAATTGGGGCAGAGCCTAGGATCGCTGCCGTCGCCCTTGTCGGGGAAGAGATAGGGGCCGAGGAATTCGTCGAGCGCCGCCGTGATTTCCGACGGTTTCTGTTCCATCACCTCGCCGGTGCGCGGCTTGAAGTCGCGCCAGAAGCGCTCGAGTACCGCCTGCCACTGCGCGCGGCCGCCCGACACATCGTCGAGCTCCTCCTCCAGCCCGGCGGTGAAGTCGTAGCCGACATAACGTTCGAAGAAGCGTTCGAGGAACGCCGTCAGCAGCCTCCCGCTCTCTTCGGGAATGAACCGGTTCTTCTCGACCGTGACGTAAGCGCGGTCCTTCAGCACCTGCAGGATCGACGCATAGGTCGACGGCCGCCCGATGCCGAGTTCCTCCATCTTCTTGACAAGGCTCGCCTCCGAATAGCGCGGCGGCGGCTGGGTTTCGTGACGTTCGACCTCGACCCCGGTCTTGGCGGGGGCATCGCCCTTCGCCATCGCGGGGAGCAGGCGCGCGTCCTCGTCCTCGGCGTCATCGCGGCCCTCGTCGTAGAGCGCGAGAAAGCCGGGGAATTTCACCACCTGCCCCGTCGCGCGCAGCACCGTCTTGCCGGTGCCGTCGGCAAGGTCGATGCTCGTGCGTTCGAGCCGCGCGGAGGCCATCTGGCTCGCCATCGCGCGCTTCCAGATCAGTTCGTAGAGGCGGCCATGGTCGCCGCTGCCGAGCTTGTCCTTCGAAAAATCGGTCGGACGGATCGCCTCGTGAGCCTCCTGGGCGTTCTTGGCCTTTGTCTGGTACTGGCGCGGCTTGTCGGGGACGTAGCCGCCGTCGTAGCGCGTCGCGATCGCCTTTCGCGCGGCGCTGATCGCGCTGTGATCCATCTGGACGCCGTCGGTCCGCATGTAAGTGATCGCGCCATCCTCGTAGAGGCCCTGCGCGATGCGCATCGTGTGGCTCGCCGAGAAGCCGAGCTTGCGCGCGGCCTCCTGTTGCAGCGTCGAAGTGGTGAAGGGCGGCGGCGGGTTGCGCGTCAGCGGCTTGGTCTCGACCGTGTCGACGGTGAAGTGGCCCGCCTTCACATCGGCCTCGGCGGCGCGCGCATCGGCTTCGGTACCGATCGACAGCCGTTCGATCTTGTCCCCGTGCCAGCGCGACAGACGCGCCTTGAACGGAGTGCCGCCCATTTCGAAAAGGCCGGTCACCGACCAATATTGCTGCGCGACGAACGCCTCGATCTCGCGCTCGCGCTCGACCACCAGCCGCAGCGCGACCGACTGGACGCGCCCCGCCGACTTGGCGCCGGGCAGCTTGCGCCACAGCACCGGCGACAGCGTGAAACCGACGAGATAGTCGAGCGCCCGGCGGGCGCGATAGGCGTCGATCAGATCGTCGTCGAGCGAGCGCGGATGCGCCATCGCGTCGGTCACCGCCTGTTTGGTGATGGCGTTGAAGGTCACGCGGTCGACCGAAGCGGGAAGCGCCTTTTTCGCGCGCAGCAGTTCCTGGACGTGCCAGCTGATCGCCTCGCCCTCGCGATCGGGGTCGGTCGCGAGGATCAGGCGGTCGGCCTGCTTGGCGGCATCCTGAATTTCCTTCAGCCGCTTCGCTTTGTCCGGATAAAGCTGCCACTGCATCGCGAAACCGTCTTCGGGATCGACCGACCCATCCTTGGGCGGCAGATCGCGGACATGGCCATAGCTTGCCAACACCTTGAAATCGCGACCGAGATATTTTTCGATCGTCTTCGCCTTGGCGGGAGATTCGACAATGACCAATTGCATGAAAAACGCGTTCCCCGAAAACTCTTACGTACGTACGCGCGAGGGTGGCGGGGGGCACGGCCTCCCGTCAAGGGGGTTTCGGAGGGTCCGCAACCCGGACTTCAGACATATCCGTGACCCCGGCGAAGGCCGGGATCTCAGCGGTGCGTCGGAGCGCGAGGTTGAGATCCCGGCCCTCGCCGGGACGACAAGATGAGGTCAACGCAGCGGCGTCAGCCGTCCGATCAGCATCGCGCTGGTCAGGCTGGCGGCCTTCGTCGCGCCCTCCTCATAATTGCCGGGCTTGGCGGTGAAGGCGAATTTGCGCGTCTTGCCGAATTTCAGCCCGCCGAAGCCCATCACCGCCGCCACGCCGCCCGCGACATTGGCGCCCGATTGCAGCGCCTTGTCGGTGCCGCTCGAGGCGTCGCTCTTTTCGACGAACTCGCCCTCGACCGCGACGGGTGCCTTGACGGTGATCACCGACTGTTTGCCGTTCGGCGCGATCAGCGTGATGCGCGAATAGTCCGCGCTGACCGAAAGCGCGCTGTTCACCTGCAGCCCGCCGAAGCTGAAGGCGCCGGGGCGCTTCTGCTGCGAAAAGTCGATCAGGTAGACGACGTCGATCACCCCGACATTGGCGGCCTTGGCATAGTTGGCGAGTGCCATGCTCGCTTGGCCCGCCGCCATGTTCATGCCGATGCTGCTCATCCCCGACCCCAGGAAATCGCCCGGGATCATCAGCAGCGAGGGAAGTTCGGTCGGCTTGAAATAGGTCGCCTTGCCCTTGCTGCCCTTTTCCAGAGCGATGTTGATGTCGAGCGGCACGTCCTGCGACTTGGTCTTCGCCAGCGCCGTATGGCCGAACAGGTCGGCGGGCGCTTGCACGCTGTATCCGCTGGCGGTCAGTTGCGACACGAAATCGGCATAGGCCGCGTCGGTCACCGCCTGCATCATTTCGGGCGTCACGCCGACCAGTTCGCTCTTGGCCTTGGTGGTACCGCCGAACGCCCCCATCAGGCCGCCGCTGGTCGCGGTGCGATCGATCGATTCGAAGATGAAGCCGACGTTGAACGCGCCGACCGTGACCGTGGTGACGCCCTTGGCGTTCGCCGGGCCGGCGATCTTGACCGGCTCCTTTTCCTTGGCGACGACATGGACAGGCTGGAGCAGCACCGCCGCGATGGCGATGGCCGACAGCATTTTCTTCATGGATATATTCCTCCGCCCCCAGGCGCGGCCGGAAGACGGACAGGCGCCGGGAGTTCCCCGAAGCGACCCATGGGCCCTGCATCGGTCAGATGCAGGGGCGTGTCAATGGTTTAGCTAACGGCGGCTTAGGCAGTATCGACATTCAGAAGATGGCGAGCCGAAAATGGTGGTTTTCGGTGACCCGGAGCGCAGCGCACTCATGTGCGTGAGCACCGGAAGCGCGGAAAGCCGCCATTTGCAGGCCGCCAGGGCTGAATGTCGATACAGCCTAGCTCTGATCCTGCCAGCGGAAGTCGGTCGGCAGGATGCACTTGCCCGCGTCGTAATTGCCGACGCTGCGGATCACCTCGCTGTCCTCGGGCTCGATGCGGCGGCCGCTAATCTGGCTGTCGATGACGCGGCGAACCAGCGCGTCCAGACGGGTGACGAGGTAGCAGTCGATCGCCGGCGGCGCGTGCGGATTGCCGACGCCGCTGTCGTCGGTAAGGAACAGGTAGCGCGACTGGGTCGCCGCCGCCATCGCGCGCATCGCATATTCGGCCTCGTCGGCGACGCCCGAGGCGGCGACGGGCGTGATGTGGATGCGCTTGGCACGCGCCGCCTCGGCCGCGGCCCAGGTCCGCCCGAACAGCTCGTTGTGCGGCGGCGCGTCGGCGACGAGCAGCAGCGACTTCACTGCGTCGGGGCGCCATTCCTGCCCCACCGCGCGGATCAGCGCCTGGTCCATCGCCTCCGGATAATCGCCCCCGCCGGTCGCATATTGTGCCGCCAGCGTGCCCTGCGCCCGTCCGATATCGCGGTCGAAGACGACGGTGCGCGTGATATATTCGTCCCCGATGTCGCGATAGAAGACGAAGCCGACGCGGATGTCGAGGTCGCGATGCTTGGCGGTGATCGACGAAATGATCGCGCGCAGTTCGGATTGCAGATAGCGGATCTCGTCGCCCATGCTGCCCGTCGTGTCGATCACCAGCATCAGGTCGAGCTTGGTCGCCTTCGCCGCCGCCTGGTTCGCGGTCAGCCCGACGGTCTGCCCGCCCGGCGCATCGCTGACCAGCACGGGCCGGGCGTCGGCGATGCTGCGTCCGGCCTTGCTGGCCGACACGGTGATGCGCTCGCTCAATCGGTCGAGGCCGGGGAAGAAGACCGCGGTGCCGTCGGCCTGCGTCGCCATGGTGATGCTGTTGCCGTCGCTGCACGTCAGTTTCACATCGGCGAAGGGGATCGGCTGGCCGTTGCGGTCGTTCACCTTCACCGTGACCACGCGCATCGTATCGACGCGCGGCAGCACGCGGACGCTCTGGCCGAGGTCGGTGCGATTGACATAGGCGGCATAAAGTTCGGGGTTGAGCAGATCGTCATGCTCGCCCGCCGTGAGGATGCCCGATTGCGGCTGCGGCCGCGGATAGGGGCGCGGCGGCACGGGAACCGGACGGCCGGCATAGTCGGACGACGAACCGGGCACCGGCGGCGCCACCTTGGCTTCGCCGCCCGACGCGCCCGCGGACATCTCGGCGGACGACGCCGCATCGGCGCTGCTTTCATAGCTCGGCGGCGGGGCCATCGGGGGAGGCGGCGGCGGCGCAGCCATCACCGGCTCGGGCGCGAACACCGGCACGGGCGGGGCCATCGCGCCGTCGCGGCTGGCGGCGCCGCGGCTCGCCTTGCGCGGCTTGCCGGACTGCACCGCCTGCTGATTCGGCACCTCCGCATCGAGGCGCGGCAGCGGAGCGGCATTGCGGCAAAAGCCCTGCTGCGGGGCGCCGGGCTTGGCAAAAGCAATCGTCTGGGCGGTCGGGGCCAGCCCCGACGCCAGCACCGCGAGCATCGTCGTTCCGGTCAGAAATCTCTTTCGCATCATCGGACTCCCCGCCATGTGATACAATATCATCAGCGTGTGGATCAGCCGCTGAACCGTGGCTGAACCGCGACGAAACGTGAATTTATTTGGGGTGAGCGGCTATGCCCGGCGTCACAGGCGCGAAATTCTTGCCCCCGCATGGCGCTCGACGCGGCCCGCCAGCTCGAGCTCGAGCAGCACCAGCTGCACCGTTGCCGCGTCGCAGCCCGACTGGCGCACGAGTTCGTCGATCGCCACCGGCGTCGGCCCGAGCAGTTCGGCGACGCGGTGCCGCTCGCCCTCTCCGGCCTCCAACCCCGCAGGCGCCGCGGCGTAGGGACGTACCGGCTCGCGCACCATGCGCGCGTCGATCGGGCCCAGGGCTTCGAGCACGTCGTCGACGGTCTGGATCAGCGTCGCGCCCTCACGGATCAGCAGGTTGCAACCCTGCGCGCGCGGGTCGAGCGGCGAGCCGGGAACCGCCATCACCTCGCGCCCATAGTCGCCCGCACGGCGTGCGGTGATCAGCGACCCCGATTTCGGCGCCGCCTCGATCACCAGCGTCCCGTGCGCGAGGCCCGCAATGATACGGTTGCGCGACGGGAAATGCCGCGCGAGCGGCTCGGTGCCCGGCGGCTGTTCGGCGATCAGAAGCTGATCGGCCGCGATCTTTTCCTGCAACTGCGCATTTTCGGGCGGAAAGGCGATGTCGATGCCGCTGGCGATCACCGCCGCCGTATGTCCGCCAAGCGCTCCGACATGCGCGGCGGTATCGACCCCGCGCGCGAGGCCGCTGACCACCGTCACGTCGCGCGCCGCCAAGTCCGCCGCCATCTGGCGCGCGAAACGGCACGCGATGGCGGAGGCGTTGCGCGCGCCGACGATCGCGACGCACGGACGGTGCAGCATCGCGGTGTCGCCGCGCACGATCACGACCGGCGGCGCGCCCTCGACTTCGCGGAGCAGCGGCGAATAATCCGCCTCGTCGCTGAAGATATGCCGCGCGCCGAGCCCGGCGACGCGTTCGATCTCGCGGGTCGCGACATCGGCTGGCGCGACGCGCAGCTTGCCGCCACCGCGCCCGACGAGATCGGGCAGGGCCGCCAGTGCCGCCTCGCCCGATCCGAAGCGCATCATCAATTGATGCCAGCTGACCGGGCCGACCTGCGGCGTGCGGATCAGCCGCAGCCGCGCCAGCCGCTCGGCGTCGGTCATTCGGCGTTTTTCTTCGCGCCGACGCGCGGTTCGGTGCCGGCGCGCAGCCGCGCGATATTCTCGCGATGCCGCCACAGCACGATCACCGCGAGGCCGGCGAGACCGATCGCATAGGCCCGGTGACCGAACGCCAGCGCGGCAATGGGCGCCGACACCGCGCCCAGCATCCCGCCGAGCGACGAGATGCGCAGCAGCAACACCGTGCCGAGCCAAACAACCGCAAACACCAGCCCGATCGGCCAGGCGAGCGCGAGCGACAGGCCGAGCAGCGTCGCCACCCCCTTGCCGCCACGGAACTTCAGCCAGACCGGATAGCAATGGCCGATCATCGCCGCGGCGCCCGCGATCATCGCGCCATCGTCGCCCAGCCCCGGCAAGAAATGCCGCGCGAGCAGCACCGCGACCGCGCCCTTCGCGCCGTCGAGGATCAAGGTCGCCGCCGCCAGCCCCTTGCGCCCGGTGCGCAGCACATTGGTGGCGCCGATATTGCCCGATCCGATCTGGCGCAGGTCGCCGGCGCCGAACGCGCGGGTCAGGATGACGCCGAACGGGATCGAGCCAAGCAGGTAGCCCGCGGCGATCAGCAAGATGATGGTCATGAGGCTCCCTGCTCCCTTTGGCTCCTTGTGCCGGGGTTGGGGACAGCAATCAACGGATTCGGACGGATTGACAGCCGAAACGGATGAACAAGACGCATCCCTGCCATTCACCAAACCCGTCATTGCGAGCCCCTGCAAGATTACGCGGTACCATTGACCCGCCGTCGTCGCCTGCTAGGCGACACACATGCAGGTCCCCGCCCCCGACGCTCCCATCCTCTTCTTCGACTCCGGCCTCGGCGGCCTCACCGTGCTCGGTCCGACGCGGGCGCTGCTGCCGACCGCGCCGATCGTCTATGCCGCCGACTATGCCGGGCTGCCCTATGGGCAAAAGAGCGAGGCCGAACTCGCGGCGCGCGTGCCGGCCCTCCTCGGGCGCCTCGTCGAACGTTACCAGCCGCGGCTCGCGGTGATCGCGTGCAACACCGCCTCGACCATAGCTCTGGCACATGTCCGCGCCGCGCTCGACCTGCCGATCGTCGGCACCGTCCCCGCGATCAAGCCCGCCGCCGAGATAACGAAGACCGGCGTCATCGGGGTCCTCGGCACCGAGGCGACGGTGCGCCAGCCCTATGTCGACGATCTCAGCGCGAAATTCGCGAGCGGCAAGACCGTTCTGCGCCACGGCAGCCCGGGCCTCGTCACCGGGGCCGAAGCGAAGCTGCGTGGCGAGCCGGTCGATCCGGCGGTGATCGCCCGTGCGGTCGCGGGCCTGCGCGACCAGCCGGGCGGCGACAGGCTCGACGTCATCGTCCTCGCCTGTACCCATTTCCCGCTGCTCGCCGACGAATTGCAGGCCGAGGCCGGACCCGATGTGCGGCTGATCGACGGCGCCGAGGGCATCGCGCGCCGCATCGCCCATCTCACCGACGGCCAGCCTTGGCCCAGCGCCGCCACACCGGGCATCGCCGCCTTCACGCGCAGCGACGACCGCCCGCCGCCGCCGCTGTCGGCGCTGGCGCCTTACGGCCTCGGCCGGATCGAACTGATCTAGCCCTTCGATCACGCTGATTTGCGCGGCAAATTGCGAATCGTTCGCACTGGCTTTCGGCGGCATCCGGCGTTATTGGCCCGGCTGTTAACAGCCGCCCGGAGGGAGCGGCACAAGAGCCTGGACTGGCACCTGACTGCGGGGCTGAGACGTGAACTACAACGATATTTTCGCACGCGCCATCGACCGGCTGCACGAAGAGGGACGCTACCGCGTCTTCATCGACATCCTCCGCAACAAGGGCGCTTTTCCCAATGCGCGCTGCTTCGCGGGGCACAACGGGCCGAAACCGATCACCGTCTGGTGCTCGAACGACTATCTCGCCATGGGCCAGCACCCCAAGGTCGTCGCCGCGATGGAAGAGGCGCTGCACGACGTCGGCGCGGGATCGGGCGGCACGCGCAACATCGGCGGCAACACCCATTACCACATCGACCTCGAGGCCGAACTCGCCGACCTGCATGGCAAGGACGGCGCGCTGCTCTTCACCTCGGGCTATATCTCGAACGAGGCGACGCTCGGCACGCTCGGCAAGCTGCTGCCGAACTGCATCATCTATTCGGACGAGCTCAACCACGCCTCGATGATCGCGGGCATCCGCAACTCGGGCTGCGAAAAGCGGGTGTGGCGCCACAACGACCTCGAGCATCTCGAGGAGCTGCTCGCCGCCGACGATCCCGAGGCCGCGAAGCTCATCGCGTTCGAAAGCGTCTATTCGATGGACGGCGACGTCGCCCCGATCCACGCGATCTGCGACCTCGCCGAGAAATATAACGCGCTCACCTATTGCGACGAAGTCCACGCCGTCGGCATGTACGGCCCGCGCGGCGGCGGCATCACCGACCGCGACGAGGCCGCGCACCGCGTGACGATCATCGAGGGCACGCTCGGCAAGGCGTTCGGCGTGATGGGCGGCTATATCGCCGCCGAGAAGAATATCATCGACGTGATCCGCTCCTACGCGCCGGGCTTCATCTTCACGACCAGCCTGTCGCCGGTGCTCGTCGCCGGGGTGCTCGCCAGCGTCCGCCACCTGAAAGCCTCGAGCGTCGAGCGCGAGGCGCAGCAGGCCAATGCCGCCTATCTCAAGAAATGTTTCCGCGACGCGGGCCTGCCGGTGATGGATTCGACGACACACATCGTGCCGCTGATGGTCGGCGACCCGGTGCGCGCGAAGAAGATCAGCGACATATTGCTCGCCGAATATGGCGTCTATGTGCAGCCGATCAATTTCCCGACCGTGCCGCGCGGCACCGAACGGCTGCGCTTCACGCCGGGCCCGGCGCACGACGAAGCGATGATGCGCGAGCTGACGCAGGCGCTCGCCGAAATCTGGGATCGTCTCGAGCTGCGCAAGGCGGCGTGACCGCGCGACCCGGTTATGACGAGGTCGTCCGGGGACGCCGCTCGATCCGCAGCTTTCTCGACAAGCCCGTTCCGAAGGCGCTGATCGCCGAAGTGATCGAGGTCGCGATGCGCGCGCCCTCCTCCTTCAACAACCAGTGCTGGAATTTCTCGGTCGTCACCGGCGAACCGCTCGACGCGATCCGCCGCGGCAACACCGAGGGCATCCTGGCCGGCAAGCCCGACAGCCGCGAGTTCCGGCGCTTCGACGGCATAGCCGACGACCATCGCGCGCGGCAGATCGAGATCGCCAAGCAATTGTTCGGCGCGATGGGCATCGCGCGCGACGACAGGGAGGCGCGGCAGGACTGGGTGCTGCGCGGTTTCCGCCAGTTCGACGCACCGGTCAGCATCGTCGTCACCTACGACCGCGTGCTGCTCGGCAGCGACATCGCGCCCTTCGATTGCGGCGCGGTGACCAATGCCCTCGTCAACGCCGCCTGGTCGCGCGGACTCGGCTGCGTGATCAACAGCCAGGGGATCATGCAGTCGCCGGTGGTGCGCGAACATGCGCAGATCCCCGACGATCAGGTCATCATGATCTGCGTCGCGATGGGCTGGCCCGCCGAGGATTTTCCCGCCAACGCCGTGGTGTCGAACCGCAAGAGCGTCGAGGAAGCGGTGCGTTTCGTCGGATTCGACGACTGACGCATTTCCGTTCGGCACTCCATGGACGGTCGTGATATCGATCGCCCGGTCATCCTGTTGAACGAGAGATCCCATGCCCCCGCAGCGTTACAGCTACACCGCCATCACGCTCCACTGGCTGCTCGCCCTGCTCCTCGCCTTCCAGATTTCGCTCGGCTGGGCGCTCGAGGGCGACAACAGCCCCGAACTGTTCGCGCGCTACCAGCTTCACAAATCGGTCGGCATCACGATCCTGCTGCTCAGCCTTGTGCGGCTCGCCGTGCGCCTGTTCACGCCGCACCCGCCCGCGCCCGAAGGCCCGGCCTGGACGCGCGCGCTCGCCGGCACCGTTCACTGGCTCTTCTACGTCGTCATGATCCTCGGCCCGGTCACCGGCTGGCTGATCGTCTCGACCGCGCGGGTCGAGGTTCCCACGCTGCTGTTCGGCGTCGTCCCCTGGCCGCACCTGCCCGTCGGCCGAGGCTGGCACGATCCGGCGGAGTCGATCCACGGCGCGATGGCGTGGCTCGCGATCGCGCTGTTCCTGCTCCACATCGCCGGGGCGCTTCGCCACCAGTGGCTGCTCGGAAAACAGGAGCTCCAGCGGATGATCCCCTTCGCGCGCAGCAAGGCGGCCGGGGCCACGATCGGCGCACTGGCGCTGATCGTCGCGGCGATGGTCGCCGGCAAGACGGTCCATGCCGACAAGCTGCGCGCGGCTGCCCAAAAGACCGGCGCACCGCTCGCCGTGACCCCCACCGCGGCCCCCGCATCCCTGAGCGAAGACGAAAAATCGGAGGAAGCCGAGGAGGCCGAACCCGAGGACACCGCGCAGCCCCTCGCCGACTGGCGCGTCGCGTCGGGCGGACGGCTCGGCTTTACCGCGCGCTGGAACGGCGAAGCGGTCGAGGGCCGTTTCGGCCGCTGGGACGCCGACATCCGCTTCAGCCCCGATGACCTCGCGGCATCGCGGATCAGGGTGACGGTCGACCTCGCCTCGGCCGACACCGGCGACGCGCAGCGCGACGAGTCGCTGAAGGGCGACGACTTCTTCGACAGCGGCGCGCATCCGAAGGCCGTCTACACCGCACGCGACATCCGTCACCTTGACGGCAAGCGTTATGAGGCGCGCGGCACGCTCGACCTGCGCGGGGTAAAAGACCTGCGACGCTGCGCTTCACCCTGACCATCGACGGCGACCGGGCGCGCGTTGCCGGAACCGCCCGGGTCGACCGCACCGCCTTCGGCGTCGGCCAGGGCGAATGGGCGGCGACCGACGCGATCGCGGCCAGCGTGGACATCGCTTTCGCCTTCACCGCGACGCGCCCGGCCAGCTGAGGTCAGCGGCGCGGCCCCCTGTCGATCCGCACCGACCAGGCATAGCCGCGATAAAGCCGTACGAGCGTCATGCGCCCGCCGACGTCGCTGGCGATCTCGCGCGCGGCCTCGGACAGCATCGCGCGCGGGGCGACATGGAAGCGGTCGAGCCAGCCGAACAGGCCGGCGCGGAACCAGCCTGGCAACGCCTCCTGCTGTCCGAAATCGACGATATGCAGCGATCCGTTGGTGGCGAGATGGCGCGTCGCCTCGCGGATCGCGCCTTGCCAGTCGGGGATCATCGACAGCGTATAGCTCTGGAATATGCGGTCGAAGCTGGCGACGCGAAACAGCGCGTGCGGGTCGAAACCGGTCGCGTCGCCCTGCGCCACGCTGATCCGCCGCGTCAGTCCCGCGCGCGCGATCGCGGCGCGCGCGCTCTTCAGCATCTCGGCCGAAATGTCGATCCCGTGGAAATGCGCTCCCGGCCAGCAGCGCGCCGCCGCGATCAGGTTGCGCCCGGTGCCGCAGCCGACCTCCAGCACATGGCCGCCGACCGGCGGCGCCAGCTCGTCGATCAGCCGGTCGCGCCCGAGCAGATAATATTTCCGCGTCAGATCATAGATATGCCGCTGGCCGCGATAGACGCCGTCCATCAATGCGGCATGGCCCTCCCCCCGGCCATCGCTCAGCGCTTCAGGACATAGAGATGAACCCCGCCATAGATCGCCGACCGGTCGCGCCGCGTATAGTCCCGCGATTCTTCGGCGCGATAGTCCCAGCGATCGAGCAGATCGTCGGGCAGGCGCCCGGGCAACAGGCTCGGCTCGGCGGCGGTGCGGAACAGCACCCGCGCGCCCGGCCGCGCGGTGCGCGTGACCTCGGTCCACAGCGCGAGCAATTGCGCGTCGCTCATCCAGTCCTGCGCGTCGAGGAAGATATAGCGGTCGAAACTCGCGTCCTCCGCCGCCGCGAGCATGTCGGTCATATTGGCGTGGAGCATCGTCACCCGCCCGGCGCGCGCCTTGACCGCGTCGTAGTTGGCCGCCTGCAGATAGGGCGGCAACGGCGCCGTTTCGCCGCGGCCATAACCGCGCCCGAACGCCTGCCACGCGAAATAATTGTCCTTGAGATCGAAATCGCAGCTGAGCTTCTCCAGCCGCGCGCGCAGCACGTCGGCCATCGGCTTGCCCCCCGCGAGCGCGTCATATTGCGCCGCGCGGAATACCCAGCCCGAACAGCGACGAGCGCTGATCGGTGACCCAGCGCACGAATTTGCGGTCGAAGAAGGGGGCGAATTTCGTTTCGAAAATATGCCGTTGTTCGTCGATGTCGCGCGCTTCGAGCAGTTGCCGGGGGTCGGCCTTCATCAGCCGGGCGACCAGATGCGCGACGCCAATGAAATTGCCGAGCAGCCCGCGCTTGTAGAGCCCCGAGGCGAAGCCATTGATACGGCGGCGGCCGATCAGGTCGCGCCCCTCCCAATAGCGGCGGCTGACCTCGTCGAGATGCGGCCGCACATGCGCCTTGTACGCAGCAACATTCTCCGTGCTGTCGGCATCGGCGAAGAAACGGCGAAAGCTGTCATAGTCGGGCAGATGCTGCGCCGCGGCGCGCTTGAGGTGATTGAGCGCGACATGCGCGGTGTTGAGGTCGACCGCGACGATCTCGGCGGGATCGGCGACGAGATAGGAAAAGACGTTGCAGCCGCCGCTGGCGATGGTTGCGACGCGGTTGCCGGGCTCGATCGCCAGCGCCTCCATGTCGACCACGGGGTCTTCCCATATCTGCGCATAGACAAGCCCGCGAAACGCCAGCGCAAAGGCGCGGTCGAGCAGGCGCTGTTTCTGTTCGGCATCCTCACGGACGACGGCGGCGGCGATCTTGCGATTCGGCTGGCTGTTCACGGTGCGATCCCCTTTCGTAAGGTGGATCGCCTGTGAACGCGCTTGATGTGACCATGATGACGCTTGTGTTTCAGAACGGCGTCGAAATCTGACCGGATGAAGTCAGTTTCGCGCACCAAGCCTAGACATAACCGCACGCCTTCAGCGCATCGACCAGCCCGGTACCCGTTGCAAGGTCGGGACCGGCCTTTGCCTTGGCCCCGTGTGCGGTCTTGCCCTTCGTGACGTCGGTCGCGGTCGTGCGCAGCGCGGTGCGGATCTGTTCGACCGTCAGGCTCGGGCGGATCTGCTTGAGCAGCGCGATCAGCCCGGCGACCTGCGGCGCCGCGGCCGAGGTGCCGGAAAATATCCCCCAACCCTTGCCGCTGGCGACATTGCCGAAATTCTCGCCGTCGAGCTGCGCGGTCGGCGGTACGGGCAGCATGATATGTCCGGTCATCGGCGCCGCATCGAGGCGTCCGACGACGCCGCAGACATCGGGCGCCGCGCGCGCCGGATACATCTGGCTTTCGAAGCTGCTGGCATAGCTCGACGCTTCGAGTTCGCCATCCTCGGTGATCGTCACGCCGCCGACCGAAATCACCTTGGGCAACCCGCCGGGGAAGGCGAAATGGCCGTTGCCCGCCGAAAAGACGATGCAGATGCCGCTGTCCACCGCTTCGCCGATCAGGCTTTCCAGATCGACCAGCTCCCCCCAGGCGATGTCATAGGGATTCTGGCGAAAATCATCGCGGCTCTGCCGGTCGATGCTCCAGCCCCAGCTGTTGGTGATGACATGCGGTTTCAGCGCGATCGCGGTTTCCATCGAGCTGGCGGCGCTGCCGCCATGTTTGACGCCATAGACGGTGCATTGCGGTGCCATCGCAAAGATATTCGCGACTTCCCCCGTGCCATGACCATTGCCATCGATGTCGGCGGGTCCCGATCCCTCGGACTCGGTGGGATAGAGCGTATAGCCGTTGCGCACGAAAAAGGGGTGCGGCCAGAAACCCGTGTCGGTCATCGCGACCTTGACGCCCTTGCCCGTCCAGCCCTGCTGGTGACAGCGCGGCGCGTTGAGCGCCAGCGCCACGTCACCGACGCGCAGATGATAATGCGGCACCACCGGGGGCAGCGCGAGCGTTGCATGATATTCGATTTCCTGTGGCACATAGGCGAAGTCGAAGACGTCGGCGAGCGCTTCGGGCACCGCAAGGGCGGTACCGCGCCGCGGCGCGGCGGCATCGCCGTCCCCGAGCGCGCCGAACATTTCGACAAATTGTTCGGGCCGCACCTCGGTCGACACGCGATTCATTTCGGTGGCGAAGGACGGGATGCCGCCGCCCGCAAGCCGTTCCTGACCACGTTCGGCATTGGCCTTGGTCGGACGAATGATCGCCGCCGCCGAAGCGGACGACAGGCCGGTCATCGCCGCCATCGAAATCGACTGGCTGCGGCTGCGCGGAACGAAGCGGACGTAAACGGACATTTCACCCTCCCTCAAGATCGGGAAAGGCAGCCCGCTATTCCTTTCAGAAGAACTTCGGCTCCTGCGGAACATAGGCCAGCGGCGGCACCGCGCCGTCGCCGATCACCTTTCCTACCGTGCCGATGGACGGAAGGTCGTTCCGGTTGAGATAGAGATCGGCGTCGAGCGCCTTTGCCACATCGCCTGCCGCGCCCTTGAATTCGATCGCGCGGTTGTTCGATTTGACGACCTCCACCCCCGACTCGAGCAGCCAGTGGACCCATCCATCGATGACCTGCGGCTTCGCCTTTTCGAACACCAGCCGAACCAGGATATCCCTGTCTTCCGGCATGGGCCTATGGACGACGTCGCCGAGCCGACTCGGCGACCCGCGAAGTTTTTTTCGTCATGCGTTTAAATCCAGCAAATAAGCCGCCCTGTCCATGGGAAATAGCATCTGGCACGGCATCGGCCGATTTCCTCGTCATTTGGGGCGCCGCGGCGCGCGATCGCTAGCGATGACTATGGTTCATGCGCGGGTAACTGGAACATCGGTCAATCGCGGCAATAACCCTCGCCTTCCTTGACGATCAGACAGTCTTTCTTGCTAGGCCAGATATTTAAGGCCGGTCTCGTCGCCATTGCCGCGATGCAGGCTCAGTTCCTCGGTCCCGCGCGCGAACTTGATGCCATGTTCGCTGTCGCTGCCGTCGTAAGTGCCCTTGGTGTCGAGGTCCGACTGCATCTCCAGCCGGTATTTGCCGGGTTCGCCCGGGGTGATTGTCACATACATGCCCTCGACCCCCGTCCATTTGCCTGCCCAACTCGCGAAGCGGTGCGGCGCCGTGGCGGGATCGCTTTCGTCGGTCGCAGCTTCGGGCGGCATCGTCTCGTCTACGACTTCGGTGGTCTCGGTCGGCGACGGCGCGGGCGCCTCGGCCTTTTCGCAGCCGCTCAGCACCACCAGCGCCGCGGCACCCAACAGGATCATGCTCTTTCGCATCGACTTTCTCCTTCACCGTCTCAACGCATCAGGGCCGTTTAGTATCCGGCCAAAATCTCCGCATATTTCTGCGGGTCGACATTGCCCCCCGACAGCGTGACGAGGGTCGCCGCCCCCGGCGCGACCTTGCCCGCCAGCACCGCGGCCAGCGCCGCCGCGCCGCCGGGTTCGACGACGAGATGCAGTTTCTCGAACGCGACGCGCATCGCATGACGCACTTCCTCGCGCGTCACGACCACGCCGCGCACCCCGCGCGCGCGCAGGACCGCGAAATTGATCGGCCAGGTCTGCGGCGTCTGCAGCGCGTCGCATTCGGTCGGGTAGGACAGGTCCTCCACCGACACTATCTCGCCGGCTTCGAGGCTGCGGGTCACATCGTCCCAGCCCTCGGGCTCGACCGCGACGATCTCGGCTTCGGGCAGCGCAAGCGCCAGCCCCGCCGTCAGTCCGCCGCCGCCGCAACAGGCGACGACCTTGTCGAACCCGTCGATGCCGCGCGCCCGCAACTGCGCCTGCGCCTCGATCCCGGCGGTCCCCTGCCCCTCGATGATCCAGGGATCCCCATAGGCGTGGACGAGCGTGCCGCCATGTTCCTCGAGCAGCTTCGCCGCGACCGCATCGCGCGATTCGGTCACGCGGTTGTAGAGCACCACCTCGGCCCCCAGATTGCGCGTCGCCGCCAGCTTCATCGCCGGCGCGTTGCCCGGCATCACGATCGTCGCCTTGATCCCCAGCCGCTTCGCGGCCCAGGCGACGCCCTGCGCATGGTTGCCGCTCGACACGCCGACGACCCCCGCCGCCGCCTGTTCGGGCGTCAGGTCGGTCAGCCGGTGCCAGGCGCCACGGATCTTGAAGGCGCCCACGGGCTGCAGGCATTCCGCCTTGCACCAGATCGTCACCCCCTCAACCTCGAGCGGCAGCAGCGGCGTTTGCGGCAGCAAGGCAGCGACTTTCGCCGCCGCGCGTTCGACCCCGGCGAGCGACGGCGCACGCGCCGGATCGCGCAGGGTATCGGGGCTTTGCTGTGTCATGGCTTCGTCCTATAGGGCGCGGCATACAAGGCAAGCCGCATAGGTTCGCGGACAGGAGATTTTCACGATGAGCAAGGTTCTGGTGATCGGCGCGGGCGGCGTCGGCTCGGTCGCGGTGCACAAGATGGCGATGAATGCCGATATCTTCCCGCACATCACCCTCGCCAGCCGCCGCAAGTTCAAATGCGACGCGATCGCCGAATCGGTGAAGGCGCGCACCGGCGTGACGATCCACACCGCCGAAGTCGACGCCGACCATATCGACGCGACCGCGGCGCTGATCCGCCAGGTCGGCGCGACGCATGTCGTGAACCTCGCGCTCCCCTATCAGGACCTGACCATCATGGAGGCGTGCCTCTCCACCGGCGCGCATTATATGGACACCGCGAACTACGAACCGCGCGACGAGGCGAAGTTCGAATATCACTGGCAATGGGCCTATCAGGACCGGTTCAAGGAGGCGGGGCTGATGGCGCTGCTCGGCTCGGGCTTCGACCCCGGCGTGACGAGCGTCTTCACCACCTGGCTGAAGAAGCATCATTTCGAGCGCATCGACACGCTCGACATCCTCGACTGCAACGGCGGCGACCATGGCCAGCATTTTGCGACCAACTTCAATCCCGAGATCAACATCCGCGAAGTAACCGCGGTCGCGCGCCACTGGGAAAATGGCGGCTGGGTCGAAACCCCGCCGATGTCGGTGAAGCAGACATTCGACTTCGAGGCGGTGGGCGAAAAGACGATGTACCTCATGTATCATGAGGAAATCGAAAGCCTGAAAACCCATCTGCCCGAAATCCGGCGCATCCGTTTCTGGATGACCTTCGGCGAAGCCTATATCACCCACCTGACGGTTCTCCAGAATGTCGGCATGACGCGCATCGACCCGGTGATCTACGAAGGCCGCGAGATCGTCCCGCTCCAATTCCTGAAGGCCGTGCTCCCGGAACCGTCGAGCCTGGGCGAAACGACCAAGGGCAAGACCAACATTGGCGTCATCGCCACCGGCCTCGGCAAGGACGGCAAGGAAAAGACGCTCTATCTCTACAATATCTGCGACCATGAGGATGCCTATGCCGAAACCGGCAACCAGGCGGTCAGCTACACCACCGGCGTGCCCGCGATGATCGGCGCCGCGATGATGGTGCGGAAGCTCTGGAGCGGCGCCGGGGTGTTCAACATGGAGCAGTTCGATCCCGATCCCTTCATGGACATGCTCAACAGGCACGGCCTGCCCTGGCAGGTGAAGGAATTGAACGCGCCGCTGGATTTCTAATTCAGTTACCCATGCCCCTGCGAAGGCAGGGGCCCATCACCCGCCCTTTCGATTTCCGCCAGCGTCGATGAAAACGCCAAGCTAGGAGATGGGCCCCAGCCTTCGCAGGGGCACGGGGCGGGTTGGATAAGCGCCCCATGCGTCGAGAGGGAGGCAATATGACCGCCTATGTCCTGCCCATCGGGCTGCTGTTCGTTTCGAACATCTTCATGACCTTCGCCTGGTACGGGCACCTTGGGGATCTCTCGCGACCGACGTGGCTCGCGATCCTGCTGGCGTGGGGCATCGCCTTCTTCGAATATTGCCTCGCGGTTCCCGCGAACCGCATCGGGCACAGCGTCTATTCGACCGCCGAACTCAAGACGATGCAGGAGGTCGTCACGCTGGTCGTCTTCGCGGGCTTCGCGGTCTTCTGGCTCGGCGAGAGACTGACCGTGAACCACCTCGTCGGTTTCCTGCTGATCGCGGGCGGCGCCTTCTTCATCTTCAAGGGACCGATTGCCGCTTGAAGCGATAATCTCCGTTTCTCCGTTCGTGCTGAGCTTGTCGAAGCACCGCTCTTCTCTTTGACGCCAAAAGGAAGAACGGCCCTTCGACAAGCTCAGGGCAAACGGATTGTGTTTGCGCAGTTTTGGACTAGCCTTTGCCTTAGGGGAGACGACGATGGCGGACGACAAGGCGATTTCACGGCGCAGCTTCGCCGCGGGGGCAGCGGGCCTCGCGGCGCTGCCGGTCGCGGCGCAGGCCGCCAAAGCGGCAAAGCCCGCGCCGATCCCGGTCGGCAAGCCCTTCATCCTCACCACCTGGGATTTCGGTCCCGGCGCCAATGCCGTCGGCTGGCCGATGCTCGAACAGGGCCGATCGTCGCTCGACGTTGTCGAGGCCGCGATCAACCATGTCGAACTGCTCGGCGATTATTGGGTGGGTGCCGACGGTGTGCCCAACGAGGTCGGCGAAACGACGCTCGACGCGATGATATTGTGGGGGCCGACGCACGACATCGGCGCGGTCGGATGCCTGAAGCGCGTCAAGAAGGCGATCTCGGTCGCGCGCAAGGTGATGGAGGAAACCCAGCACACGTTGATCGTCGGCGACGACGCGACGCGCTTCGCCGCGCGCATGGGCTTCACCGAAACCTCGCTCACCGGCCCCAAGTCGCAGGCCGCCTTCGCCAAATGGGCCGAAAAGGGCGAGAAGTCCGACGCCTTCGGCCCCGAACCGATCGCGCGCGACGACAGGCTTGCGGGCCATGACACGGTCGGCAGCATCGCGCTCGACGCCGCGGGCAATCTGACCGTCGGCTGCTCGACCAACGGCCGCGAGTTCAAGATTCCCGGCCGCGTCGGCGATTCGCCGATCCCCGGCGCGGGCGCCTATGGCGACCAGGCGGTCGGCGGCGCGGTCGCGACGGGCAATGGCGACGTGATGATGCGCTTCCTGCCGACCTATCACGCCGTCGAACTGATGCGCGGCGGCATGCACCCGCAAGCCGCCGCCGAAGCCGCGATCAAGCGCATCGAGGATGCCGGATACCGCATCGGCGGCGGCATCGCGGTCATCCGCCGCGACGGCCTCCACGGCGGCGCCAAGACCGGCTGGGAGGACAATCCCTTCAGCTATTCGGTGCAGACCGCGGCGGGGAATGTGAAGGTGCCGGTGGGATGACCACCCGCTCTCTCCCCTTCGGGGGAGAGATACCAAGGCTTGCCGGTTTACCGGCTAGCCAAAGTTGAGAGGGGTTTGGGCGTCTCCCCTCTCCCAACCCTCTCCCCTGAAGGGGAGAGGGCTTGTTCCTCCCCCTTCCTTCCGTCCCTCAAACCCCCTACATGCGCGCGCATGGAAACCAGAGCCAGCGACCCCGGGGCCTTTGCCCGTTTCGACCTCAACCGCGTCCCCTCGCCCGCCTTCGTCGTCGATGCGGCAAAGGTCCGCGCGAACCTGTCCGTGCTGCGCCACATCGGCGACGCATCGGGTGCGCGCGTGCTCGCGGCGCTCAAGGCCTTTTCGATGTGGTCGCTGGGGCCCACGGTCGCAGGCACGCTCGACGGCGTCTGCGCCTCGGGCCTCTACGAGGCGCGGCTCGGGCGCGAGGAATATGGCGGCCCGCACGGCGACAAGGAGGTCGCGACCTATTGCGCCGCCTACAAGGCGGAGGACCTGCCCGAAATCTGCCGCCTGTCGGACCATCTGATCTTCAATTCGCCCGGCCAGATCGCGCGCTTCCGCCCGCTCCTCGACGATCTGCGCGCCAAGGGCGAGACGTTCGACATCGGGCTGCGGATCAACCCGCTGCACAGCGAGGGCGAGGTTGCCAAATACGACCCCGCCGCGCCGTGCAGCCGCTTGGGCTTTCCGGTCGACCAGCTGCGGCCCGAGCATATGCAGGGCGTCGACGGCATCCATATGCATGTCCTGTGCGAACAGGATTTCCCGCCGCTCGCGCGCACCTGGGCGGCGGTCGAACCGCTGCTCGCGCCCTATGTCGGCCAGCTCAAATGGATCAACTTCGGCGGCGGCCATCATGTCACCCGCGCCGATTATCAGGTCGATGACCTCATCGCCTTCCTGACGGGCGTGCGCGAGACCACCGGCTGCGACGTGATGATCGAGCCAGGCGAGGCGGTCGCGCTCGACGCCGGCATTCTCGTCGGCGAAATCCTCGACCTGTTCGACAACGGCATGCCGATCGGCATCACCGACATCAGCGCCACCTGCCACATGCCCGACGTGATCGAGGCGCCCTATCGCCCGGCAATGCTCGGCGAAGAGAGCGACGGCGCGGTCACCCGTCTCGGCGGCCCGTCGTGCCTCGCCGGCGACGTGATCGGCGACTATCGCCTGCCCGGCGGCGCACACATCGGCCAGCGCTTCGCCTTCCTCGACCAGGCGCATTATTCGATGGTCAAGACCAACACTTTCAACGGCGTCCCGCTGCCCTCGATCTGGCTGTGGGACAGCGAGACCGACGCGCTGACGCTGATCCGCGAATTCGGTTATCAGGATTTCAAGACACGGCTGAGCTAGGCCGGGGCTTCATCGTTTGGACCAGTATGAAAAGGGATATTGGTTGGTCCGGCCATAAGTATAGTCCTGAAGCGCCTTGAGCGTCGACTGATGGTCGGCGCTCTGCTGGCGATAGGTCGCCCAGCTGTCGGTGCTGCCCGCCGACGAATAGCTTGAACCATAGCTGCCCGACGCCACCTGCGGCTGGCGCATCCGCCGTTCGATGTCGTTGATCTGGCGGATACGGAGGTTCGCCCATTCGGCGTCGGCCGCCGCGATCCCCGGCATGGCCAGCAATTCGCGCAGCGCGGGGATGCCGGGCTCGACGCTGTCGGACCGATCGGCGAACGGTAGGCGCTTGAGGTACGCGGCATAGGCGCCCGGACCCGCGCGGCGCGCGGCATAGCGCGGATCGCGCGCCGCGCGCGCATCGTCGGCCGCCTTTTGCGCGGCGCGCACTTCGGCCGCGCGCTGATCGGCAAAATATTGCTTCCAGCGCTGGCTGTTCACCTTTTCCTGCACTTCGGCGACGCTGATTTCGAAGAGCTGGCCGATCAGCGCGTCGCGCGTCGGCGCGGTGCGCCCGATTCCGCCGCGCGAATAAGAATATTTGCCCATCGCCAGCACGCGCCACGGCCCGTTGACCGGCTGCGCGATCAGCCAGTTGCTGCCGGACTGGAAATATTCGCCGTTCGAGCGGCCTTCGGCGCGGGTCTTGACGAACTCGGCGGTCCTGTAGGCGACCGACTTGTCGATATGGCCCTTGTCGTCGATGCGGTAATAGATCAGCGACGCCGTCGGCCCTTCGGGGCCGGAAAAGATCGCGAAGAAGTGGTTTTCCAGAATATCGGGCTTGAAATAGCCGATGCCGCCGGGGGGCAGGATCGGCTGGCCGGTGGTCGAAATCGGCACGAACAGATCCTCGCCGACCGGGAGCGGCACCGCCCAGCCGCTGTCGTCCGCCACCGGAAAATCGGGGCCGAAGGCGGTGCGCACCGGGGCCACCGGCAGCGGGTTGATCAGCGGCTGGAAATCGAGGTCGAGCAGCTCGTGCGCCTGGCTGCCCGCGACGATGTCATAGCTGATCAGCCACAGGCGCGACCGCGCGCTGTTGTAACTCGGCGTCGCATATTGCGGCGCGGGCCAGCTCTTGACGATGACCGGGGGCGACCATTGCGAGCGGCCATAGACCTCGCGCGTCTCGTCGGCGGGCTTCGGATGGATGTTCTCTCGCTTCAGCACGACGGCACCGCTTTCGTCGAACACTTCCAACGTCGCGGGGCGCAATTGCTGCCGCCACGGCTTGCCGCGCTCGGCGGGCGGCAGGTCGGCCACCGCCTGCATCGTGTAGACGCCGACGCGCCACGGCGCGCCGCTCAGGCTGTTGTCGATGATCTCGGCGATATCGACCGCGGGCGTGCGCGCGCCGGTCGCCGGATCATATCGCTCATAGGTCTGGTCGCCCAGATGCGACATGATGAAGACCCCGCGTCCCGGCACGATCCGCACCTGCCGGTACACGGTCGGCAGGATCACCTTGCCCCTGTCGTCCTCCAGCCCCTGGAACGACATGCCGCCCTCGCCGCGCGAGCTGGTCACGGGCGGGCGCTCCGGCAGGCCCTGCGTGTTGCGGCCCCAGATACGCTCGCATTGAAAGGTCGCGATGCCCGCGCCGTCGGCGCGGCGGATCACCTGCCGCACCTTGCGGCCGCCGACGTCGAACCAGGGGCCATAGGCGGCGGGGCCGACATTGTGCGGCACGCCCAGTTCGGCGTCGGCGCTAGGCCGGATAGACTTTCGTCGGCTCCCAGTTCTTGTTGCCGTTGTAGCGCTTCATTTCCTTGGGATCGCTGTCGCGGGCGACGGCGTTGCTCGGCATGCAGGCGAGCGCCGCCTGGGCCGGCAGACACAGCAATCCGGCGAGCAGCAGGCCGCACAGCAACGGGCGCGGTTGTTTCACCGTGCGAAGAATATCCATCGATTTCATGACTCCACGGCGCGACCCGAAGTCCAGCTTGCGATATCATGGTGTCGACCGCAACCCCGTGTTTCGTCGAACGACGATTGGGGTATCGCCGGTTAATTCGTTTCCGCCAGCGCGGCGTGGATATCGCTCACCACCACCGACCCCTCGCCCACCGAAGAGGCGACGCGCTTGACCGATCCCTTGCGCACGTCGCCGATGGCGTAGATGCGCGGCCAGCTCGTCTCGTAGCGCGTCGGCATCCGGTCGAGCGCCCAGCCGGCCTTGACCAGCTCGATCGGCGCGATGTCGGTGCCGGTCTTCACGAAGCCGCGTTCGTCGCACACCATTTCCTTCGGCAGCCAACTGGTGTTCGGCGTCGCGCCGAGGAAGAGGAACAGGAAATTGCAGTCGCAATGATCCTCCGCCCCCGTCTCGCGGCAGCGATAGGTCAGCCCGCCCAGCCGCTCCTCGCCGTGCAGCGCGACGACGTCGGTCGATCCGATGATCTCGATGTTCGGATGTTCCTCCAGCCGTTTGACCAGATATTCGGACATCGTCTCGCGCAGGCTCGCGCGGCGGAAGATGACATAGACCTTCTTCGCGACGCTCGCGAGATAGATGGCGCCCTGCCCCGCCGAATTGCCCGATCCGACGACCGTGACCTCGGCATTGCCGCACAGCTGCGCCTCCATCGGCGTCGCGCCATAATAGATGCCGCGCCCTTCATAGGCCTCGATCCCCTCGATCGGCAGCCGCTGATATTGCGCCCCGCTCGCCACCACCACCGCGCGGCTGCGCAATTTCCGCCCGTCGATGAGGTGCAGGCAATAGGCGTCGCCATCGCGCCCGATCGACGCCGCGCGCACCGGCGACACCAGCCGCGCGCCGAATTTCTGCGCCTGCACCGTCGCGCGCCGCGCCAGTTCGTTGCCCGAAATGCCGGTCGGAAAACCCAGATAATTCTCGATCTTCGACGAGGTCCCCGCCTGCCCGCCGGGCGCGAGCAGATCGAGCGCGATCACCGTCAATCCCTCCGACGCGGCGTAGACCGCCGCCGCCAGCCCGCCCGGCCCGCTGCCGACCACCAGCACATCGGCGGTCGCGCCATCG
Source organism: Sphingopyxis sp. PET50 (assembly GCF_025244705.1). GTDB lineage: Bacteria > Pseudomonadota > Alphaproteobacteria > Sphingomonadales > Sphingomonadaceae > Sphingopyxis. The sequence continues at coordinate 867,220 of NZ_CP104207.1, read as the reverse complement.
GGGAGCAGGTCGAGCCCCAGCCCCGCCGCCAGATCCTCGGGCGTCGGCTGGACCAGCACGTCGCTGGCGCCGAGGATCACCGCCGGCAACTGGTCCTCGTTCAGCCCGCGCTCGGCCATCAGATGGCCCGCGACCGGCCCGTCGGCGGGGTCGAACCAGCGGTGCGCGACGCCATGCTTCATAAGCAGGTCGCGCATCGCATAGACGCTGCGGTCCATCGCCGCGCCCAGCACGATGATCGCGGCAAACCCCCGGCTGTTCCCGAACTCGCGCCGCGCCGCGAAGACGCGCACGAACACGTCGGAAAAATGGCTGTTCCCCGCGATCATCCGCTGAAAACTCTCGTGCGGGATACGCAATATCTCGCCATCGACACCCATGGCGACGCGCGACAGATGCCGCTGGCCGGTGAGCACCGACAGGTCGCCCGCGAACTGCCCGCGCTCCATCCAGCCGACGCGGCGGCTGCCCTCGTCGGTCTGGACGAAGATGTCGGTGTGCCCCGACAGGGTGACGATGCAGTCGGGCGCCATCGTCCCCTCGGCAAGGATCAGATCGCCCGCCCGGTGCGATTCGACCGTGCCGAACGCGATCAATTCCTCGAGCTCTGCGTCGGAAAAAGTGTGGTTCACGTCGGCGGGCGGGGTCATGCGGCGCGATCCTTTCGGCGGGAAGAGCCCGATACCAATAGCCTGAGTCGCCGGTTTTGTCCCCCGGTTACCGCGCGCCGCGCCCGCTTCGGCGCGACTGTTACCGCAAGGTTACAAAATTGCGCGAAAGGGTCTTTACAGGGGGGAGCCCCCTCCATATATGCGCTCTCCGCTGCCCCAGGGGGACTTCCAATAACCGCAAGGCAGCCTTGTTGTTTCACGTTATTTTTTGGGGGTCCCTTGAGTTGCACCAGCATCATAGCGCCCACGGGCTGATTCAGGCACTTTCGCCGGTCGAACCTGTCACGCTTGTCCGTCCGCACGCCGCGGCGCGCGCAGCGCGTTTCTTCATCGAGCGATTTCCCGGCACGACCATGTACGCGGTCAAGGCGAATCCGTCGCCTGACCTGCTGCGCGTGCTGTGGGATTCGGGCGTCACGCACTATGACGTCGCCTCGATCGCCGAGGTGCGGCTCGTCGCGCGCACGCTGCCCAAGGCGGTGCTCTGCTTCATGCATCCGGTGAAGGCCGAGGAGGCGATTTCCGAAGCCTATTGGAAGCATGGCGTGCGCACCTTCTCGCTCGACACGATGGACGAACTGCAAAAGATCGTGCGCGCAACCGAGGGCGCCCAGGATCTCAACCTGCTCGTGCGCCTGCGCGTCTCGTCGGATCACAGCAAGCTCAGCCTCGCCGCCAAGTTCGGCGCCGAGCCCGAGGATGTCGCAGAACTGCTGATGGCGACCCGCCAGGCCAGCGACGCGCTCGGCATCTGCTTCCACGTCGGCAGCCAGGCGATGACCCCGCACGCCTATGCGCAGGCGATGGAGCGCGTCCGCGCCGCCATCGTCGCGGCGTCGGTGACGGTCGACATCATCGACGTCGGCGGCGGCTTTCCGTCCTCCTATCCCGGCATGGAACCCCCGCCGCTCGGCGCCTATTTCGACACGATCCACCGCACCTTCGAAAGCCTGCCGATCAGCTATTCGGCCGAGCTGTGGTGCGAGCCGGGCCGCGCGCTTTCGGCGGAATATAGCTCGCTGATCGTGCGCGTCGAAAAGCGCCGCGGCGACGAGCTCTACATCAACGACGGGGCCTATGGCGCGCTGTTCGACGCCGCGCATGTCGGCTGGCGCTTTCCGGTCACGCTGCTGCGCGAGCCCGAGAGCGACGCCGAACTGACGGCGTTCAGCTTCTATGGCCCGACCTGCGACGACCTCGACCATATGGCCGGCCCCTTCTTCCTGCTCGGCCGATATCAAGGCGGGCGATTTCATCGAGATCGGCATGCTCGGCGCCTATGGCTGCGCGATGCGGACCAAGTTCAACGGCTTTGGCGCCGACGAGACCCATGTCGTCAGCGACGAACCGATGGTCAGCCTGTACACGGGCGAGGCCGAGCCCGAGCGGCGCACGGCGACGGTGACCAAGCTGTTCTGACCGCGCGCAAGAGTCTGTCCCGATCGGGTTGAACCGGGCAAGCCCCTCTGTCTCGAGAGGGGCGATTCCGCTGAAACAGGATAGACTTTTAAAAGCGAACCCTGACGCCCACCGTTCCGCTATGCAGGGTCAGCCCGTCGCGCAGGCGCGCGTCATAGGCGGCGAAGGCGGTGGCGTTGGGGCCGAGCTTCAGCCCGGCGGCCAGCCCCGCCTCCCCGCCGACCGCGCCGAGGCTCGGGCCGTCGAGCGTCATGTCGACGTCGATGCCGACGAAGCGGACCGGGATGGCGATCGGGTCATTGTCCTGCACGGTGACGCGGGCGTAGCTGCTCACGGTGAGCGGCCCGGCCTCGTGCTGCGCCTCGATCCCGGCCCAGCCCTTGGCAAAGCCCTGGCTGGCGGCGTCGGCCTCGAGCGCGATATTGCCGGTCTCGGTGAAGGCGCCGCTGCGCACCCGCAGCCACTGGCCGCCAACCGACGGCGTCAGCGTCCAGCCGCCTACCTGAAAGTCGCGGCCCGCCTCGGCGGACAGGCTCGTCGTGCGGATGCGATTGCGGCCACTGGCAGTGATCGCGATGTCCGCGGGCGCGGTTTCCGTATTGGCATGGCCATAGCCGAACGACCCGCTACCCCGCACGAACCAGCCGCCGCCCGACCATGCCAGATGCGCGCCGAACTGGGTGAGGTTGATCTCGGCCCGCTCGCCCACCGCCGGCAGACGCAGCCGAATCCGCCCCGCGTCGAAGCCGGCGCCGCCGGTGAGGCCCGGTGCCAGCGTAACGGAACCGCCGCCGGTCATGCCCCAGGCCTTGCGCTTGTCGCCCGGTATCTCGCCGCGCGCATCGCGCTCGCCGGTCCAGCCATAGCCCGACAGCCACAGGCCCGGCGCCCGGCCCGCATTGCGCAACCGCGTGCCGAACATGTCTACGCTATCCCCCGCCGCCTGCGGCGCGAGGCCATGGACCGAACCTACCCGCCGCACGATGCCGGTCAACATATATTGCTCGAAATTGGTGGTCGTCTCGGTCGTCACCGTCGCCTGCGCCACGGTGTAGATGATGTCCGTATTCACGTTGATGTTGGTATCATTATTGCCGAGCACCAGCGTCGTGCCCGTATCCTGGCAGGTCGGGCGAGTGGTCGAGGGAAGCGTGCCGACATTGCAGGTCGTAATCGCGCCGACCGTCAGGCTCCCCGGCCCCATGGTGAGGACGCCGGGCCCCATCATCGTCCGGGTATCGGTCAACGCATAGGTGGTGATGCTCGACGAACTGGTCGTGCTGGACGAAGCGGTCAGCACGGGCGCGCCGATGATGACGCCCGGACCGCCCGCATTGGTGATGGCGAGGCGCGCCGCCTGCACGCCGCTTTGCACCAGAGGGTCGTCGAAGGGTGCCGCGAAAATCTGGTCGTAGAGCGGCTGGCCGCCGAGCAGGCGTCCGATGATCTGTGTGGAGTTGAGCGTGATCCGGTTGGTGGTGACCACCGCCGCAGCGTGAAGACGATGCTCTCCGTGGTCGAGGTCGTGGTAGTGAAGACACCCTCCTGCGCCGCCGCCGGTGCGCCCGCGAAAATCCCCGCCGTGGCGGCCAGCAGCGCCGCTATCCGTTGTGCCCGCTTGCTCATGATCTTTCCCCTTTGCCCGACGCGCCTCAGAATCTGATCCGCACGCCCACCGTTCCGCTGTGCAGGGTCAGCCCGTCGCGCAGGCGCGCGTCATAGGCGGCGAAGGCGGTGGCGTTGGGGCCGAGTCTCAGCCCTGCGGCCACGCCTGCTTCGCCGCCGACCGCGCCGAGGCTCGGGCCGTCAAGCGTCATGTCGACGTCGATGCCGACGAAGCGGACCGGGATGGCGATCGGATCCTTGTCCTGCACGGTGACGCGCGCATAGCCGCCGATAGTGACGGGACCGGCCTCCCGGCGCGCCTCGATCCCCGCCCAGCCCTTGGCGATGCCGGTGCTCGCCGCGTCCGCCTCGAGCGCCAGATTGCCGTCTTCGGTGAAACCGCCGCTGCGCACCCTGAGCCACTGGCCGCCGATCGACGGCGTCAGCGTCCAGCCGCCTACCTGAAAGTCGCGGCCCGCCTCGGCGGACAGGCTCGTCGTGCGGATGCGATTGCGGCCGCTGGCGGTGATCGGGACATCGACCGGCGCGGTCTGCGTGTTTGCATGGCCGTAGCCGAATGCGCCGCTGCCGCGCACGAACCAGCCATCGCCCGACCATGCCAGATGCGCGCCGAACTGGGTGAGGTTGATGGTCGCCCGCTCGCCCACCGCCGGCAGGCGCAGCCTGATCCGCCCCGCGTCGAAGCCGAGCTCCACCGGTGAGGCCCGGCGCCAGCGTGACAGAACCGCCGCCGGTCACGCCCCACGCCCGGCGATGATCGCCCGGGATCTCCCCGCGCGCGTCGCGCTCGCCGGTCCAGCCATAGCCGGACAGCCACAGGCCCGGCACCCGCCCCGCATTGCGCAGCCGCGTGCCAAACATGTCGGCCGAATCTCCCGCGGCCTGCGGCGCGAGGCCGTGGACCGAGCCCACCCGCCGCACGATGCCGGTGATCGTATATTGCTCGAAATTCGTCGTCGTGTTGGTGGTCGTGGTCGCCGTCTCGATGGTCAGATAGGTTTCGGTGTGCACGTTGATGTTGGTGTCGTTGAGGCCGAGCACCAACGTGACGCCGCCAAAGTCGAGGTCTCCGACGAGCAGGGTCGCGGGTCCGAAGGTGACGACGCCCGGTTGGACGTCGTCATATCCGCTGCGGGACACTTCGACGGTGACGCTCGACGAGTTGGTGCTGCTGCTGGAGGCGGTGAGCACCGGCACCCCGATGATGACGCCCGGCCCATGCCGGCATTGGTGATGGCGAGCCGCGCCGCCCGGACACCGCCCTGCACGAGCGGATCGTCGAACGCGACGCCGAAGCTCTGGTCGTAGAGCGGCTGGCCGCCCAGCAGGAGGCCGATGATCTGCGTCCTGTGGTCGGTGACGTTGACGATCGTCAGCGTGTCGTTGATTGTCGTGGTTGTATGATGCGATGTCGTTGACTTGATTTCGCCTTCTTCAGTCTCCTGCGCCATCGCTCAGCGCGCCCAGGAAAATCCCCGCCGCGGCGCCCAGCAGCGCCGCCGTCCGATATGCCCTACCCATGCTCCGTCCCCTTTCATCGCCCCAGGGCATTTCGGAACCCGGCCCCCGCCACGCCGCTCCGGAGGGCGAAGCCGTCGCACGGGCGCCGGATTGCCCACAGGCAAAATCATCGGCGGTGGTATTCATAGAAATGCCGGGAACGAAAATCGCAGCGCCGCGCCCTATCCAAAAGCTCCCCGAACGGGGAGGTTGACAGGCGCGGAGAGCATCGGCGGCGGTCTTGAAGCGGGCGGTGATCCATGCGATCTTCCACGGGTAGGGGGAATAACCGGCGATGCTGTTCCGCATCCTCTCACGCGCCGAAAGCGCGCTCGCGGCGGCGACGCCGGAGGAAGCCAGCGCGCGCTTTTTCGCGGCGATGGAAGGCCTGGGCGCCTCCTCGCTCCAGACCCGGCTCTACCGCCGGCCCGGCGGCGCGCTGACCTCGGCGAGCCACTGGGCGGCCGAGCGGCTTCGTCGCCCGGATCGCGCGCGACGGCTGGGTGGGAAGCGGCGGCTACAATTATATCTGCTTCGACTGCAACCCGCTCCTCGCCGCGATCCGCGAGAGCCGGACGCGCTATCGCTTCAGCGACTTCGCGCCGCGCGGCCGGCGCGAGTTCGGCGCCTATTGGGAGGCGTTCGGCGAGGCCGGCATCGCCGACGCCTTGTGCGCCACATCCTACGGGCCGGGCGGCGCGATCGCCTCGCTCCACCTCGGCGTCGGCGACCCCGACATCGCCCCGGAAGAGGCCCGCGCCATCCAGATGGCGGGACTGGTGCTGACCGAGCGGCTGCTCGACTTCGCCGGCTTTTCCGACGAGGACGGCGTTCGCCTGACCGACCGGGAACGCGACAGCCTCGCCCTGGTCGCGGAGGGCAAGACCGACTGGGAGATTTCGGTCATCCTGGGAGTCTCGCAGGCGACCGCGCGTTTCCACGTCAACAATGCGCGCCGCAAACTGGGCGCCGTCACCCGCGCGCAGGCGGTGGCGCGGATGGCGGCGCGGCGGCTGATCTAGGGGCGGATTCGATCAGGCTGAACCCCGCCGACCGGAAAACAGGAACCGTCCCCTTCGGGACGGGCGAATTTCCGCTGTCCTGACGAATCCACCCTCGCTACGCTCCTCTCGATGACCTGCTTCGCCATTCTTGCGCCCGCGCCGCCGAGTCCCTGTTTCTCCTGCGCGTCAGGTGTCGACGTCATCGACGTCAGACGGGCATCGCGCCGCCCTGTCCCCGTCGTTCCCGAACGGATCTCCCGCCCATGACCCTGCTTTCCGGCATCCGCATCATCGACCTCACCACGGTCATCTTCGGCCCCTATGCGACGCAGATGCTCGCCGATCTCGGCGCCGAGGTCATCAAGGTCGAGACGCCGGGGCTCGGCGACGTGTCGCGCTATCTCGGCAACGGCATTCCCGACCCGACGATGGGGTCGATCCACCTCAATGTGAACCGCGGCAAGCGCTCGATCGCACTCGACCTGAAACAGCCGGAGGACGCCGCGGTGCTGCGCGACCTGATCGCGACCGCCGACGTCTTTTTCCACAATGTCCGCGGCAAGGCGATCGCGCGGCTCGGCTTCGATTATGCGGGTTGCAAGGCGATCAAGCCCGACATCGTCTATGTCCATGGCACCGGCTTCGGACAGGACGGGCCTTACGCCGACCTCCAAGCTTATGACGACGTCATCCAGGCCGCGACGGGCACGACGACGCTGCTCCCGCGCGTCGACGGCGACCCGCGCCCGCGCTATCTGCCCTCGCTGATCGCGGATAAAGTGGCGGGCCAATATGGCGCGCAGGCGATCCTCGCCGCGCTGATCCACAAATTGCGCACCGGCGAGGGCCAGGCGGTCGAGGTCGCGATGTTCGAATGCTTCACCAGCTTCATGATGGTCGAGCATCTGCGCGACGACACGCTCGACCCGCCGATCGGCCCCGCCGGCTATCCGCGCCAGCTCGACCCGACGCGCCAGCCCTTTCCGACCAGCGACGGCTATCTCGCCATTGTTCCCTACACCCCCGATTCGACCGCGCGGCTGCTCGGCCTGCTCGGCTGCGCCGGCCTGCTCGACACGCCCGCGTTCGAAGCGGCCAAGGCGAAGCAGCAGCATATGACGCTGGTCTATACCGCGATCGCCGAACGCACGCCCGCGCGTTCGACCAGCGAATGGCTCGCGATCTTCGCCGCGAACGACATCCCCGCCATGCCGGTCCGCGACCTGCAGGATATTCGCGACGACCCCCATCTCGCCGCCACCGGCTTCTTCCGCCACCGCACTCATCCCGACGTCGGCGGCTATTACGAGATGCAGCCGCCGGTGAAATATGGCGCCGCAAAGCCGCGCGACATCGGCTTCGCGCCCCGGATCGACGGCGACGGCCCCGCGATCCGCGCCGAGCTGGCGGCGCGGCGGAGCTGAACATCCGCCGTTGCATTGTCGCGCGTGCGCCTTAGCATCGCGGCCAAACAGAAAGGGGGAGCAAAATGCCGCATACCATTCTCGCACCCGCCGCCGTGCTCGCACTGTGGACCGTCATCATGTTCTTCTGGCTCGCCGCCGCGCGCTTCCGCGCGCTGAAGAAGGCGGGCATCGACCTCGCGAAATCGCCGCCCGGCGGCCGCGGTTCGGACCTCGAGGGCATCCTGCCGCCAGAGGCGAACTGGAAATCGCACAATTATACGCACCTGCTCGAACAGCCCACGCTCTTCTATGCCGTCGTCCTGATCCTGCACGCGGTCGGCGGTTACCCGGCCTATGTCGTGTGGATCGCCTGGGCCTATGTCGCGCTGCGTATCGTCCACAGCTTCTGGCAATCGCTGGTGAACCGCGTCCCGGTCCGCTTCGCGCTGTTCTTGCTGTCGACGTTATGCCTGTTCGCGCTGGCCTTGCTGGCGGTGATCGCCACCTTGGGTTGAGGGAGAGAGACAATGGGAACGAATGCGATATTGGGGCCGGTCGCCACGCTGGCCCTGTGGTCGATGGTGATATGGGTCTGGATGTACGCGACGCGCATCCCCGCGATGAGCCGCGCCAAGATCGACGCCGCCAAGATGGTGGGCGGCACCGGCAAGAGTCTCGACGACGTGCTGCCGCCCGAGGTCCAGTGGAAGGCGCACAACTATAATCATCTGATGGAACAGCCGACGGTTTTCTATGCCGTCGCGCTGGCGCTCGCGATCGGCGGCATGGGCGGCGGACTGAACGCGAAGATCGCCTGGGCCTATGTGGCCTTGCGTATCCTCCACAGCCTGATCCAGGCGACGGTCAACCGCGTGATGTGGCGCTTCGCGGTGTTCGCGCTGGCCAGCCTCGCGCTGATCGCGCTGTGCCTGCATGCCTTCATGGGGTTCGTGCTGCATTGATCCTGAAACGCCCTCCCCTTCAGGGGAGGGCAGCGAGACTTACGAACTTGTTCGTTAGTCGCAGCGGGTGGGGGCCATCGGCCTTGCACAAGGCCGATGGCCCCCACCCCAACCCCTCCCTGAAGGGGAGGGGCTTTGGCTATTTCGAAAACCGTCCCGCCAGTTCGACATGCGTCGACCAGCGGAACTGCCCGACCGGCCGCACCCAGTCGAGGCGATATCCGCCCGCAACCAATATCTTCGCATCGCGCGCGAAGCTCGCGGGGTTGCAGCTGACATAGGCGACCGCGGGGACGTTCGACGCCGCCAGTTCCTTCACCTGCTCCTCGGCCCCCGCGCGCGGCGGATCAAGGATCACCGCGCCGAAACGGTCCAGCTCCTTCGGCACCAGCGGCCGCCGGAACAGGTCGCGATGCTCGCCCGCGACCTGAGCCCGCGCCCGGTTCGCGGCACCGGTCAGCGCCGCGATCGCATCGCGCGCGCCCTCGGCCGCATAGACTTTGCGTCCCGCCTGCACCGACAGGGCAAAGGTGCCGACCCCGGCGAACAGGTCGGCCACCGCCGCCGCCTCGCCGATCGCACTGCGCACTGCTTCGATCAGTGTTTCCTGCCCGACCGCCGTCGGCTGCAGAAAGGCAAAGACCGGCACCTCGACCGCGATGCCGCCGAAGCGTACCGTCGGCGGATCGGGCTGCCACAGTGTCTCCGGCCCGTCGCCCTGGTCGATCACGAAGCGCGCCAGCCGGTTCGCGCCGGCGAAATCCTGCAGCGCCATGGCGGCGTCGAGCCCCTCGGCCTTCACGCCCTCCAGCACCAGTTCGACGCCCTGGTCGAGCATCTGCATCCTGACCTTCACCGGCCGCCGCTGCGGCGCGATCAGCGCCAGCAGCTCGCGCACCGGCCCGACCAGCGCGAACAGCTCGGGGAGCAGCAGCGGACACATGCGCATGTCGACGATCTGGTTGCTCTGCGCCGCGTTGAACCCGATCGCGACCTGCTTGCCGGTGCGCAGCGCGGTCAGCACGGCGCGGCGGCGGCTGTACGGCGGTGACAGCAGCGCGGGCAGCACTTCGTCCGCCGCAACCTCCTGCCCCGCCAGCCCGCCGATCACCCGGTCGCGGACATAGTCGGCGAGCGCGCCCTCCGCGACGTGCTGCAACTGGCACCCGCCGCATTTGCCGAAATGGCGGCACGCCGGATCGGCGCGGTTCGGCCCGGGAATCACGATGCCGTCGGGGCGCACCCGGTCGCCCGGCACCGCGCCCGCCACATGGCGGCCATCGTCGGTCACGCCGTCACCGCGCGCGGCGATACGGGTAATCAGGGCGGTTTCGCTCACGTCAGTCCTTCACCAGCTCGTCGGCCACAAGGCCGGGGCCGATAGCCTCTGCGCGCGCAATATGCCAGCCCACCGCCGCAACCGCCGCGTCGAAGGCATCGCCCCCGCGCGCCAGCATCGCGCCGCACGCCCCCGCGAGCACATCGCCCGTCCCCGCCGTCGCAAGCCAGGGGCTGCCCGGCCAGGCTGCGACGACACGGCCATCGGGCGCCGCGATCACGGTGTCGGCCCCCTTGTAGATCACCACCGCCCCCGCATCGGCGGCGACGGCTTTTGCCCGGTCGATCTTGCTGCCCTCCAGCCCCGGAAAGGCCTTGGCGAACTCGCCCTCATGCGGGGTCAGGATCGCGGGCACCGCCCCGCCAAGCGCGCGCAGCCGTGGCAGGGCCGACGCAATGGCGGCGGCGTCGAGCACCATCGGCTTTTCCGCATCGAGCGCAGCGGCGACGTCGGCGTCCAGCCCCTCTCCAGCCGGATGGCCCGGCCCGACAACCACCGCCCCGACCCGCGCATCGCCCAGACGCTCGCTGTAGCGGTCGCCCCCTTCCGCAATAATCGCCTCGAATGGCGCGTGTCCGGCGCCGCTCAGCACGACATAGCCCGCTCCGCCGCGCAGCGCCGCAGCCGCGGTCAGCCGCGCGGCGCCCGGCATCGGCCCGGCACGGACCAGCACCATCCCGCGAGTGAACTTGTGCGCCGTCGCACCGGGCGCCGCAGTCGCCGGTCGAGGCGCCGTCCGCATGGTGCGATCCGCCGCAATGCCGATGGGCGCGAGCAGCACACGCCCGCAATGTGGCGCGGCGGGCAGCAACACATGCGCAGGCTTCAGCGCCCCCAATGCCAGCGTGACATCGGCGGGCAGCGGCGGCGCCCAATCGTGCAGCCCGTCACCATCCACCCCGCTCGGCACATCGACCGCCAGCACCCGCCGCCCGGCAAAGCGGCGCAGCACAGCCACCAGATCGTCGCCGACCGGCCGCGTCAGCCCGACCCCGAACAGCGCATCGACGATCAGCGGCGCCGGCTGCCGTCTCCCCGGTCAGCGCCTCGACCGGCCCGCCCCAGCGCGCCCGCGCCGCGCGCGCCAGATCGGTCGCCGGCTCGGCGAGGGCGGCAATCCGCACCCCGGCTCCCCGTTCGGCGAGGATGCGCGCCGCCACATAGCCGTCGCCGCCATTATTCCCCGACCCGCACAGGATCAGCACCGGCCCGCCCGCCGCCATGCGCCAGGCGGTATCGGCGACCGCCGTGCCAGCGCGGTCCATCAATTCGGACAGCGAGGTTCCCGCCTCCGCGCACGCTGCCTCCGCCGCACGCATCGCGGCGGTGGTCAGGATCGGGGCGTCGATGGGCACGGGCATAGGGCGTTGGTAGCGGGTTTCGGTGCCGGTGAGAACTCCGCGGCTCTAACGACCGACTCCGGGCGGAAGCGGACGTTGATCTCCCCTCCCTGCAAGGGAGGGGCCGGGGGTGGGTTGCCGCCGAAGGCGGCGTTCTTCCTCTTGCTCGCTACGCTCGCTACCCACCCCTAACCCCTCCCTAAAAGGGAGGGGAATAACTGCCATCCACCCCTAAGCGGTCTCTTAAATTAGTCCACCCCACCGGTATCCGTGCGGCAGCCGGTAGCGGTCGCCGCCGACCGCCACCTCGATCATGCCTTCGCCGATGATCGTCACCGCCGCCGGTTCCGACCCGTCAGCCGAAATCACCCCGCGTCCGTCGGTGGTGATCTGCAAACGCCGATAGCCGACGTCGGCGCGCCCGACGACCAGGATGGTGCCGCCCTCGCCGATCATCTCCTCGACGGTACAGGTGCGGTCGAACAGCTTGGCGCCCTCCAGTGCGCATTCGATGCGCCCGTCGTTCGCGGCGTCGCGCGCCTGTTTCGCCTCGGTCTCGGCCAGCCTGGCATTGTCGGGGGTGCGGTCGCAGGCGGCGAGCAGCAGCAGTGGCAGCGCCGCCAGTCCGATAATTCTCAACCCTTGCCCCCCTTCAGTTGCGACAGATCGCGCACCGCGCCGCGCGCGGCGCTCGTCGTCATCGCGGCATAGGCCTGAAGTGCTACCGAAACCTTGCGCGGCCGGGCTTTCGCGGGTTGCCACGCCGCATCGCCCTTCGCCTCCATCGCCGCACGGCGCTCGGCCAGCACGCTGTCGGCGACCGCGAGCGTGATCGTGCGCGACGGGATGTCGATGTTGATCAGGTCGCCATTCTCGACCAGCCCGATCGCGCCGCCCTCGGCCGCCTCAGGCGAGACATGACCGATCGACAGGCCCGAGGTTCCCCCCGAAAAGCGCCCGTCGGTGATCAGCGCGCAGGCGGCGCCCAGCCCCTTCGATTTGAGGTAGCTGGTCGGATAGAGCATTTCCTGCATCCCCGGCCCGCCCTTCGGCCCTTCGTAGCGGATGACGACGACGTCGCCCGCCTCGACCTGTCCGGTCAATATGCCCGCAACCGCAGCATCCTGGCTTTCATAGACTTTCGCGGGGCCCGAAAATTTCAGGATGCTCTCATCGACGCCCGCGGTCTTCACGATGCAGCCGTCGAGCGCGATATTGCCCGACAGCACCGCCAACCCGCCGTCCCTGCTGAACGCGTGGGTCGCCGAGCGGATCACGCCGCCCTCGCGGTCGAGATCCAGCTCGTCCCAGCGCCGGTCCTGGCTGAACGCGGTCTGCGTCGGCACGCCCCGGGCGCCGCCCTGAAGAATGTCTGCACCTCGGGATCGTTGGTGCGCGAAATATCCCATTTGTTGAGCGCATCGCCCAGTGTCGCGCTGTGCACCGTCGGCAGATGTGCGTGGATCAGCCCCGCGCGCTCGAGCTGGCCGAGGATCGCCATGATCCCGCCGGCGCGGTGGACGTCCTCCATATGCACGTCGCTCTTCGCCGGCGCGACCTTCGACAGGCACGGCACGCGGCGCGACAGCCGGTCGATATCGGCCATGGTGAAATCGACCCCCGCCTCGTGCGCGGCGGCGAGCAGGTGCAGCACCGTGTTGGTCGATCCGCCCATCGCGATATCGAGGCTCATCGCATTCTCGAATGCCTCGAAGCCCGCAATGCTGCGCGGCAGAACGCTGTCGTCGCCTTCCTCATAATGGCGGCGGCACATGTCGACGACGAGCCGCCCGGCATTGAGGAACAGCGCCTTGCGGTCGGCATGCGTCGCAAGCGTCGAGCCGTTGCCCGGCAGCGACAGCCCCAGCGCTTCGGTGAGGCAGTTCATCGAATTGGCGGTGAACATGCCCGAACAGCTGCCGCACGTCGGGCACGCGGCCTGTTCGATCGCGGTGACTTCGGCGTCGCTGTATTTTTCATCGGCGGCGGCGACCATCGCATCGACCAGATCGAGCGCGACCTCCTTGCCCTTCAGCACGACCTTGCCCGCCTCCATCGGCCCGCCCGACACGAACACCACCGGAATGTTGATGCGCAGCGCCGCCATCAGCATCCCCGGCGTGATCTTGTCGCAGTTGGAAATGCACACCATCGCGTCGGCGCAATGCGCATTGACCATGTATTCGACACTGTCGGCGATCAAGTCGCGGCTCGGCAGGCTGTAGAGCATGCCGTCATGCCCCATGGCGATGCCGTCATCGACCGCGATGGTGTTGAATTCCTTGGCGACCCCGCCATGCGCCTCGATCTCGCGCGCGACCATCTGGCCGAGATCCTTCAGATGGACATGGCCGGGCACGAATTGCGTGAAGCTGTTGACCACCGCGATGATCGGCTTGCCGAAATCGCCGTCTTTCATCCCCGTCGCCCGCCACAGCCCGCGCGCGCCGCGCCATGTTACGGCCATGAGTGGTGGTGCGCGAACGATAAGAAGGCATTTGAAGAATTCCTAGTAATTATATTTCATAGAATGGCGATGTCATGCGCCCCTACACGCTTCGAGCATGGGGGACAATGCCAGTTTGCCGACCATCCGGGTCAGCCGCTCCGCGAACAGCGCCTGCCCCGCCGCATCCGCCACCAGATCCTGCCGCATCTCGATCCCCACATAAGCAATGCCGTTCGCCTCGGCATGGCGGTTCATCGTCGCGTTGAGCAGCTTGCCCGAATAGGGAAGCTGGTCGCCGACGGTCAGCCCCTCGCCTTCCAGCGCCGCGATCGCGGGCGCGGCGAGCCGGTCGTCCTCGTTATAAAGCAATCCGACATGCCACGGCCGCGCCTGTTCGGGGTCGCTCGCGAGCGACGGCGTGAAGCTGTGCAGTGACAGGATCATCGCCGGACGGTGCGCCGCGATCGTCGCCGCGATATGGTCGTGATAGGGCTGGAAGAAGCGCACCATCCGCGCCTCGCGTTCCGCATGGCCCAGCGCATTGCCCGGGATCGCATGGCCGTCGCTGGCGATCGGCACCGCGCCGGGCGCCTCCTCGTCGCGGTTGCAATCGACCACCAGCCGCGACACGCCGCCGAGGATCGCGGCATCGACCGCGCCGCCCCCGACCAGCAGCGCCGCCACCTCGGCCACCCCGATGTCGACCGCGATATGCCGGGTCAGCAGCGCGGGGCCGATGCCGAGGTCGATATCCGCGCGGCACGAAATTCGACGCATGGTCGCCGATCAGCAGCACCCCGCCCGCGCGCGGCGTCCCGAGCGCCGACCACGCCTCGCTCATCGCAGCGTTCCCGCCATCTGCCACCAGTGCGGATGGCTTTCCGCCAGCTTCACCGACGCCGCATCGCGCTCGGCGAGCGCGTCGAACAGCGCGAAACAGGTCGCCCCCGACCCCGACATGCGGGACAACCAAGGGCCGAGCGCGCCGAGCTCGGTCAGCACGTCGACGATCGCCGGGCACTGCGCGATCATGCCGGCCGCTGCAGGTCGTTGCGCGCCGCGAGCAATTTCGCGCGCCCCGCCGGATCGCCATAGAGCGCGCCGCGGTCGATGCCGTCCCATGCCGCGAACACCGGCCCGGTGGCGACGGCCTCGCGCGGATTGACGAGCAGCACCGGCGTCCCGCCGAGCCGGAGGCCGGGTACCGGCGACAGGTCCTCGCCCATGCCGAGGCCCAGGCAGGTCGTGCTCGACACGCACGCCGCTACGTCCGCCCCCAGCGGTGCCATCACCCGCGCCAGCGTCGCATCGCCCAGTTCGGGCAGGAAATGGGTCCGCACCAGCCGCGCCATCGCCGCGGCATCGGCCGAGCCGCCGCCGATCCCCGCCGCGACCGGCAGCCGCTTGGTCAGCGTCACCGCCAGCGGCGGCACGCGATCCACGCCATAATGCCCGCGCAGCAGTGCGACCGCGCGCAGCACCAGATTGTCGGCGCCCGCGCTCAGTCCCCCGGCAAATTCGCCGTCGATCGTCAGCTTGTCCGCGCCAGCCACCCGCGCGGCGATCGCGTCGCCATGGTCGACGAAGGCGAACAGCGTCTCGATCTCGTGATAGCCGTCAGGCCGCCGCGCGCGGACATGCAGCGCGAGGTTGACCTTCGCCCAGCCGGTCTCGACGAACGCGGTCACGGCGCGGTCGTCGCGGGGGTGAGCCCGTCGCGCAATTTCGCCTCGATGCGGGTCGCCATGTCAGCCTCGGCGAGCAAAGCCGCCGCGCGCCAGGTATAGCGCGCCTGGAACCGCCGCCCCGCCTGCCAATAGGCGTCCCCCAGATGCTCGACGATCACCGCATTGCCGGGATCGCCCGCCTGCGCCTTTTCGAGCAAGGGCACCGCCTCGTCATGCCGCCCGGTCAGGAAATAGGCCCAGCCGAGCAGATCGGTGATCGCCGCGCTCTGCGGGTCCTGTGCCCATGCCGCCTCGATCTGCGCAAGCGACGCATCAACATTCTTGCGCCGTTCGATCGAGGAATAACCAACGAAATTGAGGATGTTGGGATCGTTCGGACGCAGCGCGACCGCCTTGGTGAGCAGGGGTTCGGCGGCGTCCCAGTCATCCGCCTGCAACAGCAGTTCGGCGCGCGCGATCAGGATGCTGCCGCGCAGCGCCACGTCATTCTCGTCGTCGTCCAGATCGGCGTCGAGCAGCGCATAGGCGCGCTCCGCCGCCGCGGCGTCGCCGCTCCGCCGCGCCACATCGGCATAGCGGATCAGCAGGATGCGCGACTTGGGCTCGTGCGCGATGGCGCGTTCGGCGAGGTTCACCGCGGCGGGAAAGCCGCCCTTGTCGGCGACCAGCTCGGCATAGCGCATCGCCAGCACGGGGGGAGGATCGCGGAATTCGGCAAGCACCCCCAGCGCATCGTCGGTCCGGCCGCCCAGCGCCAGCGCTTCCAGCAAGGCGCCGCGCACCTGCCAGTCGCTGGCATCGAGCCAGAAGGCGACACGCGCGAACAGCAACGGCACTTTGGGGTTGCTGTTCGGCGTACGCGCGAAACCGTCGGCGAGCAGCCCGAACCAATGCGCCGCCCCGGCACGCGGACTGGTCACCGGCTGGTCGGGAAGCAGCAGCACCGGGTCCTCGCGCTCGCCGGTCGCCAGCGCAATCCGCCCGCGCAGCCTTTTCGCCGCTTCCCCCTCGCCCGCCTTGTCGAGCGTTGCGGCGAGCCGCAGCGCGACGAGCTGGCTCGTGCGGTCGGTCAGCGTCACCTTGTCGGCGAGCGCCGCTGCGTCGGCAGGCCGCCGCGCCGCGAGCTGGACCAGCGCCGCCTCGAGCTGGAACAGCCGGCTGCGATGCCCCACGTCCGCCGGCGTCGAGCAAAGGACGCTCGGGCAATTGTTCGCGCAGTCCGACGTCGATCCAGCTGCTGAGCGGCGGCGTCACCAGCCGCGCGATGGCGTCACCGCCGGCCCGGTCGGGCCGCCCCGCGACATAGTCGCGCGCGGCCTTCCAGTCCGACCGGCGCATGGCGTCGGCGATCAGCACCAGTTGCGCGTCGAAGCGGCGGTCGCCCGCCGCCCACAGCCGCATAGCGGCGCTGCGCGCGGCGTTGAAATCGCCCGCCTCGATCGCCTGTTCGAGCATCCGCCCGCGCAGGCCGGGCAGGTCGGGCGCCAGGCTCGATACGGTCGTCAGCGCCGCGAGCGCCATCTGCGGATCGCCCGCATCCTCGGCCAGCCGCGCCCTTGCGAGCGCGTTCAGCGCCGCGTCGCTGCCGTCCGCCGCCTGCGCGGCGAGCGGGATCGACGCCGCCGCCGCGATCAGGCCAAGCTTACATATTCGGATAATTGGGGCCTCCGCCGCCTTCGGGGGTGACCCAGTTGATATTCTGGGTCGGATCCTTGATGTCGCACGTCTTGCAATGCACGCAATTCTGCGCGTTGATCACGAATTTCGGGTCGCCCTCGGCCTCGCCGACGATCTCGTAGACGCCCGCCGGGCAATAACGCTGCGCGGGTTCGTCATAAAGCGGCAGATTATATTCGACCGGGATCGACGGGTCCTTGAGCTGCAGGTGGACCGGCTGGTCCTCCTCATGGTTGGTGTTCGACAGGAACACCGACGACAGCCGGTCGAAGGTCAGCACGCCGTCGGGCTTCGGATAGTCCGGCTTCGGCATCATGTCGGCGCGGTACAGGCTTTCGTTGTCCGGATGATGCTTCATCGTGAACGGCAGGCGGATGCCGAAATTCTCGAGCCACATCGTCATGCCCGACAGGATCGTCCCCGCCAGATCGCCATATTTCTCGACGAGCGGCAGCACGTTGCGCACGACGCTGAGTTCCTTCTTCACCCAGCTTTCGTCATAAGCATCCTGATAGGCGGTCAGGACGTCGCTCCCGCGGCCCGCGGTCACCGCCGCAAAGGCCGCCTCGGCCGCCATCATGCCCGATTTCATCGCGGTGTGCGTGCCCTTGATGCGCGGCACGTTGAGGAAGCCCGCCGTGTCGCCGATCAGGACGCCGCCCGGAAAGGCCAGCTTGGGCACCGACTGATAGCCGCCGTCGCTGATCGCGCGCGCGCCGTAGGAAACGCGCTTGCCGCCCTTGAGGATCTTCGCGATCTCGGGGTGGGTCTTCCACTTCTGCATCTCCTGAAAGGGGGAGATGTGGGGGTTGCGATAGTTGAGCCAGGTCACGAAACCCAGCGCCACCTGCCCGTTCGCCTGATGATAGAGGAAGCCGCCGCCATTGGCATTGGCGTCGAGCGGCCAGCCCTGGGTGTGGATGACGCGGCCCTCGGCATGATTCTCGGGCCTGATGTCCCACAGTTCCTTGACTCCGAGGCCATAGACCTGCGGCTCGCAATCGGCATCGAGCGCGAATTGCGGTTTCAGCATCTTGGTCAGGTGCCCGCGTACACCTTCGCCGAAGAAGGTATATTTGGCGTGCAGTTCCAGCCCCGGCGCATAGTCCGGTTTGTGGCTGCCATCGCGGGCGATGCCCATGTCGCCGGTCGCGACGCCCTTCACCGATCCATCGTCATTGTAGAGGATCTCGGCCGCCGGAAAGCCGGGGAAGATTTCGACGCCCAGCCCCTCCGCCTGCTCGGCAAGCCAGCGGCAGAGGTTGCCGAGGCTGCCGGTATAGGTGCCCTTGTTGTGCATGAAGCCCGGCGTGATGAAATGCGGCACGCCGATCTTCTTCTTGGCGGTCAGCACCCAATGCTGGTTGTCGTTGACCGGCACCTCGGCCAGCGGACATCCCTGGTCGCGCCAATCGGGGATCAGTTCGTCGAGCGACTTGGGGTCGATGACCGCGCCCGACAGGATATGCGCGCCGACCTCGGACCCTTTTTCGAGGATACAGACCGACAATTCGCTGCCCGCTTCGTTCGCCAGTTGCTTGAGGCGGATCGCCGCCGAGAGCCCCGTCAGCCCCGCGCCGACGATGACCACGTCATAGGGCATCGATTCCCGTTCGCTCACCGCACATACCTTTCTGCCGTCCCAGCGCGGACATTCATCGTGCCCTGCGCTCATTCTGTCACGATTTGCGATGCCCGCCAATTGACGCGTCCGTCAACTGCCTGTTTGAAACAAATTGATGGGTGGGCAAAACTCCGTGTTGCTGGCGCACAGCTATTGCGACTGGTGGTCTCTGGCGGGCGTCGATGCACTCGTCGGCGAAACAGCCGAGCGGGCTGGCTCGCCGCGCCCCCGGCAAACGACCCCGCGCCCCAGCGCCCGAAAATGACGGTCGCCCCCGAACCCGAGGCCGCCCCCCTCCCCGCCGCGCTTCAGCGGCAGGAGGCGGTCGAGGCGCCCGCGGCGAAAGGCCCGGTCGAATTGCCGGGCGATTGGGCGGGCTTTCAAGGCTGGCTTCGCGCCCATCCCGATGTGCCCGGCAGCCAGTGGGACGCGCGCCGGGTGCTGCCCGTCGGCGAAGCCGGCGCGCCGCTGATGCTGCTCACCGCCTGGCCCGAAATCGACGACCAGCGCGATGGCGAACTCTTCGCGGGGCCCGCGGGCAGGCTGCTCGACGCGATGCTCCGCGCGATTGGACTGACGCGCGGCGATTGCTATATCGCCAGCCTCGCGGTCACCCGCCCGCCCGGCGGCCGCTGCGACGAGCGGGACGCCGCCGAACTCGACCGGCTGCTGTGGCACCATCTGCGCCTCGCCCGTCCCGGACGCCTGTTGCTGATCGGCAGCGACATCGTGCGGATGGCGGCAAAACTGGCATTGCCCGACGCGCGTGGAAGGTTACTCGATATTAACCAAGATGGCGGCAAGGTGGAGGCGGCGGCAATCGCGCATCCCGCAATGCTGCTGGCCCGGCCCGCCCAGAAAGCGGCGGCCTGGGATAGCCTGAAACTGTTCAACCGGGGACGTTGACAGATGACAAGATGGACCGCGGCGCTCGCCGCATCGCTTCTTTTTTTCGCCGCAACGCCCGCGATCGCGGCCGACGGGGGCGATCCCTTCGCCGCCGCGCCGCAGACCGTGCCGTCGATCCTGTCGGGCAAGCAGAAACAGCTTTATACGCAAGTCGTGTCCGCCATCCGCGGCCAGCGCTGGACCGAAGCCAAGGCGCTGCTCGACAGCGCGGACAACGGCCCGCTCACCGATTTCCTGCGCGCCGAACTGCTCGTCGCGCCGAACAGCCCCAGGGCCGAAGTCGCCGACATCATGCCGATCCTGTCGCGCTCGCCGCAATTGCCGCAGGCCGAACAGCTCGGCCGCCTCGCCGCCAAGCGCGGCGCGACCGATCTGCCGACGCTTCCCTATCAGACGCGCCTGTCATGGGCCGGCAGCGCGCCGCGCCGCCTTGGCGCTGACAGCGTCAGCGATCCCTTTGCGAGCGGCCTCGCCCGCAGCATCCCCGACCGCATCAAGAATGACGATCCGGCGGGCGCGGAAGCGCTGCTCAACGCGGTCATCGACAAGCTCAGCCCCGACGCGCGCGCCGAATGGCAGCAAAAGGTCGCCTGGTCCTATTATATCGAAAACGACGATGCGAATGCGCTCCGTCTCGCGCTCGCCTGCGTCGCCAACGGCGGCGCCTGGGCGACGCAAGGCGCCTGGACGCAGGGCCTCGCCGCATGGCGCCTCCGCGACTATCGCACCGCCCTCGCCGCCTTCGACCGCGTCGCCAGGGAAGCCCCCGACAGCGAATTGCGCGCGGCCGCCTATTACTGGTCCGCACGCGCCGCGATGGCTGCCGGCGAGCCCGCCGCGGTCCAGCCGCGCCTGCGCGCCGCCGCCGCGAACGAGGAAACCTTCTATGGCCTGCTCGCCGCCGAAACGCTCGGCCAGCCGACCGTTCACCAGCAACAGAATGTCCGCGCCGACCGCAGCGCCTGGCGCGCGCTCGAGGAGCAGCCGAACGTCCGCGCCGCGATCGCGATCGCCGAAATCGGCGAGGACAAATATGCCGACGAACTGCTCCGCCATCAGGCGCGCATCGGCAAGGCCGACCAGCATGAGCAGCTGATCGGGATCGCCAACGCGCTCAGCCTGCCCGAAACCCAGCTTTATCTCGCGCACAACACGCCGCAGGGTCGCAAGCTCGCCGCATCGACGCGCTATCCGCAGCCGAAATGGGAACCCAATGGCGGCTGGCGGGTCGATCCCGCGCTGGTCTTTGCCCATACGCTGCAGGAATCGCGCTTCCAGCGGACCGCTGTCAGCGGCGCGGGCGCGATGGGGCTGATGCAGGTACGCCCCGGTACCGCGCGCGACCTTGCCCGCTGGAACGGCGATCCGACCGGCCCCGGCGACCTCAAGACCCCCGCGGTCAATATGGATTTCGGGCAGCGCTACCTCGAATATCTTAGCCGCGACGGCTCGACCGGCGGCCAGCTGCCCAAGGTCATCGCCGCCTATAATGCCGGCCCCGCGCCGATCGCGCGCTGGCAGACCGAGGTGCGCGACGGCGGCGATCCTTTGCTCTACATCGAATCGATCCCCTATTGGGAAACGCGCGGTTATGTTGGCATCGTGCTGCGCAATTACTGGATGTACGAAGCGCAGCAGGGCAAGCCCTCGGTCAGTCGCTCCGCGCTGGCGCAGGGGCAATGGCCGCGCTTTCCCGATACCAAGGACCGCACCCGGCTGACCTATGCCGGCGGGCTGACGAATGCCGATTGACGAAAGTCTCAACTTCAAACCGGTCCGCATCGCGGTCCTGACCATTTCGGACAGCCGCAGCGCGACCGACGACAGATCGGGCGACACGCTCGTCGACCTGCTCACCGGCGCTGGCCATATCCTCGCCGACCGCGCAATCATCCGCGACGAAAAGTCGCTGATCGTTTCGCGCCTCCACAACTGGATCGACGATCCCGAAGTCGATGTCGTCATCACCACCGGCGGCACCGGCGTCACCGGCCGCGACGTCACGCCCGAGGCGCTGCACGCGCTCGACGGCAAGGACATTCCCGGCTTC
This sequence comes from Sphingopyxis sp. PET50, assembly GCF_025244705.1. GTDB lineage: Bacteria > Pseudomonadota > Alphaproteobacteria > Sphingomonadales > Sphingomonadaceae > Sphingopyxis. The sequence continues at coordinate 845,556 of NZ_CP104207.1, read as the reverse complement.
GGCGAACTGTTCCGCTGGCTGAGCTATCAGAGCATCGGCACCTCGACGATCCAGTCGCGCGCCTGCGCCGTGGTGGCGCGCGGGACGTATATCTTCGCACTTCCGGGTTCCACCGGGGCGGTCAAGGATGCGTGGAACGGCATTCTTTCGACCCAGCTCGACAGCCGGCGACAAGCCCTGCAACTTCGTCGACCTGATTCCGCGACTGACGGAATAGCGAAATCCGTCGCCCCCGCGCAGGCGGGGGTTACGGCAATTTGTTCTTCCTTTGTTCTATCCAGCGCTATATCCTCGCCCGGTGGAATCAAAATCCCTCCCCCCGATCCCCGGTCGCGGCGCACCAACCAACCTTCGCCCAACCCGTACCGGCTCGCTGGCACGCGAAGCCGACGGTGACTGGCTCGACGAAGCCGAAACCATCGACGGCGCGGCACCCCGCCTGCGCACCACCGTCACCATCGAGCATCCCAAAACGATCATCGCCCGCAACACGTCCCCCGACATCGGCTTCGACCGTTCGATCAATCCCTATCGCGGCTGCGAGCATGGCTGCGTCTATTGCTTCGCGCGCCCGACGCACGCCTTCCACGACCTGTCGCCCGGCCTCGACTTCGAAAGCCGCCTCTTCGCCAAGCCCGACGCAGCAAAGCTGCTGCGCGCCGAACTCGCCAAACGCAATTACAAGGTCGCGCCGCTCGCGATCGGCACCAACACCGACGGGTATCAGCCGATCGAACGCGAATGGGGCATCACCCGCTCGGTCGTCGAAGTGCTGGCCGAGACCCGGCATCCCCTCATCATCACCACCAAGTCGGATCGCCTGCTTCGCGACATCGACCTGTTGGCCCGAATGGCGAAGGACGATCTGATCGGGGTCGCCGTCTCGGTCACCAGCCTCGACCCCGCCCTCGCCCGCACGCTCGAGCCCCGCGCCCCGCACCCGCGCCGCCGCCTCGCCGCGATCCGCAGACTCATCGACGCGGGCGTGCCGACGCAGGTCAATATCTCGCCGATCATACCCGCGATCACTGACCATGAGATCGAAGCGATCATGAAAGCCGCGTCGGAGGCGGGTGCGATCCGCGCCTCCTATATCCTCGTCCGCCTGCCGCACGAGGTCGCGCCCCTGTTCCGTGCCTGGCTCGCCGCGCATTATCCCGACCGCGCCGCCAAGGTGATGCACATGATCCAGGACATACGTGGCGGACGCGACAACGATCCCCATTTCGGTACCCGCATGCGGGGTCAGGGCATCTGGCCCGACCTCATCCGCGCCCGCGTCAAGCGCGCCGCCCGCGAATATGGGATGGACCGGCGGTTTCCGCCGCTGCGCTGCGACCTGTTCCGCCCACCCGAACGCGACGGGCAAATGGAGTTGTTCTGAAAGCATAGCGTCGCCCCCGCGAAGGCGGGGGCCGCTGGCGTCATGGAGCGCGGACCGATGAGAAATGCCTATGTCTACATCATGACGAACAAGCCGATGGGCATTCTCTACATTGGTGTGACAGCCGATCTACCGGCTCGAATCTTCGCCCACCGATCTGGCCAAGGTTCGGATTTCTGCAAGAAATGGCAGCTGAGGCGATTGGTCTATGCCGAACCTTTCGATCGGATCGACGAAGCTATCGTCCGGGAAAAAGCGATGAAGAAATGGAAGCGGGTCTGGAAACTTCGGCTCATTTCCGAAGCCAATCCCGAATGGGTCGATCTTTTTGACCGCCTCAACGGCTGAGCGATGCCGCCAGCGGCCCCCGCCTTCGCGGGGGCGACGATCCGGCTTTCTCTCCGTCCGCCTCACGCCTCCGCCAATGACCTCAACCGATAATCCTTATAATCGTCGCGCAGCTGACGCTTGAGCAGCTTGCCGGTCGCGGTGTGCGGCAGCTCGTCGACGAAGATCACCTCGTCGGGTAGCCACCATTTCGCGACCTTGTCGCCCAGATAGGAAATCACCGCGCTCTCGCTGACCTCCGCCCCCGGCTTCTTCACCACCAGCAGCACCGGCCGCTCGTCCCACTTGGGGTGATAGACGCCCACTGCCGCGGCCTCCTGCACCCCCGGCGCGCCGAGCGCGGCATTTTCGAGCTCGATCGACGAAATCCATTCGCCGCCCGACTTGATGACGTCCTTGGCGCGGTCGGTGATCTGCATCGTGCCGTCGGGGTGCAGTACCGCGACGTCGCCCGTGTCGAACCAGCCGTCCTCGTCGGCGGCATCCTCGTCGGCGCGGTAATAGCGTTTGATGATCCACGGCCCGCGGATCTGCAGCCGCCCGCTCGTCTCGCCGTCGCGCGGCAGAACGCGATCCTCGTCGTCGACGACGCGCAGTTCGACCCCGAAGGGCGGACAGCCCTGCTTGGCGATATTGTCGACCCTTTCCTCGAAGCTCATGTCGTCCCAGTTCCAGGGCCTTTTGCCCATGGTGCCGATCGGGCTCGTCTCGGTCATGCCCCAGGCGTGCGCGACCTCGATATCGTCCCTCATGAACCGCTCGATCATTGCGCGCGGGCACGCCGAGCCGCCGATGATGACGCGCGCGAGCTTGCCATAGCCGATGCCGGTCTTGTCCATATGCGCGAACATCGCGATCCACACCGTCGGCACGCCGGCGCTGTGCGTCACTCCTTCCTCGTGCATCAGGTCGCACAAGACCTGCGCGTCGTTGGTCGCCGAAAACACCAGCTTCGCCCCCACCGTCGCCGCCGCGAAGGGCACGCCCCAGCTGTTGGCATGGAACATCGGCACGATCGGCAGCACGACGCTGCGGTTCGACAGGTCGAACACGTCGGGCTGAATCTCGGTGATCGCGTGGATGACGTTCGAGCGATGCTCATAGAGCACGCCCTTGGGATTGCCCGTCGTGCCGCTGGTATAGCAAAGCCCGACCGGGTCGCGCTCGTCGAGCTCGACCCACTGGAAACTGTCGTCCTCAGCCTCGATCAGGTCGCGATAGCTTTTATAGTCGCCCTGCGCCGGCGCGTCGAACAGGATGAAATGCTCGACGGTCTTGAGCTCGGGGCGCAGCCGCTCGACGATCGGCAGGAACATCGCGTCGAACAGCAGCACGCGGTCCGCCGCATGGTTGACGATATAGACAAGCTGTTCGTCGAACAGCCGCGGGTTCACCGTATGCAGAACCCCGCCCAGCCCGGCGCTGCCGTACCAACTCACGAGATGGTGGCCGTGGTTCATCGCCAGCGTCGCGATGCGGTCACCCTTGGTGACACCGAGCCTCGCCATCGCCGCGGCGAACCGCCGCGCGTCCCTGCCGACCTCGCCCCAGGTCGATCGCGTCATGCTGCCGTCGGCCCAGCGCGACACGATCTCGCGCGACGCATGCTCGCGCGCGGCATGATCGATCAGGCTGGTGACGAGTAACGGCTGGCCCTGCATTCCCATATCGCATCCTCTTTGTCGTTTCGCCTTGGATAAGGCGGGGAATGCGTTGGGCGCAACTACAATATCCCTCCCCTTCGGGGGAGGGCAGCGAGACTTGCGAACTTGTTCGTTAGCCGCAGCGGGTGGGGTTGTCCTACGCCTAAAGACCCCGCCCCAACCCCCTCCCCTGAAGGGGAGGGGCTTTAGGAACGCACCCGGAAATCGCGCGGCGCGACGAGCGACAGCCTGGGTTCGATCACCCCCGCGACCATTTCCAGCCGCGCGACCAGGTCGGGGTCGAGCGCGAAGCGGCGGCCGAGGTTGACGCGAATGTCCAGCCCGGTGTCGGGATCGGGCGTGGTGACGACGATCGTGCCGCGCGCGTCCTCGCGCCGCTCGGCAAGGCGCGCGAGGTCGGCGATCGCGCTCGCCGCCTCGATCCGGCATTCGAGCTGCAATGCCGCGGTGGCCGCGATGTCGGCGAGCGGCTGCGCCCCGCGCACGGTGACGCGCGGCGTCTCCTCGCCCTCGAGCAGGTCGAGTTCGACCGACAGCATCGCGCAGCCGCCGTCGGCCGCCAAAGCTTCCAGCACCTTGCCCGCGCCCTCGTCGAAACAGCTCGACTGGAACTGGCCACTACGGTCGGACAGCGTTAGGTTGAGGAAGCGGTTGCCGCGCTGCGACACGCGCGGGCGGGCGCTTTCGACCATCGCCGCCATCGTCATCGGGATGCGCGTCCCCGGCGTCATCGCGACATTGGCGCAGATATCGCCATAGCTGCGCGCGCCGCGCGCCGCGACGATCGCCTCATATTGCTCGACCGGGTGGGCGGAGAAATAGAAGCCGAACGCCTCCTTCTCGCGCGTCATCCGCTCGGCAAGCGTCCAGGGTTCGGCGGCGGGCAGTTGCAGCACCGGCGCGATCGCGATGTCACCGCCGAACAGCCCGCCCTGCCCCGTCGAACGTTCGTGCGCCGAGCTGTTGGCGCAGGCGAGCAGCGCCTCGGCGCCCGCATAGGCGCGCGGCCGTTCGGGCTCGATCGGGTCGAACGCCCCGCCCGCCGCCAGCGCCTCGATCTGCCGCCGGTTGAGCAGTTTGGGGTCGATCCGTCCGGCGAAATCGTCGAGGCTGGCGAAATCGCCGTGCGCCCGGCGCTCGGCGACCAGTGCCTCCATTGCCTTTTCGCCGACTCCCTTGAGCGCGCCGAGCGCATAGCGCACCGCCAGCCCCTCGTCGGTCTGCCCGACCGAGAAATCGGCCTCGCTGTCGTTGATCGACGGCGGCGCGATGCCGACGCCCAGCCGCCGCATATCGTCGATGAACACCGACAATTTGTCGGTCTGATGGCTGTCGAACGACATCGACGCCGCAAAGAATTCGTGCGGATGATGCGCCTTCAGCCAGGCGGTCTGGTACGACAGCAGCGCGTAAGCCGCGGCATGGCTCTTGTTGAAGCCGTAGCCCGCGAATTTGTCGATCAAGTCGAACAGCTCGTTCGCCGCCCTGGGGTCGATGCCGTTGTGCTCGCCGCAGCCCTTGACGAATGTGTCGCGCTGCGCGTCCATCTCAGCCTGCACCTTCTTGCCCATCGCGCGGCGCAGCAGGTCGGCGCCGCCGAGGCTGTAGCCGGCGAGGATCTGCGCCGCCTGCATCACCTGTTCCTGATAGACGAAGATGCCGTAGGTTTCGGCAAGGATGCCCTCGAGCAGCGGGTGCGGATAGGCGATCTTCTCGCGCCCGTTCTTGCGCGCGCCGAACAGCGGGATATTGTCCATCGGGCCGGGACGGTACAGCGCGACGAGCGCGATGATATCGCCGAAGTTGGTCGGCTTCACCGCCGACAGGGTGCGCCGCATTCCTTCGGATTCGAGCTGGAACACCCCGACCGTGTCGCCGCGCTGGAGCAGTTCATAGACCGCCGGATCGTCCCAGCCGAGCGCGTCGAGATCGACGTCGATGCCCCTGAGCGCGAGCAGCCGCCGCGCCTCCTTGAGCACCGACAGCGTCTTGAGGCCCAGAAAGTCGAATTTCACCAGCCCCGCGCTTTCGACATATTTCATGTCGAACTGCGTCACCGGCATGTCCGAGCGCGGGTCGCGATAGAGCGGGACGAGCTGGTCGAGCGGCCGGTCGCCGATAACCACCCCCGCCGCGTGGGTCGAACTGTGCCGCGGCAGGCCTTCCAATTGGCGCGCCATGTCGAACAGGCGGCGCACGCCGCCATCTTGCTTGTACTCGGTCATCAGTTCACTGACGCCGTTGAGCGCACGTTCGAGCGTCCAGGGATCGGTCGGATGATTGGGCACCAGCTTCGCGAGCCGGTCGACCTGGCCATAGCTCATCTGGAGCACGCGGCCGGTGTCCTTGAGCACCGCCCGCGCCTTCAGCTTACCGAAGGTGATGATCTGCGCGACGGTGTCGCGGCCGTATTTCTCCTGCACATAGCGGATCACCTCGCCGCGCCGCGTTTCGCAGAAGTCGATGTCGAAGTCGGGCATCGACACGCGCTCGGGGTTGAGGAAGCGTTCGAACAGCAGCCCGAGCTTCAGCGGATCGAGGTCGGTGATCGTCAGCGCCCAGGCGACGACGCTGCCCGCGCCCGACCCGCGCCCCGGCCCCACCGGAATATCGTGCGCCTTCGCCCATTTGATGAAGTCGGCAACGATCAGGAAATATCCCGGAAAGCCCATCTGGGTGATGACGTCGACCTCGAAGTCGAGGCGCTTCACATAGGCCTCGCGATCCGCGTCGCCGAGATCGGGATAGTGTGTGAGCCGGGCGGCGAGCCCGGCATGCGCGTCGGCCTTGAGCTGCGCCGCCTCGCCCTCGCGGTCGCCCGCGAGGCTCGGCAGGATCGGCTTGCGCTTCGGCGCCATATAGGCGCAGCGCTGCGCAACGACGAGCGTGTTGCGAATCGCCTCGGGCAGGTCGGAGAAGGCATCCTCCATCGCCTCGGCCGGTTTCAGCCAGGCTTCGGGGCTTGAAACGCGCCGGTCCTCGCTCTCGACATAGGCCGATTGCGCGATGCACAGCATCGCGTCGTGCGCGGCGTGGAACTGCGGCTCGACGAAGGACGCGGGGTTGGTCGCGACGAGCGGCAGCGCGCGCGCATAGGCCATGTCGATCAGCGCCTTTTCGGCGGCCTTCTCCGCCGCGTCGCCGCGCCGCGAGAGTTCGATATAGAGCCGCCCGTCGAACAGGGCTTCGAGCTGTTCGACATAATCCTCCGCCGCGGTCTGCTGCTCGCCCGCGAGCAGCCGCGCCAGCGCGCCCTCGCCGCCGCCGGTCAGGCAGATCAGTCCGTCGGTCTTGCCCGTAAGCGATGACAGGGTGACATGCGGGTCCTGCTCGACGGGGCGCCCGAGGTGCGCCGCCGAAACGAGCGCGCAGAGATTATTATACCCCGTCTCGTCCTGCGCAAAGAGCGCCAGCCAGTCGATCTGCGGCGCGCCGTTCGCAAGCCGCGGTCCCGGCCGCGCAATGCTCAGGAAGACGCCGACGATCGGCTGGACACCCGCCGCCTTGCACGCCTCGCCGAACGCCATCGCGCCATAGAGGCCGTTGCGGTCGGCTATCGCGATCGCCGGGAAACCGCGGTCACGCGCGGCTTTCGCAATGGCTTTCGGATCGATCGCCCCTTCGAGCATGGTGTAGCTGGAAAAGACGCGCAGGGGGACGAAGGGGCTGTAGGCCATTTGGTGACGCTAGGCATATGTGACGATTCGGGGAAGCGTCAGTATGCAAATTATGCACATCCGCTGCATACCAACTCCGTTTGTGCTGAGCTTGTCGAAGCACCGCACTTTTCTTCACCGTGGCAAGTGAAGGACGGCCCTTCGACAAGCTCAGGGCGAACGGATTTTAGAGCAGCTACCCCAGCAATTCCTCTATCTCTTTCCTCAGCTGCTCGGGCGTCGTCGCCGGCGCGTGGCGCGACGCCACCTTGCCGTCGCGCCCGACGAGGAATTTGGTGAAATTCCATTTGATCCGGCCTCCCAGCAGCCCGGTCTTTTCCTTCTTCAGATATCGGAAGATCGGATCGGCTCCGTCGCCGTTGACCTCGATCTTCGCCATCAGCGGGAAGGACACGTCATAGGTCAGCGAACAGAAATTGGCGATCTCCGCCGCGTCTCCCGGCTCCTGCCCGAGGAACTGGTTGCACGGAAAGGCCAGTATCTCGAACCCGCGGTCCCGATAGTCGCGGTACAGCGCCTCCAGCCCCTCATATTGCGGGGTGAAGCCGCATTTCGATGCGGTGTTGACGATCAGCAGCACCTTGCCCTTGTAGTCGGCCAGCGACTGCTCGCCGCCACCGGGCAGCTTTGCCGAAAGATCGTAAAGACCCATAGTCCGTTCCTCCATAGCAAATCCGTTCGTGTCGAGCGAAGTCGAGACACCCGTCGGCTTGGCACTCGTCGAGGGGCATCTCGACTTCGCTCGATGCGAACGGGTAATGGACTTATGATCAAGACAGCGAACCTACGCCTCGACCCGCCCTTCGTGCAAGCGCAGCACGCGGTCCATCCGCGCCGCGAGCCGTTCGTTGTGCGTCGCGACCAGCGCCGCCGATCCATTGTCGCGCACCAGCGCCACGAACTGGTCGAATACCTTGTCCGCCGTCGCCTCGTCGAGATTGCCCGTGGGCTCGTCGGCGAGCACCAGCAGCGGCCGGTTCGCCAGCGCGCGTGCCACCGCGACGCGCTGCTGCTCGCCGCCCGACAGCTTGCTCGGCTTGTGATGCAACCGCTCGGAAAGGCCCAGCCGCCCCAGCAATTCCTCGGCGCGCGCCTCGGCCTCGGCCTGCCCGGTACCGCGGATCAGCTGCGGCAGCACGACATTCTCGATCGCGTTGAAATCGGGCAGCAGGTGATGGAACTGATAGACGAATCCAATCTTCTCGCGCCGCGCGCGCGTGCGCTCGCCCTGCCCCAGGCGCGTGACGTCCTCGCCGTCGATCACGATCTTGCCGCCGAAGCCGCCTTCGAGCAGGCCAACCGCCTGCAGCAGGGTCGACTTGCCCGACCCCGACGGGCCGAGCAGCGCGACGATCTCGCCCGAACGCAGTCCCGCGTCGATCCCGCGCAGCACGTCGATCCGCGCCCCGCCCTGTTCGAAATGGCGCGTCAGCTGAACGAGCTGCAGGACGTCATTCATAGCGCAGCACCTGCACCGGATCGGTATTCGCCGCCTTGAAGGCCGGATAGAGCGTCGCCAGGAAGCTGAAGAGGATCGTCATCACCACCACGACGCCGATCTCGACCGGGTTGGGTTTCGAGGGCAGTTCAGTCAGGAAACGCACCGAAGGATCCCACAGATTCTGGCCCGACAGATACCCGATGCCGTTCAATATGCCCTTGCGGAAATAGAGCGCCACGAAACCCAGGATCAGGCCGACGAGCGTTCCCCCGACCCCGATCGCGACCCCGATCGCGACGAAGATGCGCAGCACCGAATCGCGCGGCGCGCCCATGGTGCGCATGATCGCGATGTCTCGCGTTTTGGCGCGCACCAGCATGATCAGCGACGACACGATGTTGAACGCCGCGACCAGGATGATCAGCGACAGGATGACGAACAGCGCCACCCGCTCGACCGACAGCGCCTCGAACAGGCTGTTGTTCATCGACCGCCAGTCGGCGATCACCGCCCGCGACGACAGTTTCTGCGCCAGCGGTCGCAATATCTCGCCGACGCGGTCGGCATCCTCGGTCTGCACCTTGATGATGCCGATCTGGTCGCCGGTCAGCAGCAGCAACTGGGCATCGGCCATCGGCATGATGATATAGGTCTTGTCGAAATCATAGACGCCGATCGAAAAGATCGCGCCGACGCGGTAGCTGATCTCGCGCGGCACCGTGCCGAAGGGCGTCGACCGCCCCGCGGGGTTGATGATCGTGATCTGCGATCCGACGGTCGCTCCCAGATTGTTCGCCAGTTCGGACCCCAGCGCGACCGTGCCCGATCCGTCGGTCAGGCTGTCGAGATGGCCCTGCTTCACCTCGCCCTTCAGCACGTCGTTGTTGCGGATGTCGGAAACCAGCATGCCGCGCACCGCCACCCCCTCGACCCGGCCGTTGAAGGTGGTGAGCAGGGGCTGTTCGATGATCGGCGTCGCCGAGGTGACCCCCGGCGTCGCACGTACTTCCTTCAGCACGTCGCGCCAGCCGTCGATGCGCCCGCCGAAGCCCTGCACCACCGCATGGCCATTGAGGCCGACGATCTTGTCGAACAGCTCGGCGCGCACCCCGTTCACGACGCTCATCACGATGACGAGCGACGCGACGCCGATCATCACCGCGATGAAGCTGAACGCCGCGGCGACGAAGATGAATCCCTCGCCGCGCTGCGGCAGCAGGTAACGCTTGAAGATGGTACGTTCGTAGGGACGCAGGATCATGAGCGGAACGGTCCCTCGAACGCGCGGGAAATGGCGGACATGGCGCCGCTTTAGGGGGCGTGCCGGGCGCTGGCAATGGGCGCTTTGGCGCGGCATGAATTGCGAGCGATTCGCAAAATATGTTGCCCATCGGCCACAGCGGGCGGCAAAAGCATCGCGATTCAACCACCAGAGGGTGACAAGCGGCGCCGGGCGGCCTAGCCCAGCGACTTCTGGATCACGCGGCTAAAGGCCCGGTTTCAGGGAGTGTGAACCTTTCGCCTGGTTCACGCAAAGGGGGATGGCGGTAGTTCGTCACAGGCGCCCGGGTCTCGGCAGAGGCCCGGGCGTTGTGATTCACACCTACCCGAATCCTCCCCTTCAGCGGAGGAGTTAGAAGAGATCACCCCTCGCTCTCGCTGATATCCTCGAGCATCCCGGCATCGAGTACCCGCACCCGCCCCTGTTCGAGCGAGATGACTCCCGATTCCTCCCAGCTCTTGAGCTGGCGGTTGATATGCTCGCGGCTCATGCCTGCGAAATTCCCGAGTTCGGTCTGCGACAGCTCGACGCGCTGCGCCGTCTCGATATCCTTGCGAATCAGCCGCTTCAGATAGCGCGCGAGCCGCGGGCCGGAGGCATAGGCGCGGTCGCTCTCGATGGTCTGGTCGGCTGTGCGCAGCCGCCGCGCGAGCTGCTGCATCAGCGACCAGGCGAAGTCGGGATGGCTCGCGGCGAAATCCCGCAGCGCGTTGCGCCCCAATTGCAATGCGCTGCCGGCGCTCGTCGCCGTGACCGATGCGGTGCGCTCGCCGCCGTCGAGCAGGGCGATCTCGCCCAGCACCGCGCCGGGTTCGGCATAGGCGAGCACGATCTCGCGTCCGTTCGGGGTCAGCATCGACACCCGCGCCGTGCCTTCGGTCAGGATCAACAGGCTGTCGCCCGCGTCGCCCTGGCTCAGCAACTCCTTGCCGCGGACGAAATTGATCTGGACCGCGCGCCCGGCGACATCGGCCCAGTCCTGCAGCGACAGGCCGGAAAATATGCTGTCGGGGCCCTGCAGTTCGGCGAGTTTCGCGTGATCCATAAGCCCCGTTTCCCTTGTTACACCAGCCGGCTGTGCCTCACCGCCGCTTCGATGAACCCGGCGAACAGCGGGTGCGGGTCGAAGGGCTTCGACTTGAGTTCGGGATGGAATTGCACCCCGATGAACCACGGATGGTCAGGCCGTTCGACGATTTCGGGCAACATGCCATCGGGCGACATGCCTGAAAAGACCAAACCGCCGCTTTCGAGGCGGTCGCGATAGGCGCCGTTGACCTCGTACCGGTGGCGGTGCCGCTCGCTGATCTCGTTCGCGCCATAGACCGCCGCGACATGGCTGTTCGGCGACAGTTTCGCCTCATAGGCGCCCAGCCGCATCGTCCCGCCGAGGTCGGTGTCTGTGCCGCGTTTCTGCAGCCCCTCGGCGCTCATCCATTCGGTGATCATGCCGACCACCGGCTCGTTCGTCTTGCCGAATTCGGTGCTCGACGCGTCGGCGATGCCGCTGGTGTTCCGCGCGCCCTCGATGCACGCCATCTGCATGCCGAGGCAGATGCCGAGGAACGGAACCCCCCGCTCTCGCGCGAATTTGACGCTCGAAATCTTGCCTTCGGACCCGCGCTCGCCGAAACCGCCGGGGACGAGAATGCCGTGCATCGGCTCGAGCTTGGCGGCGAGGTCGCCGTCCTGTTCGAACATCTCGGCGTCGAGCCAGCGGATGTTGACCTTGACCCGGTTCGCCATGCCGCCATGGACCAGCGCCTCGTTGAGCGACTTATAGGCGTCGGGCAGCGACACATATTTGCCGACGACACCGATCGTCACCTCGCCCTCGGGGTGCTGCTTGCGGTCCATGATGTCGTACCAGGCCGACAGGTCGGGCTCGGCCGCATCGTGGATGCCGAAGGCGCGCAGCACTTCGCTGTCCAGTCCCTCGCCATGATATTGGACCGGCACCGAATAGATCGAATCGGCGTCGAGCGCCGGGATCACCGCTTCCTTCCGCACGTTGCAGAATTGCGCGATCTTGGCGCGCTCGCCTTCGGGCAGCGGCTTTTCGCAGCGGCAGAGTAGGATATCGGGCTGGACGCCGAGCGAGGCGAGTTCGCGCACGCTATGCTGCGTCGGCTTGGTCTTCAACTCGCCCGCCGCCGCGATGTAAGGCACCAGAGTGACATGCACGGACAACGTCTTGTCGCGCCCCTCCTCGTTCCGAAGCTGGCGGATCGCCTCGATGAAGGGCAGCGATTCGATGTCGCCGACCGTGCCGCCGATTTCGCACAGCACGAAATCGAGGTCGTCGGTTTCGGCGCGCGCAAAGGCCTTGATCGCATCGGTAACATGCGGAACGACCTGCACCGTCGCGCCGAGATAATCGCCGCGGCGCTCCTTGGTGATGATCTGCTGATAGATGCGGCCGGAGGTGACATTGTCGCTCTGCCGCGCCGCTACACCGGTGAAGCGCTCGTAATGACCGAGGTCGAGGTCGGTCTCCGCCCCGTCGTCGGTCACATAGACCTCGCCGTGCTGATAGGGCGACATCGTGCCCGGATCGACGTTGAGATAGGGATCGAATTTCCGGATGCGGACGCGATAGCCACGCGCTTGCAGCAAGGCGGCGAGGCTAGCCGCCATCAGACCTTTGCCAAGCGAGGAGACCACGCCGCCGGTGATAAAAATGAACCGCGCCATGGGAGGAGAGACTTACTCAACGGGAGGGGGACGGCGCAAGCCGTCGAATCGCGCGCCGCGGAAATAATTCCGCCGCCGCTTGCGAAGGGTCGGGCGCCTGGCGGCGCCGCTTATTTCTTGGCGGGAGCCGGCTGCTCGGCCGGTGGCGCCGCAGCCGCGGCGGCGGCGGCCAGCGGATCGTCGCTCGGCAGCGTCTGCGCCGGGGCGCCCGTCGCGGGAGCGCCGGTCGCCGGGGCCGGGCCGGTCATGCTGCCGGGCACCGCGCCGCCGCTGGCGGGCTGCGCCGACTTCGACAGCGAGGTGTCGATCGTCGAACCGCCGGCGCCGTTCACCGACGCCATCGCGGCGAGCACGATCGAAAGGCCGACGAAGGCGGTCGCTAGGATCGTCGTCGCGCGCGTCATGAAATCCGCCGCGCCGCGCGCCGACAACAGGCCCGCGGGGCTGCCGCCGACGCCCAGCCCGCCGCCTTCCGACTTCTGCATCAGGATGACGCCGATCATCGCCGCGGCAACGATGGCCTGAACGACCAGCAGAAAGGTGAAGAGGTTCGACATCAATATTTCCCGGAAAAAGGCTGGGCCGCGCCACGGCCAATCTGGCGGTGCACATAGAGAGGGCGGGCGGTTTCTTCAACCCGCAAGCTGACCCGTCGCCCCCGCGAAGGCGGGGGCCGCCTTCGGCCTTGCGCCACCCCTCTTGCGGTCCCCGCCTTCGCGGGGACGACATCATTTCAGGGAAGCCCCGCCCCCGCCGCGACGATCGGCAGGAATTTCGCCGCCGTCAGGCTCGCGCCGCCCACCAGCGCCCCGTCGACATCGCCCGCGCCCAGCAGTTCGGCGGCATTGTCGCCATTGACCGACCCGCCATAGAGCAGCCGCAGCACCTGCGCGCCGGCGCCGATGCGCTCGGACAGCGCGGCGCGGATCGACCCGTGCATCGCGGCGACATCCTCGACGGTCGGGATCAGTCCGGTGCCGATCGCCCAGATCGGTTCATAGGCGATGGCCAGCCGGGTCGGATCGAAGGCATCCGGCAGCGACCCGCGTACCTGCACCAGCACATGGTCGATCGCGCCGCCCGATTCGCGAATCGCGCGCGGCTCGCCGACGCACAGGATCACCGACAGGCCGGCGGCCAGCGCCGCCTCGGCCTTCGCCTTCACATCGGCATCGCTCTCGCCGAAACCCTCGCGCCGCTCGCTGTGCCCGACGATCGTCAGCGTGGCGCCGGCATCGGCCAGCATCGGCGCCGACACCGACCCCGTATAGGCGCCCGACGGTGCGGCATGGCAATCCTGCCCGCCGACCGCCGACCCCGGCGCCGCGGCGACCAGCGCGCCGATCAGCGTGAAGGGCGGGCAGAGCGCGACATCGACCGCCGGATAATCCTTTGCTGCGCCGAATATCGCCCCGGCCTCGGCCACCGCATCGGACAGCCCGTTCATCTTCCAGTTGCCGACCACATATTTGCGCCGCGCCATGGCTTGCTCCCTTTCGCCTGCACACTCGTCGCCAAGGCCCCTAGCGGGGTGCGCCGCCGCTGCGCAAGTCGGCTTTCCCGCCTTGATGCCGCCGCCCGACCCGCCTAAAGCCGCTCCGACCAGCGCGGCCCCCGCGCCCGTACCGAAAGAATGCCCGTTCGATGATTACCGCGATCCGCAGCCTTTTCTCCTCCACGCTGGGCAAGGTCATCGCCCTCGCCTTCATCGGCCTGATCGGCCTGCTGTTCGCGCTCGGCGATGTCGGCAATCTGAGCCTGGGCGGCGGTGTGGGCGGCGTCAATGCGGCGCGCGTCGGCGACAAGGAAATCGGCATCGCCGAACTGCGCACGGCGGTCCGTCGCGCCTACGATCAGGCGCGCGAGCAACAGCCCGGCCTGACGATGGACGCCTTCATCCAGGGGGGCGGGCTGCAGCAGACGCTCGACCAGATGATCGACGGCCTCGCCTTCAGCCAATATGCGGCCGATCTGGGCTTCGGCGTCAACAAGCGCCTCGTCGACGGCCGTATCGCCGACATTCCGGTGTTCAAGGGCGTGTCGGGCAATTTCGACCAGGCCGTCTTCACGGCCTTCCTGCGCAACAACAATATCACCGAGGCGCAGCTCCGCGCCGACATCGAACAGAGCATCTACGCCGAACAGCTCGCCGCCCCGGTCGGGTCGATGCGGCGGATCGCAGCGTCGATGGCGCAACCCTATGCCGCGCTGCTGCTCGAGGAGCGCCGTGGGCAGGCGACCTATATCCCGTCGAGCAGCTTTGCCCCCTCGGCCGATCCCGGCGACTCCGTGCTGCAGAAACATCTGGCGCAGAACCGGTCGCGCTTCAGCATTCCCGAACGGCGCGTGCTGCAATATGCCGTGTTCGACCGCAGCAGCGCGCCGGTCGCGGCGGTCACGGACAAGGAAATCGCCGACATCTACAAGGCCAATGCCGCGCGCTTCGCCGCGAGCGAAACGCGCCGCTTCATGCAGGTGATCGCGCCCGACCAGGCGACCGCCAACGGCATCGCCGCCAAGGTCCGCGGCGGCACCCCGGTCGCCGCCGCCGCGCAGGCCGCCGGCCTCACCGCCGCCTCGTCGGGCGACGTCACCCAGACCGCCTATTCGGGCATGACGAGCACCGCTGCCGCGAAGGCGGCCTTTGCCGCCAAGCGCGGCGACGTGCTGGGCCCGACGCAGACCGGCCTCGGCTGGACCATCGCGCAGGTCGAAGCGATCACGACCATTCCCGCCAAGACACTCGCCATGGCAACCCCCGAAATCCGCGAACAGATCGCCAAGAACAAGGCGAACGAAGCGGTCATCAGCTATTACAACGCGGTTCAGGACGCGGTGAACAGCGGCGCGTCGATCGAGGAGATCGCCGAGGAGCGCAAGCTCGCGCTTACCGAAACCCCGGCGATCCTGCCCAGCGGCCGCGCGCCCTCGCAGCCAGCCTTTGCCATGGCCGCCGACCTCGCGCCGCTGGTCGCCCAGGCCTTCCAGGGCGGCGGCGAAGGCGAAACCCACCTCGCGACGTTGGTCGAGAATGAGAAATTCGCCGTCTATGCGGTGAAATCGGTCGTCGCCGCGGCCCCCCGCCCTTCGCGCAGATCCGCGCCGACCTGCTCGCCGACTGGAAACTCGCGCAGGGACAAAAGATCGCCCGCGACAAGGCGCGCGCGATCGTGAAGGCCGTCGAGGGCAAGCAGAGCTTCGCCGACGCCGTCCGCGCCGCCGGTCCCAATATCGGCAGCGTCCAGACCATCGGCGGCAAGCGCGGCGAACTCGGCGCCGCGCGGCCAGCGCGTACCCCCCGAACTCGCCCTGCTCTTCTCGATGGCGCCGGGCAGCGTCAAGACGCTCGAAATCCCCGGCAACCGCGGCTGGATGGTGATCGCGCTCGGCCAGGTCGACCGGCCCGACCCGAAGAAGATCGAGCCCGAGCGCGTCGCCGCGATCGCCGGCCCGCTCGGTCCCGCCTTCGGCAACGAACTGGTCGCGCAGATGATGCAGGACGCCCGCAAGCGCGTCGGCGTCGAAGTGAACCAGAAACTGATCGACCAGCTGCGTCAGGAACTGACCGGCAGCGCCCCGGTCGGCGAGTGAGCCTCGAAGGACGTGCTGCCGCCCTCGCCGCCCTCGCCCAGGGGCGCGGCGCGGTGGTCTGGCAGCGCCTGATCGCCGATGTCGAAACCCCTGTCTCGGCGGCGCTCAAGCTGATCGAGCCGGGACGCGGCGACTGGGTGCTCGAATCGGTCGAGAGCGGCGAGACGCGCGGGCGCTACAGCCTGCTCGGGCTCGACCCCGACCTGATGTTCGAGGTGCGCGGCGACGCGGCACGCATCAACCGCGACTGGCAGCGCGACCGCTCCGCCTTCGCGCCGCTCGCCGCCCCGGCATTGCAGGCGCTGCGCGATCTGGTCGCCGAATGCCGCTTCGACGTGCCCGACGCGCTGCCCAAGGCGCTCGCGACGCTCGTCGGCTTCTTCGCCTATGAAACCATCGGTCTCGTCGAGCGCATCCCGCGCGCGGCGGGCGCGGGGCTCGGCCTCCCCGACATGGTCTTCGTGCGCCCGACGGTGATCCTCGTCTTCGACCGCCTCGCCGACGAACTTTTCCTGATCGCTCCGATCTGGCCCGACGAGGACGCGCCGATCGACCGGGCGATCGAGAGCGCCGAAGAGAAACTCGATGCCATTGCCGCGCGCCTCGCGACCGGCAATCCGCACGGCACCCGCGCGATCACCCTCGCCGATCCGGCCGCCATCGCCGCCCATCCGGCCACCAGCCCCGCGCGCTTCGCCGAGATGGTCGCCACGGCAAAGGACTATATCGCCGCGGGCGACATCTTTCAGGTCGTGCTGTCGCAGCGTTTTTCGACCCCGTTCGGCCTGCCGCCCTTCGACCTCTACCGCGCGCTCCGCCGCATCAACCCCTCGCCCTTCCTCTATTTCCTCGACCTGCCCGGCTTCGCGCTGATCGGCTCCTCGCCCGAAATCCTCGTCCGGGTCAGGGATGGCGAAATCACGATCCGCCCGATCGCCGGCACCCGCCCGCGCGGCCGCACCAGCGCCGAGGATGTCGAGAATCGCGACAGCCTGCTCGCCGATCCCAAGGAGCGCGCCGAGCACCTGATGCTGCTCGACCTCGGCCGCAACGACGTCGGCCGCGCGGCGGTGGGCGGCAGCGTGACGGTAACCGACAGCTATACGGTCGAATATTACAGCCATGTCATGCACATCGTCTCGAACGTCATCGGCCGCATCGCGCCGGACAAGGACGCGATCGACGCGCTGTTCGCGGGCTTCCCCGCGGGCACGGTCAGCGGCGCGCCCAAGGTCCGCGCCTGTCAGATCATCGCCGAACTGGAGGCCGATGCGCGCGGGCCCTATGCCGGCGGCGTCGGCTATTTCGCCCCCGACGGAAACATGGACAGCTGCATCGTGCTGCGCACCGCAATCGTCAAGGACGGCGAAATGCACGTCCAGGCGGGCGCCGGCATCGTCGCCGACAGCGACCCCGCCTATGAACAGCGCGAGTGCGAGGCCAAGGCCGGCGCCCTCTTCGCCGCGGCGCGCGAGGCGGTGCGGCTGGCCGGAACGCCCGGATATGGGCAGTAAGCTGGCGACTCACCGATAGGATATCGACCGCTCCGGGGTGGAAGGCGGACGTTCGGATAAACGCCACGCCCTCCCCTTCAGGGGAGGGCAGCGAGACTTACGAACTTGTTCGTTAGTCGCAGCGGGTGGGGTCTATCGGCCTTGCGCAAGGCCGATGGACCCCACCCCAACCCCCTCCCCTGAAGGGGAGGGGCTTTACTTCCGCCACCGCCCGCTAACTGCCATTGAACCGCCCGCGCCAGAAAAGGCTTTCCTAATAAATCCCGCCATGATCTACCCTTGCGGATGTCTGCCTCGCTTGCTCAGATCACCTCTCCGGCATCTCGCGCGCATCCCTGGCTTAAAGCGACAAAGGAGACATTCCGGACGTGTCCGTCCGTATCTTTTGTCTCCTTACGCCCAACACCCGCCATTCCCCTTCGCCCCCCACGACTACCGGCAAAGGAGGCTTATCGCGCGCCGTTAGACAGGCTAACGTTCACCCATGCGCAAAATCCTAGCCCCCCTCGCCCTGCTGCTCGCAGCCGCCACCCCCGCCCATGCCCAGGTCGAAGGCGCCACCGAAGCCGACGCGATCCTCCAGGATTTCACCTTCGCCACCGGCGAAAAACTGCCCGAACTGAAGCTCCACTATACCACCCTCGGCACGCCGCAGCGCGACGAGGCAGGCAACATCACCAATGCCGTGATGATCCTCCACGGCACCGGCGGCACCGGCAAGCAATTCTTCCAGCCGCAGTTCGCGACCGAGCTTTTCGGCCTCGGCCAGCCGCTCGACACCGCGAAATATTATGTCATCCTGCCCGACAATATCGGCCATGGCGGCTCGGCGAAGCCCAGCGACGGGCTGCGCATGAAATTCCCGCGCTACGACTATGCCGACATGGTCGCCGCGCAGCACCGGCTGCTCACCGAAAAGCTCGGCGTGAAGAGGCTGAAGCTCATCCTCGGCACCTCGATGGGCTGCATGCACGCCTTCGTCTGGGGCGAAACATATCCGGGCTTCGCCGAACGCCTTGCCCCCTTCGCCTGCCTGCCGGTCGAGATCGCGGGGGAGAACCGGCTGTGGCGCACGTTGTCGATCGACGCGATCAAGGCCGATCCCTTGTGGCAGGACGGCAATTACAGCGAACCGCCCGCGGCGGGCCTGCGCACCGCCGCGTCGCTCAGCATGATCGCGGGCGCCAACCCCTATGCGCTGCAGGCGCAATATCCGACGCGCGAGGCGGCCGAAAAATACAAGGACGAAGCCTTCGCGCGCACCTCCGGCCGCAACGACGCCAACGACACCATCTACCAGCTCGAAAGCTCGCGCACCTATAACCCCTGGGCGGACCTCGAGAAGATCACTGTCCCCGTGCTCTGGATCAACAGCGCCGACGATTTCATCAACCCGCCGCTCTACGGCATCACCGAAAAGGCGGCGCCGCGCATGAAGCGCGCCCGATTCATCCTCATCCCGGCGACCCCCGAGACCAAGGGCCACAGCACCCACACATGGGCGAAATTCTGGAAGGACGATCTCGCGAAGCTGATGGCGGAACATCCATGAAAGCCTTCGTCCTCAACCGCTACGGCGGCCCCGAAACCAGCGAACTCCGGGAAGTCCCGGCGCCCGTCCCCGGCCCCGGAGGCCTGCTCGTCCGCGTCCATGCCGCAGGGCTCAACCCCGTCGATTTCAAGACGCGCGAGGGCATGCTCAAACCCGTGCAGAGCTATAAAATGCCCGTCATCATGGGCAACGAGCTCGCCGGCGTGGTCGAGGCGTGCGGAGCGAACGTCACGGGTTTTGCGCCCGGCGACCGCATCTTCGCGCGCGTGCCCAAGGACCGCTTGGGCGCCTTCGCCGAATTCGCGGTCATCCCCGCCGATCACGCCGCGCACCTGCCCGCCAGGCTCGATTTCACGACCGCCGCGGGCGTTCCGCTCGCTCGGCCTCACCGCGCTGCAGGCGCTGCGCGACGAACTCGGGCTCAAACCCGGCGGCCGCGTCTTCATCCCCGGCGGCGCGGGCGGGGTCGGCACCTTCGCGATCCAGCTCGCCAAATGGCTCGGCGCCGAAGTCACGACGACCGCCTCGCCGCGCGGACGCGACCTCGTCGAACGCCTCGGGGCCGACCGCGTCATCGACTACACGGCGCAGGATTTCGCCAATGAAGTCCGCGACATGGACGGCGCCTTCGACCTGATCGGCGGCGACACGCTCGCAAAATGCTTCGCCGTCGTCAAACCCGGCGCGACCGTCGTGTCGGTCGCGGGCATGCCCGAACCGCTCACCGCGACGAAGGATCTCGGCCGCGGCCCGCTCCTCGCCGCGCTCTTCTGGTTTGCGAGCTTCGGCATCCGCGCGAAGGCGCGCAGGCATGGCGTCACCTACCGCTATCTCTTCATGCACCCCAGCGGCGCCGAACTCGCCGAACTGGCGGCATTAATCGAACAGAAGCGGCTCGTACCGGTGATCGACCGCGTCTTCCCCTTCGCCGCCATCGCCGAGGCGATGGCCTATCTCGAATCGGGCCACGCCAAGGGCAAGGTCGTCGTGCAGATGGTTGATTGACAACGGCTCCCCGGTGAATGCCGGGATGGCGGAACGAGGGAATAGCCCGGCTTGCGCGCTGGCAAGCTTCTATCCCTTTCCCCAATCCCGCAAAATCGCTACCGCGGCTCCCCATGATCCTCGTCATCGACAATTACGACAGCTTCACCTTCAACCTCGTTCATTATCTGATCGAGCTGGGCGCCGAGGTGCGCGTCGAACGCAACGATGCGCTGACCGCGGCGCAGGCGCTCGCCACGGGCGCCGAGGCGATGCTCATTTCGCCCGGCCCCTGCACGCCGAACGAAGCCGGGATCAGCCTCGACCTCGTCGCCGCCTGCGCCGACGCCGCGCGGCCGCTGCTCGGCGTGTGCCTCGGCCATCAGGCGATCGGGCAGCATTTCGGCGGCACGGTCCAGCGCGGCCATCTGATGCACGGCAAGACCTCGCCGGTCTGCCACGACGGCAGCGGGCTGTTCGCCGGTCTGCCCTCGCCGCTCACAGCGACGCGCTACCACAGCCTCGAGGTCGTCGACATTCCCGATAGCCTTATCATCAACGCGACCAGCGACGACGGCGCGGTGATGGGTTTCCGACACACCGAGCTGCCGATCCACGGGGTGCAGTTCCACCCCGAAAGCATCGCCACCGAACACGGTCATGCGATGCTCGCCAATTTCATGGCCGCCGCGGGCCTGCCGGTGCGCGAGCGCAAGGCCGCATGAGCCGTTTCGGTCCGCTCCCCGACCCGGCGCATCTGCTGGGTCATGACGAGGCGGCGCAGGCCTTCGCCGACATCCTCGACGCGCGCACCAGCGAGGAGGAGATCGCCGAATTTCTGACCGCGCTGTCGGATCGCGGCGAGACGATGGTCGAGATCGCCGCCGCGGCGCAGGCGCTGCGCGACCGGCTGATCCCGATCGACGCGCCCGCGGGCGCGATCGACGTCTGCGGTACCGGCGGCGACGGCCACCACACGCTCAACGTCTCGACCGCCGTCGCGATCGTCGTGGCGGCGTGCGAGGTTCCGGTCGCAAAGCATGGAAATCGTGCAGCTTCTTCTAAATCCGGCGCGGCGGATACATTGGAAGCGCTCGGCCTCGACATGGAGCGCGCCGGCCGCCTCGCCGAAGCGACGCTTGCCGACCTCGGCATCTGCTTCCTTTTCGCCGCCAACCATCATCCGGCGATGAAGCGTATCCAGCCGATCCGCACCCGGCTCGCCCGCCGCACCATCTTCAACCTGATGGGTCCGCTCGCCAATCCCGCGCATGTCACGCGCCAGCTCATCGGCATCGCCCGCCCCGCCTATGTCCCCGTCTATGCCGAGGCGCTGCACCGGCTCGGCACCGAGCATTCGCGCGTGGTCTCGGGCGACGAGGGCATCGACGAACTGTCGCTGGCGGGCGGCAACGAGGTCGCGGTGGTCAATGAAGAGGGCGTGTTCATGCAGCGCAGCCAGGCGAGCGACGCCGGCCTGCCGACGCACCCGATCTCGGCGATCCGTGGCGGCGACGCGGTCGACAATGCCAAGGCCCTGCGCGCGCTGCTTCAGGGTGCGCCGGGCGCCTATCGCGACGCGGTCCTCTACAACGCCGCCGAGGCGCTGGTCATCGCGGGCGCGGTCGACACGCTGACCGACGGGGTCGAGGAAGCCGCCGAAGCGATCGACAAGGGCCTCGCCAACGCGCTGCTCGACTGCTGGATCGCCTATAAATGAACAAGCTCACACAGATCCTCGCGACCAAGGCCGATGAGGTCGCCGAACGCCGCCAGTCGCGCTCGATCGCCGACCTCGACGCCATCGACGCCGAGCCCGGTACGCGGCTTCGCCGCGGCGCTGCAGGCCACGATCGACGCCGGTCGCTTCGCGCTGATCGCCGAAATCAAGAAAGCTTCGCCTTCCAAGGGATTGATTCGCGAAGATTTCAATCCCGCCGATCACGCCCGCGCCTATGAAGCGGGTGGCGCGGCCTGCCTCTCGGTCCTGACCGATGCGCCTTATTTTCAGGGCCATGAGGAATTTCTCATCGCCGCGCGCACGGCGTGCAGCCTTCCCGTGCTGCGCAAGGATTTCATGGTCGATCCCTGGCAGGTCGCCGAGGCGCGCTCGATCGGCGCCGACGCGGTCCTCATCATCGTTGCGGCGCTCGACGACGGCGCGATGCGCGAGATCGAGGCCGCGGCGCTCGAACGCGGCATGGACGTGCTCGTCGAGGTCCATGACGAAACCGAACTCGATCGCGCGCTGACGCGGCTCCGCTCGCGGCTGATCGGGGTCAACAACCGCGACCTGCGGACCTTCGAGACCGACCTCGCGGTCACCGAACGCCTCGCGAAGCTCGTGCCCGCCGGTACGCTGCTGGTGGGCGAAAGCGGCATCGCCACCCACGCCGACTGCCGGCGTCTCGCGGCAAGCGGCGTGAACGGCTTCCTCATCGGCGAAAGCCTGATGCGGCAGGCGGATGTGACGGCAGCGACGAAAGCGTTACTGGAGGGATAACGCCCGCTTCGGAGCGGGGAGCAGCCGTTGTTTCAAACCGTCGCCCGAAACCCGCCACCCGGCCTTCGACAAGCCAACCCTTGCCTTTCCGCCGCTCACCCGCTATGCGCCCGCGCTTCCGTCCATGGTCATCCCTGGAGGCGTGGCGGAACTGTGTAACCGAATCTCGGAGAATATATATGAGCGATCAGCTGACGCTGACGGCCGAGACGCGCGAACGCGGAGGCAAGGGAGCCTCGCGTGACCTGCGTCGCAATGGCCGCGTCCCCGCCGTTGTCTATGGCGGCAAAGAAGAACCCCTGATGATCCATGTCGAAGAGAAGCTGCTGATCAAGCAGTTGATGACGGGTCACTTCATGAACTCGGTCGTGATGATCGAGGTCGATGGCAAGAGCATCCGCACCCTGCCGAAGGACGTTGCTTTCCACCCGGTCAAGGATCGCCCGATCCACGCCGACTTCCTGCGCATCGCCAAGGATGCCAAGGTCCATGTCGCGGTGCCGGTGCAGTTCGTCAACGAGGAAAAGTCGCCCGGCCTGAAGCGCGGCGGCGTGCTGAACATCGTGCGTCACGAGCTGGAACTGGTCTGCGACGCGGCCAGCATCCCCGACGACATTTCGATCGACGTCACCGGCTTCGACGTCGGCGATTCGATCCACATCAGCCACGTGGCCCTGCCCAAGGGCAGCGAGAGCGCGATCACCGACCGCGATTTCACCATCGCGACGATCGTCGCTCCGTCGGCGCTGAAGTCCAGCGACGGCGACACGACCAAGGACGACGGCGAAGCCGCCGCCGAAGCCTGAGATACCAAGCTCTAGCCCCTCCCCTTCAGGGGAGGGGTTGGGGTGGGGCTTGCAACGTGGCGCAAGGCCGAATGGCCCACCCCGCTGCGACTGGCGAACAAGTTCGCAAGTCTCGCTGCCCCTCCCCTGAAGGGGAGGGGAGTTTTTTATGCAGCTCTGGGTCGGCCTCGGCAATCCCGGGCCCCAATATGCGATGCATCGCCACAATGTCGGCTTCATGGCCGCCGACGTCATCGCCGACGTGCACGGTTTTCCGGCCCCGGCGAAGAAATTTCAGGGCTGGCTGCAGGACGGCCGCATCGGGCGGCACCGCGTCCTGATCCTGAAACCCGGCACCTTCATGAACGAAAGCGGGCGCAGCGTGCGCGCCGCGCTCGATTTCTACAAACTCGCGCCGCAGGACGTCACCGTCTTCTACGACGAGCTCGACCTCGCGCCGATGAAGATCAAGGTCAAGCAGGGCGGCGGCGCGGCGGGGCACAACGGCATCCGCAGCATGATCCAGCATATCGGCGACGATTTCCGCCGCGTGCGCATCGGTATCGGCCATCCGGGGCACAAGGACCGGGTGACCGGCCATGTGCTCGGCAATTATCACAAGAGCGAAATGGAACCGCTGGCCGATCTGCTCGGCGCGATCGCGGCCGAGGCGGCGTGGCTGGCGGACGGGGACGATGCGCGGTTCGTGAGCGACGTGGCCCTGCGGCTGCAGGGGTAGTTCGGGCGCATAACCGCTTTCGGGCGGGAGCGGACGCTCGTTCTCCCCTCCCTGCAAGGGAGGGGCTGGGGGTGGGTGGCCGCCGAAGGCGGCGCTCTTCCTCTTGCTCGCTACGCTCGCTACCCACCCCTAATCCCTCCCTAAAAGGGAGGGGAATGTCTTATATCCACCCCTAAGCGGCCAGTTCATACCGGATTTGGCGCTCGCACCGCTTTCATGCATGATGGCCTCCGAAAGGAGCCGCCCTCATGCCCCAACCCGCTTCCCCCAATCGCCGCCAGTTGCTCGCCGGCGCCGCCGCGCTGACCGCCGCCGCCCCTGCCCTGCTCCGCGCCGCCGAGCCGCTGGCACCCGATGCGCTGAAAGGGCGCACGGTGCTGATCACCGGCACATCGAGCGGCTTCGGGCGGATCGGCGCGCTGCTTTACGCGAAGCATGGCGCGAAGGTGATCGCGACGATGCGCAACGTGCCGCGCCCCGAGGCCGAATCGCTCGCGGCGGAAGCGAAGAAGGACAAGCTCGACCTGCATATCGTCGAGATCGACGTCACCGACGACGCCTCGGTCGCGCGCGGCACCGCCGAGGCGCTGACGATCGCGAACGGACGCATCGACACGCTGGTGAACAATGCCGGCATCGGCATCACCGGCCCGGTCGAGGTGCAGGACATGGAGGCGACGAAGGCGATCTTCGAGACCAACATCCTCGGCATCCAGCGCATGCTGCGCGCGCTGCTGCCGCAGATGCGCGCCGCGAAGGCGGGGCAGATCTTTAACATCTCGTCGCAACTGGGGCGCGTGATCGTGCCGGGCGGCGGCCATTATTCGGCGACAAAGTTCGCCGTGGAGGCGCTGTCCGAACAGCTTGCCTATGAGCTGGTGCCGCACGGGATCGACGTCACCATCATCCAGCCCGGCGGCTATCCGACCAGGGTGTGGGTCAACCGCAACACTTATACCGGCGCGCTGAAGGCGCGCAGCGATGCGGAACTGCTCAAGGCCTATGAGCCCTTCACGCGCGGCATGGGGACCGAGGACGGCAGCGGGCGCAGCGCCGACCCCGCCGACGTGCCGCGCGCGATCGCCGAGATCATGGCGATGCCCGCGGGCACACGACCCTTGCGCCGCGCGGTGCATCCGGGCGCCAAGCCGCAGGAGGCGATCAACAAGGTGTCGGCGGAGGTGCAACTCGCCTGGCTGGGCGACAGTGCGCTCGGTCCGCTGATCAGGGCGGTGCACGACTGACGCATTTCCGCGCGGCCCGCCCCGCCTGTCAAAACTTTGTAATATAACTCCTTTCTCCATGTCATGGGGACGCCATGCGGCTGACATGCCGCTCTGCAATCGGGAGCCACCTGATCGGGACCGACGAGTCCCGGGGCCAACCGAGAACAGGGGATACTGCATGTCACATCTTACCGACGAAGCCCGCGCGCCCTATCGCGGCGAGACCGAAGTCGATTACGCGCCCGACAGCCTGGAGGCGATCGTCGCCAAGAACCCGTCGCGCCGTTCGCTGCTGCGCGGCGGCCTGTTCGGCCTGTCGATCATCCCCGCCGCGGTGCTCGCGGGCTGCGACGACGACGATGGCGCGCCGCCGGTCACCGTGACGCCCACCCCGACGCCGACTCCCACGCCGACGCCCACTCCGCCGCCGAGCTTTGCCGTGAATTTCACCTCGGTCGCGGCGAACCAGAACGACACGGTCACCGTGCCCTCGGGCTACACCGTCGACGTGCTGCTGAAGGCCGGCGACTCGGTCGAGGTCGGCACGCCCTATTCGGGCAGCTTTCCGTCGAGCGCGGCGGTCGCCGACAAATGGGTCGGCGGCAACCATGACGGCATGGAATATTTCACCCTGGCGGGTGTCGATCCCAATGTCGGCGGGCTGCTGGCGATGAATTACGAATATCCCGATTTCAACATCCTGATGGCGACCGTCCCCGACATCGCGACCGCGAGCCCCGAGCAGAAGGCGCTCGCGCTGTCGGCGGTCGGCGTCGGCGTCGTCGAGATCGCCAAGGGCAGCGACGGCAAATGGGCGGTCAAGGCCGGATCGGCGTTCAACAAGCGCTACACCGGCAACAGCAGCTATCGCGCCGGCGGCCCTGCCGCAGGCCTGCTGTCGGGCACGATCAAGGGCATGCTGAACAATTGTTCGAGCGGCCGCACGCCGTGGGGCACCTACCTCACCTGCGAAGAGACGATGGACAATTATTTCGACCCCGCGCAGCCCGCGACCAACTATGGCTGGGTGGTCGAAATCGACCCGCTGAACGAACTCGCGCCGCCGACCAAGCGCACCGCGATGGGCCGCTTCAACCACGAAAACGTCGCCTTCATGACGAACAGCGACCGCCGCGTCGCCTTCTACATGGGTGACGACAACACGCCGGGCTGCATCTATAAATTCATCCCCGACCGCGCCTTCAGCGCCAGCAACCGCGCCGCGAATACCGATCTGCTCGACTATGGCACGCTCTATGTCGCGCGCTTCGACGGCGACGGCAACGGCCAGTGGCGCGCGCTGGTCGTCGGCCAGAACGGCCTGACCGCCGCCGCCTCCGACCCCGGCAACGTCAGCCAGAGCACGACGCCGTCGGCGCCGACGCCTGCGGTCTTCAACAATCAGGCCGATGTGCTGATCAAATGCCAGTCGGCGGCGCGCGTCGTGCGGCGGCACGGTGATGGACCGCCCCGAATGGATCACGGTGGCGCCCGACAATAAGGCGATTTTCGTCACGCTGACCAACAACAGCGGCCGCCGCGTGACCGACGCCGCCAACCCGCGTGTGAGCAACCTGCACGGCCACATCATCAAGATGCGCGAAACCGGCGACAGTCCGCTCGCGACGAGCTTCACCTGGGAACTTTTCCTGCAGGCGGGCGACCCCTCGCTGTCGTCGGGCGGCGCTAACCTCGTCGGCAACATCAACGGCGATACCTTCTCCAGCCCGGATGGCCTCCGCATCGACCCGCAGGGCCGCATGTGGGTGCAGACCGACCACAGCGTCCCCGGCAGCTCGGGCGTCCCGGGCACGACGATCGACCAGGCGTTCGGCCACAATGCGATGTTCTATCTCGATCAGGGCAGCAAGCAGTCGAAGCGTTTCCTGGTCGGCCCGGTCGGCTGCGAGATCACGGGCCTCGCCTATACCCCCGACCTGACGACCTTCTTCGTCAACATCCAGCATCCGACGGGCGACTGGCCGGTCGCCGACCAGGAGCCGCGCTCGTCGACCATTGTCGTGCGCCGCACCGACAACCAGCCGGTCGGCAACTGATCGCGCCTCGCCCGCTCCCGCACCCGGCGGGAGCGGGCGGACGCTCGCACCGCCGCCCGCCGGATCGGGAACCGCAACGCCGTCCGGCTCGAAGCCGCGCCCCAAATCTTCCGTTATCGCCTCGGCGGCGCCCGCATAAGGGTGGCGCCCGAACCCACTTGGCGCTAGGGGCGCGTGCGACCCCGGCCACCCGCCGGGCTGACGGAGTTTCTATGGGTTTCAAATGCGGCATCGTCGGACTGCCCAATGTCGGCAAGTCCACCCTGTTCAACGCGCTGACCGAAACGCAGGCGGCGCAGGCGGCGAACTATCCCTTTTGCACGATCGAGCCGAACATCGGCAATGTCGCGGTGCCCGATCCGCGCCTCGACAAATTGGCGGCCGCGGCGGGCAGCCAGAAGATCATCCCGACCCAGCTCGCCTTCGTCGATATCGCGGGGCTGGTGCGCGGCGCGTCGAAGGGCGAAGGGCTGGGCAACCAGTTCCTCGGCAATATCCGCGAGGTCGATGCGATCGTCCATGTCCTGCGCTGTTTCGAGGATGACGACATCCAGCATGTCGAGAACCGGGTCGACCCCGTCGCCGATGCCGAGACGGTCGAGACCGAGCTGCTGCTCTCCGACCTCGAAAGCCTGGAGAAGCGGGTCCCCGCCTTTCAGAAAAAGGCGACGGGCGGCGACAAGGAGGCCAAGGCCGCCGTATCGGTGCTGGGCCAGGCGCTCGAATTGCTGCGCGCCGGCAAGCCCGCGCGGCTGACCGAGCCCAGGGATGTCGAGGAAGAGCGCATCCTGAAGCAGGCGCAGCTGCTGACCACCAAGCCCGTCCTCTATGTCTGCAACGTCGAGGAAGCGAATGCGGCCGCCGGCAATGCCCACAGCGAGGCGGTGTTCGTACGGGCGAAGGCCGAGGGCGCGCAGGCGGTGATCGTGTCGGCGGCGATCGAGAGCGAGCTGGTCGGCATGGATACCGACGAGCGCATGATGTTCCTCGAGGAGATGGGGCTGCACGAAACCGGCCTCGCCCGCGTGATCCGCGCCGGGTACGAACTGCTCCACCTGCTGACCTTCTTCACCGTCGGGCCGAAGGAGGCACGCGCCTGGACCGTGCACACGGGCGCCACCGCGCCCGAGGCCGCGGGCGAGATCCACAGCGATTTCCAGAAGGGCTTCATCCGCGCCGAGACGATCGCCTATGACGATTATGTCGCGCTGGGCGGCGAAGCCAGGGCGCGCGAAGCCGGCA
This sequence comes from Sphingopyxis sp. PET50, assembly GCF_025244705.1. Lineage (GTDB taxonomy): Bacteria > Pseudomonadota > Alphaproteobacteria > Sphingomonadales > Sphingomonadaceae > Sphingopyxis. The sequence continues at coordinate 816,873 of NZ_CP104207.1, read as the reverse complement.
AGCTGCGCGCCGAAGGCAAGGCCTATGTCGTGCAGGACGGCGACGTGATGCATTTCCTGCATAGCTGAGCCGGCTTGCCGGCGGGTCGGTGCTTGTCGGTGCTTAAACTCACAAAAGTCCCGCACGCGCGCCTCCGGAATGTGTCTTTTGTGGCCCTAAGGCGACAAAGGATACGGATGCGTTTGTCGAAACTGTCTCCTTTGTCGCCTCAAGAAGCGGTTTGCGGAGGCTGGCGATTTCAAAGAGCCGGAACCGACGCTGGCACAGCGCGATAATGTAGGACAGCGCTTTTTTTTCGGTGGTCGTGTCGGCTTCGAGGTGGGGAGCGGACATAAAGCCCCTCCCCTTCAGGGGAGGGGTTGGGGTGGGGGCCATCGGCCTTGCGCAAGGCCGATGGCCCCCACCCGCTGCGACTAACGAACAAGTTCGTAAGTCTCGCTGCCCTCCCCTGAAGGGGAGGGCCTGATCTATTCCAATGTCCGCTCCCGCCCGAAAGCGGCCTTCGCCGGGACCGGCTTGCTACGGCTCAAACGCCGCCAATATCGGGCACGGCCCCTTGTCGTTTGCCGCGCATTGGTCGGCGAGGCGCGCGAGCGCGGCGCGGGTTTCGGTCATTTGGGCGATCCTGGCGTCGAGCGCTTCGATGCGCCGGCGCGCGAGGCGGCGCACCTGCACGCGGTCGTCGCCTGCTTCCAGCGCGAGCAATTCGCCGATCTCTTCCAGCGTGAAGCCGGCCCCCTGCGCGGCGCGGATGAATTTCAGACGGCGAACATCCTCCGCGTCATAGCGGCGAATGCCGGCGCCCCAGCCATCTCCGCCACTGCGCGCGGGCGTGCCCATCAGGCCGCGGCGCTGATAATAGCGGATCGTCTCCACTCCGACGCCGCCCGCGGCGGCCAATTTTCCGACGGTGAGCTGCATCGCTTGACTCCGTACCATGGTACGGATGCCATATGGGGGCCATGACACAGGACACAAGCACAATCGCTCAGCCACCCGACGGCTATTCTCCACCGCATGGTCATGCCGGGCCACACCTGTCCTTATGGCCTGAAGGCGCGGCACCTGCTGAAGCGCAAGGGTTTTACGGTCGACGACCGCTGGCTGACGACGCGCGAGGAGGTCGACGCGTTCAAGGCCGAGCATGGCGTCGGGACGACGCCGCAGACCTTCATCGGCGGCGTTCGCATTGGCGGCTACGACGATCTGCGCCGCCATTTCAGGCTGAAGGTCGCGGACCCCGACGCCGTCAGCTACCGGCCGGTGATCGCGCTGTTCGCGATGACCGCGCTGATGGCGCTCGCGTCGAGCCATGCAGCGTTCGGCAGCCCCTTCACCCTGCGCACCGCCGAATGGTTCGTCTCGTTCAGCATGGTCGTGCTCGCGCTGCTGAAATTGCAGGACGTGGACAAATTCGCGACGATGTTCCTCAACTACGACCTGCTCGCGCGCCGCTGGGTACCCTATGCGAGCCTTTATCCCTTTGCCGAGGGGCTGGTAGGCGTGCTGATGACCGCGCACGCCCTGCCCTGGCTGTCGATCCCGCTCGCGCTGTTCATCGCGACCATCGGCGCAGTATCGGTGTTCAAGGCGGTCTATATCGACCGGCGCGACCTCAAATGCGCCTGCGTCGGCGGCAGCAGCAGGGTGCCGCTGGGCTTCGTCTCGCTGACCGAAAATCTGATGATGATCGGCATGGCGCTGTGGATGCTCGCGATGCTTCGCTGACCTTTTGAGGGCTCAGCTTCCAGAGGGTTTGACCGGATCATCGTCCGCATCGACGACGGAAGGCGCGGCGGCATGGCTCTCGTCCTGCCATTCGGCGGCGTCGAGCGCGGGCTTGCGGCCGAACAACCCGCCGATCGCGTTGCGGAACGCCGCGAACAGCGCGACGATGCCGATCAGGATGAACTTGCCGAACTTGGCGATCACCGCGAAAAGCCCGACCTTCTTCGCCACCGCCGCGGCGCCGCCTAGCCGCGACCAGTCCCGCGAGGCCATATTCGGCCTTTTTGTCGGTCGACGGATTATAATCGGCGTAGCGGGCGCCGGTGCGGAAGCTGCCGACATTGGCGAAGGTCTTGGCGGCCTCGTGCACTTCGCCCAGCTGGCTCATGCCCGCGAGGATGTTCATGCTGAGCACGCCCGAACGGCCGAGCAGGCGGATATCGTAGTTGAGCGTGTCCTCGGTCGAGCCGTCGAACTTGATGTCGCGCGCCCAGACCAGCGAATGATTCTGCGCGTCATAGGTCGGTGCCTGCGCCCAGCGCTGCAATATGCCCGCCGGATAGCCTTCGGCGCGGGTGATCGGCGCCTGTTCCTCGTCGGCGGCCTTCATGTTCGCCAGCATCTCGTTGTAGTCGATGGTCTTGGCATCCTTGTCGGACACATAGCCCGTGTCCTCGAAGGTGATCACCGCCGACCAGGTGTCGTCGACGAAACTCTTGCCCTTGGGAAAGACCATGCCGAGCACGCCGGTCGCGGAACCCGGCGGGTTGCGCCAGACATCGACCAGGATCGTGCGCGCATCCTCCGGCCCGACGAAATAATAGGCGTCGCCCAAATTGAGGTCGGCGTTGGCCGAGGCGATATGCACCGTCCCCGTCTGGCGCTTCATCGACGTCATCAGCCGCTCTGCCGCCGCGCGCCGCGCCTCGATCGCAACCTGGTCGGCGGCGGCGCTCGGCGCGGTGGTGGCGGCGGCCGCCATCGGCGTCAGCGCGGCGAGCGCCGCAGCCCCCGCAACGGCGAGCGCGGCACGAAAATTCGGCAACAGGATCATGATCTTTCCCCCCGGATAGATACATGCTGTGTTTCAGAAAGACGGGCGCGCCGCAAGCCCGATCGCGCGCCGCGCTGCAACCCTGTTGTCACGATCCCCGCACATTGGGATTCGCACCTTGCTGGGCTATGCCCCGTGGACAACGAATCATCAGATAATGGGAACTGCCATGTTTAACCGCCGCTCGTTTCTGGCCGGTGCGACGCTCGCCGGGCTGGCCGCACCCGCGATCGTCCGCGCTCAGGGCCTGCTTCGCGACTTTCCGTTCAAGCTCGGCGTCGCGGCGGGCGATCCGGCGAGCGACGGCTTCGTCATCTGGACGCGTCTCGCCCCGGAACCGATGGAACGGCACGGCGGCATGCCGCTGGCCAATGTGCCGGTCGACTGGGAAGTCGCGAGCGACACGGGATTCCGCGACGTCGTCGCCAAGGGGACCGAACTGGCGCGGCCCGAGCTCGGGCACAGCGTCCATGTCGAGATCGCCGGGCTGCAGCCCGACCGCCCCTATTATTACCGCTTTACCGCAGCGGGCGAGCGCAGCCTGCGCGGCCGCGCGCGCACCCTGCCCGCGCCGGGCGCCAAGGTCGAGGCGCTGAAATTCGGGGTCGCCGGATGCCAGCATTATGAGTCGGGCTTTTACGGCGCCTACCGCCATCTCGCCCGCGAGGAACTCGCCTTCGTCTATCATTATGGCGACTTCATCTATGAATATCAGCAGGACTATCTGTACGACAGCGGCCTGCCGATCCGCCCGGTGCGCCGCTATGCGCAGCGCGCGCTGATCGACCTCGACGATTTCCGGAACGCCTATGCCCAGACGCTGCTCGACATCGACCAGCAGGCGGTGCGGTCGGTGCATGCTCACCTGTCGAGCTTCGACGATCACGAGATCCGCAACGACTGGGTGTCCGACATCGACAATTGGAAGATGGGGCTCGACGGCAACGATCCCGACGCGGCGCCGCCCGAGGTCTTCATGCTCAAGAAGCAGGCGGCGATGCAGGCCTGGTACGAGCATATGCCGGTGCGCAAGGCGCTGCTCCCGCGCGGCGGCATGGTAGCCGCGCACCGCGAGTTCCGATATGGCGACCTGATGGCGATGCAGCTGCTCGACACGCGGCAATATCGCAGCGATCAGCCGTGCGGCGACGGCTTCAAACCCGCCTGCGCCGAAGTCTCCGGCAAGGACGCGCAGGTGCTCGGCAAGGCGCAGGAGGATTGGCTAGCGCGCAACCTTGCCAGGGGCGGAGCGACGTGGAACACGATCGCGCAGCAGGTGACGATGATGTCGCTCGATCGCCGCCGCAAGCCCGACGAACCCGCGAAGATCCTGAACCTCGACAGCTGGGCGGGGTACGAGGCGCCGCGCGAGCGCATCCTGTCGCGCTTCGCGGGCCTCAAGAATTGCGTGGTGCTGACCGGCGACGAGCATCAGAATTTCTGCGGCGACCTGGTGCTGAAGGACAAGGTGGTCGGCGCCGAATTCGTCGCGACCTCGATCTCGTCGGGCGGCGACGGCAGCGACAAACGACAGGGCACCGACGACTGGCTCCAGCTCAATCCCGAACTGAAATTCGCGAACGATCTGCGCGGCTATCTGGTCTGCGAGGTGGGGCGCGAGGCGTGGCAGACGCATTTCATGGTCGTCGACAAGGTCACCACGCCCGTCAACACGCTGTCGAAACGCGCGACGGGCGTGGTCGAGAATGGCGTCGCCGGGATCAGGATGGCATGACCCGCGTCCTCGGTCTCCTGATCGCGTTTCTGCTGGGCGGCGCCGGGCCCGCGCGCGCCGGCGAAAGCGGCCCACGGGCACCGGTCACGATCCTGATCTCGATCGACGGATTCCGCGCCGACTATCTCGGTCGCGGCATCACACCCCATCTGTCGAAGCTGGCCGCGGAAGGGGCTTATGGCAAGCTGCGTCCTTCCTTTCCGACCAAGACCTTTCCCAATCATTATGCGCTGGTCACCGGCAAGCGGCCCGACAGCAACGGCATCGTCGGCAATGCGATGATCGACCCGCGCCTAGCCCGGCGTGAAGTTCAGCCTCGGCGATCCGAAACAATCGCTCGATCCCTTCTGGTGGGACGAGGCCGAGCCGACCTGGGTGACGGCGGGCAAGGCGGGGGTGCGCAGCGCGACGATGTTCTGGCCGGGCAGCGAGGTGTCGATCCACGCGTCGCGCCCACCCGACTGGCTGCGCTACGACGAGCATGTCAGCTATACCCAGCGCATCAACACCATCCTCGACTGGATACGCCGCCCCGCCGATATCCGCCCCGCCTTCGTGACCCTTTATTTCGAGGCGGTCGACAATGCGGGGCATGAATTCGGTCCCGACAGCACCGAGGTGAACGCCGCCATCGCCGACGTGGATGCCCGGATCGGCGATCTGGTCGCGGGACTCGCCGCGATGGACCAGCCCGCGCGCCTCATCGTCGTCGCCGACCATGGCATGCGCGCGACCGACGAGAGCCGCGTGATCCAGCTCGCCGACCTGATCGACCTGCCCAGCATCATCGCGGTCGAAACCGGTCCCTATGCCGCGATCGAGCCCGCCGCCGCGACCGACAACCGGGTCCACGACGCGCTGCTGAAACCGCACGAGCATATGAACTGCGCGCGCCGGGAGGAACTGCCCGAGCGGCTGCACTATGGCCGCAACCCGCGCGTCGCGGCGATCATCTGCATCGCCGAGCCGGGCTGGACGATCCTTGCCGGGCCGCCCGCCTGGCCCGTCACCGGCGGCGCGCACGGCTATGACAATCAGGACCCCGAGATGCTGGCGCTGTTCGTCGCCAGCGGCACCGGGCTGACGGGCGACGTCGGGATCGTCGACAATATCGAGGTCTATCCGCTGTTGATGGCGCTGATCGGCGTCGCGCCGCTGGCGAGCGATGCGACCGGCGTCCTTGTGAAACGCCTGCCGCGCTGATCAATCGCGCATAACCGCCATCGCGCGGATCGACGACTCCGGCGCGTTCGAAATCTGCAGCAGATAGCGGCCGGGCGTCACCTCATATTCGACCATCTTGCGGATTCCCGAACAGGCGGGACCATGGCCGTGCGCCGCAGACGGGACGATAGTCCCGTCGCGAACGAGATCGAGCCATGCTCCGCGGTCGAGCGCAACGATCAGCCGCCCTTCCCGCTCGACCGAGACCGGTACCATCCCGCCATATTTTCCCGCATCGGCCGCCCGTTCGGGCGGCGTCCAATATGTCAGCCGTTCTGCCTTGTGCAGCGACAATCCGGTCCGCCGGTCGTCCAGCGGCGGCCAATCGGCCATCGGTCCGGCCCGGTATCGCGACATCGTCTTGTTCGAACCGCCCTTCGCCCAACCTGCGAGCCCCTCCGGCAGCACGGGCTCGGCGGGACAGGCGGGGGCGGACTTACCTTCGGGCTCGGCGGCCGCGGTCGCGCCGAGCCAACAGCAAGCCGGCAGCGGCCACCGCCCCGATCCACAGCCCGTTCTTCATACCCGTGCCTCCGCCGTTTTGGTTCCGGGCCGCTGCTCCGCCCACGTCAATATCGCATCGAGCGCCGGGCACAGTGCCTGCCCCCAGTCGGTCACGCCATATTCGACCTTCGGCGGCACCTGCTGGTGGACGATCCGGCGCACGATGCCGTCGCTTTCCATCTGGCGCAACTGCTGGATCAGCATCTTTTGCGAGATGCCCGGAATCGCGCGCTCCAGTTCGGAAAAGCGCTTCAGCCCGCCACCGAAAAGATGGAACAGGATCACCAGCTTCCACCGCCCTTCGAGCATCCCGAACGCCTGTTCCACCCCGTTGGCGGCGGTCATCGCCGTATATGCGAGCTTACTCATGGGTAAGTACCTGACTTTTTCGTGCGTTCTTGCGCTTTTGCCAGTGTAAAATCATCTGGGCGGCCAAGCAATCGAGGAGTCGCCCCATGTCCATCACCCTGCCGCCGCCGATCGCCGCCTATTTCGCTGCCGACCGATCCGACGACGCCGCCGTTGCGGCCTGCTTCACCGACGATGCCGTGGTGAAGGACGAAGGACGCACGCACCGCGGCAAGGCCGAAATCGGCGCATGGAAAGCCGGAACGTCGAGCAAATACAGCTACACCAGCACACCCGTCGCGCTCACCGAGGCGGATGGCAAGACGGTCGTCACTTGCCATCTTGTCGGCGATTTTCCGGGCGGCGAAATCGACCTGCGGCATATCTTCATCGTCGAAAGCGACAAGATCGCCTTTCTCGAAATCATCGTCTGACGATCATTTCCGCCCGAACAGCCGTTCCACATCGTCCATGGCCAGCTTCACCCAGGTCGGGCGACCGTGGTTGCACTGGCCCGAGTGCGGCGTGATCTCCATCTGCCGCAGCAGGGCGTTCATTTCGGCGACATTCAGCGTGCGTCCGGCGCGGACCGAGCCGTGGCAGGCCATGGTCGCGGCGACCAGTTCGAGTTTTTCGTTGAGGCCGAGCGCGGCATCATAACCCGCGAGATCGTCGGCGATGTCGGTGACCAGCTTGTGGCAGTCGATATTGCCGAGCATCGCGGGGTCGCGCGCACCATCACCGCGGCGGGGCCGAAGCGTTCGAGTTCGACGCCGAGCACGGCAAGTTCGCCAGCCGCCGCCTCGAGCCGGTCGCAGGCGGGTTCGTCGAGTTCGACGACCTCGGGCAGCAGCAGGCCCTGCGACGGCACCGCCCTGCCCGCCATTCCCTGGCGCAATTGTTCAAGCACGAGGCGTTCGTGCGCGGCATGCTGGTCGACGATCACCAGCCCGTCCTCAGCCTCCGCGACGATATAGGTCCTGGCGATCTGGCCCCGCGCGATGCCGAGCGGATGCGCCTCGCCCTGCGGGACCGGCGCATCCGCGACCTCGGCGCGGCCCGCGAGCGGCGCGGGCGACTGGGTGAAGGGCACGAGCCGGTCGTAGACACGCGCGATGTCGTCGGCGGCGGGCACCGTGTCGGCGCCGAACAGATGCACGGCGGGTTCGCGGCGCGGCGCACTGCCGAACAGGAAGCCGGTCAGCCGGCGCGGGGGCGACCGGTTCCTGCTGCCAGGCGGCCAGCGCCGCCTCGGCAGGGCGCTGCACGCTGCGAAAGCCATGCTCGTCGAGCGCGCGGCGGAGGCCGCCGACGATCATGCCGCGAACGAGTTGCGGGTCACGAAAGCGAACCTCGGTCTTCGCCGGGTGGACGTTCACGTCGACCTCAGTCGCCGGCACGTCGAGGAAGAGCGCGACGACCGGGTGGCGATCGCGCGCGAGCAGGTCGGCATAGGCACCGCGCAATGCGCCGACGAGCAGCCGGTCCTTCACCGGACGGCCGTTGACGAACAGATATTGATGGTCCGACACGCCGCGATTGTAGGTCGGCAGGCTGATCACGCCGCCAAGATGCACCTCGCCGCGGTCGAGATCGACTCCGATGCTGTTCGCGGCGAGATCGCGGCTGGTCAGCGCCGCGACGCGCGCCAGACGGTCCTGCGCGCCCTGCACGTCGAGGACGCGGCGCCCGTCATGCTCCATGGAGAAGCCGATGTCCGGGTTCGCCATCGCGAGGCGCTTCACGGCATCGAGGCACGCGGCATATTCGCTGCGTGGGCTGCGCAGGAATTTGCGGCGCGCGGGGAGGCGCGCGAACAGATCCTCGACGAGGACGCGGGTCCCTTTCGCCAGCGCAGCGGGCCCTTCGGCAACAAGCGCGCCATTGTCGACGATGCGTTTCCAGCCGTCGCCGCCGGGCATCCGGCTTTCGAGCGTCAGCCGGGCGACGCTAGCGATCGAGGGCAGCGCCTCGCCGCGGAAACCGAGCGTGGTGACGCGCTCGATCGCGTCGCCCGGCAGCTTCGAGGTGGCATGCCGTTCGAGCGCCAGTTCCATGTCGGCGGGGGTCATTCCCGACCCGTCGTCCTCGACCTCGATTCGCGCGATTCCGCCATCGGCGATTCGCACCGAAATGCGCGTCGAACCGGCGTCGATCGCGTTTTCAACCAGTTCTTTGAGCGCCGCAGCCGGTCTTTCAACCACTTCACCGGCTGCGATCCGATTTACGAGGGTTTCGGGCAGGCGGCGTATTGACATAATTGCTCTCCTAGCGCAGTCGGACGCAAATCGCGACCCACCCGCACAGCCCGATCTTTCCATCCAGCCCGCCGCCCTCCCGGCAGAGCCGGAATCTCCCCCAGATTTGGTCCTGCCCGCGGACGGGAAAGCGCCTTTCATCCGGCGGCGGGGCGGCCCGTTCGCGCGCAGTACAGGAATGACCATCAATGTCCTTTTTCTCGCGTTGGCTTAAGTTCAATTCCCAAGACATGGCGATCGACCTCGGCACCGCCAACACGGTCGTCTATGTGCGCGGCAAGGGCATCGTGCTGAACGAACCTTCGGTCGTCGCGGTCGAGACGATCAACGGGGTGAAGCGGGTCAAGGCGGTCGGGGACGACGCCAAGCTGATGATGGGCAAGACCCCCGACAGCATCGAGGCGATCCGCCCGCTGCGCGACGGCGTGATCGCCGACATCGACGTCGCCGAACAGATGATCAAGCATTTCATCACCAAGGTGCATGGCGGCAAGCCCAACGCCTTCCGCAGCCCCGAAATCGTGATCTGCGTTCCCTCGGGCTCGACCAGCGTCGAGCGCCGCGCGATCCGCGACGCCGCCTCGAACGCGGGCGCCAGCGAAGTGTGGCTGATCGAGGAGCCGATGGCCGCGGCGATCGGCGCCGACATGCCGGTGACCGAACCCATCGGGTCGATGGTCGTCGATATCGGCGGCGGCACCACCGAAGTCGCGGTGCTCAGCTTGCGCGGCCTCGCCTACACCACCTCGGTCCGCGCCGGGGGCGACAAGATGGACGAAGCAATCGTTTCCTATGTCCGCCGCCACCACAACCTGCTGATCGGCGAAACCACCGCCGAGCGGATCAAGAAGGATTTCGGCATCGCGCGCATCCCCGCCGACGGCACCGGCCTGACGATCCACATCAAGGGCCGCGACCTCGTCAACGGCGTGCCCAAGGAAATCTCGATCAACCAGGCGCAGATCGCCGAGGCGCTGTCCGAACCGATCGGCACGATCGTCGAGGGCGTGCGCATCGCGCTCGAGAACACCGCCCCCGAACTCGCCGCCGACATCGTCGATCAGGGCATCGTCCTGACCGGCGGCGGCGCGCTGATCGCCGAGCTCGACGAATTGCTGAAGGATGCGACCGGCCTGCCGGTGACGGTGGCCGACGACCCGCTGACCTGCGTCGCGATCGGCACCGGCCGCGCGATGGAGGACCCCGCCTTCCGCGGCGTGCTCCAGCAAGCCTGATCGGATAGCATCGCGCCATGGTCCGCCCGGCAGCTCGGCGTCCGGGGCAATCCCGAAAGGCCCAGACGAGCCTGTTCGTCGCCTATGTCATCGCGGTGACCGGGGCGGTGGCGGGGCTGTTGCTGGCGATCCTGTCGGTTGCCGACCCCGTGGGCTTCGCGGCGCTGCGCGTCGCGAGCCACGAGGTCACCGCGCCCGTCGCGCGCGGCAGCCGATCGGTCATCGGGTCGATCTCGGGCATCGACGACGCGGTGTCGGCCTATGTGGGCGCCGGATCGCAGAATCGCCCAGCTGCGCAAGGAACTCGCCGAGACGCGGCGGCAACTGGTGGCGACGAGCGCGTTGCAGGAAGAGAATCGCCAGCTCAAGGCCCTGCTGAAGCTGCAGGAGACCGACAAGGCCGCCTTTGCCAACGGCTATCTGCTCACCTCGACCTCGACGAGCAGCAAGCGCATCGCGTTGCTCAGCATCGGCCGCAACCTCGGCGTCTCGGCAGGCCAGCCGGTGCGCGGCGCCGACGGGCTGATCGGGCGCGTGCTGTCGAGCGGGCCGTCGGTGTCGCAGGTGCTGCTGCTCACCGACATCGACAATATCGTGCCGATCCGCCGCGCGCGCGACGGCTTGCCCGCGCTCGCCAACGGGCGCGGCAACGGCGACCTCGACATCCGCACGCTCAACATCGCCAACAACCCGTTCAAGCCGGGTGACATTCTCGTCACCTCGGGCACCGGCGGGCTCTATCCGCCCAATATCCCGGTCGCGATCGTCGTGCGGCGGACCGCCGACGGCGCCCTCGCCCGCCCGCTCGCTGACCCGGCCAAGGTCGATGCGGTCGCGGTGCTGCGCCCCTATACACCCGACAATATCGAGGCGCAGGCGGCGCCCGCCCCGGCATCCCGGCCATGAACCGCGCCGACACGCGCCGGCTCGGCGAACCCGCATCGCTGTGGCGGATGCGCGCCGTACCGGTGGCGAGCGTGATGATCGCGTCGGCGCTGCCGCTGATGCTGCCGATGGTCGCCAGTTCGCCGGTGCTGCCGCCCCTCGGCCTGCTGTTCTTCCTGTGCTGGCAGTTGCTGCGCATCGAGCTCTGGCCGGTGTGGATCGGCCTGCCGCTCGGACTGTGGGACGACCTGTTCAGCGGCGCGCCGATCGGTTCGGCGATCGCGCTGTGGACCTTTGCCGGCATCGCGATCCAATATTTCGCGCAGCGCATCTATTGGCGCGGCTTCCTGCACGACTGGGCGATCGCCGCGTTGCTCGTCGCGCTGGTGCAGGGCTTCGCGGCGCTCATCGCGCATCCCGACGCCCACCCGGGCAAGGTGCTGGGACTCGTCGCGCCGCAGATCGTCGTGTCGGCGCTGCTCGTGCCCCTTTTCATGCGTTTGACGGGAATGCTGGACAATTTCCGCCTGAAACGCCGATAGATCGAATCCGCCCCGATGCCGCGCAAGAAGAGTCCGCCGATCACCGAAGCCTGGAGGGGCATGACCTTCACGCGCCGCGCGCTGCTGGTCGGCGGCGGCCAGATGGTCATCGGCGCGGCGCTGGCGGCGCGCATGGCCTATATTTCGATCATCGACAACGACCGCTATGTGCTCGAATCCGAAAGCAACCGGGTCAATCTGACGCTGATTCCGCCGCGGCGCGGCTGGATCGTCGACCGGAACGGCAAGGCGCTGGCGAACAACCGCGTATCGCTGCGCATCGACATCATCCCCGACCGGCTGCACAACAAGGAATTCGTGCTTGGGCAGTTGCGCACGCTGCTACGGCTCGACGGCGACGCGATGGAACGGATCAACCGCGACCTCCAGGCGGCCTCGGGTTTCCAGCCGGTGGCGGTCGCCGAAAATCTGTCGGAAGGCGATTATGCGTCGATTCTCGTCCGCCTGCCCGACCTGCCCGGCGTCGCGCCGCAGCGCGGCTTTGCGCGCAACTACCCGACCGGCGCCGCGGTCGGCCATCTGATCGGCTATGTCGGCGCGCCCAATGCGGAGGAATATCAGAAGGACAAGGACCCGCTGTACATCACGCCGGGGTACAGGATCGGCAAGGACGGGCTGGAGAAATATTTCCAGCCGCTGCTGAAGGGCCAGCCCGGTGCGAAGCGCGTCGAGGTCACCGCGCGCGGCAAGGTCGTGCGCGACCTCGACACCAAGTCCGACATCCAGGGCAAGACCGTCCATCTGACGATCGACGCCGATCTGCAGGAATATGTCGCGCGGCGGATGGGGCGCGAGTCGGGCGCGGCGGTCGTCATCGACTGCGAGAATGGCGACATATTGTCCTTCGTCTCGATGCCCAGCTTCGATCCGAACAGTTTCTCGGACGGGATCAGCAACAGCGAATACGCCTGGCTGCGCGCCGACGATCACCAGCCGCTGATCAACAAGGCGACGCGCGGTCTCTATCCGCCCGGATCGACGCTGAAACCGATGGCGGCGATCGCGGCGATCGAGCATGGCGTTGACCCCAGCGAGCGCCACACCTGCATCGGCGGCTACCGGCTCGGCAGCCGCTTCTTCCGCTGCCTCGGCACGCACGGAAGCGTCGACATGCCGACCGCGATCATGAAGAGCTGCAACAGCTATTTCTACTGGCTGGCGCACCGGCTGGGCTATGACGCGATCGCGCCGACCGCGCGGCTCTTGGGGCTGGGCGAGGAATTCCAGCTCGCGGGCAGCAACCAGCGATACGGCACCATCCCCGACAGCGCGTGGAAGATGAAGAAATACGACCAGCCCTGGTCGGCGTCGGACTCGCTCAACGCGGTGATCGGGCAGGGCTATGTCAGCGTCAATCCGCTCCAGCTCGCGGTGATGGCGGCGCGCATCGCCTCGGGCCGCCGGCTCTATCCGCGCCTCGTCAGGCGCGAGTTCAAGAACGAAGCCCTGCCCTTCTCGCCCGATGCCATGGCCGTAGCGCGGCACGGCATGGACCTTGTCGTCAACGGTCCCGGCGGGACCGCCGGGCGCAGCCGCCTGCCGCTCGACGGCATCGCGATGGCGGGCAAGACCGGTACCGCGCAGGTGCGCGGACTCAACACCGGAAACGGCAAGGGCGGGTCGTGGCGATTTCGCGATCACGGCTTGTTCATCTGCTTCGCGCCGGTCGACAAACCCAAATATGCGGCGGGCATCGTCATCGAGCATGGCATGGGGGGCAGCCGCGCCGCGGCGCCGGTCGCCAAGGATTTCATGACCTTCCTCTACGACCGCGACAAGGCGATGGAGGCGCTCGAGACGTTCGAGGCCGGCTGGGGCGGCACGATCAAGGAACGCATGGACCGCGACTATGCGGCGTGGAGATCGGGCGCGTCGAGCGACCCCGACCCGGGAGTGCCGCAATGATTCCCGTCCCGCCCGCCATCCAGCGCATTCCCTGGAAACTGATCGCGATTCTGTCCGGCATCACCGGTTTCGGCCTGCTCGTCCTCTATTCGGCGGCGGGCGGCAGCTGGTCGCCTTGGGCGTGGCAACAGGGCGTGCGCTTCCTCGTCTTCCTCGGCGTCGCGCTCGTCATCGGCCGCTTTCCGATCCGGATATTCGAGGATTTCGCCTATCTCGGCTATATTGGCGTGCTGATCCTGCTGGTCGCGGTCGAATTGCTCGGCTTCGTCGGTGGAGGCAGCCAGCGCTGGCTCAACCTCGGCTTCATGAACCTCCAGCCCTCGGAGTTGATGAAGGTCGCGATCGTGCTCGCGCTCGCACGCTTCTATTCCCAGTTGCCGCCCGGCAGCACCAGAACATGGACCGCCTTGTGGCCCGCGCTGATGCTGATCGGCCTGCCCGCGGCCCTCGTGATGCTCCAGCCCGACCTCGGCACCGCACTCGCGATCTGTGTCGGCGGGGTGATCGTTATGTTCGTGTCGGGCCTGCCCTTCTGGTGGTTCGGCAGCGCCGCCGCCGCGGGCGCCGCCGCGCTGCCCGTGCTTTTTTCGCTGCTCCACGACTATCAGCAAAAGCGCGTGCTGATCTTCCTCGACCCGGAGAGCGATCCGCTCGGCGCCGGCTATCATATCAGCCAGTCGAAGATCGCGATCGGGTCGGGCGGCATCGGCGGCAAGGGCTTCCTCAACGGCTCGCAAAGCCACCTCGACTATCTGCCCGAGGGACACACCGACTTCATCTTCGCGACAATGGCCGAGGAATGGGGGCTGATCGGCGGGCTTGGACTGCTGCTCGGTTTTTTCCTGCTGCTCCGCTGGTCGACGCGCGTCGCACTGAATGCACGGACGCGCTTCGGCCAGCTGACCGCGACCGGGCTGACGATGACGATCTTCTTCTACATCGCGATCAACCTGATGATGGTGATGGGCCTTGCCCCTGTCGTGGGCATCCCGTTGCCGCTCTTTTCCTATGGCGGGTCGTCGATGCTGACGATCATGACCTGCGTCGGCATCGTGCTGGCAATCGAGAATGACGCCAAAAAGGGCAGCCGCCGCCTGCAATGACGAAAAATACAGCGGCCATCGCCGTCGCGGCTTGGGCGTGATGGCGGGCCGCCCGCCTTGCCGCAAAGCGCCGGCCGCAGCGGGGACCGGTCGTTTTTCGCGGCCTGTTTGCGCATTCCGACAAGCCGGCGGCGCGGAAACAAGCGGAAATACGTGGTTCAGACCTTGGCGTGAGGCTTTTTCCTGCGAACGATGGTTTGGGCGCTGGTATATTCCAACAGGCCTTCGACGCCTCCCTCCACGCCGACGCCCGACTGCTTCATGCCTCCAAAGGCCGCGGTGGGGGAGAGGTGCTGGGTTTCATTGACCCACACCGTCCCGCTCGCGATGCGCTGCGCAATGTCAAAGGCCCTATCCTCGTCCGCGCCCCAGACCGATCCGCCAAGACCATATTCGGTGGCGTTGGCGCGCGCGACGACATCGTCATAATCGTCGAACTTGATCAGCGGCAGCACCGGCCCGAACTGCTCCTCCTGGACGATCCGGCTGTCTTCGGGCGGGTTGTCGAGGATGGTGACGGGGACGAAATAACCCGGCACGCCGGCTGCTTCGCCGCCGACGAGGAATTTGTAGCCCTTGTCCTTGGCGTCCTGAATGAGGTCGAGCACACGGCGGTACTGCGGCTCATTGTTGATCGGGCCGATCTGCGTTCCCTGTTGCGCCCCGTCGCCGACCTTCACCGTCTTTGCATAGGCGACAAGCGCATCCCTGAGTTCTTCGTAGATGTCCTTGTGCACATACATGCGCTTGGTCGCGATGCAGATCTGGCCGTTGTTGCGGAACGCCGCCCAGAACAGATCCTCTGCGACCTTTTCGACATCGACGTCGGGCATGACGATCGCGGCGTCGTT
The DNA here is from genome assembly GCF_025244705.1 of Sphingopyxis sp. PET50. Classification (GTDB taxonomy): domain Bacteria; phylum Pseudomonadota; class Alphaproteobacteria; order Sphingomonadales; family Sphingomonadaceae; genus Sphingopyxis. The sequence continues at coordinate 801,480 of NZ_CP104207.1, read as the reverse complement.
GCCGCCGAGTTCGAGCGTCACACGCTTGAGCGTCGGCGCCGCCGACTCCATCACGCGCCGCCCGGTCGCGGTTGAGCCGGTGAAGCTGATCTTGTCGAAGCCCTTGTGGCCCGTCATCCACGGTCCCAGCGCATCGCCGCCGGTCACGATATTGAGCACGCCCGGCGGGAGCATGTCCTTGACCAGCTCGCCAAACTTCAGCGTCGTGAGCGGGGTGAAGGGCGAGGGTTTGAGCACCATCGCATTGCCCGCAAGCAGCGCCGGACCGACCTTGAACATCGCGAGCAGCAGCGGGAAGTTCCACGGCGAAATCGCGCCGACGACGCCGAGCGGGACGCGGCGCGTCTCGCTATACCGCTCGTCGCTGTCCTCGTTGACCGTCACCGGCAAATCGAGGCTCGCTGCGCCCATCAGCCAGTAACCCGCGCCGATGACTTCGCCCTCCGCCTCGCTATGCGGCTTGCCCTGTTCGGCGGTGAGCAGGCGCTTGAAGGCGTCGGCGTTGGCGAGCACCGCCTGCCCCATCGCGTTCAGCGCCGCCTTGCGATCGGCGATCGGTGTCGCAGCCCAGCCGGGGAAAGCGGCACGCGCAGCTGCGATGGCGCGGTCGAGATCGTCGGGCGTCGCGTCGGGAGCAGTGCCGATCACGCCTTCGGTCGCGGGGTTGAGCACGTCGAAGCGGCCGCCGCCGCCGTCGAGCTTGCCGCCGATCAGCATCGCATAGTCGCGGTCGAAATCCATCGTCTCTCTCCTTACCCAAACCCGTTCGTGCTGAGCTTGTCGAAGCACCGTTCTTTTCTTCGCCCTCCGCAAAGAAAAACGGCCCTTCGACAAGCTCAGGGCAAACGGAGGAATTGGCGCGCCTGCCTTTAAGGTATCAGCACGACCTTGATGCACTCGCCGCGTGCCTGTGCGGCCAACGCTTCGTTGATCTCGGCCAGCGGAAAGGTCTTGATCAGCCTGTCGAACGGAAAGCGGCCCGCCGCATGGTGCGCGATCAGTTCGGGGATGAAGGTCTGCGGATCGCTGTCGCCCTCGATGATCCCGACGATACGGTGGCCGGGGGTCATCAGCGCCGCGATATTGACGCTGATCGCGGCGTCGGCCTTCGCCGGTACGCCGACCAGGCCGATCGCGCCATGGCTGCCGAGCGCCGCGAGCCCCGCTTCGATCACCGGCACCACGCCGCTGGTATCGAAGGCGAAGTCGAGCCCGGCGGGGACGATCGCGCGCAGGGCTTCGGCAAGGTCGCCGGCTTCGGCGGGGTCGATGACATGCGTCGCGCCCAGTTCCAGGCCGGTCTCGCGCCGCGCGGCGACGGGCTCGACCAGGATGATCGTATCACAGCCCTGAATCCGCGCGCCCATCACCGCCGCCAGCCCCACCGGGCCGCCGCCGAAGATCGCGATGCTCGAGCCCGCGGGACAGGCGAGCGAGTTCATCACCCCGCCCGCGCCGGTCTGGAAGCCGCATCCGAGCGGCCCGAGCAGTTCGAGCGCGATTTTCGACGTATCGACCTTCACCACGTTGCGCGCGCGGGTGACGGTCAGCGCCGAAAAGGAAGATTGGCCGAAGAAGTGCGAGGTGACGCGCTCGCTATCCCTGGCATAGGCCGTCGATCCGTCATCGAGCCGCATTCCCGCATAGTTCAGCGGCACGAAGCTCTGGCAGTAGCTCGGCAGATGCTCGTCGCATCGCGGGCAGGCACCGCAGCTTGAAAAGCCAATGACGACTGCATCACCCACGGCAAGCCCTTCGACGCCCTCACCCACCGCCTCGATCACCCCGGCGCCTTCATGGCCGAGGACGCCGGGCAGCGCAAAGGGTGCGAACTGGTCGCGGAAGATGAGGTCGGTGTGGCACAGTCCCACCCCTGCGATCCGCACCCGCACCTCGCCCGCGCGCGGTGCTTCGACCTCGATCGTCTCGATGGTGAAATCGCCGCCGGGCTGGCGCACCAAGGCCGCCTTCGCTTCTGTCATGTCCGTCTCCGTCAATGCAGCCCGCGCCGTTCCTGCTGGCGATAATCGCTCGGCGCCATGCCGAACCAGGCGCGGAAGGCGCGGCTGAAATGGCTCTGGCTGGTGAAGCCCGTCGCCTCCGACAACGCCGCGAGGGTGAGATCGGTCTGGACCAGCATCTGCTGCGCCCGGTCGAGCCTTGCCTTCATCACATATTGGTGCGGCGAGATGCCCGTCGCCTTCTTGAATAGGCGGCAGAAATGCGACGGCGTCACCCCCGCAACCGCCGCCATCGCTTCGAGGCTATGCTCGTCCGCCGGGTTCGCAAGGACGGCGTTCATGATCTTGTGCAGCCGGTAGGCCGAAAAATCGGACACCGGAATTTCGACCGGATTGCCGTGCGCGGGCGGACCCGACAGGATATGCGCCTTCAGCGCATTCACCATCGCCGCGACATAGGCGGTGCGCTCCTGGGCCTGCGGGGCATAGAGCTCGGCGAGGATCTGGCGCGTCAGCGCCACGCCGAGCGGATCGGCGAAGGCGAAGCGCATCTTGTTGAACTGGTCGGCGTGCGGTTGCCCCGCAAGCACGTCCGACGACATCGACAGCGTCACGACGTCGAGCTCGCCGTCGACAAGCCAGCCGGTCGGCATGCCTGCGGGCACGATCGTCGCGCAGCCGGGGATCGAGCTGGTTTCGGTCCAGCCGTCGCGGTCCCACGTCTTGACCTGCGGCTTGCCCGCGACATGGACGGTGAAGATCGGCTGCGGCAGCGCGGGCAGCGTGTAACTGCCGACGAACTGCCGCCAGCGGCACAGCGACCAGCCGTCGCCGATCGACCCCATCTCGACGTCGGGCACGCGACCGAGGACGTCGCAGATGATCTCCTTGTTGTCCCAGACGCCGTCCTGTTTCACGCTGTCAGCCTGACGTCGAGCCGCTTGAAGCCGTTGATGAAGTTCGACCGCACACGGACCGGCTCTCCCAAAATCTCTATCCGCCGAACATGACGCGCCATTTCGGCAAAGGCGAGTCGCAATTGCATCTCGGCGAGGCGCGATCCGACGCAGACATGCGTGCCGGTCCCGAAAGCCAGATGCTGACGGATCGGGCGCGCGATGTCGAAGGCGTCGGGATCGGCGAAGACCGACGGGTCGCGGTTGCCGGCGGGATAGAAGACGACGACCTTGTCGCCCTTGCGGATCGCCTGCCCGCCGAGTTCGGTATCGCGCGTCGCGGTGCGGCGCATATGGATCACGGGGCTGGCGTGGCGCACCATTTCCTTGACCGCGTTCGGCAGCAGGCCGGGGTCGGCGCGGATCGCGTCCCATTGATCCGGGCTGTTCGAAAAGGCGATCAGGCTGTGGTTGATCGAGTTGCGCGTCGTCTCGTTGCCGCCGACGAGCGCGAGGATCAGATTGCCCACGAAATCGCCCAGCGGAACGGGCTGCCCGTGGATTCCGGCATTGGCGAGCAGCGAGGCGATGTCGGGGCCGGGGTTGGCGCGGCGCTCGTCGAACAAGGCCGAAGCGAACCCCATGAACTCGCCGAGCACCGCCTGCATCGCCTCCGGCGACTGGCGGAAATCGGGATCGTCCTCGCCCACGAAGGCGTCGGTCCAGCGGTGGAGGTCGCGCCACATCTCGGCGGGGACGCCGAGCAGCTCGGCGAGCGTCAGCAGCGGCAGCGGGACGGTTAGCAGCGGCAATATGTCGACCGTCTCGTTCAGCGGCACCTCGGCGAACAGGCGTTCGACACGTTCGGCGATGCGCGCCTCGATCCCCTCCAGTCGCGCGGGCGACAGCGCGGGCATCACGAATTTGCGATATTGCGTGTGCGTCGGCGGATCGCGCGAGATGAAGGGAATGCCGATCGCGGCCTCCCCCGCCCCGGTCAGCCCGACCTCATTCTCGTTGAAGATGCGGTGCCCGCCATTTTCGTGCGCCGAGGAAAAAAGGTCGGCCTGCCGCGACACCGCGACGATATCGTCGAACCCCAGCACCGCCCAGAAGCCCGCGCCCTCCTCCTCGGGGTTCCAATGGACCGAACCCGCGGCGCGCAAGGCCGCGAGTTCGGCATAGGGCATGCCGCCGACATAGAGGTCGGGGTCCCTTAGATCGACGGTCCCGAGGTCGGTCATCGTCAGAAGCTGTAGCGCAGGCTGACGCCATAGGTACGCGGCGCCGACGGCACGAGGAAGTTGTACGGAAAGCCCGCGCCGCGCAGATCGAGCCCATAGCCATAGGTCTTGCGGTCGAAGAGGTTGTTCGCAAAAGCGCGCACCGTCAGCGCGTCATTGCTCCAGCTCAGCGAGGCGTTGACCTTGGCATTGGCGCCCTGCTGCAACTCGCTGTTCACCTGCGGTGAGCCCGGCGCGTTGATCGCGTTGAACGGCGAGAAATATTGCTTAGCTCGAATAGGCCATGTTCGGCGCGAAGGTGATCGTGCCGCCACCAACCTCCACGACATCCCATTCGAAGCCAAACTGCGCGGTGAGCTTCGGCGCGAAGGGCAGCGAGTTGCCCGACAGGTCGGCACCCTGAAGCGTCAGTTCCTTATATTTCGAGTGCAGCCAGCCCAGCGACGCGTCGATCCGCAAACCATCGACCGGCCGCAGCGTCGTTTCGACTTCGAGGCCATAGACTTCGGACGACGGCGCATTGACGAGGAAGGACACCGGTCCGGCGCGCGTGTCCTGAAGCTGCTGGTTCGAATAGTCGTAATAGAAGGCCGAGGCGGCATAGGTGAACAGGCGTCCGCCCGCGCGGCCCTTGATCCCGATTTCATAGGCGTTGACGCGCTCGGGCTCGATATAGCCGATACCCGACGACGACGTGTAACCGCCACCGTTGACCGCACCCGCGCGATAGCCGCGGTTGTAGCTCGCATAGACGAGCGGGCCGTCGTCGAAGCTGTAGCTGAGCGCGATCCGCCCGGTCAGCGCATTGTTGGTGTCGGCGAGCGCGAAGCGGGCGGCGGGATCATAGGGACAGGTGCCCGCCACCCCCGCGCATGGCACCGTCGTCGCGATCGGCGTGTCGGGTGCGCCCACCTCGCCAACGAACAGATAGGCGAAGGCGTCGTCGTAGCGCGACTTGTCCTTGGTATAGCGCGCTCCCAGCGTCAGCACGAGCCGGTCGGCGAGGTCGATGTCGGCCTGCCCGAACACCGCATAGCTTTTGCGGACCTGCCGGTAATGCTGGAAGAAACCCCCGGCAGGCGGCAGCGGCAGGTTGAACCGGTTGTCGGTGATATTGCGGTCCCAGCCATAAAAGAGCCCGCCGACGAAGGTGATGCCGTCGCCGTCGTAATTGGCGCGCAGTTCCTGACTGAACTGGCGGTAGCGCGAGCGCCAGTTGATATCGAGCAGGTCGAGCGGCGACCCGTCGGCGGCCTGCTGAAGATTCTGCTTGCCGCCGTCGTAGCTGGTGATCGAGGTCAGGCTGAGCCTGTCGCCGAGTTCAAGGCCGATGTTGGCGAGAGAATCCCCATGCGTCGGTGCGGTTCTCGCCGATGCGATTCTCGTTGGTCTCGAAGAAATCGAGGCCGGCGCGGAAAGCATCGAGTCCGTGCACCGCCGCCTGCGTGCCGCGGTCGCGCCCGGCGTAGGCGCGGAGCACCACGTCGAGCGTCTCGGTCGGTTTGACGCGCAGCGAGGCGCGGCCCTGCAGGGTGTCGATCGAATTGGCGTCGCGCCCGCCGGGAAATATATTTTCGATCTGCCCGTCGCCCTTGGCATAGTTGACCGCGAGCCGGAGCCCCGCGACATCCTCGGCGAGCGTCGCCTCGGCGGCGCCCTGCGCGGTGAAAGTGTCGAAATTGGCGTAGCCGAGTTGGACGTAGCCGTTGGTGCCCGACAGATCGGGTTTCTTCGTGATGAAGTTGATCGCGCCGCCGGTGGTGTTGCGGCCGAAAAGCGTTCCCTGCGGCCCGCGCAGCACCTCGATGCGGTCGAGGTCGAAGAGCCCCATGCCGTGGCTGGTGCGCGGCGCGAGATAGACGTCGTCGAGATAGACGCCGACCGGCGACGCCTGATTGCTGTTATATTCATTCGCGACCCCGATGCCGCGCAACGAGAAGTTGGGCTGGGTATTCCCGTAAGGGCTGTTGATCTGGAGGTTCGGCACCGCGTCGCCGAGCTGCGCCGAATTGGTGATCCCGCGTTCGGCAAGGCTGTCGCCGCCGAGCGCGGTGACCGCGAGCGGCACGTCGAGCAGCGACTGTTCGCGGCGCTGCGCTGTGACGACGATATCGCCGTCGCTGGTTCCATCGTCGGCCGGAGGCGCGTCTTGCGCGATCGCGATCGTCGATGTCGAAACCGCAAGCGCCGCGGCCAGGGCGCGTCCGAACGTCAAGCCTGCCATATCCTGTCTCCCTCTGCCCGGCCTTCTGCGAGCCCGGTTCGAAGGAAAATCTAGGCGGTCAGGCGCCGCATGGCTTTGGCGGGGCTTGCATCGAGTTTTGACATTTCTTGCGCGGGACCGGTTTCTATTGCGCCGTCCGGCCCAGTTCGGACTGAGCGATTTTCTGCAAGGCGACCGCCTGCGCATCGGACAACCCCAATTCGTCCGCAGCCTTTTCTCCCGGGCCAAGGCTGGCCGGATCGACGCCGGTGATCGCGCCGAAAGTCACGAGCGCCGACAGGTAATAGCTCGGCAACGCTCGCATGATAATGGTCATAGGCCCACAGATCGAGCTGGTCGAACGCGATGCCGTCATAGGGATTGGGATCGGCGACGCTTTCCGCGAAGGCCCGGTTCCATGCTTCGCCGACGGGCAATATCCCCGTGATGCCGGGGTGCGCGCGCCGGGCGCTGTCGGCGGCGGCGCGCAGGTCCAGCGCCATCGCGGAGACGGGCTTGCCATACCAGTGCCCCTTGGGCAGCCAGGTCTGGTCGGCACGGGTCCATGCGGCGACGAGACGGATATCGACCGCCGGATTGCGCGCGCGGAACAACGCGGCCAGCCGTCCGACATTCGCCAGATAGTCCGCCGGATCGCCCGGCCTCTTGCGATCGAGCGTGCTGAATTCCTGCAGCACGACGACGTCCCACGGCCGGTCGAACAACTGGCGCCGCTCGTCATAATGAAATCCGAGCGACTTGCCGCCCTGCGTTTCTAGGCTGACGTCATAGTCGAGCCCAGCCTGCTCGCAGAACAGCTTGAACATCGCGGGCACCCCGCCGTAGCCAGCCCGGTTGAGGTCGGTCACCGACCCCGCGCGCCAGTTTCGCGCCGCCGAATGCGCGCCCTGGGTGAAGCTGTTGCCGATGAACAAGATCGTCCGCGGCGCGGCCCTGGCTAGCGCAGCCGGAAGTGTCGCGCCGGCGGCGGTTGGCGCGGGCGCGCTCTCCTTTGCCGCGGCCGCGCGGCGCGACGGCGAGCGCGCAGCCGATGAAAAGCCAGATACCGCGCTTGCAGGTCATGTCAGAACTCCGTGGTGACCGAGGTGTACCAGTATCGGCCATAGGGGCTGTAAAGCGAGCCCAGATAGCCTTCCGAGGTGAGCGGCGGCTTCTTGTCCGCGATGTTGCGCACCCCGACGCGCCAGCGCATATTGCCGCCGAGACCGTCGCGGTCGCGAATGCGGACCTGGGCATAGAGGTTGGCGGTGAATTGCGACTTCACGCGCCACGGGTTGCCGTTCGCATCGACGAAGCCGAGTTCGTCGACCGCTCCGGTATAGCGTCCGAAAGCCCCGATCTGGAAATTGCCGAGCGACCAGGTGAGCGAGGCCGTGCCGCGCCACTTCGGCCGCCCGTTGGCCTCGATGAGATTCTCGGTCTCGGGCAGCGGGGTCGCGGCATTGATGTCGCCGGCCTCGCGCGCCGCGACGAGGGCGTCGACCGCTGGGCCGGGATCGCGCGAAAATTTGAGCAGGCGCGTCGCGTTGACGGCAAGATCGAACTTGCCGATGCCCGTCTTGGGCGACTCCCAATAGAATGCGAAGTCGAGTCCGCGCACCGTCTGCGGCTGGAGGTTGATGAACTGGTCGCGCACCGTGATGATCCGTCCGACGGGCGCGATCCCCGTGCCCGCGAAGGCCGCGATATCATCGGCATTGGCGGCGTCGCGGATGACGTTGGGGTTCGACGAACCCTGCAGGCGCAAGAGATAGTCGAGCGCGACCGCGGTGTCGTTGCCGAGAATGCCGACGATACCCTTTTGCCGGATCGACCAATAATCGACGGTGAAGGTCACACGCCCCAGGTCGCCCGACAGAAAGGCCGGCTCGAACACCGCGCCGAGATTATAGTTGGTGCTCTTTTCGGGCTTCAGGTCGGGGTTGCCCGACACGCGGCGCGAATAACCGACATTGTTGCCGCAGGCGGTGAAGTTCGCAATGCGACCGGCACGGAGGTCGACCTCGCAGCGCAGGAAGTCCTGGCTGGTCGCGAGGCGCGCATATTCGACCGCATTGACCTGTTCGAGGTTCGGCGCACGGAAACCCTGCGAAAAGGAGCCGCGCAGGCGCAGTCCGTCGAAGACATCCCACGCCGCCGCCACCTTGGGCCGCGCGACGCTGCCGAAATCGCTGTAATGTTCGTAGCGGCCCGCGAGCTGGATATCGAAGCGGCGGACGAGCGGGATGTTCATATCCTCCGACACCAGCGGCACCGCAAGCTCGGCATAGGCCGCCGCGACGGTGCGCTTGCCATAGGTGTCGGGGTTGTCGCTGACCGCCGCGGCGTCGCTGATCGTCACCGCGCCGGTGACCATATCGACGAAGGGGCTCGACCCGTCGACCGCGGAGTCGCGGTCGTCGCGCTGCGTCTCGCGCCGCACTTCGGCACCGAAGGCCACGCCGACGTCGCCGCCGGGCAGCGCGAACAGATCGGCGCGCGAGGCGCGGAAGTCGCCCATCGTCATCGTCGTTTTCGAGCGGCGCTTGAGCTCGAAGGTGATCGCGTCGATCGCCACCTGCGAACTCGGCGTGCAATCGCCGAAGCTCAACGTGTCGATGCAGCCGCCGTTGAACGGATTATAGGCATCGGGGGTCGCGAGCGCGAGGCTCTGCTGCAACGCCGAACTGCGCACCGCCACGCTGCTGTCGACCGCCGAGGCTTCGGAATAGACGAAGGCGCTGTCCCATTTGAAGCCCGCCGTCTCGCCGCGGATGCCGAGCAGGCCGCGCAACTGTTCGCCCTTGACGTTCACCGTCTGCGGCCCGGTATCGACGAAACGATAGGTGGTGAGCAGCACCGGCAGGCCTTCGTCGGGCACATTGGTCAATCCGGGGAGACGGTTCGGACTGCCGACCGGCCCGAAGGGATTGTAATAGTTGGTCGCCGGGATCCATATCTGGTTGAGATTGATCACCGGCGGCTGGATGCGGACCGTGTCCGAGCGATAATAGCCGAACTCACCGAAAAGGGTCAGATTGTCGGTGAGGTCGTAATGACCGTTGGCGAAGGCGTTGTAACGCTTCACGCTCGGCATCACCGTGGTGCCGACCGCAGTGTCGTAGCGCAGGTCGCGGAACGCGTTGTTGGTCGCAAGCGCGGTATTCACCAGACACAGCTCGTCGCTCAGCGCCAGCGTGCAACCGCCGAGCCGCGTCGGGCGGACCGTGAAAGCGCCCGCCGCGGTGGTGAGGTTGGTCGTACCGCGGCGCGGCTAGCCGCCGGTCACCGGGACCATCAGCGCCAGCCATGCTCCACGCGTCGCGCGTGCGTCGGGGGTCTGCGAGGCTGCGAAATCCGGGTAATCGGCGAAGAACGGCCGCAGATTGGCCGAAGCGGTGAAATCCTGATCCTCGGCGCGCAGCGCCGCGCGGTCGGTATATTCGAACGAGACGGTGATGTTGCCGCGGTCGAAGCTCTTGCCCGCAAGGATATTGCCCTGAAACTCGGTGAGGTGCGTACCTTCGGCACCGCCATATTGGGCCTGGAGCCGGAGGCCGTCATAATCGTCCTTGAGCACCGTGTTGACCACGCCGGCAACCGCGTCCGAGCCATACAGGGCCGCGGCCCCGTCGAGCAGCACCTCCAGACGCTGAAGACCGGTGGTCGGGATCGCATTCGAATTATAGCTCAGCACCGGCACGGTCCCGGTGTCGGACAGGCCCTGACTCGCGGGGTGCGTGACGACGCGGCGGCCGTTCAGGAGCACCAGCGTGTTGCCGACCCCGAGCGAGCGCAGGTTGACCGAGCCGACGTCGCCGCGCGCCGCATTGCTGGTCTGGGCGTTGTTGCCGGGGTTGAAGCTGACGTCGCCCATCTGCGGGATGTTGCGGATCAGTTCGTCGCCGCTGACCGCGCCGATCGCGTCGAGCCGGTCCTGGCCGACGACGATCACGGGCAGCGCTTCGGTTACGCGCGCGCCTTCGATGCGCGTGCCCACCACGACGATCTCGGGTGAGGTCGCTTCATCGGCCTGCCCTTCCCCGGTGGCGGCCGCGCCGCCCGGCGCGGCGGCATCGCTGTCCTGCGCCGCGGCGGGAACCGTTACGAACAGGCAGAACGCCGTACTCGCCAACAGCATTGCCGAATGACTACCCCTCATGATCCTTCTCCCGTTTCGCGGGCCTTTGCGGCCCTAGTCCATGTCCTGTTCGACCGGCGGTGCGGCGAGGCCGGTGGCGGGTTCGCCATCCAGCGCGGCGCGCAGCTGCTCGCGGTCGAGCGCCCTGTCCCAGCGCGCGACGACAATCGTCGCGACCGCGTTGCCGATGAAATTGGTGAGGCTGCGGCACTCGCTCATGAAGCGGTCGATGCCGAGGATCAGCGCCATGCCGGCGACCGGGACCGACGGCACGATCGAAAGCGTCGCGGCGAGCGTGATGAAGCCGGCGCCGGTCACTCCGGCGGCGCCCTTCGAACTGATCATCGCGACCAGCAGCAGCGCGATCTGATCGCCAAGCGACAGATCGACATTGCACGCCTGCGCGATGAACAGCGCGGCGAGCGTCATATAGATGTTGGTTCCGTCGAGGTTGAACGAATAGCCCGTCGGCACGACCAGCCCGACGACCGGCTTGGCACAGCCCGCGCGTTCCATCTTCTCCATCAGACTGGGCAGCGCGCTTTCCGACGACGAGGTCCCGAGCACGAGCAGCAGTTCGGCCTTGAGGTAGCGGATCAGCTTGAAGATGGAAAAGCCCGACAATCGCGCGACGATGCCGAGCACGCCGACCACGAAGATCAGCGAAGTGAGATAGAAGGTCGCGACCAGCCCCGCGAGATTGGCGAGCGATTCGATGCCATATTTGCCGATCGTGAAGGCCATGGCTCCGAACGCCCCGATCGGCGCGGCGCGCATCAATATGCCGACGAGCTTGAACACGACCAGCCCGACGCGTTCGAGCAGATCGCGCACCGGCGCGGCAGGCTCGCCGACCATCGACAGGGCGATGCCGAACAGGATCGACACGAGCAGCACCTGGAGCAATGAATCCCCGGCGAGCGCCGACACCAGGGTCGTCGGGATGACCGCCATCAGGAAGTCGACGATGCTGCTGTGCTGTGCCTTTTCGACATAGGTCTTGACCGCGCCGGTATCGAGCGTCGCGGGGTCGACGTTCATCCCCGCCCCCGGCTGCACCGTATTGGCGACGATCAGCCCGACGATCAGCGCGAGCGTGGAGAAGAAAAGGAAATAGGCAAAGGCCTTGCCCGCAACGCGCCCGACCGACCTGAGTTCGGTCATCCCCGCGATACCGGTGACCAGCGTCAGGAAGATCACCGGCGCGATGATCATCTTGACCAGCTTGATAAAGGCGTCCCCAAGCGGCTTCAGCGCCTCGCCCGTCTCGGGCCAGAAATGGCCGATGAGCGCGCCGAACAGGATCGCGGCAAGGACCTGGACATAGAGATGGCGATAGAGAGGTTTAGCCCCGGCGACCGCCTGTCCGGACTGGTCGATTGCAATGACGGCCACGTGTACATCCTCCCGAGCGCGACCTTTCGCCGCTGCTTCTGCAAAATTATGGCTAAGCACCATTGCCGGTCCAAGGATTTCGGATTATCACTCAAAATACTGATAAAATTAGATATATATAAAATCATACAGGATTGGCGTGCAGATTTTGTGCGATTTTCCGCTTATCAATTTCCATTATGTGCGATAATTCGCACAGATGGTCGAAGCAAGCTTATCCGTTGATTCGCGCGTGGGTGGCGTCAGGGGCAGCATCGGGCGGCGGCTCGTCTGGGCGGCGCTGCTCGCGATCCTCCTGCTCGCGCTGATCGCTGTGGCGGCATTCGGATGGGCGCGCGATCATGCGCGGGTCGAGGCCGATATCGCGGCCGAGCAGCAGGCCCGCAGCGCCGCGAGCTGGCTCGCGCGGCGAACTGCAGAAGTTCCGCCTGCTGCCGCTGGTGCTGATCGAATATCCGGAGGCTCACAGCGTCCTAGCCGAGCGGCGATACCGCGGCGGTCCGGCGGATGAACAGCAAACTCGAAGTGCTCGCTGACCGGACCGACGCCGCGGTCATCTATCTGATCGGGCGCGACGGGGTGACGATCGCCGCGAGCAACTGGCGCCAGCCGCAAAGCTTCGTCGGGCAGAACTACGGTTTCCGTCCCTATTTCCGCGATGCGATGGCGAAGGGCAGCGCCGAGTTGTTCGCGCTCGGCACGGTCAGCGGGCGGCCCGGTCTCTATATTGCGCGCCGGGTCGAGGACGACGGGCGTCCGCTCGGCGTGATCGTCGTGAAGGTCGAGTTCGACCGGCTCGAGGCCGAATGGGCGCGCCAGCCGTTGACCACCTTCGTCACCGACGATCATGGCGTGGTGATCATCACCAGCCGCGCCGATTGGCGCTTCCGGACGCTGGCGCCTCTCGACGAGAAGACTCGTTCGGCGATCCGGGCCGCATTGCAGTTCGGCAATTTGCCGCTGACGCCTCTGCCCCCGATGCGCGAGGGCGCGACCTGGATCGGTGGCGGTATCCGCTTTCGCGAAGCGGCAGTCGCGGTTCCGATGCCGGGCGCCCGGCTCCACGCCTTTCAACCGCTCGGCCCTGCCGAAGCGAGCGCGAACGCCACCGCACGCACCGCGATACTGATCGCCTTCATCCTGCTCGCCGCGCTGCTGACCTGGATATTTCGCGCGCGCGAGAAACAGAGACTGCAGGAAGAAGCGCGCCGGACGCTCGAGATCGAGGTCGCCGCGCGCACCGCCGACCTGGTCGAGGCGAACCGCCGCTTTCGCGCGGCTCGCGAAGAACTGGCGCAGGCGAGCCGCCTTGGCACGATCGGCCAGATCACCGCGGGTGTCGCACACGAAATCAACCAGCCCGTCGCGGCCATCCGCAGCTTCGCCGAGAATGCCGGCACCTTTCTCGACCGCGGCGACGCCGGAAAGGCGCGCGACAACCTCGGAACCATCGTGTCGCTGACCGAGCGCATCGGGGCGATTACCGCCGAACTGCGCAGCTTTGCCCGCCGCAGCACGCCGGCGCCGGGGCCGGTCGGGATCGGTCCCGTCATCGACGGGGCGTTGCTGCTCGTCGGCGACCGTATTCGCGAAAATGGCGTCGCGATCGAACACACCGGCGAAGTGGCCGGTCTGCACTGCGTCGCCGACCGCGTCCGGCTCGAGCAAATTCTCGTCAACCTGCTCCAGAACGCACTCGACGCGCTCGGCAGCCGCTCCGATCCGCGAATCCGCATCGCCACATCGGCGGAGAGCGATATCGCAATTACCGTTGCCGACAACGGGCCGGGCATCGCCGCCGAGGTCGCCGACCATCTGTTCACGCCCTTCGTCACCGCCAAGGCCGATGGCCTGGGGCTGGGCCTTGGCATCGCGCGCGATATCGCGCGCGAGTTCGGCGGTACGCTCGACCTCGTCACGTCGCCGCTCGGCGGCGCGGCGTTCAGGCTGACGGTGCGCCGGGCATGAGCGAATTCGTGACCCGCCAGCATATCGTCTTTGTCGATGACGACGACGCACTGCGCGCGGCGACCGTGCAGTCGCTCGAACTGGCCGATATCGACGTAAGGCCGTTCGCCGATGCCGAAGCCGCTCTCGCCGAAATCGACGGCGGGTTTGCAGGAGCGATCGTGACCGACATCCGCATGCCGCGGCTCGATGGCCTGGAGTTTTTCGCGCGGGTCCGGGCCATCGACCCCGACATCCCGGTCATCCTGATCACCGGCCATGCCGATGTCCCGATGGCGATCGGGGCGCTGAAAAGCGGCGCGTTCGACTTCCTCGCCAAACCCTTTGCCACCGACCATCTGGTCGCGACGGTGCGCAAGGCGCTCGATACCCGGCGGCTGGTGCTCGACAACCGGATGCTGCGCGCCGCCGCCGAGACGAGCGTCGACAGTCCGCTGACCGGCGACAGCCCGGTGATGGCGCAGCTGCGCGCGACGATCCTGCAGGTGGCGCAAGCCGACATCGACGTGCTGGTCGAGGGGGAAACCGGCACGGGCAAGGAACTGGCGGCGCTGATCCTGCACCGCAAGGGGCCGAGGTCGGGACGGCCGTTCGTGGCGGTCGATTGCGGCGCGCTGCCCGAACAACTGGCCGAAGTCGAACTGTTCGGCCACGACCGCGGCGTGCCCGGCTATGGCCCGATCGCGCGCGCGGGACGGATCGAACAGGCCAATCGCGGCACCCTGTTCCTCGACGGCATCGACACGATGCCGCTCGCGATCCAGGCAAAATTGCTGCGCGTGGTCGAGGAGCGCAAGATCCAGCCGATCGGCGCGGCCGAACCGCGCGGGGTCGATCTGCGTATCATCGCCTCATCGCGGCGCGACCTGCAACTGGCGGTCCAGGCTAGGCGAATTTCGCGAAGATCTTTTCTATCGGCTGAACGTCGTCCGCATCCGCATGCCCCCGCTGCGCGAACACAAGGCCGATATTCCGCAACTGTTCGCTCAATTCGCCGAAGAGGCGGCCAGCAAGCTGCGCGCCGGCGATTTCGTCCTGACCGATGCCGCGCGTGCGCATCTGATCGAGCATGACTGGCCCGGCAATGTTCGCGAGCTGCGCAATTTCGCTTATGCGGAAATTCTCGGCCTGGAGCATTCCGCGCCCGACGGGCGCGCGCCGATACCGTCGCTGCCCGAACGGGTCGCGCAGTTCGAAGCGCAGGCGATCAGGGACGCGCTGACGGTCGCGAACGGCGATATTGCGGCGACGCTCGCCTATCTGCGGATTCCGCGCAAGACGCTCTACGACAAGATCGCCCGCCACGGCATTTCGCCCAAAACCTATCGGCAATAGCCGGGCGAAATACCGGCGATCAGCGAGGGAGGAAAATGGGGGCCTTCATCATCCATCCTCTCTGAAACGGCTTGCGGCACGGCTCGTCTTTGTGCGAGCCTCGCACGCGATCCGGTGGTGATAAGGGACAGGATTGCGGCGCCACCAACAAGCTGACACCTGTGGCAGGATGGGAGAGGAGCGGACGCGTGACGGATTATCGGGCGCAATGCTGGGCCGAAATGCCCGACCTGATCGCCACCGTACAGGCGGCGGGCGATGCGATCGGACTGCCCTATGTCGCCGCGCAGGCCGACCTCGGCGACCCCGAACCGATGAGCGACGAGAGCGGCCGCCCCTATGCCGAAACCAGCTTTCACTGGGTCAATCCCGATCACGCCTATTGGCGCGACCGCAAGCTGGCGCTGCATATCGCCTTTCTGACCGCGGCGCGGCTGGTCGCCGAACCCTTCTATTACAGCGACGGCGCGCTCCACACCTGGCGGACGACCGGGCTGCTCGACGAAGTCGATTGCGAACAGGCGAAGAATACGCCCCATTTCGGCGAGGCGATCATCGCCCCCGTACACCTGCCGCGCGGGCTGGTCGGCGCGGTCTTCTGGTGTTCGCGCGAGCCGGTGGGGGTCGATGCCATCTTTGCCGAACAGGCCGGCCATTTGCACAATCTGGCCGTCAAGCTGGTCGCGACGCATAACGAGGCGCGCGGCCGCCCGCGCAACGCCACCGTGCCGCAGACGCTGACGCGGCGCGAGGTGCAATGCCTGCGCTGGGCGGCGGCGGGCAAGACCGACGGCGAGATCGGGATCATCCTGTCGCTGTCGGTATCGACGGTACGCTTCCACCTGCGCAACGCCGCGGCAAAGCTCGGCGCCACGGGGCGCGCGCAGTCGATCCAGATCGCCGCGGGGCTGGGCTTCGTCGGCGCGCGGGCGGCCTGATGCAGGTGCCAGCTTGGCGCGGCACAGCGGCGCTCTACAAACCGGCGCCATGGACATGCTGAACGATCCGGCGCTGCAGGCCTTTCAGGACGAGGCTCGCGCCTTTCTCGAAACCGCCCTCCCCGACGAGTTGCGGCGCGCGGCGGCGCGCGCGACCAGCGTCTTCATCGACCCGGCGGTCACCTTGCCCTGGCAGCGCATCCTGAATGCGCGCGGCTGGGCCGCACCCGACTGGCCTAGCCGAGTTCGGGGGAACGGGATGGAGCGAGATCGAACGCTATGTCTTCGCCGCCGAATACGCCCGCGCAGGCGCGCCCGGCCTGGCCCCGATGGGGCTGAAAATGGTCGCGCCGGTGATCATGCATTATGGCACGCCCGCGCAGCGTGCCCATTATCTGCCGCGCATATTGTCGGGCGAGGATTATTGGTGCCAGGGTTTCTCCGAACCCGGCGCCGGGTCCGACCTCGCCGCGCTCCAGCTCCGCGCGACGCCCGACGGCGACGATTATGTGCTGAACGGGTCGAAGATCTGGACCACCCACGCCCATTTCGCGAACCGCATGTTCTGCCTCGTCCGCACCTCGAACGAAGGCAAGCCGCAGGCCGGGATCAGCTTCCTGCTGCTCGACATGGCGACGCCCGGCATCGCGGTCGAGCCGATCCGCACCCTCGCCGGCGACCATGAATTCAACCAGGTGTTTTTCGACGACGTGCGCGTGCCGCAGTCGAACCGGCTGGGCGCGGAGAATGAAGGCTGGTCGGTCGCCAAGCATCTGCTGACCTTCGAGCGTGGCGGCAAATATGCCCCGGGCCTGATCGGAAGGCTCGAACGGCTCCGTGGGCGCGATGACGTCGATCCGGTGCTGCGCGCGAGCCTGGATCGCGAGGCCATCCATCTGCGCGCGCTGCAGGCGCTGGAGTTGAAGGCGATGCGCGGCGTAGGCGGCAGCCCGGCTCTCTACGCCTCGGCGCTGAAAATCCTCGGCACCGAAGCGGCGCAGCGTATCGACGTCCTCGGCTGCGAGATCGAGGGCTATGCGGCGTGGACCGATGCCGACGGCCAGACGCCGGTGGATAGAGCGACGGCCGTGCCCCGCTACCTCAACGCGCGTGCGGCGACCATCTATGCCGGGTCGAACGAAATCCAGCGCGATCTCGTCGCGCGCCTGATGCTCGGCTAGGCTGCGGCCTCGGCGAAGCGCGCAAGATGGCCGGCGCGCGGTCCCATCGCGGCGGCGATGGCCAGTCCCCGCTTGAAATGACTGCCAAGGCTGAGCTCTTCGGTGAGCCCCATAGCGCCGTGAATCTGCACGGCCCCTTCCCCGACGATCCGCACGGCATCGCTGACTTCGACGCAGGCCGCGCTGACCGCTTGCGCGCGCCCGGCGCTATCCGCGTCGACCACCAGGACGGCCGTTTCGGTCAGCGCGGTGGCCTTCATCGCCGCGAGTTGCATGTCGGCGGCGCGGTGGCGCAGCGCCTGGAAACTGCCGATGGGCTTGCCGAACTGGGTCCGCTGACCGAGATAGGCGACGCTGTCGGCGATCATGCGCTGGATCAGTCCGACCGCTTCGGCACAGCGCCCGGCGAGAACCAGGTCGTTCGCCCGTTCGGCAATCCGGCGCGCTTCGGCACCTGCCGCAAGAGTTTCGGCATCGCCGGGCCTGAGCGTGAAGGCAAGGTCGGCCGAGACGGTGCCGTCATGCATGATGCGGTGGCGCTGCTCGACCTTGTC
Organism: Sphingopyxis sp. PET50; assembly: GCF_025244705.1. GTDB lineage: Bacteria > Pseudomonadota > Alphaproteobacteria > Sphingomonadales > Sphingomonadaceae > Sphingopyxis. Next base: position 783,664 of record NZ_CP104207.1, on the reverse strand, counting down.
GCGGTCGGCCGCGATCAGCAGCAGCGCCGCTTCGTCGGCGAGCAGCAGGACATCGGCCTCCGCCGCGCCCGCAACGAGCGTCGCGATGCCCCGGATCGTGCCATCCGCTTCAACGGCCGGCATCTCCGCGGCCGAAGCCGGGCAAACGATCGCCGCCCGCCGGTTGCCCGCAGCAAGATCGGGCAGCAGCGGAAGATCGGGCGCAACCCGGCAAAGCACGAAAGCCGCCGCCGCATGCGACAGCCAGTCGGCCCCGGCAAACGCCGGTCCGAGTTCCGCCATCACCAGCGCCATATCGCACGCCCCGCCGCCGAAGCCGCCCGCGGCTTCGGGCAGCGACAGTCCGGCGAGACCGAGTACATCGGCCAGTTCACGCCAGCCGGGCCTGGCATGATCGGCAATATAGCGCCGGACGCTGTCGACCAGCATCTGCTGGTCTTCGCGAAGCGGGAGGTCGAGAATCGCCATATCAGGCCTCCCGGCGTGGGTGCGGTGGGCGATTCGGGGTGCTGTCGTCCACGATGTCGTGCATGTCGATCATCACCTTGCTCTTCCCTGCCCCAAGTGAAGCCAGGGTCCGCCGGGGTCTAGCTGGCGGGCGTGGCAGGGTCATGCGGGCGATCGGTGCATCAGGCGGGGCGGGTTTCGGCCAGCTTCAACCCCAATGTCGCGGCATTCATCACCGCTTCGTCGCGCGTGCTGGCGCGCAGTTTGCGCATGATATTCTTCAAATGCCATTTCACCGTTTCGGGGGCGAGCTGAAGCGTCCGCGCAATTTCCTTGTTCGACTCGCTTGGCGTTGAGCGCGCTCAAAATGTCGATCTCGCGATCGGTCAGGAAGGAAAAAGCCTCACCGGGCGCCACCGCGTGGGCATTTTCGAGTGCCGGATTGCGGCGCGACGGCTCGGCGAGCTTGAGCAAGGCGAGGAAGGAACCCGAGGCATAGGCTTCGCTGCAAAAATTCTGCACCGCGCGCACCCCGGTCACGTCGAGGACATCGACGATGGTGCGGCGGAACCCGACGCTGGCGGCATGGTTCAGGAACCGCACGGTTTCGAGATCGACCATCTTGTCGCAGCGCCCGCTGAGCTGCGGCAGGATGTTGAACAGCGTCGCGAGCGTGCGCAATTCGGTGTCGTCGGCATTGGCGCCGAGCCGGAGCAACCGGTCGGCAACGCTGGTCAGCCGCGGCCGGTCGCCATTGGCGATCGCCTCATAGGCGCGCATTTCGGAGAGCAGCGCAAAGGCGCGGCCCTGCGCCGACAGCGGATCGAGCACCGCCGCCTCTTCGTCGGCGACGGCGACGACCGTTTCGGCGTCGATCGACTGCGGCAGCCGCAAGCGGGCGCGCTCGACGATGCACAACGCCTTGAGCAGGGCCCAGCCGCGCCCGAACGCGAGCAGTTCGGCGCGATCGATCAGGCTCGCCGCGCGGTCGGCCCGGCCGGTGCTCGCCGCGACGCGGATCGAGACGAGGAAGGCGTGGGTCAGCGCATCCTGAAAGGCGGATCCTTCGAGCAGCGGCAGGGCATCGGCGGCGAGGTCCGCAGCGGTCGCCGGATCGTCGCGTTCGTAACAGCACCGCGCCAGCGCCGCGTCGACCAGCGCGCGGGCGAGGCCGGGGACCGACGGCAGCGCACGCGCGTCGCGCAGCACGCGTTCGGCCTCGCCCAGCTGGCCCTGCGCGCGGCTCACCGCCGCACGGGCGCAAAGGCCGAGCGCCAGCGGCAGGTCGAGCGACCGGCCGGCGCTGCGCAGCATCAGCGGCCGGACCGCGTCGTGGACCAGACCGAACAACCCGCATTTCAGGGCAGCATGCGCCTGCACCGCGCGCAGCATCGCGACCGCGAAATCCGTCAAGCGGTCGGGCGCGGCGAGCAACAGGTCGCATGCCTCGGCGACCTCGGCGAGCCGGTCGTCGGCGAAGGCCCCGCGCACCAGGTCGATCGCGCGCGCTTCGTTGGCGTCCTCCTCTGCCAGCAGCGCGATCGCGGCGCCCCCGTCCGGCGTGGCCGACAGCGTCGACAGCCAGGCACCCGTCCGGACCAGCGCCGGCGAGGCCGCCCGATGCGCTCGGCGGCAAGGCAACGATCATTTGCCCCAGCGCCGCCGTCTCGCCGCGTTCGAGCATTGGCATGCCGATATCGGCGATCAGGCCCGCGGCTTCTGCGTGGTCGGCGCAGGCGAGCGCCTGTCCGATCGCTTCGACCGCATTTCCCCGCCCGGCATAATAGCGCGCCGCCACGCGGTTCAGCTGCGCCGCGGCGCCGGGTTCGGCCGTGTCGAGCCGCCGCCTCAACACCGCGCGCGCCGCGGGGTGCAGGCGATAGCCGCCGTCGGCGGTCGTCTCGGCAAAGACGCCCTTCGCGGCCAGTTCGCGCAGCATCGCCGCACAGTCCCGCTCGCCGCTCAGCAGCCACGCGAGATCGGCGTCGAGCCACGGCGCGATGCTGCACCGCTGCACGAACCGGCGCATCGGCTCGGACAGCGCATCGACCGCTGGGGCCACCAGAGTATCGAGCGCGCCAGGCAAGCGGGCTCCAGTCCCGCGCCGCCGCCATCGCGCCGAGCCGCCGATCACGGGCCGCCAGCCGCAGCGCGGCCGGCCACCCCCCGATGAACCGGTTGAGATCGGCGCAGCTTCGCCCGTCGAGCGCCGTGCCGGCGGCGGACAGAAACGCGCGGACATCGTCGTCGCCGAGAGCCAGTTCGGCGGCGCCGATCCGCAGCATCATGCCGCGCCGTTCGATATCGCCGGTCGCCACCTCCGGCAGCGCACGGCCCGTCAGCACCAGCCGCAATTGCGCGCGGCGGATGCCGAAGCAGCCGATCGAGCATGGCGCGCGCCAGAGGGTCGCTCAGCCGGTCGATATCGTCGAGGACCAGCAGCAGCGGACGGTCATCGGCGTCGATCCGCCCGGCCAGCGCCGCCGCGGCCTCTTCGGCGGTCGACGGATGAGCGGCATCCTCGACCGCCGCGCCACGGGCCGCCCGGACGGCCCCGATTATCCGGCCCGTGGTGGCGGGCCCGTCGTCCTCGGCATCGAACGACAGCCAGCCGGTCGACCAGCCCCCGGCCCGTGCCCGCCCGAACAGCGCCGCGCACCAGGCCGTCTTCCCATAACCGGCTGAGCGCCTGCACGACCGCCAGTTCGTGACGCGCCAGCCGGTCGAGCCAGTCCTGCTGCGCGTCCAGCCCGACCAGATCGGGCGGAAAGCGCGGCGGCAGGAATTTCCGGGACCCGAAGGCGGGCGCAATGGCGTCCGGCACCGCGCGCAGCGGCGCCCTCGTTCCTATCCTCGATCCCGGCTGGACGGTCATGCTGCCCTCCATTTCTGCGTCCATGGCTAATCCTTCGCGCGGGCGGGGGCAAGCGGCGCGGACTTACCCCCCCATCGCTCCCCCCGCCGCTTCGGCTGTCGCCCGCGCCGCTCCCGCCATAGCCTTTCCCTATCGACGGCCTCGCAACAGACGAGCCGCAAGCCGTGGGAGAGACGAGATGACGAAGAAGGCCATTCTGGCGACCTGCCTGTCGACGACCATGCTGATCGGCTGGCACGGACCCGCATTCGCACAACAGGCGGCGGCGTCCGAAGCCGACGACGATGGCGGCAACAGCGGCGGCGGCATCGCGGAAATCGTCGTCACCGCCCAGAAACGCGCCCAGAATCTTCAGGACGTGCCCGTCGCGGTCTCGGCGCTCGCGGGCGATGAACTCGAATCGCGCGGGGTCAGCGAAACCTCCGATTTGCAGGGCTTCGTCCCCAGCCTCCAGATCACCACCCCCTATGGCCGCACGCAGCCGAATTTCGCGCTGCGCGGCGTGTCGGTCGCGAACGAATTTTCCGCCTCCACCGCCTCGCCGGTCGGCGTCTATGTCGACGAGGTCTATCAGAGTTTCCGCGCCAGCCACGGCCAGCAGCTCTACGACCTCGAACGCGTCGAGGTGCTGCGCGGGCCGCAGGGCACGCTCTATGGCCGCAACACTACCGGCGGAGCGATCAGCTTTTTCAGCAACAAGCCCGAACTCGGCGCCAGCAACGGCACGATCACGCTCGGTTACGGCAATTACGACACCAAGACCGCCGAAGGCGCGCTGGAGGCGACGCTGATCCCCGACACGCTCGGCATCCGTTTTGCCGGCACGGTCGCGAAGGGCGATGGCTGGCAATATAATCCGGTGCAGGACCGCGATGTCGGCACCACCAACAGCGTCGCGGGGCGCGTGACGCTGCACTGGAAGCCGTCGGACACGGTCGACATCAACCTGAAAGGTTATTTCGCGCGCGACAATCCACTCGCGCCCAATCCCTATGCGCTCGGCCAGCTTGCCGGCGACCGCGACGTGCTCGGCTATTCGCGCTTCGATCCCGCACAGAATGGCGGCGCACCGCTCGGCAAGAACGAGGTCGCCGCCGACACCGGCGGGCGCTATTTCACCTCGTCGCGCGGGGTCGCGCTCAACATCGCGGTCGAACTGGACGACAATTTCTCGCTGACCTCGATCACCGGCTATGACGGCGGCAAATATCGCAACTCGCCCTTCGACTGCGATGGCTCGCCGAACAAGGTCTGCGCGCTGCGCTACAATTCGGTCAGCAAGAATTTCAACCAGGACCTGCGGCTCAACTACAAGGGCGACCGGCTCAACTTCGTCGCCGGTCTCTATTATGGCGTCGACAAGATCGACACGCGCAACGAGATCGACTTCTTCGGCGTGCTGAAACCGATCCTGCAGGGCAGCCGGCGTGCCGGACAGCTTTTTCAACGCGCCGGTGTCGGCGCCGCAAGCGGCCGCCTTCGTTCCCGCCTTTGCGGTCGATCCGGCGCTCGATCCGACCGACCCGGCGAACTGCTCGGCGGTGCCGACGGGCAACCCCAACGGTTTCCTCGACGCACGCTCGCTGATCGCCCTGCTCACCGACATCCAGGTCAACAACTCGGGCGGCGGCGGTTTCGGCGGCGCCATCTCGGCGGCGTGCCGCGCGGCGGGCGCCCCGCCCTTCGGGCCGATCGAGGGCGAACAGCGCTACACGATCAAGCGCCCCTCGGCGGCGATCTATTTCGACGGCAGCTATGATCTGACCGACGCGCTGACGGTCAGCGTCGGCCTCCGCTACACGATGGACAAGGTCAAATATCTGAACGGCCGCACCGTGCTCTACGACCTCGGCGGCACGATCCGCGCCAGCACGATCCCCTATACCTTCCCTTATGATCCGAGCGCCCCGGCGCTCGAACAGAAGGAAAAGGCGAACCGCCTGACCGGCCGCGTCAACATCAGCTATGATTTCGCCGACGATATCATGGGCTATCTCAACTACAGCCGCGGCTATCGCAGCGGCAGCTTCAACGGCCTCGCCTATCAGGGGACCAATCAGGTCTATTATATCCGCCCCGAACAGATCAACGCCTATGAAGGCGGGCTCAAGATGCGGCTGTTCGACCGCCGGGTGCAGCTCAACCTCGCGGGCTTCTATTACGACTACAAGAACCATCAGGTGACGCAGGTTATCGGCGCCACGACCTTCACCCGCAGCGCCAACGGACGCCTCTATGGCGGCGAGGCGGAGCTGGCGATCCAGGCCGCCGACTGGCTGCGCTTCGACGCGTCGATGAGCCTGCTGCGCAGCAAATACAAGGGCAACGTCCTCGACCCGGCCGACCCGTCGAGCCCGACGCGCAACGTCAACGGCAACCCCTTCCCCAACGCGCCGCGCACGACCTTCTCGGCCGGCTTCGACTGGGACATTCTGGACCAGGGCGACAACAAGCTGACGCTGCGCGGCGATGCCGCCTATACCGGCAAATATTATTTCGATCCGTTCGGCGATTATGGCCAGACCCCGTGCGACCGCCCCGGCGTTCCCGGCAACATCCGCCCCGCCTAGCCCCGCGATCACCTGCGGCAACCCCGGTTACTGGCTCGTCAACAGCCGGCTAACCTTCGAGCACGGCAATTATGCCGCCAGCCTGTGGGTCAAGAATCTGACCAACAAATATTATTACAGCTACGGGCTGAACATCGACATCTTCGGGCTCGACTATCTCAATCGCGGTACGCCACGAACCTATGGCGTCGAGGTGACGGCCAAGTTCTGACCGTTCGCGGCGCAGGGATCGGCGGGCACCCTCCCGCCCGCCGATCCCTTTTTTCGATCAACGAGGAGCATCCATGATGCGTTTCACCGGCAAGAGCGTGCTCATCACCGGCGCGGCGCGCGGCATCGGACTGGCTGCCGCGCAGGAATTCGCCCGCGAGGGCGCGGCGGTCACCATCACCGATATCGACGCGCACGAGGCGGAGAGCGCCGCCGCCGCGATCCGCGCCGAAGGATGGAGCGCCGAGGCGCGGCGGCAGGACGTCGCCGATGAGGCGGAATGGGCTGCGCTCATCGCCGATGTCATCGCGCGTCAGGGCAAACTCGATATCCTCGTCAACAACGCCGGCATGGGTTTCCTGAAATCGGTCGTCGATACCGGCCTCGCCGAATGGCAGCGGCTGATGGCGGTCAATCTGGAAAGCGTCTTCCTCGGGACCCGCGCCGGGATCGCGGCGATGAAGGGCAGCGGCGGCGTGATCGTCAACGTCGCCTCGATCGCCGCCAATGTCGCCGAGCCGCTTTTCCCCGCCTATAACGCGAGCAAGGCCGGCGTGGCGATGCTGACCAAGGCGGCGGCGGTCGATTGCGCGCGCAAGGGCTGGCCGGTGCGGATCAATTCGCTCCATCCCGGCTATTGCGAGACCAAGCTGGTGGCCGATGCCGTGGGCGGCCTCGGCGATGCCGCCGCCGGTTTCGCGGCGGCGACGGTCGGCGCGATCCCGCTCGGCCGCATGGCGACGACACGCGAAATCGCCCGCCCGCTGTTGTTCCTCGCCAGCGACGACGCGGCGTACATGTGCGGCAGCGAGCTGATCGTCGACGGCGGCTACACCGCGGTCTGACCCCATCCCATTGCAAACAGGAAGAAATCCCATGAGCAAGAAGCCGGTCATCGTTTATGGCGCCTCGGGCTACACCGGCCGCCTCGTCTGCGAATATCTGCGTGAACTCGGCGTCCCCTTCATCGCTGCCGGGCGCGACAGGAAACGCGTGCAGGAGGTGATGGACAAGGTTCCGGGCATCGAAACCGCAGATTATGAGATTGCGGAGGTCGAGCACAGCGTCGAGGCGTTGACCGCCCTGTTCAAGGGGGCAAAGGTCGTGTGCAACATGGTCGGCCCCTTCATCAAATATGGACCCGAGACGGTCGAGGCGTGCCTCGCGGCGGGCACCCATTATCTCGACACCACCGGCGAACAGGACTGGATGCTGTCGGCGCAGGAAAAATGGGGCGACGCCTTCGCGAAGAAGGGCCTGCTGCTCTCGCCCTGCGTCGCGCAGATGTACACGACCGGGGAAATCGCGGCGAACATCGCGCTCGAAACCATGCCGGGGCTCGATACGCTCGACATGCTGGTGCTGTGGAAGGGTTTTCCGACCTATGCCTCGGTCCAGACGATCTTCACGATCCTCAAGGCCGACTGGTATTATCTGGAGAACAACCGGTACGTCCAATGGCCGACGCTGACCACGACCGAGTGCAACGTCCCCGGCCAGCACGCGACGGCGCTCACCACGCCGTGGGGCGGCACCTCGCACCCCGTCTGGTTCAAGGACGACCCGCGCGTCTCGACGGTCAAGGTCTTCGGCGGCGTCTTCGCGCGCGAGGTGATGGACAATGTCGTGGGCATGACCAAGATGATCGACACCGACATCAAGCCCCTCCCCTTCGCCGAACAGGAAGCCGCGCTGTCGAAGATGGCGGAATCGGTGCAGGGCGACATGCCGCCGCGCGAAAATCCGCGGCTCAACACCAGCATCGATTCGGTTTACGCCTCGGGCCCGCTCGGGCGCGCGCATGTGCTGATCCACGGCAATTGCAATTACAAGCAGACCGGGCTGATGCAGGCGTGGTGCGCCGCGAACCTGCTGCAACAGGCGCCGCGCCGCACCGGCTTCGCCTCGGCCTGCCAGGCGTTCGGGCACCGCGAGATCCTCGGCACGCTGCGCCAGTTCGGGCTGGTGCTGAAACCGGTCGTCACGGTCAACGGCTGATGCGGCTCGTTGACTGGCTCGACAAGGGGGCGTCGCTGGGCGGCGATGCCCCCTGCCTGACGATGGACGGGAAAAGCCTGTCCTATGCGGATGTGCAGGCGCTCACCCACCGTGTCGCGCGCGGATTGAACGCGTCGGGCATCACGCCGGGCAAGCATGTCGCGATCCTGTCGGGCAACGACCCCGTCGCCTTCGCCTGCGTCTTCGCCATCTCGCGCGCCGCCGCCGTCTGGTGCCCGGTCAATCCGCGCAACGAGGCGGCGGAAAACGCCTATGTCCTCGACAATTTCGATTGCGCGGCGCTCTTCTTCCACAGCAAATTCGCCGAACTGGTCGACGCGTTGCGTACGCGGCTGCCGAAGCTCGAGCAACTCGTCTGCCTCGACGCCGAACAGCCCTTCGCGCCCTCGCTCGACCAGTGGCTGGCGGGCGTCGACGACCGTCCCTTCGTCGCGGCGCCCGCCAGCGACCTCGCGATGCTCCCCGGCACCGGCGGCACCACCGGCCATCCCAAGGGGGTGATGCTGACGAACCGCAATCTCGAGGCCATGACCGCGCTGACCCTCATGGGCTATCCGTTCGAGGGGAGGCCCGTCTATCTCGCGATGGCGCCGCTCACCCATGCCGCGGGGGTCCTGACCTTCCCGGTCATGGCGCACGGCGGCGAGGTCGTCATCATGCCCTATCCCGACATCGGCGAATTCCTGACGCTGGCCGAACGCCACAAGGCGACGCACACATTTCTGCCGCCGACGCTCATCTATATGCTGCTCGATCATCCCGCACTGCCGGCGACCGATCTCTCGGCGATGCAATGCTTCTGGTACGGCGCGGCGCCCATTTCCCCCGCGCGGCTCGAGGAAGCGATCGCAAGGATCGGCCCGGTGATGGCACAGCTTTTCGGCCAGACCGAAGCGCCGATGATGATCTCGATGATGTCGCCGAGGGATCACCTCAACCCCGACGGGACGGTCGCACGGCATCGCCTGGCGTCGGCGGGCAGGCCCGGCCCGCTCGTCCGCGTCGCGATCGTCGACAGCGAAGGCCGTGAACTGCCGCGGGGCGAGCGCGGCGAGATCGTCGTCAAGGGCAGCCTCGTCATGGACGGCTATTACAGGAACCCCGAAGCCACCGCCGACGCGACGCTGAACGGATGGCACCGCACCGGCGACATCGGCTATCTCGATCCCGACAATTTCCTGTTCATCGTCGACCGCGCCAAGGACATGATCATCACCGGCGGCTTCAACGTCTATTCGGCCGAGGTCGAGGCGGCGCTACTGTCGCATCCGGCGGTGCAGGACGGCGCGGTCTTCGGCCTGCCCGACGACAAATGGGGCGAGCGCGTCTGCGCGGTGGTGCAACTGCGGGCGGGACAGAGCGCCGCGCCCGAAGACATCATCGCGCATGTCAAGGCCGCGATCGGCAGCGTGAAAGCGCCCAAGGAGCTGGATATCTGGGATGATCTGCCGCGCTCCAAGGTCGGCAAGGTGCTGAAAAAGGATATTCGTGCCCGAATCCTGACGGCGACCTAGAGCGTGATCGTCTTAGATTGAATCGATTTGGGATTCACGCGGTACTGATTTTCTGATTCAACCTGTTGGCTGGTTAGGAGGCCAGCAGAGATGAGCCGAGCCTATTCGATTGATCTTCGGGAACGCGTGGTTGCAGCGATGGCATCGGGGTCGTCGGCGCGAACTGCGGCATCGCGCTTTGGTGTGAGTGTTGCGAGCGCGGTGCGCTGGTCGCAGCGACAACGCCGGACGGGCGGGGTGGCACCGGGCAAGCTGGGCGGGTACAGGAAGCCGGTGCTGCTGCCCGAGCGCGAGTGGCTGCTGGCGCGTGTCGCGGCCGAGCCGGACCTGACCCTGCGGGGTCTGCTGGGCGAACTGGCGGATCGCGGGGTGAAGGCGAGCTACGGCGCGCTGTGGCTGTTCCTCGAACGCGAGGGCCTGTCGTTCAAAAAAAGCCTGTTCGCGACCGAACAGGATCGGCCGCAGATCGCCCGGCGACGGGCACAATGGCGCAAGTATCAGGGTCGGCTTGATCCTCGCCGCCTCGTCTTTATCGACGAGACTTGGGCCAAGACCAACATGACCCGCACCCATGGCCGTGCCCGGCGCGGTGAGCGGCTTCACGCCACCGCGCCCTTCGGCAAGTGGCGCACGCTGACCTTCCTCGCCGCGCTGCGCTACGACCGGATCGAAGCACCTTGCGTGCTCGACGGGCCGATCAATGGCCAACTCTTCACTGCCTATGTCGAGCAGTTCCTTGTACCCACTCTCGCACCGGGCGACATCGTCATCATGGACAACCTCGGTAGCCACAAAGGCCAGGCCGTGCGCAACGCGATCAGGGCCGCGGGTGCCAAGCTCCTGTTCCTGCCTCCCTACAGTCCAGACCTTAACCCGATCGAACAGGTCTTCGCCAAACTCAAAACACTCCTGCGAAAGGCGCAGGAGCGATCCGTCGAGGCAACATGGAAACGCATCGGCTCGCTGCTCGATGCCTTCCTTCCGGACGAGTGCGCAAACTACCTCAGAAATAGCGGATATGCTTCAATCTAAGACGATCACGCTCTAGGCGCCCGCCGCGCTGTCGACCCGCACGCGCCACGCGGCGATCGCGGCGGCGGTTGCGGCGGGCGCCTCGCGCTGCGGAATATGGCCGCAACCCGGAATCATCAGCAGAACCGCATCGGGCAGCGCGGCGGCCATCTCGCGCGCGCGGTCCGGCAAGACGATGATATCCTCTTCGCCCGCGAGCACCAGCGCCGGGACGGCAAGCCCCGCGAGCAGGCCGCAGCGATCGGCGCGGGTCGCCGCCGCACGCTGATGCTCGATGAAGCGCGCGGCGCCACTGCGCAGCAACATCGCCCGCATATCGGCAAGCAGCGCGGCATCGGCGCGGCTGGCCCGCGACAGCACCGCACGCGCCAGACGGTCTGCGACGGCGCCGAAATCGGTCTGCGCTTGCTCGATCGCCTGCCGGCGTCCCTCGCCCTGTGTCTCGCTGTCGGCGGTGCAGGCGCTGCCCAGCATCGCCAATCCGGCGATCCGGCCAGGCGCCCGGGCGGCGATGGCGAGCGCGACATAGCCGCCCATCGAATGGCCGCAGAGCGCGAACCGCTCGGGCAGGCCGGCCAGAATCGCGCCTGCCATCGCGTCGATCGTCGGCCCGCGCGGCACAACGACGCGATCGACGGGCATGCCGAGCCAGCTCGCCTCGTCGCTGGCGATGCCGCAGATCGCGATCACCGGTACGGTCATGCCATGGCCTCCTTTCCGTTCGCCGCCGCGATGCGCCGCACGCGCGATTTCCGCAAGGCAATTGCGGTGCGCAATATATTGGCATAATAAGTGCCAATACAGGGAGGGGATTCGCGATGAAGCTATGTGGAACGATGGTGCTGGCCGCGGCCCTGATGCTCGCGCTGCGGCGCGGGAGCCGTACCGGCCGCTCCCGCTTCCGTACCTCCGCGCCATCCCAACATCGTGATCCTGCTCGCCGACGACTGGGGGTTCAGCGACGTCGGATCCTTCGGGGCCGAGTTCGCGACCCCCAACATCGACGCGCTCGCCCGTGCCGGCATGCGTTTTTCCAATTTCCATGTCGCCGGGTCGTGCTCGCCGACGCGTGCCATGCTGCAGACGGGAGTGATGAACCACCGCAACGGGCTCGGCAACATGCCCGAGACGATCCCCGACGCGCATCGCGGCAAGCCGGGGTACGATACGGTGCTGAACCACCGCGTGGTGACCATCGGCGAATTGTTCGGCGCAGGGGGATACAACACCTACCTCACCGGCAAATGGCATCTGGGGAGCGATGCGACGCGCCTGCCCGAGGCGCGTGGCTACGATCGCGCTTTCAGCCTCGCCGACGCCGGCGCCGACAATTTCGAGCAGCGGCCGATCGAGGGCATGTACGACAGCGCCGCCTGGACCGAGAATGGCAGGCCCGCGACGCTGCCGCAGAACTTCTATTCCTCGACCTTCGTCGTCCAGAAGATGATCGACTATATCGACGCCGGCCGCGCGAGCGGCAAACCCTTTCTCGCCTCGGTCAATTTCCTCGCCAACCATATTCCGGTGCAGGCGCCCGACAGCGACATCGCGCGCTATTCGGCGATGTACAGCGACGGCTGGACCGCCTTGCGCGAGGCCCGGGCCAGGCGGGCGGCGGCGCTGGGCATCGTGCCCGCGGGCGCGCCGATGGTGACGATGGCGACGACGCCGGACTGGGCGGCACTCGACGCCGAAGAGCGCGCCGCCGCGGTGCGGGTGATGCAGGCCTATGCCGGCATGGCGACGGCGATGGATCGCGAGGTCGGGCGGCTGGTCGCGCATCTGAAGGCCACCGGCCAATATGAGAATACGATCTTCGTCTTCCTGTCGGACAATGGCGCCGAGCCGACCGATCCGTACAACCGGTTGCGCAACCGCCTGTTCCTGACCATGCAGTACGACACGTCGACCGCCAACATCGGACGCCGCGGCAGCTTCGCCGCGATCGGCCCCGGCTGGGCGAGCGCGGCGGCGTCGCCCTTGTCGGGCTACAAGTTCAGCGCCGCCGAGGGCGGGCTGCGCGTGCCGCTGATCATCGCATGGCCGAGCAATCCCGGGGTTCGTGCCGGCGCGGTCAACGGCGGGCTGGCGCATGTCACCGACATCCTGCCGACGCTGGCCGACCTCGCCGGGGTGCCGGGGCATGGCGGCGAATGGCAGGGGCGCAGGGTCGAACCGGTGACCGGGCGCAGCCTTGTTCCCATGCTCGGCGGCGCGCCGGGCAGCGTGCACGGCGACAATCCGCTGGGGTATGAGCTGTCGGGCAACAGCGCGCTGTTCCGCGGCGATTACAAGCTGGTGCGTAACCTCGCTCCGACGGGTGACGGCAAATGGCGGCTCTATGATCTGAAAAGCGACCCCGGCGAGACGCGCGACCTGTCGGCGGCGATGCCGGACCGTTTCGCCGCGATGATGACCGACTACCGCGCCTATGCAAAGGCGAACGGCGTGCTGGACATGCCCGCAGGCTACACCGCGGATGCGCAGATCAACCGATATGCCTGGGAGCAGCAGGGGAAGAAGCGCGCGATCAAGGCCGGGCTGTGGCTCGGCGGCGGGCTGATCGCTCTCTCAGCGCTGATCTGGGGCTGGCGCCGCGCGGCGCCGGGCGCGCCGTGTCGATCAGGCGAAAGCCGATGTGATCGGTGCCTAGGCTGCGTTCCTGGAACTGGCGCGCCGCCGGACGGTAGCGCGCGCAGTAGTTCGCCGCGCACAGGAAGCTGCCGCCCTTGATGACATTGCTCTCACCGCCCGCCCTTGCGGTCGTCCATTCCCAGACATTGCCGATCAGGTCGTGGACGCCATGCTTGTCGGCGGGGAAACAGGCGACCGGGGCGCGGCTGGTGAAGCCGTCGGTGCCCATGTCGCGAACCGGAAAGACGCCCTGATAATAATTCGCCTGCGGCTTGCCGTCGACGACCGGCACATTGCGGTCGGCGCCGCCGGTCGCGGCGGCGAGTTCCCATTGCTCCTCGCTCGGCAATGCCTTGCCCGCCCAGCGCGCATAGGCGAGCGCGTCCTCATAGGCGATCTGCACCACCGGCTCGCGGCCCCGCCCGTCGATATCGGTGTCGGGCCCGGCGGGATGGCGCCACTCGGCTCCCACGACCCAGCGCCACCAGTTGGGATTGCCGTCGGTCGGCGCGGTGAACACAGCGCCGCCGGGCACCAGCATGTCCGGCGGCGCGCCGGGCAGCTTCGGCGGGTCGCGCTCGGCGAGCGTCTTGTAGCCGGTGGTCTTCACGAAGGCGGCGAATTCGGCGTTGGTCACCTCGTGCGTCGCCATCCAGAAGCCGGCGACGGTGGCCTGCTTCTCGGGGCCTTCCTCGGGCAGATGCGCATCGGCGCCCATGGCGAAGGTCGCGCCGGGAATCCAGACATAATCCTGCTTCGGCATCGCGGGACAGACCGTCTTCGCTTTCGTGGCGACGGTATCGCCAGTCCCGTCGCCGCAGGCGGCGAGCAGACCGATCGACGCCAATGATGCAAGCAGCCCCGCGCCTTTCATCGCCCGGATCCTTTCACCAGCGCCTCGACCATTTGCGCCACCACCGCCCCCGCTTCTTCGACCGTCAGGCCCTGGTCGTGCCGCAATGCGCGCCAGGTCTGGAACGACAGGGCAACGCACAGCGCCTCGCGCCCGACCTTGTCGGCCAGCACATCGTCGGGAAGCAGACGGAACAGCAGGTCGCGCTCCAGCGCCACGACCTGTCCATATTGGCCCATCAGAAAGGGCGACTGATAGCGCTTGATATTGGCGGCGAGCCGGAACGGCAGCATCGTTTCGAACACCCGCACGCGCCGCGCCGCGAGGTCGCGCACATCGGCGCGCCAGTCGATACCGGCATAGGGTGCGGTGACGATCGGCAGCACCCGTTCGGCGATCGTTTCGGACATTTCGCGATAGAGCGTGTCCATGTCGTCGAACTGGCGGAACACGGTGCGCAGCCCGACCCCCGCCTCCTCGGCGACACGCGCCGCGCTGGGCGACAGGTCGCCGCGGTCGATCAGGTCGAGCATCGCCCCGACGATCCGCGCGCGGCTCGACCGGCTGCGTTCGCGCCGCCCGTCGATGCGCGGCGGCTTGCCTGCCTCGGCCTTTGCTTTTGCCTTCGATGCCATGGCCTCTCCGCTGGCCCAGCTTGACGCCGGGGTCAATGCGATCTTGCATCATCGCCTATATAATGACACATATAGTGCCATAATATCGGCGGCAATCGCGAAAGGGGGAAGGCCATGAAGAAAAGATGGGTGGCGCTTGGAGTTCTGGCCCTGATTGGCGCGGGCGGATATTGGGCCTTTCATACGAACAGCTATCGCCTGCCCGGCCTTGTCTCCGACTGGAAAGACCCGGTGCAGCCCAACCAGCCCGTGCATTGGCAGGCCGGACCCGCCACGGCGCCTGCGAACAAACGCCCCCCGAACATCATCCTGATCGTTGCCGACGATCTCGGCTTCAACGACATCAGCCTCAACGGCGGCGGGGTCGCGGGCGGGATCGTCCAGACGCCGAACATCGACGCGCTCGCCCGTGAGGGGATGAATTTCACCACAGCCTATGCCGCCAACGCGACCTGCTCGCCGTCGCGCGCGGCGATGATGACCGGGCGGTACCCAACGCGGTTCGGCTTCGAATTTACCGCGGTGCCGGTGCAGTTCGCCGAGAATCTGGCGCATGGCGACGGCGTCGGGCCGCTGAACCCGATTTTTCACAAGGACCTCATCACCCCCGATATCCCCGATTATCCCGACATGGGCGTACCCGCGAACGAGGTGACGATCGCCGAGGCGGTGAAGGCCGCCGGTTATCACACGCTGCATATCGGCAAATGGCATCTGGGCGAGGCCCCTGCCCTGCAACCGCATGCGCAGGGCTTCGACGAGAGCCTCGCGGTCCTCGGCGGCGCGGCGATGTTCCTGCCGGAGGACGACCCCGACGTCGTCAACGCCAAGCTGCCCTGGGACCGGATCGACCGTTTCCTGTGGGCGAACCTCCGCCACGCCGTGAATTTCAACGGCGGCAAGCGGTTCCATCCCAGGGGGCATATGACCGACTATTTCGCCGACGAGGCAATGAAGGCGATCGAGGCGAACCGCAACCGCCCCTTTTTCCTGTACCTCGCCTTCAACGCCCCGCACACGCCGCTGCAGGCGACGCGGGCGGACTATGACCGGCTGCCGCAGATCAAGGATGAAAAGACGCGCGTCTATGGCGCGATGATTGCGCAGCTCGATCGCCGCATCGGCGATGTGATGGCGAAGCTGAAGGAACTCGGCATCGACGACAATACGCTCGTCATCTTCACCAGCGACAATGGCGGCGCCTGGTACACCGGGATCGACAGGTTGAACGCGCCCTATCGCGGGTGGAAGGCGACCTTCTTCGAAGGCGGAATCCGCACGCCTTTCTTCATGCGCTGGCCGGGGGTCATCGCGCCGGGCAGCAGCCGCGCCGACCCGACGGGACATCTCGACATCTTCGCGACCGTTGCCGCAGCGGCGGGTGCGAAGATGCCGCGGGACCGGGTGGTCGACAGCGAGGATATCCTGTCGGGACCGGCCAAACGCGCCGCGATGTTCTGGCGATCGGGCGACTATCGCGCGGTGCGCGCGGGCGACTGGAAATTGCAGGTAACCCGGCGGCCTAGCCAAAAAGCGCCTCTATAACCTCGCCGCCGACCCGACCGAGCAATATGATCTGTCGGCGAACGAACCGCGGCGCGTCGCGCAGTTGAGCGCGATGCTCGACGCGCAGAACAAGGGCATGGCGAAGCCGATCTGGCCGGGGCTGATCGAAGGACCGGTGCGCATCGACGTGCCGCTCGACGCGCCGTGGCAGGACGGACAGGATTATATCTATTGGACGAACTAGATCCGCCCGCCTTTCAATCCCGTTGAAAGGCGGAGCATTTCGCCCTAGCCGTGATCGGGTCGCTTCGGGGCGGCGCGAACCGGGTCACAGGAGGCGATCATCGACATCGGACAGGCACAGGACGAACTGCGCGCGGCGTATCTTGGCGGGGCGCCCGGAGTCCTGGTGTCCGGACTGGCGTGGCTCGCTGCCGACGCGGCCTGGTATGTCTGGGGCGGCTTTTATGCCTTTGTGACGATTTTCATCGGCGGCATGCTGATCTTTCCGCTGTCGCTGCTGATCGCGCGCGCCTTTCGCGCGCCGCGGGCGGCGAAGGACAATCCCCTGCCGACGCTGGGCTTCGAAGCGACCTTCCCGCTCTTTGCCGGACTGCTGATCGCCTTTGGCCTGCTGCCCTTTTCGGAACCCTTTGCCTTTGCCGCGCTCGCGATCGTCGTCGGCGCGCGCTATCTGGTCTTTGCGACCCTCTATCGCGAGCGCCTCTACTGGCTGCTCGGCGGCGCGATCTTCCTGATCGGAACCGGCTTCGCGATCAGGGGCGATATCCTGCCCGTCCACGTCACCCTGGTCGTCGGCAGCGTCGAACTGATTGTCGGTGCCTGGCTGTTCACGCGGTGGAACGCCGCGCGCGGCGATCCGCAGACCGCCGGCGTGCGGGCCTGATCGTTCGGCCGGTCAGCCAGCCGCCCGACGCGCCGTCCACAGCCCGAAACTCGCGATGATCGCATAGCAGATCAGCGGCACCGCCAGCGCGAGACGGATATTGCCGCTGATGTCCGCGACCGTTCCGAAGAGAAACGGCACGATCGCGCCGCCGACGATCGCGGTGCACAATATCCCCGATCCCTGGGGCGTCCGTTCGCCGAGCCCCTCCGTCCCGAGGCTGAAGATCGTCGGGAACATCAGCGAATTGCAGAAACCGACCAGAATCAGCGCCCAGCCCGACAGGGCGCCCGTGGTCACCGCCGACAGGATGATCAGCGAAATCGCGCCCGCCGCAAAGGTCGCGAGGACGCGTCCCGGCTTGGCCATGCGCAGGATGAAACCACCAAGCAGCTTAGCCGATCAGCGCGCCCAGCCAATAGATCGCGACCAGCTTGCTAGGCCGCCTGAATATCCAGCCCCATCACGCTCGGCTCGCCGAGATAGGCGATCAGGTTCGATCCGATCGCCACTTCAGCACCGACATAGGCAAAGATGCACAGCGCGCCGAGCTGGACGCGGCGGTTGTGGGTGAGCAGGCCCCAGGTGCCCTCCAGCTTCACATCGTCGGCCTTGGCATGGTCGAGCGCGCTCCGGTACATCCAGAACACCGCCGCAATGACCAGCATCAGCACGCCGAGCCACATATAGGCGGTGCCGATCGACGCCCCCTCGGCGACGCGATAGGCTTGGATTTGCGCCTCGCTCGCCGTTTCGGCGTCGATCGGTTTCGAATCGCCGAGCAGCAGGGTCGCGCCGCCATAGACCATCAGGAACACGCCGATCGAATTGAACGCCTGCGCAAAGGTCAGGCGGCTGTGCGAGGTTTCGACCGGCCCCAGCGTCGTGATCACCGGATTCATCGCCACCTGCAGAACCGTGATCCCCGCGCCGATGCAGAAGAGCGCGGCGAGAAAGCCCGGATAGGACGCCGCCGCCGAAGCCGGAACGAACAGGAATGCCGCCGCCGCGACCAGAACGAACCCCAGCACGAAGGTGCGAATGTAGCCGAGCTTCGACATGACGATGCCGGCGGGGATCGAAAAGGCCGCGTAAGCGATGAAGAACGCCATCTGGACGAGGTTCGCCTGTGCATGCGTCAGGTGGAACATCGGCTTGAACTTGCCGACCAGCAGGTCGTTGATGTTGGTCACGCCGCCGAGCAGGAAAAAGACCGCAAAGGCGAGGATCAGCACGACCCGCGTGCCGCCGCCGCTCTTCCCCGGCTCTCCGGACGGGTTAGGGTCCGCGCTCACCGCGACGTTCGGCGTCAATGCCATCTCATCTCTCCCCAATTTTTCCGGCTTTTGCCAACCCGTTCGCGGGGTCTGGTCATTTTCCCCGGGGCGGGCAAGCCAGATTCTCGCCGACGGCTTCGACATTCGTATTCAACAGCGTGGCGGCAAAGCCCGCGTCGGCCTGGACCGCCACCGCCGCCCCGACGCGCGTCAGATCGGCGCCGGCATCGGCGAAGCAGCGCAGCGGCACCTTGATCGTCGACACCTGCCCCCTGGGCGCCGCGGCGACGAGGGCGCTGATGTCGAAAGGGATGTTCGCGAAGGACAATTGCACCGGCCCCGTCCCGGCCGCATCGATGCGCCAGTCGATCCGCACCGCAAAGCTGTTGTTCAGCTGGCGCGACAGGTCGGCGTTCGGCCCCGACAGGCCAAACGAACCGGGTCCGGTCCACACGAAGGACTTGCCATCCTCTTGCGCCGCCACATCGACCGAGCGCGACGCGACATGACCATAGGGGCTGGCGAGCGGCGGGGAGTCGACCGGGCGCCTGCCGCCGGCGTCGGTCACCGACAGCAGCCACGGCGCGCGGGCGCGGCCGCCGCCAAAATAGCGCTCGACGTTGAGCGCGGCGCCGACGTCGATGCCCAGTTCCTCGGGCAATTGCGGCACCGCCCGGCTCTCGCCATATTTCAGGCCATAACCGGCCGCGAACAGCGGCTTTTCGACCGGCGAGCGCGCGTCCGCGGGCCAGGGAAAGGGCAGGACACCGGTAAAGCCGCGCGCGCTCCTGCCGTCCCGGCCCGCGACGAGCACGTCGGCGATGCCCGCCCCCTGCGACCCGGGAAGCCAGCCCGCAACGAAGGCGTCGGCGGCGTTGATTTCGGGACTGGTGAACATCGGACGGCCCGACAGGAACAGCGCGACCACGGGAATGCCCGCCGCCTTCAGCTTTTTCAGCGTCGCCAGATCGGTCGCGTCCGACGGCTGGTAATCGAGCGTCGGCACGTCGCCCTGGAACTCGGCATAGGGTTCCTCGCCGAACACGACGATCGCGACATCGGGTTTTTCCGCATAGGCGCCGTCCCTCGACAGCGCCGCAGTGCCGCCCGCCTCGCCGACCGCTTTCTGAAGCCCTTCCCAGATCGTCTGGCCGTTGGGGAAGTCCGAACGCACGACGTCGGTGCCCTGCCAGCTGATCGTCCAGCCGCCCGACTGCATCGCCATATTGTCGGCGCCGGGACCGGTGACGAGGACGCGCGCGCCCGCCTTGACCGGCAGCACGCCGCCATTGTTCTTGAGCAGCACGAGCGACTTCGCCACCGCCTCGCGCGCGACCGCGAGATGATCGGGGGCACCGACCGCCGCGAAATCGCCGCGGCCGCCGCGGTCGGCGTCGAACAGGCCGAGCTTGTATTTGACGCGCAGGATACGGCGCACCGCGTCGTCTAGCCTTGCGGCGGGGATCGTGCCATCCTTCGCCTGTTTCACCGTGGTTTCGAACAGGCCCTTCCAGCTGTCGGGCGCCATGAACATGTCGAGCCCGGCGTTGATCGACGGGGCGCAATCGGTGACGCTGCACCCCGCAACCTGACCATGGCCGTTCCAGTCGCCGACGACGAAGCCGCCGAAGCCCATCCGGTTCTTGAGCGCGTCGGTCAACAGGCCCTTGTTGCCGTGATGCTTGACGCCCTGCCAGCCCGAGAAGCTGGCCATCACGGTGAGCGCCCCGGCGTCGATCGCCGCGGGATAGCCCTGCGCGTGCTTGGCGATCAGTTCCTTTTCGTCGATTCCGGCATCGCCCTGGTCGCGGCCGCCGTCGGTGCCGCCATCGGCGAGGAAATGCTTCGCGGTCGCGGCGACATGCGTCTTGCCGACGACTTTGCCCGCGACGAGTTCGCCCTGCAGCCCGAGGACCATCGCCTTCGCATAAGCCGCGACCAGTTCGGGATCGGCGGCATAACCTTCGTAGCTGCGGCCCCAGCGCAGGTCCTGCGGCACCGCCAGCGTCGGGGCGAAGGTCCATTCGATGCCGCTGCCCGCGATCTCGGCGGCGGTCACCGCGCCGATGCGCTGGATCAGTTCGGGATCGCGCGCCGCACCGAGACCGATATTGTGCGGAAACAGCGTCGCGCCCGGAATGTTATTGTGACCGTGGACGGCATCGACGCCGAAGATGATCGGGATGGCAATGCCGTTCGCCTGCGGCCTCAGCGACACGGCGCGGAACTCGCCGACCAGCTTCGCCCAGTCGGCGGCGCTCGACCGTTCGTTGCCGTTCGGGCCGCTGTTGCCGCCGGCAAGGATCGAACCGAGCGGCCAGGTTTCGAGATCCTTGGGCGTGATCGTGCTGATGTCGCCCTGGATCAGCTGGCCGACCTTCTGCTCGACCGTCATTTTGCCGAGCAGCGCGTCGATGCGTTCCTCGGTCGCGGGATCGGTAATTGCGGCAGGGCTCTTCGCCGTGCGGCCAAAGTTCGGGATGGACCGTAGCGGCGCCAGCGCCGTACGGCTGCGAGACCGCTGTGGTGGCCGTTCCAGCCAGCAACAGCGCCGTCGTCATGGCAAGTGCGGAACGCCGCATCGTCTCTCCCATCCTTTATTATGTGAACGTTATCAAATAGCCCTCTCGCATAGCAAGCGAAGGAAAGCAAGCACGCTGTTCGGGGCGCGTTCAGCGCAGACGCGGCATCGTCACGAGCAGCGCCACCGCGAGGCTCGCAAAGGCGGCGAGCAGCAGGAACAGCGCGTCGAATCCGAAACCCGGAACCAGCGAAATGGTGAGCCACGGCATGATCAGCGACGGGACGGTGTTGGTCAGGTTGAACAGCCCCAGGTCGCGTCCGCGCCGGTCGGGGCGCGGCAACACCCGCAACGTCTGGCCGCTGTGCAGCGACAGAAAGATCGTCGCCGCGATACCGAAGATCACATAGCTCAGCTTCGCCGCGATCAGCGTCGTTGCGAGCGCCATGGCGACGAGCCCCAGCACCAGCACGCCCGCGCTGATTCCCAGCGGCAGGATCGGGCGATCGTGCCGGTCGGCCCAGCGGCCCGCGAGCAGCGCCATCGGCACGGCGATCGTCAGCACGAGGCTGAACAACCGCGCCGTTTCGCTGTCGGTGATGGCGGGGTCGATCGAGCGGAACCAGAAGAAGAGATAGGCGAACAAGGCCGCCTCGGCGATCTGGACGAGCAGCCGGGCGCACCACATCCGCACGACGGGTGATGCCGGCCGAATCTGGCTGGCCTGAAGACTTGCCGCGTTCACCGCGTTCAGTTCGGGAAAGGCGCGCGGCCGCCCGAACAGCAGCACCGGCAAAACCGCGCCTGCCACGAGCAGGCCGATGATCGCGAGCCGGCCGTCGGCACCCGCAAGTCCGGGCAGTGTGACGAAGGCGCACGATACCGCACCGAGCGCGGGCGAAAAGGCCAGCAAACCGCCGAGTATCCCCTTCTGATGATCGGGCACGCAGTCGCCTGCCCACGCCGCGATGGGCCCCAGCATCATGTTGAGCGCCAGTTGCCAGCCGACGATGATCCCGATCAACGTCGGGACGTCGTGCGCCAGCGGAACCGCGAGCAACAGTGCGATCGTCAGCACCAGGCCCGCGGACACCCACCCGCGGCGGTTGCGAGTGCGATCACTCAGCCAGCCGAAAAAGACCCCTCCGACGCTGGCGGCAATCGCGCCGAAAAAAGTGGCGTAGCCGAGCGCCTGGATATCGTCCGCCCCCGCCAGCGCGGTCATCCGCACCGGGAGGAGGATCGTCAGGAAGGGGACATAGGCGATCGCGCCGCTGCGGCGGCGGCGAGCGCATAGAGCAACAGGAAGACAAGCGACTGGCGCCGGGGATCGGCCGCCCGCTCAGCCATGGCCGCGCGGCGGCGCGGTCGAGCCACGCTCGATCAGGCTGCCCTGGACGACGGTCGGTTCGGTCGGCCGAGCTGCGCCGCGCTGCGCCGCAATGATCAGTTCGACCGCGCGCGACACCGTCGCGGCAATCGGCTGGTCGACCGCGGTGAGGCCCGGCGGCGTGAAGCGGACGATCGGCGTATTGTCGAAGCTGACCAGCGACAGGTCGCGCGGAACGTCGAGGTCCAGTTCGCGGGCGACGGCAAGCGTGGCGAGCGACATCTGGTCGTTGCTGGCGATGATCGCGGTCGGGGGGTCGGCCAGGCCGAGCAGGCGATGCGCCGCGACCGCCCCCGACGCCGCGCTGAAATCGCCCTCGGCGAGCAGGTCGCCGGTCGGCAGGCCCGCCGCGTCCATCTCCGCGCGCCAGCCGTCGATGCGCCAGTGGCTGAGGTCATATTCGACCGAGCCCGAGATGAAACCGATCCGTTTGTGCCCCAGGCCGAGGAGATGGCGCGTCGCGCGCGCCGCCGATCCTTCGTCATCCATCGTCAACGCGATCCCCGCATCGCCGCCATGCGACCCGATGCGCGCGAAGGGAATCCTCTGGTGGTGGAGCAGATCGACGATCAGGGGATTGTCCGAATGCGGCGGCGTGAGGATAACGCCGTCGGGCTGGAGCGCGGCGATGATCGCGCGCAGTTCACGCTCGACATGGTCGTGATGGGTATCGACCAGCTCGAAGATCATCCGGTACCCCAGCTCGGCGCATTTGAGCATGCCGCCGAACAGCATCTGGTCGACCCAGTCGGTGCCTTCGCGCGCGTTCCAGTCGGCGATCGTCCGGTCGCGATCGTTGATCGCAAGGATCAGATAGGAGCGCGATCCACTCATCCGCTGCGCCGCGATCGAGGGCACATAACCGAGTTTGTCGATCGACGCCTGGACGCGTTCCTTCATTTCGGGCCGGACATTGGGCTCGTCGTTGATGACGCGGCTCACCGTCTGCAGCGACACGCCCGCGTCGGCCGCCACATGCTTGATCGTCACCGACTGCCGCCGACGCCCCATCAGTTCTGCTGGTCCCCGGATGAATTACACGCCGCCGTGCTAGCGGCATCTTCGCCGCATTGCCAGACGCGAACCCAGTCGATCTCGAAGCGTTTGGGATAGCCGCGCCCGTCGACGCCCCTTTCGGTGCGGCTTTCGGCAAGCCCGCCGCCGACCGCGAGGTTGAGCAGCAGGTGGAAGGGGCGGTCGAACGGAGCACCGGGATCGGTGGAGCCTGTCGTGCTCCAGTCGCCCGCGACCCGCGTGGCATAGGGCTTGCCGTCGATGGTCCAGACCATCCTGCCTTCGCTCCAGACGATGCCGAAAACGTGAAAATCGTCGATCGGCGCGGGCAGCGCCGTCTCGTCGCCCTTATGCTTGTTGTCGGGCCATGGCCCGCCGAAGTGCAGCGTGCCGAGGATGCGGTTCTCGATCCCGCCGGGACAGTCCGTGCAATTGGCGCCGAGGTTCACCGCCTCCAATATGTCGATCTCGCCCGAGGCCGCCCAGCCGCCATAGTGCTGATCGTCGGGCAGCATCCAGATCGCTCAGCCAGGTCCCCTGTCCCTGCGGCAGTTTGGCGCGCACTTCGATCTTGCCATAGGTCCACGCCGCCTTGCCGCGCGTTACGAGGCGCGCGGAGCTATAGTCCCTGATGGCGCGCGCGTTGGCCTTGGCGGGGTCGCCGCGCTGCGCCAGCGGATAAGCCGGGCCGCTCGCCCTTTCCTTGCGCGCGGTGATCACCAGCTTGCCGTCCTCGATCGCGGCGTTGCTCCGGCGGTCGGTGTAGCATTGGCGCTCGTTGTTGCCGCCGCCCCAGCAATCGACGTCGAAATCCCATTTCGTCCGGTCGATTTCGGGTCCATCGAACTCGTCCGACCAGACGAGGGTCCAGCCCTCCGACGCCGTTGCCGGAGGCGCGGCCAGCGCGGCGAGCAGCAAAGGCAGCGCGCCTCTCACGCCGCTTGCGGTTCCGCCGCGCCGCAATAGCGCGCGACATAGGCGTGATGCTCGGGCAAGCTCGCGACGGTATGCGTCACATTGTCGCGCAGCGTCATCAGCAAGCGGTCGAGTTCGTCGTCGCGCAGCTTTTCGGCGATCGGGTGATAGCTTTGCGGCTCGATGCCCTGCCCCATCATCACCTGCACCCAGCTGTTCTCGGCGAACAATTCCTCATATTTGCGGAAGACGCGGCCGGTCTCGCGGAACAGTTCGATCTTCTGCGTCAGGCTGTCGGGGATCGGCATCGCGGCGACATGGCGCCAGAACGGACTGTCGCGCCGTTCGGTCGCCTTGTAGTGAAGGATCACGAAGTCGCGGATCTGCTCGATGTCGAGCCGCTGCTGGTCGTTGAACTCGGCGGCGTCGCGTTCGCTGACCCGGCCGTTGGGCATCAGCCGGATGAAGCGCAGCACGGCACGCTGGATCAGGTGGACCGTCGTCGCCTCCAGCGGCTCGACGAAGCCCCCCGACAGGCCCACGGCGACACAGTTGCGAACCCATTGCCGGCGCCGCACCCCGCCCTTGAACTTGATGTCGAACGGTTCGATCAACGGCTCGCCGATCGTCGAGATCAGCCGGTCATAAGCCTCGTCGCGCGACAGATAGCCGCTGGCATAGACGATCCCCGCGCCCATGCGGTGCTGGAGCGGGATGCGCCACTGCCAGCCGGCATCGTGCGCGATCGCCTGTGTATAGGGCTGTGGCGGTCCAAGATGCTTCGACTGCACCGCGATGGCGCTGTCGTTGGGCAGCCAGTGCGACCAGTCCTCATAACCCGCATGCAGCGCGCCGTCGATCAGCAGGCCGCGAAAGCCGGTGCAATCGACGAACATGTCACCCTCGATCCGCCGGTCCCCGTCGAGCAGCAACGCGGCGATATTGCCGGTTTCACCCTCTAGTTCAACCTTTTGGATCTTCCCCTCGACGCGCTTGCAGCCGTCGGCCTCGGCAAGCTGACGCAGGTGGCGGCCATAGAGGGTGGCGTCGACATGATAGGCATAATTCATGCGGTCTTCGGGCAGATGCGCGAACTTGCCCTGCATCGCCGCCGCGAGTTCGAGGCAATAGGCGTCATAGGGTTCGGGGTGGCCCTTGGCGCGGCCGTGCAGCCAGAAATGCTGGAACCCCGCCGACCAATGATCCTTCCCCGACAGGCCGAAGCTGTGGAAATAGCGGTCGCCATCCAGTTTCCAATTGTCGAACAGGATGCCCAGCTTGAACGTCCCCTGCGTCGCGCGCAGGAACTCGGGCTCGGGGATGCCGAGGATGCGGTTGAAATTGACGAGCGGCGGAATCGTCGATTCGCCGACGCCGATCGTCCCGATCGCTTCGGATTCGACGAGCGTCAGATCGACCGTATGGCCCATCGTCCGGGCGATCGCGGCGGCCATCATCCATCCCGCCGTCCCTCCCCCGGCTATCACGATGCGGCGGATCGGCTTGTCTTCGTTCATCGGCTGAGTGTCCTTAGCAGGAAGGCGCGCAGGCGCCCGGCGGTCTCGGGGGTCAGCGGCGCCAGCACGCTGCGCGCTGCTGGGGGGATGTGGTCGGTGACGTCGGGTCCGGCATCGAACACATAATGGTCGAACAGCGCGCGCCAGATCGCCTTGTCGGCGTCGGGCAGGTCGCGGATCGCGAGAATCGCATGGTTGAGCGCATCCTGCGGCTGGCCGAGCCAGGCCGGCGTGCTCCGCCACCAGTAATTGACCAGGATGTTGAAGGGTTCGAGCCCCTCGACATGATGCCACCACATCGACGGGATGAAGATCGCGTCGCCCGGCTCCAGTTCGGCTGTCTGCGCCTGCCCCATCGCCTCGACGAAGCGCGGGTGCGCCGCGAGGTCGGGCGCGTCGAAATCGACCATGCTCACCGCGCGGCCCGCGGGCGTATTGTCGATCGGGCCGAGATAGAGGTTGTTGAACTGGCCGGGCGGGAACAGGGTGAAACGCCGGCGGCCCGCGGCGCAACAGGCGAGGTTGTCGGGAAAGTCATTGTGCGCCGCGATCCGCGTCCGCGTACCGATCCAGATGCTCCTGAGCGGATCGCGCGCGCCGAGGTCGATCGGGTTCGCCGCCTCGAGTCCGTCGAAGTGCGACGGAATGTCGATCGACCCGAGATAGACGGTGCGGTCCTCTCCCCGCTCCTCGGCCGTGTCGATCCCCGCGAAGATGTCGGGCAGCCTGCCGGTTCCGGTGCGGAAATTCATTGCCATATCGGCGTCGTAGAAGAGCCGTCCGTCATGCCCCGGCGGGCCGATCGACACGGTGAACGGCCGGTCGCGCGCGTGGTCCAGCAGATGCTGTCGCGCCGCGCGCCCCGAAATTTTCCCGGCCGCGACCAGCGGCCAGCCGGCGACGAGGCCGCGCAGGACAAAGGGCTCGCGCGCGCCTTGCAGCAACGCGTCGAGCCCCGCCCCCTTGTCCCAATCGCGCTCCGCTACCCGCGCAAGCCGGTCATAAATGGCGCCGTCGCGTTCAGCCATGGCCGAGCCTGCGGTTCTTGCGCTCGATCAGCGGCGCGAACTGGGCGAGCGAGGCGAGCGCCATGAAGATCGGCATCAGATGACCGGCGGCGTGCAGCTTGCCGAGCGTGTCCGCATCGAGCGCGCGCAGCTTCGCCTCGTCGATGATATGAAAACCGACGAGCGCATTCACCGCGCCGTCGTCGAGCGTGACCTCGAGCGTGAAGGGTTCGAGCAGATCATGGTCGGCAAGCGCCGCGAAGAAGGCGCCGCTCGCCCGATAGCCCTCGTCGAGCGCGCCGAGCTTTTCGGCGATATCCTCCAGATAAGGCGTCGCATGCCCCGCGGCATCGAACAGCCGCACCCCTTCGCCGCCCGCCGCGACGCGCGCATGGCCGAGGTCGACATGCACTTGTCCCGGCCCGTCGCCGCTCGCCGGGCGCCCGATGAGAAAGGGCTGGATCGCCATCGACAACGGACGATAGCGCGCATCCCAGCGGTCGCCGTCGAGATAGAGATTCTCGCCCGGCTCGAAACCGAACAACGCCATCGCGTTGAACGCGTCCTGCCCGAGTTCGCGGCGGAACAGGATCGGATAGTGCGCCTGCACCTGGCGAAATTCGTTCGGCACCGTCAGCGACGCCATCACCCCGTCGCCAAGCTCCACACTCGCCTCGGTGCGGACGCGCAGATCGCGGTGGCTGTCGGCATCGAGGACGGCGTGATGGGTCATGCGGTGGTTTCTTCTTCCTGTTCGGCGGCGACACGGCTAGGCCGCCAGCGCATCGAGATAGATACGGTTGGTCGGCAGCCCCGCGGCAAGGGTGCGCGCCCGTTGCCGCATTTCGGCGAGCGCGGCCGTCGCACGATCGCTGACGGGCCAGTAGCCATCGGCGACGGAAAGCCCATGCCGTAGAGGATATATTGGTGGCTTTCGGCCGAGAAAATCTCGTCGACATAGGGAAAATCGGACGAGGAAGGCGGCTGGTCGCGCCACAGCGTCAAGAGATCGGCCAGATGCGGGGGGATATGCTCCGGCGCGCGATGCGCGCGCCAATAGGGTTCGTCGCGGCGGCTGAGCACATAGTGGAGCTTCAGAAACTCGACGATGCGGTCCCAGCGGTAGCGGAACAGCTTGTTGAAGCGCGCCGCGTGAATATCCATCGCCGCGCGGTCGGCCGGAAAATTGTCGGTGAGCGCGCGCAGCGACAATTCGATCAGCACGATCGCCGAGGCTTCGAGCGGCTCGATGAAACCCGCCGCCAATCCGATCGACAGGCAGTTCCTTTCCCAGAAGCGCGCGCGGTGCCCGGTGCGGAAGCGGATATGCTTGAACGGCACGCCGAACGCTTCGGTCTCCGGAACCGCCCCGGGCAATTCGCGCGCGATATAGCCTCGCAAGATCGCCTCCGCCCGCTCGGCATCCATGAAGCGGCTGGAATAGACGCAGCCGATGCCGCGCCGCGACGGCAGCCCGATATCCCATATCCAGCCCGCCTCGTGCGCGGTCGCGATCGTCTGCGAGGCGATGGGGCTGCCCGGCGGCACCGGTACCTGCGACGCGATCGCGCGGTCGTTGAAGGCATGGGCGCTCCGGTCGACCCACTCGACGCCCAGTTCGCCCTCGATCAGCAGCCCCTTGAAGCCGGTGCAGTCGATGAACAGGTCGCCGGCGATCTCGCGGCCGCTGCCGGTGGTCAGCGCCGCGATGTCGCCATTTTCCGCCCGCCGCGCGCCGGTGACATGGTCGAGGATATGGATCACGCCCAGCCCGCGCGTCGCGCGCGCCGAGAGCAGCGCGGCGAATTTCTCGGCGGCGAAATGATAGGCATAGTTGGTCGCGCCCTGATAGGCGGGCATCGCACGCTGACGGGGCGCCAGGTGGAGGTTGCAGACCGCCGCCTGCGCGCTCATTGCCGCCGCGAAGGGCTGGTCGGGCGCCGAAGCCTGCCACGCCGCGAGCAATTCGCCCGTCGGCACCGCGGGCGGCGTGGTGAAGGGGTGGAGATAGCTGTCGCCCGCCGAGCCATCGACCCAGCCGTCGAAACGCGATGCCTGTTTGAACGCGCCGTCGCAGGCCGCGAGGAAATCCGCCTCGTCCAGACCGATCGTCGCGAGCGTCGTCCGCATCGTCGGCCAGGTCCCTTCGCCGACTCCCACGATCGGAACATCGGGCGCCTCGACCACCGTCACCGACAGCGGCGCCGCCTTTGCCCGGCGCGAACTGGCGATCAGCGACGCCGCCAGCCAGCCGGCGGTGCCGCCGCCGACGATGACCACCCTCTCCACCATCTTCCTCATTGGGAACGTTCCTACGCGTTTCGCCTTCGTGCGTCACGCAAAAGAGCCGTACCTCCGACCCGAGGCACGGCTCTTTCGCATGGGACCGCGGGAGGGGCCGGTCCCGTCAGAAATTGAACCTGATGCCCGCCGCGTAGCGAGCGAAACCCGGCGACGCGAAAGCAGCGTTGTTCTTGCTGCGCAAATGGCCGCGGCGGCTTTCGCCGGTCAGGTTGATCACCTCGACGAAACCGGTGAAGCCGGGAATGAACTCATAACTCGCGCTGGCGTCGATCTGCCAATATTCCTCGACATAGAAGGGGTTGGGACCCGTTCCCGCCAGGAATTCGTCGCGCCAGTTCCAGGCGACGCGCGCCTGCAGGCCATTCTTGTCATAATAGGCCACGGCGTTCGCGCTGTCGCTGAGCCCGGTCAGCGCGAACTGCGCCACCGACGACGGCTGGGTGTTGTCATATTTGGCGTCGCCGTCGACCATCGTATAGTTCAGGATCACGCCGAAACCCGTGTCCCAGAAGCTGTGCTGGAGCGCGAATTCGAAGCCGTGGATCTTCGCCGACTGGCTGCTGTTGATCGGGGTGGTGATCTCGAAATTGAGCGCCGGATCATCGGGCAGGCTGAAGATGATGCCGTCCCACAGCCCGTTGGCATCCTCGACCGGCAGGCCGGTGTTGGGATCGAGCCGCACCTGCACCGAATTGGGGTAGTTGCGCAGGATAAAGTCGCGGATCTGCTGCGCGGTGGCATTGGGACCGCGTGCGGCCAGCGCCGCCTGATAGCGCGGACCCAGCGCCGGCGTCGTCAGGTCGAAGGCGTTGGAGTCGATCCGCGTCGTCGACAGGAAGTTCGACACGCGCTTGTGGAAGAAACCCGCCGAAATATAACTGTCGCGGTCGTAATACCATTCCGCCGACAGGTCGATATTCTTGGACTTGTACGGCAGCAGGCCCGGATTGCCCTGACTGCCCGTGCCGCCGCCGATACGGAACAGCGAGTCGATGGTCCTCCCGCCCTGCAGGCTGGCATAGTCGGCGCGGGTGATCGTGTGGCTGTACGAGGCACGCAGCTTCACATTCTCGATCGGCTCGATATCGAAGTCGATCGCGGGCAGCCATTGATCATAGTCGCCCTTGAAGCGGGTGAAGTCCGAATCGGGGCCATAGATCACGTTGAATTCGTTCGCTGCGACCCAGCTCGTTCCGATCGGCACCGGCACCAGAGCCGAGGAATCGACGCTGGTATGTTCGTAGCGGACGCCGATGGTCAGATGCGCTTCACCGGCGCCGACATCGAATTTGGTGCTGACCTGCAGATAGGGCGACAGCGTCTTCTCGGTCAGGCGCCGGTCGACCGTGTAGTTGGCAAGGCAGGTACCCGATATCGAACTGCCCGTCGCGGGGTCGCTGCACACCTGATACAGATTTTCGATCAGATCGACCATCCGCTCGAAGTCGAAGGTGTAGAAGCTGGGGATGATATCCGATGCGCCGTTCAGTCCCTTGAACTTGTCGGGAAGCGTCTGAAGCTGGAAAATATCGTCGGGCAGGTCCGACGCCGAGTCGGCGCCGCCCCAAGTGTCGTTCTGGATGAAGCCATAGGCCGACCGCACCTTGTTCTCGATATAGGAGACGCCGAAGTCGATGCTGTCGAGGAAATCGCCGTCGTGGTCGTAGCGCCCCTTGAGCTGGACCTGGTTGATCCGGTCCTTGAAATAGGCGTTGCGGAAGGCGTTGCCGGTCGACTGGATCAGGCTCGCGTTGAGCGGATCGATTCCCGGATGCATGTTGAACGAGATGACGGGCAGATAGGGATCGAAATCGATCCGCTGATTGGCGACGCCGAAAATCGCATTGCCGACCGAAACGCTGGTGCCATATTTGTTCGTCGGCTTCGATTCCGCGGTGGAATGATGGAAATCGAGCTCCATCGTCACGCCGCCGGGCGCATCCCAGCGCAGGTTGCCGCCGAGCGACTTGTTCTCGGTCCGGTTCGCGGTCAGCGCGCCGCTGTACGACAGGTCCTTGCCCTCGCCGGGCTGGAAGGCTTCCGAATAGAAGATCGGTCCCGCCACCGGACCGTCGGTCCACGCGCTCGACGTGTTGTTGTGGTTGAACCACACGCCGACATTGCTGTTGCGCACTTCGACGGTGTTGCGCGAATAGGTATAGTCGATCGTCGCCGTCAGGTCGTCGACCGGACGGAATTGCAGCACCGCCTGCCCGTTGATGCGCTCGCGATTGATGTCGTTGAGGTCGTAGGAGGCGTTCTGCGGGACCTGATAGACGTCGGTCGGCCCCGGACGATTGGTGATCTGGCCAAAACGCGGGTCGTTCGGGTCCTGGGTCAGCGAGCCCCAATTATTCTCGTTGCCGAGATAGCCATCGCGCCAGCCCACATTGGCGACATTCACGCTGGCTTTGCGCTTCTGGTACGCGCCCGCGATCATGATGCCGATGCGGTCGTCGGCGAAGGTCGTCGACAGGATGCCCGACACCTCTGGCGTTATCGGATTGCCCTCGTTGCGCGACGAGTCATAGACGCCCTTGACCGCGATGCTGCCCGACAGGCCGGGCTTGTCGAGCGGCCGCGGCGTGCGGATGTTGATCGACGACCCGATACCGCCCGACGGGATGGCGGCGCGGCCGGTCTTGTAGACCTCGACCGCCGAAATGCCTTCGGACGCGAGATTGGCGAAGTCGAACGAACGCGACGAGGGGGCGCTGGCGCCGTCGCCGAGCGAGGAGGTCGGCATCGCCCTTCCGTTCAGCGTGACGAGGTTGAATTCGGGGCCGAAGCCGCGGACGGTGACGAACGAGCCTTCGCCGTTGGACCGGTCGATCGACACGCCGGTAATGCGTTGCAGCGATTCGGCGAGGTTGGTGTCGGGGAATTTGCCGATATCCTCGGCCGAGATGGCATCGACGACGCCCTGCGCCTCGCGCTTGATGTCCGCCGACGCCGCCAGGCTGGCGCGGATGCCGGTGACGACGATTTCGTCCCCGTCGCCCGTGCCGTCGGCAACGGGCGCGTCCTGCGCCATCACGGCCTGCGACACGCCCAGAAGCGCGATCGCCGACGTGCTGGCCAGAATCTTGGCGAGCCAAAGCTTATGCGAAGCCTGCATCCCTCTTCCCTCCCGTTAACCGCTCGTTTTCCGGCGGCATTTCTCTAATGTGAACGTTATCTAAATGAGAACGTTATCATTGTCAACGCGGGTCTGATTGCATTCCTATGCAATCGGGAGGGCCGTGGCGAGGCCTGGGGAGGAACGCGGCGATGCGGGGCGGGCGGAACGCGCCGCCCGCCCCGACCGGCGCGTCAGAGCATCGGATAGCTCAGGCCATAATAGCCATAGACGGTGCGGCCATATTCGTCGGTATATTCCGGCGTATCGTCGCGGCCGTAGCGCGGAGCGCCGGTCACCTGCTCCTTCGTCAGGTCGACGACATAACCGCCCTTGTCGGTGTCATAGGTCAGCATGTCCCACGGCAGCGGATAATGGTCGCTGCCGAGGCCGAAGATGCCGCCGAACTGGAGCACGGCATAATCGGCCTTGCCCGAATATTTGTCGATCATGACATTGGCGATGGTGCCCAGCTTTTCGTCCTGGGGATTGTAGACCGCGGTTCCCTCGACCTTGTCAGAGGAAATGAGGCGGTTGGTTTCGTCGCGTTCGAGTGTGTCGGTCATGAGGCGTCTCCTGCGATGGAGGCAAACGACGGACCGAGGAGCCAGCCCTCGCCGCCCCCATGCACAGGCAACAGCGCGCGGCGGCCAGAGTTGCCCTGCGCGCCGCGAACGGTGGCCGTTTAGCGGTCAGCGGCTCCAGCGCGCAAAGATCGCGGTCGGGAGCAACAGCCCCCTCGCCTCTTCGCGCACCGCGAGTTCGCCGCATTCGACCGTACCCGGCAGGCCGGCGAAAAGCTGGTTCAACAGCTCGCCGATCGCGAGTGCCGACATGCGCACCGCATAGACGGTCAGGAACAGCGCGCGACTATCCGCATCGAGCAATTGGCGGCAGTCGGCGAGCAGGGGCGCCAGCCCCTCCTCGATCTGCCAGCGCTCGCCCCCCGGGCCGCGCCCGAATTTGGGCGGGTCGAGCAGGATCGCGTCATAGCGCTTCCCGCGCCGGACCTCGCGCGCGGCGAACTTGCCCGCGTCGTCGACGATCCAGCGGATCGGTTTCTCGGCGAGCCCCGCGAGCGCGGCATTCTCGCGCGCCTGCGCCACCGACTTTTTCGAGGCGTCGACATGGGTCACCGACGCGCCCGCGGCGGCGAGCGCCTGGCTGCCGACGCCCGTATAGCCGAACAGATTCAGGAAGGCCGGATCGGGCTTGCCATCGACCTGCGCGCGCAGCCAATCCCACACCGGCGCCATGTCGGGAAAGAAGCCGAGGTGCCGGAACGGCGTGCAGCTCGCGGTGAAGCGCGTCTCGCGCCAGCCGAGCGGCCAGCCCTCCGGCGGCACCGGCTTGCTGTAATACCAGCGGCCGCCGCCATCGTCGTCCGACGCGGGGACAAACTCGCCGTCGGCCTTGTCCCATTCGTCCTGGGGCAGCGCGGGCGCCCACATCGCCTGCGGCTCGGGACGGATGAAGCGATAGCGGCCATAGCGTTCGAGCTTGCGCCCGTTCCCGCTGTCGACCAGCCCATAATCATCCCACGCCTCGCCGACGAGCGTGACGAGGGGCCCAAGCTCAGCCACGCGCGGCTTCCGCAAGGATGAAGGCCTTCACCGCGTCATAGTCGCCGGACAGCTTGGTATAGCGCTCCTCGCGGTCGAACAGATTGCCCAGCCGCGCGGGCAGCGCGGGACGCACGCCGGTCGCGCGCTCGACCGCCTCGCGGAACTTCGCCGGATGCGCGGTCGCCAGCGTGACGACGGGAATGTCGGCGTCGAGTTCGAGCCGGCGCGCCGCGGCAAGGCCGACCGCGCTGTGCGGGTCGATGAGCTGGCCGCCCCTTTCCTGCGCCCAGCGCAAGGCGAGAGACATGGAGTCGCCGTCGATGCTGGTGCTCGAGAAGAGGGTGCGCGCGCCGCCGAGCATGTCGGCGGGGATCGTCATCGCGCGATTCCGGTCGAATTCTCCCATCATCGCGGTGATCGCCGCGCCGTCGCGGCCCGACAGGTCAAACAGCAGCCGTTCGAAATTGCTGCTGACCTGGATGTCCATGCTCGGCGTCGCGGTCGGCGTGACCGTACCGGCGCTATAGTCGCCGCTCGACAGCGCGCGGTGAAGGATGTCGTTGACGTTGGTCGCGACGACCAGCCGCGCGATCGGCAAGCCCATGCGCGAGGCGACATAGCCCGCGAAGATATCGCCGAAATTGCCCGTCGGCACGCTGAAGGCGATCGGACGGTCGGGGCCGCCGAGGCGGACGGCGGCGTAGTAATAATAGACGACCTGCGCCATCAGCCGCGCCCAGTTGATGCTGTTCACCGCCGAAAGCGTCACCTGCCCCCGCGCCTCCGCGTCGCCGAACAGCCGCTTCACCATCGCCTGCGCATCGTCAAAGCTGCCGTCGATCGCGATATTATGGACGTTGGGCGCCAGCACCGTCGTCATCTGGCGCCGCTGGACGTCGCTCACCCGGCCTTCGGGGTGCAGCATGAAGATCTGGATATGCTCGCGCCCGGCCACCGCCTCGATCGCGGCCGAGCCGGTGTCGCCCGAGGTCGCCCCGACGATCGTGATGTCGGTATCGCCGCCGCTGAGGAATTTTTCGAAAAGCTGGCCGAGCAATTGCAGCGCGACGTCCTTGAACGCCAGCGTCGGGCCGTGGAACAGTTCGAGCAGCCAGTGGCGGTGGTCGAGCTGGACGAGCGGGGTCACCGCATCATGGCTGAACCGGCCATAGGCCGCCTTGCACAAGGTGCGCAGTTCGTCCTGCGAAAGCACCTCCGCGACGAAGGGCGTCATCACCCGCACAGCGGTCTCGACATAGTCGAGCCCGGCTAGCGCGCGAATCTCGTCCCGGCTCAGCGTCAGGCCATTGCGCCGGCACGTAAAGGCCGCCGTCGCCGGCAAGACCGGCAAGGGTCGCGGCACGAAAGTCGAGGGCCGGCGCGGAGCCGCGGGTGCTGATATATTCCATGGCGCCCCGCGCCTAGAGCGATTTCAAGCGAAATGGAACATTCCGCGGCTCGGAAATCGCGGAAAATATCCGCCGTCTGCGGTCAAGCCTCCAAGCGGCGGCGAACGGCGATGATGTAGATGATGAGTGCCGCCGCCGCGAACAGGAACCATTGCACGGCATAGGCGAGATGATTGTTCGGCGTGTCGGCCGCCGACGGCACCGCGCTGGCGCGCAGCCCCGGCGCCGGCGTGTCGGCGACGAGCATCGCACGGGCGGGGACTGCCTTGCCGGTCAGCCGTACGATCAGGCTCGGCTGGTCGGGGCCCGGAACGATGGTGCCCTGAACAATCCCGCCCTTCCACAGCGGCGGTTTGAAATCGTCGGCGGTGCCGACGTCGACGAGTACGCCGGGTCCCTCGGCGCCGGTGCGGCAGTCGGCGATCATGCGGATCCCGCCCTTGCCCGCACGGTCGGTGCCGCTGCGCTGGTCCCAGCGCACGGGTTCGAGGCAGGTCACGCTGCTCTTGCGATAGAGCATCGTGTCGGGAACCGGCGGCAGTTCGGGATAGGCGACCGTCGCCGACATCGCCATGTTGCGCTGATAGAGTGCGATCAGCGCCTCCTTCTCGCCCTTGCGCTGCAACTGCCAGAGACCAAGCGCGATCATCGTCGCGACCGCGGCCAGGACGATGATCGTCGGGATGATCGGCCAGCGACGCCCGGCCGCGGGCGCGGAATCAGTCATCGCTTTTCCGTCCCTCGGCCGCCTGCCGCTGATGTTCGCTTGCGAGCAGTGCCGCCTTGCCGACGCGCAGGCCATAGACGACCGCGACGACGGTCAGCGGCACCCAGAGGATGATATGCACCCACAAGGGCGGCTCGACCGCGAAGTCGAGCGCCAGCGCCCCGGCGATCAGCAACGCGCCCACGATCATCGTCAGGAAGGCGGCGGGCCCGTCGCCGACATTGTAGCGCTCCGCCTCCAGCCCGCATTTTGGGCAGCGGTCGCGAAACTTCGCCGCGCCCTGAAACAGTCCCGGCGCGCCGCATTCGGGACAGAGCGCAAAAAGGGCAGCGCGCCAGACCGGCGGCTGCCCTTTCCGATTTTGATCGGGTGTCGTCACTTAGTGCGCGGCGACAGGTGCGCCCCAGCCGCCCCAGACATAGACGATGATGAAGAGGAACAGCCACACGACGTCGACGAAGTGCCAGTACCAGGCCGCGGCCTCGAAACCGAAATGCTGCTGCGGCGTGAAATGGCCCTTGTAGGCGCGGACGAGGCAGACGATCAGGAAGATCGTGCCGACCAGCACGTGGAAGCCGTGGAAGCCTGTCGCCATGAAAAAGGCCGAGCTATAGTTGCTCTGGCCGAAACCCCAGGGCGCATGGGCATATTCATAGGCCTGGATCGTCGAGAAGATGGCGCCGAGAATGATCGTCGCCCACAGGCCCTTCTTCAGCCCTTCGCGATCACCGTGGATCAGCGAGTGGTGCGCCCAGGTGATCGTCGTGCCCGAGCAGAGCAGGATCAGCGTGTTGAGCAGCGGCAGCGAGAAGGCGTCGATGACCTCGATACCCTTCGGCGGCCACATGGTGATCGCGGCGGCGCCGTCCTGGCCGAACAGCGAGGTGACCGCGCCATCGGCATATTCGATCGGCACCGGGAACAGCGAGAAGTCGAACCACGCCCAGAACCAGCCGACGAAGAACATCACTTCCGAGGCGATGAACAGGATCATGCCATAGCGCAGGTGGAGTTGCACCACCGGCGTATGGTCGCCGGCATGGGCCTCGTTGATGACGTCCGACCACCAGCTGAAGAAGGTGGCGATGACGCCCATGAAGCCGAGCCCGAGCACCCATTTGCCCACGCCGCCGAAGAAATCCTCGTGCATGAACATCACGAGACCAAAGAACATCACCAGCGCGGCGACCGAGCCGATCAGCGGCCAGACGCTCGGATTTACGAGGTGATAGTCATGATGTTTGGCACCGGACATGGCGTGTTTCCCGTTTTTAGCAGCCCCAGCATCGCGATTCTCCATCGCCCGCCGGTCGTTTGAGACTCTTGATCGCGGCCTTAGCTCGCCTTTTTACCCTCGTCTACAGGGTGGAAGGTGTAGCTGAGCGTGATTTCCTGAATGTCGCGCGCGTCGGGGTCATCCATGATCTTCGGATCGACGAAGAACAGCACCGGCATGCGCATCTGTTGCCCCGGCTCCAGCCTTTGTTCGGTGAAGCAGAAGCACTGGATCTTGGTGAAATATTTGCCCGCCGCATCGGGCGTGACGTTGAAGCTCGCGGTACCCACCACCGGGTGCGGCGACTGGTTTTCGGCGATGAAGATCGCCATGTCGCGCGCGCCGATGCTGACCGTGTCGGTCGGATGCTCGGGATAGAATTTCCAGGGCAGCTTGGGCGACACATTGGCGTCGAAGCGGACCGAGATCGTCTGGCTGAGAACCTGCGGTTCGGCCGCGGCGGCAATGGGGTCGTAACGCTGCGTCGTCCCGCCAAAGCCGGTGACGCGGCAGAAGAGATTGTAGAGCGGCACCGCGGCAAAGCCCAGCCCGACCATCGACAGCGCCAACAGTCCGGCGAGGCTGGCGGTCTTCGCGTTGGGCGACAGGCGCGCGATCATTTGAGCACCGTCATCTTGGCGATGGTGATGAAGAAGAAGAGCAAGGCGAGCGCGAACAGCAGCACCGCCATCAGGTTCGCGCGGCTGCGCTGGCGCCGCCGGTATTCGGCCTCGTCGAAAGGTTCGGGCGCGTCGGGGGTCGGATCGGTCATAGCGGCCACCAATGATCGGCAACCACGGCGCCGAACAGGACGAAAAGATAGGCGATCGAAAAGGCGAAGAGCCGCTTTTCGGGGGTCATCGCATCGCCCTCGCGCGCGGTGCGCGTGCCAACCTGGAGCGACAACAGCACGAACAGCGCCGAGAGGACGACCGCCACCCAGCCATAGAGCGCGCCGGCGTAGCCGAGCGGCCAGGGCGCGATCGCCGCCGCCGCCATGATGAGCGCATAGGCAAGGATCTGGCGGCGCGTCGATTTCTCGCCCGCGACGACCGGCATCATCGGGATGCCCGCGGCGGCATAGTCCGAGCGGACGAACAGCGCGAGCGCCCAGAAATGCGGCGGCGTCCACAGGAAGATCAGCAGGAACAACAGCACCGGCAAGGGCGCCACGCTGCCCGTCGCCGCGACCCAGCCGATCAGCGGCGGAAAGGCGCCCGCCGCGCCGCCGATGACGATATTCTGCGGCGTCCGCGGCTTCAGCCACATGGTATAGACGAAGACGTAGAAAAGGATCGATGCAGCGAGCAGCAGGGTCGCCTGCCAGTTCGACGCGAACAGCATCAGGAACAGCGAGAACGCGGCGAGCCCGACGCCGAATTGCAGCGCGGTCTGCGGATCGAGCCGCCCGGCGGGCAGCGGACGTCCCGCGGTACGCTTCATCCTGGCGTCCAGCCCCGCCTCATACCATTGATTGAGCGCGCCCGACGCCCCCGCCCCCAGCGCGATCGCGAGGATCGACGAAAAGGCGAGGACCGGATGCACCTGGCCGGGGGCTGCGAGCAGCCCGCACAGCGCGGTGAACACCACCAGCGACATCACGCGCGGCTTGGTCAACGCGAACAGGTCGCGCCAGTCGGCGGGAAGCGCCGTTTCGCCGTGGGTCAGGCTCTGCGCCATGTCTACTCCGGCCCTAAGGGGAAACGCCCCCTGCCGAAGTCAGCAGGGGACGAAACCGATCAGGCGATACGCGGCAGTTCGTTGAACTGGTGGAACGGCGGCGGGCTCGACAGCGTCCATTCGAGCGTCGTCGCGCCTTCGCCCCACGGATTGTCGGCGGCCTTCTTGCCCGCGACCAGCGACCAGATGATGTTCACGAAGAAGATCAGCACGCCGACGGCCATGATGACATAGCCCCAGGACGAGATCAGGTGCCAATAGGCATAGGCCTCGGCATAGTCGGGATAACGGCGCGGCATGCCCTGCTGGCCCAGGAAGTGCTGGGGGAAGAACAGGGCGTTGACGCCGACGAAGAAGATCCAGAAGTGCAGCTGGCCCAGAAACTCGCTGTACATCCGGCCCGACATCTTCGGGAACCAGTAATAGAAGCCGGCGAAGAGCGAGAAGACCGCGCCCAGCGACAGCACATAGTGGAAGTGGGCGACGACATAATAGGTGTCGTGCAGCGCCGTATCGACCCCGCCGTTGGCAAGCACGACGCCGGTCACGCCGCCGACGGTGAACATGAAGATGAAACCGAGCGCCCAGACCATCGGCGTCTTGAAGCTCATCGAACCGCCCCACATGGTGGCGATCCAGCTGAAGATCTTGATGCCCGTCGGGACGGCGATGACCATCGTCGCGGCGGTGAAATACATCTTCAGGTTCACGCTCATGCCGACCGTGAACATGTGGTGCGCCCACACGATGAAGCCGACGACGCCGATCGCGACCAT
Organism: Sphingopyxis sp. PET50; assembly: GCF_025244705.1. Taxonomy (GTDB): domain Bacteria; phylum Pseudomonadota; class Alphaproteobacteria; order Sphingomonadales; family Sphingomonadaceae; genus Sphingopyxis. The sequence goes on along the minus strand of NZ_CP104207.1, from coordinate 743,966 downwards.
GGCATAGGCCATGCCGAGATAGCCGAACACCGGCTTGCGGCTGAAGGTCGAGATGATCTGGCTGACGATGCCGAAGCCCGGCAGGATCATGATGTAGACTTCGGGGTGACCGAAGAACCAGAAGAGATGCTGATAGAGCACCGGATCGCCGCCGCCCGTCGCATCGTAGAAGGTGGTGCCGAAGTTGCGGTCGGTCAGCAGCATGGTGATCGCGGCGGCGAGCACCGGCAGCGCGAGCAGCAGCAGGAAGGCGGTGACCAGCACCGACCACACGAACAGCGGCATCTTGTGCAGCGTCATGCCGGGCGCACGCATGTTGAAGATGGTGGTGATGAAGTTGATCGCCCCCAGGATCGACGCCGCGCCCGCAAGGTGGAGCGAGAAGATCGCCATGTCGACCGCGCAGCCCGACCGAGCCGCTGGTCGACAGCGGGGCATAGACCGTCCAGCCGGTGCCGGCGCCGTTGCCGCTGCCGCCCGGCACGAACATCGAGCCGGTGAGCATGACGAACGCGACGGCGGTCAGCCAGAAGGACACGTTGTTCATGCGCGGGAAGGCCATGTCGGGCGCGCCGATCATCAGCGGCACGAACCAGTTGCCGAAACCGCCGATCATCGCGGGCATGACCATGAAGAAGACCATGATCAGGCCGTGCGCGGTGATCATGACGTTCCAGAAATGCTTGGCCGCGGTCAGGTCGCTGGCGCCGCCCAGCGCCTGGGCCCACGTGCCGAGATACTGGATTCCGGGATGCGCGAGTTCGAGGCGCATAAGCCCCGACAGCGCGCCGCCGACAATGCCGGCGACGATCGCGAAGATCAGGTAGAGGGTGCCGATGTCCTTGTGGTTCGTCGACATGAACCAGCGGACGAAGAAGCCCGGCGTGTCGTGGTCATGGTCGTCATGCGCATGATCGGCATGGCCATGGGCGGGTGCAGTCGCTGCAATATCGGTCATCTGTCGGACCCCTTGGTTATTTCTTGGCGGCCGGAGCGGCGGCGGGAGCCGCAGCCGGCGCTGCTTCGGTCGTGGCGGCGGCGGGCGCAGCGGCCGCGCCCGCTGCCGGGGCAGCGGCGGCCGGGGCCGGGGCAGCGGCGGCAGGCTTCGGCCCCGCCGGGTCACCGCCCTTCGAGCGGACCCAGGCTTCCCACTTGTCGACCGGCAGCACTTCGACCGCGATCGGCATATAGCCATGGTCGACGCCGCACAGTTCAGAACACTGGCCGTAATAGACGCCGACCTTGGTCGGCGTGAAGGTCGTTTCGTTGGCGCGGCCCGGAACCGCGTCCATCTTGGTCCAGAAAGCGGGAACCGCGAAGCTGTGGATCACGTCGGCGCCGGTGATGATCAGCTTCACCTGGCGGCCGACGGGCACGACCATACGGTTGTCGACGGCGAGATGATAGGGCTCGCCCGCGGCCTTGGCCTGTTCCTCGGTCAGAATCTTCGAGACATATTCACCGATGCCCTGGTCGGGATAGGCATAGCCCCAATACCATTGATAGCCGGTGACCTTGATCGTCAGCGCTTCCTTTTTCGGCGGCTCATATTGGGCGGCGAGCAGGCGGATCGAGGGAACCGCGATCACCGCGAGGATCAGCACCGGAATGGCGGTCCAGATGATCTCGATGAAGGTGTTGTGGGTAGTCTTCGACGGCACCGGGTTCGCCGCGGCGCGATAACGCACGATCACCCAGAGCAGCAGCCCGAGCACGAAGAGCGAAATCACCGTGATCACCGGGAGCAGGATCACATGGTTGAACCAATAGGCCTGTTCGCCGATCGGGGTGACCTGCGGCTGAAAATCGATCCCCGCATCGACCGGCTGGCCGACGCCGGCGGTCGGCTTCATCGGCACATAGGTCGCGTCGCCCGCGGGAGCGGCCGCTTCGGCCGCCGCCGCGCGCAGCGGTCGCCGCTGCCGCCGGAGCCGCTTCGGGAGCAGCCGGAGCCGGATTCGCCGCCGCCGTGGCCGCAGGCGCCGTTGCGGGAGCTGCCGCCTGCACGGTGCCCACCGCGCCGAGCGACAAAACCGCCGCGATTACAAGGGTTTTCAAGCTCTTCATAAGGATAGTGCCGCCCGTTGCCTGTTGTTCTTTTTGCCGCCCAACCCGCTGGAAAAACGGCCGGACATGCGTCGCGGCAGCCGTCCTGCGGGCTGAATCTTGCGGGCGCTATAGACCCGCTTGCCGCTTGCCTCAAGCATCTCTAACACTATTTTGCAGCGCGGGAAAAACCGCCGCTTTCACCCTGTCGTCCGCCCCGGACGACGCTCATGAAAAAAGACCCATTCTCCCATGACCGACGACGAAATCCTCGCCGAATTCCGCGCCGCCGACGCCCTGCTGCAGGGGCATTTCCTGCTCTCCTCCGGGCGGCACAGCGAATATTATCTGCAATGCGCGCGCGTGCTGATGGACACCGAGCGCGCCGGGCGCCTGGCCATCGCGCTCGCCGCCAAGCTGCCGCGCGAACTCAAGCATGCGATCGACATCGTCGTCTCGCCCGCCATGGGCGGCGTCATCATCGGCCACGAAATGGGCCGCGCGCTCGGCAAGCCCGCGATCTTCGTCGAGCGCCCGACCGGTACCTTCGAACTGCGCCGCGGCTTCACCATCCCGGCAGGCGCGAAAGTGCTGATGGTCGAGGATGTCGTCACCACCGGCCTGTCGTCGCGCGAAGCGATGGCCTGCATCGCCGAAGCCGGCGGCGAGGTGATCGCCGAAGCCGCGCTCGTCGACCGCTCGGCGGGCAGCGTCGACCTCGGCGTCCCCTTCTATCCGCTCGTCGCGATCAACTTCCCGACCTATGCGCCCGACGAACTGCCGCCCGAACTGGCCAAGACCCAGGCGGTGAAGCCCGGGAGCCGCGCGGTTTGAGCGTCCGCCTCGCCTTACTGGCGCCCCTGCTGGCGGTTACGCCCCTCGCTGCCGCCGCGCCTGCGGAGGACCATGCAATCAAGGAGCGGGCCGAAGCCGAAAAATTCGACGGGGTCATCCTGATCGGCGAAGCCGACGGAAGCTACCGGATTCTAACCATCGGGGCCGATCCGGTGCCCGTCGACGCAGTGTGGCGCTGGGCCTCGATCACCAAGCAGCTTGCCGCGGTACTGACGATGCAGGAAGTCGCCAAAGGCAAGCTCGACCTCGATGCGCCCGTGACGCGCTACTGGCCCGAATGGAAAGCGCCCGACGGTGCGAATATCCGCATCCGCGACTTGCTGCTACATAATAGCGGCCTGCCCCAGCCCGACACGAGCGAAGCCGACGCCGACGGGATACCGAGCTTTTATCGTGCAGCGGCGGTCTCCCCAGCCGACGCCGCTGGCGGCTTCTGTGCGGGCGCGCCACGCGCCGCGCCGCCTGCGAAGTTTGAATACAATAATTGCGACACGATCGTCCTGGCCGAGATACTTCGCCGGGTCACAGGCAGCGCATTCGAAGTGCTGCTCCGCGAACGGCTGGCGGGGCCGCTCGGGCTCAAAAGCGTCGGCGTCTATCATCTAGGCGGCGGCATCCCTGCTCACGTCCAGCCGAATGGAGAGTATGCGGAACTCGATCCGCTCCTCAACCTCGGCGTCTATGGCGCTTCCGGCGGCGCCTATGGCAGCATCGCCGACCTGTGGAGCTTTGACCGTGCGCTGCTGAAGGGAGACCTGCTTCCCGCCGGCGCGCGCGAAGCGATGTGGCAGAGCGAGCGGAGCAATGGCTTTTATGGTTTTCACCAATGGATTTTCCCGGCGAAACTCGCTGAGCTGTTCCGCCGAGACGCGTATCGTCGAACGGCAAGGCCAAATTGCCGGATTCGAGCATCGCAACTATCTGCTCCCCGAAACAGGGCGTGCGGTCATCTTCTTCTCACGCCACCGCCCCGCAAATTATGGCGACCCTTGGGAAGGAAAAGGCTTCGCTTATGATATATTGTCGAAGGTGAATTGCTGATGAGCCGGCGCCTGCGCCTCGGCGTCAACATCGACCATGTCGCGACGATCCGGAACGCCCGCGGCGGCGCGCATCCCGATCCGGTGCGCGCGGCGGAGATCGTCGCGGCAGTCGGCGGCGACGGCATCACCGCGCATCTGCGCGAGGATCGCCGCCATATCCGCGACGACGATCTTGCCCGCATCCAGGCCGCGACCGACCTGCCGCTGAACCTCGAAATGGCGGCCACCGAGGACATGCTCGAGATCGCGCTGCGCCACGCACCGCATGCCGCGTGCATCGTTCCCGAAAAGCGCGAGGAGCGCACCACCGAGGGCGGGCTCGACGCGGCGGGGCAGCATAATCATCTCGCGCCGATCGTCGCGCGCCTGTCCGACGCGGGCATCCGCGTCAGCCTGTTCATCGAACCCGACCCCCGCCAGATCGAGGCCGCCATGCGGCTGAAAGCACCGGTGGTCGAATTCCACACCGGCCGCTATGCGCATGTCGAGGGCGAGGACCGCGCAGCCGAACTCCGCCGCATCGCCGACGCCGCCGCGCTGGCGTGGAAGAACGGCATCGAGCCGCATGCGGGGCACGGCCTGACCTACGACAATGTCGTCCCCATCGCCGCGATCCCGCAGCTCGCCGAACTCAACATCGGCCATTATCTCATCGGCGAGGCGATCTTCACCGGGCTCGACACCGCGGTACGCCGGATGCGCGATTTGATGGACGAGGCAAGAGGGTGAGCGGAAACGAAAATCCCTCCCCGCTTGCGGGGAGGTGGCAGCGCGAAGCGCTGACGGAGGGGGCAATGGGCCTTCGACGTCGCGTGAGGCCGATAGCCTCCTCCACCATCCCGTTCCGGGGCGGTCCCCCTCCCCATTCCGGGGAGGATTTGCTTTGATCATTGGTCTCGGTTCCGACCTCTGCAATATCGAGCGCATCCAGGCATCGCTCGACCGCTTCGGCGAGCGGTTTGAAAAGCGTGTCTTCACCGATATCGAGCGCGCCAAGGCGGCGCGGCGCCCCTTCACCCGCGCAGGGACCTATGCCAAACGCTTCGCCGCCAAGGAGGCCTTTTCGAAAGCCGTCGGCACCGGTTTCAAGCGCGGGGTGTTCATGAAGGACATCGGCGTCGTCAACGCGCCGTCGGGGGCGCCGACGCTGGCGCTGACGGGCGGCGCGGCCGAGCGGCTCGCGGCGATGATCCCCGCCGGATACAAGGCCCATATTCATCTGACGCTGACCGACGACCATCCCTGGGCGCAGGCCTTCGTCATCATCGAGGCAATCAAGGACTGACATGGCGAAGAACAAGACGAAGAGCGGGGCCAAGGAAGAAAGCTGGGGCAAGTTCATCCGCGATATCGCGCTGATCCTGCTGCTCGTGCTCGGCATCCACAGCCTGCTCGCCAAGCCCTTCTATATCCCGTCCGATTCGATGATGCCTGGTCTGCTGAGCGGCGACCGGCTGATCGTCAGCAAATATCCCTATGGCTGGTCCTATGCCTCGGCGAGCTTTCACCTGCTACCCAAGATGAAGGGCCGCATATTCGAAAAACTGCCCGAGCGCGGCGACATCGTCGTGCTCGAGCATCCGATCGACCGCACCGACTATATCAAACGCGTGATCGGCCTGCCCGGCGACACGATCGAGTTGAAGGGCGGCGCGCTGTTCATCAACGGCAAGGCCGTCAAGCGCGAGCAGCAACCGGACATGCGCATCCCCGTCGATGCCAACACCCCCTCGCGCGACAAATATGGCAACAGCGCGCTCGACCGGTTCAAACAGGTCGACGCATCGGGCAACGAGACCCTGGTCGTGCCGATCATTCGCGAAACCCTGCCGAACGGCGCCTCCTACGACACGATCGACATGGGCGAGCGGCCCGAAGTCGACGAATTCGGACCCTATGAAGTGCCTGCCGAGCCATCTTTTCCTGATGGGCGACAACCGCGACGGCAGCGCCGACAGCCGCGTCCCGGTCGGTGCTTTGGGGTTGGGCGGCGCCGTCCCCTTCGACGTCATCGTCGGCCGCGCCGAAATCATCACCTTCTCGACCGACGGCTCGGCCCAATGGTACAACCCGGTGAGCTGGTTCCGGGCCTTGCGCTCGGGCCGTGCCGGAACCGACCTGACCCCCGAACGTAAGGGCCAATAAGCGCAAGAAAGGACGGGCATGGCGGAGACCGACGCAAAAGCCAGGGTCAAGGCCGCCGCCGACGCCCCCGGCCCGACCGAAATCCGCAGCGACCTCGTCCGCACCGAATTGATGAAGGCGGGCGTCTGGCTGGGCCTCGCGCTGCTCATCGGCGTGTGCATCATCCTGATCCAGCCGATCCTGCTGATCTTCGCGGGGATCGTCATGGCGGCGATGCTCGACGGCGGCACGCGGCTGCTCGGCCGGGTCCTGCCGATCGCGCGCGGCTGGCGGCTGATGATCGTCTGCCTGTCGCTCGTCATCTTTCTCGTCTGGACGGTGATGTTCGCGGGTTCGCAGATCGCCGATCAGGCGGCGACGCTGCAACAGGTGGTGATGGCGCAGGTCGAGCGGATCGCAGCCTGGGCCAGCGAACATGGCATGGGCGAATTCCATCTCGACGCCAAGACGATCTCGGATAATCTCGCGGGTACCGTGGGGCGCGTCACGGCGGCGGTCGGGACGGTGGTGGGCGCGCTGACCAGCCTCGTCATGGTGCTGGTTCTCGGCGTTTTCCTCGCGATCGAGCCGCGGCTCTATGAGCGCGGCGTCGCCTGGATGCTGCCGATGAAGGCGCGCGAGAATTTCTATATCGTCACCGCGCGCATGGGCTTCACGCTGCGCCGCCTGATGGCCGGACGGCTGCTCGGCATGGCGGTCGAAGGCGTGGGCACCTGGCTTGCCTGCCTTGCCTTCGGCATTCCGATGGCGGCGCTGATGGGCCTGCTCACGGGCCTGCTCGCCTTCATCCCCAATATCGGGGCGATCGTGTCGGGCGTCCTGCTCGTGCTCGTCGGCTTCTCCGCGGGCACCGACACCGGGCTCGCGGCGATCGTCATCTATTTCATCGTCCAGACGGTCGACGGCTATCTGATCGTGCCGATGGTCGCCAAGCAGACGGTCGACCTGGCCCCCGCCCTCGTCCTCGGCGCGCAGATATTGCTCGGCGCGCTGCTCGGCATCATGGGCCTGTTCCTCGCCGATCCGATGGTCGCGATGATCAAGGTCGCACTCGAACGCGAGGCCGAACGCAACGCGGGAGCGCAAGGCAAACGGAAGGCGGCGTCGAGCTAAGGCGCCGTCCCCGCAAAGGCGGCGGGGGCGGCGATATTTTACGGAGCCGGCGGTGCGCCACCCGGTGCGCCCGGGCCACCCGGTGCCTGTTGCTGCTGCATCTGCTGTTGCATCATCTGCATCTGCTGCTGCATCGCGCGAACTTCGGCCTCGGTACGGAAATCGATCAATTCGATGTCGAAGTGCAGCGTGCTGCCGCCGGGGATCGGGCCATTGTCCTTGTCGCCGTAGCCGAGCGCCGGCGGAATGCTGACCTTGTACTTGCCGCCCTTCTTCATGCGGGTCAGCGCTTCGGAAAAGCCGGGAACGACCTGCGACACCTGAAGCGGCGCCTGTTCATTGGCGTCGAACACGGTGCCATTGTCGAGCTTGCCTTCATATTTGATCAGCACGACGTCGGCGCGGGTCGGGCTGGCTCCCGTGCCTTCCTTGACGACCTCGAATCCGATGCGCGGGGTCGACATCAGCGCAAAGGCGATCGCCGCCGCGATCAGCGCCGCGACGCCGAACCACAGCAGCCACAGGCCGCCCTTGCTCACCGGACGCAATGGAACCGTCGTCACACTCATGTCGCTGATCCTTCCCCTGCCCCCCGCGGAGCAATGATATCGCGTCCGCCTATAGGCGGAGCGGCAACGGGCGGTCCAGAGTCAATATTCGAACGGAATCGCACCGGGCCAAACGAAAAGGGCGCCGCGTTGCCGCGGCGCCCTTTTCAAATCCGGATCCCGAACGGGAAGACGGGTCTTACTTGATCCCGTCGCGCTCCATCCGCTTGCGCTCCATCTTGCGGGCGCGGCGAACGGCGGCGGCATGTTCGCGCGCGCGCTTTTCGCTGGGCTTTTCATAGTGGCGGCGCAGCTTCATTTCGCGATACACGCCCTCACGCTGCAGCTTCTTCTTGAGCGCGCGAAGGGCCTGGTCGACATTATTGTCGCGAACGATGATCTGCATATGCCGTGTCGTCTCCGGTTCATCCGACGGTCAGCGGCAACCGGGTCAACGGTTCGCCATAGATCGCCGATATTGGGGCAATAAAAGAAGCGCCGCGAACCCGCGACGTTCCGATGCGAGCGCCCCTAATCAGATTCGCGGCCAAATGCAAGCCCCTGCACGCCGACAGGGGCCAAAAACCGGCCTCATTGCCCTCCGCGCCGCCGCGCGTCCGGAACTTCGGGTCCAGCGCCCGGCTGCTGCGTCGCGAGCGGCATCGGCGAAATCGCGACCCCGAACAGCCGCCATTTGCCGTTGAACCACTGGAATTCGAAGTCGAAGGCCACCGCGGTCGGACGCAGCCCGAAACTGCCGCGCACGCGCAATATGTTGCCCGCCCCGACCTGCGGCGCGCCATTGTAGACCGGCGCGAGCAGCAGGCTGTTCGACAGGTCGACGCGGTTTTCGCGCAGCGAGGCGAAAATCTGCGCCAGCCGCGAGGGGTCGTTGGCGATCTGGAAGGCTCGGCGAACTGATGTCGCGCAGCACCGAATAATTGCCCGACTGGTTGGCATGGTCGATCGCGGTGATCGTCGACCAGATCAGCTTGGCGAGTTCGAGGTCGCCCGGCACCGGCATCGCCGCGACGGGCGGCGCCGCCGCGCTTCCGGTTTGCGCCTGCGCCGGCGACGCGAGCGCGACCAACATGGCCGCGGGCAAAGAAAAAGCGGCCGATGTCCAGCCGCGCAGAGAAGATGATGGCTTTTTCATAGGTCCCAACATGAAAGGGCGATGCTCCCTTGGCAAGGAGCATCGCCCGATTTCATCCGCTGCTTACCAGACGATCTGGAAGCCGCCGCGTGCGCCGACTTCGCCCGAGTCGAAGCCCGCGCCGACACCGGCCGAGAAGGTCGCCTTCTCGCTGATCCGCGCGGTCATCGCGACCGAGCCGGCGGTACGGTCGTTATAGTAACCGATGCCGCCCGACAGGCCGAACTTGGCGTCGGCGGGCAGCGACGGGGTTTCCATCGACAGCGCCAGCGCCACGCCCTCGTTGGCGAGACGCGCCTGACGGCGATTCTCGTCCGACTGCGCGAACAGCGTGCCGATCTGGCTGGTGTGCTGCGCGGTCAGCGTCTGCAGCGCCGAGACATTGGCGTTGGTCGCGGCGAGCGCCGAGGCCGTCGCGAAGCTCGCGACCGTCGGTCCCGCACCCAGCGTGCCCGACGCATCGACGGTGGCGACGCTGATCGTTCCCGTCTGTGCGGCGGTGCTGGCGGCGAGATCGCCCACCGTCACGCTGCTGCCGGTGCCACCCAGCTTGACCTGGTTGGCGCGGTCGGTTGTGGCGCCGAAGCCGATCGCGGTCGAATTGTCGAACGCGGCATTGGCGTTCTTGCCGACCGCGGTCGCCTGCACGCCCGAAGCCACCGCCTGATGGCCCGACGCGAGGCTGAGGTTGCCCGAGGCCACCGCCTGCCACCCGAAGGCCTGCGCGCCGCGGCCCGAGGCGACCGATTCGCCGCCGACAGCGGTCGAGTGGAAGCCCGAGGCGTTGGCGAGGTCGCCGATCGCGACGGCATCCTCGTCGCTGGCCGAAGCGAAGTTGCCGACAGCCGTCGAGGTCAGACCCGAAGCGTTCGCGCTCTTGCCGATGGCCGCGGCGTTGTCGCCCGAGGCATTTGCCTGGTGGCCAGCTGCCAACGAGAGCGCGCCGGTGGCCGACGACTGCCAGCCGAACGCCTGCGCACCGCGACCCGATGCGACAGCCTCGCTACCGACAGCCGTCGAATGGAAGCCCGAAGCGTTGGCGAGATCGCCGACAGCGACGGCGTCTTCGTCGCTCGCGGCGGCGAAATTTCCTACCGCGGTCGAGGTCAGACCCGAGGCATTGGCGCTCTTGCCAAAGGCCGACGAATTGTCGCCCGAGGCAACCGCCTGGTGACCCGCGGCGACGCTGAGCGCGCCGGTGGCCTGCGACTGCCAGCCAAAGGCCTGCGAACCGCGGCCCGAGGCGACCGATTCGGCGCCGACCGAGGTCGAGTGGAAGCCCGAGGCATTGGCACCCTGACCGAAGGCCGTCGCATCTTCATCGGTCGCCTGTGCGCCGATGCCGACTGCGGTCGCCTGCGATCCGCTGGCATTCGCCAGTACGCCGACCGCCGTCGCCTGATCCCCCGATGCGGTCGAATTGGCACCGATCGCGCTCGACAGTTCGCCCGAGGCGGTCGCCAGTTCGCCGACGGCGCTCGAGAAGCTGCCCGAAGCCGTCGAGAAGGAACCGAGCGCGCTCGACGCGAGCCCGGTCGCCTGCGCGCCCGAACCGTTGGCGACGCTGAACGTGCCCGATGCGACCGCGCCCTGCCCGGTCGCCGTGTCATTATTACCCGTCGCGCGCGCATTGTCGCCGACGGCGGTCGAATTGAGACCGGTGGCCTGCGCCTGGCGCCCGGTCGCGACGCTGAAATTACCGGTTGCCGCCGACTGCCAGCCGAACGCCTGCGCGCCGCGGCCCGAGGCGACCGATTCGGCACCCGCCGCCGTCGAATGGAAGCCGGTGGCCTGCGCGAGGTCACCGATCGCAACAGCGTCCTCGTCGGATGCCACCGCGCCGCTGCCGATCGCCGTGCTGGTCTGGCCGGTTGCGCTTGTGTTGCGGCCGATCGCGACGCTGCGGTTGTCGGCGGTCGCATTCTGGCCGACCGCGGTCGAGCCGGTGTTGGTCGCGGTCGCACCCGAACCCACTGCGGTCGATCCATTGCCCGTCACGCGCGCGTTAGGCCCGCAGGCGAGTTGCGTGTCGTTCGATGAAGTAGCCCCGCCGTCGGTGTCGCCGGCATCGGCCACGCCGTTGTTGTTCGTGTCCAGAATACATTCCGCTGCCTGCGCGGGCGCAGCCGAAAAGGCCGAATAGGCCGCCAGCGCCATCACCGACGCGGACAGTTTCACCATGGTACGCATTGTTCCTCACTCCCCATTGCGCGGGCAGCAGGAGGCCGCACCGCGAAAGATGCACTGCAACCGACAAAAGGAGCTGGCCGGGTCGACCACGCGCACAAACGCCGCAGCGGACCATTTTGCCTCTGATATGGACAAATGGGTGGCCCCGCAGTTCGACCCTGATTCCTTACCTGACCGGTAACGCGCCGTTCGTCAACGCCTTAACGCTTTTCGTAACCATGGTGTCGCAAATCGCGGCGGGATTGTCGGACCCCCTGCCGCTGTGGCATAGGTGGCACAACGAAACCGACTGCAGAGGATCAGGCCATGGCGACCCAGCTCAAGCGCAACAGCAAATACAGCGAAGCCGAATGGACGGCGCGGCAGGAACTGGCCGCCTGTTACCGCATCTTCGCGATGATGGGCTGGGACGAGATGATCTTCAACCACATCACGGTGAAGGTGCCCGACGAGGAAGGCTCTTTCCTGATCAACCCCTATGGCCTGCATTTCAGCGAGGTCTGCGCGTCGAACCTGATCAAGATCGACATCGACGGCAACAAGGTCGATGCCGACAATCCGTGGCACGTCAACAAGGCGGGCTTCGTCCAGCACAGCCTGTTCCACCGCGTCCTGCCCGATGCCCATGCGATCATCCATACCCACACGACCGCGACGATGGCGGTGTGCGGGCTCGAGGGCGGGCTGCAACCGACGAACTTCTATGCCTGCAATTTCATCGGACAGCTCGCCTATCATGATTTCGAGGGCGTGACGGTGCGCGAGGAAGAGGGGGTGCGGCTGGTCGAGCATCTGGGCGACAAACGCATATTGATGCTGCGCAACCACGGCCCCGTGGTGATGGGCAAGTCGCTGACCGACGCCTTCATCAAATATTGGGCGCTGCAGCGCGCGTGCGAGATCCAGATGGCGACGATGAGCATGGGCAAGCCGATCCTGGTCGGCGAGGACGTCATCAAGGTCCACCAGCGCGACCTTTATATGGCCGCGATCCCCGGCCAGTCGGGCAAGGCCGAATTCGACGCGATGGTGCGCAAGGTCGACAAGATCGACACGAGCTGGCGTGACTAATCCCGCCGCTGGGCTAACAGGAGCGGCATGACGCGATTCTCGGTCAACGACCGCCCCATCGAATATCGGATGGATCCGGAGACGCCCCTCTTGTGGGCGCTTCGCGATGCGTCGAACCTGACCGGGACCAAATATGGCTGCGGCACCGGCGAATGTGGCGCCTGCACCGTCGATATCGACGGCGAGGCGATCCGCAGCTGCCTGGTCACGATCGCCGAGTGCGAGGGCCGCTTCGTGACCACGATCGAGGGGCTGACCCGCGACCGCAGCCATCCGGTGCAGCAGGCGTGGGTCGCCGAACAGGTGCCGCAATGCGGTTTCTGCCAATCGGGCATGATCATGGCGGCGGCGGCGCTGCTGCGCGCCAACAGCAATCCCGGCGATGCCGAAATCGACGCGGCGATGACCAACATCTGCCGCTGCGGCACCTATCCGCGCATCCGCAGCGCCATCAAACGCGCGGGCCGCGTGCTGCGCGGCGAGGAGCGTATCGCCGCCGCCCCGCCGCCGGGCATCCGCCCGCAGGACGCCGCCGAGGCCGTCCCGGCGATGCGGGCTCCACCGGACCGCTGAACGGCCCGATCGTTCATCTAGCTGAACAGCAGGCAACGACATGGTTCAGCCATGACTCATCTTGCTCGGCGGTAACTTTCGATTCATCTTCCCGGTCGGCTGCCCGCCCGCCATGGGACCCGAGTTCGGAGACATGTGATGAAGAGAATAATCGGAGGGTTGCTGATCGCAGCGACGATGCTCACCCCGATCACGCCGGTGATGGCACAGGCGCGCGAAGGCCAGCAGCTCGCGCAGCGCGGCGACGGCAATCGCGGCGGCGGCGGCAACCGCGGCGCGGGCTATACCCGCGGCGGCGGCGGCGACCGTGGCCAGCGTCCGCAGCGCCAGCCGCAGGTCCAGCGTCAACAGGTGCAGGTCCAGCGCCAGCAGGCGCCCCGCCCGCAGGTCCAGCAACCGCAGCGCCGCAACTGGTCGGGCGGCGACCGTCCGCAGGTGGGACAGCGCCAGCAAGCACCGCGCCAGCAAGCGCCGCGTCAGCAATATCAGCGCCAGCAAGACCAGCGGCGCGGCGGCACCTATGGCCGCAACAACGATGGCCGCGGCGACCGCCAGTGGGATCGCAACCGCAACGGTCAGGTCGACCGTCAGCGGGATCGCAACAACAATGGCCGCGTCGACCGGCGGTACGACCGCAACAACAACAACAACGGTTATGCCGATCGCCGCTATCGCGACCGCCGTCCGGGCAACAACTGGAACCGCGACTGGCGCAACGACCGCCGCTACGACTGGCGCGACTATCGCCAGCGGTACGGCAGCTATTACCGTCTGCCGCGCTATTACAACCCGTATCGCAACCGCGGCTACACCCGGTTCAGCATCGGCTTCACGCTGGGCTCGCTGTTCTACAGCCAGCGTTACTGGATCAACGATCCGGGCTATTATCGCCTGCCATGCGGCCTATGGCGGGTACCGCTGGGTCCGCTACTATAACGACGCCCTGCTCGTCGACACCTACAGCGGCGAAGTGGTCGACGTGATCTACGACTTCTTCTGGTAATTTCCTTTCGGTTACCGGAATGGCAGACTGAGGGGGCTAGCCTTGGCCCCCTCTTTTTATGCGCTTGCCCTCCCCCGTTCGGCGCGCCACCATGGCGATACGAAACAGGGGAAATCGAATGCGTAAACTCGGACTCGCCGCCGCGGCGGCGCTCGCGCTCATGGCCGGCACGGCCTATGCCAAGACCACCGTCATCTACGCCGGACGCGTCATCACCGACGCCGACAAGCCGGCGCTCGGCGCCTCGACCGTCACGGTCACCGACGACCGCATCACCTCGATCGTCGAGGGCCGCGCCCCTGCCCCCGCCGATGCCGAGATCGTCGAGCTCGGCGACAAGACGCTGCTCCCCGGCCTCATCGACCTTCATGTCCATCTGACCGGCGATCCCGGCGGCGATTATCGCGGCGAAGCGGTCGATCCCGACGAATGGGGCGTCGTGGTCGGGGTCAAGAACGCCGGCATCACGCTCCGCGCCGGCTTCACCACGGTGCGCGAGGCGGGGTCGGCGCAATATACCGCCTTCTCGCTCCGCCGGGGCACCGCGAACGGCTTCATCACCGGCCCGCGCATCATCGCCGCGGGGCTGGCGCTGTCGATCGTCGGCGGGCACGGCGACGTCACCGGTTTTCGCGAGGATGTCCACGACGTGCTCGACCAGGGCTATACGTGCACTGGTGCGGTCGAATGCGCCGAAAAGGTCCGCAAGGCCTCGCGCGCCGGGGCCGACATCATCAAGATCACCGCCACCGGCGGCGTGCTGTCGCAGCAGGGCCGCGGGCTCGAAGGCCATTTCAGCAAGGCCGAACTCGACAACATCGCCACCACCGCCCATTCGCTGGGCCTCAAGGTGATGGCGCATGCCCATGGCGCGCGCGGGATCGAGGATGCCGCCGCCGCGGGGATCGACACGATCGACCATGGCACCTTCGCCGACGACGCGGCGCTCAAGGTGATGAAGGCCAAGGGCACCTATCTCGTCCCGACATTGATGGCGTTCGAGGGCATCAAGGAACGGCTGGGCAAGGGCATCTACACCCCGACGGTCGAGGAAAAGGTCCGCATGACGATGGCCAGCGTCGGCCAGGCGGTCACCCGCGCCAAGGCGCTCGGCGTCCCCGTCGCCTTCGGCACCGACAGCCGGCGTGTTCGAGCATGGCCGCAACGGCGGCGAATTCGCGCTGCTGGTCGCGAACGGGCTGACCCCGCGCGAGGCGCTGGCGAGCGCGACGACCGTCGCGGCGAAGGCGCTGTCGATGGAACAGGAAATCGGCCGCATCGCGCCGGGCCTGTCGGCGGACATGATCGCGGTCTCGGGCGACCCGCTGACCGATGTGCGCGTGCTCGAAAAGGTCGACTGGGTGATGGCGCGCGGGCGGATCGCGGACTGAGCAGGCCGGAGGGGATGGGCTGACCGGTTGCGGGCGGAAGGGGACGCTCGTTCTCCCCTCCCGCAGGCGGGAGGGGCCGGGGGTGGGCAGCGCCGTCGCGACAGCCCACCCCGCTGCGACTAACGAACAAGTTCGTAAGTCTCGCTGCCCCTCCCGCTTGCGGGAGGGGAAACCGGTTCATTCCTCAAATGTCCGCCTTCCACCCCAAAACAGACCGGCACCCCCGGTCCTCTCGGCAGCTCAGGCCGCCCGTTCGATCCGCGTCCGGCCCGCCAACCCCGGCGCCGCGCCGCCGATCAGGGCCGATATTTCGACCGCCTTGGCGAACTGCACCCCGACCCGATTTTCCTCCGACCAGCGCGCCTCGGCATCGAGCATCAGGTCGGGGCCGAAGACAAGCTGAAAACCGGTGCCCTGCGGGACGTTCCACAGTCCCTCGATCAAGGCGCCGCGCGTCGACACATTGCGGACGATCGCTTCATAACGATGCCCGCCGCTTTCGACCTGGATCGTGCGGAAGGTGCGGCTGCGCGCCTCGCGGGCGCTCTTGTACCCTTTCGCGACGACGCGGCCGTCGCCGGCGCGGAGCAGGGCCAGCGCCTCGCTCAGCGTCATCGGCCTGCCATAGATATAGCCCTGGACATGGCTGCACCCGAGCCCGCGGATCAGGTCGAGATCGTCGTGCGTCTCCACCCCCTCGGCGGTGGTTTCCATCCGGAGCGCCGCCGCCAGCCCGACGATCGACGAGATGATCGCGGCGTTCATGCTGCTTCGGTCGGCGGCGCCGCGCACGAAGCTCTGGTCGATCTTGATCTTGTCGAACGGCGCCTTCTTCAAATAGCCCAGCGCCGAATAGCCGGTACCGAAATCATCGAGCGCCAGCCGCACGCCGGTGCGCTTCAGGCGCTGGAACATCTCCAGATTCTCGGGACTTTCGTCGAGGAATATCCCCTCGGTAATTTCGAGTTCCAACTGCTCGGGGCGGATGCCCGCCGCCGACACCGCGCTCATGATCGTCGCGGGCAATTTGTCGTTGGCGAACTGGCGCGGCGAGACGTTGACGGCGACGCGGTACCCCGGTCCCAGCTCGGCAATCGCGGCGCAGGCCGACCGGACGATCCATTCGCCGATCGGAACGATGAGATTCGATTCCTCCGCGATGGGGATGAATTTTGCCGGGCTGATCGCTGCGGCTGGTCGCCGCGCTGCCAGCGGATCAGCGCCTCGAAGCCCGAAATCCGCTCGCTCGCGACATCGACGATCGGCTGATAGACCAGACGAAGCTCGTCCTTCGCCAGCGCGTCGCGCAGCGCGTCCTCGATCGCCTTGCGCTCGCTGGCCTGATTGTGCATCGCGTCGGCATAGAAACGATAGACGCCCCGCCCCGCGTCCTTGGCCGCGTAAAGCGCCAGGTCGGCGTTGCGGACCAGCGCCGATGCCGGCACCCCCGCGCCCTCCGACACCGCGATGCCGATCGACGAACCGACGCGCACCTGTTCCCCCTCGATCGCAAAGGGCTTGGCGATGCTGAGGATGATCGCATTGGCGATGCCGGCGAGCTTGTCGGCATGGACGATCTGCGGCAGCACGATCTGGAATTCGTCGCCGCCGAGACGCCCGACCTGACCGCGATCGCCGATGATCTGGGTCAGCCGCGCCGCGACCTGTTGCAGCAACTGGTCGCCGACCGGGTGGCCGAGCGTATCGTTCACCGCCTTGAAACGGTCGAGATCGAGCAGCATCATCGCACAGGGCTGGGCCTGGCCGATATGGTTCTTCAGCGCGCGTTCGAGCAGGTCGGTGATGTGAAGCCGGTTGGCGAGACCGGTCAGCACGTCGTAGCGTGCGAGCTGATTGATCTCGCGCTCGGACTTTTTCCTTTCGGTGAGGTCGGTGCCGCTGCCGCGGAATCCTTGGAAATTGCCGAGTTCGTTGCTGATCGGATGGCCCGAGATCGACCACCAGCGCTCCTCGCCCTGCACTGCCGCCTGCACCGTCAGTTCCTTGAACGGCGTCCGCGATGACAGGCTGAAGCCGAGCGTGCGTTCCTCGCTGTCATCATTGCCGATGCGCTTGCGAATGATATCGGTGAACGGTTTGCCGAGCAGGTCGCCGAGCGGCTCGGCCCAGCTTCGCCGCCACCGTGGGCGACAGATAGACGAGCGCCCCGTGCCGGTCGGTTTCCCAGAACCAGCCGCGTCCGGCCCGCTCGAAATCGCGCATCAGGTTGAGCGCGCGCTGCTGGTCGCCGATCGCCTTGCGCTTGGCGCGTTCCTTGCGCTTCTGGTGGCGCGCATCCTCGCGGACCATGACGATGAGCAGGGCGAGAAAGATCATCGCGGCAAAGGCGAACGGCATCGACGCCTTGCCGATCGCGCCGCCGAGCGCGGTCGCGCCCGCGAAGGCGAAAAAGGCGGGGCGCGCAATCGCCACTGCCGACGCCGTCACCAGAATCGCGCCGATCCGGATCGCCGCAAAGGCGTCGACATACAGCGCGCCGTCGCCCGACGACGAGACGAACATCGCGATGCTCGTGAACAGCGTACCGACCGCGATCAGCAGCATCGCGGCGCCGCACCAGAGTCCGATGCGTTTGGGCGGTCCGGCGCGCACGCCGCGCGACACTTGCCCGATCACCGTCAATACCAGGTCGCACGCGATACCGAGGCCGAGCAGCAGCCATTGCGACGGCCGCTCGAAAAAGCCGGGCAGGCCAGGGAAAAAGGCGCAGGAGAAAAAAACGAGCACACGGCTGACCAGCACATAATGCCACAGCTGCGCGACGCGCGTCAGGCGCGTCACAAATTCCGGCGAATCGAACAGCGATCCGTCGGTCGACGCCTCGCTCTCCGCTGGCCGTACGATGGCCCGCTCCAACCCCAATCCCGCAGTTCCTGTTTCAGCCGGTCCCCGCGAAACGGCTTGCCGGAAATGGGTTTCCAAAATCTTAGCCGCATCCTCCGCAAATCCCGGGAATTGCTCCGAAATGGGAGTATTGGGTTTTTCTTCGCAACCCGTTATAGTCGATCCATGCCTGCCGTACGCCTTTTGCCGCCCACCCAGTTTTTCGACCGCGACGAATGGGCCGCGATCACGCGTGTTTCGCCGTGGCGCGGCATCTGGCTCGTCGCGCATGGCTGGATCGTCAGCATCGCGGTGCTGGGCCTCGCCGCCTGGCTGGCGAATCCGCTCGCGTGGCTCGCCGCGATCATCCTCGTCGGCGGCCGCCAACTCGGCTTCGCGATATTGATGCACGACGCCGCGCACGGGGCGCTGCATCCGAACCGCAAAATCAACAATTTTCTCGGCGACTGGCTGACCGGCGCGGCGGTCGGGTCGGACCTGATCGCGTACCGCACCTATCATCTGCAGCACCATAAATTCACGCAGCAGCCCGAAGACCCCGACCTGTCGCTGTCGAAGCCCTTTCCCACGACGCGTGCCAGCCTGGGGCGCAAGGTGCTGCGCGACCTGACCGGCCAGACCTTCTTCAAGCAGCGCGTTGCGCAATTCGGCTTCGCGACCGTCGGGCTGAAGGCGATGCTGCGCGGCGAAAAGCCCGAAAAGGGCAAGGGCGGGACCAAGGCGGGCACGCCCTTCAACAAGCAGTCCGACGACGGCATGACGTCACCGACGACCGACGTCGCGGGCGCGATGGCGGTGACGCGCGCGGTCGGGCGCTTCCTGCTCGTGCAGGCGGTGCTGCTCGGCCTGTCGCTCGCGCTCTACGGCTGGACGCCCTATCTGCTGTGGCTCGCGGGCCTCGCGACGACCTTCCAGCTCTATCTGCGCATCCGCAACATCGCCGAACATGCCTGCACCACGACCGGCAGCCAGGACCCGTTCAGCCATGCGCGCACGACCCACGCGGGCTGGCTCGCCCGCGCGACCGTCGCGCCCTATTGGGTCAATTATCACGCCGAGCATCATCTGTTCATGGGCGTGCCCTGCTACCGCCTGCCGGAGGTCCATGCCGCCCTGGGGCGCGCGGGCAAGCATGAGGCGATGACGATCGCGCCAAACTATGCGGCGGTGCTGCGTCAGGTGACTTCGCTGCCGGCCTCCGCCTGACCGGCCAGCATCACCGTCCCTTCGGCCAGCCAGCCGCCGAGCCACCCGCCGAGCGCCTGCATCGCCGCCGCCTCGCCCAGCCGTTCGAGCATATGCTCACTGAGCACGGTGAAGCTGCATCCCTCGGCGATCAGCCCGAGCGCCGCGGCTTCGTCCGCGCCGAGGGTGCGGAATTGCGGACTGCCGCCCTGCCGCCAGACGAGGATCGTCTCCGCCTGGTCGCGCCGTTCAGCCTCGGGCGGCACCTCCTCCGCCTCGAGCGCGTTCCAGATCGCGGCGATGTTGAAGGAGGCGGCCACGAACTGCGCCGACGGCACCAGCGTCAGCGGCGCAGCGATCCACGCGTCGCCAAGCGCGCCGACTGCATCGGCATCGAGCGGTTCGGCATCGGGCGCGTCGAAGGCATCGCGCAGCGCCCAGTCGAGGCGCGCCAGCTCTTCGAGTTCGCCATCTTCGGGAAAATGCCGCGCCAGATAATCGGCGAAGCCGCCGCCATAATAGCGCAGGTTGCGGACCATCGACGGCTGCGCATCGACGAAGGCGCCGGCCAGCCGGGCGAACTGCTCCTCGCCCAGATAGAGGTGCAGCCGCTCATAATGGTCGGCGAGGATGCCGGTCACGTTCGCGCGGTAATTGTTGCGATAGATGTCGAGCCGCCGCGTCGCACCGACGCGATTGTCGTCGACGATCAGCCGCTCGGCCTCGGCCTCGCCGCGGATCACCCCGGCGAGGAACAGCGCCTGCACGTCGCGCAGCGCCTCAGCCATGCGCAACTACCGGTTCGCGCAGCGCGGCATCGGCGACCGACCGCGCGCGGTCGAGTTCGGCGATCACGTCGGCCAGCGGCGGAATGTCGTCGTCGCGCTCGATCATCGTCGCGAGCGGGCCGAACGTGCGGATGGCCCGGGCATAAAGGTCCCACACCGCGTCGCAGACGTCGTGATCGTGGGTGTCGATGACATAGTCGCCCATGTCGCTGTGCCCCGCCAGATGCACCTGCTGGATGCGGTGCGCGGGCAGCCCGGCGAGATAGTCGATGGGATCGAACCCATGGTTGCGCGCGCTGACATAGATATTGTTGACGTCGAGCAGCAGCAGGCAGTCGGCGCGCTCCGCCATCTCCGCCAGAAATTCCCACTCGGTCCGGTCCGACGAGCGAAAGGTGACATAGGAGGACGGATTTTCGATCAGGATGCGGCGGCCGAGATGGTCCTGCACCCTGGCGATATTGTCGACGACGCAGGCCAGCGCGGGCGCGTCATAGGGCAACGGCAGCAGGTCATGCGTATTGTGCGCATTGATGCCGGTCCAGCACAGATGATCGGACACCCACAAGGGCTCGATCCGTTCGGCGAGCGCCTTCAGTTCGGCCAGATAACGGCCATCGAGCGGCTCGTCGGACCCGATCGACAGCGATACGCCGTGCATCACCACCGGATAGTCGGCGCGGATGCGGTCGAGCATCGCCAGCGGCCGGCCGCCGGGCACCATGTAATTTTCGGAGATGATCTCCAGCCAGTCGACCCGCTGCGGCGCGGCGACATAGTCGGGATAGTGGACCGTCCGCAGCCCCAGGCCAAATCCCGGCGAGGCGATGGTCTTGCGGTTCGCGTCGCGCATGGCTGGCTCCGTCGGGCCGGCGGCCCGGCATCCCCGCGATGGAGACGCCGGGCCGCCCACCCCTGTCATCCGGCGTCTATCAGAGGCTGGCGATCGTCTTGAAGCCGGTCGCGCCGCAACCGCCCGAAGCCTTGCAGCTGCTGGCGTCGGTCTTGGCATCGGTCGTGCCCTTGCAGCTCGACGCGTCGGTCTTGTCATCGGGCTTGGCGTCGCCCTTGCAGCCCGAAGCACCCTTGCAGCTGCTGGCATCGGTCTTGGCGTCGCCCTTGCAGCCCGAGGCACCCTTGCAGCTGCTGGCGTCGGTCTTGGCGTCGCCCTTGCAGCCCGACGCGCCCTTGCAGCTGCTGGCATCGGTCTTGGCGTCGCCCTTGCAGCCCGAAGCACCCTTGCAGCTGCTGGCATCGGTCTTGGCGTCGCCCTTGCAGCTGCTGGCATCGGTTTTCGCATCGCCCTTGCAGCCCGAAGCGCCCTTGCAGCTGTTCGCTTCATAGGCCGAGCCGGCGGCGGTGCCCGCGTCGGCCGCGACCGCGGCGCTCGAGAGGGCGATGGCGGTCGCCGACGCGGCGATCAGCCCGGCGAGTTTGTTGCTGGTCATGAGTTTACCCTTCCCTTTGGTTGTCCATTTGAGGCGGGGCAGCGACTCACCGCCCCCGGTGTCTTTTTCACACGACCCGGTGACACAATGGCATGATCTGGATCACAGGGGGAAGATTTTTCAACCCCATGGTTTCGCGGTCCTTTACCCCTCGGCGCGAAAGCGGCCCGCCGCGCGGTCCTTCACCGTGGTTTCGGGATCGAAGATCATGCCGTTCATCGCGACATAGACGCCCGGCGGCAGGGTCTGCGCGGCGGCGAGCGCGAAGCCGACGTTGAATTCGGCATCGCTCGCGCGCACCGACGCGGGCTGCATCGCGCCGGTCAGCACGATCGTCTTGCCGGGGATGCCGGCGAGCACGCGCCCGGTCGCGACCATCGTGTCGGTGCCATGGGTCACCAGAATGCGATCCGCATCGCTCGCGGCGACCGCGGCGCGGATCGTCTCGCGGTCGGCGTCGGTCAGTTCCAGACTGTCCTTGCGCATCAGCTGGGTGACGCGGTGCGGGACATGGACGTTGTTCTCGCGCAGCATGTCGGGGATCGCCGCGGGGCCGATCTGAAATTCCGACAAGGCGTCGAAATAGACTTTGTCGATCGTGCCGCCGGTGGTGAAGATGTCGATCATCGGTATCGTTCCGCTCACACAACGCGTTCAAAAATGCCGTTCGCCCTGAGCTTGTCGAAGGGCCGTCCTTTTCTGTTGTGGCTCAAAGGAAAGAACGGTGCTTCGACAAGCTCAGCACGAACGGGGGAATGGGGTCTATGGGCTTCAACTCAACGCCTCCGCGATCAGCCGCAGCGCGTATTGTCGATGCCGAACAGCGCGATGAAGCTGCCCATGCGCGGCCCCGCGCTCGACCCGAGCAGCGTCTCGTAGAGCGCCTTGAACCAGTCGCGCAGAGTCTCGAACCCGTATGCTTCGTTCTTGCCGATCTCGTAGACGATATTCTGGATATCGTCGGCCGAGGCGTCCGCGGGCAACGCCGCAAGCTTTGTGTCGAGTTCGGCCAGCGCCGCGCCCTCGCCGCCCACCGGCTTGCGCCGGTTCAGCGTCGGGGCGACATAGTCGCGGTTATAGGCCATTGCATTGTCGATCAGGCGGTCGAGCTCCGGATAGGCCTCGGCGCTCGCGCCCGCCACATATTGGCCGAGATAGCGCCAGATCTGCTCCTTCGACGCATCGGCGCCCATCACCCCGACAAGGTTGAGCAGCAGCCCGAAGGTCACCGGCAGTTCGGTCGCGGGAACCTGCTCGCCGCGCGCGACATGGACATGATGCACGGGGTTTCCGAGCTTCTTGTCGCCCTCCTGCGCCGGATAATGCCCTCGCATCTGCAGATATTCGTCGACCGCCTTCGGCACCACGCCGATGTGAAGCTGCTTCGCCGCCTTGGGCTCGCGATAGGCGAAGAAGGCGAGGCTTTCCTCGCTGCCATAGGTCAGCCACTCCTCCATCGACAGGCCGTTGCCCTTCGACTTGGAAATCTTCTCGCCCTTTTCGTCGAGGAACATCTCGTAGATCAGCCCCTCGGGCTTTTGCCCGCCGAGCGCGCGCGCGATCTTGCCCGACTGGGTACCGCTGTCGGTCAGGTCCTTGCCGTACATTTCATAATCGACACCGAGCGCGACCCAGCGCATCGCCCAGTCGACCTTCCACTGCAGCTTGGCGCCGCCCGACAGGATCGAATGGGTGATCGTCTCGCCCTCGTCCTCGAAGGACACGAGGCCCTTGTCGGCATCGACCACCGTCACCGGCACCTGCAGCACGATGCCCGACCTGGGGCTCACCGGCAGGACGGGCGAATAGGTCGCCGCGCGCTCGGCGCGCAGCGTCGGCAGCATGATGTCGAGAATCTCCTGATTGTGGCGCAGGACATTCTTCAGCGCCTCGTCGAAGGCGCCCGACTTGTAGCGCTCGGTCGAGCTGACGAACTCGTACTGGAAACCGAACCGGTCGAGAAATTCGCGCAGCATCGCATTGTTGTGATGCGCGAAACTCTCATATTTGCCGAACGGGTCGGGAATATCGGTCAGCGGCTTGCCGAGATGTTCGCGCAACATGTCCTGCTGCGGCACATTGTCGGGAACCTTGCGCAGCCCGTCCATGTCGTCGCTGAACGCCACGAGCCGCGTCGGCGCGGCGACCCCGGATTCATTGGCGGTGAGCGTTTCATAGGCGCGGCGGACCATCGTCGTGCGCAGCACTTCGTTGAAGGTGCCGATATGCGGCAGGCCCGAGGGGCCATAGCCGGTCTCGAACAGCACGGCCTCGCCGCCCGGCTTGCCCTGCGGATAGCGTTTGATCAGCTTGCGCGCTTCTTCGAACGGCCAGGCCTTGGACGTTTGCGCGGGCTCGCGCAGCGACGGGTGGAGGTGCAAGTCAGTCATGGCAGCGCCCATAGCGGCAAGCGGCGGCAATGGAAAGAAGCCCGGAAAACTGCGCAACTTCATTCGCGACCGGCGTTTGTCTGTGCCAGGGATCCGCGCCCTGCCGTGCCGATACGACGTGGCGCCACAAGCCGTCAGCCCCGAGCCGGACGTGATTCGGGCAGCGGCGACGGGTGGCGAGGAAAACCGCAGAAAACTGCGCAACTTTACACTGGAATCGCGGGACTGCCGTACAGTCCGCCCCCCTTAAGGACGCAAAGGCCCCGCATGGGCGCACCATTTTTGTGGCTTTTGTGGCTTTAGCCCGAAAGGCAGGTGCGAGCGGCATCGACCAGTATCAAACATGCGGGAATAAATTAGGAAAGCCGATAGTGACGGTATTTCCTGCAGGGTCGCGACGGCGGCTATCGGGCGGGAGGGGTCGTTTATCTCCCCTCCCGCAGGCGGGAGGGGTTGGGGGTGGGCAGCGACGTTGCAATGGCCCACCCCGCTGCGACTAACGAGCAAGCTCGCAAGTCTCGCTGCCCCTCCCGCTTGCGGGAGGGGAAACCGGTTCATTCCTCAAATGTCCACTCCCCACCCCAAAGCCATCGACACCGGCTTCGCAAAGGCCCTGCCGGTACACCTCCCGCTACCCGCGCGGCTGCGTCGCGGGCATGAAGCCGCTCTTGCGCAGCAAGGCCGCCGAGATCAGCGACACCAGCAGCGCGACCGGCAAAATCTCCATGAAGGTCAGCGCCATGCGGAACAGCGGGTTCTTGTACTGTTCGGCCATCGCGTTCATCTCGGCCGAGAATTTCGCGATCTCCGCCGCCGATTTGCCCGCCGCGCGCATATTCTCGATGCTGCTGGCGATATATTCAGTCATGAACGTCCCGCCGGTCAGTGCCATATAGACTTCCCAGCTGAGCACATAGAAAAGCGACGACACGCCCGCGATGCCGAGCCCGACCATCAGCGCCCTGCCGAAACCGATCACCCCGCCAAGATGGACGTCGCGATAGCGTTTGACGCCGACGAACACGAAGATCATCGCCGCCAGCATCGACAGATAGCCGGCGACCATGCCCATCGTGCCGTGATCGGAAATGACGGCCATGCTGGTGTACATGCCCAGAATGACGATGACGCCCGAGATGACGCCGTAGACTGCGATAATCCTGCCCATGATATGTCTCCCCGATTGGTGGATGCCATGCGGGATGGACCGGAACAACGGACGAAATCGATCGCCCATATGGGTGATCTGGGGGTGATCGCCCGATTTTACGGCAAAATATCGAGCGCCTGCGCCTTTTGCACCGCCTGCGTCCGGCTCGCGACCTCCAGCTTCTCATAGAGCCGCGCGATGTGCGTCTTCACCGTGTTGGGCGAGATGTCGAGCCGCCGCGCGATGACCTTGTTGGCATGGCCCGCCGCCAGCATTTCGAGCACCTCGCATTCGCGCGCGCTGATCCCGAGTGATGCGATCGCGGCGTCGTTGCGCACAAAGCCCCGGCGCGGCCGCGCGGTCAGCCGGTTGCCGACCCAGATGCCGAGCGCGACGCACAGTACCGCGATGCAGGCCACATAGAATTCCGTCGACCAGCGATAGACCAAATGCTTGTAGTTCAGCCATTCGAGCAGAAAGGCCACGGCGGCGAGCGCGATGCCATAGAGGATGATCGGGCGGGCCATGGTTCGGGGTAAACCATTCCCGGCTGGCGCTGGCAACAGGCCGCTCAGCCTGCCCAGCCACTGGCGCTGTCGGCGACGATATGGAAATCGACGCGTACCGCGCCCGCGCGCTCGAACTGCAGGACCACCGGCACGCTGCCGTGCAGCCACCAGCGGCGCGTTCAATTCCATCAGCATCAGGTGGAGCGGCGTGCCGGGCTTGACTTCGGTCCGCGCGCCGGGCGCGATGGCGAGCGGCCAGTCGCTCTCCATCGACACTTTCGCCCCCTGCCGGACGACGCGGTGCAGTTCGACGCGCGCGGCGCAGGCGCAGCGCGCCGACAGCAACCGGTCGGGCGTGCCGCCGAGATTGGCGATGGCGACATAGGCGGCGGCATCGCTCCCCGGCCCGGACGAGATCACGGACGATCGCACGCGAGACCTGCAGATGGTCGAAGGCGATCGTTCCCGGCGCGGGGGCGGGGCCGACCGCCGCGAACTGAATCGAAACGAGCGGCACCCAGCCCTCGCCCTCGCGCTTCTCGGATTCGGCCGCATAGCCGCCCGCCGGATCGAAGCGCAGCCTGTTGCGGATCGCCATCGCCTTGCCCGCGGGGCCAACATAATCCTCGTCGGGGAAATCGAAGCCGCCCGCGACCGGGACCGCCCGGCCCTCGCTATAGCCGCCGTCGTCGGCGAAATAATGATAGCGGATCGTGCCGTCAGCACCGCCCCGGCGATAGAGGGTGATGCCGCCATAGGGTTCGGCCCCGCCGGTGACGATATGCCGGTCCTCCAGCGCCGTCCCGCCTTCGATCAGCCGGTAGCAGTGCGTATCGCGTGCCTTGCCGCCGGGAAATTCGCCGCTCCAGCACTGCCCCACGAGCGGCGCGAAGAGGTCAGCGAGCGCGGGTTGTTCGTCCGCCGCCGCCGCAGGCGTCGCGGCGAGCAGGCCCGCCATCATCACTGCCATGCGCATCGCCCGCTCCTCCCGCCGGTTCTCCACCCCGTCTATCGCGACTTGAACGTTCAATCAAGTTATCGCACGCCAAGCATCATTACCGGAAAATTTACCATCTTTTCTTAGCCTCTCCCCATGATGACCAGCAGCACCCCTCTCAGCCCGCGCCAGCATGTGCGCGCCAGCGTGTCGATCGACGTCGTCGTGAATGGCGTGCTCAACATGGTCGAGGGCCGCATCACCGACCTGTCGGAGGGCGGCGCGCGGATCGAGGGCGGGGCGATCCTGCCGGTACGCTCGCGCTGCGAGATCCATTATGCGGGCCAGACGGTCTATGCGATCGTGATGTGGGCCGAGACCGACCGCATGGGCGTGCGCTTTCCCTATGAACTGACCGACGGGCCGCTCTACAACGCGCTCGACCGCGCGCGCAGCGCCTGGCCGAGCGAGTACGGCGCAGGTGTTCCGCTCGATGCGGCCGGTGAGTTTCGGGCGGCGCGGGTTGAATTGAACCGTCTTCGCATTGTGCATTTGTCGTCGCCCCCGCGAAGGCGGGGGCCGTCGTCGGTTTACACAGCGGCGCGGGAATAGGCCGATTGAGGCCCCCGCCTTCGCGGGGGCGACGCTTCATGCTCCAGGATGGCAACCCATCCTTGCCGCGTTCCTCTTTTGTCCCTACCCTGCGGACATGCCGCAGCCTCTCCCCCTGCCCGCGATCCATGCCAGCCATGTCGGCATCTGGCTCGCCGACGCGCAGAGCCGCGCGCGGCGGGTCGACCGGGGCGAGGCGATCGCGGCGGTCGCGGGAACGCCGCATATCTTCATCAACGCGCCGCTGACCGGCGACCGGCTCGGCTATCCCGAATTGTCGGGGCTCGACCTGCTCGAACTCTTCGCCTTCCTCTTCCCCGCACGCTTCGCGGTGCCGACGCCGGCAGGGATCGCCGCCGCGCTGGGCCTGACGGCGCCGAAGGATGAAGCCGAGGTCGCGGCTTTCCTGCCGCAGGCCGCCGCCGCGATGCTCGCCTGCCTCGACACCCCCGACTGGCCCGAGCGCGAAGGCGCCTGGCACGGACTGCAGGCGCTGGCGCGCCAGCGCTGGCCCTGGGCGCCTTTGCTCCAGCGGCAGGCCGCGCCCGAGCGCGACGAACGCTGGCTGTTCGCGCGCCTGCCCGAATGGGAGGAGGCGCCGCCGCGCGGCCAGCCGCGGCAGGTGACGATCGACGCCGACGATGTGACGGCGCGGCTCGACCGCCTCACCGGCGACGGCGCCGAACGGCGGACGGGGCAACAGGATTATGCGCGCGCCGCCGCCGGCATCTTCGCCGCCCGCGAACGCAGGGATGCGCCGCAGATGCTCGTCGCCGAAGCGGGCACCGGGATAGGCAAGACGCTCGGCTATCTCGCCCCCGCCAAGCAATGGATCGACCAGTCGGCGGGCGCGGTGTGCATCTCGACCTTCACCAAGGCGCTGCAGCGCCAGCTCGCGCGCGAGACCGAGCGGCTCTACCCCGACGCCGCGACGCACCGCGAAAAGGTGGTGGTGCGCAAGGGGCGCGAAAATTACCTCTGCCTGCTCAACCTCGAGGATGCGCTGCAGGGCGGCTTTTCGGGACGCGCCGCGATCCTCGCGCAGCTCGTCGCGCGCTGGGCGGCCTATACGCGCGACGGCGACATGGTCGGCGGCGACCTGCCCGGCTGGCTGCCCGCGCTGTTCCGCCGCAACGGCACCACCGCGCTGACCGACCGGCGCGGCGAGTGCATCTATGCGGGCTGCCCGCATTTCCGCAAATGCTTCATCGAACGCTCGGCGCGTGCGGGGGCACAGGCCGATATCGTCATCGCCAACCATGCGCTGACGATGGTGCAGGCGGCGCGTCCACGCGACGGAGGCGCTCCGGCGACGCGGCTGATCTTCGACGAGGGGCATCATCTGTGGGACGCCGCCGATTCGATGTTCGCCGCCGCGCTCACCGGACAGGAGGCGATCGAAATCCGCCGCTGGATTCTCGGCCCCGAAGGCAAGTCGCGCGGGCGGCGGCGCGGGCTGGCGGCACGGCTTGCCGATGTCGCGAGCTATGACGAAGCGGGCGACAAGGCGATCCAGGCAGCGATCGCCGCCGCCGCCGAATTGCCCGGCGACGGCTGGCTCGGACGGCTGGCGGAGAACGCGCCCTGGGGCGCGATCGAGCGCCTGCTCGCGGCGGTGCGCGGGCAGGTCTATGCGCGGGGCGCCGACGCCAAGGGCGACAGCGGCTACGGCCTCGAAACCGAGCTCGCCGATCCCGATGCCGAACTGGTCGCCGCCGCCGCGAGCGCCGCCGACGCGATCGAGGCGCTGCTGCGCCCGCTGATGGCGCTCGGCAAGCGGCTCGACGCGCTGATCGAGGACCCGCCCGACTGGCTCGACGGGCAGGCGCGCGCGCGCGTCGACGGGGCGCGCCACAGCCTCGGCACCCGGATCGACACGCTGGGCGCCTGGCTGTCGCTGCTCGGGCGCGTCGGCGGCCCCGCCGATCCCGATTTCGTCGACTGGCTGGCAGTCAACCGCATCGACGGGCGCGAGGTCGACGCCGACCTCCACCGCCACTGGCTCGACCCGGCGCGGCCGATCGCCGATATCGTCTACCGCCCGGCGCATGGCGTGCTCGTCACCTCGGCAACCTTGCGCGGGTCGAACGACTGGCACGATGCCGATATCCGCACCGGCGCGCGCCACATGGACGGCGGCGTCCGGCATTTCGCGGTGCCCAGCCCCTTCGACTATGCGCGCCAGTCGGAGGTCCTCATCGTCACCGACATCGCGCGCGGCGACCTCCCCGCGCTCGCGGGGGCGTACAGCCGAGCTGATCGAGGCGTCGGGCGGCGGCGCGCTCGGGCTGTTCAGCGCGATCAGGCGGCTGCGCATCGTCCATGCGCGCATCGCCGACCGGCTGGCGCGCGCCGGCCTGCCGCTGTTCGCCCAGCATGTCGACCCGCTCGACACCGGCACGCTCGTCGATATCTTCCGCGCCGACCCGCACGCCTCGCTGCTCGGCACCGATGCCTTGAGGGATGGCGTCGATGTCCCCGGCGATTCGCTGCGGCTCGTGGTGATGGAAGGCGTGCCCTGGCCGCGCCCGACGATCCTCCACGCGGCGCGGCGCGCGGCGCAGGGCGGCGCACGCTACGACGATATGGTGATCCGCGGCCGCATCGCGCAGGCGTTCGGGCGGCTGATCCGCCGCAGCGACGATTTCGGCCAGTTCGTGATGCTGTCGCCCAGCTTCCCCTCGCGGCTGCTATCGGCCTTTCCGCCGGGCACGCCGGTCCGCCGCCTGCCGCTCGACGAGGCGGTCAACCATGTCGCCGCGGCGAATGTCGAAAGAAGGAAAACCGCTTTTCCCGCCTTTTCACCGTCATGAGATTGCGGCACAAGGCCAGCGATCGAGGGGATGACGCCAAGGGTTCATATTCAGTTCCAGCACCGTCGAGGTTTGAAGAAAAATGGTCCAGTGCGAGGAGAGAAGGCGAAGGAATATGTCAATATTTCTAGACTTCTCGACGAAGCAATGGACCATTTTAATCAAATCCGAAGGACGTCCAAATGGCTTCCATCTCGGACCGAATCGCGCTTGTAAGGGCAACCAGCCCTCCCGGCGCGCGCTTCGGTCCGAGATGTTCGCCATTTGGACGCCTCGACGGTACTGGAACTGAATATGAACCCTAAGCGCGGGGAGCGATTTTGAAGACTTTGACCATCCTGCGCCATGCCAAATCGGGCTGGGACGCGCAGGTCGAGCGCGATTTCGACCGTCCGATCAACGCCCGCGGTCAGGCGCGGTGCCGACCTGATCGGCCAGTGGCTGAAGCGCCAGAACCTGCCCGTCGAGCGCATCCTCGCCTCGCCCGCGGTGCGCGTGACCGAAACGCTCGACCTGTTCCAGCCGGCCGCCGGGCTCGACGCTATCGAGCCGCATTGGGACCGGCGCATCTACCTCGCCTCGGCGGCGACGCTGATCGACGTCATCCGCGACACCGGCCGCGACGCCACCCATGTGCTGATCGCGGGCCACAATCCGGGACTGGAGGATCTGATCCTCGAACTGGTGCCCGACGATCCCGACGACGCTTTGCGTGCAGAGGTGGAGGAAAAACTGCCGACCTCGGCACTGGCGCGGCTCGAGATCGACATCGCCGACTGGCACGACCTCGACGTGAAGCGGGCGCGCTTCGTCGCCTTCATCCGCCCGCGCGACCTCGACCCGTCGCTTGGCCCGGCGATCGACTAGACCGGCGTGCGTTAAATCTGCATCATTACCCAAACCCGTTCGTGCTGAGCTTGTCGAAGCACCGCCCTTCTCTTCGACGCTGAAAGAAAGAACGGCCCTTCGACAAGCTCAGGGCGAACGGTTCATATTTAACGCACGCCGCTCTAACTCACATCGTCATTGCGAGCGAAGCGAAGCAATCCAGAGTTGAGATGCCTCCCTGGATTGCTTCGCTACGCTCGCAATGACGATTTTTTCAGCCCAGCGCCTTCGCCAGCCGTTGCCGCAGCGCGATCAAATCCTGTACCGGCACACCGCCTCCGCTTTCGATCGCGGGAGCGGCTTCAGCCGTCGCCTCGGCATGTCCATTGCCGCCCAGCGCCTTGCGCGCGCCCTCGACGGTATAGCCCTTCACATGCAACAGGTCGTGAATCCGGCTCGCCAGCGCGACATCCTCGGCGCGGTAATAGCGGCGCTTGCCCGATCGCTGCAGCGGCTTCAGTTCCGGAAAGCGCGTCTCCCAATAACGCAGCACATGCGTAGGCACGCCGATCCGGTCCGCCAGCTCGCCGATCGCGAGCATGGCGCCGTCGGCCTTGCCGCCGTCATCGGTGGCCATGGATCAGCCGCCCGCCACCCGGCCGCGCATCGACTGGCTGGCGCGAAAGGTCATCACGCGGCGCGGCAGGATCGGCACCTCCACGCCCGTCTTGGGATTGCGGCCGATGCGCTGCGCCTTGTCGCGCAGGACGAAAGTGCCGAAGCCCGAGATCTTCACATTCTGGCCGCTCAGCCAGCGCGTCGGACATATGGTCGAGGATCGATTCGACGATGGTCGCGGATTCGTTGCGCGACAGACCGACCACATGGTTGATCCGTGCCGCGATGTCCGCGCGAGTAAGAGTCCCTGCCGCCATGATTGTCCCTCCCGTGACGAAGCCATCCCTGTTCGGGCCCCGCCGGTCCCCCACCGTCACGAGTCCCGGTCACCTATGTAACAAAAGCGAATTAATCCGCCAAACTGAAACGGATGGAGCGTGGAGTTAAAGCGGTGAACGCTTCCCCCCTCCCGCAAGCGGGAGGGGAACTCTTCAGACGCGCAGGACCGCGGCGCCCCAGGTAAAGCCGCCGCCCATCGCCTCGAGCACGATCAGGTCGCCGCGCTTGATGCGCCCATCGCGGACCGCGAGGTCGAGCGCCAGCGGGACCGACGCCGCCGACGTATTGGCATGCCGGTCGACCGTCAGCACGATGCGTTCGGGGGGCAGGCCCAGCTTTTTCGCGGTGGCGTCGATGATGCGCTTGTTCGCCTGATGCGGCACGACCCAGTCGATATCGGCCGCCGACAATCCGACGTCGGCCATCACCTCGCCCAGCACCGACGCAAGGTTGGTGACCGCATGACGGAACACTTCGCGGCCCTGCATCCGCACATGGCCGACGGTACCGGTGGTCGACGGGCCGCCATCGACATAGAGCATGCCCGAATATTGCCCCTCGGCATGGAGCCGCGTCGCGAGGATGCCCCGGTCGTCGGCGACATCCTCTGCCGACAGCACGACCGCGCCGGCCCCGTCGCCGAACAGCACGCAGGTCGTCCGATCTTCCCAGTCGAGGATGCGGCTGAAGGTTTCGCTGCCGATCACCAGCGCATGTTTCGCGGCGCCGGTGCGCAGCATCGAATCGGCGACCGACAGGGCATAGAGAAAGCCCGAACAGACCGCCGCGACGTCGAAGGCGATGCAGTCGGGGGCGCCGATCAGCGCCTGCACCTTGGTCGCGCTCGCGGGGAAGGTATTGTCGGGGGTCGCGGTGGCGACGATGATCAGACCGATGTCGGCTGGTTCGAGGCCGGCGGCCGCCAGCGCCTGCTTCGCCGCATCGGCGCCCAGCGTCGCGGTCGTCTCGTCGGGTTCCGCGATATGACGGAAACGGATGCCGGTGCGCTCGACGATCCACTCGTCGCTGGTGTCGACACGCTCCGCCAGTTCGGCGTTCGACACGCGCGTGCGCGGCAGGGCCGAGCCGGTGCCGGCGAGAATGGCGCGCAGGGTCATGCCCCGGTGTCCCGGCGGAAATTGTCGAGATCCTCGGTCACCTGGCGCGTGATATCCTTTTCGACCAGCTCGGCGCAGACATGGACGGCGTTGGCGACGCCCTTGTCGTTGGCGCTGCCGTGGCTCTTGAGCACGACGCCGTTGAGGCCGAGAAACACCGCGCCATTGTGATTGTTCGGGTCGAGATGATGGCGCAGCAATTCGGTCGCGGGGCGCGAGATCAGGAAGCCGATCTTCGAGCGCGTCGACGAGGTGAAGGCGCGGCGGAGCAGGTCGGTGACGAAGCGCGCCGTTCCCTCGATCGTCTTCAGCGCGATATTGCCCGAAAAGCCGTCGTGGACGACGACATCGACATCGCCACGCGACAATTTGTCGCCCTCGATGAAACCGGCGAATTCCATCGGCAGATGCGTCGCCGCGCGCAGCAGTGCCGCGGCCTCGCGGATTTCGTCGGTGCCCTTGAGCTCCTCGGTGCCGATATTGAGCAAGGCGACGCGCGGGCGTTCGAGCCCCATCGCCGTGCGCGCATAGGCCGCGCCCATCACCGCGAACTGGGTAAGGTTGTTCGCGTCGCATTCGGTGTTCGCGCCAAGGTCGAGCATGACGACGTCATTGTCGCCGAGCGAGGGCAGCAGCGCCGCGAGCGCCGGCCGGTCGATACCCGGCATGGTGCGCAGCGCCAGCTTGGCCATCGCCATCAGCGCGCCGGTGTTGCCCGCCGACAGCGCACCGCCGGCGTCGCCGCGTTTCACCGCGTCGATCGCCAGCCCCATCGAGGTGCTCTTTGCCTTGCGCAGCGCCTGGCTCGGCTTGTCCTCGCCGCTGACGACGCCGTCGGTGTGGATGATGTCCGACGCGGCACGCAGATTTGGGTGGTTTTCGAGCGCCGCCTTGATCTGCACCTCGTCGCCGACGAGCAGGAAGCGCAGGCCGTCGTGGCGATGGCGCGCCATCGCGGCGCCGGCGAGCATCACGCGCACGCCAACGTCACCGCCCATCGCATCAATCGCGATTCGCGGTGTGAGACTCATCCGAACGCTTTCCGGTTAAGGCTTAGGCGCCGACCGACACGACTTCGCGGCCGTTGTAATGGCCGCAGGCGTTGCAGAGGTTGTGCGGGCGCTTCAGCTCGCCGCAGTTCGGGCATTCCTGATAGGCTTCGACCTTCAGGCTGTCGTGGCTGCGACGCATGCCGCGCTTCGAGGGCGAGGTTTTTCGCTTGGGGACGGCCATGATAATTCCTGCTTATTCAAATGTTTGTACGAATCGGCAAACCCGGATTTGTCGCCCCCGTCGCCGAGAATGACTGGCCCGCCCGCCGCGCCGAAGCCCGTCCTGCCTTGAAATGACAAGAAAATCTTCCGCCGGAGGGTGCCTCAACGCCAGATGGTGTCGGGTGCCGGATCGGGCGCGGCTATAGCGTTTTTGCCCGCAAAGGCAAGCCCCGTGGCGTCCCCGCGCGGCGGCCCTTGCCCGCGCGCCGCCGCGGTGCCAATTGTCGCGCACCGCCGGGCACGCGTCCCGGCCAACGAGATGGGGGAAGCGATATGATTATCTTGCCGGTCAGCCTGACGATCGCCGCGGGGGCGGCGCTGATCAATCTGTGGCTGACGATGCGCGTCGGGCGCGTGCGCGGTCAGGAAAAGGTGTCGATCGGCGATGGCGGCAACGAGCGCGTCATCCGCCGGATGCGCGCGCACAGCAATTTCGTCGAGAACACCGCCTTCGTGCTGATCCTGCTCGCGCTGGTCGAACTCGGCACCGGCCCCTCGACCTGGCTGTGGGCGGTGGGCGCCGTCTATCTGGTCGGCCGCATCCTGCATGCGCTCGGCATGGACGGCATGATGTGGGGCCGCACGGCGGGCACGGTGATCACCATGCTGATCCAGCTCGGCCTCGCGGGCTTCGCGCTGTTCATCGTCTATGCGACGCCGGTGACCATCACCTCGACCGAAAGCTTCGAAACGGTCGAAGTCGCGCCGAAGTGACGTCATTCCCTTCCCGCAAGCGGGAGGGGAATTACACGCCCATCGCCATGTCGCTGACATAGGGATTGGTGCGCCGTTCCTGACCGAACTTGCTGTGCGGTCCGTGGCCGGGCAGAAACACCGTGTCGTCGCCGAGCGGCCACAGTTTCTGCGTGATCGAATCGAGCAGTTGCTGATGGTTGCCGCGCGGGAAATCGGTGCGGCCGATCGATCCCTGGAACAGCACGTCGCCAACGATCGCGAGCTTCGAGGGCTTGTGATGGAAAACGACATGGCCGGGCGTGTGGCCGGGGCAATGGATGACGTCGATGGTGAGGTTGCCGACGCGCACCGTGTCGCCGTCGGCCAGCCAGCGGTCGGGTTCGAAAATCTCGCCGGTCATGCCGAAACGCGCGCCGTCCTCGCCGAGCCGTTCGATCCAGAAACGGTCGTCCTCGTGCGGCCCCTCGATCGGCACGCCGAGTTCCTTCGCCAGCACGCCCGCCATGCCGCAATGGTCCATATGGCCGTGGGTGACGAGGATCTTCTCGACCTCGACCCCGGTCTGGCGCACCGCCTCGCGCAATTTGTCGAGATCGCCGCCGGGATCGACGAAGGCGGCCTTGTTGGTCTCGGTACACCAGAGCAGGGTGCAATTCTGCTGAAAGGCGGTAACGGGCACGATGGCGGCGCGGAGCGGCGGATTGGGAGCGTTCATGGCGCAAGATGTGGGGAAAAGCGCGCGAATTGGCAAGGGTGGCGAATGCCGGCTTGCGGGCGGTTGCGGTCACAAGCGATCCTCCCCGGAACGGGGAGGGGGACCAGCGAAGCTGGTGGAGGGGCACGAGCGGTTCGCCTTGCCGGTGAGGGCGTGCGCCACGGCTCGGTCCTTTGCAATGGGCAGGGCTTTCGGTCCAGTGTGGCGTAAACCTCCTGTGCCCCTCCACCACCCTTCGGGTGGTCCCCCTCCCCGTTCCGGGGAGGATCGGCAACGTCCGCTCCCTACCCCCAAACCGCCGCCTCAGCGCAGCGTCATCACATCGCCTTCGACATTCACCGCGTCGAGCTTCGACAAATAGCTCTGCCCGAGCAGTGACACGCCCATGTCGGCGTCGATCACCGCCGCCTGGACGCCGCGCACTTCGATGCCGTCGACATCGACGCTGCGCAGCGTCACCACGCGCATCGGGACGACGCCGCCCGCGGTGTTCGCGCTGCCGCCGATCGGCAGGCGGTCGACGTCGATGCCGATCGCTTCGGCATCGCGGCGGGTCAGCGCGACGACCGACGCGCCGCTGTCGACCATCATCCGGATGTTCGTGCCGTCGATGTCGGCGTCGGCATAGAAATGCGAATCGCCCGCGCGGTCGAGCCTTACCTCGCCCGACGACGACACATTCGGTGACACCGGCGATGCGCTGCCATGGCCGCGCGGCCGGGTCGTCCAGTTGCTGTCGTCGCGACCATCCGCCGGAGCCGCATCGCCGCCGTTGCGGGTCGCCATGCCGCCCACCGCGATCGAACCTGCCGCGAGGATGGCGGCCAATGTGATGAAACGCCCCAGCATGGGCGAGTCATAGCCGCGCCATGGTTGAGAAATGGTTAGATTTGCGGCTCCGTCGCCCCGCCCTCACCCTGTTCGATGAAGGCGCGCCACGCCGGGGATCCGCCGCGCAGGCTGTAGGCGATGCGCGCGCAGGCGTAGCCGCGCCCCGGCCGGTTGTCGGCCTCGCGCGCCGTCGCTCGGCCAGGCGCCCGCGCCATCCCCGCCCGCCGACCAGCAGACGAGCGCCTCGGCCTGCTGCCCCGCCTCGATCGCCGCGCGCTCGGCGGCGTTCAGCGACGCCGGCGCGCTCCAGCCGAGGATCGCCTGGCGGGCAGGACCGCCCGAAACGAGCGCCTCGACGAACGGGCTCGCGGGATCGGCGAGCAGCGCCCTGACGCGCGCGCGGTCGGCCGCGGCCAGCCATTGCCCGCCGAGCATCGGCCCCCAGCGCGCTTCGTCGCGCGACCGCAGCGCCGCAGCCAGCTCGGACGCCGCGGCCTCGAAGCGCGGTGTCCAGGCCGAGCCGGCCGCCAGCGGCGCCAGCCGCGAGGCCGGCGCGGCGGCCTCCGGTTCGGCGGGCAATAGCGAGGCCGGCTCCGCGTCGACGGGCACGGTCAGGGCGAGAGCGGCGGCGAGCGCCGACGGTATCAGCAGGGCACGCATGGGGGCATTCTAGCAGCAAAGGCCGTCCCTGTCATGAGTCGGCTGCCAGCCCCGCGCGCATCCACAAGGGGGCCGTCGCCGCGTCGATGCTCTCGACCCGCCGATGCTCGACCGACAGGCCGAGGTCGGCATAGGCGATCACCTGCCTTTTTTCGTCCGCCTCGGCGATCGGCACGACGACGAGCCGCCGGTTGACCTTTTGCCGCCAGTTCATCCGCGCGGTATTTTCCTGCCCGACGTAGCAACCCTTGGTGAAGCTGACCCCGTTGAGTTCGGCGGCGTTGCATTCGAGCCACAAGGTCGTCCCGTCGCCGAGTTCGGCGCGGCCCTCGGTGACGCCGAGCGCCAGCCGGTGCGCCTTCCACGCCGCATCCACGCCCGCCTCTCCGTCGGCGGGCGCGAGCCAGCGTTGGCCGAGGTCCGGCAGGCGCGGATCGACGACGCCAAGGTCGCCCTGGGGCGCCCAATGCACGCAAAGCTCTCCCTCGCGCTCGATCGTGATCGCGTGGCGCAGGCGATAGAGGGTCAGGCGCTTCGCCAGGTCGCCCGCGGCTTCGCGCTCGCAGTCGACGAGCAGGTCGTCGCCGTCGCCCCAGACGAGAAAATCGAACAGCACCTTGCCCTGCGGGGTCAGCAGCGCCGCCCAGACCGGCAGATTGCCCGAGACATCGTTGGTGATCAGCCCCTGCAAAAAGCGCCGGACATCGTCGCCCGACAGGCGGATCAGCGCGCGGTCGTGAAGGGTGGTGTTGGCCATCGAACGGACAATAGGGATGCCGCGCGACGACTTAAAGCCCCTCCCGCCTGCGGGAGGGGTTTGGGGTGGGCCTGAACGTCGAGTTCGGCTAAGCGCCGCAACGGACTCGCCCACCCCCGACCCCTCCCGCCTGCGGGAGGGGGGAGAAAATGATGACCGACCGCCTGACCATCCGCCGCCCCGACGACTGGCACGTCCATCTGCGCGACGGGGCGATGCTGGACGCGGTGGCGAAATATACCGCGCGCCAGTTCGCGCGCGCGATCGTCATGCCCAACCTGTCGCCGCCGGTGACGACGGCGAAGGAAGGCGCCGCCTATCGCGACCGCATCCGCGCCGCAGTGCCGGACCTCGATTTCACCCCGCTGATCGTCGCCTATCTGACCGACCATAGCGACGCCGACGAAATGGCGCGCGGCCATATCGAAGGCGTTTTCACCGCGGCGAAGCTCTATCCCGCCCATGCCACCACCGGCAGCGCGCACGGCGTCACCGACATCGCGAAGATTATGCCGGTACTCGGACGCATGGCACAGATCGGCATGCCCTTGCTGATCCACGGCGAGGTCACCGATCCCGACGTCGACATCTTCGACCGCGAGGCGGTGTTCATCGAGCGCACGCTGATAGGCCTCGTCCGCGACCTGCCGGACCTGAAGATCGTGTTCGAGCATATCACCACGGCGGAAGCGGTCGATTTCGTGACGGCCGCGCCCGCCAATGTCGCCGCGACGATCACGCCGCAGCATCTGCACATCAACCGCAACGCAATGCTGGTCGGCGGCATCCGCCCCCACGCCTATTGCCTGCCGGTCGCCAAGCGCGAGAAGCACCGCCTTGCGGTCCGCGCCGCCGCGGTGTCGGGGTCGCCCAAATTCTTCCTCGGCACCGACAGCGCGCCGCACGCGGTGCACACCAAGGAAGCCGCCTGCGGCTGCGCCGGCATCTTCAACGCGCCCTTCGCGCTCGAATCCTATGTCACCGTGTTCGACGAGGAGGGCGCGCTCGACAAGTTCGAGGGCTTCGCGAGCGAACATGGCCCCAATTTCTATGGCCTGCCGCTCAACGGCGGCACGGTCACGCTGGAGCGCGGCGAAACGGTGGTGCCCGAGCGTTGCGGCGAGGTCGTGCCCTTCCATGCGGGTGAGACGCTGGGGTGGCGGATCGTGTGATCCGTCGCCACCGCGAAGGCGGTGGCGACGCTGACTAGGCGATCTCGACGATCCGCTCGCCGCGCATCTTGCGCCACATGTCGAAGCTGAACACCGCGATGCTCGTCCAGATCAGCACGAAGCACGCCAGCTGCGCCGAGCTTCAGCGGCTCGCCGAACACGAACAGGCTGAGCAGGAAGGCGATGCTCGGCGCCAGATACTGCACGAAGCCCAGCGCCGCATAGCTCATCCGCCGCGCCGCGGTCGCGAACAGCAGCAGCGGCACCGCCGTCACCACGCCGCCCGCCGCAAGCAGCCAGCTGATCCCCGCGTCGGCCCCGAAGCCGCGCCCGTCGCCGATCCAGACGAAATAGACCGCCGCCGCCAGCGACGGCGGCAGCAGCAAGGTCGTCTCGATCGCCAGCCCCGGCAGCGAGCCCACCGGCGCCACCTTGCGGATCAGCCCATAGGTGCCAAAGGTCAGCGCCAGCGTCAGGCTGATCCACAGCGTGTCGAGCGCGCCCGCGAGCAGGATCGCGACCCCGACCGCCGCGATGGCGACCGCGACCGCCTGCAACCGGCTCAATCGCTCGCCGAGGAAGAACACTCCCAGCACCATATTGACCAGCGGGTTGAGATAATAGCCGAGGCTGGCCGCCAGCACATGATCGCTGAAGATCGCGAAGATATAGACGAGCCAGTTCACCGCGATCAGCACCGCGCTCGCGAGGAGCAGCCGCAGCGTCCGCCAGTCCTTCAGCGCGGCGAGATAATCCCCGATCTGGCGCCGGAACGCCATGATGACGAAGCAGAGCGGCAGCGACCAGACGATGCGCTGCGCCAGCACCTCGACCGGCGGGACCGTCGTCAGCAGCTTGAAGAACAGGGGCACGAAACCCCAGATGGCATAGGCGCCGAGCGCATAGGGCAAGCCGCCCTGATGGCTCCCCGCGGGGGCGGTGGGCTGGGTCATGGCGCGATCCGTTCCCGTGCGGCGGTCAGATGATGCCGCCGCCGAGCATCAGGCGGATGACGCCAACGACGATCACGACGATGTTCAGATTGCGGCCGCTCGTCCTGTCCGACATCGCGCCGAGCGCAAGGCCGATCACCGCGAACGGAATGATGACCCAATTGGCCCAGCCGAGGAAAGGAATGAAGGCGAAAACCGCGAGAATGAGCGCGATCACGCCGATGACGAGCGAACCGATGTTGAGCATGAAGCGAATGTCGCATGCCGCGCGGACCCCCGCAAGATGCTTTCGCTTCGTCGCCGACAACACTCGCTTCGTCTTGTTGCCTTGGGTTCATGCAACGCCTTCCGGCACGGCTCGTTCTCCCCTTCGTAGCGCCTGGCGCCCTCAAGGGAGCGGGACGCCGAACCAGGAAAGGATCAGTCATGACGCGTTTCACCAAGGGCCTGCTCGGCGCCTTCGCCGCGGTCAGCGTTGCCGCGACCGCGCCCGCCTACAGCCGGCATTTCGGCGGCAGCCGGCGCAGCAGCACGGCTATCACAAGCTCGATCAGGAAAACGGCTTCTACAAAAAGAAGAAGCGCGGCCGCTATTATGCGCGCGACCAGCGCGTCAACAGCAACACCCGCGTGTGGCGCGGCAATGACGGCCGCTATTACTGCAAGAAGGACAATGGCACGACCGGCCTGCTGATCGGCGCCGCAGTCGGCGGCCTTGCCGGCCACGAAATCGCCGGCGACGGCGACAAGCTGCTCGGCACGATCATCGGCGGCGGCGCGGGCGCGCTGCTCGGCCGCGAGATCGACCGCGACAAATATCGCTGCCGCTAAGCGATACCGAACCGTCACCGGTGCGGGTCCGAGACCCCTCCGCCCGCATATGTGATGGAGAGGGCGTCGGTCGAAAGACCGGCGCTCTCTACTTTTGGCGATCGGGTGGATTGCGAACAGGGGCGGCCGAGGGCAGCTTTGGGGTGGATTGCAGTCATTCCCCTCCCTTTTAGGGAGGGGTTAGGGGTGGGTAGCGAGCGCAGCGAGCAAGAGGGAAGAGCGCCGCCTTCGGCGGCCACCCACCCCCAACCCCTCCCTAAAAGGGAGGGGAGATCAACGTCCGCCTTCGCCCGATACCCGTGCGGCCCGCCGCCATGTTTGCCATCGACCCAATCGCCCCCTCAAGGGGAGAGGGCCTTATCGCCGCCTCAAGGGGAGAGGGTCTTGTCGCCGCCTCACCCCGTGCCGGACATTCCGGCCCCCTTGCCGCCGCCCCGCGCTTGGCGCACAAGTATCGGCCGTATCAAGGAGGAGGAGGATCATCATGCTCAACGGCCCGTTGCTCGTCACCGAGCGGCTGATCCTGCGTCCGCCCGCCGCCGAAGACTTTCCCGCCTTCGCCGAGATGTGCGCCGACGCCGAGACGATGAAATTCATCGGCGGCGCCTGCCCGCGCGCGCAGGCGTGGCGGCTGTGGTGCACGCTCGCAGGCGCATGGCACATCCGCGGCTTTTCGATGTTCTCGGTCATCGAGCGCGCGACCGGCGAATGGGTCGGGCGGATCGGGCCATGGGAACCCGCCGAATGGCCGAGCGCCCGAAATCGCCTATTGCGTCAGCGCCAAATATGCCGGCAAGGGCTATGCCTTCGAGGCGGCGGTCGCGGCGTGCGATTTCGCGGTCGAGTTCCTGAAGTGGGACGAGCTGATGCACTGCATCGACCCCGACAACCTTCGCTCGCAGGCGCTGGCGAAAAGGCTCGGCGCGGCGAACAGCGGCCCGACCCGCCTGCCCCCTCCCTTTCAGGACGCGCCTGTCGATGCCTGGAAACAGAGCGCCGACCAGTGGCGCGCCCGGCGCAAGGAACTGACGCCATGACCGACCGGCATGTCGACCCCGAACGGGTGCAGTTCGAGGCGTTCAAGGCGCTGCCGCGCGACACGAGGATCCACATGCTCAACCTCGTGCGGTTCAAGGATGCGGCGACCTATGCCGACGACCATCCTCTCGCGGGGCAGGGCCTGACCGGCGCCGAGGCCTATCGCCATTATGGTGCCGACAGCGGCCCGGTCTTCCGGCGCGTTGGAGGACG
Organism: Sphingopyxis sp. PET50; assembly: GCF_025244705.1. GTDB lineage: Bacteria > Pseudomonadota > Alphaproteobacteria > Sphingomonadales > Sphingomonadaceae > Sphingopyxis. Next base: position 702,093 of record NZ_CP104207.1, on the reverse strand, counting down.
GATCGTCTGGCGCGGAACGATGGAGGCGATGCTGATCGGCCCGGACGGCGAGCGTTGGGATGCCGTTTTCGTGGCGGAATATCCGAACGGCGGCGCCTTTCTCGAAATGGTGACCGATCCCGTCTATCGCGAGGCAGTGAAGCACCGGCAGGCCGCGGTCGCGACATCGCGCCTCATCCGCTACGCGCCGGAGCGCGATTCGTCTCGCTCCGGTACAGTTTTCGGCTAACAAAGCCTTACCCGTTAACGCTCTTTATTCGCGCCTTCTTAACCAAAATCGGGCATTCCCTGAGACATGTTAAGGGAGTGTTAGCGATGATCTTGCGCGGAAAATGGCTGGTTGCTTGGCCTGCTGATGGCGGCGGCGCCGCTGGCGGGTTGCCGGGACAATCCCGACGCCAAGGCCGAACTGTCGCCGCTCGACGACGGCCTGACCAACGCCGATCCGGCGATCAAGGGCGCGCTCGAAGACAAGATCATGGTCGATCCCAAGCTGACCGGCCAGGCCAACAAAAATGCCGTGACGCCGGGCAACAGGCCCGTCGATGGCGGCATTCCGGCGGTCGCCGGGGGCAAGGCCGCCACCGCCGCCGAAGCCGCCGCCGCGCTGAAGGCCGGCAAGCTGCTCGCCGCGCCCAAGGCGCTGCCTTTCGAAGCCGGCTGCGACGGCTGCGACGCGAAACGCCCCGTCACGATCGGCGCGCTGGCGCGCGAGCAGGCGAGCGGCAGCTGCGACGCCAAGCTGACTTACAACACCGCCTGGGCCGACCGCCTGCCCGCCGCATTCAAACTCTATCCGCGCGCGACGCTGCGCGAGGCGGCGGGCATCGACGGCGGCAAGTGCAACATCCGCGTGGTCAATTTCCAGACCGCCGCATCGCTTCCCGCGGTACTCGACTATTACCACACGATGGCGGTCCGCGCCGGCTATTCGAGCGACCACCGTGTCAACGGCAGCGAACATATGCTCGGCGGCACCAAGGGCGATCTCGCCTATGTCGTCATGGCGCGCACCGATGGCGGCATGACCGACGTCGACCTGGTCGCTTCGGGCGGGCGCTGACGGGCGAGTCTTGGCGTTCCCCGGCGAAAGCCGGGGTCCAGAAGGCAAGTGCAGGCCCTCGTATCATGGGCCCCGGCTTTCGCCGGGGAACGGAAAATCAGGGCGTTCCGTTTCCTACGCCGGAACAGCTACGGCGTTTCGGCCTCCAATCGACACGATGGAAAAACCAAAAAGGCCCCGGATCGCTCCGGGGCCTTTCCTTGTGGGACGCAAACAGGTTTGCGTCAGACCTTGTCGCCGAGCGCGCCCTTGACCTTGCCCTTCAGATTCTGGGCCTCGCCCTTGCGTTCCTGAAGCTCGCCTTCGGCGCGCAGCCGTTCGTTGCCGGTCGCCTTGCCGACGGCCTGCTTGACGTTGTCGGCGGCTTCGTTCGCAATGCCTTTCGCCTTGTCTTTCAGTTCGCCCATGGGGAGTCTCCTTGTGGCTGGGTTCGGGAGGCGGGCTGCCTCTCCTTCCCTCAACCCGCGAAGTACCGCCGACGTTCCGGAAAACGGGTTGAACCGTTCATCGCAAAGCCATGTTTAACCTAAATTAATCCCGCCAGCGGGCTCGACGGATCGGCATATTTGCGCAGGCCCATGCGCCCCGACAGATAGGCATCGCGCCCCGCCTCGACCGCCAGCTTCATCGCACGCGCCATGCGCACTGGGTCCCTGGCCTCGGCGATCGCGGTGTTCATGAGCACCCCGTCGCAGCCGAGTTCCATCGCCACCGCCGCGTCGCTCGCCGTCCCCACGCCCGCATCGACGAGCACCGGCACCGACGCGCCCTCGACGATCAGGCGGATCGTCACGCGGTTCTGGATGCCCAGCCCCGACCCGATCGGCGCGCCGAGCGGCATGACCGCGACCGCGCCCGCATCCTCGAGCTGCTTCGCGGCGATCGGATCGTCGACGCAATAGACCATCGGCAGGAAGCCTTCCCTGGCGAGCACCTCGGTCGCCTCCAGCGTCTCGCGCATGTTCGGATAGAGCGTCTTCGCCTCGCCCAGCACCTCGAGCTTCACCAGGTCCCAGCCCCCCGCCTCGCGCGCGAGGCGCAGCGTACGGATCGCGTCGTCGGCGTTGAAGCAGCCGGCGGTGTTGGGGAGATAGGTGACCTTCTTCGGATCGATATAATCGGTCAGCATCGGCGCGCTCGGGTCCGAGACATTGACGCGCCGCACCGCGACGGTGACGATTTCCGCCCCCGACGCCGCGACCGCGGCGGCATTCTGTTCGAAATCCTTGTACTTGCCGGTCCCGACGATCAGCCGCGAGGTGAAGGTCCGGCTGGCTACGCTCCAACTGTCGGTCAACAACCGCCTCCTACGAAATGAACGATTTCCAGCGCGTCGCCCTCAGCGAGCCGGATGTCGGCAAGCGTCGAGCGCGGCACGATCTCGCGGTTGCGCTCGACCGCGACCTTCTTCACGTCGAGCCCCAGCGAGGCGACGAGATCGGCGATGCTGCCTTCGCGCACCTGACGCGGGTCGCCGTTGAGGATGATGGTGATACTCGCCAACGCTCTTCCAATTATCCGTATCCCCGAGCGAAGACGAGGGGCTCGTTCGAGCGAAGCGAGAACCCGCGCCGTTGCTGCCTCGACTTCGCTCGGCATAGCCCCCTCGTCTTCGCTCGGGGATGCGGGAGCTTGGTGAAACAGGTCGGCAGACATTTCCAAATCGTCGGGACGCATATAGGGAATGGCGATTGCTCCGCAACCGAAAGCCTGTGCCTTGTCCGACAAGCCCGTCGTCTATGTTCTCAGCGGCCCCAACCTCAATCTGCTCGGCACCCGCGAGCCCGAAATCTATGGTCATGACACGCTGAACGACATTCATGCGCGGCTGGAGGCGCAGGCGGCGGACCTCGGCCTTCGTCTCGAATGCCGACAGACCAACCACGAAGGCGTGCTGATCGACTGGCTGCACGAAGCCTATGTCGCGGGCGCCAAGGCGGTGCTGCTCAACGCGGGCGGTTATACCCACACCTCGATCGCGCTTCACGACGCGATCAAGTCGATCAAGGTGCCGGTCATCGAGGTCCATCTGTCGGACCCGATGAAGCGCGAATCCTTTCGCCATATCAGCTATGTAGGCATGGCGGCGGTCGCCCATTTCGCCGGGCACGGCGCGGCGAGCTATACGCTGGCGCTGGACGCCGCCGCGCGTCTCTGACAAGAGGGCGCCATCAAAACAGGGGTCAGAGTGGCCGCACGCCACCGCAAACAGCAGGAAATATCACATGGGTGACCATAAAGAGCATGGCATCAACATCGATCCGGCCTTCGTCCGCGCGCTCGCGGAATTGCTCGACGATACGCAGCTTTCCGAAATCGAGGTCGAGGACGGCCACCGCAAGGTGCGCGTCGCGCGCACGCTGACCGCCGCCGCGCCCGTGGCCTATGCGCCCGCGCCGGTCGCGGCGCCCACCGCTCCGGCGGCCGCTCCCGCCACCGCCGCTCCGGCCGCGCCCGCCGTCGACAGCTTCGCCGATGCGGTGAAATCGCCGATGGTCGGCACCGTCTATCTTGCCCCCGAACCGGGCGCGCCGAACTTCGCCGCCGTCGGCTCTTCGGTGAAGGAGGGCGACACCATCCTGATCATCGAGGCGATGAAGGTGATGAACCCGATCACCGCGCCCGCCGCGGGCACGCTGAAGGCCGTGCATGTCGAGAACAGCCAGCCGGTCGAATATGACCAGCCGCTGTTCACCATCGGCTGAGCGCGCGCATGACCATTGAAAAGCTCCTGATCGCCAACCGCGGCGAGATCGCGCTGCGCATCCACCGCGCAGCCCATGAAATGGGCATCAAGACCGTCGCGGTCCATTCGACCGCCGATGCCGAGGCGATGCACGTCCGCCTCGCCGACGAGGCGGTGTGCATCGGGCCTCCGGCCGCGAAGGACAGCTATCTCAACATCCCCGCGATCATCTCGGCGGCGGAGGTGACCAACGCCAACGCGATCCATCCGGGCTATGGCTTCCTGTCCGAAAACGCGCGCTTCGCCGAGATCATCGAGGCGCACGACCTGATCTTCGTCGGGCCGAAGCCCGAGCATATCCGCACCATGGGCGACAAGGTCGAGGCGAAGCGCACCGCGGTCGCGCTGGGCCTGCCGGTGGTTCCGGGCTCGCCGGGCGCGGTGACTTTCAGCGCGGAAACGAAGAAACTCGCCGCGGCGATCGGCTATCCGGTGCTGATCAAGGCGGCGTCGGGCGGCGGCGGGCGCGGCATGAAGGTCGTCCCCGACGCCGACAGCCTCGAAAGCCTGATGGGCCAGGCGTCGAGCGAAGCCGCGGCGGCGTTCGGCGACGCGACCGTCTATATGGAAAAATATCTCGGCAACCCGCGCCACATCGAATTCCAGATATTCGGCGACGGCAAGGGCAATGCCATCCACCTCGGCGAGCGCGACTGCTCGCTGCAGCGCCGCCACCAGAAGGTGCTGGAGGAAGCGCCCTCGCCCGTCATCTCGGCCGAGGAGCGCGCGCGCATGGGCAAGGTCTGCGCCGACGCGATGGCGAAGATGCATTATCGCGGCGCCGGCACGATCGAGTTCCTGTGGGAAAACGGCGAATTCTTCTTCATCGAGATGAACACGCGCATCCAGGTCGAGCATCCGGTGACCGAGATGATCACCGGCTTCGACCTCGTCCGCGAACAGATCCGCATCGCCGACGGCCGGGGGCTGTCGGTCAAGCAGGAAGACCTGGAATTCCGCGGCCATGCGATGGAATGCCGCATCAATGCCGAGGACCCGCGCACCTTCATGCCCTCGCCCGGCAAGGTGACCAGCTATCACGCCGCGGGCGGCATGCATGTGCGCGTCGATAGCGGGCTTTACGCGGGCTATTCGATCCCGCCCTATTATGACAGCATGATCGGCAAGCTGATCGTCTATGGCCGCAGCCGCGAAAGCTGCATGATGCGCATGCGCCGCGCGCTCGAGGAAATGGTCGTCGGCGGGGTCAAGACCAACATCCCGCTGCACCAGGCGCTGCTCGCCGCGCCCGACGTGATCCACGGCGACTATACGATCAAATGGCTGGAGGAATGGCTGGCGCGGCAGGACGAAGAGGCTTCGGCCTGATCCCTTCCACACCCTCCCCTTCAGGGGAGGGCAGCGAGACTTGGCAGCTTGCTGCCTAGTCGCAGCGGGTGGGGCCAGAAGCCTTGCGCTACGCTGCAAGCCCCCACCCCAACCCCTCCCCTGAAGGGGAGGGGCTAATCGCGCCGAGCTGTGCCCCGCATCACTTTCCCCGCCCATGTTTTTTGACTATAGCCCTTGGTCTATGGTCAAAATCTTTTCCCTCGCAGCCCCGTTTGCCCTTCCTTTCGCGCTCGCCGCCGCCCCCGCGCTCGCACAGACGACCAGCGTCAAGGAGGATTCGGTCGTCTATCAGCCCGACAAGACGACCGACGACGCCCCCGAGATCGAAAGCGCCGCCGAGGCCAATCTGCCGAGCTGGTCGAAGGCCAATGCCGAGGCGCTGCTGCGCGTCATCGAAGGCATCGGCGCCGAGGGCCTGTTCGCCAAGGATTACAACCCCGAGGGCCTTGCCGCGGCGATTGTCGGCGACGACCAGGCGCGGCTCGACCGCGTCGCGACCGACAGCTTCCTGCTGCTCGCGACGCACCTGCGCGACGGCCGCACGCCCAATGCGGCGCGCAAGCAGTGGTTCATGACCGACAGCGACGCCGAACAGATGCCGCTGGTGTCGATGCTGACCGCGGCGCTGCTCGCGAGCTCGATCCCGGAAACGCTGGCGGGGCTCGATCCGGTCCACCCCAATTTCGCGGCGCTCAAGACCGCGCTGGCGGCCGCGAAGACGACCGCCGACGCCAATGCGATCCGCGTCAACATGGAACGCTGGCGCTGGATGCCGCGCGACCTCGGCCCCACCTATATCGTCAGCAACATCCCCGAATATATGACGCGCGTCGTTTATGACGGGGTCAAGATCGGCGAGCACAAGGCGGTCGTCGGCAAGCCGTCGACCCCGACGCCGCAGCTCAATCCGATGGCGACCGGGGTGATCGTCAACCCGACCTGGACGCTGCCGCGCAGCATCATCAACGAAGGCATCGGCGCGACGATCGCCAACAACCCCGCCGCGGCGCGCGCGCAGGGCTACACCTGGACCGGCAGCGGCAAGACATTGTCGGTGGTGCAAAAGGCCGGACCCGGAAACGCGCTGGGCGTGATGAAGCTCGAAATGCTGAACCCGCACGCCATCTATCTCCACGACACGCCGTCGAAGGGCGCGTTCGCCGCCGCCGCGCGCGCGTTCAGCCACGGCTGCATCCGCACCGACAAGGCGCTGAAATTCTCGGGCCTGATGTCCGTATGGTTCGCGGGCAAGACGGCCGAGGAGTTCGGCGCCGCGATCGCGAGCGGCGAGACGACGCGCTTCGGCTTCGAAAAGCCCTTCCCCGTCTATGTCGCCTATTGGACGATGGTCCCGGGCGAACAGGGCGGCGTCAGGAAGCTCGCCGACATCTATGGCCGCGACGCGCCGGTGGTAGCGAGCTTCGCCAAGCCCGGCCGCCCCGCCGCGACGATGATCGCGCCGCCGGTGGTACCGACGGTGGCGAGCACGGCGGCGAAGGCCAGCGTGGGGAATTGAAATGCCATAACCCTCCCCTTTAGGGGAGGGCAGCGAGACTTGGCGGCTTGCCGCCTAGTCGCAGCGGGTAGGGGCAGCGGCCCTGTGCTGCCTGACAGGCCCCACCCCAACCCCCTCCCCTGAAGGGGAGGGGCTATCTCAGTCCGCCGTCGTCGGGAAAACGCCCTGCTGCGCGCTCGTGCGCACCATATTCTCGGTCCCCGGCGCGGGCGTGCCCGGCAGCTCGAACGGCACTGGCGCCGGCGGCGGCAGGCTGAGCTTGTCGGCGAACAGCAGCCGTCCCGGGCCCAGCTTGTAGAGGATCATCGGCAGCAGTTCCTCGCCGAACACGAAACAGCCTTCGCTGCGCCCCAGCTTGCCCTGCGTCGCGATCAGCGACGGGTCGGCGTACCAGGCGCCATGGACGACGATCGCCCGCGCATCGGCATTGTTGTTGTCGGGCTCCAGCCCCGCGAGCCGCATCGACGACCCGTTGCTGCCCCAATAATAGTCGCTGGTGCGATAGGCGCCGCGCGATGTCGCGAGGCTGCCGACGCGGTTCGAAAAGCTCTTGAGCCAGCCGTCGTGCTGCGGGTCCGAACCGCGGCCATGGGTGACCGGGAACATGTCGACCTTGCCCGCGACCATGTCGACCAGCGCGAAGCGCGGGCGCGACGAGGGCAGGCCGAAATCGACGATGCCGACGCGGTCGGTCTGCGTGATGTTGCGCGATTGCAGCGCCAGTTGCGCCTTCGCCACGGCGGCATAGTCCACCGGCGGCGGCACGAAGGGCGCCGGCTGCCGGATCCAGCCCGGCATCGTCTGCGCGCGCAGCGGCATCGCGGCCAGCGCGCCCGCACCGGCAACCACCGCCCCCAACATCGACCGGCGATCGATCAATTTGTTCACGTGCAACCCAACCCCGTCTGTCGCCTCTCGCGATCCCTCGTCGGGGCATTAGCCGCAGCTTCGGCCTGAAAGGCAAGCAGCTTCATCATCGTCATACCGCGAACTGTGGCATATTTGCTGTGAACGGCGGGTTTACATCGCGGCACCCGCGGCGATAGAGCCAGGGCCATGAAAGCAACCATCTGGCACAACCCCGCCTGCGGCACCTCGCGCAAGACGCTGGCGCTGCTGCAAGAGACGCCCGGCGTCGAACTGACCGTCGTCGAATATCTGAACCAGCCTTATGCGGCCGACAAGCTCCGCCAGCTGTTCGAAGCGGCCGAGCATCAGCGCCCGCGACGCCCTCCGCCTGCGCGGCACCGATGCCGAAGAGCGCGGCATGACCGGCTGGAGCGACGACGCGATCATCGCCGCGATGGCGGCGAATCCCGCCTATGTCGAACGCCCGTTCGTCGAGACCGGCAAAGGCGTGCGCCTGTGCCGGCCGATGGAGAGGGTCCAGGAGATTCTCTGACGGCGGTTTGGCAACTGGCGGCGGTCAGACCGCCAGCAGCAGCGTGTCGTCTTCGCGGGGTGCGGCGGCCTCGAACGAGGGGAGCGGCTCGAATGTGCCTTCCTGCAACTCGGTCACCGCGAGTCCATCGAGCTTATAGTGACCAAGGCGCCAATCGTCGGGCGAACGCCAGTTCTTGCTCAGGTTGAGCGCACTGACGAACAGGTCGCCGCGGCGTTCGAACATCTGGTGCGGCGCGAGCGTCATCCGGTTGCCGTTGTAATGCGCGGTGACCATGCACCGCCGCGCAATGGCTTCCATCAGTTTGAGGCGGGTGTCGTTCATGGCCTGGTCGATCGCGGGGAGAGAGGATTCTTGTTGTGCATTGCACCATAATGCACGTCGATTGTGAAGGTTCAAGGACCGATTCGACAAACCGATTGATGAATTGGTTTGCGCACGAGGCGTCACCTGGTCCGGAAATGCACATATTCCAAAGCCGCGGGCTGCCGATGGCGGTGCGCGCAGCTGCTCCCAGGCGGTTCCCGAACACGGCTTGCGTCCGCCTGGGTCCGACCTGCCATGAGCGAACCCGATGCAAAGCCCGCCCGATTCCTTTTGCGGGCCTTCTCTCGAAAAATGGCGATTATATCCCTTGCAAACTCAAGCGGCCTGTCAGGTTCGGGGTGGGGAGCGGACGTTGCCGATCCTCCCCGGCACGGGGAGGGGGACCAGCGAAGCTGGTGGAGGGGCACAGGCGGTTTGCCCTGTCGGTGAGGCCGCGCGTTGCGGCCGGGTTGCTAGAAAACGGCGTTCTTTCGGTCTGGCATTGCGTAAGCCTCCCGTGCCCCTCCACCACCCTTCGGGTGGTCCCCCTCCCCCGTTGGGGGAGGATCGCTTATGTCCGCTCCCGCCCGAAACCTGTCGTTCAGTGGCCATGTTTGCAAAGGACATAATGGCAAAAAAATGCCCGCCGGAAACCCGAAGGTTTCCGGCGGACAGGCTTTCCTCCCCAGGAAAGCTCGGTGGGCGCGGGGTCGGCTTGCGAGTCCCGGGCCGAAAGGGTCGTCAGGCGGCGAACTGGTTCATCGTATTGTCCTTGCCCGCGGCCTTCAGGGCCGCTTCGCCGACGAAATATTCCTTGTGGTCGTCGCCGATGTCGCTGCCCGACATGTTCTGGTGCTTCACGCAGGCAATGCCCTCGCGGATTTCCTTGCGCTGGACGCCCTTGACGTAGCCGAGCATCGCTTCGTCGCCGAAATATTCCTTCGCCAGATTGTCGGTCGACAGGGCGGCGGTGTGGTAGGTCGGCAGGGTGATGAGGTGGTGGAAAATGCCCGCCCGCTTCGCCGCGTCGCGCTGGAAGGTACGGATGCGGTTGTCGGCCTCTTCGCCGAGTTCGGTGCCGTCATAATCGACGCTCATCAGCCTGGCGCGGTCGTAGGCGGACAGGTCGCGGCCTTCGGCTTCCCAGGCGTCATACACCTGCTGACGGAAGTTGAGCGTCCAGTTGAAGCTCGGCGAATTATTGTAGGCGAGCTTCGCATTTGGGACGACTTCGCGGATGCGGTCGACCATGCCGGCGATCTGTTCAATATGCGGCTTTTCGGTCTCGATCCAGAGCAGGTCGGCGCCATTCTGAAGACTGGCGATGCAGTCCATGACGCAGCGGTCCTCGCCGGTTCCGGGGCGGAACTGATAGAGGTTCGACGGCAGGCGCTTCGGGCGCATCAGCTTGCCGTCGCGGTTGATGAGGACGTCGCCGGGGTTGCCCGCGCCTTCGACCTCTTCGCAATCGAGGAAGCTGTTATACTGGTCGCCGAGATCGCCGGGTTCCTTCGAGAAGGCGATCTGCTTGGTGAGCCCTGCGCCGAGGCTGTCGGTGCGGGTGACGATGATGCCGTCCTCGACGCCGAGTTCCATGAAGGCGTAGCGGCAGGCGCGGATCTTCGCGATGAAATCCTCGTGCGGCACGGTGACCTTGCCGTCCTGGTGACCGCACTGCTTTTCGTCCGAGACCTGATTCTCGATCTGCAGCGCGCAGGCGCCGGCCTCGATCATCTTCTTGGCGAGCAGATAGGTCGCCTCGGCGTTGCCGAAGCCCGCGTCGATGTCGGCGATGATCGGCACGACATGCGTTTCATGATTGTCGATCGCGGCCTGGATCTGCTTCGCCTTGAGTTCGTCGCCCTCGGCGCGCGCGGCGTCGAGGTCGCGGAACAGCAAGCCAAGTTCGCGGGCGTCGGCCTGACGCAGGAAGGTGTAGATTTCCTCGATCAGCGCCGGGACGCTGGTCTTTTCGTGCATCGACTGATCGGGCAGCGGACCGAATTCGCTGCGCAGCGCGGCGATCATCCAGCCCGAGAGATAGATGTAGCGGCCCTTGGTAGTGCCGAAATGCTTCTTGACCGAGATCATCTTCTGCTGCGCGATGAAGCCGTGCCAGCAGCCGAGCGACTGGGTGTAGTTCGCGGGATCGGCATCATAGGCGGCCATGTCGGCGCGCATGATGCGCGCGGTATAGCGCGCGATGTCGAGGCCGGTGCGGAACTTGTTCTGGGCACGCATGCGGGCGATGCTTTCGCCGCTGATGCCGTCCCAGGTGCCGTCGTAATCGCGGATGAGGCGGCCCGCCTGCGCCATGTCTTCCTGATAGCCCATGTGTCTGTCCTTTCGGTGCGGCCAGTCGGGGAGAGCGGCCGGGTGATGGGCAGGATGTGCCGCGCGGCGCGCCGAAAGTGAAAAGCTTTGTCAATAAGTTTTGTGAAATACGCCGGTTTCGTGGTATTCGGCGTGTAAATCGGTAAAGAAAGTTACAGGCGATGGCGGAGCGGCGGGTGTTTGCGGGGGCGGCGGTGCGCCGGGCGCGGCGCGATGCGGGGATGACGCAGGCCGCGATGGCCGAGGCGCTCGACATTTCGCCCAGCTACCTCAACCTGATCGAGCATGGGCAGCGGCCGCTCTCCGCCACGGTGATCGTGCGGCTGGCCGAGCGGTTCGATTTCGACGCGGCGAAGCTGGGCGGCGAGGAGGTGCCGGGCGGGCTGGCGGGCCTCCGGCGGCGGCTCGCCGATCCGCGTTTCGCCGATCTGGGGATCGGGGCGCAGGAGGCCGAGGAGTGGCTGCAGGCGGCACCCGCGACCGCGGCGGCCTTTGCGCGGCTGTTCGATGCGGCGCCCGAGGCGCGTGGGGAGGCGCAGGACGAGGCGCCCGAAGTCGCGGCGGTCCGCCGCGCGATCGAGAAGTGGCGCAATCATTTCGCCGACCTCGACGCGCGCGCCGAGGAACTCGCCGACGAATTGCGGCTCGCGGGCGGCGACCTTTATGGCACGATAGCGGAGCGGCTGCGCACGCGGCACCAGCTCGGCATCCGCATCTTGCCGAGCGACGTGATGCCCGACCGGCTGCGCTGGCTCGACTGGCACGCGCGGCAATTGATGCTGAGCGAGCTGCTGCGCCCGGCGTCGCGGACCTTTCAGGCGGCGGCGACGCTGGCGCAGGTCGAGGCGAAGGGCGAGATCGACGCGCTGGTCGCGGGGGCCGAGTTCGCCGAGCCGGCGGCGGCGCGACTGTTCGAGCGGCATCTGGTCCATTATTTCGCAGCGGCGCTGATGATGCCCTATGGCCGTTTCCTGCGCGCCTGCGACGCGACGGGTTATGATCTGCTGCTGCTCCAGCGGCGCTTCGGCGCGGGGTACGAGCAGGTGGCGCACCGCCTGACGACGCTGCAACGCGTGGGCGCGCGGGGCTTGCCCTTTTTCATGCTGCGTATCGACCGGGCGGGACAAGGGTCGAAACGCTACGCCGGGGCAAGCCAGTCGCCGCTGGTCGATGGCGACGCCCGCTGCCCCTTGTGGGGCGTGCATGAGGCGTTTTCCCGCCCCGGCGAGGTGATCGCCGATCTGGTCGAACTGGAGGATGGGACGCGCTGGTTCACCCAGTCGCGCTCGGTCGCCGCGCCGGGGGCAAGCGGCAGCGGCACGCCGGCGCGCTTCGCGGTGTGTGTCGGGGTCGATGCGAAGGTCGCCGCGCCGCTGATCGCCGCGCGCGGGCTCGACCTGATGCGCGCGCGCGCGACGCCGATCGGGCTGGGGTGCCGCCGCTGCACGCGCACCGGCTGCGTGCAGCGGTCGATGCCGCCGCTGGGGCGCCCGCTGCGGTTCCGCGAGGGCGAGCGCGGCGTGTCGGCATTCGACTTTGCGGGGGACTGAGTTCCCGAAACGGGCGGTTCCCCCGCGCGGTCGAATAAGGCACAAGGCGGCGATGGCGGCTTTGGGGTCCTTGGCGGAGCGATGACGCGGGCGGGCGATGCTGAGGCCGACCTTCTGTCCGCGGCGATGGCCGGGGACCGCGGCGCGTTCGAGCGCCTGCTGCGCGCGCATTACGACCGCATCCACGGGCTGGCATGGCAGCTGACCGGGTCGCGCGCCGATGCCGACGATATCGCCCAGGACGTGTGCTGTACGCTGGCGGAGAAACTGCCGGGCTTTCGCGGCGAAGCGAAGTTCACGACCTGGCTGTGCAGCATCACCTTCAACGCGTGCCGCGATTTCCGGCGGCGGCGGCGGGCCTTCGCGGGTTTTGCCGACCGGCTGGCGGTGATGGTCGGGCTGACGGCGCCGCCCGACGGCCGCGACCTGTACGACGCGGTGTGGATCAGGAGCGCGATCGCGAAGCTGAAACCCGATCTGCGCGACACCGCGATCCTCGTCGCGGGGCAGCAACTGACCCATGGCGAGGCGGCGGCGATATTGGGGGTCGCCGAGAACACGGTGTCGTGGCGGATGCATGAGGTGCGGCGGTTGCTGGCCAAGGGGGCGTAACCGCGGAGCCGGGGACGCTGCAGGCACGCGCCGATCCCCCTCCCGCAGGCGGGAGGGGCAGCGAGACTTGGGCGCTTGCGCCCTAGTCGCAGCGGGGTGGGCCATTGAGATGTCGCTGCCCACCCCCAACCCCTCCCGCCTGCGGGAGGGGAGTCAAACGTCCACACCCGCCCGCAACCCGCCATTCAGCAATCCTGTTTGCAGAGGACCAAATCTTTTTCGCATCGCTTCAAAGGAAATCCCGGTCCCGCGCGTCGAAGGGACATGCGGGCGATTTTGCGCCGCAGTCACCAGGGAGATGTTCCATGCCCCGTATCCATCACACGCTGACCGCGACGCTGGCGTTCGCGCTTCTCGCCGCCTGCTCGGCCTCCGACACGCCCGACATCGCCGGGCCTTCCGATCGCAACCGGTCCGACGAACCGGCCGATGCCGCCGCGGCGCCGGCTGTCCGAAATCGTCGTCACATCCTCGCGGGTCACCGGCGCGCAGGCGCCCGTGGCGGTGACGGGATCCGCCATCGGCAACTATGCGCCCCCGCCGGCTCCGCCGCCACCGCCCGCGATGGCGATGAAGCGCATGGCGCCCGGCTATTATCCCGATCAGTCGGTGCCCTATTATCAGGACGTCGGCCGCGACAAATTCACCTCGACGAGCGAGAATCCGTTCAAGGTCGCGCTCGACGAGCCGGTTTCGACCTTTTCGATCGACGTCGACACCGCCTCCTATTCCTTCGTCCGCGCCTCGCTGAACAACAATGTCCTGCCGCAGCCGCATGGCGGTGCGGACCGAGGAGCTGGTCAATTATTTCCCCTATGACTATGCGGCGCCGAAGAGCGCGGCGCAGCCGTTCAGCACCCATGTCGCGGTGATGCCGAGCCCGTGGACCGAAGGCCGCAAGCTCGTGCGCATCGGCATCAAGGGCTATGCGATCGAGCGCGCGACGCGGCCGCGCGCCAATCTGGTGTTCCTAGTCGACACGTCGGGGTCGATGAATGCCCCGAACAAGCTGCCGCTCGTCAAGCAGTCGCTGGCGATGCTGCTCGACCAACTCGACGCGGGCGACCGCGTGTCGATCGTCACCTATGCCGGAAGCGCGGGGGTCGCGCTCGAACCGACGCGGGCGAGCGAGAAGGGCAGGATCATGGCGGTGCTCGGCAATCTGGGCGCGGGCGGCGGCACCGCGGGGGCCGAGGGGATCCGCCAGGCCTATGCGCTGGCCGAGCAGAATCTCGATCCCAGGGGCGTCAACCGCGTGATCCTGGCGACCGACGGCGATTTCAACGTCGGCATCACCGACCAGAACGAGTTGAAGGGCTATATCGAGCGCCAGCGCGGAAAGGGCATCTTCCTGTCGGTCTTCGGCTTCGGCATGGGCAATTACAACGACGCGCTGATGCAGACGCTGGCGCAGAACGGCAATGGCGCCGCCGCCTATATCGATACGCTGGGCGAGGCGCGCAAGACGCTGGTCGAGGAAGCGACCTCGACGCTGTTCCCGATCGCCAAGGATGTGAAGATCCAGGTCGAGTTCAACCCCGCGACGGTCGCCGAATATCGGCTGGTCGGGTACGAGACGCGGATGCTGAACCGCGAGGATTTCGAGAATGACAAGGTCGATGCCGGCGACGTCGGGTCGGGGCAGACGGTGACCGCGATCTACGAGATCACCCCGGTCGGCGGCCCGCGCGCGATCGGCGACCTGCGCTACCAGACGCCCAGGCGCCCGCCCGCCGCGGGTCTGGCGAACGAATATGGCTTTGTGAAGATCCGCTATAAATTGCCGAAGTCGGACACGAGCCAGCTGATTTCGACGAGCATCGACCGGCGCGTCGAATATGCGCGCTTCGACGATGCGCCACTCGATGCGCGCTTCGCCTTCGGGGTCGCGGCCTTTGCCGAACTGCTGCGCGGCGGCAAATATAGCGGGTCGGTCGGCTATGACGATGTGCTGCGCATCGTCGGCGGGGCGAAGGGCGCCGACGAATTCGGCTATCGCACCGAACTGGCGCAGATGGTCCGCGCCGCGAAGAGCGCCGGGGCGCTGGCGCGGCTCAACCGCTGAGGCGGCGGGAGTGCGGCGGCGCCGAACGATCGGCGCCGCCGCACGCGAGGATGATCGACCCCCGCGTTTTTGTGCGTATAAGGCGAGACGATGCCGATTTTCCTTTTCCCTGGCACAGCGCCTTTGCGGCCGGGCCGCGGCGGGCGATAGATGGACCGCGACGACGATATTCTCGCCGCGCTGCCCGGTCCGCCTCCCCCGGCGCCGCAGCGCCGCGAGGCGGCGATCGCCGAGGCGCTGGCGCGGTTCGAAGGAGCGGAGGCGCCGCCGCGCGCGGCAACCGGGCCGACGCGGGCGCCAGCGGGCTGGTGGGCGATGCTGCGGCGGCCGCAGTCGGCGGCGGCGATCGCGGCGATGCTGGTCGTCGCGATCGGCCTGCCCGTGGGGATGCGGATGGCCGACGAACGCGCGAACGTTGCGGAGGATCGGGCGGCGGCGGAACATGCGGCACCGGCGGTGCCGAACGCCCAGGCGCCCGATGCGCCGGCCAAGGCTTTGCCGCGCGGCTGCGCGCGTCGCGGGCGGCACCGACCCGGTGATCGCGGCACGCCGGGAAGGCGAAGCCGCGGGCGCCGTCATGCCCGGCGCCTCGGTGGCGCCGCCACCTCCGCCTCCGTCGATCCTGCCGCCCCCTCCTCCCCCGCCCCCGCCGCCGGTCGCGCTGGCGCAGGCGGAGCGGGCATCGGGCGCGGCGGCGTCCGGCCAGCGCGACGAGGAGGCGCGGTCGATCGTCGTGACGGGACGGAGCCGGGCGCCGGCCGCCCCCGCGCCGCCTCCGCCCGCCGCCGTGGCCTATGCCCCCGCCGCCGACGCATCGGACTATGCGCGGGAGGTTGTCGTGACCGGTTCGCGCATAGTGGCGCCGAAGCGCGCACCGCGCGGCGACTGGAACGCCTGCACGGTGAACGACCCGAGCCAGAGCCTGTCGCTCTGCACCCGGCTCGTCACCCAAGGCAACCGCAAGGCGCGCGAGCGCGCCGAGGCTTATCTGGGCGAGGGACTTGCAAATGCCTGGCAGGGCCGAACCGACGAGGCCGTGGCGGCCTTCGACAAGGCGATCGCGGCGGCGCCGGGGTTGTCCATTGCCTATCTCAATCGCGGGCTCGCCTATGACCGCAAGGGCGACGCGCGCCGCGCCATCGCCGACCTCGACGCGGCAGTGCGCCACGCCCCCCGCTCGGCGCGCGCCTATTATGCGCGCAGCCAGTTGCTGCGCAAGGCAGGCGAAGACGACCGCGCCCGCGCGGACGAAAAGCGCGCCGTGGAACTCGACCGGCGGTACGGGCAGATTATCGAATAGGGCATTGGCGGATCGGTGGCGGCACGCGCCTACCCGGCCGCGAACCGCCCGCCGGCGATCCGGAACCGTGTTACCGGCCCCGGCATATCCCCGAACAAGGCCGCCTCGGTCCCGGTGAGCCACGCCTGTCCCCCCTGCCCGGCCAGCCGCTCGTAAAGCGCCGCGCGGCGAACCGGGTCGAGATGCGCCGCGACCTCGTCGAGCAGCAGCACGGGCCGCTGCCCGCGCAGCCGCGCGACGCAGTCGCTGTGCGCGAGGACGAGCGAGAGCAGCATCGCCTTTTGCTCGCCGGTCGAACAGCGCGCGGCGCCGCGCCCCGTCGCGGCATGGACCGCCGCCAGATCGTCGCGGTGCGGCCCCGCGGTCGCCCGGCCCGCGGCGGCGTCGATGCGGCGGCGTTCGGCGAACAGTTTCCGCAAGGCTTCGGCGTCATCGGGCGTCGCGCGCGGCGCGCCATCGGCATCGACCAGCGTCAGCAGCGGACGCGCAAAGGGGGTATCGGGCTGCCCGGCCAGTTCGGCCGACAGCGCGGCCAGCGTCCGCTGCCGCGCCGCATCCATCGCCGCGCCATGCTCGGCAAGCTGCGCCTCGAGGCTGGTCAGCCACTGCGCGTCGGCATTCGCCAGATCGGACAGCAACTTGCCCCGCGCCCGCAGCGCCGCCTCGTACCGATTGCCGTGCTGCGCGTGGCGCGGGTCGAGCGCGAGCACCAGCCGGTCGAGGAAACGCCGCCGGTTGCCCGCGGTCTCGACGAACAGCCGGTCCATCGCCGGCGTCAGCCACAATATGGCGAGCCAGTCGCCGAGCGCGGTCGCCGCCGCCGGCGCCCCGTTGATCCGCACGATCCGCCGCCCCGGATGCGCGGGCTCGATCCCGGTGCCGAGCGCGACCGGTGCCAGATCCTCGCCCGCCGCCACCTCGGCAAAGACCGCAAAGCCCCCGGCCGCGCCGTCGCGCACCATGTCGGCCAGCGCCGCGCGGCGCAGTCCGCGCCCCGGCGCGAGCAGCGAGATCGCTTCCAATATATTGGTCTTGCCCGCGCCATTGTCGCCGTACAGCGCGACAAGCCCCGGCCCCGCCGCCATTTCCGCCGCGGCATGATTGCGAAAATCGGTCAGCGAGAGGCGAGCGAGCGTCATGCAGGGACGGTCCTAGGAGATTTCGGCGGCAGAGGGAAAGTGCCGTTTGCCGGGACACGCGCGATACGAAGAAGGAAAAGGTTACGCGTCGCCCCCGCGCAGCCGCGGGCCGCAACCGGTTTGCGCAGCGGCGCTGGAGCAGACCGGCAGAGACCCCCGCCTGCGCGGGGACGGCACTAATCTATGTTATAATTTCCCATTCATCTGGAATTAATCCCGATTTGCCGTATTTTTCCCGCATTCGATATCCGCCGAAATCGCAAAACCCTTGGATAACCGCCGCAGAATCGAATTGGCATGCCTCCTGCATAACCCTTGGCATCCACCGGATGGTCCGGTCGGAAGGATACAGGAAGGATCACATCATGGCTCATTTCAACACCAGCACGGTCAAGAGCTACGCGCTCGCTGCTTTCGCCTCGCTCTACGCCTCGGTCATGCTGCTGGCGATCGCCGGTCAGAATGGTGCGCAGATCGGTTCGCTGGTCGTTTGACCGGCGAACCCCACCTCACCCGATAACGCCGGCCTCCGGGCCGGGATGGAAAGGACAGAAATGAAACAGGGTTTTCGCAAGAATCGTCGCGACGGCATGATCTTCGGGGTCTGCGCCGGGCTGGCCGACCAATTCGGCTTCGACGTCTTGTGGACGCGCATCGCCTTTGTGGCGCTGACTTTGCTGGGCTTCGGCCTGCCCCTGCTGCTCTACATCACCGTCGCGATCCTCGCGCCCTAGGCAGCACCGGGCCGGGACGCCTTTCAGGCGCACTCGCATCCGGCCCGCATATTCCCAATGACCAAAGGCCCGCCGACCAACCGGCGGGCCTTTTCCTTATGCGATTATGTCTTTTGCGCGCACGACCGCCGACCGACAGGTATCGGGCGGGAGCGGACGTTTGTCTCCCCTCCCGCAGGCGGGAGGGGTCGGGGGTGGGCAGCGGCGTCGCGATGGCCCACCCCGCTGCGACTAGGCTCAGGACCTATTAAAATGCTTGCGCGTTAGGTTCGGGTTTGATTCAAGGTGGCCGGAGGTGCTGCCATGAGTGACTTGTTGCTGTTGAGTGAGGCGCAGATGCGCCGGATCGAGGGATATTTTCCGCTGTCGCATGGAGTACCGCGGGTCGATGACCAGCGGATATTGAGCGGGATCTTGTTCGTGATCCGCAACGGTCTGCGCTGGCGCGACGCGCCGGCGGGCTACGGGCCGCACAAGACGATCTACAACCGCTTCATTCGCTGGAGCCGACTGGGGGTGTTCAACCGCATCTTCGCCGAACTGGCCAGGGATGGCGACGGGGTTCTGATGATCGACGCGACCCACCTCAAGGCGCATCGCACCGCCGCCAGCCTGCTCAAAAAGGGGCTCTACCCCGATGTATCGGACGCAGCCGGGGCGGGCTGACCACCAAGCTGCATGTGCTGTGCGATGGCCGGGGACGTCCCTTGCGGCTCCACCTCACCGAAGGCCAGCGCAGCGACCACAAAGGTGCGGAGGCTCTGGTCAAGATCATGCCCGAAGCCGAACGCCTCATCGGCGATCGAGCCTATGCTTCGCGCTGGTTCCGCAAAACTCTCGCCGACAGGGGCATCGCGGCCTGCATCCCGCCCCATCGCAGCCATAAGGTCCAGAACTGCTACGATAAAAGTCTCTATCGCCAGAGACATAAAATCGAAAACCTCTTCGCTCGCCTCAAGGACTGGCGCCGCATCCACACCCGCTACGACCGATGTGCCGACATCTTCCTCGCAGCCATCACCTTCGCCGCCATCTTCCTCTTTTGGATTTAATGAGTCCTGAGCCTAGGGCGCAAGCGCCCAAGTCTCGCTGCCCCTCCCGCTTGCGGGAGGGGGAGACCAGCCCATTGCTCAAATGTCCACTCCCCACCCCAAAACCGCCGTCGGCACGCAAGTTTGCAATCGACACGATCGCCTTTCCTATGCGCCCTTCGGCTGTACCGTGAAGCCATAGGGGATGTAGAGGAACACCTCATTTTCGCTCGCCTGGTTCCACACCAGATGCCGGTCGAGCCCGCTGACCACGACGCCGTAATCGGCCCCGAAGGCGCTGCTCGCGCGGCGCGATTCGTCGGCGATCAGCTTGATGATCTGGCCGCGATACTGGTCGGGGTTGACGATCGTCAGCTGCAGCGCGCCATATTTCTCGATCAGCGAGCGGCCCGTCGCGGGCACGCTCCGGATAAAGCTGTCGATGCGCGACTGCGCGCTGTCGGCGGGACCGGCCAGCTTCGTCTTCACCGTCACGGCAATCTCGCTGGTGTCCGAACGGCGGCCCGAGCGCAGCGGCAGTTCGCGGTAATTGGCGAGCGTCACCTTCGTGAGCTCGAAATTGCCGGTGACCAGTTCGAGCCCGGCGGCGTCGGCCTTGCGGATCGTGGCCTCCAGCATCGCATGGATTTCCTGCCGCCGCAGCTCGCTGTCGCGCGAATCGGACGTGACCAGGATATCCTGGATCGCCCCGTCGGCGAGCCGCCGCAACCCGATGACGGGCGCACTTTCCTTGAAATAGCCGTCACCGGACCCGCGGACCGCGGATACGCGCACTTCGCCGCGGATATTGCTGTTGTCCTGCGCGATCGCGCCGCCCGCGGTGACCGCGAGCAATAGGGCCGCCGATAGCGCCCACCTCTTTCCGATTTTCATAACCCACCTCGCAACAAAAGTTGCGACCCGTGGGAGGCGTACCAGCCTTTACCCTGCGCGGGGATGAACGAGAATATTTGCCCAGGCGCTGACGGATCCGACCCGTGACCGCCCTGGGGTGGGGAGTGGACGACGCCGATCCTCCCCGGCACGGGGAGGGGGACCAGCGAAGCTGGTGGAGGGGCACAGGCGGTTTACCCTGCCGGTGAGGGCGTGCCTTGCGGCCGGGTTGCCGGAAAACGGCGTTCTTTCGGTCTGGCGTCGCGTAAGCCTCATGTGCCCCTCCACCACCCTTCGGGTGGTCCCCCTCCCCCGTTGGGGGAGGATCGCTTATGGCCGCAACCGCCCGAAACCCGCCAATCCCACGACTCCCGCGCCACCCAAAAGAAAAAACCCCGCCGGATCGCTCCGGCGGGGCTGTTTTCCTTCAGGCCGGACGGCCGAGGGGCTTATTCCTCGCCTTCGCCTTCGGGGCGGTCCAGCACCGCGACATCGTCGGTGGTGAAGTCCTCGCCCTGCACCTTGCCGAGCGGATCGTCGCCCATCGCGGCTTCGGGACCCTGCGCCAGTTCGGCGGCATGTTCCTCGGCGGCGGTCTGCGGCGCGATCAGATGCTCCTGGTTCGCGGCGCGCATCGCGGCGCGGAGCGCGGCATCCTTCGACGAGGCCGTGACGCGGACGCGGTTCATGGCAGCGCCGGTACCCGCCGGGATCAGGCGGCCGACGATGACATTCTCCTTGAGGCCCTGCAGCGAGTCGACCTTGCCCTGCACCGAAGCCTCGGTGAGCACGCGGGTCGTTTCCTGGAAGGACGCCGCCGAGACGAAGCTGCGGGTCTGCAGCGACGCCTTGGTGATGCCGAGGAGGACCGGGCGGCCCTCCGCGGGAACGCCGTTCTTCGGCAGTTTGGCGTTATATTCCATCATCTCCAGATAATCGAGCTGCTCGCCCGGCAGCAGCGTGGTGTCGCCGCCGTTGGTGATCTCGACCTTCTGCAGCATCTGGCGAACAATCACCTCGATATGCTTGTCGTTGATCTTCACGCCCTGGAGTCGATAGACTTCCTGGATTTCCGCGACCAGATATTCGGCCAGCGCCTCGACGCCCATGACATCCAGAATGTCGTGCGGGTTCGGCGAGCCCGAGATCAGTGCGTCGCCGCGCTTGACCTGGTCGCCTTCCTGCACTTCCAGCACCTTCGACTTGGGGATCAGATATTCGATCGGATCGCCTTCTTCGGGAACGATCGCGATCTTGCGCTTCGCCTTGTAATCCTTGACGAATTCAATGCGGCCGCTGATCTTCGCGATGACGCTGTTGTCCTTCGGAATGCGCGCTTCGAACAACTCGGCCACCCGCGGCAGACCGCCGGTGATGTCGCGCGTCTTCGACGCTTCGCGGCTGACGCGCGCCAGCACGTCGCCCGCCTGCACTTCCTGCCCGTCCTCGACCGACAGCATCGTGCCGACCGCGAGCAGGTAGCGCGCGGCCTCGCCCGAGGCGTCGTCGAGCAGGGTCAGGCGCGGCTGAAGGTCTTCCTTCTTGCCGCGGCCCGCAGCGCGATATTCGATCACGACGCGCTGGGCGATGCCCGTCGCTTCGTCGACCTGTTCGACCAGGGTCTTGCCGTCGGCCAGATCCTGATATTTCACGATGCCCTGCTTTTCGGTGATGAGCGGCATGGTGAACGGATCCCATTCGGCGATCCGGTCGCCCTTCTTCACCTTGTCGCCGTCCTTGAACAAGATCTGCGCGCCATAGGGCAGCTTGTGCGCGGCGCGCTCGCGGCCCTCGGCGTCGATGATCGCGATTTCGCCCGAACGCGACAGCGCCAGACGGCGGCCACGCTGGTCGACGATCGTCGCCATGTCGCGATATTCGATCGTGCCGTCCGAGATGGCTTCGGCGTTCGACTGCTCGTTGACCTGCGCCGCGCCGCCGATGTGGAAGGTCCGCATCGTCAGCTGGGTGCCGGGCTCGCCGATCGACTGGGCGGCGATGACGCCGACCGCTTCGCCGATGTTCACCGGCGTACCGCGCGCGAGGTCGCGGCCATAGCATTTGCCGCAGACGCCCAGCGTCGCTTCGCAGACCAGCGGCGAGCGGATCTTGACCGACTGGACTTCGGCTTCCTCGATCCGCGCGGTCGTCGCTTCGTCGAGCAAAGTGCCCACCGGAGCGATGATATTGCCGTCCTTGTCGACCACATCCTCGAGCGTCGTGCGGCCGAGGATGCGCTCGCCCAGCGAGGCGATCGTCGAACCGCCCTGCACGATCGCGCGCATTTCCATACCGCGGGTCGTGCCGCAATCCTCCTCGATCACGACGCAGTCCTGCGACACGTCGACCAGACGGCGGGTCAGATAGCCCGAGTTCGCCGTCTTGAGCGCCGTATCGGCGAGGCCCTTGCGGGCGCCGTGGGTCGAGTTGAAATATTCAAGGACGGTCAGGCCTTCCTTGAAGTTCGAGATGATCGGCGTTTCGATGATCTCGCCCGACGGCTTGGCCATCAGGCCGCGCATGCCCGCGAGCTGCTTCATCTGGGCCTGCGAACCACGCGCACCCGAATGCGCCATCATGTAGATGGAGTTGATCGGGGCCAGGCGGCCATCGTCCAGCTTCGGCGTCGCGCGGATTTCCTCCATCATCGCGTTCGCGACCTTGTCGCCGCACTGCGACCAGGCGTCGATCGCCTTGTTATACTTCTCCTGCTGCGTGATCAGGCCGTCCTGATACTGCTGCTCGAAGTCCTTCACGAGCGCGCGGGTCTCGTCGACGAGGCCTTCCTTCGACGCCGGGATGATCATGTCGTCCTTGCCGAAGCTGATGCTCGGCCTTGAACGCGTTGCGGAAGCCCAGCGCCATGATGGCGTCGGCGAACAGCACCGTCTCCTTCTGGCCGGTGTGGCGATAGACCTGGTCGATCACGTCGCCGATTTCCTTCTTGGTCAGAAGGCGGTTGACGACGTCGAAGGGCACGGTGTGCGACTTCGGCAGGCATTCGCCGATCAGCATGCGGCCCGGGGTGGTCTCGAACCGCTTGAGATACTCGTTGCCCTGCTCGTCGGTCTGCGGAACGCGGCTGATGACCTTGGTGTGCAGCGTGACGGCGCCGGTGTAGAGCGCCTGATGCACTTCGGCCATGTCGGCGAGCAGCATGCCCTCGCCCGGTTCGCCTTCGCGTTCGAGCGACAGATAATAGAGACCGAGCACCATGTCCTGCGACGGCACGATGATCGGCTTGCCGTTCGCGGGGCTCAGGATGTTGTTGGTCGACATCATCAGCACGCGCGCTTCCAGCTGCGCCTCAAGGCTCAGCGGGACGTGCACGGCCATCTGGTCGCCGTCGAAGTCGGCGTTGAACGCGGCGCAGACCAGCGGGTGAAGCTGGATCGCCTTGCCCTCGATCAGCACGGGTTCAAAAGCCTGAATGCCGAGGCGGTGAAGCGTCGGGGCGCGGTTCAGCAGCACCGGGTGCTCGCGAATGACTTCGTCGAGGATGTCCCAGACTTCCTTGCGTTCCTTCTCGACCCACTTCTTCGCCTGTTTCAGGGTCATCGACAGACCCTTGGCGTCGAGGCGCGCGTAGATGAACGGCTTGAACAGTTCGAGCGCCATCTTCTTGGGCAGGCCGCACTGGTGCAGCTTGAGTTCGGGGCCGGTCACGATGACCGAGCGGCCCGAGTAATCGACGCGTTTGCCGAGCAGGTTCTGGCGGAAGCGGCCCTGCTTGCCCTTGAGCATGTCCGAGAGCGACTTCAGCGGACGCTTGTTGGCACCGGTGATCGTGCGGCCGCGGCGGCCGTTGTCGAACAGCGCGTCGACCGCTTCCTGCAGCATGCGCTTTTCGTTGCGGACGATGATGTCCGGCGCGCGCAGCTCCATCAACCTCTTGAGACGATTGTTGCGGTTGATCACGCGGCGGTAGAGGTCGTTGAGGTCCGACGTCGCGAAGCGGCCGCCGTCGAGCGGCACCAGCGGGCGCAGTTCGGGCGGGATCACGGGGACGACCTCCAGAATCATCCATTCGGGGCGGTTGCCCGATTCGATGAAGCTTTCGACGACCTTCAGGCGCTTGATGATCTTCTTGGGCTTCAGCTCCGACTTGGTGGTCGCGAGATCTTCCATCAGGTCGGCGCGTTCCTGTTCGAGATCGAGATTCTCGAGCAGCACGCGGATCGCCTCGGCGCCGATGCCGGCGCTGAACGCGTCTTCGCCATATTCATCCTGCGCGTCGAGCAGCTCGTCCTCGGTGAGCAGCTGGAACTTCTCCAGCGGCGTCAGGCCGGGCTCGAGGACGATGTACGCCTCGAAGTACAGGACGCGCTCGAGCTGCTTGAGCTGCATGTCGAGCAGCAGGCCGATGCGCGACGGCAGCGACTTCAGGAACCAGATGTGCGCGACCGGCGCGGCGAGCTCGATATGGCCCATGCGCTCGCGGCGGACCTTGGTCACCGTGACTTCGACACCGCACTTCTCGCAGACGATGCCCTTGTATTTCATGCGCTTGTACTTGCCGCACAGGCACTCGTAATCCTTGATCGGACCGAAGATGCGCGCGCAGAACAGGCCGTCGCGCTCGGGCTTGAACGTGCGGTAGTTGATCGTTTCGGGCTTCTTGATCTCGCCGAACGACCACGAGCGGATGCGCTCGGGGCTCGCGATGCCGATCTTGATCATGTCGAAGGTTTCGGGCTTCGCGACCGGGTTCATGAAGTTGGTAAGCTGGTTCATAATCTGGTTCCTCGCTTAGCCCCTCCCCTTCAGGGGAGGGGTTGGGGTGGGGGCCCGCGGCCTTGCGCAAGGCTTCGAGCCCCACCCCCGGCCCCTCCCCTGAAGGGGAGGGGTGGGATATTTATTCGGCGGCTTCGGGAAGGGCGTCCGGACCTTCGTCGGGGTCTTCGTCCGCATAGGACGAAAGCTCGACGTTGAGGCCCAGCGAGCGCATTTCCTTGACGAGCACGTTGAAGCTTTCGGGAATGCTCGGCCTCGAAAGTGTCGTCGCCCTTGACGATCGCCTCGTAGACCTTGGTGCGGCCGATCACGTCGTCCGACTTCACCGTCAGCATTTCCTGCAGCGTGTAGGCGGCGCCATAGGCCTGGAGCGCCCACACTTCCATTTCACCGAAGCGCTGACCGCCGAACTGCGCCTTGCCGCCCAGCGGCTGCTGGGTGACGAGGCTGTACGGCCCGATCGAGCGCGCGTGGATCTTGTCGTCGACCAGGTGATGAAGCTTCAGGATATACATATATCCCACCGTCACCTTGCGGTCGAAGCGATCGCCGGTGCGGCCGTCGTACAGATCGACCTGGCCCGACCGGTCGAGACCGGCGCGTTCCAGCATCGCCGACACGTCGCCTTCGCGCGCGCCGTCGAACACCGGCGTCGCGAAGGGCACGCCCACCGACAGATTTGCGGCAAGGTCGATGACCTCATCCGTAGTACGCGCCTTGATTTCGTCCGCATATTCATCGCCATAGGCGTGAAGCAGCGCTTCGCGCACCGACTCGGGCGGGGTTCCCGCCACGGGGTCGGGGTTCGCCATGCGCCAGTCCTCGAGCGCCGCCGTGATCTGGCGACCGAAGCCGCGCGATGCCCAGCCGAGGTGCGTTTCGAGAATCTGCCCGACGTTCATGCGCGACGGCACGCCCAGCGGGTTGAGCACGAAATCGACATGCGTGCCATCTTCCAGGAACGGCATGTCCTCGATCGGCAGGATGCGGCTGATGATGCCCTTGTTGCCGTGACGACCGGCCATCTTGTCGCCCGACTGCAGCTTGCGCTTCACCGCGACGAAAACCTTGACCATCTTGAGCACGCCCGGGGCGAGTTCGTCGCCGCGCTGCAGCTTTTCGACGCGGTCTTCGTACTTCGCGCTGATCCGCTTGATCGCGTCGTCATACTGCGCCTTGATCGCTTCGAGCGCGGCCTGGGCCTTGTCCTCGACAACGGCCAGCTTCCACCAGTCGCCGCGGTCGAGGTCGACCAGCATCTCCTCGGTGACGACATCGCCTTTCTTCAGGCCCTTGGGCACCGCGCTGGTCGTCTGGCCGATCAGCAGGTCCTTGAGGCTGGAGAAGGTCGCGCGGTTGAGGATCGCGCGCTCGTCGTCGGCGTCCTGCTTCAGGCGCTCGATTTCCTCGCGTTCGATCGCGATCGCGCGCTCGTCCTTGTCGATGCCGTGACGGTTGAAGACGCGGACTTCGACGACGGTGCCCGACACGCCGGGCGGCAGGCGAAGCGACGTGTCGCGCACGTCGCTGGCCTTTTCACCAAAGATCGCACGGAGCAGCTTTTCTTCCGGCGTCATCGGCGATTCCCCCTTGGGGGTGATCTTGCCGACCAGAATGTCGCCCGGGCCGACCTCGGCGCCGATGTAGACGATGCCCGCCTCGTCGAGGTTGCGGAGGGCCTCTTCGCCGACGTTCGGGATGTCGCGGGTGATGTCTTCCGGCCCGAGGCGCGTGTCGCGGGCGGTGACTTCGAATTCCTCGATGTGGATCGAGGTGAAGACGTCGTCCTTCACGATGCGTTCGCTGATGAGGATCGAGTCCTCATAATTGTAGCCGTTCCACGGCATGAACGCGACGAGCACATTCTTGCCGAGCGCCAGTTCGCCCAGTTCGGTCGACGGACCGTCGGCGATGATGTCGCCCGAACGAACGACGTCGCCCACCTTCACCAGCGGACGCTGGTTGATGCAGGTATTCTGGTTCGACCGCTGGAACTTCTGGAGGCGATAGATGTCGACGCCCGACTTGCCGGGTTCGACCATATCGGTCGCGCGGATGACGATACGCGTCGCATCGACCTGGTCGATGATGCCGCCACGGCGCGCCGCGATGGCCGCGCCCGAATCGCGCGCGACGGTGCCTTCCATGCCGGTGCCGACAACCGGGGCTTCGGCCCGGATCAGCGGCACGGCCTGACGCTGCATGTTCGAACCCATCAGCGCGCGGTTGGCGTCGTCGTTCTCGAGGAACGGGATCAGCGAGGCCGCGACCGAAACGAGCTGCTTCGGCGACACGTCCATCAGGGTGATCTGGTCGCGCGGCGCCATCAGGAACTCGCCCGCCTCACGCGCCGAGATCAGCTCGTCGACGAAGCTGCCGTCGGGGTTCAGGTCGGCGTTTGCCTGCGCGACCGTGTGCTTCG
Source organism: Sphingopyxis sp. PET50 (assembly GCF_025244705.1). GTDB lineage: Bacteria > Pseudomonadota > Alphaproteobacteria > Sphingomonadales > Sphingomonadaceae > Sphingopyxis. The sequence goes on along the minus strand of NZ_CP104207.1, from coordinate 674,895 downwards.
ACTCTTCCATTGCCGAGAGATAGACGACCTCGTTCGTGACCTTGCCGTCGACGATGCGGCGGTACGGGGTCTCGATGAAGCCATATTTGTTGACGCGCGCGAAGGTCGCGAGGCTATTGATCAGGCCGATGTTCGGGCCTTCCGGCGTTTCGATCGGGCAGATGCGGCCATAGTGGGTCGGGTGAACGTCGCGGACCTCGAAGCCCGCGCGCTCGCGGGTCAGGCCGCCCGGCCCGAGCGCCGAGACGCGGCGCTTGTGGGTGACTTCGGACAGCGGGTTGGTCTGGTCCATGAACTGCGAAAGCTGCGACGAGCCGAAGAATTCGCGCACCGCGGCGACCGCGGGCTTCGCGTTGATCAGGTCGTTCGGCATCACCGTCGACACATCGACCGACGACATGCGCTCCTTCACCGCGCGCTCCATGCGCAGCAGGCCGACGCGATACTGGTTTTCCAGCAGTTCGCCGACCGAACGCACGCGGCGGTTGCCGAGATTGTCGATATCGTCGATCTCGCCCTTGCCGTCCTTCAGATTCACCAGTTCCTTGACCACGGCGAGGATGTCCTCGCTGCGCAGCGTGGTGACCGTGTCCTCGGCATCGAGGCCGAGGCGCATGTTGAGCTTGACGCGGCCCACGGCCGACAGGTCGTAGCGCTCGGCGTCGAAGAACAGGCCGCCGAACAGCGCTTCGGCGGTTTCGCGCGTCGGCGGTTCGCCGGGGCGCATGACGCGGTAGATGTCCGACAGCGCCTGATCGCGGTCCTCGGCCTTGTCGGCCTTCAGCGTGTTGCGGATCCACGGACCGGTGTTGTTGTGGTCGATGTCGAGCAGCACGAGCTTGTCGATGCCCGCCGCGTCGAGCTTTTCGAGATTGTCGGCGGTCACTTCGTCGCCGGCCTCGATATAAATCTCCCCGGTGGCTTCGTTGATCAGGTCATAGGCGCTGTAGCGGCCGAAGATTTCCTCGGTCGGGATCAGCAGCGTGTCGAGACCATCTTTGGCGGCCTTGTTGGCGAGGCGCGGGCTGATCTTGTGGTCGGCGGCGAAGACGACTTCGCCGGTCTTGGCGTCGACGACGTCGAACGCCGGCTTCGCACCGCGCCAGTTTTCGAGGATGAAGGGCACCTTCCAGCCATTCTCGGCGCGCTCGAAGACCATGCGGTCGTAGAAATGGTTGAGGATTTCCTCGCCCGTCATGCCCAGCGCATAGAGCAGGGTCGTGACCGGCAGCTTGCGCTTGCGGTCGATGCGGACGTTGACGATGTCCTTGGCGTCGAATTCGAAATCGAGCCACGAACCGCGGTACGGGATCACGCGCGCGGCGAACAGGAACTTGCCCGACGAGTGGGTCTTGCCGCGGTCATGGTCGAACAGCACACCCGGCGAACGGTGCATCTGCGACACGATGACGCGCTCGGTGCCGTTGACGAAGAAGGTGCCGTTCTCGGTCATGAGCGGCATGTCGCCCATATAGACGTCCTGCTCCTTGATATCGAGCACCGAACGGGTGTCGGTTTCGCTGTCGACCTCGAACACGATCAGGCGCAGCGTGACCTTCATCGGCGCCGCATAGGTGATGCCGCGCTGGCGGCATTCCTCGACGTCGTACTTGGGCTCTTCGAGTTCGTAATGGACGAAGTCGAGCTCGGCGGTGCCGGCGAAATCGCGGATCGGGAAGACGCTGCGCAGCGTCTTTTCGAGGCCCGAGACATAACCGATCGAGGGGTCCGAGCGCAGGAACTGCTCATAGGATTCGCGCTGCACCTCGATGAGGTTGGGCATTTCCACCGCTTCGTGGATGTTGCCGAACAGCTTGCGGATCTCGCTTGGTCGCGGTTGCTTCGAGGGCCTTGCCCACCGACTTCGCCTTGGTCGCCATAAGTGATTGTCTCGCCTGTCAAAAATCAAAATCGCGAGCGCATCGACGCGAAAAAAGCCGCAGGCAACCGTTGCCGGTTTACCGCAGCTTCCTAACGCCTGTCGAAATCCCCGCCGACCTATCCGTACAGCCCGATGCGCAAAGTCAGGCCCTATCTCGAACGGCGGGGTATGCCGGGGATATAGGATTGGCGTCCCATCTTGTCAACGCGGCGGCGCGAGGAATCTCAGCCGCCCAGCCCGTCGATCTTGCGCTCGATCCGCTCCAGCCGCGCGGCGATGTCGCCCGCATCGCTTCGCGCGCCGGGCAGGCCCAGCACCGGCATCACATAAATGGCGACGCGCCGCCGGATTTCCGCCGCATCGTCATAATCCTCGCCGCCGAGCACCAGCATCTGGTGCAGCAGCCATTCGGTCAGCCGATCGAGATCGTCGGGCGGCGTCCATGCGCCCGACGCCATCGCGCCTTCGAGCATCCGCCCCACCACGGCGCCGGTGATCGTCTTGTGCGCGGTCAGGAAGATCGAGAAATCGTCGTGAAGCAACCCGTCCTTCGCGACCTTGTGGATCCACGGCGTGTTGCAGATGCTCTCGATTCCGCCCGCGATCACCTGTTCGAGCCGGTCCTCGATCGGCCCCAGCCCGACCGCGATCTGGCCGCTGCGCTCGAGATAAGGCCCCGCGAGATGCTGGAGCAGCGCGAGCAGCAGCCCCTCGCGGTTGCCGAACCAGCGATAGAGCGTCGCGCGCGACACGCCCGATTCGCGCACGACATGGTCAATGGTCGTGTCGTGAAAGCCGACGCGCATGACCACTTCGGCGGTCGCGTCGAGCACCGCGGAGCGGGCCGCGTCGCCCGCTCCCCCGGTGTTGGCGCGCGGATTTGGGGCGATTGTCGCGATCTCTGCCTCCCTGATGAGACGGTCCGGCTATCATATCGCAGGACGTGAGGCAAATGCTTGCGCTTGTCTCACTTAGTGTGATAAGTCGCCCTCAATGTCTCGCGAACGAAAGCCCGGCCCGAGCCGGCGGCGCGCGGCGGAGGGAGAGAGAAATGAAGACGACCCACGGACTGTATCTGCTGCTGACCAGCGCCGGCCTGGCCCTCGCCCCGAGCGCGGCGGCGCAGGACGCCCCCGCCCCGGCCGAGGCCGAAACCGCGCAGGGCGGTATCGAGGACATCGTCGTCACCGCGCGCCGCACCAGCGAGGCCGCGCAGACCATTCCCATCGCGATCACCGCCTTCGGCGCACAGCAGCTCGCCGACGCCAATGTCGAGGGGATCGCCGACGTCGCCAAGCAGACCCCGAACTTCTTCGTCCAGACCTCCAGCGCCGATCCGACCGGCGTACTGCTGACCATCCGCGGCCAGTCGCAACAGGACTCGATTCTGACCATCGAATCGCCGATCGGCGTCTATGTTGACGGCGTGAACTATATCCGTTCGTCGAACCTCGAAACCGCCTTGTTCGACACCGAGCGCGTCGAGGTGCTGCGCGGGCCGCAGGGCACCTTGTTCGGCAAGAATACCACCGGCGGCGCGATCAACATCACGACCCGCCAGCCCGACCTCGGCGCGATCGGCGGCTATGTCCAGGCGAGCGGCGCGACCCACGACCGCTACGAACTCGGCGCAGTGCTCAACCTGCCTGTCGTCACCGACACGCTCGGCGTCCGCCTCGTCGGCCGCTGGACCGATTATGGTTCGCTCGGGGTCAACGGGCTCGGCGACGGCATCGGCGGGCGCGAGCAGGTCGCCTTTCGCGCGGGCACGCTGCTCGAGACCGACAGCGTCAGCTGGGCAATCTCGGCGGACTACACGCGCACCAAGGGCGACGGCCCGGTGAGCAAGCTCGCCTTCGTCAGCCCCTTCCCCAGTCTGCTTCCGGGCACTCCCAATCCCGCCCCGGCGCTGATCGACATCGCGATCAGCCAGGGCATCCTCAACCCGGCATTGCTCGCCGATCCGGTCGCCAACGGCCCCGCGATCGGCGCCGCGCTGACGCAGGCGCAGGCGCTGTTCGCGGGCCTCGTTGGCTCGGCGCGGCTATTATGACAATGATGCAACGGGCCTCCAGGGCGTTTACGCCCGAACCTATGGCGTCAGCTCGAACCTGGCGGTCGAGCTGACGCCAGATTTGTCCTTCCGCTCGATCTCGGGCGCGCGCTGGCTCAAACGCTGGCTCGACGTCGACCTCGACAGTTCGCCCTTCCCGCTGCTCGAGGCGAGCCTCGCCAGCCGCGCGAAGAATCTCAGCCAGGAATTCCAGTTCGCGGGCAATTTCGGCCCGCGGCTCGACTGGATCGTCGGCGCCTATTTCAACGAGGAGACCGGCCGCGACACCTCGCGCGCCACCGCGCTCGGCACGATCAACCCCGACAATCCCAATTTTACCGACGGCTTCGTCAAGAACAGCAGCTGGGCGGTGTTCGGCCAGTTCAACTACGACCTGACCGATACGCTGCGCTTTACCGGCGGGCTGCGCTGGACCGAGGAGAGCAAGGAGCTGCGATCGTTCAACCGCTCGACGCCGGGCGGCGCGGTCTGCAACATCCCGGTCGAGCTCCAGCTCGGCGGCACCTGCCAGGCACGCTTCAACGACAGTTTCTCGGACTATTCCTATCTCGCCAGCATCGACTGGACGCCGCGCAGCGGCCTGCTCTTCTATGCCCGCACCGCGCGCAGCTTCAAGGGCGGCGGCCAGAATCTGCGCGGCACCGGCACCGCCGACAGCTTCGCCGCCTTCGCCCCCGAAACCGTGACCGACTATGAAATCGGCACCAAGGCCGACCTGCTCGACCGGCGCCTGCGCATCAACGCCGCGATTTTCCAAGCCAATTACAAGGATATCCAGCGGACCATCGTCCAGGCCGCGCCCGGCGGCGCGATCGTCAGCCTCGTCACCAACGCCGCCCGCGCGCGCATCCGCGGCGGCGAGTTGGAGGTCACCGCGATCCCGGTCGAAGGCCTGACCCTGTCGGGCAGCGTCGGGGTCAACGACGCCAAATATCTCGACTTCACCGACGTCACCGGCGACCGCTCGGGCGAGCCTTTCCAATTCCCCAAATACAGCTATCGCCTCGGCGCCACCTATGCCGCGCCGCTCGATTTCGGCGAGCTACGCCTCGCGGTGGACTGGACCTGGCGCAGCAAGACCCAGCTCGTCGGCTCGGCGATCTACCGCGACAGCCTGAATCAGCCCGCCTATGGCCTGCTCGGCGCCCGCGCCTCGCTCGATATCGAGAGCATTAACAGCCAGATCGCGATCTTCGCGACCAACCTGACCAACAAGCGCTATGCGGTGTCGGCGGTGCAGTTCGACAACAGCCTGGGCTTCAACAGCCTCTACGCCGGCGAACCGCGGGTGATCGGGGTGCAGCTCACGACGAAGTTCGGCGGCGAGTGAAGTCAAAAAACGGGAGGGAGCGGTTATCATGATCCTCCCCATCGACTTGCGATGGGAAGTCTGCCTTCAGCCGCACCCACCGCCTTGCCGCCATGCGCGGCCGGCCCCGTCCCTCATGCTTCGCTGTATGACGTACCTCGTCGGCGCGCCGCCATCCGGCCTCGAATCAGAAGGCCCGCGTGGAGCAAGCCCGCATCGACCAACGCATTGCGGGCCCGAATATCAGCAAGCTATGCAGAAACTGCGATCAATGAAGTTTCGCTGAGCGTCATTCCAGCCCTGGGAGATGACGTCGGCCCTGCGATATTTGTTGGGGTGGCTCGAGCTGTCGCGTTCGGAACCAATCGCGAGAATCGCCGCCCGCGCGGAATCCCGAGACGAGCCCAGGCGCTGGAGCGCTTGTCCGCTCCAATAGTCGGCGTTCAGCTCGCCCCGATGAGAGTCGTCGTCGAACCCGGCTATATGATGGCCCACTTCGTGGGCGATCACCTGAATGGCGCTCCACTCGGTACCGACATCTCTATTCAGCCTTTTCAGAAAGTCGACATCGATTCCCAGGATCTTCTGTCCACCGGCAACCGTTGCATAAGCATTGTCTTCGTTTTCGGTGATCAATATTCTGAATTCATATTCAAAGCCCAGCTCGCGATTGATCCGCCGCACGATCTGCGGCACGCCGGACCGATCGTTGCTCCCCGCCTCGCGGGTGACATATTCACGACCTCGCCCGGTCCACCCTTCCTCGAGCGAGAAGCCACAAAAGGGAATTCTCTTCTGCGCATGCGCGGCGCTATGCATGCCACCCAGGCAAAGTCCGGCTCCGCATGCCAATCCGGAAGAAACGAAAGTGCGCCTTTTCATCGTCATTGCGGTCTGAATCCCTTTGGATTGTCGGGAATTCTCAAAACAACCGTCTTGTCCTCGTCGTCTACTTCGAGTTCTTCCAACGACTGCTCGTCAATTCCCTGCTCCAGATCGTCGCTCCCGGGTTTTCGCCGGCGTTGTCCGACAGGCGCTTGCGACGCACATTGCGATACCAGCTGCTGGTACCATCCATTAACCTGAGAGGCCTGGAAACCGTACCATTGCTGAAGTTGATAAAGCTGGGCGTTTCCACAATAGGCATTGTACCCACAACGGTAGGGAATGCCCTGATAATATTCGAATTGCGCGACCTGATTTACTTGCGCGGCATAGGCTTGCAACTGATAGAGGGCGGTTCCGCAAGTGGCCTGCTGCGCGGCTGCGGCATTTGAAATCGCCAAAAGCGCGGGAATCCCTATCGCCGCAACGAAATTCCGAATCTTCATCGCCAGTCCCCCACCTGGCGTCAAAAGTTAAAATGCGAATTCCACGATGTCGAGTCCGGAAAATCTCAAAAGGCTGAAAGAATGACCCAATAATCTTCCATTCGGCTCCGGGACCGCCGCTCGATGCCGGACGCCCTCACGCCGCCATGCGCAGCCGGTTCCGCCCTTCGCGTTTCGCCCTGTAGAGCGCCTCGTCGGCGCGCTGGAGCAGCGCCTCGACACTGGTGTCGCCCGCATAGGCCGCCAGCCCGACGCTCACGGTCGCGGGCGGGATGTCCTCGCCCGACCGGCCACCGCCCTCGATCGCCTTCCGCAACCGTTCGGCAGCCAGTTCGGCCGCCTGCGCGCTCGATCGCTGGAAGACGCAGACGAATTCCTCGCCGCCAAAGCGTCCGACCATATCCTCTTCGCGCAGCGACGCCTTGGCACGCTGCGCGACGCGGCGGATCACCGCATCGCCGACACCGTGGCCGTGGGTGTCGTTGATCCGCTTGAAATGGTCGATGTCGAAGATCGCCACGGCCAGCGGCGCCCCCTTGTCGCGCGCATCGTCCAGCGCGCGTTCCAGAAAGGCGAGCGTGTGGCGGCGGTTCGGCAGGCCGGTCAGCATGTCGGTGTTCGCCACCCGCTCAGCCGCACTGCGCGCCGCTTCCAGAATGCGGGCATTTTCGACCGTTTCGGTGACGTCCTGCACCGTCCCGAAGATACCGGTCGCCTTGCCATTGCGGTTCATTTCGATCGACCCGTGCGACCTCACATGCCGGATCGCGCCGTCGGCGCGCACGATGCGACCCTGATATTCAAAGGCGTTCCCGGTTCGCACGGCTTCCTCCAATATCGCCCGCACCTCGGCTCGGTCGTCGGGCAGATATTGTTCGACGCTATATTCGACGTCGACGGGCGTTCCGGGTTCCAGCCCGTGAACGCGATAGGCCTGGTCCGACCACTGAATCGTCCAGCGGACCAGGTCGACGCGCCAATGCCCCACTAGCGCCGCCGCCTCGGCCTGCAGCAGCCAGCGGTTGCTCTGTTCGAGCCGTTTCGCCAGCCGCTGGCGCCCGACGAGCAGGGACGCGAGCGACAGCGCCGTGCCGAGCAGCACCAGCAGATAGAATTGCAGGAACAGGACGATCGTTTCGGGCGGCTCATCCATGGCCGCGATCGGCCCGATGCCCTGCCCGGTCGTCGCCGCGGTGATGACGGTGACGATCAGCACGCCCGCCGCCGCACCGAAGGGACCGAGGCGATAGGAGGCGGCAACCACGGCGAGGCAGGGCAGGAAGGTCACGGGATAGGCCGATTGCGAGAAGCAGAGCAGCGTGACCGCCGCGGCGAGCGTCAGCACCACGACCGCCTCGATGATCGTCGCGCGATTGGTGTGGCGCAGCAGGCCCGAGGCCGCCAGCCGCGCCAGCATGACGATCGGCGGCGCGATGATCAGCATGCCCAGCGCCACCGTGGTCAGCCACGAGCGGAAGAAATCGAAACCGCCGCCGCCGAGCAGCGTCGCGACGACGGCGCTGACGATGCTGGCGGCGATGGCGGCGACGCTGAAAAGCGCGACCGAACGCGGCTCCATGAACGACAGCGGACCGCGCGCGCGGTCGATCAGCCATAGCGCGAGCGCGCCCTCGGCCATGTTGGCCGCCGTGAAGGCCGCGGACTGCAAGGCGAGCGCGCCGCCGAGGATGTTCGCGGCGCTGCTCGCGACCATCATGCCGCCAAACGCGGCGAGGCGCGCGCGGCGCGGCATCAGCAGCAGCATGGCGAGGAAATAACCGCTCGGCGGCCATACCGCCGCGATATTGTCGGCGCCCTTCGTCGCGTACAGCGACAGATTGGCGAGCAGGAAATAGCCCAGCGCCGTCAAAAGGGCCCAGAAGAGCGTTTCGGCCTTGGGGGATGGTGGCCGCCTCATGGGGCCAGATAGGCGGAATTTGGGAAAGAAACCACTAACATGGACCGCGATTGCCACGATTTGCGACGAAACGGATCGCCGCGCCGCGTCTCAGTCCACCCCGCCGAAGGTCAGGCCGACGACCTGCTCGACCATCGCCTCGTCCCAATCGATGCGCCGGTCGAGGATCAGCATCGCCAGGCCGTGGACGAGCGCCCAGGCGTGCAAGGCAGCGATATCGGGGTCCTTCACGCCCGGCAGCGCCTCGCCGACACCGGCGCGCAGGAGGTTATAGGCAACTTCGCCGCCGTCGCTGCCCTGTTCGCGGTAGCGTTCGGGCATCTGGCGCGTGAAGCTCAACCGGAACAGCGCGGGCTCGTCGTGCGCGAAGCGGACATAGGCGATGCCCGTCGCCTTGAACCCCGCCGACCCGCCGCCCGCCTTCAGCCACGCCTGCGCCTGCAGCGCGCCGAGCTGCGCGCAGCCCTTCGTCCGCCAGCGCGTCGAGCAGGGCCTCCTTGTCGGGAAAATGGCGGTAAAGCGCGGTCGCGCTGACCCCGACGTCGCGCGCGAGCGCGCGCAGGCCCAGCTCGCCGCCGTCGCCGCTTTCCAGCCGTTTCAGCCCCGCCGCGATCACCGCCGCGCGCAGGTCGCCATGATGATAGGCTCCCGCCGCTTTCGCGCCGTCGCTTTTTATGTTGACACTGTTATCTTTGTTCGCCATCATGTTGTCACTGTAAACATATCGAGTCGGTCGCGCAACCCCATGCTGCGCGACACTTTCGCCAACTTCCGTAAGGAGCAATATCATGGCCAGCAATGTCGAAACCCTCATCCGCGGCGCCGTCGTCAAAGGCATCGGCAAGGTCGCCGATTTCAACCGCAAGCGCCTCCCCCGCCCCACCGATGCCCACCCGTTCCTGACCGGCATCCACAAGCCGATGACCGAGGAGGTCACGCTGGAGCAATTGCGCGTCGATGGCGAAATTCCCGCCGCGCTGACCGGCCGTTACCTGCGCAACGGCCCGAATCCCGCGGCCGCGCCCGATCCCGCCAGCTATCACTGGTTCACCGGCGCCGGCATGGTCCACGGCATCCGCATCGAAGGCAGCAAGGCCGACTGGTACCGCAATCGCTGGGTCCGCGGCAGCGAGGCGTGCGAGGCGCTCGGCGAAGACCTGCCCCCGGGTCCGCGCCACGAAAGCAGCGACGCGCCGAACACCAATGTCGTCGGCCTCGCGGGCCGCACCTTCGCGATCGTCGAGGCGGGCGGCAAGCCGGTCGAGCTGGGCTATGAGCTGAACACCATCGCGCACAACCCGTTCGACGGCACGCTCGTCGGCGGATACACCGCGCACCCGCATCACGATCCACGCACCGACGAAATGCACGCGATCACCTATCGCGGCGACGAGCTGAACAAGGTCTGGCACGTCGTGCTCGACAAACAGGCGCAGGTGACCCGCGAGCTTGCGATCCCGGTCAGCGACGGGCCGTCGATCCACGACTGCGCGATCACCGAAAATTATGTGCTGGTGCTCGACCTACCGGTCACCTTCTCGATGAAGATGCTGCTGTCGGGCTATCGCTTCCCTTATGCGTGGAACGACGCGCATCCGGCGCGCGTCGGCCTCCTCCCCAAGACAGGCGGCGCGGACGACATCATCTGGGTGCCGGTGGAACCCTGCTATGTCTTCCACCCCGCCAACGCCTTCGAGACCGAAGACGGCAAGGTGATCGTCGACGTCGTCGCGCACGAAACGATGTTCGCAAGCTCGAAGCGCGGCCCCGACACCGAGAAGTCGCGCATGGAGCGGTGGACGATCGATCCAGCTGCACGCACCACGGTCCGCACCGTCATCCACGACCATGCGCAGGAATTCCCGCGCTATGACGAGCGCCGGACGACCAGGCCCTACCGCTATGTTTACAGTGTTGCCTTGCCCGACGGTGCGTCGGCCGAATGGGCGATGGCCGAAACGAAATTGTTCCGCCACGACCTCGACGCCGGCACGACCATCGCGCACGACTTCGGTCCCGGCCGCCACCCCGGCGAGTTCGTTTTCGTGCCGCGGAGCGAGACGGGAGCCGAGGATGACGGCTGGCTGATCGGCCTGGTCGTCGACATGAACGACGAAACGACCGACCTCGTCATCCTGAACGCCGACGATTTCACCGGCAAGCCGCAAGCAGTCGTCCACCTGCCGCACCGCGTGCCGCCGGGCTTCCACGGCAACTGGGTCGCCGACTGAAGCCCAAGACATTGAAAGCGGTTATGCTTTCAGGACCGGCGTCCCCCGTTGACGCCGGTCCTTCTTTTCCGGCATGAAAGGCGGAAGAAGGAGATTCCGCATGATCCGTTTCGCCAGCCTTGCCGCCGCAGCTGCGGGCCTGACCCTTGTCGCCACTCCGCTCGCGGCGCAGGGCGAGGCCAAGACCATCGAAGGCACGCTGACCGTTTTCGAAGGGCAGAAGTTCGACAAGCGATCCTATCGCGTCACGAAGGACGACCCCGACCTGTCGCACGACTTCCTGATCGGCAGCATCGCGGTATTCCCCGGCGAAGTCTGGGAATTGTGCGACAAGCCCAAGTACAAGGGCAACTGCCTGACCGTGTCAGCCGACGAGGCCGGCATCGGCAAGGCCGTGATCAAGTCGGTCCGCGCGATCAAGGCCAAGCAATAGGCCGGCCTCCGGCCGCTCCGGCGGCCGGCGCCTTGCCATGATCGCCTCGGTCGCGCGCAGCGACCTTTCGTTGTCGACATCGACCGCGGTCGCGCCGTCGCGCACCAGCAACGCCGCCACCTCGACCTTCAGATGCCGCGAGATACGGCGGAAAATATGGTGAATCGGGCCGAGGCCGAAGCGGAAGCGCAAGAGGTTGACCAGCCCGAACGTCTGCATCACGCGCACCGGCTTCTTGACGAACTGCCCGCCGCCGCGAAAGGCCTCGGCCGCTTTCAACGCGTCGCGATGACCGATCCAATAGGCGTTGCAGTTCGAAACCGCGACGTCGGAAAATTCATAGAAACGCCGCTGGCCCTCGGGGTGCGCCGCCAGCACATCCTCGCGCCGCGCGAGCGCCACCCCGGCTTCCGCACCCAGCCGCGCCGCCTCTTCCCCGATCTCGGCGATCGTCGCGGGCGACAGCAGGCAATTGTCCGCCGTCGTGATCAGCATCGGAAAGCGGGCGAGGTCGGCGACCGCAAACACCGAATCGGCCAGATTGTCGGCGGCGGGAACGAAGACCAGCCGGTCGCCGAGCCGGTCGACGACCACATCGCCGAGATCGTCGGCGAGGCCGTCATGATGGCTCGACACGAAAATCCGCGCCGCGCCGGTTTCAGCCGCGCTGGCCAGCACATGCGCGATCATCGGACGGCCGGCGACCGGCACCAGGCATTTGTCGGCAACGCCGTGCGCCTCGGCAAGGGCATCGACCGCACCGGGGCGGCGGCCCGCCAGGATCAGGATCGACCCCAATTCGGCCGTCGGGCTGGTCATGCCGCGTCCCTCCGCGCCACCGCCGGCGCCAGCTGGCGCACCATGCTTTCGGCGACGATCGTTTCGATCAGGTCGGCCTGGGTGAAGCCCGCAGCAACGGCGGCGCGGCCGAACACCTTTTCGGACCACAGGTTGCAGTTGAGATTGACCTCGAGCAGCCGCACCTCGCCGGTGTCGAAATCGACGCGAAATTCGAAGCGCCCATAATCGAAGGGACGGAAAATTTCGGTCATCTGCGCGGTCATCGCGGCGATGCGTTCGGCGATTTCGGGCGCATCGAGCAGCCTGAGGCTGTATTTGCTGCTGCGATCGACCAGGTCGCGCTTTTCCTGGTAGGTGCGCAGGTGCGTCGGGTCGGCCTGTTCGAAGATCATCATCGGCAGCATCGCGGGTTTGCCGTCGAGGGTGATCACCGGCACTTCGACATCGCTGCCGGAGAGGAAGGGTTCGACGATCGCGTCATGATCGAGCGCGTGGACTTCGGCGATGGCCTGCGCCAGTTCGGTGCGATCGTGCGCGTCGCGGATGCCCCACGACGCCGAGCTGTTGTTCGGCTTGATCACCCAGCGCGCCGACGGCGGACAGCGTGACGCGTCGATCGGCGCGCCGCGGCGGAACAGCGCCCACGGCGCGGTCGGGATGCCGCGCGCGGCGGCTTCGAGCTTGGTCAGATGCTTGTCGTCGGACAGCCCGCGCACGATCGGCGAAGCACCGACATAGGGCAGGCTCATCCGGTTGCACAGCAGGGGCAGCAGCATTTCGGAATTGAAGAAGCCGCCCCGGTTGAGCAGCGGAAAGACAAAATCGGCCTCGGGCCGGTCGAAAAGGACGTCATAATTGTTGGCGATCAGGAGCGGTATGCCGAGCCCCTCCAATATCTCGCGAATTTCGCGGTGATAGAGGGCGTGATTGCCGTCTTCGGGGTGCAGCGCCCCGGTCCAGAGCGCGTGTTTGGCGATGAACAAGAGGCGCTGGCCGCGCATAGCGTCGGTTAGCCGCGTGGGTTCGAGAGAGGTGGTTCGCATGCGACGGTTTGACCACAGCGAGGTTGCAGTGGCGTGACCTTTCGATGACGCGGCTGAAACCAAAGCGCAAAATCTCTGTCATTTTCGCGCTGTAAACGCAGGGCCTTAGCCTCCCCTCCAAGGATTGCGCCCCTGATGCTGCTCGACGCGCTTCCCGCCGACGAACCCCGCTTTCCGCCGCTTAGGCGCCATGCGGCGCGGCTTGCGACCGTGCTGACCAGCGGCGGCGACGCCCGGATTCGGCCGGACGCCGACGGCCGCAACCAATATTATGCCAGCGTCCTGCCGTCGGCGGCGCTCGCTTATGGATCGTCGACGATCAGCAGCATCTCGCAGCATAGCTTCGACACGCTGCTCGACCGCTGGCACCACCGGCTCGACCGGCCGCTTGCGGTCGAGGAATATGGCGAGGCGCTGAACCTGTTGCGCGCGCAGTTGGTCGAGGCCTTCGGCAACCCCGATACGCGGGTCATCTTTGCGGCGTCGGGGACGGACCTCGAATATGTCGGACTCGCCGCGGCCCATGACGGACGTCCGATCACCGCGATCCTGCTGGGTCGCGACGAGGTCGGCAGCGGTTGCATTCATAGCGCCGCCGGACGTTTTTTCGCCGACGAGACCGCGACCGGTGCGCGCGTGGTCGCGCAAAGCGCGATCGACCCCGCGTTCGCCGGCACCGAGCTGGTCGATGTCGCCGTGCGCGACGCGGCGGGACGGCCGCGCGCGTCGGCGACGGTTGCCCAGGACCTGGCCGCTGCATCGCAGGAAGCGATCGCACGCGGCCGCCGACCGGTCGTCCATGTCGTTCATGGGTCGAAATCGGGGCTGACGCTTCCGGTCATCGCCGATGTCGAACGGCTTGTCGCCGCGTTCGGCGATACCGTGAGCATCGTCGTCGACGCGTGCCAGTTGCGCATCGCGCCCGCTGCAACCCGGCGCTATCTGGCGCTTGGCTGTACCTTGTTGATGACGGGGTCGAAATTCGTCGGCGGCCCTCCATTCAGCGGATTCGCGCTGGTCCCCGACGCGGTGCGCGTCCGCGCCTCGGCCCTGCCCGGCGGATACCGGCGCATCGCGACACGCGCCGAATGGCCCGCAGACTGGCCGGGCGCCGACTGCCTGCCGGCATCGGGCAACTATGGTCTCTTGCTGCGGCTGCAGGCGGCGATGATCGAGATCGATCGTTTCGCCGCACTGCCCGCGCCGCAGGTGGACCACATCGCCGCCCGTTTTTGCCATCATGTCGACCGGATGGTCGCGCGGCTGGAACTGCGCGACGTGCCGGGCGAGGGCAGCGCCATCCCTTGCCTCGCGGCCGCCACCTTGCGCACGCTCGACCTGTCGGGACGCTGGCCGAGCGTGCGATTTTGACCAGGCACGGGCGATTCATCGGCATATCGCGCGCCAGTCGCGCCAATGGCTGGGACGGGAAATCCGCATCGGCCAGCCGGTGCGTACGCATTGCCTGCCCGATGGCCGCTCGGCGGGAACGCTTCGCCTGTCGCTGTCGATGCCGATGATGGTCGAATTGGCGGACCTCGACGATGCTGCGCTCGACGCACGGCTCGATCGCGACATGGGGCTGATCGGCGCCGCGATTTCGGCCGCCGCCGCCGCCGCGATGGATCCGTCGCGCCCGACCCAAATCGCCTGAGCCCTCTTCCGACGCCTCAGGCGGCTGGGCCGAGCCAAAATCTTCGCTGCGCCGTCCGGAGGTAACGCTTCGCCGTGAAAAATGGCGCGCTGGCGCAGCGTTTGTCGCGGCACGCCTGTTGTTCCTTCGTTATGACCCGGAAGATTTCCCTCCCCCGCCCCGCCATGAGCGCGATTGCCGCGTTCCTGGCCCTGTCCACGCCCGTCGCTCTGGCGCAGACCGCTCCAGTCGCCGAACAGGCGCCGCCAACCGTGATGGTGCCGCCGGTCGCTCCCACGACCGCCCCCGCGCCGGCGGCGGCGCCAGTACCGACGATCCGTGTGCCGCTGGACATCGCCCCCGAATCGGCGCCGGAGGCCGCGCCGCGTCCGACCGCCAAAACCGCGCAGCGTCCAGCGGCCAAGACTACCGATCGGCCTGTTGCGTCGGAGCGCAGCGGGACCCCGGTTGCCGCCGCCGCGCCGGTCGCAGCGCCGCCGCTTCCCGGCGATGCCTCACGCCGCACGCTCGACGAACCGGCTGCCACGCCGGTCGCCAATCCGGCCCGGGAGTCGGTGGCCGCCGAAAAACCTCCTGGCGATGGCGGTTTTGCCTGGGAGATCGCCGGCAGTGCTGCGGTGCTGCTGATCACGGTCGGGGTCGCATTTGTTCTTGCCTTCCGCCGCCGTAGCGCCCTGCGCAAAGCCGATGCCTGGGAATTCGACGAAGAGCGAGAGGATGCGGAACGGGAGTCCGTCGCATCCGCTGCCGCGAGCCAAGCCGAACCCGGCAGAGCCCCCGCCTTTGCCGCCGCGCCGAGCGGCAGTATGGGCCGCCACGAAGCCATGGCGCTCGTCGGTCCCACTGCCGACAATCCGTTCGAGACGCTTGCCAAGCGCCTGAAGCGCGCCCGCTTCCTCGATCGCAAGGAACGCCGAGTCTATGAAGAGACGCTGGCGGCACCGCAGCAGCCCGAGCCAGCGGCGCGCAAGCTCGACCAGCGCATGGGAAATCGCCCAGCGTCCCCTGCCGGTTGCCGCCGAACAGGAGGTGCGCCGCCCGGAACCCGCCGCCCGCGGGCTGTCGCATCGTTTCCGCCGTCCGGATCTGGCCCACGACTGACCGGTCGGCGCCGAGCAACGAAAAAGGGCGGCGCCGCGAGGCACCGCCCTTCTCCGGTAGCAGTCTTTGCGGATCGCCACCCGACGGGGGCCGATCCGCCGAAAGCCTTACTTGAGTTCGACGGTCGCGCCGAGCGGCTTCGAGCTTCTTCTTCAGCTCTTCGGCCTCCGCCTTGCTCACGCCTTCCTTGATCGCCTTGGGAGCGCTTTCGACGAGCGCCTTGGCTTCGCCCAGGCCCAGGCCGGTGATCGCGCGGACTTCCTTGATCGCGTTGATCTTGTTGCCGCCGTCACCGGTCAGGATGACGTCGAATTCGGTCTGCTCTTCGGCAGCCGGGGCAGCGGCGCCACCAGCGGTCGGGCCGGCAACGGCGACGGCAGCGGCGGCCGAAACGCCCCACTTTTCTTCGAGCAGCTTCGACAGGTCAGCCGCTTCGAGGACGGTCAGGGTCGACAGTTCTTCAACGATCTTTGCAAGATCAGCCATGTTCATTCTCCATCAGAACCGGGAAAGCCCGGTGGTAGGTTCAAAGGTTCAGTTCAAAATCACGCTGCATCTTTGGCGGCATATGCGCCAAAGACCCGCGCCAACTGGCCCGCCGGGGCTGCGGCAATCTGCGCAACCTTGGTGGCCGGAGCCTGCACCAGACCGATGATCTTGGCGCGCAGCTCGTCGAGCGAGGGCAGCGAAGCAAGCGCCTTGACGCCATCGACGTCGAGGACGACATCCCCCATGCCGCCGCCAACGATCTCGAGCTTGTCGTTGGTCTTGGCAAATTCCACCGCGACCTTGGCCGCCGCGACCGCATCGGTCGAGGTTGCCAGCGCCGTGGGGCCGGTCAGCAGGTCGCCGATGCCGGTGTAGGACGTGCCGTCGAGCGCGATTTTGGCAAGACGGTTCTTCGTGACGCGAAAGTCGGCTCCTGCATCGCGCATCTGCTGGCGCAGCACCGTCGACTGGGCGACGGTCATGCCGAGGTTGCGGACGACCACAACCGAGGCAGCTGACGACAGGGTAGCGTTCAGCGAGGATACGGCTTCGGCCTTTTCCGTACGATCCATGCCTATACTCCACTCTGTGCCCGGAACCCGTGCGCATCCGCGCACGCCGCCGGGCGGCTAAAACACGCAAAAGCCGGACGCGAGCCATGGCTCGCCTGTCTTTCGCGCAACGATGTCCGATGGGGTCGGTCAAGCCGCTTGCGCCTGACGTGCAGGCGGGCGACCGAAAAAGACTGTTCCCCGTCTCGGCTGGAAATTAAGAAGGGCAAACTCCCTTCACCAACTGTCTCGGACGGAATTGCCGCAGCCCCAAATCGCTTCAGACCCTTGGCAATGCGGGGCCGCCAATAGCGGCATGGGCGGCGAAGTCAAGCTGCGATGGCCGGGAAATGGCAGAAACCATACTGTAACGGCCGGAATTTACGCATGACGGCTCATGACAGGTTGCGGCGAATCGGATAGATTATCGGCGCTTGATGCATTCCCCCCTTGCATCTCCCGGTACGGACAGGAGGGGTCATTGGGTTTTTCGGATTTGTTCGGTGGCCGAAAGGCTGCACGGAGGTTGGCGAACGATCTCGATGCCTTGCAGCAGATGCGGTTGAAGCATGGCGACAACACGCGCCCCGAACTCGAGCGGCGCGCCACGGACCGCAGGCTGAGCGGACGCGACCGCCGCCATTGGCAGCGATTGCTCATGCTCGCCGAACAAGAGGGTATGTAGGCTCCGCCCCCAGGCCAGTCAGCCAACGGCAATTTCGAGCCCGAAACCGCGGCATCGAAATTTCCACGCAACATCCCTTGCATTCGCATCCATAAGATATATCTTAGAGCTATCTAGAATCACTCTAAGGACAGATGAAAATGAGATTTTACGGGAAAATTGACGGGCGCGGCTGTAGTCACCGCCACGCCATGCACCGCGGCGGACGCAGTTTCGGCCATGGCCGTGGCTTCGGCGGACGGCATGGGCGCGGCGATGGCGGCGGGCGCGGCTCGCGCCGCCGCATGTTCGACAGCGGCGAACTGCGGCTCGTGCTGCTGAAGCTGATCGCCGACGAGCCGCGGCACGGTTACGACCTGATCCGCCGGATCGAGGAACTGACGGGCGGCGCCTATGCGCCGAGCCCGGGGGTGATTTATCCCACCCTCACCCTGCTCGACGACATGGGACAGATTTCGGCGCGGCAGAGCGAAGGCGCGAAGAAATTGTTCGCGATCACCCCCGAGGGCCAGGCCGAACTCGACGCCAACCGCGATCTGGTCGACGCGCTGATCGCGCGGCTGACCGAAGTCGGCGAGGAGCGGCAGCGCACCGATGGCGGATCGGTCCGCCGGGCGATGGGCAATCTGCGCCAGGTGCTGCTCAACCGGCTCGGCGACCGCGACATCGACGAGGCGGTGCTGCACCAGGTCGTCGCGCTGATCGACGAGGCGGCGCAGAAGATCGAGCGACTGTAGCGCGCGGACACCGCCGCCGGGCCGGGACGGGATTTCCCGGTCCTCCGCGCGGCGGTCAGGCGATGATCGCACGCTTGCGCGCATAGCGGAAATAGATTTCCAGGCCCGCCAGGTTCCAGATCAAGAACCAGAACTGCGTCTTAGCCGGAAGGCTGAAGAACAGATAGGCGCAGCCGAGCACCGCGACGATGCCGACTTCCCAGGCGAAGGGGACGCGGAATATGCGCGGTGCATCGGGCGCGCGCACCCGCATGATCAGCATGCACAGCGACACCGCGGCAAAGGCGGCGAGCGTCCCCGCGTTCGCCAGCGCGGCAAGCTCGTCGAGCGGGATGAAGCCCGCGAGGATCGCGACAACCACCGCGGTGAAGATGGTGATGCGCACCGGCGTGCCGCGCGGCGACAGCTTGGCGAGAGCGGTCGGCAGCAGCCCGTCGCGCGCCATGGTGAAGAAGATGCGGCTCTGTCCGAAGAAGAAGGCGAGGATCACCGTCGGCAGCGCGATCACCGCCGAAATGGCGAGATATTGCGCGGCGAGCGGCTGCCCGAGCTCGCGCAGGATCAGCGCGAGCGGCTCGGGGCTGTTGGCGAAACGGCCGTAGGCGATGGCGCCGACGGCCGCGACCGCGACGAGGATATAGATGGCGACGCAGACCAGCATCGACCCGACGATGCCGATCTTGAGGTCGCGATCGGGGTTCTTGGCCTCTTCGGCGGCCGTGGCGATCGCATCGAAGCCGTAGAAAGCGAAAAAGATGATCGCAGCGGCGGCCATCACGCCGCGCTCGACGCCGTCGGGCGTCATATGCTTGGCAAAGCCATAAGGGCTGAAAGGTTCGAGATTGGCGGCGTCGAAGGCGGGCAGCGCGACCGCGACGAACACCGCGAGCGCGACGACCTTGACGATGACGAGGATCGCATTGACCGTCGCGCTTTCGCGGGTGCCGAACAGCAGCATCCCCGCGACGAGGGCGATGATCGCGATCAGCCGGCAGGTTGACGATGCCGCCGAGTTCGGGTCCCTGCATCAGCGCCATCGGCACGCCCGCCCACGCCTGGAGCAGGGGCGCGGCATAGCCCGACCAGCCGACCGCGACCGCGCTGACGACCAGCGAATATTCGAGGATCAGGCTCCAGCCGACGATCCACGCGATCAGCTCGCCGATCACCACATAGGTATAGGTATAGGCGCTGCCCGATGCCGGGATCATCGTCGCCATTTCGGCATAGGCGAGCGCGGCGCAGGCGCAGATCAGTCCCGCGATGGCGAAGGACAGGATCACCGCTGCGGCCCCGCCTTGTCGGCACCGACGCCGATCAGCGTGAGGATGCCCGTCCCGACGATCGCCCCGACACCGAGCGCGACGAGATGCGGCCAGCCGAGCGTCCGCGCCAGCCCGTGCCCTTCGTGCGTTTCCGGGACGATGGCTTTGCGGCGCAGCAGGCTGTCGGACATATGGCGGTTCCCCTGTTTTGATCGCTTGTGAAACGGGAAGGCGGAGAAGGCAAGCGGAGCAACGGAACGTGGGACGTGGGGTGGGGAGCGGGCATAAAGCCCCTCCCCTTCAGGGGAGGGGTTGGGGTGGGGGCCATCGGCCTTGCGCAAGGCCGATGGACCCCACCCGCTGCGACTAACGAACAAGTTCGTAAGTCTCGCTGCCCTCCCCTGAAGGGGAGGGCCTGATCTATTCCAACATCCCCTCCCGCCCGAAACCGGTCGCTCGCTAAAGCAATGCCTCGATCGCCTCGGCCAGCTTCGCATCGCGTTCCGACAATCCAGCCGGCATCGTGCGTGGTCAGCAATATATCGACGCGATTGTAGACGTTCGACCATTCGGGGTGATGGTCCATCTTTTCGGCGAGGATGGCAACGCTGGTCATGAAGCCGAAGGCCTGCGCGAAGTCGGCGAATTGGAACTGGCGGGTGATCGCGTCGCGGACCGGCTCGTGCGTCCATTCGGGGAAGCGGGCGAGGAGCGCGGCGCGTTCGCCGTCGTCGAGTTTCCGGACCATCTTCGCTTCTCCCGCTGGTCAATGTGACACGCCCGCCATAAGGAAGGGCGCGATGAGCTACAAGAGCAGCCTTCCCCCCGATCTGCCCGGCGCACGGACCGGCCTCGCGCCCGATGCCGACGCGCTGTTCGCGATGGCCGAGGCGGCGTTCGAGACCATGCCCGATGTGTTCAAGCCGCATCTGAAAGGCGTGGTGATCGCGGTCGAGGAGTTCGCCGACGACGAGACGCTGGCCTCGCTCGACATCGAGCATCCCTATGACCTGACCGGGCTTTACGAGGGCCGTCCGCTGACCGAGCGCAGCATCACCGCGAGCGGCGGCATGCCCGACCGGGTGACGCTCTATCGCATCCCCATATTGGTCGAATGGATCGAGGGAGGCGAAAGGCTCGACTGGCTGGTGCGCCATGTGCTGATCCACGAGATCGGACATCATTTCGGCTTTTCCGACGACGACATGCACGCGCTGGAAGACATGGCGTGACGGCGAAACTGCTGGAGTTCGACAAGGTCGCGTGCATCCGCGGCGACCGGCTGTTGTTCGAAAATCTGTCGCTGGCGCTGGCGCCGGGCGAGGCGCTGTGGCTGCGCGGGCCGAACGGCACGGGCAAGTCGAGCCTGATCCGCATCGCCGCCGGGCTGCTGCGCCCCGCGGCGGGAACGGTCGAGCGGCGGGGCCGGATCGCCCTGATCGACGAGGCGGCGGCGCTCGACGCCGAGCTGCCGCTGCGCCGGGCGCTCGATTTCTGGGCGCGGGTCGATACGGTAGACGGCCATATGGTCGATCGGGCGATGGCGGCGATGGCGCTGGAGCCGCTCGCCGAGGTGCCGGTGGCGATGCTGTCGACCGGGCAGCGCAAGCGCGCCGCAATGGTGCGCGTGATCGCGAGCGGCGCGCCGGTCTGGCTGCTCGACGAAGCCGGCCAACGGCATGGATGATGCAGCGCGGGCGCGATTGGTCGCCGCGGTCGGGGTGCACAGGGCGAACGGCGGCGCGGTAGTGCTGGCGTCGCATTTCGCGCTGGGCATAAAGGATATGGCGGAGCTGGACTTGGGGGCGCTGGCCTGATGTCGCCAAACATCGTCATTGCGAGCGGAGCGAAGCAATCCAGGGCGTCTTACGCGACTCTGGATTGCCGCGTCGCCTTCGGCTCCTCGCAATGACGAGCTTGGGGTTTTCCGCATGACGATGCTCATCGCCCTTTTCTGGCGCGACCTCAGGCGGGCATGGGGCAGCGGGGCGCTGTGGCTGCCGGTGCTCTTCTTCCTGCTCGTCGCGACCGCCTTTCCCTTTGCGGTCGGCCCCGATGCGCCGTTGCTGGCGCGGACGGGGGGCGGGATGGTCTGGGTCGCCGCGCTGCTCGCGGCACTGCTGCCGATCGACCGGCTGGTGCGGCCCGACCGCGACGCCGGCGTGCTCGACCAGCTTGCGGTGCGCGGCGTGGCGGACGAGGTGGTCGCGGCGGTGAAGATCGGCGCGCATGCGATCGGCTTCGGGCTGCCGCTGCTGATCGCGCTGCTGCCGGCGGCGGCGCTGCTGGCGCAGGACGGCGCGCGCGTCCAGACGCTTGCCACCGGACTCGCCATCGCCATCCCCGCCCTCGCCTCGCTCGCGGTGCTGAGCGCGGCGCTGACCGCAGGCCTCAAGGGCGGGAGCGCGATCGGCGGGCTGCTCGTCCTGCCGCTCGCGGTGCCGCTGCTGATTTTCGGCGCGGGGATGCTCGATCCGTCGGGGCGCGGGGCGGTGAAGCTGCTCGGCGCGGTGAGCCTGCTGCTGACGGTGATCGGGCCGTTCGCGGCGGGCGCGGCGCTCAGGGGGCTGCGCGAATGACGCGCCAGTCGCTCGCGCATATCGCGCTCGTCGTGCGCGACTATGACGAGACGATCGACTTCTACGTCGGCACATTGGGGTTCACACTGGTCGCCGACGACTATCAGCCGGCGCAGGACAAGCGGTGGGTGCTTGTCGCGCCGCCGGGCAATCCGCCGGGCGGCGCCACGATCCTGCTCGCACGCGCCGCGAACGACGAACAGGCAAGCTTTATCGGCAACCAGTCGGGCGGACGTGTCTTCCTGTTCCTGCAGACCGACGATTTCCGCCGCGATTACCAGCGCCTGCTCGACAAGGGCGTGCGGATCGCGCGCGCGCCGGTCGAGGCCGATTATGGCACGGTCGCGGTCTTCCTCGACCTTTACGGCAACAAATGGGATTTGATCGAGTTCCGCCGGGCGGAATGACGGCAGGTGCGTGGCGATTTTCGGCCTTAAGGAGACAAAAGATACGGACGGACGCGTCCGGAATGTCTCCTTTGTCGCTTTAAGCCGGGGATGCGCGCGGGATGCCGGAGAGGTGATCTGAGCAAGCGAGGCGGACATCCGCAAGGGTAGATCATGGCGGGGTTTATTAGGAAAGAGTTTTCTGGCGCGGGCGGTTCAATGGCAGTGGCGGGCGGGAGCGGACATTTTATCTCCCCTCCCGCAGGCGGGAGGGGGCGGGGGTGGGCAGCACCCTCACAATGGCCCACCCCGCTGCGACTAACGAACAAGTTCGTAAGTCTCGCTGCCCCTCCCGCTTGCGGGAGGGGAAAGTGGTTCATTCCTCAAATGTCCGTTCTCCACCCCAAAACAGCCGCGGCCCATAAGAAAAGGGCCGAGGTTTCCCTCGGCCCTTCCCTGAATCATGATGCCTGAAATCAGGCGCCCGCGACGTCGGCGGTGTCGACCTTCACGCCCGGGCCCATCGACGACGACAGCGCGATCTTGCGGACATATTTGCCCTTCGCACCCGCTGCGGCTTGGCCTTGACGATCGCGTCGACGAAGGCGTCGAAGTTCTGGCGGAGCTTTTCCTCGCCGAACGACAGCTTGCCGAGACCGGCGTGGATGATGCCCACCTTTTCGACGCGGAATTCGATCTGACCGCCCTTGGCGGCCTTCACGGCTTCGGCGACGTTCGGGGTGACGGTGCCCAGCTTCGGGTTCGGCATCAGGCCTTTCGGACCCAGCGTCTTGCCGAGGCGGCCGACGATGCCCATCATGTCCGGCGTCGCGATGACGCGGCCATAGTCGAGGTTGCCCGCGAGCATGTCTTCCATCAGATCTTCGGCCCCGACCTTGTCGGCGCCGGCGGCCAGCGCCTTTTCGGCATTGTCGCCGCGCGCGAAGACCGCGACCTTGACGTCCTTGCCGGTGCCGGCGGGCAGCGTGACGACGCCGCGGACCATCTGGTCGGCGTGACGCGGATCGACGCCGAGGTTCATCGCGATTTCGAGCGTTTCGTCGAACTTCGCCGAGGCGAGTTCACGCACGGTCTTCAGCGCCTCGTCGACGGTGTGCAGCTTCAGGCTGTCAACCTTGCCTTCGAGCGCCTTCTGCTTCTTGGTCAGCTTTGCCATCGGTTCAGCCCTCCGTCACTTCGAGGCCCATCGAGCGCGCGCTGCCCTCGATGATCTTGGTGGCCTGTTCGATATCGTTCGCGTTGAGATCCTTCATCTTGATCTCGGCGATTTCGGCGAGCTTCGAGCGGGCGATCTTGCCGCCGCTGATCTTGCCGGGTTCCTTCGAGCCCGACTTGAGGTTCGCGGCCTTCTTGATGAGGTAGGTCGCGGGCGGGGTCTTGGTGACAAACGCAAAGCTCTTGTCGGCGAAGACGGTGATGATGGTCGGGGTCGGGGTGCCCTTTTCCATGGAATCGGTCGCGGCGTTGAACGCCTTGCAGAATTCCATGATGTTGACGCCGCGCTGGCCGAGCGCCGGCCCGAGCGGCGGCGACGGGTTGGCGGTGCCGGCGGGCACCTGCAGCTTGATATAGCCGCTGATCTTCTTGGCCATGACGGCCTCCTTTCTTTCTGTCGCCCCGGATTTGATCCGGGACTCAAAATAAGCGGTCAAGCAGAGGGTTATCAGCCCTCCTCCCGCGCGGAATCACGCCCGTATCTGACGCGAAGCGGCGCCGTTAGACGGAAATACGCGGCAAAGCAAGGGTTTTGGTAGCTATTCCTCTCCCCACGGGAGAGGATAGGCAGACTTGCCAGCTTGCTGGCCAGGAGGCCTTGGTGAGGGTGTCGGACGCCCGATCCCCTCACCCAGCTTCGGCTAGGCAGCAAGCTGCCAAGCCTTCGCAACCCTCTCCCGATGGGAGAGGGACTTCTACCCTTGCGGCACCAGCCGCAGCAGCCCCTCCTGCACCGCCGAGGCGATCAGCGTGCCGTCGCGGCGATAGATCGAGCCGCGGTTGATGCCGCGGCTGGCGCCCGACCAGTCGCTGTCCATGACATAGACGAACCATTCGTCGACCCGCACATCGTCGTGGAACCACATCGCATGATCGAGGCTGGTCGAGAACAGCCCCGGGGTCGACCAGCTGAGCCCGTGCGGCAACATCGCCGACGACAGCAGCCCCATGTCCGACGCGAAGGCCAGGAAACCGCGGTGGACGAGCGGGTCGTCGCCGATCGGCGCCGCGACGCGGAACCATTGATAATGCTGCGTCGCCTTCGCCGAGGCGGGCGGGCGATGGTTGCGCAGTTCGAACGGGCGCCGCCGCGCCATGTGGTTGAAGCTATCGTCCGACACATTGGGATCGGCGGCGATCGTTTCGAGGAAATCGCGGCATTCCTCGGGCGGCAGGATGTCGGGCATCGGCACCTGATGCGCGAGGCCGGGCGCCGCAGCAACTGGAACGAGGCGGTGAGGTTGAAGATCACCTTGCCGTCCTGGCGCACCACGACGCGGCGGTTGGCGAAGCTGCGCCCGTCGAAGTCGCGGTGGACGCGGAAATGCAGCGGCCTGGTCTCGTCGCCGCCGCGCAGGAAATAGGCGTGGAGCGAATGGACCTGCTTGCCGGGATCGACGGTGCGCGCCGCCGCGACCATCGCCTGCGCGATCACCTGGCCGCCGAAAATGCGGTCGCGCGCGGTCGCCGCGAGCGCCGGAAAGGTGAATTCGTCGGGTTCACCCGCAGGCTCAAGATCGAACAGGCGCGCTACGGCGGCAACCACCGGTCCGGCATCGACGCTGGCGTTGATGGCACGGGCGCGTTCCATGCGGGCGGCGACCTGATCGGGGGAAAGCTTGTTCGTCACGATCATCCCTGCCCCTCAGCCGTTCGCCCTGAGCTTGTCGAAGGGCCGTTCTTTCTTTTGAGGTCGAAAGAAATAAGGACGGTGCTTCGACAAGCTCAGCACGAACGGAATATAGCAGGGTCGGATTGATATCCAGCGGCCCCCGCCTGCGCGGGGGCGACGATTATTTCATCCGTTCGACCTGCTCGAAGTCGAGCTCGACCGGGGTCGCGCGGCCGAAGATCGACACGCTGACCTTGACGCGCGCCTTTTCGAAGTCGAGTTCCTCGACCAGCCCGTTGAAGCTGGCGAAGGGACCGTCGAGCACCTTGACCTGGTCGCCGATTTCATAATCGACGCGGATTTCCTGCTTCGGACGCGCCGCGGCCTCTTCCTTGCTGTTCAGGATGCGCGCGGCCTCGGCCTCGCTGATCGCCTGCGGCTTGCCCATCGAGCCCAAAAAGCCCGTGACCTTCGGGGTGTTCTTGACGAGGTGATAGACGTCGTCGGTCATCGTCAGTTTGGCGAGGACATAGCCGGGGAAGAATTTCCGTTCGGCCTGCACCTTCTTGCCGCGCTTGACCTCGGTCACCGTTTCGACCGGAACCTCGACCGATTCGACGAGCTGCGACAGGCCCATGCGTTCGGCCTCGGCGATCACCGAATCGCGGACCTTGTTCTCGAAACCCGAATAGGCGTGAATGATGTACCAGCGCGCCATGTATGTCTTGTCCCTGTAAAACCTGCGCGGATCAGCGCGCGAGCGACGTCAGCCAGGTGACGATCGCGTTGAAAACCGTGTCGACGCCGAGGAAGAAGAAGGCGAGGATCGTGGTCATGATGAGCACCAGGATCGTCGTCTGCACCGTCTCGCGGCTCGTCGGCCAGACGATCTTGCCGGCTTCGGCGCGCACCTGACGAATGAATTCACCGGGGCTGGTCTTGGCCATGTCGATTGTCCTGTCCTCGTAAGCGTCAATGTCATCGGCCAGATGGGTTGCCATGCCCCAAGCGTCAACCATGCTTTGGGCAATAGTCCGCCCACCCTCCCCGAGCATGTCGGCGAAAGGCGGAAGGGAAACGGCGCATCTGTCCGAATGGAGCGGCCTTTACCGGCGCGCGGGAGCGATTGCAAGTCAAAGGCTGGGCGCGCCGTGCGGCATATGGCGGCGCAGGAAAAGCAGCAAACCGACCATGATCGCCCAGGCCGTCACCGGCTGCAGCACGAACAGCAGGTGCAGTTCGCGCGCCGCGGCCTGGCCGTCCTGCGGATCGAAGCCGACGAGGCCGAGCAACGCATAGCTGACCGCGATCGCCGCCGCGACGCCGCCCTTCTGCATCAGGTTGAGCAGCGCGAACAGAAAGGCCGAACGGCTGCGCCCGCACCGCTCCGCATCGCGCGGGACGAGGTCGGCGAGCATCGAGTAGATGAAGATGAGGCCGACGAAGCCCGTGCCGAGGAACAGCGAAAAGCCCGCCGCCTGCGCGAGGCCGTCCGGTTCCTGCGCCAGCGTGCCCAGCAACAGGGCGCTGACGAGCAGCGCCATCGCGACCATCGCCTGCGGCTTGCCGAAGCGCCGCGCGGCGAGCGTCCACAGCGGCGACGCGATGGCGCCCCCGACGAAACTGGCGAAGAGCAGCACCGCGCTCTGCGCGTCGAGATCGAGCACCGCGGCGGCGAAGAAGACGAAGAGCGACGTCAGCGACCCGAAAGCAAAGGCGTTGAGGAACTGCACCCCGAACAGCAGCATCAGCGGCGGAAAAGCGAGCGAGGCGCGGATCTCGCCGCGCCAGCCGATGCCCGGTTCGGCGACGACGGCGCGCAGCGGCACCAGCCGGATCGCGAACAGCGCCACCGGCACCATGACCAGAAACAGGCTGGCATAGGCGAGGATGCGGCCCTGCAGGCTGATGCCGGGCATCAGCAACTGCGCCGCCAGCCGGCGCGGCGAAGGCGGCGATCAGCGCGATCTTCGCGAACCAGTCGCGCATGCCGTAGAGCATGGCGCTGTCGGCCGGGGTGCGGACCAGCGCCGCGCCCCACGACAATTGCGCGACCTCGTAGAGGCTGTAGCTCGAATAGAAGAGGATCATGACGAGGAACAGCGCCGCGAACGGCAGGCTGTCGCCGATCGTCACGATGACGAGGAGGAGCAGCGACAACGGAACCAGCGCGAGCAGCATCCAGCGCCGGTGCGCGCCGAGTCCGCTGCGCACCCGGTCGATCATCGTTCCGATCAGCGGATCGACGACGCCGTCCCAGACGGTGGTCAGCGAAAAGAGCAGCCCGACGAGCGCCACCGCGATCACGCCGCCTTCGGCGATATAGGGCGGCAGATAGACGCTGAACGGCAGGCTGAGAATCGCCGTCGGCCCCGCGGTTGCCGCAAAGGCGGCGACGGTGCGCGGCCGAAGCGGCGCATCCGGCGTCACGGCGCTGTCGGAGGGTGGCTTCGAAGCCGGGATATCTGCCAAGTCGCCGCTCTCCAATCCCGCCGGAAGCTTCCAGCAATTGACATTCATGTCAACAGAACTGCCGCGCGGCGGGCAACATACCAACAATCGAGCGGCGGAGATCGGCAATCTGCCAATAATCGGTCTGGGCTGCCAGAGGCGCGAGCGGGACGCCAGTGGCCCTCTTTTAATCCGGCCCGGGTCCTTATGGGACGCCTTGGACCGCCGGCCTGGCAGGGGCAGCAGGACTCGAACCCGCGACCCTCGGTTTTGGAGACCGATGCTCTACCAACTGAGCTATACCCCTAGGCCGGAGTGCGCCCTTAGCCGGAGTGACGAGGGCGGGCAAGCCTTATGGCGATGCATAGCTTGCAAAGCATCGCCGCCCTGATATGCGCCCCGCATGACCGCCGCCCGCGCCACCAATCCGCCGCAACATTATCTCGGCGGGATCGCGCTCCGGCTGCTCGCGATGCTGAGCCTGTCGGTGATGTTCGTGCTGGTCAAATATATCGCCGAGGCGGGAATCCATATCGTCGAGAGCCTGTTCTGGCGGCAGGCGCTGGTGCTGCCGCTGCTCGCGGGCTGGGCGCTGACGCATGGCGGGCTGTCGATGTTCGCGACGCGGCGGATCGGCATCCACGCGCGCCGCGCGATGATGGGGCTGACCGGCATGGCGCTCAATTTCGGCGGGATGATCTTTCTCCCGATGGCCGAAGCGACGACGATCAACCTGTCGGTGCCGATCATCTGCGTCTTCCTTGCCGCCGCGCTGCTCGGCGAGCGCGTCGGGTGGCAGCGCTGGGCCGCCGTGTTCGTCGGTTTCGCCGGCGTGCTGGTCGTGCTCAACCCGACGACCCTGCTGTTGCAGGGGTTCGAGGGCGACCATGGGCTCGGCACGCTGATCGCGCTCGGCGGCGCGGTGATGACCGCGCTGATCACCATCCAGGTCCGCGACCTCGGCCGCACCGAAAGCGCGATGACGATCGTCTTTTGGTTCAGCCTGATCTCGATGGTGCCGCTGGGCATCGCCCTGCCCTTTGTGATGACGCCGCACGGCGCGGGCGAATGGGGGCTGCTGGTCGGGCTGGGCCTGCTCGGCGCGGTGGTGCAATTGTCGCTGACCGGGGCGCTGCGCCTCGCGCCGGTGTCGGTGGTGACGCCGATGGACTATTCGAGCCTGCTGTGGTCGATCGCCTGCGGCTGGTGGTTCTTTGGCACCCTGCCCGCCGACACGACCTGGATCGGCGCGCCGCTGATCGTCGCGAGCGGCCTGTTCATCGCGTGGCGCGAGCATCGGCTGCACATCGAACGCCAGAAGGATATTGCCGCATGACGCTTCCGATCCTGTACCATTGCGCCGACGCGCGCTCGCTGCGCTGTCTGTGGGCGGTCGAGGAAGCGGGGATCGAGGTCGATCTGCGCCTGCTGAAATTCCCGCCGCGCGCCTTCGAGCCGGATTATCGCGCGGTCAACCCGCTGATGACCGTGCCGGGCTGGGTCGAGGACGGGCGGCTGATGACCGAATCCGTCGCGATCTGCGAACGCATCGCCGAGGGGACGCCGCTGGAAGTGCGGCGGAGCGAGGCGGATTATTGGGACTGGCGCAACTGGCTGCATCGCAGCGACGCCACCCTCACCTTCCCGCTCGCGATCATGATCCGCTACACGCGCGTCGAGGTGCCCGAACGGCGGCTGGCACAGGCGGTCGACGACTATAAGGCGTTTTTCGCCGGCCGCGCGAAGAGCATCGAGGCGGCGCTGGCCGACGGGCGCGAATGGCTGGTCGCGGGCCGCTTCACCATCGCCGATATCGTGATCGGCTATGCGGCCTTTCTGGCGACGACGCTGGGCGCCGAGGATGTGCTGGGCGAGAAGACGACGGACTGGCTGGCGCGCTGCATGGCGCGCGACGGGTTCGTGCGGGCGCGCGGGCGGCAAACGGCCACATAGAGGGAGAGTCGCCGATGGATCTAGGACTGGCGGGCGAGCCGATCGTCATCGTCGGCGGCACGCAGGGCATGGGTTATGCGACCGCGCAGCAGCTCGCCGCCGAAGGCGCGCGCCTCGCGCTGGTCGCGCGCGACGTCGAGCGCGGCGAGGCGAAGGCAGCGCCGCTACGCGACCTTGGCGCCGAGGTGATCGTCCGGCCCGCCGATGCGACGCGGCCGGGCGAGGTCGAGGCGGCGATCGCGTCGGCCGCCGACCATTTCGGGCGGCTCCATGGCCTCGCGGTGACCGCCGAGCCGGCGCTGAGCCATGGAAGTTTCGAGGAGGATGGCGACGCGCAATGGGAGGCAAGCTTTCAGGCGGTGCTGATGACCAGCGTGCGCGCCTGCCAGGCGGCCCTGCCGATCATCACCGCGTCGGGCGGCGGCGCGGTGGTGCTGACCGCGTCCTATTCGACGCGCGCCGCCGCCGCCCATCTTTACCCGTATGTCGCGATGAAGTCGGGGATCGCCGCACTGTCCAAGAATCTCGCCATGGCCTATGGTCCCAAGGGCGTACGCGTGAACTGCGTCGCCCCCGGCGCGGTCGCGACCGAGGCGCTGGCAACGGCCACCGAACAGGCGGTCGCGGCCTATGGCGGCGACCCCGAGGCGGCGCTCGATCGCTGGATGGCCGAGCAATGGGGAATGAAGGTGGCGCTGGGCCGGATCGGCTAGGCCGCACGAACTGGCCGACCTCTTCACCTTCCTGCTGTCGAAGCGCGCGGCCTATATGACGGGCGCGATCATCAATCAGGACGGCGGCACGCAATTCTTTTGAGGCCGGGGCCCGCAAGCCACTGATCCATCCTTTTGAATATGCGCCATTCTCGAAAAATATCGTTCAATATCGATGGGGTCACGGAGATACACAAAGACCGATACTTAATCATAAAGTAAAACTAAGTGATATTTCAATTGATCTTGAATGTTATTCCCTTACTCTAAGAATCGGAGTGGTAGCCGAGTCGCGTGTTGACGCTAGGCGTGCTAAACCTGCGTCCTCCCTGTCTGCGGCGCCCAGGCTTTTGCTGCTGAGCGGGAGGGTACAATGCCGATCGTTACAGGATTCCGATTCCATCAGGAACATCTGGGGCCCGCCGATAATTTGGCCGCCCCCGCCCCCGAGGATTATCTGGGCTTGTTGCGGGGATTGGCCGGGCACGACCCCGCGGGAAATCCGCAGCGCACCTGGAAGGGAACCGGATTCAACATGATCTGGCGACCCAATTTCAACAACACATCGGGCAGTTCGCGGCATTTTCTTCAGCTCAACATGACCGCCGAAACATTGTCCTTCACGGACATCAGCGGGGACACGGGAATTGCAAACCGCGGTCTGTTGCAGGACGATATTTTCCTGGGCGGCCTTGCCTATCTTCAGACGATCAACGACAGTTTCGACAATAGCGGGCAGCATTTCGAGCCGGGTGTGTTCAACAACGTCCCCGCGACGTCCAACCCGCTCGAGCCCGTGACGGTCGTCCGCATGGGTTCCATCCCGCATGGCACGACGATCAACATGCAGGGAGAGGCCTTTACCGTGCCGACCCCGATCATCGGGCCGTCCTCGATCACGCCGTTCCGGATCGGCAGCGTCGACGACGGCGCGACCGATCTGGTTCCCTTTCCCGAGGAGGATTTGTCGGTCGCCCTCGATTCGCGTACCGATCTGGCGCGTGTCGCGGGACTGACGCAGACCCATCTCGCGAACCCCAATCTGTTCCTCACCGATGCCCTGGCGGGTCAGACGATCACCAACACGGTGGTCATCACGCTGACGTCGGACAGCCTGGCGCCGGGCGCGGTGCCCGACGCTGGTGGCGGTATCGACAATATCGCCTTTCTCGTCGGCAAGGGCACACCGCCCACCGGGGGGCCCAATGCGGTTGCGCCGAAAGTGACATGCGTCTTCTGGATCGAGGAAGGCTTCGACAGCAGCGGCCAGCCGCTGTTGCAGCTGCAATATACCCAGCGTGTCATCCTGGATTTCGGCGGCCTCAGCTGGCCGCATGTCACGGTCGCGACACTGCGCCCCATATGATGCGGTGGTGGGTGGCGCGCGGACGCGCGCCGCCCGTCGATCGGAATCCAGATTCTAACTTTGCCGTGATTTCCGAGCCGTGAAATGATCCGTTTCACTCGAAATCACTCTAATTCACCATCCGCTCGCGCCCTTCCCAATAGGGCGCTCGCAGGTCCTTGCGCAAAATCTTGCCGCTCGCATTGCGCGGCAGCGCTTCGATCACGTCGACCGACTTCGGCACCTTGTAGGGGGCGATACGTTCGCGCGCCCAGGCGATGACGCTCGCGGGATCGACAGCTTCGCCTGGCCTGGGGACGACGACCGCCTTCACCGTCTCCCCCCATTTTTCGTCGGGAACGCCGATCACCGCGACTTCCAGCACCTGCGGATGGCCGAAGATCGCACTCTCGACCTCGGCCGGATAGACATTCTCGCCGCCCGAGATGATCATGTCCTTCATCCGGTCGTGGATGAAGATATAGCCGTCGGCATCCATGTAGCCGGCGTCGCCGGTATGGATCCAGCCGTCCTTGTCGAGCGTCGCGGCGGTCGCCTCGGGCAGGTTCCAGTATCCGAGCATATTGTTCGACGAGCGCGTGATGATCTCGCCCACCTCGCCCGGCGGCACGTCGGCGCCGTCGGCATCGACGATGCGCACCTCGACCCCCTTCATCGGCCGTCCGGCCGACCGCATCCGCGGATTGCTAGGCCGGATCATGGTCCTCGGGCGGCAGCATGATGACGGTGCCCGTGGTCTCGGTCATGCCATAGGCCTGGATGAAATCGGCGCCGAACATCTTGATGCAGGCGCGCAGCAGTTCGAGCGGGATCGGCGCGGCGCCATAGAGGATATATTTGAGCTGGCTGAAATCGGTTTCGGCGCAGCGCGGATTCTGGAGCAGCAGATGGAGCGCCGCCGGAACCATGAAGAAGCGCGTGATCCGTCCCTGCTGGACAAGGTCGAGCACGCGGCCGGTATCGAATTCGGCGAGCACATGACTGCCCACGCCCGCCGCCAGCGCCATGACGTTGAGCCCGGTACCGCCGATATGCGCGCAAGGCATGGCGACGAGCACGCCCTCGTCGTCGTCCCATTTTGTCCAGGGTTCGCCGCCCTCCAGATTGGGCAGGCGGAGGCCGAACAGGTTGCGGTTCGACAGCACCGCCCCCTTTGGCTTGCCGGTGGTGCCGCTGGTGTAGAGCTGCAGCACCGCCTCATCGGGCGCCGAAGGGTCGAAATCGACGGGGTCGGCGGCCTCGATCTTCGCGCGGGCGGCCTCGCTGCCGATGATCCGCTCGACATGCGTCAGCGACCCGCGGATCGCCGCGACGGGCTCGTCGAAGCCGGGGCCGGTGAAGAGCAGTTTCGCCCGCGTGTCGTTGACGATCCAGGCCCATTCCTCGCCCGCGAGGCGCCAGCCGATCGGCACCATGACGACGCCCATGCGCGCCGCGCCGAAGAAGAGCAGGACGTAGAGATCGCTGTTCTTGCCGATCCACGCGATGCGGTCGCCCTTCCTGAGGCCGAGATCGATCAGCATCGCCGCGACCTTGGCGGTCAGCCCGTCCATCGCCGCGAAATCATATTCGCGGTCTTCCTCGGTCAGCGCGGTGCGGTCGGGCGTCACCGCGGCCCAATGGCGCAGGAACTCGTCGAAACTCAGATGCGGCGGCGGCGTGTCGTTCATCCATTCTCTCCCGGAGGATGCCTTGGCGGCATCGCATTCCCTTCATCTTGCGGACAAGGCGGGCGCGATGCAATGCCGCTGTTGCGCAACTGCCAGACCTGTCAGGTGGGCGTTCGTCGAACGCTGCCGCGGCTTGGACGGGCCCGGCTTGTCCTTTGCCTGCGGTCGTTTATTGCGCGCGCCGACAATCTGCTGGACGGTGGATTAATCTGATAATACAGTGCTGCCCCACAGCCCGACGGAGACAATCAGGTGACGAAAGCCCCCCTTCTGCTGCTGCTCGCTTCGGCAGCTCTTGCCTTTCCCGCCGCGGCGCAGACCGACGGCGACTCCGAAATCGTCGTTACCGGACGTTCGCTGAAGGACACCGCCGACGCGCTCGCCGCTTGCCTCGCGCGCAATTGCCCGCCCGACGAGGATGTGGCGGCGACCCTTGCCCATGCCGAAAACCAGCTGTTGCAGGGCGACTACAAGGATTCGCGCACGACGCTGCTCAAGTCGATCGGGCGCAACCGCAAGCATGGCGAGAAATATCCGGTCGAGGTCTCCGACCTGTTCCGCGCCAACAGCCGCGTCGCCGAGCATGTCGGCGAGGCCAAGAATTTCCAGCTGTCGGTGCTCGACATGCGCAACACGCTGAAGGCCGGGCTCGGCGAAAAGGATCCGCGCGTGATGGTCGCGCAGGTCGAAGTGGGTGACAGCCGCGCCAAGCTGGGTTTCCCCGACGAAGCCGAGCGCATCTACAAGGATGTCGAGAAGCAGGCGCTGGCGAACGGGCAGAACCGCGTCGCGATGTTCGCGCGCGTCCGCCAGGCACTGCTCGTCCAGACCCGCGCCGAAGCGTCGAACCTCGACAGCGACTACAAGGAAGCGCGCGAGATGCTCGACGATATCATCGCGCACCCGCTGCCCGGCGCGGAGGAGTTTGCGATGGCGGCGCAGGTGATGCGCGCACGCACCGACCGCAAGAAGGGCGACGCGAGTTCGACCGATGCGATCCTGCGCGAATTCGCGGCGCGCGGCGGCGCGAGCCGACCGGTGCTGCTGTTCAGCGAGCCGATCAAGCGCATCGACCTGTCGCAGGATTTCGGCAACGAACAGCCGCCGGCGAACACGCTGCAGCGCCTGACCGCGCTGAACAGCGTCGGCAAATGGGCCGATGTCGGTTTCTGGATCGGCGCCGACGGCCGGGTGAGCGATATCGAGGTGCTGCGCGCCGAAGGCACCAAGCAATGGCTGAAGCCCGTGTTTGAGCAGATCAAGACCCGCGTCTATGCGCCGCTGCGCCGCACCGACAACGACGCGACGCCGGGTTTCTACATGATCGAGCGCTATACGCTGACCGCGCGCTGGACCGACGACGCCACCGGCACCAACATGCGGCGGCGCGAGGCCACCCCGCGCATCGAGCGGCTGGACATCACGCCCGACAATTACCAGCGGCCGTTGGTCGACGAGGACAGGAAAAGCGGCTGATCGCCCTCGATTGACCGCAGGCGCCAAAAGTGAGACCCTTTGCGCATCATAGCGTGAAGGGAGCCTGCCGATGCATCGCCTCGTTTTTCTCGCCCCCCTGGCCGCCGCGTTCGTCGCCGCACCGGCCCTTGCCGACGAAACCGACGGCCCGATCGTCGTCACCGCGCAGCCCCTGTCCGAAACGGCCGATGCGCTCGCCGCCTGCCTCGCGCGCGGTTGCCCGCCCGATCAGGATATCGCCGCGACGCTCGCCCATGCCGAGAACCAGTTCCTCGCCGGCAGCTACAAGCAGGCGCGCACCACGCTGCTCAAATCGATCGACCGCAACAAGGCGCAGGGCCGCGCCTTTCCGCTGCCGGTGTCGAACCTGTACCGCGCCAACGCCCGCGTCGCCGAGCATGTCGGCGAAGCCCGCAGCTATCAGTCGTCAGTGCTCGCGCTGCGCGACACGCTGCGCGACGGGCTCGGGGCCGACAGCCCGCGCGCGCTGGCCGCGCAGATCGAGGTCGGCGACAGCCGCGCCAAGCTGGGTTTCCCCGACGAGGCCGATCGCATCTATGCCGCCGTCGAAGAGGAGGCCTCCGCCAAGGGGCTGAACCGGATCGCGATGTATGCGCGGCTGCGCCAGGCGATACTCGCGCAGATCAGCGCCGAGGACAGCAATCTGCCGAGCGAGCACAAACGCGCGCGCGCGGCGCTCGAAGAGATCGTCGCCACGGCGCCGCCGGGCACCGAGGATCTGCGCCTCACCGCGCAGGTGACACTGGCCCGGCTCGACCGCAAGGCCGGCATCGCCGCCACGACCGAAGCCTTGCTGCGCCAGTTTGCGGCGAGCGGCGGCGCCAGCCGACCGATCCTGCTCGCGTTCGACCCCATCGAGCGGGAGGAGTCCGACGGGCTGGCCAACCGGGCGTCGGGTGATATCTACCGGGCCGGGCTCAGCGGCAACGCCGCCTCGCTCGACACGCTGAAACGCCTGACCGCCTTCAATTCGATCGGCAAATGGGTCGATATCGGTTTCTGGGTCACGCCATCGGGCCAAGTCTCGGATATCGAGATACTGCGCTCCCACGGGGGTACGGGGTGGTTGAAACCGGTGGTCGAACATCTGCAGAGCCGCGTCTATGCTCCACTCAAAGCCGACGAGGATGGCGTCAATCCGGGCCTCTATATGGTCGAGCGCTATTCGCTGACCGCGCGCTGGACCGACGATGCCACCGGCACCAGCATGCGCCGCCGCGAATTCACGCCGCGTATCGAACGGCTGGATATTACGCCGGAAAATTATGCGCAGCCTTCGATCGGCCCGGCGGCCGACAGGGGCTAAGCGCGGCGGCGAAAGAGCAGCATCAGATTGTTGGCGGGCATCGCGCGCCGGTCCGCAAAGTCCAGACCGGCGTCGGTCGCCGCAACCTTGATCCTGTCCAGATCGCGCAGGCCCCACGCCGGATCGCGGGCGCGAAGGCTGGCGTCGAACGCCAGATTGCTTTCGGCGGTGGGCACATCCGGGTCGATATAGGGGCCATAGAGGATCAGCGGCGCGCCGGGTCCAAGCAGCCGGGCGGCTCCGGCGAACAGCCCGAGCGTCGCGTCCCACGGGCTGATATGCACCATGTTGATGCACAGGATGGCATCGGCGCGGCTGACCGGCCAGTCGGGCGCCGTCGCGTCGAGCGCGAGCGGCGCGGCGATGTTGGGCAGGCCCGCCTCGGCGCTCCACGCGGCGATCGATACACGGCCAGCCGCGTCGGGATCGCTCGGTTGCCAGTCGAGGCGCGGGAACGCCGCGGCGAAATGGACCACATGCTCGCCCGATCCGCTCGCCACCTCCAGCACCGTGCCGTGCGGCGGCAGCCAGTCGGCGAGCACCGCCGCGATCGCGTCGCGGTTGCGCTCCGTGGCGGGAGCGTGGCGCTTGGCGTCGCGACCGCCGTCGCCGGGCACCCACGGGCCCGGCGTCATTTCGCCCTTGCCTGGGCCCGCGCGCGGCGTTCGCGGACGACCAGCCAGGCGAGCAGCCCGACCGGCCCCACCATCAGGGTCAGGAAGAGGAAGGGCAATTGCACGACGCGGCCGAAGCCCTTGTTGTCGGCGTCGCGCGCGATCCACAGGCCGGTGAACAGGTCGAAGGCGAGATAGTGGATCCAGCCCAATGTCGCTCCGCCGGGTGCCGCGAACAATCTCATCACCCCGGCGAGCGTCGTGAAGCTGCCGCCCCCCGGGCCGCCGGGATCGATCGTCCCGGTCAGGAAGCCGCCGAGCATGATCGCATAGGCGAGGCAGAGCAGGGACACGCCGGCATAGAGGATCAGCGACAGGATCCGCGGTCCGCGCGGCAGGAAGGCCAGCGCGATCCAGCCGCCGATGGCCCAGTAATTGGCCAGCAGAAACAGCGTGTCCCAGGTCATGTCCCGTCCTCCCTCTGCGCCGTCGCGCGGCGATCTAGATCAATCCGCCCAGGCCGAAGAGCAATAGGCCGCCAAACAAGGCGATCAGGCCGACGGCGACGATCAGCAGCGTCAGCCGCGCGGCGGAAAAGCGTCGCGTCGCGAGAAAGGCAGCGGCGAAGCCGAGTCCAAGCGCGATCAGCGGCGCATAGAGGAACACCCAGTCATAGCTGAATTCGCGGCGGACGCGGACAAGTGCCCACTGCTCGACGACCAGCCCGTAGAGGGTGATCGCGGCGAGCCAGACGGCGGCGAAGACCACCGCGAACAGCGCGCCGCCGATCAGGCATCCCGCCGGTCCGGCTGCCGGCGCGCTGTCGGGTGTCCCGCTCAACTGCCGCCGATCTCGCTGAGCGACGGGGTGCCGGGGGCAACGGCCGGTTCGCTCCACGTCAGCACCGGCTTGCGCGCCGCCAGCGTCTCGTCGAGCCGCGCGCGCGGGGCGAAGTGCGGCGCCGACTTGAGCGCTGGATCGCCGTTCTTCGCCCGCAAAGCGACGCTGCGCAGCGCGCCGATGAACTGGTCGAGCACCGCCTTGCTCTCGGTCTCGGTCGGCTCGATCAGCATCGCGCCATGGACGACCAGCGGGAAATAGACGGTCATCGGATGATAACCCTCGTCGATGATCCCCTTGGCGATGTCGAGCGTCGAGAAACCTTCGGCGAGGCCGTCGTCGGTAAACAGCGCCTCGTGCATGCACGGCCCCGAGCCGCCGAACGGTGCGTCGAGCACGTCCTCCAGCGACCGGAGGATATAATTGGCGTTGAGCACCGCATCCTCGGCGACCTGCTTCAGCCCGTCGGCGCCGTGGCTGAGGATATAGGCGAGCGCGCGGGTGAACATGCCCATCTGGCCGTGAAAGGCGGTCATGCGGCCGAAGGTGTCGGGATGCTCTTCGCCCGCGCTTTCCTCTTCGACGAGCTTGAACGAGCCGTCGGCGTAGCGCGCCGAATAGGGGATCGGGCCATAGGGGGCGAGCGCCTCCGACAGCACGACCGGGCCCGAACCGGGGCCGCCACCGCCGTGCGGGGTCGAGAAGGTCTTGTGCAGGTTGATGTGCATCGCATCGACGCCGAGGTCGCCGGGGCGCACCTTGCCCACGATCGCGTTGAAATTGGCGCCGTCGCAATAGACATAGCCGCCCGCCGCATGGACCGCGTCGGAGATCGCCTTCATGTCGCGCTCGAACAGGCCGCAGGTGTTGGGGTTGGTGATCATCACGCCCGCGACGTCCGGGCCGAGCCGCCCCCGCAGCGCCGCCAGATCGACGCGGCCTTCGGGCGTCGCGGGAATATTCTCGACCGTGAAGCCGGCAAAGGCCGCGGTCGCCGGATTGGTGCCATGCGCGCTTTCGGGGACGAGCAGCACGCGCCGGTCCTCGCCGCGCGCCTTGAGCGCCGCCTTGATGCACAGGACGCCGCACAGTTCGCCGTGCGCGCCGGCCTTGGGCGTCATCGCGACACCGTGCATGCCGGTGAGCTTGATCAGCCACACCGCGAGTTCGTTGATCACGGCGAGCGCGCCCTGCACCGTTTCCTGCGGCTGGAGCGGGTGGATGTCGGCGAAACCCGGCATCCGCGCGACCTTTTCGTTGAGGCGCGGATTGTGCTTCATTGTGCAGCTGCCGAGCGGGAAAAGGCCGAGGTCGATCGCGTAATTCTGCCGCGACAGGCGCGTGTAGTGGCGGATGGCCTCGCCCTCGCTGAGGCCGGGAAGGCCGATGGGGGCGTCCCGGTACAGGTTCCCGACCTGGGGACGACCAATCACGACAGAATCGAAATCGACGCCGGTGGTATCCGCAGAACCGATCTCGAAGATCAACGGTTCCTCGAGCATCAACGCGCGGTTGCCGGTGAAGGTAGCCGTATCATCCGCACCGCCTGCGTTCATTTCGGGGCGCCAGCCGCTCTGGTTCAAAGCCATGATCTTAAATCCCGTTCGGGCTGAGCTTGTCGAAGCCCTGCCCTTCCTTTGCGACGGTGAAAGAGTAGAACGGCCCTTCGACAAGCTCAGGGCGAACGGAGGGTGGGAGGCTCATGCCAGAACCTCCTTCAGCGCTGCGGCAAAGGCCGCAACGTCCGCCTCCGTTGTTGTTTCAGTTACAGCTACCACAAGACCGTTCGCCAAAGCTGGGTTGTCCGGATAGAGACGCCCCAAAGAGACACCGCCCAAAATGTCACGTTCGGCAAGCTGGTGGACCACCGGTCGCGCTTCACGCGGAAGCAGCAAGGTGAATTCGTTGAAATAGCTCTGATTGAGAACCGAAACGCCCGGCACATCGGCCAGACGGCTAGCCGCGACATGCGCACCGGCATGGTTGGTAGATGCAAGACGTCGCAGCCCCGCCTCGCCAAGCAGCGTCATGTGAATGCTGAAGGCCAGTGCGCAGAGCCCCGAGTTGGTGCAGATATTGCTCGTCGCCTTCTCGCGGCGGATATGCTGTTCGCGCGTCGAGAGCGTCAGTACGAAACCGCGCTTTCCGTTGGCATCGACCGTCTCCCCGCACAGGCGCCCCGGCATCTGGCGGACATATTTGGCCTTGCACGCGAAGAGACCCACGTAAGGCCCGCCGAACTGGAGCCCGACGCCGATCGACTGCCCTTCGCCCACCACGATGTCGGCGCCCATCTCGCCGGGCGATTTGATCAGGCCGAGCGCCACCGGCTCGGTGACGACCGCGATCAGCAGCGCGCCCGCCGCCTGACATGCGACAGCCAGCGCGCTCATATCGTCGATGCGGCCGAGAATGTCGGGATATTGGACGACGACGCAGCTCGTCTCCTTGTCGACCGCCGCCGCGAGGTCCGCCCAGTCGGTGCCGGGCACCAGTCCGGGATCGGCCTCGACCAGCACATCGCCGGTATATTTCGCCATCGTCCGCGCGACGCTGCGGTAATGCGGATGCACGCCGGTCGAGAAGAGCGCCTTCGCGCGCCTGGTGATGCGGCGCGCCATCACGACCGCTTCCCAGCAGGCGGTCGAGCCGTCGTACATCGACGCGTTCGCCACATCGGTGCCGAGCAGCCGCGCAACCTGCGTCTGGAATTCGAACAGCATCTGCAGCGTGCCCTGCGCGATTTCGGGCTGATAGGGCGTGTAGGCGGTCAGAAATTCGCCGCGCTGGATCAGGTGGTCGACGCTCGTGCGGCACATGATGGCGATAGGCACCGGCGCCGAGGAAGAAGGGCCCGTCGCCGCGCGGCGCGGTTCCGCCGTGCGAGCGCGCCCATATGACGCTCGACCGCGAGTTCGCTGGCATGATCGGGCAAATCGGCGATCGGACCGTCGAGCCGGGCCTCGGCGGGAACATCGACGAACAGATCGTCGATCGTCGCGGCACCGATGGTGGCGAGCATGGCCGAACGGTCGTCGGCGGTGAGCGGGAGGTAACGCATGGCTAGTCAAACTCCGGAGGAGCAAAATAATCCGTTCGCATCGAGCGAAGTCGAGATGCGCTTGGGCAACCTATGCCTTCGGGGTGTCTCGACTTCGCTCGACACGAACGGGTTCGATCAAAGAGCGTCGCAGAAGACCTTGTACGCGGTCGCGTTCATCAGCCCGTCGAGCTGGCTCTTGTCGCTGAGGGTCATGCGGAAGAACCAGCCTTCGCCTTCGGGGTCGCTGTTCACCAGCGCCGGGTCTTCCTCGAGCTGGCCATTGCCCTCGGTCACCGTGCCGTCGACCGGCGCATAGACGTCGCTTGCCGCCTTCACCGATTCGACCACCGCGGCGTCGCCGCCCTGGCTCAGTTCGGCGCCGGTATCGGGAACCTCGACGAAGACGATGTCGCCAAGCTGTTCCTGCGCGAAGTCGGTGATGCCGACGGTGGCGACGTCGCCGTCGACCTCGATCCATTCATGCTCTTCGGTATAATAACGCGGCATCGGTCAGCCTCCCTGTTTGCGGACATAGCGGTGTGGAACGAAGGGCATGGCGGCGACGGTGCAATGCACGCGCTTGCCGCGGACCTCGGCGGCGACCGGCTTGCCGGGGACGGCATGGTCGCGCGGGACATAGCCCATGGCGATGGGGGCGCCGACGCTGGGGGCGAAACCGCCCGACGTGACGATGCCGATTTCGTCCTCGCCATCGAACAGCCGCGCGCCTTCGCGCACCGGCAGCTTGCCGTCGACGAGCAGGCCGACGCGCTTGCGCGGCGCGCCGTCGGCGAGATGGCCGAGGATGCGCGCGGCGCCCGGAAAACCGCCCTCTTCGCGGCGGCGCTTGCCGATCGCAAAGCCGAGATCGCCTTCGATGGGGTCGATGGCCGGGTCGAGGTCGTGGCCGTAGAGCGGCAAGCCGGCCTCGAGCCGCAGGCTGTCGCGCGCGCCGAGACCGATCGGCTTCACTTCCTCCATCGCGCAGAGCGCGTCGGCAAAGGCTTCCAGCGCGTCATTGGGGAGCGAGATTTCGAAACCGTCTTCGCCGGTATAGCCCGAGCGGCTGATCCCGATTGCATGGCCCTGCCATTCGGCGGGCATGGCTTGCATGAAGACGAGGTTGGCCGCGTCAGGCACGAGCCGCGCCAGCGCATCGACCGCTTTCGGTCCCTGCAGCGCGAGCAGGCCATAATCCTCATTGTGATTGAGCGTGATATCGTCGGGCAGGCTCTCGCGCAGATGCCCGATATCCTCCCACTTCACCGCGCCGTTGACGACGATACCGAACTGGTCACCCTCGTTGGTGATCATCAGGTCGTCGAGGATGCCGCCATCGTCGGCGAGCAACAGCGAGTAACGCATGCGGCCGGGCTTGAGCGCCGAAATATCGCCAGGAACGAGCCTTTCGAGCGCTTCCGCCACGCCATCGCCCGACAGCAGCAGCTGTCCCATATGGCTGACGTCGAACAGTCCCGCATTTTCGCGGGTCCAGAGGTGCTCGGCCATGATGCCTTCGTACTGGATCGGCATCCAGTAGTCGGCGAACTCGACCATGCGGCCGCCCTTCGCACGGTGCCAGGCGTCGAGCGGGAGGGTCGCGGTGGCGACCTCCGCTGCTTCGCCATTATCTCTATCATCGCTCATATCGCGAACTCCCGTCCAAGGCACGGCAAGGTGCGGCGCGGGTGCCGCCTTGTCGCCATGCCCCCTCTGTCACGGGAACCTGAGAGTTTTCCCTCATGATATCATGAGGTTACCCCTTCGGTGGCCATGGCAGCGGCCATGACGCTTTCCAGAGTGTCCAGTCCGGTCCGCGCGGTCCGGCGACCTGAGAGTTTCCGGGGCGGTTGCTCCTTCGGTGGCGGTCGCCGGTTTCCCGGTTCCCGCGCTCTCCCGCGCGGCCGGTCGAATCCCCGTGAGGAATCCGACAGACACCCGAGCCTTGGCTGCGCCCTATCGCAGAGTCAATCGGCGAGCCGCCGCATTGCGTCATTTTCGTGAATCCGCACGCCCGGCTGCACGATTCCGATCAGCGCGAGGATCGCCCGCGCGACGGTTTCGCCCCGAGATCGAGCGATAGCGGCGCAGCGACCCGTGGAGCAGCGCGTCGGTAAAGGGCGCCGCCGCCATCGCGATCCCCTCGCCCCGCCGCGGCGGTCCGCCGCGCTCGCCCATCAGCAGGCCGGGCCGCAATATGTCGAGCCGCTCGAAGCCGAGCGCGCGCAGCCCGTCCTCGGTCTCGCCCTTGGTCTTGAGATAGAAATTGCGGCTCTTCGCCGAGGCGCCGACCGAGCTGACGACGATCATCTGCCGCGCCCCGGCCAGCCGCGCGCCCTTCGCCACCGACAGAATCAAGTCGTGATCGACCGCGCGAAACGCCGCCTCGGACCCCGCCTGGCGGATCGTCGTGCCGAGGCAGGAGACGAGCACCGCGGGCCGCTCGACCGCGACAATGTCGGCCCAGCGTTCGGGCGGCGCGACGAGCAGCGCGTGCGCTTCGGGCAGGCCATCCATTTCGCGGCGTGCGAGGATGGTCAGCGGGCGATCGTCGGCGTGCGCGATGACGGCTTGTCCGATCATGCCGGTGGCGCCGACGAGGAGGGTGGTGGGGGCGGTCATGGGAGTGAGCTTACTGGTATCGGCGGGCGATGGCGAGCCGCGCGCAGCAAGAGGCCGCAAAGGCTGCGCATCGACGCGAGTCCGTTCGGTCATGCGAATGTTCGTCAGATATATCTCGCGCGAAGACGCGAAGATGTCGTGCTTGCCGCGAAGCGGCTTTTCCCTTTCACGCTGCGGCGAACCGCAACGAAGATGGGAAAGCGGCCTGACGGTCGCGAACCGGTCTCTTCGTGTCTTCGCGTCTTCGCGCGAACCAAAAATGTACAGCCGCGCCGGACAAGACGCCCTGGGAACGAAACTCCGCGCCTCTGGCCGATCAATCGCCGCCTTCACACATGCCCCAAGGCCTCCGGCACCTCGGTCCGGCCGAAGATTTCGGCATAGCGGTCGATGGCGAAGCGATCGGTCATGCCCGCGATATAGTCGCCGACGTGGCGGATCGTCGCGCTTTCCTCGCCGGGAATGCGCGACGACCAGTCCGCCCCCATCAGGCGCGGGTCGGCGCGATAGGCGTCGAAGAGGCGGGCGATGACGCGGTTCGCGGCCTCGGCGGCGGCGACCTGTTCGGGATGGTGGTAGAGATTGTCGTACATGAAGCGCTTGAGATCGCGCTCCTGCGCGGCAAGTTCGGGCGAGAAAAAGCCGAGCGTGCGGCCCGCCGCGCGCA
The DNA here is from genome assembly GCF_025244705.1 of Sphingopyxis sp. PET50. Lineage (GTDB taxonomy): Bacteria > Pseudomonadota > Alphaproteobacteria > Sphingomonadales > Sphingomonadaceae > Sphingopyxis. The sequence goes on along the minus strand of NZ_CP104207.1, from coordinate 630,836 downwards.
CGTCGTCGGCGCTCGCGACGCCTGCTTCGGCCACATTCTCCGTCGTCGCGGCGATCACGTCGTTGACCATCACCCCGATCTGGTCGCGCACCAGTTCGCGCAGCAGCCGATCGCGCGGGGCGCCAGGGAAGCGATCCTCGACCGCCGCGAAATTGGCCGCAACGAAGGGTTGCTCCATCAGCTGGTCGAGACCGAGCAGCCCGGCGCGCAGCCCGTCGTCGATATCGTGATTGTCATAGGCGATGTCGTCGGCGACCGCCGCGATCTGCGCCTCGAGGCTGGCATGGCTGGCAAGGTCGAGCGGGAAATCGGCGTCGATCGCGGCGAGCGCCCAGCCCGGATGTTTCACCGGGCCGTTATGCTTGGCGAGCCCTTCGAGCGTTTCCCAGGTCAGGTTGAGGCCGTCGAACAGCGGATAGGGGCATTCGAGACAGGCGAGCGTGCGCAGCGTGTGGCCATTATGGTCGAAGCCGCCGTGCGCGGCCATTGCCGCCTTCAGCGCATCCTCGCCCGCGTGGCCGAAGGGCGGATGGCCGATGTCGTGCGCGAGGCACAGCGCCTCGGTCAGATCCTCGTTGAGGCCGAGCGCGCGCGCAATGCCGCGGCCGATCTGCGCCACTTCGATACTGTGGGTCAGGCGGACGCGATAATGGTCGCCGTCGGGCGCGACGAACACCTGCGTCTTGTGGCGCAGGCGGCGGAAGGCGATCGAATGGATGATGCGGTCGCGGTCGCGCTGAAAGGCATCGCGCGGGCCGCGCACGACGCGCCCGACCTCCTCATGGCGCCGCCCGCGACTCCGCGCCGGATCGCTGGCGCACGCCTCGACGCTCATTTGACCGGATCGACTTCCTGTCCGGCGTCGCTGTTGAACAGGAAGCCGTCGCCGCCCGCCTTCTTGTAATCGGCAAGCCAGGCGTCGGCGCTCTTCTTGTCCTTGAACGGCCCGACGAGCAGGCGGCGGGTCTTGCCCCATTCGGTGCTGCCGCCCGACTTGCCCTTGAACAGCGCCGGGCTTTTCTTCGCGAACCTGCCATAGTCGGCGGCGAGCGCCTTCGCGTTCGCGCCGGTCGCGATCTGGACCCAGAGCCGCGCCGGGTTCGCTTTCTTTTCAGCGGCTTCGGCCTTGGCCTTCGCATCGGCTTCCACCTTCGCCTTGGTGGCGGCATCGTCCTTGATCCGCTTCGCTTCGGCGGCGGCCTCGGCCTTGCGCTTGTCCTCGCGCAGCCTGGCGAGCGTCGCGGCGTCGACGGCGTCGCTCGGCGCGGCCATTTCCTCGACGGGAATTTCGAGCGAGCTGACGATATCGGCGAGCGAAGCAAGCGGCGCGGCGGGCGTCGGCGCAAAGGTCGGCGACGCCGAGACGGCGGATGTGGGCGGCGGCGCGGCATCGGCGCTCGCGGTCTCGACGGGTGCCGCGAGCACCGGCGCGGACGTCATTGGTGCCGCGGCGGCCTGCGCCGGCGGAACCGATGGGGCAGCGGCAGGCTGGCCGATGTCGGAGATGGAGAAGCCGGGGCCGACCGGCCCGCCGTCGCGGATCGCGACGCCGATCGGGGCCGCAGGCTTCACCGGGGCGGGCGACGGTGTCGGGAGCCGGGCCGCGACCGGTGCGGGTTCGACCGCGGCGGGCACGCTTGCGGGGGCGGCCGATGCGATGGCGGCAGCAGGCGGCGGGGTCGAGGTCGGTGGCGTCGGGACGGGCGCCGGGGTCGGCGCGGGCGTCGGACGGGCCGGGGTCGCGCTGGCGACCGCCACGACCGGCGCCTGCCGCGGCGGCGTCGCCGCGGGCGCGGGGTCGGGGGTGCGGCGCACGGTGACCGGCGGTGGCGTCGCGCTAGCCGCCGGGGTCAGCGTGCCGCGCGCGCGGTCGCGTTCGGCGGTCCGCTTGCGATCGGATTTTTTCGCGGCGGGTGCCGGGGTCGGCGGCGGCGCGGCGGCGGCGACCTGCACGGGCTTGCGCGGCGGGCCGAGATTGCCCGACGGAAAGCGTCCGAAATGCGCCGCGGCGGCCTGCTGCGCCGGATTGAGCCGATCCATCTGGGTGAGGTAGGGCAGGATATTCTGCGCGAGCTGGGTCGGCATGGTGGCGTTGACGATATCGGTCGCCTCGGCATTGCGGCCGTTGATCGCCAGGATCATCGCGCGCATCCGCCAGGCGGCGCGATCCTGCGCGCGAAGCTGGCCCGACAGCAATTGCACGCCGCGATCGGCCTCGCCCGCGATGCCGAGCGACAGGGCGTAGCGGCGCAGCGTCTCGTCATTGGGCGCCAGCGACAGGGCAAGCTGATAATCGCGCTGCGCCGCGTCCTGCTGCCCCAGCAGGTCGCGCGCCAGGCCGCGATCGGCGAGGAACAGCCGTTCGGGCGCGCCGAGCAGTTGCGCCTCACCGAAATAGTCGAGCGCGCGCGTCGGATTTTCCATATGGACCATCGCCGAGCCGAGCGCCGCCTTGACCGCGCCGTCGCGCGGCGTCGCCTGTTCGGCGCGGGTCAGGAAGCCCAGCGCCGCGCGATAATCCTCGAGGTCGATCGAGGCGCGGCTAGGCGTCGAGCAGCGCCGGGGCATCGGTGCCGTTCGCGGCAATGCGCGCGAGCGCCGACGACAGCAGGGTCCGCGCCGCGGTGCGTTTTTCCATCGCCGCGCGCGTGGCGGCGTCGGGCGGCGTGACTTGTGCCCCGGCGACCAGCGGCAGCGCCGCCAGCAACAGCGCGGAGAGCGCGGCGACACCGCGCCGCGCATGCGCCGCCCCTGCCGTCCTTGTCGATCGCCGCATGGGCAAACTCATCCCGTCTGGGCCGCCGCGCCCTTTGCAGCGGCCGTCAGTTCAGCCCCGTTACTGGTTGTTCTGGCGGCCCAGGAAGCGCGGGATATCGACCCCGTCCTCCTTGCCGTCGTCATCCTCGGCCGGAGGCGCGCCGCGCGACAGGCGCGACATGCGCTCGAACAAGGTTCCGCCGCCGATCGGGGCGGCCGCCGCAGCCGGCGCGGGGGCCGGCGGCGGCTGATGGGCCGGCGTCGCCGCTTCGGGTTCGCCGAGCACCAGCTCGTCCGCCGTGTCGTCATAGGTGGCGGCGACCTCCGACAATATCATCGGTTCCTCTTCAACGGCGGCTTCGGGCGCCGCGGGTTCGGCGGAGGCGCCGTCGCCGAGCGAGAAGCCCGGGGCCGGATCGGGCGCGGCCGGAGCGGCGACGGCCGCCTCGACGGGCGCTTCCTCCACCGGCTCCTCGACGACCGGAGCCGGGGCGGGCGCAGCGCTGCGCGCCGGCGCGAAGGAGAAGCTGCGCGTCGCCGCGGGCGCCGGGGCGGCCTCGCCGGTGCCGTCGATGCCGGTGGCGACGACCGACACGCGGATCTTGCCCTCCAGCCCTTCGTTGAAGGCGCTGCCCCAGATGATGTTGGCATCGGGATCGACCAGCTCGCGGATGTGGTTGGCCGCTTCATCCACTTCCATCAGGCGCATGTCCTCGCCGCCGGTGATCGAGATGATGACGCCCTTCGCGCCCGCCATCGACACGCCATCGAGCAGCGGGTTGGCGATCGCCTTCTGCGCCGCCTCGAGCGCGCGGCCGTCGCCCTCGGCCTCGCCGGTGCCCATCATCGCCTTGCCCATTTCGCGCATCACGCTGCGCACGTCGGCGAAGTCGAGGTTGATCAGGCCTGGCATGACCATCAGGTCGGTGATGCCGCGCACGCCCTGCTGCAGCACCTCGTCGGCCATGGTGAACGCTTCCTTGAAGGTCGTGTTCGGGTTGGCGACGAGGAAGAGATTCTGGTTCGGGATGACGATCAGCGTGTCGACATGATCCTGCAGCTCGGCGATGCCGGATTCGGCCGAGCGCATGCGCCGCGCGCCTTCGAACATGAAGGGTTTGGTGACGACGCCGACGGTCAGGATGCCGCGGTCGCGCGCCGCCTTGGCGATGACGGGGGCGGCGCCGGTGCCCGTGCCGCCGCCCATGCCCGCGGCGATGAAGCACATATGCGCGCCCTGCAGCGCGTCCTCGACCTGGGCGATGGTTTCCTCGGCGGCGGCGCGCCCGACCTCGGGCCGCGAGCCCGCGCCGAGCCCCTGCGTGATCTGCGCGCCGAGCTGGATGCGGCGTTCGGCGGGCGAGGCGTTGAGCGCCTGGGCGTCGGTGTTGGCGACGATGAAATCGACGCCCTCGACGCGCGCCGCGATCATGTTGGCGATGGCATTGCCCCCCGCGCCACCGACGCCGATCACCGCGATCCGCGGCTTCAGCTCGTCGACCTGCGGCGGGCCAATATTGATGCTCATCTATCAGTCTCCCTGCAGCGGCGAACCCTTGCCGCTTCCACACCATGCGACCCTGACGGACGGTGGTCCTTTCCGCCCGGATATCTGCTACCGCATTGCACTATTGTGACGCCGATATCACCCAAAAAATTAACCCTTTCGCGCATCTCGTCGCTAGAAACTGTTTTTCAATGCGGCCATCAGGCGATTGATGATTCCGGTGCTGCGCGGGCGATACACGTCCTGCGCCATCATCGGCAGGTCGCGCAGGTCCACCGGATCCGACGCGGCATAGAGGACCAGCCCCGCGAGCGTCGCGAACGCCGGTCCCGAATGCGCCTCGGGCAGCCCGAGCAGCCCCTTGGGACGGCCGACACGCGCCGCACGGCCGAGCGCGCTCTGCGTATAATCGGCAAGCCCCTTCAGATCGGCGCCGCCGCCGACGAGCACCACCTGGCGCCCGATCGGGCCAACGAAATGCAAGTCTTTCAGTGTCCTGCCGATCTCTCCCATCATCGCGTCGAGGCGCTGGCGGATGACCGTGACGAGCTGGGCGCGGGTGATGCGGGGCGATTCCGCGCCGCTCGGCGCGCCGGGCTCGAGTTCGATGATCTCGTTGTTGTCGCGCGGGGACGCCGACGCCGAACCATAGAAGCTTTGCAGCCGCTGCGCCTGGCTGCGGCGGATGCCGAAGGCCGAGGCGATGTCGTCGGTGATGTCGCTGGCGCCAAAGGGCAAGGACGCCATCTCGACGAGCATGCCGCATCGGCGTAGAGCGACACGGTGGTGACCGCCGCGCCGAGTTCGACGAGCGCGACACCGAGGTCGCGCTCCTCGTCGGACAGGCACGACAGGCCGGCGGCGACCGGCGAGGCGACGACCGCATTGACGTCGAGATGCGCCTGGCGGACGGCCGCCTCCAGGTTCCGCACCGGCGCGCCGTCGGCCATGATGATATGGATATCGACGCCGAGCCGGTCGGCGTGGAGCCCGATCGGGTTCTTGACCCCGGTCAGGCCGTCGAGCGTGTAGAGCGCGGGTTGGGCATGGAGGATCATCCGCCCTTCGGGGTCGATGCCGGCGCGGCCCGCGGCGAGGAGGTCGTCGACATCCTCCTGCTCGATGCGGTGGCCGCCGAGCTCGCTCTCGATCGGGGCAACGTCGCTGAGCAGGCAGCCCGCCGAGAAGGACACCCAGACATCGTCGATGTTGAGCCCCGCGATGCGCTCGGCCTGTTCGATCGCCTCGCGCACCACATGCTCGGTCTGTTCCATGTCGGCGACATAGCCGCGCTGGACGCCGCGGCTCTCGCGCTGTCCGGTGCCGAGCACGTGCAGCGCGCCGTCGGCGGTCTGGCCCGCGATCAGCGCGCACACCTTCCACGAGCCGACATCGAGCGCGGTGATGATCTTCTCGATCCGCGGCGGCGCCATGGCTCCTATCCTTCCTCGGCCGCGGTCGCGGCGGCCAGCGCGTCGGCGGCGGCGCGCGCACCCTCCAGCTTGGCGGGCGACACCTGGCCTTCGTGCGGCAAGCGTAGCACGAAACGGTCGGGATCGCGCATGTCGAAACGCAGTATGCCGCGCCCGAGCAACCGGTTGGCGCCGTCCATATGCGCGAATTTGGCGAGCGCCTTCTTCGCCGCTTCCTCGCCCTCGGGCAGCGACAGCGTCTCGCCGCTGCGGAAGCGCAGGTCCCAGCGGCGGTTGCCGACCCAGGTCGCGCCCGCGAGCAATTCCTTGAGGCTGCTCGCCTCGGCGAGCAGGCGGTCGAGATCCTGCGCGCGCCGGTTCGCCTTGGGCCCAATGACCAGCGGCAGGTCGGGCATCGTCGCGATCGTCACCGGTTCGAGCACGACGCCCTTTTCGTCGATCAGCGACAGGCGGTTGTTGTGCTGCCAGATCGCCGCCGGTGTCCGCTCGACGATGTCGACGACGAGCGTGTCGGGCAGGCGGCGCGACACGCGCGCATCCTTGATCCAGCCATATTTCATCAGGTCGGCGCGCACCCCTTCGAGATCGAGCGCCGCCATCGAACGGTCCTTCTGCGCCAGCGCGATGTCATAGACCTTCAGCCGGTCGATGCGGTCGGCGCCGACCACCTCGACCTTCTTGACCTGAAAACCCGCGCGGCCGACCGCCTGGGCATATTCCTCCTGCACCTTCGCGGTCACGCCCGTGGCATGGGCGGCGAGGCCGACCACGGCGAAGAGCCCGATGCCGATCGTCCAGTTGGCGACCTGCTGCAGCCGCTGCGGGCTGACCGGCAGCGCGTTGATGAAGGCGTCGACGCGCGACGTCCGGATCGTCTTGCGCTTCTTCGGCGCCCGCGCCGGACGGCGCGGGGCCGATTTCGGGCGCTTGATCTTCTGACTCATAAAGCTTCCCCCACGATGCGTTCGACCAGTTCCGCATAATCCATGCCGATCGCGCGCGCCTGTTCGGGCACGAGGCTGAGCGGCGTCATGCCGGGCTGCGTATTGACCTCGAGCAGGAAGATGCCCGCGAGGCCATGTTCGTCGTCCCAGCGAAAATCGGAACGCGAGGCGCCCCTGCAGCCGAGCAGGCGATGCGCCTGCACCGCAAGGTCCTTCATCCGCTGCGCGACGTCGTCGGGCACCTCGGCGGGGCAGACATGCTCGGTCAGCCCGTCGGTATATTTGGCGTCATAGTCGTAGAAGCCCGACTTGACGCGCAACTCGGTGACCCCGAGCGCCTGGTCGCCCAGCACCGCGACGGTCAGTTCGCGGCCCTTGATGAAGGGTTCGGCGAGCAGCCGGTCGAACTCCTGCCACGGTCCCACCGCCTCGCGCGCGATGGGATTGCCGTAATTGCTGTCGTCCTTGACGATCGCCACGCCGACCGACGAGCCCTCGTTGACAGGCTTCAGAACATAGGGTCGCGGCAGCGGATCGACGGCGAACAGGCTTTCGCTATCGACCATCGTCCCCGTCGGCATGGGGATGCCGTGCGGGACGAGCGCCTGCTTGGTCAGTTCCTTGTCGATCGCGATCACCGAGGTGACGAGGCCGCTGTGGGTATATTTGAGCCCCATCAGGTCGAGCATGCCCTGCACCGTCCCGTCCTCGCCGGGAACGCCGTGGAGCGCGTTGAACACGACGTCGGGCTTCGCCTCGGCGAGCCGCAGCGCGACGTCGCGGTCCATGTCGATACGCGTGACTTTATGGCCGCGCGATTCGAGCGCGTCGGCGACGCCGGTGCCGCTCATCAGCGAGACTTCGCGCTCGGCGGACCAGCCGCCCATCAGGACGGCGACATGCCAGGGACCGCGGGTCATGACTCCCCTCCCGCTTGCGGGAGGGGTTGGGGAGGGCCTGTTGGAGGGCGTCATCATTGGACATCCCCTCCCCTAGCCCCTCCCGCAAGCGGGAGGGGGACTGGATACCCACCCGCTGAATCTCCCACTGCAATTCGATGCCGCTCTTGTCCTTCACCCGGCGGCGGACTTCCTCGCCCAGTGCTTCGATGTCCGCGCTCGTCGCCTCGCCGGTGTTGATGAGGAAATTGGTGTGCTTCTCGCTCACCTGCGCGCCGCCGACGGCGAGCCCGCGGCAGCCGGCTTCGTCGACGAGTTGCCACGCCTTGTGGCCCTCGGGGTTCTTGAAGGTCGAGCCGCCGGTTTTCGAGCGCAACGGCTGCGACGCCTCGCGGCTCGCCGAGATGCGGTCCATTTCGGCCTGGATGGCAGCGGGCTCGCCGGGGCGGCCGCGGAAGGTGGCGCCGACGACGACGGCGCCTTCGGGCAGTTCGCTGTGGCGATAGGTGTAGCCGAGATCGGCGAGCGCGAGCGTTTTTCGCTCGCCCGAACACAGCACGATATCGGCGTCGATGAGGATATCCTTGACCTCGCCGCCATAGGCGCCGCCGTTCATGCGCACGAAGCCGCCGACGGTGCCGGGGATCGAGCGGAGGAATTCGAGCCCCGCGATGCCCGCGTCGCGCGCGGTCGAGGAGACGAGGATGCCCGACGCGCCGCCGCCGCAGCGCAGCGTGGTGGCGTCGAGCGGTTCGACCCTGGCGAAGGCCTTGCCGAGGCGGACGACGACGCCGGGAAAGCCGCCATCGCGGACGATGAGGTTCGAGCCAAGACCGAGCGCCATCACGGGGATCGCCGGGTCGAGGTCGCGGAGGAAGGCGGCGAGGTCGTCGGCGTCCCTGGGTTCGAACAGCCAGTCGGCGGGACCGCCCGACTTGAACCAGACGAGCGGGGCCAGCGGGGCGCGCGGGGTGAGCTTGCCGCGCACATTTTCAAATGCCGTTTGCCCTGAGCTTGTCGAAGGGCCGCTCTTCCTTTCTTCCGTCGCAGAAGAAAAGGACTGTCCTTCGACAAGCTCAGGACGAACGGCTTTGGGATTGGAGGTCATCCTTGCCCCCCCCACCCCATTCGCCAATCCTGCCGCGATCTTGGTGATGTCGCCGAGCGCCGAGGCAGATGATCTTGTCGCCCGCGCCCAGCGTCCCCGTTTTCACCGCGTCGGCGATCGTCGCAGCGAGCGTGCTCGCATCATCGACGGTCGAGGCGTGGCGGTGACCACGGTCGCGCAGGCCCGCGACCAGCGCGTCGGAGGTCACGCCGTCGATGGGCGCTTCGCCCGCAGTATAGACCGGCAGCGCCAGCACCATGTCGGCGTCGTTAAACGCCTGCTGGAAATCGTCCATATGGTCGCGAAGCCGCGTATATCGGTGCGGCTGAACCACCGCGACGACGCGCCCGGCGCCAACGCCTTCGCGCGCCGCCGACAGCACCGCGCGGATTTCGACCGGGTGGTGGGCATAGTCGTCGATCACGGTCACGACGCCCTCCCCCGCCGCGATCTCGCCGACCTTGGTGAAGCGGCGCTTGACCCCGGCGAAACCGTTGAAACCCGTCGCGATCTTCTCGTCCGAGACGCCCATGTGCAGCGCGACCGCGATTGCTGCGAGCGCATTCTGGACATTGTGGCGCCCGGACATCGGCAGGTGGATGCCCTCGATCGTCCGGCTGTTGCCGTCGCGGTCGCGCACGACGACGTCGAAGCGGTTGCTGTCGGGGCCCGGCGTCACATTGGTGCCGCGCACGTCGGCCTGCGCCGAAAAGCCATAGGTGACGATGCGACGGTCGCGGATGCGCGGGATGATCGCCTGTACCTCGGGATGATCGAGGCAGAGCATCGCGGCGCCGTAGAAGGGGACGTTCTCGATGAATTCGACGAAGGCGTCTTTGATCGCGTCGAAGCTGCCATAATGGTCGAGATGTTCGGGATCGATGTTGGTGACGACCGCGATCGTCCCGTCGAGACGCAGGAAACTGCCGTCGCTCTCATCGGCTTCCACGACCATCCAGTCGCTGGCGCCGAGACGCGCGTTCGATCCGTAATTGTTGATGATGCCGCCGTTGATGACGGTCGGGTCGATGCCGCCCGCGTCGAGCAGCGCCGCGACGAGGCTGGTCGTCGTCGTCTTGCCGTGCGTCGCCGGCGATGGCGACGGTCGATTTGAGCCGCATCAGCTCGGCGAGCATTTCGGCGCGGCGGACGATGGGGATGCGGCCAGCCAAGGCAGCCTCCACCTCCGGGTTGCCGCGCTTGACCGCGGTCGAGGTGACGACCACCGCGACGCCGTCGACGTTCGATGCCTCATGCCCGATCGCGACCTTGATCCCGCGACCCCGCAGCCCCTCGACGACGTAGCTGTCGGCGATATCGCTGCCCTGCACCTGATAGCCGAGATTGTGCATCACCTCGGCGATCCCCGACATGCCGATGCCGCCGATGCCGATGAAGTGGATGATGCCGATATCGGTCGCGACGCCGCGCATCATTTGTCTCCCGAACGGGTGGCGGCGACGCTGCCCGCGACGGCGGCACGCGACGGGGCGCCGACGCGGATGACGTCCATCATCGGCGGCGCGGCGAGCGATTCGACGAGGTCGGCGAGGTCGCGGGTCGCGTTCGGCAGGCCGCAACCGGCGGCATGCTCCGCCGCTTCCTCCAGCGCGCCGGGTTCGAGCGCCATGCGCTGGATCTGCTTGGCGAGCGCCGCGGGGGTGAAGTCGGGCTGCGCGAAGGCGATGGCGCCGCGCGCCTCGACGAGGTCGGCGACATTATAGGTCTGGTGATTGTCCATCGCGTGCGGATAGGGGATGAAGATCGCCGGACGCCCGGCGCAGGCGAGTTCGGCGACGGTCGAGGCGCCCGCGCGCGCGATCACCAGATGCGCCCAGCGCATCCGGTCGGGAATGTCGGCAAAGTAAGGCGCGCATTCGGCGGCGACGCCGAGTTCGGCATATTTGGCGCGCACGGCCTCGATATCGGCCTCGCGCGCCTGCTGGACGATCTGCAGCCGGTCGAGCAACGCGCGCGGCAGCATCGCGATCGCGGCGGGGACGACTTCGCTGAGCACCGTGGCGCCAAGACTGCCCCCGACCACCAGCAGGCGGAGGATGCCGTCCTCGGGCAGCGGCGGATAGCCTTCCTCGCGGATGGCGATCACCTCCTCGCGCACCGGGTTGCCGGTGAGGTGGCGCCTGTCGGCGAGCGCGGGCGGGAAGCGGTGGATGTTGCGATAGGCGACCGCGATCGCATTGACCCGCTCCGCCATCAGCCGGTTGGTGCGGCCGAGCACCGCATTCTGCTCGTGGATCACGCTCGGGCGCTTGGTCGCCCTGGCGGCGAGCAGGCTGGGGAGCGAGGGATAGCCGCCGAAACCGACGACGACCGCGGGGTCGAATTCGCCGATCAGGTCGATCGCCATCCGCCGCCCCTTGCGGATCGCCAGCGCCGCCTTGATCCAGCCGATCGGGCCGCCCGCGACGCGCCCGGCGGGCAGGACATGCGCGTCGAGCTCGGCGGGCTTGCCGGGGATGTTGAGCCCGCGGTCGTCGCTGACCAGCGCGACGCGGTGGCCGCGCGCGATCAGCTCGCCCGCGAGGGCATAGGCGGGCAGCATATGTCCCCCCGTCCCACCGGCGGCGAGAAGGAAGTGGCGCGTTGCTGTCATTTCTTGTTCCAGTTGCGGGTCATCGACACGCGCGCGGCATAGGGGTTCCGCCGGGTCAGCGACAAGAGCAAACCCATGCCGATCGACAGCGCGATCATCGACGAGCCGCCATAGCTGATGAAGGGCAGGGTCATCCCCTTCGACGGGAAAAGCTGGGTGTTCACCGCCATGTTGATGACGGCCTGCCCGCCGAATTGCGCGATCAGGCCCGCGACCGCGAGGATCAGGAAGCTGTCTTCCTCGTCGAGCAGGCGGACGAGGACGCGGACGATGATGGCGAGATAGAGGGTCGCGATCGCCATGCAGGCGATCATGCCGAACTCCTCGCCGATCACCGAGAAGATATAGTCGGTGTGCGCTTCGGGCAGCTGGAATTTGGCGAGCCCGGCGCCGGGGCCGGTGCCGATGAGGCCGCCCGCGGTGAGCGTGGCATGCGCCTTGTCGACCTGAAAGCTGTCGCCCTTGTCGAACAGCCAGATGTTGATGCGCTGCTGCGCGACGGGGTAGAAGAAATAGGCGAGAATGATGCCCGCGATGCCGGTCCCCGCCAGCATGCCCATCACCCGCATCGACAGCCCCGCGACGAGCACCAGCACGAGCCAGGTGGCGATGAAGATGATCGTCTGCCCCAGGTCGGGCTGTCCCATCAGCAGCAGCGCGATGATGCCGGTAAGCACGAAGCTCAGCGGCACGACGGGCAGGCTCTGGTCGTGAAGGCGCAGCGAGATGATCCACGCCAGCGACACCGCGAAGAAGGGCTTCAGAAATTCCGACGGCTGGAGGCGGAAGGCGCCGCTGCCGAGCCAGCGCTGGGCGCCGTTCACCTCGGTCCCGATCAGGGGCACGAGGAACAACAGGAAGAGAAAGGTGATCGTGCCGTAGATGGCGAAGCGCCGCGCCTGCGTCTTGGGCAGCATCGACACGCCGAGCATGACCGGCACGCCGAGCATCACCCACATCAGCTGGCGATAGAAATAATAGAGCGGGTCGAGGCTGGCGGTCGAGGTCGAAAGCTTCTGCGCCGCGACCGGCGAGGCGGCGGTGACGGCGACGAGGCCGACCGCGATCAGCATCGACACGAGCAGCAGCAGCACCCGGTCGATTTCCCAGAACCACAGGCCGAGCGGCGTGCGGTCGGCGCGGCTGAGCCGCGGCCCGCGCCTTTTGCTGCTGCGCGCGGTGGCGATCACCGGCCGTTCGTTCGTCGCGTCCATCGTGTCGAAACCCCCGCTCATGCCCCGAATGCCTTGACGATGCTGCGAAACCGGTCGCCGCGTTCCTCATAATCCCTGAACTGGTCGAAAGACGCGCAGGCCGGCGACAGCAACACCACGTCGCCGGGCTCCGCGACCGCCGCCGCATGCGCGACCGCGGTGGCGAGGTCGCCCGCGCGGTCGACCGGAATCGCATCGCCGATCTCGGCTGCGAACGGCTCCGCCGCCTCGCCGATCAGATAGGCGCGCTTCACATGGCCGAACCACGGGCGGCAGGCGGCGAGGCCGTCGCCCTTCGCCTGCCCGCCAGCGATCCAGTGGAGACGCTGGTCCGGCGCCGGCAGGAAACGCCGCCAGCGCCGGTGCAGCGGAAGCCGCGTTGGTCGCCTTGCTGTCGTTGTACCAGCGGACACCCGCGACTTCGCCGACCCATTCCATGCGATGCGGCAGCGCCTTGTAGGTGGCGAGGCCGCGCTCGATCTGTTCGTCGTTCAGCCCGAGTACGCGGCACACGGCGATGGCGCAGACGGCGTTCTGGGCATTGTGCGGGCCCTGCAGCGCGGGCCAGCGCGTCTGGTCGGCGGGGTCGATGTCCTTCGCCGAGACGCGGTGGAGACGGTGGTTGATGCGCCCCGCGATCATCCGCGACGGGTCGTCGTCGACCGCGACGATCGCGACCTGGTCGCGGTGCTGGAGCGAGAAGAGCCGCGCCTTCGACGCGGCATAGCCGGCGAAACCATCGTAGCGGTCGAGATGGTCGGGTGTGATGTTGGTGAGCACCGCGATATCGCAGGCGAGGCCGTGCGACAGGTCGATCTGGTAGCTCGACAATTCGAGCACATAGACACCGCCTTCGGGCAGCGGATCGCGGCTGAGGATCGGCAGGCCGATATTGCCGCCCATCAGCGCCGGCACCCCGGCGCTTTCGAGCATGTGCGTGACAAGCGCGGTGACGGTCGACTTGCCGTTGGTGCCGGTGATGCCGACGATCTTGTGCGGCGGCAGGTCGGCGGCGGCCTCGGCGAAGAGTTCGATGTCGCCGATCACCGGCACATGCGCCTCGCGCGCGTGCGCGGCGATCGGGTGGCGGTTGAGCGGCACGCCGGGCGACACGACGACGCCCGCGAAACCGACAAGCTCGATCTCCAGCGGATTCCCGATATCGGCGCCAAGAGCCATCGCCTCGTCGCGCGCTTCCTCGCGGTTGTCCCACGCGGTGACGCCCGCGCCGCTGGCGACCAGCGCCTCGACGGCGGCAAGGCCCGAGCGCGCCAGCCCCAGCACCGCATAGCGGCGGTCGGCAAAGGCGCGCGAGGTGATCACCGCAGCTTCAGCGTCGCGAGCCCCGCGAGCGCGAGGACGATCGACACGATCCAGAAGCGGATCACGACGGTCGATTCGGGCCAGCCGAGCTGCTCGAAATGATGGTGAATGGGCGCCATGCGGAAGACGCGCCTGCCGGTACGCTTGTACCAGAAGACCTGGATGATCACCGACAGCGCCTCGACCACGAACAGCCCGCCGACGAGGACCAGCACCAGCTCATGCTGCGCGGTGACCGCCATGGTCGCGAGCGCGCCGCCGAGCGCGAGGCTGCCGGTATCGCCCATGAACACCGCCGCGGGCGGCGCGTTGAACCACAGGAAGGCGAGGCAGGCGCCGATGATCGCGGCGGCGAAGATCGCCAGCTCGCCCGCGCCGGGGACGTGCGGAATGCCGAGATATTCGGCGAATTTCACATTGCCCGAGAGATAGACGATGACGAGGAAGGTCAGCGCGGCGATCATCACCGGGAAGGTCGCGAGCCCGTCGAGTCCGTCGGTGAGGTTCACCGCATTGCCGAAGCCGACGATCATCACCATCGCGAAGAGATAATAGAAAGGCCCGAGTTCGAGCACGATGCCGCTGAGGAAGGGCAGATAGAGGTCGGTGCCGGTCCGCGAGACGATCAAGGTCACCGCGACGCCCGCGATGATGAATTCGATCAGCAGCCGGATGCGGCCCGGAATGCCGCGGTGGCTGGCCTTGGTCACCTTGTCGAGGTCGTCGAGGAAACCGACGGCGGCGAAACCGCCGGTCACGAACAGGCAGGCCCAGACGAAGCGGTTGGACAGGTCCATCCACAGGAGCGCTGAAATCATCAGCGAAATCAGGATCATCAGCCCGCCCATCGTCGGCGTGCCCTTTTTCGCGAGGTGGCTTTGCGGGCCATCGTCGCGGATCGGCTGGCCCTTGCCCTGCCGCATGCGCAGCATCAGGATGAAACGCGGGCCGATCCACAGCCCGATGATCAGCGCGGTCGCGACCGCGGCGCCCGAGCGGAAGCTCAGATAGCGGATGAGATTGAGAACCCCCGGAAAGCCAAGCCATTCCGCCAGCCAATATAACATCAGTAATCCCCGTTGGTCAGCGCCGTCACCAGATGCGACAGGCCAACGCTGTTCGACCCCTTGACCAGCACGGCATCGCCGGCGCGGATCAAGTCTTTCAGCCGCTCTCTGGCGGCCTGATGGTCGGGCACATGCGCGAAATCGATACGCCCCTCAAGCGCTTTGGCGAGCGGCGCCATTTCTTCGCCGACGAGCAAGGCGAACCGCACGTCCGCCGCGACGAGCGGAGCCGCGAGGTCGGCGTGATAAGCCTCGCCGCCCGGCCCCAGCTCCTTCATCGCGCCAAGAATCGCGACCTTGCGGTCGCCGGATTCGCTGGCGAGCTGGCCGATGGTGGCGGCCATCGACGCGGGGTTGGCGTTGTAGCTTTCGTCGATCAACAGGATATGGCCGCCCGGCACCGCCAGCCGATGCCGCGCCCCGCGCCCGGCGATCCCTGCCATTTCGGCGAAGGCGAGGCCCGCGGCGGGCAGGTCGCCGCCGACAGCCTTGACCGCCGCGAGCACCGCGAGCGCATTCGACACCCAATGCGCGCCCGCCTGCGCGATGGTGAAGCAGAGCAGCGCGTCCTGCACCTGCGCGGTGACGAGCGAACCGCCCTGTCCGTCGGGCAGCCAGTCGACCGCGCGGACATCGGCGCTCGGCGCCGAGGCCGAAGCTGACGACATGCGCCGCGTGTTTTTCGGCCTTGGCACGCAGACGTTCATAATGCGGGCTGTCGAAGGGGATGATCGCGGTGCCGCCGGGTTCGAGCCCCTCGAAAATCTCGCCCTTGGCGTCGGCGATCGCCTCTTCGCTGCCGAAGAATTCCATATGCGCGGGGGCGATGGTGGTGACGATCGCGACGTGCGGGCGGACCATGCGGGTCAGCGCGGCAAGCTCGCCGGCGTGGTTCATGCCCATTTCGAACACGCCGTAATCCGCGGTCGAGGGCATGCGCGCGAGGCTGAGCGGCACGCCGACATGGTTGTTGTAGCTCTTGACCGAGCGGTGCGCCTTGCCGGGGCGGAAGCGGTCGAGCGCGGCGAACAGCGCTTCCTTGGTGCCGGTCTTGCCCGCCGAACCGGTGACCCCGATGATGCGGCCGCGACTGCGCGCGCGCGACGCGGTGCCGAGCGCGTTCAGCGCGGCGGCGCTGTCGGCGACCCGGACGTGCGGATGGTCGATCGCGGTTTCGCAGACGATGCCGGCGGCGCCCGCCGCGATCGCCTTGTCGATGAACCGGTGGCCGTCGGTCGCCTCGCCCTTCATCGCGATGAACAGATCGCCCTTCCCCACTTCGCGCGAGTCGAAGGCGACGCCCTGCACGGTGAAGTCAGCGCTGGCGGTTCCGCCGGTGGCCGATGCGATGGCGCGGGCGGTCCACAGCGGGTTCATGCCGCCTCCTCGCGCGCGACGGTGACATCGTCGAAGGGGATCACGCGCACCGCATCGCCGCTGCCGACGATCTGGCCCTGTTCGTGGCCCTTGCCGGCGATGCAGACGATATCCTCGGCGCGCGCCTCGGCGATGGCGGCAGCAATGGCGGCGCGGCGGTCGCCGATGATTTGCGCGTCGGGTGCCCCTTCGGCGATCGCGGCCCGAATCGTGGCGGGATCCTCGCCGCGCGGATTGTCGTCGGTGATGATCGCCACATCGGCCTTGGCGGCGGCGACCCGCCCCATTTCGGGGCGCTTGTCCCTGTCGCGGTCGCCGTCGGCGCCGAAAACGAGGATCAGCCGGCCCGCGGCGTGCGGGCGCAGCGCGTCGAGCGCGGCCTCGATGGCGTCGGGGGTATGGGCATAATCGACATAGACCGGCGCGCCCGCCTTGGTGATCGCGGCGCGCTCGAGACGGCCGCGGACGGGCTGGAGACGCGCGAGATTGGCGAGCGTCTGGCCGATATCGCCGCCGGTCGCGATGACCAGCCCCGCGGCGACGAGCGCGTTCGCAACCTGATAGGCGCCGATCAGCGGCAGCGTGACCTTTTGCGCGAGCGGGCCGGCGGCGATGAGCAGCGACTGGCCGAGTTGCGTCGGCTCGTGGCTGACCAGGCGCAGGAATTCGCCATGCTTGCCGACGGTCAGGATGCGCAGGCCGCGCTGCTCCGCCTCATATTCGGCGGCGGGCGCCCACACGACATCGTCGCTCCAGATCACGACGGTGCCGTCGGGATCGACGACCTCGCGGAACAGCCGCATCTTGGCGGCCATATAGTCGTACATGTCGCCATGATAATCGAGATGATCGTGGCTGAGGTTGGTGAAGGCGGCGGCCTTCACCGGCAGGCCTTCGGTGCGATACTGGTCGAGGCCGTGGCTCGACGCCTCGAACGCCGCGTGGGCCACGCCCTCGGCGGCGAGTCCCGCCATGTTCGACAGAAAGGTGACGATGTCGGGCGTCGTCAGCCCGGTGACGACGCGGTCGTCGCCGGTGGTGACGCCGAGCGTGCCGATCGACGCGGCGTGGAAGCCGGCCATGCGCCACAGCTGGCGCGTCATTTCGACGGTCGAGGTCTTGCCGTTGGTGCCGGTGACCGCGACGCAGGTCGCGGGGAATTTGTGAAAGAAGCGCGCGGCGATATGCGCGAAGGCACGGCGCGGGTTGACATCGGCGATATGCACCGCGCCCTCGACCTTCGCCTCGGGACGCGCGACGACGGCGATGGCGCCGGCCGCGATCGCGGCGGGGATGAAATCCTCGCCATTGAATTTCTCGCCGACGAAGGCGCCGAAGATCGTCCCCGGCGCGACCTTGCGATGGTCGATCGCGAGGCCGGTGACGACGCGGTCGGCGCCCTGCAGGTCCTGATTTTCGAGCAGCGCCGCCAGACGCATTATTCGCTTTCCCCGTTTCTCCACAGCAGCGGGGTCAGTTCGGACACGTCGACGTCGCGGCTTTCGTCGGGGAAGACACCGAGCATCGGCCCCGCGCGCATCACCACCTTCTGCACCACCGGCGCGGCGGTCCACGCCGCGGTCCGCTGCCCCGAGCTATAGGCGTTGCCCTTGGGCTCGTCGACCATGACGAGGATGACGTAGCGCGGATTGTCCATCGGGAAGGCGGCGGCGAAGGTCGCGACGACCGAGCTGCGCCTGTAACCGCCGACGCCGGGCTTTTCGGCGCTGCCGGTCTTCCCGCCGACGCGGAAACCCGGGGCTTCGGCCTTTTTGCCGGTGCCGTCCGAAACGATCAGGCGAAGCAGCTGGCGCATCCGCGCGCTGGTCGAGGCCTTGAACACGCGGTGGCCCTGCGGCGGCGCCTTGTCGCCGAGCTTGAGCATCGTCGCAGGGCGATAGATGCCGCCGTTGACGAGCGCCGCATAGGCATTGGCGAGGTGCAGCGGGGTGACCGCGATGCCATGACCATAGGCGGTCGTCATCGTCGTCAGCTGGCCCCAATCCCTGGGCCACAGCGGGAAGGCGCGTTCCTTCATCTCGATGTCGGGGCGACGGTCGAAATGCAGCTCGCGATAGAGATGTTCGAGCTTTTCCCTTCCCAGTTCGTCGGCGATGCGCGCGGTGACGATGTTCGAGCTGTGGATCAGCGTCTCGGGCACATTGTACCAGCGCCCCGCGGAATGGCTGTCGCGGATGCGGAAGCCCGCGATGGCGAGCGGCGTGGTCGCGTCATAGCGCTTCGCCATGCTGGTGACGGTGCCATTGTCGATCGCGGCGGCGATCGAAAGCGGCTTGAAGGTCGAGCCGAGCTCATAGAGGTTATAGGTCACCGCATTGCGGCGCGTCATCGGATCGCTGCCGGTCAGCTTGTTCGGATTGAAGGTCGGCAGCGACGTCATCGCCAATACTTCGCCGGTATGGACGTCGAGAATAACCCCCGCGCCGCCGATCGCTTCCAGGTTCGTAACGGCATTGCCGAGTTCGCTCTCCAGCACACCCTGCACGCGCGCGTCGATCGACAGCGCGAGCGGCTGGCCGCGGGTCGCGGCGTCGGTCAGGCGCTTGTCGAAGGCGCCCTCCATGCCGGTGACCCCCTGCCCCTCGGCATTGAGAAAGCCGAGCGTATGCGCCGCGAGGCTGAGCTGCGGGTAAAGCCGCTCCTTTTCGCGCGGGAAGTCGAAGCCGATTTCGCCGATCGCGTTGACCGCCGCAACCTGGTCGGGCAGCGCGCGGCGGCGGATATAGGTGGCGCGCGGACCGTTCAGCTTGGCGAGAAATTCCTCGCGCGGCGTGTCGGGGAAGATCTTGACCAGTTCGTCGGCGAGATAGGAGCGGTTGTTGAGCAGTTTCGACGGGACGACGCGGATCGAATAGCCGTCGATGGTGCGCGCGAGCGGCACGCCGTTGCGGTCGACGATATCGGCGCGCGCGGGGATGAAGGCCGCCGCGCCGCCGCGCTGCGGCGTGGTATCGAAAGCGGCGAAATAGAGCAGCCGCATCGACACCAGGAAAATCGCCGCCATGAACAGCAGCATCAGGATCATCAGCCGCTGCTGCGCGGTGAGCAGCAACTGCTGGCGCACCCCGGCGGTGCGGACGCGTGTCGGACGGACGACGACGGTGTTCATCGGCCCCTGGTTTCCCCCGCTTCGATCGCGGCCGCGCGCTTGATTTCGGCGAGCGTCGATTCGGCTAGGAGCTGGTCCTCGATCATCCGGAGCTGTTCGCGGCGGCGGGTCGGCGCCATGCGCGGCACCGTGTCGGCCTGGACCGCGGCGAGCCTGAGCGGCGCGGGCTTCGCGGGCTCGGCGGCGCTCGCCGCCTTGCTTGACCCTGCGGGTTTGTCGGCGCTCGCAGGCTTGGCGGCGCCCGCAGGCTTGGCGGCGGGCGTGGGCTTTTCGGGCAGCGCGACGGGGGACACCATCGCCATCAGCACCGGCGCGACCTCGTTCGCGCCGCGCGCCCGCGGCAGGCGGTCGATCGACGCGAGTTGGCGCTCGTTCGCGAGATACTGGCTCGCCGACGGCGCCGAATAGCCGAAGGTTTCGGCATTCCACTGCTCGAGCTGGCGCATCGACGCGCGCACCGCGAGTTCGGATTCGAGGTAGCGGATATTGTCGCGCGTGCGGCTGATCTGCTGGTTGATCTGCGCCAGTTCGCTGCGCGTCGCCGCGACCTTCAGCGACACCGGATAGAGCATCATCGCGAAGACGAGCACGAGCAACACCAGCCCGATGCCCTGTAATTTGCGCGCCGCCATCAGCATGAGATCGCCTCCTTTGTCGTCGTACCCGCTGACCATGCGGCCGCATCGGTGCGCACCGCGCTGCGCAGCGTCGCCGAGCGCGCGCGCGGGTTGCGGGCCTCTTCGTCCTTGCCGGGGCGGACCTTGCGCGCCGCGGCGGCAGGAAGTTGCGGCCCGCGCCGGGGGTTGGCGCGGGCCGGTGGCGCGACGCGCGGACATCGCCACCGCTGCGTTCGCGCAGGAAATTCTTCACGATCCGGTCCTCGATGCTGTGGAAGCTGACCACCGCGAGCCGGCCGCCGGGACGCAGCAGCCGTTCGGCGGCGTCGAGCCCGGCCCTGAGTTCGTCGAGCTCGCCGTTGATGTGGATGCGGATCGCCTGAAAACTGCGGGTCGCCGGATCCTTCGGCGCGCCGGGCGGGTGGCGCAGCGCCTTGCGGATCACCGCCGCCAGTTCGCCGGTACGCGACAGCGGCCGCGCCGCGACGATCGCGCGCGCGACACGCCGCGACTGGCGCTCGTCGCCATAATGAAAGAGCACGTCGGCAATCTCGGCTTCGTCGGCGCGATTGAGCCAGTTGGCGGCGGTCTCGCCATCCTGCGCCATGGTCATGTTCAGCGGCCCGTCGTTCTGGAACGAAAAGCCGCGTTCGGCGCGGTCGAGCTGCATCGACGAGACGCCGATATCGAAGACGATACCGTCGACCGCGTCGATGCCGCGCTCGGCGAGCAGGCGGTCGATCTCGCCGAAGCGGCCGTGGACCAGCGTCAGCCGGCCATCGGCCTCGGCGACGAGCGACCGGCCTTCGGCGATCGCATCGGGATCGCGGTCGCAGGCCACGACCTCGGCACCCGCCGCGAGCAGCGCGCGCGTATAGCCGCTCGGCGCCGAAGGTCGCATCGACGTGGCGCTCGCCGGGGGCAATGGCGAGCGCGGCGACGATTTCGTCGCGGAGCACGGGGTCGTGACGCAGATCGCGGGAAAGGCCGGTCATTTGCGCCCCCTCCCCTTCTCCGCATCCCAGGCCGCGGCGACGCGGCGCAGGCGCGGGTTGGCCTCTTCGCACACCGCGAGCAGCGGCAGCCACCAGATCTCGAAACAATGGCTAAGCCCCGACGAACGCACAGGCGCCGCCGTTGAACGCCATCAGGCCAAGGTCGGTGTAGCAATCGTCCGCAGGCACGTCGCGATGCGAGAAATGCGGCAGAAAACGACCGCTTTCGTCGAGCGTATAGGCATAGGCGAAATCATAGCTGGACTTGAACTGGTCGGCCCGGGCCGCGCCGGGATCGCGCTGGCGCATCGCGAGGCGATCGGCCTCGACCTCCGCATTCAGGCGGTCGTGCTGATCATGGCCATAAGCGATCAGGCACGGGAGCTCTTCATGATAATTGCACCAGAGGACGCGCTGGCCTTCCGCATTGAGGGGCACATTGTTGCGGAACTGCGAGGGGACGGCGATGCGTCCCTTGCCGTCGATGGGTGCGAAATCGGTGCCGGTATAGCGGCCGGGCGTCACAATCGCCATCGATTTGCCCCCTGTCCAGCACCCTGGGCAAAACTTTCCCGGCTTCGGAATCGCGAAAAACCGAATCAAAAGGCACAGGCGGAGAATGCCCCTCTCCGACCTCTGCCTAACAAGAATGGCCTAGGGTGGAAAGGGGTAAATTAGGGCGTAACCGGGTTAATTCACCACCAAACTAGGGCGGATCGGGGCAAGGCAGGCGAAAACCGGCGCGAAACGGCCGAGCGGGCCGCAGATCGCGACGCCGTGGATAAGTAGGAAAGGACGGAAATCCGGGCGAATTCATGGGCGCAACCATATAGGATCGAACAGCGGTGCGCCAGCGCCCCGCAGAATATCCCCCAGCCAGGCCAGATTGTCCGACCGGCGGAGCCAGGGCGCGCGGGGGACCGGCGACCGCCAAAGGCTTTCGTGCAGCAGATCGGCATCGCCGACCAGCCAGACGGTCGCCCTGCCGATGACGCAGCGCGCGATGCGGCGGTCGCCGTAACTCTGGCAGTTCGCGGGCAGGCGGGTGAAGCGTCCCGCCGAATGCAGGCGCAGCTTTTGCCCGGCGAGCCCCGGAAATACATCGACGTCCCCTTCCCACCCCGACGCGTCCCGGCCGGGCGCGGCGAGCGCGATGCCCCAATGGTCGAACAACGGGGTCAGCAGGCTGGTCACCGGCGGGTTGCGCGGATCGCCGAGCGGATGGGGCGGCTCCCAGCTCGACAGCGCGTCGGCGAGGACGACGATGGTGCGCGGACGAACGGTGAGCCCGTCGAGCCGGACCATCTCGGCGGGCGGCAGCGCGCGCGGGTGCGCGACGAGCAATGGCTCGTCATCCTCGACCTGCATCAGGCTGTCGATCAGGCGAAGGTCGAAGCGGTGTGCGAGTTCGGTCACGGCGGGCGCGTCGGCGGGACCGCTCGCCAGCATCGCCGCGACATCGCCGCCGCCCCAGCGCAGCGGCAGGCCGGTCAGTACGGCGAGGCGGGGGAAGGTTTGTCCGGCTTGCGGGGCATAGGCGTAGGCGAGCAGGAGTTGACCGGCGCCGTACCACAGCATCGCCACCATCAATATCGCGGGCCAGCGCAGCACGGCGCGCCATGGCCGCATGCCGCGAACCGCGACAGCCGGCGACCGCGGAGCAGACCGCGCTCGGCCAGCAGGACCGTCGCCACCTGCGCGGCGCCCGGCCGATGGCCGAGCCCATAATGCAGTGCCAATTGAGCCGCCGCGAGGCCCAGCAAGCCTGTCGCGACGGCGCGGATGCGGACCGGCCGGGGATCGCCCCGAACGCGCCAGGCGAGCAACAGGGCGCCCGGCATGAGCAAGGGGATCGCCAGTGCGGCGTCGATCCGCCCGAGCGCCATCTGCCCACCGGCGAACCAGGCGAGCAGCAGCGCGGGGGCGACATAGAGGCCCGCGGGAAGAAGCAGCCGCGCGAGCGCAGCCGGAGCGGCGCGGGTCACTGCCCCGATTTGTTCCGCGCGCGTTGCAGGGCGGGATCGGGTTCGAGGTCGGGGACCTTCGCGGTCGTCGGCGGCAAGGGCGCGGTCTTGACGGCGGCCGGCGCCGCGGCGGCGGGCTGCCCGGCGGTCGGCGTAACCGGCTGGACGCCCAGTTCCTCGAGCGGCGCACCGCTGCCCTTTTCGGTTTCGCCGGTCGCTGCGGGATTCGCCGCGACGGCGTCGCCGGCCGCCTGTTCGCGGGCGCGGTCGCCGATCAATCCGGCGAGCCCGACGAGCAGCAGCACCGCCATCACCCCGGCGATGCCGATCTGCAGCCGAGCGCATCGAATCATTGGGTCCCAGCGGCTGCGACGACTCCGGCGCGGACGCGGGCTTTTTCATGTTCATGCCGCCAGTCCTTTGCTCGCCAGCCATTCGGGATTGTAGAGCGTCGAGAGATAGCGGAACCCGCTGTCGCACAGGATGGTGGCGATGCGTTTTCCGGGCCCGAGCTGCCGCGCCAGCGCCATCGCGCCCGCGACGTTGATCCCCGACGACAGGCCGAGGCACAGCCCCTCCTCGTCGAGCAGCTGGCGCACGACCGCGAGCCCTTCGGCATCGGAGATGCGGAACTGGGTGTCGATCGGCGCGCCTTCGAGATTGGCGGTGATGCGGTTCTGGCCGATGCCTTCGGCGACGCTCGACCCTTCGGCCTTGAGCTCGCCGCACCGGTAATAATTATAGAGTCCGGCGCCGTGCGGGTCGGTCAGCGCGATGGTGATGCCCTCATCCTTCGCCTTCAGACCAAGGCCCGTCCCCGCGATCGTCCCGCCGGTGCCCGCGGCGCAGGTGAAGCCGTCGATGCGCCCGTCCATCTGCGCCCAGATTTCCTCGGCGGTGCCAAAGATATGCGCCTTGCGGTTGGCGATATTGTCGAACTGGTTCGCCCAGATCGCATTGCCGGTTTCCTCGGCGATGCGGCGCGAGGTGTGGACGAAATGGCCGGGATTGGCGAAGGGCGCGGGCGGCACGAGCACCAACTCGGCGCCTAGCGCGCGGATCGTCGCCATCTTCTCGGCGCTCTGATTATCAGGCATGACGATGATCGTCTTGTATCCCAGCGCATTGGCGACGAGCGCAAGGCCGATGCCGGTGTTGCCGGCGGTCCCCTCGACGATCGTGCCGCCGGGCTTCAGGCTGCCGTTCGCTTCGGCATCGCGGACGATATAGAGGGCGGCGCGATCCTTCACCGATCCGCCGGGGTTGGCATATTCGCACTTGCCCCAGATTTCGCAGCCGGTGGCGGCGCTGGGACCCTTGAGCAGGACGAGCGGGGTGTTGCCGATCAGCTCGAGGCTGGTTTGCGCAATGGTCATGGCGATTGATCTAGGGCGCCGCCCGGCGCCCCGCAAGACAGCTTCTATTGTTCGGGCGAAGGCCGGGCTTCGGACAGGCCCTGCGGTTTCCCGCGCCGGCGTGCGGACGCGGGCTTTGGGATGGAGAGCAGACGTTGCAGGCATATGCAGATGTCCCCTCCCGCAAGCGGGAGGGGCAGTGAGACTTACGAACTTGTTCGTTAGTCGCAGCGGGGTGGGCCATGGCGACGTTGCCGCCCACCCCCGACCCCTCCCGCAAGCGGGAGGGGAGAATAAACGTCCGCTCCCGCCCGAAACCGGCCGCACCGGTCAGACTAGGACAGCATCGCCATGCCGCCGTTCACATGCAGCGTCTGGCCGGTGACATAGCCCGCTTCCTTCGACGCGAGATAGACGACCGCGGCGGCGATATCCCCGCCCTCGCCCATGCGGCCCGCGGGGATGCGCTGGTTCAGCGCGTCCTTCTGCGCGTCAGGCAGGTCGGCGGTCATCGCGGTGGCGATGAAGCCCGGCGCGACGCAGTTCACGGTGATGCCGCGGCTCGCCAGTTCCTGCGCCAGAGCCTTGCTCATGCCGGTAACAGCCGGCCTTGGACGCGGCATAGTTGGCCTGCCCCGGATTGCCCGTCGCGCCGACGACGCTGGTGATCGAGATGATCCGCCCGAAGCGCGCCTTCATCATCGGCTTGGCCGCGGCACGCGCGAGGCGGAAATTGGCCTCCAGGTTGATACGGATGACGTCGGACCATTCGTCGTCCTTCATCCGCAGGACCAGATTGTCGCGCGTGACGCCGGCATTGTTGACGAGGATGTCGAGCTTGCCGCCCAGCGCCTCGACCGCGGCGGGCACGAGCGCATCGACCGCAGAGGCGTCGCCGAGATCGCACGGCAGCGCGGCATGATCGCCGCCGAGCGTATCGCGAAAGGCCTTCAGCTTGTCCGCATTGGATCCCGACACAGCCAGCCGCGCGCCTTGGTCGGCGAGCGCCTGCGCGATGGCCGAGCCGATGCCGCCCGAGGCGCCGGTGACGAGGGCGGTCATGCCGGTGAGATCGAACATAGTGCTCATTCCTTCATATCTGGCCCGGATAGCCGGACGGTGGTTTCTTGTGAGTTTCGCGCAGAGGACGCAGAGATCGCAGAGTCTTTGTGGTCGACGACAAGACGGCGAATCCCCTGTTTCAACGTCATTTCACCAAAATTGATCAATAGCCCAACGGGCGCACCCAATAATCGCAGATAGGTCAAAACCTGCTTTGCGTGGACCGGGTGCAATTTCTCGACCGATTTGATTTCGACGACGAGACGGTCCTCAATCAGCAAATCGACGCGCGCGACTTCGCCAAATTCGATACCATCAAAAACGATGCTGATCGGCCTTTGCCGTTCAACTTTATATCCCATCATCGACAATCGGCCCGCAAGCAGCGTTTCGTAGACGCTTTCCAAAAGGCCGGGACCGATCTCGCTGTGCAAGCGCATGGCAACGCCAATCAGATCATGAGAGATTTGATCAATATGTGGAGCCATCTTCTCTGCGATCTCTGCGTCCTCTGCGCGAATCTTTCAAAGAAGCTTCAGCAGCGCTTCGATGTCGTCCATCGACATCACACTCGCCACCTCGACCTCGCCGCTCGCGCTGCGCTTGACCATCGGGCCGAGCACCTTGCCGCCGAATTCGACGAAGTGCGTGACGCCGATGCCTTCCATCGCGTCGATGCTCTCGCGCCAGCGGACGCGGCCGGTGACCTGCTCGACGAGCAGGCCGCGGATCGTGTCGGCGTCGCTCACCGGGCTGGCGGTGACGTTCGCGACGACGGGAACCAGCGGCGGGGCGGGCGGGTTGGCGCCGAGGGCTTCGGCCATGGCGTCGGCGGCCGAGCTGCATCAGCGGGCAGTGGAAGGGCGCCGAGACGGGCAGCAACACGCCGCGCTTGATGCCGAAGTCCTTGACCAGCGCCACCGCGCGCTCGACCGCGCCCTTGTGGCCCGAGATCACGACCTGCGACGGGTCATTGTCGTTGGCCACGGTGCAGACCTCACCCTCGGCGGCGGCATCGGCGAGCTTTTGCGCGGTGTCGATATCGGCGCCGAGCAGCGCCGCCATCGCGCCGACGCCGACGGGCACCGCCGCCTGCATCGCCTGCCCGCGCGTCTTCAAAAGCCGTGCGGTCGTCGCGAGGTCGAAGGCGCCTGCGGCGCAGAGCGCGCTATATTCGCCGAGGCTGTGGCCCGCGACATAATCAGCCTTGCCCGATAGCGTCACGCCGCCTTCCTTTTCGAGCACGCGCAGGGTCGCGATCGCATTCGCCATGATCGCGGGCTGGGCGTTTTCGGTGAGGGTGAGCTGATCCTCGGGGCCCTCGGTCATCAGTTGGAACAGCTTCTGCCCCAGTGCGTCATCGACCTCCTGAAACACCTCGCGCGCGACCGGCGAGGCGTCGGCGAGCTCCCTGCCCATGCCGACCGACTGGCTGCCCTGACCCGGAAAGATGAATGCGCGCATGACCCTGCCCTTTTATCGTCGCCCCCGCGAAGGCGGGGCCGCTGTCGTTTTGCCCTGCGCCGCCGGAACAGGCCGACGGCGGCCCCCGCCTTCGCGGGGGCGACGAAGTGCGCCGCCTATTCCTTCACCCCGCGCGATGCAAGCCGAAGGGCACGACCTTGTTCGCCGCGTCATGCCCAATGTCGGCCCGGCCGAGCCAGGGAATGCCGGTACGCGCGCACCATTCGCGGGCGATGTCTTCGGCCTCCAGCCCGAACGGGCGATCGTTTTCGGGAATGTCGCTGACCCGGCCGAGCCGCAGCCCGGCCAGCCCGCGCGGGCCGAGATAGTTCGCGACGTGGAACAAGGCCCGGTCGAAGGCGTAGAGATATTCGCTGACCTCCTCGACGATCAGCACATGGCCCGCAAGGTCGGGTTCGAGCGGGGTGCCGAGCAGCATCGACAGCGTCATCAGGTTGAACGCGGCATGGCGCGCGCCATGCTCCAGCCCCGGCTCGCACGCCGCCGGATCGCGCGCGACAAGCCAGTCGAGCGCGCGCAGTACCGCCGCGTCGCCGCCGTCGCGCCGGATGTCGGCGACCATCGGCCCGTGCGCGACATGGTCGAAACCGTCGCGATAGAGCGCGGCGAGCAGATTGCCCTGGTCCGAATAGCCGAGGAAGGCCTTGCCGCGCGCGGCATCGGTCATCGCGGCGACCGCTTCCTCGGCGATGCGGCAGGCGCCATAGCCGCCGCGCGCGAACCAGACCGCGTCCACGTCGGGGCGGTTCGCCATCTCGACCAGCGCCGCGAAGCGATGGCCGTCCTCGCCAGCGAAATGGCCATGGACCGCAAAACATTGCGGGTCGAAGACGAGTTCGACATCCGGATAACCCAGGCTGGCAAGCACGCGCACCGCCTCGGCGTCGTCGGGGAGGATGGGGGTACTGGGGGCGACGATTCCGATGCGCATGACCCGCCTGTAAATTCCGTTCGTGTCGAGCGAAGTCGAGACACCCCGAGGGCAAGCGCCAAGCCGAGGGGCATCTCGACTTCGCTCGATGCGAACGGGAAAGGGAATGTCGCCCTGTGTTGCAAACCCTTCGCCAAGGCCATAACGCCGCGCGATGGCGGAAAACAAATCCTATTTCTTTTGCGGCATCGGCGGGTCGGGCATGTTGCCGCTGGCGATGATCGTCGCGGCGCGCGGGGCAGCGGTTTCGGGCTCGGATCGCAGCCGCGACCAGGGCCGCAGTGCCGACAAATTCGCCTGGATCGAAAACCAGGGCATCGCCCTGTTCCCGCAGGACGGCAGCGGCGTGGCGGCGGGCCAGACGGTGGTGGCGTCCGCTGCAGTCGAGGACAGCGTGCCCGACATTGCCGCCGCCAACGCGCTCGGCCTCCCCCGCATGACGCGCGCCGAACTCAACGCCGCGCTGTTCAACGACGCCGCGCAGGCGGTCGGCGTCGGCGGCACCAGCGGCAAATCGACCGTCACCGGCATGATCGGCTGGATCCTCGCGCGTGTCGGGCGCCGACCCACGGTGATGAACGGCGCGGTAATGCGCAATTTCGCGGGGCCCGACACGCCCTTTGCCAGCGCGCTCGTCGGCGAGGCCGCGACCTATGTCAGCGAGGTCGACGAGAGCGACGGGTCGATCACGCTGTATCGCCCCGATGTCGCGGTGATCACCAACATCAGCCTCGACCACAAGAGCCTCGACGAACTGCACGCGCTGTTCGGCGATTTCGCCGCCAAGGCGCGCGTCGCGGTGGTCAACGCCGACGATCCCGAATCGCGTCCGCTGCTCGGCGGCGAGAATGTCATGCGCTTCGGCTTCAGCCCGCTTGCCGGCATGCGCGGCGGCGATTTCGAGGCGCTCCCCGACGGGTGCCGCTTCACGGTCCATTTCAATGCGACACAGTGCGAAGTGCGGCTGCGCATGCCCGGACGCCATAACGCCTCCAACGCGCTGGCCGCGATGGCGGCGGCGCGCGCGCTGGGCATTTCGATCAAGGATTCGGCGGCGGCGCTCGCCGATTTCGCGGGCCTCGCGCGCCGCTACGAAGTGCTGGGCCAGGCCGGGGGCGTCACGGTGATCGACGATTTCGCGCACAACCCGGACAAGGTCGCGGCGACCCTCGCCGCGGTCGCCGAACTGCCGGGCCGCGCGCTGCTCTTCCTCCAGCCGCACGGCTATGGCCCGCTGCGCCAAATGGGCAAGGAACTGGCGGCGAGCTTTGCCAAGGGAATGCGCGGCGGCGACAAGCTCTACGTCTGCGACCCCGTCTATTTCGGCGGCACCGTCGATCGCAGCACCGGCAGCGAGGCACTGGTCGCCGCCATCGTCGCGGGCGGCGGCGATGCGATGCACATCGCGAGCCGCGAAGATTGCGGCGCGGCGATGCTCGATGCCGCGAAAACCGGCGACCGCATCCTGATCCTCGGCGCGCGCGACGATACGCTGACCGACTTCGGGCGGGAATTGTTGGGGAAGCTTGGCTGAAAATATTGCGCGCAGAGGACGCAGAGGACGCAGAGAATTGAGTTCACGCAGAGACGCGGAGAGGAAATGCGAATAGCGGCTTCCCCGCCCTTGATCTCCCTTCCTCTGCGATCTCTGCGATCTCTGCGCGAATCTTCTCATTGCCTTTCCTTACGCGCCTCCGCGCGAAGCTTTTCCGCACCAACCCTTGCTTTCCGCCAGCGAATCTGTATAGGCGCGCTCCATTGGGGCGAGGCTCTGTGCCGTCGCCCCATTTGCTTTGCACCAATTCAGCATCGCAAGACGACAGCCGGAGGGGCCTGCGATTGGCGCAGGTCAGCGATCGGCCAAATCGAAGGAAGCGCACCATGCCGTTTTACGAGCATGTCTTTATCGCGCGTCAGGACCTGAGCCAGGCTCAGGTCGATGCGCTGGCGGAAAGTGTCACCAACGTCATCGGCGAATATAAGGGCACGGTTCACAAGACCGAGACCTGGGGCCTGAAGCAGCTCGCCTACAAGATCCAGAAGAACCGCAAGGGTCATTATGTGATGCTGTCGGCCGAAGCGCCGGGCGAAGCCGTCGCCGAGATCGAGCGTCAGGCGGCGATCAACGAAGATATCATCCGCTGGATGACCATCAAGGTCGACGAACTCGAAAAGGGTCCGTCGGTGATGATGCGCAAGCAGGAACGTCGGGGCGGCCGCGGCCGTGACCGCGACGGCGAAGAATAAGGAACACGACCATGGCACGACCCTTTTTCCGTCGCCGCAAGACTTGCCCCTTCAGCGCGAAGGACGCACCGGTCATCGATTACAAGGACGTCCGCCTGCTCCAGGGTTATCTGTCGGAGCGCGGCAAGATCGTCCCGTCGCGGATCACCGCGGTGTCCACCAAGAAGCAGCGCGAGCTGGCGAAGGCGATCAAGCGTTCGCGGCACATCGGCCTGCTCCCCTACATTGTGAAGTAAGGAAGGCGGCGTCATGGAAATCATCCTGCTCGAACGTATCGAGAAGCTTGGCGGTATCGGCGACGTCGTCACCGTCAAGAACGGCTTTGCCCGCAACTATCTGCTGCCCAACAACAAGGCGCTGCGCGCGAACGAAGCCAACCGCAAGCTGTTCGAAGCCAACCGCGCCAAGATCGAGGCCGATAACGCCGAGCGCCGCACCGACGCCGAAGGCCGCGCCAAGGACATCGACGGCAAGCAGGTCGTCCTGATCCGCCAGGCGTCGAACACCGGCCAGCTTTACGGCTCGGTCTCGGTGCGCGACATCGTCGAGGCGCTGGTCGAGGACGGCGCCGCCGGCGTCACCAAGGCGATGGTCGAGCTCGAACGCCCGATCAAGTCGCTCGGCCTCTTCGAAGTCAAGGTCAAGCTGCACCCCGAGGTCGCCGTGACCGTCGGCGTCAACGTCGCGCGCTCGCCCGACGAAGCCGAGATGCAGAGCCAGGGCATCGACGTCATCGCCGCGATGTTCGAGGAAGAACAGGCCGAAGCCGCCGCCGCGGCGCTGGAACCCGACAGCGAGGACGAGTTCGAAGAGGCTACGCCGCCTTCGGAAGCCGCTCCCGCCGCCGAGGCCGCCGCGGACGACGCCGAGGAAGCCTGACCGCTTCCGGCATGAACCTTTTGAGAGGGCCGCGTTTCCGGAAGGAAGCGCGGCCCTTTCCGCTTTCGGCGACGACAGGTCTGGAACCAACCGGGCGGTCACCCCGCGGCCGTCACATCACAGCCGCGCCTCGATCCGCGCCAGCATCGCCTGCACCGGCGGAGGGGCGATCCCCGCCTCCCAGCCCGCTTCCAGCGCCGCGATGCGCTCGAACAGCCGCTCGCTCGCGGCGACGATCCGGCGGACCGACGAGATCGAATTGCGCACACAAGGTCCAGTCGGCCGCGACCGGCTCGCCGATCCGCGCCGCGCTGTCGTCCGGCCCAGCACCGGGGTCGCCCGCGATCATCGCGCGGCGGTGGAGCAGCCAGGCGATGATGTGCATCAGCCGCGTCGTCGTCTTGAGCGATTCGCACGCCAGCCCGATCTGGAGCAGGCCGTCGCGGCTACCGGCGCTTCCCACCGCGCCCAGGTCGCGCGCGGCGGCGAAGGCGGTGTGCGCCTCGTCGGCCAGCACCATCGCCTCGACATAGAGATTTTCGACCTGCGCCCGCTGCACCGGCTTAGCCGATCGCCGCAAAATCCGAAAGCCCCCTGTTCATGAAAAAAGGATGCCACGACCGGGCCCATGGTAGCAACGCCGCTAACCAATATTTCGGCGGCCCCCGCCGTCCCATTTTGAATCGCCGCGGCGGCGCACTCAGGCGATGATGTCGGGGATCAGCTGGTCCTCGCACCAGGCGATCTCGTCGCGCAGGCGGAGCTTTTTCTTTTTCAATCGAGCCAGTTGCAGCTGGTCGGGAACCGGCGCCGCGCCGAGGGCGATGATCGCCGCGTCAAGGTCGCGATGTTCGACGCGGAGCAGTTCGAGGCGCTGGCTGATATCTTCCGGGTTCACGACCCGCCTCCTGCCAGAATCACGATTGGTCCGCAACGGGCACCGGCTGGGCGAATCGGCGTGTTAACCGCTCCACAATCCCCGCGTTCCATGTTTTACTCGCTTCGCCAACCGAGTCGAAAAGAAGGAGACTGGCCGATGAACATGTCGCACCTTTCCGCCCTGAAGTCCCGCCATGCGGACCTCGATGCGAAAATTGCGAATGAAGAACGGCGCCCGTGCCCCGATGTGGCCGTGCTGGCACAACTCAAGAAACAGAAATTGAAGATCAAGGAAGAACTGGTCGCGATCGGCTGAGGATCGCAAGGGGGCCTTCTCGAAGGCCCCGCAAGTCAGGCCGCCGGTTGCCGGCTGCTCCTTCCACCAGTGGAACGGGTCAGCGCGGACGGATCGGCGGCCAGCCCTTGTTGAGACGGAGGTCGGCGAGCGTCGGCGGCACCTCCTCCTTCTGCGGCGCGACATCGCGGCGCACCGCCTGCGGATTGATCGCGCGGTCGAAGGCGATGCCGAATTTCTTCTCGCCGGTCCACACGACGCGCCCGGACACCGGACCGATGTTGCGCAGTTCGACCTCGACCGTCGCGCCCTGCACGACCGCGACCGGGCTTTCGGCGAGCATGCCGCCCGCCGACAGGTTGCGCACGCGAACGGTCGCCAGCCCCGGCTTGCCGTCGATCGTGACATTCGCCTGCATGAACAGGCTGTCCCGGTCGGCGCCGCGCGACAGCGCCGCCACTTCTTCGTCCACCGATGTCGGCACGCGCGATTCCATTGCGACCTGTTCCCCGCGTTAAAGTTCAGGCCCGCGAATCTAGGACGCAGCCGTTGCGGAAACGTAAATGTCGCCAAGCCGTCCCGATCCGGGGCAGAGCTTGCAGGTTTTCGTCAGTCTTCGCGCGAAATACGCTCGTTGCGCTCGTGGCGCTCCTGCGCCTCCAGCGTCATCGTCGCGATCGGGCGCGCCTGCAGCCGGGCGAGCGAAATCGGCTCGCCGGTCACCGCGCAATAGCCGTATTCGCCCTCGTCGAGGCGGCGGATCGCCGAATCGATCTTGGCGATCAGCTTGCGCTGGCGGTCGCGGGTGCGCAGTTCGATCGCCCAGTCGGTTTCGCTCGACGCGCGGTCGGCGAGGTCGGGCTCGCGCAGCGGCCCATCCTGCAACTGCGCCAGCGTCGATTCGGATTCGGTCAGGATCGACTTCTTCCAGGCGAGCAGCAGGCCGCGGAAATATTCCTGCTGCCGCTCGTTCATAAACTCTTCGTCGTCGCTGGGGACATAGTCCGAATCGAGGTTGGACTTGGCTTCGCGGAGCGCGTCGGCACCGATATCGGCGGTCTGGGTGGGCATGACGGGCTCTAACGTCCTTTCGTCTCGCGATCCGCCGGACGTGGCGGGCCGGGGGAGTGGCGCGCCTATAACCAGCCGGGGGATGCGTTACAAGCGTCGAAGCGGCGGATAGGGTCTGCGGGGTGAAGCGGGGCTGAACCGCAAGGGCGCGCGGGCGCGATTCCATCTGCCGCGGCAAGTCGTCCGGCAGACGTCCTCATCCGCAGGTTAACCAAATATGGAGAATCGCGGCAACTTCCGTTCCGTTTTGGGACAATGGTCCCCAAGGGTGTTGATTCCGTCCCCCTTTTCCCGCTGTCGGACAGTCAAACGCGGTTAACGCAATTGCGGCATTCACAAAGCTTTGGCCTTTTGGTCCTAGCAAGAGGTGCAAGCGGGTGCCGGGGTGTGGCGCCTTCCCACCAAGCAACGGGAAAAGAGAGAGAAACCTATGTCTGTCCGAATGGCCCTCGCCAAGCTTTGCGCCTGCACCTGCGGTGGTGCGATCATCGGCACCGGCGCGATGAAGATCAGCGACGTGCCGGCGGCTGCCCAGGTCCGGAAGGTGAGCAGTTGCACGCCCTGCGCCAAGAAGCCCGTCGTGCGCAAGCGGCACGCGGCGAAGAAGCCGGTCAAGCGCATCCGCCGCGTCGTGACCACCAGAAAGGTCATTCGCACCGCGACCCCGCAGACCCAGGTCGTCACCCAGACCATCCCCCTGCCCCCGATCCCCTATGCGCCCGTCCCGCAGCGCGGCGGCTGGGAAGGCGGCGGTGGCGGCGGCGGTGTCACCGTGGTCGGCGGCGGCTTTGGCGGCGGTTTCGGCGGCGGCTTCTTCGGTGGTTTCTTCGGGGGTTCGTCGGGCGGCGGCAGCAGCGGCAGCATCGTCGTGACCTCCACCACCACAGGTGGCGTCAGCACCTCGTCGAGCACCTCCAGCGGCGTGTCGACCTCGACCGGCGGCGTCAGCACCTCGACCTCAACGGGTGGCGTCTCGACTTCGACGGGCGGGGTCAGCACCTCGACCTCGACCGGCGGCGTCTCGACCTCGACCGGCAGCGTGTCGACGTCGAGCGGCGTGTCGACCTCGACGGGCAGCGTGTCGACCTCGACCGGGGGCGTCAGCACCTCGACGGGCGGGGTCTCGACCTCCACCGGCGGCGTCAGCACTTCGTCGGGCAACGTCTCCACATCCTCGGGCAATGTCTCGACCTCGTCGGGCAACGTCAGCACCTCCTCGTCGAGCAGCAGTTCCTCGTCGAGTTCGTCCTCCTCCTCTTCCTCCTCGTCGTCGAGTTCCTCGTCGTCGGGCGGTGGCAGTTCGTCGAAGGGCGGCAGCTCGCATGGCGGCTCGTCCCACGGCGGTTCCTCGCATGGCAACTCGTCGAAGGGCGGTTCGTCGCACGGCAGCTCCGGCTGGGGCGGTTCGTCGAAGGGCGGCTCGTCGCACGGCAGCTCGAGCTGGGGCGGTTCGTCGCACGGCAGCTCGGGCGGGTCGAACGGCAGCTCGGGAAGCTCGGGCGGCAGCAGCTCGTCGTCGGGCGGAAGCAGTTCCTCCTCGTCGTCGAGTTCCTCCTCTTCTTCGTCGTCGAGCAGCACCTCGTCGGGCGCCACCTCGTCGGGCGCGACCGGCGGCAGCAGCAGCTTCGGTTCGACCGGCAGCACCGGTTCGTCATCCTCCTCTTCGTCGAGCAGCAGCAGTTCGTCGAGTTCGTCCTCCTCGTCGAGTTCGGGCGGCACCAGCAGCGGTTCGTCGGGCACCCCGACCCCGGTTCCGGCGCCGCCGATGCTGCTGCTCTTCGGCGCCGCCGCCGCCGCGCTCGTCGCGCGCCGCCGCGCCGCGAACAGCGACAGCCAGGACCGCGACGCGGCCTGAAGCCATCCACTGGCGGTCGGGGGCGACCCCGGCCACCCCTTCAAAGGGCCGCTCGCACGGGCGGCCCTTTTTCCATGGCGACGACGCCGATCGGGAAGGCGCCGGGCAGCGACGGCTTCGGGGCGGTCAGCGGATGGCGCCGCGCCCGTCCGAGCCCGGCTCGCCGCGCCGCTGGAGCGCAACTGACGACAAGCTCGGGGTTGCGCGGACCGATGGGCGACGCCATAGCGCGCCCATGCACGATATCCGCCTGATCCGCGAAAACCCGCAAGCCTTCGACGCCGGCCTCGCGCGCCGCGGCTTCGCGCCCCTGTCGGCCGAAATCCTCGCGATGGACGCATCGCTGCGCGCGCTGCAGACCGACATGCAGGCCGCGCTCGCGCGCCGCAACGAGGCGTCGAAGGCGATCGGCCAGGCGATGGCACAGGGCGACCGGGACAGGGCCGAGGCGCTCAAGGCCGAAGTCGCGACGCTCAAGACCGCGCTCCCCGAACAGGAAACCGCCGAACGCGCACGGCTTGCGGCGTTGCAGGACCGGCTCGCCGCGCTCCCCAACCTCCCCGCCGCCGACGTTCCCGACGGTGAGGACGAGGAGGGCAATGTCGAGATCGCGCGCTGGGGCACACCGCGCGGCTTCGACTTCGCCCCGCAGGAACATGCCGATTTCGCCCCCGCATTGGGCCTCGACTTCGAGACCGCGGCGAAGATGTCGGGTGCCCGCTTCGCTTTCCTCAAGGGCCAGATGGCGCGGCTCGAACGCGCGCTCGGCCAATATATGCTCGACCGCCAGACGATCGAGCAGGGCTATACCGAGTGCGCGACGCCGCTGATGGTGCGCGACGAGGCGGCCTTCGGCACCACCCAGCTCCCCAAGTTCCGCGAGGACCTGTTCCAGACCACCGACGGCCGCTGGCTGATCTCGACCGCCGAGATGAGCCTGACCAACGCGGTGCGCGAGGATATCCTGTCCGAAGAGCAGCTCCCGATGCGCATGACCGCGCTCACCCCCTGCTTCCGTTCGGAGGCCGGGTCGGCCGGGCGCGACACGCGGGGCTATATCCGCCAGCACCAGTTCTGGAAGGTCGAGCTCGTTTCGATCGTGCGGCCCGAGGACAGCGACGCCGAACTCGAACGCAAGACGCGCGCCGCCGAGCTGATCCTCGAAGGGCTCGGCCTGCCCTATCGCAAGATGCTGCTCTGCGCGGGCGACATGGGTTTCGCGGCGCGCAAGACCTATGACCTCGAAGTGTGGCTGCCCGGGCAGAACGCCTACCGCGAGATTTCGAGCTGCTCCAACTGCGGCGATTTCCAGGCGCGGCGCATGAACACGCGCTTCCGCCGCGAGGGCGTGAAGGGCAATGAGTTCGTGCACACATTGAACGGCTCGGGCCTTGCCGTCGGACGGACGCTCGTGGCGATTCTGGAGAATTATCAGCAGGCCGACGGCAGCGTCACGATTCCGGAGGCGCTGCTGCCGTACATGGGCGGAATTACAGAACTTACCCCCTGAACCGTTCGTGCTGAGCTTGTCGAAGCACCGTCCTTCTCCTTGACGCCGTGCAAAGAAAGAACGGCCCTTCGACAAGCTCAGGGCGAACGGAGAAAGAAAGACAAAAATTGCGCATCCTCCTTACCAATGACGACGGCTATCACGCCCCCGGCTTCGCGGTCCTCGAAGCGATCGCGCGCCAGCTTTCCGACGATATCTGGGCCTGCGCCCCCGCCGAGGAACAGTCGGGCGCCTAGCCACTCGCTCACCCTCTCGCGCCCGGTGCGCATCCGCC
This sequence comes from Sphingopyxis sp. PET50, assembly GCF_025244705.1. GTDB lineage: Bacteria > Pseudomonadota > Alphaproteobacteria > Sphingomonadales > Sphingomonadaceae > Sphingopyxis. Next base: position 594,044 of record NZ_CP104207.1, on the reverse strand, counting down.
AGCACGCCGAGCGCCGCTGGTCGTGCACCGGCACGCCGACCGATTCGGTGATGATGGCAATCGGCCGAGCTGATGCCCGAGCCGCCCGACCTGATCCTGTCGGGAGTCAACCGCGGCGCCAATCTCGGCGACGACATCACCTATTCGGGCACCGTGTCGGCGGCGATCGAGGGCGCGCTCGCGGGCATCCGCGCGGTCGCCTTGAGCCAGGTCTATGCGCGCGAGGGCATGGGCGACACCGTCCCCTTCGGCGCCGCCGAGGCCTGGGGCGCGAAAGTGCTGCGCCCGCTCCTGGGCATGGACATGCCGCCGCGCACCCTGATCAACGTCAACTTCCCCGCGCTCCCCGCCGACGCGGTGAAGGGCGTCCGCGTCACCCGCCAGGGCTTCCACGACTATGGCCGCGGCTCGATCGTCGAGGGCACCGATCCGCGCGGCTACCCCTATTACTGGTTCGGCCTTCACGGCATCGAGCACAGCCTGGGCCACGACAGCGACCTGGAGGCGATCGACGACGGCTATGTCTCGGTCACCCCGCTCCAGCTCGACCTGACCCACGACGCGTCGCTGGCGGCACTGCGGAGCGCCTATAGCTGACCGCCGCATCGGGGTGGGGAGCGCCTCGCTTGCGCCGGGGACCGGCAACTACCGCCCCAAAGCGGCGATGCAGCCGTCAACCGGCATGCTCGGGCTTGCCCTTGGTCGATCCGCTGGCGAAATCCTCAAGCTGTTTTTCGGTCATGCTGTCGAGCATTTCCTTCGATGCGCCCTTCAGCTTCGATTTCGGCGTCTCGCCGCGCTTGGCGCTGAGCGCGGCACCGGCTGCTTTCTGCTGGGCTTTGGATCTGGCTGGCATGGTTCGTCTCCTGATGCCCCGCCCTCTCACCCGTTAACGATCGTCCCGCCGTTGGGATGCAACACCTGACCCGACATATAGCTGCTATCGTCGCAGGCGAGGAACAGGAAGCAGGGCGCAACCTCGTTGGGTTCGCCGGGGCGCTTCATCGGGGTGCTTTCGCCGAACGTCGCGACCTTGTCGGCCGGCGCGCCGCCGCGCGGGTTGAGCGGCGTCCAGATCGGGCCCGGCGCGACGCCGTTCACGCGGATTCCCCTTTCGACCAGATTTTCGCTGAGCGAGCGCGTGAAAGCGGTGATCGCGCCCTTGGTCGCGCTGTAATCGAGCAGCCCGGCCGATCCCTGATACATGGTGACGCTGGTGCAGTTGACGATCGCCGCGCCCTTCCCGAGGTGCGGCAGCGCCGCCTGGACCAGATAGAACATGCCGAAAATGTTGGTCGCGAAGGTGCGCTGCAACTGTTCGGGGCTTATGTCGCCGATGTCCTCGGCGGGATGCTGCTCGCCGGCATTGTTGACGAGGATATCGAGGCGGCCGAGCCGCGCCACCGTCTTGTCGACGATCTTCGCACCCGCGCCCGGCTTGCCGACGTCGGCCTTGATCACGATCGCGCGGCGCCCCTCGGCTTGGACAATCGCGGCCGTGTCGTCGGCGTCGTCGCGGTTGCTGCGATAGACGATCGCGATATCGGCGCCCTCGCGCGCGAAGAGCGCGCAGACCGCGCGGCCGATCCCGCTGTCGCCGCCGGTGACGATCGCGACCTTGTCCGCGAGACGGCCCGATCCCGGATAGCGCGGCTGCCATTGGGGCGCGCGGTCGAGATCGGCCTCGCGGTCGCGCGGTGGCCGCGGAATCGTCTTGCCCGCGCCGACCTCGCGCTCGAGTTTCGCCGCGGCGCGCTTCTTGCCTTTTTTCTCGGCGGCGGTTTCGCCGATCTTGCCGAGCCCTGGACAGCTTCGCCATCGTCCTGCTCCTATCGGCTCGCGCGGATGTCGCGGGCGAACTCCGGCTTCACCGCCCGAACCAGCGCCGCCGTCACGGGCAGGTCGATCCGGTAATCGCCCTCGGCATAGGAGCCGATCTCATAGGGGGCGATCGCGACCGTCAGCCGGTCGAGAAAACGCCCGTCGGACGAGCCCAGCCACACGGTCTGGGCGGAGGCGGGCGGGCAATCGGCGAAAACGGAATCGGGCTCGCCGGCCGGCTCGATGCCCTTGGCCGCCTTTGCCCGCCCGATCGCGGCGCAGAAATCGTCGCGGATCGCCGCGTCGAACGCCGCACCGCTGGTAAACAGGTCGAGCGGCGCGCGCCTTTCTCCCGTGTTGCGGTCCCAGAGCAGCGTATCGAAGGCCGTCATGCCGTGGGCGCCGCCGGTGTAGGTCGCAATCTCGCTCGACAGGCTGAGGAAGCGCGGCGTGTCGGTGATCCGTTTCCACGATTGCAGATGGCTGTGCGGACGATAGGGGAAGCCCTCCTTTTCCGCCGCCGCCCGATCGCGGCGCGCCTCCGCGATCAGCGCATCACGCTTCGTGGCGCGGTCGGCGTCGAGCCATTCGGCAAGTTTCGGGATTTTCGCCGCCTCGACCGGATAGCTGTAGGCGAATTCGATCAGGTCGCTGTTTTCCCTGACGTCCGACGCCGTCGCATGGGCCGTCTTCACATCGTCGACCGCGCCCGGCGGCGCCCCGGGGACCGAGGCGGCGGCGGTTTTTTCGGCGGTCGTCGGCGCCTGCTCGCCCGAGCAGGCGGCAAGGAGGAGGATTGCCGGCGCAAGCGCGGCGGCGAAGCGGCGCGGAAGAATGACAGTCATGGGCGAACAACGCCGGGCATCGACAAAGTTTCCACGGACGCTTAGCAATTCGGGATGACCGACTATTCCGACCTGATCCAGCCCGACAAGGGGCAGGACGCACGCCCGATCCACCTTGTCGACAAGAAGAGCTATGACGGCTGGCTGAAGGGCCGCAGCGCGCGCGAACGCGCGCACCTCGCCGCGGTCGGATTCAAGCCCGACGCCTTCGTCCACGCGATCCTGCCCGGCGACGATCCCGAGAAATGGGGCGTGGTGACCAGCGTTGCCAATGTCGACAGCCTGTCGGCCTGGTGTCTCGCCAAGCTGGGGCAGATCCTGCCCGGTGGCCGTTACCGGGTCGAAGGGCAGCAGCCGGGCAAGGCGATGTTCGGGTGGATGAGCGCGCAATATCGCTTCGACCTTTATCGCCCCAAGGCCGAGCCGCGACCGCCGCGCGTGCTGCTGACCAGCGACGTCGGCGCGATCGCGCCGATGGTCGCCGAAATGCGAGCGACCGCGCTGGTGCGCGACATGGTCAACACCCCCGCCGCCGACATGGGACCCGCGGCGATCGAGAAGCAGGCCGAGCGCATCGCCAAGGCGCATGGCGGCAAGCTGACGGTGACCAAGGGCGAGGCGCTCGAACAGGGCTATCCGATGATCCACGCGGTCGGGCGCGCCGCGGCGAAACATCATGCGCCGCGGCTGATCGAGATCGTCTGGGGCAAGGACAACCATCCCAAGATCGCGCTCGTCGGCAAGGGCATCAGCTTCGACAGCGGCGGCCTCGACATCAAGCCCGCATCGGGAATGCGGCTGATGAAGAAGGATATGGGCGGCGCGGCGCATGTGCTGGCGCTCGCCGAACTGGTGATGGCGAGCGGATTGCCGGTGCGGCTGCACTGCCTGGTCGCGGCGGCGGAGAATGCGATTTCGGCCGATGCCTTCCGCCCCGGCGACGTGCTGACCAGCCGACTGGGGCTGACGGTGGAGATCGGCAATACCGACGCCGAGGGACGGCTGGTGCTCGGCGACGCGCTGGCGAAGGCGAGCGAGGACAAGCCCGAACTGATCGTCGATTTCGCGACGCTGACCGGCGCCGCGCGCGTCGCGCTCGGCCCCGACCTGCCGCCGCTGTTCGCCAATGACGATGCGCTGGCCGACATGATGCTGGCCTAGCGGCATCGAGCGCGACGATCCCTTGTGGCGCATGCCGCTGTGGGATGGCTATGCCGACCTGCTTGAAACCGACATCGCCGACCTCGGCAACGCGGGCTCCTCGCCCTTTGCCGGAACGATCACCGCGGCGCTGTTCCTGAAGCGCTTCGTCGGCGAAGGCATCGCCTGGGCGCATGTCGATACCTTTGCCTGGCGACCATCGGCGAAGCATGGGCGGCCCAAGGGCGGCGCGGCGCTCGGCATGCGCGCGGCCTGGGCGATGTTGCAGGCCCGCTACGACCGCCGCCGCAAAAGCGATCCGGCTTGATCGCGGCCCCAGCGCGGTCTAATGCGCCGCGATTGAGCGCCGGACGGCGGTTTTAAGACATTATCGGGACAAGACGTGACAGCAGAGGGCGAACATCTGGCGGCAAACCGTATCCGCATGGGGCGCCCCGGCGCCGCCGGCGCGGGACGCGACCATTTCGGGCTGTCCGGCACGTCGCAAGCCTATGATCCGCGCGTCGTCGCGATCCGCCCCGACCTCGCCGACATCGCGGTCGCCGACCAGTATTTCGCACCGCACTATGCCGCGCCGATGATGAGCGGCTGCGTGCTGCCCTCGGCCGTCCTGCGCGGCGCGCCGTCGCTCGACGCCGACCAGACGAGCGAATTGCTCTATGGCGAAGGCTTTGCGCTGCTCGACCTGACCGGCGGCTGGGCGTGGGGCTATTGCCTCGCCGACCATTATGTCGGCTATCTCGCCGCCGACGCGCTCGGCGCGCCGATCGCCCCGACCCACCGGGTGCGCGCGAGCGAAGCCTTGCTCCACAGCGCCCCCGATGCCGCGAGCGGCGGATCGGCGGTGCTGCCGCGCGGCGCGCTGGTGATGGGCGAAGCCGAAGGCGAGTGGCTGGTCACCGCGCATGGCTATCTGCCGCTGGCGGCGCTGACCGAGGTTGGCACCGACGAGCCCGACGCCGCGGCGATCGCCGAGGAACTGGCCGGTGCCCCCTATCTGTGGGGCGGACGCACCGCCGCGGGGATCGACTGTTCGGGGCTGGTGCAACTGGCATGGAGCGCCGCCGGCATCCAGTTGCCGCGCGACAGCGACCTGCAGCTCGCCGCGCTGGGCAGCGACAAGGATATCGACCCGGCCCGGCTGCAGCGCGGCGACCTGGTCTTTTTCCCCGGCCATGTCGGCATCATGGCCGACGCCGCCCACATCATCCACGCGAGCCGACGATGGATGGCGGTGAAGGTGGAGCCGCTGGCCGACGTCGTCGCACGCTCGGCCGCCAAGGGGCATGAGCCGCCGGTGAGCGGCACTAAAAGACTGAAATAACATCATGACACAGAGGGTTTTCATCGACGGCGCGGCGGGAACGACGGGCCTGGAAATCGCCGAGCGGCTGGCCGGACGGAGCGAGTTCGCGCTGGTGACGCTCGACGAGGCGCGGCGGAAGGACGCGGGCGCAAGGGCCGAGGCGCTGAACGACGCCGATTTCGTCATCCTCTGCCTGCCCGATGCGGCGGCGATCGAGGCCGTCGCGATGATCGCGAACGACCGCACGCGGGTGATCGACGCCTCCACCGCGCATCGCGTCGCGCCGGGCTGGGCCTATGGCTTTCCCGAACTCCGGGCCGGGCAGCGCGAGGCGATCGCCGCGGCGGCGCGGGTGAGCAATCCCGGCTGCTATCCGACCGGCTTCCTCGCGCTGGTCGCGCCGCTGGTCGCGGCGGGCATCGTCGCGAAGGACGCGCGGCTCGGCGTCAATGCGGTGTCGGGCTATTCGGGCGGCGGCAGGGAGCTGATCGCGCGCTTCGAGAGCGAGACCGGCATCGGCTTTCGCAGCTATGGTCTGTCGCTGGATCACAAGCATGTGCCCGAAATGCAGGCGGGAGCCGGTCTCGACCATCCGCCGCTCTTCGCGCCCGCCGTGGTGCCCGTGTATCGTGGGATGCTCGTCGAGGTGCCGCTGGCATTCGACGCACCGACCGCCGATACGGCCCATGACGCGCTCGCGGCGCATTATGCGGGATCGCCGCTGGTGAGCGTCCGCCGCGCGGGCGACGAGAGCGAACTGCTGCTGCGCAAGGACGATGCCGCGACCGACGCGATGGAACTGATGGTCTATGCCAGCGCCGACGGCACCCAGCTGCGGCTGGTCGCGCGGCTCGACAATCTCGGCAAGGGCGCGAGCGGCGCCTGCGTGCAGAATCTGAACATCATGGCGGGGCTGCCGGAGACCGCGGGGCTTCGGCTTTAGAACCTCAATGCACCGTGCCGAGCACGTCGTCGATCGACAGATAGGTGATCAGCCGTTCGATCTGGCGCCAGCGGGCGAAGTGGATATGGTTGCCGAGTACGCGATATTGCTCGGCGCGCGCCGCCGCGGCATAGCCCGCCTCGTCGCCGTGGCGAGCGATCAGCGCATGCGCTTCGTCGACCGCGACGCGGTCGGAGAGAAAAGGTGCTGGCAGGTGCATGCGATCCCCGATCATGGCGGAGGACGGTTTACGCGCCCCGTCTCACCGCGCCGTTCCCAATAGTGCTGAACGGGTGGGTAAGGTTAATCGACGGCCCGTTCGGGTTAACCATGCCGTATCCGCGTTTCGCCTCTTTGCCGCCGCCGATGGCGCGTGTAGACAGGACGCCATGCGCAAGATCCTGAAATATGCCCTCCTCGCCCTGCTGCTGATCCTGATCGCCGGCGGTGTCACGCTCTACATCATGTCGCGGCCCGATGTGGCGCGCTTCTCGACCGCCGAGACGAGCGGCCGGGTGCCGGTGATGGCGCCGCAGGACGCGCAGACGATCCCGACGATGAACGTGCCCGAGGCGACGAAGTGGCCCGCGGGCGAGGCGCCCCGCGCCGCCGCCGGGCTCCGCGTCGCGCGCTTCGCCGAGGGGCTGGCGCATCCGCGCACCATCTTCGTGCTGCCCAACGGCGACGTGCTGGTCGCCGAGAGCGAAAGCCCGCCGCGCGACACATCGGGGATCGAGGGCGCGGTGATGGGACGGATGATGAGCAAGGCGGGCGCCGAGCGGCAAGTCGGCGAACCGCATCAGCCTGCTCCGCGACGCCGACGGCGACGGCAAGGCGGAGGTCAGGACCGCCTATATCACCGGTCTCAACTCGCCCTATGGCATGGCGCTGGTCGGCAAGACGCTGTACGTCGCCAACACCGACGCGCTGCTCGCCTTTCCCTATGTCGAGGGCGAGACCACAATGAGCGGCAAGCCCGTCAAGATCGCCGACCTGCCCGCCAAGGGGACCAACCGCCACTGGACCAAGAGCCTCGTCGCGGCGCCCAACGGCTGGCTCTACATCGGGGTCGGCGCCGACAGCAATATCGGCGAAAAGGGCCAGGCCAACGAGACGCGCCGCGCCAGCATCCTCGAGGTGCGGCCCGAGAACAAATATATGCGCACCTTTGCCGCGGGCATCCGCAACCCCGTCGGCCTCGCCTTCTATCCCGGCAGCGACCAACTCTGGGCCGTCGCCAACGAGCGCGACATGCTGGGCAGCGACACGGTGCCGGACTATCTGACCGACATCGACGAAGGCGATTTCTACGGCTGGCCCTGGTATTATTGGGGCGGCTTCGTCGATCCCCGCGTGCCCCCGGAGGCTGAGGACCGCCGCCAATATGTCAAGCGCCCCGACTATGGGCTGGGCGCCCACACCGCGCCGCTCGGCATGACCTTCACCCAGGGCCTCGACCTCGGCGATCGCTTCGCGAACGGCGCGCTGATCGCCCGCCACGGGTCGTGGAACCGCGAGCCCGTTGCGGGCTATGACGTGGTGTTCGTCAAGTTCGGCGCGGGCGGCAAACCCGCCGAGGCGCTGCCGATCACGCTGCTCGACCAGTTCCTCGCCAAGGACGGCAAGACCACCCGCGGCCGCCCGGCCGACGTCAAGGTCGCGAAGGACGGCAGCGCATTGGTCGCCGACGACACCGGCGGGGTGATCTGGCGGGTGACGAAGGCGGGGTGATTTCCGAAACGGCGTCGCCCCCGCGAAGGCGGAGGCCGCTGCCGGCCTGTTCCTGCGCCGCCGCGTAAACCGATGGCGGCCCCCGCCTTCGCGGGGGCGACGCGCCGATCACACCCGCATCGGCATCAGCACGTAGAGCGCCGGGCTCTTCTCGCTTTCGCGGATCAGCGTCGGGGCGTTGGCGTCGGCCAGATGCAGCTCGACATTGTCGCCGTCGACCTGCCCCAATATGTCGCTGAGGTAGCGGGCGTTGAAGCCGATCTCCATCGCCTCGCTGTCATAGGCCGCAGCGAGTTCTTCCGCCGCCGTGCCGTTCTCCGGGCTCGTGACGCTGAGCGTGATGCGGTCCTTGTCGAGGCCGACCTTGACCGCGCGGGTCTTTTCGCTGGCGATCGTCGAGACGCGGTCGACGCCCTGGAACAGGCTCTTCGGATCGACCTTCAGCAGCTTGTCGTTCGCGGTCGGGATGACGCGGCTGTAATCGGGGAAGGTGCCGTCGATCAGCTTCGAGGTCAGCACGGCGTTGCCGAGTTGGAAGCGGATCTTGGTCGCCGACAGGCTGATCTCGACATTGCCCTCGGCCTCGTCGAGCAATTTGCGGATCTCGCCGACGCATTTGCGCGGCACGATGACGTCGGGCATCCCCGTCGCGCCGTCGGGGCGGGTGACGGTGTAGCGCGCGAGGCGGTGGCCGTCGGTCGCCGCGGCCTTGAGCACCGGGCCGCTCGCATCCTCGGCGACGTGCAGGAAGATGCCGTTGAGATAGTAGCGCGTTTCCTCGGTCGAGATGGCGAAGCGCGTCTTGTCGATGATCTGGATCAGTTCGGCGACCGGCAGTTCGAAACTGGTCGGCAGCTCGCCCTCGGCGATCACCGGGAAATCGTCGCGCGGCAGCGTCGGCAGGTTGAAGTTCGAACGGCCCGCCTTGACCTGCATCTTCCCTTCCGCGGCAGCGAGGCTGACCTCGGCGCCCTCGGGCAGCTTGCGCGCGATTTCGAACAAAGTGTGCGCCGACACGGTGGTGGTGCCCGGCGTTTCGACCTTCGCCGCGATCGTTTCGACGACCTGCAGGTCGAGGTCGGTCGCCATCAGCTTGAGCTGGCCGGAGGCGTCGGCTTCGATGAGCACGTTCGACAGGATCGGGATGGTGTTGCGCCGTTCGACCACCGACTGGACATGGCCGAGGCTCTTCAGAAGTACCGCGCGTTCGATCGTCGCTTTCATTTTTATTCCGCCATCCTGTATGCTCGTGCGGGAGAAGTCCCCTGGGCGCGGATATCGCGAACACATGGGCGCCCCGATTCCCTGCCCCGAAAATGTCCACCTTCCTTAACGTGCGCGCGGCGGCGCGCAAGCCATGCTTGCAATGGCGGAGCTTTCGCGCAAACGAGGCGCGATGCGCCGCGCCCCCTCCTTGCTGCTCCTGTTCGCGGCGCTGCCCGCCGTGGCGGCCGCGGCGCCGCGCACGGCGCTGGGCGTGTTCGACGGCTGGGGCGCGTTCCGCGACCCCGCGACGCCGCGCTGCTACGCGATCGCCGCCCCCGCCGCGACGATCGGCACGCCGCAGGTCAAAGCCTATGCCAGCGTCGGTTACTGGCCGAAATCGCGCATCCGCGGCCAATTCTATGTCCGCCTGTCGAAGGCGCGGCGCGCGGGCGGCGAATTGCGGCTGACGATCGGCAGCCGCCGCTTCATCCTGACCGGCAACGGCGCGCACGGCTGGGCGAGCGACGCGCGCATGGACGCCGCGATCATCGCCGCGATGCGGTCGGCGCCGAGCATGAGCGTCGAGAGCGTCAGCGCGACCGGCGGGTCGATAGCGGATACTTATCGCCTGCGCGGCGCAGCGACGGCGATCGACGCGGCGGCGCTGGGGTGCGCAAGCCTGGGGTGAAACCGCACCGGAAATTGGCGCAATTCTGCCGAACTTCATTCGTGATCGACATTGGTGACCCGCGCCCCCCGGCGAAAGCCGGGGCCCCGCGGCAACAAGTTGGCGCGGGTCCCCGCCCTCGCCGGGAAACGGATTGGCCGATGCGAGAAAAAGTCCCGGAAAACGGCCGAACTTCACTCTGAAATCGAATGCCGAGCGCGCTCGCGGAGCCGCTTGAAGCGACAAAGTATACCGTCATATGCGGCGAAACTGTCTCCTTTGTCGCTTTAAGCGGCGACGCGGCCACGCCATGGCGCTCGGTCATCGAGCTGCATGCGGGAGGTGCTTGCGGGTCCATCCACCAGCTTGAAACACGGCAATGTATTTTAGGACAGCGTTTTTTGGCTATCCGCGCGCCGGCTTCGTCAGTTCCTTCGCCAGAAAGTCGAGCACGATCCGCACCCGCGGCACGTGGCGCAGCCGTTCGTGGGTCAGCAGCCATAGCCCCGTCGTATCCTCGCTCCTGGGCGGGATGCAGCGGATGAGGTCGGGTTCGCGGTCGGCGAGGAAGGCGGGCAGGATGGTGAGGCCCATGCCCGCGCGCGCGCCGGCGAGCAGGCCGGCGCCGCTATCATATCGGATCGCGACCGAATCCTCGAGCCGGTGCTGGCGCAGCCACGCCTGATAGGGTTCCCAAACGCCGCCCCCGCCGCCGATGAAGGGGTGCCCCGCCAGTTCCTCGCGCGTGCGCGGAATGCCGTGGCGGTCGGCATAGTCGCGGCTGCAATAGACGGTCCACGGATTGTCGGCGATGCGCCGCCCGACGAGCCCGGCGCCAGTCGGCTGCTTGCTGCTGCGGATCGCGATGTCGGCGGCGCCCGCGGCGAGATCGCGCGTCTCGTCCGACGTGTCGAGATGGATGTGGATGCCCGGATGCGCCGCGCGCAGGTCGCGCAGGATCGGCGGCAGCACGGTGACCGCGAAGATTTCCATCACCGTCAGGCTGACCGTACCGCCCGTATCGCGCGAGCGGGCGCCCGCCGCGGCCTCGAAACGATCGGCGGCATCCCTGACGGCAAGCGCGCTCGCCAGCATCGCCTCGCCCACCGGGGTCAGCGCATAGCCCGCCTGCCGCCGCTCGAACAGGTTGAGCCCGGTCGCCCCCTCCAGCGCGGCGACGCGGCGCGCGACGGTGGTCTGGCTGACGCGCAGCGCCTGCGCCGCGGCCAGCGTGCTGCCGGTTTCCGCGACCGCGAGAAAGGATTTGAGGTCGTTCCAGTCGAACATGATGCCGTTGTGCGCCATAGCCGCGCGGCGGACATTCTGCAATTTTGCAGAATAGCCCGCCAACATCGTTGCTCCCGCCGCGATGAACGGAGGATTATGTGGTTCTCCACCGGCTTCCTCCCCTCCCCTTCAGCTAAGCCGATGGAGACACGAGATGACAAAGCTTCTGATCCTCGCCGCCCTGGCCGCCGCCCCGCTCGGCCAACCCGCCCTGGCCGCCGCCCCGCTCGGCCAACCCGCCCTTGCCCAGCCCGCGCCCGCCGAGCGGACCGCGGTCGTCCAGCACCGCGACCTCGACCTGCGCACCGACCGCGGCACGAAGACGCTCGACCGCCGCATCTGGCGCGCCGTCGTCGAGGTGTGCGGCACGGCGTCCGATTTCGACATCGCCGGCAGGAACCATGTGCACGCGTGCCGCCGCGACACCAGGGCTCTCGCCTCGGTGCAGGCCGATGCCGTGATCGCCAGCGCGGTGCGCGGCGAACCGATCCGGGTGACGTCGATCGCGAAGTGACCACTGAAGCCTGAGGCACTCCAGGCTATCTGCGTTTCCCCGCGAAGGCGGGGATCCATCTCCCGCCAGCGCCATGGGGCACCGACCGGAGATGGGCCCCTGCCGGCGCAGGGGCGCGCAGCCTTTTATTCCGCTCGTTCAACCGCCATCAGACGCGCGCGTCGAACGCCGACCGCGCGCCTTCGACCTTTTCCAGATTGGCTTCGGCCCATTGCCACACGCCGCAAAAGGCCTCGCCCAGTCCCTGCCCCAATCCGGTCAGGCGATATTCGACCTTGGGCGGGATGACGGGGTGAACCTTGCGGTCGACGAGGCCGTCGCGTTCCATCGCGCGCAGCGTCTGGGTCAGCATCTTCTGGCTGATGCCCGGCACCAGCCGCGCGAGTTCGGTGAAACGAAGGACCTTGTGATCCTCCAGCTCCTCCAGAACGAGCAAGGTCCATTTGTCGGCGACTCGGCCGATCAGGTCGGTGACCAGTGCCTCGACGCGCGGATCGGGCGGCGCGGCGGGGGCGAGCGGCGCGGCGAGGGCAGTTTTTTCGGATGCGGGCATGGCGGAAAATCCAAAACTCTCTTTTCAGTAACTATAGCACTTTCGGGTGCCTTCTTTCATTTGGAGAGTATAGGGATATTTCGGGCTTCTCACCACCGCCAAAGGAGAAGACCGATGAAGACCACAGGCAACAGCATCCTCGTTTCGGGCGGCGGCTCGGGTATCGGGCTGGCGCTGGCGCAGCGCTGGCACGACGCGGGCAACGTCGTGATCGTGACCGGCCGCAACGCGGCGAAGCTGGAGAGCGCGACCCAGGGACGCCCCGACATGCATGCGATGACGCTCGACGTCACCGACCCCGCCGCGATCGAGGCGTTCGCGGCCGAGGTGACCGCGCGATTCCCGGCGCTCAACATCCTCGTCAACAATGCCGGCATCATGGGGTATGAGGACGCGACCGCGGCGCGCGACCTGACACTTGCCGAGGACACGGTCGTCACCAATATCCTCGGGCCGATCCGCCTGACCGACGCGCTGGTCGATCATCTGGCGGCGCGGGCCGATGCGGCGATCGTCAATGTGACGTCGGGGCTGGCCTTCGTGCCCTTGCCCAAGGCGCCGACCTATTCGGCAACCAAGGCGGCGATGCACAGCTATACCGTCGCGCTGCGCGCCCAGCTGGAGGGCCGGGTCGAGGTGATCGAGCTGGCGCCGCCCGCGGTGCGCACCGACCTGACCCCCGGCCAGTCGACGCGCGAGGGCTATATGCCGCTGGACGATTTCGCCGACGAGGTGATGGCGCTATTCGCCGCCGAGCCGACCCCGGAGGAAATATTGGTGCAGAATGTGCTGCCGCTGCGCCGTGCCGAGGCGAACGGGAGCTTCGCGCAGGCGCTGGCGATGCTGAAGTCGCTCTGATGATTTTCCCCTCCCGTTGGCGGGAGGGGGTCAAGGGGGTGGGCGCGAGCGTAGCGAGCACCGGCCGCTACGATGCCCACCCCGCTGCGACTAGCGGACAAGTCCGCAAGTCTCGCCGCCCCTCCCGCCTGCGGGAGGGGATATTGCGTATTCCTCCCCCGATGTGACACTTAGTTACATATATCCGCTTGCTCCCTCCCCTTCATTGGCGCATGATCGCTTTCGAACGACACGGAAAGACGCCCTGAAGGCGCGCCGTTCGGTCGAGGCGGCAACGGAGAGGAGATGCCGGAATGACTGTACCCAGCCGCTGTGACGCGGAAGCCCGCGAGCGGCACCGGACGCTGGATTTCATCGGCCTGCGTGCGCATGCGACGACCGTCGGGCTGATCCAGCTGTGCGAGGAACTGCTCAACGCGGGCATATTGACCCCCGAGGGGCTCGAGCGGATCAAGGGCGCGATCCGCTCCGAACTCACCGTGTGCAACGCGCGCATATCGAACCAGCCGACCTTCGACGACACGCTGAAGCGCCGGCTCGACGCGATCTTTCCGAAATGCGCTCGGCGTCGGCCCCGAGGAAGCGGTCGGCTGTGCCGAACCCTTTGCCGAGGCGCTGGGGGACGCGCGGGCGCATTGACCTTTTCTCCCCCTCCCGCAGGCGGGAGGGGTTGGGGGTGGGCAGCAACGCCGCAATAGCCCACCCCGCTGCGACTAACGAACAAGTTCGCAAGTCTCGCTGCCCCTCCCGCCTGCGGGAGGGGAGAGCATAGATTGCGCAAATCCCGCTTCCCTACTATATGGCCGCGCATCATGCAGATCCCCGGCCATATCGACCCCGTCACGACGGGCACCGTCCCCTTGCGCGGGGGCAACCGCATCGACCTCGTCGGGCTGACCCGCGACGCGATCGGCGGGGTGCTGGTCGAAGCCGGGCTCGACGCCAAGGCGGCGAAGCTGCGCGCGAAGCAGATCTGGCACTGGATCTATCACCGCGGGGTTACCGATTTCGAGGCGATGACCGACATCGCCAAGGCGATGCGCCCGTGGCTGACCGACCGCTTCATCATCGGCCGCCCGACGGTGCGCGAGGCGCAGGTGTCGAGCGACGGCACGCGCAAATGGCTGCTCGCCGCCGCCGACGGGCAGGAATATGAGATGGTGTTCATCCCCGACGCCGACCGGGGAACGCTGTGCGTGTCGAGCCAGGTCGGCTGCACGCTCAATTGCCGTTTCTGTCACACGGGGACGATGCGCCTCGTGCGCAATCTGGGCGCGGGCGAGATCGTCGGGCAGGTGCTGCTCGCGCGCGATGCGCTCGGCGAATGGCCCAAGGGGACAATGGCAGGTTTCGGCGCCGACCCCGAGGATGAGGATGCCGACGAGGACGCGGCGGGCCATTACACCGCCGACGGCCGGATGCTCACCAACATCGTGATGATGGGCATGGGCGAGCCGCTGTATAATTTCGAAGAGGTCAAGGGCGCGCTGAAGATCGTGATGGACGGCGACGGGCTGGCGCTGTCGAAGCGCCGCATCACCCTGTCGACGAGCGGCGTGGTGCCGATGATGGCGCGCGCGGGCGAGGAGATCGGGGTGAACCTCGCGGTCTCGTTGCACGCCGTATCGAAGGAAATCCGCGACGAAATCGTGCCGCTCAACCGCAAGTACGGCATCGAGCAATTGCTGCAGGCGTGCGCCGACTATCCCGGCGCGAACAATGCGCGGCGCATCACCTTCGAATATGTGATGCTCAAGGACAAGAACGACAGCAACGACGACGCGCGCGAACTGGTGCGGCTGATCAAGCAGTACAACCTCCCCGCGAAGGTGAACCTCATCCCCTTCAACCCCTGGCCCGGCGCGCCCTATGAATGTTCGTCGCCCGAGCGGGTGCGCGCGTTCAGCAACCTGATCTTCAAGGCGGGCATATCGGCGCCGGTTCGCACCCCGCGCGGGCGCGACATCATGGCGGCGTGCGGGCAGCTCAAGAGCGCCGCGACCAAGCCGACCCGCGCCGAACTCGACCGCATCGCCGAGGAAAAGCAGGCCGCGCTCGGCTGAGCGCTACATGGCGCCCGGCGACAGGCGGTCGCGGCTGGTGCAGGCGGTGGCGATGCCGAGCGTACACGCCTTCGAATAGGCGGCAAGCGCCGCGCCCGTGTCCGGCGCAATGCGGTTTTCATGGAGCCAGCCGAGCTTTTCGCACCCGATGCCGTCGCCCCCGTTGCACGCGGCGTTGAGATAGGTCTGCGCACGGTCCCAGTTCGGCGTGACGCTGCCGGTGGTGTCGGTCAGCCGCGTGCCGGCATTGGCGCAGCCGACGACCGAGCCATAGAAACAGGCCTTTTCATAGAGGATCGTCGCGACGACATAGTCGGGGGCGGCACCGCCGTCGCCCTTTTCGATCATCACGCCAAGGTCGTTGCACGCGTCGGCGGTCGCCCGGTTGTTGCCGGTGTTGCACTGGCTGGCGAGGGCCGAATTGGCGGCGCTGGTCGCCTGGTAAGCGGAATAGCCGCTGGCACCGGTGCCGAGCGCCGAAGCGTCGGAGGGGGCCACCGCGTCCGCGCCGGCGGCGTCGGTTCCCGTCACGGTGTCGGTCGCCATTATGTCCTCGGTCGGCGGGTCGGTGGTCGTGTCCGGGCCGCCGTCGCCGGGATTGAGCAGCACGACGATCATCGCCAGCAGCAGCACGACGAAAAGGCCGATGAAGACCTTCGCCACGGTGTCGAGCCCGGGCTTGGGGGGCGCCGGGCCGCCGGTGCCGGTGGCACCGGTCGCATCCGTCTCGTCGCTCACGCGGTCACCGGCCGGCGGCCGCATCAACAACGCGGCGCGCATCGCCGCATTCGCGTCGGCATCGGCGGCCGACAACCGGTCGCCGGATGGCGTCTCGCGAGCCGGCATTTCGGCCGCGGCGGCCACAGGAATGGGCGCCGGCCGCTCCTCCGCTTCGGCTTCGGCCGTCTCTCCCATCTGCGCCAGTTCGCTCGCCGCACGGCGCTTGACCCTGTCGTCGGGATCGGAGGCCAGCGCGCGCAGCGCGGCAAGCGCCGATGCCTTGTCGTCGCCGCCGCGCAGGATGATCTCGCCGAGCGCGATGCACGCCGAAGCCCGCGATTCCCAGTTCCTGCTGCCGACGCGGCGGAGCAGGGCGGCGGGCAGCGGCGCGGCGCGGCGCACCGGGTTGCGCGCGATCACCATGTCGCCGTCGATCGCGTTGAGCCGCTTCGGTTCCTGCCCCGGCCCTTCGCGGCGCAGCGCCGCGCGGACATAGTCGAACAAATCGTCGAGCGTGATCGCGCCGGTGCCGTTGACATCGGCGCCGCCGGTCTCGATGCCCTCGATCAGGTGGCGGGTGAAGCGCGACTGCATGCGCCCGCTCGGCATCGGCCTCGCTCGCGAGCTGGGTGCTCGACGCCGCGGTGATGATCGCGGTGCCGCGCCCGCTATTCTCGCCGAAATCCTCGGCGCTGATCGCCGCCGCCCCCGATTTGAACACATGGCCCTTGGCAAAGGCGCCGCTGTAGCAGGTGTCGATCAGCAGCACCTTTTGTTTCGCCCGGCTGCGCGCCGCCTGGCGCGACACGAAATGCGCGCCGACCGCGGTCGCCGACAGAAGGTCGCGGTCGGTATCCTGCGCCAGGAAATAGAGGTCGCCGTCGGCATCCTTGTCGCCGTGCCCGGAAATGAACAGCAGCAACGTATCGTCGGCATCGGCGGACTGGAAATAGCGCTCGATCGCGACGCGCTGCTGCACCAGCCCCGCATCGGACAGCATCGTCACCTCATAGGGGCCGACGTCGGCGCGGGTCAGCAGCAGACGCAGCCTTTCGGCGTCGGGGACCGGCGATTTGAGCGGGGTGATCCGGCTGTCGGCATAGGTGCCGGTGGCAAGGATCAGCGCCTTTTTCATCGCGCCCTATTTGGCCTGCTGGAGGAAGGGATTCAGCTTCTTGAACACGTCGTCGGGCGCGGCGCCGGTGACGTTGACCTCGAAATATTCGCCGTCGGCATTCTTGCCCTTCAGCGTCAGCGTCGTCTCGCCTTCCTGGCGTTTCAGCCAATGCTGGATCGCCGGAACCGCCCAGGACGAGGCAAGCGCGCCGAGGCTGATCGCGACTTCGGCGGTCATCGCCCATTCGCCGGCTTTCGACCCCGGCGGCGCCTGGGTGCGGGCAAGCGCCGCAACCCCGGCCTCATGGTCGTTCAGCGCGGCGGCCAGCGAGCGCGCCAGCGTCTCGCGCGCCTCGTCGTCGAGGCCGCGGCTGTCGACATGGATAAGAAGCGATTGCCCGTCTGCCATGACTACCCCCAAGTCCGGTACAATTAACCGCCGCGCCCGGCATTCTGTCAAGTTCTTGCAGCGGCCGATGCACTGTGTTGCAAAAACAACACAGGTAAGAAAATTGTCACATTCTGAACGATCCGTTCATTGAAGCGACAGGCGAAAAGGCCATCTAGGCCCCGGGTCGCGCTCCAAAAGAATGTGTCCCGTCAAGCAAAAGGAAAAGAAAATGAAGAAGTTCGCAGTTGCAGCCGCTCTCCTGTCGGCCATTGTCGCCACCCCGTCGCTCGCTGCCGAAGGCGGCGAAGGCCGCGTCGAAGTGCGCGGCGGCCTGATCACCGGCAACGGGATCGACGAAGGCACCCTCGGCCTCGCAGTCGGCTATGATTTCGACCTTGGCGACACCGCCTTCGTCGGCGCCGAAGTCGCCGGCGACAAGGTGCTCGTCGACGGCGCCGACGTCCAGTTCTCGGCCGGCGGCCGCATCGGCGCCAAGCTCGGCGCGAACGGCAAGCTGTTCGCGACCGGCGGCTACACCTTCAGCGACATCGACGATCCGTACGTCGGTGCCGGTTACCAGCACAAGTTCGGCTCGAACGTCTATGGCAAGGTCGAATATCGCCACCAGTTCATCGGCAACTTCGGCGATTTCGACAGCTTCGTCGCGGGCGTCGGTTTCGCTTTCTGATCCTTCGGACAGATAGAACCAGGAAGAGGCGGCCCGCACGGGCCGCCTCTTTTTTTGGCGGTTTGTCCTTTGCAAGCTCAAGTGGCCTGTCGGGATCGGGGTGGGGAGGGACGGTCGGATACACGCCACGCCCTCCCCTTCAGGGGAGGGCAGCGAGACTTACGAACTTGTTCGTTAGTCGCAGCGGGTGGGGGCCATCGGCCTCGCGCAAGGCCGATGGCCCCCACCCCAACCCCTCCCCTGAAGGGGAGGGGCTTTATGACCGCTACCGCCCGAAACCAGCCATTCCCGTCCCGCGTTTGCAAAGGACATCATCGCCTGTTTTGCGCTGGCGCACGATTCGGGGAACGAGCCTCGCTCCCGCGAAGCCCTTCAGGCCTCCACCAGCGCCTTATATTCCGCCTCGGCCAGGAAGCGTTCGGCGTCGAGCGCCGCCATGCAGCCCATGCCGGCCGCGGTCACCGCCTGGCGATAGACCTTGTCGGTCACGTCGCCCGCCGCGAAGACGCCGGGGATGCTGGTCAGCGACGTACCCGGCGCGACCAGCAGATAGCCGTCCTCGTCGAGCGGCAGCTTGCCCCTGAACAGCTCGGTCGAGGGGCTGTGGCCGATCGCGACGAAGCCGCCATCGGTCGGCTCATGGCTCGCCTCGCCGGTGACGGTGTCGATCAGGTCGACGCCGACGAGCCCCGCCACGCCCTCGCCCGCGACGAAGCGGTCGACGCGCTTGTTCCAGAGCACCTTGATCTTCGGGTTGGCGAACAGCCGGTCCTGCAGGATCTTTTCGGCGCGCAGATGATCGCGCCGGTGGATGAGCGTCACATCGTCGCTGTGGTTGGTGAGGTACAGCGCCTCCTCGACCGCGGTATTGCCGCCGCCGATGACGACGACCTTCTTGCCGCGATAGAAGAAGCCGTCGCACGTCGCGCACGCCGAGACGCCCTTGCCGCCGAGTTCCTGCTCGCCGGGGGCCCCCAGCCATTTCGCCTGCGCGCCGGTCGCGATCACCAGCGTGTCGGCGAGATAGATGTCGCCGCCGTCGCCGGTCAGCCTGAACGGCCGCCGCGACAGGTCGACATCGACGATCGTGTCCCAGATCATGCTCGTGCCGACATGCGTCGCCTGCGCGGTCATCTGTTCCATCAGCCAGGGGCCCTGGATCACCTCGGCGAAACCCGGGTAATTTTCGACGTCGGTGGTGATGGTGAGCTGGCCGCCGGGCTGGAGCCCTTGCACGACGATCGGCTTCATGCCCGCGCGCGCGGCGTAGATGGCGGCGGACAGGCCCGCGGGGCCGGAGCCGAGGATGAGCATCTTGGTTTCGTGGGTGGCGGGCATGGTGATCCTGTTGCTTAATGAATGGCGAGCCTGTTCGCGATCCCCTTATCCGTTCGCATCGAGCGAAGTCGAGATGCCCCGGAGGTCGGTGCCGTGCCGACGGGTGTCTCGACTTCGCTCGACACGAACGGGAAGAGAGGATTCGTGCCCACACAGATGGGTGTTGCCAATCGCGCTAGCAAGGCGCAGCTTCCGCGCCAAGGGGAGACGCACCAAATGGCAAGCTGGTGGGAACGTCATGGAGTGCCGCGGCTGATCAAATGCGCCTGTTCGCAAGGGCAGATCATGAAGGCGCGGAGCAAGGTCGTGCCGCTGGCGTCGGGCGACGTGCTCGAACTGGGCTGCGGCGGCGGCATCAACATGGAATTTTACGTGCCCGGCCGGGTGAGCAGTTTCACCGGGCTCGATCCCTCGCCTGAATTGCTCGCAATGAGCCGCGCGGCGGCGGCGGCGCATGGCATCGACGCCGATATCCAGGGCGGCGTCGGCGAGGCGATGCCCTTCGAAAGCGCGCGCTTCGACACGGTGGTGACGACCTTCACCCTTTGCTCGGTCGCCGAGCAGAAGGCGGTGCTCGCCGAAATCCGGCGCGTCTTGAAACCCGGCGGCACCGCGCTGTTCCTCGAACATGGCGGCGCGCCCGATGCGGGGGTCGCGAAATGGCAGCGGCGGATCGAGCCGGTCTGGAAGCGCATCGGCGGCAATTGCCATCTCACCCGCCCGATTTCGGACGCCTATGCCGCCGCGGGTTTCGCGGTCGAGCGGCAGGGCGCGCACTACATGCCCAAGACCCCGCGCCCCTTCGGCTGGGTCGAATATGGCGCGGCGCGGGCGCACTGATAGCGAGCGGGGCGCTGGTCGGCGAACAACCGGTTTCGGGCGGTCCCTGCCGTTCCCCGGCGCAAGCCGGGGTCCATGGGGAGAAGGCTGCGTTCGCCATCTGGACCCCGGCGTGCGCCGGGGAACGGGAAGGGCTGAAACGAGGCAATCGCGGTCAAGCCGCCCCATGAATCCCGTTCGTGTCGAGCGAAGTCGAGACACCCCGAAGGCGCGCACTCCCGACGGGTGTCTCGACTTCGCTCGACACGAACGGCAATAGAGGAAGGTCCGCCTCCCACCCCCAACCCGCCGCTACTCCTTCTCCCCCACCTCGACCAGGCCGTGCCCGACGCTCACGCGCTCGTCGAAGACGAAGCAGCTGCCGTGCCAGCGGCTCTCGGCCTCGGGCACCTGTTCGAGATAGGCGAGGATGCCGCCCTTCAGATGCACCACATCCTCGACGCCCTCGCTGCGGAGGAAGGCTGTCGACTTCTCGCAGCGGATGCCGCCGGTGCAGAACATCGCGATGCGCTTGCCGGCGAACTCGGCGGCATGGTCGCGCCACCAGCCGGGGAAGTCGCCGAAGCTCTTCGTCCGCGGGTCGATCGCGCCGTCGAAGCTGCCGTAGCCGACCTCGAAGCCGTTGCGCGTGTCGATCACGACGGTGCCGGGGTCGGCGATCACGGCGTTCCAGTCGGCGGGGGCGATATAGCGGCCGACGTCACGCGACGGGTCGATGCCCGGCACCTTCATCGTGACGATTTCCTTCTTCAGCCGCACCTTCAGCCGCTGAAAGGGCATGGCGGCGGCGATGGAATATTTGACGTCGAGCTCGGCGCAGCCGGGAAGCGCGCGGATATGCGCGACGACGGCGGCGATGCCGGCTCCGGGCCCGGCGATGGTGCCGTTGACGCCCTCGCGCGCGAGGAGGAGCGTGCCCTTGACGCCCTGCGCGGCGCAGAGATCGAGCAGCGGCTGGCGCAGCGCGGCGGGGTCGTCGAAGGGCGCGAAGCGGTAGAGGGCGGCGACGGTGAAACTCATGACCTGTCGCCCTTAGCGGCAAAGCTGGAAAGATTCACGCGGAGACGCGGAGGCGCGGAGATAACTCAAAATCCGTTCGCCCTGAGCTTGTCGAAGGGCCGTTCTCTTCTTCGAGGTGGAAGAAGGACTGTGCTTCGACAAGCTCAGCACGAACGGGTTGGAAAATCCTCTTCGCGTCTCCGCGTGAACCCAATTTCTCTCCGGCCTCTGCGCCTCTGCGCGAATCCTTCAAGCCCCAAATCACCGGAACGGATCGCTCCGCCCCGTCGCGTAATGCGCCATCGCCATCGTCGTCCATTGCGCGTTGACGCGGATGCAGCTGGGGAAGACGCTCGCGTCGGTCACCAGCACATTGGTCGTCCCGTGCACGCGGCAGCGCGGATCGACGATGCCATATTGCGGATTTTCGTTGATCGCATTGCCGCCCTGCGGATGGCTGCTCGACAGGGTCAGGTCGTCCTGCTGCCTGATCTCGCGGCGGAAAAATTCGTCGATGTCCATGCCGCGGGTGACCGTCTTGCCGCTGGCGAGCGCGGGATAGCATTCGATCGCGCCCGCCGCGAAATGGACCTTGGTCAGCGTCGCCATCGCGTGGCGCAGCACCGGCAAATCGTCCTCGACGTCGAGGACGAACTTGAGCTTGCCGTCGACCACCTGCCCGCGCCGGTCGGCGGGAAAGAGGATGCCCGCCGAATGGACGCGGCTGAAATTCTTCATCCGCTCGGCGTGGGTGCCGAACCAGCCGGGCATCAGCGACGCCATCGCCATCGGCGGCTGGAAATGGCTTTCGAGCAGATATTGGCCGCAATCGACATAGCTCGTCATCTGGTCCTCGTCCCACGCATTGCCGCCCTTGCCGTCGGGCATCAGCGCGACGACAGGCGAGGCGACGTTGAGCGAGATCTGATAGCCGGTGCCCTCGATGCCGCTGGCGTCGAGCAGCTTCGACGAGGCGATCGTGCCCCCCGCGACGACCACCCCGACGCGCGTGCGGACGATCCGCTTTGACCCGTCGGGCATCACCAGCCGCACCGCCTCGGCCTCCAATTTGCCGTTGGCGGCCTCCTGCCACAAAATCTGCTCGGCCTTGGTTTCGGGGAGGATGCGCGCGCCATGGTCGCGGCACGCCGCGGGCAGATAGGTCTGCGCCATGCCCATCCGCTGCGACCATAGGGGCAGCCCGAATTGCAATAGCCGCAATAGGCGCAGGCGCTGGGGGTGCCCGGCGGGCCGAAATTCTTGTCGAACCAGTCGGTCACCGCGCGCTTCTCGCGCGGGTCGGTCGAGGCGGCGGCATGCGCCTTCCACCCCTCGGTCAGATGCGTGCCGTTGTGGCGCCCGCTGCGCGGTTCGGCGCGCGCGATGCCGAGCCTCGCCTGCACCGCGTCATAGCTGGCGTGAAAGGCGGCGGCGTCGATCGGCGCACCGATGCTCGCCCATTTGGCGAGCACATCGGGCGCGTCGGGGTGCGTCCGGCCGTCCTCGTTGACGCGCAGGCAGATGCCGTTGTTGACCGTCGACGAGCCGCCAACGCAGCGCCCCTGAAAGATCACGAAATCGCTGTTGGTCGTCGTCTGCACCCCGCCATGCTTGTAGAGCGCGGCGATCATTTCGAGTTCGTGGTGGGTGATCCTGTGCGAGGGATAGAAGGGGCCCGCCTCGACGATCAGCACCTTGTAGCCCTGCGCCGCGACATTGTGCGCCGCGACCGCGCCGCCCGCGCCCGAGCCGACGACGACGACGTCATATTCGTCGGCGAGCGTCGCGTCGGTGAGGATATGGCCGGGGTGGATTTCACGCCCCGTCACGTCCTTGATCTCCAGATCGGGCGGGTCGATGCGGTCGCGATATTTGGGGAGGGTGAAGCCGATCTGCCGATGCACCGGGTTCGCCTTGTTGGCGACCTGCCCGGCCTCGCGCGGCAGGTCGCCGCCCTCCCAATAGCCATAATAGCAGGCGTAGATGATGCCGCGCAGCCGCGCCATGTCCTGAAAAGGGTCCCAGCCGCTGTTCTGGAGCCGGTTGCGGACGCGGTTGGCGCGAGTCTCCACGTCGAGTTCGACGAACGCCGGCGCCAGTGCGATCTCGGTCAATTCGAGCGCGGTTCGCAGTTCGTCGAGCTTGGTGCCGCCGACCCTGCCGAACAGGTCGGCGACATTGCCGACGACCTCGTCGGCGCTGATCACCATGTCGACGCCATGAAACAGCGCCTCGGTCAGCGCCTTCAGAAATTCGAGTTGCCCGTCATCGAACGGTGCCGTCATCGCCCCTGCCCCTTGCTGTCCCCGTTTTCAGATGCGGGTTTATAGGAAAGAAAAGCAAGGCGGTATTGTACCGGAACGGCGGGAATGGGGTGGATGGCGGACGTTCGGATAAACGCCACGCCCTCCCCTTCAGGGGAGGGCAGCGAGACTTGGCAGCTTGCTGCCTAGTCGCAGCGGGTGGGGTCCATCGGCCTCGCGCAAGGCCGATGGACCCCACCCCAACCCCTCCCCTGAAGGGGAGGGGCTTTACGACCGCTCCCGCCCGCTTCCGGACGCGCCGCTTACCCAGCCTTCTTCTTCAGGCGATAGGCGTGCAGCAGCGGTTCGGTATAACCCGACGGCTGCGCCATGCCTTCGAAGATCAGCGCCCGCGCCGCCCGATACGCGATGCCGTCAGGCGTCAGCTTCTCGTACAGCGGATCGCCCGCATTCTGCATGTCCACTTTCGCCGCCATGCGCGCCAGCGCCGCATCGACCTGCGCCTCGGTGCAGACGCCGTGGAGCAGCCAGTTGGCGAGCGCCTGCGACGAAATGCGCAACGTCGCGCGGTCCTCCATCAGGCCCACGTCGTCGATGTCGGGCACCTTCGAACAGCCGACGCCCTGATCGATCCAGCGCACGACATAGCCCAATATGCCCTGGCAATTGTTGTCGAGTTCGCGCGTGACCTCGGCCTCGCTCCAGTTGCGCCCGACGGCGACCGGGATGTTCAGCAGGCGGTCGAGCGCGGGCACCGCCTCGCCTGCTATCTCGCGCTGGCGGGCGAAGACATCGACCGCATGATAATGCAGCGCGTGCAGCGTCGCGGCGGTCGGCGACGGGACCCAGGCGGTGTTGGCGCCCGATTTCGGATGGCCGATCTTGGCGTCAAGCATAGCGCGCATCAGGTCGGGCATCGCCCACATGCCCTTGCCGATCTGCGCCTTGCCGGAAAGGCCGCAGGCGAGGCCGATGCGGACGTTGCGGTCCTCGTAGCTCGCGATCCAGTCGCTCGCCTTCATCTCGCCCTTGGGGATCATCGGCCCCGCGCGCATCGAGGTATGGATCTCGTCGCCGGTGCGGTCGAGGAAGCCGGTGTTGATGAAGACGATGCGATCCTTCACCGCTTCGATACAGGCGGCGAGGTTCGCGCTGGTGCGGCGCTCCTCGTCCATCACCCCGACCTTGATCGTGTGGCGCGCGAGGCCGAGCATATCTTCCACGGCGTCGAACAGGCGGTCGGTGAAGCCACACTCGTCGGGCCCGTGCTGCTTGGGCTTGACGATATAGATGCTGCCCGCACGGCTGTTGGTCAGCGTGCCGAGCCCCTTGAGGTCGTGAAGAGCGCAGAGGCTGGTGAATACCGCGTCGCACAGCCCCTCGGGCGCTTCGCTGCCGTCGGCGAGCTTGACCATCGGCGTCGTCATCAGATGGCCGACGTTGCGCACGAACATCACGCTGCGCCCCGGCAGGGTGAAGGGGGTGCCGCCCGGCGCGGTCCACGCGCGGTCGGGCTCCATCGCGCGGGTGACGGTCCGGCCGCCCTTGTCGAATATCTCGGTCAGGTCGCCGCGCATCAGCCCGAGCCAGTTGGAGTAGCCGAGCACCTTGTCCTCGCCGTCGACTGCGGCAACCGAGTCCTCGAGGTCGATGATCGTGGTCAGCGCGGCCTCGAGCAGCACGTCGGCGATGCCCGCGGGGTCGGTCTTGCCGATCGCACTCCCCGGGTCGATCACCAGTTCGATGTGGAGGCCGTTGTGTTTCAGCAGCAGGCCGCCGTCCTTGGTCCCCACGAGCTGCGCGGGGTCGGCAAGGTCGGGCTTGCCGCCGGTCCAGCCGGTCCAGCTTCCCGATGCGAGCGGCACCGCTTCGTCGAGGAAGGCTTTCGCGCGCGCGATCACCGCCGCGCCGCGCTCCGCGTCGTAACCGCCGGGCTTGGCGGGCGGCGCGTCGAGCGCGTCGGTGCCGTAGAAGGCGTCGTAAAGGCTGCCCCAGCGCGCGTTGGCGGCGTTGAGCGCAAAGCGGGCGTTGAGCGCGGGCACGACGAGCTGCGGCCCGGCCATGGTGGCGATTTCGGGATCGACGTTCGCGGTGCCGACTTGAAACGGTGCGGGTTCGGGCACGAGATAACCGATCTCGCGCAGGAACGCCTGATAGGCGGCGGCATCGTGCGGTTGCCCGGCCCGTTCGATGTGCCAAGCGTCGATCCGCGCCTGCAATTCCTCGCGCTTCGCGAGCAGCGCAGCATTTTCGGGGGCGAAGCTGCCGAGCAGCGCCGCGAAATCGGCCCAGAATTTATCGGCGTCGAGCCCCGTACCGGGCAGCGCGCGATCCTGCACGAAATCGACCAGCCGCGCATCGATCGACAGCCCGTGGCGGTCCAGAAATTCGGTCATTGCAGCACCCTTTGGTTCGGCGCGGTCGCGCCAGTGGACCCGGGGAGGAAAGGGCCGCCGCCCTATGCCGCGAAAGGCCTGCGTTGGCAATGGGTGCCCGGCGCGGCGGGGTCCCTGCCCCGCCGCGCCTAGGCAAAATCAGGAGGCCAGCGTCGCCATGTCGATGACGAAGCGATATTTGACGTCATTCTTCGCGAGGTGGTCCCAGGCGGTGTTCACATCCTGGATCGCGACCACTTCCACATCGCTGACGATGCCATGCTCGGCGCAGAAATCGATCATCTCCTGCGTTTCGGCCATGCCGCCGATCGCCGACCCGGCGAGGCTCTTGCGGCCGTGGATGACGTTGATGCCGTTGGGCGCGCGGCGTCAGTTCCTCGAGCGCGCCGACGAGGCACATCGTCCGGTCGCGCTTCAGTAGCAGCAGATACGGATTGACGTCATGCGCCACCGGCACGGTGTTGAGCAGGAAGTCGAAACTGTCCGCCTGCGCCGCCATCGCATCGGCATCGGTCGAGATCAGCACCTCGTCGGCGCCGAGCCGCTCGGCATCCTTGCCCTTTTCGGGCGAGGTGGTGATCATCACGACATGCGCGCCGAGCGCCTTTGCGAACTTGACGCCCATATGGCCGAGCCCGCCGAGTCCGATCACCCCCACCTTCTGGCCCGCGCCGACCGCCCAGTGGCGCAGCGGCGACCAGCTGGTGATGCCCGCGCAGAGCAGCGGCGCGGCGCCCTGCAGGTCGAGCGTGTCGGGGATGTGGACGACGAAGCGTTCCTCGACGACGATCTGGTCCGAATAGCCGCCATAGGTCGGCGTCGTCCCGTCGCGTTCGATATCGTTGTAGGTCAGCGTCGCGCCTTGCTCGCAATATTGCTCGAGGTCGTCGTGGCACGCCGCGCACTGGCGGCAGCTGTCGACCATGCAGCCGACGCCGGCGTAATCGCCGACCTTCAGTTTGGTGACATGCGCGCCGACCGCGACGACGCGGCCGACGATCTCGTGCCCCGGCACCATCGGGAAAATCTTCGCGCCCCAGTCGGCATGCGCCTGATGAAGGTCCGAATGGCAGATTCCCGCATAGAGGATTTCGATCTGCACATCGTGCGGACCCGGCTCGCGCCGTTCGAAGGCGAAGGGGGCGAGCGGCGCATGGGCTTCGAGCGCGGCATAGCCTTTGACCTGGATCATTCGTGTGATTCCTTTCATGAAAGCGCACGCCATGGCGCCGGGGAGAGCCGGATCATTGGCGCATTCATCCGGAGCACGAGTTAATTAGGGCTGGATATCGCCCGCGACAAAAGGCATTTCGTCCATGACTTGTTGAGGATATTTCATCAATCATGGCGCAGCCCAATCTCTCGCACCTTGCCGTCTTCGCCTCGGTCGCCCGGCACCTGAGTTTCCAGCGCGCCGCGACCGACAACGGCATGTCGACCTCCGCCGTCAGCCACGCGATCCGCGGGCTCGAGGAAAGGCTGGGGGTCAGCCTGTTCAACCGCACGACGCGCAGCGTCGCGCTGACCGACGCCGGGCGGCACTTTCTCGACCGGCTGCAACCGGCGCTGCGCAACGTCGACGATGCGGTGGAGGCGATGAATCTTTTCCGCTCGTCGCCGGCGGGGACGGTGCGGATCAACGCGTCGCGGATGGCGGCGCACATGATCGTCGCGCCCGTCATGGCGCGATTCCTCTCCGCCTATCCCGAACTCAGCCTGGAGATTATCAACAACGACGACATGATCGACATCGTCGAACAGGGTTTCGATGCCGGGATTCGCTTCGCCGGAACCATTCCCGAGGATATGGTCGCGGTGCCGCTGGGGCCGGCGACGCGCTTCGTCGTCGTCGCGGCCCCGGGCTGGATCGCCGCCAACGGCGAGCCGCGCACTCCCGACGAACTGCTGGCCCATGACTGCGTCCGCTATCGCTTTCCCAACGGCCGCATCTATCGCTGGGAATTATGGGAAGACAGCCGCGAACGCCACCTCGATGTCCCCGGCCGCCTCGTCGTCGGCGAAACCGATATCGCGCTGCGCGCCGCGCTCGACGGCATCGGTCCCGCCTATGCTTCCGAAGCCGCCGCCCGGCCGCATATCGAAAGCGGCGCGCTGGTCACGCTGATCGACGACTGGTGTCCGTGGCAGCCGAGCTTCCAGCTCTATTATCCGCGCCAGCGTCGCATCTCGTCGGCGCTGCGCGCCTTCATCGACATCGCGCGCGCTGTGCATCGGGCGCCGGGCGAAGGGGTGCCAAGCCCCGCCCCGCCTATGGCCGCGGCATGACCCCGCGCGAACTTCTGGCCACCGCGGCCGTCCCCGGCGGCGATCCGCTGCGCCTGTTCCGGCGCGGCGAGGATTATTTCATCACGCTGGGGCACAGCGAATTGATGACCAGCCGGATGAGCGGTTCGGAGGAGGCGCTGGCCGAGCTCGGCATCGACCGGCTGCGCGGAAACGCCGCCCCTCACCTGCTGATCGGCGGTTACGGCATGGGTTTCACGCTGCGCGCGGCGCTGGCGCGGCTGGGGGCGGAGGCGCGGGTGACGGTCGCGGAACTGGTGCCCGAGATCGTCGACTGGGCGCGCGGGCCGATGGCGGCGCTGACCGCCGGATGCCTCGACGACCCGCGCGTCGATGTCGTGCTGGGCGATGTCGGGGCGGTGATCGGCGGGGCGACGCGGCGCTATGATACGATATTGCTCGATGTCGACAATGGCCCGGACGGGCTGACGCGCGAGGGGAATGACCGCATCTATTCGATGGCGGGACTGGCGCGGGCGCGGGGCGCGCTGCGGCCCGGCGGTATCCTGGCGATCTGGTCGGCGGCGCCCGACGCGCGCTTCACGCGCTGCGGCTGAAGGACGCAGGCTTCGCGGTCGACGAGGTGGCGGTGCGCGCGCGGGCCAGCGGCAAGGGCGGCCGCCACATCATCTGGTTCGCACAGGTGCCCTGAGTCCCGATCATTTGCGAAGGACGCAGCCCGTGCTCCCGCGAAAGCGGGAGCCCATCTCCGATCGGTGCCGTTTCGAGCCGGCGGGAGATGGGTCCCCGCCTTCGCGGGGACACTGGCCTTGTTCAAAACAATCCCTCGTCAGACCGGCGCCCCGCCGCCCAGCGCCTGATAGAGCGCGACATAGGCGGTCAGCCGGTCGGTACGCAGCTGGATGAGCGCGATATCGACCGCGAGCAGCGCGCGCTGCGCGTCGATCTGTTCGAGATAGGGGGAATAGCCCGCGCGGTAGCGGTTGGTCGCGTGGCGCAGGGTTTCGGCGACCGCCGCGCGCTGGGCGGTCAGCGCCTGTTGCTGCACGCCCAGCCGGTCGATCGTCGCAAGCTGGTCCTCGACCTCGCGAAAGGCGGTGAGCACGGCGCGGCGATAGGCGAAGGCGGCCTGGTCGCGCTGCGCGGTCGCGGCGTCGAACTGGCCCTGCAGCCGCCCGCCCGAGAAGATCGGCGCGAGGATGCTGCCGCCGACCGACCAGATGCTGATCGGATCGTCGAGCAGGGTCGAAATCGCCGCGCCCGCCGACGCCGACAGGCGGACCTGCGGCAGGAACTGCGCGCGGGCGGCGCGCAGATTGGCGTCGGTCGCGGCGAGCGCATATTCGGCCTGCGCGATGTCGGGACGGCGCCGCACAAGGTCGGAGGGCAGCACCGCGGGAACGCCGGGCGCGGCGAGCGCGTCGAAAGCCGCGCCGCGCGCGATGGCGTGCGGCGTATCGCCGACCAGCAGCGACAGCGCATGTTCCTGCCGCGCGATCGCCGCCTCGATCGCCGGGATCTGTTGTTCGGTGGCGCGATATTCGGCCTCGGCCTGGCTGAGTTCGAGCCGCGAGGTATAGCCCGCCTCCGCCCGGTCGCGCGCGATGCGCAGCGCCTCTCCGCGCGTGGCGAGCGTCTGGCGCAGCAATTCGTGCCGCTCGTCGAGCGCCAGCAGGACGATATAGCTGCTCGCCGTCGCCGCGCTGACCGACAGCGTCGCCGCCTCGCGCGCCGCCGCGACCGCCGCGGCGTTGGCGCGCGCGGCATCGACCTGCGCCGCGTTGCGGCCGAACAGGTCCATTTCATAGGCGGCCTGGAACAGCCGGCTGCGCGGCGGTGCTTTCGCTCGGCTGGCCGAAGGCGTTGACGCTGCGCGATTGCGAAGCGAGGACGCCGGCCGACAGCGAGGGCAGCAGCAGCGAGCGCGCGACATTTTCCTGCGCGCGCGCCTCCGCCACGCGCGCCGCGGCGATGGCGAGGTCGCTGTTGTGCGCCCGCGCCTGTTCGACCAGCGCCGTCAGTTGCGCGTCGCCGAACCCCGCCCACCAGGCGCGCTCGACCGAGCCGTCGGCGGGTATCGCGCTGCGCCAGCCGGCGGGCGGCGCGACAAGGCTGGTTTCCGGGCGCGGAGTGATCGCGGGCGCGCAGCCCGCGAGCAGCAACGCCATCGTCAGGGCGGCGCGGCGCATCAATCGTTCCCGGTGTGGACGGTCGCGATCACCGACATGCCGGGGCCCAGCCGCTCGGCGGGCTTCTGGTCCTTGTCGATGCGGATGCGCACGGCGATCCGCTGCGGCACCTTGACGAAATTGCCCGATCCGGTGTCGGGCTTGATGACGCTGAACTCGCTGCCCGCCGCCGGGGCGATGCTTTCGACATGGCCCGTGATCTTCACGCCGTCCAGCGCATCGACCTTCAGCGTCGCCCGCTGGCCGACGCGGATCTTCGCGGTCTGCGCTTCCTTGAAATTGGCGACCACCCAATGCGTCCGCGGCACCAGATACATGAGCTGCGTGCCCGGATTGACGAGCTGGCCGACGCGCACGCCGACCTCGCTGAGCTTGCCGTCGCGCGGCGCGCGGATGACGGTGCGTTCGAGGTCGAGGTCGGCGAGGCCCTGCGCCGCCTGGGCATTTTCGACCCCGGCCTGAAGCCCGCCGCGCCCGACCGCGACCGAGCGCACCTGTTCGAGCGCGATCTGGCGCTGCGCCTCGGCCTGGCGGACGCCCGCCTCCGCCTGGCGCAGCGCGGCGAGCGTCTGGTCGCGTTCGCGCAGCGACACCGACCCTTCGCCGACCAGCTCGTTGACGCGCCGCATGTCCGCCTGCGCGCGGGCGAGCTGCGCGCGGGCGTTGCCGATCGCCGCCTCCTGCGCGCGCACCTGCGCCTCCGCCGACCGCTGGTTCTGTTCGCTGTTGCTGAAGCCCGCTAGCTGCACCGCGATCCCCGCCGCGCCCTGCGCGACGCGGCGGCGATAGGTGCGGTCGTCGATCCGCACCAGCACCTGCCCCGCCTTCACGGCGTCGAAATCCTGCACCAGCACCTCGGTCACATAGCCGCCGACCTGCGGCGCGATGATCGTCGTCTGGCCCCGGACATAGGCATTGTCGGTGGTCTGGCTCGATGCGCGGAAGGGCGGCAGGCCCCAGGCGTAGAGGACGGCGAGCGCGCCGATCAGGATGATCGCGGCGAACAGGACGATCTGCCGCCGCGAGCGGTCGGGCCGCCAGCCGGCTTCGGCAGGCGGCGGCGCGGGTTCGGGCCCCGGCTCCGGCTCCGGCGCGGGCTCGGGTTCGGCCGGCGGCAACGCGGCGGGCGGCTGGTCTTCGGGCTGGGCACTCTTGTCTTCGGTATCGGTCATTGTCGTTGCGCCAACATTTTCTGGAGGTTGGAGAGGTCCGCCGCGAGCGGGCTGTAGCCGCGCTGCGGCGATCGTTGAGCCAGCGCGCGAGGATGATCAGAAAACCGGTCGCCGACAAGGCGCCGATGACGAAGAACACGTCGTTATAGGCGAGAACCATCGCCTGGCGCGCCGCTTCGCGAACGACGTCGCCGCCCGCGAGCGCGCCGCGCAGCGCGGGGTCGGCGACCGTGCCGGCCCGTCCCTCCGCGAGCCCGCCGAGAAGCTGGGCGAGCCGCGGGTCGTCGGTCGGCAGGCTGAGCCCGAGGGTCATCAGATGATCCTTGGTGCGCACCGTGAAAAAGGCCGACAGCGCCGCGGTTCCGGCGAGGCCGCCGACCGTCTGCGACAGGTTGAACAGCGCGAGGAAGCTGACGATGTACGACGGGCCGCGGCTGAGCGCGCGCAGAAATCCCTCCATCAGCATCGGCCCGATGAAATAGACCGCCGCAAAGGCGATCGCCGCCTGGCTGAGGTAGAGGTTGACCGGGCGCGTCATCAGCCCCGAATGGGTGTCGGCAAAGGCGGCGACGGCGATGATCGCGAGCGAGATCAGCGTCGACATGCGCAGGTCGACCGGGTTGAGCCGGACGAGCGGCAGGACGACGCCGAGGCAGGCGGCAGCGGCGGTGACCGCATAGAAGGTCACCAGCTGGTCGTTCACCAGCCCCAGCGTGGTCAGCAGGCCGGTCGCCCCGAAATTCTGTTCCGACAGCACGACGCGCACCAGCGCGCCGCTGAGCGCGAGCTTGATCAGGTCGCTGCTCGCCATCCACCGCGTCTCGAGCATCGGGTGCAGGCGGTTGTGCTCGATCAGGAAAGCCGCGCCGATCAGCACGACCGACAGCGCCAGCACGCCGCCGAGCCAGGGTGTCGGCCACCAGACGATGCGGCCCTGCACGAAGAAGACGCAGAGCAGCCCGACCCCGACCGCGAGCAGCGGGAAGCTGATCATGTCGTAGATGTTGAACGCGCGGATCTTGATCCCCTGCGGCAGCGGCAGCACGTTGACGAGACCGACGGCGACGAGCGAGAGACCGAACTGGAAGGCGAACAGGCTCTCGACATTGCCGTCATAGACGAGCAGCGGCGAGAGAGCGCGCGCCAGCGGCAGCCCGGTCTGCACCATGCCGATGCCCAGGATCAGCGCCGCCATCCGTTTCGGGCCGGGCAGGCTCTGGAACATGTAGAAGATCGCCAGGGTCACGAGGCCGCTCGCCGCGATGCCCGAAAAACCGCGCGAAATCAGCTCGACGCGGTAACTGACGTCGAACAGTTGCACGAAATTGGCGGCCAGCAGCGCGATCATCGTCGCGCGGACGAAGCGCTGGATGCCGAAATGCTGCCGCGCCTTGAACAGCAATATGCTCATGCAGACGTTGGTCACGCTGTAGGCGACGGTGATCCAGCCCGATTCGACCGGCGTCAGGCCCATATGCCCCTGCAGGACGGTGAGATTCGCGAGCAGCAGGCCGTTCTGGAAGCCGCTGACGAGGCCAAGAAACACGCCGATCGCGAAATAGGCCTGGCGGCGGCGGAGCGGATGGTCGGGGGTCGCCGGCGAACCGGGGATGAGCGGCTGCTCATGCGGTTTCAGCACATAGTCGCCGGGCTTTTGTCCGTCAGCCATGGGGAACCCGCGGTCCGGCACGGCACAGGGGATCGGGTCGGATCATCGGAGCGGCTCCCCTGTTAAGACCGGCCCCCTTATGCGCCGGTTCGCCACCGCTCGGCAATCCTCCAGTTGTACGACATGTCCGATTTCATTGCATCATCATGTCATCCCGCAAGGGCCTGGCGGACCGCCAGTACGTCGTAATGGCGCCCGAAGCCGAAGCGGTCGAAGCGGGCGAAACCCGCCGCAGCCAGCCGTGCCTCGATCGCCGCCGCGTCGGTCCAGCGCCGGTCGACCTCGTAGAAGACGGCGGCGATCCGCGCGGCGTGCGCCGAGGCCGTCAGCGCGGCGATCACCGCCTCCTCATGCCCCTCGACGTCGACCTTGACGATCATGGGGAAATTGCCCGCGAGCATCTCGTCGAGCGCCGCGCCGCCGACCAGCCGCACCATTTCCGCGCCATCGGAGCCGTTCCCGTCGCGCAGGCTGGCGGTACCGCTGTGCGCGGCATCGGTCGAGATGGCGGCGGTGCCGGATTCGCGCGATACCGCCGCCGCGACCGGACGGATCGTCCCCGCCCGGTCGCTCAGCGCGATATTGCGGCAAAGGCGGTCGTGCGTCGCTGCGACGGGCTCGAAGGCGATCACCGACCGGCAATGCGGGTTGTCCGCCGCGATCAGGCTGTACAGCCCCTGGTTCGCGCCGATGTCGATGAAGGTGAAGGCGCGGCGCTGGCTAAGCCAGAAAATCCGACAGCACCCGGCCATAGGTCGCATGATAGCAATATTGAAAGGTCCGGTCGCGCCAGTTGGCGTGCATGCGCACCCCATAGCGCGTCCGCACCGGCGCGTCGTTCGCCTGGCGCAGCGCGGATACCAGGCGCGCGCGCCACTTGGCGAGCGTCTTGAGCAGGCCATATTCGACAAAGGCCCCGAACGGCGAAGGTGCCATGATGCCGGTCATGCCCGCCCCCAGAAAATCGAGGATCGCCTCGGCCGCGCGCTCCGACGACGGGCGTTCGTCGAGGTCGAAGCTGTACGCGAACAGGTCGCGCTGGCGCTGGCGGTCGGCGGGATCGAGCAACGGCACCTCTTCGAAGGCGGCGGCGAAATCTTCGATCGTCTCGACCACCGGTCCCGCCTGCCAGTGCGTGAAATCGGGATTGCCGCGCCACGCGTGGCCGCGCGGGTTCAGAAAGACGCATGGGCGCGGGCGGCGGAGGAATTCGTAGACCTGGCTGCTCGCATCGCCAAGATAGATGTCCGCAGCGTCGGTATAGGTCATGTCGAGGCTGGCCGGGCTGCCCGTGTCGATCAGCATATGGTCGCGGTCGTAATGACGCGCATCGGGCCAGCGGTTCCAGCCGAGCGCGAAGGGCGACAGAGAGGCCGTGATCCGTTTCCGGAACAGCATGACGTGCGGCGCGAAGATCAGATTGTACCGGTCGCTGTTCGCGAACCAGTCGAGAATCTGTGGCCCCATCCGGTACCAGCTCGACAGCGCGGGCGACGGATGCGGGTTGTAGAGGACGGTCGGCCGGTCCTTGACGAACAGCCGCGGGCGCGGAGTGCGCGGCGGCAGGTCGAATTTGGGATAACCGGTGATCGCATGGCCGCCCGCGCGCAGCAGCCCCGCATCCTCCAGCCGGTCGCGGATCTTGGCGCCCGACATCAGCACAAGGTCGAACTGCCCGCTCGCCTTGTCGAAACCGATCGCGCGGTCGCCGGCGCCGTGGCGGGTATGGATCAGCTTCAGATTGTCGAGCCCGAAATGCGTCCTCAGCAGCAGCGAGGTCTTTTCGGGCACCACCAACGCATCGAGGTCGCGAAAGCGGTCGAGATTGCGGCGCAGCACCGACAGCGTGTCGGCGGGGACCGCCCCGCCGGTCGCGCGCTTGGCGGCGCGGGCGAGCCGCGACGGCGGCGCCAGCCGGACGATATCGGGACGCGGCCCCGCCTCGCGGTCGGCCAGCCGCGTCACCTCGGCCGCGCTGCCCTCCGAGACGAGGATGCGGATGTCGGCGCGGTTCGACAGGCGCCGGAGCGCGAAGGCGACGGGCAGCGCGTGCGCGACCTGATGCCCGCCGCCATGGTTGAAGAGAAAGCCGATTCGCATGGGGTCAGGCCCGGGGCTGGCGCCAGTCGAGCACCGGCCAGCCGCAGCGGGCGGCGATGGCGGCGAGCTTTGGCGAGGGGTTCACCGCGACGGGCTCGTCGCAACAGTCGAACAGCGGAAGATCGGACACATGATCCGAAAAGAAGCGGATATGCGCCGCATCGCGCGCGATCCCGGCGCGGCGCATGAACGCCTGCACCATCGCGCATTTGTCGGCGCCGTAGCAGTTGGCGCCGTCGATCGCGGGCACGAGCTGGCCATCCCGCCACGACGAGGCGGTCGCGACGACATCGGCGATGCCGAGCCGGCGCGCGAGCGCGGCG
Source organism: Sphingopyxis sp. PET50 (assembly GCF_025244705.1). Classification (GTDB taxonomy): domain Bacteria; phylum Pseudomonadota; class Alphaproteobacteria; order Sphingomonadales; family Sphingomonadaceae; genus Sphingopyxis. The sequence goes on along the minus strand of NZ_CP104207.1, from coordinate 558,619 downwards.
GTGTAGAAATGCGGCGCGGCGGTCGCGATCAGGATGCGGCGGTCGGCGGCGCGTTCGCGCTCGATCAGTTCGATCCCCTGACGGTAGAGGCCGCGCGCGACGAGACGCCGGGCGAAATCGTCGGCGAGGCGCGCGGCGTCGCGCTCGGCGAGCGATCCGCCGAGCGCGAGGCGATGCATCGCCTGCTTCATGCGGCGGCGCGGGATCAGCTTCAGAGCATGGAGAAGCGCCAGCGGCAGCAGCAAGGGTACGAGCAGGAGCCGCCACGGCGCATGGGTACGCGCCGCGAAGAAAAGAAAGGATGCGTAGGTCGGCCGGATCGTCAGCGTGCGGTCGAGGTCGAACACCGACAGCCGGACCGGTTCCGGCACGACCAGCGTCTGCGGCAAGCTTGCCGCGATATGCATTTCGGCCCGACCCATGGCTTTCTCCTTTGCGGGGAGAGCCATGGCGGCGGTCGTTATCGCGTGCATGGGCCACAGATTTGAATCCGGCCATCTTCGGTGCCGCGCGGCGAAGATGACGAAAATCAAATGTTCGAAAGCGTGGCGGCGCGCCGCGCGGCTCCCTAAGGGGTAAGCGATGCAGATCCTGGTGATCGAGGACGATGCCCGTGTCGCGGAGCATATCGGCAAGGGGCTGAAAAGCGCTGACCATGTCGTGTCGCTGGAAACCGACGGGCGCGCCGGCCTGCTGCGCGCCGCGGCCGACAGTTTCGACCTGATCATCGTCGACCGGATGCTGCCGCAGGTCGACGGGCTGACGATCGTCCAGACGATCCGCGCGACCGGCGATGCGACGCCGGTCCTTTTCCTGAGCGCGCTCGGCGACGTCGACGAGCGCGTCGCGGGGCTTCGCGCCGGCGGCGACGATTATCTGACCAAGCCCTTCGCCATGTCCGAACTGCTCGCGCGCGTCGATGTACTCGCGCGGCGCGGTCCGGCGATCGTCGCCGAGACGCGGCTGACGATCGGCGACCTCGAGATCGACCTGCTCGGCCAGCAGGTGAAGCGGCGCGGCAAGACGATCGACCTGACCGCGCGCGAATATCGCATCCTGACCTATCTCGCGCGGAACGAGGGGCGGGTCGTGACGCGGTCGATGCTGCTCGAACATGTGTGGGACTATCATTTCGACCCGCAGACCAACATCATCGACCAGCATGTCAGCCGGCTGCGGCAAAAGGTCGATCGCGGCTTCGAAACCGCGCTGATCCATACGGTGCGCGGCACCGGCTACCTGATGCGCGCCGCATGACGTCGCGCTGGCGGCAGATGGGGCACAGCCTGACCTTTCGGCTCGGGCTGACCTATGTCGCGCTGTTCCTGACCTCGATGCTGCTGCTGTTCGGGACCGCCTATTGGGCGGGGGTCTACCGGCCCCTGCTGCGCGAGGCCGGCCAGGTAGCGGCCGAGGCGGACCGGCTGGCGCGCCTCGACGCCGCCGACGGACGCTCCGCGCTGGTCGCCGCGCTCGACAGCCGGCAACGCGCGCCGGGACATCGCCACGCCTTTCACGCGCTGGTGGGCGGCGACGGGCGGGTGGCGAACAGCAATCTGCCGAGTTGGCCCCACCAGCCGATCGTCGGCTGGCGGCTGCTGGAGGCCGACCTCTATCGGAATGGCGAGGAACTGGATTACGAGGCGCTGGTCGTCGAACGGCGGCTGTCCGACGGGGCACGGCTGATCGTCGGGCGCGACGTCGAGGATATCGACGACCGCGACGAGCTTTTCGCGGTCAGTTCGGCGTGGATCATCCTGTGCGCCGCGCTGCTCGCGATCGGCGGGAGTTTCGCGATGAGCGCGGCGGTCGGACGCCGGATCGACGCGGTGACGCGCACCGCGCGGCGCGTGATGGCGGGCAGCCTGACCGAACGCATCCCGCTGCGCGGGACCGGCGACGATTTCGACGAGCTCGCCGAAACGCTCAACCTGATGCTGGCGCGGATCGAGGAGTCGGTCGAATCGGTGCGGCGCGTGTCGGACAATATCGCGCACGAACTGCGCACTCCGCTCGCGCGGCTGCGCGCCGACCTCGACGAACTCGGCGCGGCGGCCGACGAGACCGAATGGCAAAGGCTGGCCGAGCAGGCGTCGGCGGAGGCGGTCCGGCTGCAATCGATCTTCGACGCCCTGCTGCGCATCGCGCGCATCGAAAGCGGCCAGCATCTCGCGGGGTCGCAGCGCGTCGACCTGTCGTCGCTGCTCGCCGACGCGATCGAACTGCACGGCCCCGCCGCCGAGGACCATGGGCCGGTCATCGAAGGCGCGATCGCACCGGGGCTGGCGATGGAGGCCGATCGCAACCTGCTGTTCCAGGCGATCTCCAACCTGCTCGACAATGCGATCAAATATGGCGGCGACGCGGGACCGGTTCGGGTGACCGCCGAGCGGACGGGCGGCTGCATCCGGATCGCGATCGCCGACAGCGGCCCCGGCATCGCCCCCGCTTTTCGCGAGCGGGTGAAGGAACGCTTCTTCCGCCTGCCCGAAACCGTCGGCAAGCCGGGAACGGGGCTCGGCCTGTCGCTCGTCGCCGCGGTCGTCGCCCTGCATCGCGGCCGGATGACGATCGAGGACGCGGAACCGGGCACGCGCGTCGTCCTGCGTTTTTGAGCGCGGCGGCCGAGGGGGGTGCCAAAGCCCCTTCCCGCTCGCTATAGCCGTGCGATGACCGCCCTCACCGCCTCCGAAAGCGCGACGCTCGAAATCGCCGCCGACGCGCCGATGCTGGCGCAGGTCGAGCAGTGGGCCGCGGTGAACAGCGGCACGGGCAATCTGTCCGGACTGAAAACCGTCGCGGACATGCTCGCCGATGCCTTTGCGGCGCTGCCGGGCGACATCCGCCTCGTCGCGCCCGATCCGGTCGAAAGCGTCGATGCGAACGGCAACATCAGGACCACGCAGCGCGGCGATCACCTGCACCTGCGGGTGCGGCCGCAGGCGCCGGTGCAATTGCTGCTGACCGGACACATGGACACGGTGTTCGCCGCCGATCATCCGTTCCAGACCTTGCAATGGCTGGAACCCGGCGTGCTCAACGGCCCCGGCACCGCCGACATGAAGGGGGGCATAGCGGTGATCCTCGCCGCGCTGACCGCGCTCGAAGCCTCGCCGCTCGCCGATCGTGTCGGCTACGACGTGATGATCAACAGCGACGAGGAGACCGGAAGCCACGCGTCGGCCGCGCTGATCGCCAGGCTCGCCGCCGGAAAAACCGCCGCGCTGACCTATGAACCCGCGCTCCCCGACGGCACGCTGGCGGGTGCGCGGCCCGGAAGCGGCAACTTCAGCATCACCATCCACGGCCGCAGCGCCCACGCCGGACGCAACCCCGAAGAGGGGCGCAACGCCCTTGTCGCCGCGGCCGATCTGGCGGTGCGGCTGAATGCACTCAAATCCTTGGAACTAAAGGTCAATCCGGCCAGGATCGACGGCGGCGGGCCGAACAATGTCGTCCCCGACCAGGCCATATTGCGCGTCAACCTGCGCCCCGCGACCCCCGAAGCGATGGCCGCCGCCGAAGCCGCGCTGCGCGACACTATCGCCAACATCCAGCACGACCACGACGTCCACTGCCACCTCCACGGCGGCTTCAACCGCCCGCCCAAGCCACTCGACGCCGCCGCGACGCGCCTGTTCGAGCTGGTGCGCGATTGCGGCGCGGCGCTCGGCCTGCCGCCGATCGGCTGGAACGCTACGGGAGGCGTGTGCGACGGCAACAATATCGCGGCGTGCGGAGTGCCGGTGGTCGACACCATGGGCCCGCGCGGCGGCGCGATCCATTCGTCGGACGAATTTCTGATCGTCGACAGCCTCGCCGAACGGGCACGACTGTCGGCGCTGACGATGATGCGCATAGCGGAACGGGGGGAAGTGTGAACCATGTGATCCGGGCGGCCAAACCGGGCGATTTGCAGAGCATTTACGAGATGGCAAAGCTGACCGGGGGCGGCTTCACCAACCTGCCCCCCGACAAAAAGGCGCTGCGCGCCAAGCTCGAGCGTGCCGAGGCGGGTTTCCGGTCGGAGAAGGAATATCCGGCCGACGAGCTGTATCTGATGGTGCTCGAGGATCTCGACAGCGGCGACGTGCGCGGCACCTGCCAGATTTTCGGACAGGTCGGGCAGCGCTGGCCCTTCTACTCCTATCGCATCGGCACCGACAGCAAGCATAGCGAGCAATTGGGGCGTACGTTCCACGCGCAGGTGCTGATGCTCAGCAACGACCTCAACGGCGCGAGCGAGGTCGGCGGGCTGTTCCTCCACCCCGCGGCGCGCGCGGGCGGGCTGGGGCTGCTGCTCGCACGCTCGCGCTATCTGTTTATCGCGCGGCACCGACCGCGCTTCGCCGACCGCATCCTCGCCGAGCTGCGCGGGGTGATCGACGAAGCGGGCGGCTCGCCCTTCTGGGACGGGGTCGCGGGCAAATTCTTCGGGATGAATTTCCAGGAAGCCGACCAGTTCAACGCGGTCCACGGCAACCAGTTCATCGCCGACCTGATGCCCAAGCACCCCGTCTATATCGCGATGCTCAGCGACCATGCGCGCAGCGTCATCGGCGTGCCGCACCCGACGGGCCGCGCCGCGATGCGGATGCTGGAGAATGAAGGCTTCGCCTTCGAAAATTATGTCGACATCTTCGACGGCGGCCCGACGATGACCGCGCGCACCGATCAGGTCGCGAGCATCCGCGACGCCAAGCATCTCGAAGTGTCGGGCATCGGCGAGGGCGGCGAGGATGCGCTGGTCGCGACCGGGCGGCTGGCGGACTTCCGCTGCTGCTTCGGCAAGGTCGGTCCCGACGGCACGATCGACGCCGATGCCGCGCGCATATTGGGCGTCGGACCGGGCGACCAGATCAGCTGGATCGGGCGGTAACGAAAAGCCCCTCCCCTTCAGGGGAGGGGTTGGGGTGGGGTCCATCGGCCTTGCGCGAGGCCGATGGACCCCACCCGCTGCGACTAGGCAGCAAGCTGCCAAGTCTCGCTGCCCTCCCCTGAAGGGGAGGGATTGGAGAGGGAGTTTATGCTCACCGAAATCAATTTCGACGGGATCATCGGCCCGACACATAATTACGCCGGCCTCAGCCGCGGCAATATTGCGTCAGCGAACAATGCCGGCGACGTGTCGCAGCCACGCGCCGCCGCGCTGCAGGGCATCGACAAGATGCGCCACAATCTGGCGCTCGGACTGCCGCAGGGTTTCTTCACCCCGCTCGACCGGCCCGATGCGGCGTGGCTGGAGGTGCTGGGAACGACGCTGGAGGAGGCCGAGCCGCATTTGCGCGCGCAGGCCTGGTCGGCCTCGTCGATGTGGGCGGCCAATGCCGCAACCGTCTCTCCCGCCCCCGACAGCGGCGATGGCAAATGCCACCTCACCGTCGCCAACCTGGTGACCATGCCCCACCGCAGCCATGAATGGCAGGGGACGCTGGCGCAGCTCAAACTCGCCTTCGCCAACGCGGCCTTTGCGGTCCATGGTCCCGTCCCCGCCCCCTTTGGCGACGAGGGCGCCGCCAACCATATGCGGCTGTGCGACGGGCACGGATCGCCGGGGGTCGAGATTTTCGTCTACGGCGTCGGCGGCGGACGCTTTCCCGCGCGCCAGCATCTCGACGCTTCGAAGGCGATCGCGCGCCGCCATCGGCTTGATCCGGCGCGCACGCTGTTCATCCGCCAATCCGATATCGCGATCCAGGGTGGCGCGTTCCACAATGACGTCGTCGCGGTGGCGAACGAGAAAGTGCTCTTCACCCACGAAACCGCCTTTCACGACCGCGAGGCGGCGCATGCGGAAATCCGCGCCGCCTTCCCCGCGGTCGAGATCGTCGAGGTGCCCGCCGAGGCGGTGAGCCTGCCCGACGCGATCAGATCCTATCTGTTCAACGCCCAGCTCGTCAGCCTGCCCGAGGGCGGCGGCATGGGGCTCGTGCTGCCCACCGAGGCACAGGCCACGCCCGCAGTGTGGAACTGGCTGGAAGCGCATGTCGCGGGCAATGGCCCGATCCGCAGGCTGCTGCCCGTCGATGTGCGCCAGTCGATGGCGAATGGCGGCGGTCCGGCGTGCCTGCGGCTGCGCGTGGTCGCCGATCCGGCTACCGTCGATCCGCGCTTCATGGCCGATGCGGACAGGCTCGACCGGATTTCGGAGGTGGTGGCGAAGCACTGGCCCGAGGCGATCGCGGCGGGCGATCTGGGTTCGGCCGGGCTGGCCGCCGATGTGCGGCGGGCGCGGACGGCGTTGCTGGAGGCTTTGGGGCTGAGCGAGTTGAACTGAGGGGGCACGCATGCACGATGACCTGATCGACCGCATCTACGAATGTTCGGTAGTGCCCGAGGCGTGGCCCGGCGTACTCGACGACGTCGCGGCGCTCGCAGGGTCGACCGGCGGCCTGCTCTTCTCGGCGCGCAAATCCTTGAACTGGACGGCGTCCGAGAGCGTCGCCGATGCCTTTGACGCCTATGTCAACGACGGCTGGTTCGGCAAGTGCAGCCGCCGCGTCTGCCTGATGAGCCAGGAAGCGCCATCCTTTTTCGTCGAATATGATTTCTGGAGCGAAGAGGAGCTGCGCGCCGATCCGGTCTATCGCGACTTTTTCCGCCCGCGCGGGCTCGGCTGGTCGGCGGGCACGGGGCTGCAGGTGCCGACCGGCGACAATATCGTGTTCAGCGTCGAACGCGCCTTCGACGGCGGGCCGATCGAGCGCGAGAATGTCGCGCGGCTGAACGCGATCCGCCCGCATATCGCGCGCAGCGCATTGGTCAGCGCGCGGCTGCAGCTGAAACGCGCCGAGGGCGCGACCGAAGCGCTGGCGGCGCTGCGCCTGCCCGCGCTGCTCCTCCACGCAAATGGCGAGGTCATCGAAGCGAGTTCTCTGGCCGAGGATCTGCGCGAACATCTGGTCTGGGGCGCAATGGGCAGGCTGCATCTCGCCGACAAGCAGGCCGATACGATGTTGGGCGAAGCACTGGCGGCGCTCGGCAGCGACGCGGGCGGCGAAGTCCGCTCCTTCCCAATCCGCGATCGGGCCGGTCATCCCGAACTGGTCGCCCACGTCATCCCGGTGCGACGTAGCGCGCACGACGTGTTCGGCGACAGCTATGCCTTGATGCTGCTGATCCCGGTCGCATCCGGGCGCGCGCCGTCGGCGACGCTGATGCGCTCGCTGTTCGACCTCACGCCGTCGGAGGCGCGCGTCGCCCAGGGGATCGCGGGCGGCGAGACACCCGAGGCGATCGCGGCGGCGGGCGACGTCGCGATCAGCACGGTGCGCAGCCAGCTGAGCCGCGTGCTCGAAAAGACCGGCTGCACGCGGCAGGCCGACCTCGCCTCGCTGCTCGCACGGATTGCGGTGACGACCCCGAACTGACCCGACTCCGTTCGTGCTGAGCTTGTCGAAGCTTGTCCTGGGCGCCTGCAAGGCAGTCGAAGGGGGCCATTGTTTCCTTTTGCCATTGAAGAAGGACATTGCTTCGACAAGCTCAGCATGCACGGAGTTTGAGACACCGCATTTTTTTTGGCATCCATCCTTCATATGAAGGATGCGGCCGCGGCACAGCGCACCGATAAGACCGCAACTGCTCAGCCCTTCTGCGACCCTGGGACGTCAGTCAGCGGCGCCCTTGCAGCGATGCGGGGGTGCCGCTTTCCATTTGGGCGGGAAATATTGCCTCCGCCCTTCCCGCCGCTGTCGAGTTAATTTACAGTTTACCATAAGCCCGCGGCGCCGAATCCCCGATTTGCGCCACTGGCACGGCTCTTGCCCTTGTCGAGGCTATGGTGATGCTGAAGAAAATCGGACGGCTGTTCGTCATCAAGACCAGGTTCGAGGCGTGCCTGATCATCTATGCGCTGGGGGTCGGGGCGATGGCGCGCGGCATGATCTATATTCACGAATATCCTGGTGTCGGCGGCAAATTGCTGCTGCTGGCCTGCAGCGGGTCGGTGTTCCTGGCGGGGGCGAAGATTTTCGACTGTTTGCGATACGAACAGGCCGAGCGAGCGGCCCTGGCGACACCGGTCCCGACACCGCAGCCCTGAGCCTGTCGAAGGGCGCTTCTCGGATAGGCGCCCTTCGACAGGCTCAAGGCTGCGGTTTGGTTTAATATGGGGCCTTCAGCCAACCGGACTTTCGCCCGTCACCAAAAGATGCCAAGGCGACCTCGATGAGCAGGATCAGCGGTTCGCCGACAATCGGCATGGAACATATCTATGGCCTGATGCTGCGCGTCGCGCGCTGGCGCACGGGCGCGGGCGAGACGCCCTTGCTGTTCCTCAACGGCATCGGCGCCGATATCGCCGCGGCAGCGCCGCTGCTGGCGCAGCTTCACGGCCGCGAGGTGTGGACGCTCGACATGCCGGGCGTCGGCGGATCGCCCGACGCGCTGATGCCCTATGGCGCGCCGACGATGGCGGCGATCCTGGTCGAGATCGCCGAGCGATTCGGCCACAAAAGCTTCGACCTCGCCGGCTTCAGCTGGGGCGGCGCGATGGCGCAGCAGATCGCAGTGCAATTCCCGAGCCGCGTGCGGCGGCTGGTGCTGATGGCGACGACGCCGACCGTCGCGGCGCCGGGCATCGGCTGGGCGGCATTGCTCGACGACGACATGCTGGCGAGCGGGCTCAAGCTGCCGACCGCAACGCCGCTCGGCCTGACCTATCAAAGCATGGCGATGGCGGGCTGGACGAGCGCGGCGATGCTGCCGACGCTGAAGCATATCCCCACGCTGGTGCTGATGGGAGAACAGGACGGCGTCGTGCCCGCGGCCCACGGCCAGATGATCGCCCAACTGATCGACGGCGCGATGCTGGAAGTGGTGCCGGGATCGCACCTGTTCCCCTTCACCCATGCGGCGAAGGTCGCCGACCGGATCAGCGACTTTCTGGACGCGCCGGCGGCGGAACAAGCCGCCGCTTGAGGAAATCGGCGATCACCGCGGCGGTCGCGTCGGGCGCCTCCTCCATCGGCAGATGGCCGATGCCGTCGAGCAGCACGACCTCCGACCCGGGGATGCGTTCGTGGAAGGTCTGCGCGGCACTGGCGTTGATCAACCGGTCCTGTTTGCCGAACAGGATCAGCGTCGGCGCCCTGATGCCCCCGATCCGGTCGGCCATTGCGGGTTCGCGGTCCATGCGGGCGCGCAGCACCGTCGCCTCGCGGTTGCCGGGGAAGCGCAGCAACTCCCAATAGCGGTCGATCATCGCCTCATCGACCACCGCCTGTTTCTCGACCGAGCCACGCAGCGATATCTCGACGAGCGAGCGCGGGGTGATCCGGGTCGCGAGCCAGCGGCCCGACGAATATTCGAGGACACGAAAGCCGATGTTCGATTCGGGCGCCTTCTCGCCCGCGCGTAGCGGCATCCCGCTCGCGTCGAGCAGCAGCAGCGCGTCGATCTTGTCGGGATGGTCGAGGGCATAGCGCCACGCGACCCAGCCGCCCATCGAATTGCCGCCCAGCGTGAAGCGGTCGAGTTCGAGCTTCGCCGCAACGACGTCGATCGCCGCCATCATCCCGCTCGCGCCATAATCCTTGTCGGGCGTGCCGCCCGTCAGGCCATGGCCGGGCAGGTCGAGCGTGACGATGCGGTAATCGCCGCCGAGCCGTTGCACGAGCGGCTCCCAGGTGTGCAGGCTGCTGTTCGATCCGTGGAGCAGCACGATAGCCGGGCCGTCGCGCTTGCCCTGATCGCGATAGTGGATGCGCTGGCCCGCCGGGCTGGCCACGAAATTGGCATCCGGGCTGCCATATTTCGCGATCATCGCGTCGCGGTCGGTGTCGGGGGTGCGGAGCGCGAAGAAGGCGACGACGATCGCGAGCAGCAGCGCGAGCGGGATCAGCACCCGCTTGCGCCGCATCATCGGACGCCGCGGCAGCGGCTCATATTCGTCGTCGTCGATCACCCAAGCCTCCCCGAACCCGGGAGACCCTAACGAGCGAGCACGCCTTCCGTCAACCGACGCGCTTGACCGCGCCCTTGTGCGCACCGACCTTGCCGCCGCGCGGGCGGAAGCGGCGCTTGCGCTGCGGCTGGCCGTCGGCGCCCGCACCTTCGCGGCGCGGACCACGGTCGCCGCGCGGCTGGTTGCCGCGATTGCCCTCGCCGCGCCCGGCGAACGCCTCGTCGCGCTGGCGCTGCGGGTTGCGGCCCTTGCTGCCGGTATCGCGCGGCGGCTGCGCGGGCTTGGGCAGGTTGCGCACCAGCTCGTTGAAATTCTCGGGCAGCGGCATCGCTTCGGACTTGCTCCGCGTGACGCGCTCGATATCGCGCATATACGGCCGCTCGTCGGGAGCGATGAAGCTGATCGCCTTGCCCTCGGCGCCGGCGCGCGCGGTGCGGCCGATGCGGTGGACATATTGTTCGGGCACGTTCGGGATCTCGAAGTTGATGACGTGCGAAACGCCCGACACGTCGATGCCGCGCGCGGCGATGTCGGTCGCGACGAGCAGCTTGATCTCGCCCGAGCGGAAGGCCTGCAGCGCATGTGTGCGCTGCGACTGGCTCTTGTTGCCATGGATCGCCATCGCCTTGATCCCCGCGCCCGCGAGGTGGCGCACGACGCGGTCGGCGCCGTGCTTGGTGCGGGTGAAGATCAGGGCGCGGTCGATATCCTCGCTGGCGATCACCGAATGGAGCAGCGCCTGCTTTTCCTTCTGCTCGACGTAGGTCGAGAACTGGCGGATTTTTTCGACGGTCGTCGCCTGCGGCGTCACCGACACGGTGACCGGATCCTCGAGGAACTGCTCGGCGAGGTGCGCGATCTCCTTCGGCATCGTCGCCGAGAAGAAAAGGTTCTGACGGCGCGAGGGCAGCAGCTTGGCGATGCGGCGCAGCGAGTGGATGAAGCCCATGTCCATCATCTGGTCGGCTTCGTCGAGGACGAAGATTTCGACATCGTCGAGGCGCAGCGCACGCTGGTCGATCAGGTCGAGCAGGCGGCCCGGGGTGGCGACGAGGATTTCGACACCCTGCGCAAGGTCGCGGATCTGCTTGTTGATCGGCACGCCGCCGAAAACGGTCGAGACGCGCAGCTTGGTGAAGCGCCCGTAGTCGCGGCAGCTCTGCGCGATCTGCGCCGCGAGTTCGCGCGTCGGTGCCAGCACGAGCATCCGGCAGCTGCGCGGATTGGTGTGGTGCGGATGGGTGATCAGATGGTGAATCGAGGGCAGCGCAAAGCCTGCGGTCTTGCCGGTGCCGGTCTGCGCGATGCCGCACAGGTCGCGGCCCTTCATCAGCGGCGGGATCGCCTGCGTCTGGATCGGGGTCGGAACGGTATAATCCTTGGCGGCAAGCGCGCGATTGATGTCGGCATGCAGGCCAAAGTCGTTGAAACTGGTCATATATTACTCACAATGGGCGACGCGCACAGCGTCCGTTCGTATCGAACGGACGGCGCACGGCCGCGGGTTCGAAACGACCCGCGTGAAAGGGTGCCTCTGGGGACAAAGCGCGCTTCCGGCTCGTCCCGCGCCTGAAACGGGCGGGAAAATCACGCTACCGGTGGTTGCGGCGGGTGATCCCGCCATGCTGCGTTGCACAACATATGGCATGGATGGCGCGGATTTGCAAGGCTCCCGCGTCAGGGGCCACCGCTTAACGGGCGGCTTACCCTGTCCTTGCCTTGACTCGCGCGCGCGATCGGCGCTTATTTGCCGCCTTCTCTATTCGTCGCCGATCCCCGTTTCGCGGATCGGATGAAACCTGTGGGGCGCACAGTTCGCGGGTTTGGCGGCAACGATCGCCAACGGCGCGGCGGACAGGGAGACGATGATGACCGACATATTGCCCGCCACCGGAAGGCGCGGAGCCGCGTTGCTCGCCACAGCCATGGGCGCCACCCTGCTGCTCGGCGCCTGCATGACGAAAGGCGACAAAGGCCCGCTGACGCAAGGCTGGACGCGCGCCGAACAGCTCGCATGGTACCACGGCGACCAGGGATCGCGGCTGATCCCGCACGCCTGGTTGATGGCGCTCGAGGAAAAAGGATCGCAGGCGAAATTCTTCACCTTCGACCGCATGGCGGCACTGGGCTATCTGCCGCCCGATGCCGACGACAGCGATGGCCTGAAATATGGCCTGCCGATCGGCTTTGCGCTCAACACACGCGGCGACGACGGACTGATCCGTTCGCGGCTGCGCTGGAAGAGCGGCCAGGGCGCGAAGGAACCGTGGGTCGGCATGAACTGCGCCGCGTGCCACACCAACGAGATCCGCCACGGCGACGCGGTGGTGCGGGTCGAGGGCGGCCCCGGCATGACCGATTTCCAGACCTTCATCGAGGAACTCGACCTCGCCGCCGAGGCGACGCTTGCCGATCCGGCGAAGTTCGACCGCTTCGCCGCCGCGGTACTCGGTGCGGGGGCGGCCCGCGACAAGGACCTTCTGCGCGGCGCGCTGAAGAATTTCGTGGCGTGGGAGGCGCAGGTCAAGGCGCTCAACGATCCGCCCGACCGGCCGACCTCGCGCTATGGCCATGGGCGGCTCGACGCGGTGGGGCATATTTTGAACAAGGTGGCGCTGATCAACCAGGCCCAGGATCCGTTCACCGGCGCCGCCGACGCGCCCGTCAGCTATCCCTTTTTGTGGAACATTGCCCAGCACGACAAGGTGCAGTGGAACGGCTTCGCACCGAACCGGAAGTTCAAGCTGCCAAGCGGCGATATCGTCGACGTCGGCGGGCTGGGCCGCAACACCGGCGAGGTGATCGGGGTGTTCGGCGATGTCAATATCAGCACGCCCTATCCCGGGCTCGATGGCTATGCGTCGAGCGTCAACGTGACCAACCTCGACGCGATGGAGGTGCAGGTCGCCAAGCTCTTGCCTCCCGCCTGGCCCGGGAGCTTTCCCAAGCCCGACGCGGCCCTGGCCGAACGCGGCAGAATATTGTTCGCGGAAGAATGCGTGTCGTGCCACGCGATATTGGCGCCCGACGATCTGGACACCGATATCAAGGCGGTGCTGACCCCGATCTGGGCCGGACCGCGGCCGGTCGGCACCGATCCATGGATGGCGTGCAACACGATGACGATCCGCAACCGCACCGGCAATCTGAAGGACGTGCCCGAGGGATATTTCGGCAGCGGGCCGAAATATGGCGCGGTCGGCAGTTCGCGCCAGATGCTGGTGACATCGGTAGCGGGGTCGCTGTCGGGCAAGAAGCTGGAGCTCGCCGAAGTGTTCGCGAAGGCCGGGCTCGGCCTGCCGCGGCGGATCGATTTCTCGCTCGTCGCGCCGGGTTCCGAAACGGCGCAGAAAACCGCGGCACAGCGGCTCGCGATCTGCATGGCGGAGATGAACGATCCCCTGCTCGTCTACAAGGCGCGGCCATTGAACGGCATCTGGGCGACCGCACCCTATCTGCACAACGGGTCGGTGCGGTCGCTCTACGAATTGTTGTTGCCGCCAGCACAGCGCGCCGCGAGCTTCACGGTGGGCTCGAAACAATTCGACCCGGTCAAGGTCGGCTTTGTCGACGCCACTGGCTCGGCAAGCTTCCGTTTCAGCACCACCGACACGCAGGGCAGGCCGATCCCCGGCAATTCCAACATGCGGCCATGATTATGGCAATGCGCGGCTGACGCATGAGGACCGGCTGGCGCTGGTCGAATATATGAAGGGGCTTTGAGCGCGGCCTTCCCGTCCCGGCAATCCTCCCGCGTCGATCCGGCTGCCCTGCGCTTGTCGAAGCGCCGTCCTTCCTTCATCTAGGGTGAAAGAGAAGAACGGCGCGTCGCCGGGCACAAGCGGATGGGGAGCTCTCAGTGACCGAACGGATCATCGTCATCGACGAAGGCACGACCTCGACGCGCGCGATGCTGTTTGCCGCCGACGGCAAGCCGCTGGGCAGCGCGCAGCGCGAGTTCCGGCAGCATTATCCGGGGCCGGGACTGGTCGAGCATGATGCCGCCGAAATCTGGGAGGCAACGCTCGCCTGCACCCGGACGATGATCGACGAGGCGGGCGGCGCTAGCCGCATCGCCGCGATCGGGATCACCAACCAGCGCGAGACGGCTGTATTCTGGGACCGAACGACCGGCGAGCCTTTGGCTCCTGCGATCGTGTGGCAGGACCGCCGCTCCGCAGCCGATTGCGCGGCGCTCAAGGAAGCAGGGCACGAAGCCACGGTGCAGGCGAAGACCGGTCTGCTGCTCGACCCCTATTTTTCGGGAACCAAGATCGGCTGGGCCCTCAAGAACTGGCCGCAATTGCGCGAGGCGGGCGAACGGCTGGCGGTCGGGACGGTCGAATCCTATCTGATCTTCCGCCTGACCGGCGGCGTGCATGTCAGCGATGCGAGCAATGCGTCGCGGACCTTGCTGATGGATATCAACAGCGCGGGCGGTTGGGATGCCGGGCTGTGCGACCTGCTCGGCGTGCCGACAAGCCTGCTACCCGAGATCACCGGTTGCACGACCAACGTCGGCGCCACCGACCCCGCGCTGTTCGGCGGCGCGATCCCGATCAGCGGCATGGCCGGCGACCAGCAGGCGGCGACCATCGGACAGGCCTGCCTGGCGCCAGGGCAGACCAAGGCGACCTTCGGCACCGGCGCCTTCATCCTGTCGGCGAGCGGCCCGACGCGGCCGGTGTCGAACAATCGCCTGCTTGCGACGGTTCTGGTGCAGGAGGGCGAGCGGCGCAGCTATGCGCTCGAGGGATCGGTGTTCGTCGCAGGCAGCCTGATCAAATGGCTGCGCGACGGGCTGGGCCTGCTCGCGAGCGCGGGCGAGAGCGAGGGGCTGGCGCGCTCGGTCGTGGACAATGGCGGCGTCTATCTGGTCCCCGCCCTCGCCGGGCTGGGTGCGCCGCACTGGCGGCCCGATGCGCTGGCGGCGCTATCGGGCCTCAGCTTCGCGAGCACGAAGGCGCATGTCGCACGCGCGGCTCTGGAGGCGCAGGCCTATCAGGCGCACAACCTCAAATCGGCCTTCGCCGCCGACGGCGTCGACTGGGCCGATCTGCGCATCGACGGCGGGATGGCCGCGAACGACTGGATGGCGCAGGACCTGGCCGACATGCTAGACCTGACCGTCGAACGGCCCGATTTCATCGAGAGTACCGCGCTCGGTGCCGCCATGCTCGCCGCGACCGGGGCCGGGCTCTACTCCGACCTCGCAAGTGCCGCCAAGGCGATGCGCGGCACCGCGACGCGCTTCGTCCCCGCGCTCGATGCCGAAAAACGCAAAACGCGCCTTGCCGGGTGGCAAAGCGCGCTTGCTAAAGTTCTCGGCTGATGCCGGGGATCAGCGCTTGAGGGTAAGCCCGCCAAAGCGCTTGTTGAACTTCGCGACCTGGCCGCCCGCGTCGAGCATCCGGCCGGTGCCGCCGGTCCACGCCGGGTGCGCGGTGGGGTCGATTTCGAGCGTCATCACGTCGCCCTCTTTGCCCCAGGTCGAGCGCGTCTGATATTCGGTGCCATCGGTCATCTTGACCGTGATCATGTGATAGTCGGGATGCGTGTCTTTTTTCATGTCTCTGGCTCCTGTGCCGCTGGTTTCCGACCAGCAGCTGAGTCGATGCGTCCGGGGACGCGAAGCGGCGTCCCCTAACGGCGAACGGCCGATTTGGCAAGTAGTGGCGTTTATTTCCGGCTAACGCCGGAAGCGGCACCAGCCCGCTCCCCCACCCGGCCTCCCCAACGATAGTAACCTAGGGAGGCCGGGTGGGGGAGCGGGCTGGTGCCGCCTGAATTAGTCGCTCGGCGGGTCGGCGATCATCGCGGTGAACTGGCATTCGGTCGCCAGTTGGTCGCCCAGCATCGCACGCCCCTCAAACTTGCAGATATTGCGCTTCGCCTGAAGGATGGTGACGTGGAGGTCGAGCAGGCAGCCGGGTTCGACCGGCTTCCGGAACTTCACGCCGTCGATCCCCATGAAATAGACGAGCTTGCCGGTGCTCGGCGAGGCCGAGCGATTCGATCGCCAGCACGCCGCCGGCCTGCGCCAGCGCCTCGACGATGAGGACGCCGGGCATGATCGGCTAGGCCGGGGAAATGGCCCTGGAAAAAGGGCTCGTTCATCGTCACCGCCTTGATCGCGTGGATCGAGGTGTCCGGCACCATCGAAACCACCCGGTCGACGAGCAGCATCGGATAACGATGCGGCAGCAGCGACAGGATCCGGCGGATATCCGCGGGCCCCTTGGCGCCGTCCGTATTTTCCCCGTCCGCCACGATCTTAGCGGGTGGTCGGCGCGCTGCTTGGCCGGGGCGGGAGCCGCGGCGCCCGGCTGCGCGGCGCGGGCGGCGTCCATCAGCTGCTGGTTGCGCTGCTGGACGAGCTGGCCCGGCTGGTAGTCGGCCGGAACCGCGATCGACACGGCAGGCAGGATCTTGTTGAGCTCGGCAACGACGGCATCGGTGATGTCGACATTGTTTTCGCGCGCCAGCACCGCATCGGGGTTGAGCAGCAGATCGACCTTGCGCGCGGTCATCGCGGCCTTGATCGCCTCGTTCATGCGGACGCTGATCTGGTCCTCGACATAGGCGATGGCGAGGTCGACGGGCGCGCCGATCTGGGCGAGCTCGGTCTGTGCGGCCTGGCGCTTGTCCTGCACCGCCTTCGCCGCGGCCTGGAGCGCGGTCTGGTTCTGCGGGGTCTTTTTCGACTCTTCATTATATTTGGCGATCAGGACATTAATCTCGGCCTGCAGCGTCTGGCCGCGGGTGTTCTGCTGGTCGATCTGCGCCTTGTAGGTGGTCTCGATCTGCTGCGTGGCCGTGGTGAAGGCGGTCGAGCGGGCGGCGGCGACGCGGACGTCGGCGACGGCAACGCCCTTGGCCTGAGCAAAGGCTCGGCGCCGCAACCATGGGCGAAACCGACAGGGTGGCGATCGCCAGTGCCGATGCGACAAGAAGTTTTTTCATTAGAATTGGGTTCCTACGTTGAATGAGAAGCGTTTGGTGTCATCGCCCTCTTCTTTGCGAAGGGCGTAAGCGAAGTCGATCCGGAAGGGACCGAAAGGAGAGTTCCAGTTGACGCCCGCGCCGATCGACACGCGCGGCATCCAGGTGTCGCCATAGAAGCGTTCCTCGAACGGCGACAGCGACGAGAAGCCCTCCGGACAAGCGGTATATTGGGCGCCGACCGGCAGACCGTCTTCACCGACCGGCCGGGTCGCGAACTGCTGCGTGCCGGTGGTGGCGTTGCGGCACAGGTTCTTGGTCAGATTGTCGAGCGGATCCTTGAAGTTCGCGAGCGTCGTCAGCGTCGGGCGCTTGACGCTGAACACCGAACCGACGTCGAGGAAGACCGATGGCCGCAGCCCCAGTTCCTTGGCGCCGGTACCGAGCGGAATGTCGACCTCAAGCCGTCCCTGATAATAGGCGCGCCCGCCGAGCGCGTCATCGATCAGGTTCCGGCGGCTCGCCAGGCTGGCGTCAAGAATCGGATTGGCCGGATCGGTCAGATCGACATTGCTGAAGCGGATCACACGCGGGCCGATGCCGCGAATGTCGAAGCCGCGCATCTGCGGTTCGCCAAGCTGGAAACGGTCGGTCAGCCGGACCTTGTCGCTCGTCGGGGTCGGGCGTCCGCCGAACGGATAGATATAGCCACCCTCGGCCGAGACATTGAGGATGAAGCGGCTGCCGAGGTTGAAGTGCTTGCTGCCCGTCAGACGGGTGCGGACATATTTGACGCTGCCGCCGAGACCCGCGAAATCCTGGCTGATCGACAGCGCCTGCCCGCGCGTCGGGCGGATGCGATTGTCGCGGTCGTCATAAGCGAGGGTGAAGCCGAGCAGCGACGTCGTGCGGTTGCCGATCGCGTCGCACAGATAGCGCCCAGCGATCAGCGGATCGCACTGGTCGCCGAAATAATAGAGCGACCGGTCGAGCGTCACATCGTCGAAGTTCAGGCTGTAGCGCCCGAACGCCGACAGATATTCGGTCAACGGCACGCCGACCGTCACCTGCGCGCCGGTGGTGACCTGCTGGAAGGTCGTGCGGCGGTCGTTGTTGATGAAGTTGAACGAATTGAGGTCGCGGCGATAGATGCTGCCGCCGATCGAGATATTGCGGTCGAACAGATAGGGTTCGGTGAAGCCGAGTTCGACCGACTTCGAATAGCTCGAATAATTGACCGACGCCTGCAATTGCTGGCCGAGGCCGCGGAAGTTGCGCTGGCGCACCGAGGCCTGGAGCAGGAAATTCTCGATCGACGAGAAACCCGCCGACAGCGACAGTTCGCCGGTCGGCTTTTCCTCGACATTGGTTTCCAGGATGATGCGGTCGGGAGCGCTGCCTTCCTTGCGCTCGATTTCCAGATTTTCCTGGAAATAGCCGAGGCTGTTGATGCGGTTCTCGGTACGCTTGACCGCAAAGCTGTTGAAGGCGTCGCCCTCGTTCAGGCGAAATTCGCGGCGGACGACCTTGTCCTGCGTCAGCGTGTTGCCGTTGACGTCGATGCGCTCGACATAGGTCCGCGGGCTTTCGGCAACGTTGAAGGTGATCGCCATCGTCCGCGTTTCGGGGTCGCGGCGGAATTCGGGGTTGATGTCGGCAAAGGCATAGCCGAACAGGCCCGCCGTCTCGCTCAGGCTTTCGACCGTATCTTCGACCTGCTTGGCGTCGTACCAGTCGCCTTCCTTCATCGGCAGCAGGGTCTTGAGCGTTTCGGGACGAAAATCGCGCAGTTCGCTTTCGACGCCGACCTTGCCGAATTTATAACGCTCGCCTTCCTCCACCACATAAGTGATGATGAAGTCCTGCTTGTTGCTGGTCAGCTCGGCGACCGCCGAAATGACGCGGAAATCGGCATAGCCGTTGGTCAGGTAGAACAGCCGCAGCTTCTGCTGGTCATAGGCGAGGCGATCGGGATCGTAGCTGGTGTTCGACGACAGGATCGTCAGCAGCCCCGATTCCTTGGTCGCCATCTCGTCCTTCAGGTCACCGTCGCTGAACTTCTCGTTGCCGATGATGTTGATCTGGCGGACCTTCGACTTGGGTCCCTCGTTGATCTCGAACACCACGTCGACGCGGTTCTGGTCGAGCGACACCATCTTGGGTTCGACGGTCGCGGCGAAGCGACCCTGGCGCTTGTAGAGTTCGATGATGCGCGCGACGTCGGCGCGGACCTTGGAACGGGTGAAGATCTGGCGCGGCGCGAGCTTGATCTCGGGCCGGATCTTGTCTTCCTTGAGCCGCTTGTTGCCTTCGAGGATGACGCGGTTGATCACCGGGTTTTCGGCGACCTGGATCGTCAGCGCGCCGTCGTCGTCGCTGATCTGGAAATCCTTGAACAACTCCGTCGCGGCCAGATCCTTGAGCGCCTGATCGAGCATAGCGCGATTATATTCCTGCCCGACCCGCAGGCGGAGGTAGGACAGGATCGTCTGCCCTTCGAGCCGCTGGTTGCCGGTGACGGTGATCGAGCGGATCGTCGCTGCGGCCGGAGCGGCCTCGGCAGCGGGAACCGGGACGGTCGGCGCGGCGACGACCGGGGGCTGCACGCCCTGAGCGAAGGCGGGGCTGGCAAGCATCGTCCCTGCCATGAGCAAAGCCGCCAGCCGCGTCCGCGCCGAAAATGTCTGTGAAGCCACGCTGTTCATCCCGCAAAAATAACCCAAAAGCGACGAACCCGCTTGCCCACGGGTTGGCGCGCTCTCCTGCACGAGTCCGCTTATCCAATCAAGCGCGCGATCCCGTCCCACAGCCCGAATGAGGCCAAATCATTGAAAGTCACGACCAGCATGAGCATGACGATCGCCGCGAAGCCGAATCGAAAGGCCCATTCCTGCGCCGCAGGGGGCGCCGGACGCCGCCGGATCGCCTCATAGCCGTAGAAAAGCAGATGTCCTCCATCGAGCATGGGCAATGGCAACAGGTTGATGAACCCCAGATTGATGGAGATGAGCGCGATCAGGAAGATCAGCGAATCCGGGCCGAGCGTCGCGGCTTCGCCCGAAACCTTGGCAATCTTGAGCGGGCCGCTGAGGTCCTTGATCGAGCGGTTGCCGGTGAGGAGCTGCCCGAGAACCTCGACCGTCTGGCGCACGATCTGTGCGGTCTGGCGAAAGGCCACAAGCGGCGCCTCGGCCAGCGGCACTGTCTCGAACACGCGCTTTCCCGGCGCGATGCCGATGACCGCACGTTCGGTCACATTGCCGAAATCGTCCTTTTCCTTAATCGGCCGCGGCGTCATGCGAAGCGTGTGCTGCTGCCCTCCGCGTTCGATCCGGACGTCCATCGTCTCGCCCGGCCGGTGCGCGACCGCCATCGGGATGTCGGTGAACACCTCCATCATGCGCCCGTCGACCGACAGGATGCGGTCGCCGCCGCGAAGGCCCGCGGCGTCGGCGGCCGAACCCTTTATCACCGCGCCGACGACCGCAGGCGTCGTGGGCGTCCCGACAAAGGCCGCGAAGCCGGCGAGGATCAGGATCGCGAACAGGAAATTGGTCACCGGTCCGGCGGCGACGATCAGCGCGCGTTTCCACACCGGTTGCGCGGGAAAGGTGTGCGAGCGCTCTTCGGAAGGCAGCGACTGCCATTCGGCGTCGGGCTGGCTGACCGCATCGCGGTCGCCCGCGAACTGGACGTAGCCGCCGAGCGGCAGCCAGCCGATCTTCCATTCGGTACCGCGCCTGTCGGTCCAGCCGAGGATCTTGCGCCCGAAGCCGATCGAAAAGGTGTCCGCCTTCACCCCGCACCAGCGGCCGACGATATAATGTCCGTATTCGTGGACGAACACGAGCGGCCCGAGCACGAGCAGAAAGGCGACGACATAGAGCCAATAAGGCACGCTAGACATGTTCGAGCTGATCCACAAAATGCTGCGCGGCCGCGCGGGATGCGGCATCGACGCTGAATATGTCGTGAAGCGATGCCGGCACCGGCGGTGCCTCGGTATCGAGCACGCGCTTCACGGTATCGACGATCGCGGGAAAGGAAATGCGCCCGGCGAGGAAGGCGGCCACCGCAACCTCGTTCGCGGCGTTGAGCTGCGCCGGGCGCGCGCCGCCCTCGGCAATCGCGGCGCGGCAGAGCGCGGTAGCCGGGAAGCGGGCCTCGTCCGGCGCTTCGAAATCGAGGCGCGCGATGCCGGCAAGATCGAGCGGCGCGCAGGGTGTCGCCATGCGATCGGGCCAGGCGAGCGCACTGCCGATGGGAATCCGCATGTCGGGCGATCCGAGCTGCGCCAACGTCGAGCAGTCGATAAATTCGACCAGGCTGTGGACCACCGACTGCGGATGGACGAGGATTTCGATGCGGTCGAGCCCGACCGGGAACAGATGATGCGCCTCGATCAGTTCGAGACCCTTGTTCATCATCGTCGCCGAATCGACGCTGATCTTGGCACCCATCGACCAGTTGGGATGCGCGACCGCCTGCGCCGGGGTGACGCGCGCCATCGCCTCGGCCTCCATCGTGCGGAACGGCCCGCCGCTGGCGGTCAGGATGATGCGGCGCACCTGCTCGATGCGCCCGCCCGCGAGACACTGAAAGATCGCATTATGCTCGCTGTCGACCGGCAGGATGGTGGCGCCCGATTTGCGCGCCGCGGCGATCATCAGCTCGCCCGCTGAAACCAGCGATTCCTTGTTGGCCAGCGCGACATTGCATCCTGCCTCCAGCGCCGCCATCGTCGGGGCCAGCCCCGCGGTGCCGACGATCGACGCAAGGACCAGATCGGCCGGAGAGGCCGCGGCTTCGACCAGCGCCTCCGCGCCGCATGGCCACACCGATGTTCGTCCCGGCCAGCGCTACCTTGAGCTCCTCGTAACGCGCCTCGTCGGCAATCACGACGAGATCGGGGCGAAACTCCAATGCCAGCCGCGCCAGTTCGGCGACGTCGCTGTTCGCGGTGAGCACACCGACCTGCCATGCCTCGCCGTCGCGGCGCACGAGATCGAGGGCCGATTGCCCGACCGATCCCGTCGCACCGAACAGCGAGAGGCGGCGTGTCATCTCAGTGCGCCACCCGCACCGCGAGCGTCCCGGCCAGCGCGAGACCGCCGAGGATCAGCGCCACGGGCAGCAGCCCGTCGACGCGGTCGAAGACGCCGCCGTGGCCGGGGATCAGCTTGCCCGAATCCTTGACGCCGGCGCGGCGCTTCATCCAGCTTTCGCCGAGGTCGCCGAGCTGGGCAATCAGGCCCATGACGAGGCCGATCCACAAAGGCACGCCGACGATGCCCGCGCGGTCGCCGAGCGCCGCGCCCGCAATCAATGCCGCGATCATGCCGCCGAACAGCCCCGACCAGGTTTTCGACGGGCTGATCCGGGGCGCGAGCCGCGCGCCGCCGAAGGCGCGCCCGGCGAAATAGGCGCCGATGTCGGTCGCCCATACCATCGCGAACACCCACAGGGCCGCGGTCATCCCGAGCGTGTCGCGGATGAACCACAACCCGCCGACCGCGCCGATCGTCAGCACCGGCCCCAAGACGAGGAGCGCCGCCCTGGCTCCCCCGCCGAGCGTCATCGCGCGCACCAGCGCGAACCATTCGACGAGCAACAGCGCGGCGCCGAAGAGGAGCAGCAACGCGAAAGCGATGCCGCCGAACCAGAGCGCCGCGCCCGCGATCGCCACCAGCACGATCGCCGATCCGACGCGCACCATCAGGTCCGATTTGCCTGCCGCCATAGCTTAGAGTCCCCCATAGCGGCGTTCGCGCCGCGCAAATTGGTCGAGCGCCGCCTGCAGATCGGCGGGCTTGAAATCTGGCCACAACTGGTCGGTGAAATAGAGCTCGGCATAGGCCGACTGCCAGAGCAGGAAGTTCGATAGCCGCACCTCGCCCGAGGTGCGGATGAGCAGGTCAAGTGGCGGCATGCCGACGGTGTCGAGATGCGCCTCGATCGCCTCGGCGGTGATCGCGCCTTCAGCGGCGGCGGCGGTCGCCGCCCGCACGAGTTCGTCCTGTGCGCCATAGTTGAGCGCGACCGCGAGCGTGGTGCGCTTGTTGCCAGCCGTGCGTTCGAGCGCGTTGTCGATCAGCGCGACGACATCGGGCGCGAGTGCGCGCCAATTGCCGATGACCTTCAGCTTCACGTCGTTTGCGGCGAATTCGTCGAGGTCGGAGAGGATGAAGCGCTTCATCAGCCCCATCAGATCGGAAATTTCTTCCTCGGGCCGTTTCCAATTCTCCGACGAGAAGGCGTAGAGCGTCAGTGCCTCCAGCCCCATGTCGCCCGCCGCGCGGACGATGGTGCGCACCGCTTCGACGCCCGCCTTGTGCCCGGCGACGCGGGGGAGCAGCCGCTTCTTCGCCCAGCGGCCATTGCCGTCCATGATGATCGCGACATGGCGCGCGGCTTGGCGATGGTCAGACACGCGTCAAACCAAACAAAACCCATTCCCCGAGCGAAGACGAGGGGCCCCGCCGAGCGAAGTCGAGGTGCGCGCAGGGCATGGTTTCTCGCTTCGCTCGAAAGAGCCCCTCGTCTTCGCTCGGGGAATCGGCACTATTGGGGAACAGCGGATCGCGAACAGGCACTAACCCAGGATTTCCTTTTCCTTGGCCGCAGCCGCCGCATCGATCTCGGCGATCGTCGCGTCGGTCAGCTTCTGGACCTCGGTTTCGGCGCGCTTGCGCTCGTCCTCGCTGATTTCCTTCTTGTTCTCATCGGTCTTGAGATTGTCCATGCCGTCGCGGCGGACGTTCCGCACCGCGACGCGCGCCTTTTCTGCATATTGGCCGCACGAGCTTCGACAGCTCCTTGCGGCGCTCCTGCGTCATTTCGGGGATCGGCAGGCGCAAAGTCTGGCCGTCGACGATCGGGTTGAGGCCGAGGCCCGCCGAGCGGATCGCTTTGTCGACCGGGCCGACGTTCGACTTGTCCCACACCTGCACCGACAGCATGCGCGGTTCGGGGGCGCTGACCGAGGCGACCTGGTTGAGCGGCATGTGACTGCCATAGACCTCGACCGTCACCGGATCGAGCAGCGCGCTGTGCGCGCGGCCGGTGCGCAGGCCCGCGAGGTCGCTCTTCAGCGATTCGACCGCACCGTGCATCCGGCGCTCGAGATCGGCCTTGTCATATTTCGCCATCGTCTTAATCCTCTCTATGCGTGTCCGGCGGCGTCGCTGACGACGGTCGAGATACCCTCGCCCGCCAGCACGCGTGCCAGATTGCCCGCCTCGCGGATGTTGAACACCACGATCGGGATATGGTTGTCGCGGCACAGCGCCACCGCGCTGGCGTCCATCACCTTCAGATTGTCGGCGAGCACCCGGTCATAGCCCAATGTGTCGTAGCGGACCGCCTTGGGATCCTGCTTGGGATCGGCGTTATACACGCCGTCAACGCTGGTGCCCTTCAAGAGCGCGTCGCACTTCATTTCGGCGGCGCGCAGCGCGGCGCCACTGTCGGTGGTGAAGTAAGGCGCGCCGACGCCTGCGGCGAAGATCACCACCCGGCCCTTTTCGAGGTGGCGTTCGGCGCGGCGGCGGATCACCGGTTCGCATACCTTGTCCATCTCGATCGCCGACTGGACACGCGTCTGGACGCCGAGCTGTTCGAGCGCATTCTGCATCGCGAGCGCGTTCATCACCGTCGCGAGCATTCCCATATAGTCGGCCTGCGCGCGGTCCATGCCCTTGGCCGCCCCCGCCATGCCGCGGAAGATGTTGCCACCGCCGATGACGAGGCAGATTTCGAGCCCGCGGTCCTTGGCTTCCTTGACCTCGGCCGCCATGCTCGCGACCGTCTCGGGGTCGATGCCGAAGGGGGTCGAGCCCATCAACGCCTCGCCCGACAGCTTGAGCAAAATGCGTTTCATGCCGGGCAATGCCATGTCGGGGGGAACCTCTCGCTACTCACTATATGCGAATGGCGCGCACCCTAGTCAGAGTGCGCGCCATTGCCAAGCGGACTGCCGCGCGGGTGCGCCGCAATCCCGCGTTTCTTTTTAGACGCCGACGACCGCCGCGACTTCCGCCGCGAAATCGCTTTCTTCCTTCTCGATGCCTTCGCCGAGCTGGAAGCGGGTGAAGCCCTTGAGCGTGATCGTCGCGCCGACATCCTTGCCGCACGGCGGCGACGACTTCGGCTACCGGGGTCTTGCCGTCCATCACGAACAGCTGCGACAGCAGGGCGTTTTCCTTGCGGAACTTGGCGATCGCACCATCGACCATCTTGGTCACGATGTCGGCGGGCTTGCCCGACTGGGCGGCCTTTTCCTCGGCGATCGCGCGTTCGCGCGCGACGAGGTCGGCGTCGAGATCGTCGCCGTTCAGCGCCAGCGGGTTGGCGGCGGCGACGTGCATCGCCAGCTGCTTGCCGAGCGGTTCCAGAACGTCGGCGCCCGCGGTCGATTCGAGCGCGACGAGCACACCGATCTTGCCCATGCCGGGCGCGGCGGCGTTGTGGACATAGCCGGTGACGACGCCCGAGCCGACCGACAGGATCGCGGCGCGGCGCAGCGACTGGTTCTCGCCGATCGTCGCGATGTTGCTCGTCAGCTTTTCGGCGACGGTGCCGCCGGCGGGATAGGCGGCGGCGGCCAGCGCGTCGATGTCGGTGATGCCGTTCGCGAGCGCGACCTGCGTCACGTCGCGGACGAAGCTCTGGAACTGCTCATTCTTGCCGACGAAGTCCGTTTCGCTGTTGACCTCGACCATCGCGCCGCGGGTGCCGTCAGTGGCGACACCGACCAGACCTTCGGCAGCGACGCGGCTCGGCCTTCTTGGCGGCGGCGGCGAGGCCCTTGGTGCGCAGCCAGTCGATCGACGCCTCGATGTCGCCGTTGTTTTCGGCGAGCGCCTTCTTGCAGTCCATCATACCCGCGCCGGTGCGGTCGCGCAGTTCCTTGACGAGAGCGGCCGTAATCTCAGCCATGGGATAATCCTTTCAAAAGGGGCGAGCCCGTCCGGCTCGCGGGACGCCCGCGCGCATGACGGGGCGATAAGTCAAAGCGATGACAGGGACGGCGCGAGCGTGGTGCCGCGCCGTCCCGTCACGCACGCGAGCGATTACGCGTCGCTCTGGCGTTCGGTTTCGGCGGCAGCTTCGGCCGGGACCTGTTCGTCCTCGGTCACCGGAGCGGCGGCTTCGGCAACCGGAGCTTCTTCAGCCAGCACCGGTTCGGCGACGGGTTCGACCGATGCGCCCAGGTCTTCGCCGCGATCGGCGCGCGCCTGCTGGCCGCCGCGGGTCGCGGCCTGCGCCACGGCGTCGCAGTACAGGCGGATCGCGCGGGCCGCGTCGTCGTTCGCCGGAACCGGGAAAGCGATGCCGTCGGGCGAGACGTTCGAATCGAGGATCGCGACGACGGGGATGCCGAGAACATTGGCTTCCTTGATCGCCAGCTCTTCCTTGTTCGCGTCGATCACGAACATCACGTCGGGAATGCCGCCCATGTCGCGGATGCCACCGAGCGACATTTCAAGCTTGTCGCGTTCACGGGTGCGGTTGAGCACTTCCTTCTTGGTGAGGCCCGAGGTGTCGCCCGAGAGCTGTTCCTCGAGCGTCTTGAGGCGCTTGATCGAGTTCGAGATCGTCTTCCAGTTGGTGAGCATGCCGCCCAGCCAGCGGTGGTTGACGAAATGCTGGCCCGAAGCGCGGGCCGCATCGGCAATCGGACCCTGCGCCTGGCGCTTGGTGCCGACGAACAGGACCTTGCCGCCCGCGGCCGAGGTCGAGGCGACGAAGTCGAGGGCGCGCGCGAAGAGCGGCACGGTCTGCGACAGGTCGAGGATGTGGATGCCGTTGCGCGCGCCGAAGATATACGGCTTCATGCGCGGGTTCCAGCGGTGGGTCTGGTGGCCGAAGTGGGCGCCAGCCTCGATAAGATTCTGCATCGTGACGACAGGTGCCGCCATGGTCTTTCTCCTTCCGGTTGGTCCTCTGGAAAGCAAGAACCGGGGTCCGCAAGCGGATGACCCGGCACCGGTTTATGTGCGCCTTCCATGTGGAATGGGCGGGCCGTTAGCGGCAGCCGCCGTCAAAAGCAAGCGGCAAAGCGCGTTTTCCGTCGCGTCGAGCGCCGCATCCGCAACGCGGACGGACTCATTCCGGCGACAAAATGACTCCATTCGTCGCAAACGTGTTGAGAACAAAACAGGAACATGGAACGAAGCGCGTAACGGAGCCGTCGTTCGAGACATGGTTTCGCACAAAGAAACCGGAAGGACAAGATGATGGTTCAGCTCGCCGCCGCTCTCCTCTTCGCCGTCGCCGCCGGGCTCGGCATCACCGTGATCCTGGCGATGCTGAAGAATAACGAAACTGCGATTCTCTCGGCCCTGCTCGGCGAAGGCGCCTTCCCGATCATCGCCGGACCGGCGACCGGTCCGGCGAACGGCGCCGTTCCGCTGCACCGGCCGTACGACGCGCCGCGACGTTCCGCGGCCGCTGCGTGCCGCCCCGACCGTCCGTCCTCTGCTCAGCCGCGCCGCCTGATGCGCGCATAGCTGGCGATGCCGAACGGCAGCAGCGTCAGATAGACGGTGCTGACCGCGATCAACGTCCACCACGGCGCGGTAACCAGCGCCGCGCCGAACAGCCCGACGCCCGCCAAGGCGAATATCCGCCACGAGCGGCGCAGGCGGATCGACGACCAGCTATAGGTCGGGATCGCCGAGATCATCAGCATCGCGACGCCGAGCGCCCAAGGCATCACCAGATACCATTGGCGGAACAGTTCGTTTCCCGTGACCAGCCACAGATAGACGGGCACGAAGGACAGCCCCGCCCCCGCCGGGGCGGGAATCCCGGTCATGAAACCCGCCGACTTGTGCGGCTGGAATTCCGCATCCATCCGCGAATTGAAGCGCGCGAGCCGCAGCGCGCAGCACACCGCGAGCGCGAGCGCCGCGGTCCAGCCGAATTTCGGCGCATCGGTCAGCGACCAGAGGAAGAGGATCATCGCCGGCGCCACGCCAAAGGCGATCACGTCGGACAGCGAGTCGAGTTCGGCGCCGAACTTGCTCTGCGCGCGCAGCAGGCGTGCGATGCGTCCGTCCATGCCGTCGAGCACGCCCGCGAAGATCACCGAGCCGATCGCATATTCGAACTGCCCGCCGATCGCGAAACGCACGCCGGTCAGCCCGAAGCACAGCGCCAGCACGGTGATCGCATTGGGCGGGAAGGCGCGCAGGCTGATGCCGCCGATCCGGCGCCCGGCGGCATCCGCGGGAATTTGATCGGACTCGGGCATTATTGCGCGATGCCGTCGATCGTCTGCGAGGTGCCGATCCGCGCGATGACCGTCTCGCCCGCCAGCGTGCGCTGGCCACGCAGCACCTGCGGCGCCGTACCCAGCGGCAGATAGACATCGACCCGGCTGCCGAAGCGGATCAGCCCGATGCGCTGCCCGGTCGAGACGTCCTGCCCCATGCTGACGAAGGGCAGGATGCGCCGCGCGACGAGCCCGGCGATCTGGGTGAAGCCGATACGCACCCCGTCGGCGCGTTCCACGACGAAATGCTGGCGCTCATTCTCCTCGCTGGCCTTGTCGAGGTCGGCGTTGACGAATTTTCCGGGGATATAGACGATCTTGCGCAACGTTCCCCCGATCGGCGTGCGGTTGATATGGACGTCGAAGACGCTCATGAAAATCGACACGCGCAGCATCGGCGTGTCGCCCAACCCGTCGGCACCGGCGATCTCGGGCGGCGGCGGCACTTCGGCGATCTGGGTCACCAACCCGTCGGCGGGCGCGATGATCACGTCGCTGCCGGTCGGGGTGACGCGCACCGGATCGCGGAAGAAAGCCGCGACCCAGATCGTGATGCCGAGCATCAGCCAGCCTATGATCTCCCAGCCGAGCAACCAGAAGCAGAGGGTGACGATGGCAGCGATCAGGACGAATTTGCGTCCTTCGGGATGGACGGACGGCCAATGCCATTTGATACCGCCACCGGGGCGGTTGGAAGAGATGGAGGACATGGGCGCTCATTCTAAGGTCGGGATTTCCCACTGACAACGGAATAAGCCGCGCGGCCGTTCCCACCGCGACGTTTGACCAAAGGCTCGGCTTTGCCTAAGGCCCGCTGCAACTCGACTCCCCAAGGAAAAGGCAGGCATATGGGCAAGATCAAGGTAGCCAACCCGGTCGTCGAACTCGATGGCGACGAAATGACCCGGATCATCTGGCAATGGATCCGCGAACGGCTGATCCTGCCCTATCTCGACATCGACCTGCATTATTACGACCTCGGCATCGAGGAACGCGACCGCACCGACGACAAGATCACGGTCGAGGCCGCGAACGCGATCAAGAAGCATGGCGTCGGCGTGAAATGCGCGACCATCACCCCCGACGAAGCCCGCGTCGAGGAGTTCGGCCTGAAGAAGATGTGGAAGTCGCCGAACGGGACGATCCGCAACATCCTGGGCGGCGTCGTGTTCCGCGAACCGATCGTGATGAAGAACGTCCCGCGCCTCGTCCCCGGCTGGACCGACCCGATCGTCGTCGGCCGTCATGCCTTCGGCGACCAGTATAAGGCGACGGACTTCCGCGTTCCCGGCCCCGGCAAGCTGCGCCTGGTGTTCGAGGGCGAGGACGGCACGGTCATCGACGAGGAGGTGTTCCAGTTCCCCTCGTCGGGCGTCGCCATGGGCATGTACAATCTCGACGATTCGATCCGCGACTTCGCGCGCGCCAGCCTGAACTACGGCCTCGCGCGCCAGTGGCCGGTGTATCTGTCGACCAAGAACACCATCCTCAAGGCCTATGACGGCCGCTTCAAGGATATCTTCGAGGAAGTGTTCATCGACGAGTTCAAGCCGCAGTTCGACCAGCTCGGCATCGTCTACGAACACCGCCTGATCGACGACATGGTCGCATCGGCGCTGAAATGGTCGGGCAAGTTCGTGTGGGCGTGCAAGAATTACGACGGCGACGTCCAGTCGGACACCGTCGCGCAGGGTTTCGGTTCGCTCGGCCTGATGACCAGCGTGCTGATGACCCCGGACGGCAAGACGGTCGAATCGGAAGCCGCGCACGGCACCGTCACGCGCCACTATCGCATGCATCAGCAGGGCAAGGCGACGTCGACCAATCCGATCGCGTCGATCTTCGCCTGGACCGGCGGCCTCAAGCACCGCGGCAAGCTCGACGACAATGCCGCGCTGACCAAGTTCGCCGACGACCTGGAAAAGGTGTGCGTCGCAACGGTCGAAGGCGGCAAGATGACCAAGGACCTGGCGCTGCTGATCGGCCCCGACCAGAATTGGCTGACCACCGAAGGCTTCTTCGAGGCGATCGTCGAAAATCTCGAAGCCAAGATGGGCGCCTGACCCGCCGGCGCCCCAAATATGGTTCCATAACCACCTAGCCAATCGGGGCTTGGCCTGCATAAGGTCGGCCCCTATGGTAACGGAATCCGACACTTCGGCCATCGGCGACGCGCTGGTGGTCCTCGGCGCCGCAGGCGTCGTTATTCCCGCCTTTGCGCGGTTCAAGATTTCGCCGGTGATCGGCTTCATCCTCGTCGGCCTGCTCGTCGGCCCGTCGGGGCTGGGCGCGCTCGCCGCCGATTATCCCTGGCTGAAGCATGTCACCATCGCCTCGGCCGAGGATATCGCGCTCTTCGGCGAACTCGGCATCGTGCTGCTGCTCTTCTCGATCGGGCTCGAACTGTCGTTCCGGCGCCTGTGGCAGCTCCGGAAACTGGTGTTCGGCATCGGCGCCGCGGAGCTGTTTCTGGCGGGCGCCATCCTAGGTACGGCGCTGTATCTGTTCGGCAATCATTCGACCGCCGCGGCCTATGGCCTCGGCATCGCCCTCGCCCTCTCCTCGACCGCGCTGGTGCTGCCGATCGCGGGAACGAAATCGGCGGTCGGGCGCGCCAGCTTTTCGATGCTGCTGTTCGAGGATCTGGCGCTCGTCCCGATCATCTTCGTCCTCGCCGCGCTGTCGCCGACCGCGTCGGGGGATAGCGCGGAGTTGCTGTTCACGACGTTGTGGCAGGCCGCGGCGGTCGTCGCGGCGCTCGCGATCGGCGGCTGGTTCCTGCTGCCGCGCATCTTCGCGCAGGCGGCGCGCGCCAAGGACCCCGAACTGTTCCTCGCCGCCAGCCTGCTCGTCGTCATCGTCGCCGCGCTCGCGACCGCGGGGGTCGGCCTGTCGCCGATCGTCGGCGCGCTGCTCGCCGGCCTGATGATCGCGGAGACCGAATATCATGAGGAGGTCGAATCGATCACCGCGCCGTTCAAGGGGCTGGCGCTGGGGGTCTTCCTGATCAGCGTCGGCATGGGGCTCAATCTCAAGACGATCGCCGCGCAATGGTCCGGACTCGTCGCCGCGGTGGTCGGCGTCGTGGTCATCAAGGCGCTGGTGACCGCGGCGTTGCTGCGCTTTTCGAGCGTCGCCCGGCGCGGCACCGCGACCGAGGTCGGCCTGTTGATGGCGAGCCCGTCGGAAACCACCTTGATCGTGCTGGCGACCGCGCTGCAGGCGCAGATCATCAGCCGTGACACCGCCGAATTCTGGCAGATCGTCACCGCGATCGGCCTGACCATCACGCCGCTGCTCGCGCGCATCGGCCACGATATCGCCCGCCGCATCGAAATGCGCAGCGGCGACACGCAGGCCGATGAAACGCCCGAGGGACGCACTGTCGTCGTGGGTTTCGGCCGCGTCGGCCGCACCGTTGCCGAACTGCTGCGCGAACATGAGCGGCCCTATGTCGCGGTCGACGCCGATATCGACACCGTCGCGGCGGCGCGGCGCGACGGTTTCGCGGTGCGCTTCGCTGATGTGGCAAGACCGGGCAGCCTCGACAAGCTGGGCATCGAGACCGCCAACGCCATCGTGCTGACGATGGACGATCCGGTCCAGCAACTGCGCATGACGCGCCAGTTGAAGCAGAAATATCCCGATCTGCCGGTTATCAGCCGCGCGCGCGATGCCAATCATGCCGCTGCGCTCTACAAGGCCGGTGCCAACGACGCGGTGCCCGAAACGCTCGAAAGCTCGCTGCAGCTCGCCGAAGCGGTGCTGATCGACCTGGGCGTTGCGATGGGCCCGGTGATCGCGTCGATCCACGACGTGCGCGCCAAGATGCGGCGTGACATCATGACCAAGGGCGACCTCGACCATGAGCCGCGCATCCGCAAGCTGCGCCGCCCCGTTGAACGGAGTGAAGAGGGAGCCTGACGAGCCCCCTAGGCTGTATCGACATTCAGCCCTGGCGGCCTGCAAATGGCGGCTTTCCGCGCTTCCGGTGCTCACGCACATGGAGTGCGCTGCGCTCCGGGTCACGGAAAACCACCATTTTCGGCTCGCCATCTTCTGAATGTCGATGCAGCCTAACGCCCGCCGCCCGCAACCGCAGGCTTGTCGGTCGCCGACGCTTCGGCGAGCGTCATCCCGGTCGGCAGGATCGCCAGCGACCATTGCTTGTCGGGAGTGAGATATTCCCGGGCCAGCCGCTGGACGTCGACGGGCGTCACGCCCGCGATGTCGTTTCCGATCGAAAGCGCCGCCTGCGTCACGCGCTGATCGCGCGTCGCGCCTTCGAGCAACACCATCCAATAGGCGTTGCCGGTCGTCGCCCGCAGAACCCGTTCGTAGATCGGTCCCACGCTTCGCGCCAATTCGTCGGCACCGACGGGGTTGGCGGCAAGATCGGCCGCGATATCCCGGGTAATAGCGTAAAAGCGATCGACGTCCTTGGGCGCGAGCAGGCTGGTCGCGAGCACATAGCCGCCACTGTTTTCGAATCCCGTCGGCCAGTCGCTCAGGACGGTCGGGCTATAGCTGGCGCCCTGTTCGGCGCGCAGCCGGTCGAAGAGGCGGTCGTAGAAAATGCCCGCCAGAACATCGAGTGCGCGCGCATCGCGGGACCTGGCAAGACCGCCGCTCGTCGGCCAGGCGACCATCGCCGCCGCCTGCCCCCTGTCCCCCCGGTGATAGGCGAGCATTGGCGATACATTATGCTTCGCAAAAGCGACCGACTGCCCCGATGCGGGTGCGATCGGCTTGCGGATGGCAAGCGCCCCGAAGGTTTCGGACAGGATTTTGCGATAGTCCACCGACGCCAGGTCGCCGAACATCTGCACTTCGATCGGCCCCGCAGCGAGCCGCGGTTCCCAGAAGGCGCGAAAAGCAGGCAGGGTCAAAGCCGAAATCTCGGCCTTGGTGGGCGGAGCCCAACGCGCGTCATTGTCGGTCAACCATCCCCTGAGGTTGCGTTCGAGAACCGCGCTGGGCGTCGCGTCGTTGAGTTCGTAGCCGGTCAGCAGGCCGACACGCAGCCGCTCGACCGCCGCATTGTCCCAACGCGGAAAGGCGATCTTGCCGGCAAACAGTTTCATCTGATCCGCAAGGTCGGCTAGCGTGCTCTCCGCACTCAGTTCGAAGGCGTCGTCCTCGACCGAAAAATTCATGCCGATCTGCCGCCCGTTGGTCAGCTGATCGAGTTCCTGGGCCCCCCACGGTCCGACGCCGCTGAAGGTCAGCGCATAATTCCCGGTCCATAACAGGTTCGCGGCATCGGCCGCGACGCTGCGGCTTCCGGTCCCGAACCGCACATTGACGCGCACTTTGCCCGGCTCGATATCGTTATTGGACACCAGCGCCGTGACGCCGTTGGCAAACTCGATCCTTTCGGTCTTCAGACCGAGGATCGGCGTCGTCGACACGATCGTCCCCGGCGGACCGAAAGCGGGCAGTTGGCTCCAATCGACATTCAGCGCCGCGAGACGGTCGTCGCGCACCTTGGCGGGCGCAGCGAGGGCGGCGAGCAAGGCCGCGTTGCCGCCGGGTTCGGGTTTCGGGGTCGTCAATATGATCCGCGAGACCGGCGCCGTGAAGATCGCGCGGCTGATATCGAGCATCACTTCCGGCGTGGCCGAGGCACGAATGGCGGCGAACATGTCCACCTGCCCCTGCGGCGTCGAAACGACCTCATGGATATCGACCGACTGGATCACATCGTCGGCCAGTTTCGCGCCCGGCTCATTCTGGGCGTTTTCCAGTTCCCGGCGCAGGGCGACTTCTATTTCGTTCGCCTCCCGGTCTATGTCGGCCTGCGAGGGCGGCGTTGTCACCGCGTCGGCGATGACGCCGCGAACATCCGCAAGCGCCGCCTGCCAATCGCCGATGGGCGCGATGAAGGCCGAGGTCATATCGGCGCTGCGGCTTTGATAGTCCTGATCAATGGTCGCGAACAAATATGTGCCGCCCGCCCGCGCCCGGTTTTCAAGCCGCCGGTTGACCAATGCCCGGGCCAAATATTCGAGATACAGCCGCCGGGTATTTTCGATGGTGTCGAGACGCTTTTGCCAGGGGCGAATCATCGCCAGCGTGACCGTCACAGGCTGATCGGCCTCGACGATGACGGTCGCGACCGGTGCCTTCGGGTCGGGCTTTCCGAAGTCCGGGGCGGGCGAGGCCAGCCCTTCGGCCTGCCAGTCGCCGAAATATTTCTCGACCAGGCGAGCGAAATCGGCTGGGTCGCCGTCGCCGGAGATGACGATGATCGCGCGGTCGGGCCTGTACCAGCGGCTGTGGAACGCCCGGACCGTGTCGGCACGCGCGGCGGCGAGCGATTCATTCGTGCCAATGGGCGAGCGGTCGCCCAGCAACTGTCCGGCAAAGAGATGGGCCGTCGTCTGATCCGCGATCCGCTTTTGCGGGCCATCGGATTCGCGCAGTTCGGACATCACGACGCCGCGTTCGGCGGCCACGGCGGCTTCCGACATGCCCGGCTCGCGCACCATGCCGGCGAGCAGTTTCACACTTTCGTCGAGGTTCGCGGGCGTCGCGCTCGGCAGGTCGAGTTGATAAACGGTCTGCGTCGGCGTGGTTTGGGCATTGCTGTCGCTGCCGAAACTGACGCCGAAGCGCTGCCAGATGCGCTTTGCCTCGCCATCGGGAATATGTTCGGATCCACGGAAGGTCAGATGCTCGAGAAGATGAGCGAAACCCCGCTCCTTCTCGGTTTCGAACATCGACCCCACGTCCATGCGGACCCGGATCGACACCTGTCCCGGCGGGACTCTGTTGTTCCGCACGGCATAACGCACGCCATTGGGCAGGGTGCCGAACTGCCACGCGGTATCGCGCGGAATATCGCTGCCTTCGTAAAGCCAGTCGTCGGACTGAACCTTCGCGGCCGGGTCCGGCTGTTGCGCCAGTGCAACCGGCGGCGCCACGGCAAGCGCAAGGGCGGCGCAGACGGCGAGGAAGACAGGGGCGAAGCGGGCTCGGCATCGGCGAGGGGCAATGGGACATTGCCCCATCTTATCGCGTCCGAACCTTGCTCGCCACTGAACTGTCGCGATGCTTGCGCGCTTCGTCGCACCGGCCTAGCCACGCGGCATGACCACCGATGCCCCGCCCCCGCTGATCGCCCTCATCGAGATGACGAGCGGCATCGACCCCGACGCCAACCTGGCGGTCATCGATCGCGCATTGGGCGCCGCGGCGCAGGCGGGCGCCGCCATGGCCTTTTTCCCCGAAATGTCGGTGCTGCTCGACCGCGACCGGGCGCGGTCCGCCGTACATATCCTCCATGAAAGCGACAGCCCCTGGCTAGCGCCGCGCTGCAGGCGATGGCGCGGCGCCACGGATTATGGGTCCATAGCGGCTCGGCGCCCTTCCTGTCGGGCGACGGCAACCGGCGCGTCAACCGCAGCCATGTCATCGCCGCCGACGGGGCAATCGCCGCGACCTATGACAAGATTCACATGTTCGACGTGTCCCTGCCGTCGGGGGAGAACTGGAGCGAATCGTCGAGCTACGCCGGAGGCGAGGCGCTGGCCGTCGTCGAGACGCCTGTGGGCATGCTCGGCCTCAGCATCTGTTACGATCTGCGCTTCCCCGAACTCTATCGCGCGCTCGTCGATCGCGGCGCGACGCTGATCGCGATTCCTGCCGCCTTCACCGTGTCCACCGGCGAGGCGCACTGGCATATCCTGCTTCGCGCGCGCGCCATCGAGACCGGCTGCCATATCCTCGCTGCCGCGCAGGCGGGGACGCATGCCGACGGCCGGTCCACCTACGGCCACAGCCTTGTCGCCGGTCCCTGGGGCGAGGTGCTGAGCGAATCGCCCGCCGCCGATCGCGGCCCGGACGCTTTCCGGATCGTGCTGGCACCGATCGACCCCGCGGCGACGGAGCGTGCGCGCCAATCGATTCCGCTCGCCCGATCCCGCGCGAATCGGCGCGCGCGCCTTTGACCCCGTTAGACGCCGGGCGTCGCCCGGACGCCCGGCGATTCGCCTGCCGATGCTCCAGACGTGCAAAAGGCCCCGAGCAGAACTCGGAGCCCTTTGTTAATTCGACGGAGACGAGCCGATTACGGGCTGGTCGGGGTGTCGCTGTTGTTGCCAGCGGCGATCACGATGCCGCCGATGATGGCGATCAGGGCCAGGAGGGCGATGATCCAGCTGCTGCCTTCCAGCTCGCTCTGGCCGTCAACGGCCGAAACGGCGCCTACGTCGTCAAACGACACAGCCGACATGGCGGGCGCAGCCGAAGCGGCCACCGGGGCTGCAATCATCGAAGTCGCGGCGAGGGAGATCGCAGCTTTTTTCAGGAAGTTCATCGTTTTCTCCATCCACTGGAATTTTGATCTTCTCGAATCGAGCCCGAGAATCGCTTCTCCAACTCGCTTCCGCCTCGCCCTTCTATGCACCGCTGCCAGATATTGCAAGGCGTTTTGCCGTACTGCAGCATTTCTTAGGATTTTGCTAAATAGAGGGAAAGTTGTCCGGAAGTGGTCCGGCTACCCCCGCCGCACCCGCTCGAAAGGCTCGCTCGTCACAGGATAGCCCAGATGGCCGGGAATGCAGAGATGCGCTTCTCCCTCGCGCTCCTCGATCCATGGCGTGACGAGTTCGACCGGATGCGCGGTCGCATGAACCGAAAATGCGGGAAAATCATCGACCTGCGCCAGCTTTTCGAGATTTCGCCGGGTCGGGAAGATGATCGACACCTCGCCGCGGTCAGCCATGGCGAGCGTCGCGCGGGCGCTGGCCCAGAAAATATGGCTGTGCTCGCTTTCCTCGACGGTCAGCTCATGACTGTGCGCGGGCGCAGCGACCGCGAAAAAGCGGGTATCAAAGGTCCGCGCTTCCTTGAAATTGGGGCACCAGCGCGCGAAGGGCACCAGCGCATCCAGGTCCAGCCGGTCGCCGCGTTCGTCCAGGATGGCGGACAGGAGCCGGTCGGCAAGCAGCGCCTGCCGTATCGCGCGAGCCTCGTCCTCGGCAAGGGTCGGCCAACCGACAGCCAGCCCGGTTTCCTCCAGCGTTTCGCGGAGCGCCGCGACCCGCGCCGCGCCGTCGGGGTCCATCTCGGCATAGCCGTGACGGTGCGCCACCAGATAATCGTCGGGGTCTATCCGGCCACCGGGAAAAACCATCGCCCCCGCGGCAAAGGCCATCGTCGCGGCGCGCTTGACCATCAGGATTTCATCGGGGCCGCCATTGTCGGCGGGCCGCATGATGACGAGGGTCGCGGCGGGGATCGCGCCGTCGGGCAATATTTCCGTGTCGCTCTGGGCCATCGGCGAACATCCTCTCTGCTCTGCTTGTCGTCCGGCATTGCCGACGCTGGCGGCCGGGTGCAAGATACCAATCGCAAAGGACTATGGTGGGAGCAGGTCGATGAGCATCGTCGAGATACTGGGTGTCGCGGGCAGCCTCAGCCTGCTTGCGGGCTGGCGGCTCTATCTCACCATCCTTGCGACCGGGATCGCGATGCATTTCGGCTGGCTCCCGCTGCCCGACCATCTGCAGGCACTGCAGATATTGGCCAACCCGTGGGTATTGGGGGTCGCCGCAGTCGGCACCGTCGCCGAATTCCTCGCCGACAAGGTCGCATGGGTCGATTCGATCTGGGACGGGGTGCATAGCGTCATCCGGCCGCTCGGCGGGGCACTGCTCGCGCTGGCACTCGTCGACAGTTCGGACCCGGCGTGGCAGGCCGTCGCCTTCCTGCTCGGCGGCGGCGGTGCGCTGCTCAGCCACGGCGCCAAGGCGACGACGCGCGCCGTCGTCAACGTCAGTCCGGAACCGTTCAGCAACGTCGCGGTGTCGACCGGCGAAGATGTCGCGACCGGCGGCCTGCTCGCGCTCGCGATCGCCTATCCGCCGCTCGCGATCGTCATTGCCGTGCTGATGCTGATCGCGGCGGTGATCGTGATCGTCGCGCTGCGGCGGTTGCTGCGCAATATCAAGACGACGTTGAAGCGGGCACTTGGCGATGAGCCCAAGGCCGGCGCATTGCCGCCGGGTTGATCAACCGGGCAACAATGCCTTCAGCGGCGTGTCGGTATCGGCGAGCTGTTCGGCGCTCGCCTGCAATCCCGCGGTGACCAGCATCCGGCCCTGGACATAGTCCTTGGTCGCGTTGACGCAGTCGATCGCGATCACCCGGCCCTGACGCAGATAGACGATCGAGAAGCTGCGCTCGGCCACATTGCCGCGCAGCACGGTCTGATCGTGACCGGCGGACAGGCCGGCGGTCTGCAGCTTGAGGTCGTACTGGTTCGACCAGAACCAGGGGATGGCATGATAGCGCGCCTCGTCGCCGCAAATGCCCTTGGCGACGACATTGGCCTGATCGTTCGCATTCTGCACCGATTCCAGCCGGATGACCGCGCCGTCGGCATAGTCGTTCTCGTGCGCCGCGCAGTCGCCGATCGCATAGATGTCGGCTAGGCTGGTCCTGCAATGATGATCGACGAGCACGCCGTTGCCGCCCGCCGCGCCCGCCGCGATCAACGGTTCGATCGCGGGCACGATGCCGATGCCGACGATGACGAGGTCGGCGGGGATAACCTCGCCGGTCGACAGGCGGACGCCGGTGACGCGCGCGTCGCCCTCGATCGCCACGACCTGCACGCCGAGACGCAGATCGACACCATGGTCGCGATGCTCCTTCTCGTAGAAACGCGACAGGTCCTCGCCCGCGACGCGTGCGAGCACGCGGTCGAGCGCTTCGAGCAGCACGACGGGCTTGCCGGCCTTGCGCAGCACCGCCGCGGCCTCGAGCCCGATATAGCCGCCGCCGATCACGACGATCTGGTCGGCCGTCTCCGACGCTGCCTTCATCGCGTCGGCATCGGCTTTCGTCCGCACGCCCTGCACGCCGGGCAGGTCGCCGCCGGGAATCGGCAGCATCCGCGGGCTGCCGCCCGTGGCCCAGACGAGCTTGCCATAGCCGATCGTCTCCCCGGTGTCGGTTGTGACGCTGTGCGCGGCGGGGTCGACCGACTCGACGCGCTTGCCGAGCAGCATCGTGACTTCGCGTTCGTCCCAATATTTGGCGGGGCGGATCTGGATGCGTTCGAATTCCTTTTCGCCGGCGAAATATTCCTTCGACAGCGGCGGGCGTTCGTAGGGGAGTTCGGGCTCGTCGCCGATGATCGCGATGCTGCCCTCGAACTTCTGCGTGCGCAAGGCCACCGCGACCTGCGCGCCGCCATGCCCCGCTCCAACGATCACCACGTCGAACCGCATCGCCAAATCTCTCCCGCATAGGTTATGCGCAGCCGTCCCTTGCACGCAGGCGAAGGCGAGGCAAGCGACGGCGGGCCCAATGGAGAATAGAAATTCTTGGGCCGCCCGCATCCGGGTTCGCCGTCAACCGGGACGCGGACAGGCCGCGAGAGTGCTGCATGACTGCCGCCATTCGACCGGCGTCGCGCGGAGCATTTCGCGCTCGCGCACGAAATATTCGATCGCCGAAGCCCGGCTTATCCCGTTCCGGAATCGGGCCGCGCGCGATGCGCCAGCGCATAAAGCGCGGGAAGCACCAGCAGGGTCAGGACCGTCGACGACAGGATGCCGCCGATGACGACCGACGCGAGCGGGCGTTGCACTTCGGATCCGGTGCCGACGTTGAGCGCCATCGGCACGAAGCCGAGCGACGCGACGAGCGCGGTCATCATCACCGGCCGCAGGCGTGTCGATGCCCCCTCGCGGATCGCTGCCATCAGCGGCTGGTCGCGTTCGCGAAGGTCGCGGATGAACGACAGCATCACCACGCCGTTGAGCACGGCCACCCCCGACAGCGCGATGAAGCCCACGCCCGCCGAGATCGACATCGGAATGCCGCGCAAGGCGAGCGCCGCCACGCCGCCGGTCAATGCGAGAGGAACCCCCGAAAAGACGATCGCGGCATCCTTTGCACTCCCGAACAGGGCAAAGAGCAATCCGAAGATCAGCAGCAGCACCAGCGGGACGACGATCTGCAGCCGCGTCGCCGCCGACTGGAGCTGCTCGAAGGTCCCGCCATATTCGACATAATAGCCGTCGGGCAGACTGACCTCGGTATCGACCTTTTGCCGAAGTTCGGCGACGAAGGAACCGAGGTCGCGGCCGCGGACATTGGCGGTGATCACCGCGCGGCGCTTGCCATTCTCGCGGCTGATCTGGTTCGGCCCGGCGGCGAGGCGGATGTCGGCAAGCTCGGCGAGCGGCACCGCGCCGCCACCCGGCAGCGCGACGGGCAGGCCGCCGAGCGCGCCAAGGTCGGTGCGCAGCGCCTCGGGCAGCCGCACGACGACCGCGAAGCGGCGGTCGCCGTCGAACAGTTCGCCCGCGCGGCGTCCGCCAGTCGCGGTCGCGACCGCGTCCTGCACATCGGCCATGCTGACGCCGTACCGCGCCAGCATGTCGCGCCGGGGCGCGACCGACAGCATCGGCAAGCCGGTCACCTGCTCCATCTTCACATCCTCGGCGCCGGGAATCGACCCGGCCACCCGCTCGATTACCCCGCCCTGTTCGATCAACTGGTCGAGGTCGTCGCCGAACAGCTTGATCGCGACATCGGCGCGCACGCCGGCGATGAGCTCGTTCATCCGCATCTTCACCGGCTGGGTGAACTCGTAATTGTTGCCGGGAAGCGCATCCACCGCTTCGTTCATCTCGGCGACCAGCGCGTCGGTCGGCTTGCGCGGGTCGGGCCATGCCTTGCGGTCCTTCAGCATGATATAAGTGTCGGCGACCGAAGGCGGCATCGGATCGTTCGCGATTTCCG
The DNA here is from genome assembly GCF_025244705.1 of Sphingopyxis sp. PET50. Classification (GTDB taxonomy): domain Bacteria; phylum Pseudomonadota; class Alphaproteobacteria; order Sphingomonadales; family Sphingomonadaceae; genus Sphingopyxis. Next base: position 517,733 of record NZ_CP104207.1, on the reverse strand, counting down.
CCGTGCCGATCTTGGAAAAGACGCGTTCGACCTCGGGAAAGCGCCGCAGGCGTTTTTCTATCTGCGCCTGCATCGCGATTGCCTGGGTCAGGCTGGTGCCCGGGATCCGCATCGCGTGCATCGTGATGTCGCCTTCGTCGAGGTCGGGGATGAACTCGCTGCCGAGGCGGGTCGCGCCGATCCCCGCGATCGCGACGAGCAGCACCGCCGCTCCGATCGCCGCCTTGGGTGCGGCGAGCGCGCGACCGAGCAGCGGGCGATAGATGTTGCCCAGCCGCCGCATCAGCCAGTTTTCCTTTTCCTCGACCTTGCCGGTGACGAACAGCGCCACCCCCGCCGGAACGAGGGTCAGCGACAGGATCAGCGCCGCGGTCAGCGCGAGCACGACCGTTATCGCCATCGGATGAAAGGTCTTCCCCTCTATCCCTTCGAGCGCGAAGATCGGCAGATAGACGGCGGTGATGATGATAATGCCGAAGATGCTCGGCCGGATCACCTCGGCGCTTGCCGAGGCGACGAGGCCGAAGCGTTCGTCGCGTGTCAGCAGGCGGCCGAGCCGGTGCTGCTGCTCGCCGAGCCGCCGCAGGCAATTTTCGACGATGATCACCGCCCCGTCGACGATCAGCCCGAAATCGAGCGCACCGAGGCTCATCAGATTCGCCGAGGTGCGCGTCTGGAGCATCCCGGTCAGCGTCATCAGCATCGCAACGGGGATCACCGCCGCGGTGATCAGCGCCGCGCGGAAATTGCCCAGCAGCAGGAAGAGGATCGCGATGACGAGCAAAGCGCCCTCGGCCAGATTCTTCTCGACCGTCGCAACCGTCCGGTCGACGAGCGCGGTGCGGTCGTAGAGCGGGTGCGCGACGACGCCTTGGGGCAGCGCGGCGGTCGCCTGTTTGAGCTTCTGGGCCGCCGCCCGCGCGACGATGCGCGGGTTTTCGCCGGTGCGCATGAAGATGGTACCGATCACGATCTCCTTGCCGTTCTCGGTCGCGGCGCCCGTGCGAAGTTCGGACCCGATCACGACATCGGCGACGTCGCCGATGCGGATCGGCACCCCGCCGCGCGTCGCGATGACGATTTCGGACAGGTCGCGCTCGTTCGCCGCCTGGCCCGGCACGCGGATCAATATCTGCTCGCCGCCCTTCTCGACATAGCCGGCGCCCCGGCTCGCATTGTTCTTCTCCAGCGCTTCGACGATATCGTTCAGCGAAAGGTTCAGCGAAGCGAGGTGCGCGGGGTTCGGGGTCACATGATATTGGCGCTCATAGCCCCCGATCGTGTTGACCTCGGCGACGCCGGGGATCGTCCGCATCTGCGGCCGCACCACCCAGTCGGACAGGGTGCGCAGATCTTCAGCGCTCCATTCGCTGCCGTCGGGCTTCTTCGCGCCCGGCTCGGGTTCGATGGCGAACATGAAGATTTCGCCGAGCCCCGTCGAAACCGGTCCCATCTGGGGCTCGAGCCCCGGCGGCAGCTGCGATTTCACCGACTGGATGCGCTCGGCGACCTGCTGGCGAGCGAAATAGATGTCGGTCCCGTCCTCGAAGACCACGGTGACCTGGCTCAGGCCATAGCGCGAGATGGAGCGTGAATGGGAAAGGCCGGGCATACCGGCAACCGCGGTTTCGATCGGATAGGTGATGCGTTGTTCGGACTCGATCGGCGAATAGCCCTCGGCCTCGGTGTTGATCTGGACCTGTACGTTGGTGATATCCGGAACGGCGTCGATCGGCAGGCGAAGCGCGCTCCACACGCCGACCGCGCACAGGAGGAGGACAGCCGCGAGCACGAACCAGCGCTGGCGGATCGAAAAGCCGATGATTCGGGCTAGCATGGACCTGCTCCTCCCGCTCAATGGTCGTGGCTCGCGCCCGACTTTTCGATGTCGGCGCGGACGAGGAAGCTGCCCTTGGTCACATAGCGCGTGCCGGGCTCGAGGCCGGAGAGGATCTCGGTCCACTCGCCCGCCGCGCGGCCGACGCGGACCGGCTGCGCGATATAGAGATCGCCCCGGTTGACGAAGACGGCGCTGCCGCCCGCATAGGGCTGGATCGCCTCGCTTCGCACCGCGAGCGGCACCTCGAACGCGTTCACCGTCACCCGGCCGCGCAGCGCCATGCCGGGGCGCAGCGCGCCGCTGCGGTTGGGGATCGCGGCGCGGACCAGCGCCGTGCCCGCCGCGCTGTTTCCTTCGGGGAGATAGTCGCCGAGCGCCGCGGTGCCGATCACGGTGCCGTCTTGCGTCAGCACCTCGGCCTTCATGCCGGGACGGATGGTCGCAAGGTCGCGTGGGAAGATGTTGAACACCACCGTCGTCGCGGCGGGATTGGTCAGCACATAGAGCGCGCGGTCGCCGGTGACGTCGCCGGGGTTGGCATTGCGCTCGGCGACGATGCCGCCGGTGCTCGCATGGACCGGATAGATTTGCAGGCTCTCGCTCGATTCGATCCGCGCCAGCAGCTCGCCGCGCCGCACGCTGTCGCCGACGCCTTTGGTCACGGCGACGACGCGGCCCGGGAATTGCCCCCGGATTTCGGAACGTGCCGACGGGTCGAGCTCGACCGTGCCGAACAGCTCGCGCGTCTCGCCGATGCGCGCGGGGCCGGCAGTCGCAATCTCGATGCCGCCCGCGCGCGCTGCCTCGGCGCCGATGCGGGTCCGGCCTTCGCCGCCCTTTTCTTCGTCGCCATGCTCCTCCGCCTTCTGCGTGGGGGCTTCGGCGCCGCCGCCGCAGGCGGCGAGGGGAAGGGTCAGGATCAGCGCGGCCACGGCCGCGCGAACGGGGAAATCCATCGTCATTTCTGTGTCTCCGCAAAGGAAGCCGCGTCGAAGCGGCCGGTCAGGCGGTCGATTTCGGATTGGGCGTCGCGGTATCGCGTCATCGCCTCGGTCCATTGAGCCTGGATCGCGATGATCGCGTCGGCGGCGTCCTGCACGTCGCTGAAACGGAAGCCGCCGCGATTATAGCCCTCGCGCACCTGCGACAGCGTCTTCACCGCCTTGGGATAGACCTGCTCCATGATGCCCTCGGCGCGGACGCGGGCCGCATCGGCGTCGGCGCGCAGCGACGCGAGCCGGCTGCAGCCGCGCGAGGCGGTTCGCCTCCGACTGGAACTCGACCCGCTGCGGCGCTCGGCCTGCGCGCGCTCGATATTGCCCTGGTTGCGGTCGAAACGGCCGAGCGGGATTGACACCCCTGCGACCACCGCGACATCGTTCGTCTCGCGCAGGAAGCGCGCGCCCCCGCTGACGCTATAGTCCGGCACGGCCCGCGACTGTTCGACGACGACCCCGGCGCGGGCGCGGTCGATCGCCGCGTCGAGCACCGCGCCGTCGGCCTCGGCGAGCGGCGGCGCGCCGGGATCGGGCTTTTCGATGCCTTCGTCGATCACCAGCCCGGCGCCGCTGCCGCCCCAATAGGAGGCGAGCAGCGCGGTCGCGGCATCGAGTTTCGCCGTCGCTTCCTTGACCGCCAGCTCGGCCTCGACAATCCGCGCCTCGGCGCGCGTCTCGACGAACAGCGGGTCCTTGTAGCCGCGGACGCGGCGCACCGCCTCCTTCTGCATCTCGCGTTCGAGCCGCAGCCGCTCCTCGGCGATCCAGACGAGCTGGTCGGCGATCTGCGCGTCGATGAAGGCGCGCTGTACCTCGCGGGCGAGGTCGAGCCGCGCGACGCGCGCCTGCGCTTCGGCCAGCGCGACGCCGCTCGCCGCATGGGCGATGCGCGCGTCGCGCTTGCCGCCGCGCTCGATCGGCTGTTCGTAGCTGACCGTCACTTCGGACCGGCCGAAGGGGCCATAGGCGCCCGATCCGGCGAAATTCTCCGCCTCGACCGACAGCGTCGGGTTGGGGCGCACGCGCGCCTGCGTCTTTTCGGCGCGGGCGGCGTCGACGCCGGCCCCGCTTGCTTGCAGGTCGGGCGAGAACGCGATCGCGCGCTCGACCGCCTGCGCCAGCGTCAATGGCTCGGCCCACGCAGGCTGCGCCATCGACAGCGCAGCCCCGGCCAACAGGGCAGCGCGCATTCGGAATGTCATGGAATAAACTCCTGAACCAGTCACGTCGGGCGCGGGCGCACGGAGGCACCCACGCGGGCAGTGCGGCGGTTCAGGCCAGCGGCGGGTCGAGCAACGGCGGCGGAGCGCGCGAAGTCAGGCGCGAGACAATGGCCGCGAACTGCGGTTCACGCACCGCTGCGGTCGCGGCATCGCCAGCCGCTTGCCGCAAGTCGGGCGCAACCGGGCAATGATGATGGCCGCCGTGGGCGGCTTTCGACGCCGGTTCCGGCTCATCGCCGTCGCCATGATCGACGACCAGATGAAAAGCATTTTCGTCGCCGGCGGCATGCGCCGAAGCCGACTCGGCCACATGCATGCTGCAAATCAGCACGCTTAGGACGACCAAAAATCGCAGTATCGCTCCGGCCATGCCGCCTCCTATCAGCGATCGGCGTCGGTCGATAGGCTCAAGTTCGACCCGCTTGCCGAAGCGTCCGGCAAATTTTCCCGGCGCCGGCGGCGCGGCGCCACACGCAACATGCCGGGCCCGGTCTTCCTAGATGACGGGATTGGCGCAGATCTGCAGGAAACCCGCCGCCATGAACGAGGCCATGCGCGCCTTGATCGCCTCGAAATCCTCCGATCTGCACATGCCGCCCGACAATTTGTCGATGCGCCCGGTGCGCGCGAGGGTGACCATCAGTGCGCCGGTGACGAAGTGATAGCCCCAGAAAATGTCGCGCTCGGCGCAATCGGGCAGCGCCTTTTTCAGAAGGTCGATCAACCGCAGCACGACCGGATCAAAATGGCTGTCCATCAGATCGGCACCCCATTCGGGGGTGTTCGCGACGAGGGCGCCCAGCGCGCCATAATTCTTCCATCCCTCGCCGCCGTGGATGTAAAGGTCGAGGTCGGTGTCGAGAAAAGCGTGGAGCGCGCCCTCGACCGTCGGCCTGCCGCCCGCGGCCTTCTCATAATCGTCGAGCGCCTTCATCCGCCGCTCGCTGGTCACCACCGCGCGGCGCGCGAAGACCGCGTCGAACAGGCTTTTCTTGTCTTCGAAATAATAGTTGAGCAAAGTGTGGTGGACACCCACGCGCTTCGCGACATCCTTCAGCGTGACCCCATGCAGCCCGTGCTTCGAGAAAAGGTATTCGGCCTCGTCGAGAATCTGTTCCATCGTCTCGGCGCGCTGTTCGGCCTTGGTCGATCGCCGCCGCACTTTCGCCTGCTCTGTCACTGATCCCGATTCCGATCCCTGTTCCCCGGCGTCCCGCGCCGCCGCCCGCTCAACCCGCTCCATGTTCGTTCCGCAAGCGAATCTTATCTATTTTTCCTGTCGGCGCCAGCGGCATGGCGTCGAGCCGCACCACCGCATCGGGGATCCACCAGGGCGCGACGCGGCCCGCGAGCGGCGCAAGCAACTCATCATCGCCGATCGCCTCGCCCTCTCGCATCTCGACGAGCAGCACCGGACGCTCGCCCCATTTGGCATCCTGACGGCCGATTACCGCGGCAAGCGTCACCTGCGGCAACGCGCCAATCACCGCCTCGATCTCCGCCGGGTTGATCCACTCGCCGCCCGACTTGATCAGATCCTTGGCGCGGCCCGTGATGATCAGGTTACCCCTGGCGTCGATCCGCGCGAGGTCGCCGGTCGGGAACCAGCCCTCGGCATCGGTCGCGGGCTCGGTCTCGCCGAAATAGCGGCCGACCACCGACGCGCCGCGAACATGAAGATGCCCCTCGCCGCCGCGCTGCTCGGCAAGCGGGATGCCGCCCGCATCGGTCAGCCGCAGATCGACGCCGATCGCCGCGGCAGCCCGACACCGCGGCGCTGCGCTGCGGATCGCCGGGCGGCGCGATCACGCCGAGCGGCGACAATTCGGTCATCCCCCAGCTCGTCTGGACGGTGACGCCGAGCCGTTTTTCGATCCGCTCCATTAGCGCGGGCGCCATCGGCGCGCCGCCGACGATGATGCGTTCGAGCGAGGGCAAAGCGCCGCCCGATGCTTCGAGATGCTCGACGAGCCCGAGCCACACCGTCGGCACGCCGACCCCGATGGTGACGCCCTCGGCGGCGATCAGCCGCGCGAGGCTGGCGCCGTCGGCGTGACGCCCCGGCAGCACCAGCTTGCCGCCGACCGCGGGCAGCGCGAAGGGCAGCCCCCAGGCGTTGGCGTGGAACATCGGCACCACCGCGAGCACCGCGTCGCGGCTGGTGAAGGCCATGACGTCGGCCTGCAGACTGCGCAGCGTGTGGAGGAAGCTGCCGCGGTGCGTATAGGTCACCCCCTTTGGCGCGCCCGTGGTGCCCGAGGTGAAACAGAGGCCGGCGGGCGCGGTTTCGGGAAAATCGCCCCAGACCGCGCCGCCGGGCGCGTCGGCGATCAGGGTTTCGAGATCGACCGCTGCCATGCCCGCCGCATCGCCCTCGCCCGCCGCTCCGTCGATCAGCAGCAGCCGCTCGATCCCCGTCGCACGCTCGGCGATCAGTTTCGCCAGCGGCAGCAGGTCGGCGCTGGCGACGAGCATCTTCGCGCCCGAGCGCACCGCCATCGAGGCAAGCTGCGGCCCGGTCAGGCGCGGATTGAGCGTGTGGCACACAGCCCCCATGCCCATCACCGCATACCAGAGCTCGACATGCGCCGTGCTGTTCCAAGCCAAAGTCGCGACGCGGTCACCCTGCCCGATGCCGAAACCGGCGAGCAGCGACGAGATGGCGAGGCTGCGGCTCCGAAGCGCGGCATAGGTGGTGCGGCCGATGCTGCCGTCGTCGCGCGCCGTCGCCACTTCGGCCTCGCCGTGCCAGCGCGCAGCATGGTCGAGGAAGCGGTTCAGCGTCAGCGGATAGTCCTGCATGCTGCCGTCGATCATGGGCAATCGGGGCCCTTGGCCAGCACCGGCGACACGATTCCGGTGTTCCAGTTCCACGGCAGGTTGCCCGCCGCGCGGCGGCGGCACATCGCCGCCTCGTGCAGGGCATACATGCCCGGCATCAGCCGCACGCCCGGACGCGGGATGTCGGCGAAGGCGAGGAAGGCCGCGTCTGCACCATAGGGCCGCCATTCCGCCTGCCCCGCCGCCTCGGGTCTTCCGGTGCGCGCGAAAGACACCCAATAGTCGCCCATCGCGGCCGCGAAACGGCGTTCGGCAACATTGTCCGGGATTTTCGGCCAATAGGGCGGCGTATCGGCCGCGGTGCCGAAGACGAAGGGAATTTCGGCGGCATGAAAGCCATGCAGCCCCGCTTCGCTCGCCGCCGGATAGCCGTGATCGAACAGATAGAGATAGGCGCTCTGGCCAAGCGCCGTCTGCTTGACCGCCAGCCGTTCGGAGGTCCAGCCGTACATCGCGTCGCGCGGCGCCGCGAGTACCGCTTCGCCGAGGTCCTTTGCGGGATAGAGCTTCAGCCAGGCGTCGGCGAGATCGCCGTACCGCTCGCGGATCGCCGCTTCATAGGCCGCGGCGCTGCCGGGCGGCGGCGGCGCGAGGATGCGCAGCGAGCGGATCTCGCCGATATTGAACCCCGCGAGCACCGGCACCGGCGCTTGTTCGCCGCGGTCAAAACTGTCGACGAGCTGACGCGGCAATATCTTGCCGTCGACCGTGCCCCACGGGAAATAGCCCGCCTTCAGCGCGCCCTCGGTCAGCGCCGTCGCGTCCATCGCGCGCAGCGCGGCGATGTCGGTGGCGCCGAGCGCGGCGGCGACGCTGGTCCCCATGGTTTCGGCGGGAATTTCGCCATGATGCGCTTCGCGCAGAGACGGGGTCGAGATCATATAGGCGCTCTGTGCGATCGCCTTGTGGAACAGGCCGCGCGCCCGGGGCGCGGTCATCAGATACAGGACGCTCAGCGCGCCGGCGGACTCGCTCGACGATCGTGACATTGCCCGGGTCGCCGCCGAAAGCCGCGATATTCGCCTTCACCCATTCGAGCGCCGCGATCTGGTCGAGCAGACCGTAATTGCCCGACACCCCGTCGGGCGATTCCTTGCTGAGCTCGGGGTGCGCCAGATAGCCGAGCGCGCCGAGCCGGTAATTGATCGACACGACGATCGCGCCGCGCGCCGCGAGCTTCGACCCGTCGTACATCGCCTCATGGCCATAGCCGTTGAGCAGCGCGCCGCCGTGTATCCACACGATCACCGGGGCGCCCTCGGCTTTTTCGGGCGCCCAGATGTTGAGCGTCAGGCAGTCCTCCGACATTTTGGCGGGCGGGTTGGTGTAGATGCCGATCGCGGTCGGACGCGGCTGGATACAGGCCGCGCCGAAACTCTGCGCCTTGCGCACGCCCTCCCAGGCGGGCAGCGCCACGGGGGCTTTCCAGCGCAGCGGCCCGACCGGGGCCTCGGCATAGGGAATGCCCTTGAACAGCCGGATCTTGCCGGCCAACTTGCCCTCGACCGCGCCCGCCGGGGCCTCGACCACTGGCGGTGCGGCGAACGCAGGCGCCGCCATCGCCAACCCTGTCGCCAGCAGGGTGCCAACGATCCTCTTCATGCCCGTACCTCCTGCCGGCTGGAGCAACCGCGCGAGCCACAGGAACAGCCCGATCGCGATCGCATAGAAGGGCGTCAGCGTGTAGAGTGCCGTTTGCAGCCCATGGGCGTCGCCCCGCGCCTGGAACCAGTCGCTCGCGAAACCGACCCACGTCGGCCCAAGTCCCAGCCCGATAAAATTCATGATGAGCAAAAGCAGCGCGCCCGACAGCACGCGCTGGTTCGGTTTCACTTCCTCCTGCACCAGCGCGACCGCGGCCGAGAGGTAGAAATAGTTGAACACCATCACGACCGTCAGCAGCGCGAGTGCCAGCGGCCAGCCGGGCGCCCAGACGAAGGCGAGGTAGAAAGGCATCGCCACCGCGAGCGACAGCGCCGGAGCGATCGCATATCCGGTACGCGACTTGCGCACCATGCGGTCGATCACCCGGCCCGACACGATCATCCCGCCGCCCATGCCGATCAGCAGCACCAGCGCGTACCAGACCGCCACGTCGCCCAGCAGCATGCCCTTCTCGCGCATCAGGAAAAGCACCGCGAAATTGCCGAGACCATAGGTCACGAACTGCGCCGCGCCGCCGCCCAGCGCCGCAAGCATCAGCACCGGGTGCGACAGGAACATGCGGACCGTCGGCCAGAAGGTCGCCTTTCCGGCATCGGCCAGCCCCGCGATGTCGGTGGCGCCGCGTGCGGGTTCGCGCACCGTCAGCCAGACGAGCAGCGCCGTGACGACGCCCAGCGCCCCCACCGCGACGAAGGGAAGGCGCCAGCCGAACCGCTCGGCGATCGCCGCGCCGAACGCCACCCCCGCCGCAGCGCCGATCGCCGGCCCCAGATTGTAGATGCCGAGCGCCGCGGCGCGCTTGCCCGGCGGATACGTGTCGGTGATGATCGCATAGGAAGGCGGAACGCCCCCCGCCTCCCCGAAGCCGACGACCATCCGCGCGATCGCAAGCTGGGTATAAGTCGCCGCCATGCCGCACGCGATGGTCGCGCCGCTCCAGACTGCACAGGCGAGCGACAGCACGCCGACCCGGCTCGTCCGGTCGGCGAACCAGCCGACCGGGATCGCGATGAAGCAATAGAACATCGCGAAATAGAGCCCACTGATCAGCCCGAGCTGGCCGTCGCTGATCTGCAGCGCGTCCTGGATCGGCTTCGCCAGGATCGACAGCAGCTGCCGGTCGAGGAAGTTCAGCACATAGACGAAGCAGAGCATCCCCAGCACGAAGCCGGGCCGCGTGGTCAGCCGCGTGGCGGCGGGGGAGAGCGTGCCTAGCCGCCATGGCTTAGAGGCTGTAGCCGAAGCGGACGCCGAAGGTGCGCGGCCGCATCGTGCCGAAACGGCTGACCAGAAAGGCCTCGGGATGGATGTAGGTGATCGAATGATTGTCGAAGAGGTTCTCGACATAGAATTGCGCCGACAGGTCGCCCTTCTTGAGGCCCAGGCTCATGTTGACGTTGCTGTAGGCGTCGGTCTTGCCAAAGGTCGCAAGCGGCACGTTGGGCAGCCCCGGTGTATTGGGAAAGCTGCTGTTGTACGACCCGATATGCTGCGCGTTGACCGCCAGCATCGCGTCGACATCCTCCGCCAGGCGGAAATTATAGGTCATATAGGCCGAGCCCTGAATGCGCGGCGCCGATAGCCGGTGCCCGAGCACCGCACCCGAAATCGCCGCCTCGGCGGGCGACAGCTTGGTGATCTTGGAATCGTTGTAGGCACCGTTGAAGCCGATCGACACCCCGGTCGCGGGAATGACGTTAACCTCGAACTCGAAGCCCTTGCTGCGCGCGGCGCCGATGTTGGTCGCGAACTGCACCGAATCCGACACGCGGTTCGCCTGCGCCTGGATATTGCTCCAGTCGATCAGATAGAAGGCGGTGTTGATCGACACGCGCCCGCCGAGCCAGCGGCCCTTCGCGCCGACCTCATAGCTTTCGAGCCGGTCGGACGTCGCGCCGAACGGGATGATGATGTCGTTGGGATCGACAAGGCTCGGCGCCCCCGCGCGCGCATTGACGATCGGCGCGCGGAAACCGGTCGAGAAGGTCGCATAGGTGGTGAGGCTGTCGCTCGGCTTGAAGGTCGCGCTCGCCTTCCACGACGGCTTCGACCCCTTCGCCTTGACGCCGGTCGCCGCCGCATAGGGGGTGAAGGTGTCGAAATTCGCAGGCAGGCCGAGCAGTGCATAGTCGTAATAGTTGAAGCCGAAGGCGGTCGCGAGGTAGCCCCCCGCCTCGGTGAAGCCTTGTGCCGACGTCTCGCCATAGCGCATCCCGCCGGTCAGCCAGAAATTGTCCGAAAAACGATAGGTCAGCTCGCCGAAGCCCGCGAGTTCCTCGCTGATGAAATGCGTATATTGTTTCTGGAAATATTTGTCGGGCAGCCCGGTCAGCCCGCGCGCCGCGAGAAAAGCGAGGTTCGAGCGATAGAAATAATCGACGTCGCGGCGACGATGGAGATAGAAACCGCCCAGCACGAACTGGAACGGCCCATCGAGCGTCGAGGCGAGCCGCGTTTCCTGGACGAACACCTTGTCATAGGCGTCGGCGTCGAGGCCGAAGGCGATCGGCGCCCCCGGAAAGGAGCCCGGCGCAAAGGTGCCGGCGAGATCGACATAGAAACGCTGGTCGAAGTCCGAATAGGTCGACGAGCTGGTGAGCTTCGCGAAATCGAACTCATAGTCGATCGTCGCGTTGGTGATCGCCTGCTTGCCGGTGAAGCGGTCGGGTTCGTCCGACACGCGCTTGTTGCGGCCGAGCGAGGGCGCGGTCAGCGAGCTGTCCTTGGGATTGCTGTATTCGTAGCTGCCGAGCAGCTTGATCGACAGCCGGTCGGTCGGACGCCACAACAGCACCAGCCGCCCGCCGTAATCGATCAGCGTGTTGGAGTTGTGGACACCCGTCCCGACATTGTCGAGATAGCCCTCCTCGTCGCGGTAGAAGCCGACCGCACGCACCGCGAGCCGGTCCTCGACCAGCGGCACATTGACCATCGCATTGTAACGCTGGCGAAAGCTGTCCGACCCGGTCAGCCCGAAATCGACAAGCGCGGCGGTGTCGAAATCATCGAGGTCGGGGCTCTTCTGCAAGATGCGCATCGCGCCCGACAGCGAACCCGACCCGAACAGGGTCCCCTGCGGCCCGCGCAGAAATTCGACGCGCTCGACGTCGAAGAGATTGGGGTCGACGACGGTGGTGTTGCCGATCGTCGAGACCGGCAGCTCGTCGATATAGATGGCGACCGAGCTTTGCAGGTTCGCGTTGTAACCGTTGGTCGCGATGCCGCGGGCGGTGAAATTGTTGAAATTCGCGGTCGGCTTGTTGAGCACGACCCCCGGCGTCTCGCGCCCGATGCCTTCATAGCCGACGATGCCCTTTTCGGTCAGCTCCTCCTGCGAATAGGCCGAGATGCTGAGCGGGACGTCCTGGATGCGCTCTTCGCGGCGGGTCGCGGTAACGATGATCGAGCCGTCGTCGGTATTGTCCTCGGCCTGCGGCGCGGTGTCGGCGGCGTCCTGCGCGGCGGCGTCCGCCGGCATAGCAAACAGCGCGCCCGCGCAAACGGACGCAAACAACATTGCCCTCATGATGCCTCTCCCATGTAGCGCCGCTCGAATGGCGGCATGGCCATTTCATGCCAGCGGTCCGCAGGCGAGTCAATATTCACTCTCTTGTGTGTGAATATTTTAAACGGCGCCTGGGCGAGCTACGACGGTCCGGCGAGCGAAGAGCATTGCCGCGGACGGGAGGGTGATTTGCAGACCCGAACGGGCGATGGCCACGGCAGTTCCGCGCGCAGCCACCGCCTGCCGGATTATTGTTGCGGCGCTTCGACAGCCGGCTCGGGATCGGCGGGCGCCGGTTGCTCGGCGGCCTGCTGGTCGGCCGGGGCGTCCGCATCGGCCGCCGCCGGAGCGGTGTCGGGGGCCGGAGCCGCCGGCTGCGCATCGGCACTGGGGGCGGCGGGCGCTTCCGCCGGAGCTTCGGTCGCCGGCTGCTGCTCCTCGGCGGGAGCGTCCTGCGGGGCGGGTGCGGCCGGGGCCGAAGCCTCGGCCGGGGCGTCCTGGGCATGGGCCTGAGCCATCAGGCCGAAGGCGGTCAGGGCGGTAAGGAAGAGTCTGTGATTGCGACGCATATGGTTTTTCCTTTTGGCAAACAGAGACGAGACGATGGGTCCCGGATTTGGCGGATCGTGATACGGGAAAGGCGATGCCCCCTTACGCGCAAGCCATGACCCACCGATCCAAGGGGCTAAATTTGCTTTTGACCGAGGCCAATCCGCGATGCGCCCGGCATCCCCACCGGGCGATGAACGTCACATCGGATCGGTCGGGTCCGGCGATCCCGGTCGGGGTCCTTCAGCCATACCGGGCGTCTTCATCGCCCTGGATGCGGCCGAGAAAGGTTCTGAGCCCGCCGCTATAGGTGCGTCCCACCGGCGCCTCGTCGCCATTGACGAGCGTCGCGGTGACCGCGCCGGTCGCCTTGCGCCGGACCCGTACGATGGCGCTCCTGCGGCAAATGGCGGACCGGTGAATGCGAATGAACTGGCCGGGATCCAGCATCGCCTCCAGTTCGGACAGCGTGGTCCGCGCCATACCGCCGCCGGTCCGCGCATGGATCCGGACATAGTCGCCCTGCGCTTCGAACCAGAGGATGTCGTCGATCGCCACCCGATCGAACGCCTGATGACGATGCACCCAGAGGCTGTCTTCGTCCGACGGGCCGCATGGCCGGCTCACTGTGCGGCTCCCGCAGCCGGGCGGCGGCCGCCGTGTCGCGGCCGAGCCAGCGCTGCGCCCGGCGGATCGCCGTGCGCAGCCGGTCACGCGAGACGGGCTTCAGCAGATAGTCGACCGCTTCCACCTCGAACGCCCTGGCGGCAAATCCGGCGTGGGCCGTCACAAAGACGATGGCGGGACGCTTCCCCTGGGGAAGGCGTTCGAGAAGATTGAAACCGTCGAGGCCGGGCATGGTGACGTCGAGCAGCACAAGATCGGGCTTCAGTTCCCCGATCATTTCGACGGCCCGGCGCGCGCTGGTGGTGGACTCGACCAGCCGTACCTCGTTCATGCCCCGCAGCGAAGCGGCGAGGCGGCGGAGCGCCAGCGGTTCGTCATCGACGAGCAGTGTGCGCAAAATCCTCATGACGGTCTCGAAAGCGGCAGGTCGAGGACCGCGCGATAGCCGCCCCGCGCATCGGGCGCCGCGATCAGGCGGCCGCGGCTGCCGAAATGGGCCTCCAGCCGGTCCCTGACATTGGCGAGTCCGAGGCCGCTTCCGCCCTCGGGTATCTCGCCCGCCCCGCCGTCGTCCTCGACGATCAGGCGCAGTTGCTGATCCCGCTCCTCGGCCGCGATCGTAATCGTGGTCATCGTCTCCGACCGGCCGACGCCATAGCGCACGGCGTTCTCCACCAGCGGCTGCAGGATCAGCGACGGCACCAGCGCCGAGCGCAAGGCGTCGGGAACATGGATGGCGACCTGCATCCGGTTGCTGAAGCGCGCCTCCTCGATCGTCAGATAGAGGCGCAGCAGGCGAAGCTCTTCGCCGAGGCGGATCATGCCGTCCGATTCACCGGCCGGCCGCGGCGCGGATAAAGGTCGACAGATTGAGCAGCATGGCCTCCGCCTGCCGGTTGCGGCGCTCCAGAACCAGCGCGGAGATGGAATTCAGCGTGTTGAAGAGGAAGTGCGGATTGATCTGATATTGCAGCGCCGCGACCTTCGACTTCTGGGCCAGTTCCTGCAGCACGAGCGCGCGTCTCAACTGGTCTTCGGCTTCCCAATGATAGACGAGCGCAAGATGGGTGCCGGTCCAGGCCAGCGTATAGCCGAACCAGGCCATGATCCATTGCGCCGATTCGGAAGCCGAGATGCCGGAGGTATCGGGAAGCGGCGCGATCACCCGGTTCAGGGTCAGGCTGAACATGGCGATCAGCACCGCCATGACGAGCGCGCCGACCAGCCCGCAAATCACGCGCCGCGAAAAGGACAGGCTCCGCAGCCCGTCGAGGATATAGGCCATGGCCAGGCAGAGCGCGGTCCCGAACGCCGCGGTGAGAAGGCGGCGCGGGGCAACGACGTCAAAGGACCAGGGCGTCGCGAACGACGCCCTGATCGACAACATCAGGAAGGCGAAGAACCAGAACGCGCCGATCAGGATGAGCACCGAGCGGCGTCGGGAGCGTTTCGCCTCCCGCGTAACGCCAGGAGAATCGTGGGACATCGCGACCATTCGAGAGCATCGAAAGCGCCCAGCTAGAACAGTCGGCCAGCAAAGCCAACAGGCGTGAGGCGGCGCCACAAGCGCTGCGAGGGACGTTGACCGCGCCTGCGCGACGTCTGGCGACCGGTTAGTCCGCCAGAACCTCCACCTCGCGCATTTCGCGGATATCCTCCGACGATGCCCCGGCCATGATCCGGTAGCGGCCCGGGACCACCCGCCAGCGGCCCTCATCGGCGTCGAACCGGGAGAAGGCGCGAGGATCGAGCGTCACGCTGACGGTCTTGCGCGCGCGGGTAGGGAGGTCGATCTTCGCGAAGCCGCGAAGCGCGAAGGGCGGATCGGCGGGAACCGGCGTCACCGGCGCGACATAGAATTGCACCACCTCCTTGCCGGCGCGCGCGCCGTCGTTGCGCACCGTCAGGCGCACCGGCAGCGCCTCGCCGCCGCGGGCGCGGGCTGGCGCGGACAGGCCCGAATAGGAAAAGCGCGTATAGCTCAGCCCGTGCCCGAAGGAGAAAAGCGGCTTCACTCCTCTGGCCGCATAGCCGCGATAGCCGACTAGCAGCCCTTCCGAATAGGCGACCTTGGCGCCCTTGATATTGACGATGTCGTCCTCGCTGCGCGCGGGGAAGGTCACCGGCAGCTTGCCCGAAGGATTGACCTGGCCCGTCAGAACCCCAGCCAGCGCCGCCGCCCCGCCCTCGCCCGGCAACCACATATCGACGATCGCCGGCGCCTTGTCGTGCCAGGGCATGGTCATCGCCGCGCCGGCTGTTCACGACCACCACGGTCCTTGGATTGGCCGCGAGGATCGACTCGACCAGCCGGTTCTGGTCGCCGGGCAGGTCGATCGTCTCGCGATCATAGCCCTCGCCCTCGGTGGTCGAGGAAGAGCCGACGAAGACCACCGCCGCATCGGCGCCGCGCGCCGCGGCGACCGCCTCTTCGAGCGAGGGCAGCGGCTCGCGCACGCCAAAGCTCAGATATTCATAGGGCGTCTGCCCCGTCGCATAGTCGATGCGGACCGGATAACCGCGCCCTGCCTCCAGCGTCACCGCCACGGTGCGGCGCGGGATCGGAAAGCCCAGCACGTCGCGCGTGTCGGGCTTCGGCGCGGTATCCTTGCTCAGCACGGTCTTGCCGTCGAGGCTGACCGTCGCATTGCCCGTGCCGCGGACGCTGAATTCATAGGCGCCGCTCTTTTCGGGCCAGAACGTCCCTTCCCAGCGCAACGCGGCATAGCCGGTGACCTGCGGGCTCGGCGATATTGCCGCTGATCCGCTTGAGGAAGCTCGTCACGGTCTCGCTCCGCACCGGCGCGCCGCTCATCGCGGCATCGGCATAATAGGTCGCTGCCAGCCCCTTGGTGCCGCGATCCGGGCCGGGGCTGAACCATTCGGGGTTCGCGCCCGGCGGCGTCTCCTCATTGTCGACACCCTTGGCATAGGCGACATCGACGCCCGGCAGCGCGGCCTTGAGCGCGTCGAGCGGCGTGATCGTCTCGAACGGCGCGACCTGCGAACTGCCGCTGCCCTGGATGCGGACCACATCGGCATTGGGCCCGATCACCGCCAGCGACTTGATCGACGACGGAAGCGGCAGGACACCCTCATTCTTCAGAAGCACGATCGCTTCCTCGGCCGCCTTCTGCGCGAGCGCGGCGTGGCGTGGCGGCGTATCGGCCACCGGGCGCGGAGCGCCGCGTTCGATCGCGCCGCTGCGCACGATCATCCGCACGACGCGGCGCGCATTGTCGTCGATCTGCGTGGGGCTGATCTCTCCCTTGTCGACCGCCGCCTTCAGCTTGGGGCCGAAATGGGTGGGCGGCCCCGGCATTTCGATATCGAGCCCGGCGTTGACCGCCGCCGCCGTCGAGCGCGTCGCACCCCAGTCGGACACAACGGCGCCCCTGTAACCCCATTCGGTCTTGAGCAGGTCGGTCAACAGCCAGCGGTTCTCCGAGGCATGGGCACCGTTGACCTTGTTGTACGCGGCCATCACCGACCAGGGATCGGCCTCCTTCACGACGGTTTCGAAGGCGGGGAGATAGATTTCGCGCATCGTGCGCGGGTCGACGACCGAATCGACGATGAAACGGTTGGTCTCGCTGTTGTTGGCCGCGAAATGCTTGAGCGAGATGCCGACGCCGGTTCCCTGCACACCCTTCACATAGCCCGTTCCCATCCGCGCGGTCAGATAGGGATCTTCCGAATAGGTCTCGAAATTACGGCCCCAGCGTGGCGTCCGCACGATGTTGACGGTCGGCGCGAGCAGCATGTCGGCGCCGTGCGCGATCGTCTCTTGTCCGATCGCCCCGCCGACCTCTGCCGCAAGGTCGGGATTCCACGTCGCGGCAAGCGCGACCGCCACCGGAAAGACGGTCGCGGGCCGCCCCTCCGGCGAACGCACGCCGGTCGGGCCGTCGGTCATGCGGAAGGACGGGATGCCGAGCCGTGGGATCGGGTTCAGCGTCATCGAAGATTCGCCCGCGAGCAGCAGAATCTTCTCGTCCAGCGTCAGCCGTGCCATCAGATCGTCGACCCGCGCTTCCAATGGTGCGTCCTTGTCCTTGTAGACCATGTCCTGCGCCGCGGCGCCGGACAGCGCCGTCACCGACGACAGGAGCGCCGCTGCGAGACAGGCTGTCCGGCCCTTCATCACTTGATCTCCGCCAGGTCCGCCGCGGTCGCGGCCAGCATCTCGTCGGTGATCTTGCCATTGGCGTAGGGCTGAAGCTGGTTGAGGCTGATCGCCTTGAACATCTCATATTCGGGCAGCGCGATCATGCCGGGGAAATGTTTTTCGATCACCGCCTTGCCCTTTTCGTCGGCGACGATGTCCTGCAGCGGCGTGTCGAGGGTGAACTTGCCGTCGGCGGCAGGCGCCTTCGCCTCGTCGGTGGGGGCCGGAGCCGGAGCGGGAGCCGGCGTCCCGCCGGTCTGCGCCTGAGCCGCGGCGGCAGCGGCAAGCATCGCGGCGGCAAGCATCATCTTCTTCATCACATATCTTCCTTTCCTAAGTCTGCGACCATTGTTTCGCGAATCAGATATTTCTGGATCTTCCCCGTCACGGTGGTGGGGAAGGCATCGACGATACGGACGTATCGCGGCACCTTGTAATGCGCGATCTGCCCCCGGCAGAAGGCACGAATGGCCTCGTCATCGGCCTCGGTCCCGGGCTTCAGCCGGACCCAGGCGCACAGCTCCTCGCCCATCCGCGCATCGGGCACGCCGACCACCGCGACATCCTCGACCGCCGGGTGGCGATAGAGATAATCCTCGATCTCGCGCGGGTAGATATTCTCGCCGCCGCGGATCACCATATCCTTCAGGCGCCCGACGATATTGCCATAGCCCTCGGCGTCGATCGTCGCGAGGTCGCCCGAATGCATCCAGCCTTCGGCGTCGATCGACTCCGCGGTGCGCTCGGGCTCGCCCCAATAACCGAGCATCACCGAATAGCCCCGCGTGCACAGCTCGCCCGGCTGGCCGGCGGGAACGATATTTCCGTCGGAATCGACGATCTTGCATTCGAGATGCGGCTGCACCCTTCCGATCGAACCGACGCGGCGTTCAAGCGGATCGTCGGGCGAGGTCTGGAAGCTGACCGGGCTCGTCTCGGTCATGCCATAGGCGATGGTGACATCGCGCATGTTCAGCCGCCCGATCACCTGCCGCATCAGCGGTTCGGGACAGATCGCCCCCGCCATGCAGCCGGTGCGCAGCGACGAGACGTCGAAATCGTCGAAGCCGGCGTGGGCCAGCACCGCGATGAACATCGTCGGCACGCCGTAAAGCGCGGTGCAGCGCTCCGCCTCGACCGCGCGCAGCACGGCCTCCGGATCGAAGCCTTCGGACGGATAGACCATCGCCGCGCCATGGGTGACGCTGGCCAGATTGCCCATCACCATGCCGAAGCAATGATAGAGCGGTACCGGGACACAGATGCGGTCGCCCTCGCCCAGCCCCTGTGCGCGGCCAACGAAATAGCCGTTGTTGAGGATGTTGCGATGGCTGAGCGTCGCCCCCTTGGGCAGGCCGGTGGTCCCGCTGGTGAACTGGATGTTGATCGCCCCGTTCGGGTCGAGCTCCGGGCCGATCTCCGCAAGGCGGGCGCGCTCTGCCGGCGCCCGCCAACTCCGCGACATCGTCGAAACCCAGCCAACCCGCGCGCGGACCCCTGCCGATCAGGATCGCGGCGCGCAGGCTCGGCAGCCGCTCGGCGTGCAGTCCGCCCGGCGCGCTTTGCGAAAGCTCGGGCGCCAGTTCCTCGATCATCGCCGGATAGTCGCTGGACTTGAAGCTGGTCGCCGCGACGAGCGCCGACAGGCCGACCTTGTTGATCGTATATTCGACCTCCGACAGGCGATAGGCGGGATTGATCGTGACAAGGATCAGCCCGGCGCGCGCGGCCGCGAACTGGGTCAGCGTCCATTCGGCGCAATTGGGCGCCCAGATGCCGATGCGGTCGCCCGGCTGCAATCCCAGCGCCAGCAGCCCCGCCGCGAAGGCGTCCGACCGTTCGAGCAGCTCGGCGAAGGTCCAGCGGATATTCTGTGCGACCGAGACCAGCGCATCGCGGTCGCCCCAGCGCCCGGCGGCGCGTTCGAGCGCCGCACCGATCGTGTGCTCGATCAGCGGCGGTTCGGCGGCGCCGGTGACATGACTCATCATTGTCCCGGCGCCTCGCAGGTGAAGCTTGCCGCTTCGTCGGTCGGCCCCTTGCCATCCCATTTCGCGATCTTCGGGAAAGGGCACAGCGGCCGGGTCCGCCCCGCCTTCAGCCGGCAGGCCGAGATAGGCGAAGAGATCATTGTCATATTTGGTCGCGATAATGCGGTCGGGCGCGGGGCTGCCCTGCCGCCACGCATCGACCGTGCCCAGTGCGTCGAAGATGTTCGGTCCCGGCCCGGCGAAACAATGCGACATGCCGGGCACCATGAACAATCGCACCGACGTCGCCGCCGCCTTCGGCTGGGCTGCGACGAGCCGCTGGTAATAGGCGATCGTGCTGCCCGGCGGGATCGCGGCATCGTTCCAGCCGTGATAGAGCAGCAGCTTACCGCCGCGCTTGAAGAAGGGGGCGAGCGCCACGCCATCGGCATCGAGATCGCCGCCGACGCGCTCCTTTGCGAGCGGATAGTCGCGCGCGAGGTCGAAATCCGATAGCTGCCAGTCGGCCTTCCCATGCACGAAATAGCGGAAGAATTGCGTCGAGAATTTCGCATGTTGCGAATTGGCGCCCGTCAGCCACTGGCTCCAGGTGCCCGCCTCAGCCTCGGCACCCGGCGCGAAACCGGGGTAGAAGGATTTGCCGTCGGCGGTCTTGGGTCCTTCGTAGAAGTGCGTCGCGGTCGCGACCTCGGCCGGCGTCAGGCAGTCGGCGCCGCCCTCCCCCGGCATGCAAGCTTCGCCGGGTCGAAGCGGCAGACGCGCGGGTCCTCGATCACGCCGTCGGTGACGCCGTCGAGCGCGTCGCACTCCCCGAGCGAGGCGGTCTGCAACAGTTTGAGTTTCGCCGGCGAGAGGTCGCCGCCGGGCTTGCCGGCCGCGATCGCATTGGTGGCAAAGGCGCTTGCCATGCGCGTCCAGGGGATCGCCGGCGCGCCCGCGACGATCGCGTCATAGTCGGCGGGATAGCGCTGCGCGAACGTCAGCGCCTGGCGCCCGCCGTCCGAACAGCCGTGGAAATAGCTCGCGGCGAGCGGCGCCTCATAATAGGCCGCGATCACCTCTTTCGCGGTCTCGGCGCCGGCATGATTGGCGCGCCAGCCATAATCGCGCACCTTCTCGGGCGCGTTCAACGCCCAGCTTGCATCGACGTCGCTCTCGCCGACATGCCCCATGTCGGTACCGACCGCCGCATAACCCTTTTGCACCGCACCGCGCATCAGCAGGGAGGGCAGCAGCATGTTCGCGCCGAAACCGCCGTTGCCCGCGCCCATCAGCTTGCCGTTCCAGCCGCTGCGCTCGGGCAGCCACACTTCGACCTTGATCGACGATCCCGGCACCGGCGTCAGCGTCGCCTGCACGCGACAGAAGGCGGCGGGCGCAGGCAGGCCCGGTTGCCCCGCCTGCAGGTTGACGACCGCCCCGCTGGAAAGCGGGGTCGCGGCATCGACCTTGCCATACGCCAGCCCCAGACCGGCCAGCGCTTCGCAGCTATCGACCTTTTGCACCGCCGGGACCGCGGGAGCGGATGCCGTTTCGCCGGTTGCGCAGGCGGCAAGCGACATGGTGCCGGCGAGCAGGAGGAAGGATACCGCCCTCATTGGCCGAGCAGTCCCTGGCTTCGCATCCACCCGGCCATATCGTCCGGCCAAGCATCGCTCGGCTTGCCGCTTTTCGCCATGCCGAAGCCGTGGCCGCCCGCGGAATAGGTGACGAGCTTCGCGGACTTGGCGGCGCCGGTCCACGCCTCGGCCAGCCGGAGGCTGTCGCCATGCGCGAGCTTGTCGTCGTCGGCGACCGCAACGAACAGCGGCGGGGCATCCTTCGGCGCCGCGATCGTATCGGGCAGCAGGCCCGGATAGATGGCGATGGCGAAATCGGGGCGGCTCTCGGGCTTGTCGGCGAGCAGCGTCCACACCGTGACCGCACCGCCCGCCGAAAAGCCCATCAGGCCGACGCGGTCGGGCTTCACCCCATAGCGCGCGGCATTGGCACGCACCCAGGCGACCGCTTCCTCGCCGTCCGCCGTCGCGAGCGGGCGCAGCGGCTCGACCGCGGCGCGCAGGCCGGGAAGATCGTTCAGATAGCGCATCAGGCTGAGCGGGAAATCGGCGCCGGTCTCGATCAGGCGATATTTGAGCACGAAGGCGGTCACCCCTTGGCTGTTCAGCCATTTCGCGACCGCCGCGCCTTCATTGTCGATCGACAGCATGTGAAAGGCGCCGCCCGGCGCGACGATCACCGCGGTGCCGTTCGCCTTGCCTTCCTCGGGCAGATAGGCGGTCAGCGTCGCATCCGACACATTGCGCACGATCGTGCCGAAGGGGCCGGTTTCGGTCACTTCGGCCGACGTCGCCGGGACCGGGTCGGACGACAGGCGGATCACCTCCCACGCGCAGGCGGGGATCGCGGCCAATGCGAGCGCACCGGCGGCCAGAATGGAGAGACGCATGATCATATCCTTCACTTTCTCGCCTCGCGCGCTGCTGCGATCGCCGAGAGCGCCGGGCTCGCGGCGGATTCCATGGCCGTCGCCGCGACACCGATCGACAGAAGCTGCGGCGCGCCCGCGTCGAGACGCGACCATCGCGCCAGGCTGTTTCCGTTCGGGTCGCCGGTCCTGGCGAAATTGGTCCAGTAATCGCCGATCGCC
This sequence comes from Sphingopyxis sp. PET50, assembly GCF_025244705.1. Classification (GTDB taxonomy): domain Bacteria; phylum Pseudomonadota; class Alphaproteobacteria; order Sphingomonadales; family Sphingomonadaceae; genus Sphingopyxis. Next base: position 495,676 of record NZ_CP104207.1, on the reverse strand, counting down.
CTGGCGGCAGCGCGGTCGGCCGCGCTCGCGTCGGGCGGCAGATTGCCGAACTGGAAGGCGACGTCGGACGCATGGACCGCGCCCACGTCCGGTTTGCGCTGCGCCTCGGCGACATAGCCGAAGCGATAGAGATAGGCTGGCGCACCCGCGCGCGTCTGCATCAGGCCAAAGGCCAGCGCGGGTTCGGCAAAGATGATGTCGCCGCCGACACGCCGGTTCGCTTCCTCCTCGTCACCATAAGCCGCCATGACGGCCTCGCCCCCCGCACCGAGCCCTTCGAGCGCGGGCTTGTTCACCATGCCCCGGAAGGCGCCGGGCACGAAACCTAGTTCGTCGTCGTTGCTGCCGACGATGAGCGGGATCTTCGGCTGCCCGCCCGCCGCGAAGATCGCGTCGGCGTGCCCCGGCACGACCGCACCGTCAGTGATCGGCCCCGAATAGCGGTCATCTTCCTTGCTGAAGAGCGTGATCCCGCCCAGCACCGTGTCGGCCGGCAGCGCACGCAGCGCCGCCGCGTCGGCGGCCTTGACGCCGGCGGCGAACGCCTGTCCTTTGGCCTGCGCCTCGGCAAGCGCGGGCCAGCGGTCGCGGCCGCCGCCCGAGGCGACGATCGCGCGCGCGAACAACCCCTTCGCTTCGGGCGAAGTCATCAGACGAATTACCGATTCGCCACCCGCGCTTTCGCCGAAGATGGTGACATTGGCCGGATCGCCGCCGAAGGCCGCGATATTGCGCCGGACCCATTGGAGCGCGGCGATCTGATCCATCAACCCCCAGTTGCCGCCGCCCTCCAGGGCAGGATGCGCGAAGAAGCCGAAACGCCCGAGCCGATAATTGAAGCCGACCACGACGACATCGCGCCGCGCCAACGCCGCCCCGTCGGTTTCGGGCAGCGACGCCGATCCCCCGACGAAGCCGCCGCCGTGGATCCAGACCATGACCGGCAGCTTTGCGCCTTTCTCGGCGCGCGGCGTCCAGACGTTGAGGAACAGGCAGTCCTCGCTCATCGGCCGCTCGCCCGCCTTCGCGCCCGGCAGCGGATTTTGCATGCAGTCGGCGCCATAGGCGGCGGCGTCGCGCGGCGCGGTCCAGGGCGCGGCGGGCGCGGGCGGGCGCCAGCGGCCCTCGCCGACCGGCGCCGCGGCATAGGGCACGCCCTTGAAGGACATAATGCCATCGGCTGTCGCGCCCGCCACCGGCCCGCTGTCCGTCGCCACCTGCTGTGCGGCGGCGGGGACGGCCATCGCGCAGAGCGCGGCGAACAGAGCGATGCTGCGGATCATGGGGTCCCTCCGGTGGTGAAAATGAACGTGCCGGGACCGGTGCGATAGACGGCATGGCCCGCCTCCCGCCGCACCGCCTCGGCGCCGACGGGGCGGTCACCGCCCCGAAAGCCTCGGGCACCCAGATTTCGCCGCGCGTGTTCGGCGGAACCTCGGCGGTCAGCGTCAGCTCGGCCGTCCGCGACCGTCCATCCCGAAAAGGCGCGGCCGTGGATCGTGTCCATCGCCGCCTCGGCGTTCGCCAGCCCGTCCGGAATCGCGGGCTTGACAAGCACGACCTTGTATCCCGGCGCGCCGGGGCGCAGGCCCGCGACCCGCTGACGCAGCCAGTCGGCGATCGAGGCGAAATAATGATGATCGCGCGAGCGGCTGTTCAGGCTCCACGTCTCGAACATGGTCGAATGGCCGTTGGCGATCCACCACCCCCAGCCCGGCTCGTCGGTGCGCGTCGCGACGCGATAGGCGATGTCGGCATGGCCGTAATCGCTCAATATTTCGAGCAGATAGCGCGTACCAAACACCCCGGTGCGCAGCCCCTGGCGGTCTACATCGCGCGCGATCGCGTCGGCGACTCCCTGCTCCGCCCCCTTCGGCGCCATGCCGAAGGCGAGCGGCAGGACATTCTGCACCTGTGTCGGCGGCCCGGCGGCCCCCTTTGCATCGACGGTGCGATACCAGCCGTTCGCGGCGTCCCAGTAGCGCGCGTTATAGGCCGTGCGGATGTCCTCCGCGAGCCTGGCATAGCGCGCTGCATCCTCGGCCTTGCCGACGATGGCGGAGGATTTCGCGAGCAGGTTCGCCTGATGGAAGAAATAGGCGGTCGTCACCGCGTCGATGCCGCCCCCGCGCGCATTGGTGAAATCCATCCCGCCGACGGCTGCCCATTCGGACAGGCCCGCCGCCCGCTGGTAGCCGGGCGCCTTGATGAAGGTCGCGGTATAGTCGACCAGCCGCCGCTGCATGTCCTGATTGTCGGCCAGCACGCGCGTGTCCCCATAGGTGGTATAAAGTTCCCACGGCAGGATCATCGCCGCGACGTCCCATGGCGTCGTGGGTCCCCAGATGACGTTCCAACCGGGGCTGTCCTCATAGCCATAATAGGGGGTCGTCGGCGCGATTTCGGGCAGTTCACCCTTGTCGGACTGAGCATCGCGGAAATCGCCGAGCCATTTCGTCCAGACGCGCGCGATGTCGAGGCTGCGCGCCGCCGCCCCCGCGGACGCCTGCGCGTCGCCGGTCCAGCCGTTCTTTTCATAGGTCGGCGTGTCGGTGACGAAGCCGTGCAGATTGTTCAGGATCGTCGCGGTCGCGGCCGCGTCGATCCGGTCCAGCAACGGATTGCTGCTCGCAAAGCGGCCGGTGCGCGCGACCGCCGAATGGACGATGCGCGCGGTCAGCGCGCCTTCGGGCGGCGTGCCGGGAAAGCCCTGCACCTCGACATAGCGAAAGCCGCGATAGCCGAAGCGCGGTTCCCATCGCTCCTCGCCCCTCCCCGCCAGCGTATAGCGATCGGTCTGCAACTGCGCGTCGATCAGGCCGGCGGCGGGAACCACCCGGCCGTCGTCGGCGATGCGCTCGCCCGCGACCATCGACACCGTCGTGCCCGCCGCGCCCGCGACCGTCAGCACCGGCCAGCCAGCGACGATGCGCCCGAAGTCAAAGACATGGATGCCCGGCGCCGCCTCCGCCACCGCGACCGGAGCGATCGAATCGACCGGTTCGATCGTTTCCGAATTGGCGGCGACGAGGCGGCCGAGCGGGTCCGGCGACCAGCGTCGCTGCCTGCCATTTGCGGTCGCGGAAACCCGGCACGTCCCAGCCCGCCGGAACGCGGCGCGCGTCGAAACGCTCGCCGCGATGCACCGAATCGTTCAGCGTCGGACCCGACACCGTCCGCCAGCTGCCGTCGGTCGCGACCGTCTCGCGCGTGCCATCGGCATAGGCGATTTCGAGCTGCGCTTTCAGCGCCGGTTCGCCGTGCCAGGGCGCGGCGTGGAAATACCATTCATTGGGATCGGTCAGCCCGTACCAGCCGCGCCCCAGTTCGGCGTCGGCGACATTCTCGCCCCGCCGCAGCAGCGCGGTCACGTCATGGGTGTAAGTCAGCACCCGCTTGTCATAGGCCGTGAAACCGGCGCCGAGCGGCGAGCCCACGGCCTGTCCGTTGATCGACAGCCGCGGCATCCCCGCCCCCGCGACATAGAGGCGCGCGCTCGCGATCGGCTTCGTCACGCGAAAGGCGCGGCGCACCAGCGGCGCGGGACTTTCGATCGGCAGCACCAGGTCGACGCCGCGCACGCCGCTCGCGACCACCAGCCCCGCCCCGGTCACATCGCCGCCGGTGAAGGGATTGTCGCCGCCCGCGAAATCGACCGTCACGGCTGCGCTGCCGCTTCCCGAAACGCGCACGCCATGCACGATCGCCGATTCAGCTTCCTTGCTAGGCAAAGCCGATCGTGCCGTGCGAATGCGCCGCATCCTCGATCGTCGCGACCACCGTCCCGTCGAAACTGGTCACGATCCGCGCGCCCTCGGCCCGGATCGTTAGCCGGATCCGCCGTCCCCTGATCGTTTCCGGAAGCTTCACCTGACCCAGCCGCTCGGTCTTGACCGCCGAACTGGCGCCGCCAGGGTAGCGGCGCACCGACTGGATCAGCTCGGGCCCGTTCCCGTCCTCGGCGAGCGTCCAGACATAGGCGTCGCCATAGCTTTTGCCGTGCGGCAGCGCGCGGAACAATATGTCCACCGCCTTGCCGGTCAGCGTCAGATCGACATCGAGCGTCAGGTCGCTCCAGTCATGGTCGCGCCGCTGCGGCCCGCCGATCCACCGCGCTTGCCAGTCGGACGGCGCGAGCAGCCCCATTTCCCACCAGCCGGGCGCGCTCCAGCCGCTCGCCCGGCCATCGGCATCCCACACCTGCACCTGCCACCAATAGCGCTGGCGCGCAGCGAGCGCCGGACCGGCATAGGCGATCTGCACATTCGCATCCGATTCGACCCGCCCGCTGTCCCACAGCGGCGCGCGTTCGAGAGCTTCCGCCGAGGTCGCGACGCGAATCCGATAGGCGGTTTGCTGCGCGACCGGCGACCGCCAGGCGAAGCGCGGCGCGGCGACGTCGAGCCCGAGCGGCGCCTCTGCATATTCGGTGCGGAGCGCCGACGGTTCGCCCTGCGCCGTGGCGGCGGAGGCGAGCGCGATGCCGACCGCCGCCAGCGCGCCCAGGATCAGGCCCCGCAAGCTTCCGGTCGGCAACAACACATCCTCCTCGTCAGAATTTGGTGCGAATACCGAAGGATATCAGACGGCCCAGCGTGCTGCCATTGGTATAGCCGGCGGCATTGTTCAGGAAGGGCGGATCTTCGTCCAGCACATTGTCGATGTTGAGCGTCAGCAGCGTGTTCGGCAGCAGATCGTCCAGATTATAGCTGAAGAAGAGATCCACCGTGTTGAAGGCGGACACGCGCGTCTGCGGCGGTACGCCAAGCAGCGGATAGCCGCCGCGATGATTGAGCGTCGCGCGCGCCGTGAAGTCGCCGAGCGTGCCGCCGAGCGATGCGGTGAAGAAGAAGCGGCCGACGCCGTTCTTGAGGTCGTCGCTGAAGGGTTCACCCTGAACGACCTGCGTTTCGCGGTTCAGCAAATAGGTGCCCGCAAAGGCAGCGTTCAGCGAACCGAAGCCCGTCGGCTTGGCTATAGGCGAGATTGAAGTCGATGCCGTCGACATTCACCGCGCCCAAGTTGGCGCGTTGTGCGAAGAAGAGCACATAGGGCGAACTGATCGCATAAAGCGTCGCAAGGTTCGGGACGCCGTCGATGCGCAGATCGCCCGCCGCCGCCTGCGCCTGCGCAAGCGTCGGGTTCAGGATATAGAAACTCGAATAGGCGGGGTTCGAGAAGAGCACGGGCGACGTCACCGGCGGTACGGCGATCGCATTCTTGAACTTCACGTTGAAATAGGTCGCGCTGGCGACGAGCCCCTCGATCGCCGCGGGCTTGAGATCGAAGCCGAGCGACCAGGTATCCGCCGTCTCGGGCTTCAGATTGGCGTTGCCGCCGGCGATCACCAGCGTCGGGCGCAGCGCGTCGAAGGGCGAGCTGTCGGGCGCGCGGAACGGACTGAACGGCAGCACCTGCACGCGCGAATCGACCGAATTGCCTAGGTCGGCAAGGCTCGGCGCATGGAAGGACGTGCCGTAATTGCCGCGGATGGTCAGCGCCTCGAACGGCTTCCAGGTCACGCCGATCTTCGGATTGGTCGTGCTCCCGACATCGTTGTAATCATCGTAGCGGATCGAGCCCGACAACTCGAGGCTGTAGAAACCCGGCGTCGCATTGTCCGACCCGAAGATCGGCACCAGCACCTCGCCGAACAGCGACTTCACCGTGCGCGAGGTATACGCATTCATGCCCGTGATGGCATTTTGCGGGCCGCTGCCGGTGAAGGACTCGATATTCTCGTAGTGATATTCGGCGCCGACCGCGAGACGGACGTCACCGCCCGGCATCGCGAAGAGCGGCCCGTCGAGCACGAACCGCCCTTCGGCCAGTTCCTGCGTCGCCTCGCCATAGTTGACGAAATCGTTGATCGCCGCGAGCACCGCCGGCGAAGTGGCCGACAGATTATAGGGATTGAGCGCGGTCGCTGCCGTCGTTCCGGCGAGCGCCAGCGTCACTGCGGTGGCGTTGATCGAATCTTCGGTCGATTCATTTTCGCTGCGCCCGAAATTGGCGAGCGCGCGCAATTGCCAGCCGCCGCCCAGCTCGAATTCGAAGCTGGGGGTGACGCCGTACGAGGTGAAGCTCGACGGGCTGACATTGGCCGGGCCGAACACATCGTCGAAGGCAAAAGCGACATTGTGCGACGTCTCGGCTCCGATCGGCTGAAAGAAGGGATTGAGCGCGGTGATCGTCCCGCTCTGGCTGCTCTGCGCCGTGCGATGCACCGTGTCGCGCTTCGACCAATAGGCCGAAAGATTGAAATAGACGCTGTCGCTGAGTTCCTGGGTCAGGCCGGCAGAAGACGCTGTGCCGCTCCTCGCGCGGATAGATGGCGGCATAATCGGTCTGGTCGCAGCGGTTGAGCGTCCCCGGCGCGCGGCCGGGCAGTGCATAGGTCGTCGTGCCGACGGTGATGTTCGCGAGCGAACAGGCGGTGCTGCGGAAATCGCCGCCGCCGCGTGCGGCTTGGTCGGCGGTCGCATAATCGCGGTCGAGCCCGATCAGATCGTCGTGCCAGGCATAGGCATAGGAGATGAAGACCGAGCCCGAACCCCAGTCCTTGCCCGCTATGATGCTGGCGTCGACCGTCTGATAGTCCTTGGCAAAGCCGTAGCGCGCGTTGACGCCGATGCCGTCGTAGCGGTCGCGGGTGATGAAGTTGATCACGCCGCCGATCGCGTCGGAACCATAGATGGAGGAGCCGCCGTCAGGGATGACGTCGACGCGCTTGATCACGTCGGGCGGGATGACCGAAGGATCGAAGCTGGTCTGCAGGATGCCCGCGCCGACCATGCGATGGCCGTTCATCAGCACGAGCGTGGTCGACCCCCCGCTGGCGCCGAGATTGCGGATATTGGGGCGCACGATCGGATTGCCGAAATTGCCGACACCCGCCGGGATTGTCCCGAAATTGCCGACCTGCGGAATCGAGGCGAGCAGGTCGTTGGCCGAGGCGGCGCCGGTGGCGATCACCTCTTCCTCGGTCACGCCGATGACATTGGTGCCGACCGGCGCAACGCCGCGCAGCAGCGTACCGGTGACGACGATCGCGGCATCTTCCGATTCGCTGCCCGAGGCATCGGCGTCGGCATCCTGGGCATGGGCGACGCTCGCCGCCATGAGTGCCGCCGCGCATGCCAGCGCTGAAGCGCCGCGGCACCGGATATCGCGCCGCGCAAGAAAAACCGAACCCGCTGCAGTCATCACCTTCATCGCATTCCTCCCTGCCCCGCATCGCTGGCGGAAATCTCTTTGGCTGGAAGGCGGGCGGATGTTCCGTCGGCAACCCTCCAATACGCGCGCTTCTTTCGAGCGCTTTTGCATCATTGCTCAATATTTGTCTTTAATGATCACGTCAATGATCAAATTCAATCATCACGCGACACAAGAACGGCCGCACAGAGGGTGGAATTCCCGAAAAGGGGCCGTCAGGCGATGATGATGCGGATGCCGGCGGCTTCCATCATCAGCCGGTAGCGCGGATCAATGCCGGCGTCGGTGACGACAACGTCGATCTCGTCGAGCGCGCAGACGACATTGCCCGAGGGGCCGGAGAATTTCGAGCTGTCGACCAGCACGATGATCTCGTCCGCCCGCTCGATCAGGCGCCGTTCGGCGGCGACCAGGATGACGTCGGCCTGCATCAGCCCGGCAGGCCCCATCGACGCCGCGCCCATGAACAGCTTCGGCGCGTGAAAGCGCGGCATGCCATCGTCGCCCGCCGCCGACAGCACGATATTCTGCTCGCGGAACACCTGCCCCGACGGTACAAGGATGCGCGTCGTCGGCTGCGGCAGCAGCGCGCTGACGATGTGCAGCGAGTTGGTGAGCACCTGCAGCCCGAGCCCGTCGAGGTGCGGGCACATCTGCAACGTCGTCGATCCGCCGTCGATCATCACGCCCTCACCGGGAATGCACAATCGGGCGGCGGCGCGGCCGATCGCTTCCTTCGCGGCGCGGTTGCGGCCTATATTCTCGTGGAACGGCACGCCCGACAGCCCCTCCTGCGCGACAACCGCGGCGGGCGGAGCCGGGTCGGCGCGTTTTGCACCGCCGCGGATGCGCGTGATCAGCCCCGCCTCCTCCAGCCGGTCAAGGTCGCGGCGGATCGTCGCCGGCGATGCCGCCACCCGCGCCTCCAGGTCGCGGAACGACACGAAACCGCGCTCGCCCAGGCTGTCGAGGATCATCTTTTCGCGTTCGGCTGCGTGCATGTCGGCCCCTGTCTATGCGCCTATTTGACGGGAGCTGCGCCGGGTTGCAACGAAATGATTAGACGATGCCCGCCGCGGTGCCCGCCGCCTGGCGCTCCCGCGCCTTGCGCGCGCGCCAGCCGCTGGCGCGATAGGCGGCGATCGGGTCGATCGCCCCGCCCGCCCCGGCCCGCGCTTTCGCGAGGATCGGCGTCACATCGGTGCGGTACGCCTTCCGCAGCGCCTGGAACGCCATCATCGTGTCGTTCGCTTCCTGCGCCGCGAGCAATTCCTCGCGGTCGACGAGCAGCGCCTTCGCATAGGCACCGGCGATCGCCTCGGCCGACGACAGCATGCTTTCGATCGGATCGGTGACATTGTGCGACTGGTCGATCATATAGGCAGGGCGGAAACCGCCGCGCGGGTTCATCTCCGCCTCGACCAGCTCGTTGAACACCAGGAACAGCTGGTGCGGATTGATCGAGCCCGAATCGAGGTCGTCGTCGCCATATTTGCTGTCGTTGAAATGAAAGCCGCCGAGCTTGCCGAAGCGGTGCAGCCGCGCGACGATCTGCTCGATATTCACATTGGGCGCGTGGTGGCCGAGATCGACGAGGCACTTCGCCTTGTCGCCCAGTTCCTGCGCGACGAGGATCGAACTGCCCCAGTCGGAAATGACGGTCGAATAGAAGGCGGGCTCGTAGAGCTTATGCTCGATCAGCATCCGCCAGCCGTCCGGCAGCGCCGCATAGACCGCCGACGCCGCGTCGATATAGCGGTCGAGCGAGCGGCCGAGATCCTGCTGTCCCGGAAAATTGGTGCCGTCGCCGACCCACACGGTCAGGTCGGTCACGCCCAGTTGGGCCCCGATCCCGATGCATTCGATATTGTGCGCGATCGCCTGTTCGCGCACCTCCGCGCGGGTCGAGGAGAGCGAGCCGGTGGCATAGCTCGCCGCCTGCCCCGGCTGGTCCTGGAAAGTGTTGCTGTTTACCGCGTCGAAGCCGAGGCCCAGCGCCGCCGCCTCCTCGCGCAGCGCGCGATAGTCGCTCACCCGGTCCCAAGGGAAATGCGGGCTGACGCGCGGCGTCATGCGGCAGAGCTGCTGGATGACCGCGCAATCCTCCAGCTTCTCGTGGATGTTGGTCGGCTCGCCGGGAATCGGGAATTTGGCGAAGCGCGTGCCGCCGCGCCCGGCGCCCCAGCTCGGCACCGCGACCGAAAAGCCCGCGACCTTCGACGTCACCGCCTCGATGTCGATCCCGCGCCGGTGAAGCTGGCGGCCGAGGCTGTCAAAATCATCGTCGAGTGCGTCGGAAAGCCCGGCGTTCAGGCGTTCGACGATATCCCGCGCCACAGGCGAATCGGTCGCCATATCCGTCTCCCATCTTCGTTTATCGCGTAAAGGCCTGGGCGTTGCCCGCATCGACGTTGATCATGTTGCCGGTCGACTTTGCCGCCATATCGCTCGCAAGGAAATAGACGGCTTCGGCGACATCCTCGGGCAGCACGTCGCGCTTCAGCAGCGAGCGGTTGCGATAATGCGCCTCCAGCTCGCTCCCCGCGTCGATGCCGTGCGCGCCCGCGCGCTCGCGGCGCCAGTCGCCGTCCCAGATGCGCGATCCCTTGATCACCGCGTCGGGGTTGACCGTGTTGACGCGGATGCCATGCGGCGCGCCTTCGAGCGCGAGGCAGCGCGCGAGATGCAGCGACGCCGCCTTGGCCGAGGCATAGGCCGCGGCGTTGGTCGCCGCCGCGATGCCGTTCTTCGACCCGATGAAGACGATCGAACCGCCGCCCTGCGCCTTCATCAGCGGAAAGGCGGCGCGCGCGGTCAGGAAATAACCTTGTGCGAGCACGTCATAATTGCGCTGCCACAAATCGAGGCTGGTATCCTCGATCGGCGCCGAAGAGGCGATGCCGGCATTGGCGACGAGGATGTCGAGCCCGCCGAACTCGCGCGCGCATTCGGCGAAGGCGGCGGCGACCTGCGCCTCGTCGGTGACGTCGCACAGCGCGGCGCGGACCTTGTCGCGGCCGAAGCGGCCTTCGAGCTGCCGCGCCGCCGCGGCCAGCGCGTCGGCGTCGCGGTCGACCAGCATCACGCAGGCATCGTCCGCCGCCAGCCGCTCGGCGGTCGCCGCGCCGATCCCGCCCGCGCCGCCGGTGACGAGCGCGATGCGCCCGGCGAGCGGCTTCGGCCTGGGCATGCGTTGCAGCTTCGCCTCCTCGAGCAGCCAATATTCGATGTCGAACGCTTCCTGCTCGTCGAGCCCGACATAGGAACCGATCGCCTCCGCCCCGCGCATCACATTGATCGCATTGGCATAGAATTCGCCCGCCAGCCGCGCCGTCGCCTTGTCGGCGGCAAAGGTCATGCGGCCGATGCCGGGCACCAGCACGACGACCGGATTGGCGTCGCGCATCGCGGGTGAATCGGACCGGGCGCAGCGCTGATAATAGGCGGCATAGTCGCGGCGATAGGCCTCGATGCGTTCGCCCAGCCACGCGGCCTCGCCGATCCGCGCCGGGTCGAGCACCAGCGGCGCGATCTTGGTACGCAGGAAATGATCGGGGCACGAGGTGCCGATCGCGGCGAGCCGTTCGAAATCGCGGCCGCCGACGAACTCCAGCGTCTCGGCATCGTCGGCGAAATGGCCGACGCGCCATCCGCCCATCAGTCCGCGCAGCAGCGGCATCAATACCCCTGCCGCCGACGCGCGTTCGGCAGGGGATCGCGGCGGTGCGACCTCCCCGCCGAACGCGGGCCCCCCGGCCAGTTTCCGGTTCAGATAGTCGGCGGCATCGGCAATCAGGTCGATCGTGTTGGCATAGCAGGCCTGCGCCGTGTCGCCCCAGCAGATAATGCCGTGCCCCGCCAGCATCACGCCGCGCAGCCCGGGATTCGCCGCAACGAAATCGCGCAGCTTCAACCCCAGATCGAAGCCTGGCCGCTGCCACGGCAGCCATCCGACCGCGCCGCCCCAGATCGCCCGCGTCGCGGCCTCGCCCTCGCTCGACGCCGCAAGCGCGATGATCGCGTCGGGATGGACGTGGTCGACATGGTCGAAGGGCAGATAGGCATGGAGCGGCGTGTCGATCGACGCCGCGCGCGGGTTGAGCGCAAAGGTGCAGTGCGGCAGATAGCCGACCATTTCATCCTCGTGCGCGAGGCCGCGATAGAGGGTTTCGAGCCCCAGCAGCTTGTCGAGATAGAGCGTCGAAAAACCGTCGAGCCGCATCGACCCGATGTCGCCGCCCGATCCTTTCACCCACAGCACGCGCACTGCATCCCCGGTGAGCGGATCGCGCGCGTCGAGCTTGGCCGAAGTGTTGCCGCCGCCGAAATTGGTCACGGTCAGGTCCGAACCCAAAAGATTCGAGCGATAGAGCAGCAAGTCCTCGGGCGTCTTTCCTGCCGCCTCCGCATCCGACCAGCGATTCGGCGGCACGGCGAAGCGAAGCGCAGCGGCCTGGGATTTGGGTGAGGCATCCAATAGCTCGGACATGCGGTTATCCGTTGTTTCGTTGTCGGGCGGCTTGTATCGAAATCGCTGGCATGTTGCAATCAGTTTCGATAAAGTTCGATCAAATTCGGTCGCAAAGAAGCAAAGAGGGAGAGCATGACGGGCCGCGCTACCATCGTCCTCGACGTCGGAAAGACGCTGGCGAAGCTCAGCCTCTGGTCGCCCGGAGGCACACTGATCGAACGGCGGATGCGCGCCAATGCACGGGTGGAAGCGGGCCACTATATCGCGCTCGATGCCGCGGGAATCGAAACGTGGGTGGCCGAGACGCTCCGCGACCTCGCCAGGCTAGCCGACGTCGGTGCAATCGTGCCGGTCGGGCACGGCGCCGCGGCCGCGATCATTCGCGGCGACCGCCTCGCCTGCCCGCCCCTCGATTATGAAGAGCCGATGCCGACGATGCTGCGCGCGCCGTACGACGCGGAGCGCGGCCCCTTTACCGAAACGGGATCGCCCGCCCTCCCCGATGGGCTCAATCTTGGGGCGCAATTGTACCGGCTCGAAGCCATCGACCCCACCCTGCGCGAAGGCACCCGGATATTGCCCTGGGCACAATATTGGGGCTGGCTGCTGTCGGGCGTCGCGGCGTCGGAAGCGACCAGCCTCGGCTGTCACACCGACCTCTGGAACCCGCTCGCCGGCTGGCCGTCGGCGCTCGCCGAGCGGCAGGGCTGGGCCAGCTGGCTCGCACCGCTCCACCGCGCGGACGATATTCTCGGTACGCTGACGCCCGCCTGGGTCGCACGCACCGGCCTGCCCGCCGACACCGCGATCTATTGCGGCCTTCACGATTCGAACGCCGCGCTGCTCGCCGCGCGCGGCTTTGCCGAGATTGCCGGCCATGAATCGACCGTGCTGTCGACCGGCACCTGGTTCGTCGCGATGCGCTCGCCCCGGGACGCGGCTTCGGTCGAGACCGGCGCGCTCGACCCGGCGCGCGACTGCCTGATCAATGTCGATGCTTTCGGCAAGCCGGTCCCTTCGGCGCGCTTCATGGGCGGGCGCGAGATCGAGACGCTGATCGGGCTCGACACGCGGCGCATCGACATCCGGCCCGACCAGTCCGCACTGCTTGCCGCGCTGCCGCAGGCGATCGAAAGCGGCGCCATGGTCCTGCCAAGCTTCGCCCCCGGCTTCGGCCCCTTCCCGCATGGCCGCGGCCGCTGGGTCGCGATGCCCGGCGACCCTGCGGCGCGGCGCGCGGCCGTATCGCTCTATGCGGCGCTGGTCGCCGACACCGCGCTCGACCTGATCGGGACGAAGGAGCGCCTGCTGATCGAGGGGCGCTTCGCCGAAAGCCAGGTCTTCGTCCGCGCGCTCGCGACGCTGCGGCCCGATGTCGCGGTCTACGTGGGCAAGGCGCACAACGACGTCTCCTATGGCGCGCTTCGCCTGCTGGGAGCCGCGCTGCCGCCCGCCGAGCCCCTCGAACGGGTCGCGCCGCTCGGTCTCGATCTTGCACCTTACCGCGACCAGTGGCGACGCGAGGCGGAGCATATGGAGGAAGCGGCATGAAGCCCGCGTCGATCGCCGACTATCGCAAGGCCGCGCGCCGGCGCCTGCCGCGCTTCCTGTTCGATTATTTCGACGGCGGCTCCTACGCCGAAACCACGCTGCGCGCGAATATCGCCGACCTTCAGGCGATCGCGCTGCGCCAGCGGGTGCTGAACGATGTGTCGGCGATCGACCTGACGACCGAATTGTTCGGCCAGCAGCTCGCGATGCCCATCGCGCTCGGTCCCATCGGGCTTGCCGGCATGGCGGCGCGGCGCGGTGAGGTGCAGGCGGCGCGCGCCGCCGCCGCCGCCGGTATTCCCTTCACCCTGTCGACCGTGTCGGCCTGTTCGCTCGCCGAGGTCGCGCGCGGCTGCGATACGCCCTTCTGGTTCCAGCTCTATATGGTGCGCGACCGCGGCTTCATGCGCGCGCTGCTCGAACAGGCGCGTGCGCATCGCTGTCCGGTGCTGGTCTTCACCGTGGACATGCCGTTGCCCGGCGCGCGCTATCGCGACTATCGCTCGGGCCTCGCGGGGGCGCCGGGCCTCGGCGGAAAGCTGCGCCGCGCCGACCAGGCGGTGCGGCGCCCGCGCTGGGCGTGGGACGTCGGGGTGAACGGCCGGCCGCACCAGCTCGGCAATGTCGCGCCGCTGCTCGGCCCGAAGTCGGGGCTCGAGGATTTCCTCGGCTGGATGAAGCATAATTTCGACCCCGGCACGAGCTGGCGCGACCTCGATTTCATCCGCGCGCATTGGAGCGGTCCGATCGTCGTCAAGGGCATATTGGACGCCGAGGACGCGCGCGCCGCCGCCGCCGCCGGGGTCGACGGCCTCGTCGTCTCCAACCACGGCGGCCGCCAGCTCGACGGCGTGCCCTCGGTCGCGCGCGCCTTGCCGGCGATCGCCGACGCGGTCGGCGACCGGCTGACCGTTCTCGCCGACGGCGGCGTGCGGTCGGGGCTCGACGTCGTGCGGATGCTCGCGCTCGGCGCCCGGGGCGTGCTGCTCGGCCGCGCCTGGGCGTTCGCGCTCGCGGCGGCGGGCGAAGGCGGCGTCCGCCATGTGCTGGAATTGATCGAAGCGGAGATGCGCGTCGCCATGGCGCTCACCGGCAAGACGCACATCGGCGCCATCGGACCGGAGTCGCTGGCCGCCTGACCATCGTCACAAGGGGAGGAGAGGATTATGGACGCGAACCCGCTGCTCGGCGTGTTCTTTCACTGGCTGGGCGGGCTGTCCTCTGCCAGCTTCTACGTGCCCTACAAGCGTATCCGCGGCTGGTCGTGGGAAATCTTCTGGATCACCGGCGGCATCTTCTCCTGGCTGTTCGCGCCCTGGCTGCTCGCCGGAATCCAGACACACGACCTGCCGGGCGTGCTCGCGGCAACACCCGGCGACATCTGGTTCTGGTGCTGGTTCTGGGGCGCTATGTGGGGACTCGGCGGGCTGACCTTCGGCCTCACCATGCGCTATCTCGGCCTGTCGCTCGGCATGGCGGTGGCGCTGGGGCTGACCACGGTGATCGGGACGATGGGGCCGCCGGTCTTTCGCGGCACGCTGGGTGAGCTTGCCGCGACCGACGCCGGGCGGATCGTCTTCATCGGCATCGCGATCACGCTTGCCGGCATCATCCTCGTCGCGCAGGCGGGCCGCCGCAAGGAACGCGAGATGGGCGGCGCGGACGCGGCGCCCGACGCCGGCGAGTTCGACCTGCGCAAGGGGCTCGCCATCGCGGTCTTCTCGGGCATCATGTCGGGCTGCTTCGCCTGGGGCCTCGATGCGGGCCAGCCGATCCGCGACCTGACGCTGCGCGCCGGAACCGATCCGCTGTGGCAGGGGCTGCCGGTGCTGTGCGTCGTGCTGCTCGGCGGGCTCACCACCAACCTCGTCTGGTGCGCGATCCTGATCGCCCGCAACCGCAGCGCGCGCGAATTCGTCGGCGCGCCGGTACGCGGCACGAGCGAACGTCCGCCGCTCGCGAGAAATTATGCGCTCGCGGCGCTCGGCGGGACGCTCTGGTATTTCCAGTTCTTCTTCTACACGATGGGCGAAAGCCAGATGGGGCGCTTCGGCTTCTCCAGCTGGACGCTGCACATGGCGAGCATCATCCTCTTTTCGACCCTGTGGGGCTTCGCGCTGCGCGAGTGGGCGCCCGCAAGCTCGCGGACGCGCACGCTCGTCTGGTTCGGGATCGGCGTGCTGATGCTGTCGACCGTGGTGATCGGCTACGGCAACGCGCAGGGCTGACGGGTCAGCGGATCACCAGCCGCACCAGCGCGTCGATATGGGCGTCGATCGCGGCCTTGTTGGTTGGATCGACGCCCCAGACGCGCTGCACCTCGGGTGCCAGCGTATAGAAAAGCTGCGCGCCGCCGACGAGGATATAGACGAGCGCCGGCAGCGACGCGGGCGGCACCAGCCCCTCGTCCTGCAGCCACTGGACGAAAGCGCCCGACGAGCGGCTGGTGCGGACGATGAAGGTGTCGACCATCCAGCGGAACCGTTCGGTGTCGCGGCAGCTTTCCTGCACCATCAGCCGCGCATGTTCGGGATGCTGCGCCCAATAATGGACACGCTGGCGCAGCATGTCGCGCGCATAGTCCTTCTTGTCCTCATAATCCTCCAGCTTCGGCGAATGGGCGATCTCGCCGAGCTGGCGTTCGAACAGAAAGGTCACCGCCTCGCGCCACAGCGTTTCCTTGTTCTGGAAATGATATTTGATCAGCGCATGGTGGACGCCCGCCAGGTCCGCGATGGCGCGCGTCGAGGTGCCCTCGAAGCCATGCGTCGAAAATTCGTGCAGCGCCGCTTCCAATATATTCGCCTTGGTGGCTTCCTTCTGCCGCGCGCGCATGTTCAAGGTCGATGTCCCGTTGCTGTGGCCCGAACATCCCCGGTGCCCGCAGATCGACGGGACATCAAGTCATTATGCATCTGAATAGCGAATGCCCCTATTGCCGGCTGCACCAGCCGCACCGGACCGATCAGGCCCGACGGCATCAGCGGCGCATCGGCACGATAGCCGACCGTGGTGGTAAAGGTTCGCTTCTCCGCCCCCGGCTGGGCATCGCCGATCAGCCGGTTGACCCACAGGTTGGTGACACGAAGCTCGATCCGGTTGGCGCCGGGAACCAGCGCGTCGGTGATGTCGAGCCGATAGGGCGGCTTCCACAGCGTACGAAGCGACCGGCCATTGACGACGACATCGGCCAGTTCGCCGACCTCTCCGAGATCGAGGAGCAGGCGCCCTGTGCCGAGGTCGCGGCGTGCCAGGGCGATCTCGCGGCTGTAGGTGCCGGTGCCGGAGAAATAGCGGATACGCGGATCGGCGCTGTCGCTCCACGATCCGGCATCGGCGGCGATCGCGGCTTCGGGACCGCCGCGTTCCGCCTGAAAGCGGAGCATCCAGCCCTTCGACAGGTCGCGCAGCAGTTCTTCGCGCGGGGCGGCCGCCGTGGCCGCCGCCCCCTCGCCCTCGCCGAAGACGACGAAGGCCGCACCGTCGGGGTCGAAGGCCAGGGGCACAATGGTCCGCCCCTCCTCCACGCGATGGGGCAGCGTCGTCACCGCGCCGCTGTCGGCATCCCACAATTCGGGAACGCGCCCAGCCACCCGGAACGATATTTCGGTCCGCACGGCCCCGCGTGCGCCGCTGGCGAGGAAATAGATGTCGCGCTCGCCGGAGACGCGATGGAGCACGCGCAGCGGCACGGTATCGCCGGCGACCCGCCAGTCGGGCGCGATACCCGCGCGCGCCAGCGCCTCGGCGGCCGGCATGTCCCATATCCTGCCCCCGCCCCATAGCCGCGCAGTCAGCCGCTCATATTCGGCGGGATCGTCAGCGAGGCTGGGCGAGGCAACGGGCCGCGCGCCGATCACCACCGCGCCGGCATCGGCCAATGCAGCGATCTTGCGTAATATTTTCAGTGTCATGCGCGACGACGTCCCGCCGAGCTGGAGCACGCGATATTCCATCCCCGAAGGCGTAACCAGCCGCCCGTCGCGAACCTGCAACAGGTCGAGCAGCGCGTCGGCGTTGACGAAGTCGAAAGCGTGGCCGGGGGGTATGTCGGCAACCTCATGCTCGCCATAGAGCCCGGTCAGCGGCGCTTCCTCGCCGTAAAAATAGGCGATGTCGGCGACATAACGCCCCTGGCGGAGCAGATATTGCGACCGTGCGAGATAGTCGGTCCAGGCGCGCGCCTGCCCCGCCCAGGTTTCGTTGCGATTGAAATATTGGCCGAAGATGCCGAGCGTCAGCCCGGGCAGCTTGCCCTCGACCGGCTGGTGCACCGTGCTGTGCAGCATCAGGCGCGTAACGCCCAGCGCGAAGGCGGTGTCGGCGACGCGCTTCAGCCGGCGCGGCGAGCCCGTCCACGGCGCGAGTGCGGAGGTGAACGCCTCGGCGGCGACCGGATCGCGGCCGTAAAGATGCGCGACCGACGCCGCGCCCTTGAGGTCGGCAATCGACGTCGCCTCGAAGCCGCTGGTCTCGTTCGGCGCCCAGATCGCGCCCGCGGGCTCGTCGGCGTGCGAACGCATCGCCATGTCGTCGCCCAGTGCCGGGCGGTGATCCTCGAGCGCTTCGGCCCGAATGCGGAGGCCCGCGGCGCGCGCGCTGGCCGCGACCTGTCCATAATGGTTCGCGGCGAGCAGGTCGGCGATCGTCGCACGATAATCCCACAGGAAGCGGTCGCTCGCCTCGGCGCTGCCGACGATCCGGCCGGTCAGCGCGGGAAGCCATGGCGTCGGATCATAGCCACGGCGCGCCTTGAACGCGGCGATCATCGCCGGGGTCCAGTTCTGGCTGCCGACCTCGATGCTGTCGTTGAGAATGGTGGTGACCCCGCGCGCGCCGACCAGGTCGGGCGGCAACGCGGCGCGATAGGTGTCGAGATAGCGCCCCATATAGGCGGCGACCGCCCCTGCATCGAGCTTGTCGACCTCATAGCCCGTCGCTTCGGCGGGCGCGGGGGCGTTGACCGCGCCGGTCAGCGAGTAGCCGAGGCGCAGCACCTGCCATCGGCCCGGCGGCGGGGTCCAGTCGAGCATCCCGTCCGGCTTCAGCCGCGCGGTGAGGTCTACGACTTCCGAAAGCGGAATCGTCGATCCCGCACCAGCCTCAGGCGTCGCAAGCGCATAATAATCGGGGGCGGCGGCAAAACCCGCCTTTTCCTCGAAACGCGTCACCCGCGCGTCGGGCAACAGCATCAGGCGTTGCAGCCGCACATCCTGCACCGGCGGCGGACTGTCATAGCGCGTGTTGGCGATCCCCGGCGCACGGAGGTTGAGCACGCGGCGCCACAGATTGCCCATCCCCGCCGCATGGCCGGAAGACCACGCGAAAGCTGCGCGCCGTTACCGCCGGAAAGGAAATCGTGCCCTGGTGAAAGGCCGATAACGGCAGGTCGCGGACGGGCCGGAAATGCGCGCCGTCGTCGCTCGCTTCCAGCGTCGCCAGCGGCGCGACATCGAACGGCCCGGGCCGCGTCAGCCCGACCACCACCGAGCGGATCGTCTGCGGCCGGTCATAGTCGAAGCGGATCCATTGCGGGGATGCGGCAGCGAGCGGCAGCACGACGCCCGGCGCGCGCTCGAGCGCCGGGCCGGTGAGCAACGCGGCGTCGAGCGTCCCGCCGCTCGCGCTGACCCGCGCCTCGGGCAAAGGCACGGCGTCGGCGGGCACACGCCAGGCGAGCAGGGCGACGTCGCGATAGAAGGCGGTGGCCTTCGCCTCGTCGTTCCGGGCGATATCCTGGAACGGGCCGGGCACCCCCGGCGGCGGCGCGAGGCGGCCGGTGAAGCGTCGACCGCCTTCGATCAGCGTCTCGCCCCACACCAGCTTCTTCATCGCGTCCTCGGGCGCGACCCACGGGCCGCCGGTCTCGCTCCAGCCGGGGGAGGAAGCGATGCCCGCCTCGATGCCGCGCGCCGCCGCTCCGGCGATCGCTCGGTGGAACGCGGCCTGCCAGTCGGGGTGCATATAGATCAACCGCCGGTCGACCAGTTGCGGCACGCCTGGCTGCGCGACGTCGAACAATTGGAAGCCACCGATCCCGATCTGCTCGAACCAGGCAAGATCGCGGTCGATGCCCTCGGAGGTGACGTTGCCGTCCATCCAGTGCCACCACAGCCACGGTCGCGCCTCGTGCGGCGGTTCTTCGAATCCTTCGCGCACCGGATCGGACGGCTGCGCCGCGGCCGACGCCAGCATCAGGGGAAGGACGAGGGCGATCGCGAAGGTGCGGATGCTCATATCGTTTCTCCTTCGCGGCGGGCAGCGATCTCGGCGACGATGCGGTCGTGGACGCCGCGCCGGAGCGGGTTGAGAAAGATGAGCGCCGCCGACAGGCCGACGCCGGCGAGCGGGATCAGCACCATGATCGTGCGGATGCCCTCGATCGTCGCGGCGCTCTGATGCCGGTTGGCGACGAAACCGACGCTACCCAGTGCCACGCCGAACAGCCCCGCCCCGACGCCCAGCGCCACCTTCTGGAACAGCAGCGCGAGTCCGAAGAGCAGACCCTCGCTGCGCAGCCCGGTACGCCACTCGCCATATTCGACCGTGTCGGGCAGCATCCCCCAATAGGCGAAGACGATGCCGAGAAAGGCCGCCTGCATCGCGACGACGAAGATATTCATCTGCCACACCGCGTCGAAGCGCAGCAGACCGAAAAGCACCAACCCCGCGCCGAACAGGCCGCAGCCGATCAGCCAGATCGTCCGCTTGGCGGCGAAGCGCGCGGCGAACATCCACGCCGGCACCGCGACCAGCCCGCTCGCCCCGGCGAGCGCCAGCGCGGTCGGCCCGGCGTCCGGCGCCTCGAGCACATATTTGAAGTAATAGAGCAGCGATTTGGCGAAGGCGGTGTAGCAGGCGACGAACAGCGTCCCCGCCAGCACCACGGTCCAGAAGGCGCGGTTGCACAGCACCGCGCGGCGTTCCGCCCACGACGCCGGGCGGTGCGCGGCGGCGGCGCCCGCGCCTTCGCGCGTCGTCAAAAAGACGAAGAAGAGGATCGGCGTCGCAAGCAGCGCGAAGACGGCGGCGGCGGCGAAATAGCCCCGCGCGCCGTCGGGGCTGCCCGTCACCCAGGTTGCGATGCGCGGCGTCGCGAGCGCGACGATCACGCCGGCGCAAGTGCTGAACACCAGGCGCGCCCCCGCGATATTCGCGCGATCGGCGCCGCTGCGCGTAATCTGTGCCGTCAGCGCGACATAGGGGACGTTCACCGCCGCATAGAGGCTGCGAAAAAGGAAGTGCGCCGCCATCACCACCGCGACAAGCGTCGCTCCCTCAAAGGGCGGCGGCCAGTAGAGAAGGCAAAAGCCGAGCGCAAGCGGCACCGCGCCCAGCAGCAGCCACGGGCGATAGCGCCCCCAGCGGGTCCGCGTCCGGTCGGCCGCCACGCCGATCAGCGGATCGACGATCCCGTCCCAGATCGACGCGGTCATATAGAGCAGACCCGCCGCCGCTGCGGCGAAAGCCCGACCGCCTCGGTATAATAGAAGAGCAGAAAGAGCGAGAGGCTCTGCCAGTAAAGGTTGAAGGCGAAGTCGCCCGAACCAAAGGCGATCGTGCGTCTCCAGCCGAGCCGGGTTTCCATCACGGTGCCTCCAGCACGAAACGCACCGGCTCGCCGGCCTCGGCATGCGGCGCGATCCAAAGATCGAACGCGCCGGGTTCGACCGTGCCGTCGGCCCGCGCCAACAGCGAGCGCGTGATGCCGAAATCGACCTTCGCCATGCCGCCTGCCGGAACCGCAAGCTTGCGAAATCCCTTGAGCTCGCGCCCGGGCCGCACGGGCATCGAGGCGATGTCGCGAATGTAGAGTTGCGCCGTATCCTCGACCGCGACCCCGCGCGTTTCGCACAGGATGCACGACGCCCTGATCTCGCCGTCCCAGGGCAGAACCGCGCTGTCGAGCCGCACCGCGCCATAATCCGCCCGGCCATATCCGAGCCCGAAGCCAAAGGGGAAAAGCGGGCCCGGCGCCGCGTCGATATAGCGCGCGGTGAAGGGACCCGGCACGTCGCCCGGTGGCCTGCCGGTCGGCTTGCGCGCATAATAGATCGGAAGCTGCCCGACGTGGCGCGGAAAGCTCATCGGCAATCGCCCGCTCGGCGCGGCGCGGCCGAGCAGGAGATCGGCAACCGCGCTTCCCGTCGCGGCGCCGAGGAACCAGGTCACGAGCAGCGCATCCGACAAACCGGCGAGTTCGGGAATCACCAACGGACGTCCGGTGCGCAACAGGGTCACCAGCGGCTTGCCCGTTCGCCGCATCGCCCGCGCGAGTTCCATCTGCACCGCGGGAACCGCCGGATCGGTTCGCGAACGCGATTCCGCCGACATATGCTGCCCCTCGCCAAGCGCAAGCACCACGACATCGGCCCACAGCGCCGCGCGCTCGGCGGCCGCGAAGCCGCCGCGAATCGGCCCTTCGATCTCCGATCCCGCCTCGACGCGCAGCAGGTCCGCGTCGATGGCGTCCGTCAGCCCTTCGGCAAGGCTTTCCGAATCCCGCCCGTCGCTGAACAGCGCCCATGCACCGTTCAGATGCGCCTTGTCGTCGCCGAACGGCCCGATCAGCGCGATCTTGGTGCCACGCTTCAGCGGCAGGAGGCCGCCTTCGTTCCGCAGCAGCACCGGGCAGCGCGTTGCCGCATCGCGCGCCAGCGCCCGCGCTGCCGAGCGATCCGCCGCCTCACCGATCCCGCGATAGGGTTCGTCGAACAGTCCCAGCGCGTCCTTCGCCTTCAGCACGCGCATAACGGCCGCGTCGAGCGCCGCCGCCGCAGCACGTCGCCCACGCTGACAAGCTCCGCAAGATGGTCGGCGTAAAGGCCGCTGCCCATGCACATGTCGAGCCCGGCGAGGAAGCAGAGCCGCGCCGCTTCGCGCGGGGTCTCGGCGAGCCCGTGGGCGATCACCTCGCGATCCGAATTGAAATCGGAAACGGTGAAGCCCTCGAACCCCCATTGATCGCGCAGCAGGCCGGTCAGCAGCTTCGCGTTGGCGCTGCACGGCACCCCGTCGATATCGTTGAACGCGGTCATCACCGCCCCCGCTCCCGCCGCCAGCGCGGCGCGATAGGGCGGCAGATACACCTCGGCGAGCGTCGTCGGCGACAGCTCCGCCGTATTGTAATCGAGCCCCGCCTCGGCCGCGCCATATGCGGCGAAATGCTTGACCGTCGCCATCACATGCCGGCGGTCGGACAGATCGCCCTGGAAGCCGCGCACGCGCGCCGCGGCGAAGGAGGCGGCGAGGAACGGGTCTTCGCCATGGCTTTCGATCGCCCTGCCCCAGCGCGCGTCGCGGCAGACATCGGCACCCGGGGCAAAGGTCCAGTGGATGCCCTCCGCCGCGGCCTCGGCCGCCGATGCCTCGGCGGTTCGTCGCGACAGGTCGGGCTCGAAGCTTGCCGCCTCGGCAAGCGGCACCGGAAAGGCGGTACGAAAGCCGTGGATCACGTCGGCCCCGAACAGCAGCGGAATGCCGAGCCGCGATTCCTCGACCGCGATGCGCTGCAATCGCCGTACATGCGCCTCGCCCGGCAGGTTGAAGACCCCGGTGACCCGCCCCGCCCGAATGTCGTCGATCCGCTTTTCGGGCGCGTCGAAGCTGATCCCGGGATTCACCGGATCGCCGGTCCACTGGACATCGGCCGAATAGAGGGAGAGCTGGCCGACCTTTTCGTCGACCGTCATCCGGGCGAGCAGATGCTCCAGCCTGTCGATCGCCATCGGCTCAGTCCGCCGCGAGCCGGGCGAGCAGGAAATCGCGCGCGGTGGCGATCGCCTGTCGCCCTTCGGGCGTGTCGGCGAGATAGCTCATGAAGACATGCGGCATCCCCTCGTAAAGGTCGAGCATCGCCTCGCGCCCCGCCCCGCGCATCACCTGATATTGCCTCACGAAATCGCTGAGCAGAAGCTCGCGCGTTCCGCCCTGGATCAGCGTCGGCGGAAAGGGCTTGCGATAGTCGCCGCGAACCGGCGACGCCCAGGGATGGAGCATCCCCGCCGCCGCATCCTCGCCCGCATAGGCAAGCCGCATCGCCTCCAGCGTCTCCGGGACGTCGAGTACCGGATCGGCGTCGGCGAGCGTGCGCCGCGTATCGCCCTCCGCGCCCAGATCGGTGCAGGGCGACAGGCCGACGAGCGCGGCCGGGAGCGGTTGCCCCTCGTCACGCAGTCGCAGGGTCGTACCCAGGATGATGTTGCCCCCGGCACTGTCGCCGAACAGGCCGATCCGCGATGCATCGTGCCCCGCGGCGAGCAACGCGCGATAGACCGCCGCGACCTGTCCGGTCACGCCGCGAAAGTCCTGCTCGGGAGCCAGACCATAGTCGACCGACACCACCTCCAGCTTCGTCGCATCGGCGAAGATCGCCGCGGTGCGAAAGCTCGACCGCGCCGAACCCGTCGCCCATCCGCCGCCATGGACATAGATCAGCAGGCGCTTGCCCCGCGCCGCATCCCTGGGCACCACCCGCAGCACCGGCACGCCGTCGAGCGTCGCCGGCGTCGCAACGACGCGATAGCGGTCCGCCACCGCCGCCATCCGCTCTGCGGCGCCCTGTTCGGCCATCGCGCGGATGCTCAAGAGATCGGTGCCGAGGTTCACGCGCTGCGGGCGCGCCTGACGCTGCGCGGCAAGCGCCGGAGCGAGGATCGCTCTGGCCTCGGGCGAGACGCTGTCCGGCACGGTGAAGCGCGGTTCGTCTTCGGCAGGGGCCTGCTGCGCCGGCGCGGCAGAGGGCAGCAGCAGCATCGCGGCGCAGGCCGCCTTGATCGACACTCTCATCCGCCTTCCCTCCGCTTCAGCGCTTCGAGCCGCGCTTCGCATCGCCGACGCGCGCGAGCACGTCGAGCGCCCCCGAACTGGCGCTCTCCGCCTTGGTGGCGTCCGCGCCGAGCCGCAGCCGCTCGCCCTCGGGCCGGAAGCGCGGCCAGGCGGGGCGGCCCGCGCCGTTCGGATCGCCGCTGCGCGCGAAAGCAACCCAATAGTCGCCGATCAGCTTCGCCATCGCCCGGTCCTCGTCGGACGCGGGGACCTTCAGATCCTCCAGATTCCCGAAGACGAAATAGACGTCGGCGCCGTGCGGCGCGCCTTTGTCGGTCGCGCGCTTCGCCAGCCGGCACATAGTCGAAATGATAGAGATAGCTGATATTCGGCGCCGCCAGCCCGGCGAGGAAACGCGCCGGTTCGACGAAGATCGCATCGCCCGCCAGGTTACGCTCATAATCCTCGGGCGAGGCATAGGCGGCTTTCGCCTCCGCCTGCGCCGCGCCGAGCTGAGCGCCCAGTGCCAGGGTGAACATCCCCTGCATCGCTTCGGGGATGAAGCCGATCTCGTGACTGTTCGCACCCGCCATATAGGGAACCTGCGCCTGCCAGCCCTCGACGAACGCGGTGTCGACCCGGCCCTGCACAAGCCGCCCGTCGACCATCGGGCCGGAATAGGTCGCGGCCTCGGGATTGAGCAGGGTCATATTGCCGCGCACGACATCGGCCGGGATGGCGCGGAGCGCGGCGAGATCGTTGTCCTCGATACCCGCGCCCTTCGCAAAGGCCACGCCCCTGGCCTCGGCTTCGGCCAGCGGCACGCCGTCATCGCGTCCGCCGCCCGATTGCGCGATCGCCTTGTGGAACAGACCGCGCGCCGCGGGGATCACCATCATCTGGTTCACCGCGCCGCCGCCCGCCGATTCGCCGAAGATCGTCACATTGCCCGGATCGCCACCGAACGCGCCGATGTTGCGCTTGACCCATTGCAGCGCGGCGAGTTGATCCATCAGTCCCCAATTGCCTGTCGGCGCGTCCCCTGCCTCGGCGGTCAGCGCCGGATGCGCGAAGAAGCCGAAACGCCCGAGCCGGTAGTTGAAGGTCACCACCACCGCGCCGCGCGCCGCAAGCTTCGCGCCGTCATAAGCGCGCTGCGCCCCCGATCCGGCGGTGTTGCTGCCGCCGTGAATCCAGAACAGCACGGGCGCCCCGCCGCTCACCGGTTTCGCGGGCGCCCAGACATTCAGGAACAGGCAGTCCTCGCTCATCGGCGCGCCTTCGCGGTCGGCCTCCCAATCGCGGCGGCTGTGGACGCAATCGGCGCCATAGTCGGCGGCGGAGCGCACCCCCCGCCATTTGGCGGTCGGCGCCGGCGCGCGCCATCGGCCCTCGCCCGTGGCAGGCGCGGCATAGGGAACGCCCTTGTAGGCGACGACATCGCCGGTCCGGACTCCCGCCAGTTCGCCACTGTCGATCGAGATGCGTACTGCGTCCTGCGCCATCGCCACGGGCGCCGCCACGCTCGGCCAGACCGAGCATCAACCAGCCTATCGCATTTTTCACGACCCTCTCCTCTTCCATCCGCTTTAGCTATCCGCCTGCATAATGAACTTGTCGAGTCCGGTTCAGCGCGGAAGCCGTTGATATTCGGCCTCGTGCGGCACCGCGCTCTGCCCCGCGGCAGGCCGGACACCGACCGCGATCACCCCCGGCACGGTTGCCTCGATCTGCAGCAGCCGGCTTTCGCGATCGAAGGTCCAGCGCGCCGCGCGGGTCGATGGTCACCGCAATGTCATCGGGAAAATGCGCTTCGGGCACCACGATTTCGCTCGGCGCGGCGATCGCCGGATCGACGTCGATCCGGGCCTCGAACAGGCCGGTTTCCGCGTCGAAGCGCATCGCGGCGATCCGCCCCTGCGCGCGGCGGACATAGGGGCGCGCAAATCCCTTCAACGCCCGCGCGCCGTCGCCGCCGTCCGCCACCTGGTCGGGCGAGAAGATCGACAGATCCTCCTGGTTCCAGCCGTCGCCGATGCGCAGGTCATTGCGGTTGCTGGCCGTATAGTTCCACTGGGTCGACGAGATGCCGAGCGCGTCGAGCGCGTCGTACATCGCGGTCAAGGCCGCGACATGCGGCGCCCATATGGCTTCGTCACGCCGCCCCGCCGCCCAGCGCGCATAGGCGCGCCCCTCATCCAGGTCGAAGGGGATGCCGAACTCGCCCATCAGGCGCGGCATCGCGCGCGCCGGGTCGGCGGCATCGAACAAGGCGCCGATCTCGTCGATATAGCGTGCGCGGAGGGCCGCCGGACCCGCCTCGGCATCGAAACGTTTCTTCCACAATATGCCGACGTCGTACCAATGGCTCGCATTGACGCAGCGCTCGGGCATATCGGCGGGAAAACCGCGCCCATGCCCAAGCTGATAAGGATTGACCTCGGCAAACAGCAGCCAGTCGGGATCGATCGCGCGCAAAGTGTCGGCTATCCGCTGAAAAAAGGGGAGCAGCAGGTCGGTATCGGGGTCGATCGCGCGCCCGTCCACAATGCGGAAGAAATCCTCATCGAGGACGCGCGCCTCCTCACCCGCCCCCGTCCAGGCTCCCGCTACCGCATAGGGGTCTGCGGCGCCGGGAACCCAGATCGACACGCCGCCGGGGTTGGCGACCTCCTCACCGGCGATTTCCATCGCGCCGTCCGCGCCCGGCGCCAGCACCGGCAGCGTCACGGCCCGGCCGCTTGCGGCCTGCAACGCGGCGAAGGGGGTCCAGCACGGCCCGGCACGGACCGGGATCGGCGCTTCGCGCGTCGCGGCGAGTTGCGGCGCGCTCATCGCCTGGCCGATCCAGCCGGGGCTCGGCTCATTGAGCGTATCGAAGCCGATCACCGCCGGATTGCCGGTCAATCGTTCGGCGAGCGCCGCCATCGCCCCCAGATAGTGGCGCTGCAGATAATGCTGCACATTCTCGCCGTCGATCCGCCATTCGGGGGTGAGCAGCGCCCCCGCGAAAAAGGCGGTCCAGATCAGGCCGTTCGCGGGCAGGCGATAGTTGCGCGCCCAGCTCATCATCGGATAGGCGTCCTCCTGCCGCGCCTCGGCGCCGGCGGGATCATAGCGATATTGCATGACGTTCGCCGCGCCCGCCGCGTCGAAGCGCGTGAAGTCGAGGCCCAGCTTCCCGAAAACCCAGCCCGGCGCCCCGTCGCCGCCGGTCATCCGGCTCCACACATCCTGGTGCATGTCGATGAACAGGACGAAGCCATGCGCCTCGGCACGCCGTGCGACCGCTGCGACATAGTCGAGATAGGCGGCATCGTACCGGCCCGGCCCCTCATGTTCGATCGCTTCCCATGTGACGAGCAGGCGTAGGCAGTTGAAACCCCAGCGGGCGATGCGCGCAAGATGGGCGTCCGCCTCGCCCAGCGGAAAGGGCTTAGCCAACAAAGCTGACGCTGCGATGATCCGAAAAGTCGGTCGGGACATGGGTGCCGCCGTCGGGAAAGGGCAGCTTGCAGTCGCCGCCCAGGTTGACGCCGCGCAGTACGACCTCGCGCCCGTGGGTATCCACGAACCGCCCCTTGGCCACGTCGATCATCCGCCTGCGCATTCGCTCTTCCCTTGGTTCGCGATTTTCATTATGCAATCGGTTAATAACGGCATAGGTCGAACACGTCCATAGCCAAATCAGAAACAGCGTCATCCATCGGAAGGCGTCGGAGGGAGGATAAAATGCCTAAGAAATTCAATCTGAAATCGTCCGTTTCCAGCATGGCGGCGCTGGCCGCCCTGCTGCTGCCCGCGGCGGTCCGCGCGCAGGACACTTCGTCCGAGTCGCGCGAAGAAGCGGCTATGCAATCGGACAATGAAGGGCAGGATGAGACGATCGTCGTCACCGGTACGCTGATCCGCGGCATCGCGCCCACCGGCACCAATGTGATCGGTGTCGATCGGGCCGAAATTGTCGAAAGCGGTGTCTCCTCCTCGACCGACCTGCTCGCCAATATCCCGCAGCTCAGCTATTTTGGCAGCGTGCCGCGCGCGAACCAGGACCGCGGCAGCCCGGTATTCTTCCCCAACCTGCGAAACCTCGGCGCGACCGGTGGGCAGAACACGCTGATGCTGGTCGACGGGCGGCGCCTGGTCGGCCAGGGCATCTTGTCCTCGACCGCCGATCCCACGGTCATTCCGCCGGTGGCGATCGAGCGCGTCGACGTCATCCCCGACGGCGGCTCCTCCATCTATGGCTCCGACGCGATCGGCGGCGTGATCAACTTCATCACCCGCCGCCGCTTCAACGGCATCGAAGCGAGCGCGCGTTATGGCTTCGCCGACGACTATAACCAGGCCGACGGCGACATCATCGCGCGGCAAGGACTGGGGCACCGGCTCGCTCTACCTTGCCTATGCCTATGCCTGGCACAGCAACCTCTCGGGCGCCGATCGCGATTACATGACGAGCAACCATCTCGACCAGGGCGGGTCGGACCTGCGCAGCACCGCCTGTGCGCCGGGCAATATCCTGATCGGCACGACCACCTATGCGTTGCCCGGCCGCGTCGCCGGCACAGTCAACCGCTGCGACGAACCGAAGCAGATCGACGTTTATCCGCGCGAGGAGCGGCATAGCGTCTTTGCGTCCTTCGTGCAGGAACTGACGCCCGGCATCGAATTCAATGCCACGGCCTATTGGTCGGGCCGCAAGACGACCGTGCGCACGGCGCAATCCTCGACCAGCGGCACGATCACCGCCGCCAACCCATATTTCGATCCGATCGGCGCGGAGACTTCACATAACGTTGCCTTCTCCTTTGCCGACGTCTTTGGACCCAGCAACATCACCCGGCAGAATTTCCAGTCGGCGGGAATCACCGCCGGGCTGAACGTCGATGTCGGCGGCGGCTGGCAGCTCCGCACGCTCGGCAATTTCGGCCGCAGCCACAGCGAAATCCACGAGGATCTGGTCAACGCCGCCGCCGTCACCGCCGCCCTCGCGGGCACGACGCTCGCAACCGCGCTCAATCCCTATGACCCGGGCGCGAGCAACCCCGCCGTGCTCGCCGCGATCGACGATTTCGAAAATCACGACACCGGCGTGCAGGAACTGGTCGAAGGGCGCCTCGTCGCCGAAGGACCACTGTTCGCGATCGGCGGCGGCGACGTCCGCCTCGCGGTGGGCGCCGAATATCATTACAACAATCTGAAGCAGACGCTGATCCCCGGCCCGCGCGGCACGCCCGTTTCGGCGCCCGGCGTCACCCGCGCCTATTCGGCGCGCGACGTGAAGTCGCTGTTCGGCGAACTGGTCGTGCCGATATTCGGCTCCGCCAACGGCGTGCCGGGGCTGCGCAGCCTGACCTTGTCGGGGTCGGTACGCTACGACGATTACAGCGACGTCGGCAGCACCACCAATCCCAAGATCGGCGTCACCTGGAAGCCGTTCGAGGATCTGACGATCCGCGGCAATTACGGCACCTCGTTCCACGCGCCGGGGCTCGAATCGACGAGCGGCCTCGGGCAGCAGGCGCAGATTCTGCCGATCAGCCCCTTCCGCCGCGCCGACAGCCCGGTCACCGACCTGTTTCGCCCGACGATCATCCTCGCCGGCGGCAATCCGAATCTGAACCCGGAAACCGCGACGACCTTTTCGGCGGGCTTCGACTGGCGGCCCGACGCGGCGCCGGGGCTGCTCGTCAGCGCGACCTATTACAAGGTGGATTTCAAGGATGCGATCGGGCTGATCTCGGCCGCGACGCTGTTCACCGATCCCAATTTCGCTTCCTTCTACACGATCAACCCGACGCTCGATCAGGCGCGCGCGGCGACCGCGGGAATGCAGCTCGTCGGGGTGCCGGATATCGGACTCCTTTATGTCGGCACCTCGCCCTATCTGCTCGCCGACGCGCGGCTCAACAATTTCGGCGCGCTCAAGACCGAGGGGATCGACTTCCACCTCAACTACACCCGCCCCGTCGGCAACGTGACGCTGATGGCCGATGTCGCGGGCAATTATGTGCTGAAGCGCGATTTCTCGACCGGCGGCGCCAATGGCCCCTTCACCGACACGCTCAAGAACGGCACCGGCCGCCTCTTCTTCGTCGCGACGCTCGGCGGCAAGATCGACGGCTTCACCGGCCGCATCGTCTATAATTATCGCGGCGGCTTTCCGATCCAGGGCCTCGTCAACCAGACGCGGGTCGGCGCCTTCCGGACGGTCGATCTGCGCTTTTCCTGGGATCTGCCCGCACAGGGCGTGCTGGCGGGGACGCAGCTGATGCTCAACGTCGACAATCTGTTCGACGTTGGCCCGCCCTATGTGAATACGGCGCGCACCAATTTCAGCCAGCTCAACGGATCGACGCTGGGCCGCTTGTTCCAGTTCGGCATCCGCAAGACCTTCTAGCCAAGGCGCCCAAGCCACCCTTTCCGACAGAAAGAACCAAAAGCCATGAGGCGATTTCATCCGGCAATGGTCCTTGGCGCGGCGGCGATCGCCTCGCCTGCCATCGCAGCAATGGCCCCTTCGCCCGAACAGCGCTGCACATCGCTCGCCGGACTGGCGCTCCCGGATACGGTGATCGCCTCGGCCGTCTTCGTTCCGGCCTACCCCTATACGGGCAAGGATGCCGACATCGACGGCGCGGGCATCACCCTGCCCACCCATTGCCGCGTGACCGGAACGATCAGGCCCACGCCGCGATCGAACATCGTCTTCGAAACCTGGCTTCCGGCCGAGGGCTGGAACGGCAAGTTCCACGGCGTCGGCAACGGCGGCTTCGCGGGCGACATCAACTATCGCGGCGGGCTCGTCGAAGGGACGGCGCGCGGTTATGCGGTCGCGAGTACCGACACGGGCCATTCGCCGGGCGGCTTCACCGCGCCATGGGCCGTCGGCAACATCGAGGCGCAGATCGACTATGGTCACCGCGCCATCCATCTGACCGCCGTCAACGCAAAGGCGCTCATCGCGGCCTATTATGGCAAAGGCCCGCGCTACTCGGTCTTCAGTTCCTGCTCGAACGGCGGACGCCAGGCGCTGATGGCGGCACAGCGCTACCCCGCGGATTACGACGGCATCATCGCCGGCGCCCCGGCCTGGGATTTCACCCGCCTGTCGCAGATCTTCATCTGGAACGGGCTCAGTCTGACGCGGACGCCGGGTTCCAATATCCCGCTCGGCAAAGCTGCCCGCGATCCAGTCCGCGGTGCTCGCCCAGTGCGACGCGCTCGACGGGCAGAAGGACGGGCTGGTGCGCGATCCGCGCGCCTGCCGGTTCGACAGCCGCCCGCTGCTGTGCACCGGCGCCGACAGCGACGCCTGCCTGTCGGGCGAGCAGGTCGCAGCGCTCGACGACATCCTGCGGGGGCCCCCGCTCAGCCGCGGGCCGCGCATCGGCTATGCCCCGGCGGGGGTCGAGGCGCTGCCCGGCGGCTGGGCGCCGTGGATATCCTCGACCGACCCGATGATGACCGGTGCCGGCGTTTTCGGCCTCGGCATTCCGCGCTTCTTCGCGGGCCTGCCCGACGCCAGCTTCGCGAATTTCGACTTCGGCCGTGACGGCCCGTTGCTCGACCAGCGTGTCGGGTCGATCCTCAACGCCGACAGCGCCGACCTGTCCGCCTTCTTCGGGCGCGGCGGCAAGTTGATCCTCTACCACGGCTGGGGGGACGCCGCGATTCCGCCGCAGATGAGCATCGAATATTTCGACCGCGTTCGCGCCGCCATGGGGCGCAAGGCCGACAAGGCGATGCGGCTGTTTATGGTACCCGGCATGCAGCATTGCAATGCCGGGTCGGGCATCAACAGCTTCGGCCAGGGCGCGCCACCGCCGCCCTGGGCGACGCCCGAGGAGGATATCGGCGCCGCGCTCGAGGCCTGGATCGAACGCGGCCGCGCGCCCGAACAGATTGTGGGCGTGTCGGCGAGCAATTTCCGTATCGGCCCGATGGACCGCCGCGCCGCCCAGGTAACGCGCAGCGGCCTGCTCTGCGCCTATCCGAAGGTCGCCGAGTGGAACGGCAAGGGCAATCCCGACATCGCGGACAGCTATCGCTGCCGATGGCCGCGATGAGATGGCGCCGCGGCAAAAGTCATCGACGAAGGGCCCGATAATTGTGCGCGCGGCGCAGGCAGGCCCGATTTCCCGCGATGGCGGGGACAGCCGGATCGGTTTGGGATCCGGACTTCAAAAGACAGGCGGGGCTATGCTGTCCGCCGTCAGCGCCAATGGCACAGATTTGAGGTTGTGATTTAAGGAGGATTTGGGCTTCGTCGTAGTGACGAAGGAACGAAGATGAAGCCCAAATCCTCCTTAAAAAAATCGCCGCCCAAGGCTCCCGCGGAGCGGGTGGTGAAGGACATCCGGCGTGCGACGCGTCGGCACTTCTCGGCCGAAGACAAGATCCGGATCGTGCTGGAAGGCTTGCGCGGCGAGGACAGCATTGCCGAGCTGTGCCGCAAGGAAGGGATCGCCCAGAGCCTGTATTACACCTGGTCGAAGGAGTTCATGGAGGCCGACAAGCGGCGCCTCGCCGGAGACACCGCCCGCGCTGCGACCACCGGCGAAGTGCATGACCTACGCCGCGAGGCCCGAGCCCTGAAGGAATGCGTTGCCGACCTGACCTTGGAAAACCGCCTGCTCAAAAAAAGCATGATCGCGGATGGGGGCGACGACGAATGAGGTATCCGGCATCCGAGAAGCTCGAGATCATCCGGATCGTCGAGCAGTCGCACCTGCCCGCCAAGCGCACGCTGGACCAGCTGGGCATCCCTCGCCGGACCTTCTACCGCTGGTATGATCGCTTCGTCGAAGGCGGGCCGGAGGCGCTGGAAGATCGACCATCGGCGCCGAGCCGGGTGTGGAACCGCATCGGCGACGATATCCAGCAGCAGATCGTCGAGATGGCGCTGGATTACAGCGAACTGTCACCGCGCGAACTGGCGGTGCGCTTCACCGACGAGAAGCGCTACTTCGTGTCGGAAGCCACGGTTTACCGTCTGTTGAAGGCCCATGATCTGATCACCAGCCCGGCCTATATCGTGATCAAGGCCGCCGATCAGTTCCACACCAAGACCACGCGGGTGAACGAAATGTGGCAGACCGACTTCACCTACTTCAAGATCATCGGGTGGGGCTGGATGTACCTGTCGACCGTGCTCGACGACTTCTCACGCTACATCATCGCCTGGAAGCTGTGCACCAACATGCGGGCCGAGGATGTCACCGACACGCTGGACCTCGCGCTCGAGGCCTCGGGTTGCGACAGCGCAACGGTGCTGCACAAGCCTCGGCTGCTGTCGGATAATGGCCCGAGCTACATCGCGGGTGAACTGGCGGAATATATCGAGGCCCGGAAGATGAGCCATGTGCGCGGCGCTCCGATGCATCCCCAGACTCAGGGCAAGATCGAGCGCTGGCATCAGACCCTCAAGAATCGCATCCTGCTCGAAAATTACTTCCTGCCCGGTGACCTTGAGGCTCAGATCGAAGCGTTCGTCGAGCATTATAACCACCGACGTTACCACGAGAGCCTGAACAACGTGACGCCCGCCGACGCCTACTTCGGCAGGGCCGATGCCATCGTCAAACAGCGCGAAAGGATCAAACGGAAGACCATCGAACATCGGCGCTTGCTGCACCGCAAGATCGCCGCTTAATATCAACCCCAGGACGAGGCCCGCACTCCGCTAATTTACGCCGCGAGTTGTGCCAAATGTTCTGACGACGGACAGTTTAACTGAACAAAGTTCTGAAAAACCTAGAATTTCTGGACATTCCCGAACGTCCATGGACGTCACCGGACGGTGAATGGCAGAAGAGGACTCAAATATTATCTCTAATACATTGATTATTATGAAGTTTTCTCCGAATTAAAATGACTAATACCCAGTTCAATACCCTAGATAAAATTCAGTGCAGTGGTTCGAGTCCCGAATGACTGCCCTTGCATCAAAAGCCCGCCTGATTCGGCCGGGCACGGACGTCGACCCACCCGGGCGCAAGCCGCGTCAAAAATAGTATCGGGACGGGCGAAAATCATGATCGTCATCGTCACCGAAGAGCCTGTTCTTTTCGAAGCGCCGCTGTAGCCCATCCGCCGAGAATGCTGCCTCGCGGCTCGCCAGGCGCTTCTCCGCGAAGGCAAGGAACGCCTCGGCCCGTCCTTCCGCTGTCGAAGCGAGTTCGGAACGCAAGCCGCCGACCAGGCTGCGCAGGCGTTCGAGCGCAGCGAGTTCATCGAGAATATTGTCGAGTGCTTCATAGCGGCGTTTTTCGACATGCTCTGCACGCTCGGCCCGCTCGCGCTGTCGCCTCTCCTCCTCGCGTTGCCGCGCATCTTCTTCCCGGCGAACGCGGTCTGCTTTCATCGCCGCGGCATAGACGGCAATCCCGACCGCGATATCGCCTGCGATCAACTCGAGACGTTGAACCTTGGCGTCACGAAAAGATTTGCGCGGGCTCGCATTCCAGAAATGCTGTTGATCGAGCTCGAACGAGAGCTGGCCGGTAGGATGATAGTCCCATTCGGGAAAGCGCGGTGGAAATAGATCAACATCATCGTCGTCATCCCAACCCCGCGGCGTGCTTCGCCGAGCCCAATAGCGGTCCCGCTTGCTCTTCCATGCGGCGTACTCCGCCTGCTCCTTCTCGGTAAGCACATGCTTCTCGCGTCGCGTGAGTTCCGAAACCGAAAAGCCGATCGCCTCCCCATCGCATATGAAGACCGCGCCCTTTTCGCCGCGCTCGAATTTGATTCCGAGCGTCGCCGCAGCGGCGACGATACGGTTCAGCACCTGCTCGAAGCGATCCACGGACTCGGAACCGATCAGCGTGCGAACGACTCCGGCACCTTCTACCGACACCAGAATAGAACCGGCAGCGGGCTTCGCCTTCCGCAACTTCGCGGCTGTCCGCTCGATGATCGGATGGGACGGCACATCCGCTTCGCTGTCGATGCTGGACGCCGCGATCCGGGCCTCTTCGCGCGCGACGGCCATAAGCTCCGGTTCCCCGCGCAATTCGCCGGCGGTGATGCTGATCCTGGTCTCCTTGCCCTCTGCGGCGAGTGGTAACGGCGTCTGCTTCACCGGTTTTCCGGCCTGCTTTTTCGCCCACCAGCCGAGCGGGGGCTTGGGAATATCATGCTTCTTGCAAATTTTGTGGAGCGCGACGTCGGAAAGCCGAAACTCCTTCGCCAGGTGCGTCATCGGCTTCGACCAGACGAGGTCGTAGAACTCTTCGCGCGTAAAGGATTGCGTCATCGGGACCGGCTCCAATCAGATAGGCGGCAAGGCGATATTGGATCATAGACGTCGGCCCGCCGAAATCCCCTGTCACCAGCCGCAGAAATTTACCGGACCGGCAAAACGGTCATCGCCCAAGAGCCAAGAACAAATGCCAGAGGGCGCTTGTCAACATCCGGTCTCGCTGCTAGTGGCGCCCCTCGTTGCCGCTTTAGCTCAGTTGGTAGAGCACATCATTCGTAATGATGGGGTCACAGGTTCGAGTCCTGTAAGCGGCACCATCCAACGCATTGAAATAAAACGCTTTTTTGGCGCGTTCGCGGTGCCAGGCCGCAGCATTGTTGCTCTCGCGCGCATAGGCGCGCAGCATCGGACGACCATCAACTGACACTTGAGGTAACGTCCATGTTGACCCTCCGGCAGATTCGGTCGCTCCGCCCACGCTCGAAACCCTACAAGATCTACGACGGCAACGGGCTCTTCCTGCTGATCCAACCCAATGGCTCGCGCCTTTGGCGCTTCAGATACCGCCTGTACGGCCGCGAGCGAAGGCTCTCGCTCGGGAAGTTTCCGCAAGTCGGATTGCGCACCGCCCGCGCGAAATGCCACGACGCCCGCGACCAGCTCGCGGGAGGAATTGATCCGGCTGTCGCCAAACGGAACAAGCTCGTGACCATGGTCGCCTCCACGGCGACCTTCCGCGCCATTGCCGATGAATATATCGACAAGATGAAAGCCGAAGGCAAAGCCCCCGCCACGCTTGCCAAGCTGCGCTGGTTTCGGGATCTGCTCGATCCGCACATCGGTTCGATGCCGATCGGCGGTGTATCGCCGCACGATCTGCTCATCGCGCTCAAGCTGATCGAACGCCGTGGTCATCACGAAACCGCCGTTCGCACCCGCGGATTCGCTGGACGCATCTTTCGATACGCGATCGCGACTCTCCGGGCCGAACATAACCATGCCGAGGTTCTTCGCGGTGCATTGATCGTTCCGAAAGTAACGCACCGCGCCGCGATCCTCGACCCGCGACATGTTGGCGAGCTGCTTCGCGCCATCCAAAGCTATACGGGTCGCCCCGAAACGCGGATCGCGCTTCAGCTCGCCCCGCATGTTTTCTTGCGCCCGGGCGAACTACGGGCGGCGAAATGGAGTGACATCGATTTCGACGACGCCGTGTGGACCATTCCCGCGGCAAGGACGAAAATGCGCCGGTCCCATGCCGTGCCGCTGTCGTCCCAGAGCCTCGCACTGCTTCGTGAGCTCGGTACGCTCAATAATCCAAGCCACTATCTCTTCCCCGCCCTGCACAATTGGCGACAGCCGATCTGCGAAAATAATCTCAACAACGCGCTGCGGCAGCTCGGGTACGACGGCGACGAAATGACCGCGCACGGCTTTCGTGCGATGGCGAGCACGTTGCTCAACGAATCTGGCTTGTGGCATCCCGACGCGATCGAACGCGCACTCGCGCACTGCGATCCCGATCCTGTTCGCGCGGCCTATAATCGAGCCAGCCATTGGGCCGAGCGTGTGCGGATGGCGCAATGGTGGTCAGATCATCTCGACGAACTGCGAAGCGCCGGAAACGTGATCCACGTCGATTTTCGTGGCGGAAGATCGACCTGCAGCCCGGAATAATGGCGCGACGGTGTTCGCAGCTCAGTATTTCTGGAAAAGGCGCTTCAGGCTCGCGTAGAGAATGAAGGTCGATCGGCCGATCTTTACGGTATCGATCGTGCCCGCCCCGATCAGCTCATAAAGGGCCGTGCGCGGAATGCCGGTGAGTTTCACGGCATCAGCAACGCGCACGCTGAGCGGTTCGGTCGGCAGTGCGCCTTGCGCAGCCAGCGCCTCTGCCGCGATCCGCTCGCGCTCCTCGAGACTGATCCCTCGCCTCATTTCGGCATCCCCGAGGAGGAGGGACTCATTGCGGTTTCATCTCGCAAGAGCC
Source organism: Sphingopyxis sp. PET50 (assembly GCF_025244705.1). Taxonomy (GTDB): domain Bacteria; phylum Pseudomonadota; class Alphaproteobacteria; order Sphingomonadales; family Sphingomonadaceae; genus Sphingopyxis. Next base: position 458,473 of record NZ_CP104207.1, on the reverse strand, counting down.
AGCCTTCTACATCGGCCTGCCGCCTCGCAAGATCGAGTGGCGGTAGCGCTGCGGCAAATCGTGACACGCCCGATCCGTCGAAGCTGTCGACGCCCGCCGCCGCGCAAAGCCGGATACGCCGCGCGCTGTTGACCCGGCCGACATGGCATATTGCGCCGCGTGCGTGTGCGAGCCTTGCCCATCCCGTCATCGTCGCCAGCTTCCATTCGGTATCGCCACCGACGAAGATCCCGACGCGCGGGCCAGTCAGGTCGCGGATATGCCCTGGCGCGATCCCGTTCTGGACAGCTATCATGAAGGTCGCACTGGAAAGGCTTCGACGATTGCGGAGCCGGGCGAGCCACATTCGCGAAAACTTCAGCGATGCCATGCCGCCCATGACGATATCGGGCACGGCGATCCAATCCGCATCGGCACCGAGCAGGGCAACCGCTCGCTCGAACGCAGCTTCGTCGAATGGCTCGCCGCGCTGGAACGAGGTCCACGCTCCGTTGTCGAGAGCATAGCGGAAGCCCTCCGTCCGCAAGGCACCGCGTGCCGACACCATCAGCCTCCATCCGGCGCGGCGCAGGGCATCGAGGTTGCGGCGAGTGCCGGTACGGGAGGCATAGGCTATCATCATCCCCCCTTTCCGCTCCGTTCGCGGCGCAACCGCTGAAATGAGCGATCATTGTCGAGAAACGCCGAGAGCATGTAGGGGATGAGGTCAGATACATGGGCCTGTTCACCATAGGCATCCGCATAGACGGCTGCATAATCGAGCAACGCACAGTGAAGGTCGGGCATCACGCTAATGGTGAGCTTGGTCGGGGCGCGGTCGGGCAGCTTCGGCAATTTGAGATCAGCCACGCGCGCCTCCCCAAGCCCGCCCGACGACAATATCCCTGTGGACGATGACCCGAAGCGGCCAGCCCGGACGGACGCGCACGGTCGGCTGGATATCAAGGCCTCGCGCGACAAGTTGGTCGCCTGCACGCGCACCGCCCTGCTGCGCGGACTCGCGAATAGCGCGAACGAGATCGCTTTCGGTGCTGCCGAAACTCAATTCGGTGCCGACGCCGAGCAGTGTCGACAGCGCGACGCCCTTCAAGAGCTGCCATGTGTGCCGATCGATCTTGTCGGAAAGGCCCGCATAGCCCTGTGTGTCGGTGGCAGGAACATTGTCGATGCGGACCGACGACCCGTCGGGCAGGATAATCCGCTGCCATACGACGAGCGCACGGCTCTGGCCGAAGGCGACGACGCTATCGTAACTGCCGATCAACCGCGAGCCATGGGGAATGAGCAGGCTTCGCCCGGTCACGCTGTCATAGACATTTTCCGTGACCTGCGCCGTTACCAGTCCCGGAAGGTCCGAATTAAGCCCGGTGATGAGACTGGCCGCAATGACGCTCCCGGCCTGTAAGGTCCAGCGCGAGATAGGCGCGACCAGCCTGTGCGGGCTCACATCGGCGGTCTCATTGGCGCGCCCCACCATCGCGTTCTTCCGCTGCTGTCCAGTGGGGTCGGTCGCTTCCTCGGTCTGCGCGATCGGCGGCAATTCGGAGTCCCGCACTGCCGGGACCGCAACAGGGCTGGCGGAAGCCCGGTTGCCGGCGATTTGCAGCATCACCCCGGATTCCCGCGCTGCACGCTGTTCGGCCGCGACCCGCTGGCGCTCGGTCTCCGCCTCCTGGGCCGCACGCCGCGCGGCTTCGTCGCCCTCATCTTCCGGCAGCATTTCCGGCCCGCGTTGATGATTGAGGATCGGACGCCCCAAATCTCCGGGAAGCGGAGCACCGAGCGGCGGCACGTCGCCATAGCTGGTCGGCGCGCCCGCAAGCGCATCGGGCGCCGCCTTCGCGCCATGCGGCTTGTCATCGGCGGGCGCGACGATGCCGATGCTTGCCGGTTTCAGCGCGAGCCATGCGACGCCGACAATCGCGGTCGATCCGGCGGCGGCAATGGCGATGACCGCTCCGCGGCGGAAGCGAGTGACGCGACCGGGCGCCGCGCGCAGGACCAGCGTTTCCGGATCGGCCTTGGTCAGGCGCGGCGCTGGCGGGGGAAACGGCAGGATCGGTCATTTGCCCTTCCCCCGCTTCGGCTGCGCCGTCTCGATCCGCACGACCTTCTGCTTTTTGCCGCCAAGGCGCAGTTCAGCCGCACCGAACAGGCGATCGACGACATAGTAACGCCCCGCGACACGGTAGTTGACGAGCTGTGCCTCACCCTCCTCGCCGATGACGAACAACGGCGGCGCTTCACCGACGGCGATGCTCGGCGAAAACTCGATGAAGGTTTGCTCGGCCATCATCGAACGCGCGCAGTGGTCGCCATGCCGGCTTGTCGCCCGAGATCGCGTAGTTGAAATTGAGATTTGCGACGGCAAGGCCCGAAGCCACTGGCATTGCCGCCTCGGCAGCCTCCCGGTCATGGCGCAGAGCGATCAGCTCGTCCTGCGGATAGGTCCAGGAAAGTGCCGCCATTGCGCCGCTCAACCGGCTTTCGAGTTCGATGTGATAGACGCGCCGATCGGTCGTGATGAGCAAATTGGTGCGCAGCCCGGCGGAAAAGGGCTTCACCAAAATATGCGTCCGTTTGCCCTGCCCGCTCCCGCTGCTCGTGTCGCCGACCGTCCAGCGCACCGTATCGCCTGCCGCGACCGAGGTGATCGTCTCGCCAGGCTGCAGCGCGATATCGGTCACGCGTTCGGGCGCGGCGTAGAGGCGATAGAGCGTGCCTTCCGACCACGGGTAAACTTGAACGGCACTGATATAGCCCGCTCTCGTCGGTTCACGCAGCGCCGCTCTGTTGGCGGCATCGACGCGCGCGGCTGTCTGCGCGGCGGCGGGAATGGCGAGCGCGAAGCAGCTCGCCGACAAGAGGACGGCACGGATCATTGGGCGTTCCTTTCGGGACTCGAGGGAGTTGCGGGCTCGGCAAGCCCTGGATCAAGCGGCGACCCGAGCGGGAGGTCGCGATGCAGCGGCGCTTCCGGGAGCAAATCCGACGGCAACGGAAATTCTCTGGGCATGGCCCGTTCGGAGGACGGCTCCAGTTCGCGGCTCCAGTCGATCGCGTCGACATAGAGGCCGAGCGGATTCTTCCTCAGCACCTCGGCCGAACGGGGCGGCTGGATTTTTACCGTCAGCATCGCGGTCCATCGCGATGTGCTGGTGAGGCTCCCGCGCTCATATGCGCTCTCGGTCCATTTGACTTGGAAGCTGTTGTCGGACGCGCGCACAACGCTGGTCACCTGCACCGACACCGTCTTGCGGCCGACCTCGGCGAACGGATCGGCGGCGCGGGCATATTCGCCGAGGAACAGCGAAGCGCGCTCGGTCGCGAAATCATAGGCCGACAGCCAGTTCTCGCGCATCAGCACCGGATCGAGCGAGCGCGCTCGGATGTTCGCGATGAAGCGTCCGAGGTGCCAGGAAATCTGCGGGTCGGTCGGCCGATAGTCGGTCACCGCGGGCGCGACGCTGCGCGCTTCGCCGAGGCGGTCGACCTCGACCACATAGGGGACGACGCGGCTTTGCAGCGACTGCCACACCAGCGCAGCCGACAGGCCGGTGGTCAGGAACAGCCCGCCGAACGCCATCATGCGCCAATTCCTCGCCTGAACGCGGGCGGACCCGATCCGTCCGTCCCATAGCTGCCCGGCGCGCTGATAAGGCGTCTCCGGTTCGGGCGTTCTCCCATAGCGCTCGACGGCACGCTTGAATCGCATGATCTAGTCCCTTTCCCTGATGTCTGGAGTGATACTGCCGCCGCCGCGGTCGCCACCCTGGACGGTGTTGATCGCCATCTGGCGGCGGTGGCGCGACGCCTGCGTGGACTGGAGTTTTTGCGCCCAGGCGGGCATGGATTCCTGCCTCGCGGCGCCGTTCGCAGCGGTCGCAGACCCCGCCGATGTACTGCCCGCGGCCCAGGCCGCTTGCTGGCCACGGTCGGCAGCCGCGCCGAGATCGAGGCTCCCGCGCATCCGATTGGCGGCAGTGCCTTTTGCCGCGGTCGCCATGCCGCCAAGACCGGCGCGGATGGTGGCGGAGCCCGATGTTTCCTGTCCGAGCTTGTAGGCGGTCGTCGCGGCCGATCCCATCGACGTGCCCGCGCGGATCGCGCCGAGACCCGCCCCCGCGACGCCGCGCGCGGCCGCGACAGCACCGGCACCGCCCATGGCGATGCCGCCCGCCGCGAGCGCGGTCGTGGCCATCGCCGACCCCGCGCCGAGTTGCGGTCCGCCAGAAACGAGACCCGAAGCGATTCCGGGTCCGAAGATAGCGAGCCCGAAGATCACGAGGCTCGCGAGCATGAGCGACACGGCCTGCTCGATCGACATCTCGTCGGTGATCGCGCTGGTGAAGTCCGCGAAATAGTTCGACCCGATGCCGACGATCACGGTGAGCACCATGACCTTGATGCCCGAGCTAACGACATTGCCGAGCACGCGTTCGGCGAGAAAGGCGGTGCGGTTCCAGAGCGCGAAGGGCACGAGCACGAAGCCCGCGAGGCTCGTCAGCTTGAATTCGAGGATCGTGATAAAAAGCTGGATCGCCATGATGAAGAAGGCCGCGATCACGACGATCCACGCGATCACCAGCACCGCGATCTCGACGAAATTGTCGAAGAAATCGATGGGACCGACGAGATCCTTCGCCTGCTCGAGAAGCGGCCAGGCCGCTTCGAATCCAGTTCCTGCCAGGCGCCCCGGTTTCAGCAAATCGTCGGCGGTGATCGCGCTGCCGCCAGCGGTCAGGCCGAGACCGGCGAAGCTATTGAAGACGATCTCGGACAGCGTCGAGAAACTGTTCAGGATCAGGGCGAACACGCCGACATAGAGGATCTTCTTGAGGAATTTGGCGATGACATCGTCTTCGCCGCCGAGCGCCCAGAACAGGCCGGCAAGCGTGATGTCGATGCCGATCAGGATCGTGGTGAGGAATCCGACGTCGGGACCGAGAAGCCCGAATCCGCTGTCGATGTAGCGGATGAAGGCTTCAAGAAACATGTCGATGACATTGAGATCATCCATGTCGGATTCCTGCAAAAGCGAATGATGTCGCGGGCGTCATGGGCCGAGCTTGGAGGGGTGCCTTGCGACGCCCGCGACGAAGGAAGGGCGGCTTTGGACGGGGGGGAAGCCGCCCTCCCCCCAGCTCATGGGTGCGGCGTGTAGGCCTTGCCGTCGCCGAGGAAGCGCTTCGTTCGTTCGCGCGCTTCGCGCGCGCTCTGTCCGCGCCGCGCGGCTTCGAGCGATTGGCTGCGGAACTGTGCCGCCATCAGGTTCTGGATCTGAAACTGCTGCTTCGCAGTGAGCGCGAGAAGCTGGTTGGTGGCCTGCCCGACCTGCAATGAGCCTTCGGCACCCTGGCTCTTGGCGACGATCTGGCTGAGCGCCTGCGCATCGTCGCGGACATTTTCGACGATCTGGCTCTGGACGCCCATGGTCTGGCGAAACGCCGCCATCTCGGTGTCGAGCCGCTGCTTCGCGGCGGCAACGCGCTGATCGCGCTTCAGAAGCCGGTCGAAATCGGAAGGAAAGATCTGGCGATAGCGTTCGTCGAGCTGACCGACACGGAAGTCGACCCCCTGCGCCTGCCCCATCAGCCGATCGATGGCGCCGAGCTTCTCGCGGAGCCGGTCGAGTTCGGGGAAGTCGATCCGGCTGAGATTCTTCTCCATACCCTCGATCATCCGCGCCTCGTTCTGAAGCGACTGGATCTGCTGGTTGATCTGTCGCAACGTGCGCGCCGCGGTGAGCAGGTTCTGCGAATAGTTGGCGCTGTCGAATACCGGCATCGCATGGGCAGGCGGCACCGCCATCGCCAAGCTGGCGCCGAGCGCGGCGGCTCCAAGCAATGCGGCCATCACATCATTCTTCACGGTCTTTCTCCTTCGGGGGTTGAGGGATGGGGAATGCGGACAAGCAGGTCGGCTGCCCATTCAAGGCCAGATCCGGCGAGAAAGCGCCGCGCGAACTCGAGTGGATCGCGCCATCCGACGCCGAGCGGGTCGATGTGCGACAGGATCGCGTCGATCCGCTTCTGCGTGTCGGGATCGGAGGCGCCGCAGAGCGCGAGCGCGATCGGGCCCAGCCCGAGTTCGAACAGCCGGTTGCCGCGCGCCGATTGCAGATAATATTGCCGCTTGGGTGTCGCCCGGCTGACCAGTTCGATCTGCCGCGCATTGAGGCCGAAGCGTTCATAGGCCGCGCGCGACTGCGGCTCGATCGCGCGGTCGTTCGGCAGCAATATGCGCTGCGGACAGCTCTCAATGATCGCGGGCGCAATGGCGCTGTCGGCGATGTCGGCGAGCGATTGCGTCGCGAACACCACCGCGACGTTGCGCTTCCTGAGCACCTTCAGCCATTCGCGAATGCGCGCGGCGAACAGCGGATGGTCGAGGAAAACCCAGGCTTCGTCGAGGATGAGCAGCGTCGGCTGCCCGGTGAAGCGTTCCTCGAGCCGGTGAAACAAATAGGTGAGCACGGGCGCAACGACGCCCGACTGGCCCATCAGCGCCTCGGTCTCGAAGCATTGCACATCGGCGACAGCGAGATCATCTTCCGCCGCATCGAGCAGCCGCCCGAACGGACCTTCAAGCGTATAGGGCGCAAGTGCGACACGAAGCGGCGCGGACTGGAGCAGCAACGACAGGCCGGTGAGCGTGCGTTCCTCGACCGGGGCCGTCGCGAGGCTGGTCAATGCCGACCAGACGGACTCTTTGACCTCGGGCGTGACCAGCAGCTTTTCGTGTGCGAACAGCGCACATATCCATTCGGCGGCCCATGCTCGTTCGTCGGGGCGGTCGATATGGCGGAGCGGCTGAAAGGCGATCGCCTTGCCGTCTCCCTCCTCGCCGCCGAGTCCAAGCGCGTGATGCGCGCCGCCCATCGCCAACACTGCGGCGCGCGCCGAGAAACCCTTGTCGAAGATAGTGACTTGGGAGCCCGGATAGCGACGGAACTGCAATGCCAGCAACGCGAGCAGGACAGACTTGCCGGCTCCGGTCGGGCCGACAATCATCATGTGCCCGACATCGCCGACATGGGTCGACAAACGAAACGGGGTCGAAGCGCTGGTCTCGGCATAGAGCAATGGCGGCCCGTCGAGATACGTATCGCGCGCCGGGCCCGCCCACACCGACGACAGCGGCATCAGGTGCGCGAGATTCAGCGTGTGGACGAGGGGCTGACGGACGTTCGCGTAAACCTGCCCCGGCAGGCTCGACAGCCAGGCTTCGACCGCGTTTACGCCCTCGCGGATACAGGTGAAGCCGAGCCCGTTCACGATCCGCTCGACCCTGCGGACCTTTTCCTCGACGCGGGCGCGATCTTCATCCGCAACGGTGATCGTCGTCGTCAGATGACCGAAGGCGACATGATCGCCGCCGAGCGCTTGTAACGCGAGATCGGCATCGACCACCTTGTTGTCGGCGTCGCTGTCGAGGAGTTGAGCGGGCTGGTTGTAGATGACCTCGCGCAACAGCGCGGTGATCGACTTCCGCTTGTTGAACCACTGGCGCCTGAGTTTGGTGAGCGCCTTGGTTGCCTCCTGCTTGTCCAGCGCGATGAATCGCGTGACCCAGCGATAGCCGAAATCCTCATGATTGAGCGCGTCGAGGATTCCGGGCTGGCTCGCGTTCGGGAAGCCGAGGATGGTGAGGGTGCGGAGATGCATACCACCCAGCATCGGCTCGAGCCCGCCGGTCAGTGGCGTATCGGCGAGCAGCCCGTCGAGATACATCGGCGTGTCCGGCACCGCGACGGGATGCGAGCGCTCGGAGATCGTGCCGTGCAGGAAGCTCAGCGTCTCTGCATCGCCCAGCGCGCGAACCTCGGGCATGAAACCCGAAAAGAGATCGAGCGCGCGTTCGGTCTCAGCGATGAAGGCTTCGAGCGCCTGCCGCCAATCGCGACCCTTTATATTGTCGCTACGCTCGACGAGCACACGGCCCGCCGTATCGGCCTGATCGGGCGGCGGCAGGAAAGTGAGCGTCAGATAATAAAGGCTCTCGAAATGCCTGCCCGCGCTCTCGAAGCCCGCGCGCCGCTCCTCGTCGACCAGCCGCGATACCGCTTCGGGAAACGGGCCGTCCGGATAACCCAGCGCCTCGCGCCGTTCGGCCTCGAAGTGCAAGGCCCAGCCCGAACCGAAACGCTTGAGGACATTGTTGGCGCGCGCGCACGCAGCGATCAGTTCTGCATCGGTCGCCGATTCGAGGTCGGGCCCGCGAAAGGCAAGCGTGCGCTGAAAACTGCCGTCCTTGTTGAGGACCACGCCGGGCGCGACCAGCGCCGCCCAGGGCAGATGATCGGCGAGCCGGTCGGCCCGGCTGCGATATTCGCGCAAGTTCAGCATGAGAGATATCCCTTCTGGCGAAGGTGACGCGCGAGAACGGCTGCGAAGTCCGGGTCGCGCTTGGCCGCGAACACGGCGAGCGTATGCCCGAACGCCCACAGGGCGAGCCCCGCGATCCATTGCTGAAGACCGAGGCCGATCGCGGCCGCGAGGGTGCCGTTGGCGATCGCGATCGCGCGCGGCGCGCCGCCGATCAGGATCGGTTCGACAAGCGCACGGTGCATCGGCGCCTCGAAGCCGTCGATCTGTTGTGTCGCGCCAGTCATATGATCAGCGCCCCACCGCCGAACGAGAAGAAGGACAGGAAGAAGGAACTCGCAGTGAAGGCGATCGACAGCCCGAAGATGACCTGGATCAGCCGCCGGAAGCCGCCTGCCGTCTCACCGAACGCCATCGTCAGCCCGGTCGTGATGATGATGATCACACCGATGATCTTCGCGACCGGACCCTGGACCGATTCGAGCACCTTCTGGAGCGGTTCCTCCCACGGCATGCCCGAGCCGGCGGCCTGTGCCGTCGCGGCGATGGCGACGCCGAGCGCAGCCGCGGCCGTGATGGAGGCGATCTTGTGAAATCGGGAGGTACGGGACAGGTGCATGTCATTCTCCATCGGAAAGACGGGCTGGATTGGGGGTGAGGCCGCAGACGGCATAATTTCCCTGCGCGTCGAGGCCGGCGACACGCCCGATGGCATCGACACGGCGCGCCAGTCCGCGCCCGGAAATGAACACCACCATGTCGATCGCCTCGGCGATCAGTCGCCGCGGCACCGTGACGACGCTTTCCTGCACGAGTTGTTCGAGCCGGTAGAGCGCGGCGACGGCGCTGTTCGCATGGACCGTCGCGATGCCGCCGGGGTGCCCGGTGTTCCAGGCCTTGAGCATATCGAGGGCTTCCCTGCCCCGGACCTCGCCGACGATGATGCGGTCGGGGCGAAGCCGGAGGGTCGACCGGACGAGATCGGCCATGGTGACCCCGCCTGCACCGGCGGCGCCGGTCGGGCGCGTGCGCAGCGCGACGACATCGCTCGCGGCGCACTGCAATTCGCGCGTATCCTCGATCAGGATGACGCGCTCGTCGAGATGCCCCATTTCGGCGAGCAGCGCGTTGGCGAGCGTCGTCTTGCCCGACGAGGTGCCGCTCGGCGACGAGGATATTCTTCCGCTCGACCACCGCCATCGACAATTGCCGCGCGGTATCCGCCGACATGATGCCGTCCTTCACATAGTCGAGCAGCGTATGGATCTTCGATGCGGGCTTCCGGATCGAGAAACAGGGCGCGAGGCTAACCGGCGGCAGCACGCCCTCGAACCGTTCCCCTGCCCCTTCCCCATGTGGCGGAAGTTCCGCCGACACGATCGGCGATGCCGCGTGGACCTCGGTCCGGGCATGGCTCGCGACCAGGCGGATAATGCGTTCGACCTGCGCCGGATCGTAGCGCGTTCCGGTATCGATCCGCCCTTCGCCGAGCCGGTCGAGGCGCAGGATGCCGTCGGGATTGACCATGATCTCCTGGGTCGCGGGATCCGACAGCGCCGCCGCGATCGCCGGCCCCATCGCCGTGCGCAGCATCGCGCGACGTCGGCCGAGCGAGTTATTGGCGTCGATCAGCATCTCGCTCATGGCCGCACCTCGGGATCATTCGCGCCGAGCGTCCGCTTGCCGCCGGCAATCTGGCGGCCGAGCTGCGCGATGAAACGCTCGAACCGCTGGTTGCCCGTCGCGAGCGCGGCTGCATCGGCTTCGGGAAGCGGCGCAGTGACGGTAAGTTGATAGCGCACGAACAGTGCCAATGCCTCGAGCGCCACCTCGATGTCGCGCCTAGCCCGCCGCGACCTCGCGCGAGATACGGTCGAGACGGACCTTGAGAAGATCGTCGACCTCCTTGGTCGCCCGCCGAGCCAGCCAGCTCTTGAGAGCATCGTTGACCATGTGGGACTTGTTGCCGCCGCGCCGAACGACCAGCGCGTCGAGCGCGTCGCTGAGTTCGCGATCGATATAGAGATTCTGCCGAACCTTCATCGCTCAGAGCCCCGGCAGCAGGTCTTGCGACTGCGACTGGTTCATCGCGTGCCCACGCACCATCGACGCACGCACCTGATCCATCACGCGCTTGTCACCGGCGGGATCGGAATCGTCGCGTTCGAGATCGGGCAGTTCGAGCTGTTTCGCCAGCTCTGCCTTGACGGATGCTTCCTCGATGCCGGGATGCCGCTGCTGCTCGAGACCGCCATCATCACGGGCGGCAGCATCTGTCTTCCGTTCCGCGCCGAGGCGGATATCGACCGCGCTGGTCGTCCCGCTCCAGTCGTCGGCACGTGGGCGCGGCCGATCGGGATATTTCTCGGCGGAGAGGGTTGGCGGCGCGATCACACGACCGCGGAAATTGCCGTCCTCGAAATAGCGCAGCTTCTTCGCACGGATCGGCGCCATGCCCGAGACGAGCACCAGCTCGTCGGCGGGCGGAAGCTGCATCACCTCGCCTTGCGTCAGCAGCGGGCGTGCGGTTTCCTGCCGGCTGACCATGACATGCGCGAGCCACGGCGCGAGCCGGTGCCCGGCATAGTTGCGCATCGCGCGCTGTTCGGTCGCGACGCCGAGCGCATCGGAGATGCGGCGGGCCGTCCGCTCGTCGTTCGTCGCGAAAGCGACGCGGACATGGCAGTTGTCGAGGATCGCATTGTGCTCGCCATAGGCTTTCTCGATCTGGTTCAGCGATTGCGCGATCAGGAAAGCACGCACGCCGTAACCCGCCATGAAAGCCAGGCTCGTCTCGAAGAAGTCGAGCCGCCCGAGCGCCGGAAACTCGTCGAGCATCATCAGGAGTTGGTGCTTGCGTCCCCTGGCCGGATCGGCATCGAGCTTTTCGGTCAGGCGGCGCCCGATCTGGTTGAGCACGAGACGGATCAGCGGCTTAGTGCGCGAGATGTCGGACGGCGGAATGACCAGATAGAGCGAAACCGGATGCTCCGCTTCGACGAGATCGGCGATGCGCCAGTCGCAGCGCGATGTGACCGCGGCGACGGTCGGATCGCGATAGAGGCCGAGGAACGACATCGCGGTCGAGAGCACGCCGCTGCGTTCATTCTCGCTCTTGTTCAGCACCTCGCGCGCCGCCGATGCGACAACGGCATGAACCTGCGGCGCATCCTTGGTGCCGAGATGATTGGTCGACATCATGCGCCGGAGCGTGGCGACGAACGGACGCTGCGGATCGGACAGGAACGAGGCGACGCGCGCGAGCGTCTTTTCTTCCTCGGCATAGAGGATGTGGAGGATCGCGCCGACGAGCAGCGAGTGCGACGTCTTCTCCCAGTGATTGCGCCGTTCGAGCGCGCCTTCGGGATCGACGAGGATGTCCGCGATATTCTGGACGTCGCGGACCTCGTGCGCGCCGCGGCGCACTTCGAGGAGGGGATTATACCTGGCTGACGCGGGGTCGGTCGGGTTGAACAGCAGCGCGTGGCTGAAGCGCGCACGCCACCCGGCGGTGAGCTGCCAATTCTCGCCCTTGATGTCGTGAATGACCGCCGAGCCGGTCCAGCTCAAGAGCGTCGGGACGACGAGGCCCACGCCCTTGCCCGAGCGGGTCGGCGCGAAGGCCATGACATGTTCAGGACCATCGTGACGCAGATAGCGTCTGCCCTGGCGCCCGAGGAACACCCCTGCGTCATGAAACAGGCCGGCGCCGTCCATCTCGCGAGGTGTCGCCCAGCGCGCCGAGCCATAGGTCGTAACGTGCCGCGACTGGCGCGCACGCCAGAGCGAGCCGCCGATCGCCGCGGCGCAGCCGAGAAAACCGCTCGCGCCGGCAAGCGTCCCCGCCTTGTCGAAGACGTGCGGCGCATAGGCCTCGAACGAATACCACCACCAGAAGATCGCCCACGGGCGGTAGATTGGAAGCTCACCAATCCGGAACCATGCCACGCCGAGCTCGGCTTGGTAGCCGAGCATCGCCGCACACCATTGCGTGGCTGCCCAGACGCCTGCAACGACGATCGCGAACACGAGCAAAATCTGGCCAATGAGCAATTTGGTCGGCGTCATGATGAGCTCCGCCCGGGGACGGAAAATCGCCCCGGTTCAGGGCTCGAGAAATCGACCAAAAGGCGATTTGAGAAAATCACACCCTCGAAGCGCCACGAAGCGCCTGGACGCGTCCTTGTTAGTCGCCAGCTACAATGGCTCTGGCGGCTGCCCGCCCGTTCGGGCCATGGAATGCTAAAAAGCACACAGGGTCGCGGACATAATCTGAATGAACACAGGCGAGGTCATCCACCCGAACAGGGTGCTCCCTCCTTGCAGACGAGCAGTTTTTGACGCTCGCGCGCTCTATGTTATGATCTGTCAAACATAACCGGAGTCGCAACTATGGGAGCAAAGGCCGATCAGGACCTTTGGGGCCAGGTAATGGCCGCGGAACTGCGGCATGGCGACCATGCGCCCGAGTTCATCACGCAAAAGGCGCAAGCACTCCGCCGGGCTCGGCGAATATTGCGAAGCCGAATTCTGGACGCAGGTCGCCGAGTGCCTCCGTGACTTGCATGCCATCAAGTTTGCTGGCGCAGGCAAGGTGCTCGGGAATATTGACGAGCGCCAGGCGTCGCAAATCGCGAACTATCGATCCGGCTCCGCGCCCCGGACGATGGGCGGTCCAAGTCCGAACTCGAACAGCTGACCTCCGGGGCCGCTTTCTGACATCTTGTGTTCGAATCGATCGGGCGGTTAGCGACCGGGTCAGGAAATACTCGGCCCACCGCGCTGGCGCCCAAGCGCCCAACTGATCCAGCCGTCGCGCATGATGCCCGACACTGATTTGCCGACATGACGATCGAGCACCGGACGCCAGGGGACAAGCGTGAAGTCGCGCGACCTTTCGACCAGCGCGTAGCGCCCACTCATCGTGTCGACCGGTCGTCGGTACATGCCGTCGATCCGCTCTCCGGCCTTCGCCTCCGTGAACGGCAATCCCAACTCGCCCGAGAGACCGCTTGCGACCCGCAACAGCTCGCGCCGCTGAAGCGTGGAAATCATGCCGCTCCGATAAGAGAATTGCCCTGCCCTTTCCTCGGCCAATCCCTCGGCCACCAGCCATTGCCGCCGCCGTGCCTGCGCCTCGCGCACGTCATGCCCGAAGCCAGTATCGCGCAGTGGCTCGGGAAGAGATGCAATAAGCTCTCGGTCGAGCCAGGTCGCGGCGTCGGCATCGACGAGCTTTTCGAGCGGCAGCGGCGACAGCGTTTCAACGGAAACGGGCCGGTCTTTCGCGCGGGCGTTCTCATAGGCGGCGGCGCGATCGAGATGATCGGGCGCTATGATCCAGCTTCCATCGGGATCGCGTTCGACGTTGCGGGTCAGTCGGCGCATGGCTTCCAGCCTCCGGACATGCGTTTCGGCGAAGGCTTCGGTCGCGCTCGCATCGTGACGAAGATGCGCGTCGATCGAATAGCGTCCCTCATTGGCCGCGGCGACTTCGGCAATCGTGCGATCCGAAGTGCGGATGCCGGTTTCGACGGGCGCGATCCGGACGATGGCACCGGGCACGTGGCTCTCTACATTCTCCCCCTTGCCGATGTCGACATAATGCGAGCGACCATCGGTCGCTTCGACGATGACATAATGACGATCGGCAATCTCGTCGGAGAGGCCGCGATGGACGACACGACCGACCAGCGCATGCGCATCGGCGACCGCCGGATCGTATATGGCCTGATCGACCAGCGCTCGGCGTATCGCCCCGTGCCGCATAGGTGCGCTGCATGGTGCGGATGATGTCGCCGCGCTCACCCATGCGCCGCAGCGTATCGGCGAGGTCCGGCGCGAGGCGCCAATGCGACGCACCGACCTGCGCCGCGAGCCCGAGCCGTTCGAGCGTCTTCAGCCGCCCCATGCGGATGGTCTGGTCGAACGCGCCGCGCGCACGGGTGCTCACAAGGATGTTCTCGTCGGCCTCGCGGATCAATGCCCGGTCGATGCTGGTCAGCCGTTCCTGCCCGACCTCGGCACGAAGACGCTGTTCAATCGCATTGTCGGTGCGCGGGCCAAGATCGAGATCGACCAGTTCGCACGCGCGCTCGCGCAGACCGTGGCTGATATAGTCGCGTGCGATGATCAGATCGTTGCCGCGCCCGTCCTTGCCGCGCACGACGATATGCGTGTGCGGATGGCCCGTATTATAATGATCGACCGCCACCCAATCGAGCGGGGTGCCGAGATCCTCTTCCATGCGCGCCATGAGCCGCCGGGTTAGCGGTTTGAGAGCGTCATAGTCCGCGCCATCCTCGGGGCTGACGATGAAGCGGAACTGGTGGCTATCGGTCTGCGCCCGTTCGAGCCAGGCGCTGCGATCGATCTTGTCGCTGTCGGCGCCATAGAGCTGGCCGCGCCCGCCCTCGCGCGTCGTGCCGTCGCGCTCGACGTAACGAAGATGCGCCTTCGCACCGTCGAAACCCCTGCCCTTGAACGATATAAGCCGCGCCTTGACGATCACGCGGCGCTGCCGGAACGCCGCAAAGCGATCGCGCGCCGACAGGACGCGTCCGACGCCGGCGCCGCGTCCGATCCGGCTGCCGGTAAAGCCGCTCCGGCGCGAACGCACGGAGGCACCGCCGCGGGCAAGGTTCGCGGCGGCCAGAACCCGGTGCAAGAACTTGCGCGGCCGCGGGTGCCTGTCCCGGCTCCGAAGGCGCCCCGGTTCAGGTTCGAAATCATCGTCGTCGGACATGCACCAAGGCTCGCGGGAGGGAGGAAGCGGCGATCATGCGCGCCTGCTCGCCCATTGAAAATCGGTGCCGCCAAACGCCGCTGAATTCCGCCACTTTCGGGCGCACCGGCACTGCTGGGAGCCAAGGGGCACTGTTTTTCCACCCATAAAAAGGATGTGCAGACAATCGCTTACGGCAACCAGGGGTGCCGTAGCTTCTCTATCTTGCCTTACGCCGCAACCCCCTCGCCCGTCCGTTCGCGTTCCCCCGCCACCCCCCTCTCGCACGTAGAAAGGGAAGCGGCGCCCGTTGGCACCGCTCCCCTTGTCGCGCTGGAACAATGGCGCGGCAGCTTAGGCCGGTCGCGCCTCTCGACCACCGCGCCCGGCCCGATTGCCGCGCCGCCATTGCTTCTCGGCGGCGCGCAACTCGGCCTCGATCTGGCGCCGTTCGGCCGCGTCGTCGCACCATGAAAGCTCCGCACGCAGTTCCTCGATTTGCTGTTCGATGCTCATCGTCCGTCTCCTGATCTTGTGAAAGACAGGTGTCTCGCCCGGCGGCGGGCGGGCCGGGTCAGGGACCGCGAAGCGGCCGCGCCAGCGGCGATGGGGGTCACGATTTTGCGCAGCAAAATGGTGGGGCCCCGTCGTCCTTGACGCGGCCCGTCCGTCGCCGGATGCTTGGCCTATCCGAGCAGACAGCCTCTTCCCCGCCCCCGGTTACAGCCCGGCACCTTCGGGATTTCGGGGCGTGGCCCGCAGCCTGTCGGAAGGATGGAACGTGCATAAAAGCGCCGCCCGAACCGCGAAAGCGGCGGGCGGCACGATAGTCGGGAAGGCAGGCGGCGGCAGAGCCGCCGCCTGCTCAAAGGTCACGCAGCTTCGCGTTCAGGCTCCGGTTTCGGCTCGACTTTGGCGGGTGCCGGAAGCGCGACCACCGCGCCGGGACCGCTGGGTTCGGGGTCGTGATCGGCCCGCGCGGCCTGCACATGGGCATGGGCCGCGACTGTGCCGATGCCGCCGCGCGCGGTGTAGGCGGACGGTGGGAAGACCATCCATTTCGGCACCCAATTCTCGACCTTGGTGCGCCCGTTCGCACCGTCGAGATGATCGCGGACGATCTGCTTCAAGGTCTTGGTCTTCTCCAACGAGTTGGCCGTCGCGACGCCTTCGCCCGCGACCTCGGCGACTATGCAGGTCAGTACATCCTTGTCGCGCAGGCACTCGAAAAAGGCATCATCGGCTTGCCAGTATTTGGCAATGTCAACGCCGACCTCGATACCCACGGCCTCGACCGCCGCGCTGCCCGATGCCAGGGTTTCGCCGATGACAATGGCGATCACCTCCATCACCGCACGGTCGGGAAGGTCGAGCAAGCGCAGGAACACTCCCGCAAGACCATAGCCTTCGCCATTGCCGCCGGTCACGGTCGGCTCCTCGGCGGAAAAGCCGAGAAGGTCCAATACGGCGCGGCGCTTCATATCGAATTCCGTCTCGCCCTTGCAGGTTTCGACCGACTCGCGAACCGCCTCGTTGCGGCAGGTCTGCGGTTCGGGCTGCACCTTCCACAAATGCGATCCGGTGATGGCATGCGCGACCATCAGACGCAGCGCGACCTTTGGATGGCCGGTGAGCGCGGCGCGAACGGCGGCATGACGATGGAGGTCGATATAGGTCTGCATCGTGCTGGTGACTTCGGGGCGCGGCGCCTTGGGGCCGGTATCGATCACCTCGCCGCGTTCGAGCCTTTTCGCTTCCTTAGCTGTCACATAGCCTTCGTAGAAGGTGATTTCGCCATTCTCGCGCACATCGATATAGATGCGCCCGCCCTTGCGTTTGGGTGCCTTGGCGAACTCGTAGCGGGGAAAATATTCACCCGCCGGAACAATCACCACGTCGCTCCACCCCTCGTCGAGATAATCCTCGCGCCGCGCCGCGATGGCCGCATCCTGCTCTTTCCAGAAGGCATCGGCATCGGCGAAATAGCGGTCCTCGCCGAACAGGTCGGCGATGATCGCGAGGCCGCTCGCCTCGACGTCGAACAGCGCATGTTCGACCTTGATCGATGCGCCGCCGAACAGCCATTCCTTGAGTTGATGGCCGGTCGGACAATAGGCATCGGGATCGTCGTGAAGGACGAGCCACGCCTTTTGCTGGTTCTTGCTCGCCAAGGTCAGATGCCGGACGGTCGCCGCGTTGATCTCCTCCTTGCGGTAGAGATCGCGGATGCGCGGCAGAAGATTGCCGAGCGCGAGGATGCGCTTCACGCCCTGCTCGGGAATGCCGAAGGTCGCCGAAATATCCTTGATCTCGCGGCCTTCCTTGACGAGGCGGGTAAAGGTTTCCCAGCGCGTCACCTCGTCGGGTGCGAGCCGCGCGATATTCTCGATCAGCGACGCCTCGATGGCGTCGGCATCGTCACCGGCTTCAAGAATGGCGCACGGCAAGGGATTGACCTCGCCGCCGCTCGCGGCGCAGTCCGCCGCGACGATCTGCGCGGCGGTAAAGCGCCGCGCGCCCGCGACGATCTCGAAGGTATCGGGACCGCCATTGGGACGAACGAGCAACGGCATGAGCACGCCGCGCTTGCGAACGGTTGGAAGGATGTCCGCCACGTCGGGCGCCTTCTTCGCGTAGCGCATATTGGCCTTGCTGATCGACAGCTTGCCAAGGTCGATAAAGTCGAGTTTCATTGTCGTCACCTTTCTTACGGGAAGGTGCCGGTCCGTCGGGATTTCGCGATTTGGGCGGACCGGCTTCGATTGCGGCGGAACGCGCCGCGCGTCATCCACCCGAAGGCGGAAGCTCGTTGGCGCTGCGGCGCAGTTCGCTTTCGGCGACGATGATCGAACCGAGACGCCGCGCGGTGTCGGCCCAGACCGACAGCGGACGCAGCGGCATGAAATGTTCGTCGCGCTCAATGGCAAGGCCGAAGGGAAGCCGGACGCCCGCAATTTCGCGGAGCGAAAAGACGCCGAGTTCGGGGCAGCCGAAACCGAGATCGGCGAGCCCGAAGAGCGTGTCGCCGTCAGCGTCGAGCTCGGTCGCGATCCACGTCGCCGCGCCGATCGGCGAGAAATATTTGACGACGGGCAGTGGGTCGGGTTCGGCTTTGCCGCTTTCGACGGCGCGCCGATGCGCGGCGGCATTGGCGCGGAGCGCCGCGCGAAGCTCGGGCGGGAGCAGGATCATGCCGCTACCCTCCCCTCGTTGTACGCATCCGCATGGCGAGCCAATATCCAGTCGGCGGCCTTGCTCGCGTGGCTCGCGGCGCGGAAGATCGCGCGGCTATCCTCGTTCAGAAGCTCGAGCCAATGCGCGAGATAGTCGGCGTGGCGGACGGTCGGCACGATGCCGAGCGCGGCGCACAGGAAGGCGCTGCCCATTTCGGCGACGAGTTCCTCGCGCGCATAATGTTTGCCGCCGAGGCCGTTCATGAGTTTGCGGTCGAGCCGCGAGACATGGCCGGTCGCGTGGGTCAGTTCGTGCAGGGCGGTGCGGTAATAGTTGATCTGCTCGAAGAAGGCGGGTTGCGGCGGCACCCCCACGAAGTCGTGCGCGGGCACATAAAATGCCTTGTCGCCGCCGATCCGGAAATCGACCCCCGATGCGGCGATGACCGCCTCGGCGAGCGGCACGATCTCGCGTTCTGGAAGCGGCGCGGGGTCGGCCGCGAGACCTTCGCCAAGCCCCTCGCACTGTGCGACGTTGAACAGGGTGAAGCGCTTGAGGAAGGGAATGGCCTTGGCGTCCTCGCCCGCCTCGCGCGCGCGTTCCTTCTCGGCCTCGGGGGTGAAGCTGTCGGCGTAGACGACGGCGGTGCCGCGCTCGCCCTTGCGAACGCTGCCGCCCGCTGCAAGCGCCTGCCGGAAGGTGAGCCATGTTTGCGACGGCCAGCCGTGGTCGATCACCGCGCCCCAGAGGATGAGAATATTGACGCCGCTGTAGGGACGGCCGGTCAGCGCATTGCGCGGCAGCCCGGGCGCGACAGCGCCCTCGCCTTCGCCGCGTCCCCAAGGCTGCACCCAAGGGAAGCGCCCTGCTTCGAGCTCGGAAATGATGCGGCGGGTGACCTCTTCATAGAGATCGGCGCGGGGCTCCCCCCTGCCCTCGCGGGCTGCGCGGCGCTTGCCGGTCTGGCGCATGGCTGTCCTCCTCACACGCCCGAAAACCCCATGGGCCTCCCCGGAGTGGGGGTGGGCGGCGAGTTGCGACCTGCCGGGCGCGGCCAGGAGGCGGCGCGCATCCGGAGGACCGGAACGAAGAGGAGAAGCCGGGCCCGAAGGGCCGGCTTGCACGGCGCCGGGCCGCGCCCAGAAGGGCGCGCCGCCCACCGCCACGACGGCGGGAAGGCCCGACAACGAACCGCCGCGCGGCACGCGCGGGCAACGTACGGCCGCAAGGCCGGCGCCAGGGATCGTGACCGAAGGCCGGGACGCACAGCGGCCCGGCGCCTCGCGCCCGCGGGAGGCGTAGAGCCCGGCCGCACCCTGGTGCCGCGGCGCACCTGGTCGCTCCGGACTATTTTTCACCCCCGACTCTCGACGCGTCACGCCGCAAGACATATCGGACGAGGACATGCCCCGGCCGGACCGGCGCGGGGCCACCGGCGCGATGGAGACAGGTCATTGATCGACTATGAGATGGCGGTGAACGAGGCGTGGGATCGCCTCGACTCCGATGAGCCGGAGAGCGCCGCGCCCCTTGCGCGCGCGATCCTCGCCGACCATCCCGATGCCATCGACGCCTATGTGGTGCTGGCCGCAACCTGCACGGTCCCGGCCGAGGCCGCGGCGCTGCTGCGCGAGGCGGTCCGGATCGGGGCCGCGATGGCCGGCGGGACCGGACATGCTGACCCGGAGACGATTGCCGCCTATGATCGCGACGCGCATGTGCGCGCCCTGAACCATCTCGCCCGGCTACTCTGGTATGATTGCCATCGGTCGAACCGGAAAGAGGCGCTGATCCATGCCCGCCGGGCCTTGCGAATGGACAATGACGACCGCAACAATACGCGGATCCTGCTCATGGCGTGGGAGGCGGCCGAAGGACATTGGGCGGCCTCGCGCAGGATCACCCGCAGCTGCCGCAAGGAACCACGGACCGAGATACGCTACTGGCTCGCGCTCCACGCCTTCAGGGACGGTACGCCCGACGCCGAAGCGCTGCTCGACAAGGCGATTGCGACGAACCCGCATGTGCCGGCGGCGCTCGATCGGCGCATCACGCTGTTGCACGACCGGAATCCGTACTGCACATGGGGCTCGCCCGAGGAGGCGGTGCTCTACGCGCGCGCCACGGGTCGCGTTCTGCCACTGTGCGAGACGTTGATGTGGCGTCAGGCGGCTCGCCTGCTGACGCGGCAGGAAGAGGCGGCCGCAAGCGTGTCGCTGGCGGAACTCGCAAGTCTCGCGGAGACCGATCTCGCTCGACAGTCATCTTGGCGTCGCGCGCGGTATGGAAGGCATCGGTCTTGCCCGCCATCGTAATCTGGGCCTTGCCGAAGACCTTCTTCGCCGGGGAATCAACCTTTGCAACATCAGCAATTTCGGCCAGTTTGTTCCGTGGTTCACCGGCGTACTCGCGACCGTGCTTGCCCGACTTGGTCGTCTACGCGAAGCGGGCGCATTGCTGGATGCCTATCGTGCTTCGGACACGAACCACGAGACATGGTGCACCGCGGAATTGCTTCGTCAGCATGCAATCGTGGAGCATCTCTCCGGCGCCTCGAGCGCTATCGTCATCGAGAGCCTCGACAAGGCGGCCGCGATGGCAATGCGGCAAGGAGCTCGTGCCTGGTCGACCGCAATCGCCGAGACCCGGAGACAGATTCTCGCGCCGAGACCGGGGCGGGCGGCGCTCTGACATCGTCATATACCTGACGTCTTCGCCGATCGACTAACGGACCACTATCCCGGCGACTCTGCCGCCCTCGCCGCCGATAGCCCAGAGTGGCGCCGCCGCCGGTCCTGCCGAGCGGAAGCAATGGGCCGATCGCGCGGCGTAAGCTCCTCCTCTCCCGCCCGGATCGCGCCCATTGCGCCTTGGTCGATGAACCAACGCCGGTCGGCTAGAGCCCGTTCGCGAGACGCCGGCTGCCCAATATCAAGTCACATGTTACCGCGCCGTCGTCACTGGCCAGGATCTCCCGCGTCCTTCAGTCCTGCGCGGGGAGTTCGACGAAGGCGTTGCACCTCATCGTCGCAGCAAAGCCTCATAACCGGAATTGCCATGGTCCTGTCGAGCACTGCTCTGGAAAATATGCACGCGATCGACGCGGCCTGGAATGGCCGACAATGGGAGCGATATGCCTCTTTCCTCGCCGACGATCTCGAGGTCCAGACGGCAGGCGAGGCCTCCAGTCACGGGAAGCGCGACCATGTCGAGAAGGCCCGCGCACTCTGCGCCGCCTGTCCGGACGCGGTCGTCCATTCCGACCCCTATATCGAGTTCTTCACCAATGCCGAAGGCGACAAGAGTTGTTCGGTCGCCCGCATTACCGGCACCTTGTCCGGCCTGCCCTTCGAAACATCCTTCGCGTCGATTTGCACCTGGCGCGACGGGCAAATCGTGCATCAGCTTCAGTTCATCGACACGGAAACCGCCAAACGGCAAGTCGGAGCAGGCGAACAGGCTGCGGAACCGTGATCGGGTCTGGGAACGCCCGCAACTCCTTCTTTGCCGAATCCGGTGCAGGCCGATATCGTCCTGTTCGATCGGTCAACCGGCGAAAGGACGCTAACATGCCGCTATCGCAAGCTCGCTTTCGCGTCATGGCAGTTGATGCGAAAAGCTCCCGCATCGCTACCCTCTTTCTCCCGCGGTGGCGATGTCGGCTCCCCCTCCCTGCCTCGAGCCGACGCAAAACTGGATCGGCGCCCCGACCTGATGACCCCTGCCGGGTGCGCCGGTCCATTTTGTCGAAGAACGATCGGGTCGCCCGCGCGACACCGTCGAGCAATGACCGATGTCGGGCCCGTCGTGGCCCATTGAAACGAAATCGAACCGACAACACCCTTGCATGAGAGGAAATAAATCATGGGCTTTGTGAGCACGCAGGACGGAACGCAGATTTTCTACAAGGACTGGGGCCCGAAGGATGCCCAGCCGATCGTCTTCCATCATGGGTGGCCGCTGTCGTCGGACGATTGGGACGCGCAGATGCTTTTCTTCCTTGCAAATGGCTACCGCGTCGTCGCGCACGATCGCCGCGGCCACGGCCGGTCGGAACAGGTGAGCGAAGGCCATGACATGGCGCATTATGCCGCCGACGCCGCAGCGGTCGCCGAGCATCTCGACCTCCGCAACGCCGTGCATATCGGCCACTCCACCGGCGGCGGCGAGGTCGCGGCCTATGTCGCCCGCCACGGCATCCCGCAGGGCCGCGTCGCCAAGGCGGTGCTGGTCAGTGCGGTGCCGCCGATCATGCTGAAGACCGACCGCTACCCCGGCGGACTGCCGGTCGAGGTGTTCGACGGCTTCCGTGCCGGTCTTGCCGCCAATCGCGCCAGCTTCTTCCGCGAGGTCGCAGCGGGTCCCTTCTACGGCTTCAACCGCCCCGGTGCGAAGGTCGATGAAGCGGTCATCGACAATTGGTGGCGCCAGGGCATAATGGGAAGCGCCAAGGCGCATTATGAAGGCATCAAGGCCTTCTCCGAAACCGACCAGACCGACGATCTCAAGGCGATCTCGGTTCCGGCGCTCGTATTGCACGGCGACGACGACCAGGTCGTACCCTACCAGAATGCGGGTGTGCTGCAGGCCGAAATCCTGCCGAACGCGACCCTCAAAGTCTATCCGGGCTTCTCCCACGGCATGCTCACGGTGAATGCCGACGTGCTCAATGCCGACCTGCTGGCATTCGTCGAGGCCTGAGCGCGTGGCGCCGATACACGGAGCGGTGACCTGCCGCCGCTCCGGAAGCTTGCAGGGTTGGTCCGCTTAAGCTCGGACCGGCATTCGCCCCCGCCTAACAGCGCTATCTGCCTATCGGGAGATTTCGGCTGAGCGGCAGACGGCCCGAGTGATGCCCGTCAGCCAGACGCCGCTCGCCGCCCTCCAAAATTGGGTTTGAGCAGTTTGGCACCGGTGCGTAGCCGGTCGAGCTCGTCCGACCAGAACTGCATCATCGTGACGCGTTCATCCCAATATTCGCCGCGGGTATAGGCACGCCGCACACCATCATTCTCCATATGCGCAAGTTGGCGCTCGATGGCGTCGGGATTGAACCGCCCGCTCTCGTTGAGCAGCGTCGCCGCCATGGCGCGGAAGCCATGAGCGGTCATCTCCTCCTGGCCGAAGCCGAGCGCGCGTAGCGCGGCGTTCACGGTGTTCTCCGACATAGGCTGGCGGTCGGTCCGAAAGGACGGAAAACAGTAGCGGCCGGTGCCGGTCAGGTCCCAAAGCTGCTCGAACATCCCGACCACCTGCGTGGAGAGCGGTACCCGGTGCGCGCGCCGCATCTTCATCTTCTCCGCGGGAATGTTCCAGACCGACCGGTCGAAGTCGAACTCGCTCCATTCGGCCTGCCGCAGTTCGCCTGGACGAACGAACAAATGTGCCGACAGCCGAAGCCCGAACAGGGTGATCGCGTGGCCGGTATAGCCGTCGATCGCGCGCATCAGTTCGCCGGCGCGGGTCGCTGTCGTGATCGCCGCGAGATGCTTGGGCTTGGGCACGGTGAGAGCGCCGCGCAGATCACTCGTGGGATCACGCTCGGCCCGCGTCGTGGCGACAGCGTAGCGGAACACCCGACCGAGGACACTGCGCATCCGCCGGGCGCTTTCATAGCGTCCGGTCGCCTCGACCGACCGGAGCACGACGAGCACCTCGTGGGCGGTGATCTTGGCGATCGGACGCGTACCGATTTTCGGATAGGCCTTGTCGAGCAGCCAACGGATCTTGCTCAGCGTGATCTCGGCCATGCCCTCACGCTCATTCTTGCCGATCCATTCGAGCGCAACCGATTTAAAGCTGTTATCCTCTTCAACGCGGGCTTTCGCGAGATCGACCTTCCGCTGATGCGACGGGTCGACCCCCAGCGCCAGCAGGCGCCGTGCCTCGTCACGCTTCGCCCTTGCATCCGCGAGACCGAGGTCCGGCCATTGTCCAAGCGACTGCGTCTTCTGTTTGCCAAGCCAGCTGTAGTTCAGGCGCCAGAGCTTCGAGCCGTTCGGCTTGACGAAGAGGTGCAAACCGCCGCCATCGAACATCTTGTAAGGTCGCTCGCGGGGTTTCGCGTTGGCAATGGTCGTGGTAAAGAGGGTGCTCATAGGGGTATCGCCTTTTCGAAAAGGCGAAAACGATACCCTTCGGGATACCCTATTTGTTCCTGATTGGTGCCGTATCCGCCCGGATTTGACCGGACGGCTATAGCACAAAAAATGGCTGAAATCTCCCGTTTTTCGGACGTTCTCGGACGCCCCCGGAAGAACAAATGGTGCCCAGAAGAGGATTTGGCGGGCAATCCATTAAGCCTTGGAAAACAAGAGAAGTTTTCTAAATGCCTAGCCCGGCTGTACTAGCCCGTTGTACTAGGAAAATCAAAGGTTTTCCGTCGATGTGGGTCCCTGTTTGGGCATCGAACCTCAGCCATAGCATGATGATGAAGCCGTCGGAGAAAGCACCTTAGCGGGAAAGGACTGGATTTCATTTGGCCTTACTAAGAACGCTGAAAATCCGAGGATTTTGGAACACACACCCTGTGGGATTATGCTAAGCACCGGTTTATGCGATCTCCCAGGTTCGGCCACGGTAGACCGCCAAACTTCGACGGCCTGCGAGACAACCCCATTGACTAGCCGCATATCCCGCCCGACGATAGCGAACTCAAAACATCGAGTAGGACGCACAAAATGAAGCTGGAAGTTCTCGGCTTAGATTATGACCAACGCATTGCTTGCTTTATGATCAACGCCCGTGCTGACTATGACTGGTATTTGGCCAAAACACAGGGTTCGGAAGCCAACCTTGCGATCCAGCGTGACGTAATTAAAGGCACGAAGCCGTACAGAACCCTTCGTGCAGACCTCAAAATGGGATGTATACTTCCAACAATCGTTCTAGCCGTTAGGGACGTAGACCTCACGCCTACCGAGCGCTACAGTAAAGAACAAGGCTTTATTGAAGCATCAAGAGACGACTTGCTTTTGTTGACTGCAGCCATAGACGCAGCAACCCCTGCTGACATTGATATCGTGGATGGACTTCAGCGTACCAATGCGCTTCGCCAAACTTTATCTGAACTTGAAGGAGCGGCAAAAGCGGCGTTTCTCGCACGGTCTTTGCGATTAGAAATTTGGGTTGGCATCCCTTTTTATTCGCTGGCTTATCGGATGCTTCTGTTGAATGCTGGTCAGAAGCCCATGTCGATGAAACATCAAATCGACATTCTCTCTCGCGGATTAGCTGACGATCTTAAAGATTTGCCTGGGATAGAAATAATAACAATTAAGGATCATAAACGCAGAGTTAAACCAGGCCAGTTCCATCTCTCAACTCTTGCTCAAGCATTCCAGGCTTGGCTTCAGCGCAACCCAAATGTTGATGTTAGCAACATGGTTGTTGAGACACTGATAGTAGATGAAGCATTGGAGACGCTAGGCGTTGACCTGCAGAGCGGCGACGGAGCCAATCACCGCGACAATTTTAGAGAGTTCGTTACCTGGTTGCTTGCATTGGATAAAATACTCGGAGAGGGCAATAATCGCTTCCTCGGGAATGACACGGTAGTTCTCGGCTTTGCGGCGGCTGTCGGCTTTGCATATAAGAACGAGCAGCTGCGGGATCGCGTACAACCGGCTATGACGAGCCTGCTAGAGGAAGCCAAGGCTGACCCAGATGACCCGATGGGAGTGAACTCTTTTGATGCACTTCGGCGCAGCATTGATACCCGTAGAAGCAATGTCGGCGAGGCAACTCGAGAATTCGTGTTTAGGGCAGTACGTGAATATATAATGCAGAGCGGAACTAGCTCTATGACCGAATGCTGGACCCAATCTGCTACGATGATGTAAAATGAACTTACTGGATCTAATTGGCCTAGGCAGTCCGGACGATATTGACCCCGACCGGCCATTGGACATTGCGGGTTTTACGTTAGGCCCCGACGCTAGCAGGGAAGCCGCCCTTCTGGCCACTCATGGCATAACTAAAAGCGTACAATGCTCTAGCAAATCTAACGTCAGCATTCCCCTGTATTGGCTCTTGTCCCGACAAGGCAACGAGATCGGCGAAGCGTTCTGCTTCCCGAAGGGGCAACTGATAGGACTACCAACCGCACTTGAGATCGCTTTTGTGAGGAGCATAGCAGCAGTT
Organism: Sphingopyxis sp. PET50; assembly: GCF_025244705.1. GTDB lineage: Bacteria > Pseudomonadota > Alphaproteobacteria > Sphingomonadales > Sphingomonadaceae > Sphingopyxis. The sequence continues at coordinate 432,106 of NZ_CP104207.1, read as the reverse complement.
GAAGAGCAAGAATTTTCAAAAATAGTTGACGGAGACTGCTTGGTATCAATAGGCGATGCCGCCGACTTATCCAAGATATGTGAAGTCTTATACGCAGTACGTCCACCTATCTTTGGCCATAGTGTTTTGGCAGGTCAATACGGTTCGATTGATTTGACAGAAGCAGACGATAAGCAATTGTCTCGCCCAGTCATAAAATGTCTGCAAGGCTCTTTTGAAGCCATGCCTGTTAAGTTTAGATTTCTGGAGCTTTACCGGTCTATGGAAGCTCGGTTTTTGAGGGAACTAAAAGAAAGTCTCTTAGCGGAGTTCGATGCGCAACCGAAAGCCGCACTGGAAAGTGCAACGAAAAAGCTCAAGTCCGAACTGGCACAGTTCCTTCTCTTGTCGGAAATAAAAAAGCCTTACTTCGAAATGATTTGGAGTGCCGCTCACAATTTAAGAACGACAAATAGGCTGGCGATTGCTCTGTTCAGAAAATTGTCCGAGCATGATCTAGCAAACTCTCAATCTAAATCAGGAGCCGCGCTTATATACTTCCTTCGCTGCGCCATAGTACACGCAGGACAGAAGGATATGATATATGAGGCATATCCGGATGGAGAACACTTCCTCAACGTGATTATGGAGCACGTCGAAGAGGCGTCCCTTGCACTCGCGGGTATTCATTTGTCCTAGGATATCTTCGGCTTCCCTCAGGACGTTATTTTTACCGATTGGCACTCGACGGTCAGAATTTGCTATTTTTACGAGAGGCAGGTCCTACGAGTATCGCCTCTTCTCTGCCCCCATGCCCCTGCCCGCTCGCCCTCGCCCTCGCCCTCGTCGCCACGCCCTCTTGCGATAGCCCTCAGCAATGCTTGCCAAACTCATTGTTCATTGGTAAACGAACGTATAGGCATGAACAGGACAAGGCATCTATGAACGATCATCGACATACCAAGGCAGTCGCATACCTGCGGGTATCGACCGACCGGCAGGGCAAGAGCGGGCTGGGATTGGACGCGCAGCGGGAAGCCGTCGCCAGATACATCGCCGCCAACGGACTTGAACTGACCCGCGAATATGTGGAGGTAGAGACTGGCAAAGGCAGCAACGCCTTGGCTAGGCGCCCCGAACTGGTCGGCGCATTGGCAGAGGCCAAGCGGACGAAGGCTCTGCTCATTGTCGCCAAGCTCGACCGGCTTGCGCGCAATACGCGGTTCTTGTTGACCCTGATCGACAGCGGCGCCGACGTTGCATTCGCCGATATGCCGCAAGTAGCGGGACCCATGGGGCGCTTCATCATTACGCAGATGGCGGCTGTCGCTGAACTTGAGGCCGGGTTGATTTCCCAGCGGACCAAGGCGGCCCTTGCCGCTGCAAAGGAGCGCGGTCAGGAACTCGGGAAGCATGGCAAGATACAAGCCGCCCGCAACAAGGCAGAGGCAGCGGAACGGCTAGCGCCGGTTGCACCTATCCTGCGAGAATTGAAGGCAGGGGGAATGACGTTGCGCCAGATGATCGCCGCGCTCAACGAGCAAGGCGTTGCCAGCCCAGCGGGCGGTAAGTGGCATCTCGGGAATTTGCACAAGGCGCTTGGTCGTCTGTAATGGGAATGAGCAAGCCGCACTCTGCGGCTGCTATTTCAAAGCGCGGCGCAACAATATCTGATAGCAAGTGCGCGCACCTCATCCGTATGTTGTCAGATTGTCATTGAATACGACCTTATGGTTCAATTCCCAGCGGCATCAATGAGATGCCTATTGTAATTGGTGCACACTAGAGGAAACCATATTTCTGTATCTATCTGACCGAAGGAAACCGGGTAAACCCAGCCATGATAGGTTCGCCCTTGGTAATGGAATGGCAAGGCACTGATGATGCTAGCAGCGGAATGATATGCTCCTGAAAACCTAGGGATTGGATAGGCCAGCCGATGGCAAGCCTAGGCTCATTGATGGATACTCGCATCAAGCATAGGACTTGGCAAAATCATCAAGTCCCAATGCCACCCCGGACTGAGATAAGCTTTCGATCAATCGGTTGATGGCCAGTACCCGCGTTGAACGGCCCATGGCATCGGCAAGCCGAGCATTCTTGACCAGCTCACGGGTAACCTCATGACGAGGATAGCTCCGTAAAAATCCCAGACCCTTGTCGAATACAGCATCGGCTCTCCGCTGAGCATCAACTGGCAAGCTGTCGATACCACCGCCTGCTCCGATCGGCATGGCATGACGAGTGCGCTCCATAGCTTCGATAATGTTTGTCATCCGTGTCAGGTGTTGCCCCATTCGGAACTGACGCAGCGGTCGTCGCACGGTGAAGTAACCGAACAGCCCTACACCAAGCACAAGAATGATTGATCCCCAAGGGCCTCTGTCGATGGCCGCGATTAGTGTCTGATAGAACGGACCATCATCGGCGAGCCGCGCCGCCTCTTCGCGCTCAGCCATCTGATTGATGTACAAGGCATCGCCGGGCTGGGTGGCGTCCATTGTCGCCTCAGAACTGCCGGGGGTTATATTACCTGACACCCTCCGCAGTATGATCCCGGCAGCAGTCGGCTTAGGCTTCGCGTCCTCGCGGGTTACCCGCTTAGGCAACAGGCCCCGACTTCCGAATACCTCATTTGGGGCCATACCGATAAGGTCGGCGGAGGTAATCGTTTCTCCTGTCGTGACAACCGTTGTTGCTCGCTCAGCAGTCAACTTACCGCCTACGTCTTCGTGAGCAGCCGGTACCGCAAGCTCCTGAGCTGATGCTTCGAGCGGAGCGAGCGTACCGATTAGGCTAAGGGCTACGGCATAACGCATGAATAAACGGGGGCCGCTTGAACTGGCTCCCGCCACTCTCGGCATAGAGGTACGTTCAATAGACAGGCTTGGCATAGTCCCCTCCCCGTTGGCGCGACGCTAACATGGCGGCACGCCTTGAGCAATTGGGTCGTAAATACCGTGGTCATAGAATAATGAAACCCCGACCGTCGCCTTGTGGTCAGGGTAGCGGGGCATCGAGACGATCAAGGTCAATTGGCCCTGTTGGGTCAGGCTATCCGCAATCGACGGAAGGGCGCGGGCCTGTCGCAAGAGGCGCTGGCCGACGCAGCCGAAATTGACCGCTCCCACATGGGTAAGATCGAGCGGGGCGAGCGCAATGTCAGCGTCCTGAATATCCTCAAGATCGCCGCTGCGTTGAACTGCCCCGCCTCCGCCATCTTCATCGACGCGGGAATGTAGTCCAATTTCGCCTGCGCTCGCCGGACAGCGCCATTGCACCGCGAGACGAAGAAACGGGCCAGAATGACCGACAGGCACTCTACGGCCTGCAAATGAGCATTTCAGGCGCGCTAGATTTTCAGCCCCGGTATGCGATAGCTCGCAATGGCCGCAACAAGGGTCGCCATCGAAGGCTTGGACCCATATTTGTCCGCCGCGTCCTTTCCTCTATGCCCCTGAATTTCTCGGCACAAACGTTCAGAAATTCCCGCATTCGTAGCTTGCGTTTTCCAAGTGTGGCGGAACGAGTGAAAGACTTTAGTGTTGTCAGAGATACCGAGAGAGCGCTTATACCGGGTGAACCATTGCCCCCATTTGTCGGTCAGCGACTGCCCAACTCCAATCGGCTTCAAGTCAGGAAACACCCTACCTTGCTGGTTGGAGAGGCCCTGCACATAGGCGACGAAACCAAGTTCGATCAGCTTGGGATGCAGAGGAATTAGGCGACGGCTCGCAGCGTTTTTTATCTTGTTGACCAATGCCCCTTCCGCATCAGGGCGATCGGTGATGTCCATGCACCATGCCTGCTGAGGCTGTTCAGCGTCATCTAGATATACGGACTGACGCACGTCACTGACACGCAACTGCCCAAGCTCCTCTCTGCGCGCACCCATAAACAGGGCCAGCAATGGTAGCCAATATGCTGCCTCGCCGCCGCAACCCTTCGACCGTTCACCTTTTGAATGGACTGGACCAGAAAACAGTTTGGCTAGATCGTCGATGTCCCAGTCTGACCGGTCTTCCCTTTTCTCGGTCACCCAGATGCGAACATCCTTTGTGGGATCGGTTTCAATGACGTCGTTCTGTGCCGCCCAACCGAGCAGCGTGCGCAGATACGCTAACTGGTTACGCACATTGACCTGCGACCGGCTGGCATCAGCTATCAGGCTTTGCTTGTATGCCTGCACGTCTGCCTTACTGATGAGTTCGGCGGACTTCCTGCCCATGATCGAGTTGAACAATCTGGCGGAACTTTCATATGCGGCTCGCCCCTTGGCCGAAGGGCTGCGCTCAGTCGCCCAGCCATCAACAATGTCGGTATCTAGGAAAATCCCGTTACCCTTGGGCGCAACGACGGCCTTTTCAGCTACTACAGCCGCTCCCGGCGCATTGCGTTTGTTCGCCTCGCGCTCCAACTCCGCGCCATATATCTGTCTTACATTGGCAATGGCCAGTTGGGCAGCACGGGCGACATGCTGAGGAGCCGCGTCAGGCACCTGCCCAGCCTCAAGGGCATCCATGATCGGCGCGAGTTCCTCGGCCTCTTCATCGGCGTTTTGAGCAGCCTCAGAAGCCAAGTCGGCTTGTTCCTCATCCCATTCCCAACGCGCCCGCTCGCGGTCTAAAAGAGCCTGAGACTTGGGGGCTGTCGGAGGTTGCGCCGCTGCGTCGAACGAGGCCTGCGCTTTGTCCAAGCGGGCCTGAGACCAACTCGCCCATTGATCGAGGATCAACCGCTTGGCCGCGTCCCGGTCCTTTGTGCGTAACGTGAATTTCATTTCCCGCTTGCCGCCGAAGAACGGGTGCAGGTGTTCAGGGATGGCTCTGCGGAAGTAATAGACCCCGTTGGGGGCCTTGTGCCGATAGTTGCACATGTCATCGTCTCCTAGCACAATTGTACTAGGCGATTGTGAAAATCCCTTATTTTCCAACATTATCCAGAGCCTTCAATGCCCTAGGGTAAATGGTGCCCAGAAGAGGACTCGAACCTCCACGACCTTGCGATCGCCAGCACCTGAAGCTGGTGCGTCTACCAATTCCGCCATCTGGGCACGGGGTAGGAGCGGGCGCTTAGCGGCGCGCGCCTTGGCTTGTCAACCGCGCTGCGCGCCCGCGCATGCATTTTATCGCAAAGTCGCGCTTTTCGGCCCGCACGGGCCGCTCGCCCCTTGCCCGCACCGGCGCTTCGCGGCATGGGGAGCGCGACGGCGGACGGTGCCGGGACAGAATCACCACGGGCTGATGCGATGCGAAATCTCGACGGACAATTGATCACGGTCTTCGGCGGCAGCGGCTTCATCGGCCGCTATGTCGTGCAGAAGCTGCTCGCGCGCGGCGCGCGGGTGCGCGTCGCCGAACGCGAACCGCGCCGGGCGCTGTTCCTGAAGCCGCTCGGCGGGCTCGGCCAGACGCAGTTCGTCGCCGCTGACGTGCGCGATGCCGCCGGCGTCGCGCGCGCGATCCGGGGCAGCGACGCGGCGATCAACCTCGTCGGCAGTTTCGACGACATGCAGGCCGTCCACGCGGCGGGCGCCGAGCCATATCGCAGCGGCCGCCGCGGCCGCCGGCGTCGCGACGCTGGTCCATGTCTCGGCGATCGGCGCCGACAGCGACGCCGCTTCCGCCTATGGCCGCAGCAAGGGCGACGCCGAGGCTGCGGTGCGCGGCGCCTTCCCCGCCGCGGTGATCCTGCGCCCCTCGATCGTCTTCGGCCGCGAGGACAAGTTCATCAACCGCTTTGCCGCGATGATCCGCCTGTCGCCGGTCGTCCCGGTGATCGCGGGCGCGACAAAGCTCCAGCCGGTCTATGTCGGCGACGTCGCCGCGGCGGTGTTGGCGGCGCTCGGCGCCGCGCCGGGCAGCCGTTTCGAACTCGGCGGGCCGCAAATTCTGACGATGGGCGAATTGCAGCGCTGGATCGCGGACGCCACCGGCCGCAAGCGCCTGTTCGTCGATGTGCCCGATGCCGTTGCGGCGGCGCTCGCCACCGGTTTCGGCTGGGCGCCGGGCGCCCCGATCACCCGGGATCAGTGGCTGATGCTGCAACGCGACAATGTCGTCGCTTCGGGCGCGGCGGGGCTTGCCGACCTCGGCATTACGCCCTGTTCGCTCGCGTCGGTCGCCGACGGCTGGCTGGTGCAGTATCGCCGCCACGGCCGCTTCGCCGAACTCGCCGCCCGCTGAGCCCCCGCCCCCGCCTTCCTCTGGCGCGGGCCGCAAAAGCTGCTAGTCTGGGGACGGGGTCGCTTCTGCTTTGCGGGGGTGTGCGATGAAATATGGGGGGATGACCGCGCTGCTGACGGTGGCGATGGTGCTGGCGGGCTGCGACAATACGCCGGCCGATTTGCATGGATTGCCGAAGGATGCGGCCGAACGCGCGACCTTGTGCGGCCGCGCGGCGGTGGCCTTTGCCGCGGCCGGCAGCGGCAAGGGCGCCGCCGAGGAGAAAAGGCGCCAGGACCTGCTCCAGACCGTCGTCGACAAGACCGGCTTTTTCGGCGCGACCGGGCTCGACGATGAAAAGGGCAAGGCGCTGCTCGGCGATATCGAGGGCACGCTGAAGGGCGGCAACTGGCTCGGCACGCTCAACCAGTGCAAGGCCGCCTATGCGCTCGGCGATCCCGAAGCGCTCCCCGAACTGCCCGGCGATCCCAAGGAAAAGCCCGCGGCCTGCGCCGCGGTCGCGGTCGCCTCGGCATTCCGCGACGGGTCGGGCGACCTGGCCGCGCTGCAGAAGAATGTGCTGATGAACCCGCAATCCTCCTATTTCCTGATCGCCGCGGCGGCACAGGACGGCGGCATCGCGGCGGCGCAGAATGCCATGGTCGGCAAGGTCGAATGGGCGATCTCGTCGGGCGCGGTCGGCCCGCTGACCGAGGCGTGCGTCAAGGAATATCCGAAGGCCGCGGCGACCACCGCCGTGACCCTGCCCGCCGACGACGGCCAGGCGGTCGCCGCCTGCGGGTTCAACGTCGGCCTGATGGGCGCGCTCGAAGGCGAGGAGGGCGCGATGGCCAAGGCGGTCGAGGCGAAATTGCGGGGCGGCACCGCGCTCCCGGACATGAGCCTCGCCTCCAATCCGAAGAAGCTGATCGAACAGGCGCTCGACCTCGGCCCGCTCGGCCAATGTGCTGAAGGCCTGCGACGCGCGGTTCAAATAGCGGCTGGCCAAGCCGCGCCCCGCCCCTTAGGGGCAGGGGCGGGACGGGGGCGTCCGGCACCGACCGGGCGCCCTCGCCGCATATCGGCATATCGGCAGCCAGTCGCAGGACCTTCATGAACGAGATCATCACCGCCATCATCCTCGGCATCGTCGAGGGGTTGACCGAATTCCTGCCGGTCTCGTCGACCGGTCACCTGATCCTCGCGACCGAATTGCTCGGCTATGACGCGGCGCGCTGGGCGATCTTCAACATCGCGATCCAGCCGGGGGCGATCCTCGCGATCGTGGTTTTGTACCGCAAGCTTTTCTGGGAGATGTTCACCGGCCTGTTCCGCCGCGACCCGCAAGCGATCGCGTTCGTGCGCAACCTGCTGCTCGCCTTTTTCCCGGCGGTTCTCCTTGGCCTCGCGTTCGGCGACTATATCGAGCTGCTGCTCGAAAATGCCGTCGTCGTCGCCTGGGCGCTGATTATCGGCGGCTTCGCGATCCTGCTCGTCGAACGTTATGCCAAACCCAGGGAAAGCGGCGGGGTCGCCAATCTGTCGGCGCGCCAGTCGATCCTGATCGGCCTCGTCCAGTGCATCGCGATGATCCCCGGCGTCAGCCGTTCGGGCGCCACGATCCTCGGCGCGATGTCGCTCGGGGTGGACCGCAAGACCGCGGCCGAGTTCAGCTTCTTCCTCGCGCTCCCGACGCTGACCGGCGCGACCGCGCTGCAACTCTTCAAGCATCGCGACGCGATCTCGTCCAACGACCTCGGGTTGATCGCGGTCGGCGCCTTCGTCTCGTTCGTCGTCGCCTGGGCGGTGATCAAGGCCTTCCTCGCGGTCGTCACGCGCTATGGCTTCACGCCTTTCGCCTGGTACCGAATCATCGTCGGCGCTGCGGCATTGCTGTGGCTCGCGGCCAGATAGGACCGAACTGGTACCATTAATGAAAGATAGTTGCGCGCGAGACTTTTCCGCTTGCCAATGGCATCCGTTTTAGGACAAAAATACTGTCCTATTGCACATTTCTTTCGTGACATCGGCGCTTTGGCCATGCATTCGCCTCGCAACGAAGGGAAAATAGCATGGCTGCCGATCGCATGCTCCAATTTGTGGGGCACGGACAATCCTACCCCGAAAAGCGCAGCGCCGAGGAACGCGCGCGCGATTTCCGCGAGATTGCGGAACGTTATGCAGCCCCGCAGGCCGACGCGCAGGCCGCGCGCTGCTCGCAGTGCGGCGTGCCCTATTGCTCGGTGCATTGCCCGCTGCACAATCACATCCCCGACTGGCTGCGCCTGACCGCCGAGGGGCGGCTGCGCGAGGCGTATGAACTCAGCAACGCGACCTCGACCATGCCCGAGATCTGCGGCCGCATCTGCCCGCAGGACCGCCTCTGCGAAGGCAATTGCGTGATCGAATTTTCGGGCCACGGCGCGGTGACGATCGGCAGCGTCGAAAAATATATCACCGACACCGCCTGGGCAGAGGGCTGGGTCGAACCCGTGTTTCCCGGCAAGCCCACCGGTCAGTCGGTCGGCATCATCGGCGCGGGGCCCGCGGGCCTCACCGCCGCCGAATACCTGCGCGTCGCGGGGCACGAGGTGCATGTCTATGACCGGCACGACCGGGCGGGCGGCCTTCTCACCTACGGCATCCCCGGCTTCAAGCTCGAGAAGGACGTCGTGATGCGCCGCGTCGAGCGGCTCGCAGCCGACGGCATCCATTTCCACCTCGGCTTCGAGGTGGGCGCCGACGCGACGCTCGACGAGCTGCGGCAGCGGCACGACGCGATCCTGATCGCGACCGGCGTCTACAAGGCGCGCGAGATTGCGGTGCCCGGCAACGAGGCCGAAGGGGTGATCGCCGCGCTCGACTATCTGATCGCCTCGAACCGCAAGGGTTTCGGCGACGACGTCGCGGCGTTCGACGACGGCCGCCTCGATGCGAAGGGCAAGCATGTCGTCGTCGTCGGCGGCGGCGACACCGCGATGGACTGCGTCCGCACCGCCGTGCGCCAAGGCGCGAAGTCGGTCAAATGCCTCTATCGCCGCGACCGCGCCAATATGCCCGGCTCGCAGCGCGAGGTCGCCAATGCCGAGGAGGAAGGCGTCGAATTCGTCTGGCTCTCCGCTCCCGAAAGCTTCACCGCCGACCGCCATGTGAAAGAGGTCGCGGTGGCGGGCATGCGCCTCGGCGCGCCCGACGCCAGCGGCCGCCGCAGCCCCGAACCCGATCCGGGCCGCCAGTTCGACCTGCCCGCCGATATGGTCATCAAGGCGCTGGGCTTCGACCCCGAGGAACTGCCGCACCTGTTCGGCGCCCCCGATCTCAGCGTCACCCGCTGGGGCACCTTGCGCGTCGATCATCAGACGATGATGACCAGCCTGCCCGGCGTGTTCGCCGCGGGCGACATCGTGCGCGGCGCCAGCCTGGTCGTGTGGGGCATCCGCGACGGCCGCGACGTCAGCGATCAGATGCAGCGCTGGCTGAGGGCGAAGGCCGCCGGTGACCGCCAGGCCGCCTGATGATGCGTTTCGGACCATTGCAATCGCTCCGCAATCCGATAGCGTCGGATGGGGGTCGCACCTGCCCGGGACCGGCGTCCCGGGCCCAAGAAAGGCGACCCGAATGACGTTGCGATTTTTGACCCTTGCCTGTCTGGCATCCCTCGCGCAGGGCACGCCCGCGATGGCACAGGAAACGGCGCAGCAGGTGTATGACGCCTATGTCGCGGCCTATACCGATGGCCAGAGCATTGATGCCTATCCCGAATATCTCGCGAACCTCACGCTCAAAGATCATATCGGCTCGATCCTGAAGGACGATCCCGAGCTCAAGGGCTGGGCCGACACCGACACCAGCACCGCCGTCGCCGCGTTCGGCGCCCCGATCCGCGCTCCCTACAAGCTGCGCGTCACCGGCCGCCTGATCGGCACGCTGTCGATCGCCGACGCCAAGGCCGCGACCGCGCTCGCCGCCGATCCCGCCGCGCTCAAGACGATCAACTGCGTTGCCAGGCAAACCCAGCCGCGCCGCGTCCGAATGGGCCGCCTGCGCCGCCGACGGCGGCCGCGCCTTCACGGCGGAGGAACAGGCGCTCGGCACCAGGGCGATCACGGCGGTCAACCAGGCGCTGGCCAGTCCCGACCTCAACTCGGCGGTGGTCGGCATCGTCTGCCACACGCTCGACCGCTTCAGCGACCGCGTCTCCACCGAGGAAATGACGCGCAAATATTCGATGACGGTCACCGTCATCAGCGCCGAGCCGCCGCTGGCCTGCGACCGCGCCAGGCCGCGCTATGCCGCGCTCGCCTAGCCACGACGCCTATCTGAAACTCGAACCCAGCCTCATCTTCGACAGCGCCAGGAAGGGCGAATGACCATGACCAAGTTCAAACTGCTTCTGTTCGTCGGCACCGCCACGCTCGCGTCATCGCCCTTGCATGCCGCGCCGAAAGAGGCCCCCGCCGCGGAAGTCATCCCGGTCGAAATGACGGAACCGGATTATGTCGATCCCGCGTCGCCCGAAGGCAGGGCCCAGGCCAAGGCGAAGATGCAGAAGGAGATCGACGAAGCGATCAAGACGGTCGAAAAGATCTTCGGCACCGACAAGTTGCCCGCGATCGCCCCGGCGCAGCTCGCGCTCGCGCAACAGACGACGGGCGCGCTCGTCCCACCGGGCAGCCTCGAAAAGATGATGGACAATCTCTATGGCAAGCTGTTCCGCGGCCTGGTCGGCGAACTGGGCGGCATGTCCGACCTCATGCTCTCGTACAAGACCGGCGTCGAAAGCGACAAGATCGCGGCGCTCGACGCGCCGAGCAAGGAGGCGATCGCCGACATTTTCGACCCGCACCGCAAGGCGCGCGAAGAGCAGATCATGACGAACGTCAAGCCGATCGTCAGCGAAGTGCTGCGCGATCTGGAGGCGCCGATGCGCGACGGCATGGCGAACGCCTTCGCGCGCAAGTTCAGCGCCGACCAGCTGACCCAGATGAACGGCTTTTTCGCGACCCCGGCGGGCAGCGCCTATGCGAGCGAATGGATGGCGCTGCAGGCCGATCCCGAGGTGATCCTGGCGATCATCAAGTCGGTGCCGCCGATGGCCGACAAATGGATCGACCGCGCGCCCGAGCTCGAAAACAAGTTCAAGGACGACCTGCCGAAGGAAAAGCAGCTCACCGACCTCAGCGACGCCGAGCTGACCAGGCTCGCCGGCCTGATGAAGGTCGACGTTCAGGTGCTCAAGGAACAGCGCGACCTCTACAATTCGGCCGAAGACTATTCGGGCAGCGACGACTGGAGCGCGGGGGACGCGGCCGCCGATGCGGCAGCGGCGGCGGCCGACGCGACGATGGACGGCTTCGATGCCGGCTACGACCGCAGCAACTGGTCCGACGCCGACCGCGAAAAGGTCGAGGCACTGGAGGCCGCGGTCAGCGACGCGACCGCCGCCGCCTATGAGGCCGAGGCCGAGGCCGCCGCCAAGGCCCGCAAGAAGCTCGGCCTGCCCAACCCCGCCGAATGAGACGCCTGCCCCCAACACGAGCCCATGACATGACCCACGCAAAGATATTCATCGCGGGCGGACTATTGGCGCTGGCCCTGCCGCGCGGGTTTGACCTTGCCTGCTGCCGAGGCCGCCGCGCAGAGCAGCGTCGCGGTTTCGCCCGAATCGCTGGCGCTGGGCGTCGAGATCGCAACGCTGCTGAACAGCGAAGAGATCACGCGGGTGCAGACCACCAAGCTGTTTGACGAAACGATGCCGGCGACCTTTGCCGGGAACCCCGATTTTGCCGCGCTCGAAGCCGATTTTCCGGGCGTGACGCAAGAACTTCTCGCCGCCATGCGGCCGGAAATCGAAAAGCAGGTGATCGCCAGCCTGCCGGACCTCTGGAACCGGCTCGGCGCCGTTTATGCCGGCTCGCTGACCGATGCCGAAATGCGCCAGATGCTGCTATTCTATCGCAGCGACACGGGGCGATGGCTGATCGACCAGATCGCGACCGGTGTCGATTTCTCCGGCATGATCGACACGATGATCAAGAACCCCGAGGCCCGCGTCACGCCCGACGATCTGCGCAATTCGCTTCAGGGAGCGGCCGTCACCGGTGTCGTGCGCACCATGACCAAGCAGCGCGAAGCCGATCTGCGCGCCATGTTGGCGACGTCGGCGGGCCGCAAGATCCGCGCGCTGAACCCCAGGCTGCTCGCCATTGCGGCTGCATGGTCGAACGAACCCGACCCCGAGGGCGATGCGCGCATTGACGCCATCGTCGAAGGGGTGATCGGCAAATATATCGACGCGGACGATGACAAAGCGGAAAGAAGCTGAGGTGACCCATTACCCCACCCCCGAACATGCGCGCCTCGAAACCGAGGGCATGTACCGTCCGGACCTCGAATCCGATGCCTGCGGCGTCGGCATGGTCGCCGCGACCGACGGCAAGGCCTCGCGCCGCGTGGTCGAGGCGGCGATCGAGGCGCTGCGCGCGGTGTGGCACCGCGGCGCGGTCGATGCCGACGGCAAGACCGGGGACGGGGCGGGAATCCATGTCGACCTGCCGGTGCGTTTCTTCGACGATGCGATCGCCGCATCGGGGCACAAGGTGCGCCCGAACCGCCTCGCGGTCGGCATGGTCTTCCTGCCGCGCACCGACCTCGATGCGCAGGAACATTGCCGCACGATCGTCGAGTCCGAGATCATCGACGCGGGCTACACCATCTACGGCTGGCGCCAGGTGCCGGTCGACGTCTCGGTGATCGGCGACAAGGCGCAGCGCACGCGCCCCGAGATCGAACAGATCATGATCGCCGGGCCGCTGCCCGAAGAACAGTCGCTCGCCGAGTTCGAAAAGCGCCTCTATCTCGTCCGCCGCCGGATCGAGAAAAAGGTCGTCGCGGCACAGATCGCCGATTTCTATATCTGCAGCCTGTCGGCGCGCTCGATCATCTACAAGGGGCTGTTCCTCGCGGAAAGCCTCGCCGATTTCTATCCCGACCTCACGAACAAATTGTTCGAGAGCCGGGTCGCGATCTTCCACCAGCGTTATTCCACCAACACCTTCCCGCAATGGTGGCTGGCCCAGCCCTTCCGCTGCCTCGCCCACAATGGCGAGATCAACACGATCCGCGGCAACAAGAACTGGATGAAGAGCCACGAGATCAAGATGGCCAGCCTCGCCTTCGGCGAGCATAGCGAGGACATCAAGCCGGTGATCCCGGCCAAGCGCGTCGGACACCGCCGCGCTCGACGCCGTGTTCGAAACCCTGTGCCGCGCCGGCCGCGACGCGCCGACGTCGAAGCTGATCCTCGTGCCGGAGGCCTGGGCCAACGAGGACGACATGCCGCCGGCGCACAAGGCGATGTACAATTATCTCGCCAGCGTCATGGAGCCGTGGGACGGCCCCGCCGCGCTCGCGATGACCGACGGGCGCTGGGCGGTCGCCGGCATGGACCGCAACGCGCTGCGCCCGCTGCGCTATACGCTGACCGCCGACAATCTGCTCGTCGTCGGCTCCGAAAGCGGCATGGTGCTGCTGCCCGAGGCGAGCATCCGCAAGAAGGGCCGCCTCGGCCCCGGCCAGATGATCGCGGTCGATCTCGACGAGGGCACGCTCTACGAGGATCGCGCGATCAAGGACAGGATCGCGGGCGCGCACGACTATGCCGCGCGGGTCAAGGGTTTCCGCACCATGGCCGACCTGCCCAGGGGCGGCAGATCGACCCTGCCCGTCTTCGACCGCGCCGAACTGCTGCGCCGCCAGGTTGCCGCCGGCCTGACGATGGAGGATATGGAGCTCATCCTCTCCCCCATGGTCGAGGATGCCAAGGAAGCCGTCGGCTCGATGGGCGACGACACGCCGCTCGCGGTCATCTCCGACAAGCCGCGCCATGTCGCGCAATTCTTCCGCCAGAATTTCAGCCAGGTCACAAACCCGCCGATCGACAGCCTGCGCGAACGGCATGTGATGAGCCTCAAGACGCGCTTCGCCAACCTCGCCAACATCCTCGACGAAAGAGGGCAGAGCGACCACGTCCTCGTCATCGACTCGCCGGTGTTGGTGGGCGACGACTGGGACCGGCTGCGTGCCTATTTCGGCGACGCGGTCGCCGATATCGACTGCACCTTTCCCATGCGGCGGCAATGCCGCGACGCTGCGCGAGGCGATCGCTCGCATCCGCAAGGAGGCCGAGGATGCCGTGCGCGCGGGACGCAGCGAGCTGTTCCTGTCCGACGAAAGGATCGGAGAAAACCGCGTCGGCGTCGCGATGGTGCTCGCCGCCGCCGCGGTCCACACGCATCTCGTGCGCAAGGGGCTGCGCAGCTACGCCTCTATCAACGTCCGCTCGGCCGAGGTGCTCGACACCCATGCCTTCGCGGTGCTGATCGGGGTCGGCGCGACCACCGTCCAGGCCTATCTCTCCGAAGCCGCGATCGCCGACCGCCACGCGCGCGGGCTGTTCGGCGGCGAGCTGTCGCTCGACGATTGCCGGGCGCGCTTCCGCAAGGCGATCGACGACGGCCTGCTGAAGATCATGGCGAAGATGGGGATCGCGGTGATCTCCTCCTATCGCGGCGGCTATAATTTCGAGGCCGTCGGGCTCAGCCGCGCGCTCGTCAACGACCTCTTCCCCGGCATGCCGGCGAAGATTTCGGGCGAGGGCTATCAGTCGCTGTTCATCAACGCGACCGAGAAGCACGAGGCCGCCTTCGACAGCCGCGTGACCACCCTGCCCGTCGGCGGCTTCTATCGCCAGCGCGCGGGCGGCGAGACCCACGCCTATTCGGCGCAGCTGATGCACCTCTTGCAGACCGCGGTCGCGACCGACAGTTACTCGACCTATCTGCAGTTCGCGCGCGGCGTCGCCGACCTGCCGCCGGTCTATCTGCGCGACCTGCTAGAATTCAACTATCCGGCGCAGGGCGTCGCGCTCGACAGCGTCGAGGCGATCACCGAGATCCGCAAGCGTTTCGTCACCCCCGGCATGTCGCTCGGCGCGCTGTCGCCCGAGGCGCACGAGACGCTCGCCATCGCGATGAACCGGATCGGCGCCAAGGCGGTGTCGGGCGAAGGCGGCGAAGCCGCCGAACGCTATCAGCCCTATGCCAATGGCGACAATGCCAACAGCAACATCAAGCAGATCGCGAGCGGCCGCTTCGGCGTCACCGCCGAATATCTCGGCGCCTGCGACGAGATCGAGATCAAGGTCGCGCAGGGCGCCAAGCCCGGCGAGGGCGGCCAGCTTCCGGGCTTCAAGGTCACCGAATTCATCGCGCGGCTGCGGCATTCGACGCCGGGCGTAATGCTGATCAGCCCGCCGCCGCACCACGACATCTATTCGATCGAGGATCTGGCGCAGCTCATCTACGACCTCAAGCAGATCAACCCCAAGGCGCGTGTCTGCGTGAAGCTCGTCAGCTCGGCGGGCATCGGCACCGTCGCGGCGGGGGTCGCGAAGGCGCATGCCGACGTCATCCTCGTCTCGGGCAACACCGGCGGCACCGGCGCCTCGCCCCAGACCAGCGTCAAATATGCCGGTACGCCTTGGGAAATGGGCCTGTCCGAGGTCAATCAGGTACTCACCCTCAACGGGCTGCGCCACCGCATCCGGCTGCGCACCGACGGCGGGCTCAAGACCGGCCGCGACATCGTCATCGCCGCGATCCTCGGCGCCGAGGAATATGGCATCGGCACTTTGAGCCTGGTCGCCATGGGCTGCATCATGGTGCGCCAGTGCCACAGCAACACCTGCCCCGTCGGCGTCTGCACGCAGGACGAAAAGCTGCGCCAGAAGTTCACCGGCAATCCCGAGAAGGTCATCAACCTGATGACCTTCATCGCCGAGGAGGTGCGCGAAATCCTTGCCAAGCTCGGCTGCCGCAGCCTCGACGAGGTGATCGGCCGCACCGAACTGCTGCGTCAGGTCAGCCGCGGCGCCGAACATCTCGACGACCTCGACCTCAACCCGATCCTCGCCAAGGTCGACGCCCCCGACGAGCAGCGCCGTTCGCAGGGACCGCATTTCCGCAACCCGGTGCCCGACAGCCTCGACGCGCAGATATTGAACGACGCCAAGCCTCTGTTCGAGCGCGGCGAGCGGATGCAGCTCACCTATAACGTCCGCAACACCCACCGCGCCGTCGGCACGCGCCTGTCGGCCGAGGTCACCGCACGCTTCGGGATGAAGGGGCTCGCCGACGATCATGTCCAGGTCCGTCTGCGCGGCACCGCCGACCAGTCCTTGGGCGCCTTCCTGTGCAGCGGCATCACGCTCGAAGTGTTCGGCGACGCCAACGACTATGTCGGCAAGGGCCTGTCGGGCGGCCGCATCGTCGTGCGCCCGACCGTGTCGAGCCCGCTGGTCAGCCGGCACAACACGATCGTCGGCAACACCGTCCTCTACGGCGCGACCGCGGGCACCCTGCTCGCCGCGGGCCAGGCGGGCGAGCGTTTCGCGGTGCGCAACTCGGGCGCCAACGTCGTCGTCGAGGGCTGCGGCGCCAACGGCCTCGAATATATGACCGGCGGCGTGGCGGTGATCCTGGGCAGCGTGGGGTCGAACTTCGGCGCCGGCATGACCGGCGGCATGGCCTTCGTGCTCGATGCCGAAGCCAGCTTCGAACGCCGTGCCAATCCCGAATCGATCCAGTGGCAACGGGTCGAAAGCAGCCATTGGGAAGGCGTGCTCAAGGCGCTGGTCGAGGATCATGCCAAGTCGACGGGCAGCAAATGGTCGAGCGAAATCCTCGCCGACTGGGACCGCTGGCTCGGCCAGTTCTGGCAGGTCTGCCCGAAGGAAATGGTCGGCCGCCTGACGCATCCGCTCAGCGACGCCGACATCGCGGTGGTGGCGGCGGAGTAGAATCCGTCGCCCCCGCGAAGGCGGGGGCCGCAATCGGTTTACGCAGCGGCGCAGAGTAAGGCCGACAGCGGCCCCCGCCTGCGCGGGGGCGACGATTTGCCGCATCACCCCATCGCCTCACCGCAACCCCCGGCCATGTTCAGCCCAGCGAAAGCCTGCTATCCCTAATCACCGCGTTTTCACCGACCCCGCTCCCTTCCCGAAAGGAAGATGCCGATGACCCGCTGGACTCTCGCTGCCCTCCCCCTGCTTGCCCTCGCCGCACCGGTGCCGGCGCAGGCCGCCGATGTGCGCGACGCGGCCGAAGCGCTGACCGATCCGGTCGAAACCGACCACATGGCCGAGACCGTGACCGTGCTGGTCGACGCGCTGATGCGCACCAACATCGGCCCGCTTGCCCAGGCCATCGCGCACGTCGATCCCGACTCATCGGCAGCTTCCATCCCGCCCGACGCAACTTTGGGCGAGGTCACGGGCAGCGATCCCGACTATGGACGGCGTCTCGGCGACGATGTCCGCGCGACTTCGCGCATGGCGGGTCACCTCGCCGCCGCGGCGGCGGCTTATGCGCCCGTTCTCAAGGAGATGGCGCGCGACATGGCGGCGCAATGGGAACGCGAACGCGACGCCGCGCGGCGCTGATCCACAGGCCCGAACGCCGCATCGCACCATAGCCGTTGCGCGTCGCGGCCCGCTGCCGCTATGCCGACGCCATGTGGCAACTTTACCAATTTCCGCTCTGCCCCTTCTCGCGCAAGATCCGCCTCCTGCTCGGCGAAAAGGGCGTCGGCTACGACCTCGTGCGCGAATCGCCGTGGGAGCGCCGCGACGAATTCATCGACCTGAACCCCGCCGGGCGGACGCCGGTGATGGTCGACAGCGCGCGCGGCCAAGTGCTGATCGACAGCAATGCGATCGCCGAATATTTCGAGGAAACGGTCGAGGGCAAGGCGATGATCAACGGCACCGCCGCCAATCGCGCCGAAATCCGCCGCCTGACCGCCTGGTTCGACCAGGACTTCTATTATGAGGTCACCGGTCCCCTCCTCTTCGAGCGCATGCAGAAGCGCATCGTCCACCGCCAACCCCCCGACGGCGGCGCTCTGCGCGAGGCGATGAAGGCGGCGAACCAGCATCTCGACTATGTCGATTATCTGATCGACCACCGCACCTGGCTCGCCGAGCGCGACGATGAGCCTCGCCGACCTAGCCGCGGCGGCGCATATCTCGGTCGCCGACTATCTCGGCGGCATCGACTGGACGGGGCACGAGCAGACGAAAGGATGGTATGCGGGCCTCAAGTCCCGCCCCAGCTTTCGCCCCCTTCTGGCCGAACGGATGGAAATCGTGACGCCGCCGAAATATTACGAAGACGTCGACTTCTAAGCCTCGTCATTGCGAGGAGCAAAGCGACGCGGCAATCCAGAGCCCGCGTAAACCGCCCTGGATTGCTTCGCTTCGCTCGCAATGACGCGCGAGGAAATCAGCAGCTCTTATATTTCCAGTTCCGGTCCTTGCCCTCGGCGATCCATAAGATCGCCTGCGCGACGCGCTTGTCACGGGTTTCCTCGCGCTTCGCTTCGGCCACCCATTCGCAATATTCGCGGCGATGGCTCGGCGCGAAACCGCCCCATGTCTTGCGCGCCGCCGGATTCGCCGCCAGCGCCCCGGCGAGTGCCGCAGCGGCACTTCGGCTTCGGGCTTTTTGGACCTGGCCGCCGCACGGCGCGGATCGGGCACCTTGTCGCGGATCAGGCGGGCGGCCTTCGCGATCAGCGCGGCCAGTTCGGCATCCGCCGGCAGGTCGCCGAGGCCGGTCAATCGGCCGAGACTTCCCATCGCCCCCGCGCGCTCCGCCGTTCCCGTCACTTCGGCATGGCGCCAGAAACCGAAGACGGCGTGGGCCTTGAACGCCGCCATATTGGCGAGCGGGCTGCCGCCCAGAATGAAGGCGGGCATGCTCCATTTGATCGCTTCCTCGACATCGGGAAGCTCGCGATGCACCAGGTCGCGCAAATGGGTCAGGATCGGCTGCGCAAAGGGCTGCGCCTTCGCGATATAGGCATCTACGCGCGGGTCGCGGCCTTTCACCCCGGCCACCGCGCCGCGACCAGATAGTTCATCGCCTCGTTGCCGCCGAGCTTGAAGCCCCGCGCGGGCGACGGCGACAGGCCGGTGCGGTCGATCACCTCCAGACCCGCATCCTCGATCAGTCCCGTCAGCTCCTCGGGCTTTAGAAACCGGTCCCAGTCGTGCGTCCCGCGCGGCACCGCGCCGATGCGCTCGGCGGCCTCGACAAGCAGCAGCTTCGACAGCGCGGTGCGATTGGGGGTCGACAGGATCATCAGCCCGCCGGCCGCGAGCCGCGCCGCGAGCTGGCCGATGAAGGCCGCGGGGTCGCTGACATGCTCGACGACCTCCATCGAGGTGACGAGGTCGAACTTGCCCGGAGGCAGATCGGCCAACTCCCCCGCGAAATAAGCAATGTTCAACCCCTGCCCCGCCGCATGGCTCTGCGCCGCCGCGATATTTTCGGGCGCGGCATCGACGCCGGTCACATCGGCCCCCATCCGCGCCAGCGGCTCGGCGAGCAGCCCCGCGCCGCAGCCGACGTCGAGCGCGCTTTTGTCGCGCAGCGGATGCCGCGCGCGCGCGTCGCCGTGCCAATGCGCGTCGATCCGACCGCGGATATACGCCAGCCGCACCGGATTGAGCTTGTGCAGCATCGCCGACGAGCCGTGCGGGTCCCACCAGTCGGCGGCGAGGGCGCCGAAATGGGCGGCTTCGTTCGGGTTGATCGTGGCGGCGCTCATGCCCCGCGATGTGGCACCACGGCATCGCGGGCGCAAGAAATTCTATCCGCGGCAGACGACAGCCGGCCTTGCCTTCCCCCGCCCCCTTCCCTAACAGCCGAGCGCCGCGAAATTGTACGAATGTTGCGGTGGAAACCAGTTTCTTGAAAGCGGGGCGAAATGGCGCGGATCGTGATGAAATTCGGGGGCACGTCGATGGCGGGCACCGAACAGAATCCGCACCGTCGCGAAGCTCGTCGCGCGCGAGGTCGCGAACGGCAACGAGGTCGCCGTCGTCGTCTCGGCGATGGCGGGCGAGACCGACCGGCTCGTCAATTTCTGCCGCGAGGCGAACCCGCGCTACGACCCCGCCGAATATGATGTCGTCGTCGCCGTCGGCGAACAGGTCACGTCGGGCCTGCTGGCGCTGACCCTTCAAGCCATGGGCACCCCGGCGCGCAGTTGGCTCGGCTGGCAGCTCCCGATCCGGACCGAGGAAGCGCACGCCCGCGCGCGCATCGCCGACATCGACACCGGCGCGCTCGGCGCCGCGATGGCGCGCGGCGAGGTCGCGGTGATCCCCGGTTTCCAGGGCATGATGGACGACGGCCGCGTTGCGACGCTCGGCCGCGGCGGGTCGGACACCAGCGCGGTTGCGGTCGCAGCGGCGGTGAAGGCCGACCGCTGCGACATCTACACCGACGTCGACGGCGTCTACACCACCGACCCGCGCATCGTCTCGCGCGCGCGCAAGCTCGACTATGTGACCTATGAGGAAATGCTCGAGCTCGCGAGCGTCGGCGCCAAGGTGCTGCAGACGCGCTCGGTCGGCCTGGCGATGAAAGAAGGCGTGCGCGTGCAGGTGCTCTCTAGCTTCGTCGAGGGCGACGAAGCCCCCGCCAGAGGCACGATGATCGTCAGCGACGAGGAAATAGAGGAACATCAGATGGAACGGCAGCTGATCACCGGCATCGCCCACGACAAGAATGAAGCGAAGATCATCGTCACCCGCGTCCCCGACCGGCCGGGCGCCGTCGCGACGATCTTCGGCCCGCTCGCCGCCGCCGGGATCAACGTCGACATGATCATCCAGAACGTCGGCCGCGACAAGGGCGAGACCGACGTGACCTTCACGGTGCCGCAGACCGACCTCCTGCGCTCGATCGACCTGCTCGAGGGCGCGAAGGACAAGATCGGGTTCAACCGCATCATCAGCGACGACAAGATCGCCAAGATCAGCGTCGTCGGCGTCGGCATGAAGAGCCACGCGGGCGTCGCCAGCACGATGTTCCGCGCACTGGCGGACCGGGGGATCAACATCCAGGCGATCTCGACCAGCGAGATCAAGGTCAGCGTGCTGATCGACGAGGACGAAACCGAGCTCGCGGTGCGCGTGCTGCACACCGCCTACGGCCTCGACGCCGAATAATGTTCCCCGGCGAAAGCCGGGGTCCAGATGGTGCGGCGCCAGGGGAGCATGGGCCCCGGCTTTCGCCGGGGAACACGGGCTTCTATTCGGCGGGCTGAAGCTCTCCGGCGCGGCGGCGCAGCCGCGCCTGGCCGATGACATGCACCGTCGCGACATGGATCGCGAACAGGCCGAATTTCGACGCCAGCGGAAAGACGCCGATGAACAGCGGCCACCATGCGGTGAAAAGCAGCGCGACGATCAGGTTGAGCGCAGCGCTGGCGAACATCATCGCCGACCAGATCATGCCGAACCGGTCCATCACATCGCCGACCAGCGCCAGTTGTGCGGGCGGAATATAGCGGTTGAGCCAGCCGCGGCGGAGCATCACCGTGCCGACGATCAGATAGACGATCGTCGGCTTCGCCATCACGAAGCGCGGGTCGCCGGTCAGCAAGGTCGCAGCGGCGGTGAGCAGGACCGACGCCAGGCTGATCCACTGGAGCGCCGCGACCCTGTGGCCCCGCCCCAGTTCGTACCCGACGACCCCGATGGCGACGACGGTTCCGGCGATTGTGGCCGGAACGATGCCTGCCCCGGCGGCGAGCAGCACGGCGAAGACGATAATGCCGAGCGAATCGAACAGCATCGGCCCCAGGGCATAGAGCAAGGTCCGCATGACCCATCCTTTCGCAATCCAATGTTACCGACGTCAACATTGGCGTCCGGCCGCGATCGGGTCAAGGCAAAATTTACATCGTTAACATGGTTTGCGGTGAACCGAGCCGAATGCGGCGGTCAGTTGCGCAGCCGCACCTTGGCGGTCACCGACAGGCCGGGCCGGAGCTGCGCCAGCGCCGCCTGCCCGGGATCGAGCCGGATGCGCACCCCGACGCGCTGGACGATCTTGGTGAAATTGCCCGACCCGGGCTCGAACGGCAGCAGCGTGAACTCGCTCGCCGACCCCGGCGCAAGGCTTTCGACGGTGCCGGTCAGCGTCTCGCCCAGCGCATCGACATAGACCTCGGCCTTCTGCCCCGGACGCATCGCATGCGTCTGCGTCTCCTTGAAATTGGCGACGACATAGACCGACCTTATCGGCACCAAAGTCAGCAGCCGCGAGCCCGGCTGGACATAGTCGCCGACCTGCACCTGCCGGTTGCCGACGACGCCCGAGATCGGCGCGCGGATCAGCGCATGGCCCCGGTCCTGTTTCGCCAGCGTCAACGCAGCGCGCGCCTTCAGGGCCGCCGCCTCGGCCGCTTGCACCTGCGCCAGCAGCACCGGACGGCGCGCCCGCGTCACCGCCGCCTGTTCCTGGCTGGTGCCGAGGTCGGCGCGCGAACGCTGCGCCGCCGACGCCGCGCCGACCGCGGTCGCACGCACCTGATCGGCGTCGCGCCGCGTCACGAAGCCATCGACGAGCAGCGCGTCATAGCGTTTGAGGTCCGCGGATGCGCGATAAGCCTCGGCATCGGCGGCGGCGATCTGCGTGCCCGCCGCCCTGATCCGCGCCGCCGCGAGCCGCTCGTCGGCGCCGAGCGCCGCCAGCGCCGCCCTCGCCGTCGCGACCTGCGCATCGGCGTCGGCAACGGCGGCTTCGGCCGATTGCAGCCGCGCGTCATAATCCTTGGCATCGATACGCACGAGCGGGTCGCCCGCCTTCACCGCCTGATTGTCCCGCACCAGCACCGCCGCGACCAGCCCGCCGACCTTGGGCGCGACATTGCTCGAATCGGCCTGCAGATAGGCATTGTCGGTCGATTCCGCGGTGCGCGGCGAGGTCAGCCACCAAATGCCCGCCGCCGCGACGGCCAGGGCGATCAGCGCCACTTTCCAGGCCTTTTTCGGCAGCGCGAAGCGGCGACGCTTTCCCTCGCCCACCGGCACCTCCGCCTCGGCGGCGATCGGACTCTGCGCGTTCATTGCTGGATCACCAGCAGGGTCGAGGTCGCGGTCGCATAGAGCCGCCCCGCCGCATCGGTCAGCCTCGCCTCGACATAGGCGACGCGCCAGCCGACCGAGATGACATGCCCCTCGGCGCGCACCTTGCCGGTCTTGTCGGTCATCGCCTTCAGATAGGAGGTCTTGAGTTCGAGCGTCGTCATCGCCTGGTCGTCGGCAAGCTTGGTGACCACGGCTATTCCGCAGGCGGAATCGAGCAGGGTCGCGGCATAGCCGCCATGGACGATCCCCATCGGATTATAATGTTCGGGTCCCGGCACGCCCTCGAACGCCGCCCAGCCATCGCCCGCGTCGACGAGCTGGAAACCCAGCGTATGGCCGATCGGCGGCCGCCCGCCGCTCGCGATCAGCCCCCGCACCTTGGCGAGCGTCATCGCGCCGCCTCCAGCCCGTAGCGCGCCACGATGCTGGCGTGGGTGTCGGCGAGCATCGCGTCGGACAGCGCCGGATCGCCGACCGCGCGGGCCAGCGCGACCCCGCCCACCAGCTGCGCGAGCAACGCACGCGATTCGGCCTCGGCATCGGCGTAACCCAGCGCCGCCAGCGGCACCGCGAGGCGCGAGGCGATGCCGACCACCCCCGCCCCGAACCGCTCGCGCGTTGCCGGTTCGGCGCGCGCGAAATCGCCCGACAATGTCGGCAGCGGACAGCCCCGGTCGCGGCTGTCGCGGTGCGCGGGCGAGAGGTAGAAATCGACATAGGCGCGCAGCACCGCGCGCGGATCACCGTCGGCATCGATCCGCTCGGTGCGCGCGCGCGCATCGGCGAACATCGTCCCGATCGCTTCGCCGACCAGCGCGTCCTTCGACTGGAAATGGGCATAGAAGCCGCCGTGCGTCAGTCCCGCGCGCGCCATGATGCCGGCGACAGCGACATTGTCGGGGCCCTTCGCCCGGATTTCCTTCGCGGCCTCCTTCAGCACGCGGGCGCGTGTCTCGGCCTTATGCTCGCTCGAATAGCGCACTTGCGGTCTCCTTTATATGATGCATATAATATAATGACAGCAGGACACAAGCCCGATGGCATCGATTCCCCTCTCCGCCGGGCAAGGCCCCGCGTCGGCCCCCAAGAGCGACGACGCGCCGTTCGACCCGGCGGGCCTGACCAATGCGCGCAAATATCTGATCTTCGCGGTAATGGCGTTCGGCCAGTTCATGGCGCTCATCGACATCCAGATCGTCGCCGCCTCGCTCAACGAGGTGCAGGCGGGACTCAGCGCGGGACCCGACGAGATCAGCTGGGTGCAGACCGCCTATCTGATGGCCGAGCTCGTCATGATCCCTTTCTCCGCCTTCCTCGCGCAGGCCTTGTCGACGCGCTGGCTGTTCGCGGCGTCGGCGGGGCTGTTCACCGTCGCGAGCATGGCGTGCGGGCTCGCGTGGAGTATCGAATCGATGATCCTGTTCCGCGCCGTGCAAGGCTTCGTCGGCGGCGCGATGATCCCGACCGTGTTCGCGACCGGCTACATGCTGTTCCAGGGCAAGCAGCGGGCGATGATCCCCGCGATCCTCGGCATGGTGTCGGTGCTCGCGCCGACGCTGGGGCCGACGGTCGGCGGCTGGATCACCGACGCGATGGGATGGCGCTGGGTCTTTTTCATCAATGTCGTGCCGGGCGCCGCGGTGACGCTCGCGATCGTCGCGCTGGTGCGCGTGGACAAGGCGGACCTGTCGATGCTGCGCCGGATCGACTGGGTGCATCTCGCCTCGATGGCGATCTTCCTCGCCGGTCTCGAATATGTGCTCGAGGAAGGACCGAAGCACGACTGGTTCGGCGAACCGTCGATCGCGGTCGCGGCCTGGGTGTCGCTCGTCGCCTTCGGCCTGTTCCTCGAACGCTCGTTCCGCTCGGCGGGGCCGATCGTGAAGCTGTCGCCGTTCCGCAAGCCGACCTTCGCCTTCGCCTGCGTGTTCAACCTCGTGATCGGTTTCGGCCTTTATGCCAGCACCTATCTGATCCCGATCTTCCTCGGCCGGGTACAGGGGTATAACGCCTCGGAGATCGGGACGACGGTGTTCGTCGCCGGCATCGCGCAACTGCTCGGCGTGCCCATCGCCGCCGCGCTGTCGCAGCGCGTCGATCCGCGCATCGTCATCACCTTCGGCCTCAGCCTCTTCGCCATCGGCCTGTGGATGTTCAGCTTCATGACCCCCGATTGGGGCTTCGCCGCCCTCTTCTGGCCGCAGGTCGTGCGCAGCTTCGCGATCATGCTGTGCATCGTGCCCTCGGTCGGGTTGGCGCTGGGCAATTTCGAGGGGGCGGAGCTACGCTATGCCTCGGGGCTGTTCAACCTGATGCGCAACCTCGGCGGCGCGATCGGCATTGCGCTCGTCAACACCTGGCTTGGCGACAATATGCGGCTCCATGCGCTGCGCCTCTCCGAAGCGCTGGGCCGCTCGGCCGAGACCGCGAACGAAGTCGCGGCGGGGCTGGCGCAGCATATCGGGCGTTATGTGTCGGACCCGGCGGTCGCGCAGCGGATGGCCGAGGGCACGCTCGGCCGCCTCGTCAGCCGCGAGGCGCTGACGCTCGCCTTCGACGATGTCTTCCGCCTGATGTCCTACTTCTTCCTCGCCGCGCTGCTAATGGTCCCCTTCTGCAAACCCCCGCCGATCGGCGACCCCGCGCCAAAGGATGCGCATTAGAGCCTTTCCGTTTCGGATGGAATCACCCCCCCTTCAGGGGAGGGGCTTCAGATAGGCATCAATCAACGTCGGAAAGACGCTAACGTTCAGCAGCCGAACTCAACGCTCTTCCGCCCGGTCGACCATATCCATGAAATCGCGCGCCAAATCGCGTTCGCCCGCGTCCTTGAACGCCACGTCGAGGTCGGGCGCGACGCCCAGCATATACATCAGCGCCCACAGCGCGAAGCGGCGGCCGGGGTTGGTTTCGAGGCCGAAATCGACGCGCATCCGCTCGGCGTCGGCGGCGAGCGCCTCGGGGTGGATGGCCGCCACGTCGGTGGTGCCGAAATAGCGGTCCAGCTGGTCATCGAAATCCATGGCGGTGCCCTACTGAAAATCGGACTGTTCGAAAAGTCGCCCCGTTGTCATTCCCCATGCCGCCCGATAGGGCGGCGGCGGTGAGACAGGCATGAAGACGAGCATCGACATCGGGACCGACGGCGCCGGGCAGGGCGTGCGCATCGACGTGCAGGAACTGCTCGCGACGCGCTTGCTCGTGCAGGGCAATTCGGGGTCGGGCAAATCGCACCTGCTGCGCCGCATCCTCGAGGAAAGCGCCGCGCTGGTGCAGCAGATCGTGATCGACCCCGAGGGCGATTTCGTGACGCTCGCCGATGCCTACAGCCATGTCGTGATCAACGGCGGCGACTATAACGAGCGCGAGATCGCGGCGATGGGCGCGCGCATCCGCGCGCATCGCGCCTCGGTCGTGCTCAGCCTCGAATCGCTCGATATCGAGGCGCAGATGACTTGTGCCGCCGCCTTTCTGAACGCGCTGTTCGATGCGCCGCGCGAGCATTGGTTTCCGGCGCTGGTCGTGGTCGACGAGGCGCAGATGTTCGCGCCGAGCGTGTCGGGCGACGTCGCCGACAATGTCCGCCGCGCCAGCCTGTCGGCGATGACCAACCTGATGTGCCGCGGCCGCAAGAGGGGACTGGCGGGCGCGATCGCGACGCAGCGGCTCGCGAAGCTCGCCAAGAATGTCGCCGCCGAGGCGAGCAATTTCCTGATGGGGCGCACCTTCCTCGACATCGACATGGCGCGCGCCGCCGACCTGCTCGGCATGGAACGGCGGCAGGCGGAGCAAATCCGCGACCTCGAACGCGGGCATTTCCTGGGGCTCGGCCCCGCCATCTCGCGGCGCCCGCTTGCCGTGCGCATCGGCGCGACGCGGACCGCGACCCGGATGGGGACGCACAGCCTGATGCCGCTGCCCGACGCGCGCGGCGCCGACATGCGCTCGATGCTGTTCACCGAGACGGAGGCGCCGGCTGACGCCGCGCGCCTTCGCGCCCCAGCCCGAACCGGTGGCGGCGGACGAACTGCTTGAACGCATCGCGGCGCGGGACGCGCCGCTCGAAGACAGCCATGCGCCGCCGGTGCTCGACATCGTCGCGGCGGCCGAGGAGGCCGGGCACAGCGATGCGGTGGTGATCGCCACGCTGGAGGAGATGCTGGCCGACCCCGACTGCGCCTTCCAGGCTGAAGCCCTCCTCTATCAGGATTTTTCGGTGCGCTGCCGGATGCAGAAGCTGAAGGCGGTGCCGCTTGACCTCGTGGCCTTCCGCCGCCGCTTCGCCCTGGCGAAGGGCGGGGTGTTCGACCCGGCCGAGCCGCGCTGGCGCGAGGCGCTGGCGGTCGCGGGACGCTTGCCCGAGGAGATGATCGCCCCCTTTCTCCAGATCGCGCGCGCGGCGATGGACGGCGAACCCTGCCCCGGCGACGAGATATTGGGCCGCGCCTATGGCAGCCGCTCGCCGGGGCGCATCCGGCGGCTGGTCGACTATATGGAAAAGCAGGGCGCGATCGTCGTGCGCTCCGATTTCGGCGGGCGGCGCTCGATCGGCATTCCCGAGCTGGGGCTGAGCACCGAGGCCGAGTAGGCGGGGCCACATGGTCGGGAGACGATCTACCCTTTCCGGAACAGCGCCTCCGCGCTCATCTTGAAGGCGCCCGCGGCGTCGCGGTGTTTTCGGGTGCGCTCGATCTCGCTTTCCAGCACCGCGATACGGTCGTTCAGTTCGTCGACCGACAGCGGATCGAGCGGCTGTCGGGTCAGCGCCGCCAGCACATCGTCGCGGCGGCGGGGAAGGTCTTCGTCGTCCATCGCACCGGGCCTCCTCTTTATCGGCGGCGGACTGTTGACCCGCCGCCCCGCGCTGTCAATAAGCGCCCTGTGGGAAGCAGGGGGACAACAACGTGACCAGCGTGCCGGACAGCATGACCGCCATCGCCATAAGCGAGCCGGGCGGCCCCGAGGTTCTTGTCGCGGAGACGCGCGCGGTGCCGCAGCCGGGGCCAGGCGAGGTGCTGATCCGCGTTGTGGCCGCCGGGGTGAACCGCCCCGACGTGCTGCAGCGCATGGGTTTCTACCCGCCGCCGCCGGGGGCGTCCGACCTGCCGGGGCTGGAGATCGCCGGGACGATCGTCGCGGTTGGTCCGGGGGGCGACGCCGGGACCGTCGGCCAGGCGGCATGCGCGCTCGTCGCGGGCGGCGGCTATGCCGAATATTGCACCGCGCCGGCGGGAAGCTGCCTGCCGGTGCCGGCCGGATTTTCGATGGCCGAGGCGGCGGCGCTGCCGGAGACGGTCTTCACCGTGTGGCACAATCTGTTCGAGCGCGCCTGGGTGATGGAGGGCGAGACGGTGCTCGTCCATGGCGGCACCAGCGGCATCGGCACCACCGCGATCGGCCTGTGCGGGATTTTCGGGATCAAGGTGATCGTCACCTGCGGCAGCGCCGACAAATGCGCCGCCGCGACCGCGCTCGGCGCCGACCTGGCGGTCGACTATTCGAGCGAGGATTATGTCGAGGCGGTGAAGGCCTTCACCGGCGGGGCGGGCGTCAATGCGGTGCTCGACATGGTCGGCGGCGATTATCTGCCGCGCAACCTGGAATGCCTCGCCGAAGACGGACGCCACGTCACCATCGCCTTCCAGCGCGGCGCCAAGGCCGAGATCGATATCAGCCAGGTGATGCGCCGCCGCCTGACGCTGACCGGATCAACGCTGCGCGCGCGCAGCGCCGACTTCAAGGCGGCGCTCGCCGACGAGATTCACCGGACGCTGTGGCCGCGCCTGTCCGAAGGCGCGTGGAAGCCGGCGATGGACCGGGCCTTTCCGCTCGCCGAGGCAAGCGCCGCCCATGCGCGGATGCAGGCGGGCGCGCATGTCGGAAAGATCGTGCTGGCGGTGGAGTGAAGCCGGACGCAAACGGGGAACGGGTAGCCAGATCGTGATTGCCTTTGAATCAAGCACCCATGTGTCCCCGCGAAGGCGGGAACCCAGGCTTCGTCACTCAAAGCCGATCATGATCTGACCACCCCAGCACCGCAGCAGCCTAAAAACTCGCCCGCGCCGTGATCCGGATGTCGCGGCCAGCGAGCGGCACATAGTCCTTGGTAAAGCTCGCGTGACGACGGGCGTCGACGTCGAAGATATTGTTCGCGGCCAGCGTCAGCGACAGGTTCTTCGTGTCGGGCAGCGGGCGCCAGGTCAGCGACGCGTTGACCAGAGTGAAGCCCTTGGTCGGTGTCTCGAACGTCGTGACGCGGTTCTGATCGTCCGTCCATTCGACTTCGGCGCGCGCGTCGATGCGTTCGCCCTGCGCTTCGAGCCCGCCGAGCACGCGCAGCGGAGGGATGCGCGGCACGGCGCCGCCGCCCTTGATCTTCGCGCGCGTCATGTCGGCGGTGATATCGCCGACGATGTTGAACCCGCCAATCTGCGCGATGGGTGCGCTGCCCTCGAACTCGAAGCCATAGGTGCGCGCCTTGTCCTGCCGGAACTGGAACAGGGGAAGCTCGTCTTCGATCAGGCCGGTGTCGCTTTCATAGATAAAGCCGTCGAACCAGCTCGCATAGCCGGTCAAGGCGAGCGAATAGCCGTCGCGGTAGAATTTCAGCGAGGCTTCGCCGCCCCAGCTCGTTTCCTTGTCGAAATCGGGGTTGCCGCGTTCGAACGCCTGGGTTGCGGCATGCGGGCCGTCGGAGAGCAATTCCTCTGCCGAGGGTGCGCGCTCGCTGTGCGATACCGAGAAACTCGCCTTCACGCCATCGGCGAGCGCATAGCTGAACCCGCTCGGCGCCCGAGAAGGCATTGAACGAGCGGTCGAAGCCGATGCTGCTCGCCTTCACGTTCGATTTTTCATAGCGCAACGCGCCTTCGAGCGTCAGCGGCCCCATCTCCTTTTCCTGCAGCGTAAAGGCGGCGAGCCGGGTGGTTTCGTTCGGCGGCAAAAAGGCCTCGTCGCCAATCGCCGCAAAATCGCGGAAGCTGTACTGCACCCCGCTCGCGCCGCGCCAGCCGCCGCGATCGTTCTGCGCCAGCTCGGTGCGGAACTCGATGCCCTTGTTGAGGAAGGTGGTGCCGGGTACGCCGTCGTCGAACTCGGTATGGGCATAATCGCCATAAGCGCCGCGAACCCGCAGCTTTTCGAACAGGCCGTCGCCCAGTTCGACTTCGCCCCGCAGGTCGACACGATATTGGCGCGACGAAATCGTCGGTTCCTCGCCCAGGTCGGCGCGCGGCGGGATGCCATAGTCGCTTTCGAGATAGCCGAACGAAACGCCGAGCATGCCGCCGTCGTTGATATAGCTGGCGCCGATGCCGGCGCTCGTGCTCGTGCTCGCGCTGTTGGGAATGCGGCCGCGGCTGTTCGCCGCGCCGGTCAGCCGCGCGGCTTCGTCGGCATCGCCATCCGCGGCCGCATCGGCCGCGAGATCGAGCAGGTGCTGCCGCAAGGGCTGCGCATAGATCGGCCCGCCGGCGCGGACATTGTTCGAATCGCGGTAATTGCCATCGACATGGACCACGAACTGTTTGGTGAGCGCGACGTCGACCGAGGCGCCGATGCTCTTGTCGTCGGCGGCGCTGCCGTAGCTGGCGAGCGCGTCGATGTGAAAGGGCGTTTCGGGAATGCCGCGCGGAATGCGGCGGTCGAAGACATTGACCGCGCCGCCGATCGCCTGGCTCGAAAACAGCAGCACCGACGGGCCGCGCAATATCTCGATCCGCTCGGCGGTCAGCGGGTCGATGCTGACGCCATGATCGGCCGAGGTCGACGAAGCGTCGATCGCGCCGAGGCCGTCGACCAGCACGCTGACCCGCTCACCCGAAAAACCGCGCAGGATGGGGCGCGAGGCGCCGGGCGAGAAGCTGCTGGTCGACACGCCGGGCTGGCGGGTCAGGCTGTCGCCGATCTGCCCGCGAATGTCCTGCGCCAGCCTTTCGCCCTCGACGACCGACACATTGCCCAGAATGTCGAGGCTGCGGACATAGGGCGCGGTGACCACGATCGGTTCGTCGGTGTGAAAATCGTCGTCGCCGCTCTGGGGCGCCGCACTCTGCGCGAAGGCGGGAGTGGCGAGCAGAAAGGCAAGGGTCGAGACGGCGGAGCAAGGCAAGCGCATGAAAGGGAGTATCCTGTTTTCGTGGGCGACTGTCGCGGCGGCAGTAATGATATATTGTTACAATGGCAAGAGCCGGTTCCCGCCGTTCGTCGGCGCCAACGTGCAGTCCGTCGATGCGAGGGGGTGGGAGATGGGCGGTTGGGGCGGGATCGGCGGGGAGCCCAAGCTAGGCATGGTGCAAAAAAGGGCGGCCGACGACCGCCCTGTCGCCTATTTTAGGCGTTCATATCCTTTGCAAACCCGAGCGGTCTGTGGGGATCGGGATGGGAAGCGGACGTTGCCGATCCTCCCCGGCACGGGGAGGGGGACCAGCGAAGCTGGTGGAGGGGCACAGGCGGTTTGCCTTGCCGGTGAGGTCGTGCGCTACGGCTCCGTTGCAGAAATGAGGGCTTTACGGTCTGGCGTCGCGTATGCCTCCTGTGCCCCTCCACCACCCTTCGGGTGGTCCCCCTCCCCCGTTGGGGGAGGATCGCTTACGCCCGCTCCCGCCCGAAACCAGCCATTCCCGCCCCGCGTTTGCAAACAACATCATCGCCCTTTTTCCGGAACACTCCGGCCGGGCCGGGAAAAAGCCGCGATTATTCGGCGCGCGTCGGAATCCCGTCCATCAGCTGGTGCAGTTCACCCGCCTCCCACATCTCCATCATGATGTCGGAGCCGCCGATGAATTCGCCCTTCACATAGAGCTGGGGAATCGTCGGCCAGTCGGAATAATCCTTGATGCCCTGGCGGATTTCCATGTCCTGCAGCACATCGACGGTGTCATATTCGATGCCCAGGCGGTCGAGCATCGTGATCGCGCGCGACGAAAAGCCGCATTGCGGGAACAGCGGGGTGCCCTTCATGAACAGCAGGACGGGGTGGTCGGCGACCAGCTTGGCGATACGGTCATGGGTGGCGTCGGTCATGGTGCGTCTCCGGTGGGGCGCCAAACGCGCCGGCAAATCATCTGCTCCCTATGAAGGAACGCCGGTGGTCAATTGCAAGGCATGAAGTTCGCCGCCCATGCGCCCGCCGAGCGCGGCGTACACCGCCTTGTGCTGGGCGACGCGCGTCATCCCGCGAAAGGATTCGCTGACCACATGCGCCGCATAATGGTCGCCATCGCCCGCGAGGTCGGTGATCGTCACCGTCGCGCCGGGAAAGGCCGCGGCGATCATCGCCTGCAGATCGGCCTCGTGCATCGCCATCGGACGGGCCTTACTGCTTGTCCATGAACTGGCGGCGCGCCTCGACTGCCTTGTCGTTCAGCGCGGAGCGGATTTCGGCGTCGCTGATCTCGACCCCGGCCGCCGTGAGGTCGCCCGCCAGCTTGCGGATCACATCCTCGTCGCCCGCTTCCTCGAAATCGGCCTGGACCACCGCCTTGGCATAGGCGTCGGTCTCTTCGGGGGTCAGTCCCATGCGTTCGGCCGCCCATTCGCCGACCAGCCGGTTGCGGCGCGCGGTGATGCGGAACTGCACCTCCTGGTCGCGCGCGAACTGCGCTTCAAATGCTTTTTCGCGGTCGTCGAATGCGCTCATCATATCCTCTTGGGCTTGGAAACCGAGATTTGCAGATAGGTCGGGCGCGCGAGGCGCGCAAGCCGCCTGTGCCGCAGATCACTTCCCTTTTGCATGCGAAGGGTTTAGGGTCCGGCCCAACGGGATTTGGGTCGTACCGCAGTAACAATGACTGCGCCTTGCTAGGCAACGCGCCGGCGCGGCGCCCTCGCGCTTGTTTGGGGGATTGGGTACATGGCCGCTCGACGTCCGTTTTTCCTGTCGATTCTGGGGGTGCTGGCGGCCGCCGCACCCGCGGTGGCATCGGCACAGAGCAGCGACCCCACGCTGCGCGACAGCTTCGCGATCGGCGACAAGGGCGGATCGCTGTGCGAGGTCCAGGCGACGGTGCGCGATTCGGTCATCGAGGGAATGTTCGACCGCGCCTGGATGATCCTCTGCCGCGACGCGAGCCAGCCGGTCGGCTATGTCCGGATGCTCCGCGCCTCGCCCGCCGACGCGCAGGCGCGCATCGAGCGCGCGCGGGCGGGCACGATCGTCTGCACCGCTCCCGACCGCTGCGCCGTCAAGGACAGCGACGTTCAGTGGAACACCCGCATCGAGGGCGACGGCCGCTCCAGCTACGCGGTCGAGGGCTTTGCCGCCTATAATGACGCGCTGAACCTCGCGCTCGAATCGATCCGCCAGCGCAAGCTGGTCTCCGGCGTGATCAACGTCGCGACGACGTCGATCGGCGGCAACGACGGCTTTGCGCGCACCCTGGCGGGCACGATCGACGTCGACCGTGCCCTCGCCGAGGGCTATCGCCGCAATCACAGCGGCGACTATGCCGAGGCCGCCGAATTTTTCGAGGCGCTGTCGCGCCGCGCGCTCGAAGAGCAGTCGGCGGCCGACATCGACCCGACCGAATTCACCCTGAACCGCGCGCTGCAAAAGTCGAATCTCGGCGAATTCGCCGAAGCCGAGCGGCTGTTCGGCGAGGTCGAGGCGATCCCGACCACCGACCCGGTGCAGTTGCGTCTGCGCCGCAATTTCCGCGCGATCCATGCACTGAACCAGCGCGATTATCGCCGGCGCCGCCGACCTGCTCAACACGCCGATCCCGCCGCTGACCAGCGCGGTCACGGTCGAGGGCGATGCGGTGACGCTGACCCCCCAGATCGTCGCGGGCGTCAACAGCGGCAGCAATGCGCGCGCCATCCGCCAGACGTCGGACGACGAACGGCTGACCCCGCTCGAACGCGCACAGATCATCGACGCCCAGGCGGTCCATCTGCTCGGCACCGTCGAACGGCTGCGCGGCGAACCCGCGGCCGCCAAGGCGGCGCAGCTCAAGGGACTGGCCGACGCCATGGCGGTGCGCGAAGGCCGCGTGACCTCGATCGTACGGCTGCGCTCGCAGATGCTCGGCGAACTCGCGCTCGCCGAGGAAGCGGCGGGAGACAAGGAGGCGGCGGACGCGCGCTTCCTCGAATCGGTCAGCGCCCTGGCCGTCGAATATCCCGAAACCAATGCGCTGGCCTCGGCGCGGGCGCGCTACGCCGCCTTCCTGACCCGCCAGGGCCGCGACGACGAGGCGATGAAAATCTATCATGACGTCGTCGGGACGCTGGCGAATTCGCAGCGCTCGACGTCGGGCATGGCGAACATGATGGCGCCCTATTACCGCCTGCTCGCGGCGCGGGCCGCCGCCGACCCCGCCGCGGTCGCCGACTTCTTCGTCGCCAGCCAGCTCCAGGTCCGCCCCGGCGTCGCCGACACCCAGGCGGTGCTGGCGCGCGAATTATCGAGCGGCACCGAGGAAGGCTCGCGCCTGTTCCGCCAGGCGACGACGCTGAACCGCGATATCGAACGCGCGCGGATCGAGGATGCGCGGTTGGCGCAGATGATCGCATCGCCGGAAATCAACGCTTTGCGCGCCGACCTCAAGGTGCGGCTGGACAATCTGGGCTTCCAGCAGGCGGAGACCGTCGCCGCGCTCTCGGCCTATCCGCAATATCGCGTCGTCGCGCCGGGCAAGCTCGACCTCGCCGAACTGCAGCAGGTGCTGCGCGCCGACGAGGCCTATCTGAAGATGCTCGTTGTCGGCGATGCGGTCTATGCGATGCTGATCGACAACAAAGGGGCGCAGCTGTGGCGTTCGGACCTCAGCGCCGCGCAGCTCGACGCCGCGGTCGACAGCGTGCGCTCGACGATCTCGATCGTCGAGAACGGCCGCCGCGTGACCTATCCGTTCGACGCCGCGACGGCGCGCAGCCTCTATAGCAAACTGTTCGGCCCCGTTGCCGACCGCCTGCCGACGATTGCCAACATCATCTTCGAACCCGACGGCGCGATGCTGCGGTTGCCGATCAACCTGCTCATCACCTCCGACGCCGGTCTTGCCGCCTATGAGGCGAAGCTCGATGATCCCGAGGCCGACGCCTTCGACATGCGCGGCATCGCCTGGCTCGGGCGGACGACGCGGCCCAGCACCGCGGTGTCGGCGCTGTCGTTCCGCAACGCGCGCCAGGCGGCGCCGTCGAACGCCGCGAACCAGTATTTCGGGCTCGGCCAGAATCAGCCGGTCGGCCCCACCCTGCCCTCGCTCGGTACCCGCGCCGCCGCGGGCGGCGTCGACGACAGCTGCCACTGGGACCCGATCCAGTGGAACCGGCCGATCTCCGCCGACGAGCTCAACACCGCGCGCAGCGCGATGGGCGACCGCGCGGCGGCGCTGCTGACCGGCGGCGCCTTTACCGATACCGCGGTCAAGGCGCGCGCCGACCTCGATGACTATCGGATCATCCATTTCGCGACCCACGGGCTGGTCACCGCGCCGCGTCCGTCGTGCCCGGCGCGCCCGGCGCTCGTCACCTCGTTCGGCGACAGCGATTCGGACGGGCTGCTGACCTTTCAGGAAATCTACGACCTCAAGATCGACGCCGACCTCGTCATCCTGTCGGCGTGCGACACCGCGGGCGCCGCATCGGTCAGCGCGACGCGCGAGGCCGGCGTCGCCAGCGGCGGCGGCAATGCGCTCGACGGGCTGGTCCGCGCTTTCATTGGCGCCGGCGGCCGGTCGGTGATCGCCAGCCACTGGCCCGCG
Organism: Sphingopyxis sp. PET50; assembly: GCF_025244705.1. Lineage (GTDB taxonomy): Bacteria > Pseudomonadota > Alphaproteobacteria > Sphingomonadales > Sphingomonadaceae > Sphingopyxis. The sequence continues at coordinate 396,251 of NZ_CP104207.1, read as the reverse complement.
CCCGACGATTTCGACGCGACGAAGCGGCTGATCGGCGGCCTGTTCGCGGCGCGGCAGGGCGAAAGCGTCGCCGATGCGCTCTGGGCGACGCAGATGCGGCTGATGGACGAAAAACAGACCTCGCACCCCTATTACTGGGCGGGTTTCGCGATCATCGGCGATGGCGGCCAGGCGCTGCTCCACGGCGGCACCGCAACCGCCGCCGCGCCTAAAAAGGGGAAGGCCGACGGCCGCGCCGCCCGCTGATCCGATGAGCGAAGTTCCGACGACCGACACTGCGCCGGCGACCGAAGCCGCGAGCGAGAAGCGCGCCGCAGTGCCGCTGCGCAAGCAGCTGCGCCTAGCTGGTCACCCAGCTCGGCACGTCGCGGATGATCGCGACGCTGCTGTTCCTGGCCTTTGCAGTACTGATCGCCCGGCTGAGCTGGGGTATCCCGCTCGTCGGCGATGCCGAACGCGCGCTCTATGACGGCCGCGCGACGACGATGGCCGAGCATGTCGATCAGGATTCGCGCATCGTCATGATCACCTATACGGACGAAACGGTGTTCAACACCGGCATCCGGTCGCCGCTCGACCGGACCCTGTTGGCCAACGCCCTCGCCAATATCGACGCGATGGGCGCCAAGGCGATCGGCATCGACATTCTCTACGATGCGCCGCGTCCCGACGACGACGCGCTCAAAGCGCAATTGCGCGCGATGAAGACGCCGACCTGGCTCGCCTATCTGTCACAGTCGGACAATCCGACGACGATACAGTTCCAGCAGCAGCAATTCCTCGACCGCTTTCTGGCCGATGTCACGACGGCGAAGACCCGTCCGACGAGCGTGCGTTTCCGCGTTGATGAGGATGGCGTGATGCGCAACTGGCCCAACCGGCCGAAGGGGCTGCCGCCGCTGATGGCGAATGCGCTGGCGCCGGTCGACAGGGAATATGCGGATTATCAGGGGAATATCCGCTTCCGCCTGCCCGCGCGCGCCAATGCGAACGAGGAAGAAGGGGTCTTTCCCAATCTCCCGATCGACCTGTTCGGCGAGCCGATGGACGACGAGACCCGCGCCGGATTCGCCGAGATGGTGCGCGGCCGCTATGTGCTCATCGGCGCCGATATCGTCGATAACGATCTTTTCTCGATCCCCTTCTCGCGCCTGCCCGACCTGCAGACGGGCGAGCGCGAGCAGATGATCGGGCTGGAGGTCCACGCCCATATGCTGGCGCAGCAACTCGACGGCGCCTGGTCGAAACCGGTGCCCGGCTGGGCGCTGTGGGGGCTGGCGGTGCTCGTCGTACTCGCGGGCGGACTGACCAGCCTGATCGACCTGCTCGGCGCGCTGGGTGGTGCCGATCTTCATCGCGCAGCTGATCTTCTTCATCGCCTACCCCTTCTGGCTGCAGAAGATCGGGGTCGATACCACCGGCCTGCCCGCCTTCGGCCAATCGCTCGGCTGGCTGTTCGGCTATGCCGCGGTCGGCAGCGCGGCGCGCACCATCGGCTCGCACCAGCGCGCCTTCGCGCAATCGGCACTGGGCAAATATCTGCCCGCCGATGTCGCGGCGCAGATCATGCGCGACCCCGAACAACTGTCGCTGCACGGCGAACGCCGCAATATCTTCTGCGTGTTCACCGATCTCGAAGGCTTTACCAAGCTCAGCCATGCGACGACGCCGGAAACCGTGGCGCGCCTGCTCAACGAATATCTCGACCGGCTGTCCGACGTCGTCCTCGACCATGGCGGCACGATCGACAAATTCGTCGGCGACGCGGTCGTCGCTTTCTGGGGTGCGCCGCTCAGCCGCCCCGACGACGGGCAACAGGCCGCCGCCGCCGCGCTTGCCATGTATGAGGCGGGCGAGAAGTTCCGCGTCGATCTCGCGGCCGAGGACGTCCCGCCGCTCGGCATGACGCGCGTCGGGCTGCACGTCGGCGATGCGATCGTCGGCAATTTCGGGGGCGAGGGCCGCATCCAATATACCGCGCTCGGCGACAGCATGAACACCGCCTCGCGGCTCGAGGCGGCGAACAAGAGCCTGAAGACCGGCGTGCTGATCTCGGCCGAGGCCGAATCGCGCGCCGGGCGCGACGACCTGGTGCCGATGGGCCGGGTGACGCTGCGCGGCCGCGCCCAGCCGGTCGACACCTTCACCCCGCGCCCCGATCTCAGCCCCGAACAACGGGCAAAAATAGCGGAAATGGTTGCGGCGCACGCGTCAGGCGATAAAAATCTCTATGTGACCTGCGCCACAGCGCTGGGCGAACAATTCAGTCAGGATACATCCATCCTGTTCTTAATAGAACGATTGAACGTGACCGAGAGTGGAGAAAGCTATGTCCTATCCTGAGTTCCGCATGCGCCGAGCTGGGATTGGCCGCAACCGCAGCCTTTGCCGCGATGGCGCTGACCGGCGTCGCCGCGGCGCAGTCGATGGTCGTCCGCTCGACCGGCCCGTCGGCAGCGAAATATCCGACCGGGACCAAGTTCAAGGCGGGCGACCGCCTGACGCTGGTCGCGGGCGACAAGGTCGTGCTGATGCAGGGCGGCAAGACGCGGACGCTGTCGGGCGAAGGCACCTTCAACGCCAACGCGACCGTCGTCGCCAGCCAGTCGATGGGCCAGACCGTCACCCGCATGATCGCCAAGCGCCCGCCGACGCAGACGCGCGGCGGGGCATCGCGCGGGAAGGACGAAACGCCGCCAGACGAGACGCGCGCGCCGAACCTGTGGCTGCTCGACTATCGCGAAGGCGGCACCTTCTGCGTCGCCGACCCGGCCGCGCTGCTGCTGTGGCGCCCGAATGCCGACGCGGCGACGACGGTGACCGTGACCGGCAGCCGGCGCCAGCGGCAAGGTCGAGCTCGCCAAGGACAGCTGGTTCCGCAAATGGTCGAGCGAATGTCCCGCTGCAATATGACGTCGACTACAGCTTTTCGGGCGGCGGGCTGGCGGCGCCGGTGACGGTGCGCTTCACGCCGCTCGAGGCGCTGCCCGAGACCCCCGACGCCTCGTACGAGATGCTGTCGGGCAAGGGTTGCTCGTCGCAAGTGGAACGTCTGGTCGACGCGATGGCGCAGGCCGAAACCGAATCCGCAACGGGATGAAGCGAGCCGGGCGGCCATTGAAACCGCCCGGCCCATCTGGTAGCAAGCATTTGAAAAGCTGCCGTCCGAGCGGCAAGTCCTTTCCTTGGGTCGAAAGTTCGCGTGGTGGTCCTGACCGCCACGCCTGAAGAATTTGACGTGCGGCAGCGGCGCCGCGCGTGGTCGAACGCAAGGGGTGGTGATGACCGTTTGGGGCTTGAAGGGACAGTCGCGCGTGGCCGGGGGACACGGCCGCGCGATCGGGCGAATCCTGTCGACATCGGGACTGGTCATCGCCGCGCTGCCGGTCGCCGCGCAGGCGCAGGTTGCGACACCGCAAATCCCGACCCGCGAGGAAATCCAGCGCCCGGCACCGCCCGCGGCCCCGCCCCCGAACGAACAGATCGTCGCCGCCGACGACGCGATCGAGCGGGCGCCCTGCCCGCTCGCTAACCCCGAATTCGCCAATGTCCGGATCACGCTGCGCGGCGTCGAATTTTCGAGCGTCGAGGGCATCGACCCCGCGATGCTGGCGCCAGCCTGGTCCGATCGCGTCGGCCAGGACCTGCCGATTTCGGTGGTCTGCGACATCCGCGACCGCGCCGCGACGATGCTGCGTTCGCAGGGCTATCTGGCCGCGGTGCGCGTGCCGCCACAGACGATCGGCGACGGCATCGTCAAGCTCGACATCCTCGCCGCGCGGATGAGCCGCATCGAGGTCCGTGGCGACGCCGGCGCCAACGAGAAGCTGCTCCAGCGCTATCTCGCCCATCTCGAAGACCAGCCGGTGTTCAACATCGTCGACGCCGAACGCTATCTGCTGCTCGCGCGCGACATTCCCGGCCTCTCGGCGCGCCTGACGCTGCGCCCCGGCGCGGTGCCCGGCGAAGTCGTCGGCGAAGTGACGGTCGACCGCACCGCCGCGATCCTCGACTTCAACGTCCAGAATTTCGGGTCGAAGGACGTCGGCCGCTGGGGCGGCATCGCCCGCGCGCGCGTCTTCGGCCTGACCGGCATGGGCGACATGACCACGGTCAGCTTCTATTCGACCCCCGACTTCGACGAACAGAATGTCGCGCAGATCGCACATGAATTCCGCGTCGGCGACGAGGGGCTGAAATTCGGCGCCAGCTATACCTATGCCTGGACCCGGCCGAGCGTCGCGGCGCTGCCGATCAAGTCCGAAACCCAGATCGTCAGCCTGTTCGCCTCTTATCCGCTGGTGCTGACGCAGGCGCGCCGCCTGACCATCGGCGGCGGGCTCGACCTGATCGACCAGGACATCGCGCTCGGCGGCGTGCCGATCAACCGCGACCGGCTGCGCGTCTTCAACCTGCGCGCCGACGGCACCTGGGTCGATCCCGCATCGGTCGCGGGACGCGGCGGTTACAGCCCGGCCGAGCCGCGCTGGTATCTGGGCGCGTCGGTCGAAGCGCGGCAGGGCGTCAATTTCCTGGGTGCCAGCGACGATTGCGGCCCCACCGGCGCCACCTGTTTCCTGCCCGGCGCGATCCCGCTGACCCGCGTCGAGGGCAAGCCCGACGCCTTCCTCGTCCGGGCCAACGCGCTTGCCGAATGGCGTCCGGTCAAGAATTTCACCTTCTCGCTCGCCCCGCGCGCGCAATGGGCGAGCGATCCCCTGCTCGCCTATGAGGAATTTTCGGGCGGCAACTTCACCGTCGGCCGCGGTTTCGACCCCGGCACGGTGATCGGCGACAGCGGTGTCGCGGTGTCGGTCGAGGCGCGCTACGGCTCGCTGGTCCCCGCCAACACGCAGAGCGGCGCGCTCCAGCCCTTCGTCTTTTTCGACGCCGCCTGGGTATGGAACAAGGACCTCGCCTTCGCGGGGCTCAATCCGCAGAAACTTTATTCGGCGGGCGGCGGCGTCCGCCTCGCCTATGGCGATGTCGGCCAGCTCGACCTGACCGTCGCGGTGCCGCTCAACCGCGCCGGCTTTCTGGCGCAGAAGCCCGACCCGCGCTTCTTGGTCAATTTTACTACCCAGTTCGGCGTGAAGGCGCGCTGACATGAATTTTGCATCGAGGACTTCCGCCATGCGTATGACTGTCCCCACCGCCTCCGCCCGCAAGGGCAAACAGCGCCTGCTGACCAGTTGCGCGATCGCGGCGGGGATGGCCGCCCTCGCGCTCGGCGGCCCTGCGCTGGCGCAGGTTCAGGGCACCGGTCAAGTCGTCGCCAGCCCCGGCCTCGGCACCGCGACGATCGTCAACAACCCGCCCGCCAAACCGAACACGACGCAGGTCGTGACCAACGGCAACCAGACGATCATCAACTGGACTCCGACCGATACCGCCGCGACGGGCGCGCCGATCGACTTCCTGCCCGCCCTCAACACGCTCGAATATTATGGCGCCGGCAATTATACCGTGCTCAACCGTTTCGTCGCGATCGATCCGCTTTCGGGCCTGCCGATCCCGATCAGCCGCCAGATCGCGCTGAACGGCACCGTCAATTCCTACATCGGCTCGCCCGCGGCGGGCGCGGGCGCGGTCCAGGGCGGCAATATCTGGTTCTACAACGCCGCAGCGGCATCCTGATCGGCCAGAATGCGGTGATCAACGTCGGCAGCCTGGTGCTGACCGCGAACGACATCGACACCAACGGCGGCCTGTTCGGCCCGGGCGGCGAAATCCGCTTTCGCGGCGCCTCGGGCAGCACCTCGGCGGTCGAAATCGCGGGGGGAGCGTTCATCAGCGCCGCCAATCCCGGCAATCCGGGCAGCAGCTATATCGCGCTCGTCGCGCCGCGTGTCGCGCAGGCGGGCATCATTGATGTCGACGGATCTGCGGCGCTCGTCGCCGCCGAACAGGCCGACATCACGATCAACAACGGCCTGTTCGACATCAATGTCACCGTCGGTGCGGAGGGTGGCGACGTCATCACCCACACCGGCACCACCGGCGGCCCGTCGCACGAGCAGGACGACGCCGACCAGAGCCGCGTCTACCTCGTCGCAATTCCCAAGAACGACGCGGTCACCATGCTGGTGTCGGGCCAGATCGGCTATCAGGATGCCGCGGTCGCCCAGACCGACCCCGATGGCGCGGTGGTGCTGTCGGCGGGCTATAATATCCAGGGCGGCGCGCTCGCGGCCGCACCGGTGAACACGACCGCCGCGAACATCTCTGTCAGCGACACGATTTTCCAGAGCAGCGTCACCGCGCGCGCCAGCGGCGCTTTCGTCGGCGCCCCGCGCTTCAGCCTGCCGACCGGCGGACCGGTGACCGCCCCGCCGCCGCCGCAAAACGGGCGCATCGTCGTCCAGGGGAATGCCACCTTCATCGGCGACGCCAGCGCGACGCTGAACGTCGGGCCGAACCAGCTTGTCGGCGCGATCGGCAACATGATCGTGCAATCGAACGGCACCGGCGGGACGCCGGGGAGCGCGACCGTCAATGTCACCGGCGGGACGCTCGCGGTGCTCGGCAGTCTGGGCATCGCATCGAACGGCGTCGCCGATGCGGTGACCGGCGACAGCACCGGCGGCACGGCCGAACTCAACATCAGCGGCGGCCAGGTCGTCGCCGGCGGCAATGTGATCGTCCAGGCCCAGGGGACCGGCGGCCTCGACGTCGATGGCAACGGCGGCGACGGAACCGGCGGCACCGCCACCCTGACCGTCGAAACCGGCGGATCGCTGACCGCCGACACGATCAGCGTGTCGGCGAGCGGGCGCGGCGGCGGCCTTACCTCCAGCCCGCTGGGCGAGGTCACCGTGGCCGACATCGGCGGCAACGGCCAGGGCGGCACCGCGACGCTGGTGGCGCAGAACGGCGGCAGCATCACCGCCAGCAATGCGATCAACGTCAGCGCGACCGGCAGCGGCGCCACGGGGAATCTACAGTCAGGCAGCGGAACCGGCGGCACGGCCACCTTGCGGATCCTGACCGGCGGCACGACCGTTACCACGCCGTCGACGACGGTGGACGCCAGCGGGACCGGCGGCGGCTCCATTTCCCTACCGATCGTCGGTACCTTTCCGTCGGCGAATGGCGGCGACGGCGATGGCGGTACTGCCGAACTCGAATATGCGACCGACTTTTCCTCGCCCTCGTCGCTCGGCGCCGTCACCCTGGCGGCGGCCGGCACCGGCGGCGGCGCAAACGGCGCGGATGCCACGGGCGGCAATGCGACCGGCGGCGATGTCATCATCGGCGCGACCGCGGGCAATCTGACCGTCGATTCGCTGACGCTGAACGCCGGCGCGACCAGCGGCGGCGCCAGCGATACGGCCGGATCGAACGCCACATCGGGCAATGCGACCGGCGGCACGATCGACATGAGCGCCGGCAATGGCGCAACGCTGGGCGTCACCGGGACCGCGGTCGCCGACGCGAGGGCGATCGCCGCCGTCGCCGATAATGTCGGCAGCTCGACGGGCGGCGATATCGCGGTCAGCGCGACCGGCGGCGGCACGGTAAACGTCGGCGCGGACTTCCAGATCACCGCAACGGGGGGTCAGCTGGTCAGCACCTTGCTACAGACGGTGGGTACGAGCACCGGCGGCGATATCGACCTGACCGCCGACGGCGGCACCATTTCGGTGGGCGCCATCATGGCCGAGGCCAATGCGAACACCAACAATGTCGCGGGCGCCGACGGCGGCGCGCAGGGCGGCACGATCGACGTGCGCGCGTCGAACAATGGCGTGTTCACGACGGTCGACCAGTCCGCCGTCAACGAATTGAGTACCGACGCAATCGCAGGCTCTTCGGCGGGCGGCACCGACGCCACGGGCGGCACGATCCAGCTCATCGCCGATGGCGGCACGATCGATTTCCAGGGCGGCAGCTCCTTTTCGGCAGGCGGCAGGGCCGGCGGAGACAACGCGCTCACGGCCTCCAATGTCACGGTCGGACGCGGCGGTTCGATTCTGGTCCAGTTACTGCCGAGCGCCGGCGACACGAGCGTGATCAGTTTCACCGACGCGCTGATGGCGTCCGACGGCAGCGCTGGCACCGCAATGGAGGGCAGCGGCTCGCAGTCCGGCGCGGCCAGAGGAAATGGCGGCGGCGTCACCATCGACGTCCAGGCCAGGCACGCTGACCGCCAACAGCATCGCCGCCTCCGCTTCGGGCTTCGGGGGCTCGGTGCAGGGTCAGGGCAGCGAGGGCCGTGGCGGCACGGCGACCTTCACCCAGTCCGGCGGGACGGCGAACGTCAACGCGCTGATGGTCGCCGCGGACGGCTTTGGCGGAGCGGCTCCCGGCCCGGGCAAGTCGGGCCCCGGGTTCGGCGGCGATGCGGTCATCAACCTGAACAGCGGCGCGATCGACGCCCAATCGCTCACCGCCAGCGCGTCCGGCATCGGCGGCTTCGGCGCCGGGGGCGACGACCTCGATCCGCTGGCCCCGACCGTTCCGGGCGCGGGCGGCGACGCGCAGGGCGGCAACGCGACAATCACGATCCTCGGCGACGCGACGGTGACGGTGCAGAGCCTTTCGGCCATCGCCACCGGCGAAGGCGGCGCGGGCGGCGATTTCGTTTCGCTGTTGGGCGGCAACGCCGATGGCGGCACGGGCGGCGATGCCACCGGCGGCAACGCCAATATCGTGCTGGCCAGCGGCGTCATGACCATCGGCGACGTGACCGCCGACGCGTCGGGCGTGGGCGGCAGCGGCGGCAGCCTGTTCCTCAGCAGCAGCGGACCCGTCGCCGCCGCGTCGGGCGGCAACGGCGGATCGGGCCAGGGCGGCATCGCGCTGATTTCGACCTTCACCGACACCGCCGAGCGTGACCGGCACGATCGGCAGCTTCGCCGCGGGCCTTGGCGGCGATGGCGGCAGCAACAGCCTCGGCGGCGACGGCGGGACCGGCACCGGCGGCGACGCGACGGTCCAGATCGACGCGATCGACACCACGCTCACCGCCGTTCTTGCCGACGCGGGCGCATTCGGCGGCAATGGCGGCTTCGGCAATGGCGGCCCGGCGGGGAACGGCGGCGCCGCCGGCGCGGGCAATGCGACGATCGTGCAGACCGGCGGCACGCTGACCGCGACGACCATCGGCGCGTCGGCCGTCGCGTCGGGCGGGTCCGGCCAGACCGGCGGCAATGCCGCCGGCGGCCGCGCCACGGTCAATCTGTTCGGCGGCACGCTGGCCGCGACCAGCATCACCGCCGCCGCGGCGGGCATCGGCGGGATAGGCGCGACGGGCAACGACAATGACCCCGCGAATCCGGCCGATGGCGGCGACGGCGGCGACGGCCAGGGGGGCACCGCGCTGATCGACCTCGACGGCACCGCGACGGTAACAGCAACCACGGTAGGCGCCTTTTCCTCCGGCATGGGCGGCGACGGCGGCGGTTATTTCGCGTTCAACGGCGTCGTCGGCGACACGGGCCGGGGCGGCAATGGCATTGGCGGCGACGCGATCGTTCGGCTGACCGCGGGCGACCTGTCGACCGGCGACGTCACCGCCGATGCGCTCGGCCTGGGCGGCAATGGCGGGAATTTCTCCAGCGCGACCTCCGGCCCGCCGCTGACCGGTATCGGAACGGGCGGCGACGGCGGCACCGGTCGCGGCGGCAATGCTTCGATCGAATTCACGACCGCGATCGGTGCGGCCGGCACCGTCGCCAGCTACTCCAACGGCCAGGGCGGCACGGGCGGCAGCAATAGCGTCGGCGGCCAGGGCGGCGCCGGGATCGGCGGCACGGCGCAGGCCGTCATCGACAATATCGACGCGGGGGCGCTCGGCGTCCTGCTCGATTCGAGCGCGACCGGCGGCGACGGCGGCATCGGCCTCGACGGCGCGGGCGGCCAGGGCGGCCTTGGCGCCGGCGGCATCTCGCTCGTCGACGTTCGCGGTCCCGACGGATACGCGCTGGTCACCGATGCGAACTTCGAGGCGACGGGCATCGGCGGTACGGGCGGTAACGCCTTTGCGCGTCCGGGCGGCGACCGGATCTTCGGCCCTTCGGGGGGCAATGGCGGCGATGGGGTCGGCGGCACGGTCCGGATTCTCGTCACCGACGGCGCGGCGGATCTGGGCGTCGGGCGCCTGGGCACGAGCGGGCTCCGCAGCAACGGCGTGGCCGGTGACGGCGGTCGCGGCGCCGACAATTTCGGCTCGACGACACTCCCCGGGACGCGACGGCATTCTCGGCACGATGGACGACATCGTGGTGGACTTCGTCGGCGGCGACGGCGGCATCGCGGGCGCCGGGATCGGCGGCACGGTCCAGCTGACCACGATCGGCGGCACGATCGGCTCGCTCGGCGCGCCGGTGTCCCTGTCGGCGAACGGCCAGTCGGGCAACGGCGGCGACGGCGGCGACGGCACCGGCGGAGCCGACGGTGGCGGCTCGGGTTTCGCCGATCAGGGCGGCACCGTCATCCTCGAAGCGCGCAGTTCGCCAGCGAGCACCGGCGCGATCAGCTTCGGCGACACCAATATCAATGCCGACGGCTCCATCGCCGGCCGGATCGAGCTGATCGCCGAGGGCGACATCAGCATGGCCAGCCTGACCGCGAGCGCGACGGGCTTCGCCAACCAGACCAACAACGACACCGACCTCGCGCCCGCGGGCATCTTCCTGGGCATCAACGACGGCGGCCTCATACAGACCGACGGCGCGGTGTCGCTGACCACGGGCAGCTCGGTCGGCGTCTATGCGCAGGGCAGCGGCCAGCTCAACGTCGGCGGCGACCTGACCGTCACGGTCGACGACCAGGTCGATATCCGCCACGATTTCCGCGACGGCACCGCGCCGACGATCCAGACCGGCGGCAGCGCCAACTTCACCGCGGTCAATTCGATCCGCAGCGCGCCGGGCAGCCTTGTCAGCGCGGGCACCAGCCTGTTCATGAACGCCACCGGCCTCAACAGCGCGATCGACGTCGACTCGCTCGATGCCCAGACGCTGACCTTGCTGCTGGCGACCGAGGGCCGGATCAACGTCTATGGCACGACGACCAGCGGCGACGACCTGACCGCCAATGCGGGCGGCGAAGTGGCGATCAACGACGCGGCCGCCGGCGACGACATCAGCCTGATCGGCGGCACGGTGGTGGCGGGCACGCTGAACACCGACGGCTCGGGGCTCGATTCCGAAGTCGACGGCAGCAACATCTTCATCGGCACCGCAGGCGCCGCGACGGTCGAGCATGCCGAAGCCGACAATGATTTCATCGCCGACGTCGGCAGCTTCGCGACCGGACTCAACTCGATCATCACCGGCGGCGACATCATCATCACCTCGCCGGGCGCGGTCGATCTCGGCAATTCGACCGCGGGCGGCTTCGTGTCGGTCGACGGCGAATCGATCGCCTTCAACATCATCGACGCGGGCACGACGATCGGCCTCAACGCGACCGGCACCGCGCCGGGGGCCGAGGGCATCCTGGGCAACAACATCATCGCGGGCGGCGACGTCACGCTGACCGGCAACACGATCCGGATCAACGACAGCGCGGTCACTTCGGCCTCGCTGTTCGCCAACGCTACCGGCGGCGACGCCAATCTGTCGGCGACCACCGACGGCAATATCGCGATCTTCGCCGACGGCAATATCGGCGGCGCCTTCCTGGCGGGCGGCAACATCAACCTGAACGCGACCGGCGACATCACCGCGCAGGCGACGGCGACCGGGGGCTATACGGACACCAGCGGTATCGGGGCGGAAGGCTATGTCTTCGTCGATGCCAATGGCACGGCCAGCATCCTCGCGGGCAGCGGCGCGGCGACGATGTTCGGGGTCCGCGCGGGAACCAACGCGAGCGTCGACGGCGCCACCGTGGGCGAGGATCTCTATGTCCTGGCCGGCAACACCGCGACCGTCACCAATTCGGCCGCGGGCGACGACCTGATCGTGAGCGGCACTTGCTGCGTCATCGTCGACAATGTCTCGACCACGGGTCTCGGCAACGACACGCGATCGATCGGTTACAACGACAATCCCAGCGCGATGACCGGCTTCGGCATCTTCACCTCGCCCGGCAATGGATCGAACATCGTCCTGACCGCCTCGGCGGGCACCATCGACGCCAACGACGCTGACGCCTTCGACAATCTGACCGCGACCGCCAGCGATGTCGTGCGCTCGACGGGGACGCTGCGGTCGGGCCTCGTGACGACAATCACCGGCAGCGCGCTCGACCTCGAATCGGTTGCCGCGGGCACCGACATCCTCCTGACTTCGACCAGCGGCGGGATCACCGCGATCGGCGCGCTATCCGCGGGGCATGACCTGACGATCAGCTCCGCCGCCGACGGCGTCCTTGGCGATCTGGCGGCCGGCGACGATATCCGCATCACCGCCAGCGGTGATGTCGCCATCGGCTCGATCCTGACCACCGCAGGGGGCCTCGACAATGAAGCCGACTTCTCGGGCGCCTATGTCGATACCCCCGGCAGCATCACGATCACGGGGACGACCAACACTGCAGGCCAGACGCGTCTGACCGCGGGCGGTACGGTCGATACCGGCCCGATCACCGCCGATTTCACCTTCATCGACGCGGCCGGCGCGGTCAACGTCACCGGCGATATCACCAGTGGCGGCATGTATGTCGAGGGCAGCAGCGTCGCCATGCGGAACGGGTTCGGCAATTCCGGCCAGATCGTGCTGCGCGCGACCGACGGCGACGTCACGGTCGACGGCACGGTGACCACCCTCGCCTCGCTCGAGGTGGAGGCGCCGGGCGCGATCAGCATCACCGGAACGGCGAACGGCGGCAACTATGTCCAGATGACCGGCGGGTCGATCGCCGCCGCCGATATCAGCTCCAACTCGTTCGTCTTCCTGACCTCGACCGCCGGAGCGATCAATGCGACCGGCACGATCAGCGCCGAGCACCGACGTGATTCTCGACGCCGCGACGGGCGGCACCTTCAATGCGCTGGTCGCGGGCGACGACGTCTCGATCACCGCGGGCGGCAATGTGACGATCGCGTCGATTACCGCCGACGGCAGCAATCCGCAGGGCGAGGAGATCGGCAGCAACGTGTCGGGCACCGTCGCGGGCACGCTGACCGTCACCGGCAGCACTTTCGCCAATGACGACGTCAATTTCAACGCGCTCGGCATTTCGCTGCAGGACGTCGAGGCGGGCGGTTCGCTGACCGCGACGACCACCGGTGGACCGCTGACGCTGACCAGCGCCGATGTCGGCGGCGATATCGCGCTCACCTCGGCGCGCGATGTCGTCGCGACCGGCACGCTCCAGTCGGGTCTGACCACCAGCGTCAGGGGCCGGAACCTCGACCTGCAGTCGGTCATCGCCGACACCGACGTCGACCTGACCGCGACGGTCGGCAACATCGTCACGGGCGGCGACGTCAGCGGTGTCAACGTCACCTTTTCCGCGAACGGCGACATCACGCACGACAACGACAGCCTGCTGAGCGCCGACAATATCCTGACACTGACCGCCGCAGCGGCAATATCGACGTCGGCAACGCCAGTTCGGGCGACAATATGGTCTTCGATGCGGTCGGCGCAATCGCCGCCAACGCGCTGACCTCGGGGCGCAATATCTCGCTCGAGGCCGGCGAGACGGTGAACCTGACGGGCAATGCCGACGTCACGGGCATCTTCCGCATCCAGGCGGGCGATATCGAGCTCAACGGCATCGACATCGACGCCGCGACGGTCGGCTTCCTCGCGACGACCGGCGGCATCCACGCCACCGGCACGCTCGACATCAACGGTCCGGTCACGATCGAAGCGGCAGGCGCGGTCGACATGACCGGCGACATCCTGGCGCCGAGCGTGATCGACATCCGCGGTGCATCGGTCGCTCTCGGCAATGTGACGGGCGGCAGCGTCGTCGGCATCGCCGCGACCAACGGGGCGGTCAATTCGGACGGCACGATCAGCGCGGGCAGCGACCTGTTCATCTCGACGACCGACGGCGGCACGTTCGACACGCTGCTTGCGGGCGACGACATCGGCATCACCGGCAGCGGCGATATCCGCGTCGCGCTGATGGACGCGACCGGCAGCAATCCGCAGGGTGAGGAAATCGGCAGCAATGTCGGCATCGACATCGACGGCAATGTCGTCGTCGGGCATGGTGAAGCGGCAGGCGACTATATCGTCAACGCCACCAGCTTCACCACCGGGCTCAATTCGATCATCGCCGACGGCAATATCGAGATCACGACCAGCGGCGCATCGAACCTCGGCAATTCGACCGCGGGCGGCCATATCGAGGTCGATGCGCAGTCGATCGCCTTCAACACACTCGACGCCGGCGACTATGTCAATCTGAACGCCAACGGCACCGCGACCGGCGCCGAAGGCATCGATGGCGCGGCGATCGTCGCTGCGAGCGACGTCATTCTGATCGGCAACAGCATCACGGTGGGCAACATCGACGCCGGCGGGCTGCTCTCCGCCTTCGGCAGCGGCGGCGACGTCGCGATCGGCACCGCGGTTGCGGCGAGCAATATCGGCGTGATCGCCGCCGACGATATCGGCGGCGGCTATGCGGCCGACGGCGATATCGAGATGAGCGCCGACGGCATCATCGCGGTCACCGCCAATGCCGCGGGCGGCGCGCCCGACCCGAGCAACGGCGACGCGAACACCGCCGGCAATGCCTATTTCGACGCCGGCGGCAACGTCGTCCTGACCGACAGCAGCGGCGCGGGCATGGTCGGCGTCAGGGCCGGCGGATCGGCGACGCTGACCGGCGTCACCGCGGGCGAGGACATGCTGGTGCTGGCGGGCACGACCGCGGCGCTGTCGGACGTGACCGCGGGCGACGACCTCGATGTCGTCGCGGCGGGCGATGTGACCGCGTCGAACGTCGCCGCCACCGGCGCCGGCCTCGACGGCTTCCTGCTCCGCTATACCGCCGCAAGCGGCTTCACCATCGGTCAGGGCGAAGGCGTCTCTTCGCTCGACGGCGCCGATATCGACATCCGCTCGTCGGGCGGCGCGATCGCCGCGAACGGACTCAGCGCGGGCGACGACATCTTCCTCACCGCGGCGACGTCGCTCGACGTCGATGGCGCCGAAACGCTGGGCCTCGGCCAGACCGGCGGCGACAGCAGCATCCGCACGCAGAGCGCCGACGCGACGCTGGCCGGGCTCGACGCCTTCAGCGACGTTGCCGTCTCCGCATCGGGCGCGGTCGGGGTCGCAGGCCCGGTCGCCGCCGGGCGCGACGTCACGATCGACGCGGGGTCGGTGAATGTCGCGACGCTGACGACGGTCGTCGGCGGCAACACCCTGCTGGTCGATTCGATCGCCGCGGGCCGCGACATCGACATCGCCGCCGGCGATGCGATCGACGCCGGCGCGCTGCGCGCTGGCCGCGACCTGTCGCTGACCGCGGGAACGACGGTCAACGTCCTGCAGGCGGTCAGCGGCGCGGGCGGCACGCTGTCGCTTTCGGGCGCGCTGGGCGTGACCGGCGACAGCGTCATCAGCGGCGGCGCGACCAATCTGACGAGCGACGCCGGGCTCATCCAGATCGCCAATCTCTCGTCGGCGGGACCGGTCGCGGCGAGCGCCGACGCCATCCAGATTGCGGGACCGGGATCGCTGATCTTCAGCCAGCTCGACGCCGACGCCGGCGATGCGTCGGTCACCGCCAGCGGCAATCTGGCGGTGACCAGCGGCTTCGTTGCCGGAACCGCGACGCTTCGTTCGACGAACGGCGACCTCGCCGTGACGCAGCTTCAGGCCGCCGATGTCCGGCTCGACGCCGACGACGACATGACGCTCGGCACCGTCACCGCCGACGCGACGCTCATCGGCGAGGCGGGCGGCGTGCTGACCGTCAACGGCGGCGTCACAGGCCGGCAGATGGCGCTGGGGTCGAGCGACATCGTCATCGACTCGAACGGCCGCCTCGGCACCGGCGGCACAACCGAAATCCTCGACATCCGCAACACGTCGAACACCCGCGTGACCTTCATCGGCGGCACCGGCACGCGCGATGGCTACCATATCGACCAGACCGAAATGACGCGGCTGTTCGGCAACGACATCACGATCTTCGCGCCGAAGGTCGACGAGAATCTGGGCGGCTTCGTCGCGGCGGCGCCGGGCGCCCTGCCCGTCCCGATCGCCAGCATCGGCAGCAGCGAGCAGCCCGACGTTGTCATCGACGATTTCACGATGACCGCGGGCGGATCGACTGCGAACCTCGGCGCGAGCGGATCGCTGACCATCGCGACGCCCGGCAAGGCGCGCGTGATCGGCGACGTGTCGCTGACCGGCATGTCCGACGGCAACAGCCTCAACATCTTCGCCGACGACGCGCTGGAGGTCATCCTGGGCGAAGGGACGATCAAGCTGACCGGCAGCGGCACGGCGCTGGGCGGGATGCTGAACCTTCAGTCGGACGACGTGATCGTCGCGACGGCCGGCGCGATCGCCGACGTCGGCAGCGCGACCGGCATCGACGCGATCGACGACCGGCTGGCGCAGAACGACGGCATCCTCCTGGACGAGGGGGCGCTGGCGGCGGGCGGCATCGACGTCAGTGTCGTCGGCGGCTTCTATGTCCAGAACAGCGGCGCCGGCGACCGCTTCGCGCAGCGCCGCGGGCTGACCTTCGGTCCGCTCGGGCTCAATGTGAATGTCGAGGGCTCTGCTACACGCATCGTCATCAATGGCGTCCACCTCGGCTCGTCGGGCCAGGTCACCGGCCTCGACGCGATCCCGCTGCTGTCGATCGACGGCTTTGTGATCGGCAGCGGCCCGCTCGCGGGCAGCGGCCTCGCCTTCGATTCGGGATCGACGATGAACGGCTGCCTGATCGTCAGTTCGACGACCTGCGCCTTCCTCGAATTCGAAAGCTCCTTCCCGGTCCAGGACGTCATCCGCGACCGGGAAGACGATGGGGAAGAGGGCGACGACGCCGAGGGCATGGGCCTGCCGATCCCCCTGATCACGATGCGCAGCCTCGACCCGCTCACCGGCCAGCCGCTGCTCGACGATCCGGTGACCGGCGCGGGCAACGACGATCTGTGGACGCCGCCGAGCGAATAAGCGTTTCGGTTGACGGGAAACCCCGGCGCGGGGCATGGGCGCGGTGATGACCGACGCCCCTGCCCCGCCGCTGAAGCTGTTCAACAGCCTGACGCGCTCCCTCGAGGAGTTCGTGCCCGTCCACCCCGGCGAAGCGCGCGTCTACAGCTGCGGCCCGACCGTCTATAATTACCCGCATATCGGCAATATGCGCGCCTATGTCTTCGCCGACACGCTCGGGCGCACCCTGTCGTTCAAGGGCTACAAGCTGACCCACGTCATCAACATCACCGACGTCGGCCATCTGACCGACGACGCCGATGCGGGCGAGGACAAGCTGGAGAAAGCGGCGGCCGAGCGCGCGCAATCGATCTGGGACATCGCGCGCCATTATACCGAGGCCTATTGGGCCGACGTGAAGGCGCTCAACATCCGCCAGCCCGCGCACTGGTCGATCGCCACCGACTATGTACCGCAAATGATCGAGTTCGCGAAAGCGATCGCGGACCGGCATTGCTACGAGCTCGACAGCGGCCTCTATTTCGACACTACGACGGTCGCCGACTACGGCCGCCTTGCACGCCACGGCACCGACGAGGGCGAGAGCCGCATCGACCCGGTGGAGGGCAAGCGCCACGCCGCCGACTTCGCGATCTGGCGCAAGACCCCGCCGGGCGAGACGCGCCAGATGGAGTGGGACTCGCCCTGGGGCCGCGGCGCGCCGGGCTGGCACCTCGAATGCTCGGTGATGTCGGAAGCGCTGCTCGGCTTCCCCTTCGACATCCACACCGGCGGCATCGACCACCGCGAGATCCACCATCCGAACGAGATCGCGCAGAACCAGGCGCACAGCTGCAGCGACGCCAGCGGCGCGCGCTTCTGGATGCACAATAATTTCCTCGTCGAACGCAGCGGCAAGATGTCGAAGTCGAGCGGCGAGTTCCTGCGCGTGCAACTGCTGATCGACAAGGGCTACCACCCGCTCGCCTATCGGCTGATGTGCCTGCAGGCGCATTATCGCAGCGAGCTCGAATTTTCGTGGGAGGGGCTGGGGGCGGCGCTGACGCGGCTCAAGCGGCTGGTGATGGCCGCCGCATCCGTCCGCGATGCCGATGCGGCCGCGGTGACCGACCGCCGCCTGACCGACCTGCTGGCGAAATTCGACGCCGCCATGTCCGAGGATCTCAACACGCCGGTCGCGCTGACCCTGCTCGAAGAGGCGGCGGCGATGAAAAAGATCGACGCGGGGCAGAAACGCGCCGCGCTCGCGGCGATGGATGCCGTTCTCGGCCTCGACCTGCTGACGATCACCCGCGCGGATTTGCGCGTCCGCCCCAAGGCGGTAACGATCGCCGAAGCGGAGATCGAGGCCGCCCTCACCCGCCGCAAGGAAGCGCGCGCCGCCAAGGATTTCGCCGCCTCCGACGCCCTGCGCGACGAACTCATCGCCGCCGGTGTCGAGGTGATGGACGGCGATCCGCTGGGATGGGACTGGCGGCTGGAACCTTGAATTCCCCTCCCGCTTGCGGGAGGGGTTCGGGGAGGGCATGTTCCGTCCTCAGATGAATCGCCGTGAGCGGACAGGCCCTCCCCGGCCCCTCCCGCAAGCGGGAGGGGAGATATATGACCAAGACCGTCACCGTCCTCTCGGGCCTCATCCGCCCGCTCGTCGAAAACCGCCTGCCCGAATGGGTCGAGCCGCGCTTCTTCCAGTCGAAGGAAGAAGCGATGGCGCTCGCGCCGGAAGCGGAGATCGGCTGGTTCGACATGTACGACAAGCGCGACATGGCCGCCGCGATCACCGCGGCGTCGAAGATGAAGTGGCTGAACTCGATCTACGCCGGCGTCGACGGCATCCCGCTCGACCTGCTCGCGCGGCGCGGGACGATGCTGACCAACGGCGTCGGCATCAACGCGATCACCATCGCCGAATATGTGGTGATGGGCATGCTCACCGTCGCCAAGGGCTATCGCGAGGTCGTGCGCGCGCAGGAACGGCGCGAATGGCTCCACGATTCGCCGGGCAAGGTCGAACTTTTCGGATCGAAGGCCCTGCTCCTCGGATACGGTGCGATCGGCAAGCTCGTAGAGGAGCGGCTGAAGGCGTTCGCGGTCGACGTCACGGTCGTCCGCCGGACACCGGGACCGAACACGCTGACCCCCGATCAATGGCGCGCACGGCTCGGCGATTACGACTGGGTGATCCTCGCGGTCCCGGCGACCCCGGAAACCGACGGCATGATCGGCGCCGCCGAACTCGCCGCGATGAAGCCGACCGCGACGCTGATCAATATCGCGCGCGGCAGCGTCGTCGATCAGGCGGCGCTGGTGACCGCGCTCGACGCGAAACAGATCGCCGCGGCCTTCCTCGACGTGACCTCGCCCGAGCCGCTCCCCGCCGACGATATTCTGTGGACGCTCGACAATGCGCATATCACCATGCACCTGTCGGGCCGCGCGCAGGACAAGATGTTTGTCCGCGCGGCGGAACGCTTCCTCGAAAATCTGGACCGCTGGCACAAGGGCGAACCGGTCGAGCCGCGCGTCGACCTGACATTGGGTTATTGAAGCGGCGCGCCGCTTGCGGCACACTGGCCGCATGATCCTATCGCGGCGGACAATCCCGATCATGGCGGCCACGCTTGTCGCCGCCGCGCCACTACCCGCGGGAGGCGAGACCGTGACGGAACAGATCGCATCGGGCGAATTCGAGGTGAAGATGACCCCGTCAAGCGCCGCCGATGCACCGGTCGGAAGCTTCGCGCTCGACAAGAGCTACCACGGCGACCTCGAAGCGCATAGCGCCGGCCAGATGCTCGCCGTGCGCACGGCGGTCGACGGATCGGCGGGCTATGTCGCGATGGAAAAGGTCAGCGGCACGCTCGCCGGCAAGCAAGGCACGTTCGTCCTCCAGCACAGCGCGACGATGACGCGCGGCAGCCCCGACCTGTCGATCACCGTCGTCCCCGATTCGGGCACCGACGGCTTCGTCGGCCTCGCCGGACGGATGGACATCCGGATCGAGGGCGGAAAGCATTTCTACAGCTTCCGCTATACGCTGGGCGGTTAGGCCTAGCCGTTCGGCCTTCAGTTCGCGCACCAGGGGCTGCAACCGTTCGTCATATTTGGCGAGCATCGTGTGCGCACCAGCGTGGTCGTAAAAGCTGACCAACTCGCGCCCGTTCCAGCGGTGCAGCGCATAGGCCGGATCCTCGGCCACGATCATCGGGCGGTCGTCGGGGTGGTTCTCGTCGATCGGGCGCAGGTCGAGCGACACCTGCGGCGCGGTCGACGAACAGATGGCGACGGTGCGGCCCTCCCACGACACGGTGACGCTGCGGTGCAGATGGCCGCAGATCAGGCCGCGCACTTGGGGATGGCGGCGGATGACGTCGGTGAAGGTCGCGACCCACGGTTCGTCGGGGTGGGTGTTCATCCACTCGATGCCGCTTTCGACCGGCGGGTGGTGCATGACGACATAGGTCGGCTTGGCCGAATCCTTCGCCAGTTCTGCATCGAGCCAGGCGGCGCGGCGGTCGCAAAAGGCGCCGCCATGGCGCCCCTCCTCGAGCGTGTCGATCGTCACCAGCCGCAATTCGGGCAGGTCGATCGTATATTGGATAAAGCCGTTGCCGTCGTCGAAGCCCGGGAACTGCGCATGGAAATTGTCGCGCAGGTCATGGTTGCCGACGCTCGGCCATACCGGAAAGGGGCAGCGCGAAAAGGCGGTCGCCAGCCGAGCGGTAGCTGTCGGGGTCGCCGCGGTCGGTGATGTCGCCCGTCGCCAGCAACAGGTCGGGCCGGTTCGGGCCGTCGATGAGTATATCGAGCACCTCGTCCAGCCGCTTGCGGTTATATTCCGCCGGATTGTCCTGATCGAACCCGATATGGATATCGGTGATCTGCGCGATCAGCATATCCGTCCCCTGCTCCGGCTGAGCTGGTCCGACCGCCCCCGTTCATCCACCCCGTTCAGCGACTTGTAACGCGGGTGTGCGCCAAGTCACACTATAAAGACGCCGCCCCGTCCGCCCTGTGATCTGGCTCACAGTATAAGTATCGCGCGGGGGTTGTTTTGTGATGAATGCGGTCTTTTTCTTGCGCTGGGTGGGCGGCATCCACGGTTTGCCGCCGTCGTCATGATATTCGTGGCACATCGCGCAGGGCGATTCGGTCGCGGTCTCGACCTTCACCAGCCGCGCCCCGCCCTCGCCGACATGGCAGTCGCGGCACTGGCGCAGCCCGGGGACGAGGAAGTCGGTCGACGCCTTCGATCCGGTGGCCGCCGTGTGGCAGTCGGCGCATTCGGTCTCGCGGTGCGCATCATGATCGAACCAGCCCTTTTGCAGGAAGCGCGGCGTCTGGTCGACCGCCGCCACGCGCCAGCCGGTGCCCGCGGTGGGAGCGAAGATCGTGTGGCAGTCGTAACAGGCGCCGCCCTTGGAGAAGACCGCGCGCACCGCATCCTCGGCGCGGCTCGGGCGCACCGCGACTTCGCGGAAATAGATGTTGTACACCTGCCCCTCGGCATATTGGCCGGGCCGCCGCCGCGCCATGCCGCCGAGCTGCAGCGGCCGCGCCAGCGGGGTCGAGCGGTAATAGGCGGTCAGGTCGGCGGCCACCTGGTCGGGCTCGCCATGGCGCAGCGTGCGCGTCACGCCGCCGACGGTCTCGAAGGCGAGGCTGTGGCACATCGCGCAGTCGCGCTCCATCTCGACCGGCGCGATCCGCACACCGTCGGCGTCGGGGCGGTGGCAGTTTTCGCATTCGAGCTTCTTGCCGAAATCATGGCGGCCGCGGAAACTCGCCGCCATGCGCGCAACGCCGCCGGTCGCCTGCAGGTGCAGGTCGTGCGGGAATTTCAGCCCGTTATAGTCGGCGAGCCCGCTCGTCATCAGCGTGCGCACCGGCTTCGCCCCCGGCGCCGGGCGGACAAGCGGGCGGAAATCGGGGTGGCGGGTGCCGAAATCGCCCGCGTCGGCCAGCATCGTCGGGAAACCCGCCGCTTTCAGCCGCCCGCTCATCCCGTCGTGGCAATCGGCGCAGAATTTCTGCGGCGTCGCCGCCATCGGCCCCGCTCCTTCATGCTCGGTATGGCATTCGACGCAGCGCCCCTGCGGCCGGTTGAAGGCCTTGGCGAAGCCCGCGAGGATTTTCTCGCCCACGCCCGGCGGGTGCCGCGCCGCGAGCAATTTCGCGGTCGAGGCATTGGCGTGGGCATTGCTCATCGCCTTGTGCTCGCCGGTGTGACAGCCGACGCACGCCTTGTCGGTCACCGCGACGAACGGCTCGACATGGCACGACTGGCAATCGTTCTTCAGGCTCTTGTGCGCGCTCGACAGCGGCCCCGACAGCCATGCCTGGTCGGCATGATAGCCCTTGGGGCGAACATTGACGTCCTTGTAGCTCTGCCACGCCCAGATCGGCCCGACCAGAAAGGCGAGCAGCATCAGGACCGCGAAGGTCCAGGCGCCCATGCGCTTGCCCGGCATCACGCCCTGCAGAGAGAAGGCCTTCGCCTCGTCGACATCCTTCGACGATTGCGACAACTCGTCGATGCGCTCGACGAGCAGGATGATATTCTCGCCCTCGCGCGCGATCGTCAGGCGGTGCCCGCCGAAGCGCAGTTCGGCACCCGCCGCGCTGTCGAGGTCGGCGGCATCGACGGCGCGACCGTTGAAACCAAAGCCCAGCCCCTCCAGCGCCTGTACCCGGACGTGACGGCCGTCGGTGCTGCTGATCGTCGCATGATGCGGGTTCACCGCTAGGTCGGCGATGTGGATGGTGTTGCTGCCCTCGCGGCCCAGCGTTATCGTGTCGCCCGGCAGCGGCGCGTCGCGGATGATCTGCTTGCCCGTCTTCGTCGTCGAGATACGGCGCAGGATGAAGCTCATGTTTCCCCCTCCCCTCGCCTTACCAGTAGAAGAAGACGCTGATGATGTGCGCCGACAGCGCCGCGATCAGCGCAAAGGTCAGCGGCACATGCACATAAAGCCAGATTTCGAGCAGCGCGCGGATCCTGAGATGCTGGCGCAGCCGTCCGAGCGCCGCCTGTTTCTGCGTGAGCAGCCCGACCACCTTCTCGCGCGCCTCGGGGTTGCTCGTTCCCGGCCGGCGAGCGCGTGCAGCGCGGCGGCGGTCGCGCATCGGGGATAACGGCCCGACAGCCGCGCGCCGATGCCGCCCGCGAAGGGATCCTCGTCGAGCGCCTTCAGCACCGGCGCGGTGTCCTGCGGGGTCAGCGGCTGCGCGGCGGCGTGGAGCTGACGGTCGAAGGCGCGGATCGCCTCGAGCATCTGCATCTGCGTCATCTCGTCGCGGTTGTTCGACAGCGCCTGCGGCAGCGTCGCATAGACGATGATGCCGTACAGCCCCGACAGGATGACGAGCATCATCAACGCCCAGGCGAGCGTATGGACGTTCCAGCCGAGCTGGAAGCCGGTGTGCCAGGTGCCGATGACCATCAGGCTGAGCCCGAGATAGACATGCGCCGAGGTCCAGGCCTTCAGCGACCAATAGTCGCTCGTCATCTTGCGCTTGCGATAACCCAATGCGGTGAGCCACAGGATCAGCCCGGCGCCGAGTGTGCCGAGCGTATAGCCGTACCAGCTGCCGCCATTGTGCCGCGGCGTGACGTCGATCAGCGCATAGGACACGATGATCAGCAGACAGAGCCCGCCCGAAATCTTGGCCCAGCGGAAATTGGCGTAGCGCAGGAAACCCTCGTGCCGCCGTTCGCGCACGCGCTCGGTCTGCGTCGCCTTGCTCCGGCGGCGAGCGCCGAAGAGGCTGGAAAAGAGGCTCGCCATCAGTCCGCGTCCTCTTCGAGCCGTGCGATCGACAGGAATTCCTCGGGCGAGACGCGGATCGCGGCGCCGGTCGGACAGGCGCGCACGCACGCCGGGCCGTCGGCGATGCCCTTGCACATATCGCATTTGACCGCGATCTTTTTGGGCTTCTCCTCGCCCAGCTTTTTCTTGGTCCATTTGGGCGAGGGCTCGCCGGGTCCGGGGCCGAAGCCGGTGAGCAGCCAGCGGATCAGGCTCGGCTTCTCGGGCGGCGCCGCTTCCATGCGGATCACCCCATAGGGGCAGTTGCGCATGCAGTTGCCGCAGCCGATGCAGCCCGGCTCCATGAACACCTCGCCGTCGGGGCCCCGGTGGATGACGTTGGGCGGACAATCGGCCATGCAATGCGGATGCTCGCAGTGGCGGCAGCTCGTCGGAACGTGCAGATGGGCAAAGGTCTTGCCCGCCTCGCGGTCGAGCCGCGACAGGCCCTCATGGCTGTCGGCGCAGGCCTTTTCGCAATTGTCGCAGCCGACGCAGAGATTCTCGTCGATCAGCAACGCGTCGGTCGCCTCGCCCAGCCCTTCCTTCATGATGAAGCTGGCGGTGTCCGAATACATGTCGACCGCGCTCGAATAATTCGCCTTGCGCGCCTCGATGAAGCTGTTCATCTGCGCGCGCTCGGCCACCGCCGCCTCGGTCGCCTCGCGCACCTTGGGCTTCGCGGCGAGCATCTTGCGGAAACTCTCGCCGGTCAGCTTGATCAGTTCGGAACCGACCGCGGCCTTCACCGTCGCGTTGCGCGGCTGGCCGCTGAGCACGCCCATTTCGCCGAAGAAGCTGCCCGCGGGCAGGTAGCGCAGGAAGATGGGTTTGCCGCCGATATCCTTTTCGACCACCATCGATCCCGAGCGGATGACATAGACATCGTCACCCTGCTCGCCTTCGGTCAGCACGACCTTGCCCGCCGACACGCGTTCGACCTGGGCCTGATCGACGACCGGCTGAAGGTCCTCGACCGTCAGGCCGCCGCGGAAAATCTGCAGCAACTGGCGTTCGAGCGAGATGCGTTCGATCACGCGCTTGGCGCCCGGCACGCCCGCCATCAGCTTCAGCGCCGCGGTGCGCGACACCTCGATGAAGATGCTGTCCTCGCCCGCGCGGATCGTCGCACCGCGCTTGCGGCCCGAAATCAGGCCGACCTCGCCGAAGATCGAGCCCTGCTCGATCTTCACCGTCGCGCCGCCGCCGATCTCGACCACCGCATGGCCGTCGGCGATCGCGAACAGCGACGATCCCGGCTCATCCTTCTCGAAGACGATCTCGCCCGTGCGATAATGGGTGGCCTTCGAATCGAGCATGAATTCGCGCATCTGCAGCGGCGACACTTCGGAAAAGATGCGGACGCGCTGGCGGAAAAATTCGAGCCATTCGCTGACCGATATCTTCTGCGGCAGATTGGCGAAGATCGCCGCCAGATCCTTTTCGTCGGCCGGGGTCAGCCCGGTGTTGCCGTTGATGAACTCGACGACGTCATAGCCCTGATTCATGCAATGCTTGATCAGCGGATAGCCCGCGAGCGCGCCGATCACGAAGATGCCGGGGACGGTCGATTCAAAGGTCGGCGACAGCTTCGGAAAGGCTTCGCGGTCGGGCCCGGTGAATTCGATGCCCATCGCTTCGACGAAACCACGCGGTGCCACCGATCCCAGCCGCGCGACGATGACGTCGCACTGGATCTTTTCCTCGCCGGTCGGCGTCTCGAGCGTCAGCCAGCCGGGCTCGACCGCCTTCGGCTGCGTCTCGGTGCGGATCGACATAAAGCCATTCTCGCCCGCCTCCATCATGTCGGAGACATTCTTGGCCTTGGCGCGCGCGAAATCCTTCGAGCGGTTGAGGATGGTGACGGTATTCTCGAGCGCTTCCTCGGCGACGCCGAGCGCATTTTCGATCCCCGCATCACCCGATCCGACCACGGTGATATGCTTGTCCTTGAAATCCTCGGGATCGTCGACGGTATAGATGATGTGCGGCAGGTCGTTGCCGGGGCAGCGCATCCGGTTCGGGTTGCCCTGCGTGCCGATCGCCAGCACGATATTCTCGGCCTTGACCACGCCCTTGCTGGTCTTGATCTCGAACGCGCCCTTCTGGCCGGTCACCTCGGTGACTTCGGCTTGCTTGACGGCATAGACCTTGTTGGTGTTCGCGTCGTCGTCCCAGTTGCCGAGGATATATTCGCGCGCGCCTTCGGCGAAGCGGCAGTCGGAGCGCAGGTCGAGCCGGTCGGGCGTCGCCAGCACGCGCTTGCCCTTCTGATATTTGAAGATGGTGTCCGACAGATGGTCGGTCTTTTCGAGCAGGACATGGCTCAGGCCGAGCTGCCCGGCGCGCGATGCCGCGCTCAGCCCCGCCGGTCCCGATCCGATGATCGCGACCTTGACCGCCTCCGTCGGGAGCGGCTTCCACTCGACCTTGCTTGTCATGCGCGCGCCCGCGCCCGGCGCCTTGCGCCGCGCCGTTCCATGGCCTTGATGCTGACGAACCTGCGCACGGGCATCCCTGTCCCCCTATCGCCAGCCCCCCGGCGAGTACAATCTGGATGCGACCCGGACTTATGTCCTGGGTATCAGGCTATGCCCTTGAAAGCGGGGAGAGGTCAACCGGTGAGCGGCGGAAATCCGTTGTTGCGAGTGGTTCTCAACTGACGGAAAACAGACGGGGAAAAGGGTCAGGCGAGCGCGAACAGCGCCGCGGCCGGCGTCGGCAGCAGCCGGCTCGAAGCGCGACCAGCCGTCGGGGCCCAGTTTTTCGAGCGGCCGGAACCGCGCCTTGTACGCCATGCGCGCCGACCCCTCGATCCAGTAGCCGAGATAGACATAGGGCAGCCCCGCCTTCGCGGCGCGCTGGATATGGTCGAGGATGATATAGGTGCCCAGCCCCTCGCGCAGCGGATGCGCGGTGTCGAAAAAGCTGTAGATCATCGACAGCCCGTCATTCTGCCGGTCGGTGAGGCAGCAGCCGATCAGCCGCCCGCGCCCGCCATCAGCGGTGGGCTCGCGATATTCGATCAGATAGGAATCGACCGGGGTCTGTTCGACCATGTCGGCGAAATCCTGTTCGTCCATGTCGGCCATGCCGCCGTTGGGATGGCGCGACGTCAGATAGGATCGCAGCAGCGCATATTGCTCCTCGGTCGCCCAGGGCCTGCACGCGGTGGCGACGATGTCGCCGTTGCGGCGCAGATTGCGCTTCTGCGAATTGCGGGGCACGAAATCGGCCGTGGGCACGCGCACCGACACGCAGGCGGTGCAGTCGGCGCAGCTCGGGCGATAGGCGACCGACTGGCTACGGCGGAAACCGATCCGGCCGAGCGCGTCGTTCAGCTCGCCCGCATTATGGCCGCTGAGTTCGGTGAACACCTTGCGCTCGGTCTTGCCCTCCAGATAGGGGCAGGGCGCCGGGCTGGTGACGAAAAAGCGCGGAAAACGGAACGGGGCGGACACGCGGGGCAAATCTCCGAATGGGCGCGTCGGACCCGGCACAAAGCCCTCCCCGTCGCTTGGATGCGACGGTTATGCCGCGCCGCGCCGATGGTGCAAAGAGGATTCACCAATTTTGAGCGCCCCGGCGGGGGTCGGTGCGAAAATTCTTAACCCGTTGCCCGGCACCTGTGCCGGACTGAATCAATCATCCGCCATAACCGCGCAATTCGTCGCCGGTCAGCGTCGCGACGTGCAGCACATTGGTCGATCCCGGCGTGCCGAACGGCACCCCCGCCATCATGACGAGCTTCGATCCCGCCTTGCCGATCCCGTGGCGCAGCGCCATGCGCTTGCCCTTGGCGATCATCTCCTCGAAGCTGCCGATATCCTTGGTCGGCACCGCATGCGCGCCCCACAGCAGCCCCATGCGCCGCGCGGCCTCCTTCTTCGGCGTCAGCACCAGCAGCGGCGCGTTCGGCCGCTCGCGCGCGACGCGGCGCGCGGTCGACCCCGACGCGGTGAAACAGATGATCGCGTCGGCGGCGATCGTCGTGATGATGCCCCCCGCCGCCTCGGCCAGCGCGTCGGCGGTGGTCGCGTCGGGATGCGTCTCGGTGAAATGCAGCCGCCGGTAATAGTCGGGATCGCTTTCGACCGAGCGCGCGATCCCGTCCATCATCGTGACGGCCTCCACCGGCCAGGCGCCCGCCGCGGTCTCGGCCGACAGCATGATCGCGTCCGCCCCGTCGTACACCGCGGTCGCGACGTCGCTCACCTCGGCGCGCGTCGGCGAGGGCGAGACGATCATCGATTCGAGCATCTGCGTCGCGACCACCACCGGCTTGCCCATCCGCCGCGCCGTGGCGACAATCCTTTTCTGAAGCGGCGGTACGGCTTCGGGGGGAAGCTCGACCCCCAGGTCGCCGCGCGCGACCATCGCAGCGTCGGCGAGCTCCAATATCTCCTCGATCCGCTGCACCCCCGACGGCTTCTCGAACTTGACGAGCAGCGCCGCCTTGCCGCCGATCAGCCGCCGCGCCTCGGCGACATCCTCGGGCCGCTGGACGAAGGACAAGGCGATCCAGTCGACCCCTTGCTCGAGCGCGAAGGCCAGGTCCTTCCTGTCCTTCTCGGTCAGCGCCGCCAGCGGCACGACGACGTCGGGGACGTTCACCCCCTTGCGGTCCGAAATCCTGCCGCCGACCTCGACCACCGTCTCGATCCGCGTCGGCGCGATGTTCCTCACCCGCAGCACCAGCTTGCCGTCGTCGATCAGGAGCCGCGTACCGGGCGCGAGCGCCGCGAACAATTCGGGATGCGGCAGGTGGACGCGCGTCGCATCGCCCGCCGCCTTGTCGGCGTCGAGCACGAACACCTCCCCCTTGACCAGCTCGGCCGCCCCGTCGGCGAAGGCGCCGACGCGCAATTTCGGCCCCTGCAGATCGACGAGGATCGTCGTCGGCCGCCCCGTCTCCTTTTCGAGTGCGCGGATCGCCGCGATCACCTTGGCATGGCCTTCATGGTCGCCGTGGCTCATATTGACGCGGAAGGCGTCGGCGCCGGCGCGGTGCAGCGCCGCGATCATGTCGGCGTGGGCGCTCGCGGGACCCAGCGTCGCGAGGATGCGCACCTTGCGCTGGCGGGGGGTGAAGCTCTGGACCACGGGGTGCTCCGGTCAAGATCGGGGGTGAAGGGCGACCGCTTGCCTAGGCGCGTTGCGGCGGGCAAGGCAAGCCGCGTATAGCTATTCATCCCGCCATCCGAAGGAAATCCGCCATGTCCTGCAGCGACGACACCGCCCCCGGCACCGACGACCTCGACAGCCTCGACGACGCCGTCGCCGCGGCCGCCTTCCGCCGCCTCGTCCGTCTGCTCCGCCACCGCAGCGACGCCGCGAACATCGACCTGATGGGCCTCGCGGGCTTTTGCCGCAACTGCCTTGGCGACTGGATCGCGGAGGCCGGCGGCATGGACCGGGAGGCGGGCCGCGCGATCGTCCACGGCATGCCGACCGCCGAGTGGAAAACCCTGCACCACACCCCCGCGACCCCCGAACAGCTCGTCCGGATGGAAGAAAGCATGGCGAAAAATCCCTGACCCTATTAGGGGGACCGCGAGGCGATTCTCGCCGCAACCCATCCTCACCATCGGAGTCAAAAATGAGCGAAGCCACCGTGTCCGACCAGCAGCTGCGCCTGTTCATCGAGCGTATCGAGCGGTTGGAAGAAGAGAAAAAGGGCATCGCCGACGATATCCGCGACACCTATAACGAGGCGAAGTCGCAGGGTTACGATCCGAAGATCATGCGCCAGATCGTACGCCTGCGCAAATTGCCGCCGCATGATCGCAAGGAGATGGAAGCGATCCTCGACGTCTATAAATCGGCGCTCGGCATCGACTGACCGGGCCGCCAAGCCAAAGGAGAGAGACGATGTTCAGCACCACCACCAACGCCGTCGAGGGCCGTCCGGTTCGCGAATATCTGGGCATCGTCACCGGCGAGGTGATCGTCGGCGCCAACCTGTTCCGCGACCTGTTCGCCAGCATCACCGACATCGTCGGCGGCCGCTCGGGCAAATATGAGGATGTTCTCGCCCGCGCCCGCAGGGAGGCGCTCGGCGAGATGGAGGCCGAAGCGGCGAAACTCGGCGGCAACGCCGTGATCGGCGTCGACCTCGACTATGAGGTGCTCGGCCAGAACGGCTCGATGCTGATGGTCTCGGCCAGCGGCACCGCGGTCGTCCTCTGACGCTGTGGTTGTCTGCCCGGCGCGCCCGCGCTAGGGCGGCGCCCACGCATCAATACCGAATGGAGGACGGCGATGGCCGGCCATAGCAAATACAAGAATATCATGTACCGCAAGGGCGCGCAGGACAAGAAGCGCAGCAGCCTGTTCTCGAAGCTCAGCCGCGAAATCACCGTCGCGGCGAAGATGGGCCTGCCCGATCCCGACGCCAACGCCCGCCTGCGCGCCGCAATCAACGCCGCGAAGGCGCAGTCGATGCCCAAGGACAATATCCAGCGCGCGATCGACAAGGCTGCCGGCAACGACGGCGATAACTATGAAGAGATCCGCTACGAAGGCTACGGCCCCGGCGGCGTGTCGCTGATCGTCGAGGCGCTGACCGACAACCGCAACCGCACCGCGACCAACGTCCGCACCGCCTTCAGCAAGAATGGCGGCAACCTCGGCACCTCGGGCAGCGTCAGCCACGGCTTCGACCGGCTCGGCCTGATCAGCTATCCCGCCGGCGCGGGCGACGCCGACACCGTGTTCGAGGCCGCGCTCGACGCGGGCGCCGACGACGTCGAATCGTCCGAGGACGGCCACGAGATCTGGACCAGCGTCGACAGCCTGCACGAGGTCGCCAAGGCGCTCGAAGCCAAGCTGGGCGAAGCCGAAGGCGTGAAGCTGGCGTGGAAACCCACATTGAAGAGCGAAGTGTCGGACGAAGCCGTCGCGCAGACCCTGTTCAAGCTGATCGACACGCTCGACGACGACGACGACGTCCAGACCGTCTGGGGCAATTACGACATCCCCGATGCGGTGATGGAGAAACTGGGCTGATTTCTGAAGCCCCTCCCCTTCAGGGGAGGGGTTGGGGTGGGGGCTGGCAGTGAAGCACCAACGCAAGACCGCCAGATTGGACGTCGGCATCTGGTTCAATTCGAACACCGGCCACATCCACCTCGCCGCCAAGGATCATTTCATCTCGACCGTCAGCGCAGACCCGGCATCCAGGCGCTATCACCCCAATCTGTACCGGAAACTGGCAGCGGCGCTGCGTGATGCCGACTGCCCCCACCCCAACCCCTCCCCTGAAGGGGAGGGGCTAAAAGAATGATCATCCTCGGCCTCGACCCCTCGCTCAGTTCGACCGGCTGGGGCGTCATCCGCGTCGAGGGCAGCCGCATCAGCCACATCGCCAACGGCCAGATCAGGACCGATGCCAAGGCGCCCCTGCCCGACCGCCTCGCCCATCTCGACACAGTGCTCGCCGCGGTGATCGCCGACCACACCCCGGCGCAGGCCGCGGTCGAGGAGGTGTTCGTCAACGACAACCCCCAATCGACGCTGAAGCTCGCGCACGCCCGCGGCGTCACCCTGCTCGCCTGCGCGCGCGGCGGGCTGCCCGTCGCCGAATATGCCCCGCGCCTCGTCAAGAAGGCGATCGTCGGCACCGGCGGCGCGGCGAAGGAACAGGTGCAGGCGATGCTCCGCGTGCTGCTGCCCGGCGCCAGGGTCGCGGGGGCGGACGCCGCCGACGCGCTGGCGGTCGCGATCTGCCATGCGAACCACCGGCCGCGCGGTTGAAATCTCACGCAAAGGCGCAAAGGCGCGAAGAAAAAGAGGACTCACACAAGGACACGAAGATGACGGTCTCGACCGCGAGATCGCATCTTCATCCGGCCGGGCGGCATGTTCTTCCGGACTTCGTCCGGCCATCGAATGCGGAGGTCGCGTCACAAGCACGGCGATCATGAGGGACACTGGCCTCTTTGTGTCTTTGTGTGAGAATATTCTCTCTCTTCCTGCTTCGCGCCTTTGCGCCTTTGCGTGAGACATTTTTCCTTCCTTGTTCCCTTTTCATTCCCGCCGCGCTACGCACATCGCATGATCGCGAAACTCACCGGACGGCTCGACAGCAGTGGCGCAGGGCATGCGGTGATCGACGTCGGCGGCGTCGGCTATCTGGTCGAGGCGTCGGCGCGCACCCTCGACGCGCTCGGCCCGGTCGGCGGCGACGTCACCATCCACACCGAAATGCTGGTGGGTGAGGATTTTCTCCGCCTGCTCGGCTTCGCGCGCGCCGAGGAGCGCGACTGGTTCCGCCTGCTCACCAGCGTCCAGGGTGTCGGCGCCAAGGTCGCGCTCGCGATCCTCTCGGCGCTGGAGGTTACCGATCTGCAACGCGCGCTAGCCAGCGGCGACAGCGCGATGATCGCTCGGGCGAACGGCGTCGGGCCGAAACTCGCGCAGCGGATCACGCATGAACTCAAGGACAAGGCGGGTGTGTTCGGTGGCGTCGAAGGTTCGAATCCTACCCGAGGAGCCACACCTGGCCCGCTCGGCGACGCCGTCGCCGCCCTCACCGGCCTCGGCTTCAAGCCCGGCGAAGCGAGCGCTGTGGTCGCGGCGGCGAGCGAGGAATTGGGCGCGGACGCGAGCCTTGATGCGCTGGTGCGACTGGCGCTGAAGAAGGCCGCGAAGTGAAGTCCGTCGGCTTAGCCCTCGCTACGGCAGCATTGCTGGCGAGCAATATCGCAAAAGCCGACGAGATATGTTTAAGACTGAAGTCGTTCGAGACCGCCGCCCGTTCGGATAATCCCGTCGAGCCGCAGTGGATCGACGTCTATTGGGCCGTCGATGATGAGGCCATATTTTCATCAGCCTGCATACACGGCGAGAAAGCAGCGTCCGGCGCGCTGTGCGAATGGCTGGTCGAAAATATGTCGCGCGAGTTTTCGGGCCTGTTACCAAAACGCATACTGGATTGCGCGAAGACCGGCCGCAATCCCTATGGCGCTACAGACTTTCCCGCCCGAGCCACGTTCTTCGCAGGCCATCAGGGCGGGCGCTTTTATCTACAGACCGCTCATCGGAAGGATTCGGAGAAGCCCTGGATGCGATTGACCATTTTCCCCGACCGCCGGAGATCGGATGCAAGCACTCTGCCTGAGCCCGTCGATTACAAGCGCACGGTCGAATAGTGACGTGACCGGCCGTCTCGTAGATCACGCGATGACCACCCGCCACGCCGCCTGCCGCTGCGGCCAGCTCCGCATCGCCTGCACCAGCGAGCCGATCCGCGTGTCGGTGTGCCATTGCCACGAGTGCAAGGCGCGCAGCGGCAGCGCCTTTGCCGCGCAGGCCCGTTTCCCGAAGGAGAACGTCCGAACCGAGGGCGAAGCGAAGATGTGGCAGTACACCGGCGCGAGCGGCAACACCGCCGACTTCTTCTTCTGCGCCACCTGCGGCGCGCACGTCTGGTACCGGGCGCGGCCCTATCATGACGCCTATGCCGTGCCGCTGGGCAATTTCGAGCCCGGCCACGGCTTCGTCCCCGACTATTCGGTCTATGAGGAGCGCAAGGAGCCTTGGGTTTCGATCACCGGCGAAGGGATCGAGCACTATGATTGATGGGATGCTCCGCCTATCCCCTCTCCCGTCGGGAGAGGGTTGCGCAGACTTGGCGGCGAAGCCGCCTAGTCGAAGCTGGGTGAGGGGATCGCCGAGGGCCCGCAACTGCAACGCCGATCCCCCTCATCCAACTTCGCCTAGCCGCTTACAGCGGCAAGGCTTCGTATCCTTCTCCCTCGAAGGGAGAAGGTATAAGGGGACACCGTGACCGACCTCACCACCCCCCTCCGCATTCCCGAGGACGCCGACGCCGCGCTGCGCCCCAAGTCGCTCGCCGAGTTCGTCGGCCAGGCGGCGGCGCGCGAGAATCTGCGCATCTTCGTCGAGGCGGCGAAGGCACGCGGCGACGCGCTCGACCATGTGCTCTTCTTCGGCCCGCCGGGGCTCGGCAAGACTACGCTGGCGCAGATCGTCGCGCGCGAGCTCGGCGTCGGTTTCCGCTCGACCAGCGGCCCGGTGATCGCCAAGGCGGGCGACCTCGCCGCGCTGCTGACGAACCTCGAGGACGGCGACGTGCTGTTCATCGACGAGATTCACCGGCTGGCGCCCGCGGTCGAGGAGATCCTCTATCCGGCGATGGAGGACCGCGCGCTCGACATCATGATCGGCGAGGGACCCTCGGCGCGCTCGGTGCGCATCGACCTGCCCAAATTCACGCTGGTCGGCGCGACGACGCGGCAGGGACTGCTCACGACGCCGCTGCGCGACCGTTTCGGCATCCCGGTGCGCCTGAATTTCTACACCCATGCCGAACTCGAGCAGGTGATCACGCGCGCCGCGCGGCTGCTCGCGCTGCCGATAGCCCCCGACGGCGCGCTCGAAATCGCGCGCCGCGCGCGCGGCACCCCGCGCATCGCGGGCCGCCTGCTCCGCCGCGTGCGCGATTTCGCGACCGTCGCGGGGCATGAGGTCGTCGATGCAAAGGCCGCCGACGCCGCGCTCAACCGGCTCGAAGTCGACGCGCTCGGGCTCGACGCGATGGACCGGCGCTATCTCCTTATGATCGCGGACATCTATCGCGGCGGACCGGTCGGGGTCGAGACGCTGGCGGCGGGCCTGTCGGAGCCGCGCGACACGATCGAGGATGTGATCGAGCCCTATCTGCTCCAGATCGGCCTGATCGCCCGCACCGCGCGCGGTCGCATGCTGAACGCAAGCGCCTGGAAACATCTCGGCCTCAATCCCCCCGCCGGGTCGCAGGACGGGCTTTTCGACAAATAGGTTGCGCCGATGCGGCCGCAAAAAGGATCGACCATGAAGAGATTTGCCTTTTTCCCGATCGTCGCCCTCGCCGGCATCGCTGCTCCGATCGCCACGGCGTCGGAGGCTCCGTCGATCGACAGCCTTGTCGTCTGCGCCTCGCTGCACGGCTGGTTGGCCCAACATCCCGACGTTTCGGAATCCGACCGCGTACTGGCGAACCGGGAAGCGTTCTGGTTCCTGAGCCGCGCATGGGAAGCGGCACCTTCCGAGCAGGAGGTGACCGCCGAGAATTACAAGCGACGGGTGAGCGAGCGAAAGCAGCGGGCGGCGATGGCCGCTTTCCATCCAGACCCGGGCGCCGAAGCCGACATGATGCAGGATGCCCAAAAGGAAATCGGTTCATGCAGCGCGGTAGGCGCGGCGCTTGTCGCGAAAAAATGACGGAAATCCGACCGTTTCTGCCACCAATCGGCCCATCGTTGCGACGAAACGTTTAACAGGGGTTTGCGACGAGTCGTTGCGCCGCTATCGGTCATTGCCATGACCGCCGTGCCGCCCCCTTTTGTTCCCGGAGCCTTTGTCGGGGCCGAGCATCATTACCGGACGCGCGTCTATTTCGAGGATACCGACCTGTCGGGCATCGTCTATCACGCCAATTATCTGCGCTATATGGAGCGCGCGCGATCGGACATGCTGCGCCTCGCCGGCATCGACCAGCGCGCGGCAATGGAGGCGGGCGAGGGCGCCTGGGCCGTCACCGACCTGGGCATCAAATACCGCAGCCCCGCGAAGCTCGACGATGATTTGCTCGTGGTCAGCACCGTCGAGGCCGTGCGCGGTGCCAGCGTCATTATCGCCCAGCGCATCCTTCGCGGTCAGGCGGCGTTAAGCCCGGAAACGCTTACCGAGGGCCGTGTCACAGCCGCCTTCCTGTCCCCCGCAGGCCGTCCCCGCCGCCAGCCCGGCGACTGGGTCCAGCGCTTTTCCGCCGTCATGAATGGAGAGACCATCCCTTGCTGAACAATATCTCGCTGGCTGCCGACGCGGCGACGCTGTCGCCGATCGCGCTGTTCCTTCAGGCCGACTGGATCGTGAAGGGGGTGATGATCGGCCTGCTCCTCGCGTCCATCTATGTCTGGACGGTGATCTTCAGCCACGGCCTTGGCGTCGGCAAGCTGATAAGGGCGTCCGAGCGGTTCGAGCGCGATTTCTGGCGCGCGGACAATATCGACAAATTCTATGACAAGAACAGCGGCGAGGAGCTTCCGAGCGCCAAGGTTCTCGCCGCCGGGATCAGCGAATGGCGCCGCTCGACCAAAGGCAAGGCCATCGACCGCGAGGGCACGCGCGAGCGGCTCGGCATCGCGATGAACGCCGCGCTCGCGGGCGAGGTCGACCGGCTGGCCGAGAAGATCGGCACGCTCGCCACCATCGGTGCGGTCGCACCTTTCGTCGGGCTGTTCGGCACCGTCTGGGGCATCATGCGCAGCTTCACCGCGATCGCGGCGGAGAATAACAGCAGCCTCGCGGTCGTTGCGCCCGGCATCGCCGAAGCACTGTTCGCGACCGCGATCGGCCTGTTCGCGGCGATCCCCGCGGTCATCGCCTACAACAGCTTCTCGCAGCGGCTGAACCGGCTCGAATCGCGGCTCGGCCGCTTCGCCGACGGGCTGCACGCGACCTTCAGCCGCGAACTGGAGCTCGAAGCCTGATGGCGATGTCGGGTCTTTCGGCCGGCGGCTCCGGCCAGCGGCGCGGGCGCCGCGGCGGCCGTGCGCCGATGTCGGAGATCAACGTCACGCCGCTCGTCGACGTGATGCTGGTGCTGCTGATCATCTTCATGATCACCGCTCCCCTGCTGGCCTCCGCCGTCCCCGTCGACCTGCCCGAAAGCCGGGCAAAACCCGTCGAGACCGAGGAACAGGAGCCGGTGCAGCTGTCGATCAACGGCGACGACACCATCTATATCGGCGAAGAGATCGTGGCCGAGGCCGAACTCCCCGCCCGGCTCGACGCGATCGCCGCGGCGCAGAGGGACGGCGAACGGCCGCGGCAGATCATGCTGCGCGCCGACAAGGGACTCGACTATGGCCGCGTGATGCGCGTCATGGGTGAACTCAACCGCGCCGGGCTGACGCGCATCGCACTGGTCACCACGGGGTCGGACAGCGCACCGGCCGCGGTCACCGGCGGTTCAGCAACGGCGCCATAGGCTCACCCCATGGCGGCAACACGGGCAGTCACCGGCAACGAGGCACGCGGCATCGCCATCGCGGTGGTCGCGCATGTCGTGATCATCGGCCTGTTGTCGGTGCAATGGACAGCGGGCGAGCGGCGCTTCGACAATCCGCCGATGGAGGTCGATCTGGTCGCCGAGACCGCGCCGGAATCGAGCGCGCCGATCATCAGCGAGGCACCGCCCGCGCCGCGGCTTGGCGAGGAAGACGCGGTCGAGATCGCCGCGCCCGAACCGCAACCGGTGCCCCCGCCGCCGAAGCCGTTGCCCGAACCCGTGGTCCGTCCAAAACCGGCGCCGAGCACCGAAGCAGGTCGCCCAGCCGAAGCAGGCACTGCCGAAAAAGACGCAGCCCCCAGCGCAGAAGGCAACCCCAAAGGCGACGCCAAAGAGTTCGACCAAGAAGGCGGGCATAACGCCCAGTGGGCGGCTCGACGGCATCGTCGAAGGGCTGGGCCGCGATGCGACGAAGTCGCAGAGCAAGGGCGCGCCCGCGAAACAGACCGCCGCGCAAGTGCAGCGGTCGGCCCAGTTGGCGGTCGATCGCGAAATCAAGCCTCATTGGCAACGCAATGCGCCGTCCGGCTACGAGGTCGAATTGCTGCGCCTGACGCTGGAAATACGCCTCAGCGCCGATGGCAAGGTCCTCGATGTCCGGCAGATCGGCGACCTGACCGGAACGACCGATTCCAATGCGCCGCAACAAAAGCGCTTCATCGAACAGGCGCGCAAATCGATCACCCAAGCCGCACCCTTCGAAATTTCAGCGGATGGTTATGATGGCGTCATCGTCGTCAGACAGCCCTTCGCCGCCGTCAGGAGATGAAGATGAAAACCCCGATCGCCCTATTGGCTAGGCCTTCTGGCGCTGGGGGCCACATCGGCTTCGGCGCAGCAATCCGCCCCGGCGCAGCCCGCCGAACAGGTTCAGGACTCGCCCGAAGTCGTCGCCGAACTTGGCGGCGAAAAAGCCGTCATCGCCGTTCCCGCGCTCGCGACGCCCGCAGTCACCACCGTCGCCGGGCTGCGCACCGACAGCCTTGGCCGCCAGATCGCCGAAGTCATCGCCGCCGACCTCGAACGCAGCGGGCTTTACGCCCCGCTCGGCCCCGGCAGCGTCCGCGCGATCACCATGGCGGAAGTCACCGCGCCGCGCTTCGCCGACTGGCAGGCGCGCAATGCCGAAAATGTCGTCCATGGCTTCGTGCGCACCAACAGCACCGGCGGCCTGATTGTCGGCTGCTATCTCTACGACACCGACCTCGGCAGCGAACTGGTGCGCCAGGGATTCGAAATCCAGCCCGCCGACTGGCGCCGCGCGGCGCATAAATGCGCCGACGCCATCTATTCGCGCCTGTCGGGCGAAGCTCCCTTCTTCGACAGCCGCGTCGCCTATATCGCGGAGAGCGGGCCGAAGGGGAACCGCATCAAGCGGCTCGCGATCATGGATTCGGACGGCGGCAACCACCGCTTCATCACCAACGGGCAGGCGCTGGCGATCAGCCCGCGCTTCTCGCCCGATTACAAGAAGATCGTCTATGTCAGCTATCTGAACGACCGCGTCCGCGTCTTCATCTACGACGTCGCGGCCGGGACCCAGAAACTGGTCACCGAAAGCCGCAACGCGACCTTCGCCCCGCGCTGGTCGCCCGACGGCCGGCAGATCCTCTTTTCGATGGCGGTCGCCGGCAACACCGACATCTACCGTATCTCGGCGGAAGGGGGCACGCCGGTGCGGCTGACCAACACGCCGGGCATCGACGTCGGCGGCAGCTTCTCGCCCGACGGCAGGAAGATCGTCTTCGAAAGCGACCGGTCGGGCAGCCAGCAAATCTACACGATGAACATCGACGGATCGAATCAGCAGCGCATCAGCTTCGGCGGCGGCCGCTACGCCACGCCCGAATGGTCGCCGCGCGGCGACCTGATCGCCTTTACCAAGATGGGCGGGGGCGAGTTCCGCATCGGGGTGATGACCCCGGCGGGCGGCGGCGAGCGGCTGCTCACCAACGACTGGCAGGACGAGGCGCCGACCTGGTCGCCGAACGGCCGCGTCATCCAGTTCTTCCGCACCACGCGTGGCAAGGACGGCCGGTCGAGCCTGTGGCAGGTCGACCTGACCGGCGTGAACATGCGCCGGTTGCAGACACCGCAGGACGGCTCCGACCCCAGCTGGGGACCGGTGCTGCCCTGACGCGCCAAGCGGCACAAAATGGGGGGCAGAACCCATTTCGGAACCTTGGGTTCGACCTTGGGTTCAACATGGGTTAATCTGAAGATGAACACGACCATCCGGATCAACACGAAAGGGACGAGAACATGACGACGATACGGAAAACCAGCGCCATGATCGCCGCGATCGCAATGCTCGCCGTGGGCGCCTGCGCCAAGAAGGCGCCCGATACCCTGCCCCCCATCCCCGATGGCATCGACGATGGCAGCGGCGGTTCGAGGGGCAGCGGCACTGTGATCCCGGGATCGCAACAGGACTTCCTCAACAATGTGTCGTCGGACCGCATCTTCTTCGGTTTCGACCAGTTCAACGTCGATGCCGAGGATCAGGCGACGCTGCAGAGCCAGGCACAGTGGCTGCAGCGCAATTCGGCGGTGCGCGTCCTGCTCGAGGGCCATGCCGACGAACGCGGCACCCGCGACTACAATATCGCGCTCGGCGAGCGCCGCGCGAATGCCGCGAAAAACTATCTCGCCTCGCTGGGCGTCGATCCGTCGCGGATCGAGGTGATCAGCTATGGCAAGGAACGTCCGGCCGAACTCGGCTCGACCGAGGAAGCCTATGCGAAGAACCGCCGCGCGGTGACGGTCGTCATCCAGCGCTGAGCAGCGGCCAGACCGGCACCGCCGCCCAGGCGGCGATGGCCAGAAAGACACCGAAGGGGACCGTTCGCAACGACAGCGGGCGGTCCCCTTTTCCTTGGGTGAAGAGCGCCCAGACAAGGCCGCCGAAGCTCGCCAGCAGGATCATGAGCGGCAGCGCCTGCCAGCCGATCCAGCAGCCGATCGCCGCGACCAGCTTGGGATCGCCGCCGCCCATGCCATCACGCCCCCGACCGCGCCGATAGGCGAGCGCGATCAGGGCCAGCACCGCACCGCCCGCGACCGCGCCGATCCAGCGGTCGAGCAGCCCGGTACCGAGCATCGGTCCCGCAAGGAGCAGGCCGGCGAAGGCCAGCAGGGCGCTCAGCCGGTCGGGCAACCACATATGCCGCGCATCGAGCAAGGCGAGCGGCAGCAGCAGCCAACCGAACAGCGCCCAGAGCCAGCCCGCGAGCCCCGGCACCACAGACAGCGCAATGGCTCCGATCAGGGCCGACGCCAGTTCAACCTGCATATGAAACGGATCGATCGGCGCGCCACAAGTCCGGCAACGCCCGCGCTGGAAAATCGCGGAGGCCAGCGGGACGAGATCCAGCGGGGCAAGCGGCCTTCCGCATCCGTCGCATACCGAGCGCCCCAGCACGGAGCGCCCATCGGGCCAGCGCAGCACCAGCGTCGCGATGAAGCTGCCGAGGGTCAGCCCGAGCAGCGCCGCGAGCCCGACGCCCGCTCCATGCGGCAAGGCGGCAAGCGCCACGGCCATCGGATCAGAAACGGCCCGTGCTCACCAGCACGAAGCCGCCGTTGCCGGGCCGGAAACCGATCGCCGACAGCGCCGCCGCCATCGCCGGATCGTCGGCCTGGATCGCGAATTGCGCGCGGTACGCGCCGCTGCCGTCGAAACCGAGCGTCAGCCGCTCCATGCCGGACTGGCTGGTCAGCGCCGCCTCGGCGCGTCCATCGGCGCAGCGCAGCGGCCCCGACAGGCCGCGCGACAGGTCGAGCCCGGCGATCGAGGTGCCGACATTCAGCTGGATGCGGCCCGCCGCGCTGACGCACCGCCCGCGCTCATCGAAACGCACCGCCGTGCCTTCGAATCGCAGGCTGTCGACCGGCACCATGCCGAGACCGCCCGAAAGCGACGATGTGCCGTTGAGATCGGACAGCCCGCGCGGATTGCTCCCGTGCAGGCGACCGGCCAGATCGCCGAGCCGCGGATCGGGGCGCTTGAACGCCATCTCGACATCGCCGCCGAGCAGCGCCAGCGGCGACAGGCTGGCCTGCACATTGCCGAGCGGCAAGGCACCGAGCCGCGCCTCGATCAATTCGCCTGCCCACACCGACCCGTTCACCTCGCGCGCGGTCAGGCCCGATCCTTCGGCCCCCGCCATCGCGAGCGCGAGCCGCATCGGGAAAGTCGCGACGATCAGCAGCAGCGCGACCGCCACGGCGGCGAAGATCAGGCGGCGGCGCATCAGGCCCCGCCCCGCCGCAATTCGGCGGTCATGCCCACGGTGCCGTCGGCCGCCGGCGTAATCGTCAACTGGTCGACGACGAAGCCCTGTCCTTCCAGCGACGCAAGCCAGTCGGTCAGCACCGTCGCCTTGGCCGTCGCGATCGCGATCGTCGCCTGCCCTTGCCCGCGCGCCTCGTTGCGGTCGAGCGTCAGCCCGATCTCGCCCGCCGATTGGGTCAGAAACTGGTCGATGGCGACGCCGTCAGTGGCGGCGGCCACCGCGGGCGTAGCCGCCGGGCGCTGCGTGAGCAATTGTACCTTGGCGGCGATCCGGCCCTGGCGCTCGATCGCGGCGCGATGATCGGCCTCCAGATTGCCGAAGGCGGCATAGGCCGGGCGGCCGAGCAGCCAGATCAGCACGCCGAGCACGAGCACCGCCGCGACGCCGACCAGCCAGCGTTCGCGGCGCGACAGCCCTTGCCACCAACTGGCGATCCGCTCGCTCATGGCACCGCCCTCACCGTGATATTCGCCATCTGGTTCCCGTCACTGCCCGCCATCGGCTGCGCCGTGACCTTGTAGCCGCGTGCCTGCAATGCGAGCAGCACGGCGTTCAGGTCCTCCGTGCGCGGCGCCGCAAGCGTCGTCGACAGCGTGCCATCTGTCCGGTGCGACAGCGTCTTGAGCGCCACGCCCGGCGTATCGCGCATCGCATCGTAAAGCGCCGACGCCGGCACCGAGAAGGCGAGCGGTCCGCCCCCCGCCGCGGCGAGACGGCGGTCGAGTTCGGCCTCCGCCGCCGCGGCGTCGGTGGCGGTCACGCCCGCCTTCTTCGCCGCGGCCACGCTCGCCTCGTCGGCGCGCGCGATGTCGGCGTTGACGCGGATCACATGGATGACCGGGATCAACAGCGTGACGGCCAGCAGCGCCAGCGCGAGCCGCTTCATCCAGATCAGCATCGCCGGATCGATCAACCAGCCGCGCTTCGGCTGCCACGCCCCGCTGAGCAGGTCGAGCGGCGGGGCGGCGAGCGACAGCAAGAGCGCCGCACGCATCCGGTCGGCATCGAGCGGCGCGATCGGGCGCCCGGCGGCAATCAGCGGGTCGAGTTCGGGGTCCGAGGCGAAGCTCCGGTCGTCGCTGCGCACGATCTGTTCGCGCCCCAGTTCGGCGGTCCACAGGCTGCCGGGCTCGGGCGGCGGCACGATCGCGGCGGCGGGGATGATCGCGGCGGGCGACAGCCCCTGCGCCTTCAGCCAGTCGGTCCACGCCGTCATCGCGGCGTGCGTCGTGACCGCGACCGGCACCGCCTGCCCCGCGTCGGCCGGCTGACCCGTGACGACATGCAGCAACGCGGCAGCGCTCAGGCTGTCGCGCAGCGTGTCGACGCGCGCGATCGCGGCGGCCTGCGCGGGGGCGGCATCGGGATAGGCGCGCCAGCGCAGCGGCGCGTCGGCGGCGGGCGCGAACGCGATCAGCCGGTCGTCGCCTTCATCGTCCTGCGGCTTTTCCCAGGCATCGACCCAGCCGTCGCCCTGCCCCGAATCGACGATCACCCCGTCGTCGACGCGCAGCCAGGCCGCGTCGGCGCCGCCATCGGCCAGCGCCGCCTGCGTCGGCAGCCAGAGAAGCAATGTGCGCGCCATGTCAGTCGGTTTCGCCCCAATCGCGCCGCACGACCACCGGCGGCGCCTGCCCTGCGGCGGGCGCACCCCCATTGGCGTCGATCAGCGAAACAGACGTCAAGAAACCATCCCCCATCGTCACGTCGGTCTTCAGCACCAGCCAGCGGCTCGTCACCCCCGCCTGCTCGGCGACATCGGGGGGCGGGTCGAGCCGGGCAAGCGGCCCCGATTCCCAGAATCGCACGCTGCTGCCATAGCCGCTGCGGCGGGCCGCGCCGCCAGCGCCGCGCGCGCATCGGCGACGCTCAACTGCCCCGGCAGCAGCAT
This sequence comes from Sphingopyxis sp. PET50, assembly GCF_025244705.1. Taxonomy (GTDB): domain Bacteria; phylum Pseudomonadota; class Alphaproteobacteria; order Sphingomonadales; family Sphingomonadaceae; genus Sphingopyxis. The sequence continues at coordinate 353,127 of NZ_CP104207.1, read as the reverse complement.
CGCGACAAGCGGCGCCTGTTCGGGCGCGAGCGTATTGACGTTGAGCTTGACCGGCCCCGACGCGGGCAGCGCGCAAATCCACGGTTTGAGCCGCGCATAGAGCTTCGGCGTCACCCCGCGCACGGCACGCAGCTCGCTGATGTCGGCCATGCGGCGGTTGCCGGGCAGGTAGCTGCCGGGCAGCGCGCGATAGACGCCGTCCTCGGCGCCGAGCGGACCATCGACGCTGTCGCTGTCGATCCAGTCGGCGGTCGCGCCGGCCACCGCGCGCGCCTCGTCGGCGTCGACGCCGAGCAGCGTCATCAGTTCGGCGAACTGGCCGGTGCCGCCGGGGCGCTGGGTGAAGCGCCCGGCTATGGTCTCGGCGACCAGGCTGTTGAGGTTGAAGCAATTGCTCGCATCGGTCAGCCGCGCCGTCCCCTGCCCGTTCGGAAGTGGCAGGGCGAAATCGCGGCCGAGCCAGTTGTCGGCGAGGGTCAGCTTGGCCGGATCGCGCCCGACAAGGTCGGCGACGCGGCGCAGCGCGATCTGCTCGGCCGCGAAGCTGTAGGCGCGTCCCTGATCGACCGTCGCCGCGCTGCCCGCGATGCGCGTCGCGAGCGTCAGCCGGTCGAGCGCCGTCGCGGCGATCACCGCCATCACGGCGACGAGCAGCAATACGCTGAGCAGCGCGGCGCCGCGCTCATCGGGCGTGCGGCGGATCATGGTGCGGGCGCCACGGGCATGGGCGGCGGGACCGGCGTCGGTGCGGTCAGGAACAGCATCACCAGCGGGGCGCGGCCCTGCCGCGTCAGCCGCACCTCGACCGCGCGCGGCAGGCGGTCGCCGGGTTCCGACGTCCAGCTGCCCGCCCATTGTCCCCGCTCGTCGCGATAGCGCACGGCGATGCCGGTCACCTCGTCCACCAGCCGGTCGCCATCGCCGAGCGGGGTGCCGTCGAGCATCGGCTGGACCGCGCGGCGCCATTCGCCGCCGACGCGCGCATAGGCGACGCGTTCGACATTCGGGCGCGCGCCGCCGTCGAGCGAAACCGCGCCGCCATGGACCAGCGCAAAGCCCGTTTCGGACCCCGCAAAGGCCGGGATCGCCTCGCCCGAAGGGCCACGCGTCGCGCGCGGCAATGCCTGCGCCAGATCATTGGCCATCACCGCGCGCAGCCGGTTGATCCCGCCCATCGCCTTCAGCCGGTCCTGCACCGCGTTCTGCGTATCGACGCTGCTGCGCAAGAGGCCGACGCCGATCGCGGCGATCGCCGCGAACAGCGACAAGGCGACGAGCATTTCGACGAGGGTGAAGCCGCGATCATCGCCAGATGATCGCGCCCCGGCGGAAGCCGGGGCCTCGTGAGACCATGCCGAACGTTGCTTCAGCCAACCATGGACCCCGGCCTTCGCCGGGGAACAGCCATGAGATAACAACGCCCTCATCGGCTGGGCCGTATGATCGTCAGCGCCGCCTGCCCGCGCCCGTTTTCGGGGCGGATGATCAGGTCGATGCGCAGCAGGCTGTCGTCGGCGGTCTTGGCGACGCGCTGGTCGATGCGCCAGTTGCGCCCGGCGTTGGACACGCCGACCGCGCTGTTGCCGATCGTCGGCGGCGCCGGGTCGGTCCACAGCTCGACCGCGCGATTCTGCGCGACGATGCCGGCAAGCGTGCTGTCGTCGAGGTCGCCGGCGGTCCGCACCGCATAGGCGTCGAGCCGTACCAATGTCAGCGCAGCGATGCTGATGATGCTGAGCGCGACCAGCATTTCGAGCAAGGTGAAGCCCCGCTCATTCGCCACGGCTGACCTCCCCGGTCGCCGAGACGCGCACGACCTCGCGCGCGCTGCCGCCGCTCAGCACGATCGCCTGCGGGGTCGGGCTGGTGCCGACGCGGTCGAACAGGATGCGCGCCGCGTCCTGCCCGTTCCCGGCGGCGAAGCGCACGTCGGACGGCCAGTTCCGCTGCCGGAACGATCGCCCCGGCAGCGACTGCCATTCACCGCCGACCCGCCGTTCGAAGCCATAGCCCGAGGGCGCGAAATTGACCGAGACGCTGCGTCCCTCGATCACCGCGATGTCGCGCGCGGCGGCGAGGCGCGCGGCGAGCCGGTCGGCTTCGCTGCGCACGCTCTGTTCGTCGCCGGGGATCGTCATCACCACCGCGGTCGCGGCGAGCGCCAGAATCGCCAGCACGACCATCAGTTCGACGAGGGTGAAGCCGCGTTCGGACCGACGCGCGCGCGCCTCAGCTGTCGGCGCGGATATCCGCATTGTCGTCGCTGCCTCCGGGCGCGCCGTCGGCGCCGAGCGAATAGATGTCGAAGGGCGTGCCATTGGGGCCGGGCACCTGATAGTTATAGGGGCGGCCCCACGGGTCTTCGGGCAGGCGCTTGATATAGCCGCCGCGGCGGTAGCGTTCGGGCTGCGTCAGCGATGGCGGCGGCGTGATCAGTGCTCCCAGCCCGTCGCCCGACGCCGGATAGCTCAGATTGTCGAGCCGATATTGTTCGAGCGCGGTTTCGAGCGTTGCGATATCGGCCTTCGCCTTGGTCACCATCGCCTTGTCCTGGCTGGGCAGCACGTTGATCAGCACCACGGTCGCGAGCAGCCCGATGATGAAGATCACGACCATCAGCTCGGTCAGGGTGAAACCGCGCTCGTCGCGCTTGCCGCGCCGCCGGGGCGACGGACGGGCGGGATCGAGCATCAGGCGGAAGAAGAGCTTCATCAGCGACATTTTCATAGTCCGGCAAGGTTCTGCAACTGGAGGATCGGCAGCAGGATGGCAAGGATGATCAGGGCGACGCACGACCCCATAACGACAATTATGACAGGTTCGAGTAAGGCCATGGACGCCGCCGTGAAGCGGTCGAATTCGCGCTCCAGATAGTCGGCGGCGCGTTCGAGCATCACCTCGAGCCGCCCCGCGCTCTCGCCGCTCGCGGTCATGTAGACGAGCAGCGGCGGGAACACTCCGGCGTCGCGCAGCGCCGCCGACAGCCCGCCGCCGGCGCGCACCTGATCGACGATCGTCGCGGTCGCGCCGGCAAGCGCGGCGTTGCGGATCGTCGGCACCGTCAGCCGCAGCCCTTCGACCAGCGGCAGGCGGCTCGACACCATCGTCGCGAGCGTGCGCGCGAAGCGCGCCGCGTAAAGGTCGCGGAGCAGCCGCCCGAGCAGCGGCAGGCGCAGCAACCGCGCATCGACGCCCGCCTTGAACGCCGGACGGCGCATCGCGGCGACCCAGGCGAAGGCCGCCGCGGCGAGCAGCAGCGCGATCAGCCACCACCAGTTGGCGGCGAAGCCCGAGATCGCGATCACCGCGCGGGTCAGGAAGGGCAATTGCTGACCCGTATCAGTGAACTGCTCGACGACGCGCGGGACGACGAAGATCATCAGCGCCGCGACGACGCCGATCGCGACGATGGCGAGCACGATCGGATAGGCGAGCGCGGCGATCAGCTTGCCGCGCACCTCGGCCTGGCGTTCGAGCAGATCGGCGAGGCGCGCGAGGATGGTGGTGAGGCTGCCCGTCGTTTCGCCCGCCGCGACCATCGCGCGATAGAGCGGCGGGAAGCTGCCCGGCTGGCGCCCCATCGCATCGGCGAGGCGGCGTCCTTCGAGCAGGCCGGCGTGGACGTCGCCGATGATGAGGCGCGCGGCCTCCGCCTCGCTCTGGCGGGTCAGCGTGCGCAGCGCCTCTTCGAGCGGCGCGACCTCGGCGAGCGTCGCGAGCTGGCGGGTGAAGAGCGCGAGCTGCTTCGACGATAATCTGTTGCGGCGGAACGCGAGGAGCGAGGCCCCCGCGGCCGGCTTCGCGCCCGTGGCCTCGACCGCGACGATATGGAATTTGCGCCGCGCGAGGTCGGCGCGCGCGGCATCGTCGTTGGCGGCGGTCAGCCGCCCCTTGCGTTCGCGGCCCTGGGGATCGATCGCCACATAGCGATAATCAGGCATCGACATCCTCGCGCCGCGCGATGCGGATCGCTTCTTCGGCGGTGGTCAGCCCCTTGGCGACCATCGCCCGCGCCGCCGAGGCGAGCGTCGGCGATTTGAGGAAGGCGTGCTTCACGATCATCGCCTCGTCGCCGCCATTGTAGATATAGCGGCGCACGGTGTCGTCGACCTTGATCGCCTCGAACACGCCGATCCGGCCCTTGAAGCCGGTGCCGCCGCACTGGTCGCAGCCCTTCGGCTTCCAGATGACGGTGCCGATGTCGAGACCGAGCATCGCGGCGACGCTGTTGTCGGCCTGGATCGGCTCGCGGCAATTGTCGCAGAGCTTGCGGACGAGCCGCTGGGCCAGCACCGCACGCAGCGTCGAGGCCAGCAGAAAGGGTTCGACCTTCAGGTCTTTCAGGCGCGTGATCGCACCGACGGCGTCGTTGGTATGCACGGTCGAAAGCACGAGGTGACCCGTCAGCGACGCCTGCACCGCGATGTCGGCGGTTTCGCGGTCGCGGATTTCGCCGACCATCACCACGTCGGGGTCCTGGCGCAATATCGCGCGGAGGCCCGCCGCAAAGTCGAGACCCACCTTGGCGTTCACCTGCGTCTGGCCGACGCCGTCGACGGCATATTCGACCGGATCCTCGACCGTCAGGATGTTGCGCTGGCCGTCGTTTAGCTGTTTCAGCGCCGCATAGAGCGTCGTCGTCTTGCCCGAACCCGTCGGGCCGGTGACGAGGATGATGCCGTTCGGTTCGGCGAGCGCCTCGCGCAAAATCTGGTCGGCGGCGCCCGTCAGGCCGAGCACGTCGAAGTCGATGCCCGCCGCATCCTTGTCGAGGATACGCATCACGACGCGTTCGCTAGGCGCGGCTGGGCAGGGTCGAGACGCGGACGTCGACCGCCTTGCCCGCCAGCGTGAGCCCGATGCGGCCGTCCTGCGGGATGCGGCGCTCGGCAATGTCGAGGCGCGCCATCACCTTGATGCGGCTGACGACGACGGGCGCGACGTGCGGCGGCATGCGCAGATGTTCGCGCAGCACGCCGTCGGTGCGCATCCGCACGACAAGGCCGCTTTCATAGGGTTCGATATGGATATCGCTGACCCCCTGCCGCACCGCTTCGGCGATGATCGCGTTGATCAGGCGGATCGCGGGCGCATCGTCGGCGCTGTCGAGCAGATCCTCGGCGCTGGGGATACCGAGTTCGAGGTCGGCGCCGTCGAGCGACCCCGCCATTGCGGCGGCCGAGGCATCGACGGCATAATGGTCGGAAAGCAGACGGTCGAAATCGGCGTTGGTCGCGGCCGCGACCTTGAGCGGCGCGGCGAGATAGCGTTTCACCTCGATCAGCACCGCGGGGTCGGCGCCCTCGCGCAAGGTCGCGAGCCATACGCCGCCTTCGCCCGGCGCGATGACGACGCCGTGCGTTCGCGCGAAACCATAGGGGATGTCGACCGGCGCCGGGGAAGCGGCGATCGGATCGTCTTCGGTCACGGATAGTCTCCCGGCGGCGGAGCGGGGGCGTTGGCGACCGAGGGCGGCACGTCGGTGGTCGTAACGGTGCCGTCGGGACCGCGCAGCGCCGGCAGGTCGACCGGACCGACGGTGATGTCGGCGGCGGTCGGCGGCGACGGGGGCGTGGTGCCCATATAGTCGCGCACCAGCGTATCGATCGCGGGCTCCTCGTCGGGATTGCGGCGGAGCTGCGTGTCGCGGATATAGCCGTAGCGGCGCGCGGTGAGCGCGGCATTATCCTCGCGGTTGCGCAGGATCGTCGGGCGGATGAAGACCATCAGATTGGTCTTGGCGCGGCTGCGGCTGCGCGACTTGAAAAGTTCGCCGATCAGCGGGATGTCGCTCAAGAGCGGGATGCGCTCGATCGTCCTGCGCTCGTCGTCGTTGAGCAGGCCCCCGATCGCGAGGATCTCGCCGTCGTCGACGGTCAGCACGGTTTCGAACGACCGCTTGTTGAGGATGAGGTCGCTATTGCGCGACGATACGGGGCTGGCGACGCTCGACACTTCCTGGCGCAGGAACAGCTTGACCTCGCCCGCGCCGTTGACCTGCGGCGTGACCTCCAGCTTGATGCCGACCTCCTCGCGCTGGACGGTGCGGAAGGCATTGTCGAAATTGTCGCTCAAAGCCTCGCCGGTGGTGATCGGCACTTCTTGACCGACGAGGAATTTTGCCGCCTGATTGTCGAGGGTTACGATATGCGGGGTGGCGAGCAGGTTCGACGTCGTGTCCGACTTCACCGCATTAATGATAGCCCCGAAAATCGTGTTCTTGCCGATGTCGCCCGCAAAGCCGGCAAAGCCGCCGGTCGCCTGGAGCAGCTGCGCGGCCGCCGCTTCCTGCAGGCTGTTGCCGAAGGCGCTCGATGTCTGGGTAACGACCGTGGTGCCATCGACGGTGGTCGTGTCCTGCGCCAGCTGCGTTGCGGCATAGGCGCCGCCGAGCGTCAGGATGTTGGGCGAGGCATTGCTGTAGCTCGTCGCGACGAAGGGGATATTCTTGCCGCCGAGCAGGAACTGGACGCCGAGCTGCTTGGCGGCGCTGTCGCCGATCTCGACGACGATCGCCTCGACCAGTACCTGTTCGCGGCGGCTGTCGAGCTGACGGATCAGCTCGCCGAGCATCCGCTGCACCTCGCTGTTGGCCGCGACGATGATCGCATTGGCGCCTTCGTAGCGGGTGACGATCGCCGGGCCGCGCGTCGAAATGCTGCCGCCCGAGCCGCTGACCGAGGTCGGGGTGGAGGCGACCGGGGCCGCCGTCGGCGCCGATGCGCCGCCACTCGACGACGAGGAGGACGAAGAGGTTGCCGGTGGCAGCCCCGCCTTCTGCGCCGGATCGCTGCCGCCGCCGATCAGTTGCTGCAGCGTCGGCAGCAGCGTTTCGGCATTGGCATGCTCCAGCCAGTAGACGCGCAATTCGGTGCCGCCCGCCGCCTTGGCGTCGAGGTCGTTCGCCATCGACACGAAACGCGCGACGAGCGCCTGGTCGCCGCGCAGCGCGATCGCGTTGCTGCTGTCGATCGGCACGATCGCGACGGGCGACTGCGCGCCCTCACCCGCCGCGGGCACCAGCGCCTGCAACGCGGCGGCGATCTCGCGTGCGCCGGCATTTTTCAGCGTGACGATCTGGCTGGTCGTGCTGTCCCGGTCGATGCTCGCCGCAAGGGCACGGATGCGGCGGATATTGTCGGCGAAGTCGGCGACGACCAGACTGTTGGCGTTGCGGTTCGCGGTCAGCGAGCCCTGCGGGCTGACCAGCGGGCGCAGTGTCTCGACCGCCGCGACGGCGTCGATATGGCGCAGGCGGATGATTTCGGTCACGAACTGGTTCTGCGCCGCACCCTTGCCGCCGATGCGGCCGGGCTGGGCGGCGGCGCCGTCGATCGGCTGGATGCGATAGGCGCCGTTCGGTCCCGGTACGGCGACGAGGCCGTTCGAGCGCAGGGTGGCGAGGAAAATCTCGAAATATTCGCTGCGCGACAGCGGGCGGTCGGTGACCACCGAGACCTTGCCGTTGACGCGCCCGTCGATGACGAAGGTCCGCCCGGTGATGCGCGCCGCATCCTGGATGAAGGCGCGGATGTCGGCGTCGCGGACGTTGAGCGTATATTGCGCCAGCGCGGGGCCCGGCGTGGCGGAAACGAGCGCGGCGGCAAGCATCAGGGACAGTTTGAGGCGCATATACCCTACTTCGAGACGAAAATGGCGATCGGGACGACTTCGGCGCCGCGCTCGACTTCGAGCGAGAGGCGCGCACCCGGTGCGAATTGATTGGCGAGCGCGGCGGCGTCGCCCGCCGAGCCGATCGGGCGGCCATTGATGCCGCGAATGACGTCGCCGGGACGTAGCCCCGCAGCGCGGAAGGTCGCCCCATCGCCCTGCGGCTGGACGACGACGCCGGTGACGCGGCCATTCTCGCTGCGCGGCACGAAGCCGACGCCGCTCTTGAGCGCGGCCGAGCGACAGTTCGCCGGTGGCGGCAGTGGGATTCGCCGGGGCCGACCCGACCTCGGGGGTCGGCGCGGGCAGCGGGGTGACCGGCGTCGCGGTATCGGCGCTGCCGCTCTGGTCGAGGAACAGGCTTTCGCGCGCGCCGCCCCGGTCGAGCAGCACATGGTCGAAGGCGACCCCGGCGAGCTTCACGCCTGGGACGATCTCGTCGCCGACCGCATAGCTCGACTGCACGCCGTCCTCGCCCGCGATGATCGCCGATCCGCCGCCCGTCGCTTCGTTGATGTTGACCCCGAACAGGGTGAGGCCGAGCGCGGTCACCGTTGCCGACGCCGGTCCCTGACCGCCGGTGCGGAAGAAAGGATCGAAGCCGGCGAAAAGCGCGCGGCGTTCCGCGGGCGAGGCGATCACCGCGGTCTGCGGCTGCCAGGCGCCGAGCGGCGCCAGCGGCGTGACCAGTGTCCAGACGAGCATCACGAGCTGGAACAGGAGGAGAAGCGCGAGCAGACCGACGAGCAGCACCGGCCACAAGGTGCGCGGCGACCGCTTGCCGAGCGCGCAGCCATGCGGGCAATCCGCGCGGCAGCCGAACGGCCGATCGGGACATCAGCGTCGCCATGAAATGCCCGTCTTACCCCCGCCTGAAATTGCGTCCTTGCGAGATCGCCTAGGGGCGATCGGTGACAATCAGCTGACGGGAAGATTACAGTTTTTTGACAATGGAGCGAGTCCGGTGCGACCGCCCGAAAAGCCTCTCCCCTTCAGGAGAGGGATTGGCTGGGATCTATCGGCCTTGCGCGAGGCCGATAGATCCCAGCCGCTGCGCCCCGGATCAAGTCCGGGGCTCGCTACTCTCCCCTTATGGGGGCGTAATATCGACGTCAGAACTTCAGCGACGCGCTCAGCGAGAAGCTGCGGCCGAGCTTGTAGCGGTTGAAGAAGATGCTGTTGTCGCCTGCTTCCTGCACTTCCTTGTAGGTCCGCCCCGTGAGGTTGCGCGCCTCGAACTTCAGCTCGATTTCCTTGCCGAAGGCGGCGAAGCCCTGGCGGGCGACAAAGTCGAGCTGGAGGCCCGGCTTTTCCCGGATGTCGGGCTGGCCCGACGGACCGCGGCTGGTCACGCGCGGGCTGGCATAAGTCAGGAGCAGGGTCTGCTGCGACAATTTGTCCTGATCCTCGAGCCCGATCTGGACGTTGACCAGATGGTCCGACTGGCCGGTGAGCGGCGCGCCGTCGAAGAAGAAATTGTTCGCATCGAGCTCGACACCGTTGATGACGGTGGTGTCACCCGCGCCGACCTTAATTTTCGACTGCGTCCAGGTATAGTTGCCAATCAGCACCAGGCGGCGGCTCGCCCAGAAGGCCGCGTCCGACATGGAGTCGAGCGCGATATATTTCTGCACTTCGAATTCGGCGCCATAGAGCGTCGCCTTCGGCGCATTGGCATAGCTGGTGTTGCCGACCGAATCGGTGAGCGAGGTATAGGCCTCGATCGGACGGTCGATCGACTTGTAGAAGCCGGCGACGGTCAGGCGCTGATCCTTGGCGAAATACCATTCATACCGTGCCTCGGCGTTCCACAGCTCGCTGTCGGTCAGCGACGGGTTGCCGCGGAAGTTGCGGTTCGATTCGGGATCGTTGTAGATTTGCGCGACGAGTTCGCGGAACTGCGGGCGCGCGATCGTCTTCGACCCGCTGACGCGCAGCTGCATGTCGGGCGCGACTTCCCAGGTCAGCGTGACCGCGGGTAGCCAATAATCATTCTTCAGGTTCGTCGCCGCGATCGCGGTGCCGCCGGTGTTGAACAGGTCGATCGGAACAACCGTCTGCTTGCCGTCCTCGTAACGGACGCCGGCGTTGATGTTCACGCCCGACAGCAATTCGGCCTGCAACTGCGCATAGCCCGCGTGGGTGGTGAGGTCGGCCGCGAACGCCGCGGTGCCGTCCTGCGCCGAGGTTTCGACCAGCGTGATATCGTAAAGCTGGATCGAGGCATCGGAGAGCAGATAATCGGGGCGCAGTTGCTGCACCGGAACCGGCAGGCCCGAGGCGCGGAACTGGAAGGCGCGGCGCACCGAGACGCGGTGGGTGTCGCTATAGGCGTAACCCACGGTCGCGGTGATGCGCGGGGCAATCTCATACGACAGATCGACGCCGCCCGACCACAGCTCCTCGTTCAAATCCGAAAAGGCGATGGTCGCATCACCCTTGTTGCCGCCGAGGTCGTTGACGAACTTGTCGCCGGTCGGGTCCTGCTCGGTCGGCAGGTTGGTGCGGACATAGGTGAAGCTGCGCTCATAGGGCGCCTCGCGCTGCGTCTTGGCATAGCCACCGCGCAGGTCGAGCTGGAGCTGATCGAAATCGAATTCGGCCACCAGCTGGCTGTTGATCAGCTGGCGCTCATACCAGGCGGTGTCCTGGCGCAAGATGTCGCGGCCGACCTGGTTCGCATCGCTGCCGAGACCGAGACGCGCCTGTTTCAGCGTGTCGCGGATATAGAGGTTGGTCCAGCGGAACTTGTGGTCGCCGAGTTCGAGGCCGAAGCCGAGCAGGCCGTTGACGACGATGCGGTTGTCGGTGACGACGCGCTGGAAGCTCGACTGCGGATCGCCGGACAGATCCTGTTCGACCGAGCTTTGCTGCAGCGTGTCGCGCGTGCGCCACTTGTTGCTGATGCCGGCAGTGGCGATGATGCCCAGTTCGCCATTCGGCAGCTGGATCGTCGTGCCGCCGGTGATGCCCGCCGACCAGTTGACCGGGATATGGTTGTTCTGCTGGAGCAGGGTCGTCTCGGCGTTGACCAGTTCCATCTGGATCGCTTCGAGGTCGTCCTGCGTGAAGTCCGCGCCTTCGAGGATCGGCTTGCCGCTCGCCAGCGCTGCGCTCAGCAGCGGCGGAATGTCGCGCGTGCCGTCATCGAAACCGGTCCAGTCGGTGTCGCTGCCATAATAGGTATAACCGAGTTCATTCGTCGTTTCGCTATCCCAGCCGATCCCGCCCGAGAAGGTCAGGAAGCTTTCGCGCGGGGTCGCCTTGGTCGTGAGGTTGATCACGCCGCCGCCGAATTCACCGGGGAAGTTCACCGAATAGCTTTTCTGGACCAGCGTCGAGTCAATGACGTTCGACGGGAAGATGTCGAGCGGCACGACGCGCTTCAGCGGTTCGGGACTGGGCAGCGGCGAGCCGTTGAGCAGCGCGAGCGAATAACGGTCGCCGAGGCCGCGGACATAGACGAAGCCGCCGCCGACGACCGACAGGCCGGTGACACGCTGCAACGAGCCCGAGATGTCGCCTTCGCCGGTGCGCGCGATATCGGCCGACGAGAGCACCGACACGACTTCGGGCGTCGCGCGGACGACATTGGGGGTATAGCGGCCGGTGACGACGATCTCTGCATCGGCGCCGCCGGGAATCGAAACATCGACTTCTTCCTCATCCTGCGAGGCCGGCTCATCGGCGGCGGCAGGCTCCGGCGCTTCGGAAGCGGGATCGCTATCGGTGCCCTGGGCGAGCGCCGCCGAGCGCAACGAGGGCGGAACTGAGAAGAAGCAGGCTGGCGAAGATCGACCGCTTGGTCATGATGAAATGTCCCCAAGGATATGCAGGAAGGGAGCGGGCCAGCCATGGAAGGCCCGCCCGCTCCCCAATTGGATCGCGAGCGATCAGGTCGTCGGAATGCGATTGCAGAGCCCGCTGGCACTGCCGAAGTTCGCGGTCGACGAGTTGCAGGTCCAGCCCTGGTACCAGGTGTCGTTGGCGTCACGGACCGCGCCGACATAGGCCGTCGTGTCGAAGAAGGCGTTCAGCGTCTTCGCGTCGAAGGCGGTGAAGCCGCTTTCGGTCGCTCCGTTGACGAACAGGTTGGTCAGCGAAGGCACATAGTTCGAACGGTTGTTCGTTCCGGCCTCGAAGATCGCCTGCACCTGCGCGTCGGTCACACCGTCGGTGCCGCGGAAGGGCGAGCCGTTGCACTGCATCGACACCGAGAAGAATTTCGGCGGGCCGGCTTCGTCGGGACCGGTGGTCTGCGTCGTCGTCGCGCTGTTGAAGCCGAGGCAGCGGAAGCCCGGCGCCACGATCAGACCGTTGGCGAAAGTATAGTCGGCACCGCCGCGGACGAGGATCGACACGCCGTTGCCCGCCGCATTGTTGCGGTGGATATAGGTGAAGTTCGACAGATTGACCCGTTGGCGCGGCGTCGTGTTTTCGTTGCCGTTCGAGTCGATTTCCATCATCGAGTCGCCGACCGCGCCGCCTTCGCGCTGCACGCCGATCACATATTGGATGTTGCCCTGATAGCCGACGTCGGTGTCGAGACCATCGTCCTCGGCGCCGGTGATCACCAGATGCTTCATGTTGACGCGGCCGCCGAACACTTCGATGCCGTCGTCCGAGCTGTTGTGGATCTGGATATGGTCGAGCTGGGTGCCCGAACCGGTGCCCGACGGGGTCAGGCCCTGCAATTCAGCCGCTGCCGACAGGATGAAGCCCGAATAGCGAATCTGGACATAGGACATGCGGCCCGAACTGTCCGCGGGCTGCGCGCCGCCGTAGAGCGCGTTCGACGTGCCCTCGGTGTCGCGTTCGCAAGCGACGGTGCCCGGCGTGGCGCCCGGTGCGAGGCAGTCGGTGATCGGCGCGCGGCCGAGCAGGACGACGCCGCCCCACAGCTGAGAGGTCTGGTCATTGGCCGAACCGACGACGTTGCCGCGGCCAGTGAAGATGATCGGCTGGGTCGGTGTGCCGACGGCGTCGATGCGGTTGCCGCGGTTGACGGCGAGGAAGGAAACGCCCGTTGCGCCGAAGATGGTGACGCCGGGGTCGATCGTCAGCGTGACGACGGTGTTGGTGCTCGCGGCGCCCTGGTCGGTGCCGACGTCGACACGGCCGGGCAGCGAATAGATGACGCCCGGAACCTTGGGGATCGCGGTGGTCGAATTGAAGCGCGCCGGGAAGCCGCAGTTGCGCCACTCGCCTTCGGGACCCGAGATCGTGCCAAGATTGGTGAGCTGGTCGGCACCAGCGATGGTCGGGCAGTTCGCCGCCGGGGTGACGCCCGTCGGGGTCGGCGTGGGGGTCGGCGTCGGCGTGGGGGTCGGCGTCGGCGCCGGGATCACGATGACGCCTTCGCCGGGCGAAGCGACGCCGTCGGCGCCGCAGGCGGCCAGAATTGAACAGGCCACGCCGCTGAGCATGACCAAACGAACGCGCGCGAAAGCCGCCATGAAAATCTCCGTTATCCGCTGTGCGCCCCCAAAACGGTCGAGCGGCGCCCCTGCTGAAAAGTCACCGGCCGATGCGCAGGGATTGTCCCGACACGCCCCCGGTGAGGCCGCCACTAGGGTGATTCGGTGACGGTCTGACGCCAGAGCGATGACATTTGGGTGACTCTTTGGAGTCGCTTTCGTGACAACCGCCGAAGCGCGCCATGCGTCTTGTTCGCAGATGCGGAAATAAATGCGGTACAGCTTGCTTGCATCGCCCGGAAAGCTTTGCTAGGCGCCCGCTCCTACCTGGAGCCGGACCCGAGCCGGACCATCATGATGTGCGGTCGTGGCGGAACTGGTAGACGCGCAACGTTGAGGTCGTTGTGGCCGAAAGGCCGTGGAAGTTCGAGTCTTCTCGACCGCACCATCATCTCCATTTCACCCAATGGTTTCGGCAGGTCTGTCCCGCCGTGGCATCGCGGTGTTCCGCCAAATGTTCGCGCGGGCCCCGCAACCATGCTAGGTTGGCCCCGGGCGCGGCAGGAGGAGATGAGCGATGCGGGGTTCCGGGTCCTTGTGGGGGCTGCTCAATCAGGCGCGTCGCGCCAATCTGGCCGAACAGGGCGCGCCGCCGCCGGTCGCCGCCTCTCAGGGGATCACGCGCCGCCGGATGCTCGCGGCGCTGGGCGCGGCGGCGGCGCTTCCGGTGATCGGCTGGCCCGCGCCGTCACGCGCCGCGTCCGGCCTGCGCGTTGCGGTCATCGGTGGCGGGCTCGCGGGGCTGACGGCGCTCGACGCGTTGAACGCGGCGGGGGTGGACGCGCATCTCTACGAAGCGCGGGGACGCCTCGGCGGGCGCGTGCTCACCGCGAACGACGCGCCCGAGCCGGGCCTGAACATCGAGGACGGCGGCAATCTGATCAACACCGATCATGAAGATATGCTCGCGCTGGCGAAGCGGTTCGGCATTCCGCTGATCGACCGCAAGCCGATGCCTGCGCACAGCCGTTATGTCGCCGACGGCCGCCTGCTGGACGATGCCGGTCTGGTCCGCGATCTGCGCGCCATCGCCGCACAGATCGGCAAGGATGCCGAGGCGCTCGACGCCGATTACGAGGCGGTCGCGCCGCGGCTCGATGCCATGTCGGTGACGGCCTATCTCGACGGCCATGCCAAATTGATGAAGCCGCATATCCGCGCCCTGCTCGAAGCGACGATCCGCACCGAATTCGGCGCCGAGCCGGGTGAGGCCTCGGCGATCGAACTGCTGTTCAACCTGCCCGTGATCGACGGCAAGCAGGCCGAGCTGATTTCGCTGAGCGACGAACGCTTCATCCTGACCGGCGGGTCGTCGAGCGTGGTGAAGGCGCTGTCCGAGCCGCTGATGCCCAGGATTTCGACGGGCCATGCGCTGGTGTCGATCGCCCCGGCCGCGGAGGGAGTCGATCTGCGCTTCGCCAATGGCAAGACCGACCGCGCCGATCGCGTGATCGTCACGGTGCCCGCGCCGCTGATGCGCACGATCGACTATGGCGGCCTGCTGTCCGAAGACTGGGCGGCGCTGGTGAGCGAGATCGGCTGCGGCCGCAACGAGAAGATCAACGCCGGCTATGCCGAGCGCGTCTGGGAAAAGGCGACCGGACCGGCGGGCGCGGCCTGGGCGGTCGACAGCAGGGGACCGGGCATCTTCTCCGAATTCTGGGACGCCAGTTCGGGCCAGCCGGGCGAGGCGGGCGTGCTCACCTGGTTCTTCGGCGGCGACCAGGTCGACGCGCTGATGGCGGTCGAACCCGAAACCAGCCTGCGGCGCGCCGAAGCGGCGATCGCGCCCGCGGTGCCCAGCCTGCGGGCACGGACGATGCGGCGCACCGCCTGGGGGCAGGACCCCTACGCGCGCGGCGCCTATTCGACTTTCAAACCCGGACAGCTCACGCGTTTCGCGCCGCATTTCTGGGTCGAGGAGGAGAGCGGCGTCACCCAGCAGGCGATGGCGGGACCGATCGTCTTTGCCGGCGAGCATCTGTCCGACGCCTTTCCCGGCTATATGAACGGCGGCGCGCAGACCGGCCGGCTGGCGGCGGCGGCGATCCTGGCGGAACGCACCGTCGCGGGCTGACCGCGCCGCCCGGCCCGCGCTGCCGCCGCCATGGCAATGAAAGTTTCAGTCTGTTCCTCCGCGTTTCCGCGTGGCGCGACACCTGGCCCTGTGCCCTGTTCTTCGGCGCGCTGATCGCCGTCAGCCTTTGTCATAAGGCGACCATGTCCTTTGCGGACTCAAGCGGCCTGTCGGGTTCGGGGTGGGGAGCGGACGTTTGGCGACGCGCCGAGCAAGCGTTGTTCGAGGCTGATGGGGCGGATATTTTGTTTCGCACAAAGGCACAAAGGCACGAAGAGGGCCGTTCGCGGCCGAAAGGCCGCCTTCTCATAGACGGCGATGTTTTGACGAGGCCCAAGAGGTAAAGCCGCTTCGCGGCAAGCACGACATCTTCGTGCCTTTGTGCCTTTGTGCGAAATCAATCTCACCAACGTCGGCGCACAATGCCTTCGTTGCTGTGTCCGCTTCCGCCCGATACCAGCCATTCCCGTCCTGGGTCTGCAAAAGACATCATCGCCTATCATAAGGGGCGGGTTTCGCCGTTCCTCTACACTGGGTTCTGCCCCCCTCGGCCGCCCTATTGCCTGGGCGATGGCTTCGGTGGCGGCTCGGGCGGCGGGCCGATCGCGGGCGTGCCGCCGTCGATCGGCAGGCGCAGGTCGATGCGGGTGCCGTTGATCTCGGTCGTCACCACCGCGCTGCCGTCCCTGACCCCGACCGTCGTCGTCTCGCCGACCGGGATCGCCTGGACGTCGGGGACGTCGAGCGGCTGGACAGGGCCGCGCGGATTGCTCCTGGGCGCGGGCGGGCGTTTGGCGCCGTGCGCGTCGGCCATGAAATCGCGCCAGATACGCGCGGGCAGCCCGCCCCCGGCGATGCCGACCAGCGGCGAATTATCGTCGTTGCCGATCCACACCCCGACGACCAGCCCGCCCGCATAGCCGATGAACAGCGCGTCGCGGCTGTCCTGGCTGGTGCCGGTCTTGCCGAAATTGGCGATCGGCAGCCGTGCCGCCCGCCCCGTGCCGCGGTTGACCGCGGCGCGCAGCATCTGTTCGATCGCTTCATGATCGTCGGAACCGAAGCGGTCGGGGCCCGAGAAGAGGCTTTCGAACCAGCCCTTTTCCTCCGCCTTGAAGGCGTGCGGAACGACGGGATAGCTGTTCGCCGCGACGCCGGCATAGGCGGCGGTCAGTTCGAGCAGGGTCATGCTCGACGTACCCAGCGCCAGGCTGGGATCGCCCTCGGCCAGCGGCGAGGTCACGCCCAGGTCGCGCGCCATCTTGATGACCTTGTCGCTGCCCACTTCGTTGAACAGCCGCACCGCCGCGACATTGCTCGACGTCGCGAAGGCGTCCTCGAGGCTGATTGTCTCCGAATAAGAACCGCCCGCGTTCTTCGGGCGATAGGAGCCGGTTTCGATCGGCGTGTTGGCGATCGTGTCGTCGGGGTCCCAGCCGTCGCGCAGCGCCGCAAGGTAGACGAAAAGCTTGAACGTCGATCCCGGCTGGCGCCGCGCCTGCGTCACGCGGTTGAAGGGCGAGGCGCCATAGTCCCGGCCGCCGACCATCGCGACGACCTCGCCATTCGGGCGCATCGCGACGAGCGCGACCTGCGCCTTGCCGAGCCCTGCCCGGTTCACCGCGCGCCGCGCCGCCGCCTGCAACCGCGAATCGAGCGTCGTCGTGATCGTCTGGCGCGAATAGCCGACGTCGCTCAACTTGCGCGCCTCGGGCAGCGCCCAGTCGGCGAAATAAGTGCCGGTGGGCAGGGTGTTGCGGGTACGCACGTCGATGCGCGGGGTGCGCACCGCCTTCGCCTCGGTCTCGGTCATATAGCCGGTGTCGGCCATCGCGCCGAGCACGAGCCGCATCCGCGCTTCCGCCATGTCGGGGTTCTTCGTCGGCGCCAGCCGCGACGGCGCCTGCACCAGCCCCGCGAGCATCGCCGCCTGTCCGGGGGTCAGCTTTTCCGGCTGGCGATAGAAATAATGGAGCGACGCGGCGCGCAGCCCATAGGTGTTGTCGCCGAAATAGGCGTTCGACAGATAGCGTTCGAGAATCTCGTCCTTGCTGAGCCACGCCTCCAGCCAGAAGGCGATCAGCGCCTCGCGCGCCTTGCGGCCCAGCGTCTTCTTGGGCGTCAGGAAGGTGAATTTGGCGAGTTGCTGGGTGATCGTACTGCCGCCCTGCGTCGTGCCGCCGGTGACATTGCTCCACACCGCGCGTGCGACGCTGCGCGGATCGACGCCCCAATGGCTGTAGAAACGCCGGTCCTCGATCGCGAGGAAGGCGCCGGTGACATGCCTCGGCAAATCCTTCGCCTTCACCGGCGCGTCGACGATCGCTCCCGTTCGCGCGATCGGCGTGCCGTCCGAGGCCAGCAAGGTGATCTGCGGCGGCGCGATCGGTTCGAGCGATTTCGACAAGGGCGCGGTGATCGCGAGCCAGCCGACGAGCAGGATGAAAAGCACCGCGAAAATCGCGAAGCCGCGCGACAGGCGCCGCAGCCATTTGCGGCGCCGCGACAGCGGCGGGGCGACGGGCGGCGGCGCGGCGCCATCGGGCAGCGGGACGCCACCGGCGGGGACGGGCTCGGGCGGGGGAGCGGCGGGGCGACGGAAAGCGAACATGCCTGGAAACCGTATTATAGGGGCAATACGGCATAAGCAAAGAGACAAAAGCCGATTGCGTAAGCCCGAGCTTTCGCTATGGAGCGGCGCGCGGGGGCTTTGTCCCCGCATGATCGCGCCGGTGCCCGAAAGGGCTTAAAACGGGAACGCGGTGAGAAGGTCCGAAGGGACTTTCGAATCCGGGGCTGTCCCTGCAACTGTAAGCGGCGAGCGCGATGCACCGGTCCGGACCCGTCCGGACCAGCCACTGGGGCGACCCTGGGAAGGCGTGCATCAAGCTGTGACCCGCGAGCCAGGAGACCTGCCGGCGCACCGGTCGCTCTTGCCTTGGTCCAGGGGATGGTCATGGCACGGTAATCCTCCGTCTGAGCGACGACCCGTGCGGCTGGGGCCGCATCGGTGCGCGGTGGCGGAGCTTTTTGCGCCTAGCCCTTCATCCGCACCGACCGGTTCGCTCAGCACGCCCCGCCACCGTTGCTCCGGCGCGAAGGGGCTTACCCATGTTGAAGACCGGTTTCATCTCTCTCATCGCGCTGACCGCGGCCACGCCCGCGCTCGCACAGTCCAATCCAGACGAATCCACCACCGACGCCAGCGGCGACACGATCGTCGTCACCGCCTCGCGTTCGGGCGAGGGCGTTCGCATCGACCAGCTCGGCGCTTCGGTGACTGTGATCGACGCCGACGCGATCGAACAGCGCCAGACGCGCATCCTGTCCGACGTGCTGCGCGACGTGCCCGGCGTCGCGGTCAGCCGCCTCGGCGCGATCGGCGGTCAGACGCAGGTCCGCCTGCGCGGCACCGAAGGCAATCACACTTTGGTGCTGATCGACGGCATCGAGGCGTCGGACCCGTTCAACGGCGAGTTCGACTTCGGCACGCTGATCGCCTCCCCCGAAGCGCGGGTCGAGGTGCTGCGCGGCCAGCAGTCGTCGCTCTATGGCTCGGACGCGATCGGCGGCGTCATCCACTATATCACGCTGACCGGCGCCGAGGCTCCCGGCTTCAGCGCGCGCGCCGAGGGCGGCTCGTTCGAGACCTTCTCGGGCGATGCCCGCGTCGCGGGCGTGTCGGGCGACCTCGATTACAGTCTGTCCGCCGCCTATCTCCACACCGGCGGCTCGCCGACCGCGCGTTTCGGCACCCGTGATATCGGATCGGACAATGTCGGTGTCTCGGCCAAGCTGATCTGGACCCCGTCGGAGAGCTTCAGGCTGACCGGCGTCGCGCGCTATTCCTATGTCGATGCCGAGTTCAACAACAGCGAGTTCGACAGCGCGAGCCCGCTGTTCGGCTTCATCGTCGACAGCCCCGACACCTATGCCAAGACCCGGTCCTTTTATGGCCTGCTCCGCGCCGAGTTCACCGCGCTCGACGGGCGCTGGACCAATGCACTGACAGGGCAGATCGTCGACGTGACGCGCAAGAGCTATTCGTTCGGCACGCGCGACGGCGGCAGCGAAGGGCGGCGCTACAAGGGGTCGTTCGAATCGAGCCTGCGCTTCGGCACCGACGCCATCGTCCACCGCATCACCGCCGCGGTCGATGTCGAGCGCGAGGAGTTCCGCAACACCACCCCCTCGCCCTTCGTCTTCCAGGGCAAGCGCGACACCGACAATGTCGGCCTCGTCGGCCAGTACGAACTGCTGGTGAACGACGTCTTCTCGCTCGGCGCCTCGGTGCGCCGCGACGAGAATGACCGTTTCGACGACGCGACCACCTGGCGCGTCCAGGGCAGCTACAGCCTGCCCACCGGCACCCGCATCCGCGGCGCCTATGGCACCGGGGTCAAGAACCCCGGCTATTACGAGCTCTACGGCTTTTCCGACGGCGTGTTCATCGGCAACCCCGACCTGCGCCCCGAAAAGTCGAAGGGCTGGGAAGCCGGGATCGAGCAGCGCATCGGCGACGGCGCCGCCACCATCGGCGCCACTTACTTTGACAGCAAGCTCGACGGCGAAATCTTCACCACCTTCCCGCCGCCGAACTTCGTCGCCACGCCGGCGAACCGCACCACGACCTCGAAGCAGCGCGGCGTCGAAGTCTTCGCGAGCGCGCGGCCGATCCCGCAGATCCAGCTAGATCTGGCCTACACCTGGCTCAAGGCGCGCGAAGATGGCGCGGTCGAGGTGCGGCGCCCGAAACATATCGGCAGCTTCAACGCGACCGTCTTCAGCCCCGACGAACGCTTTTCGACGACGCTGACCGTCCGCTACAACGGCCAAGCAGGACGATGTCGCCTTCACCGATCCCAGCTTCGCGCCAGTGCCGGTGTCGCTGCACGAATATGTGCTGGTGAACCTCAACGCGCGCTACAGGCTGTCGGACGCGATCGAGGTCTTCGGGCGTATCGAGAATCTGGCGGGCGAAAAATATGAGGAAGTGTTCAGCTATCGCACCCAGGGCCGCGCGGCCTATGGCGGCGTGCGCGTGAGCTTCTGATGCGCCGCATCGGCCTGGCTTTCGGGCTCGCCGCCGCCGCGCTGCCGGTTTCGACCGGCAGCGCGGGGGTGGCGCCGCCCGCGCCCTTGCCGATGCGCGTCATGTCCACCAACCAATGCACCGACCAGCTCGTGCTGGCGCTGCTGCCCCCCGAACGGATCGCGTCGGTCACCTGGCTGTCGCGCGATCCGTCGGGATCGCTGATGGTGGAGGCGGCAAAGAAGGTCGGGATCAACCACGGCCTTGCCGAGGAAGTGGTGCGGCAACAGCCCGACCTGATCGTCACCGACCGTTTCTCGAAGCCCGCGACGCGCGCGATGCTGAAACGGCTCGGCTATCCGATGATAGAGGTCGACGATGCCGCCAGCTTCGCCATGATCCGCGCCAATGTGCGGCAGGTCGCGCGCGCCGTCGGCGAAGTCGCGCGCGGCGAGGCAATGATCGCCGACATGGACCGCGACCTTGCCGAACTGGCGCGCGACCCGGGCCCGCCGCTCCGCGTCGTCGCCTGGGACGGCGGCGGCTTCAGCGCCGGCGAAGGCTCGCTCTACAATGAAGTGCTGAAGGCGGCGGGCGCGGTGAACATCGCCAACCAGCCGCCGGTCTCGGGCTACAACCGCCCCGATACCGAGGTGCTGCTCGTCGCCGCGCCGACGCTGCTGGTGAAGGGCGCCGGGGTGCGCCCCGAATATGGGATGCGCGAGAATATCGAACGCCACCCGCTCGTCCGCCGTTACTGGGACGGCGCGCGCACGCTCGCGATCTCGCCGGCCTATTACACCTGCGGCACGCCCAGGATCACCAAAGCGGCGATCCGGCTGCGCGCCGAACTGCGCGATGCCGCGCGGCAGATCGGCTCCCCCCTTCCCTTTGCGGCGGGCAAGAGGCCGTGACGCGCTGGCTGATCCCGCTGCTCATCGTCCTGCTGCTGCTCGCGGGCTTCGCCTCGCTGCTCGCCGGGACGGTGTGGCTGACCCCCGAGCAGGCGCTCGGCGGGCTGTTTGCGGGGCGAACCGATCTCGCGGCGCTGATTCTTACCGAAATCCGCCTCCCCCGGCTGATCCTCGGCCTGATGGTCGGCGCGATCCTCGGCCTGTCGGGCGCGGTGCTGCAGGGGCTGCTGCGCAACCCGCTCGCCGAGCCCGGCCTGCTCGGCGTGTCGGCGGGCGCCTCGCTCGGCGCGGTGATCGCCATCTATTTCGGCTTCGCCGCCAGCTTCGCGATGGCGCCGCCGCTGTTCGGCCTCGCCGGGGGCTTCATTACGGCGGGCACGGCGCTCGCGCTGTCGCGGCGCGGCGGCACACTGTCGCTGATCCTCGCGGGTGCGGCGGTCAGCAGCATCGCTGCCGCCGGGGTCAGCGTCGCGCTCAACATCGCGCCCAACCCCTATGCCGCCTATGAGATCATGGTGTGGCTGATGGGGTCGCTCGTCGACCGCAGCTGGGATCATGTCACGCTCGCCGCGCCCTTGATCCTGCTCGGCGGCCTGCTGCTCCTGCTCACCGGGCGGGCGCTCGACGCGCTGGCGCTGGGCGAGGCGCAGGCCGAGAGCCTGGGCGTCCATGTCGCGCGCACGCGCCTGCTCGCGCTGCTCGGCACCGCCATGGGGGTCGGCGCGGCGACATCGGTGGCGGGAGCGATCAGCTTCGTCGGGCTGATCGCGCCGCATCTTGTCCGCCCGCTCGTCGGGCACCGGCCGGGCAGGACGCTGATCCCCGCGGCGCTCGTCGGCGCGCTGCTGGTCACGCTCGCCGACATCGGCACCAGGCTGCTGGTCGTCGACGGCAAGATCCTCGCGCTCGGCGTGTTCATCAGCCTGTTCGGCGCGCCCTTCTTCCTGTGGCTCGTCCTCCATGTGCAAAGGCGCACCGCATGAGCGCGCTGGCCTTTTCGTCGGTGACGGTGAAGCGCGACCGGCGCGTCGTGCTGTGCGATATCGACGCGGTCTTCGCGCCCGGGCGGCTGACCGCGGTGATCGGGCCCAATGGCGCGGGGAAAAGCACGCTGCTGGAAGTCGCGGCGGGGCTGCGCGCGCCAGACGCGGGGCAGGTCGAACTCGGCGGGCAGTCGCTGGCCGGCATCGGGCGCCGGATGCTCGCGCGGCGCCGCGCCTATCTGCCCCAGCGCGCCGAGGTCGAGTGGCCGATCAGCGTCGAGCGCGTCGTCGCGCTTGGCCTGACCCCCGTGCTGCCCAGCTTCGGCGACCTACCCACCGCGATGCTCCCCGCGATCGACGAGGCGCTGGCGGCCTGCGACCTGACCAGTCTCCGCGACCGGCCGGCGACCAGCCTGTCGGGCGGCGAACTCGCCCGCGCGATGCTGGCGCGGGCGATCGTCGGTGATCCCGAACTGCTGATCGTCGACGAACCGACCGCGGGGCTCGATCCACGCCATGCGCTCGATGCCAGCCGCCGCCTGCGCGCGCGCGCCGACGCCGGGCGCACGGTGGTCATGGCGATCCACGACCTCGACCTCGCGCTCCGCCACGCCGACGATGTCGTCGCGATCAAGGACGGCGCGCTGCTGGCCGCGGGTCCGGTGGCCGAGGTGATGACCGAGGACATGCTGACAAGGCTCTACGACGTCCGGGTCCGCATCGCGCGCGACGCCGACGGCGCCGCGATCCGCTTCTTCGACTGACCGGGCGGCGGTTTTTCCCACGGCACCCAACAAGTTATTCGATCTTCGGCTCAGCCGCTGTTAGAAGACGGCAGGTTTCAGGGGATCGCATTTGGCCGCTTTCTTCGCATTTATCGCGATTTTGTCCCTCTTCATCATGCTGATGGATACGCGCAGCCGGTTGAAGCGCGCCGAGACGACGCTGGCCGAAGCCGCGAAGCGGATCGGCGCGCTGCAGCGCCACGTCGGCCTGTTGCCGCCCAGGGAAGGCGAGACCCGCGAGCAGGCAAGGGCCGCCGCCGGCGCGCCGCTGTCCGCCGTTCCCCCGGCCGCTTCCCCGTCTCCTGCGCCCGTTTCGCCTTGGGCAGCCCCGTCGCCCGAAACGCTCGATCGCTGGAAACCCAGAACCGACGAGCCCGCTCCTCCACCGGAGGAGAAGGTGCTGCCCCCGCTCCGCAGGAAGAAACCCCGGAACAGGCGCCCAACGAAGAACAGCCTCCCGTGCCCGCCACGGTCGCCGCGGCAAGCGCGCCGCTTCCGGGCGTGTCGGCGCCGGTGCCGGAGGAAGCGCTGGAAGAAGAAGCCGCCGCGCCTCGCGTCGAAGCCGAAGCGGCCGTTCCGGAGCCCGAGCCCGTCGCAGCACGTACCACGCCGCCGCCAGGCCCGCCCGAACCGCCGCCGACCATGGCGTCGCGCTTCGAAAATCTGTTCGGCAAAACGCTGCCGATCTGGGCCGAGCGGCATCACGCTGGCGATCGCGGGCGTGCTGATCGTCCGCTACGCGATCGACGCCGGCTTCTTCGCACGTGTCTTCACGCCGGGGGTTCAGGTTGTCGCCGGCATCCTGTTCGGCCTCGGCCTGATCGGCGGCGCCGAATATGCGTGGCGCAACGAGGACAAGGTCCGCGACCTGCGCGTGCCGCAGGCGCTGTCCGGCGCGGGCATCGCGACGCTCTATGCCGCGATATTGGTGGCGGCGAATGTCTATGGGCTGATCGGGCCGCTCGCGGCCTTTATCGGCCTCGCAGTCGTCACGGCGGGGGCGCTCGGCCTGTCGCTCCGCTTCGGCCCGCCGAGCGCCTTGCTCGGCCTCGCGGGCGGCCTCGCCGCCCCGGCGCTGGTCGGGGCGATGGAGCCCAATGTGCCGCTGCTCGCGGTCTATCTCGGCCTCACCATCGCGGGGCTCGCCGGGGTCGCGCGGATGAAGCGCTGGCCTTGGCTCGCCCTTGCCGCGCTGGTCGGCGGGGTCGGGTGGAGCCTGTGGATGGTGCTGGCGACGAGCGCGCTCGACACGCTCGGCTCGCTGTCGATCGGCGGCTATGTCCTGCTGCTGTCGCTGGCGCTGCCGATGCTGGCGTTCGAGGGGCCGCGCGCCGCGCTGTTGCGTGCGGGCTCGGCGATCGTCGGCGCGCTGCAGCTGGCCCTGCTCGTCGGTTACGGCGGCTTCGCGCCGCTCCATTGGGGGCTGTTCACCCTCCTCGCCGCGGCGGGCCAATGGCTCGCCTGGCGTGAAAAGGGTTTCGCCATCGTCCCGTCGATCAGCCTCGCGCTGTCGGTGCTGCTGCTGGCGGTCTGGCCCGATCCGACGGCCTATTGGTTCGCGCTGATCGCGCTGGCGCTCGCGGCGATCCATGCCTTGCCTCTGCTCGCGCGGCTGTGGGGCGAGGCGCACACCCTGCGCCGGACGCTCGAGCTCTGCGCGCTGGCGCTCGCCGCGCCGCCGCTGGTCAAGTGGCATTTCTGGGACGCGGGCGACACGGTGCCGGCGCTGGCCGCGCTCGGCGCGGCGGCGCTGACCGGCGCCGGGATCGCGCTCGGCTGGCGCGCCGACCGCCGCGGCGACAGCCGCTTCGCCTGGCTGACCGCGGTCACCGGCCTGCTGATCGCCATCGGCGCGGCCCTGCTCCTGCCGCATTGGGTCACGCCGCTTGCGGTCGGCGCGGTCGCCGCCGGCCTGCTCTTCTTCGGCAAGGCGGCGGAAGATCGCCGCATCGAGCCGATCGCGGCGGGCTTTGTCGCGCTCGCGCTCGTCGCGCTGATCGCGACCCCG
The DNA here is from genome assembly GCF_025244705.1 of Sphingopyxis sp. PET50. GTDB lineage: Bacteria > Pseudomonadota > Alphaproteobacteria > Sphingomonadales > Sphingomonadaceae > Sphingopyxis. The sequence continues at coordinate 328,180 of NZ_CP104207.1, read as the reverse complement.
CTCGCGCTCGCCGAACTGCCGCGCCTAGCGGTCGGCGCGGGCGACGGGTTCGCGGCGCAGGCGCTGCTGCGCTGGGGCGCCCTCGCCGCCCTGCTCGCCCTGTTCGCCGGCAAGGCGGCGGATCGCTATATCCGTTCCATCGCACTGATGCTGACGGGCGGGCTTGCTTATGGCGCGCTCGCGCAGATCGTTCCGGGATGGAGCCTGCCCCTCTCCATGGGCGCGGTCGCGGCGGCGGTCTTCGCGCTGGCGCGCCGGCGCGGCTCGCTCGGCACCGAACTGCTCGCGCTTGCCTTCGCGCTGCTCGCCGTGATGCTGCTCGCCGGGACCGGGCCCGATCCGCTCGCCGGGTGGTCGCGGCTTTACGGCAGCGACGCGGCGGTCGGTGCGACCGAAATCCTGCGCTGGGCCGGGCTCACCGTGCTGGCGCTGCTGTTCGCGATCCTGTCGGAACGTCCGGCGATCCGGCGCGGCGGCCAGGTCGCGGCGGTGCTGCTCGGCTATGGCGCGCTGGCGCAGATCGTGCCCGGTGGGTGGCTGATGCTCGTCCCCGCGATCGGCGGCGCGGCCGCCCTGCTCGCGGCGCGGCGCTTCGATCTGGCGCGTTTCGACGCCGCGGCGGTCAGCTTTGCTGGGCTCAGCCTAGCCTGGGCGGTGCTGCCCGCCGGGGCCTGGGCGGTGGAGGCGCTGATGTCGATCGCCGGGCAGCCGATGCTGCTGGACAGTCCGGCGCTCGCGGTCGACCAACTGCTGCTCCGCCTGTTGCTGCCCGCGCTGCTCTTCGCCGCGCCGTTGCTGCCGCTTCGCGACAGGCTGCCGCGATGGCTGCTGATCGCGATGCTCGCCATCGCCGGCATCGCGGAAGGGATCGCGCTGCACAGCCTTTACCGCCTCGGTTTCGCGGCCGCTTTCGGCGCCGATTTCGTCGCGACCGGGGTCGGCCAGCGGCTGGTGTGGGAAGCCCTGCTGATCGGCGGCGGCTGGCTGGCGATGAAGCGCGGATGGACCGCCCTCGCCCGCCCGCTCGTGATCGCGGGGACGGCGCACGCGATCTGGTACGGGCTGCTGCTCCACAATCCGCTCTGGACGGAGCAGGCGATCGGCGCCTGGCCGGTCGCCAATATGCTGATCCCGCTGTTCCTGCTGCCCTGGCTCGGGCTGACGCTGATCCAGCGGCTGTTCCCCGCCGCGCCCGCCACACTCGACCGCGCGGTGCAGGTCGCGACGATGCTGCTCGTCGCGGGCTTCGCCTGGGCGAGCCTGCGCCAGCTGTTCCACGGCGCGCTGCTTGTCGAATCGGGGGTGACCGCGAGCGAGAATATCCTGCGCTCGATCCTGATCCTCGCGCTCGCGATCGGCTTTTTGCTCTGGGGCATCCGCAAGGGGCGCCACGACTGGCGCATCGCGTCGCTGATCCTGATGCTCGGCGCGGTGGGCAAGGTGTTCCTGTTCGACGCCTCGGGGCTCGAAGGATTGCTCCGCATCGGTTCGTTCGTGGTGCTGGGCTTCAGCCTGATCGGCATCGGCTGGCTTTACAGCCGCCAGCTCGCGCGGCCGGCGGCGGGGGACGAAGCGACGACCGCATGACGATCCTGCTGACGCTGGTCGCGGTCATCGGCCTGCTGCCGCTCGCCGTCGGTTTCCTGCGCCTGAACGGCGGCGGTGGCCGCGTCGATGCGCAGAGCTTCGCCGCCTCGACCCTGCTCTGCGCCTTGGCGTTCAGCCTGACCTTCCTCGTGCAGGAACTCGGCCTTGTGCTGCCGAAGGCGCTGGTGCCAGGGCTGGACCCCATCCTCTATCACAACGATCATGACTGGAGCGGCGACGCCCCTATCGCCGAGCTGCTGCAGGGCGGCGGCGCCGTCGCGACCCTGTGCAGCGGGCTGCTCTTCCTGTGGCTTGCGGGACGTATCGGGCAAGCGCGCCCCACATGGCGGCTCTTCGCTTTCTGGATGGCCTTTCAGGGACTGTTCCAGTCGCTGAGCCAATGGGCGATCGGTTGCCTGATTCCGGGCAACGACGTCGGACGGGCACTGGCGTGGCTGGACGCGGGGCCGCTCGTCACCGGACCGCTGCTGGTGACGTCGGTGATCGCGATGTTCGCATCGGGCCTGTTGCTCGCGCGGCGCTATCCGCTCCGCGGCAACGACCGGCGAACGGCGCTGCAACTGGCCGCCGCCGTCGCCCTCGCCATCGTGCCGATCGTCCCGTTCCGCATCCCGCGCGAACCGGTCGAGGTGGTGCTGATCCCGTTCGTCGTCCACCTGATCGGGCTGGGCTGGCTGGTGCTGGGCCTCGGGTTCGCCAGACGCCAACCGGCGCCTGCAAGACCGGGCATCATCGGCCCGTTTACAGCACTGGCCGCGCTGCTCGCCGCCTTCCAGCTCATCCTGCGGCCGGGCATCGCCTTCTGATCTCAAGGGAAAGGTGGGACGATTCTGTTGCCCGGCTCGTCCCCAGCCGCTGGTATCCGATTCTGTTGCCCGGTTCGGTCCGAACCGCGTTCTATTTGTCTAACCTTAGGCCGTGAGGCTTATCGGTTAGGCAGCAAGAGCGAGTGCTTCGTTATCGTTAGCACTTATTGGTTTTGAGCCTTTAACGGGTTACTCAGCCCGGAAGAAACCACCGTCTTTGAACACACGTCGATCCTGGTTCGGCCCCGTCAGAAACCCGCGCGCTCCTTCGAAATCGCGGGCTTGTGGTGGAGCCGCCGGGTACTGCCCCCGGGTCCGCTGTGCCTATTCCACGGCAACATTTATCCTCATAGCTCAGCCGAAACCGGCACGACCCATATAGGAAACCCGCCCGCGCTTGGGAAGGGCGCGGACGGGCCATTCGTCCCGAATTCGGGTCGATTCCCTATTTCTTGCGCAATTCGTCGCGGATTTCGAGGAGGACATCGACATCGGTCGGCCCGGCGTCGGGCATCGCAATGATCTTGCTGGCCTGCCGCACGAGCAGGAAGACCACGAAAGCGAGCAGGACGAAGTTGATGATCGCGGTGACGAAGCTGCCCAGCGCCATCACATTGGCGCCCGCGGCCTTCGCCGCGGCCAGCGTCATGCCCTCGGTCACCTTTTCGCCGCCCGCGAGAACGACATATTTGTTGGTGAAATCGACCCCGCCGCCGGTGACCCAGCCGATGAAGGGCATCAGCACATCGTCGGTCAGCGACGACACGATCTTGCCGAACGCGCCGCCGATGATGACGCCGACCGCCAATCCCATCACATTGCCCTGATTCAGGAACGCCTTGAAATCCTTGAACATGCTCCAACCCCTACGATCCCATGCCGGCATCCACACGCGGCAGGCAGGGTTAATCTGCGTCAATCATTGCGGGCGCGCAAGCGTCTTACTATGTTAGGGCAGTTGGCGCGGCGCCGTGCCGCGCGGAGGGAGTTCGTGACCATGACCTTTCGTTCCGCCCGCTGGATGATGATCCCCGTTGTGGCCGTGTCGCTGTCCGCCTGCGGCATCAACAGCGTTCCCACCAAGGAAGAGGCCGCCAAGGCGAAGTGGGCCAATGTCGAGGCCGCCTATCAGCGCCGTGCCGACCTGATCCCCAACCTCGTCGAAACCGCCAAGGGCGCCTCGCGCATCGAGCAATCGACGCTCGAAGGCGTGATCCAGGCACGCGCCTCCGCCACGCAGGTCAAGCTGAGCACCGACGATCTGGAAGATCCCGCCAAGGTGCAGGCTTTCCAGCAGGCGCAGGGCAATGTGTCGAGCGCGCTCGGCCGCCTGCTCGTCACCGTCGAAGCCTATCCCGACCTCAAGAGCCAGGCGCGCTTCGCCGACCTGATGACCCAGCTCGAAGGGACCGAGAACCGGATCAACGTCACGGTGCAGGATTATAACGCCGCGGTGCAGGACTATAACACGACGATCCGCACCTTCCCCGACATCATCGGCGCCAAGATCGTCCACGGCGCCAAGCCGATGACGCCGTACAAGGCGGTGACGCCCGACGCCAACGTCGCACCCAAGGTCGATTTCGGCCAGTAAGCGTGCGCCGCACCGCCCTTGCCCTTCCGCTCGCGATCCTGCTGGTCGCGGGCGGATGCAAGGAGGTGCCGGCACCCGAAGCCGCTTATTGTGTCGGCGTTCCGCAGATAGCGCTGCAGGGACGTGTAACCGATGCGGCGGCGATCCTGAACGACGAGGAGGAAGCCCGTTTGGCGCAGCGTCTCGCCCGTTACGAAGCCCGGACCAGCCATCAGACGGTCGTAGCGACCGTGGCGACGCTCAATGGCGCCACGGTGGAGGACTTCTCCACCTGTCTCGGCAATCGCTGGGGTATCGGACGCAAGGATCATGACGACGGCATCCTGATCCTTGTCGCGCCCAACGAGCGGCGCGTGCGCATCGCGACCGGAACGGGCATGGAAAAACTGCTGCCCGACGAAAGGGCCAAGGCCGTGATCGACGCGATGACCCCACGCTTTCAGGCGGGCGACTATGCCGGCGGCCTGACCGTGGGGATCGACGCCATCGCCGCGCAAACGGGAGAGCCGCAATGAAGTCGATCCTGCTCGGCTGGGCGCTGGGCCTGTCGCTGCTCGCCGCGCCTGACCGCCGCCCAGACCTTTCCGAAGCTGACCGGCCGCGTCGTCGATGAGGCCGGGATCATTCCCGATGCCGAGGAAGCGGCACTGACGACGCAGCTCGAGGCGCTGGAGACCAGGACCGGCCATCAGTTCGTCGTTGCCACGGTCAAGGACCTCGAAGGCCATGACATCGCCGATTACGGCTACCGGCTCGGCCGCGAATGGAAGATCGGCGACGCCGAAAAGGACGACGGCGTCGTCTTCCTGATCGCGCCCAACGAGCGGCGGATGAACATCTCGGTCGGCTATGGTTTGGAGCCCGTATTGACCGACGCGATGTCGGGGCGGATCATCCGCGACACCGTCACCCCGCTGTTCAAGGCCGGCGACATGCCCGGCGGCATCCAGGCGGGCGTCGACGCGATCGCCGAGCAGATCCAGCTGACCCCCGAGGAGGCCGCGGCGCGCGCGGCGCAGATCGAGGCGCAGGAACGCGACCGCGCCAACGACGGCGATATCGGCGGGCTCTTGTTCGTCGGCCTCATCATCTTTTTCTTCTTTGTCCTGCCGATCCTGTCGAGCATGGGGAGGAAGGGCCGGCTGCCGCCGCAAGAACAGCCCCTGGGGCGCGCCCATCGTCATCTGGGGCGACAACGACTGGGGCAGCGGCAGCGGCGGGTCGAGCTGGGGCGGCGGCTGGGGCAGCGGCGGCGGATCGTCATGGGGCGGCGGCGGCGGCTTTTCGGGCGGCGGCGGCAGCTTCGGCGGCGGCGGCGCGTCGGGCGGCTGGTAGGGGAACGCAGGGAAATGCCACGCAAAGTCAGCCATGTCGGCGAAGCCGATCACGACCTCGTCACCGCGGCGGTCGCCGAGGCCGAGGCGCATACCAGCGGCGAGATCGTCACCGTCATCGCGGCGCAGTCGAACGATTATGACGATGTCGCGCTCGTCTGGGCGAGCATCATCGCCTTCATCGCCATGTCGGTGATCGCGCTCTTTCCCGATTTCTATCGCGGCCTTTATGACCGGCTGACCGGCGGCTGGGGCTATGAGCTGACGGCCAATCAATGGCTTGGCACGGTGATCGCGATCGGCGTGCTCAAATGGATCGGCATGTGGCTGATCCTGCTGTGGCGTCCACTGCGCCTGTGGCTGACCCCGCGCGCGATCCTGGCGGGCCGCGTCCGCGCGCGCGCGATCGACCTGTTCAAGGTCGGCACCGAGGCGAAGACGCTCGGCCGCACCGGCATATTGCTCTACGTCAGCCTGAAGGAGCATCGCGCCGACATCGTCGCCGACGAGGCGATCGCCGCGAAAGTCTCGCCCGAGGTGTGGGGTGACGCGATGGCGGCGCTGATCGGCCATGTCCGCGCGGGCTCGACCGGGCGAAGGCATGGCGGAGGCGGTGCGCCAGATGGGTGCCGTGCTCGCCGAACATTTTCCCAAGGGTGACGAGAATCCCAACGAACTGCCCGACCGGCTGATCGAACTCTGATCCACGACCTTTTGCGTTCCGATTCCCCGAGCGAAGACGAAGGGGCCGTTCGAGCGTAGCGAGAAACAGCATCATCGCAGCCTCGACTGCGCTCGGCAAAGCCCCTCGTCTTCGCTCGGGGAATCGGTCTAAGAGCCAACATCAGCCCCGACAAAGGACCAGCCATGCCCCGCCCCACGCCCGACACCCCGATCGAAACGCGCTGGGAAGGCCGCTTCATCACCGTTCGGCAACAGGGGACATGGGAATATGTCTCGCGCTCGCGGGGCATCCATGCGGCGGTGATCCTGGCGATCGACGATGCCCCCGACGGACGCCATGTCATCCTGGTCGAACAATATCGCGTGCCGATGGGCATGAACTGCCTCGAACTGCCCGCGGGGCTGGTCGGTGACGACACCGCGGGCGAAGCTGCCGAACTCGCCGCGGCGCGCGAACTCGACGAGGAGACGGGCTATGCCGCCGCGCATTGGCGCAATGCCGGCGAATTTTATTCGTCACCGGGCATGGTCACCGAAAGCTTCACCCTGCTGGTGGCCACCGGCCTCACCAAGGTCGGCGAAGGCGGCGGGGTCGACAGCGAGGACATCACCGTCCACCGCGTCCCGCTCGCCGAAATCGAGGATTTCGTGGCGGCGAAACGCGCCGAGGGCTGCGGCATCGACGTGCGCGTGGCGATGCTGCTGGTGGGCGGGTTATTGGACCACGTCTAGACCCGTTCGTGTCGAGCGAAGTCGAGACACCTGGCAGGCATGCACGGCCGTTGGGCATCTCGACTTCGCTCGATGCGAACGGAGAAAGAGTTATTTCCCCTTGAAGCGCCAGCGCAGCACCGGTCGCGCCAATAACAGCCCGGCGACAAACCCGCCGACATGCGCCCAGATCGCGATATTGCCGAAACCCGCGCCGCCCGTGAGGCCAATCAGCAGCTGCAGCCCGATCCACGCCGCGGCAAGCCACAGCGCGCGCACCCAATGGCCGGGGATCGGCCCGATCGCCGAGCGCACGCGAGCGGCTGAAGATCAGCGCATAGACCGCGACCAGCGCCGAAATCGCTCCGCTTGCGCCGATCACGACGGTCAGCGATTCGGGGTTGGCGATCCATTGCGCCAGCGCCCCCGCATATGCCCCCGCGACGAGCAGCAAGGCCGTTGCCAGGGATCCCAGCGGCGCTTCGAGCTGGCGTCCGATGAAGATCAATATGACCATGTTGAAGACGAGATGCAGCATCCCGCTGTGCAGGAAGGCCGAACTGAGCGGGGTGAGCGCAAAGGGCAGCATCGTCCCCGGCGGCGCGATCAGCTCGCTGCCGAAACGCCCCGGGATGAAACCCGCGCCGATGAAGGCCTGATGCTCGAACCCGGTGATCGCCAGCAGGATCGACACGACCACGCACGCCGCGGCATAGCCGGTGACGACGGGCGTATTCCGGGCGCCGTTCATCGACGCGGCCCGATCAGACGAATTCGATCTTGGTCACCAGATAATATTTGTCGCCCGCGGGCACCGTCACCTCGATCTCGTCATCGACGCGGCGGCCGATCAATGCGCGGCCGAGCGGCGAGTTATAGCTGATCTTGCCGTCCTTGGCGTCGGCTTCGGCCTGCCCGACGATCTGATACTTGACCGGCTTGTCGTCCTCGTCGGCGAGGGTGACGGTCGCGCCGAACACGATGCGGTCGCCCGACAGCGTCGTGGGGTCGATCACCTGGGCGCGCGACAATTTGTCTTCCAGGTCGCCGATCGAGGCTTCGACCTGGCCCTGGCGTTCCTTGGCGGCGTGATATTCGGCATTTTCCGAAAGGTCGCCATGCGCGCGCGCTTCCTCGATCGCGTCCACGATCAACGGCCGCTCGGCCTTGAGCGCATTGAGCTGCGCGCTCAGCTTCTCATAGCCTTCCGCCAGCATCGGCACCTTTTCAACGCTTGCCATTATCCTGTTGTCCTTCGTCAAATATTCCGCCTCGGCGGGAGAGCGCCGGGCGGCAGAGCCGCTGGTTCCGTCGATGTCGGGGGGTGAAGCGGTCCCTCAATAATAGTCCTGAAGCGGCTTTACTTCAAGACTGTGCGCGCGCAGTGCCCCGATCGCATGGGTCGCCGCCTCGCTGCCCGCCGCGGTCGTATAATAGGCGACGTCGGCCGCGAGCGCCGAGGCGCGGATCGACTGCGAGTCCTGCAACGACTGCCACCCTTCGGTGGTGTTGAAGATCAGCTGCACGTCGCCGTCCTTGATCCGGTCGACGATATGCGGACGCCCTTCGGCCACCTTGTTGACGCGCTCGACCGCGATGCCCTGCGCATCGAGATAGTCGGCGGTGCCCCCCGTCGCGATGACGCGCCAGCCCCAGGCCCGAAGCTGCTTCACCGCATCGACGATGCGCGGCTTGTCGCTGTCCTTGACCGACACGAACAGCCGCCCGTCGGTCGGTAGCCGGTCGCCCGCGCCGAGCTGCGCCTTGGCAAAGGCGAGGTTGAAATTGCTGTCGATTCCCATGACTTCGCCGGTGGACTTCATTTCGGGCGACAGCACCGGATCGGTGCCGGGGAAGCGCGCGAAAGGGAATACCGCCTCCTTCACCGCGACATGCCGGATGTCGCGGTTGATCCGGGGCAGGTCGGCGAGCTTCTCGCCCGCCATCACCCGCGCCGCGATCTTGGCGATCGGCGAGCCCACCGCCTTGGCGACGAAGGGCACCGTGCGGCTGGCGCGCGGGTTGACCTCGATCAGATACACCTCGTCGCCCTTCACCGCGAACTGGATGTTCATCAGGCCGCGCACGTCCAATGCGCGCGCCAGCGCGTCGGCCTGCCGCTCGATTTCGGCGACGATGTCGGCGGACAGGCTGTAGGGCGGGATCGAGCAGGCGCTGTCGCCCGAATGCACCCCGGCTTCCTCGATATGCTGGAGCACCCCCGCGACGACCACATCGGTGCCATCGCATAACGCATCCACATCCACCTCGATCGCGTCGCGCAGATAGCGGTCGATCAGCACCGGGGAATCGCCCGACACCTGCACCGCGGTCTCGATATAATGTTCGAGCTGCGCCTGATCGTCGACGATCTCCATCGCGCGGCCGCCGAGCACATAGGAAGGGCGCGTCAGCACCGGATAACCGATGCGCGCCGCGACCGCGACGGCTTCCTCGCGGCTGCGCGCGATGCCATTCTCGGGCTGTTTCAGGCCCAGCTTGTTGACGAGCGCCGCGAAACGCTCGCGGTCCTCGGCGAGGTCGATCGCATCGGGCGAGGTACCCAGGATCGGGATACCCGCTTCCTCCAGCGCCTGCGCGAGCTTGAGCGGCGTCTGGCCGCCGAACTGGACGATCACGCCGACGAGCGTGCCGTTCGACATTTCGACGTGCAGGATTTCCAGCACGTCCTCGGCGGTCAGCGGTTCGAAATAGAGGCGGTCCGACGTGTCGTAATCGGTGCTCACCGTTTCCGGGTTGCAGTTGATCATGATCGTTTCATAGCCCGCCTCTTCCAATGCGAAGCAGGCGTGGCAGCAGCAATAGTCGAACTCGATCCCCTGCCCGATCCGGTTCGGGCCGCCGCCCAATATGACGACCTTCTTGCGGTCGCTCGGGTTCGCCTCGCACTCGGGCTCGCCAAAGGTCGGCGCCTCATAGGTCGAATAGAGATAGGGCGTCTGCGCCTGGAATTCGGCGGCGCAGGTGTCGATGGTCTTGAACACCGGCCGCACGCCGAGCCGATGGCGCAGCGCGCGCACCTCGGCCTCGGTTACGCCGCCGGTCATCGCCTTCACCGCCTCGTGGATCAGCCCGCTGCCGCGCGCGGTCGCGCGCGCCGCGCCGGGGCGCAGATGCGCCGACTGGAGCGCCAGATAGGCGAGCCTCTTGTCGCTGAACCCCATCGCTTTCAGCTTGCGCAGACCCGCGGCCTCGCGCGGCAAACCATTTTCGAGCACATCTTGCTCGGCCGCGACGATCTCGGCGATGCGTTCGAGGAACCACATGTCGTAGCCGGCGACGCGATTGATCTCGGTCAGCGGCAGCCCCTCGCGGATCGCCTGCGCGGTGTTGAGCAGCCGATCGGGCGTGCGCTGCGCCAGTTCGCTGCGCAATTGATCGTGGCTCGCCCCGACGAGGCGCTCGACGAAGTTGAAGCCCGACAGGCCGGTTTCCAGCCCGCGCAGGGCCTTTTGCAGCGATTCATGGATCGTGCGGCCGATCGCCATCACTTCGCCGACCGACTTCATCGCGGTCGACAGCACCGCCTCGGCGCCCTTGAACTTTTCGAAGGCAAAGCGCGGAATCTTGGTCACAATATAGTCGATCGTCGGTTCGAACGAGGCCGGGGTCACCCCGGTGATGTCGTTCATGATCTCGTCGAGCGTATAGCCGACCGCCAGCTTCGCCGCGACCTTGGCGATCGGAAAACCCGTCGCCTTCGACGCGAGCGCGCTACTGCGCGATACGCGCGGATTCATCTCGATCACGATCAGGCGGCCGTCCTTGGGGTTCACCGCGAACTGGACGTTCGACCCGCCGGTCTCGACCCCGATCTCGCGCAGGCACGCGATGCTCGCGTTGCGCATGATCTGATATTCCTTGTCGGTCAGCGTCAGCGCCGGCGCGACGGTGATGCTGTCGCCGGTATGCACGCCCATCGGATCGACATTCTCGATCGAGCAGATGATGATGCAATTGTCCTTGCGGTCGCGCACCACCTCCATCTCATATTCTTTCCAGCCGAGGAGCGATTCCTCGATCAGGACTTCGGTGGTGGGCGAGGCGATCAGGCCACCGCGTACGATATGCTCGAATTCCTCGCGGTTATAGGCGATGCCGCCGCCGGTGCCGCCGAGCGTGAAGGACGGACGGATGATCGAGGGCAGCCCGGTGCGTTCGAGCACCGCGAACGCCTCGTCGAGCGTGTGCGCGACGCCGCTGCGCGCGCTTTCCAGCCCGATCTTGTCCATCGCGTCGCGGAACTTCTGCCGGTCCTCGGCCTTGTCGATCGCCTCGGCATCGGCACCGATCATCTCGACGCCATATTTGGTCAGCGTGCCGTCGTTGAACAAGGCGAGCGCGGTGTTGAGCGCGGTCTGTCCGCCCATCGTCGGCAACACCGCGTCGGGGCGCTCCTTGGCGATGATCTTGGCGACGATCTCGGGCGTGATCGGCTCGACATAGGTCGCGTCGGCAAGGTCGGGATCGGTCATGATCGTCGCCGGGTTGGAGTTGACGAGGACGATGCGATAGCCCTCCTCCTTCAGCGCCTTGATCGCCTGCGTCCCCGAATAGTCGAACTCGCACGCCTGGCCGATAACGATCGGGCCGGCGCCGATGACGAGGATGGTTTTTATGTCGGTTCTTTTGGGCATTAAAAACTCCAGGCCTTCCCCCGAGAGGGGGAAGGATGTGTAGCCTTGGCGGCTTCGCCGCCTAGGCGAAGCTGGATGAGGGAGTGGAGCGGTGGCGTTCGCCCTTGACCGTCGAACCCCCACACCCCAACCCTCTCCCCACCGGGGAGAGGGGGAAGATCGTGACGGACAAGCGATTGACAAGGGTGGCGCGCAGATTGCGACGCGAACCCACCGAGGCGGAGAAGAGGCTTTGGTCGCGGCTGCGCGGAAAGCAGCTGAGCGTCCAATTCACCCGGCAGTTCCCGATCGGCCCGTTCGTGGCCGATTTTGCCTGCCGGTCGATGAAACTCGTCGTCGAGGTCGATGGCGGGCAGCACGCCGACAGCGTCGATGATGCCGAGCGCACGCGCGTGATCGAGGCGCATGGCTACAGCGTGATCCGCTTCTGGAATAATGATGTGCTCGCCAACACCGACGGCGTAGTTGCGATGATCCTCGAACAACTCGCCATCGCCCGCGGCCAATAAAGCCCTCCCCCTTGAGGGGGAGGGTTGGGTGGGGGTGTACGCACGCCAGCGAGGACGCGCGGCCTGACGGCCTCGCTCCCCCACCCCCAACCCCTCCCCGACGGGGAGGGGGGTAGCAATGCCGAAACCCTGGTTCACTGCACATTCCGATCGACACCAATCTGCGGATCGGTCCCGCCCACCTCGGCGATGAAGTCGAGCACCGGCCGCGCCGTCGCCGCAACCCAGGCCGCGTCGGGCACGACGTCCTCATATTCGAAGATCAGATGATGCCGCCCGACCCCGCGCGCTTCGGCAAAGCCGCGCGCCTCGGCGAGCTGCACCGCCTCATAGGGCAGGCGCCGCGCGCAGGTGATGTTGAGCCGCACCCCCGCGCCCCAGCGCTCGGGATGCGCCGCGGCATCAGCGGCGAGCGCATCGAACTGGTCTGCAAAATCCGTCATGCGCTACCAACTTTGCCAAAGTTCAACTCGACCGACTCGATATATCCCGAGGAGCCGTTCTGGATTGGCTTCAGAAAGCCTGCATGTTCAGCGATCTTGATACATCCACGATCCAAGAACACCTGACCTCGCCCGCCAAGCTCAAAAACAACGGGAATCTCCGTCGAGTGAATTGTTTCAGCCAGACGAATCAGATTGCGATAGAAACTCGCCTGCCGAGCAGTGAAACCTGCGGGCTTATCCGATAGGTCTTCGGCTCTCATCGGCTTGTACGACGCGTTCATGTCTCGAACGGTGTCGAACCCCGGACCGTCTTCAAGTTCGGCGACAATGTGAATCATTTCAACCCGCCCACGAACTTCTCGAACAGATAGAAGCTGTCCTGCGGCCCCGGACTCGCCTCGGGATGATATTGCACGCTGAACGCCTGCTTCCCCGTCACCGCGATGCCGCAGTTCGATCCGTCGAACAGACTCTTGTGCGTCTCGACCACGCCCTTGGGCAGCGTCGCGGTATCGACGGCGAAGCCGTGGTTCATGCTGGTGATCTCGACCACGCCGTCGCCCTCGTCGCCGCCGACGCGCTGCACCGGGTGGTTCGCGCCGCGATGGCCCTGGTGCATCTTCACCGTCTTCGCCCCCGCCGCGATGGCGAGGAGCTGATGGCCGAGGCAGATGCCGAAGATCGGTACGTTGCGCTCGAGCAGCCCCTTGATCACGGGCACGGCATATTCGCCCGTCGCCGCGGGGTCGCCCGGGCCGTTCGACAGGAACACGCCGGCGGGGCGCAGCGCGATGATCTCGTCGAGGCTCGTCTTCGCGGGCACCACCGTCACCCGCGCCCCGGCCTTCACCAGATTGCGGAAGATATTGTCCTTCGCGCCATAATCGACGGCGACGACATGGGGTTTCTGCGCTGTCCCTTGATTTCCGTTCGTGTCGAGCGAAGTCGAGACACCCCGCGTTGGTTCACTGCCGATGGGCATCTCGACTTCGCTCGATGCGAACGGTTTTTCATAACCCGACCCCAGATGCCATACCCCCGCATCCCACGCCCCCTGCCGCTCGCGCGTCACCGTCTTGGCGAGGTCCATCCCCTCCAGCCCCGGCCAGCCCTGCGCGAGCATCAGCAGCCGATCGAGGTCGAACTGGCCGTCGGGGCTGTGCGCGACGACGCCGGTCGGCGCGCCGGCGTCGCGGATGCGGCGCGTCAGCGCGCGCGTGTCGATACCGGCAAGGCCGATCAGCCCCTGCGCCTTCATCCAGTCGGGCAGCGGCTGGACGCTGCGGAAATTGCTGGGCGCCGTCGGCAGTTCGCGCGTGATGCAGCCGATCGCGGCGCGCTTGTCGCGCTCCATATCCTCGGGGTTGGCGCCGACATTGCCGATGTGCGGAAAGGTGAAGGTGATGATCTGCCCGGCATAGCTCGGGTCGGTCAGGATTTCCTGATAGCCGGTCATCGCGGTGTTGAAACAAATCTCGCCCACACCGGCCCCGGCAGCGCCATAGCCCAGCCCCCACAGGATCGTCCCGTCGGCGAGGACGAGGACGCCGGTGGCGCCGGCGGGCTGGCTTTTGGGCGCGGCTGTGGGGTTGGCTGGTGCCATTCAACATGCTCCGGACAGAAGGCTAAACGGCCGACCAACTAGGCGGCAAAAAAGTGATTCACAAGCTATCGGTTTCGGAAACTTGGCGCTAGAGAGGGCCTTTCCGAAATTTGCAGCGCATGGGGACACGCATGATTCGTGACGACATCAAGGCTGCGCAGGTCGCCGCGATGAAGGCCGGCGACAAGGCGCGGCTCGGCACCATCCGGCTGATGCTGGCCAAGATCAAGGACAGGGACATCGAACTGCGCACCGGCACGCCGCCGGCCGACGACGATGTGCTGGTCACCGACGTGCTGCAGAAAATGGTCAAGCAGCGCCGCGAGTCGATCGCCATGTACGAACAGGGCGGCCGCCAGGAACTCGCCGACATCGAAGCCGCCGAGGTCGCGGTGATCGAGGATTTCCTGCCCGCGCAATTGTCCGACGACGAGGCGACGGCGGCGATCAAGGCGATCGTCGCGGAACTGGGCGCGGCCAGCCTGAAGGACATGGGCCGCGTGATGGCCGCGGTGAAGGAGCGGCTGGGCGCGCAGCTCGACATGAGCAAGGCGAGCGGGTGGGTGAAGGCGGCTTTGGCGGGGTGAAGCGGCGGGTCCTCCCCTAACCCCTCCCGCAAGCGGGAGGGGAACTGGTCGGGCCGCAAGCGCATATTCTCCCCTCCCGCTTGCGGGAGGGGTCGGGGGAGGGCCTGTTGGATAAGGGCTACAAACGACCCACAAAGCGCTCCCGCGAACTCCGCAACAACGCCACCGAAGCAGAGCGCAAGCTTTGGACTTATATTAGCGCCCGGAAACTTGCTGAGCGTGCGCTTCAATCGGCAGTTTCCCATCGGCCCCTGCATCTGCGATTTCGTGTCTCGGACCGAGAAGCTCGTCATTGAAGTCGATGGCGGGCAGCACGCGGTTGATGTAGCGAAAGACGAAGCGCGCACGGCCTATTTGCAAGTTCAGGGATATCGGGTGATCCGTTTCTGGAACAATGATGTGTTGGAACGGATCGAGGGCGTCGTGGCCGAGATCGAGCGAGTGCTTTCAAACAGGCCCTCCCCCGCCCCCTCCCGCAAGCGGGAGGGGAGTTGATGACCCTCACCCCGCAATGGCTTGACGAACTGCGCTCGCGCATCACCCTGTCGTCGCTCATCGGCCGCACGGTGAAGATCACCCGCGCCGGCCGCGAATACAAAGCCTGCTGCCCCTTCCACAACGAAAAGACCCCCAGCTTCACGATCAACGACGAAAAGGGCTTCTATCACTGCTTCGGCTGCAGCGCCCACGGCGATGCGATCCGCTGGATGACCGACCAGCGCGGCCTGTCCTTCATGGACGCGGTCAAGGAACTCGCCGCCGAAGCGGGCATGGAAGTCCCCGCCCCCGACCCGCGCGCCGCCAAAAAAGCCGAGGAACAGGCGAGCCTGCGCGACGTGACGCAGGCCGCCGCCGACTGGTTCTCCCAGCAACTCGGCAGCAGCAACGGCGCCCCCGCGCGCGATTACCTGACGAAACGCGGCATTTCGGAGGCGACGCGCAAGGCCTTCGGCTTCGGCCTCGCCCCCGACAGCCGCAGCGCGCTGAAGGAGGCGCTCAGGAAATTCCCGACCGCGATGCTCGTCGAATCGGGCATGCTGATCGCTGTCGACAACAAGGAGCCTTACGACCGCTTCCGCGGCCGGCTGATGATCCCGATCCGCGATGCGCGCGGGCGAGTGATCGCCTTCGGCGGACGCATCCTCGGCGACGGCGAGCCCAAATATCTGAACTCACCCGACACGCCGCTCTTCGACAAGGGCCGCACCCTCTACAATCTCGACAAGGCCTCGCCCGCCTCGCGCCAGACGAACCGGATCATCGTCGTCGAAGGCTATATGGACGTGATCGCGCTCGCCGAGGCGGGCATCGCCGACGCCGTCGCGCCGCTCGGCACCGCGCTCACCGAGAACCAGCTCGGCCTGATCTGGCGGATGGTCCCCGTCCCCATCCTCTGTTTCGACGGCGATGCCGCCGGGCAGAAAGCCGCGATGCGCGCCGCGATGCGCGCCCTGCCCTTGCTCCGCCCCGGTTTCAGCCTTGCCTTCGCGACGCTGCCCGCCGGACAGGACCCCGACGATATCGTCCGTGCGCGGGGCGCGGCGGGTTTCCGCGAAATCCTTGAGGATGCGCAGCCCTTGGTCGAGCGCCTGTGGGCGCACGAGGTCGCGGCGGGCCCGCTCGCCACCCCCGAGGAGCGCGCGGCGCTCAAGACCCGCCTGCTCGCCCACGCCGATGCGATCGACGACGCCGACGTCCGCCACCATTATCGCGAAGCCTTCCGCGAACGGCTCGACGCGCTCTTCACGCGCAAACAGCCCGAGCGTGGACCGCGCGTCCCCTGGGCACCGCAGGCCCCGCGCGGCGGCCAGCGCCGCTTCGGCCCCGACCCGCGCCTGCAACCTCCGGGGGATGCGACGCGTAGCATCGGACAGGCGGGCATCGCCGGCCCCTTGCTCGCCGCGCTGCTCGGCGGGCTGCTGCGCTACCCCGCCGCGCTGCGCCGCCATGAAGAGGCGCTGTGCCGGCTGCCGGTCGCCGATCCGGTCGATGCCGAACTGCTCGGTATAATGCTTGACACGGCAAATGCCCAAGAAGGGCTTGATACTGAGGGCTTGCTTGCCATATTGGAGCCGATGAAAGTGTATAATAGGGCGACGACATTGCTCAGAGCCGATGGAATGCACTTTTCGTTCAATCGCAGGCTGGACAGCAAAGATGGGGCCGATGCGGCGCGGGAAACCGCGCTTCGCGACCTCGACGAATATATCGGTGTGCTCGTGACGCAGCCCGAGATCCGTGCCCGGCTTGCCGAGGCGACCGCGGATTATATGCGCACGATGGACGACGAAGGCCATGCGCGGCAGCAGAAGCTGCGCGCGATGGACGAAGACTTGACCCGCCGCCTGGCCGCGTTGTCCGACAGCGGCGGCCAGTAACGACCCGTTGATGCCCCATTAGGCAGGAAGAATAGATGGCCACCAAGAATAGCGAAACCGAAGCCGACACCGACGGCCCGCTGATCGACCTCAACGAGGCCGACGTCAAAAAGCTGATCGCGCGCGGCAAGAAGCGCGGCTACCTGACCTATGACGAGCTCAATGCGGCGCTGCCGCAGGACGAAATGTCGTCCGAGCAGATCGAGGACATCATGTCGGCGATCTCCGACATGGGCATCAACATCGTCGAGAGCGACGAGGATGTCCAGGAAGAGGCCGAGCAGGAAACCGACGACGAGGTCGATGTCAGCGCCGGCACCGGATCGCTGTCGAACCCCGCGATCGAGAAGAAGAAGGAAACGGTCGATCGCACCGACGATCCCGTTCGCATGTATCTGCGCGAAATGGGCGCGGTCGAACTCTTGAGCCGCGAAGGCGAAATCGCGATCGCTAAGCGCATCGAGGCGGGCCGCGACACGATGATCCTGGGCCTCTGCGAAAGTCCGCTGACCTTCAACGCGATCATCGAATGGTCGAACGCGCTCAACAACGGCGACATGCAGCTGCGCGAGATCGTCGATCTCGAAGCGATGCTGTCGAAGGACCCGGCGCCCGAAAATCTCGAGGAAGAAGGCGCCGAGGACGACGGCGAGATCAGCGAGAAGAACGCCGGCGTCTCGTTCAAGGACGAGGATGAGGTCGAGGAAGAACCCGCCGCCGACGGCGACGACGAGGACGGCGAAGGCTCGTCGGGCAAGCGCGAGAGCTTCGAGGACGACGACGAGGACAATACGCTGAGCCTCGCGGCGATGGAGGAATTGCTCAAGCCCGACGCGCTGGAGAAGTTCGCCAACATCACCAAGAGCTTCAAGGCGTTCCAGAAGCTGCAGGAAGCGCGGCTCGACTCGCTGTCGGGCGGCGACGAATTCCCGTCGGCGTCGGAGAAGAAATATCACAAGCTGCGCGAGGAGCTGACCGCGCAGGTCGAAAGCGTGCAGTTCCACGGCACCAAGATCGAATATCTGGTCGACCAGCTCTACAGCTACAACCGCCGCCTGACCGCATTGGGCGGCCAGATGCTGCGCCTCGCCGAGCGCCACAAGGTGCCGCGTAAGGCCTTCCTCGACCATTATGTCGGCCGCGAGCTCGAAGAGAATTGGCTCGACGAGGTCGGCAAGCTCGACAAGAAATGGGCGGCTTTCGCCGAGAATGAAGCGGGCGCGGTCGACCGTATCCGCATCGAGATCAGCGAAATCGCGCAGGCCGCGGGCATGAGCCTGACCGAATTCCGCCGCGTCGTGAACATGGTGCAAAAGGGCGAACGCGAAGCGCGCATCGCCAAGAAGGAAATGGTCGAGGCGAACCTGCGCCTCGTCATCTCGATCGCCAAGAAATACACCAACCGCGGGCTGCAATTCCTCGACCTGATCCAGGAAGGCAATATCGGCCTGATGAAGGCGGTCGACAAGTTCGAGTATCGCCGCGGCTACAAGTTCAGCACCTATGCGACCTGGTGGATCCGCCAGGCGATCACCCGCTCGATCGCCGACCAGGCGCGCACGATCCGCATCCCGGTGCATATGATCGAAACGATCAACAAGCTGGTGCGGTGCAGCCGCCAGTTCCTCCACGAAAGCGGCCGCGAGCCGACGCCGGAGGAAATGGCCGAGCGCCTGTCGATGCCGCTCGAAAAGGTCCGCAAGGTGATGAAGATCGCCAAGGAGCCGATCAGCCTCGAAACGCCGATCGGCGACGAGGAAGACAGCCACCTCGGCGATTTCATCGAGGACAAGAATGCGGTGATCCCGGTCGATGCCGCGGTCCAGTCGAACCTCAAGGAAACGGTGACCCGAGTCCTCGCGTCGCTTACCCCGCGCGAGGAGCGCGTGCTGCGCATGCGTTTCGGCATCGGGATGAACACCGATCACACGCTCGAGGAAGTCGGCCAGCAGTTCAGCGTGACCCGCGAACGCATCCGCCAGATCGAGGCGAAGGCGCTGCGCAAGCTCAAGCACCCGAGCCGCAGCCGCAAGATGCGGTCGTTCCTCGACCAGTAAGACAAGGCCCCGCTTCGGCGGGGTCTTTTTTGTTTGTGGGTTTCGGGCGGTGGGATGGCGGGTATCGGGCGATACCTGCCGTTCCCCGGCGCAAGCCGGGGTCCATGAGAAGGCTGCGTTCGCCATCTGGACCCCGGCTTTCGCCGGGGAACGGGAAGGGCTGAAACGAGGCAATCGCGATCAAGCCGCCTCATGAATCCCGTTCGTGTCGAGCGAAGTCGAGACACCCATTGGTCGCGTGCGCCTTCGGGGTGTCTCGACTTCGCTCGACACGAACGGACATAGAGGACGGTCCGCCTTCCACCCCGATCCCGCCACCTTTCCATCGCCCCGCCTTCCCGGCCCAGCGGCGTCTCCACCACCCATTGACCCCGCGTTAACCATTGTCGGTCATAGCTTTGCGATCAATTCGACGTGGGTGGCGCAATGAAATTCGATTCCATCAATCCGGCGGCTCCGATCCTCGACCAGTCGGTCGCCAGCGACTGTGGCGAGCTTGCCGTCGGGTGCAGCGAGGCGGCGGGGCGGATCAAGCGGTCGACCGACCAGATGGATCGGCAGATCGTCGAGCTCGGCTAGGCTCGAGGAGTTCGTCGTCAGCCTCGAATCCGACCAGCGCCAGATCGCGGATTCGACCGACGAAGCGAAATTGCTCTCGGCGCGTGCCTGCGAACAGCTCGACACCGGCGCCGAGCGCGTCAATGCCGCGGTCACCGAATTCCGGTCGGTCATCGACCTCGTGGCGCGGCTCGGCACGCATGTCACCAATTTCGCCGCGGTGATGGAGCAGGTGCAGCAGGTCAGCCAGTCGATCGAGTCGATCGCCAAGACCACCAATATGCTCGCGCTCAACGCCGCGATCGAGGCCGAGCGGGCGGGCGACGCCGGGCGGACCTTTGCGGTGGTCGCCGCCGAGGTGAAGAAGCTGGCGCAGAATACGCGCAGCGCCACCGACGAAATCCGCCGCAGCATAGGCAGCCTAGCGACCGAAGCGAGCGGGCTGGTCACCGAGATCCAGTCGGGGGTCGAACAGTCGAGCCGCGCCGAGGCGCAGTTCGAGACGATCACCGACGCGCTGCACGACGCGACGCACCTCGTCGCGCTGCTCGACGACCAGAGCGACCGCATCGCGCAGTCGAGCGCGATGGTCCACGCCAATGGCGCCAAGGTGCGCGAGGCGGTCGACCGCGTCGTCGCGTCGGTGCGCGACAACAGCGCCACCTTGGACGGCACGCGCGATTCGATCCTGAAGATGGAGAGCGTCTCCAACCGCATGTTCAATGCGGTGATTTCGGCGGGCGTGTCCCCGCGCGATTCCGCGGTGGTCGAGCTGGCGTCGCGGGTGCGCGACCAGTTCGTCGCGATCGCCGAACTCGCCATCGCCAAGGGCGAGCTGTCGATGGAGCAATTGTTCGACACCGATTATGTCCGCGTGCCGGGGTCGAATCCCGAACGTTTCCGCACCACGCTGTGCGACTGGGCCGACGTCAACTGGCGGCCGCTGTTCGACCATATCGTCGCCAACCATCCCGAGGTGAAGATGTCGTCGGCGGGCGACATGAACGGATTCCTGCCGACGCACATCACCGACTGCTCGCGCGCGCCGACGGGCGATATCGAGCATGACACCGCGCATTGCCGCAACGGCCGCATCCTGTTCGACGAGACCGACAAGGCGGCGAAAAAGAGCAATGCGCCCTTCTTCATGGCGGTCTATCGCCAGGAAGGCGACGGCACCAATTATGTCACGGTGCGCAATGTCTATATGCCGGTGGTGATCAACGGGCGCCGCTGGGGCGATGTCGAGGTGGCGTACCAGCTTTAGCGCCCGCGCCCACGCTGTTTCACTCCGTTTCCCCGAGCGAAGACGAGGGGCTATGCCGAGCGAAGTCGAGGCAGCGACGTCGCTGGTTCTCGCTGCGCTCGAACGGGCCCCTCGTCTTCGCTCGGGGAAACGGTTGCTTCATAGGGCGGGAGCGATTTCGCTCAGCTCCCTTGGCGCCGCGCCATGAAGGCCAGCTTTTCGAAGAGCATCACATCCTGCTCATTCTTGAGCAACGCGCCGTGGAGCGGCGGGATCGCCTTGCCGACGTCGCGGTTCTGGAGCACTTCGAGCGGCATGTCCTCGGCGAGGAGCAGTTTCAGCCAGTCGATGAGCTCGCTCGTCGAGGGCTTTTTCTTGAGGCCGGGAACGTCGCGGACTTCGTAGAAAATATCCATCGCGCGGCTGACCAGCGTCTTCTGGATGCCGGGGAAATGCACCTCGACGATCGCCGCCATCGTGTCGCGGTCGGGGAATTTGATGTAGTGGAAGAAGCAGCGGCGCAGGAAGGCGTCGGGCAGTTCCTTTTCATTGTTCGAGGTGATGACGACGATCGGGCGTTCCTTCGCGACGATCGTCTCGTCGGTCTCATAGACGTGGAAGGCCATGCGATCGAGTTCCTGGAGCAGGTCGTTCGGGAATTCGATGTCGGCCTTGTCGATCTCGTCGATCAGCAGGACGGGGAGCTTGGGGCTGGTGAAAGCCTCCCACAATTTGCCCTGGCGGATATAGTTGCGGATATCATGGACGCGCTCTTCGCCAAGCTGGCCGTCGCGCAGGCGCGCCACCGCGTCATATTCGTAGAGCCCCTGCTGCGCCTTGGTCGTCGACTTGATGTTCCAGGTGATCAGCGGCGCGTCGAAGGCTTTCGCGATTTCCTCGGCCAGCACGGTCTTGCCGGTGCCGGGTTCGCCCTTCACGAGCAGCGGGCGGCGGAGCAATGTCGCGGCGTTGACCGCGACCTTCAGATCGTCGGTCGCGATATAGGCGCTGGTTCCTTCGAAGCGCATGGGCGGAGAGCCTTTCCCTTAACGTGAACGTCAAGGGGCATAGCGGGGGGAGGGAGAGGGTGCAAGCGAAGCGTCGCCCCCGCGAAGGCGGGGGCCGTCGTCGGTTTCTGCAACGGTGCTGAGCAAGGCCGCCAGCGGTCCCCGCCTGCGCGGGGACGACGATTTAGTGAGTGCGGCTCGCGGCACGCGCCTCAAGCAGGTCCCACAGGCCGCTGTGCTGGGCAATCAGCTGCTGCGCGCCGAACACCAGCGCGCGTTCGGCGGCGGGGGTGTCGGCGACCGCGCCGGCGAGGCGGGCGGTCTCGCGCAGGTCGGGCAGCGCGCAGCGCGGCGGCGCCATGTCGAGCCGCTGCGCGCTGATGTCGAGCAGCACGCGGATCGTGCGCCAGTCGAGGGTCAGCGCGATCGCGGCGCCGACCGCGCAGCCGTGGCGGTCCGATTCGGCGAGCATGTCGAGCGCCTTGCGCTGCGCCGCGACCGCGGCCTCGCACTGGTCCTGGCCCTGGGTGCTCGGCACCGGGCCGACCGCGGCGGCGATTTTCGACAGGAAGGCGCGTTCCTGGGCAAAGGCGTCGGCGGCTTCGTCCATCCACTGGCGCGAGACGGGATCGACCGCCTTGCGCGCGGCGAGGTCGATGACGCCGGGGTGACGGCCGTGGAGCAGGCAGAGGAAATGGACGGCATCGGCCAGGTTGCGCATGGCGTCGGGTCCGTTCGACAGCCCGCGCGGCGCGCACGTGGCGATGCGCGCCGGTGCCCTCAGCCGGCGACCAGCGAGATCGAGCATTTCGGCGACGTTGCGTGTCTGCGGCTGGAGCTGGGGCGACTGGCTCAACGCGTCTTCCTTGCCTGCGGGCAGCATGGGCTGCCGGACTTCAGCCGCCAGTCATAGCGCAACGTCGTAAACAGCGCGTTTATGAGGGGGCGGGCAATCGACCAAGCGTTGTGTCAGGCGGAGACAAAAGAGACCGGCAAGCGGGGGATGCTTGCCGGTCCCTGTTGCGGCACGGCGTGTCCGAAGAGGACTCGGGCCGTGCGGGTCGTGGCGCGGGCGGGCGCGGGGGAGAGGGAGGGCCCGCCCAGCGCCGATCAGGCTGCGAGTGCGAGGTCCTGCGCCGTTTCCGCCGGGCGGTCCGCCGCCGCCTCGACCTGGGTCAGAGCGGGCTGTGCCGGAGCGGCCGACTGACGCGGGAAGACCAGCCGCGAGGCGAGCACGACCGCGCCGAGGCCGAAATAGGCGGCGAAGGTCTGCACCGGGAAGAAGAAGAGCGGCGCGATGAAGGCAAGCCGCAGCCACGTCGGGCTGAAGCCGAAATCCTGGCCCACGGCCTCGCAGATACCGAACATCGTATCGCGGCGGCGGAAGAGATTGGTGGTGTCGTTGTCCATTTTTTTCGTCTTTCCTGATGGCCGCGGGTTCCGCCCCGCGTTTCTGCCCGTCGCTAAGCAACGGGCGTGCCAATTTTTGTCTTTGCCGGTTTTGCTGGGGTTTCCGGATCCGACCCGGCTTTCTTTCGTCTTCCTGGTTCGAATCCATTCCCATCGTTTGGGAATATTCGCCATTTACCGGTCGGTGCCTGAACGGCGGCTGAAGGCCGTCCGACGTCCGTCCGGCCGCTATGTGGCGGTGAAAGATGAAGATTTTAAGGGGCTGGCGAAAATATTTGTGCGGCGCAGCAATCAGCTCCCGCGAAGGCTTTCGCGCCAGAGCCGCTTGTTGTTGCGCTCGATGCGCAGATATTCGCGGAAGGTCGGGGTGGTGAAATGGCGCTCGGCCTTCTGGCTGGTTGCCGCAGCGGCATGGGCGTCCCAGTCGGACAACAGCGCGGCAAAGGCCTCGGGCAGTTCCTCGCGCACCTTGTCGTTGGTGCGGCGGATCGTGTCGGCCAGCTTCGGCTGGAAGTCGATGTCGACCGCGCGCTTGTAGAGCACGTCGCCGGTGTCGATGCCCTTGTCGATGCGGTGGATCGTATAGCCGGTCTGCGTCCGCCCGAAATAGATCGGCCAGATGACGCTCTGCGCGCCGGGATATTCGGGCAGCAGTTCGCCGTGGAAATTGATGAAACCCTCGCGCGGCACAGTGAAGACGCGCGAGGCGATGTAGCTGTTGCCGGTCGAGATGCCGAGGTCGGGGGCATATTGCCGGAGCGCGGCGACGGTCTCGTCGCAGTTGACGCGCGGCACGGTGACGATCGGAATGCCGTGCGCCTTCGCCACTTCGCGCGCGTCGATGGTCATATTGTGGCCGAACCATTTGCGGATGCGCACGCCGTTCAATGCGCCGAGCAGGCCGATCTTCCAGACCTTTTGCAGCATCTTCTTGCGGCTGCGCTTCGCGACGATCGTCTCGGAGACGATCAGACAGGCGATCTCGACCTCGGGCATGCGGGTCAGCCGATCGAGCACCGCGCCCGCGCCGCCGACCGGGCCGCTGGTCATCAGGACGACGCGCAGCGTCATGGCTCGCGAAACCCTCGCGCCCAGACCATCAGTTCGTGGAGCGGCCAGTGAAATTCGAGCTGGTGGCGCGGGATGTTCATGACGTCGGTCGTGCCGGGCTGCACCGCGCCGCGCACCGCGCTGAAATTGCTGGTGAAGCCGGCATCGGCGATCGCCGCGCGGCCCGCGGCGTCGATGTCGCTCGCGGTGCCATAGGGCCAGGCGAAGCTGTCGCACGTCTGGCCGACATGGCGCTCGATAATCGCCCTGGCGCCCGCGATTTCGTCGGTCAGGCGCGCGGGGTCGCCCGAGATTTGCGACAGCCGCGCATGGGTGCGCGTGTGGCAGCCGATCTCGCCGATCCCTTCGGCGGCGGCCTTCGCCTGACCCCAGTCGAGCGTGCGTACGCGCGCGCGATAGGCGGGCATATGCGCAAAATAGCTGTTCAGCGTCTCGGGATCGGCGTCGATCAGGTCGGTCGCGACGAACATCGTGTAGGGGACGCGCTCCTCCTCCATCACCGGGCCGCGCGGCTTCATAGACGCTGGCGAAACCGTCGTCGAAGCTCAGGTGAAAGAAGCGGCCGTCGGACGGCTTGCCGTCCCTGATGATCGCGCGCAGCGTCGCCGTGTCGACGAATTCGCCCTCCTGCTTGGCGGTGCGGAGGAAGGCACGGAAGGTCGGGACGGTGTCGGGGAAGACGGCATGGGCATAGAGGCAGCGGACAAAGGGGGCGGTCGCCGGGCCCTGCCGCATCGCCTCCAGCCGGATCCGCGCCGCGCGGGCCGTGCTTCGCGCTCGCGCCTAGCCAACCGCGAACGGGGGCCCAGGCTTCGGCGGCGGTTTCGGCGAAACTCATCGCGCGCCGCCTGCCGCGCGGACCGCGCCATGCCAACAGAAAAACATCGCGGCCAGTAGGCAGACGCCGAACAGCAGCCCCTCGATCCCCGCCGTCGCGACCCGGCTGACCGGGCCGAAGCCGGTTTCGCCGAACAGCCGGCCGATCGCATCGAGCCGGAAGCGGGCGTCTGGAAACTGCGTCAGGAGGCGATCGAGGCTGCCCGCGAACAAGGTTCCGCCGAGGAGCGGGATCAGCAAGCCCGCGAGGCCCGTGGTCAAACCGCCGATGGCGGCGCTTTGCGCCAGGCTGCACTCGCGCCGCCGCGCCGTCCACACCGCCAGCCCCACCGCCGCGCCGAGGAACGCGCCTTCGGCCGCACCGGTGATATTGCCCGGCGACCGGCCCAGGAGCAGGTTGAAGGCGTCGAGCCCGACGAGTTCGGTTAGGCCGCCGACGAGCAGTCCGCCGACGGCACCGCCCAACAGGCTCCAGTGCCAGCGGCGGGTCGGCGCATAGTCGGCCGCTGCGATTCCCAGACCTATGCCGATGCCGCCGGCCAGCCCGACGAGCATGTTCATCGCGAGCAGGACGAAGAGCACCGATGTCGCACCCAGCGCGGGCCGCATCGCCTGCAGATCGACGCTGAGTCCATAGAAGAGCCCGCCCATGATACCGGCGATCCCGCCCCCGATCGTCGCGGCGCCGCGCGAGCAGCAGGGCGTTCCGGCGGCGGTCCGTCGACGGGGCGCCGAGCCAGGGGCGTTCCGGCGGTTTCGATCGACCCGATGAAGCGATAGCCATGCTTCGGCACCGTCTCGATAAAGCGCGGCCGCCCAGCATCGTCGCTCAGCACGCGGCGCAGCGCGCGGATGCACTGGGTCAGCGCTTCGTCGGTGACCGGCACGCCGCGCCAGACCTCGTCCATGAAGCGATCCTTGGTCACCAGCCGCCCCTTCTCGCGGAGCAACAGCGCGAGCGCGTCGAAATAGCGGTTGCTGATCTCGAGCGGGATGCCGTCACGGCACAGCCGCAGCGGTCGTGCGCATCGACGGTGAAAGGATCGAAATGGAACTGGTGCGGGGCCATTTTTCAGCGAAATCTCAGATGTTGCTCATGCCCGTCATCGTCCGGTGCGCCACTGTAAAGCCGCAAATGGCAAAGGAGGCAAGCGAATGGTGGACGAAGTCGGAGCGCGCTCGAACCGGTGGCGGGTGGCGCGATGGAGCGCCGCGGCGGCGCTGCTGACGGTGCCGTTGATCATGATGCATATCGGCGACGCGTGGAACTGGACCGGCAGCGATTTCCTGTTCGCTGCATTCATGATCGGGGGCGCGTTGCTGCTCTATGAATTCGCCGGGCGGCTCTCGACGAGCTTGGCATATCGTGCCGGCGCCGCGCTGGCGGTGGCTGCGGCCTTTCTGCTCGTGTGGATCAACGTCGCGGTGGGCATCGTCGGCAGCGAGGACAATCCGGCCAACCTCGGCTTCTTCCTGCTGGTGCTCGCGGCGGCGGTGGGCGGTTTTGCCGCCGAGTTTCGCGCGCGCGGCATGGCGCGGGCGATGCTGGGCGTCGCGATCGTGCAGATGCTGCTCGGCCTCGTCATCGCGACCGCCCCCTCGACCGCGCGGGTCGAGCCGATGGGCGCGTGGGGCGTGCTGGCGATCAGCGGATTTTTCGCCGCCCTATGGCTGGCGTCGGCGGCACTGTTTCGCGCTGCGGGCCGGGGCGAGGGTCCGGGGTAAATTATCGGCTGAGCTGCTATGGAGTGCGAAGCGGACGGTGCCGATCCCCCCCGATGCCCCCGCGCGCACGGATTGAAGGCGACAAAGGCCCCGGTTCGGGCGTGTGCATGCGGGGCTTTTGGGGCTCCATGCGGCGGGCGATCCGATGCGCAGCCGCGATTTGCGAATGAAGTTTCGCAATTTTCCGCCACGCGCGCTTGCTCAAGCGCCAACACTTTCCGTTTACGTAAAGCGGTTGCGTCCTCCCCGGTGACAGGGTACCCCTGACCCATGCTGTTCGGCTTTCTCGAAGAACTCCGCACCGCGGGCATTCCCGTGAGCATGAAGGAGCATCTGCTGCTCCTGGAGGCGCTCGACCGCGAGGCGATCGACCGCAGCCCCGAGCAATTCTATTACCTCAGCCGCGCCATCTATGTGAAGGACGAGGGGCATCTCGACCGCTTCGACCAGGTGTTCAACAAGGTCTTCAAGGGCCTGCTCACCGATTATGGCCAGAACCCCGTCGATGTCCCCGCCGACTGGCTGAAGGCGGTCGCCGAGAAATTCCTGACCCCCGAGGAAATAGCCGCGATCGAATCGCTCGGCGACTGGGACAAGATCATGGAGACGCTGAAGCAGCGGCTCGAGGAACAGCAGAAGCGCCACGAGGGCGGCAGCAAGTGGATCGGCACCGGCGGCACCTCGCCCTTCGGCAATTCGGGCTACAACCCCGAGGGCGTGCGGATCGGCGGCGAAAGCAAGCACAAGCGCGCGCTGAAGGTCTGGGAAAAGCGCGAGTTCGCCAATCTCGACAACACCAAGGAACTCGGCACCCGCAACATCAAGATCGCGCTCCGCCGCCTGCGCAAATTCGCGCGCGAGGGCGCGGCCGACGAGCTCGACATTCCCGGCACGATCGACGGCACCGCGCGCCAGGGCTGGCTCGACATCCGGATGCGGCCCGAGCGGCGTAATGCGGTCAAGCTGTTGCTGTTCCTCGACGTCGGCGGGTCGATGGATCCCTTCATCAAGCTGTGCGAGGAATTGTTCAGCGCCGCGACGAGCGAATTCAAGAATCTCGAATTCTTCTACTTCCACAATTGCCCATACGAGGGCGTGTGGAAGGACAACAAGCGCCGCTGGTCCGAACGCCACCAGATGTGGGACATCCTCCACAAATATGGCCATGACTACAAGGTGATCTTCGTCGGCGACGCGTCGATGAGCGCCTATGAAATCACCCATCCGGGCGGTAGCGTCGAACATTTCAACGAGGAATCGGGCGCGGTCTGGCTGCAGCGCATCACCCATGTCTATCCCGCCGCGGTGTGGCTGAACCCGGTGCCCGAGCAGCATTGGGGCTACACCCAGTCGGTCAAGCTGATCAAACAGTTGATGAACGACCGCATGTACCCGCTGACGCTCGGGGGCCTCGACGACGCGATGCGCGAGTTGACGCGCAAGCATTGACGCCAACCATATAAAAGGCAAAGCATCCGTCTCCCCGAGCGAAGACGAGGGGCCCGTTCGAGCGAAGCGAGAACCCGCAAGGTCGCTGCCTCGGCTTCGCTCGGCCTAGCCCCTCGTCTTCGCTCGGGGAGACGGGAATCTGATATCGAGTTCCCATGTTCGACCTCCCCCTCATCACCATCCTCCTGCTCACCGGCTTCATCAATCTGATCGGCGCCCTTGCTTACGCCGCGCGCATCGCCGGGGTGCGGACGCGGCGGATCGCCATGTCCTTCGCGCTGTTCAATATCCTCGTGCTCTTCTCGCGCACCTCGAACAGCTTCCTCGGCCCCTTCCTCGCCAAACGCATCGAGACGCGCATCCACGACGGCAGCGGCGCGTCGCTGTTCATCGACATGCAGTTCGTCCTCGCCGCCGCGAGCATCGCGACGCTGGCCGGCATCCTGCTCGTCCCCACCGGACAGCGCATGTTCGCGGCGGCGATCGGCTGGTACCAGAATAACCGATCGACAACGAAGCTCGCGATCAAGGCGGTCAGCCCCAGCGGGCTGCGTACCCTGCGCCAGTCGCTGACGATTCCGAGCCTCGCCCATCTCAAGGGCTGGAAAATGCCCAAGGGCATCGGCTGGGGCGTGCTGGTCGCGAACTGCCTCGCGCAATCCTTGCTCGCGGTCGGCGTCGTCGCCTCGCTCTACGCCGGCTATCTCGCCCCCGAATTTCGCGTCACCGCGTCGCAGCTGTCGGCGCTGATCAACGGCTTCGCGACGATCCTGCTCTTCGCCTTCATCGACCCGCAGCTGTCGGTGATGACCGACGACGCGGTAGAAGGAAAGGTCGACGAGGCCGATTTCCGCCGTGCGATCACCTTCATCTCGCTGAGCCGCCTCGCCGGCACGATCCTCGCGCAGGCGTTGCTGCTGCCCGCCGCGATTCTGATCGCCTGGGTCGCCGTGCATGTCTGAACCCGGACGCGGCCACAGCCGCTTCCACGCCGTCCGCGCCCGGCTGGAGGCGATGGCGGTCGAACCGGGACCGCGCGGCTGGTTCCTCGAATTCCTCGTCTTCGGCTTCAAGCAGGGCTGGGCCTGCCTGTTCGGCGCCTTGATGCTCGCGCTGCTGCTCGGCGCGCATCTCTTCTGGCCGGAGAATGCGCCGCTGCACCGCTATGACGCGATCACCATCGGCGCCATCCTGATCCAGTTCGGTATGCTGGCATTCCGGCTGGAGACGCCGAAGGAAGCGATCGTCATCCTGATCTTCCACATCGTCGGCACGGTGATGGAATTGTTCA
Source organism: Sphingopyxis sp. PET50 (assembly GCF_025244705.1). Classification (GTDB taxonomy): domain Bacteria; phylum Pseudomonadota; class Alphaproteobacteria; order Sphingomonadales; family Sphingomonadaceae; genus Sphingopyxis. Next base: position 298,611 of record NZ_CP104207.1, on the reverse strand, counting down.
AGACCGCCGCCGGGTCGTGGCAATATCCCGAAGCGAGCCTGCTCCACATCGGCGCGGTGCCGCTCTTCTCGGGCTTCATGTATGCCGCGGTGGGCAGCTATATCGCGCGCGTCTGGCGCATCTTCGATTTCCGCTACACCTTCTATCCATGCGGCCTGGACCAGCTATGTGCTCGCCGCCGCGATCTACGTCAATTTCTTCGCCCACCATTGGCTCTATGACATCCGCTGGTTCCTGTTCGCCGCAACGGCTTTGCTCTTCTGGCGCTGCCAGGTCTGGTTCCGCCCGCTCCACATCCACCGCCGGATGCCGCTGCTCCTCGGCTGGGCCATGGTCGCCCTCTTCATCTGGTTCGCGGAGAATATCGGCACCTTCGCCCGCGCCTGGACCTATCCCAGCCAGAACCACGGCTGGCACATGGTCGGTGTCGAGAAACTCGGCAGCTGGTATCTGCTGATGATCATATCCTTCGTCCTGGTCAGCCTCGTCCAGCGGCCGAAGGCCCCGGATCAGCCTTTACTCCCCTCCCTGAAAGGGGAGGGGCCGGGGGTGGGTCGATGCCTTGAACCGTGGCCAAAGGAAGAACGGCGAGCGTCGCTCGCCAAACCCACCCCTAACCCCTCCCTTTTAGGGAGGGGGATTCAGCCGAAAGGCTGGTCGATCGACGGCGACGGCATACTGAACCATTTCGGCCCCGTCTCGGTCATGTAGAAACAATCCTCGAGCCGGATCCCGAACTCGCCGGGAATATAGATGCCCGGCTCGTTCGAGAAGCACATGCCCGGCGCGAGCCTGGTCGGTTCGCCGCGCACGAGATTGACCGGCTCGTGCCCGTCGAGCCCGATGCCATGGCCCGTGCGGTGCGATGTGCCGGGCAACTTGTACCCCGGCCCCCAGCCGAGGCTTTCGTACCAGGCGCGCACCGCATCGTCGACCTTGCCCGCCGGCGTGCCGAGCTTCGCCGCGGCGAAAGCGACGTCCTGCCCCTTGCGCATCTGGTCCCACACCTGCCGCTGCCGCGCGCTCGCCTTGCCATAGACGAACGTCCGCGAAATATCGGACTGATAGCCATGCACCGTCGCGCCGCAATCCATCAGCACCACCTCGCCCTCGCGCACCGCCTGCGGCTTGCCGCTGCCGTGCGGATAGGCGCTTGCCTCGCCGAGCAGGATCAGTTCGAATTCGCTCTGCCCGCCCAGCGCCGCCGTCGCGGCGCGCATGATCGCGCCGATGTCGGCGGGCGTCATCCCCGCCTCGATCCGCGGCGCGGTGTGGCGATAAGCCGCGATGGTAATGTCGTTGGCGATCTGCATCAGCGCGATTTCGGCCGCCGACTTGTGCATCCGGCACCCGCGCACCACCGGCGCGCCATTGACCACCGTCGCCCCCGGCATCGCCTTTTGCAGTCCGTCGACCGCGAAATAACGCACCGTTTCCTCGACCCCGATCCGCCCCTTTGCCAGCCCGCGCTTGCCGAGCCACGCCGCAACCGCCGCCAGCGGATTCTCGTCCTCGTTCCATGTCAGAACCTCGGCTTCGATGCCCGGGCTCTCACGCACCGACGGTTCCTCGAAAAAGGGCGTGACGATCGCCGCCTCGCCCTCGCGGGTCAGCACCGCGGCGGTCAGCCGCTCGCTGCGCCACCACTGCACCCCGGTGAAATAGACGAGGCTCGATCCCGGCTCGATCAGCAGCGCGCCGATATCGTTCGCGGCCATCAGTTCCTTCGCCTTGGCGATCCGCGCCATGCGCTCGTCCTTGCCGATCGACACCGCCCCGGCGGCGAGGTTGGGCAGACCCGCCGTATCGGCGGCGAACACCGATGACGGCAACGCGGCCGCCATCCCGGTCAGCGCCGCACTGCCCAGAAATTGCCGCCGCTGCATCACGCTCACTTTCCCTTCTCCGTTTGCCCTGAGCTTGTCGAAGGGCCGTATTTCTTCTGCAACCTTTGATAGGAAGAACGGTCCTTCGACAAGCTCAGGACGAACGGCATGGGAATATCCCCCACCGCGCTAACGATACAGCAGCAACTCTTCCACGGTTTCCTGCCACGCCGCCTCGTCGGGCAAAGCGAGCGCATCGAGATCACCCGCCTCGGCGCCCGCATCGTCGACCCACTCGCGCAGGCCCGTGCCGCCGTTGATCACGTCGATCGCCAGCACATCGTCGGTATATTCATATTTGAAATCCTTGCCGCGCCAGATCGGATAGTCGGGCCAGAGCGAGCGGATCGCCTTGAACCCCAGCGCCTGGACGCGCCACGGACGGAAGGCGGCATGATCATACCAAGCGCCCTCGGCATGGATATGGATGCCGTTGTTGAGCTGACCCGCATGTTTGTGGAAGGTTGGCTGGAACCAGATGTCGCGCAGCTTGCACCCCACCAACCAGTCGGGCGCGAGGCGGTGCATTTCGGCAATCACCGCCTTCGCGTCGATGTCGGGGGCGCCAAACAGTTCGAGCGGGCGCGTGGTACCGCGACCTTCGCTTAAGGTCGCGCCCTCGACCATCACCGTCCCGGCGTAGGCGCGCGCCATGTTGAGGTTCGCGGCATTGGGGCTCGGGTTGATCCAGACGCGCTCCATCGGCCAGCCAAAGCCGGGGCCATCGGGCTGCCAGCCGTCCATTTCGATCACGCGATAATCGACATCGAGCCCGAAGTGGCGGACGAACCAGCGCCCCATCTCGCCCATCGTCAGCCCGTGGCGCATCACCATCGGCCCGGCGCCGACGAAGCTTTCCCAGCCCGCCTGCAGCAATGTCCCTTCGACCGGCCGCCCCGCGGGGTTCGGGCGGTCAAGCACCCATACCGCCTTGCCATGCTCGGCCGCCGCTTCGAGCACATAAAGCAAGGTGGTGACATAGGTGTAGATGCGGCAGCCCAGATCCTGCAGGTCGACCAGCATCACGTCGAAGGTGTGCATCGACTGGCCCGACGGCCGCCGCACCTCGCCATAGAGGCTGAACACCGGCATTCCGTATGTCGGGTCGCTGAAGTCGGGCGACTCCATCATATTGTCCTGCAGGTCGCCGCGCACGCCATGCTGCGGCCCGAACACCGCCGTGACATTGATCCCGGCTGCGACGAGCGCGTCGAGGCTGTGGGTCAGGTCGGCGGTGACCGAGGCCGGATGCGCGAGCAGCGCGACACGCTTCCCTTCCAGCGGTTTGCGAAGCGCAGGGTCGGCGAGCAAGCGGTCGATACCGAAGAGGACAGTCATGCCGCGGGGGGTGCCCCAAGCGTCAGCGCAAAGCAATCGGGATGATGGAAGTCGGGCTTGCCGGGCGGATGCGCGAGCGCCCAATAGCTTTTGGTGCCGCCCTTTTCCTCGATCACGACCGAAAGGCCGACACGCCAGGCGGCATCGTGCAGGTCCGGCTGGTCCGTGAAATCGAACATCGCCTGAAAAATGCCGCCGACGCGATCGAAATTGGGGGCTGCATCGGCCTCCCGCATTCCCGCACGATAATCGTCGAACTGGTATGATGCCCATGCGGTCGACGGCGACAGGTTGAATTCCAGATAGTCGCGGCGCCCCTCGGGCTTCAGAAACGCCTCGCAGCAGGTCGTTTGCCACAGCCCGTCCGTCCGGCCGAGCGTGCGCCGCGGCGGCATGACGATCTTGTCCATGTCGCCGTCGATGATGAAGCGCAGGTAGAGAAGTTCCGGCCGGTTGCGGATTGCATCGACCGAGATGAACAGGTCGGTGGAACAGGGAGTGTCGGGATGGCAGGTAAGCAGCATGGTGCGTCCCTAGCCCAATCGCGATGGAGCGGGAATGACGGGTTTTAGGAATGCCGCACCCATGCTAAGCGCCCGCGCGTCATGACCAGTTACAAATCCGACCTGCTCCGCGTGCTCGACGCCCGCGGCTACATCCACCAGGTGACCGACGCCGAAGGGCTCGATACCCTCGCCGCGCAGCAGATCGTGCCCGCCTATATCGGCTTCGACGCGACCGCGCCCTCGCTCCATGTCGGCAGCCTCGTTCAGATCATGATGCTGCGCCGCCTGCAGCAGACGGGGCACAAGCCGATCGTGCTGATGGGCGGCGGGACGACGCGGATCGGGGACCCGACGGGCCGCGACGAAAGCCGCAAGATGCTGTCGGACGAGACGATCGCCGCGAACATCGCGTCGATCTTCAGCATCTTCCAGCGCTTCCTGACCTTCGGCGACGGTCCGACCGACGCGGTCATGGTCGACAATCAGGACTGGCTCGGCAAGCTCGGCTATATCGAACTGCTCCAGGAGGTCGGCACCCACTTCACGATCAACCGCATGATGACCTTCGATTCGGTCAGGCTGCGGCTCGAGCGCGAACAGCCGATGACCTTCCTCGAATTCAACTACATGATCCTGCAGGGCTATGATTTCCGCCACCTGTCGAAGACGATGGGCGTGCGGTTGCAGATGGGCGGATCGGACCAGTGGGGCAATATCGTCAACGGGATGGAGCTGGGGCGCCGCATGGACGGTGCCGATCTGTTCGGGCTGACGACGCCGCTGCTGACCACCGCCGCGGGCACAAAAATGGGCAAAACCGCCGCCGGGGCGGTCTGGCTCAATCCCGAACAACTGTCCCATTTTGACTATTGGCAGTTCTGGCGCAACAGCGACGACCGCGACGTCGGCCGGTTCCTGAAGCTGTTCACCGACCTGCCGCTCGACGAGATCGCACGCCTCGAAGCACTCGAGGGCGCCGAGATCAACAGCGCCAAGAAAATCCTCGCCGACGCCGCCACCGCGCTGTGCCGCGGCGAGGAAGCCGCGCGCACGGCCGCCGAAACTGCGGTGCAAACCTTTGAAAAAGGCCAGATTGGCGGCGATTTGCCGCAGGCGGTCGCGCCCGCCGAAGGACTTCGCATCCTCGATGCGCTACGCGAACTCGGCTTCGTCGCCTCGAACAAGGAGGCGCGGCGCAAGCTCGAAGAGGGCGCGGTCAAGGTCGACGGCGCGGTGATCCGAGACCCGAACCATGTCATCGCGCCCGCCGCCGATCCGGTGCCCGTCAGCCTGGGCGCGAAAAAGCACGGCCTTGTCACCCGCTAACGTCCTGCCGCGGCGTTTACCACTTCTTAGGTGAATCGGGGCGAACGTGCCCGCTCGACCAGCAAGGGTTTGCATATGCGGAAGATCGACACCCACAAGGCCCATTATGTCGGCCTCGACCAGCGCCTCGCGCCGCGCAGCGACGTCTATTGCCGCCTGCCCTTCCTGCTGCCCGACGGCGCGCAGGAAATGTGCACCTGCGTCAACATCAGCGCCGACGGCCTGCTGATGCGATACGAGCGCGGGCTCGAAGTCGGCGACATGGTGGTATTCCGTATGCCGATCATCGGCCGTATCGCGGCGAAAGTGATCTGGTCGCTCGCCGGAAAGACCGGCGTTCAGTTCGAAAAGATGATCGCGGTCGAGGATTATCTGCCGATGATCCGCGCGATGGGCGCGCGCGGCGACGTCTAACCGCTAATATTCAAAATCCGTTCGCCCTGAGCACCTCGACTGCCTTGCAGGCGCTCGGGAGAGCCTTGTCGAAGGGCTGTTCTTTCTTTCAGCCTTGGAAGAGAGAAGGACGGTGCTTCGACAAGCTCGGCACGAACTGCGCTAGTGGTTCAGCCGCTCCTGAGCAGCGGCACCGCCGCGTCGCGCTCGAACAGATAAAGGCACAGCCGCACCGCTTCGCCGCGGACGCCTTCGATGCCGCCGTCGCGTTCGACGAACATCCGTGCATCGTCGTGCGCCACCGGGAGCAACCGCACCAGTTGTTCCGGCGTCGCCACCCGGTAATCGGCGTCCCCCGACTGCTTGAGCCCCAGCAGTTCGCCGCCGCCGCGCAGTTCGAGATCCTTTTCGGCGATCAGGAAACCGTCGTTCGTTTCGCGCATCAGCGCCAGCCGCTCGCGCGCCGTCTCCGACAGATTCAGGGATCGCAACAGCAAACACACCGATTTCGCTGAACCACGCCCGACCCGCCCGCGCAGCTGATGCAACTGCGCCAGTCCGAAATTTTCCGCATGTTCGACGATCATAAGGCTGGCGGCGGGGACATCGACCCCGACCTCGATCACCGTGGTCGCGACGAGAACGCCGATCTCGCCCGCCTGAAAGCGCGCCATCACCGCATCCTTGTCGGCGCCCTTCATCCGGCCATGCACCAGCCCCACGCGATCCTCGCCCAGCCGGGCGCGCAGCAGCGCCGCGCGTTCCTCGGCGGCCGCCAGTTCGCTGACCTCGCTCTCGGCGACCAGCGGACACACCCAATAGGCCTGCGCCCCGCGTGCCAGGTGACGCTCCAGCCCGCCCACCACCTCGTCGAGCCGCTCGACCGACACGACGCGCGTATCGACCGGCGTACGCCCGGGCGGCATCTCGTCGAGCCGCGACACGTCCATCTCGCCATGATTGGCCAGAAGAAGCGTGCGCGGGATCGGCGTCGCGGTCATCACCAGCAGGTGCGGCGGCCGCGCGCCCTTGTCGGTCAGCATCAGCCGTTGCGCGACGCCGAAACGGTGCTGCTCGTCGACCACGACCAGCGCCAGGTCGCGATAGCTTACGGCCTCCTGGAAGATCGCGTGCGTACCGACGAGGATGTCGATGCTGCCGTCGGCGAGTCCCATCAGCGTCGATTCGCGCGCCCGGCCCTTGTCGCGCCCGGTCAGGATCGCGATGTTGAGCGGCAGACCGCCGAGCATATGCTGCAACGTCGAAAAATGCTGGCGCGCGAGGATTTCGGTGGGCGCGAGCAGGGCCGCCTGCGTCCCCGCCTCGACCGCCGTCAACATCGCCCGCAGCGCGACGAGCGTCTTGCCCGATCCGACGTCGCCCTGCAGCATGCGCAGCATCGGGCGGTCCTGTGCCATGTCGCCCGCGATCTCGCGCCCGACGCGTTCCTGCGCGCCGGTCAGCCCGAAGGGAAGTTTCAGTGCATCGGCAAGCCGCCCGTCACCGGCGATCGCCCTGCCCTTTCGCGCGCGCAGCCCTTCGCGGATCAGCATCAGCGCGACCTGGCTCGCGAAAATCTCGTCATAGGCGAGCCGGTCGCGTGCCGCGGCATCGTGCGGGCTGGCGTGGGCGCGGGTCAGCGCCTCCCCCATGCCGGCCAGCCGCGCGTCGTCAGCAAGGGTCCGTCGATCCATTCGGCGAGGTCCGGCCGCCGTTCGAGCGCGATCTCGACCAGCTGGTTCAGCCGCGCATTGGTCAGCCCCTCGGTCAGCGGATAGACCGCCTCGCTTGTCGCTATATCCCCTTGGCCCGGCTCGCCGACATGGTCGGGGTGGACGATCTGGCGCATGTCGCCATAGGCGTCGAGCCGTCCCGAAACCTGCCGCGCTTCGCCGAGCGGAAACAGCTTTTTGGCGAGCCCCGCGGTGCGGCCGAAATAGACGAGCCGGACATGATCGCCCGCGCCGTCGAAGGCCTCGACGCCAAAGGGCGCGCGCGGGGACCGGCCCGGGCGATAATCCCGCGCGGTCAGCGTCACGATGATCTGCTGCCCCACCTGCGCCTGATCGAGCCGGTCCACCGGATAGCGCTGCACCAGCCCCGTCGGCAGGTGAAACAGCACGTCGACCACCCGCTCCAGCCCCAGCCGCGTGAGCGGCTTGGCAAGCTGCGGTCCGACGCCTTTCAGGTCGGTCAGCGCGGCAAAGAGCGGATTGAGTATCTCGGGTCGCATCGCTAGGGCGTGTCTAGCCTCGTCTCTCCGTTCGTGTCGAGCGAAGTCGAGACACCCCGAAGGCAAGCCATCTCGGCCGTTAGGTATACCCTGAGCGCCTGCCAAGGCAGTCGAAGGGCTCGATGCGAACGGGATGGGGAAAGTCCGTCAACACCTTACCGCTCCGTTCAAGAAGAACCGTCATGCAAGACCGCCTGAAACGCCTGAAATTCCGTGCCTGGCATCGCGGCACGCGCGAGGCCGATTATATGATCGGCGGCTTTTTCGATCGCTACGCGGCCGAATGGGGCGAGACCGAGGTCGCGTGGTTTGAAACCGTCTGCGAAGAGGACGACGTCGAGATCATGGCCTGGGCGCTTGGCACCGGCCATCCGCCAGCCCATCTCGACAATCCGCCGCTGATCGCGGCGATGCGCCGGCTGGACTATATCCCGCTGCCATGACGCGCCCCGCCGCCGACATTTTCGCCGCCATCGCGCGCGCCGGGGCGCCGCTGACGCTGGCGCGCGCGGCAGACGGCTTCCTGCCGCTGCTGCTCGCCGACCTGGCGCGGGCGAGCGACAAAAGGCTCGTCTATATAGCGACCGACGATGCCGCGATGCAGGCGCTGGCCGACACAGCGCCCTTCTTTGCGCCCGACCTGATCGTCCACCGCTTTCCGGCATGGGATTGCCTTCCTTACGATCGCGCCGGCCCGTCGATGCGCGTCAGCGCCGACCGGCTGGCGACGCTGTCGGCGTTGCAGGCGCCACCGAAACGCGGCGAACTGATCCTGACCACGGTCGCGGCGATCACGCAGCGCACGTTGACGCCATTCCGCATCCGCCAGCTTGCGACGACGCTCGCAACGGGGCAGCGGATCGACCGCGACGCGCTCGCCGATCTGCTTGTCGCCAATGGCTTCAGCCGCGTCGATACCGTGGCCGATCAGGGCGAATTCGCGGTGCGCGGGGGTCTGGTCGATCTTTTTCCGGCGGGCGAAGATGCGGGGCTGCGCGTCGATTTCTTCGGTGATGAGATCGAGAGCATCCGGCGTTTCGATCCCGCCGACCAGCGCAGCCTTGGCCCCGCCAAGGCGCTGCAATTGCTGCCCGCCACCGAAACCCTGCTCGATCAGGACACGATCAAGCGCTTCCGGTCGAGCTATCGCGAAATCTTTGGCGCGCAGGCGACCGGCGATCCGCTGTATCAGGCGGTCAGCGAGGGCCGACGGCAGGCGGGCATGGACCATTGGCTGCCGCTGTTCGAGGAACGGCTGGCGACGCTGTTCGACCATATCGACGCCGCGACGCCGGTGCTGCGCGGCCACCGCACCGACGCGACCGCCGAAACGCGCTTCGATGCGATCCGCGACTATCATGCCAACCGCGTCGCGGCCGAACGTGAGCAGGCGGGCAGCTATCGCCCGCTTGCGCCCGAAACGCTGTACCTGACGGCGGACGAATGGGGCGCGGCGGAGCGGGCGCGGCCCGTGCATGTGGTAACGCCGTTCGACGTGCCGCCGAGCGGCATCCGTGATCGACCTCGCAAGCTTTGCGGCGCGCGATTTCACGCCCGAGCGAACGGCCGACCTCAACGTCTATGACAAGGTCGCCGACCATCTGTCGGACGAGCGCCGCAAGGGCCGCAAGACGATCATCGCGAGCTATTCCGGCGGCGCGCGCGAACGCCTGTCGGGTCTGCTCCGCGACCATGGCGTCACGGGGCTGGTTCAGGCCGAGACGTGGCAGGAAGCGCTGGGTGTCTCTTCTCCCCTCCCGCTTGCGGGAGGGGGCGGGGGAAGGCCTGCTGCAGAGCGCGCCGACGAAACAAGCCCCCCCTAGCCCCTCCCGCAAGCGGGAGGGGGACAGGCATCGTCGCGCTTATCGTCCTCCCGCTCGACCATGGCTTCGCCTCGGACGCGATCAGCCTGCTCACCGAGCAGGACATCCTCGGCGAACGGCTCGTCCGGCGGCAGAAGAGCCGCAAGAGCGCCGATGCCTTTCTCGCTGAACTCGCGACGCTCAGCGTCGGTGATCTCGTCGTTCACCTCGACCATGGCATCGGCCGCTATGAGGGGCTGACCTCGATCCCGGTGGGCAACAGCCCGCACGATTGCGTCGCGCTGACCTACGCGGGCGGCGACAAGCTCTACGTCCCGGTGGAGAATCTCGACGTCCTCTCGCGCTACGGCGGCGAGAGCGAGGGCGTCGCGCTCGACAAGCTCGGCGGCGAGGCCTGGCAGCGCCGCAAGGCACGGATGAAGGAACGCATCCGCGAGATTGCGGGCGAACTGCTCGCGACCGCGGCGGCGCGCGCGCTCCGTCCGGGCGAGGTGCTCGCGGCCGATGCCGCCTATCCCGCTTTCGTCGACCGCTTTCCCTATCAGGAAACCGACGATCAGGACCGCGCGATCGGCGACGTGCTCGCCGACCTCGCCTCGGGGCGCCCGATGGACCGGCTCGTCTGCGGCGACGTCGGTTTCGGCAAGACCGAGGTGGCACTGCGCGCCGCCTTCGTCGCGGCGATGGCGGGGATGCAGGTCGCGATCGTGTGCCCGACCACCTTGCTCGCGCGCCAGCATTACAGCAATTTCGTCGAGCGCTTCAAAGGTTTCCCGATCGAGATCGGGCGCCTGTCGCGCCTCGTCCCCGCCGCCGAGGCGCAGAGGACGCGCGACGGGCTCGCGAGCGGCCAGATCGACATCGTCGTCGGCACCCATGCGGTGATCGCAAAATCGGTCGAGTTCAACCGGCTGGGGCTGGTGATCGTCGACGAGGAACAGCGCTTCGGCGTCGTCCACAAGGAGCGGCTGAAGCAGCTCAAGACCGACGTCCACGTCCTGACGCTGACCGCGACGCCGATCCCGCGCACCTTGCAGATGGCGATGTCGGGCCTCCGCGAACTCAGCGTCATCCAGACTCCGCCGGTCGACCGGCTCGCGGTGCGGACCTATGTCGCGCCGTGGGATCCGGTCGTGATCCGCGAAGCCTTGCTGCGCGAACATGATCGCGGCGGACAGAGCTTCTTTGTCACCCCGCGGATCAAGGACCTGCCCGATATCGAGGAATATCTGCGCACCCGCGTCCCGGAGGTCAAATATGTGGTCGCGCATGGCCAGATGGCGCCAGGCGAGGTCGAAGAGCGGATGAGCGCCTTCTATGACCGCAAATATGACATTCTCGTCTCGACCACGATCGTCGAATCGGGTCTCGACATACCGAGTGCCAATACGCTGGTCGTCCACCGCGCCGACCGTTTCGGCCTTGCCCAGCTTTATCAGTTGCGCGGCCGCGTCGGGCGGTCAAAGACGCGCGCCTATGCCTATCTGACGACGCCCGAAGGCGGCGCCATCACCGACACCGCCGAAAAGCGGCTGAAGCTGCTCGGCGATCTCGATACATTGGGCGCGGGTTTCCAGCTGGCAAGCCACGACCTCGACATTCGCGGCGCGGGCAATCTCGTCGGCGACGAGCAGTCGGGGCATATCCGCGAGGTCGGCTTCGAACTCTACCAGTCGATGCTGGAGGAGGCGATCCTCGTCGCCAAGGCGACAAGCATGGGCGCCGCGCCGCCGCGCGAGGCGCTGTCGCCGGTGATCACCATCGACGCGCCGATCCTGATTCCGGAGGATTATGTCCCCGACCTGCCGCTGCGCATGGCGCTCTATCGCCGCCTCAACGAAGCCGAGGACCGCGCCGCACTCGACGGTTTCGCGGCCGAAATGATCGACCGCTTTGGCCCGCTGCCGCCCGAGACGGCGAACCTGATCCAGCTGATGGAGATCAAGGCCAGCGCGAAGCTGGCCGGGATCGCCAAGCTCGACGTCGGCACCAAGGGCGCGCTCGTCAGCTTCCATGGCGACGAGTTCGCCAACGTGCCGGGCCTCATCGCCTATGTCGAGCGGCTGAAGGGCCGCGCGCGCATCCGCCCGGACCATCGGCTGTCGGTCAGCGGCGATTGGGCCAGCACCGGCGCACGGCTGAACGGCGCGCTGCAGTTGTCGAAGGGGTTGGGCAAGCTGGCGCGGCAGGCGGCCTGAAAAACCAGCGTCATTGCGAGCGGCGAAGCCGCGCGGCAATCCAGAGTCGCGTAAACCGCCCTGGATTGCTTGTCCCGGCTTTCACCGGGATCGCAATGACAGAGGCTATTGCATCAAAGCGAGAAGCTCATCCCCCGGCACCGGCCCCGATTTCAGAAACCCCTGCCACGTTGCGACCCCCAGTTCGGCCAGCCGCGCGAGCTGCGCCTCATTCTCGATTCCTTCGGCGACCACCAGCAGCCCAAGCGCGCGCGCCAGATCGACGATCGCGCGCACGACGATGCGGTCGCGGTCGCTGCCGTCGAGGCTGCGGGTGAAACCGCTGTCGATCTTGAGATAATCGATCGGCAGCCGCGCGAGCAGCGACAGGCTGGAATAGCCCGTGCCGAAATCGTCGATCGCGATCGCGCAGCCCAGCGCCCGGATGCGCGCGAGTTGCTCCGCCGCGCTCGCCGGGTCGCTCAGCATCGCCTGTTCGGTGAGTTCGAGCGTCAGCCGGTCGGGATCGACCCCCGTCTTTTTGGCCATCGCAGCAAAGCGATCGGCGAAATCGGGATCGCCGAGGTCGGCCGCCGTGATGTTCAGCGACACGCGCAGCTTCGACAGCGGCTTCGGCCACTTCGCCATTTCGGCGAGCGCCACGCGATGCGCCTGTTCGGTCAGCTCGCACTCCATGCGCGCCGCGCGCGCCGCCGTCACCAGCGCGCCCGCGCCGAGCAGGCCGAGTTCGGGGTGCTGCCAGCGGAGCAGCGCCTCCACCCCGGTCATCGCCCCGGTCGCGACGTCATATTGCGGCTGATAGAAGATCACGACCTCGCCCGCCGACAGTGCCGCCTTGACCATTGCTCCGTCACGCGCCGACGCCGGACGCGCGAGCTGGTCGCTGGCCGTGCGCAGCTGCTCGGCGACCGATTCCTCGCGGACGATCTGCGCCGCCGCGATCCGGATCGCGAGCCGCCCGTTGGGGTCGCCGACCATCGGTTCGGCAAGCGCGACATGCAGCGCGCGCTCCTGCGCCCGCAAGGCGCCGATCGACAGCGCAGCCGCCGGCGACGATCAGGAAACGCGGCCCGTCGAGCCGGTCGACGTGCGAGCCGCGCCCGAACTCGTCGTCGGCGAAATTCTCGAGCCGCCGCGCGATTTCCTCGAGCACCGCGTCGCCCGCTTCGGTGCCCGCGCTGTTGTTGATCCGCGAGAGCTGATCGACCTGGACCAGAATGACGCCGATGTCGGCGTCGTGGCGCTGGTGCAATGCTTCGAGATGGCTCACGGCCGCAGCAAATGTGTCAACTATGCGATTCATCGGCGCGGCCATAGCAGGCATTGCTTGCCAATCCCCTGTCTTTTGCATCACAATCGAAGACAATGGCCGCTCCGCTGCCTTCTCCCGCGCCCCTGACCGACGGCCACGGCCGCCGGATCGACTATCTGCGCCTGTCGGTCACCGATCGCTGCGACCTCCGCTGCCGCTATTGCATGGCCGAGGATATGACATTCCTCTCCAAGGCGGCGGTGCTCAGCATCGAGGAAATGGCCGAACTCGCCGAACGATTCGTCGCGCGCGGCATCCGCCGCATCCGCCTGACCGGCGGCGAGCCGCTGGTCAGGCGCGGCATCGACACGCTCGTTGGCTCAGCTCGGCAAGCTCATCGGGCGCGGCCTCGACGAACTGACGCTGACCACCAATGCAATGCGGCTGGCGGACCATGCGCCGATGCTCGCCGCAGCTCGGCGTTCGCCGTATCAATGTCAGCCTCGACACCCTCGACCCCGCCGCCTTTCGCCATATCACCCGCGTCGGCAACCTGTCGGTCGCGCTGAAGGGTATCGCCGCGGCGCAGGCCGCGGGCCTCGCGGTCAAGATCAACATGGTCGCGCTCGCCGGGCTGAACGCGGATCAGTTGCTGCCGATGCTCGATTGGTGCGCCGCCAACGGCTGCGACCTCACCCTGATCGAAACCATGCCGTTGGGCGAGGTCGAGGCCGACCGCAGCGACCATTATATTCCGCTCCACGCCTTCATCGCCCCGCTGCGCGCCGAACGGGCAATTTTCCCCATCGACAAGAAGACCGGCGGTCCGGCGCGCTATTTCGCGGTCGAGGACAGCCCGGTGACGCTCGGCCTCATCACCCCGCTCAGCGACAATTTCTGCTCGACCTGCAACCGCATCCGCCTGACCGTCGAGGGCCGCATCTATATGTGCCTGGGGCGCGACGACCATGTCGACCTGCGCGCCGCGCTGCGAGAAGGCGGCGCGGCTGCAGTCGATGGCTTGATTGACGGCGCATTGGCTGGCAAACCCCGCGCCCATGACTTTCATATCGAACGAAAGTCCAAACCGGCGGTCGCGCGTCATATGAGTGCAACGGGCGGGTAGGACCCCGCTCCCTGGGGGACCAACATGCATCGCAAGATCGCGCTTGTCGCGTCCAACGCGCCCGCGGGGCTGGAGGCCGAGGCCGAGCTCCGCCCGCTTTACGATTTCGTCGACTTGAATGAGGCCGACCTCTTGATCGTGCTCGGCGGCGACGGATTCCTGCTCCATATGCTGCACCAGCTGCTCGACCAGCGCCGGTCGATGCCGGTGTTCGGCATGAACCGCGGCACGATCGGTTTCCTGATGAACGAATTCCGCGTCGAGGGGCTGATCGAGCGGCTCGCCGCCGCGCGCCCCTATCTGATCCATCCGCTTTCGGGCGACATCACGACGATCAGCGGCGAGCGGCACATATTGCCCGCGATCAACGAAATCTCGCTGCTGCGCGAAACGCGCCAGGCGGCGAAGCTCGAAGTGCTGATCAACGAAAAGTCGATGCTGGAGGAACTGGCGTGCGACGGCGTCCTCGTGTCCACTCCGGCCGGATCGACCGCCTATAATCTCAGCGCCAATGGCCCGATCCTGCCGCTCGAATCGCAGATGCTGGCGCTGACGCCGATCAGCCCCTTCCGCCCGCGGCGCTGGCGCGGCGCGCTCGTCCCCGAATCGACCAGCATCCGCTTCAACGTCCGCGAGGCCGCCAAGCGGCCCGTCAGCGCGGTCGCCGACCAGCGCGAGATCCGCGACGTGAAGACGGTATTGGTCACCACCGACCGCAGCCGCCCGCTGACCCTCTTGTTCGATCCCGACCAGGGCCTCGACGAGCGCATCGCGATGGAACAATTTATCGTCTGAAGGGGCTTGCAAAATGCTCCGCACGGCGGCAAAGGAGCCGCCTCGTCCGCCACGGCGGACTGTTCCTCGGTAGCTCAGCGGTAGAGCAATCGACTGTTAATCGATCGGTCGTAGGTTCGAATCCTACCCGGGGAGCCATACTCTCACGCAACGCAGCTTCCCTAGGGGATCTGCATTTTTGCGTCATGATGTACCAGATCGGTTAGGGACCGTTCTTCCGAATTTCTATAACAACTTAATTTAAATAGAAATTACTCGACTCTAAAAGTTCGAATCCGATCCGGGGTTTGAGCTACTCCGCAAGGCGTCCCCCGACCCCGCCAAGGCGCCTGTGCACGCCCGCCCCAACCTGTGTTGAACAGGCTTATCGCATCCTTCCGGAAATGGCCGACAGCTGAAAGTCCGTTCTTGGGAGAAATCTTGAGAAAGCGGCCGTTAGGCGCTCCGTGTTCTGCAACCTCCGACAGTCGGGCCCGAACAGCTAACCGGTCAGGACAAACGGTATTTCGACCGACCCACGGACCTGCACCGCGACGCCCTGCCGCATCGTGGGGCGCCAGCGCCATTTCCGCACCGCCGCGAGCGCCGCATCGTCGAGGCGGCGATGCCCGCTGCTCTTTGCGACGCCGATATCCGCGACCGTTCCATCGCTTGCCAGCAGCACGCTCAGCACGACCGTCCCCTGCTCGCGCAGCCGGCGCGATTCGCGCGGATAGCGCGGTGGCGGGGCATGGATCATCGATGCCGAAAGGTCACCGGCGGACACCGGCCGAGCCGAAACCAGCGCGGCGGATGCCTTCGCCGGTTCGGGGCTGGCGACCGGTTCGGCCGGAACCGGGTCGGGCTGCGCCTGGACCGGCGGCGCCGAAGGTGAAGGGATCGGGACGAGCGGGGGCGGCACGAAGGCCGCGACGGGCGGCGGCGTGCGCGGCGGCGGCGGCGTTGCCGGCGGGGGCGGCGGGGGCGGCGGCGGCGCGATGTCGAGGTTCACGACTTCGATCCGATGTTCGACGCGCTTGGCCTCGGGCTGGCCGCGATAGGCGGTGAGAAGGAACAGCAGGCCCGCGGTGATCAGGAGGACGAGCGCCGACGCGACGGGGTCGAGGCCGCGATGCCCCTCGTAGCGCGAGGACGGCGGCGCGGCGCCGGGGCGGGCGATACGGCCGTGCATCATGCGCGCGGCGCCAGGACCGAACGGTCGATCGCGGCGATATCGGAGCAGCCGGTCAGCGCCATCGCGAGTTCGAGCTCGGCGCGCAGCAGGCGCAGCGCGTGCGCGACCCCCGCGACGCCGGCGGCGGCGAGCGCGAAGATATAGGCGCGGCCGACGAGCACTGCGCTGGCCCCCAGCGCCAGCGCGCGCAGCACATCGGTGCCGCGCCGGATTCCCCCGTCGACCAGCACCGGCACCGCCCCGGCGACGGCCTCGACGACCGGCGGCAGCAGGTCGATCGCGCCCGCGACGCCGTCGAGCGTGCGGCCGCCGTGATTGGACACGATGAGGCCGTCGACCCCCGCCGCGAGCGCGCGGCGCGCGTCGTCGGGGTCGACGATGCCCTTGAGCAGGACCGGCAGCCTGGTCAGGGAGCGCAGCCAGTCGATCGCCTCCCACCCCGGCGCGGCGGCCGCGAGCGGGGTGCCGAACAGCAGGGCCTCGGGTGGCGGGGGGGCAGGCCGCGCATGCCCTTCAGGTTCACCGCCTCCACCCCCGGCGGGAGGGCGAAACTGGCGCGCTGTTCGCGGTGCCGCATGCCGTTCACCGGCGCGTCGACCGTGACGACGAGCGCGCGATAGCCGGCCCGTTCGGCGCGGCGCACCAATGCTTCGGTGAAATCGCGGTCGGGCTGGATATAGAGCTGGAACCACAGCGGCGCCGACGCCTGTTCCGCGATCGTTTCGAGATCGAGGCTCGCCTGCGTGCTGACCACCATCGGCAGCCCGGTCGCCCCGGCCGCGAGCACCGTCGCCAGTTCGCCGTCGGAATGCGCCATGCGCTGGAACGCCACCGGCGCGAGCAGGATTGGCGCGGCGAACTCGCTGCCCAGCAGGCTGGTGCGCGTCGTCGCCCGCGACAGGTCGCGCAGCACGCGCGTCCGCAGCGGCAGGCGGTCGAACGCCGCCTGATTTTCGCGCAGCGTCCATTCGTCGCCCGCGCCGCCCGCGAAATAGGCCCAGGCGGCATCCGACAGCCGCTCGCGCGCCAGCGCCCCATAATCGGCGATCGCGGCGACGTGCGGCGGCACGCGTTCGAGCGGCGGCAGCGTCATGTCTCCGACCATTCGCGCAGCAGATTGTGGTAGAGGCCGGTCAGCCGCACGATCTCGGGGTCCGCGGCATCGCGCGCGGCGAGCGCCTGGATGCTGTCGTCGAGGTCGAGCAGCATCGACCGCTGCGCCTGGTCGCGCACCAGGCTCTGCACCCAGAAGAAAGCGGCGAGCCGCGTGCCGCGCGTCACCGGCGTCACCTGATGCAGCGAATTGGCGGGATAGAGCAGGAGCGACCCGGCGCCGAGCTTGACCGGCTGGCGCACCGCACCGAATTCGGCGACCAGTTCGCCGCCCTCATAGCTGGCGGGGTCGCTGAGGAAGAGCGTCGCCGACAGGTCGCTGCGCACCCGCTCGCGCGTTCCGGGGGCGCTGAAGATCGCGCTGTCGATATGGCGGCCATAGGCGCCGCCGCCCGCATAGCAGTTGAAGCGCGGCGGCAGGATGCGCAGCGGCAGCGCCGCGGCGATGAAACGCGGCGTCGCCGCGAGCCGCTCGACGATCGCCGCGCCGATCTCGGCCCCGAGCGGGTCGTCGTCGGCGAGCTGCAAATTGGTCTTGGCGCGCGCGGCGACATGCCCCGCGGTCCCGGCGCCATCGCGCCAGACCGCGCTTTCCAGCCGGGCACGGATTCCGGCCGTCTCCTCGGGTGAGAATAGGGCCGGAATCTCGATCAACATTGCCTGTCTCCGCCCCTCTGCCGCCCGGTCCGCCGGGCGGCGCAAGGCGTCACCCCTTCATCAGAAGCGGAAGCCCGCGCTGATCAGATAGGAACGCGGCGCCCCCAGGCTGGCACGCGTGCCGTTCCAGTTGGTCGTCAGCGCATACTTCTCATTAGCAATATTGTCGATGTTGAGCCGGATATCGATATTCTCGGTCACATCATAGGAGATCATCGCATTGATCAGCGTGTAGGAGGGCAGCTTGCCGAAGATGCCGTTGGGGATCACCCGCAGCGCATCGTCGGGGCGGCCGAGGAAGGACGATCCGACATGCTGGACGCCGCCGCCGACGGTCAGGCCGAAGGGCAGCCGGTAGCTGGTCCACAGCGTCGCCTGAAAATTGGGCGTGAAGGCGAGCCGGTCGCCGCTGAGTCCCGAAGCCGGGAAATCGGCGCTATAGTCGCCCGGGTTGCCGAAGCCCAATGCGGCCTCCAGCGCGTCGCTGATCTTGCGCTTGCTGTCCATGACGAGCACGCCGCCGAAGATGTTCCAGTCGGGGGTGATCTGGCCGCTCGCGCTGAACTCGACGCCCTCGGCGATCAGCTTCTGATAGCCCTGCAGGCTGTTGGCGCCCGCCGCGGCGGGGCGGCCGACAACGGGCACGTTGCGCTTTTCGCCGCGGAAACCCGCGAGCGCCAGCGACAGGCCGCCGTCGAACAGGTCGACCTTGGCGCCGATCTCGTAATTGTGCGAGCGGACGAGCTTCGCGCTCGGCGACGAGGCCGGGGAAGGCATTGTCGCCCTCGCGCGAGATGTCGGGGTTGGAGAGATAGGAACCCGGCGGCAGCGCCGATGTGCCGAAGGAGGCATAGATGCTGGCGTTTTCGACCGGCTTCCAGTTCAGTCCGACCTTGCCGCCCCAGGTGAAGGGCGACTGGCGGAAGCCGTCGAATCCGCCGTTCGGCGCGCCCGCGACGGTCTCACTGCCCAGCTCGACGCGATAGCCCTCGCCGCGGATGCCGCCACTGATCTGCAGCTGTTCGCCGATCGAGATGGTGTCGTAGAGATAGACGCCGAAGGTCTCGACATCGGCGGTCGCGACCTGGGTCGGATTGAGCGGCGCGGCCCCGGCGCGGCGCGGGTCGGGGTCGAACAAATTGGCGTTGCCCGACGCCGGCACGGCGGCGCCGAAGCGCAGCGCGTCCGACTTTTCCCAGGTCAGCTCGACGCCCGCGGCGACCGAGTGGCGAAGGCCGCCGGTGTCGAACTCGGCGTTGAGCGAGGTCAGGTTGGTCAGGCTCTTGTTGACGCGGTCGTAGAATTGGGTGCTCGTTCCGGCCGTGGCGGGCGCCGTGAAACCGGTCGGGATGGTGAAGCGCGCTGTGCGATCGACCCGCGACCAGCGCGTCTGGTTGGCGACGACGAAGCCGTCGAACGGTTCATATTCGATCCGGCCGAACACCGAATCGCTGGTCGAATCGTCGAAGTCGGTGACGAGACCGTAGAAAGCGTCGCGCGGGGCTCCCGCGGTCGCGGCGTTGTAGCGGAACAGCCCGGGGATCGTCGCGGCGGGCACACCCCAGTCGGGCCGGTCGTCGCGCTCGACATGCTCCCACGACAGGATGACGCGCAGGTCGGTACCGAGGCCGACCGCGACCGACGGCGCGACGCCCCACAGCTTGTTCTTCGCCAGCTCGCGGCCCGGAACGCCGCTGTCCTCGACGACGGCGTTGAGGCGGACCGCCGCGGTGCCGCCGATCGGCTGGTTGACGTCGATCGACCCACGCAGCCGCGACTTGCTGTCATATTGGTCGAAACCGAAGCTGGCGTCACCCGACACGAAGGCGTCGAGCGTCGGCTTCTTGGTGTTGATGTTGACATAGCCGCCGGCGCTGCCGCGGCCGTTGCCGGCATCCGCGCCCTTCACCACCTCGACCGATTCGATGTTGAAGACGTCGCGGGCGTAGCTGCCCGAATCGCGGGCGTTGTCGACGAACACGCTGCCGCTGGTGTCGAAACCGCGCAGGGTGAAGTTGTTGGTCGAGGTGCCGAAACCGTTCTCGCTCGGCGTTGAAGCTGATCCCCGGCGTGTTGCGCAGCACTTCGGACAGCGTGCGCGCGGCGCGGTCGCGGATCAGTTCCTGCGGGATGACGCTCACCGTCTGCGGCGTGTCGAGCAGCGGCGCGGTCGCCTTGGCTGACTCGGTCTCGGCGCGGGTATAGCTGTCGTCGATCGCCGTGTCGGTCACGATGACGCCGCCCAGGCGCGGCTCTTCCTGTGCCATCGCGGGGCTGGCACCGGCCATCAGGCCGATCCCGGCGAGCGCGAGCAGCGCGCTCGGCGAGGCCGAAACGGCGGGCTGTCCCGACAGGCGGTCGATACTGGTCTTCTCGGTCACTTTGCATTACCCCCTTAGGAATGATAATCAGTCGCAATCTCAACGGCGCCTAAGGGGGGTATGCGGATCGGCTGTCAACGATGGACGAAACCGCGCAAAAATAGAAAATGCTTACGCAACAAAGCAGCAATAATTCGCCGATGTCCGCGGCAGCTCTGTCGGCAGATAGCCAGTACGGCAACGATCCTGATCGTCGACGACGATCCCGGCATGCGCGCCGCCCTGCTCAAGGTCTTGCGTACAAACGGCTTTCATTGCCTCAGCGCACCCGACGGCTATTCCATCATGACCATCCTGACGGAGCAGGATGTCGACCTGATCCTGCTCGACGTGATGATGCCGGGAATCAGCGGTTTCGACATCTGCCGCGACCTGCGGCTGCGTCACGACAATCCGGTGCCCGTGATCATGATCAGCGCCCGCGGCGACGAGGCCGACAAGGTGACGGGACTCGAGCTGGGCGCCGACGATTATATCGCCAAGCCCTTTGGCGACAGCGAACTCCTGGCCCGGGTCCGCGCGATGCTGCGGCGCGCGCATATCGCTCCGGCCCCGGCGGCACCGCGCGTGCGGCAGCTGCGCTTCGGCGATTGGGCCGTCGACCTGCCGCAGCGGCAGCTGTTCGCGCCATCGGGCGCGCGTGTCGAACTGTCGGGCGCCGAATATGACCTGCTGCTCGCGCTGCTCGAACATCCGCAGCGCGTCATCGGGCGCGAGCCGCTGCTCGAGATGTCGCGCTCGCGGCTCGGAAACGCGTCCGACCGGACGATCGACGTCCATATCTGCCGCCTGCGCCGCAAGCTCGGCGACGAGGAGCGGCGCGAGCTGATCCGCACGGTGCGCGGCGTCGGCTATATCTTCACCGCGGCGGTCGAGCGCGCTTGACGCCGCGCCGCTTCGCCTGGCTCGACGGGCTGCGCGCCCGGATCGCGGTGGCGCTGTTCGCGGCGCTGCTGATCCAGTTCGTCGGCGGCGAGATCATCTTCGACCGGGTCGAATCGGCGCGCATGGAGCGCGGCCGCGCGCAGCGGCTGGCGGACTGGCTGCAGTTCGCCGACGAATTCATCGGCACCCGGCCCGACGCGATCGAGCGGATGAACGCCATGTGGGAGCCGCGTCTGCACATCGTGCGGACCGCGGCGCCTCCGCCACGCGACATCGCGCAAGGCGACGTCGGCGATCCCGAAATCGTCGAACGGATCGTCGCCGCGCAGCCGCGGCTCGGGCGCATGGGCCTTCGCGCGGCGCGCGAGGGCGACGCCCTGCACGGCACGGTGCGGCTCGGCGACGGCGGCTGGCTCGCCTTCCGGTCGGAAGACTATTTCGAGGGCCACTCGCAGCTTTATCATTATACCGCGTCGGTCCTGTTGCTGATCCTGTGCGTCGTCCTGCTCGCGCTGCTGTTCGGCCGGATGATCGCCCGGCCGCTCGCTCAGATCGCGAAGGCGGCCGAACGCGTCGGTCGCGACGAGGCGGTCCCGATCAGCGTCGAGGGACCGCGCGAAGTGCGGCAGGTGGCGGCCGCCTTCGACCGGATGCAGACGCGGCTGCTGGGCCATGTCCGCGACAAGCTGCAATCGCTCGCCGCGATGTCCCACGACCTGCGCACCCCGCTCGCGCGGCTGCGGCTCAACGCTTCGACGGTCGAGGATGCCGAAACGCGCGCGGCGCTGGAGCAGGATGTGCGGGAGATGGAGGCTTTCGTCACCTCGGTGCTCGATTATCTGCGCGGCAACGACCCCGAAAAGGAGCAACAGGCGGACATTGCCTCGATCGTGATGACCGTGGTCGACGAGGCGCGCGATGCGGGCGATGCGGTGACCTATGACGGCCCCGACCGGCTGGAAAGCGTCACCCGGCCGCTGAAGCTGAAGCGGCTGGTCCGCAACATCGTCCAGAATGCCACGCGCCACGCGGGGAATGCGGCCGTGACTCTGTCTTCACCGCCGCATGCGATCGTCATCACCGTGGACGACGATGGTCCGGGCATCCCCGAATCGGAACTTGAGTCGGTCTTCGCACCCTTTACGCGCCTCGATGCATCGCGCAGCCGCCACACCGGCGGCGCCGGGCTTGGTTTGGCGATCGCGCGGCAGCTTGTCGGCCGCCTCGACGGCGCGATATCGCTCCAGAACCGCGCCGAAGGCGGCCTGCGTGTCACTATCGAGCTGCCGTGGACGACGAACTGCAATACACCGCTCGAGGACCATATTTGAAGGAATCCGCTCGAAGTCTTCCTTTGGACCGACAGCGGATCGGCAGCTTTTTGGGGTGGAAACCGAGGAAAGCGGGCTTTCGATATCGAACGGGCCGCGACGACGCAAAGCGACCGATTGCGGACATATCAAGCTGCATGTGCTATTCGTAAAAGCTCTCCCGGCAATCCGGATTCACTTAATGGGAATCAGAAACTATCTGATCGAAGGCGTTTCAGGGACCGGCAAAACGTCGGTCTGCGAAGAACTGGAACGACGCGGCTATCACGCCATTCACGGTGACCGTGAGTTAGCCTACCAAGGCGACCCACGTACCGGCGAACCGCTTGATGGCCTCGCGCACGAGCATCATATTTGGGACGTCGCGAAGGTCAGGAACATGGCGGGCGACCAGCGTCATGCCGTCTCTTTCTTCTGCGGCGGCTCCCGCAACTTCGAGCGTTTCATTGATCTGTTCGATCAGATATTCGTTCTTGAGATCGATAGGGACACCCTGCATCAACGTCTCACCAACAGACCATCAAGCGAGTGGGGTGGGACTCCGCCGCAAAGAGCGATGATCATGCGGCTGCATGAAACGCGTGCGGACGTTCCCAGCAACGCGGTTGGAATTGACGCGACCGTGCCGGTTAGCCAAGTCGTTGATGACATTCTTTCCAAATGCATATGATCTACAGATGGCTTGGCGGGCCGGTATCCACAACTGGAATTGGCCGGAAGCGGAACGTCGGGTTTTCAGGTGCGAAACGGGACGGATCTTGCCGCCTCGTCCGCTTTCAGAAACGCAGCGTCGCTTCCACACCATAGGTGCGCGGGTCGCCCAGCCCTTCGATGATCGTCCCGAAGAAGTCGCGCTCATAGCCCTCGACATAAGTCTTGTCGAAGATGTTGCGCCCGTAGAGCGCAATCTCCCATCGGCCATTCTCGGTCCCTAGCGCGAGCCGGGCATCGCCATAGCCGAAATCGCCGGCCGGGCCCACTTTCAGGGCCGTTGGGCCGGTCGGCGAGCCGACGATGATCTGCCGCCTATTCTCGATATCGGAGAAATATTTGCCGCGATAGGTGTAGGTGAAATTGCCGCGCAGCATCAGCCCGCTGCTCCCGAGGGCGGTCTCATAGTCGATCGAACCGCTCGCCTGGACGTCCGGAGCGTTCGGCAGTTTGCCGCTTACGATCGTCGTCGGGTTGACCGGAAGATTGTCGTAATCGGCCTCGACGAAGCCGATACCGCCTGCCAGGGTCAATCCGCGCGCAGGCCGCGCCGTGGTCTCAAATTCGATGCCCTTGGTTTTCACCGTCGCCGCATTGCCGATCACGATCGCGCTGCGCCCGCCGCCGAGATCGCGGAACTGGTTGATCTGATAATCCTGATAGTCGGCGATGAAGCCCGCGAGCGCGAAGGTCAGCCTGCCGCCGACGACCGATCCCTTGATCCCGACCTCATAATTCTTGACCGTTTCCTTGTCGAACTCGATCCCGTTCGGGAATGTCGCCTGACTGATGAAGTCGAGGTTGTAGCCGCCGCTCTTGTAGCCTTCGGCATAGCGGGCATAGGCCGAAATCTCGGGCGTCACCTTATAGGTCAGCGTGACGCTGGGCGAGAAATCCTTGTCGGTGCGCTTGTCGGCGAAATTGCCGGTCGCGAGGCCGATCGCGGGGATCGTCGTTCCGTCGATCGAGAAGGTCGCATCCTTCGTCTCGCGCGACAGGCGGAAGCCGACGCCGAGTTCGAGCTGCGGCAGGATGTCATAGGTGACATTGGCATAGAAGGCGATGTTGCGGGTGAACACCCTACCGATCGTCGGCAGCCGCGCATTGTTCGGCGACCCCAGCAGCAGAAAACCCTGGCTGCCGGTCAATGCGGTGCGGTTCGAATCCGCGTCGGTCTGGTAATAATAGATGCCGGCGAGATATTCGAGCGGCTGGCCCGCCGGCGACACGAGCTGTACTTCCTCGATGAACTGTTTGTAGCGGTCCTGGAAGTCGACATAGAAGATGTCGGCGGGCGAATAGTCGGGGTCGATGATCGAACGGAACTTCGTATAGCGATAAGAGGTCTGCGACTTCAGCGCATGGCCACTGTCGAAATCATAGGTCGCGTCGAACGCCAGGCCCCACAGACGCCGGTCGTTGGTCTGGACCCGGCTGACCGCGATCTCGCGCCGCCCCGGCGCCAGCGTGTCGGTCGCGTTGCCCAGCGTGTTGGTAAGGACGTTGCCGCCGCTGCCATGCTCGTTGCCGATCAGCCCGTCGCCGGTCAGCAGGAATTGCAGATTGGGAGTCGCATCGACGCGGAGCTGGCCGCGCCAGGCCCAATTGTCGATATCGTCGCCGCGCTTGCCGTCGACGAGGTTGAGGATAAAGCCGTCACGCTTGTTGCGCGAAGCCGACAGCTTCACCGCCACGCCGTCGGCGAGCGGCACATTGACGCGTCCGGTCAGCGCCCAGGCATCGTAATTGCCGTAGCGACCACTCACATAGGCCGAAAATTCGTCGGTCGGCTTGGCGGTAACCAGGTTGATCGCGCTCGGCGACGGTGTTCTTGCCGAACAAGGCGCCCTGCGGTCCGCGCAGCACCTCGACGCGCTCGATGTCGACGAGCTGCTGGTTCATCGCGGGCGACTGGCCCAGATAGACGCCGTCGAGATAGACGCCGACGCGGCTGTCGAAGCCGATGTTGCGGCTGTTCGACCCGACGCCGCGGATCGCAACCGCCGAGCCGAGCCCGGTGCCGTCGGCGATGACGACGTTGGGCACATAGGAGCCGAGGTCGCCGACATCCTGCGCGCCGGTCGCCTGGATGCGGTCCTGGCCGATGGCGGTGACCGAGGCGGGCACGTCGATCAGCCGCTCCTCGCGCCGCTGCGCGGTCACCACGATGATGCCGCTTTCCTCTTCGTCCGCGGCGGAGCCGCATGCCGGCGTCCTGCCCCCGCGCCGCGCGCGGCGGCGAGCAGGAAGGCCGTCGCGCACAGCGCGGCTCCCGTGTGGAAATGCCGATATTTGGTCATGTCTGTCCCCCTCTGGTTATGGCTTTGCGGCACGGCTGCGGATGGCGGTGCCGAAGATGCTGGCGGTGTCGGTCGCGGCGCGTTCGGCGTCGGCGACGACGCCCGATGCCTGCAGGAAACTGTGGTTCAACGAGGCGTAGTTGAGGTAGATCACGCTGACCCCCTCGCGCTCGAGCCGCGCGGCATAGGCGCGGCCCGCGTCGCGCAGGATGTCGAAACCGGCGGTCGCGAGGATCGTCGCGGGCATGCCCTTCAGCGACGCGGCGCGGATCGGCGAAATTTCCGGATCTTTGAGGTCGCGGCCCGGAAAGACGCGCGCGACGGCATAGTCGGCATAGCCGGTATCGAGTCCATAGCCTTCGCCGAACAGCCTCCACGACGGATAATCGCGGCCCATATCGAGGGCGGGATAATAGAGAAGCTGGTAGAGCGGCGGCGCCTTGCCCGCCGCCAGCCGCCGCGCCGAGACGGACACGGCGAGGTTGCCGCCCGCGCTGTCGCCGCCGACCGCCATCATCGCCGGATCGCCGCCAAAGCCTTTCGCATGGTCGAGCGCCCAGCCATAGGCGTCCTCGGCATCGTCCCACGCGGCCGGATAGGGATTTTCGGGCGCGAGGCGATATTCGACCGATACGACGATCGCCCTCGCCTCGTTGGCGATCAACCGGACAGCGCGGTCGGAGCTAGGCGATGCTGCCGGTCAGCCAGCCGCCGCCGTGGAAATAGACGAGAACGGGGAACGGACCCTCGCCCGCCGGGCGATAGACGCGCACCGGAATGGCGCCGCCGCGCCCCGGCACGGACCGGTCGAGCACGTCGGCCATCGGCGCGGTGACCTTGGTCCGAAAGGTCCACGAGCGATCGGCCGCGGCGCGCATCGCCGCCCGGCCCTCGACCGTCGCGCCGGGGTCGACCGGCGGTCCGCCCGGCCTGGGCGCCCTGGCCGCAAGCTCGAGCGCATAGTGGATCTTGGCGTCCAGCGTCTGGCCGTCGATCGTGCGGCGCTGGCCGCCAAGCTGTTCGACGAACCAGCTTTCGGGTTGGGCGAGCAGTTCGAGCTGCGCGGCTTCGGCCGGCGTCGGCGCAGGTTCCTGCGCGGCGGCGGGCAACGCCAGTGCTGCGGAGAGGCCCAGGACGGCAATGGCAATGCGATTCATATTCCGATCTCCCTTGATTGAAACTTACGCCCAATTGGACTAGGAGATACCGCCAGTTTAAAAAGAATGAAGGGTCCAATTGTGCGTCCTTGGAAGCTCGATCTCGCGGCGGAGCCTACAAACGACCCCGGCCAGCCGCTGCGCACCCGGATCATCCACGCGCTGATACGCGACATTCAGCGCGGCCTAGCTGATGCCCGGCACCTTCCTGCCGAGCAGCCGCGAGCTTGCGGGGTCGCTGGGCGTCAACCGCAAGACGGTGGTGTCGGCCTATGACGAACTGATCGCGCAGGGCTGGCTGGAGACGACGAGCACGCGCGGCACTCGCGTCCCTGCCAGCCTCCCCGATCGCCTGCCCGACAAGATGATCGGCCATGGCGACCCCGGCCATGCCCCCGATTTCCCCTTCGATCCGGGCACCGCCTGCCCCTATCATGCGGGCGGCAGCGAGACGCTGACGCTCGACGTCGGATCGCCCGATTGCCGCGCTGTTTCCGATCGACACGCTGGGCCGCGCCTATCGCGATGCCGCGACGCGCGCACGGCGCGCCGGGCGGCTCAGCTATGGCGACCCGCGCGGCTCGCTCGCGCTGCGCGACCGTATCGCGACCATGCTGCGCGCGCAGCGCGGCATGGTGGTGCGGCCCGAACAGATCTGCGTGACGCGCGGCAGCCAGATGGGCATCGCGCTCGCGGCGCGGATGCTGATGCGGCCGCGCGACGCGGTGATCATGGAATCGCTCGCCTATACCCCCGCCATCTCCTCCTTCGCCATGGCGGGCGCCAAGGTGCTCGGCGTTCCGCTCGACAATCAGGGGATCGACGTCGAGGCGGTCGAGGCGCTGTGCCGCCGCGAGCGCGTGCGCGCGCTGTTCCTGACGCCGCACCACCAGTTTCCCACGACGGTCTCGCTGCGCCCTGAGCGGCGGCTGCGGCTGCTCGAGCTCGCGCGCCAGTTCGGCTTCGCGATCGTCGAGGATGATTACGACCATGAATATCATTTCGAATCGCAGCCGCTGCTGCCGATCGCGAGCTATGCGCCGGGGCGGACCATCTATATCGGCTCGCTGTCGAAGCTGACGCTGCCGAGCCTGCGGATCGGCTATGTCGTCGCCTCGACCCAGGTGATCGACGCGATCGCGGAGCTGGTGATGACCGTCGACCGGCAGGGCAATCTATTGACCGAGGAAGCCGCCGCCGACCTGATCGCGTCGGGGGAATTGCGCCGCCATGTGCGCAAGACGCATGCGATCTATGCCGAACGCCGGCAGAGCTTCGCCGCGGCGCTCCGCCGCCATCTGGCGGACCTCGCCGAATTCGACATGCCCGAAGGCGGGCTCGCCTACTGGCTGCGCTTTCGCGACATGGCGGCGCTCGACCGGATCGACCGCGGCGCCGCGTCGGACAAGCTGCGCTTCGCGCCCTCGACCTCCTTCGCGGTGCCTCCGTCGCGGGAACGCGGGCTGCGGCTGGGCTTCGCGAGTCTGGAAGAAGAGGAAGCCGACCGGGCGCTGCGCGATCTTCGCGCGCTCGCCGAGCTAGGATGGGTCCGCCATGGCCTGACGAATGAAATCCGCGCCGTCTTCGATCGCATCGCGCGCGACCTTCGCCACCGACATCGCTTCGAGGAAGCTATGCGTGGCACCAGGGTAGATTTTCGCTTTCACATCGACAGCCGCCCTGCGCAGCCGCGTCTCCATCGCCAGCGACTGCTCGGCCAGAAGGTCGCATTCGGGAATCACGAGGAACAGCGGCGGTAGTCCGGCGAGGTCGGCCAGCAAAGGGGAGGCGAGCGGGTCATCCGCTTCAGCCCAGTCGCTCAGATAATTGACGTAGTAGCTTTGCGCCTCCGCCCGATCCATGATCGACCCCGGCCCGCCGAAGCGCGCTTCCGCCTCGTCCGACACCTCAGGCGAGAAATAGCCATAGTTGGACAGGATCGCGCGCACCAACCCGGCCTCGCCGCGGGCGGCGAGGCGCAGCGCGGCCGCGATGGACAGGTTCGCACCGGCGGAATCGCCGCCCATCGCCAGCCGATGCGGGTCGACGCCGAGGTCGCGGCCATTGTCCCTCAGCCACAGCATCAGCGCTTCGATCCGGTCGAGCGCGACTGGATATTTATGTTCGGGCGACAGCGGATAATCGACGCCGATCACCGCGAAGCCGCCGCGTGCGGCATATTCGCGCATCAGCCGGTCGTGCGTGTCGATCGAGAACAGGGTGAAACCGCCGCCGTGCAGATAGACGAGCGCGGGCGCCGGATCGCCCGCCCCTTCGGGCTTGTGGACGCGGATACGCAGTTCACCGGCGCCGGGGTCGAACAGCCGTTCTTCGGCCCCCGCCATCGCCGGTCCACCCTCGGTCCAGCGCGCCCGCACCGCTTCCGAAACGCGGCGCTGCTCGGGAAACGACAGATCCGCGAAGGGCGGATGCTGCGCCCAGCGCGCCGTCATCTCGTCGAGGAACAGCCGGATTTCCGGGTCGATCGTCACTTTACTGGCAGCCACTGCGCGTCCCCCTCGCTATTCGCGAACCAGGGCGCTAGCCGCTTGCCCGGCACGGGCCACAGCTCGTCGAGGGTGTCCGCGTCGAACAGCTGGCCGCCGCGCATCACGAGCGTCAGCGACCGGGTGTTGCGGATGTCCGCCAGCGGATCGGCGTCGAACACGACCAGATCGGCATATTTTCCGGTTTCGAGCGTGCCCATGTCCTGCAATCGCCCGATCACCTCGGCCGCCCCCGCCGTCGCGGCATGCAGGATCGCCGGCGGCTTCATCCCGCCCAGCGCATGCGCCTCCATCTCATAGTGAAAGCCGATCCCCGGCTCATCGCCGTGCGATCCCATGCCGACGAGCGCCCCCTGCTCCGCGAGCGCCGCCACGTCCGCCGCCAGGGCCGGCATGCGCGAGGCGTCGAGCGAGCCCCAGCGGCGGTGGCCCAGCCGGTGCGCGATCGCCATCGGCGACCAGAAGCGCCGCACCTTGTCATCCAGCGCCGGATCATATCTTGCCACATAATAATGGCTTCCCGTCAGCCCGCTGGTGTTGACGAGCAGCGTCGAGACATAGCTGGCGCGCGTGAGCCGATAGAGCGTCAGCACATCCTCCTGCAACGGCGCGAGCGGCAGCGCATGTTCGTTGCCGGCATAGCCGTCGAGGATCTGGGTCAGGATCAGCTTCGGATTGTGGCTGCCCTCGGTGGTCGGCAGCATGCCCTGTTCGCGCGCGGCCATCGCGATCCATTGCCGCACGGTTCGGCTCTCGCCGCGATATTGCTTGATGTTGCGCAGACCCCACGCCCCGCGATAGCGCCGCAAGACGGCGCGCACCTGATCGAGCGAGGTGAAGCGCTCCTTGGAAAAGAGCGCCGGGCCGGTCGAGCGCAGCCGCGGCCCGGCGATCAGCCCGGCGTCGATCATGTCCTGATAGGCGATCTGGTCGATGCCGAGCGTCGAGGGATCGAAGGAGGTCGTCACCCCGAAGGCGAGCCGCGCCGCCAGGTCCCATTCGTCATAGCCGACGATATTGCGGCGCACCCCGCCGATATGGTCGTGATCGTCGATGAAGCCGGGCGCCACGGTCTTCCCGCCCAGCTCGCGCTCGGGCGTTCCGGGCGGCACCGCGAAACTGCCGCGCGGGCCGATCGCGGCGATGCGGTCGCCGGTGACCAATATGTCGGCATCCTCGATGATCCGATCGCCGTCCGCCATGGTCAGCGCGCGGGCGCCGCGCAGCAACAAGCTGCCCGCCGGCCGCGCGCGGGGCAGTTCGGCGATCAGTTCGACATGGTCCTTCGGCGTCGGCGCGGCCGCGTCGGGCAGCGTCTGAAGGAAATTGCCGACCGACCACATCAGGCCGCCATCGGCGCGCCAGTCGAAATAATCGGCACCCATGTCGGTGACCTTGCGTCCCGGATTGCCCGGCGCGGTCAGATCGACCTCGACCTTCGGATCGGTGGGCGTGGGCAGCAGATAAAGCTGTTCGCTGGTCTGCGCGGCGATCCACTTGCCGTCGGGGCTGATCTGCAGGTCGTCGGCATAAGCGAGCCGTTCGGTAAAATAATAATCCTGCGCCCTGACCGTCGCGATGGGCCGCTGCGCTCCGCTCGCAAGCTCGATCGCGACGAGTCCGCTGGCGCCGAGCAGATAGGCGGTGCCGGGATCGCCCGCCACGAAATGGGGTCGCTGCCCCAGCCGCGCCGCTGGTCACGACGCGCGGCGCGCCGCCTGCGATCGGGAAGGAAACCAGGTCCGAGGGACGCAGCGTCCCGAACTCGAAACTCGTTTGCTGCCGCGCCGCGGCCGGCGAGCGCACGGCGAGGATCGCGCTGCCGTCGGGAGTGTAAGCCGGATGGCTGTAAAAGGCCGCCACGTCGCTGACCTTCACCGGCGCGCCCGATCCGTCCGCGGCGACGGTCCACACCGCCCCGCCCGCCGCGTCGCTCCAGGTCACATAGACGATGCGCGATCCGTCGGGGCTCCAGCTCGGCAATGACGGCGGATCGCCGCACGATCGGCAGGCGCAGCGATGCCCCGCCCTTGCCGGCTGCACATAGACGGCTCCCAGCGCCGCATAGGCGACGCGTTCGCCGTCGGGCGACAGGCTGGTACCGTTCGGCAGTTTCGCGCGTATCGGCCCCGTTTCTTCGCGGAAGGAAATGCGCGTGCTCGGCCCGACCGCGAGCTTGAGCTTCGCGGTGAAGTTTATTCGGGTCGGCGCCGTCCCGTCGAGCGGGCGGCGCTCGATCCGTCCTTCATGGGCGATGAGGATCGCCTTGCCGTCGGGGGTGAAGCTGTAGCGCGGGATCAGGTCCATCCACGCCGCGCCGTTCGTCAGGTCGAGCGGCGCCGGCTCGAGGTCGCGATCGAGCCCGGTCGCCAGATCGCGCACCCGCAGCCGCGTCGCCCCCAGCCGCCGCGTCGCATAGGCAAGCAGCCTGCTGTCGGGAGAGATGGCGGGGCGGAAGAAGGTCTCGCCCCCGGCCTCGCGCCCGCCCGAACTGGTGACGACCGGCTGCTCGGCCCCGGTCGCAAGGTCGCGGCGCACGATCGTCCATTGCACCGGCTCGTCGACCGACAGGTCGCCCACGCGCCGCGCATAATAGAGATATTTGCCGTCGCGCGACGGCGACACGCCCAGGGTGCTTTGCCAGGAGTCGCGCGGCGCGTCATCGCCCGCGCGGATTGCGGCGACCAGCTCGCCCGGACGGCCCCCTATCGGATGGCGCCACAGTTCATAATGGCCGAGCCGGATGCGATAGCGGCTGACATAGACCGATTGGCCGTCGGCGCTCCATTCGGGCGAGGTACGCACCGCGCCATCGTCATCCTCGCTGATCCGCCGCGCATCGCTGCCGTCGGCGCGCGCGATCCAGACATTGTCGCCGCCCGACCGGTCGCTGACATAGGCGATCCATTGGCCGTCGGGGGAAAAGACCGGCTGTACCTCGAACGCCAGGCCGGTCGAGACCGGCACCGCACGACCGCCCGTCGCGGGCAGCGCATAGATTTCGCCGAGCATGTCGAAGAGGATCGTCTTGCCGTCGGGCGACAGCGCGAGCGACATGAAGGTGCCGCTCGACACGTCATATTCGAGCGTCCGCGCGGGCTTGAGCGGCAATCCCTCCTGCGCGCCTGCGGGTACCGCGAGCGCCATCGACACCCATGCCGCCAGAACCGGCCGCCTCATTGCTTTGCCCCTTCCTTCGCCTCAGTTCGGCTCCCACGTCTCCACGCGGAAGCTGTCCGGATGATAGCGGGTGACCGGCGCGCCGCCATCCCGCCCCGGAAATTCGGTGGAATCGGCATTGACCAGATAGAGCCGCCCGGTGCGGCGATCGATATCCATCATCCGCGCGCCGAAATGGGTGCGGACGGTAGCAAGGTGGCGCAGCGCGTCCGGCCCGTCCAGCGCGACCACCGTCATCGTGCCCTCGTAATTGCTGGTGACGGCGCGCTCCCGCGCCGCGTCGATCGCCAGCGCGTCGAGCCCCTTGCCGATCGCGACGCGCGCCGTCACCATGCCCGTAGCGGGATCGAGGATGAACAGTGCCGGCCGGTCGCCCCCGCACGCGCCCAGCAACCGGTTGGTCGCGGCGAGGTATCTCAGCTTCGATACGTTGCAGCCGACATCCCAGCGGGCCAGTTCCTTCAACGTGCGCGAATCCAGCGTGAGCACCAGCCCGTCGAGGCGCACCGGCGCATAGAGACGGCCCTTTCCGTCGGCGGCGGGGTCGTCCATCTTGCGGAACGGAAAGCGCGTCGTCGCCAGCAGCTTGCCCGTCGCGGGGTCAATGCTGAACCAGGTCGATTGCGCCGGGCGCGAGCCGGTAATCATGTGCAGCCGGCCCGACGCCGGATCGAAGGCCCCGCTGTTGAGCCCGCCATCGTCCGCCAGCTTCACCCGCGCGAGCGGCTCCAGCGTCTTCAGGCCAAAGCTGAGCAGCGACCCGTCGGCCATCGCGGCATAGCCGCGGTCGAATTGGGGCAACAGCACCGGCCCGTTCGCTCCGACCGAATCGGGCATCGTCATGATCGGCTGGCCGCGATCGACGTCGTAGACCGTGAGCCCGTCCTGCAACCGCGCCATGAACAGCCGCGCGCTGCCGGGTTCGAACTTCACATAGTCCCAATCCGTGTCGGAGCTGGGCAAGGTGACGCTGCCCGTCTTGACATAGGGCAGGTCGGGTGCGGCCTCCTGCCCCGCGACCGTGCCGCCACCGAGCAGAAACGCCGCAAAGGCGATCCGAAAGCGCTCCATCCTCATCTCCTGTCAGCCGGCAAGTTCGCGCGAGCGCGCCGCCGCCGCCGCGACCACCGCCCGCGCCAGCCGGTCGATCGCCTCGTCCGTATCCATCTCGGCCAGCCCCGCCGCGGTCGTGCCGCCGGGGCTCGTCACCTGCCGCCGAAGCTCGCCAAGCCCGGCCGAGTCCGCCTCGGCCAGCGCGGCCGCGCCGCCGAAGGTCGCCCGTGCGAGCTGCATCGCGAGCGAGGGCGGCAGGCCCGCCTCCACTCCCGCCGCCGCGAGCGCTTCGGTGAAGCGGAAGAAATAGGCGGGGCCGCTGCCCGATACCGCCGTCACTGCGTCGATCTGTCCCTCGTCATCGAGCCACACCAGCGCGCCCGTCGAGGCGAGCAGCGCATCGACCGCCGCGCGGTCGCCGTCCCGCAGCCCCGGCCCGGCGACCGCCGCCGTGATCCCCTTGCCGATCGCCGCCGGGGTGTTCGGCATCGCGCGCACGATACGGCCGCTGCCGAGTTCGGCTTCCAGCCGGGCCAGCGGGATACCCGCCATGATCGAAACGAACAGCGCGCCCTGCCGCGCCAGCGGCCTCAGCGTCTCCGCGATCGGGGCGAACATCTGCGGCTTCACCGCCAGCACCGCCACCAGCTCGCCGCCGGCATCAATCGCTTCCAGCCTGTCGACCCGTTCGGCGCCCTTCGGCAGCGCCGCGAGCATCGGATCGAACACCAGCACGCGATAGGCGCCCGTCCAGCCGCGCGCCATCGCGCCGCCCATCCGCCCGCAGCCGATGAGCAGCACGTCCATCAGCGCGCGTCCTTGTACCGTTCGGCGAGCAGATCCTGCCGCGAGCGGGTCGATGCCTGCCGCCCCTCGACGATCACCGCGACCGCATTGGTGGACGGCTCGAGCGGATCGCCATCCCACACCACCAGATCGGCGTCGCTGCCTTCCGCCAGCGTGCCGCCGCCGCGGCCCCAGATGCTGAGCGGATTGACCGTCACCGCGCGCAGCGCCTCGACATAGGTCAGCCCGTTCGCGACCGACAGGCCCGCGCCCTCGCGCAGCGCCATGCCGGCATTATAGGTCATGTGGATGATCCCGCCCGCCATGCCGAAGGCCACCGGCACGCCGGCGCGGGTCAGGATGACGGCATTGTCCTGTCGCGTACCGACCTGATCGAAGGCGAAGGGCAGGTTGGCGAGCGGGTCGAGCACCACCGCGACCTTCGCCGCGGCGAGCACATCCGCCGCGCGCCACGCTTCGGCGCCGCCGACGATGACCACCCTGATGCCGAATTCCTGCGCGAGCGCCGCTGCCTGGCGAATATCGGATTCGCGGTTGGTCTGAATCGCGAGCGGCAGTTTGCCCGTCACAATCTGGACGAAGGACGCGTCGCCGCCGGGCGGGACGCCGGCACCCGGCGGCGGACCCCCGGGCCTGTCCTTGCCCTTTCCCTTTTTCTCCGGCGCGGGCGGCGGCGCGGCGGCGCGCTTCGCGTCGGAGAGCAGCTTGCGAAGCGCCGTCCATTGCTGGGCGCGCGCGCCGAGCCGGTCCCACGCGCCGCCGCCGATGACGACATAGACCGCGACGCCGGGCCGATCGAGGATGTTCACGCCATCGCGCAGCCGCGCGAAGGACGGCTCGCCCGACAGCGGCGCCGCGCGCGACTGCGACGGATAGATCAGCGCGCGTGTGAGACCGTCGGCGCGGGCGAGGCTCACCAGCGTCGAATTGCCGTTGAGCGCGCGGCTGACGTCGAACCCCGGGCTGCGCTCGTCGGTGGAGGCATCGTCGCGCGTATCGAGCGCGGAGGCCACTTCGACGAGCCCGATCTGGGTCGCGGCATTGACGAGGCCCGGCGTCACCGGCTTGCCGCGCGCGTCGATCACCGTTGCGCCCTCGGGCACCGCGCCGCCGGGCGTCACCGACAGGATGCGCCCGTCCTCGATCAATATGGTCGCGCCTCGCACCGGCTCGTCCGCTTCCATCGTCCAGGCCTCGGCATTGGTCACCGCGAGCGTCTGCGCCGCAGCGGGGCTTGTGGCGGCGAGCGCCAGCAGCATCGCAAGACTTTTCATCGCACCGTCTCCTGCTCGGCCGAGCTCGAAGTCGGATATGGACGGCGGCGGGGGCTTCGACCGGTCCCACGCGATCGCGCCGTCAATCAGCACGAGGTCGGCCTTGCTGTAGATGCTGAACGGATCGCCCGACCACAGCACGACGTCGGCCTGGTAACCCGGCGCGATCGTGCCCACGCGCGTGTCCAGCCCCAGCAGCTTCGCCGGGTTGCTGGTGGTCCAGCGGATCATCTGTTCGGGCGGAATGTCGATACCGATGCGCCGTCCCGCCGCCGCGGCCTTGGCTGCCGCGATGTTCAGCCGCTGGCCGTCGGCGGCCGAATCCGAATGCATCATCACGCAGGCCCCGGCGCGTTCGAGCAGCGGCGCCTCGGCGCGCACCGCGTCCTGCGCCTCCATCTTGAAGCCCCACCAGTCGGCCCAGACCGCCGAACAGGTGCCCGCCGCGGGGAGCTGACCGGGAATCTTGTAGGCTTCGGTCGCATGATGGATCGCGCCGATCCGGAACCCGAACTCCTTGGCGACATCGAGCACCGCCTCGATATCGCCCGCGCGATAGCAATGGAGGTTGACGCGAATGTCGCCCGCGAGAATGCCCGCCAGTGCCTCCAGCTTCAGGTCGCGCTTCGGGGCGGCGGCGGTGCCGGCGCGGTATCGCTCCCACGCGCGCTTATAGTCCCGCGCGTCGCTGAAGGCCTGGCGCATATAGGCGATCACGCCTTGGCGGCTGGTCGGTCCGTCATTGTCGTTTTCGGCGCCCCAGCTCTTGGGATTTTCGCCGCACGCCATCTTGAAGCCCTGGACCGCCCCCGCAACCTTCATCGCCGACACGGTCGGCGCGCGAACCGGCTTCACCACGACCGAGCGGCCGGCGAAGATCGGGGTGGAGCCGGGCAATATCTGCATCGTCGTGACGCCATTGGCGAGCGCGCGATCGAAGGCCATGTCCTGGGTATTGACCGCGGTTTCGACCCAGGTATCGGCGACATTGGGCGCGCTGACGTCGGACACGTCGCTCGCCATGCGATCGATGGTGGTGAGCGGCAGCACGAAGGTGCCGTTATGGGTGTGGACGTCGATCACGCCGGGCGTCACCCAGCGGCCCCTGGCATCGACCTCGCGCACCCCCGGATTGACGAGTCCCTTGCCCACCGCGACGATCTTTCCGCCGCGCAGCAGCACGTCGCCGCCGTCGATCCGCCCGCCCGCGCCGTCGAGGATGGTCGCGCCGCGCAGCAGCATGTCGTCGGGCGGCGGCGCGCGATAGGTGCTGGGAAAGGGATCCTCCTGCCACGGAGTCGGCACCGCGCGCTGCGCTGCGCCGGGAGGCGCCACGGCCAGCAGCGCCCCTGCGGCAATCGCCGACATGAACCGAATTGCCTTCATCGCTCCCCTCCCCATCGTTCAGCGCCCGGCGTTGAACCGTCGCATCCAGCCGGTCACCGCATCGCCATCAAGCGCGGCGAGAATCCGGTGCAGCGTTTCCGCGCCTTCGTCCTGACCCAGCTTGAATTTGCCCGAAAGGCCCGTCACGCGGGCGCGGAAGCCGATGATGCGCTCCAGCATCGCATGATAGCGCGGTCCCAGCTCATCGACCTCCCAGGGCTCGGGCCGTCCCGCCTCCATCGCGTCGATCAATATCTTCAGCGAATATTCGGTCAGCCCCGCGTCGATGACGATCTCTGTACCGATGCGCAATTGCGCATAGTTCCAGGTCGGGGCCCAGTCGCGCCGCCCGGCATGCTCG
The DNA here is from genome assembly GCF_025244705.1 of Sphingopyxis sp. PET50. Taxonomy (GTDB): domain Bacteria; phylum Pseudomonadota; class Alphaproteobacteria; order Sphingomonadales; family Sphingomonadaceae; genus Sphingopyxis. The sequence continues at coordinate 261,458 of NZ_CP104207.1, read as the reverse complement.
GGACTGACATAGGCGTCGGGGCCGCTGAACAGGATCGTCGCACGCGGATCGCGTTGCAGCGCCGCATGGAGCGGATTGGACCGCATCATATGGCCGATCAGTTCGACCAGCTGGCCGTCCGCGTCGAATATCGGGATCAGCGGCAGCAGGCTGGCGTCGATCGCGGCGCCTTCGCCGGCGCAGACCCACGCCAGAGGGTGGGCCTCGATCAGCGCACGGACATCCGCATCGCTGAACCGCTCGAACAAGGGAAGTTTCGTCCCGACCCCATCCCTCGCCCATTCGGTTGCCGCTTCAGCTTCGTCCATCCGCCCCTGTACCTGCAGTTGAGGGCCCTCTTCTTTCCCAGCGTTGGAGCTGCGACAAGCACCAATACATAAAAGGTCGATGGTCCAGCATGCCATTGCGGAGCCGCGAGGTTGGCGCTAGGCTTGGTTCCGCAAGCGCCGATTTTATTGCAGAAAGGACGGTCCAATGCTTCGTCCATGGCAGGTGAGCCTCGGGGACCGGATCGACCCGGCGCGCGACGTTCCCATCTATATGCAGATCATCCAGGCGCTGATCCGCGATATCGAACGCGGTCGGCTGACCTCCGGCACCTACCTCCCCTCCAGCCGCGAATTCGCGCAGATATTGGGCGTCAACCGCAAGACGGTGGTCATCGCCTATGAGGATTTGATCGCGCAAGGCTGGCTCGCGTCCGTCGGCACGCGCGGAACGATGGTCGCGACGACGCTGCCCGAGCCGGTAAAGCGGCAGCACGGCGAAGCCGAGGCGACGATGAGCAATGCGGTGATCGACTACCGCTTTGCCCCGCCGCCCGAACGGCCGCTCGCGCTGCCGTCGGGGCCGGGGCTCAAGCTCGACGAGGGCGCGCCCGACGGACGCCTGTTTCCGGCCGAGCTGCTCGCGCGCGCCTATCGGGCCGCGGCGCATCGCGCGTCGCGGGAAAACGGCTTTCAATATCGTGACCCGCGCGGATCGCCGGCGCTGCGCGAAAGCATCGCGACGATGCTCAAGAGCCAGCGCGGCCTGCCCGTCGCGGCGGAGAATATCTGCATCACGCGCGGTAGCCAGAACGGCATCTTCCTCGCCGCGCATGTGCTGGTTCGCCCCGGCGATTCGGTGATCGTCGAGGCCGTGACTTATGAGCCCGCGGTCGCGGCTTTCCGGGCACTGGGCGCGAACGTCCTGCCCGTCGGCCTCGACGAGGAAGGGATCGACGTCGAGGCGGTCGAACGCGCCTGCCGCCGCAACGCCGTGCGCGCGGTATTCGTCACGCCGCACCACCAGTTTCCGACCACCGTCTCGCTGCGCCCGCAACGGCGGCTGCAGCTGCTCGAGCTCGCGCGCCAGTTCGGCTTTGCGATCATCGAGGATGATTATGATCACGAGTTTCACTTCGAATCGCAGCCGCTGCTGCCGATGGCGGGTTATGGACCCAGCCATGTCATCTATGTCGGGTCGATGTCGAAGCTGCTGCTGCCCGCGCTGCGTATCGGCTATATCGCCGCACCGCCGTCGGTGATCGATGCGATCGCGCACATGGTCTCGCTGACCGACGGCATGGGCAATACGCTGACCGAGGATGCCGCCGCCGAACTGATCGAAAGCGGCGAACTGCGCCGCCACGCGCGCAAGGTTCGCCAGGTCTATGCCAGGCGCCGCGAGGGCTTTGCCGCGGAGATCGACCGCACGCTGGGCGATATCGTCGATTATCGCATGCCCGATGGCGGCCTCGCCTTCTGGCTGCGCTTTCACGATACCGACCTCGACCAGATGGAGACGCGCGCCGTCGCGATGGGCCTGCGCTTCGCTTCCTCGCGCTCGTTCATGAGCAGCGACGACGCGCCGCGCGGGCTGCGCATCGGTTTCGCCAGCCTGAACCAGCATGAAGCGCGCACGGCGCTGGCGGCGCTCCGCAAGGCGGCCGAGCTGACCCGGTCACTGGTCCCATTGCTCCCATGAATCTTGGATGTTTTCCGATCCATGACGAGGGCAGAGCCTGATCCTCGTCCAGGAGGGAAAAATCATGAAATATCGTGTCGCATTATTGCTCGCCGCCGCGCTGCCGCTCGGCCCGGCGCTTGCCCAGCAGACGCCCTCGCCGCCGCCCGCCGCAGAGGATGAGGCGTGGCCCGAGGCGTGGTTCGAAATCTTCAAGCTCGCGCCGGGCAAGCAGGAAGAATTCATCCGCCAGATCGCACTCGGCGATCAGGTCTATGCCGCCGCCGGCCTGCCGCCGACGCAACTTTTCTTTCATGAAAATGGCGCCGACTTCGACGTGATCCTGTTCAAGCCGTCGACCGGCGCGGCGCCGACGCCCGAACAGCTTGCGGCGATGGCAAGGAAGCAGAAGGAGCTCGGTCTGCCGAGCGGGCCCGCCTATTTCGTCTATATCCGCGAATATATCGCCGAACACACCGACTCCAAAACCTATGGCCCGCTTTCCGCGGCGCAGTGGCTCGGTCGGCTCGACAAGTGGCGCGCCGAAAATCCGGCCCCGGCCGCGGCGAAGAAGTGATGCTCGGCCGCCGCAGCCTTCTCGCCCTCGCCGGCGGAACCGCGGCGGCGGCCGTGACCCGCAGCGCCTTTGCGGGCGGCGGCGAGCCGCTGGATACCGCCTATGTCAACGCCCGCGTGTGGACAGGTGCCGGCCCCGCCCTACGGACCGATGCGATCGGCGTGCGCGGTGAGCGTATCGCCGCGATCGGCAGCGATGCCGTGCGGGCGCGCACCGGAAAGAACACGCGGGTCGTCGACCTCAAGGGCGCCTTCGTCACGCCGGGCTTCATCGATCCGCACGTCCATTTCGTGATCGCCTCGACGATGCTCTCGCAGCCCTCGCTGCGCGACGCCGCCAACCGCCAGGAATTCGTCGAGCGGATCGCCGCGGCGGCGAAGGCGCTGCCGAAGGGGCAATGGCTCGAAGGCGGCAACTGGGACCAGGACCGCTGGGGCGGCGAAATGCCGCACCGCTCGTGGATCGACGCGGTCACGCCCGACACGCCCGTCGCGGTCATCCGCTACGACCTGCACATGCTGCTGCTCAACTCGCTGGCGCTGGAGCTCGCGGGCATCGACCGCAACACTCCCGACGTGCCGGGCGGCGTGATCGAACGCGACGAGGCCGGCGAGCCCACGGGCATCGTCAAGGACGCCGCCAAGGATCTGGTCCAGCGCGCGATCGCCGCGCCGACGCCCGAGCAGATCGACGCGGCGACGCGCAACGGGATCGCGCACGCGCTCGGCAAGGGCGTGACGCAGGTCCATCCGACCGAACTCGACACCGCGACCTTCGAATCGACCCGCCGCCTGCGCGCCAAGGGCGAGACCGGACTGCGTTTCCGCCACTATCTGCCGCTCAAGGACTGGGAGGCACAGGTCGCGCTGATCGGCGCCGAAGGGCGCGGCGACGACTGGGTCCAGTGGGGCGCGTGCAAGGTGGTGTTCGACGGCTCGCTCGGTTCGCGCACCGCGCGCTTCTACGAACCCTATGCCGACGATCCCGCGACGCGCGGCATCGTCGTCACCGATCCCGCCGACCTGCGGCGCTGGATCGAGGGCGCCGACAAGGCAGGGCTTCAGGTGACCGCGCACGCGATCGGCGACGAGGCCAACGACATCGTCCTCGACAGCATGGCCGCCGTCGCCAAGGCAAACGGCCCACGCGACCGCCGCTTCCGCGTCGAGCATGTCCAGCATATGAAACCGCACGCGATTTCCCGCTTCAAGGAGCAGGGCATCGTCGCATCGGTCCAGCCCTATCACGCGATCGACGACGGCCGCTGGGCGGTGCGCCGGATCGGCGAGGAGCGGCTGAAGACCAGCTTCGCCTTTGGTTCGCTCGTCCGCTCGGGCGCGCATGTCTGCATGGGCTCCGACTGGCCCGTCGCGCCGATCGATCCGCTCACCGGGCTCGATGCCGCGGTCAATCGCGAGACGCTCGACGGCAAGAATCCGCAAGGCTGGCATCCCGAACAGCGCGTCACGTTGGCGCAGGCGATGCACAGCTATACGCAGGAAGGCGCCTATGCCGGCTTCAATGAAAAGCGGATGGGGCTGATCGCGCCGGGCTTCCTCGCCGACCTGGTCGTCTGGGACAGCGATTTTTTTGATATTGACTCGCATTCTCTGTTAAAAGCAAAGGTGCTGCAGACAATCGTGGGCGGGATTCCGCGGTTCGGCTAAGATTCTTGTCCCCGATTGTTATTTTGCTGCTCGACTGGTCCCTTCTAACTGTCGAAACTGGATGTTTTGGGGCCCAATCCCGACAATCATATTACAGTTCTGAAACAGGCCTGGTCCCGGCAAGTCTTGTTTCGAAGGGGAATCGGGACACCAGTGGGGGAATAGCAATGGTCGCCTATCGTAACATCATGGGAGCAAGCGCGCTCGTCGTCGCGTTCATCACCGCCGCACCGGTCCTGGCGCAGGAGACGGGCGAGGACGAAAGCATCGTCGTCACCGCGCAGCGCAACAACCAGACCAAGGTCACGGGCGGAGGCAATGTCGGCGTATTCGGCACCAAGGCGGCCGAGGATATTCCGTTCAACATCCGCAGCTACAATGAAGCGCTGATCCTCAACCAACAGCCCGATACGCTGGGCGAAGTGCTGGAGAACGATCCCACGGTCCGTACCGCGCTGGGCTTCGGCATCGCCGACGAAGTCTTTGTCATCCGCGGTTTCGATCTGTCGTCCGACGACGTCGGCTTCGACGGCCTCTACGGCATCACGCCCCGCCAGCTCGTCGCGCCCGAGCTTTTCTCGTCGGTTCAGGTCATCAACGGCGCAAGCGCCTTCCTGAACGGCGCCGCGCCTGGCGGCAGCGGCATCGGCGGCAGCGTCAACCTGATCCCCAAAGCGGCCGAACGCGATGTGATCCGCGGAACGCTGGGTTATACGTCCGCCCAGCATTTCTCGGGAGCCGTCGACGTCGCCCGCCGCTTCGGCGCCAATGACGAATGGGGTTTGCGTGTCAACGCATCGGCCCGCCGCGGCGACATCGCGATCGACGACGAATTCCACTCAAGCTATGTCCTCGGCGCGACCCTCGACTACAACAACGGCCCGCTCCGCGCCGCGCTGAACCTCAACTACCAGCGCCTGAACCATGTGAACTGGCGCGGACAGGTCGGCATCGGCGCGGTCATCCCGCGCGTGCCGGACGCCGACACCAACTATTCGCAGCCGTGGAGCCAGATCCTGACCAAGGATTTCTTCGGCACCTTCAGCGTCGAATATGACCTCTCCGACGCCGCCATGGTCTATGCCAAGGTCGGGGCGCGCGACGGGCGCGAAGACCAGACCACCGCCAGCATCACCGTTCTGGACGCCGTGACCGGCGTTGCGACGGGTAGCGGCTCCTATGTGCCGCGCGAGGACAATAATGAATCCGCCACCGCCGGCATCCGCGTCAAGCTGGAGGGCGGCGGCGTCAGCCACGAGATCAACGCTGGTTTCGCGGTGAACTGGCAAGTCAACCGCAACGCCTATGACTTCGATCTCGTCGGCTACGTCACCAACCTCTATGATCCGGTCGTCGCGCCTCGGCCCGCCCCCAATCAATTCGTGGGCGGCGACCTCGACGATGTGTTTCCGATCACCCGCCGCCGCCTGTCGAGCGTCTTCGTTTCGAACACCCTCGGGTTCTGGGACGACCGCATCCTCATCACCGGCGGCCTTCGGCTGCAGGAGATCAAGACGTCCTCCTACTCCTATACCGATGGCGCGCTCTCCGGCGGTTACAAGGAATCGGGGGTAACCCCGGTGTTCGGCCTCGTGATCAAGCCGGTGGAGGGGCTGTCGATATACGCCAACCGGATCGAAGGGCTGATCGCGGGTACGAACGCGCCCGCGACCTACGACGATGACGGCCTGCCGGGAACGCCCCCTCTGCCCGTCGTCAACGGCGGCGCGGCATTGCCGCCGGTCAAGTCGAAGCAATATGAAGTCGGCGGCAAGCTGAACTTCGGCCGCTTCAACGCGGGCCTCGCCCTGTTCCGGATCGACAAGCCCAACAGCTTCGTCGATCCCGCCACGATCATCTATGGCAATTACGGCACCCAGCGGAACCGCGGCATCGAGGTCACGCTCGACGGCGAACCGGTCGACGGCCTCCGCATCATCTCGGGTGTGACCTTCAACGACGCCAAGCTGCGCCGGACCGAGGGCGGCGTGAACGAGGGCAATGACGCGGTAGGCGTGCCCGAAGTGCTCGCCAACGCGAACGTCGAATGGGATCTGCCCTTTTTCCCCGCACTCACGCTGGTCGGCCGCGTCGTCTATACGGGCAAGCAGGCGGCGAACGACGTCAATACGCTGGAACTCGACAGCTGGACCCGCTTCGATCTTGGCGCGCGCTATGTCGCACTGGTGGGCGACACCCCGCTGACGCTGCGCTTCAACGTCGATAATGTCGCCGACAAACGCTACTGGGCTTCCGCCTACAACGCCTTCAGCGCCTTCGGCACGAGGCTGCTTCAGGGTGGCCCGCGCACCTTCAAGGCGTCGGCCTCGATCGAATTCTGATCATATGGCGATTGCTTCGAAAGCCCGGCCTGCCCCGGCCGGGCTTTTTGCCGTTCCGCGCTTTGCGGTGGGACATTTGGACCCGTCGGGTCCTCCAAAAGTGGACGTTTATCGGACCGGCACGAGGCGGCAATAGCGCAAGATGACCGAAGCAACCCGCAAAGCGAAGGTTTCGCTCCGCTCCCCCGTCCTGAAGATCCACCGCTGGCTCAGCATCGGCGCGGCGATCTTCTGGCTGCTCCAGGCGATCACCGGCGTGCTGATCGTCTTCCATTGGGAAATCAACGATGCCGCCATCTCCCGGCTCGAGCGGCCGACCGATCTTGCCGCGATCGAGCGCCGGATCGACGCTCTCGCGCCGCCCGGCGGCGCCGCGATCGTGCAGTCGGTGTGGGACAGCGGCAGCAACAGCGACCGCTATGTCGTGTTCATGCAGGACGCCGAAGGAGTGCGGCGCGGCGTGCGGCTGGCGGGGGACGGAACGATACTTCGCAACGCCGCGCCCGACGACAGCACACTGATGGAATTCCTCGTCGGCTTTCACCATGATCTGCTCGGCGAATGGGGAAGCTGGATCGTCGCGATCAGCGGCATATTGTTGTGCAGCAATCTGTCGCTGGGACTCGTCGCCGCTTGGCCGAAGCGCGGCACCTGGCGCCGCGCGCTCGTGCCGACGCGCAAGGGCCCCGTCGCCGCGCGCCTCTATTCCTGGCACCGCGCAATCGGCCTGTGGGCCGTCGTTCCGGCATTGGTGATCGCCGCGACGGGGACGATGATGAAGTTCGAGGACGGCGTCGGCAGTCTCGTCGGCGCCGCGCCGGTGGCGCTTCCCGCCAACCCGCGCGGCAGGCGCGCCGGTCGGTTTCGCCGCCGCCGCGCGCGCCGGCTGTCGCCGCGATCCCGGGCAGCAGCCTGACGTCGGTCGGCTGGCCGACACCTGGCGACGCAACCTACAGCGTCCGCGTCCGCGCGCCGGGCGAAATCCGGCGCGACTGGGGGGCGAGCGTAGTGCTGGTCGATGCCAACACCGGCGGCATTCGGGGTGTCTTTCCGATCGGCGAGGCCGCGCCCTCGCGCCGGTTCATGATGGCGCTGTTCCCGATCCACACCGGCGAAGCGGGCGGATTCGTCGGGCGCCTGTTGTCGATTGCCATCGGCCTGTGGCTGATCACGATGATCGTGGCGGGATGCCTGCTCTGGGCGAAGCGCCGCAAGGCGCGCGCCGGAAAGCGATGGGATTGAGCAAGTGACGATGAGAACGACAATATATCCTCTTTGCGGGCGGCTTGGCCGCTTTCGCGGCACGCTTTTGGCCGTTGCGCTGCTCGCGCCCCCCGCTTGGGCCCAGGAAGACCGTCTTGCCAGGCTGGAGCAACAGCTTGCGGCGCAGCAGGAGCGGATCGCTCAGCTTGAGGCGATGGTCGCGCGGCAGGCAGAGATGATGCAAGGGCAGGGTCACGCTCCGCCGGTCGCGCCGCCCACCCCAGTCACTCCCGCCAACACGGCGGCGTTACCGGCGCCGACCACCTCGGCCTCGCCGCAGCTGGCGGTGGCCACCCCCGCCGCATCTCCGGACGCCTTTCGCATCCCGGGCCTCGATGTGAGCGGGGACATGCGGGTGCGGCAGGAGTGGAACTTCGTCGACGGACGCGACCGCGCGCGCACCGCGGTGCGCGCGCGCGTCCGCGCAACCTATGCGGTGAACGACAGGTTCGCGCTCGGCACGCAGATCGCGACCGGTGATCCCGACGACCCCAACTCGACCGACGTCACCCTCGGCAACTTCGTGGATGATTTTCAGGTCTCGCTCGACCAGGCATGGATCCGCTATCACAGCGGCGGGCTCACCGCCTATGCCGGCAAGTTCCCGCAGGTCTTCCAGCGCACCGACATGCTGTGGGACGGCGACGTGTCGCCCCAAGGCGTCGCTGCCGTCTATAGCGCCCCGCTCGGCGGCGGCGCCAAGCTCGATGCGCGCGGCATCTGGTTCGTGATCGACGAGGCGGCCGTGGCGCGCGACAGCGACATGCTCGGCGGCCAGCTCGCCCTCTCCGTACCGCTCGGCTCCGCCGTCAAGGCGGGGCTGACCGGCAGCTATTATCATTACCGCCTCGGCTCGGTCGCCGGCGCCGAGGCGGGCGACTTTCGCGGCAACCTGCTGGCGGGCGGCCGCTATCTCTCCGACTTCCATCTGATCGAGGGGATCGGCACGCTCGGCTGGACGGGTCCCTCGGAGCGCTGGCCGGTGACCTTCACCGCCGTCTATGTCCGCAACCTCGGCGCCGCGGTGCCCGGCGACACCGCGTTCAACCTCGAACTCGCGGCGGGCCGCACCGCCAAGCCCGGCGACTGGCGCATCGCCTATAATTTCTCGGAGGTCGAAGTCGATGCGGTGCTCGCGGCGTTCAGCCACGACAATATCGACCTTTCGACCAACTACCGCCTCCACGGCCTCGGCCTCGCCTATGTCCCGGCGCCGAACCTCCAGCTCGACCTGCTCTGGTATCATTACCGCCCGCTCGACGCAGCCTACGCCGGCGCGCTGGCGCCGTCCGACTGGCTCGACCGCATCCGCCTCGCCTTCCTGGTCAGCTTCTGACGCTGCTCTGCGCCCTGATGCTCGCCGCGGCGAGCGACGCCGCGCCCGCAGCACCCGCGCCGCACCCGCACGGCCACCTGCCGCACGGCCATACCCACGCGCCCGGCGAGATCGACGAGACGCACGGGCCGCTGCTGCTCCAACTCACCTATACCGGCGAGGTGATCGGCAACGCGGCGGGCGGCGTGAAGCGCGGCGCGCGCTATCTCGATAATCTCGACATCGTGTTCGAGGCCGACATGGAAGCGCTCGCGGGCTGGACCGGCGCGCAGGTCCATGTCTATGGCCTCTACAACAATGGCAAGTCGATCAGCGACCTGGCCTAGCGACACCCAGGCGGTCAGCAATATCGAGACCGGCACCCGCGCGCTGCGCCTCTACGAAGCGTGGATCGACCAGAAGATCGGCCGGCATGCCTCGCTGCGCGCCGGCCTCTACGACCTCAACGCCGAGTTCGACGCGCTCGACGCCGCCGGCCTGTTCGTCAGCAGCCCGAACGGCATCGGCACCGACTTCGGACAGAGCGGCGAGAACGGCCCGTCGATCTTCCCCTCGACTTCGCTCGCCGCACGGCTCGCGGTAATGCCCGCCGAGGGCTGGACCCTCCGTGCGGCTGTCCTCGACGGCGTCCCCGGCGACCCCGCGCATCCGCGCCGCACCGCGATCGAGCTGGGGAACGGCGACGGCGCGCTGCTCGTCGGCGAGGTCGAGGCGCCGCTCGGCGGCGGCAAGCTTCTCCTCGGCCACTGGCGCTACACCGCGAACTTCGAGCGCAACGACGGCAAGGGCGCGGGCGACGGCAATGAAGGCACCTACATCCGCGCCGAGCTCCCGCTCCTCGAACGATCGGGCCGCACCGTCGATGCATTCGTCCGGCTCGGTACCGCCCGCGGCCGCTTCAACATGTTCGGCCGCTTCGCCGACGGCGGCCTCACGTTCGGCGGCTGGATCCCCGGCCGCGAGCAGGACGCGTTCGGCATCGCGCTCGCCGCGGCGTTTACATCGGACTCGCATCGCGCCGCGACCGGTGCCGCCGCATCCGAGGTCGCCGTCGAAGCAACCTACCGCGCCCAGCTCTCACGCTGGCTCGCCATCCAGCCCAACATCCATTACATCCGCCGACCATCCGCCGACCTCCGCATCGCCGATTCCCTGGTCCTCGGAATCAGAGCCGAAGCCAGCTTCAACCTCTCCGGATTCTGAACAATCGGCCCCCCGCCGCGTCGTCGCCCTATCGAATGTTCGAATTGCGGCGAAAGCCGTCGATCCCGGTCTGCCCGATGGCATGACAGCTTTCGAGCGCAAGATTATAACGGCCCGAATGGCCGACATCAGGCGCGAAGCGGGCTATGCCGCGCGGCTGGACGGGCTCGATCCGCTGGCGGCCGAACGGCTCGCCGGCCTTTATGGCGGCGAGGCAGGCGAACTCGTCGCCTCGATCAATGACGTCGCGCAGGCGATCGGCGGCGGATACGCCTTTTCCGACGCCACGGGCGCGAGCGCGACGATCGTCAAGCTGGCGCGCGTCGCGCTGCTCGCTCCGGTCGTCGCACTCGTCGGCCTGCGGCTGAAACCGCGCGACGGCGGCGACAGGCGCATCTGGCGCCGGCTCGCCCTCCCCTGGTTCATCGCCGCCTTTTTCGCGATGGTGACGTTGAACAGCGTCGCGCCGGTCCCCGACGCGGCACGCGACGCCGCGCTGACGGCGTCGAAGGCGCTGCTCCTGCTCGCGGTGACCGCGACCGCGATGCGCACGCGGATGGACCTTTTGCTCGAGATGGGCTGGCGCGCGGCGGTACCGGTGGCGCTGGCCTCACTGACCAGCTTCGTCGCCTCGCTGCTGTTCGCGATCGCGATCGTTCCGGGCCACCCGGGCTGACCGGCCATTGCCAGCGGGCGCGCGACGGCGATCACGGACGATAGGGTATCGAGTCCGGGGCGACGATGCCGACGTCGCGCGCGTAACGGTCCCACGCCGCCGCGAGTTCGTCGCGCTTTGCGGGTGCGGCGAGCGACAGGTCGCGCGTTTCACCGGGGTCGCGCCCGATGTCGAAGAGGCGCCACTGGCCGTCGCCGATGTCGGTCAGCTTCCAGTCGCCCCGACGATAGGCGCGCGAGCCGAAGAGTTCGCTGCCGAAACCGTCGCCGGTCCCATAGACCCGCGCCGCCGGATTCCGGAGCCACGCCAGCCACGAGCGGCCCGTGATCGCCCGCACCGTCCTGCCCCCGACTTCAAGCGCGTCGGGATCGATGCCGGCGAGGTCGAGCAAAGTCGGCGCGATATCGGCAACCGAGAGAAACTGGGTGTCGGCGCCGCCGCGCTGCGGAATATTCGCGCCGCTGACGAAGGCAACCGCCCTCGTGCCGCCCTCGCTCTGATAGCCCTTGGTCAGCCATGACGGCGCGGTCGCCGCCTGCGCCCAGCCGGCGCCGTAGGTGACATAGGAGGTCGCCGCGCCGCGGTTGGCGAAACCGTTGTCGGCGCCTTTCGCATAGCGGCCGAGCATTTCGGCGCCCGTGGTCTCGATATCGAGCGCCTCGGCGCCATTGTCGGCGAGGAAGAGGATCACCGTATTGTCAAGGTCTCCCGACGCGCGCAGCGCCTCGATGACGCGGCCGACATTCTGGTCGAGGCGGTCGACCATCGCGGCATAGATTTCCATGTTGCGCGCAGCGGTACGTTGCTGGTCGGCGGTCAGCGAATCCCAGCTGCCGTCGCGGTTGCGCGGGGTGTGCGGCACGACGTCGGCGGGCAGGATGCCGAGTTCGCGCTGCCGGTCGAGGCGCTGCTGCCGCAGCGCGTCATATCCCGCATCGTAGCGCCCCTTGTAGCGCGCGATATCCTCGGCGGGCGCCTGCAACGGCCAGTGCGGCGCGGTGAAGGCGAGGTAGGCGAAGAAGGGCCGCGCTTTCCCTGCCGCGGGCCGCTCGCCGAGAAATCCGATCAGCCGGCTCGCGAAAGCGTCGCTCGAATAGAAGCCGACGGGGAGCGCGCTCAGCGGCTTGCCCTGTTCGGTATAGGTCGCAGTGGTGCCAACGTCGGTGCCGAAGTGATTGTGACCGCCCTGCAGCAGCGCAAAGCTGCGCTGGAATCCGCGCGCGTGCGGGTCCTGCTCCGGCGTCAGCCCCAGATGCCATTTGCCCGAAAACAGCGTGCTGTAGCCGCCAGCCGCCAGACGCTCGGCAAGCGTCGCGACGTCGCTGCGCAAATAGCCTTCATAGCCGGGCTTTCCTTTCTGGTTCGGCCGGATGAGTTCGGCCATCGTGCCGAGCCCGGCGAGGTGATTGTCGGTTCCCGACAGCAGCATCGAGCGCGTCGGTGAACAGGTCGGCGCGGTATGGAAGCTGGCAAGCCGGATACCCGCGAGCGCCAGCCGGTCGAGATTCGGCGTCCGGATTTCGCCGCCAAAGGCGCCGATATCCGAATAGCCCAGATCGTCGGCAACGATGACCAGGAAGTTCGGACGCCGCTCCTTCGCGTGGGCGGGCGAGGCAACGATCAGAAAGGCAAGCAGCAGCGAGGCGAAACGCTTCATCGGGATATCCTCGGGAAAAGGAAGGGCGGCGCGCCACGGGCGAATGGAACCCGGGCGCGCCGCAGTCGGGACCGGCGCAGTCGCAGGAAGGGAGAAGAGGTCGGCGCTAGGCCGGTTTCGATCAGGCGGGTTCGTATTCGACCGCCTTTTCCTGCCGCACGGTGCGGCTGCGGCGGCCGTCGATCGCGACCGGAACCTCGCCGTGGATCGTCGCGCGGCGGAGCGTGCGGCGCTGGAGCCCGAAGTCGGCGGTCGCGCGATGCTGGGTCGCCTGATTGTCCCAGATCGCCACGTCGCCCGCCTGCCAGCGCCAGCGCACGACATTCTCCGGCTTGGTGATATGCTCCTGCAGCGTCTGGAACAGCCGCGCGCTGTCGACCTGGTTCAGCCCGACGAACTGCTTGACGAAATGGCCGAGCAGCAGGCTGCGCTGGCCGCTGACCGGATGGACGCGCACCACCGGATGTTCGGTCTCGTACACGGTCGAGGCGAAGACGTTGCGATGCTCCTTGATCCGCTTCGCGGCGCTTTCGGCGTCGGGTGCCGACTGGAGGATCGACGCATAGTCATAGAGGTTGGTGTGCGTCGCCCACAGATTGTTGACAAGCTGGCGCAGCACCTCGGGCAGGCCTTCATAGGCGGTTTCGCCGTTCGCCCACTGGGTGTCGCCGCCCGCTTCGGGGATGGTGATCGCGCGCAGGATCGACGCCTTGGGATAGGCGTCGACGAAGGTCACGTCGGTATGCCAGCTCGACGCGGCATAGCCTTCGCGGCTGTCGAGTTCGAGCAGATAGCGCGAGCCTTCGGCCACCGGCACCGTCGGATGCGCGACCGGATCGCCCAGCAGCGCGGCGAAATCCTCATGCTCCTGGTCGGTCAGATGCTGCTGGTCGCGGAAGAAGAGCACCTTGTGCCGCACCAGCGCGGCCTCGATCGCCTGCACCACCGGCGCGGGCAGGTCGCCCGACAGCTCGATGCCATGGACGATGGCGCCGATCGTGCCGGTCACCGGCGTGATGTCGAGCGGGATGTTCTTGTCGCGGGCATTGGCATAGCTGTTGTGAAGATCCGTCATGTCAGTCTCCTTTGGGGGTTATGTGTTGGCGGCGGGGTTCATTCGGCGAAGGCGTAATCCGGCGGTTCCGGGTCGAGCTGTCGGCGAATTTCGGCGTGCGCCGCCTCGTCGAGCGGGAAGCGCGCGACGAGAGCGGCGGACAAGGCATGGGCGATGGCGGGGCCAAGGGCGAAGACGAGGAGCAGGCCGTTCAGCGCCTCGGGGCCGTTCGCCCCCTTCGGATCGAAGCCGAGCCAGGCGACGAGCGGCAGCGCGATGCCGACCGCGACCGCGGTCGCGGTCTTTCCGGCGAGGCTGAACACCGAATAATAGAGGCCGGTGCGGTCCTCGCCGCTGTCGAGGCGATGCTTGTCGGCGACGTCGGCCACGATCGCGCGGAGCATCAGATTGCCCGACCCCTGCGCAAGGCCCTGCGCCAGCGTCAGCGCGAGCAGCAGGCCGAAGCTGTCCGGAGTGACGAGCAGCAGCGACAGGTTGATCGTGACCTGCACCAGCTCGCCCGCCACCGCGGTGCGATGCTTGCCGTAGCGGCGCCCGATCTTCAGCCAGATCGGCCCGGCGAAGATGCCGAAGACGAACTGGAAGAGGAAGAGGCCACCCGCCCATTCGGGGCGCCCCATGTAGAAGGTCACGAAAAAGACGATCAGCGAACCGCGAATAGTCTGCGCCAGGGTCACCGCAAAATCGGATGCGAGGACGCGGAGCAGCAAGGGTTCGCCGGCGATCGCGCGGAAGGTTTCCCGCAGGCCGGGCTTGCTGGCAGGCCGGATCGGCAGCGGCGGTTCATCGAGCGCCGTCAGCGTCAGGATCAGCGACGGCACGATGGTCGCCAGCACGAGCCCGCCCATCAGCGTCAGTTGCAGCCGCCCGTCGCCGGGGCGCAGCTGGTCGGCGACCGTCGGCAAGACCAGCGTCAGCAGCAGCGCCGCCGCGGCCACCACCTGCTGATAGGTGGCGATGCGCGTGCGCTCGTGATAGTCGCCCGACACCTCGCCCGACCAGGCCTGGAACGGAATCTGCACCGCGGTCCAGCCGAGGTAGAGGAAGAAGAGCACGATCCCGAGCGACCAAGGCGTCACGCCGAAGGGCGGGAAAAAGAGGAAGACCGCCGCAATCGCGAAGATCACTCCGCCCGCCGCGATCCATGGCTTGCGCTCGGCCGTAGCGGCTGCGTGTCGCGTCGCTCAAGGACCCCATCAGCGGGTCGGCGATCGCATCCCACAGGCGGCCGAGCAGGAAGATCACGCCGATGACGGTCAGCGACAGGCCGTAATCGCGCGCATAGATGGCGGGGAGATAGACGCCGAGCGGCAGCCCGGCGGCGGCGAGCGGGATGGCGACCGCGGAGAAGCGGATCAGCTGGCCCGAGGTCGGGGACGCGGCGCTCACAGCTTCGTCCTCAGCGTCACGCCGAGCGTGCGCGGTTCGCCGATCAGCGCGGTGACGATGCCGGTGACCATGCCGGCGACAAGGTCTGGAAATAATCCTTGTCGAACAGGTTGCGCGCCCAGAGCGACAGGTCGAACAATCCGTCCTCGGTGCGGATGCCGATACGCGCGTTGGCGATCCCGTAGGCCGGGACATCGGCATAGATGCTGTTGCTCGACGAGGTGTTGAACGACGAACGATGCGAATAATCGCCATGCGCGTAGACCGAGAGATCCCGCCCGCCGAGACTGCCGAGCGGCGCCGACACATCGCCGCCCAGCGTATAGGTGAATTTCGGCACGCCCGGAAGCTGCTCGCCGGTCAGGTCCTGTATCGCACCCTGATTCAGCCGTTCGGGCGCCTGCGGGGCACTGCGGTAATCGCTGTAGGTCGTGTCGGCATAGGCGACCGACGCGTAAAAGCTCGCCCTGCTCGACGGCGCGACGACCAGGTCGCCCTCGACCCCGCGCGAGCGCACGCCGGGGATGTTCGCGATATATTGACGGACGTTGACCGTGTTGGGCACCTGTTCGGTGATCGCGGTCTGATAATCGCCGATCTCGGTCCAATAGCCCGCGACGTTCAGCGTCACGCGCCGGTCCCACCATTGCGACTTCACGCCGATCTCGTAATTGTCGACCTTTTCGGGCGCGACGTCGGGGTCGATCCCGGCCAGCAGGTTGGTGAGGTTGAGCCCGCCCGACTTGTTGCCGCGCGAATAGGTCGCATAGGCGAGCGCATCGTCGCTGAACTGCCACGACAGCGTCGCAAGCCCCGACAGGCTGTTGTCGCTGAACGCGGTCGAATAGCTGACCACCGGATTGAACTGGTTGCGGATGGTCAGCGCCGCCGTCGCGACCGCTTCGGGCAAGGTCGACAGATCGATCCCGGCAACATGGAATTGGCTGAACGATCCGTCCTTCTTTTCATGCGTGAAGCGCAGGTCGAGCAGTGAGCGTCAGGCGCTCCGTGAATTTCCAGTCGAGCTGGCCGAACAGCGCATAGCTGCGCGTGCGCGGGTCGGAGGTCGAATTGGCCTCGAAACCGTCGAGCGCGGCATTGCCGACCACCGCCGGGACGGTCGGCAGGTTCCACAAGGCGGCGGCGGAACCATAAGCGGTCGCGCCCTCGCCCCGAATGATCTGCCAGAAATAATAGGCGCCGACGACATAGTCGATTGGGCCGCCGCTGTCCGACGCGAGGCGGATTTCCTGGCTGAACTGGCGCTGGCGGTTCGCCTGCTGCGCCTTGGTGATAATCGGCAAGGAGGTGGCGTCGGCGTCGTTCGCGGGGTTCCAGTCCCACCAACGATAGGCGGTGATCGAGGTCAGCTTGGCCGCGCCCAGGTTCCAATCGACCTGCCCCGACACGCCATAACCATCCATGTTCGACTGATAATGGCCGTCTGACTGGCCAAGCCGCGCGAAGGGATCGATCGTCGGGAAGGTGTAGGAGGGAAAGCGCGCCGCGCGCTGCGCGAAATTGTTCGCGATGACGGCGCCATTTTCATAGGTGCCGAAATAGCTGGCGAAGATGTTGAGGACATGATTCTGCTTCTGGCGCGAAAAGTCGCCGATGATCCTGACCTCCAGATCGGGCGCCGGGTTGATCAGAAGCTGCCCGCGCACGCTCCAGTTCGAATAATCCTGCGCGCGCTCGTTCTGGGTGACGTTGTACAGGAACCCGCGCCGTTCGGTGACCGCGCCGCTGAGGCGCACCGCGATCAGATCATCGACGACGCCGGTCGAGGCCGAACCGCGCAGCTGGTAATAGCCATAGTCGCCGATGCTCGCCTCACCCGAAAATTCCGGGTCGAAGCTGGGCTTGCGCGACGTGATGTTGATCGCGCCCGAGGTGGTGTTCTTGCCGAACAGCGTACCCTGCGGCCCGCGCAGCACCTCGATCTGCTGCAGGTCGACCAGGTCGAACTGCGTCTGTCCGACGCGGCCGTAGTAGACGTTGTCGATGTAGAAGCCGACGCCGTTTTCGAGGCCGTCGTTGGTCAGCGCGACATTGCTGCCGAGCCCGCGGATGTTGATGTTGGTGTTGCGCGGGTTGAAGCTGAACACCTGAAGGCTGGGCACGATCTGCTGGATCTGGGTCAGCGTATAATTGCCCGTCTTTTCCAGCGTTTCGGAGCCGACGACGGTCAGTGCGATCGGCACCTCCTGCGCGCTTTCGTCGCGGCGGCGGGCGGACACGATGATTTCGGTGCCGTCATAGCCGTCGGCCGCGGCCTCCGCGGCAGCTTCGCCGCCCACGGCGGCGGCGGCGTCGACCGCCGCTTCCTCGGTCGCCCAGGCGGGCGCCGCCGGAACCAGCAGCGCCGCGCCGAGCAGCAGCTTCAGACGATGATCGGGAGAATATCTGGACATTATACGAGTTCCCCGGGCGGCAGTCCCGCCCCCTTTTTGATGTGATGGATGGTGGCGCGGGGCGCCGGGCCGGACCCGGCAGCCGTCCGCTGCGTCCCCCACAGCGCACGGGCGGCGCTGCGCAGGGACGCAGGATAGCGAGCCAGATCCGACAGGTCGGATTGGGTCAGATAGGGCATGAT
This sequence comes from Sphingopyxis sp. PET50, assembly GCF_025244705.1. Taxonomy (GTDB): domain Bacteria; phylum Pseudomonadota; class Alphaproteobacteria; order Sphingomonadales; family Sphingomonadaceae; genus Sphingopyxis. The sequence goes on along the minus strand of NZ_CP104207.1, from coordinate 243,730 downwards.
TCACCTGCCGCTGCGGCGCGCGCAGGCGCCGGACGCAAAGCCGCATGACGCCCTTGCGAAAGGGAGGCGCGGCCAGGATGAAGAAAAGCGCCGCTACGCGGAGGGGACGCGGTCGTCCGCTGTCCCGCGCGCAGGATCGGCCATGATCTAGGTGGTGCTAGTACAGATATGCATCGCAATACCCCTTATGGGGGGAACGCAACACCTGGCGCTGTCGCCCGAGCATCACGCGCTTTAGCCGTTGGTAACGCGGAGCAAGCTGCTTCCCGGTCAAAAGCCGCGGGTCGAAGGGGAGAGCCTGTCGCCCGTCTCGACCAGTTTCGAGCGACAATCTCTACTTAAAAGATAGATATTGGATTCGTCAATGCACGCGTGGTGTTTCTGCGACGAAGAAAATCTTTCGCAAGACGAGTTGCCGCTATGGGCGGTGCGCAGACGCCGGGCCGCCACGCGGGTTGGCCGGCGCCTCGGGCGCGTGCATGACGCGATGAGGACATGGCCGACGTCGACCCTCTCGTGCCCGACCTTGGTGCAAAATGGTGCACCCGACAGGATTCGAACCTGTGGCCCCCAGATTAGGAATCTGATGCTCTATCCTGCTGAGCTACGGGTGCGCTGCGCGCCCGTGTAGCGGTGCGGGGCGCAGAGCGTCAATCGGCAGCGATCAATTCGCGGCTTCGGGCGGAACGAACGGCACCAGCAGCGGCATCGCCGCGATCCCGTCGTCGCGCAGCGCCTGCGCCTCTTCGGGCGAGGTCTGGCCGTGGATCAGGTCCTCCTTCGCGCGGCCCTCGTGCATCGCGCGCGCCGCATCGGCGAAATCGCGGCCGACCCAGCGCGACTGCGGCAGCATCTCGGCCTGTTGCGCCGCGATCCCGGCCACCACCTTGCGAACCAGTTCGGGCGAAATGTCGCCGCCCTTGGGCGACTTCATGGACTCGGCCGGCACCGCGACGGGCGCCGACGGAGCGGTCCCCTGATTCGACTTCGCCCCGACGCGCGGCGCCATCACCGCCTTCGCGACATCGCTGTCGCCGCAGACCGGACAGGCGATCAGCCCCCGTGCCTGCTGATCGGCAAAGCCGTCGCTGCTGTTGAACCAGGCCTCGAACCGGTGATCACCGGCGGCACAGCAAAGGTCGAAGACGATCAAGGGTCAGGCCATCCCCAGCAGCGGGTCGAGCCCGCCGCGGGCGTCGAGCGCGGCCAGATCGTCGCTGCCGCCGATATGCTTGCCGTCGATGAAAATCTGCGGAACCGTGCGCCCGCCGCCCGCGCGCTCGACCATCGCGTCGAATCCGGCGCGGTCCATCGTCACGTCGATTTCCTGATACGCCGCCCCCTTGCGGTCGAGCAGCGCCTTGGCGCGCGAGCAATAGGGGCAGAATATTTTCGTAAAGACTTCGATCCTGGGCATGCGCCTATCCTGTCATCATCTGGTCATTGATATCGGAATCCAACGACGCAAAGTCAAATATGTTGCTCGTCATCAGCGCTTCGGGGACGACGCGCGCCCAGCTCAGGGCCGACACGCGCGCCGCGCCGCTGCGCCGCAGCGCCCTGGCGGCGGCGCGCAGGGTCGCACCGCTGGCGTGGACATCGTCGATCAGGATCAGATGACGCCCCGCCGCTTTCGCCCTGGCATCATCTGCCAGCGCAAAGGCGCCCGCGACGATCCGCTCGCGCTCGCGCCGGGTCTTGCCGCGCAGCGAGGCGGTCGGCCTGGCGCGCAGCAACAGATGATGATCGTGCGCGGTGCCGGTCAGCCGCGTCAGTTCGTCGGCGACCAGCGCCGCCTGGTTGAAACCGCGCGACCACAGACGCCAGCGGTGAAGCGGAACCGGGACGAGCAGCGCCTGGCCATCCCCCGCCAGTTGCTCCAAGGGCCGGGCCATCAGCCGCGCCATCAAGCGCGCGTGACCGAGCCGGCGTCCATATTTCAACCGCAGCGCGACGGTACGCGCCGCCGGGCCATAGGCCACCGCCGCAGGCGCGCCGTCGAAGGGCGGCGGACTGGCGAGACAGGCCCCGCACTGCATCTCGCTATCGGGCAAGGCGGCCGAGCAGCGGGATCGAACAGCGCGCGCAGGCGGGGCCATCGAGAAATTCGAGGCCCTGCCAGCAATCGAGGCAGAACTGCCGGTCGTCGGCGACGATGACCCCGCAGGCGGGACAGCGCGGCGGCAGCGCATAATCGAGGACCAGCCGGCCCGCCCGGCGCAGGCCGCGCATCAGCCCCGCCGCCCGCACCGGCACCCCGCTTTCGACCTGCCCCGCCGCACGTCCCATGTCCGAACTTGTGAAGCATCGCATGAGGCGGCACAAGCGCCGCATGTCGCAGCAGCCGCCTTCGCTTTTCTCGTCCGCCCGCCACCGCGCCCAGCGCGACCGGCTGGCGCGGCTGCCCGCCGGCGCCAATTTCCTCGCGCCGATCATCGCCGAAACCCTGCTCGACCGGCTGTCGATGGTGACGCGCGATTTTCCGCGCATCCTGCTCATCGGCGCGCATGACGCGGCGCTTGCCGACCGTCTGCGCGGCATCGGTCGCGATGTGAAGATCCTCGAGGCCGGTCCGGGCCTCGCCGCCGCGACGGGAGCGATCGCGGGCGAGGCCGATACGATCGACCTGCCCTTTGCCAGTTTCGACCTGATCGTCTGGCCCGGCGGGCTCGACAGCGTCAACGACGTGCCCGGCGCGCTCGTCCGCCTGCGCGCCTTGCTCGCCCCCGACGGCCTGCTGCTCGGCGCCTTCGTCGGCGACGGCAGCCTTGGCCGGCTGCGGCGCGCGGTGATGACCGACGGCGTGCGGCCAATCGCCCGGATGCATCCCCAGATCGATCTCGCCGCGACGGGTAACCTGCTTCAGCGGACGGGCTTCACCATGCCGGTGGCCGATGTCGACGATCTGACGGTGCGGTATGGCGACTGGTTCGCGCTGGTCCGCGACCTTCGCGCGGCGGGCCTGTCGAGCCGCCTCTCGCCCGCCCCGCCCCCGCTGACCCGCGAGGAGACGGCACGGATCGCGCTCGCCTTCGCGGCACAGGCCGATCCCGACGGCCGCGTCGCCGAAACGATCCGCATCATTCATTTCAGCGGCTGGGCACCGCATCCCGACCAGCCCAGGCCCGCCCGGCGCGGCAGCGGCACGGCATCGCTCGCCGCGGCGCTGAAACCAAAAGGCTAAAGCAAAGCCTGCAGCAGCCCGATGAGCGGCCGGTCGGCGGGCGGCATGTCGAGGCCGTAAAGCTCGACCGGACGCACCCAGCGCAGCGCGGTGGCATGCCGTGCCTCGGGCACGCCCCGCCATTTGCGCAGTGCATAGACGAGCAGCAGCAGATGCCGGTCGCCGAGCGGTTCGCTCGCGAAACAGGCGGGCGCCAGACAGGCATGATCGACCACGATCCCCAACTCCTCGGCGAGTTCGCGGATCAGTGCGGCTTCGGGGGTTTCGCCGGGTTCGATCTTGCCGCCCGGAAATTCCCACAGACCGGCCATCGACGTGCCTTCGGGCCGCTGCTGGACGAGCACGCGGCCGTCGCGGTCGACGAGCGCGGCGGCGACCACAATGAGACAGTTTTCGGGGGTTTTTATCGGTACAGACGAGGACAAATTGTTAACCCTGATATGCGAAATCCGGAAGCCTCGGGAACTCTAGGACCAGAATCCCCGAATTGCACGGCTGAGGTTAGACACAGTTTTGTTCAGGGCAACGGCGCAATGGGGCACGGACCAGTGCCGCGGAGCGCGAAACACGGGCCAGGAACGATCGGCCGGACGATTCCGAGGACTCTGGCCCTGGGCAATAGGCAGGGGCAGAACAATGACCAATATGGCCAGGTTGCTACGGTCGACCAAAGCCGCGACGGCCGTCGAATATGGACTGATCCTCGCGCTGATCTTCATCGCCGCGATGGGAGCTATAACGTCAGTTGGCAAATCGACCATCGGCATGTGGAACAATGTTTCTTCGGCCGCAACGGATGCGATGTAGCCTGTCCATTTATGGGACTCGAAACCCTCACGGACGCGACCGGCGCATTAAGAAATTCAAAACCAATTCAAACTAGAACCACCGTTGTTGACCCGACCAGACCGTCAACAGGGTAAGTGAATCATCAGGAGACCAGACATGAAGTTCATCAAGAAGCTCGTTCGCGACACCAAGGCCGCGACCGCCATCGAATACGGCCTGATCGCCGCTCTCATCGCCGTCGCCGGCATCACCGCGATGGGCGCCGTTGGCGACAGCGTCAGCAACACCTTCAACAACGTCGATACCGCCCTGAAGGACGGCTAATCGTCGACGAACCTCTTCGCTCGCCATGGCGGGCGAAGGACGGACAGGAAAGGGCGGTGGAGCGATCCACCGCCCTTTTTCCGTTATCCCGATGCCAATGCCGCTCAGCGGCTGGCGTAGACCACGATCTTGACCTTCTGCCCCGGCGAGAGCCGCTCGTCGCGCTCAGGCGATTGAGCACCTGGAATCGCTCGGTCTGATAATTGCTGTAGGCCATGCGCCGCGCCAGCGTCGCCACCGTGTCGCCGCGCGCCACCGTCACCACATCGACCCGCCGCGGCCTGATCGCCGCCGCCTCGGCCGTGCTCAGCCGCCGGACGCTGCTGTACATCGGGTTGAACACGCTGCCTCCGCCCGCCTTGGTCAGCGCGACGAAGTGAAAGGCGCTGGTCCGCGAAAATTCATAGGCGAAAACGGTGACGTCGACCGCGCCCGACTGGGTGTTCGCGCGCGCCGTCGAATAATAGGCCGGGATGCCGTTGACCGTCGTGCGCTGGATGCTGCCTGGCGACAGCGACGTGTTGCCCGCCACCGCCTTGAACGCCGCGGCGATATAGGCGTTCATGTCGCCATTATAGGCGGCGGTGGTGAACTGCGCCTGCCCGCCGCTGCCGCTGACCGACACAGCGGTCGTGCCATTCTGCATTCCATAGCCGGTCGGGACCGAAAATTTGAGCCGAAGATCGGGATGGAGGAACTCCTGGCCTTCGACCACGCCCTGCGCCGGATCGTCGCCATAGAGGACGCCGTCGACCGCGGTCAGGAAGGCTTCGGCATTACGCACCCCGCCGGCCCCGGCGCTCGTCGCCAGCGCCTGCGCGTTGCGCACGCGCGAGGCGGGGTCGGGGTGGGTGCTCGCCCATTCGGGCAGCGCCCGCGCGTCGCCGCCCGACAGGCGCGCCTCGAGATTGGTCTGATTGGCCAGGCTGGCGAGCACCGTCGACAGCGCCTGCGGGTCGTAACCCGCGCGGCGCAGATATTGCACGCCGAGTTGGTCGGCCTCCAGCTCCTGCCCGCGCGAGAAGCCGAGCGTCGCAAGCTGCGCCACCTGCATCGCATTGTTCTGGAGCAACCCGCCGAGCCCGCCGAGCAATCCGCCATTGTCGCCGATCGCGCCGCCGAGCACGCCAACGAGTACCCCCAGCACGGCGTTGCGCGTCGCCGCCGACTGGCGCTTCTTGCTGTGCTGCGCGGCGACATGGCCGACCTCGTGCCCCAGCACGCCGGCGAGTTCCGCCTCGTCGTTCATCAGCGCCATCAGCTGGCGCGTGACATAGATATAGCCGCCGGGAATCGCGAAGGCGTTGTTCACCGGCGAATTGAGCAGGGTGACGGTAAAGTCGCTGCGCGCGTTCGACAGGCCCGACTGCACCGCGATATTCTGACCGACGCGCCCGACATAGGCCGCCTGCGGCCCGTCGTAGCTGCCGCCGAACTCCTGCACCAGCTCGGGATGCGCCTCGGCGCCCTGCTTGCGCTCGCTGGCAGTGATCGCGGTCGCGGTCTTGATCGTCTTGGTCTTGGCGTCGGCAACCCTGCCGGCGGTCACCGCCGCCGCCAGCAGCGCCGCTATCGCCAATTTCGTCCGGGCCATAGTCTTGCCTCCCTTGGTCCTCTTCTGTCCACATAGCCTATATCCGGGCACGACAAGACGCGCCATGAACATCCGGCTCATGCGGTTGACAGAAAAAACGTCGGCCCCGCGATCGGGTTCCGGCGGATAGGGGGGTCAGGCGCGGCCCATCGCGAGGAATTTCTCCTCGCGCGCGGCGAGGATCGCCTCGCGCGACAGGCCCGACAGCGCGTCGAGTTCCTGCGCGATCGCATCGCCCAGCGCCTTGATCGCGATCTCGGGCGCGCGGTGCGCGCCGCCGACGGGTTCGGGCACGATGCGGTCGATGATCTTCAGCGCCAGCAGATCCTCCGGCGTCATCTTCATCGCCGCCGCGGCGTCGGCCGCCTTGTCGGCGGTGCGCCACAGGATCGAGGCACAGCCCTCGGGCGAAATCACCGAATAGACCGCATGTTCGAACATCAGCACGCGGTTCGCCGCCGCGATCGCGATCGCGCCGCCCGACCCGCCCTCGCCGACGATCGTCGCGACCATCGGCACGCCCAAGGCCAGACACTGCTCGGTCGATCGCGCGATCGCCTCGGCCTGCCCGCGCTCCTCGGCCTGGATGCCCGGAAAGGCGCCCGACGTATCGACCAGCGACACCACCGGCAGCCCGAAGCGGTCGGCGAGCTGCATCAGGCGGATCGCCTTTCGATAGCCCTCGGGCTTCGCCATGCCGAAATTATGCTTCATCCGCGACGGGATGTCGTCGCCCTTCTCGTGCCCGATCACCATCACGCGGCGCCCGCGAAACCGCGCGAGGCCGCCGAGGATCGCCTGATCGTCGCCGAAATTGCGATCGTCGGCCAGCGGCATCCAGTCGTCGAACAGCCCCGCGACATAATGTTTGAAATGCGGCCGGTCGGGATGGCGCGCGACCTGCGTCTTCTGCCACGGCGTCAGCTTGGCATAGATGTCGCGCAGCATCTTGGAGGATTTGTCCTCGAGCCGGGCGATATCCCCTTCGATATTGAGCGTCGGATCGTCGCCCATCTCGCGCAGTTCGGCAATCTGGCGATCGAGCGCCGCGACCTGTTTTTCGAAGTCCAGAAAGGCTGTCATGCGGGCAGTCGCTAGGCCGAAGGCGGCGTCAGGTCAACGCCGTCCATCCGCGCCAGCGGATGCCGCCGGTTGACCAGTTCGACCAGCCGCTGCGGCTGTCGATATGGGTGTAGATTTCCGTCGTCGCGATATCGGCATGGCCGAGCATCAGTTGCAGCGCGCGCAGATCGGCCCCGCCTTCGAGCAGGTGCGTGGCAAAGGCATGGCGCAGCACATGCGGGCTGACCGCTGCCGGGTCGATGCCCGCGCGGCCGGCAAGATCGCGCAGCATCTGGAACAGGCGGACGCGCGAGATATGGCTTTTGCCCGAAGGAAAGAGCCAGGGCGATCCCTCGACGACGAGCGGTAGCCAGCGATCGAGCGCCCCTCGTGCGCGGTCCGAGAGCGGCGCCAGCCGTTCCTTGTCGCCCTTGCCGCGAATGATCAGATATTGCCGTTCGCCCGCAACCGCACGGCGCGGCAGCGACACCAGTTCGCTCGCGCGCAGGCCCGATCCGTACAGCAGTTCGATCAGCAGCAGCATCCGCACCGCCGCCGCCGGGGGCGCGGCGCCCGACGCCTCCGCGCCCGCCTGCGCGAACAGCCGCTCGACGTCGTCGTGGGTCAGGATGCGCGGCAGCGGGCGCCGCGTCGCCGGCCGCGCCAGCGCCTGCGCGGGATCGTCGGCGCGTTCGCCCTCGTCGCGGAGGAAGGCGTAGAACTGCCGCAGCGCCGACAGCTTGCGCGCCGCGCTGCTCGCCGCGAGCGATTGATATCCGGCCATGACCTGGCGCAGCGCGTCGGTATCGGCATCCGCCAAGCCGCGCGCGACCAGTCCCGCCGCCTGTTCCAGATCGCGCCGATAGGCGGCGAGCGTGTTGCGCGCCGCGCCGCGTTCGGCGGCCATCATTTCGAGGAAGCGGTCGATCAGCGCGGCGTCGCGGTCGCGCACCTCAGACCCGGACCAGCGCCTCGGCCGCGATCATCCGCGCCTCCGAAGCCAGCCCCACCTCGCGCAGCGCCTTGACGATATGATACAGATGATGGGGCGGCATCGTCGACCAGTCGCCCTGCATCCCCGCCGCCGCGAGCAGTGCGACCATGCCCGGCTCGCCGCGCCGCGCGGCTTCCGAAATCGCGCGCGTCCAGCGCGTCTGCTTGCCGAGGTTGATGTCGAGGTTGCTCGCCGCCGACGCCGCCTGCCCGCCGTCGATGCGGCCGAGCCCGGCAAGACCCGCGAGGAGCAGCTTGCTGCGCTGATAGTCGGCGCTGTCGTCGTCGCCCGAAAAATTCGACACAGCGCTCGCGCCGATCCCGTTGAGCGGGCGCGGCGAGCCGACCGCCAGCACGCCCCACGCGCGGCTACCGACATTGACCGTCGGCACCCAGTCGACCGCGCGATTGTCGTACCCGCCCGCGAGCATCGATCCGATCAGCTGCCACGGATCGTCGCCGACGTCGGTCCCGACCGGCAGCGCCGCCGCGGCACGCGCGGTGGCGACCATCGCCGCATAACGGTCGATCGGATTGCTGCCACCGCCCCACAGGCTTTCCATGGCGGCGTAACGCTCGGCACCGGTCGCGCCGCCGAACGCCGTGCGCAGCAGATCGATCTGCGCGGCCAGGCTTTCGGGCGCCTCCTCCTCGCTCGCCGCGGCGCTGAGCAGCGAGACATAGGCCTCGCTCGACAGCACGCCGCGCGCCGCGGCATCGGGCGCCGCCGCGATACGGTCGGTCATCTCGCTCATCGGCGCCAGCACGGTCCAGGCGCGCATCGCCGGATCTTCGCCCCGGCGGAGTTCGGCGGGGATCGGCGTCGCGGTCGCGGTCGCCATGCCGAAGCGCCAGCTCGTCAGCCGGTCGATCCTGTCCCACTGGATGGTGATCGAACGGCCGCCGGCTGCCGCTCGCGCCGAGCACGCGTTCGGCGAGCAAAATGTCGAAATTCGCGATCTTTCCGCTCGACCGCACCCGGCTCATCGCCCATCCGGCCGGGCCGGAATCGCCCGACAGCCCGGAGCAGATCCCGGCGGCAAGCCGCCAGCTATGCTCGTCGCCATGCGCCAGGCCGGCGGGAACATAGGGGCAGAGCCCCGCAGGATCGGCGTTGGCGAGAAACACCTGCTGCGCGGTCTGCACCAGCCGCGGGCTCGCGCGGTCATAATCGACCGACTGGACGATCGAGCGTGCGACATTCGCCTCGCCCATGCGCAGCAACAGCCCGGCGCGCGCCGCGGCAAGGTCGGCACCGTTGATCGTCGCGGGCGTGTCGATCGCCGAGGCAAGCGAGCGCCGCAGCAGGATCGCGCCCCAGCGCGAGGCGAGCGGCCCGCGCGTCGCGCGCATGATCTCGGCCGCATATTGGCCGCGCACGCCGAACGCGTCGGGCGCCAGCCCGCCGGTTTCGGGGGTCAGCGGGCCAATGCGGCTGAGCAGGCGCCGCGCCCCCGGCGGCAGGTCGTATTTCAGCGTCCCGGGTTCGACCTCTTCGCCGTCCCCGCCTTCCTCCGCATCGGTCGCGGCGGTGCCGGTATCGGGCAGCGTGGCCGTGACCGCCGGCGCGGCCGATGCCGCTTTGGGAGTCGGCGACGGCGCCGGCTGTCGCGGTAGGCGCGGGCGTTGGCGACGGGCTCGGCGCAGGCGCCGGAGCCGACTTGCCGAAACCTTCGGGCAGCAGCGATTCCTGCGCCAGCGCCGGCAGCACCAGCGCGGCGGCCACGGCAGCACTCGAAAGGCCCAGCGTCAGCGGCAGCCGATTCTTCTTCATCGCGGGTTGCTTTCGGGCGTCGCGCTTGCGGCAATCTTGTCGGTCACATCCACCTCAACAATTCGCGGTTCGATCGGCCCGCCCATGAAAATCAGCAGCAGCCAGAAGGCCAGCAGGACAAGCGACAGCACGACCAGCCGCCCGATCCAGCGGCCTTTCCCCGATCTGCCGTGCCTGCGCAATATCCAATGCCACCCTGTTGTCGACCCGATCCCGTTTTGCGCGGCGCAGCAAAACCATTGTCCCGCGCAGTTCAGCCGGTATAGCCGCGCCCAGCATGACGCGAAACCCGAAAAGCCCGGCCCCCGTCGCATCGGGGCCCCTGTCCGCGGCGATCCGCGAGCGGCCCATCGTGCTCGTCGGACTGATGGGCTCGGGCAAATCGACGATCGGCCGCCGGCTCGCCTCGCGGCTCGGCATGCGCTTCGCCGACGCCGACGACGAGATCGAGCGCGCCGCCGGCATGACGATCTCGGAGATTTTCACGCGGTTCGGCGAGGCGCATTTCCGCGACGGCGAACGCCGCGTGATCGCGCGGCTGCTGTCGGGAACGCCACTCGTGCTGGCGACCGGCGGCGGCGCCTTCATGAACGAAGAGACGCGCGCGCTGATCAAGGACGGCAGCCTGTCGATCTGGCTCGATGCCGACATTCCGACGCTGGTCGAGCGCGTCGGTCGCCGCCATCACCGCCCGCTGCTGAAGGACCGCGATCCCAGGGAGGTGCTGCGCGAACTCGCCGCGGCGCGCAACCCCGTCTATGCCGAGGCGCATCTGCGCGTCAGTTCGGCATCGAGCCCGCACGACCACACGGTGCGCGCGATATTGGAGGCCCTGTCAAAGTGGGAACATCCGCAATGGAATCCGTGACCGTCGATCTCGGCAGCCGCAGCTATCCGATCCTGATCGGCGACGGGCTGATCCGCGACATCGGCGCGCACGTCGCGCCGTTGCTCAAGCGCCCGCGCACGATGATCGTCACCGACCGGAATGTCGCCGACCATTATCTGATGCCGGTGGGCGCCTCGCTCGGCGCCGAGGGCATCGGCTTCTCCTCCTTCGTCCTGCCGACGGGCGAGGGGACGAAGAGCTGGGACGGGCTCGCACGGCTCACCGAATGGCTGATCGGCGAAGGCATCGAACGCAGCGATCATGTCATCGCGCTCGGCGGCGGGGTGATCGGCGACCTCGTCGGTTTCGCTTGCAGCATCGTCAAGCGCGGCTGCGGCTTCATCCAGGTCCCCACCACCCTCCTCGCCCAGGTCGACAGCAGCGTCGGCGGCAAGACCGCGATCAACGTCGCGGCGGGCAAGAATCTGATCGGCGCCTTTCACCAGCCCGCGCTCGTCGTCATCGACCCGGCGACGCTCGGGACGCTGCCGCGCCGAGAACTGGGCGCGGGCTATGCCGAGGTCGTCAAATATGGGCTGATCGACGATGCCGCCTTCTTCGCCTGGTGCGAAGATCATGGCGCCGCGCTGCTCGCAGGCGACAGCGCCGCGCGGCACAAGGCGATTGCCCACAGCGTCGCCGCCAAGGCGCGCATCGTCGCCGCCGACGAGCGCGAGACGCAGGACGTGCGCGCGCTCCTCAACCTCGGTCACAGCTTCGGCCACGCGCTCGAGGCCGAGACCGGCTATTCGAACCGGCTGCTCCACGGCGAGGCGGTCGCGGCGGGCATGGTCCTCGCCCACCAGTTTTCGGCCGCCAACGGCCTCTGCCCGCCCGAAGACGCCGCGCGCGTCCGCGACCATCTCGCCAGCGTGGAGCTGCCGCACAGCCTCGCCAGCGCCGGGGTGAACAGCGGCGGCGCGGCGCTCGCGGCGCATATGGCGCACGACAAGAAGGTGCGCGGGGGCAAGCTGCCGCTGATCCTGACCCGCGGCATCGGCCGGTCGTTCGTCACCGAAGACTATGGCCTCGACAAGGTCGTCGCCTTTCTGGACGGAAGCCCGGCGGCCTAAGCCGCCTCGCCCCCGGCCTCTTCGCGCGCCACTTTCGCCGCCAGCCGCTTCTCGCGCAGCTTTTCGAGGATGCTCGTCCCCTCTCGGCTCCCGCCGGGCTGAAAGCGATGGTCCATGCCCGCCGCGATGTCGCCCTCGCTGATCTGCGCGCCGAGCCGCGCCGCGTCGAGGTGGCGCAGGGCCGCCTCGACATCCTCGATCTCGCGACCGTCGATTTCGAGCTGGTGCAACGCCATCAGCCCCAGCGCGATCGAGCTTTCGAACACCTCGCGCACCGCACCGCTCGCTCCGGCGCCGTCGATCGCCAGCAGCTGGCGGCGGTCGAACACGCGCGTCAGCACCTTTGCGTGGGGGAAAGCATCGACGACCGGACGCAGCGCCGTCGCATCGACGCTGCGGTCGTCGATGCAATAGACGATCAGCTTGGCCTCGTCGGCGCCCGCCCGGCGCAGCAGGTCCAGCCGCAACCCGTCGCCGAAATAGACCTTGGTATCGAAGCGTTCGGACAGTTCGATCTGGCTCGGCTTCTTGTCGATTAGCGTCACCGAGCAATCGACGGCGTGCAGCATCTGGGCGACGATTTGTCCGAAGCGGCCATAGCCGATCACGATCGCCGCGCCGCGCGGCGCGCCCTCGGGTCCTTCGAGATATGTTCCGTCGCTGTCGGGCGAAAATTCGAGGTTGCGCGCGAACAGCATCAGAAAGGGTGTCGACATCATGGAGAGCGTGACCACCGCACTGAACAGGCTCGCCGCCTGCGGCGCAATGAGCAGCGCCTCCGACGCCTGGGTGAAGAGCAGGAAGCCGAACTCGCCGCCCTGGCTCAGCAGCAGGCCGAGCCCGAACGCCACCTTCCACGGGCGGCCGAAGGCGCGTACGATCGACGCCAGCACCACCGTCTTGGTCGCCACGAGCCCCGCCGCGAGCGCGACGACGAGCAGGGGCCGCTCCATCACCGCGCCGACGTCGAGTACCATGCCGACCGCGAGGAAAAAGAGCCCGAGCAGGACGAGGCGGAAGGGCTCGACATCGGCCTCTATCTCATGCCGATACGGGGAATCGGCGAGCATCACCCCCGCGACGAAGGCGCCGAGCGCGGTGGACAGGTGCAGGCTGTGCATGAAGGCCGCGCTCGCGAGCACGACGAGCAGGCCGACGACCACGAACAGCTCGCGCTCCCCATAACGGCCGACGAGTCGGAGCAGCGGATTCACGAGGAAACGCCCGACGAGCACGAGCGCGACGATCGCCGCGACCGTATAGAGGGCCATCTGCCACCCCGGCGGCGCCGAAGGATCGGCTCGGCGCGCGCGACAGGGCGGCGATGATGGTGATCATCGGCACGATCGCGAGATCCTGGAACAGCAGGATCGAGAAAGCCTTTTCGCCGAAAGGCGCGTTGATCGTCCCCGAACTCTTCAGGCTGGGCAGCACCTGCGCGGTCGATGACAGGGCGAGCGGCAGGCCGAGCGCGAGCGCCGCCTGCCAGCTGAAACCCATCGTCGCGAAGATCAGCGCGGAGAGGATCAGTCCGCTGACCACCACCTGCGCCAGCCCGAGGCCGAAGATCGCGCGGCGCAGTTCCCAGAGCCGGCGCGGATGGAGTTCGAGGCCGACGAGAAAGAGCAGAAAGGCGATGCCGAGTTCGGCAAAGGCCAGTTTCGATTCGCCGCCGCCGACGAGGCCGAGCCCGTGCGGCCCGACGAGAGCCCCCGCGATCAGATAGCCCAGCACCGCGCCGAGCCCGAGCCGCATGGAACAGCAGCACGAACAGCGTCGCGACGCCGAGCAGGATCGCGCCCTCGAAGAGCAAGGTGTCGGTCGCGGCCTCACCCGCCTTCTCGGCCGCGATATCCGACGCCGCGGCCGCAAGCAGGCAGAGGGTCATGGGCGCGCCGCCTGCGGTTCAAGGGCCGCGATCACGGCGTCGAAGGGCAGCAGGATCGCACCGTGGCGCGCCGGATAATCCTTCGCCGGGGCGAGCAGGTCGAAGCCCGGCCAGTCGGGCCGCTCTCCGTCGCCGGCGAACCACGCCGCAATCGCCGCGCGCGCGGCGCGGATGTCGTCGAGGCTGCGCCCCGCCGCGTGGCGCGCGAGCAATGCCGCCGACGCCTGCCCGAGCGCGCAGGCCTCGACATGCAGGCCGATCGCCGTCACGCGGCCCACATCGTCGGCGTCGAGGTCGAGCAGGATGCGGCTGCCGCACAAGGGCGCGCGCAGCGACGCATGATAGCGCGCGCCGGGCAGCGGCAGATAATCGGCGGTCGCGACCGCCAGCGACAATATGTCGCGGTTATAGAGCGGCGCGCTCATTTCGCGCGCGCAGCGGACGCGTCCTCCGCTTCATTGGCGTCGCTCCGCGCCTCGGCCTCGCGCGCCGCGGCGCGGCGCTCGGCGATCACCTTGCTCATCGCCGCGCTCGTCGCGTTCAGCGCCGGGTAGGTGCGGCTGTCGGTCATCCACGCCGGGCGCTGCGCATTGCCATAGCCGATGTCGTAAAGCAGCGTGACCAGCATGAAACCGATCGAGGCGATCAGCAGGCCCTTCACCGCGCCGAAGCCTGCCCCCAGCCCACGGTCGAAGCCGCCGACGATCGAGGCGCGGCTACGCTTGCCCATCGCGCGCGAACCCCATTTGGCCGCCGCGAAGACGCCCCCGAACAATATCACGAAAGCGAGCATCGCACCGCCGCCCTCGGTCCCGACCCAGCCGCTGACCAGCCCCGTCACCATGCCGTGAAACAGCCGCACCGCAAGGATCGCGAGCACCCAGGCGAGGAGGCTCGTCACTTCCTGCACCAGCCCGCGCGAAAAACCGAGTACCGCCCCGCCGCCGACGAGCAGCAGCACGAGGATATCCAGAGCCGTCAAACTTCCCATGCTGCGATCAGACCAATGTACATAAATAAACCGTTCGTGCTGAGCCTGTCGAAGCACCGTCCTTCTTCTTCCGAGGCCGAAAGTAAAGAACAGCCCTTCGACAAGCTCAGGGCGAACGGAAAAGGATGGTGCGCGACGATCTAGTCACGGCCCAGCATCAGGTCAACGAGTTCGCCGAGTCGGGTGAAACCGGTGACCGAAATACCGCCGACGCCCTTCATCCCCTTCGGCCCCCAGCCCGTTGAAAAGCCGAGCTTCGCCGCCTCGCGCAGCCGCAGGCCGTCGTGCGCCACCGGCCGCACCTCGCCCGAGAGCGACAGTTCGCCAAAGACGATCGCGTCGGCCGGAACCGGCCGCTCGCTGAACGCGGAGATAAGCGCCGCCGCCACCGCGAGATCGGCGGCGGGGTCGGTCAGCCGGTATCCGCCCGCGATATTGAGATAGACCTCCGCACCGCCAAGCTGCAGCCCGCAGCGCGCCTCCAGCACCGCGAGCACCATCGCCAACCGTCCGCTGTCCCAGCCGACCACCGCTCTTCGGGAGTCGCGCCGCTCGCCAGCCGCACGGTCAGCGCCTGCACCTCGACCAGCACCGGCCTTGTGCCCTCCAATGCGGGAAACACCACCGATCCGGGCACATCGCAGCTGCGGTCGGTCAAGAACAGGCTCGACGGATTGGCGACCTCGCCCAGCCCGCCCTCGCCCATCGCGAACACACCGATCTCGTCGGTGCCGCCGTAGCGGTTCTTGACCGCGCGCAGGATGCGATATTGATGGCTGCGCTCGCCCTCGAACGCCAGCACGGTGTCGACCATATGTTCGAGCACGCGCGGCCCGGCGATCGTCCCGTCCTTGGTGACATGGCCGACGAGCACCAGCGCCGCACCGCTGTCCTTGGCGAAGCGGATCAGTTCCTGCGCCGAGGCGCGCACCTGGCTCACCGTGCCCGGCGCGCCCTCGATCAGGTCGCTGTGCATCGTCTGGATCGAATCGATGACGACGAAATCGGGGTCGCCGCCGCCCAGCGTCGCCAATATGTCGCGCACCGATGTCGCGCTCGCCAGTTGCACCGCCGCCTTGCCGAGGCCGAGCCTTTGCGCGCGCAGCCGCACCTGCGCCGCCGCCTCCTCGCCGCTGATATAGACGACCGACCGGCCCGCGAGCGCCAGCCGCCCCGCTGCCTGCAACAGCAGGGTCGACTTGCCGATCCCCGGATCGCCGCCGATCAGCGTCGCCGACCCCGCGACGAAACCGCCGCCGAGCGCGCGGTCGAACTCGGCGATGCCGCACAGCATGCGCTCGGGCATGACGCTGTCGGCATCGAGCGATTCGAGCGCGATCGTGCGCCCGCCCCTGCTCAGGTCGTGCTTCGCCGAAAAGACGGTCTCGCCCGCTTCCTCGACCAGCGTGTTCCATTCGCCGCAATCGGCGCATTGTCCCTGCCAGCGATAGGTGACAGAGCCGCAATTCTGACAGACATATTGACGCTTCGCTTTGGCCATGTTGCCCGCTTAATAGGAACAAAGGCGGAACGCCACTAGATTCGGGAGAATGACGATGACGGCCCTGATCACCGACCGCCGCATGCTGCTGTCGGGTCTCGCGCTCGCGCCCCTGCTGACGCTGCCGGGCTGCGCGAGCCTGCCGGGCTTCAGCATGAGCGATGCGATCCGCGAGCTGCTGACGCTGTCGTCGCAGCGCGCCTTCGCGCTGCTGCTCCAACCGAACGGCTTCTACGACAGCCAGGTCGCGCGCATCGACCTGCCGCCGCAGCTCGGCGGCGCCAGCGCCTCGTCGATCGTCTCGAAGGTGCTGATGACCGGTGCCTTCAAGACCCGGCTGACGCGGCAGGTCAACAGCGCGGCGGCAAAAGGCGCCGAGCGCGCCGCACCGCTCGTCGCCGACGCGATCCGGACCATCAGCATCGCCGACGCCGCCGCGATCGTGCGCGGCGGCCCGACCGCGGCGACCGACCTGCTCGAACGCTCGATGGGCCGCAGCCTGGTCGGCGCGATGTTCCCCGGCATCGACGAAGGGCTGCGCCTCGCCGACAATGCGGTGGTGACCGAAGCGTTGCGCGCCGCGACGGGCATCGATTTTCGCGGGCTGGTGCAGGACATCGGCGACCGCACCCACGATGCCATCTATCGCGCGATCGGTCATGAGGAAGCCGCGATCCGCGCCAATCCGCGCGAGACCGGCAGCCCGCTGTTGACCGCCGTGTTCGGTTTGGCGAGATAAGATCCATCTCGTCATTGCGAGCGAAGCGAAGCAATGACGATGGTTCTGTTTTGCCGCGTCGTGCTTTAGGGCGATCACAACCGAATCGCCCTCCCGACAGGAAGCCCAAGCGCCATGAAATTCTTCGCCGACACCGCCGAAATCGCCGACATCCAGGAACTGGCCGCGACCGGCCTGCTCGACGGTGTCACCACCAACCCGTCGCTGATCGCCAAGTCGGGCCGCGACTTCAAGGAAGTGACGAAGGAGATTTGCGCGCTGGTCGACGGCCCCGTCTCGGCCGAGGTCGTCGCGCTCGACCATGAGACGATGATGAAGGAGGCCGAAATCCTCCGCCGCATCGCCGACAATGTCTGCATCAAGGTGCCGCTGACGATCGACGGGCTCAAGACGTGCAAGGCGCTGACCGGCGACGGCACGATGGTCAATGTCACCCTCTGCTTCTCCGCGACGCAGGCGCTGCTCGCGGCCAAGGCCGGCGCCACCTTCGTTTCGCCCTTCGTCGGCCGCCACGACGACAATGGCTTCGACGGGATGCAGCTGATTTCGGACATCCGCCTGATCTACGACAATTACGGTTTCGCAACCGAAATCCTCGTCGCGAGCGTCCGCCACGGCATCCATGTGCTCGAAGCCGCCAAGATCGGCGCCGACGTGATGACCGCGCCGCCCTCGGTCATCAAGGGATTGTTCAAGCATGTCCTGACCGAAAAGGGCATCGAAGGCTTCCTCGCCGACTGGGCGAAGACCGGGCAGTCGATTTAAGGAGACGTCGCCCCCGCGCAGGCGGGGGCCGTTGTCGGCCTTGCTCTTCGCCGCTGCGTAAACCGACGGCGGCCCCCCGCCTGCGCGGGGGGCGACGGTTAGCAGTTGACGTAAACGTCAACCCGCGCCGATACTCTCCCGCGACAAAGGGAGAGATTCGATGACCGACACCGCCGCCCCCGCCGTCCTGACCGAGCGCCGGGGCCATGTCCTGATCGTCACGATCAACCGCCCCGAGGCCCGCAACGCGGTCAATGCCGCGGTCCATGCCGGCATCGGCACCGCGCTCGAAGAAGCCGAAAACGACCCCGAAGTCCGCGCCGTCGTGATCACCGGCGCGGGCGACAAGGCTTTTTGCGCCGGCGCCGACCTCGTCGCGCTGTCGCGTGGCGAGAATCTGGCGCCCGACGACAAGACCCAGCAGGCGTGGGGCTTCGGCGGCTATGCCGCGCATCCGATTTCCAAGCCGATCATCGGCGCAGTCAACGGCTTCGCTTTCGGCGGCGGCTGCGAACTCGCGCTGATGTGCGACCTGATCGTCGCTGCGGAAAACGCGCAATTCGGCCTGCCCGAGGTCAAGGTCGGGCTGTTCGCCGCGGCGGGCGGCGCCTTTCGCATCGTCAAGCAATTGCCGCAAAAGCTGGCGATGGAGCATCTGCTGACCGGCGATCCCTTCGACGCCGCCACGGCGCTCCGCTATGGCTTCGCCAACCGCGTCGTGCCGCTGGCCGAGCTGATGTCGACCGCGCTGGCGCTCGCCGAAAAGATCGCGGGCAACGCGCCGCTGTCGGTGCAGGCGTCGAAGCGCGTCGCGCTGCGTATCGTCGATGGCGCGATCGCCGGCGACGACGCGCATTGGGACGACAACAGGCGTGAGCGTACGAAATTAATGGCAAGCGAAGACGCCCGCGAGGGCCCGCGTGCCTTCGCCGAGAAGCGCAAGCCCGAATGGAAGGCGCGCTGAGATGGTGATGACCGATCCCGAGCGCATTCCCGTCATTATCGGCGTCGGACAGGTCAACGACCGGCCGGAGGACCCGGATCAAGGGCTCGATTCGCTCGGCCTGATGGTCGCGGCGCTGGAGGTCGCGGCCGAGGATGCCGGCGTCTCGCTGACCGGGATCGACAGCCTCGCGATCGTCGACCAGATCAGCTTTCACAGCCTCGGCAAGCTGCCCGGACCGCTCGCCGCGGCGATCGGCGCGAACCCGGCGGTCAGCTATCAGTCCGACGCCCCGCACGGCGACACGCCGATCCGCCTGCTCAACGAGGCGGCGAACCGTATCGGCGCGGGCGAGGTGAAGCTGGCGGCCATCGTCGGCGCCGAGGCGCTGCGCACCGCCGCCGGCCGTGCCGCCAAGGCCGCGAGCGGCGAGGACAAGAGCTACAACGCCGTCCGCCAGGTCGCGACCCGCCGCGAGCCCAATTATGCGCAGGTCCATGGCCTGTCGGCACCGGTCGACGTCTATCCGCTCTATGAAAATGCGACGCGCGCCGCCTGGGGCCAGAGCCTCGAGGAAGCGCAGTTCGAAAGCGCCGAAATCTGGTCGCGCTTTTCCGAAGTCGCGGCGGCGAACGACGGCGCCTGGATCAGGAAGCCCGCTTCGCCCGCGGACATCCTCCGGGTCGATGAACGCAACCGCCCGATCGCCTTTCCCTATTCGAAGCTGATGGTCGCCAATTCGTCGGTGAACCAGGGCGCGGGTTTCATCGTGACGAGCCTCGCCGAAGCGCGCCACCGCGGCATCGCCGAGGAGCGGCTGATCTACGTCGGCATGGGCGCCGCGGCGAAGGAGCCCGCCAGCATCCTCCACCGCGACCGCTATGACGGCAGCGTCAGCATGGAGACGTCGATCACACGCACGCTGGACCTCAACGGCATGACCGTCGAGGATTTCGACTGCGTAGAACTCTACAGCTGCTTCCCCTGCGTGCCGAAAATGGCGCGCCGCATCCTCGGCTGGCCGTGGGACCGTCCCGCGACCGTGTTCGGCGGCCTGACCTTCGGCGGCGGCCCGATCGCCAATTATATGAGCCACGCGGTGGTCTCGATGGTCGAAAAATTGCGCAAGGAAGGCCGTTACGGTTTCCTCTTCGCCAACGGCGGCTTCGCGACCGACAATCATTGCATCGTACTGGGTCGCGAACCGATCGCGGCGGCGCGCTTCCCGCAGGATTTCGACTATCAGGCCGAAGCCGAAGAAAAGCGCGGCCCGGTCCCCGAACTGGTCAAGGACTATGCGGGACCGGCGACAGTCGAAAGCTACACCATCTTCTATGGCCGCGACGGCACGCCAAAGGCGGGCGTCGTGGTCGCCCGCACGCCCGACGGAAAGCGCACGCTGGCGCATGTCGATGTCGGCGACGCGGCGACGCTGGCCTTTCTGACCGACGGCAAGGTGGAACCGGTGGGGACGGCCGGGCGGATCGTGCCGCTGGACGAAGGCTTCGGTTGGCGGGCCACCTAAAATCCTCCCTGCTTGCGGGGAGGGGGACCGCGAAGCGGTGGAGGGGGTTCTCGGCCTTACGCAACGCTTAATGACGCCACCCCCCTCCGTCAGCGCGACGCGCTGCCACCTCCCCGCAGGCGGGGAGGATTTTGAGGGTCAAATCTCGAACGAAACCCCCTGCGCCAGCGGCAGCGCGTCCGAATAATTCACCGTGTTCGTCGCGCGCCGCATATATTGGCGCCACGCGTCCGATCCGCTTTCACGCCCGCCCCCAGTCTCCTTCTCGCCGCCAAACGCGCCGCCGATCTCGGCGCCCGAAGTGCCGAGATTGACGTTGGCGATCCCGCAGTCGCTTGCGGCAAGGAAGCGCTCGGCCTCACGCATGTCGGTCGTAAAGATCGCCGACGACAGCCCTGCCGCAACGTCATTGTGGAGGTCGATCACCGCATCGAGGTCGTCATAGCGCATGACATAGAGGATCGGCGCGAAAGTCTCTTCGAGCACCGGCCCGAGTTGCCCCGGCATTTCGACCAGTGCGGGTTTGACATAATAGCTCGCCCCCTCACCGACGCGCTCGCCGCCATGGACGACGCCGCCCTCGCGCTGCGCGGCCGCGAGTGCCGCCGCCATCATCTCATACGCCGCACGGTCGATCAGCGGTCCGACCAGCACATCGCCCTCCAGCGGATTGCCGACGCTCACGCTGCCGTAAGCCGCCCTCAGCCGCGCGACGAAGCCGTCGTAGATGCTGTCGTGGACGAACAGGCGCCGCGTCGTCGTGCAGCGCTGCCCCGCCGTTCCCATCGCCCCGAACGCGACCCCACGCAGCGCGAGGTCGAGGTCGGCCGACGGCGCGACGATCACGCCATTGTTGCCGCCGAGCTCGAGGATCGCGCGCGCGAAACGCCCGGCCAGCCGCGGCGCGACCGCGCGGCCCATGCGCGTCGATCCCGTCGCCGATACCAGCGCGACGCGCGCATCGTCGACCAGCGCCTCGCCCGCCTCGCGTCCGCCGATCAGGATCTGCGACAGGCCGTCGGGCGCACCACCGAAGCGCGCGACGGCACGCTCGAAAACCGCCTGCGTCGCCAGCGCCGTCAGCGGCGTCTTTTCCGACGGTTTCCACACGACGCTGTTGCCGCACACGAGCGCGAGCGCCGCGTTCCATGCCCACACCGCGACCGGGAAGTTGAACGCCGAAATCACCCCGACGACGCCGAGCGGATGCCAGACCTCCATCATCCGGTGCCCCGGCCGTTCGGTCGCGATGGTCAGGCCATAGAGCTGGCGGGAAAGGCCGACCGCGAAGTCGCAGATGTCGATCATCTCCTGCACCTCGCCCGAGCCCTCCGACAGGATCTTCCCCGCCTCGATCGTCACCAACCTGGCGAGGTCATCCTTCGCCGCGCGCAGTTCCTCGCCGAAGAGCCGCACCAGCTCGCCGCGCCGCGGGGCGGGGACGGTGCGCCATGCCCGGAACGCGGCGGTGGCACGATCGAGCGTTGCATCCATATCGACCGCGTCGGCGACGCGCACCGTCGCGACCTGTTCGCCGGTCAGCGGCGACAAGGAGGGCATCGACCCGTCGGTCCATGCTGCGCGATCCACGCCCAGCCCGTCGAGCAGGCGCCCGACCTCTTCGCCGATCCCGGCCATCGTCTATCCTTCCGTATAGGGGCTGCGCCCTTGCAGTTTGCGGTTCGCGGGTTATCGCAGCCGTCAGCCGAGTCAAATCGAAAGCGGGAGAATTGCCGTGTCCGACCTGTCCCCCTCCGAACCGCTGGTTCCCATTCCCGCCGACGCCGCCGCGAACACCCATTGTACCCCCGCGGACTATGACCGGCTCTATGCGCAGAGCATCGCCGACCCCGACGGCTTCTGGGCCGAGCAGGCGAAGCGGATCGACTGGATCGAGGCGCCGACGAAGATCGGCGGCTGGTCCTACGATCCGGTCGAAATCAAATGGTATGAGGACGGCGTCCTCAACCTCTGCCACAACGCCGTCGACCGCCATGTCGCCGCTCGGCCATGGGACGCGCACCGCGATCATCTTCGAACCCGACGCCCCCGATGGCGAGACGCGCCATATCAGCTATGCCGCGCTGCTGGCCGATGTCGTCCGCTTCGCGAACACGCTGAAGAAGATGGGCGTCCAAAAGGGCGACCGCGTCACCATCTATATGCCGATGATCCCCGAGGGCGCAGTGGCGATGCTCGCCTGCGCGCGCATCGGCGCGGTGCACAGCGTCGTGTTCGGCGGCTTCTCGCCCGAGGCGATCCACGGCCGCATCGAGGATTGCGCGAGCGACTGGGTGATCTGCGCCGACGAAGGGCTGCGCGGCGGCAAGGTCGTTCCCCTGAAGGCCAATGTCGACAAGGCGCTGGAGCGCGTCGATGTGAAGGCGGTGCTCGTCATCGCGCACACCGGCGGCGAGGTGAGCATGAAGGAAGGCCGCGACCATTGGTACGACGCATTGTCCGTCGATGTGCCCGAACAATGCCCGTGCGAGCCGATGGGCGCGGAGGACCCGCTGTTCATCCTCTATACCTCGGGCTCGACGGGCAGCCCGAAGGGCGTGCTCCACACCGTCGGCGGCTACAGCGTCTGGACCGCGACGACCTTCTGGTACGGCTTCGACTATCGTCCCGGCGAGATATTCTGGTGCAGCGCCGACATCGGATGGGTCACGGGACACAGCTATGTCGTCTATGGCCCGCTCCAGAACGGCGCGACGACCCTGATGTTCGAAGGCGTGCCCAACTATCCCGACCACGACCGTTTCTGGCAGGTCGTCGACAAGCATCAGGTCAACATCCTCTACACCGCGCCGACCGCGATCCGCGCGCTGATGCGCGAGGGCGACGATTATGTGACGCGCCACGACCTGTCGTCGATCCGCCTGCTCGGCAGCGTCGGCGAGCCGATCAATCCCGAGGCGTGGCGCTGGTATCACCAGACCGTCGGCAAGGGCCGCGTTCCCGTGATCGACACCTGGTGGCAGACCGAAACCGGCGGCATCATGATCACGACGCTCCCCGGCGCGCACCCGATGCAGCCGGGCAGCGCGGGACGCCCCTTCTTCGGCGTCCGCCCCCAGCTGGTGGATGCGGAAGGCGGCGTGCTGGTCGACGAACAGAGCGGCGGCGCGGCCGAGGGCAATCTCTGCATCACCCACAGCTGGCCGGGGCAGGCGCGGACCGTCTATGGCGACCACGAGCGCTTCATCCAGACCTATTTCTCGACCTACAAGGGCAAATATTTCACCGGCGACGGCTGCCGCCGCGACGCCGACGGATACTGGCGGATCACCGGGCGGGTGGACGACGTCATCAACGTCTCGGGCCACCGCATGGGCACCGCCGAGGTCGAAAGCGCGCTGGTGCTGCACGAGGATGTCGCAGAGGCGGCGGTGGTCGGCTTCCCGCACGACATCAAGGGTCAGGGCATCTATGCCTATGTCACCTTGAACGCGGGGGTCGAGCCGACCGAGGAGGTCGCCGCCGCGCTCAAGCAGCAGGTGCGCAAGGAAATCGGTCCGATCGCGACGCCCGACCATATCCACCTGACGCCCGGCCTGCCCAAGACCCGCAGCGGCAAGATCATGCGCCGCATCCTGCGCAAGATTGCGGAGAATGATTTCGGGTCGCTCGGGGATACCTCGACGCTTGCCGACCCCAGTCTGGTCGATGGGCTGATCGAGGGACGGAAGAACCGGTAACGCAAACCAAAATTTGGTTCACGCTGTCGACCCTCACCCTCCCGGCGCTTCGCGCCTCCCTCCCTCTCCCCCCGGGAGAGGGAAGGGGCCCGCCGACAAAGCCGGTGGGAAGGGTGAGGGTGGCCGGATCAATTAAATTAAGCCCCATGCCCCCGCGGCATCGCGAGGATGCGCGCCTCGACCTGATCGAGCGCCGGGCGCGGTCTGGACAGCAGGCTCAGGCCAGCACCGCCCAGGTCGGCGCATGGTCGCTGGCCTTTTCGCGCCCGCGATGGTCCTTGTCGACGCCCGCGTCGACCAGCCGGTCGGCGAGCGCGGGGCTGAGCAGCAGATGGTCGATGCGGAACCCATGGTCGCGCTGCCACGCGCCCGCCTGATAATCCCAGAAGGTCCAGACACCGCCCACCGGATGACGGCTGCGCAGCGCGTCGGTCCAGCCGTCGCCGAGGATGCGGAACCAGGCATCGCGCGATTCGGGCTGCATCAGCGCGTCGCTCGCCATCGGCCCGTGGGGGTCCCACACATCGTCGTCGTGCGGGATGACATTGTAGTCGCCGGTCAGGATCGTCGGGATTTCGGCGGCGAGCAGCGCCTTCGCCCGCTCGCGCAGCCGCGCCATCCAGCGCAGCTTGTAGTCGAATTTCGGCCCCGGATGCGGATTGCCGTTGGGAAGATAGATGCACCCGACGCGCAGACCATCGACGTCGGCCTCCAGATAGCGCGACTGCTCATCCTCGGCCTCGCCGTCGAGTCCACGCTGCACCTCGACCGGATCGGCCCCCCTGGCGAGGATCGCGACGCCGTTGAAACCCTTTTGCCCATGATAGAGGAAGCCGTAACCCGCCGCCTCGATCTCCTTCGTCGGGATCGTCTCGTCGCTCGATTTCAGCTCCTGCAGGCAGGCGATATCGGGCTGGGTCTCTTCCAGCCATTCGATGAGGCGCGGCAGCCGCGCCTTGATGCCGTTGATGTTGAAGGTCGCGATCTTAAGGGGCACGAAACGCCATCTCTTTCCGTTCGCCCTGAGCTTGTCGAAGGGCCGTTCTGCTCTTCAGCGTAAAAGAAGGACGGTGCTTCGACAAGCTCAGCACGAACGGAGTTTGGAGATCAGATCGAGAAGCTCGACCCGCAGCCGCAGCCCGAGGCGGCGTTGGGATTTTCGACCTTGAACGACGATCCGCCGAGCGAATCGACGAAATCGACGGTGCAGCCGCGCACCAGGTCGATGCTGATGCTGTCGACAACCAGCTTCACCCCGTCGGTCTCGGTAACGATGTCGTCGGCGTCGATCCCTTCGGCGAGGCCGAAGCGATAGGTGAAGCCCGAACAGCCGCCGCCATCGACCGCAAGCCGCAACGCGGCCTCGGCTTCTCCGTTGCGCTGCGCGATCCAGCGGACGCGCGCCGCGGCGGCGGGGGACAGGGTGATGTCGGAAAGCTGCGTGGCCATGGCATCAAGATAGGGCGTGTCCGCGCGAATGGAAGGGGGTTGTCGCGATTGCCATGGCGCGGGCGGCAGCGGTTTTGAGGTGGAAGGCGGACGTTGCCGATCCTCCCCGGAACGGGGAGGGGGACCAGCGAAGCTGGTGGAGGGGTACAGGCGGTTTGCCTTGCCGGTGAGGTAGCGCAGCACAGATTCGTCCGGAACCGAGGGCATTGAGGTCTGGCGCGGCTTGGACATCCTGTACCCCTCCACCACCCTTCGGGTGGTCCCCCTCCCCCGTTGGGGGAGGATCGCTTGCGACCGCTTCCGCCCGATACCAGCCATTCCCGTCCCGCGTTTGCAAAAAACAGCATCGCCAAACGAAAAGGGCGCCCCGGATCGACCGTTGGGCGCCCCTCCTCTCCGACCCGGAAAAGTCTGTTATTCTGGACCGCCCATCGCGGCCTTGTCGCCGGTGATCGCCGCGATCGCCATCGAATCCTGGCGGCAGAAGGGCATCGGATTGACCGGGGAGCCCTCGATGCGGACTTCATAATGGAGGTGGTTGCCGGTCGAACGGCCGGTCGAGCCGACATAACCGATGACGTCGCCCTTCAGCACCCGTTGGCCGGGGACGACATTATAGGCGGACATATGGCCGTAGCGCGTCTGGATCGCGTTGCCATGCTCGATCTCGACATAATTGCCGTAGCCGCCGAGGCGCTGGGCGCGGCCGACGATGCCGTCGGCGGTGGCATAGATGGGGGTGCCGTGCGGCGCGGGAATGTCGATGCCGTTGTGGCGCGCGACCTTGCCGGTGATCGGGTGGACGCGCATGCCATAGGTGGACGAAAGCGACATGTTCTGGATCGGCACGCGCGACGGAACGGATATGCCGAGGGTCGCGGTCAGGCCGGTATCGAGGCGCTTCCATGCCTGGAAAATCGCGCGCGCTTCGCTGTCTTCATTGGGAGACGGAACCCCGGCGGTGAAGCTGTCGTCATCGGGTTCGTCGGGAACGACGATGCCCGCATCGGCGCTGGTTTCGGCGGCCTGGACCGCCGGGGCGGTAAAGCCCATCAGCGCAGTGGCGCAAAAAATCAGTCCGAAACGAAACTTTTGCACCAGAAGAGTGTTAATCACTTACGACCCCGCATCTGCCTTGTCACCGACGATGTCTCCACACCATCGGTGCCGGTTTAGTCTGCTCTGGATGATTGATCATCCGCCCGCGAGCCTGTCTGCGGGGTCAATCGTTACGAAGCAATAACGGCGTAGTATTCTTGCGTTAAACCGGCGTCACGGCGCGCCGAGTCGTTGAACGGAGGCTTCAGCGACCCGCGAAATCGCGATTTTACGAGGCTTTGCCAGGTTAACGCCGGTACGAATCCCCACTTCTCGCACGCCCAGTTGAACCAGTCTGTGCCCGCGGTCACATGACGGATTTCGTCGCGATAGATGCGCCGCAGGATCGCCGCGGACGCCGTATCGCCGACCGCCTCGAACCGCTCGATCATCGCCGGCGTCACGTCGAGCCCGCGCGCCTCGAGCACCATCGGCACGATCGCCAGCCGCGCGAGCGCGTCGTCGCTCGTCTCCTGCGCCGCCTCCCAGAGCCCGGCATGCGCCAGCAGTGCGCCATAATGGCTGCCCAGCGCACGCAGCCGCCGGTCGAGCAGCGCGAAATGCATCGCCTCGTCCGCCGCGACGCCGATCCAGTCGTCGACGAAGCCGCGCGGAAATTCGCCCCCGAAACGCCCGACCAGATCGACCGCGAGGTCGATCGCGACGAATTCGATATGCGCGAGCGCGTGCAGCATCGCGATCCGCCCGCGTTCCGACCCGCCCTTGCGGCGGCGCGGCATCCGGTTCGGCGGCAGCAGCTCGGGAGCGGCGGGCCACGCCGGCTGGTCGGGCATGGCGACATCGCAGCGGCACGCGAGATCGCCGCGCCGCCACGCCCGCGCCAGTTCGCGCGCCGCGCGCCTTTTGGCGTGCGGGTCGGCGGTCAGCAGCACCGCCCGCGCGGCTTCGCCCAAGGTGATCACAGCTTTCCTATCCCGTTCGCGTCGAGCCCTTCGACTGCCTTGCAGGCGCTCAGGATAAACTTCGGCCCCTTGGCCGAAGTCGAGACGCCCCTCGGTCCAGCACGGCGTCTCGACTTCGCTCGACGCGAACGGAAAAAGGAGGTCGCAAACATTACAGCGCCCTCGCTGCCTCCAGCACCGCCTCGGCATGGCCCTTCACGCGCACCTTGCGCCATTCCTTTGCCAGCTTGCCGTCGGCGCCGAACAGGAAGGTCGATCGTTCGATCCCCATATAGGTGCGGCCATAATTCTGCTTCTCGACCCAGGTGCCGAAGGCTTCGCACACCGTGCCTTCCTCGTCGGAGGCGAGGCGCACGGTCAGCCCATACTTGTCGCGGAACTTGCAGAGCTTTGCCGAGCGCATCGCGCGACACCGCCAGCACTTGCGTGTCCAGTTTGGCGAATTCGGGCGCCAGCCGCGTGAAATCCTGCGCCTCGACGGTGCAGCCCGGCGTGTCGGCCTTGGGATAGAAATAGACGATCAGCGGCGCGCGCCCCAGCGCCGCAAGGTCGATCGCCGCGCCGTCGGCGTCGAGCAAGGTCACCGCCGGAATGGCATCACCGATGGCAAGCGTCATGGCTCTTTCTCCTGCTGATCGGGGCGAATCGACGCCCACCAGTTCGCGATCTCCTGCCGCGCCGTATCGTGCGCGGCAAGCAGTTGCGGCCAGCCCGGCTCGCCGCACTGGCTGGCGACCAGTTGCCGCGCGGCGGGCGTCGCGGGCTCGCCTTCGGGCGCGGTCAGGCGCAGCATGACGAGCATCCGCGCGAGCAGGGCGTACGCGTCGCAAATCTCCGGTGGCGCCAGCCCCTCGACCTTCAGGCAGGCGAGCGCCGAGCCGAGATTGGGATCGTGGCAGCGCCCGCTGGCAAGCTGCGTCACCTGCATCGCGAATTCCAGATCGACGAGCCCGCCGAATCCGCCCTTGATGTCGAGCGGTCCCTGCGGCGGTTTGTGCGCCGCTATCCTGGCGCGCATTTCGGCGGCGTCCTGAGACAGTTTCACGGGATCGCGGGGGATCGCAAGCAAGGCGTCGATGATGTGCTGCACCGCGCCGCGCGCGCGGTCCGAACCATAGACCGGCCGCGCGCGGAGCAGCGCCATATGCTCCCACGTCCACGCCTCCTCGCGCTGATAGCGTTCGAAGCTGTCGAGCGTCACGACGAGCGGCCCCTGCGCCCCTTGCGGCCGCAGCCGCGTGTCGACCTCGTACAGCTTGCCCGCCGCGGTCGGCACCGACATCGCCGCGGTCAGCCGCTGTGCCAGCCGGTTGTAATAGGTCGTCGCGCCGAGCGGCCGCGGCCCGTCGGATTCGGCGAGATGGTCGCCGGTAAAGAGGTAAATGAGGTCGAGGTCGGAGGCGTGCGTCAGCGCGCGTCCGCCGAGCCGCCCGAGCGCGAGGACGACAAGCTCGCTGTCGGGCACGCGGCCATGCGCCTGGACATATTCGGCGACCGTCGCGTCGGCGAGCACCTGCAGCGCCGCCTCTGCCAGTTCCGAATAACCGCAGGCGACCGTCATCGGATCGCCGACCCCGGCGATCAGTTGGACGCCATAGGCAAAGCGCCTTTCGCCGACGCGGTCGCGCACGCGGTCGAGCAGCCGCTCATAATCGAGCCCCGCCAGCCCCGGCGCCCATTCCGACAAAAGCTCCGCCTTGGTCGCGGGTGCCTCAAAGGCACGCTTGTCGATCAGCCCCTCGATCAGTTCGACCCGCGCGCCGAGCGCCTCGGCCAGCGCCGGGGCGAGCGTCAGCACGCGCACCGCCACCTTCGCCAGTTCGGGCTGCGCCGCGAGCAGATGAAAAAATTGATCGCGCTCGGCAGCCCGGAGACCAATTTGTCGAAGCGCGTCAGCGCCACATCGGGATCGGGCGCCGCGCCCAGCGCCCCCACCAGTCCGGGCAGCACCGTTTCGAGCGCGTCAAGCGCGGCGGGGCTGCGCAACGCGCGCAGCTTGCCGCCGCGCCATTCGGCGATCGTGCGCAGCGCCGCATCGGGAGGCTCGAACCCTGCCGCCATCAGCGCGCCCGCCAGTTCGCCCGCTTCGCGCGGCAGTCCGCTCGTCGCCGCGCGCTCGTGAACGAGCCGGTCGTAACAGGCGGCGACATCGGCGGTGACGGGCTCGAGCATCGCGAGCAGCGCCGCGCCGTCCTGATGTCCGTCGAGCCGCGCCACCGCGTCGAGCGCGGCGGGCTGGACCGGCAGGCCATGCGTCTGCTGGTCCTCGATCATCTGCAGCCGGTGCTCGATCCGGCGCAGCACCGCGTAATGGCCGGTCAGGTGCGCCGCGACATCGGCGTCGATCCGCCCCGCCTGCGCCAGCGCCGCGAGCGCATCGACCGTCGCCGGCACGCGCAGCAAGGGGTCGCGCCCGCCATAGATGAGCTGATGGACCTGCGCGAAAAATTCGATCTCGCGAATGCCGCCGCGCCCGCGCTTGAGGTCGTAGCCGGGACCGAAGGCCTGCCCCTGCGCGAAATGGTCGCGAATCCGGTCGCTCATCGCGCCGATTTCCTTGAGCTGGCGGAAATCGAGGCTGCGGCGCCAGATGAAGGGCTGGATCGCCGCCAGGAATTCGCCGCCCAGCGCGCGGTCGCCCGCCGAGGCGCGGCTGCGGATAAAGGCGGCCTGCTCCCACGCCAGCGCTTCGGACTCGTAATAAGAGATCGCCGCATCGACGGGCAGGACGATCGGCGTCACCTCGGGGTGCGGGCGCAGCCGCAGGTCGACGCGCAGCACATGGCCGTTCGCCGTGCGCGCCGACAATATTTCGCACATGCGCCGCGCAATCCGCACCGCCGCCTCGGTCGGGTCGTCGCGCTGGCGCCGCGGCATCGTTTCGGGGTCGAAGATCAGGATCGGGTCGATGTCCGACGAATAGTTGAGTTCGTGGCTGCCGAGCTTGCCGAGCGCGATCACCGCCAGCCCGCGCGGTTCCTCGTCGGGGGTGCGCTCGGCAAAGGCGGCGGCGAGCGCGGCATCGCAGGCGGCATCGGCGAAATCCGACAGCAGCCGGGTGGTCGTCGCGACATCATGCTCGCCCGACAGGTCGCCGAGCGCGAGCAGCAGCGCGGTCCGCCCGCGCCAGTGGCGCAGGGTCGCCATGATGTCGTCGTCGACCGGCGGCGCGGTCACCGCCGCCAGCGCGGCGTCGGTGCCGTCGGTCAGGAAGCGCGTCACATCATCGGGATGCAACTCGGCGAGGCGTGCCAGAAAGGGCGCGTTGGCGGTCAGGCGAGCGAGCGCGGATTGGCGTTGGGACGTCATCGAGCGGCGCTATCGCCCGCACGAGCCAAGGCCGCAACCCAAAGCTCGCTGAAACTACGCCGGAACCGTGCTTTCGTCGAAGAACAGCACCTGCGCGATCGCCGCGCGCAAGGTCGCCGGCTGGTACGGCTTGGTCAGCAGGAAGGCCGGCTCGGGCCGGTCGCCGGTCAGCAGCCGTTCGGGGAAAGCGGTGATGAAGATGACCGGCACCTTCACGTCGGCCAGGATTTCCTGCACCGCCTCGATCCCCGAACTGTTGTCGGCGAGCTGGATGTCGGCGAGCACCAGGCCGGGTTTGTGCGTCTGTGCCTCGGCGACCGCCTCGCTATGCGTCGTCGCGACCGCGACGACCTCGTGCCCCAGGTCGCGCACGATCATCTCGATATCCATCGCGATGATCGGCTCGTCCTCGATGATCAGGATGCGCGCGCGCGTCTGGCGGTCGATCTCGGCCATCGCCTCGTCGATCAGCCCATGCACCGTCGCGGCGTCGCGGCCGATGATGCGTCCGGCATCCTCTTCGCTGAAGCCCTCGACCGCGGTCAGCAGCAAGGCCTGGCGCGCGAGCGACGGAATGCGGCGCAGCCGCGCGTCGGCGATCGCGATATCGGCCGCGACGGGCTCGTCGGCGCTCATGCGGCTGCCCGGCGCTCAGGCCGAAATGATCGTGGACCATGCGATAGAGCTGGATGCGCAGGTCGGCGCTGGCATCGACCGCTCCCGGATTGCCCACCAGCGTCTGCAACAGGCCCGCGACCAGCGCATCGCCGCTCTGCTGGCTCCCCGAAATCGCGCGGCCGTACCGGCGCAGATAGGGAAGATGCGGCGCGATCGCCTGACCCAGTGACATAGTGTACCTCCTGATACAGGTCGGCGCCTGCTTTGAAACCCGCGCAAAAAGGGGAAAAGCTCCGCCTGCCTCCGATATTATTGCGCGGACGTGGAACGATCTAACGGCAAATTGGTTTCATGGGGAAGAAGAAACGCGCCATTGCGCTTTGCTCACGGCGCGGTTAGCTACGGGCCCCATGTCCATTGGATATCACGATAATGTCGTCTGAGTCCGGTTCCTCTTCGCAGAAGCCAACCGGAAAAGACGGGGAAAAGAAACGACCCAGGAAGGTGCAGGATGTGAACATCGCCCTGCGCCGCGCCTATGAGTCCGCGATCGACGAGACGATTCCCGATTCGATGCTGGACCTGCTCAACAAGCTGAACTGACGTCAGCGCGCCGCGCCGCGGCGATAGCGATCCTCGAAATCCGACTGGAAGGTGGCGAAGCGGCCGCCCGCGATCGCGTCGCGCATCGCCTGCATCAGCGCCTGATAGAAATGCAGATTGTGCTGCGTCATCAGCATCGCGCCCAGCATCTCGCCCGCGCGCACCAGATGGTGGAGATAGGCGCGCGTCCAGGTCGTGCAGACGGGGCAATCGCAGCCTTCGTCGAGCGGCGCCTGATCCTCGGCATGGCCGGCGTTGCGGATGTTGACCGGGCCGTTCCAGGTAAAGGCCTGTCCGTTGCGCCCCGAGCGCGTCGGCAGCACGCAATCGAACATATCGACCCCGCGCGCGACCGCGCCGACCAGGTCGTCGGGCTTGCCCACCCCCATCAGATAGCGCGGGCGGTCGGCGGGAAGCTGGCCCGGCGCATAGTCGAGCACGCCGAACATCGCCGCCTGCCCCTCGCCGACGGCGAGGCCGCCGATCGCATAGCCGTCGAAACCGATGTCGGTGAGCGCCGCCGCCGAGCGGGCGCGCAGCTTTTCGTCGAGCGAGCCCTGCTGGATGCCGAACAAGGCCGCGCGCGCCGCATGGTCCTCGCCCGCGTCGAAGCCCGCGCGGCTGCGCGCCGCCCAGCGCATCGACCGCTCCATGCTCGCCTCCGCCCGCTTGGCATCGACGCCGTTGGGCGGGCATTCGTCGAACGCCATGACGATGTCGCTGCCGAGCAGGCGCTGGATTTCCATCGAGCGTTCGGGGGTCAGCATGTGGCGCGACCCGTCGAGGTGACTCTTGAACGCAACCCCCTCTTCGCTCTGCTTGGTCAGCGCCGACAGGCTCATCACCTGATAGCCGCCGCTGTCGGTCAGGATCGGGTGGTCCCAGCCCATGAATCGGTGGAGGCCGCCGAGCCGGTCCATGCGTTCCGCGGTCGGGCGCAGCATCAGGTGATAGGTATTGCCGAGGATGATGTCGGCGCCCGTCGCGCGGACCTCTGCGGGGCGCATCGCCTTCACCGTCGCGGCGGTGCCGACGGGCATGAAGGCGGGCGTGCGGATATCGCCGCGCATCATGCGGATCGTGCCGGTGCGCGCGGCGCCATCGGTCGCGGCCACCGAAAAGGCGAATCTGTCGGTCATGGCGCGCGCCTATGGCCGGGGTCGGCGGGAATGTCGAGGCGGGGGTGGTCGGCGATGATGTTGCAATGACAGGATTGGGGTGGGGAGCAGCCATTTGAGGAATGAACCGGTTTCCCCTCCCGCAAGCGGGAGGGGCAGCGAGACTTACGAACTTGTTCGTTAGTCGCAGCGGGGTGGGCTATCGCGACGCCGCTGCCCACCCCCAACCCCTCCTGCCTGCGGGAGGGGAGAATAACATCCGGTAGTGGGTCAGTTTGAAATTGCCCGGTGAAAATCCGACCGACCGCGCTATATGTAGGGCATGACCGAAAAAACGCCAAAGCGCCCGCGCGACCCGAACCAGCTTGCAAAGCTAATCACGGACATCGCTACCGGCGAAATTGAGGAAACGCCGCCCGCTCCCTCAAAAGGTCGGGCCGGTGGGCTTAAGGGCGGCGAGGCGCGGGCTAACGCGCTGAGTCCTCAAAAGCGTCAACAGATCGCTCAAAAAGCGGCAACCGCACGGTGGGCGAAGAAACAGGGGTAGGCTGCGCCAGCAAAAGGTCGCCGATCAATTGCACAATCGGTTTCGCTACGTCTGCCGGTAAAATTGTCGTCGCCCATTCCGCGCACATGGCTTGCCAGAGCGTTTCACCGGGCAGGGTGAGCTTGCTGGCTGCGGCGTTCACCCAATCGTGATGGTCTGTCAGCGACATTGACTTGATGCAAGCGTCAGCCACTTCGGCGTAAGGGCGCCCAACCCTATCGCGCAACTTGCCCCAAGCGTAACTCTGCAAATCGCCAAAGACGACGCGCTCCGGCGCGTCTCCACCGGGGAGCAATGAGCATCCGGGCGCATCCGACTGGTCGCCGTCCAAGAACACGTGCGATGGCCTCGGGAAGCGACCTTGCGACACCATAATTCCGAGCGTGCGGCCTACACTTGCCATGCCGAATGGTATCATTGAGCATCGCTCGATTAGCCCCTTCGAGTGGGCGACGATAATCTCGCGCAGCAACGTCTCCGAGCGGCTATCCTCGACATATAATTCGCACTCGGGATGGGGGTATTCGTCCATCCGAGTCATCGCAAATTCGGGGCTTACTCCCGTCATTACGTGGCGACCAGACTGGCCTTGCATCAAATAGACACGCGCCTCCAATGGCAGTTCAGCAAGCACATATGGCGAGTGTGTGGTCACAATAATTTGCATGTCACGCTCGCGGCACAGCTCCGCGAGATCGCGAATTAGACGGCGTTGGGCACGAGGGTGAAGCGACGTTTCAATCTCGTCGATCAGAAGAAGGCTATACTTCTCGGGATCGACGCGCAGGAGATCGGCGACGGTCATCTGGCCAGCGCCAGAGTGGTATCCGGAGTAAGTCTTATCGCCGTCGCTGAAAACGGGGACGATCCTGTTGTTGTCGGCATCGGTCAACGCCATGCGCGTCGCGCTGAATTGCCGCCCCATGATTTGGCTCAGTCGGTTTAGGCGTTCCTTGTCGAAATTTGCCGCTGACATTTCTTTCGTCGCGTCTTTGGCCAACTTTGAATAGCCTGTCCGGGCGACGATAGGCTGGATACGCCTTAGATCGATATAATCGACCTTCCGCTTCGGGCGCTCGGGGTTCCCCCTCCACCGATCACCTGGTTTCCGAACAGTGCTAGTTTTGGACGCATCGCCTTCTCGAATGGAATAGCCGATCTCGCCATTGCGGACATCTTCCCAGATGGTTTTCGGCAGAAAGTCGGACGCAAACCACCCTTTGTCCTTGGTATCGTCGTTGGGCTGATACACCGCCGCAGCAGATTGAAGAATGGTGCTCTTACCCGATCCATTTTCACCAACGATTGCTACGATAGGAAAATTGAACGGGATTCTTTGGCCGTCCCAGCCACGAATGCCGTCAATCTCGATCCAATCCAGACGCTTCGGCCAGCCGGTGTTTTGCTGCCACTTGGCCACCAACCGGCGCATCTCTCGGCTATTGCTCATGGCGGTTCTCCGAATGCTTCAAAACCGGGCAAGTCCGGCAATGGTGCCCCTTCAAAACCGGGACAATGGCCATTTAATTGCACAAATATCCGCAATATGCAAGAGTGTCCCGGTAGTGACCCCATAGTCCCTGCCT
The DNA here is from genome assembly GCF_025244705.1 of Sphingopyxis sp. PET50. Classification (GTDB taxonomy): domain Bacteria; phylum Pseudomonadota; class Alphaproteobacteria; order Sphingomonadales; family Sphingomonadaceae; genus Sphingopyxis. The sequence goes on along the minus strand of NZ_CP104207.1, from coordinate 208,744 downwards.
TCAAAATGACCTTTATACTTGACAATTAGGAGAACCGATTGCATTACACTGACTATGAACAGGCTCTCAAATGACGACCGTGCCAAAATCCTCCACCTTCTTTGCGAGGGTATGAGCATCCGCGCCATCACCCGGCTGACCGGGGCCAGCAAGAACACCGTCGCCAAGCTGCTTATTGACGCCGGGAAGGCTTGCGCCGCCTACCACGATGCTTACGTCCGTGATGTGAAGGCCGCCCGCGTTCAGGTGGATGAAATCTGGTCGTTCACATACGCCAAGCAGAAGAACGTCGCCGACGCCAAAGCCGCTCCGGCGAACGCTGGTGATACTTGGACGTGGACTGCCATCGACGCCGATAGCAAGATGATCCTGTCCTACCTCGTTGGCGGGCGCGATGCCGAATATGCCATGTGGTTCATGGATGATCTGGCTTCGCGCGTCGCCAACCGCGTTCAACTGACCAGCGACGGCCACCGCGCCTATCTCGAAGCGGTCGAAGGTGCGTTCGGCTGCGATGTCGATTACGCGCAGCTCGTGAAGCTCTATGGCAGCGAAGGCGGTAAAGGCAGCGAAGTCCGCTACAGCCCCGCCGAATGCACTGGCATCCGCAAGCGCCGCGTCGAGGGCAACCCGGATGAGGCGCACGTCTCGACCAGCTATGTCGAGCGCCAGAACCTGACCATGCGGATGCACATGCGCCGCTTCACCCGCCTGACCAACGCCTTCTCAAAGAAGGTCGAAAATCACGCCCACGCGGTGGCGCTCCACATGATGTACTATAATTTCGTCCGCATCCATAAGACGCTTCGCGTCACCCCGGCGATGGCCGCTGGCGTGACGGATCGGCTTTGGGAAATTGCCGACATTGCAAAGCTGGTCGAACAGGCGGAAGCTAAGCCCGGAAAGCGCGGCCCGTATAAAAAGCAGGGTCAGATTTCAAACTGACCCACTACCTAACATCCGCTTCCGCCCGAAACCCGCTACTCCCGCGCGCCCTCGCTCGAAGGCTCCTCTGCCGCGGCCTTCGCCTTTTCCTTCGGCTCTTCCTCGTCGATCCGATCGAGCAATTCGCGATGCCGGTCGTGGTCGGCCTTCAGCCGGTCGAAAATCCTTGCTTCCGCCATGATCGTCTCCGTCGTTGTCCGGCGGTGGAACGGATCGGCGGGCGATCGGGTTCCGGCGGCTGCGTTTCAGGGCGCGTCGGCGGGCGTCTCCGCGGGACGCACGGGCAGCGGCTGCACCGGCCGGACATATTCGGAATAGATTTCGGTCGCCCGCGCGGCGACGCGATCGAGCACCTCGGTCTTCTGATCCTTGAGCAGCAGGTCGGACACCGCCTTGGCCTGTTCGTCGCCGACCGCGGCGCCGACCGAGAACCAGGCGGCCGCCTCTTCGCCGTTTTTCGGAACCCCCTGCCCTTCGAGATAGAGCACGGCGACGCCGTAAAAGCCCGCCATCTCGCCGCGCGGCGGCGGCCGCCTTATAGGCCTCCATCGCCTTGGCATAGTCGACCGGCGTGCCATGACCGGTTGCGTACATGACCGCGAGGCTCGATTGCGCGCTCGGCATTCTTCTGCACTGCTGCCTTGGCAATCCAGTCGAACGCCGCCTTCGGATCGGCCTCCACGCCCTCGCCGATGTCGTACATGACGCCCAGCCGCCACTGGCACTGGCTCAGCCCCTGGTCGGCGCATTTGCGATAATAGGCGGCGGCCCTGGCTTTGTCGGCAGTGATATGCTGGCCGCTGTCATAGAACCAGCCAAGGGCGAACTGCGCCTCGGGATCGCCCTCGCCCGCCTTCTCCTGCGCCAGCGCAAAAGCCTCGATCGGCTTGTTCGCATCGAGCAGGTCGGCGATCTGCTCGCCGGTCGATGCAGGGGCCGATGCGGCGGTCAGCATGGTCCACGCCAAGCCCATCGCCGCGACTATCTTGATAGGACGGATGTCGATCATGCCGCGCGTTGTGGCAGCATGTTGGGCAAAGCGCCAGATGGAGAAATCGCCTTCGCGCGGCGCCCCTATTTCCCCGTCCAGTCGCTCGTCGTGGTGAACATCGGCAACGACAGCCCGCCCGATTGCTGCGCGGCGGCGGCGATCAGATAGGGCGACACACGATGGCGCGTGCACAGGCCGCCATTGCCGTCGCTGACCAGCGGGGTTTCGAACTGGATGCCCTGCTGATGCTGCTTCGAGCGGCGCACGGTCGCGGTCACCAGCTGGCCCTCGCCGAAATCGATCACGAACTGGGTCCCCAGCGGCACGTCCTGAATACCTTCGATGAAGGCGCCGGTCGCCGACAGGTTGCGCATCACTACGGCGTAGCGGTGGTTGTCGTGGATCGCCCCGACCTTGCGGAACATCTGGAACCGGTCGTTGCGCTGGCGGGCCGGGCCGGTCGGCTTGATCGTCCAGCTGCCCGATTCGGCATGGCCCAGCAATTCGCCGTTCGACACCGGCTTGCTGTACACATAGCCTTGGACATGGCTGACGTTGAGCTTGCGGATCAGATCGAGCTGGTCGAGCGATTCGATGCCCTCCGCGGTCGTTTCCATCTCCAGCGCCTCGGCCAGCGCGACGATCGCGGCGATGATCGCGCCGTTGCGCGACCCCGGCTCGGTCGCCCCGCGGACGAAGCTCTGGTCGATCTTGATCTTGTCGAACGGCGCCGACTGCAGATAACCGAGCGACGAATAGCCCGTCCCGAAATCGTCGAGCGCGAGGCGCACGCCGATCGCCTTCAGCGCCTTGAACATATGGCTCGTCTCGGCCGAATCGCCGAGGAAGACGCTTTCGGTGATTTCGAGCTCGAGCTGCTCGGGAGGCAGCCCGCTGGCGGCGAGCGCGTGGGTCACGATCTTCGGCAGTTCGGCATTGGCGAACTGGATCGGCGAGACATTGACCGCGACGCGCATCTGGCCGGGCCAGGCCGCGGCATCCTCGGTCGCCTTGCGGAGCACCCATTCGCCGAGCGCCCAGATGAGGTTGGTTTCCTCGGCGATCGGGATGAACAGCGACGGCGAAATCGGCCCGCGCTCCGGATGCGTCCAGCGCACCAGCGCTTCCATCCCGGTCACCGTATCGGTCTTGGCATTGACGACGGGCTGGTACGACAATTCCATCTCGCCCCGCGCCAGCGCGTCGCGCAAATCCTCTTCGAGCGCGCGGCGGTCCTCGGCCGACTGGTGGAGATCGCTCGAATAGAAGCGGAAGCGCCCGCGGCCGTTGCCCTTGGCGGCATAGAGCGCCAGGTCCGCGTTGCGCACCAGGTCGTCGCTGGTCATCCCGTCGAAGGGGCTGATCGCTACGCCGACCGACGCGCCGATGATGCAGCGGCTGCCCTCGACCGAATAGGGCTGCGACAGGCTGGCGATGATGTCGGCGGCCATGTCGCCCAATTTGCCGCGGTCTTCGACGTCGGGCAGGAGGATCTGGAATTCGTCGCCGCCGAGCCGGCTGACCATTTCCTTGTCGCCGACGATCTTGAGCAGCCGCTCCGCGACCTGTTTGAGCAGCGCGTCCCCAGCGGGATGGCCGAGCGTATCGTTGACCTGCTTGAAGCGATCGAGGTCTAGCAGCATGATCGCGCACGACCGGTGTTGCTGCGAGAAGGCGGCGAGCGTGGTGTCGAGCTTTTTCGAGATGTTGAAGCGGTTGGCGAGCCCGGTCAGCGAATCATACATCGCCAGCCGCGAGGCGTCCTCGGCCGACTGGCGCTGCTGCGTGATGTCGGTGCCGCTGCCGCGGTAGCCGGTGAACCGGCCGCCGCCATCGAAATGCGGGCGCCCGGACACCGCCCACCAGCGATCACCCTCGAAGGCGCTGCGGAGCGGCAGTTCGTCGAACTTCGACTGTTTGGTGAGCAGGAAGGGCAAGGTGCGCTGGCGCTCACCGTGGCTGTCGACGGGCAGGAACAGGTCGCTGAAGCTCGCGCCGATCAGCGCGGCGGCGGTGCGCCCCATCTGCTCGGCGACATATTGGGTGATATAGGTCAGGCGGCCTTCCGCGTCGGTCGACCAGAACCAGCCCTGGCCGCTTTCCTCGTAATTCCGGAGCAGCAGCAAGGCTTCGCGGGTGTGGATGCTCGGGGCGGCCTCGGGCCGCGGCGGCGCCATGCGGGCGCCGATCTTGCCCAAAAATCCGCGCCCGCCGCCGTCTGGCACCGCTTGTCCCCCCTGGCCGTCCGGACGCGGTGCCGGATTACTCATGATGCGTCATCGTGCTGGTCCCCACCGATGAAGGGGATTTGCCGGAAATGCCTTGCGAATCGGTAAATGCGCCGTGCCAGATCGGGACGTCAGGGAAGCAACAAACTGGCGTCGCCATAGCTGTAGAAGCGGTAGTCATGCGCGATCGCATGGGCATAGGCCGCCTGCATCACGTCGAGCCCCATCAGCGCACTGACCAGCATGAACAAGGTCGATTTCGGCAGGTGGAAATTGGTCATCAGCCCGTCGATCGCCTTGAAACGGTAGCCGGGGGTGATGAAGATCGCGGTGTCGCCTGCAAAGGGCGCGATGACGCCGTCATCGCCGGCCGCGCTTTCGAGCAGGCGCAGGCTGGTGGTGCCGACCGGGATCACGCGGCCGCCCGCCGCGCGCACCGCATTGAGCCGTTCGGCAGTGCTGGCGTCGATCCGCCCCCATTCGGCGTGCATGACATGGTCGTCGGTGTCGTCGGCCTTGACCGGCAGGAAAGTGCCCGCGCCGACGTGCAGCGTCAGCGTCTCGCTCTTCACCCCCGCCGCGGCCAGCGCGGCAAGCAATTCGGGGGTGAAATGCAGCGCCGCGGTCGGCGCCGCCACCGCGCCATCCTCCTTCGCGAACATCGTCTGATAGTCGCGGCGGTCGTCGGCATCGGTCGGCCGCTTGCCCGCGATATAGGGCGGTAGCGGCATCGTGCCAGCGCGTTCGAGCAGCAGTTCGACGGGCTCGTCACCCACGAAGGCAAGGACGAAGCTGCCGTCGGCAAGCCGATCCTCGGCCAGCGCCGCCACCCCCGATCCGAAATCGACCGTCTCGCCGACGCGCAGCCGTTTGGCGTTGCGCACGAACGCCTGCCAGCGGCGCAGGTCGATGCGCTTGTGCAGCGTGGCGCCGATCTTCGCCGCCCCGCGTCGCCCGTCGAGCTGTGCCGGGATGACGCGCGTGTCGTTGAACACCAGGCAATCGCCCGCGCGCAGCAGCGACGGCAGGTCGCGCACGCCCCTGTCCGATATCGCGCCGCCCTCGACGACGAGCATCCGCGCCGCATCGCGCGGACGCGCGGGACGGAGCGCGATGCGCTCGCTGGGCAGGTCGAAATCGAAGGCGTCGACGCGCATCGCGCGCCTCTCCTTACTGGATCGGCGCGTTGAGCTGGTCGGCGGTGATCGGTGCGGCGGGCGCGGCCGGTTCCGGATCGGTCAGCATCGACGCCGGCGGCATCGGCTTGTTGTCGGCGGCGACCGACACCTGGACCATGCGCGACATCACTTCGGGCGGCTCGCCCTTATGGATCGCATCGACATATTGCATGCCGGAGATCACGCGGCCGAAGGCGGTGTAGCGGCGGTCGAGGCTGAAGCGCGGCTGGAGCATGATGAAGAACTGGCTGTTCGCGCTGTCATCGCTCTCGGCACGCGCCATCGACAAGGTTCCGCGCAGGTGCGGCATCGCGTTGAATTCGGCCTTGAGGTCGGGAAGCTGCGAACCGCCCTGCCCGGTCGCGGTCGGGTCGCCCGTCTGCGCCATGAAGCCGTCGATCACGCGGTGGAATTTCACTCCATCGTAAAAGCCCGCGCGCGCCAGCTGCTTCACCCGCTCGACATGGTTCGGCGCGACATTGGGATAGAGCTGCACGACGATCCGCCCGCCGGTCGAAAGGTCGATGTTGAGCATATATTCGGGGTTGCCGATATATTGGTCGGGCGTCATCGCGGGCACCGCCGGGGCGACCGTGGTCTCGGCTGTCGCATCGGAAGCGGGCGGAGTCGCCGGTTCGGCCTCCTGCGCCGCGAGCGGGGCCGACAGGCCGAGCGCGATCGCCGTCAGGAACAGGGGGCGAAAAGTGAAAGTCATGCTGGATCGGCCTTTGTGAACTATATGCGGTTTGCGCCCCGTCTGGCGCGCCCTAGCGGGAAAAAGCTGAACGCTCAATGATTGCGATCAGGCTTCGCCCTGGCGGAGTCCCCGCTCGGCGATGCGCGAGACCACCGCCTCCTTCACCATGCGGCGTGACGAATTTGCGGATGTCGCCGCCGAAGATCGCGATTTCCTTGACCAGCCGCGACGCGATCGGCTGCAATCCGACATCGGCCATCAGGAACACCGTTTCGATGCGGTCGTTGAGCTGCTGGTTCATGCCCGCCATCTGATATTCATATTCGAAGTCGGCGACCGCGCGCAGCCCGCGCACGATGACGCTCGCGCCCTCGCGGGTCGCGAAATCCATCAGCAACGCGTTGAAGCCGACGACGCGGATGTCGCCGCCGATGCTCGCCACCTCGCGCCGCACCATCTCGATGCGTTCCTCGTCGTCGAACAGCGGCGATTTGGTGATATTGGTCGTCACCCCGATTACCAGCCGGTCGACCAGCTTCGCGCCGCGGCGGATGATGTCCATATGGCCGAGCGTGATCGGGTCGAACGTCCCCGGATAGACTCCAATGCGCATCAATGGTCCCTTTCCACGATATAGCGGGCGATCGCGCGGAGCAGCGCCGCTTCGTCGCCGAAGCCGGCGAGGTGGGTGATCGCCTGATCGACGAGCGCCCGCGCCTGTTCGCGGGCGCGGTCGAGCCCCATCAGCGTGACGAAGGTCGCCTTGCCCGCCGCTTCGTCCTTGTGCAGCGCCTTGTCGGCCAATTGTTCGTCGCCCTCGACGTCCATGATGTCGTCGGCGATCTGGAACGCGAGCCCGATATCGCGCGCATAGCCGCGCAGCGGCGTCCGCCCCTCGGCCGGAATGCGCGCGAGGATCGCACCCGCCTCGACCGAAAAGGCGATCAGCGCACCGGTCTTGAGCTGTTGCAGCCGCGTCACCGTCGGCAGGTCGAACTGCGCAGTCTCGGCGGCGAGATCCATCATCTGTCCCCCCGCCATGCCCGCGGGCCCCGCGGCGTGCGCCAGCTCACGGATCAGCTCGCTGCGCACGAAGGGGTCGGCGTGCGTCGCGGGGTCGACGAGCCATTCGAAGGCGAGAGCATGGAGCGAATCACCCGCGAGCACCGCGGTCGCCTCGTCATAGGCGCGATGCACCGTCGGCTTGCCGCGGCGCAGATCATCGTCGTCCATGCACGGCAGATCGTCGTGGATCAGCGAATAGACGTGCATCGCCTCGACCGCCGCCCCGACCCGCAGGGTCGGGGTGCGATCGACATGATAAAGATCGCCCGCCGCACGCACGAGCAAAGGCCGCAGCCTCTTGCCGCCGCCGATCGCGGCGTGGCGCATCGCCTCGTAGAGCCTGTCGCGCGGGTCGTCGGGAATGGGCAGCAGCTGATCGAACAGCCGGTCGGTCGCCTCTACGACCTCGGTCTGGGCCCGTTCGAGCAGACGGCTGCCCGCGACGATCTCCCCCTCGGCGGCCGTCACCGCGCGTCAGCCTTCGCCGAACGGCACGGTCCCCGCCGTACGTGCCGTCGGCGCCCAGGCTGACCTGTTCGATGCGCGCCTGCGCGGCGGCGAGCCGCGCTTCGCAATGCGCGCGCAGCGCATGGCCGCGTTCGTAGAGCACGACCGATTCCTCGAGGCTGACATCGCCGCTTTCCAGCCGCCGTACGATCGTTTCGAGCTCGCCCATCGCGGCTTCGAAGGACAGGGAGGAAATCGCGGGTTCGCCAGGCTTGTCGGGGGTGTCCGTCATGGCGCCTGCTTTGGCCCCTTCGCCCCCCCATGGTCAAGTGCGGTCACGCTTGACGTCGCGGACGATCACCCTAGCATCGCCGTCCATGTTCATCGGCCATTTCGCCCCGGCGCTGGTCGCCGCCGCCCGGCCGAAAGCCGCAGGCCTCGGAACCCTGTTCGTCGCGGCGCAGCTCGTCGACATCGGTTTCGCCGCCTTGCTGATCCCAGGGATCGAGTCGATGCGGATCGTTCCCGGCATCACCGCGATGAACCCGATGGACCTCCATTACATGCCCTATACGCACAGCCTGCTCGGCGCGCTGATCTGGGCCGCGATCTTCGGCGTGCTCGTGTGGCTCGCGACCAGAAGGAAAGCGGCGGCGATCGGCGCGGCGCTCGTCGTCGTTTCGCACTGGTTCGTCGACCTGATCGTCCATATCCCCGACCTGACGCTCCATGGCGCGCCGCCGAAGCTCGGACTCGGGCTCTGGAACCATCCGATGATCGCCATGCCGCTCGAGATCCTCTTCATCGGCGCGGCGCTCCTCTATTATGCGCGCCGCACCCAGGCCCCGACCGGAAACCGGCGGCTCTGGGCGCTCGCGGGCCTGCTCGCGCTGTTCCAGGCGATCGACTGGTTCGGCCCGAAGGAGCCCGCCTATTCGCTGGCGATCCCCGCGACGATGCTCCTCGCCTATGCGCTGCTTGCGGGAACCGCGGCCTGGGCGGGCGCCAACCGCCGCCGCGCCGGATCGACGCGATAACGCCACAGCCATCGCGGGGTACGGCTTCAACAGGCAGGTCTCCGGTGCCTTCGACGCGCTGCCGCGCGCAATCACGATTCCGCTTTTTGCAATTGCCCGCCGTGCTCGCGCAAGTCATGCTGCACTGCACAAGAAGAGAGGGGCGTAAAGGCAAGTTTTGTTCTTTCAAACAAGGACTTGCATCATGAAAAAACTCATCCTCCCCACCCTCGCGCTGTTCGCTATCCTGCCTGCCGCGGTCCATGCCGAGGAAGTGCGCCGGTTCGAGCATGAAGGCCGCGTCTACAGCTATACGATCAAGACGGTCGGCGACCGCCGCATCATCACCGGCATCGACGAACAGACGGGCAAGCCGTTCAAGCTGCGCGTCGGCACCCACAAGGTGCGCGGCACCGTCGGCTCGCAGCAGGTCGAATTTTCGCTGAAGGACGTCGAACGGCTCGACAAGGCGGTGACCGTCCTCGCCGCGCGCTGATCCGCTCTCCGAGGCAGGCCCCGTGGTGCAAAATGCACCATGGGGTCTGTTCGTTTTGCGCCTGTGTCGCTAAAGGCGCGCCATGACTCAGACAGCAGCCGCGCCCGCCTCCGTCATCACTCCCGAGATCGTTGCCGAGCACGGCCTGTCTCCGGAAGAATATGAGCGCGTGCTGTCTGCGCTCGGGCGCGAGCCGAACCTCGTCGAACTCGGCATCTTCTCGGTCATGTGGTCCGAGCATTGCAGCTACAAAAGCTCGCGCATCCACCTCAAGAAACTGCCGACCGAGGCGCCGTGGGTGATCTGCGGTCCCGGCGAGAATGCGGGCGTCATCGACATCGGCGAAGGGCCGGGCGGCAAAAGACTTGCCGCCATCTTCAAGATGGAGAGCCACAACCACCCGTCGTACATCGAACCCTATCAGGGCGCGGCAACCGGTGTGGGCGGCATCCTGCGTGATGTGTTCACCATGGGCGCGCGGCCCGTGGCGAACCTCAACGCGCTGCGCTTCGGTCGCCCGGACCATCCGAAGATGAAGCATCTCATCTCGGGCGTCGTCCACGGCATCGGCGGTTACGGCAATTGCGTCGGCGTGCCGACGGTCGGCGGCGAGGTCAATTTCCACACGGCCTATGACGGCAACATCCTCGTCAACGCGATGACCGTCGGCGTCGCCGAGCAGGACAGAATCTTCTATTCGGCCGCATCGGGCGTCGGCAATCCGATCGTCTATGTCGGGTCGAAGACCGGCCGCGACGGCATCCACGGCGCAACGATGGCGTCGGCCGACTTCGGCGAGGATGCCGAGGAAAAACGCCCGACGGTGCAGGTCGGCGACCCCTTCACCGAAAAATTGCTGATCGAGGCGTGCCTCGAGCTGATGGCGTCGGACGCGATCGTCGCGATCCAGGACATGGGCGCCGCGGGCCTCACCAGCTCGTCGGTCGAAATGGCGTCGAAGGGCGGCGTCGGCCTCCACCTCAGGATGGACGATGTGCCGCAGCGCGAAAGTGCCATGACGGCGTACGAGATGATGCTGTCCGAATCGCAGGAACGCATGCTGATGGTGCTGAAACCCGGCAAGGAAGAGTTCGCCAAGGCGATCTTCCACAAATGGGAACTCGACTTCGCGGTCATCGGCACCGTCACGGACACCGGCCGCATGGTGCTCGAACATCATGGCGAGATCGTCTGCGACATCCCGCTCGCCCCGCTCGCCGACGACGCCCCGCTCTACGACCGGCCGCACGTCCCGACCCCGAAGCAGGCCGCGCTGACCAACGTCCCCGAAACGAAGGATGTCGCCGCCGACCTCAAGACGCTGATGGGCACCCCCGATATCGCCAGCCGCCGCTGGATCTGGGAGCAGTATGACAGCCAGGTCGGCGCCGACACGGTGCAGACCGGCGGCGATGCCGCGCTCGTCCGCATCCACGGCACCAACCGCGCGCTGGCGATGAGCACCGACTGCACCCCGCGCTATTGCTACGCCGACCCGGTCGAGGGCGGCAAGCAGGCGGTCGCCGAGACATGGCGCAACATCACCGCGGTCGGCGCGACGCCGCTCGCGATCACCAACTGCCTGAACTTCGCCAATCCGCAGCGTCCCGAAATCATGGGCCAGATCACCGGCTGCCTCGACGGCATGGCGCAGGCGTGCCGCGCGCTCGACTATCCGATCGTGTCGGGCAACGTCAGCCTCTACAATGAATCGAAGGCGACCGGCGGCGGCAGCGCGATCCTGCCGACCCCCGCGATCGGCGGCGTCGGCGTGATCGAGGATCTGAACAAGGCGGTCGGCATCGGCTTCAAGCGCACCGGCGACATCGTATTGGCCGTTGGGGAGCGCGCCGGCCATCTCGGCCAGTCGGTGTGGCTGCGCGAAATCCACGGCCGCGAGGAAGGCCCGCCGCCCGAAGTCAATCTGCGCTGCGAAAAGCGCACCGGCGATTTCGTCCGCCATGCGATCAACGCCGGCTGGATCACCGCCTGCCACGACGTTTCGGACGGCGGCATCGCGGTGACGCTCGCCGAGATGGCGCTCAAATCGAACATCGGCGTTCTGGTCAGCGAAGAACAGCCTTTCGGCGTCGCCGAAAGCTTCTTCGGCGAGGATCAGGGCCTGTACCTCGTGACCGTCTGCGACACCTGCCTCGCCGATTTCCTCGACGCCGCGGGCCGCGCCGACGTGCCGGTCGATCCGCTCGGCCGCACGATCAAGGACCGCATCGTCTTCGAACTGCCGGGCAGCGACCACAGCGTGACGCTCGCCGAGCTGCGCGAAGCGCATGAGGGCTTTTTCCCGAAGCTGATGGGGGCCGACGCGGCGCTTGCCTGACGCGTCTGCGCGAAGGACTCGCACAAAGGCACGAAGGCACAAAGAGGGCGCGGGAGCGTAGCGTCGTCACATGCCGATTGCGCGAACCGCTCTTTCGAACGACTTTCGCAATGGGCGAGGGACTTTGGAACAGCGCGCCCCCTTTGTGCCTTCGTGCCTTTGTGCGAGATAATGAAAGAGGCGCAGCAGCCAGTGGGAGGTAACGGTGTCATGAGCATCCATGTTGGTATCGGCGGCTGGACCTACGAACCCTGGCGCGGCACTTTCTACCCGGACAAGCATCCGCAGAAGCGCGAGCTCGAATATGCCGAGCCAGCATCTGACCGGCATCGAGATCAACGGCACCTATTATGGCAGCCAGAAGCCCGAAAGCTTCGCCAACTGGGCCGCCTCGGTTCCCGACGGGTTCAAGTTCAGCGTCAAGGCGTCGCGCTTCACGACCAACCGCAAGGTGCTCGCCGAAGGCGCCGCCTCGATCGAGAAATTCCTGACACAGGGCCTCACGCGGCTCGGCGACCGGCTCGGCCCCATCCACTGGCAGTTCATGGCGACGAAGAAGTTCGACCGCGACGATTTCGCGGGCTTCCTCGACCTGCTGCCCGACAGCCAGGACGGACTGAAGCTGCGGCACGCGATCGAGGTCCGCCACGAAAGCTTCCGCGATCCGGCCTTTATCGACCTGCTCCGTGCGCGCAACATGGCGGTCGTCTACGCCGACAGCGACGAATTTCCGTGCATCGACGAGCAGACCGCCGACTTCGCTTACGCGCGGCTCCAGCGGTCGCGGGACGACGTCGAGACCGGCTATGACGATGCCGCGCTCGACAACTGGGCGAAGCAGGCCAGGGAATGGGCGAAGGGCGACCGCGACGTCTTCCTCTTCTTCATCGCGGGCGCGAAGGTGCGCAACCCGGCGGCCGCACAGGCGCTGATCGCGCGGCTGGGCGCATGACCGCGGGCTATTCGGGCACGCCGCTGGCGAAAAAACTGTCGCTCAAGGACGGCCTGTCGGCGTGGTTTCACGCCATGCCCGCAAGCGTCCGCGCCGAGATCGGCGACGTCGCGCTCGACGAACGCAAGGCTCCCGAGGCGGGCCTGCAGGCCGCGCACATCTTCACCACCGAACGCGCCGAACTCGAACGGCTGCTGACTGAACTCCGCACGCTGATCGATCCGGCGGGTTTCGTCTGGGTCAGCTGGCCGAAGAAGGCGTCGAAAGTCCCGACCGACATCACCGAGGATGTCATCCGCGACATAGGCCTGCCGATGGGCTGGGTCGATGTAAAGGTGTGCGCCGTCGATCAGGTCTGGTCGGGGCTGAAACTGATGATCCGCAAAGAGTTGCGCTGATCGACAGGGCCAGCGGTGCGTCTATGATAGATCCTCCCCTTCGCGAAGCGTTGGGGAGGGGGACCGCGCCCGAAGGGCGTGGTGGAGGGGTCGAGCGTGCTGAAGCAAGCAACCGCGCTTACAAGTTACAAGAATGCAAAACGGCTCCGCCGCACAATGTCCCTGCCCGAGGTTCTGCTCTGGCAAATATTGCGCAAGCAACCAGGCTACGTCAAATTCCGGCGCCAGCACCCGATCGGCCGATATGTGCTCGATTTCTATGTCGTGGAGTCGAAGCTCGGAATCGAAATCGACGGCATTGCGCACGACATGGGCGACCAACCAAAGCGTGATGAAGAACGCGACCAATGGATCGAAGCGCAGGGGATACGAATGCTGCGCATCGCCGCAAAGGACGTCCTCGCCGATCCCGCCGCTGTGGCGGACAGCATCGTCCGCCTCTGCACCGAGAGGTAGAACCCCTCCACCACCCGCTTCGCGGGCGGTCCGCCTCCCCATGGCTTCGCCAAGGGGAGGATCTAATCGCTCACGCCGTCGCGGCCTTCGCCGCAAGGAAATTATACGGGTCGATCCCGCGGCTGCGGTACGCGCGGTGCGCTTCCTCATAGAGCGTCGGCTTGGCGATCCCCAGCCGCGCGCGCGCGGCTTCGAGCGGCTCGGCGAGCAGCGCGCGAATATCCTGTTCGATGATCGCCTTCGCCGCCTTGCCGTGGCGCTGACCCTGGCGGATCGCGCCCATCACCGGAGCGTTGCCCTTGACGCGGCGCTTCAGCTCGTAACCGCCCGCATAGGCGATGAAGAAATTGCCGTAATTGCCGGTCTGGCCATAGGTGAAGCCGAGCACGCACTGTTCGCCGAGCGCATCGCGGCCGTAACCGGTCAGGACGTGGAACAGATCGTGCGTGTCCCGGAGGCGGTTGGCGTACCATTGCAGCTGGTCGTCGAACTTGGGACGCCCCATCTTGTCGGCTTCGGCGACGAGGCCCGCGGCCGACAGCCCCTCGCGGCGCATGAAGGTGACATAGGCGTGTCCGACGCTGTCCTCGGGCAACGCGCCGATCCAGCTGTGATCGTCGAGCAGGTCGGGCAGATAGGGTTCGCTTTCCATCAGCCGCTTGCCGAGATCGCTTTCGACGAAGGCGCGGGCATCGTCCATAAAACCCTTGCGCGGGAGATTCTCGAAGATGTGGAACACCTGCTCGGTGTCTTCCTTGTCCTTGATCAGCTTGCGGAAGTGCGACAGCGCCTTGAACGGGCGGAATTTCGGCATCTGGCGGTCGGGGTGGGAAAAGATGGTCGGGGTCATGGGGACTCTCTTTGACGAATCATCCGATGCCGTGCAGATAGCATTACTGACATAGATGTCAATAGTAGATGGGCGCCGCGAGAAACTCCTCGACGCTCCGCCTGCCGCGCGATAGGCCTGCATCCTTGGCGGCAGGGGACAGGCCATGGCGACGCAAGCGGCAACGGTTCGATATGAAAGCCTCGACGCGATCCGCGGCGTCGCGGTGATGGGCATATTGGCGATGAACATCGCCGCCTTCGCCCTGCCCTTTCCGGCCTATTCCAACCCCGCCGCGGGCGGGCCGCCCGCCAGCCTCGACCTGGCGACCTGGTTCTTCAACTTCGTCTTCGTCGATTCGAAGATGCGCGGCCTGTTCTCGATGCTGTTCGGCGCCAGCACCCTGCTCGTCATCGAAAGCGCCGCGAGCGGCGGGCGCAGCGCCGCGGGCGCGCATTATTCGCGGATGTTCTGGCTCGCGATCTTCGGCCTGGTCCATTTCTATCTGATCTGGTTCGGCGACATCCTTTTTCTCTATGCCATCTGCGGCCTGCTGCTCTTTCTGTTCCGCAAATTGTCGGTGAAGGCGCTGCTGCTCTGGTCGATCCCCTTCTTCCTCGTCGCCCTCGCCCTGCCGGGAAGCCTGTGGACCATGCTGTCGATGGCCGAGGCGGGACGTCTGCCCCCCGAAGCGATGGCGGGAATGAAACAGGCGCTCGCGGACATGAACACCGACATGGGGCCGGGCACGCCGAGCCTATGCCAAGGAAATCGCGCTGTATCTCGGCAGCTATCGCCGGCATCGTCGCGCACCGCACCGGCGAGATGGGCGGCGATCCGCTGTTCTTCATCGCGATGTTCTCGTGGGAAACGATCGGTCTGATGCTGATCGGGATGGCGCTGTTCAAATCGCACATGCTGACCGGCGAGTGGGAGATTGCGCGCTATCGCAAATGGGCGGTGCGATGCTTCCTGATCGGTGTGCCGCCGCTCGTCGCGCTGGCCTGGTATCAGATGAACGCCGGGTTCAGCGCGGTATCGGTCTTCGGCGCATCGATCGTCTGGTCGGTCCCGTTCGATACGCTGATGACCGTCGGCTGGGCGTCGCTGATCATGCTGCTGATCAAGACCGCCGCCAGCCCCGGCACCCGCGAGCGGCTCGCTGCAACGGGGCGCATGGCGTTCACCAATTATCTCACGACCTCGATCGTGATGACGACGATCTTCTACGGCTATGGGATGGGGCTGTTCGGCAGCGTCGGGCGCGCGGCGCTATACCTGTTCTGCTTCGGCATGTGGGCGGCGATGCTGCTGTGGTCGAAGCCTTGGCTCGACCGCCATCACTACGGCCCGCTCGAATGGCTGTGGCGCAGTCTGTCGCGCTTCAGCCTGCAGCCGATGCGAAAAGCCGCCGTCGTTCAGTAACCGACGGCGCGCCCGAAACCGGCAGGACGGCGCTGGACCAGCGGATTGGCCTCGCGCTCCAGTTCGGCCAGCGTCTTTTCGAACAGCGGGCGCAGTTCGACCACGCGCGGCAGATATTCCTCGGGGCTGATCTGCGCCTCGACGCAGTGGCGCGCGAAGGTTTCGATATCCTCGGCCAGCGCGGCGAGCTGTTCGGCGCCGAACTGACGCGATTCGCCCTTCAGCGTGTGCGCGGGCATGACGAGACCGCGCGCGTCGCGGGCCCGCATCGCTTCCTCGATCGCGACGACCGACTTGGTGCCGTCCTCGCGAAAATAGCCCAATATCCGCACGAAAGCGGCGCCGAGCTGCGTGCGCGTGGCGCGGAATTCATCCCAATCGACCAGGATATCGTCCACTTGTTCGTCCTTGGCGTTAAAATCGGTCCTTGGTCCCATCGCCGTCATGCCGCGAAGGCAGTAAAAAAGCCGTTACGATCGGGAGGGGCGCTCGATATGCGCGCCGTTTTGGGTCAGCTGCGACGGACCAGCCAGCGACCGCCGCCTTCGGGTTCGACCGACCAGCCATGCTCGCCCGCCAGCGCAGCGATTTCGCGTCCCGCCTGCGGATCGTCGGCGAGCAGCGCGACGCGCGTTTCGCTCCGCATCGCGCGCGCGAGCCGCAGCGCGGGCCAGGGGCATTTCATGCCGCGCGCATCGACGACGACAACCGCGGCGTCACTCGTCATAGGGATTGCGCGAATTGCGGAAATTGAGCCGCACCGGCACGCCCTGGAACCCCAGCTCCTTGCGCATGCCGTTGACCAGATAGCGCTCGTAACTGCCCAGCAGCGCGTCCGTCCGCGTGCCGAACACGACGAAGGTGGGGGGCCGCGTGCGCGCCTGGGTGATGTAGCGCAGCTTGATCCGCTTGCCCCCCGGCGCCGCAGCGGCGGGTTGGCGTCGACCGCCGTCTCGAACCAGCGATTGAGCCGCGCGGTCGGCACGCGGCCCGACCAGATCGCGCGCTGTTCGAAGGCGACGCGTACCAGCGTGTCGATGCCCTTGCCCGTCGCACCCGAAATGCTGAGCACCGGCACGCCCTTGACCTGGCTCAGTCCGTCGTCGAGGGCATTGCGCACGCCGTTGAACAGCGACGAGGGATCCTCCGCGATGTCCCATTTGTTGAGCGCGACGATCAGCGCGCGGCCTTCCTGGAGCACCTTGTCGGCGATGCGCAGATCCTGCGCCTCCAGCCCCTTGGTGGCGTCGAGCAGCAGCACCACGACCTCGGCGAAATCGACCGCATGGAGCGCATCGGCGACCGACAATTTCTCCAGCTTGTCGACCACCTTGGCGCGCTTGCGCATGCCCGCGGTGTCGAACAGCTGAATCTCGTGGACCTCGCCGTCCTTTTCCCATTGCCAGTCGACACGGATCGAATCGCGGGTGATCCCCGCTTCGGGCCCGGTGATCAGCCGGTCCTCGCCGATCATGCGGTTGATCAAAGTCGATTTGCCCGCGTTCGGCCGCCCGACGATCGCGAGCTTCATCGGCCCCAGCGGAACGTCCTCATCCTCTTCGCCTTCGGGGACCGGCAGCGCCTCCGCCTCGGCGGCGGCATCATGGCCCTCGACGATCGGCCGAAGCGCGTCGAACAGGTCGACGACGCCCTCGCCATGCTCGGCGCTGAGTGCGATCGGATTGTCGAAGCCGAGCGAATAGCTCTCCATCAGGCCGTTCTCGCCCTGCTTGCCCTCGGCCTTGTTGACCAGCAGGATGATCGGCGTGTCCTCGCTGCGCAGCCAGCGCGCGATTTCCTCGTCGAGCGGGGTCACCCCAGCGCGGCCGTCGATCATGAACAGCGCGGCATCGGCCTCGCGCACGGCTTTCTCGGTCTGCACGCGCATCCGCCCGGGCAGCGTCGCAGCGTCATCATCCTCGAAACCCGCGGTGTCGACGATGGTGAATTTCAGGCCGAGCAGTTCGCCGTCGCCCTCGCGCCGGTCGCGCGTCACCCCCGGCTGGTCGTCGACGAGCGCCAGGCGCTTGCCGACGAGCCGGTTGAACAGCGTCGATTTGCCGACATTGGGCTAGGCCGACAATGGCGATCGTCGCGGACCGCGCCATCACATATTTCCCATTTTCCTTGCTCCGGACCCCATTCGACCCGGAACGGACAACATAACTAGCCGTTCGCCCTGAGCTTGTCGAAGGGCCGTTCTTTCTTTCGACGTCGGAAAGAAGAACGGTGCTTCGACAACCCCGGATCAAGTCCGGGGATGAACGGATTAAAAATTTTGCTTACCCGCTCAGCGCCAGGCCGTGATGCGTCCGTCGTCCGCCAGAATATAGAGGACATTGTTCGCGACGATCGGCGGCTGCGACAGCGGCGTCTTGAACTCGGTCGTCGACAGCGTCGAACCGTCGGCCGAGCGAAAATTCGGCCAGCTGGCCTTCGCTGTTCACTGCGATCAGGCGGCCGCCCGCCAGGATCGGCCCGGTCCAGCGGATCGGATCCTTCTTTTTCTTTTCGGTCTCGACGCGGAAACGCGCGAGTTGCTGGATCCAGCGCACCTTGCCGGTCGCGCGCGCGACGCACAGCAATTTGGCATCGTCGGTCATCGCATAGACCCACTCGCCGACCACATAGGGGGTCGAAATGCCGGCGATCGAGATTTCCCAGCTGCGCTGGCCCGTAACGAGTTCATAGCTGGCCATGCGGCCACCCTGGCCGAGCGCGAAGACGCGGCCGCGGTCGATCACCGGATCGGCGTCGACGTCGGACAGCGTCGACACCGACAGCGCCATCGAGGTGCGGGCCAGCGCATCTTCCCACAGGTCGCGGCCATTTTCGTAACGATAGGCCTGGACCTCGCCCGACGAATAGCCGGCGACGATCGTCCCCTGCCCTGCCGCAGGCGAACCGGCACCGAAGATGCTGCCGGCCTCCAGCGACGCGGTCGCCTGCCACAGCACCGCGCCATCGGCGGCGTTGAGCGCGATGATCTGATTGTCCTGGCTGATGACATAGACGCCGCCGAAGGCGATCGTCGGCGCGCCACGCAGCGGACCCGCGGGCTTCACCTTCCACAGCACCGTGCCGTCGGCCGCGTTGAGCGCCGCGACGTCGCCGACGCCGCTGGTCGCATAGACGACATTGCCGTCGGCCGACGCGCCGCCGCCGAACAGTGAATCCTTGAAATCCTTGCCTTCGCTGCCGATCGGGGTGCGCCACAACGCCGATCCGGTGTCGGCCGAAAAGGCATAGACGACGGCATCGGTGCCGACCGCGAACAGGCGGCCGTCGGACACGACGGGGGCGGAGGCCAGCCGCTGCTTGTTGTTGCCGCCCGCGATATCCGCGCTCCAGATCTGGCTGCGCGAAGCGCTGAGCGCCGGATGGCCCATCGATTTGGAGGCATTGCCGCCCGACTGCGCCCAATTGGCGTTGACGACCGGGTCGGGCAGCACCACCGCGACCGACGCCGTGGCGGGATCGACCTTGACGCTGTTGTCGTTCGACAGGATCGACACGCGCTCGCCGACGGTCGGGGTCTTCGGCCCGCCGTCGCCCTTCAGGACGCCGCAGTCGGCAAGCGACAGCGCGATCAGCGCGACGCCGAGCGAATCTGGCTTTACGCATTATTTCTTTTCCTCAGCTTGTCCGGCGGTGTTCGCCTTGGGTGCGACCCCGGCTTGCTCGTCCTTTTCGGCGCTTTCGGCCGCGCGGTCCTTCACGGCGTCGACGCCCAGCATGCCCGCCATCTGGACGGCGCGCGACTGGAGCGACTTGGGAATCGTCGGCACGTCGGCGATGCGGCCATAGAGCACGCCCGCCTCCTTATACTGGCCCAGCTGGTAATGCGCGATCGCCGACAGTTCGGCGGCGCTCGGGAACCAGGCCGAGACGGGGTCCTTGGCATCGACCATCGGCTTCATGCGCGCGATGACCGTTTCGGGCTTCAGCGTGTCATATTCAAACGCCGTCTGGCGCAGCAGCGCGAGGTCGCGAAGCGACTGGTCGAGTTCGGTGTCGGCGGCCGCCTTGGCCATCAGGGCGGCGGCGCCCTTCAGGTCGCCGCGATCGGCCTTCAGATTCGCCTGCTGGAACAGCGACGCGGCCCGATAGGCTCCATTGCCGTCGGCCTCGATCGCCGTCAGCTCCTTCGTCGCCGCGGTCGGCTCGCCGCTCTTGAGCTTGTCGAGCGCGGCGATCAGCGCCTCGGCATTCTCGCCGCGCTTGCTGTCCTGCAGATGGCCCCAATAGAGGTAGCCGCCGAAGGCGAGCAGCGCCGCGATGACCCCCGCGATGATCCAGCGGCCAAAGCGTTGCCAGATGCTGTCGAGCTGATCCTTGCGGACGGCCTCGTCCACTTCCTGCAACAGGGCCGCATTGTTCGTCGGGCTCAGCGCCACGCATATCCTCCATAACCGGGCCGCGCGACGGCGCGGCCGGTGGTTTCCTTAGCGACGGCTCCGGAAAAGGCCAAGCTTTTCACTCGGCCTTCGCCTTTGCCCCGCGCCGCATCAACCGGCGTAGGTCTGATCTTCGGTGGGGAATGAACGGGACCTGACTTCGTCCGCATAATTCTTGACCGCGCCACCAATGACGCTCGGCCATATCCTGATATTTTTTCACGAATTTGGGCACGCGCTCGAACATGCCCAGCATGTCGTCGGTGACCAGCACCTGACCGTCGCACTGCGCCGAGGCGCCGATGCCGATCGTCGGGCAGGCGACCTTGCTCGTGATCTCGATCGCGATCGATTCGAGCACGCCCTCTATGACGATCGAAAACGCCCCGGCCTGCGCCACCGCGACCGCATCCTCGACGATCGAGCGCGCCTCCTCCTCGCTCTTGCCGCGCACGCCATAGCCGCCGAGGATGTTGACCGCCTGCGGCGTCAGCCCGACATGGCCCATCACCGGGATGCCGCGCTGGGTCAGGAATTCGATCGTCGGCGCGAGCACGCGCCCGCCCTCCACCTTGACCGCCGCCGCGCCGGTTTCCTTGAGCAGCCGCGCGGCATTGTCGAACGCCTGCTGCGGGCTACCCTCATAGCTGCCGAAGGGCATGTCGACGATCACCGCGGCATGATAGCTGCCGCGCACCACCGCCGCGCCGTGCAGCGCCATCATCTCCATCGTCACCCCGACGGTGTGCGGCAGGCCGTAGATCACCTGGGCCAGCGAATCGCCGACGAGCAGCATGTCGCAATGCGGGTCGAGCAGCTGCGCCTGACGCACGGTGTAGGCGGTCAGCATCACG
Organism: Sphingopyxis sp. PET50; assembly: GCF_025244705.1. Taxonomy (GTDB): domain Bacteria; phylum Pseudomonadota; class Alphaproteobacteria; order Sphingomonadales; family Sphingomonadaceae; genus Sphingopyxis. Next base: position 188,032 of record NZ_CP104207.1, on the reverse strand, counting down.
ATCGGTTCGCCGCCCTTGCGCTGGCGGATGCGCGGCACCGTCAGGCGCTTCATCGGCTGCGGCGTCGGGTTGGCGCGGCTCGTCGACGTGTCGAAGGTGAGCGTTTTGGAGATGGTGGACATGGGTCGGCGGCTTAGCGGCTTATGCCCCGGCGCGAAAGCGGCAAAGCCGCGGGCATGTCACTCCTGCTTGACTCCATGTAAAAAATATTAGACATAGAGTTCGAATCACCTGACATGGAGCTGACGATGGCATTGCGCGAGAAAATTCACTGGGTCACCTTGGTGACGATGGCCGCGGCGTTCGGCTGGTATTTCCTCGTCTATCCCTGGCAGATCGCGGACAGCCCCGCGGGCGTCTGGGCGACCGCCGGGCTGCTCGTGCCCATGACCATCGCGATCATCGTCGTGATGACGGTGGCGACCGCCTTTCTCGCGATCCGCAACCGCGCCGAGGTCGACATCGAGGAGGATGAGCGCGACCGCAGCTTTCACATGCGCGGCACCCACTATGCCTATTATCCGCTGGTCGTCGGCATCTGGATCAACATCTTCCTGATCTTCTGGGGCGTCAGCCAGGCGCAGCAGCTCAACCTGATGCTCGCGACGCTCGCCGTCGCCGAGCTCGTGCGCATCGGCGCCCAGCTTTACCTCTATCGCCGGGGCACTTGAGCCATGTCCCCCGCGATCCTCGAATCCGCGCGGCAGCTTGCCGGCGCCGACACCGGAGACCACCAAATGAACTTCCGTGAAAAGACCGCCTGGCTGAACGTCATCGCGATGGTCGCCGCCTACACCCTCTATTTCGGACTTCTGCTCTCCGGGCATCCCGCCGGGCGCGAAGTGTTCCCCATGCTGTGGCTGTTCGGATCGATCGCCATGGCGCATGCGGTCACCGTCATCGTCGGCACGATCATCCTGTCGGCGCGGACGCCGAAGTCGGAGCGCGCGCGCGCCGACGAGCGCGACCGCGCGATCCGCCGGCGCGGGGCGACCATGCGGCTATTATGTGCTGCTGGTGGGGATGATGGTCGTCGGCGTCTATTTGCCCTTCGTCGATGGCGGCGTGCGGCTGGCGAATTGCGGCCTGTTCGCGATCGTCGCCGCCGAACTGGTGAACAGCGTCGTCGCGCTCATGAGCTACCGGAGGGGATGGCATGGCTAAGCCCCCCTTCACCAACGACATCAGGACGCTGCGCTTCCTCGCGGGCGAGATGACGCAGGGCGAGCTCGGCGACCGGGTCGGGGTGACGCGCCAGACGATCGCGGCGATCGAACAGGGCAAATATTCGCCCTCGCTCGAAGTCGCCTTCCGCATCGCGCACACCTTCGGCAAGCCACTCGAGGCCGTGTTCCAATGGGACGAAAGCGCGGATTGAAACAGCGCGGCCGCGCGGGTGCGGCGCCGGCTCTCCCGGGGCCGGCGCCGCACCTCGATTTGGCAACCGCCCCCAAAAGGCCTAGGCTGGGATCGTCCGAAAGGAGTCGCCGATGCCCCGCCTCGCGTTGCTCTTGTCCGCCTTGCTGGCCGCCGCGCCGCTGCCGGCGCAGCCTCCCGCCCCGCTCCCCGCCGACCTGCATCTGCTCCCGGCCGCCCCCGACCCCAAACCGCGCCCCTGGGCCATCTTCTTCCCGCGTGCCGCGGGCGTCGGCACGCTGGCGCCGGGCAATCAATATGCCGACCTCGCGGCATTCCTCAATGAGCGGGGGATCGACGTGGTCGTCGTCGACGATGATGCGGCGCTCAAGCGCCTCGACCCGTCCGGCTCGGCGGGCGAGAAACGCGCTGCGATCGCGGTCGACGCCCTCCGGCGATTGCGCGAACAGGACAGGTTCGACACGCGCTGTCCCGGCCTCGTCATCGGCTGGTCGCGCGGCGGCGAGGGGGCGCTGACGCTGGCGTCGAGCGCGCGCGGCACCGACAGCGGCATCCGCGCCGCGATCGTCTATTATCCCTCGGTCGGCGGCCAGCCCTCGCCTTGGCCCCAACACATGCCCGTGCTGGCGCTGCAGGGAACCGCGGACGGCATCGCACCGGCCAAAAAGCTCGAAACACTGGTTGCGAACCGGGCGGAGAACCACGCCTATCCGTTCGTCGTGAAGCTCTATTCCGGCGCGAAGCACCGCTTCGACGTCGCGCATCCGGTCGACGATCCGGCGAGCGCGAAGATCGAGAAGGATTTCGACGCCAAGGCCCACGCGGACGCCCTTGCGGCAATCGACGCGTTCCTGAGCGAGCAAGCGATCGGCGGCACAAGCTGCGCGCCGGATTGAGTCCTGTCGTCATTGCGGCCCGGCGAACGCCGGAGAAAGCAAGGGCGCCTTCTAGGCAGCGGCCCCGGCGGCGGTCAGCGCGGCCAGCTGCTCGTCGGACAGTGCCACACTCTCGCTGCCCAGAAGCTCGTCGAGCTGTTCGACGCTCGTCGCGCTCGCGATCGGCGCGGTGACGCCGGGCTGCGCCGCGATCCAGGCGAGCGCGATCTGCGACAGGCTGGCGCCCGTTTCGGTGGCGATGCGATCCATCACCGCGAGCATCGCCGGCCCCTTGCCTTCGACATAGGGCTTCACCCGCGGCCCGCGGGCGCTCTGGCCGATGTCGCCGGCGCCGCGATATTTGCCCGACAGATAGCCCGAGGCGAGGCTGAAATAGGTCACCACGCCCAGCCCCTCGGCGATGCAGAGTTCCTGCAGCGCGCCTTCATATTGGCCGCGTTCGAGCAGGCTGAGTTCGGGCTGCATCACGGTGAAGCGCGGCAGGCCGCCGTCGTCGGCGACGCGCAGCGCCTCGGCCAGCCGATTCGCCGAATAGTTGGACGCCCCGATGGCGGAGACGATCCCCGCGTCGAGCAGTTCGGCGAAGGCGCCGAGCACTTCGTCCAGCGGTACGTCGGGATCGTCCTTGTGCGCAAAATAGAGGTCGATCCGGTCGGTGCCGAGCCGGTCGAGCGATCCCTGCACCGCGCTTCGGATCGCGTCAGGCCGCAGCCCGCCCGGCATCATGCCTACCTTCGTGGCGATCAGCACCTGTTCGCGCGCGCCGCTCGCCTTCAGCCACGCGCCCATCATCGTCTCGGACTCGCCGCCCTTGTGGCCCGGCACCCACGCCGAATAGACGTCGGCGGTGTCGATCATGCCGCCGCCGCGTTCGACGAAGCGGTCGAGCACGGCGAAGCTGGAATCGCGGTCCGCGGTCATGCCGAAGACATTGCCGCCGAGCACGAAGGGACGGATCGACAGGCCGCTCTGGCCCAGGGGTCGTTCGGTCATGGCTTGTCCTTCAACGTCGCGACGGCTTCGCGCGGATTGTCGCTGAACAGCCCGTCGATGCCGGTCTTCAGAAAGGCGTCGATCTCTGCCGCGAGGTCGCCGTGGCCGGCCGGGTTGATGCCGCCCTTGTCGCCGAGCGGCAGGAAATAATTTTCGCGGCGAAAGGTCCAGGGATGGACTTTCAGCCCCGCGGCATGCGCGTCGCGCACGAGGCTCGTCGGATCGCCGAGCGTGCCGAGCGCGCCGCGCGGGATCACCATCGCCTTGTTCGGGCCGATGCCGTCGGCATAGGCGGCGATCGCTTTCAGCCCGGCGGGCGTCGCCATCGCGGCATAGCCGGTCTTGCCGTCGTCGGCGGGCCCGCCCTCGCCGTCCATCAGCTGGATCAGCGGCAGGTCGCTCTTCGCGCGGATCGCCTTGAGGTTGCCGACCTCGAAGCTCTGGATGAACACCGGCGCGGCGCGGCCCTTATAGCCATATTCGCCGAGGATTGCGAGCAGCGGCCCCTCGTGCGGCAGGCCGATCGCGGCGAAATAGCTCGGATGCTTGGTTTCGGGATAGACCCCGACCGGTACCTCGCGCCCCTTGTTCACCAAGGCCAGCAGGTCGAGGATTTCGGCGAAAGTCGGGACCTCGAACCGGCCGTCATAGTCGGTGTTGCGCAGCTTCGGCAGGCGTTCCCTGGCGCGCAGCGTCTTGAGCTCGGCAAGCGTGAAATCCTCGGTGAACCAGCCGGCGACCTGCTGCCCGTCGATCGTCTTAATCGTCTTGCGGCCCGCAAATTCGGGGTGGTCGGCGACGTCGGTGGTCTCCGAAATCTCATTCTCGTGCCGCGCGACGAGAATGCCATCCTTCGTCAGCACCAGATCGGGCTCGATAAAATCGGCGCCAAGGTCGATCGCGAGCCGGTAGGCCTCCAGCGTATGTTCGGGCCGCTCGCCCGACGCGCCGCGATGCGCGATGACGATCGGCGGTTTGCCGTCCAGCGTCGGCTGCTGCGCCGCCATCGGATCAGCGCCGCACGCGGCGAGCAACAGCGCCGGCAGCAGGGCCCAACGCCGGATCATGCAAAGCGCGTCTGCCATTCGGCGGCCGAAAAGCCGACGCTGACCCCGTCCGCCGCCTCGACGACCGGCCGCTTGATCATCGCGGGCTGGTCGAGCATCAGCGCCTTCGCCTTGCCCGCGTCCAGATCCGCCTTGTCGGCGTCGGGCAGGCTGCGAAAGGTCGTGCCCGCCTTGTTCAGCAATTTCTCCCAACCGACCGCATCGATCCAGCTTTGCAGCTTGGCGAGGTCGAGCCCATCCTTGCGAAAATCGTGGAAAGCATAGGCGATGCCCGCCGCAGCAAGCCAGGTCCGCGCCTTCTTCACCGTGTCGCAATTGGGAATTCCGTAGAGAGTCAGTGTCATATATCCACGCTAGAACCTGCCGATGACAATGTTGCGGCAATCCTAGGCGATGGGTGGCATCTCGGCAATGCGGGCGTTGGCGCTCGCCAACTTGCCGCGCAGCGCGCGGGCGAAGCCTTCGTGCAGCGCCGCGGCGATGCTGGGGTTGGCGGCGAGATAGCTGCGCAGCGCCGCCGCGGGGATGAACCACAACCGCGCATTGCTGGCGAGCAGCACCGTCCCCGTTGCGTGCGTGCCGTCGAGGACCGTCGCCTCGCCGATCAATGCGCCGCCCGTCACCGTGCCGACATCGACGCCGTCGCGCCGGATCGTCGCCACCCCGTCGGCAAGGTAGAACAGGCTGGGCGCCGCCTGATTCTCGCGGATCAGCACTTCGCCGCGCCGTGCCGAAATCCAATGCCCCTGGTCGATCAGGCGGCGCGTCGCGCCGGGGCCGAGGCTTGCGAAATGCAGCCGCCGCAATTCCTGTTCCTCGGGCGAGAAACTGACCTTCGCATCGCCGAACCACGCCCGCGCGGCCTGCCCCAGGTTGACCAGCAGGATCAGCACCGTCAGCAACAGATAGCCCGGCGCGGAAGCGTGGAACAGCATGATCGGCAGGGCGACCAGCGCGGCGGCCGCCAGCCCGATCCGGACATGCGCCAGGGTCAACGCGAAGCTGGTCGCCAGCACCAGCAGCAGCGCAGCATAACCGAACCAGGCGGGATCGAAATTCGCCATAGCCACCGTTTCGCTTGATCTGAGCCCCTTAACCTGGGTCACTAGGTATATAAGGTTACGGATTACCGAACGGGCGCCCGCGCACCCCCATGCGCATGTCCAAAAACCATAGCAAACTATCAGTTTTTGACAGCAAAGAAAAGCATAGGTGCGCAAAAGCGCCGTCGATGCTAATTTCCTTACCCTTGCCTCTTCGGCCCGTTCGCGCCATGGCGGCGCGCGATTCGGATTTTGGATTTTGATTATGACACAGCCATGGCAACCGCACAGCTGGCGCTCGCACGAAGCGCGCCAGCTTCCGACCTATTCCGACGACGCCGCGCTCGTCGCGGCGGAAAAGGAACTCGCCGGTTATCCGCCGCTGGTCTTTGCGGGCGAAGCGCGCGATCTGACGAACGACCTCGCCCGCGTGGCCGAGGGCAAGGCTTTCCTGCTCCAGGGCGGCGACTGCGCCGAAAGCTTCGCCGAGTTCCATCCCAACAACATCCGCGACACCTTCCGCGTCCTGCTCCAGATGGCGGTCGTGCTGACCTTCGCCTCGAAGATGCCGGTGGTGAAGCTCGGCCGCATGGCGGGCCAGTTCGCCAAGCCGCGCTCGGCCGACATGGAAGAGGTGAACGGCGTCGAGCTGCCGAGCTATCGCGGCGACATCATCAACGACATCGCCTTCGAGGCCGCGGGCCGCGCGCCCGACCCGGCACGCATGGTCAAGGCATACAACCAGTCGGCGGCGACGCTGAACCTGCTGCGCGCCTTCGCCGGCGGCGGCTATGCCAATCTGCACCAGGTCAACGCCTGGACGCACGACTTCATGGACCGCAGCCCTTGGGCCAAGAAATATCAGGAAACCGTCGGCCGCATTTCGGAGGCGCTGGCCTTCATGCAAGCGTGCGGCGTCACGCCCGAAACCGTGCCGCAGATCAAGGGCACCAGCTTCTACACCAGCCACGAGGCGCTGCTGCTTCCCTATGAGCAGGCGCTGACACGGCAGGACAGCCTGACCGGCGGCTGGTACGGCCTGTCGGGCCATTTCCTGTGGATCGGCGACCGCACGCGCTTCGAAGGATCGGCGCATGTCGAATATCTGCGCGGCGTGGGCAATCCGATCGGCATGAAGTGCGGGCCCAGCCTCGAGCCCGACGCGCTGCTGCGTCTGCTCGACACGCTCAACCCGAACCGCGTGCCCGGCCGCATGACGCTGATCACCCGCTACGGCCACGACAAGATCGAGGCACATCTGCCCCGGCTGGTGCGCGCAGTGAAGGAATCGGGCCATCCGGTCGTCTGGTCGTGCGACCCGATGCACGGCAATGTCATCAAGACCGCGACCGGATACAAGACGCGCCCGTTCGAGCGCATCCTCGCCGAAGTGCGCGGCTTCTTCGCCGTCCACCGCGCCGAGGGTACGCATGGCGGCGGCATCCATATCGAGATGACCGGCCAGAATGTCACCGAATGCACCGGCGGCGCGATGGACGTGACGCAGATGGATCTGGCCGACCGCTATCACACCCATTGCGACCCGCGCCTCAACGCGGGGCAATCGCTCGAGCTTGCGTTCCTGCTGGCGGAAATGCTCAATCAGGAAATGGCCGAGCGGGCGAAGCAGGCGGCCTGATGACCCGTCGCCCCCGCGAAGGCGGGGCCGCAGGCAGCCTTGCGCAACAACCCGATTCCCCGAGCGAAGACGAGGGGTTTGTTCGAGCGTAGCGAGAACCGCAGCGTGGCAGCCTCGTCTTCGCTCGGGGAATCGGATTTTTATCCGACGGCTATTGGCCGTCCCCCGGCCACGCCTGCGTATCGGCAAACACCCGCCCCAGCGCGACATGCAGGTCGGCATCCTCCGCCGCGCCGCCGAGCGGCACGGAATCGCTGAAATTGTCCGCCGCGCGGTGATAGTCGCTTTCGAGGAATTTCTCGAGCAAGGGCATGTCCGAAAAGCTGCCCCCGACCATCAGCGACACCACGCCCTTCGCGCCGAGCGCCCAGCCGTCCTGCCGCTGGACGAAGGCGTCGGCCTCGCCGTCCTCGTCGAGCTTGCGGCCGAGGTCGGTCGCGACCTTGCGCACCACCGCGTCATAGGCGGGATGCCCGCGCCCGATCGTCGCGACCGGCGTGCCGCGCGGCGAGATGGCGATGGTGTCGATGTTCAGCGCGACGGTGATGTCGCCGAGCGGCACCACCGGATGATCGGCGAAATAATAAGCGCCGAGCAGCCCCTTTTCCTCGGCGGTCGTCGCCATGAAATAAATGTCGCGGTCGGGGCGCGGGCCGCTGGCGAGGCGTTTGGCGACCTCGGTCAGCACCGCGATGCCGCTGGCATTGTCGACCGCGCCGTTGCAGATGCGGTCGGCCTCGCCCTCGTCGCCGCAGATGCCCAGATGGTCCCAATGCCCCAGGAACAGCACCGCCTTGCCGTCGGGCTTCGCGCCGGACAGCTTGGCGATGACATTGTGGCTGGCATAGGGCCGCACATCGGTTTCGGCGCTGAGGTTGGCGGTGACCGCCAGGTCGGTGCCGCGATAGTCGGGCGACCTCGCCGCTTCCAGCGCCGCGACCGCGGGTTTGCCCACCTTGGTCAGCAGCGCCTGCAGCGCGGGCGCCGCGATGAAGCCGGTCGCGGGCGCACCGGGCCTGGCGCCCGCCAGCTTCGTGCTCTGCGATCCGAACGAGCCCTGCACCGCCGCCCAGGGCAGCGCGTCGCTCGCGACGACGAGCACCGCGGTCGCGCCGGCATCGGCCAGCATCTGGCGCCGGTCGCGATAGCGCGGCATCTTTTCGCCGAACGGCACCGCGCCGGACAGCAGGATCGCGACCTTGCCCTTCACATCGGCGGCGACCTTGCCCGACGCGTCGACGCCGTAACCGACGAAGATCACCGGCACATCGGCGAGCGCCAGCGACGCGTCGCGCCCGGTCAGGACGATGCTGTCGCCGCGCAGCGGAAAGGCGCGGCCGCGCACCTTGAACTGGACGCTGCCCGACACCGCGGCGCTTTCGATCAGCGGTACGGGCTGGAGCCAGGGAGTATCGCTGCCCGGCACGGGCTGGAGCCCCATCTTGGCCCATTCACCGACGATATAGGCGATGGTACGGTTCTCGCCTTCGGTCCCCGGCGCGCGGCCTTCGAAGGCATCGCTCGCCAGCACGCGCATATGCGCGGCGAGGTCGGCTTCGGTGACCGGAGCATCGGCGGGCTTGGCCTGAACGGCGGAAGCGGAGGAGGCGACCAGGGCGACGGCCGCGACGACGGCCCGAAACGTCATTTTCTGCATGGGCGCGGCGCATGGCATGTTCTTTTGAGCCCGACAAGGCTCGTTCGTCGAACGACGAACGGCCTCCGGCCTCCCCTCCCGCAAGCGGGAGGGGCAGCGAGACTTGGGCGCTTGCGCCCTAGTCGCAGCGGGGTGGGCCATTGAGACGTCGCTGCCCACCCCCAACCCCTCCCGCCTGCGGGAGGGGAGATTTACGACCGCCCCGCCCGCTCCAGCAGCGCCCGCGCCGCGGCGACATGCATATCCTCGATCATCCGCCCGTCGTGCCGCTGCGCCCCGCCGGTCGCCGCCGCGACCAGCGCCTCGGCCTCGGCGATCTCGTGCGGCGACGGCGCAAAGGCGGCGTTGCACGGATCGACCTGCGACGGATGGATCAGCGTCTTGCCGTCGAAGCCGAGCCGCCGTCCTTCGGCGGCCTCCGCCGCGAAGCCCGCGGCATCGTCGATCGCGTTATAGACCCCATCGAAGGCCCAGACGCCGCCCGCGCGCGCCGCGAGCACGATCGCCTGGATCGCATGGCTCATCGCGCCGCGGTCCATGCCGCCGGGCAGCTTCAGCTCGTGCGCGAGGTCGTTGAGCCCCGCGATCAGCCCCGCGACCGATGCATCGGCGGCGATGTCGCGCGCGGCGTAAATGGCGGCTCGGCGTCTCGATCATCGCGAAGACCGGCAGGCCGAGCCCCCGCGCCGGCTCGATGTCGGCGACCGCATCGACCTTGGGCAGCACGACGGCGTCGACCGGCAGGCCGGCTGACCGCATGGATGTCGGCGGCCTGATGCGGGCTGCCCGTCCCGTTGATCCGCACCGCGACGCGCTTGCCCGGATAACCCGCCGTCACCGCGGCGCGCATCGCCTCGCGCGCCTCGGCCTTGCGGTCGGCGGGCACCGCATCCTCCAGGTCGACGATCAGCATGTCGGCGGCGAGGCCCCGCGCCTTCTCCAGCGCGCGGGCGTTCGAACCGGGAACATAGAGGAGCGAGCGCGGCGCAAAGGTCGTCATGCGCTTTTCTGTGGCGCAGCCGCCGCATTGCCGCAATAAGAGAAGCCGGATAGCGACGGAAATTTTGCAGAGGGGATGACGCATGGGTTACGTTGCAATTGCCGCGGTCGTATTGGCGCTGGTGTTCGTCCTCTGGGCGCTCACCCCGGTCCGGCAGGGCTACAGCTATACGATCGAACGCTTCGGCCGCTACACCCACACCGCGCAGCCGGGGCTCAACTTCATCATGCCGATCTTCGACCGCGTCGGGCGCAAGGTGAACATGATGGAGCAGGTGCTCGATATCCCGGGCCAGGAAATCATCACCAAGGACAATGCGATGGTCGCGGTCGACGGCGTCGTCTTCTTCCAGGTGCTCGACGCCGCCAAGGCGGCCTATGAGGTCAGCGACCTCTATCTCGCGATCATGAACCTGACGACGACCAACCTGCGCACCGTGATGGGCTCGATGGACCTCGACGAGACGCTGTCGAAACGCGACGAGATCAACACCCGCCTGCTGCACGTCGTCGACGATGCGACCACCCCCTGGGGCGTCAAGATCACCCGCGTCGAGATCAAGGACATCCGCCCGCCCGCCGACATTTCGAACGCGATGGCGCGGCAGATGAAGGCCGAGCGCGAAAAGCGCGCCAACATCCTCGAGGCCGAAGGCATGCGGGCGTCGGAAATCCTGCGCGCCGAGGGCGAGAAACAGGGTCAGATCCTGCAGGCCGAGGGCCGCCGCGAAGCCGCCTTCCGCGACGCCGAGGCGCGCGAACGCGAAGCCGAGGCCGAAGCCAAGGCGACCCAGATGGTGTCCGACGCGATCGCCGGCGGCAATGCGCAGGCGATCAACTATTTCATCGCGCAGAAATATGTCGAGGCGGTGAGCCAGTTCGCGACCAGCCCCAATGCCAAGACGATCCTCTTCCCGGTCGAGGCGACGCAGCTGATCGGCACGCTCGGCGGCATCGGCGAACTCGCCAAGGACGCGCTGGCGAACCGCGACGGAGGCCGCTGACATGCCCGACTGGCTGACGAACCTGGAACCGCACTGGGCGTGGCTGTCGCTCGGCGTGCTGCTCGCCGCGGCCGAGATCGTCGCGCCCGGATTCTTCCTCGTCTGGATCGGCGCCGCGGCGATCGCCACGGGCCTTATCGCCTGGCTGCTGCCGGTCGGCATTCCGCTGCAGCTCGCCATTTTCGCGGTGCTGTCGTTCGTCGCGCTCTACAGCACGCGGCGCTGGCTGAAGGCGAACCCGATCACCACCACCGACCCGCTGCTCAACCAGCGCGGCGGCCGGCTGGTCGGCGAGGTGCTGACGCTGACCCAGCCGATCGAGAACGGCCGCGGCCGCGCCAAGGTCGGCGACGGCGAATGGCCGGTCCGCGGGCCCGATGCGGCCGAAGGCAGCAAGGTGCGGGTGGTGGGCGCCGACGGCAATGTGCTGGTGGTGGAGCACGCCTGACAAATAGATAGAATTTCGTCATTGCGAGGAGCCGAAGGCGACGCGGCAATCCAGAGCAGGCGTAAATCGCTCTGGATTGCTTCGCTACGCTCGCAATGACGAATGTTCCGCGCGCCGCCGCGCATAGATATTGACCACCTCGGGCAGCACATCGCTCTCGCCGATCAGTGCGAACCCCAGTTTCGCCGCGACCCGCTCCGACGCGCCGTGCCCCGGTTCGATGATGCAGCGCACCTCCGCCGCGTCGAGGTTCGCATCGGCCCACGCCAGCACCGCGGACATCGCCTCGGTCGCCAGCCCGCCACCCCAATGGTCGGCGTCGAACGCCCAGCCCGCCTCGGGCTGGCCTTCCAGCTCGGGAATCCCGCGCCCGAAATAGCTGAGCCCGCCCATGCCGATCAGCCGGTCGGTGACCTTGTCGGCGAACACCCAATAGCCATAGCCCATCACCGGCCACAGCCCGGCCGCCGACAGGAATTTGCCCCAGCTGACGTCGGGCGCGCGCGGTTCGCCGCCGATGAAGCGCGTCACGCGCTCGTCGGCCCACATCGCGATATGGTCGGCCTTGTCCGACAGGCGATGCTCGCGCAGGCGCAGGCGCGCGGTTTCGATAGTCGGGGGAGCGGTGACCATGGCGCGGGGCTATCAGCGGACGCGCCGCGCGGCAAGCCGCTGATCCCGCGAAGGCGAAGCCCCGAAAACGGGGGAGAGAGAGCCCTTTGGGGGCTCCGCCTTCGCGAGCCGGTCAGGCGGCAGCCGCCGCCAATTCCTCGTGCCGTGCTCGGCTGCCGCCGAGCTGTGCTGCGGCATCACCGCGTCGGCATAATCGCTTTCATGGAGCTTGATCAGCGCGCGGTCGTCGTGGTTCCACGGGTGGAAGCCCGGCAGGAAATAGCTGAGCCACGGCAGGAAGCTGCGGCGCAGCACGCCGGGCTTGCCCAGCAGATACCACCAGATCCGCGCCGTCACGCGCCAGCCGGTCAGCCCGTCCTGCCTCAGCAGCGCCTTCATGCCCTTCACCCGCTTCGGCCAGAAACGCGTGGTGACGAGCAGCATCATGATCGACTTGGCGCGCCAGCGCCGGAAACGGCTCCAGTCGCGGGTCGCGTGCAGCCAGGTGTCGTAGGCGACGCCCTTGTGCTCGATCTCCTCGATCGCGTGCCATTTCCACAGGGCCGCCCATTCGGGCTCGGCGCCGGCGTACATCCTGGGGTCCTTCAGCATCACCGCCGCCATCATCGCGGTATAATGTTCGAGCGCGATCGTCGCCATCAGGTTGACGATCTGCGGGCGCTGCTTGATCAGGTCGAGCACCTGGTTGACGTCGTCCTCAAGCTCCGAAAGGTCGTAGCCCGCTTCGGCGGCCTTCTTGTTGAACACGACATGCTCACGGCTGTGGATGACCTCCTGCTGGGTGAAGGCGCGGATTTCGCGGGCCAGTTTCTCGGGCACGCCGTCGCGATGCGCCTTCACCGCCTCGATGAACATCGCCTCGCCGCGGGGAAAGGTCACCGACAGCGCGGTATGGAACGCCGAGGCGATCGGGTCGCCATTCAGCCACCAACGCCCCTGCCGGTCGTCGCGGCCGAAGCGCATGTCGCGCGGCGTGATCGACAGGTCTTTCGGGGTCGGCGAGAGCGAAAGGCTGGACATATGCGTCACTCCGTCGGAAAGCGGGACTCGGCGTTCGGGGACGCCATGGGGCAATGGCTAGGAATTACTTACAGTGGTGTCAATAGTAAAGAAACGCCTGAGTCCGGAGGAAAGCCGGTCCGCCGCGCTCGACGCCGCGCGCCAGATTTTGATCGAGATGGGTCCGCAGGCGGTGACGCTGAAGGCGGTGGCGGCGCGGGTCGACCGCACCCACGCCAATCTGCTGCACCATTTCGGCAGCGCGGCGGGGCTGCAACAGGCGCTGATCGAAAATATGGCCGAGTTCGTCACCACGACGATCCGCGAGACGGTGCTGCGCCAGCGTGCGGGCGACCAGAATCCGCGCGAGGTCGTCGATCTCGCTTTCGATGCGTTCGACACCGGCGGCGCGGGCGCGCTCGCGAGCTGGATGATCCTGTCGGGCAACGAGGATGCGCTCGACCCGATCCTGAAGGCGATTCACGACCTCGTCGAGGAATTGCGCGAGGGGCACAGCGATGCCGAAGCGCCGCTCGAGGACGAAACGCTGCAGCTTACCCTGCTCGCGCTCGGCGATGCGCTGTTCGGCGCGCCGCTCACCCGCGCGCTCGGCCTGCCGCGCAGCCGCGCGCGCGAGATCGCGCTCGAATCGATGATCGCGAGCGGCATCGGCAAGCGCGGTTGAACTCTAAATCCCGTTCGTGTCGAGCGGGAATAAGGGTGCAATTTGGTCGTCATCCCCCTAAAGCGCCGCCATGCATTTCCTCGACCAGGCCAAGATCTTCATCAAATCCGGCGACGGCGGCCCCGGCGCCGTGTCGTTCCGGCGCGAGAAATATATCGAATATGGCGGCCCCGACGGCGGCAACGGCGGCAAGGGCGGCGACGTGATCTTCGAGGCGGTCGCGGGCCTCAACACCCTCATCGACTTTCGCTACACCCAGCATTTCAAGGCTAAGCGCGGCACCCCCGGCGCAGGCCGCGACCGCACCGGCGCGGGCGGCCCCGACCTCGTCATCCAGGTACCGGTCGGCACCCAGATCCTCGCCGATGACGAGGAGCGCAGCCTGCTCGCCGACCTGACCAGGGAGGGCGAACGCATCACCTTCCTGCGCGGCGGCGACGGCGGGCGCGGCAACGCATCGTACAAGACCAGCACCAACCGCGCGCCGCGCCAGCACGGACCCGGCTGGCCGGGCGAGGAAATGTGGGTGTGGCTGCGCCTGAAGCTGCTCGCCGACGCGGGGCTCGTCGGCCTGCCCAATGCCGGAAAGTCGACCTTCATCAACGCGGTGAGCAATGCGCAGGCGAAGGTCGGCGCCTACGCCTTCACGACGCTGCGCCCCCAGCTCGGCGTCGTCAGCCACAAGGGCCACGAGTTCGTCGTCGCCGACATCCCCGGCCTGATCGAGGGCGCCGCCGAGGGCGCGGGCGTCGGCGACCGCTTCCTCGGCCATATCGAACGCTGCCGCGTGCTGCTCCATCTGGTCGACGCCAACGACACGGATGTCGCGACCAGCTACTGCATCGTGCGCGACGAGCTGGAGGCCTATGGCGCCGACCTCACCGACAAGCCGGTGATCGTCGCGCTCAACAAGATCGACACGCTCGACGACGAACTGATCGCGGCGCTCTCGGCCGAACTCGCCGAGGAAAGCGGCCACCCCGTGATGGCGCTGTCGGGCGCGAGCGGTGCGGGCATCGGACCGGTGCTCGACAAATTGCTGGAGATCATCGCCGGCGACAAGGCGGGCGAAGACCCGGCGGACGATGGCGACGGCGAATGGTCGCCGGTCTGAACCCCGTTCAACGCCAGACGGGCGGCCGTCGGGTCTTGGCGGAAGTTGGAAGAAAGATGCTCTCTGTCCTTCAGGGGGAGAGGGCATGATGTCCGCTCCCCACCCCGAAGCCGCTGTTCGCAAGCGGATTTGCAATCTGTACAATCGCCAATAATTTCGCGCAGAGATCGCGGAGAGTCCGGCAGATGTTCACGCGGAGGCGCGGAGAAGCCGGTTCGGAACCGGCAGGCTCCCTTCATCCGCATGGTGCGGTCTGTTTCTCCCGTCGAACAAGAAAAGCCGCTTCGCGGCCCGCGCGATCTCCTCCGCGTCTCCGCGTCTCCGCGTGAACCCTATCCTCTGCGATCTCTGCGATCTCTGCGCGAATCTCATTCCATCCGGCGATCGCGGGGAATGTCCGCTTCCCACCCCAAAGCTGCCGCGGCGCGATCGACCGTTGGCGTCGCGCCTTCCGCACGCTATCGGCGGCGCAATGATCCTGTTTCCGCCCGCCTCCTGCCCCCGCCTGATCGTCAAGATCGGCTCGGCCTTGCTCGTCGATGCGGACGGCGCGGTGCGGCGCGACTGGCTGGCGGGGATCGCCGCCGACATCGCGGAACGGACGCGCGCGGGTCAGCAGGTCGCGGTCGTCTCTTCGGGGGCGATCGCGCTCGGCGCGCGGCGGCTCGGACTTGCCAAAGGCGGGCGCGCGAGCCTCGAGGATGCGCAGGCCGCCGCCGCAACGGGGCAGATCGCCTTGAGCCATGTGTGGGCCGAAGTGCTCGGCGCCGAAGGGCTGACGGCGGCGCAGATGCTCGTCACACTCGACGACCTCGAACATCGCCGCCGCTATCTCAACGCCGCCGCGACGCTCGACCGGCTGCTCAGCCTTGGCGTCGTGCCGATCATCAACGAGAATGACAGCGTCGCGACCGAGGAAATCCGCTTCGGCGACAACGACCGGCTCGCCGCGCGCGTCGCGCAGGCGGCGGCGGCGGGCGGCGTGATCCTGCTCAGCGACATCGACGGCCTTTACGACCGCAACCCCTCGCAGCCCGGCGCCCGGCATATCGCGCGGATCGAGCGCATCGACGCCGCCGTCGAGGCGATGGCCGACAGTGGCTCGGCATCGGGCATGGGATCGGGCGGCATGGTGTCGAAGATCGCGGCGGCGCGCATCGCCAATGCCGCGGGCGCGCATCTCGCCATCGCGTCGGGCCGCATCGACCGGCCGCTGTCGACCGAGGCGCGGCACAGCCTGTTCGTCGCCGAAAGGGGTGCGAGTGCACGCAAGGCCTGGCTCGCCGGCGGGCTGACCGCCAAGGGCCGCCTGACCATCGACGCGGGCGCGGCGAAGGCGCTGCGCGGCGGCGCCAGCCTGCTCGCCGCCGGGGTCACCGCGGCATCGGGCCGCTTCGCGCGCGGCGACATCCTCGACATCGCCGGGCCCGACGGGCGTGTGGTCGCGCGCGGTCTGTCCGAATATCCCGCCACCGACGCGGCCGCGATCCTCGGCCTCGCCCGCGACGCGCAGGAAGCCGTGCTCGGCTATGCGCCGCGCAGCGCGGTCGTGCATCGCGACCATATGGTGCTGTTGTGATCCTCCCCGAAACGGGGAGGGGGACCATGCGAAGCATGGTGGAGGGGCACGTGCAGTCGAACACAGCGTGTGGCCTCCTGTACCCCTCCACCACCCTTCGGGTGGTCCCCCTCCCCCTGCGGGGGAGGATCGTTCCATGACCATCCCGACTCTCGCGATGACCGGTGCCACCGGCTTCGTCGGTGGCGCGACCTTGCAGCTTGCCGTCGCGCAGGGCTGGCATGTCCGCGCCCTCACCCGCCGCCCGCAACCCGATCGCGAAGGCGTCACCTGGATCATGGGCGCGCTCGACCAGCCGGAAAGCCTCGCCGACATGGCGCGGGGCAGCGATGCGGTGATGCACATCGCGGGGGTGGTGAACGTCCCCACCCGCGCCGCCTTCGAGGCGGGCAACGCCACCGCCACCAGCCGCGTCGTCGAAGCCGCGCGCACCGCCGGCGTCACCCGCTTCGTCCATGTCTCCTCGCTCGCCGCGCGCGAGCCCGGCCTTTCCAACTATGGCTGGTCGAAGGCGCGCGCCGAAACCATCGTCAAGGCCAGCGGGCTCGACTGGACGATCGTGCGCCCGCCCGCGGTATTCGGTCCCGGCGATACCGAAATGCTCGACCTGTTCCGCATGGCGCGGCGCGGCGTCGCGCTGCTGCCCCCCGCCGGGCGCATGTCGGCCATCTATGTCGACGAACTCGCGCGCCTGCTCGTCGCGCTCGCCGCCGACCGCGACGCGACCATCGGTCAGGTTTACGAGCCCGACGACGGCAAGCCGCGCGGCTGGTCGCACCGCAGCTTCGCCCGCATGATCGGCCGCGCGGTCGGACGCAGCCATGTCTCGACCCTGTCGGTGCCCGCCGCGGTGCTCAAGGCCGGCGGGCGCCTCGACCGGCTGGTGCGCCGCAGCCGCGCCAAGCTGACCCCCGACCGCGCGCGCTATATCGCTCACCCGGACTGGGTCGCGACCGATGGTGCCTGCCCGCCGTCCGATCTGTGGCGTCCGGAATTGGACACGGGCGAGGCGCTGGCCGAAACGGTGCGCTGGTATCGGCGCGAGGGCTGGCTGTGATGAAGCCCCTCCCCTGAAGGGTAGGGCGGGTTGTTGTTCGCCCCCTCCCCATCCGACACCCGTCGAAGCGTGCATTGCCAACGGCGAACGTCATCCCTAGATTTGCGCCCATGACCGACAGCACCGCGACCCCGCCCAACGACCCCGCTCGGCCCCTGGGCTATTCCCGTCCGCGCTACCACTGCCCGGCGAGGACAAACCCAGGAGCACGACCAGCTTTCCGCGCAAGGTCTGGAACCTGCTCGTCGCGATCAAGGACGGGCTGGCGCTCGTCTTCCTGCTGCTTTTCTTTGTCGCGCTGTTCGGCCTGCTCGCGGGACGCCCCAATCCCTCGCTGCCGGTCAGCGAGGGCGCGCTGCTGCTGAACCTCGACGGCGTCGTCACCGAACAGCCGGCATGGAGATCGACCCGCTCGCGGCGCTGTCGGGCGGCAACGACCTCAAGGAAATCCGCGTCCGTGACGTCGTCCATGCGCTCGAAACCGCCGCCGACGACAAGCGCGTCACCTCGGTCGTGCTCGACCTCGACCGCTTCCTCGGCGGCGGCCAGGTGTCGCTCGCCGAAATCGGCACCGCGGTCGACAAGGTACGGGCGAAGAAGAAACCCGTGCTCGCCTTCGCCACCGCCTATACCACCGACAGCTACCAGATCGCCGCGCACGCCAGCGAGATCTGGGCCGACCCGGTGGGCGGCGTCGCCATCGCGGGGCCCGGCGGATCGCGCCTCTATTACAAGGGGCTGATGGACAAGCTGGGCGTCACCGCGCACATCTATCGCGTCGGGACATTCAAGAGCGCGGTCGAGCCCTATCTGCGCGCCGACCAGTCGCCCGAAGCCAAGGCCGCCGACATGGCCTATGCCGAGCGCGCTGTGGGAAAACTGGCTGACCGACGTCAAGAAGGCGCGGCCCAAGGCGAAGATCGACCCCTTCATCGCCGACACCGCCGGCGCGGTGCGCGCGGCGGGCAACGACCTGTCGAAGGCGTCGCTCGATGCCGGGCTGGTCGATACGCTGGGCAGCCGCATGGCATTCAACGCCCGCGTCGCCGAGATCAGCGGCGCCTATGACGACAAGCGCCCGTGGGAATATAATGCGATCCCGCTCGACAATTGGGTCGCCGCCAATCCGCCGAAACAACCGGGCAGCGCGATCGCCGTCGTGCCGGTGATCGGCGAGATCGTCGACGGCGAGGCGCCGAGCGGCCTCGCCGGCGGCACGACGGTCGCGCAGCACATCCTCGATGCTGCCGCCGACGACGATATCAAGGCGATCGTGCTGCGCGTCGACTCGCCCGGCGGGTCGGTGCTGGCGTCGGAGGAAATCCGTCAGGCGCTGCTCGCGGCCAAGGCAAAGAAGCTGCCCGTGGTGGTGTCGATGGCGAACGTCGCCGCGTCGGGCGGCTACTGGATTTCGACCCCCGCCGACCGCATCTTCGCCGAGCCGGAGACGATCACCGGCTCGATCGGCGTCTTCGGCATCTTGCCGAGCTTCGAACAGACGCTGGCCAAGGCCGGCATCACCACCGACGGCATCGCGACGACGCCGCTGTCGGGCCAGCCCGACATTCTCGGCGGCGTGAACGACGAATTCAACACGCTGGCGCAGGCCAGCGTCGAGGACATCTACACCCGCTTCACCGGCATGGTCGCCAAGAGCCGCAAGCAGCCGCTCGCCAAGGTGCAGGAAATCGCCGAGGGCCGCGTCTGGGCCGGCGGCACGGCGCGCCAGCTCGGACTGGTCGACCAGTTCGGCGGCCTGCCCGATGCGATCGCCGCGGCGGCAAAGCTCGCCAAGGTCGATGGCGAGGTCCACGCCAAATATTTCGAAAACGAGCCGAGCGAATTTTCGAAGCTGCTGGCAAGCTGGGCTTGGCGCCGAACAGCCCGAACAGGCCACGGCGCTCCCGCGCGGCTGGTTCGGCATCGCGGCGATGAACCGCCAGATGATCGAACGCCGGGTGGTGCAGGACCTGTCGCTGCTGACCGAGGCAGGATCGGTGCAGGCATCGTGCCTCGACTGCCGCGCCTATCTTCCCGCCGTGCCGCGGCCGGGCAGGGCGGAGGCGAAAGGCTTCTTCGCGACGCTGGCGCTGTTGATGCGCTAAAACTCCCCCCTCCCGCTTGCGGGAGGGGAACCATTTCTCCGCCGCCGCTGGCGCACGAACAGCATCGCGAAGCCCAGAATGACGGTGACGAGGCTGACCGCCGCAAAGCCGGTCAACAGCGGATGATGCGTGTCCTCGCGCGTCTGCAGGTCCATGATGTGCAACCCCCAGAAGACATCATAGGTTCGCCACCAACGCGTCCGCAGCGCGAGCAATTCCCCGGTATCGGCATCGACATAGGCATGAAGGCCATCGGCATAGGCGACCTGCCACGCCGGGCGGTCGCGCCTCAGGTCGAGCGGATTGGCGTCCGCCGCGAAACGTGCGACCGATACCGCCCGGCCCGGCGCCTTTTGCGCCGCATCGGCGATCCCACGCGCTTCGGCGGCGGTCACGGGCGGCAACAGCGCCCCCGTCGCCGCATCGGCGGCGCGGCTATCGCCCCCGGCATAGCGGATCAGCCACACCGGCCGCGCCTTGCGCATAGCCAGTTCCAGCTTCTCGACCGGCCGCCCATCGAACCGCGGCGGCACCGCGGCCAGCGCCGCGGGAATGGCCGCCGGTTCGCTCCGCAAATCGCTGCCGCGCACCTCGTCGATCGGCTTGATCACCATGATGAGCCCCGACAGCGTCCACAGGATCAGCGGCACCCCGACCAGCCAGCCGAGCCAGATATGGATGCGAAGCAGCTGCGCCCGCAGCCGCGTCTTCAGCGCGCTCATGCGGCCGCCGCCAGCTCCCGCGCATGGCCGGCAACGGCGTCGGCGAGCGTATCGACCAGGGCGAGCGGCAGGTCGTGCCCCATGCCGGGAATCGTCATCAGCCGCGCGCCGGGGATATTGGCCGCCGTATCCTTGCCGCCCGCCAGCGGCACCAGCGGATCGGCCTCGCCATGGATGACCAACGTCGGCGCCTTTATCGTCTTCAGCATCGCGCGCCGGTCGCCGTCGGCGACGATCGCCGCCATCTGCCGCGCGACGCCCTGCGGATACCAGCCGCGCTCGAAATCGCCGCGCACCCGGCGTTGCAGCCGCTCTTCCTCCGCCGGGTAACCGGGGCTGCCGATCACCCGCGCGGCGCGCACCGAATAGGCGATCATATCCTCGGGATCGCCGCTCATCGGGCGGTTGGCGAGCACCGCCATCGCTTCCTTCTGCGCGCGCGGCAGGCGGGGATTGCCGGTTGTCGACATGATCGAAGTCAGCGACAATGTGCGGTCGGGATAGCGCGCCGCGATATGCTGCGAAATCATGCCGCCCATCGACGCGCCGACGACATGCGCCTTGCCGATCCCCAGATGGTCGAGCAGCCCCACGCCGTCGGCCGCCATGTCGGCCAGACTGTAGGCGGGCCGCACCGGCAGCCGCAGCATCGATTTCACGAACATCCATTTCAGGTTGGGCACCCCCGCCGCGTCGAAGCGCGTCGACAGCCCGACGTCGCGATTGTCGTAGCGGATGGTGCGAAAGCCATGCGCGACCAGCGCATCGACGAACTCGTCGGGCCACAAGGTCAACTGGCCTCCCAGCCCCATCACCAGCAGGATCGCGGGCGCATCCTTGGGGCCCTTGTCCTCATAAGTGATGTTGATTCCGTTCACCCGCGCTTCGCCGATCGTCATGGCGCAACCCCCTTGTTTCCAGCTGTCCCAACCTCGCCGCCGGGATCGGTCCGGTCAAGCAAATTGGCAAGCCGCGACGGCAAGGCGCGCAGGCGATCGCGCAGCAGCCAGAGGGAATAGGTCAGCGGCGCAGCCAGCAGCATCGCCCCGGCGGTTCCGGTCACGCTGCAATCGGCCGCGCCGACCGGTGCGACTCCCGCGCCAAAGCTGATCAGCAAGACTTCCAAGGCCCCCACGCGCCCCTTTCGCTGGGCGAGGGCTAGGGGCGGCGGGTTAATCGTTTCTGACACCGCTCGCCCGGCGCAACCGATTCCGTCCCGAAACGAGACGGCTCAGCGCGCCGGATCGCGATAGGCGGGGAGCGCGAGCGACCAGTGGATCGCCGCACCGCGCAGCGCAAAACCCGCCACCGCGCCGCACAGCGCCGCAATCGGCGTGCCGACCGCTGCCCACAAAAGGACGAGATACAGCCCCGAGGCGAGTGCCGCCGCGGTGACATAGATTTCGGGACGCATGATGATCGACGGCACCCCTGCCAATATGTCGCGGATCGTGCCGCCGACGCAGCCGGTAATCACCCCCATCAACAGCGCCGGCACCGGCGGCACGCCCCAGGCGAGCGCCTTCGCCGTGCCGAACACCGCATAGGCGGCGAGCCCCACGGCGTCGGCCCATTCCAGAAGCTGGCCCTGCCACCAGCGTTCGGGCGTGATCCAGACGACAAAGGCTATCGCGATGCACACCGCGGCGATCGCGCCATCCTGCACCCAGAACACCGGCGCCCCGATCAGCAGGTCGCGCACGCTGCCGCCGCCGACGCCGGTGACGAGCGCGAAGAACATCGCGGTCACCAAAGTCTGCCGCAGCCGCACCGCCATCAACGCGCCCGACAGCGCGAAGACGCCGATCCCGGCAAGATCGAGCAGGCGGAGGAGGGTCTGAGGTTCCATGGCGTCCAACATCACTCGCGAGACTATAGGATAAGTTTCACGTTCAGCACTTCGTCATTGCGAGCGTAGCGAAGCAATCCAGAGCGGTTTACGCCACCCTGGATTGCTTCGCTCGCGCCCAGCGCGAGTTTATCCTGAGCGCCTGCAAGGCAGTCGAAGGGCTCGCAATGACGTCGTTGGTGAGGCGTTCAGATATGGATCGGCTTACCCGTCACCGCCATCGCGGCTTCCTTGATCGCCTCGCTGTGCGTCGGATGCGCGTGGCAGGTGTAGGCGATGTCTTCGGACGTCGCGCCGAATTCCATCGCCTGCGCGGCCTGCGCGATCATCGTGCCCGCGACGCTGGCAATGATCCAGACGCCGAGCACGCGGTCGCTGTTCGCATCGGCGATCACCTTCACGAAACCGTCGGGTTCGTGGTTGGTCTTGGCGCGGCTGTTGCCCGCCATCGGGAATTTGCCGACCTTGACCTCACCGCGCTCCTTCGCCTGCTCTTCGGTCAGGCCGACGCCGGCGATTTCGGGCATGGTATAGACGACCGACGGGATGACATCGTGGTTCACGATGCCGGTCAGCCCGGCGATATTCTCGGCCACCGCGATGCCCTCGTCCTCGGCCTTGTGCGCGAGCATCGGGCCGGGGATGACGTCGCCGATCGCCCAGATGCCGGGGACCTGCGTCGAAAAATCATGGTCGGTCTCGATCTGGCCGCGCTGGTTGACCGCAAGGCCCGCCTTGTCGAGGCCGAGCCCTTCGGTGTTCGGACGGCGCCCGATCGACACCAATACGACATCGGCCTCCAGCGTCTCGGCGTCGCCGCCTGCGGCGGGTTCGAGCGTCAGCACCGCCTTCTTGCCCTTGACCTCGGCCTTGGTGACCTTGGTCTTCAGCTTGAATTCGATGCCCTGCTTCTTGAAGATGCGGTTCGCGTCCTTGCGGACGTCGGCATCCATGCCGGGGAGGATCTGGTCGAGGAATTCGACGCAGGTCACCTTGGCGCCCAGGCGGCGCCAGACGCTGCCGAGTTCGAGCCCGATCACGCCGCCGCCGATGACGACCATATGCCCCGGGACCTTCGCCAGTTCGAGCGCGCCGGTCGAATCGACGATGATCTGCTTGTCGTTATCGACCGCGACGCCGGGCAGCGGGGTGACCGACGAGCCGGTGGCGATGACGATATTCTTCGCACGATAGGTCTTGCCCGCGACCTCAACACTGTCCTTGCCGGTGAACTGCGCGTAACCTTTGAGCCAGTCGACCTTGTTCTTCTTGAACAGGAATTCGATGCCGCCGGTCAGCCCCTTGACCGCGTCGACACGCTGACCGTGCATCGCGGGGAGGTTCAGCTTGGGGGTCACGTCGATCCCCATCTTCGCCATCGCACCGCCCGCCGCCGCCTCATAATATTCCGACGCGTGGAGCATCGCCTTCGACGGAATGCAGCCGACGTTGAGGCAGGTGCCTCCCAGCGTCTCGCGCCCTTCGGCGCAGGCGGTCTTCAGCCCCAGCTGCGCCGCACGGATCGCCGCGACATAGCCGCCGGGGCTCGGCACCGATGACAAGCACGTCATAATCATAATCAGCCATCATTCACTCCATCTCGAGCCCCGGCGCCGCAACATAGACCCAGGCTTCGCGCCCCGATTCCAATGTCACGCGCCGCCGCTCATATTCGCTGAGCCTCATAAATATCGGCCGCTTCGAGTTCGCTTTTCGTAATCCGATATAGGGTGCCGTCGATCCGCTGCGAGGCCGCAGCGTCCTGCACCAGCACGGGATAATGCGTTTCGCCGCTTTTGCGGACGACTTCGGGGTCCGCAATGGCGATCCGCCCCTTGCGAAATCCGGTCAGCGCATCGGCCGTCCCGTTCAGCAAACGCCCGAACTGTTCGCGCTGCACGGCCGGATATTGCAGCGTGCCGTAGGAGAATAGGGATTGGGTCGCGCCATCCATGGCCTGATCCTCGCGGCTAGATGCCGAGACCGTTCTTCTTGGCGCAACTCTCCATCGCCGGCGCGGCGTCCTCCGGCGATAATTTCATCAGTTCGGACGGGCTATGCTTGCGCGCAAGTTCGTCAGCCGCACAGGAACAGACCTTGTTCGCAATCTCGGCGGGGGCACCGCTACCGGTCGCGCTCGACACGCAGGACGGAACGAAGGATTCGACGAACTGCTTCTCGAAGCCTTCCTCGAACCCCTTCTGCGCCTCATCGCACCCCGCCAGCCCCGCCGTGGCGGCGAGCAACGCAGCTAGGGACACGGCACGGCGGGATAGGGCAAGTGTTCCGACCAGCATGATATTCTCCTGTTCCCGGTTCGAACGGATCAAAGGTCGATCAGCAGCCGCGTCGGATCCTCGATCGCTTCCTTGATCGTCTTGAGGAAGGTCACCGCCTCGCGGCCGTCGACCAGGCGGTGATCATAGCTCATCGCGAGGTACATCATCGGGCGGATCACGATCTCGCCGTTCCGCACCACAGGGCGGTCCTCGATGCGGTGGAGGCCGAGCACCGCCGACTGCGGCGGGTTGATGATCGGGGTCGACATCAGGCCGCCGAACACGCCGCCGTTCGAGATGGTGAAGGTGCCGCCGGTCATGTCGTCGATGGTCAGCGTGCCTTCCTTGGCGCGCCTGCCGAGGTCGGCGATCGCCTTTTCGATGTCGGCGAACGACAGGCTGTCCGCGTTGCGGACGACGGGGACGACAAGGCCGTTCGGCGCGCTCACCGCGACCGAGACGTCGAGATAATTGTGATAGACGATCTCGTCGCCTTCGATGCGCGCGTTCACTGCCGGAATGTCATGCGCCGCGAGCGCGACCGCCTTGGTGAAGAAGCTCATGAAGCCCAGGCGCACGCCATGCTTCTTTTCGAAGCTTTCGCGATATTTGTCGCGCGTCGCAATCACCGCCGACATGTCGACGTCGTTGAATGTGGTCAGCATCGCCGCGGTGTCCTGTGCGGCCTTCAGCCGCTTGGCGATCGTCTGGCGCAGGCGCGTCATCTTGACGCGCTCTTCCTGGCGGCCCGGCGCGCCCGACGTGGCAGGGGCCGGAGCGGCGGCGGGCGCCGGTGCGGGCGCCGCGGCGGGCGCGCTGTTCGCGGCGGCGAGCACATCTTCCTTGGTCAGCTCGGCCGTCCTTGCCGCTGCCCTTGATCCTGCTCGGGTCGAGGCCATGCTCGAGCACCAGGCGGCGCACCGCGGGCGACAGGGTGGTGACGCCGTCGCCGGTCTCTTCGCTCGCCGTCGCGGCGGGCGCGGGCGCGGCGGCTTCGGCCTTGGCGGGGGCGGGAACCGGAGCGGCGGCGGGCGCCGCGGCCTTGCCGTCACCGGCCTCGATCGTCGCGATCACCGCGCCGACATTGACCGTATCGCCCACCGCGACAACCTGCTGGCCCATCACCCCGGCGACGGGCGAGGGCACTTCGATCGCGACCTTGTCGGTTTCGAGGCTGGCGATCGGCTCGTCGAGCGCAACCGCCTCGCCGGGCTGCTTCAGCCACTCGCCGATCGTCGCTTCGGTGACGCTTTCGCCCAGCGCGGGAACTTTGACTTCGGTGCTCATCTTCTCTTCTCTTTCCGTACCCCTGCGAAGGCGGGGGTCCATCATCAAACGGTTGGGGATGGGCCCCTGCCTTCGCAGGGGCACACCGCTTAAATCCTAACCCTTGCTCTTCGCGCGCCTGATTTCCGCGCGAACCGACAGCCCCAGCGCATCGGCAACGAGCGCCGCCTGCTCGGTCTGGTGGCGGCTCATCAGCCCGGTTGCGGGCGATGCCGCGGCGGCGCGGCCGGCATAGCGCGGACGCATGCCCATGTGCCCGGCCTTCTTCAGCGCTTCCTCGATGAAGGGCTCGACAAAGAACCAGCTGCCGTTGTTGCGCGGCTCTTCCTGCGCCCAGACGACTTCCTCGAGCTTCGGCATCCGCTTCAGGCGCACGCTCAGCGGTTCGCCGGGGAAGGGATAGAGCTGTTCGAGGCGGATCACCGTCGTGTCGGTCAGTCCGGCCGCATCGCGCGCTTCGATCAGGTCGTAGCCGACCTTGCCCGAGCAGAGGACGACGCGCCTGATATCGCCATCGGCCGGCGGGGTACGGTCCGACATGATGCGCCGGAAATGCGCCTCGCCGATGAAGTCCGAACGCTGCGACACCGCCAGCTTGTGGCGCAGCAGCGACTTGGGCGTCATGATGATCAGCGGCTTGCGGAACGGGCGCAGCATCTGGCGGCGCAGGACGTGGAAATAGTTCGACGGGGTCGAAATATTGCACACCTGGATATTGTCGCCCGCGCACAGCTGCAGGAAGCGTTCGAGGCGCGCCGAACTATGCTCGGGGCCCTGGCCTTCATAACCGTGCGGCAGCAGCATCACGAGGCCGTTGGCGCGCAGCCATTTGGCCTCACCCGACGCGACGAACTGGTCGATCAGGATCTGCGCGCCATTGGCGAAGTCGCCGAACTGCGCTTCCCAAAGGACCAGCGACTTCGGATCGGCCATCGCATAGCCATATTCGAAGCCGAGCACGCCATATTCCGACAAGGGGCTGTCGAGCACCTCGAACCGGCCGTGCGGCACGGTGGTCAGCGGAATATATTTGTGCTCGTCGGTCTGGTCGACCCAGACGGCGTGGCGCTGGCTGAACGTGCCGCGACCCGAATCCTGGCCCGACAGACGCACCTGATAGCCCTCGCTGAGCAGGGTTCCGAAGGCGAGCGCTTCGGCGGTCGCCCAATCGAATACCTCATCGTCGCTCTTGTCGGCGAACATCGCGGCGCGCGCGTCGATCACACGGCGCAGCGTCTTGTGCACCTCCAGATCGTCCGGGATGGTGGTCAGCGTGCGGCCGATCGCGTCGAACAATTTGTCGCTGACGCCGGTCGAGATGTTGCGGCGCGCATTTTCGGGATCGGCGGGAGCGTGGAGCCCCGACCAGCGCCCGGCGAACCAGTCGGCCTTGTTCGGCTTGTAGCTCTTGGCCGCCTCGAAATCGCCTTCGAGCTGCGCGACGAATTCGGCGCGGCGCGCGTCGGCCCATCCGGCGTCGATCACGCCCTCGGCCTCCAGCTTGGCGGCGCAAAGCTGCGAAACCGGGGGATGCTGGCGGATGACGGCGTACATCAGCGGCTGGGTAAAGCTCGGCTCGTCGCCCTCGTTATGGCCAAAGCGGCGATAGCACCACATGTCGATCACGACATCGCGCTTGAAACGCTGACGGAAGTCGATCGCGAGCTTGCACGCAAAGGTCACCGCTTCGGGATCGTCGCCGTTGACGTGCAGGATCGGCGCCATCACGCCCTTGGCGACGTCCGACGGATAGGGCGACGAGCGCGCATATTGCGGGCTGGTGGTGAAACCGATCTGGTTGTTGACGATGAAATGGATGCAGCCGCCGGTATTATAGCCGCGAATGCCCGAGAAACCGAGGCATTCCCAGACGATCCCCTGCCCCGCGAAGGCCGCGTCGCCGTGGATCAGCACGGGCAGCACCTGCTCATGCTTGTCGAGGTCGTCGCGCACCACCTGCTGCGCGCGCACCTTGCCGAGCACGACCGGATCGGCCGCTTCGAGATGCGACGGGTTCGGCACCAGCGACATATGCACCGACGCGCCGCCGAATTCGCGGTCGGTCGAGGTGCCGAGGTGATATTTGACGTCGCCCGACCCGCCGACATCGTCGGGATTGGCGCTGCCGCCCGAAAATTCGTGGAAGATCACCTTGTACGGCTTCGCCATGACGTTCGCGAGCATGTTGAGACGCCCGCGATGCGCCATGCCATAGACGATTTCCCTGACCCCGTACTGGCCTCCATATTTGATGATGGCTTCCATCGCGGGGATCATGCTCTCGCCGCCATCGAGGCCGAAGCGCTTGGTCCCGACATATTTGCGCGCGAGGAATTTCTCCCATTCCTCGGCCTGGATCACCTTGTTCAGGATGGCGCGTTTGCCCTCGACCGAAAATTCGATGATCTTGTCGGCGCCCTCCATCCGCTCCTGCAGGAACTGGCGCTCCTCGACGTCGGAGATGTGCATATATTCGAGGCCGACATTGCCGCAATAATTGGCGCGCAGGATCGCGACGATCTCGCGGACGGTCCCCTTTTCGAGCCCGAGGGTACCGCCAAGGTAGATCGGGCGGTCCAGGTCGGGGCCGACAAAGCCGTAATATTCGGGCGTCAGATCGGCGGGCAACTCGCGCTGGCTGAGACCGAGCGGGTCGAGATTGGCGGCGAGGTGGCCGCGCACGCGATAGGTGCGGATCAGCATCATCGCGCGGATCGAATCGTCGGCCGCGCGCTCAACCTCGGCATTCGACAATGGCGCCCCCGCTTTCGCGGCAGCCGCCTTCACCGCGACCTGCATCTGCTGCGGGTCGAGCGCGGCGGTCAGGTCGTCGCTGTCGATCGGCGGCCAGTTCTTCGGCGCCCAGCTCGGGCTCGGCCTGGGGTTCGTCGATGTCGAAGCTTTGTCGTTCGAGGTTCATTTCACTAACCTGTCCGTGCCCCTGCGAAGGCAGGGGCCCATCTCCTGGGGCCAAAATATGGTGCCGACCGGGATGATTTTCATCACCCCCGAATATCGAACCACAAATCCCGCCAATCGGGATTCGTTTCCTCGATCATCCGCACCTTCCAACTTCGTTTCCAACGCTTGACCTGCAGTTCACGCAGCCGCGCCTGCTGCAGATCCTCATGCACTTCAAACCACACCAAACGCACGCAACCGTGAGTCTTCGTGAAGCCGTCAATCAACATCTCGCGGTGCTGATAAACACGCAGCACCAGCTTCGATGTCGATCCTGTGTAAATGGCGCCGTTTTTGCGGTTCGCCATGATGTAAACTGCGCCGCCTTTCACATTTCACCCCTTGGGTGATGGGCCCCTGCCTTCGCAGGGGCACAGCAAAATCAGACGCGTTCCTTCAACACTTCGACCAGCGTCGTCCCAAGCTCCGACGGGCTCGCCGACACCTTGATGCCCGCGGCTTCCATCGCCGCGATCTTGCTTTCGGCGTCGCCCTTGCCGCCCGACACGATCGCGCCGGCATGGCCCATGCGGCGGCCCGGAGGCGCGGTGCGGCCCGCGATGAAGCCCGCCATCGGCTTCTTGCGGCCGCGCTTCGCCTCGTCGATCAGGAACTGCGCCGCCTGCTCCTCGGCGTCGCCGCCGATTTCGCCGATCATGATGATCGACTTGGTCGCGTCATCGGCGAGGAAGAGTTCGAGCACGTCGATGAAGTTGGTGCCGTTGACCGGATCGCCGCCGATGCCGACCGCGGTCGTCTGGCCCAGGCCCGCATTGGTGGTCTGGAACACGGCTTCATAGGTCAGCGTGCCCGAGCGCGACACGACGCCGACGCTGCCCTTGGAAAAGATGCTGCCCGGCATGATGCCGATCTTGCATTCGCCGGGCGTCAGCACGCCGGGACAGTTCGGGCCGATCAGCCGCGACTTCGAACCCGACAGCGCGCGCTTCACCTTGACCATGTCGAGTACCGGAATGCCCTCGGTGATGCAGACGATCAGTTCCATCTCGGCGTCGATCGCCTCGAGTATCGAGTCGGCGGCGAACGGCGGCGGGACATAGATGCAGCTCGCGGTCGCACCGGTCGCGGCCTTCGCTTCCTCGACGGTATCGAACATCGGCAGGCCGATGTGCGTCGTGCCGCCCTTGCCGGGGGTCACGCCGCCGACCATCTGGGTGCCGTAGGCGAGCGCCTGTTCGGTGTGGAAGGTCCCCGTGGCGCCGGTCATGCCTTGCGTGATGACCTTGGTATTCTTGTCGACGAGAATGGACATTGTTCAGTTAACTCCGTGGGTTTGGCCACAGGGACGGCCGGGGTTGGTCAGGACGCCTTCTTTCTTTCGAGAAGAGCCAGGTGAATGCGGTGCTCGCTGCCACGCGACAGCGAACGGGCGAAAAGGATGCGCTCGTGGGTCGGCGCCGAGCCGCATGAAGATCCAATAGGGCCGCGTCGCGTCATTGGGCTTGCCGTCGGAACCGAACATCTCGGCATAGTTGGCGGGCTGGCCGTAGCGCGCCTTGAGCACGGGAAACAGCTCGGCCGCGGGATAGTGGGTCGCGGTCGACACCGTCAGTACGCATTGCGGATTGGGTGAGAAGAAGACATCCTTCGCGACCCCCAGCGAATGATCCTCGCCCTGCCAGCCGCCAAGGTCGACCTCGCCCGAGGCCATCGCCATCATGCTGGGCATATAGGCGCCGCCCCAGCCCGATCCGGCGATAACGGGATTGACCTTCAGCTTGTCGAAGTCGGTCTTCATGCACAGCGCATCGAAACCCTCGACGATCTGCGCGGGGGTCCGCGAACCGGGCTTCAGCGGTTCGACGGGCGCGCCCTCGACCGCGAGGCCCGACAGAGCGCCGCCGGGATTGACCCACATGATATCGGGCGCCGCGAGCGCGGGCGATGCAAAGGCCAGCGACGCGGCACCGGCCGCGAGGGTGCGGATGACAGAGATTTTCATGTCCACTCCTTCCTTCGCGACCCGATTGCGCCCCGAACCGACGGGGCTTCCTTCCACATCTGCGGCCGTCGCCCGGTCGTCAGGGCTTCAAAATGCTGCGTTCGACGACGAGGCGCGGTTTCTGGCATCCGCTCGCCGTAAAGCAGGGCGGTGTCTGGATCGAGACGCTCGTCGTCTTGTCGCCGCCGAACGACCAGATGCGCAGCTGGCCGTCGGCGAGGTTGAGCTTCTGAGCGGGCGGCTGCCCGATCCAGCCTAGCCATCGCCTCTTCGGAGGGCAGCGCCGCCACGCTGAAATCGAAAATCTTGCATTCGACGAACTGGCCGACCGGGGCGGGAATCGTCTCGCGCACCCAGATGAACAGATTGTCGCCGTCGCGGCGAAAGACACGGTCTCCGCTGCGCCCGGCGATCGCCCGCGTCACGCCGACGACATAGCCCATCGGGCTGGTCCGCTCGGGCTCGAAATCGCTCCACCCTTCCGCCACCGCCCGCGCTCCGATCGTCTCGACCGTGTCCGCCTTGGCACACACCGAGTCATAGGCCATGAAGGCGGGCGCGGCGGCCCCGAGATCGGGTGCCGCCATCAGCATCAGGGCGAGCGAAACGCTCATGCGAGGCTGGGGTCCAGCCCTTTGCACGCGTCGAGCAGTTCCTTGACCGCGTCGACCGAGACCTGCAGGCCCGCCTTGTCGGCGTCGTCGAGTTCGATCTCGACGATCTTCTCGACACCGCCCGCGCCGATCAGCACCGGCACCCCGACGTACAGGCCGTCGAGGCCGTACTGGCCATCGACATAGGCGGCGCAGGGCAGGATGCGCTTCTGGTCGCCGAGATAGGCTTCGGCCATCGCGATGCCCGAGGCTGCGGGCGCATAGAAAGCCGAGCCGGTGCCGAGCAGCGCGACGATCTCGCCGCCGCCGCCGCGGGTGCGCTTGACGATCGCGTCGATCTTGTCCTGGCTCGACAGGCCCATCTTGACGAGGTCGGGAACGGGGATGCCGTTGACCGTCGAATAGCGGACGACCGGGACCATCGTGTCGCCATGGCCGCCGAGCACGAAGGTGTTCACATCCTTCACCGACACGTCGAACTCGTCGGCGATGAAGTGGCTGAAGCGTGCCGAGTCGAGCACGCCGGCCATGCCGACGACCTTGTTGTGCGGGAGGCCCGAGAATTCGCGCAGCGCCCAGACCATGGCGTCGAGGGGATTGGTGATGCAGATGACGAAGGCGTCGGGCGCGTTCGCCTTGATGCCCTCGCCGACCGCCTTCATGACTTTCAGGTTGATGCCGAGCAGGTCGTCGCGGCTCATCCCCGGCTTGCGGGCGACCCCGGCGGTGACGATGATGACGTCGGCGCCGGCGATGTCGGCATAGTCGTTCGAGCCGGTGATCTTCGCGTCGAAACCCGCGATCGGGCCGACCTGCGACAGGTCGAGCGCCTTGCCCTGCGGCACGCCTTCGACCACGTCGAACAGGACAACGTCGCCGAGTTCCTTCTGCGCCGCGAGGAGGGCCAGCGTTCCGCCGATATTCCCGGCTCCGATCAAAGCGATTTTCTTGCGTCCCATGGCGCGCGGCACTCCCTTCGTGGCAAGCCCGGCAATGAAGCACAAACCGGCAGGCGCACGGGCCGAAGCGCTGTACCGGTCCCTAGACTGGGCGCCGCCCTACGCCGATTCCGCCCGCGAAACAACCGCGAAAAAAGCCGAAAACCGGCCTTTTTATGCAAATAGTTCGCAATAGCTTTAATGCCTACCAGAGGTTGATCTTGGCCTTGATCATCAGCCGATTGAGCACCGGATCGTCGACGACGAAATCCTTCAGCACATTATGCTCGATGCCGATCGATCCAAAGGCGTCGATCTTGTAGTCGAGCCCGTAACCGACCGACACGCCGACCCCGAAGCGGTCGCGATCGGCGCTCATGTCGCCCATCGTCCCCATGCCTTCGGCATAGAGCGACGGCAGCCATATCCGCTGCGGGTCGAAACCCACGCCGGCCCCCGCGCCCAGCGTCTTGATCGGCCCGCCAAGCTCGGTCTGTCCGACGCCATAGAGTCGCAGCTTGTTGCCGAGCGTCGAGAAGAACTGCTGGCGATAGCTTGCCTCGAACGACACCGATCCGCCCAGTGCACCGCCCTGATCGTCGCCCGCGGCCGTGACACTGGCCCCGATCTGCAGCGCGTGGATCCGCAGCCATTGGTCGAGGCTGTGCGGGCTGTCCCAGATCAGGCCGAACCCGCCCGCCGCGCCCTGCCCCGCCGCGTCGAGCGTCTCGCGGACGAAGGTCGTGCAGTTGTAGCTGAACAGATTATAGGCGGGCTGCCTGGCACAGGTCGATCGCGCATAGGCCAGCGCCGCGGCGAACTGGTCCGCCGTCAGTTCGTAGCTCTGCGAACCGGTGATATGGCCGTCATGGGCGGTATCGGGATGATGCACGCACCCGTCGACGCTTTGCGTGGCGTTGTCCGGATCGAACCCTTCCGCGTAGCCAGAAGCCATAGGTCCAGAAATTGCCCTGGTCGTCCTGCAGCCGGAGCCAGGCGTGCCCGACCCCGGAGGTCAGGGGGATCAGCAGGAACGGCCCTTCCTTGTCGGACATGATCGTCAGCCGGAACTTGCCCTTCTCCGCGCCGCTGCCGCTCGCGCCGGTGCAATCGGTGGCGCATTGGTCGCGCGAGACGCGGCGTATCACCCGGCCGTCGCCATCCTGCTGCATCACATGCGCCAGTTCGTGCGCGATCAGCTGGCGCCCCTCGCCCGTCCCCGGCCGATATTCGCCGCGGGCAAAGGCGATGTCGCTGCCCAGCGTGAACGCCCGTGCCGCGATCGACTGCGATGCGGAGTCGGCGGCGGGGCCGTCGTGGATGCGGACTTCCGACAGATCGCGGCCGAAGCGCGGCTCGAAAAAGCTGCGTTCGCTCGCCGACAACGGTGCCCCGCTTCCCAGCGATCCGATCGCCGACCGCGCCGCGCCGCTCGCCGCGCCGCCGCCTGCGCCGCCCGATGCCTCGCGGCGGATCGGCGTTTCCTCTTCGCACGCCGCGCATTTGCGCTGAATCTGCCCGCCCGTCGCGGCGGCGACGGAAACCGGTGCGGCGCCATCCCCCATCCGCATGACCTGGTCGGCGGCCCGGTCGGCCGCCTGTTCGGCGGGGTCGTTGGCGGCCCCGACGATCAGCTTGGGTTGGAGCAGCGCACCATGGCCGGGCCGCGCCGGAATATTCGCCAGCGACGACAGCGGCGATGCCATGCGTCGCAACGGCACCTGCTGCTGCGGCGCGGCGGCGGACTGGAGACGGCTTTTGCGGCGGATCGCGCGTCGGTACATGGCAGGTCGCCTTCGGGCCCGGTCGGGCGGATTGTATCAGGACGCCCCCTTTGCGTCACCCCGATACAAACCGTCCCGGCAGGAAAATAGCCGTCGCGGTCGCGGTGCGATTGGACCAATCCGCCAAAAGGGGGCGCGATCTTGGCAATCGCCGTACTTGGTCTATGGTTGGGTCCATGAAGAGGCGACCCCGATGATGCGACAGGCGCTGACCGCCGCCGGAATGAGCGCCGCGCTGGCCCTTGCCGCCCCCGCCCACGCCAGCGACAAGGGGTGGGACGATGCCGGCACCGCCGCCAAGAACGCGCTGATCGTCGCCGCCTTCGGCGTCCCCGCGGTGCAGGGCGATTGGGAGGGCGTGCTGGAAGCGGGCGGCAGCATCGGCGGCACCATCCTGATCACCCAGGGGCTGAAGGAGGCCTTCCCCTCGCGACGCCCCGACGGCAGCGACGACAAGAGCTTCCCGTCGGGCCATACCTCGACCAGCTTCGCCGCGGCGGCGACGCTGCACAACCGGTACGGCTGGGAGGCCTAGCCTGCCCGCCTATGTCGTCGCCTCCTTCGTCGGCCTGTCGCGCGTCGAAGCCCGCAAGCATCGCGTCGGCGATGTGCTGGTCGGCGCCGCGATCGGCACCGCGACCGGGCATCTGATCACGACGAAGGCCGACGACCGGGTACGGATTTTCCCATGGGGCGACACGAACAGCGCGGGCGTCGATGTGACGCTCCGCTTTTGAGGATCGACGCAGACAGGGATTAACCGTCCCTATACCCCGTCCCTGCTAGGCTGGCGGGGATGACGCGGGCAATCATCAGTTTCGACACCGAATTGTCGGCGGGCCTCTATCAACGGGGCGCCGACGCGCGCGCCAATTTCGACAGCTCGATCCTCGGCCGCTGCCGCGAGGGCGACTATGGCATCCATTTCCAGATGGACATGCTCGAACGCTACGGGCTGACCGGGGTCTATTTCGTCGATCCGATGCCCGCGCTCGTCTATGGCCCCGATATCATCGACCAGATCGTCCAGCCGATCGTCGCGCGCGGGCACGAGGTGCAGCTCCATATCCACACCGAATGGCTGGACTTCGCCCGCTTCAATCCGGTCGCGCCGCGCACCGGGCGCAACATCGGCGATTTCCCCCTGCACAAGCAGCGCAAGCTCATCGCGCTCGCGCGCGACATTTTGATCGGCGCCGGCGCGCCCCGCCCCACCGCCTTTCGCGCCTAGGCAATTTCGGCGCCAACGACGACACGTTGCGCGCGCTCGCGGCGCTCGGCTTTCGCTTCGACAGCAGTTTCAACGGCGCCTGGCGCGATCATGGCTGCGACATTTCGCTCGATCCCGGTGACCTCGGCATCCGCGAGCATGAGGGGATCCATGAAGTTCCCGTCAGCGGCCTGATGGACCGGGTCGGCCATTTCCGCCCCGCGCAGCTCTGCGCCATGTCGGAGGAGGAGATGCGCGACGCGCTCGACCATAGCGCGGCGAGCGGCGCGATCCAGTTCTCGGCCTTCAGCCACAGTTTCGAGCTGCTGAGCCGCGACCGCGCGGTGCCCAACGGCCTCGCCATCGCGCGCATGGAGGCGCTGTGCCGCGCCGTCGTCGGCGATCCCCGCGTCACCGTGCGGCGGCTTTGCGACGCTCCCGGTCCCGCCGCGTCCGCGCCCCATCCGCGTCGCGGCACCCAAGCCGCTCCGCACCTTGCGCCGCACGATCGAGCAAGGCGTCGGCTATGTCGTCCATGAGGTCCGCTATGTGCGCGACCTGATCGCGATAACGCTCAACTCGTCGCGCTGGGGCAAGGTCGCGAGCGGCGTCCTGCTGGTGCTTGCCTAGCCGGGTTCGGCCTGGCCGTGGCCCAGCGCCAGATAATCGTCCGATTGCATTTCGGACAGGCGGCTCGCGGTGCGCTCGAACTCGAAGGCGCCATCGCCCGCGACATACAGCGCGTCGGGCATCGCCGCCGCGCTCGCGAGCAGCTTGACCTTATATTCGTAGAGCGCGTCGATCAGCGTCACGAAGCGCGCTGCCTCGTTGCGGTTTTCGGGCCCCATGCGCGGGATGCCGACGATGATCACGGTGTGGAACTGCCGCGCGATCGCCAGATAGTCGGGCGCCCCCCGCGCCTCGCCGCACAGCCGCTTGAACGAGAAGACCGCGACGCCCTTCAGCGCCTTGGGCACATGCAGGATACGCCCTCCGCCGAGATCGAGATCGAGCGTCGGCACGTGCGCGCGGTCCTCGGGCGGATAGTCGGTCAGGCGAAAGAAGGCCGCCGACAGCGCCGCGCTCGCCGCATCGTCCGCCGGCACGAACCAGCGCGCGCCGTCGCCGAGCCGGTCGCGGCGATAGTCGGTCGGGCCGTTCAGCCCCATCACGTCGAGCCGCTCGCCGATCAGCGCGATGAAGGGCAGGAAATGCTCGCGGTTGAGCCCATCCTTGTAGAGGTCCCTCGGCGGCCGGTTCGACGTCGCGACGACCGTCACCCCGCTGGAGATGAGCGCGGTGAACAGCCGCGACATGATCATCGCGTCGGCGCTGTTGTTCACCACCATCTCGTCAAAGGCGATGCAGCGCGCCGTCTCCTTCAGCGCGGCGGCGACGGGCGGGATCGGGTCGCCCTGCGCCTTGTCGCGCGCGGCGCGCAGCCGGGCGTGGATGTCCTGCATGAATTCGTGGAAATGGACCCGGCGTTTCCGCACGATCGCCAGATTATCGTAGAACAGGTCCATCAGCATCGATTTGCCGCGGCCGACCCCGCCCCACATGTAAAGGCCGCGCGGCGCCTCGGGCTTGCGCCCCGCGATGCGCCAGAGCAGGCTGCCGCGCGGCGGCACCGCCTCCAGCTCCTCCTGCAACCGGTTCAGCCGCTGCGCCGCCGCGCGCTGTTCGGGGTCGGGTTTCAGTTCGCCGCCCGCGACCAGCGCATCATAAGCCGCGAGGACTCCGCCCGTCATTTGCTCGCCTTGCGGATCGTGCCGGCGAAGGTCAGCACGATATGGCTGTCGCCTTCGCCCTGCACGACCAGCCCGCGCAGGAAGACCAGCCGGCCCGTTTCGCGCACCAGTTCGACGACGGCATCGAGCGGCTCGCCGAGCTGGCCCGCGCCGACGAACTGCGTCGACAGGTCGAGCGTCACCGAATGCCCCGCATTGAGCGAACCGAACTGATGCGACGCAGCGAACAGCGCGATGTCGACAAGCGCGAGGCTGACCGCGCCATGGACATTGTCGCCGAGGTTGCTGTGCTTGCGCTCGGGGATCATCCGCACCCGCGCGCAGGGGCGGCCATCGGGCGTATCGGGTTCGATGCGCACCGACAAAGGTTCGATGAAGGCATTGAAACGGCTCGGATCCTTGATGTTCCAGCTGACCCAGCCACCCTCCAATTCCTCTGCGCTGAAATTGTCGCGGCGCTTGGGTTCCTCGATGCCGTCGTTCATGCGCTGCAATATCCGTCCAATTTTCCCGAGCGTATCAGCTCGCCATAATAAACCGCTATCGCCTCGGCGCGCGAGGTGTCGGGGCCGATCCACCGCGCGGCGCCTTTCAGCCAGCCAGCCGAACAGGCCTCAAGCGCGCCCGGCCCGCGCGCGCAAGCGATAAAATCGGCAAAGGCGGTTTTCCAGTTGTCGAACGCGGCGATGTCCATGATCGGGCCGTGGCCCGGCACCACCTGCTCGGCGCCCGAAGCCGCGACCTCGTCGAGCGCCTTCAGCCAGCCTTCGGGGCAGGCGGTGTCGAGAAAGGGCACGGGCACGGTGACGAGGTCGCCGACGATCGCGCGCTTTTCGGCGGCGTCGTAAATCCACAGGTCGCGCTCGGTGACGGCACGGTGCGCGACGCGCAGCGACAGCGGCCGCCCGGCGATCGCCATGTCGCGCGATTCGTCGATGACGATGTCGGGCCGCAGCTCGGCACCGCGCGCGATGGTCGCGAGGTCGGCCTCGATATCGGCCGCTGCGCCCACCGGGACGCTGCCTTCGGCCAGCGCCCGCCGCGACGCTTCGGCGCTCTCCGCGAGGAAACCGGTGAGCGCCCCGTCGATCGCCGAGGTCCCATAGACCTTGATGTCCGGAAACGCCGCTTTCAGCCCCGGATTGCCGCTGACATGGTCGAGATGCCAGTGGGTGTTGACGATCGCGACGGGCGTCATGCCGATCCCGCTCAGCCCCTGCTTGATCAGCGTGAGATGCTCGGCGTGCCGCCCGGTGTCGATCACGAAGGCGCCCTCGGGCCCATAGAGGATCAGGCTGTTGCCGTCGGGCGACCGGTCGGGATCGAAGCCGCCGCCGATCAGGAAGGTGCCACCGCCGATGCCATGCGCATAGGTGCGCGGCATCGCGGCATATTCGACCTTGGGATTGGCGGCGCAGCCGGCTGAGCGCCAGCGCGACCAGCGCCGGCAGCCAGCGCTGCATCAGACCTGCCGCTCGGCTTCCAGCTTCTTGATCTCGGCGATCGCGCGCGCCGGGCTCAGCCCCTTGGGGCAGGCGTTAGAGCAGTTCATGATCGTGTGGCAGCGATAGAGGCGGAAGGGATCTTCCAGCTCGTCGAGCCGCTCGCCGGTCATCTCGTCGCGGCTGTCGGCCAGCCAGCGATAGGCCTGGAGCAGGATCGCCGGGCCCAGGAACTTGTCGCTGTTCCACCAGTAGCTGGGGCAGCTGGTCGAGCAGCAGGCGCACAGGATGCACTCATAGAGTCCGTCGAGCTTTTCGCGCTCTTCGGGCGACTGCAGCCGTTCCTTGCCGCTCGGCGTCGTCGTCTTGGTCTTCAGCCAGGGTTCGATCGAGGCATATTGCGCATAGAAATGCGTGAAGTCGGGGACGAGGTCCTTGATGACGTCCATCGACGGCAGCGGGGTGATGCGGATATCGCCCTTCAGATCCTCGATCGCGGTGGTGCAGGCGAGGCCGTTCTTGCCGTTCATGTTCATCGAACAGCTGCCGCAGATGCCCTCGCGGCACGAGCGGCGGAAGGTCAGTGTCGAATCCTGCTCGCTCTTCATCTTGATGAGCGCGTCGAGCACCATCGGGCCGCATTTGTCGAGGTCGATCTCGAAATTGTCGTAATGCGGATTCTCGCCCTTGTCGGGGTCGTAGCGATAGACCTTGAACTTGCGGACCCGCGTCGCGCCTTCGGCCTTGTGGGTCTGGCCGCCCTTTTGCAGGCGGCTGTTCTTGGGCAAACGAAATTCGGCCATCGTTGCGGCTCCCCTGTGCAGTCGCGGTCGGACTAGACCCGTTGCGCGGCGGGGGCAAGGGTTGTTGGAGGCAAAAAACTTCCTGTGCCCCTGCGGAGGCAGGGGCCCATCTCCTGCCCGCGGACTCCGCCGCCGCCGGGCGTTTCATGCCGAACGGTCCGGTGATAGGCCCCTGCCTCCGCAGGGGCACGATGCCCGCTTTCTTCCTTGTCCAACAATCGCTACTGGCGCCGCAATGAGCGACGACACCCCCGCCCCCGCCGTCACCAGCCGCCACGTCGCGCGCGGGCTCGGCACGACCGTGCTCGCACGGCTGGGCGCGGTGGTCGAAATCGTCGCGCAGCCGCTGTACGTGCTGATGTTCGGGCTCGCAGGCTATGGTCTTTATGCGGTACTGTGGGCGACGATCAACCTGCTCGAAAATCTCTTCGACCTCGGCATGACCAGCGCGATGCAGCGCACCGTGCCGCAATCGGCGAGCGACGCCGATGCCGCCGCGGCGCTGCGCACCGCGATGCTGTGGGGCGTCGGCCCCTGCCTGATCGTCGCGGCGCTGATCGCCGTCTTCGCCGCCGATCTCGCGCCCTACCTCAACGTCGCGGCAAAGGACCGGCCGCTCGTCGTTCCCGCGATCCAGCTCTTCGTCTGGGCTCTGCCGCTCTGGGCTTTTGTCGAGATCGCGACCAGCGCCATGCGCGCGCGCATGGTGTTCGGCGCCGAAATCCGCCTGCGCATCGTCTGGGAACAGATCATGCGGCTGGTCTTCGCGGGCCTGTTCTTCGCCGGCGGCCTCGGGCTCAAGGGCCTGTTCATCGCGCATCTCTGCTCACTCGGCATCACCGCGATCCTCTGCGTCCGGCTGCTGCGGCGCTATTATGTCTTCGGCGAACTGCTGCGCGGCGGGCGCGGCGGCGAGACGGCGCGGAACACCTTCTGGGCCGGCCTCTCGATCCTGCCGTCGAACGTCATCGCGCGCCTGTTCGGCGACGCCCCGGCGCTGGTGCTCAACCTGATCCTGCCCGGCGCGGCGGGCGCGGCGGCGGCGGGCCTGTTCACCATCGCGCGCAAGCTGTCGAGCGTCGTCCAGCTCGTGCGCATCGCCTTCGTCTATGTCCTCGCGCCACTGGCCGCGAGCGCCGAGCGGGCTGACCGCGCGCAGGTCGCCGACATCTATGCCTATGCGACGCGGCTGATCATGGCGATCGCCCTGCCGCTCGCCGCAGTGCTCGCGGCGGGCAGCGCGCCTTTGCTCAGCCTGTTCGGCGCCGAGGCGAGGATCGCGCAGGCGGCGGTCGTCATCCTGCTCTTCGCGCGCGCGGCCGAGGCGGTGCTCGGCATCTCGCTGCCGGTGCTTCAGGTCGTCGCGGCCTTCCGTCACCAGCTCACCGCCAGTATCGTCGGGGTGATCGTCGCGGTCGGCGCGGGCTGGCTGATCGTCGGCCATATGGACGCGCTCACCGGGGTGACGCTCGCCATGTCGATCGGGCTCGTCGTGATGGGCGGCATCCCGATGCTCCAGCTGGCGACGGGCGAAAAGCTCCACCCCTTCGATCACCAGTTTCCCGGCGTCGCGCTGCGCGGGATCGCCATCACCCTGGTCGCGGGCGGCGCGGCCCTGCTCGCCGGACGCCTGCCCGACGCCGCCGCGCTGCCGCTCATCGTCCTGCTCGCACTCGCGGCGATCTGGCTGTCGCTGCGCTTCGCCCTCCCCCACGCCGACCGCGCCTCGCTCGGCAAGACGGCGCGCAAGCTGCGGCTGGTTTCCTGATCCGCCAAGCCCATCCTCTCATCCGTTCGTGCTGCGCTTGTCGAAGCACCGTTCTTTCCTTTTGGAGCCGCGGAAAGAAAGGACGGCCCCCTTCGACTGCCTGCCAAGGCAGGCGCTCGGGACAGGCTTCGACAAGCTCAGGGCAAACGGGTTTTTGGATTTGCGTTTTCACTTGGGTCTTAATTTGGCCGCAAAAATCGCTAGAGGGGTGCCACCTTATTCTGACGCCGCATCGGCGGCCAACAGGCGGAACCCATGTACCAGACCGAACTCGCCCGCAGCGGCAAGCGCCTCTTTTTCATTCGCGGCACCTATATCTACATCACCATCGCGATTTCGGTGCTGATCGC
Organism: Sphingopyxis sp. PET50; assembly: GCF_025244705.1. Lineage (GTDB taxonomy): Bacteria > Pseudomonadota > Alphaproteobacteria > Sphingomonadales > Sphingomonadaceae > Sphingopyxis. Next base: position 147,016 of record NZ_CP104207.1, on the reverse strand, counting down.
CTGGTGCAGCAAGGATTGGGGTCCGTTCAAGACTCCTTTCGGCGACTGCGCGTGGTTCTGGCTGTCGCTCGGCGTCGCCAGCGCGGGCGCGATCGTCCGCGTCTTCACCAGCGGCTGGGCCGCGCTCGGCACCTCGGGCCGCGCCAAGGTCGCGGCGGAAGCCAGCGAGCTCAACACCACCGGCCCCTACAGCCTGGTGCGCAACCCGCTCTATGTCGGCCGCATCCTCAATTTCACCGGCCTCGCCATGCTCTCGGGCAGCTGGGTGTTCGGCGCGATCGTCTTCCTGCTCGGCGTTCTGATCTACGAGCGCATCTCGATCTATGAGGAAGAGTTTCTGCGCGAGAAATTCGGCGCCGCGCATGCCGAATGGGCAAAGGATGTCCCCGCGCTCCTCCCGCGCCTCCACGGCTGGGTGAAGCCCAAATATCCCTTCTGGTGGAAGCGCATGATCTGGCGCGAACAGAACAAGCTGTTCCTGCTCGCGACGACCGTCTTCCTGACCTGGTTCGCGCGCCTCGACTTCCACTTCGACGCGCTGACCCCGGCGCAGTGGAACTGGGTCTATGCTTTTGCCGCGCTCGTCGTCGTCCGCTTCATCATCGGCGGGCTGAAGATGGCCGGTTTCTTCAAGGAACTGAGCTGATTTCATGGGGGGCGACTTCGCTCCCCTGATCGCCGTCGTCGGCAGCGACGGGTCGGGCAAATCGACCCTGTCGGCGGATCTGCTCGCGCATATCCGGCAGACCCGCGCGGCGGAGAGCGGCTATCTCGGCCTCGGTTCGGGCGAGCAGGGACGGCGCATCGGGCGCTGGCCGATCATCGGCCCGCCGCTGCACCGCTTCCTCGACGGCATCGCCGACAGGCTCCGCGAACCCGGCGAGCCGATCCCCGGCCTGATCGCCGCCCGCTATGCCCTGAACAAGTCGAGGAAACGCCGCGCCAGGTTCGACGCCCTGCTGAACCAGCGCCGCGCGGGCAAGGTGATCGTCACCGACCGCTATCCGCAGCTCGAGGTTCCCGGCCTCCACGACGGCCCGATCCTCGCAGGCGTCGCGACCACCCCGCGCCTTGCCGCGATGCAGGCCGAGGAGCGCGCGCTCTACGCCGAGATGGCGGCATATAAACCGACGCTGGTCATCCGCCTGCACGTCGATGTCGACACGGTAATGGCGCGCAAGCCCGACCACGACCGCGCGCTGATCACGCGCAAGGTCGGGACGGTGCCGCTGCTGACGTTCAACGGCGCGCCGATCGTCGATATCGACGCGACGATTCCCTATGCGGAAGAGCTGGCGCTGGCGACAGCGGCGGTGGACCGGGCGCTGGCCAAGGTCTGATCCATTTTCGTGTGTCCCCGCGAAGGCGGGGACCCATCTCCCGCCGGTTCAAACTGGCGCCGTCCGGAGATGGGCTCCCGCCTTCGCGGGAGCACGCAGCTTTTTAGTCGCGCCCCGCCATGATCTTCTCGATCAGTTCGATATCCGCCGGCTTGTCGGCATCGATACACGCCTCGGGCGCCGACATCGGCACCACCGTCGCATTCAAGCCGAACCGCAGCCCGGCGCGCGATACCCCCTGCTGGATCGTGAACAGCCGCAACAGCGCCCCGATCAGCAGCCATGGCCCGAAGGCCGCGATGATTTTGAGCCCCTTCTTGCGGTCGCGCTCGATCCGCCCCCAGAAGTCGAGCAAAGGCAAAACACGCCGTCCGCGCAGGCGGAACATATTCGCCCCCGACCACCAGCCGCCGCGGAATTTCAGCCAGGTGCGCTTCGATTCGGGATAACGCGCCAGCAGCACCTCACGCTCGACCATCGCCACCGCGACGTCGCTCCCCTCGGCACCGCCCAGAAACTCCTCGATCATCGCGGGGGTCAGCAGCACATTGTCGGCGGTGGTCACCAGCACCGGATCGTCGCCCGGCGGCAGCGCCGCGGCGAGCGAGCTGCTGATCCCCTGTCCCGAATCCGCAAAGCGCAGGTCGGCGAGTCCGGCCAGTCCCGGCTCGGCCGCCAGCTCGGCGCTGTCCTGCGCCAATATCGTGATCGGCCCCACGCGCGGCGAGGCCCGCAGCGCGGCGGCGACATGCACGAGCATCGGCCGCCCCGCGATCGGCAGCAGCGCCTTGGTCGACACGCCCGTGCCGCCGAGCAAGGGGTCGGGGCCGGGCTGGCTGCCCGCCATCACGATCGCCGGAATCGTGCGGGTCATTGCGCGGCCGCCACCCGCTTCGCGGTCGTGCCGCGCAGGAAGTCGCTCGCCTCGGTCAGGATCGGCCCCTTCCAGGCAAGCGGCCCGGTCAGCGCCATGACGAGGTCGTTGTGGTTCAACCCGTCATAGGTGCGAAGCTGCGCCGACCCGCCGAGCCCTGGTCATCGCCGCCGCCAGATTCTGGCTGTTGCGCACCCGCACCACCGTGTCGGCGGTGCCATGGCCGAGCCACAGCGGCGGCGCATCGGGCCGCACGAAACTGATCGGCTGGGTGCGTTCGAGCGGCCTTATATCGCCCATCGCGACATCGGCGCGCCCGCCCTTTTCAAAGGGCAGGAAATCATAAGGGCTTAGCCAGCGCCGCGACACCGCGAATATGCGACGCATCGCTGCCCGCCGCCGCCATCCACTGCGGGTCGAGCGCGATCATCACCGCATTATAGGCGCCCGCCGAATGGCCCGCGAGCGCGATCCGCCGCGCATCGCCGCCATAGTCACCGATATGCCGCTCGGTCCACGCCACCGCCGCCGCGCTATCCTCCAGGAAATCGGGCCAATGCCCCTCGGGCACGATGCGATAATCGGGGATCACGACGACGAAGCCCTGTTTCGCGAAAGCCCGTCCCGCAAACCCGTAATCGCCCCGCGCGCCGCTGTACCAGCCGCCGCCATAGAGCCAGACGATCACCGGCAGCCGATCACTTTTCCGCGTGCCCGTGCGGCACCCAGATATCGAGCTTGCGACGCGGCCCCTCGCCATAGGGCTGGCCCGCCACCTGCAGCGTCGCGCCCTCGCCGTCGCCGAGCCATTTGTCGCCGAGATTGAGCGATTTGGCACCGCCCGCGACGACCAGCCGCGTGCCGCCGCCGAACAACAGGATCAGCAGGCCGATGACTATCAGATATTTGATCAACCGCCGCTGTCCCTTGACTGGCTTATCCATGGGCCCCTCTCGCCCGCGCCCTACAGGGCGATGCGCCGCCGAACAAGCCGCCACCTTTTCGCGGCTCGTGCGTAGGAACGGGAGATGACCAATGCCTTCACCCGCCCCGCGCTGATCTGCAACGACCAGAGCGGCAGCTTCGACCCCGCGACCCGCGACGCGATCGAGGATGCCTGCCGCACCGCTGCGGCGCGCCGCTCGCCGCGACCTTCGCGCTGCCCGATGCCGATATTCCCGACGCCGATGCGTTGCGCCGGCAGGGCATCGACCTGCTGCTCGTGTGGACCGGCGACGGCACGATCAACGCCGCCGCGAGCAAGGCGGCGGGCTGGGACGGCGCTTTGCTGCCGCTGCCCGGCGGCACGCTCAACCTCCTGTCGAAACAGCTCCATGGCGACCGCTCCGCGCCCGACATTCTCGCCGACGCGCTCGCGGGCAAGGGCCGCTGCGGCGCCCGATCCCGACCATCAGGTCCGAGGGTGGCGAGGCGTTCATCACCATCGTCGCCGAGCCCCGCGACGCGCTGGGCCGAGGTGCGCGAGACGATGCGGCAGGACGGGCTGATCGAGGCGAGCCGCGCCGCGCCCGAGGCGCTCGACACCATGCTGAACGCGCCCGGCGTCGGCATCGCGGGTCAGGACAAGACCTACCCGGCCGTCATCCTGACCCCGACCGAACAGGGCATCGCCGCCGACGGCATAATGACCGAGGGCACGGCGGACGTGCTGCGCCATGGCCTCGCCTGGCTCGGCGGCGATTTCCGCGACGGGCCGAGCGAGCGACTTGCGACCGCCGGGACGATCCTGCTCGAAAGCGAGGCGCCGATCAGCCTCGAATATGACGGCGAGCTCGGCGAAATCCCCTCGCCCGCCCGCTTTTCGATCGCCACGAGCGCCGTCGATTTCCTCGCCACCGCATGACCCGCCTGTTCCACATCAGCGACCTGCATTTCGGGCTGGAGGACCGCGCCGCGATCGACTGGTTCGGGCATATCGTGAAAAGCGAACAGCCCGACGCGGTGCTGATCACCGGCGACCTGACGATGCGCGCGCGCTCCCATGAATTCGCCGCCGCCTGCGACTGGATCGAGCGGCTCGACGTGCCGGTGACGGTCGAGGTCGGCAACCACGACCTGCCCTATTTCAATCCCCTCGCGCGCTTCTTCTGGCCCTACGCCCGCATCCGCCGCATCGAGCGGCTCGTCGAGCGCGAGCTCGACCTCGCAGGCGTCGCGGTCGTCCCGCTCAAGACCACCGCGCGCGCGCAGTGGCGGCTCGACTGGTCGAAGGGCTGGGTGACGCGTAGCGCGCTCGACAGGACGATGGCGGCGATCGACGCGCTGCCGCGCGGCACGCGAGTCTTCGTCACCGCGCACCATCCGCTCGTCGAGGCGGGCACGCGCGGCCGCGCCCTCACCCGCGGCGGCGAGACGGCGCTGCGCGCCCTCGCCTCGCGAGGGGTGGCGGCGGTGCTCACCGGCCATGTCCACGACGCCTTCGACCTGGTGAAGGAAACGAAAGACGGCCCGATCCGCATGATCGGCGCCGGCACCCTGTCGCAGCGCCTCCGCTCGACCCCGCCGGGCTTCAACGAGCTGCGCATCGCGGATGACGAAATCGACGTCCGCGTCCGCAACCTCGAAAAGGTGCCGACCCCCGACATGCAGATCGACGCGGTGCCCCCCGATGCGCTGCCGCCGCGCGAGCCGGGCGAACCGGTCGCCCCCGTTGGCGCGGTGCCGCCGGTCGATCCGCCGGTGCATTGAAGAGGCGGCGCCCGCCCGACGGCTTCGGGGCGGGGAGCGGACCTTGCCGATCCTCCCCGGCACGGGGAGGGGGACCAGCAAAGCTGGTGGAGGGGTACAGGCGATTTGCCTTGCGAGTGAGGGCGTGCCGTGCGGCGGCATCGGGCTGGAAGGTGGATGGGGGATCCTGTCACGCCCTCCCCTTCAGGGGAGGGCAGCGAGACTTGGCAGCTTGCTGCCTAGTCGCAGCGGGTGGGGGCCGTCGGCCTCGCGCAAGGCCGATGGCCCCCACCCCAACCCCTCCCCTGAAGGGGAGGGGCTTTATGTCCGCTTCCGCCCGCAACCCGACATCGCCCGATGCCCCGCAAAAGGTCTTTCCTAAAAAACATCGCCATGGTCTACCCTGTCGGATGACCAAGTCGCGTGCCTCGAGGAATCCAGATTCCAAGCCCGGCCCATATTGCGCGCTTAAAGCGACAAAGGAGACAATTCGGATGCGTCCGTCCGTATCCTTTGTCTCCTTAAGGGCGAAACCAGCCCCTTCCCATCCCCCAAACCCCGCTATAGGTTGCAACAAAAAACGGGATGAGGACGAGCCATGCTGACCAAGGGCGATGATTTTCCGCTGCACCAGACGTGCGAGCCGGTGGCCTTCGCGGGCACCGACCGCAATTTCTACGACCGCTATTTCTTCAACGGCACCAGCCCCGACGGGTCGGTGTTCTTTGCCGCGGCGATGGGCTTCTACCCGCAACTCGGCATCGTCGACGCGGCCTTCTGTGTGCTGGTCGATGGCGTGCAGCACAACCTGCGCGCCAGCCGCCGCTCGACCGGCGAGCGGCTCGACCTGTCCGTCGGCCCGATTTCGATCGCCATCGACGAACCGCTCGAACGCGTCACCTTGACCATCGCACCCGACGGCGGCCCGCTCGCCGCCCAACTGGCCTTCACCGGCCGCCATTTCCCGATCGAGGAACCGCGCTTCGTCCGCCGCAACGGCACCCGCCTGTTCATGGATTATACGCGCATGACGCAGAACGGCCGCTGGGCCGGCTGGCTGTCGGTCGACGGCGCGCGCGTCGCGGTCGGCGACGGCTGGACCGGCACGCGCGACCGCAGCTGGGGCATCCGCCCGGTCGGCGCCGCCGAGCCGCAGCCGCCGCCGCAGGGCAATTTCAACCAGTTCTTCTGGCTGTGGACGCCGTGCAATTTCGACCACGCCTCGCTCTTCTTCCACAGCAACGACGATGGCGAAGGTCATCCCTGGAATCGCCGGGCGGTCCTCGTCACGGACAACGGCTCCGAAACCCATTTCGACGCCGCGACCTTCGCGCTCGACTGGCAGCCGGGCAGCCGCCGCGTCGCCGCGCAGCGCACCGACCTCGGCGGCGGCCGGTCGCTGGCGCTGGCCCCGACCGGCCCGGTCTTCGCGATGAGCGGCCTCGGCTACACCCACCCCGTCTGGGGTCACGGTTTAGACCACGGCCCCGATCCCGCCGTCGCGTTCGACAGCATGGCGGAGGACGAGCGCGGCTGGGGCAATCCGCTCGCGATGCACATCCAGGCGCTGGTCACCACGGAGCTGGTGGACGGCGGCTCGGTCCATCGCGGCGTCGGGGTGCTCGAACAATTGTTCGTCGGCCCGCACGCCCCCACGGGTCTCACCGGCCTGCTCGACCCGGCGTCATGAGCTTCCCGACCTCGCCCGAAGCGATCAAGCCACTCTTTCTCGGCGCGCTGCTCGGCCATCGCGAGGCGCTGCGCGGCTTTACCTGGACCAAGGTTGGCACCGGCCAGATGTGCGACAGCTATCGCCTGGCGCTCGACTGGGAAGAAGGCATCGACGCCCCCGCGACCGTCATCGCCAAATGCCCGAGCCACGACGAGGCCAGCCGCAACATCGCCAGGCTGACCGGCACCTATGTCAAGGAAGTGAACTGGTATCGCCATCTCGCCGCGGCGAGCGGGGTGCCCTCTCCGGCCTGCTATTTCGAGGATATCGCCGACGACGAGGTCGAATTCCTGCTGATCCTTTCCGACCTCGCCCCCGCCACGGCTGGCGACCAACTCGCCGGGCGCGGCCTTGCGGGGCTCGTCCCGTGCATCGAGGCGGCGGCCAAGCTCCACGCCTTCCTGTGGAACGACGCCCGGCTCGCGCACATGCCCTATATCGCGCGCGACAATGGCGATCTGATCCGCGCGATGTTCCCGCAGCTCTATCTCGGCTTTCGCGAACGCTACGCCGAACGGCTGTCGCCAGAGATCCTCGATGTCGGGGCAGGCATCGTCGATCGCCTCGACGCCTATCTTGGCCGCGAACCCGCCGCGCGGACGCTCGTCCACGGCGACCTTCGCATCGACAATATCCTGTTTTCGCCCGAGGGCGACCGCTGCTGGCTCGTCGACTGGCAGACGCTCGGCCGCGGCAGCGGCGCGACCGACCTCGCCTATCTCATCGGCACCAGCATCGCCGACCCCTTCGAACGCGCCGCCGCCGACCGCCCCGCCTTCGATCACTGGATCGCCGCGCTGCAGGCCGAGGGTGTCCGGGCCGACCCGGCGATGCTGTGGACCGACTACCGCATCGGCGCCCTCAGCGGCTATTTCATGGCGGTCTTCGCCTCGATGAGCGTCGAGCGAACCGCGCGCGGCGACGAGATGTTCGCCGTCATGGCCGAGCGCCCGGCCCGGCAGGCGCTGGCGCTGGGAAGCCTCGACCTGCTTAGCTGACCGCCGCCACGCCCGCGAAGGCGGCCAGCCCGACCACCGATCCGATGATCGCGCCGCGCCGCATCTGCGGCATCTTCAACGCGACGATCAGCCCCGATGTCACCAGGAAAAACAGCCCCAGCGCGAGCACCACGGCATAGACTTTGAACGGCGTCCCGCCCTTCGCCTTGTGCAGCTGGACGAAGAAGCGGTGCCAGCCGGTGTCCTTGACGATCAGCTTCGCCGTGGTCGCGCTCTCGCCGGGTTCCAGCGTCACGTCGCGGCGCGATCCCGTCCAGTCGAGCTGGAAGCTGTCGCCCACCGGCTTGACCGATGCCCCGCCGGTCGGCGGCGCGATGCCGCGCTCGGCGAGTTCCCTGACGACGATCGCCTGCAACGCGGCCTTGTCATCGGTCAGCGGCGCCGACAGCGTCACCGCATAATCGGTCGTCGCATAGTCGCCCTTCGCGCCCCAGGTATAAAGCGCCCCGGTGACCAGATAGAGAAGGATCGCCGGAAACAGGAAGGCCGCAACGAGCATGTGCCAGCGGATCAACAAACGGTGCATCGATATTCCCCGGATGAAAGGACCTGGACGGCCTTGATGGTCGCCAATGACCGGCCCGATGGTGGCACTGGCTGCATCATATTACAATCGCGCGCTCAAGCACGCCCGAACATCGGGCAGCAAAAAGGGCGGCCCGTTGCCGGACCGCCCTTCTCTTTTCCACCCGTCGGCGGAAAAAGCTCTTAGCGCTTCGAGAACTGGAAGCTGCGGCGGGCCTTGGCCTTGCCATACTTCTTGCGCTCGACCGCGCGGCTGTCGCGGGTCAGGAAACCGGCCGACTTGACGACGCCGCGCAGCGCGGGCTCGAAGCGGCTCAGCGCCTGCGCGATGCCGTGCAGCACCGCGCCCGCCTGGCCCGACAGGCCGCCGCCCTTGACGGTGGCGACGATGTCATAGCTGCCGACGCGGTCGGCGAGGCCGAAGGGCTGGTTGATGACGAGGCGCAGCGTCGGACGCGCGAAATAGACTTCCTGGTCGCGGCCGTTGATCGTGATCTTGCCGGTGCCGGGCTTCAGCCACACGCGGGCGACGGCGTCCTTGCGGCGGCCGGTCGCATAGGCGCGGCCCTGCGCATCGACCTTCTTCTCGCGAAGCGGCATCGTGCTGACGGGAGCGACGGTGCCTTCAACGGCGCCGCCGAGATCCTTGAGATCGGTCATGGTCTGTTCGTCGGCCATTATGCACCCACCTTGTTCTTGCGGTTCATCGACGCGACGTCGATCACTTCGGGGTTCTGCCCGGCATGCGGATGGTCGGTGCCGGCAAAGATGCGCAGGTTGCGCATCTGCTGACGGCCGAGCGGACCGCGCGGGATCATGCGTTCGACGGCCTTTTCGAGCACGCGCTCGGGGAAACGGCCTTCCAGCACCTTGGCGGGGCTGGTTTCCTTGATGCCGCCGGCATAGCCGGTGTGCTTGTAGTAACGCTTGTCCTGCAGCTTCTTGCCGGTGAACGCCACCTTCTCGGCGTTGATGACGATGACATTGTCACCGCAATCGACGTGCGGGGTGAAGCTCGGCTTGTGCTTTCCGCGCAGGATGTTGGCGATGATCGATGCAACGCGGCCCACGACCAGACCGTCGGCGTCGATCAGCACCCATTTCTTTTCGACCGTACCGGCATTGGCGGAAACGGTCGTCTTGGTCAGCGCCTTCATGGCGACCTCCTTGAGACATGGGGGACGGCCCGGCCGCCCGAAACGAACCGCGCCGCAAGGTCCGGATGGACACCGCGGCGCTTCGGAGCGGGCCAATGGCGACAATGGGGCCGAAAGTCAAGCGAACAGCGGCTTTGCTGACGGGTAAAATAATACCTGCCGGGATTGCCCTACCCGGGATCGCCCGGCGTCAGCACGCGAACGCGCTCTTCCGCGAGTGTTCGCGCGTCGCTGCCCGGTTCGACAATCCAGTTCTGCCGTTGCTCGCGAAGCACCAGACCAGTGGTCTTGTCGATAGCCCACAGCATGTCGATATCGAGCGCCGACGCACCCCGGTCCGCCGCAGCCACCGCGCCCTTCTCGACCTTGGCAATGCTGAGCTGCCCCCCGTCGTGCCGGATCGAAACCGACGCATCGTCATCGGTCGTCGCCGGAATGGCCGCGTTGGCGGGAGCGATCAGCGCGCGAATATCCGCCGTGACCAGCTTTTCGCGCTCGGCTTCGGGCAGCGATGCGAGCAGCGCCGCGACCTGCTGCGCCTCGGGCGCCGTGGCCTCCGCCGCCAGCGCCCGCGTCCGCTCGGCCACCCGCGCCCACAAGGCGTCGGGGTCGGCAAGCGCGACGCTGCGCCCCTCGGCATCGACCAGATAGGTCACCGATTCGCCGACGAGCGGCCGCACCAGCCCGGTCAGCGCGCGGACGAGTTCGGGCCGCGCATCCGACTCGATCCGCCGCAGCACGGTATCGAGGCGATAGCCGCGCCCCGCGCCCTGCCAATCGAGCGCATAGACCAGCGAAAAGCTGATCAACGTGCCGCCGCGGCTGATCCGCCGCGTCGTGACGCGATAGGTCATCGGTTGCCCGACCGGCGGCTGGAACTGCAGCCCACCGACCGCCGCGGGAGCGGACGGCTCGGCAGCCGCCATGCCGGGCGCGGTGAACAGCAGCATCGCCGCTGCCCAGGCGCCCCTGCCCGTCATGTCCCGGTCCGGCCCAGCCGGTGCAGCCCGGCCGCGGCCGTGGCGACCAGAATCGCGCCCGTCACCTGATGCAGGACCGCGATCCACAGCGAAACGCCGGTGATCACCGTCAATATGCCCAATGTCATCTGCGCCACGACCACCGCGACCAGCATCGCCGCGACGCCGGTCGCGCCGCGCCGCGCCAGCGTACGCGCGAGCCACAGCAAGGCCAGCGCCGCGACCCACGACCACCAGCGATGCAGGAAGTGCAGCAGGAAGGGGTCGTTGGTCAGCGCCATCCACACGCCGTCCGACCAGTCGATCCCCTCGGGCACGAAATGACCGTTCATCGCGGGCCAGCTGTTGGCGACCTGTCCCGCGTTCAGCCCGGCGACCCAGGCGCCGAGCAGAAGCTGGACGAAGAGGATCGCGATCACGATGACGGCGGCGCCCGTGAGGCGCGCCGGTCTCGCAGCGGGATCGCGCGCCAGCGCCGACAGATCGCGGGCCGTCCACACCAGCCCGGCGAGCAGGAACAGCGCGGTCAGCAAATGGGTCGCGAGCCGAAAATGGCTGACGTCGGTGCGATATTCGAGGCCCGATGCCACCATCCACCAGCCGATCGCCCCCTGCAGTCCGACGAGCGACGTCAGCGCAAGCAGCCGCCAGCCATAGCCGACCGGAATCGCCCGCCGAAGCGCGAACCAGGCGAGCGGCACGAGCATCGCTCCGCCGACCAGCCGCCCGAGAATGCGGTGCAGCCACTCCCAGAAGAAAATCGCCTTGAAAGCCGCCAGCGACATCCCCTTGTTGATCTCCTTATATTCGGGGATTTGCTGATATTTGTGGAACTCTTCCTGCCAGCCCGCCTCGTTCAGCGGCGGCAGCACGCCCGACACCGGCTTCCATTCGGTGATCGACAGCCCCGATTCGGTCAGGCGGGTGATCCCGCCGACCCCGACGACGAAGATAACGAGCAATGCCACGAGCCACAGCCAGCGCGCCAGCGCGGCGGGGCGAGGGCGGCGGACGGAAGCGGACGTATCGGCCATCGCCGCCCTATCGTCGCTCGCCCCGCGATAGGCAAGGGGGCCGCGCCATGCCCGCGCCGAAAATTCATGGCCGCAGGGCGAGCGCATTGGTATCAGGCCGCGATGCGCCGGTCGTTCCTTCTCCCGCTGTCCGCCACCGCGATGCTCGCGGCAAGCGGCGCGGCGCATGCCGCTGCCGAAGACGGCCTCGCCGCACAGGAATTGCGTCTCGCAACCGCCGGTTACCGCCTGACGACGGGCAGCGCGGGCTGGTGCCCCGTCACCCGGCCGCAGCCGGGCTGGTTGCTCAGCGACGCGCGCCGCTTCGGGGCCCGCGAATGGAAGGAGGCCGGACCATCTTATGGCGCGCCGGGCGATGGCCCCTTTGTCGCCGCCATCGCTCCCGGTTCCCCCGCCGACCGCGCCGGGCTGCCGCGCGGCGCGACGATCGCGGCGATCGACGGCCAGAGCGTGCCGGCTGCTCGGCGACGGGGCGACGGTCCGCATCGACGCGGCCATCATCATGCTCGCCCGTCTCGACCCCAACGCGACGCCAACGATCACTGATGGCTCGGGCCGCCACTACCGCCTCGCCGCGGCTCCCGGCTGCGCCAGCAGCTTCAGGATCGAGCGCGGCGGGCCGCAGGCGGCGGCGAACGGCCAGCTCGTCCGGGTAACGCTGCGGCTTGCCAGCTCGATCGCCGATGACGCCGAATTTGCCGCGGTGGTCGCGCATGAACTCGCTCATAATATCCTGCGCCATCGCGAGCGGCTTGCCGGCGGGCGAGCGGTCGGTCTTGTGCGCGCGACCGAGATCGAAGCCGACCGGCTGTCGGTCTGGCTGATGGCCGACGCCGGTTACGACCCGCGCGCCGCGATCCGCTTCTGGGAACGGCACCCGAAACCTCTGATCCGCGACGCGTCGCATCCGCCGCGCCGCGAAAGAATCGCGGCGATCGAGGCCGAGATCGAGGCGATGGGCGCCGCGCGGGCGACGGACCCGCGGGCGCGGCCGTCGCTGATCGCCGCGCTGCCGCCCTTGGAATAGGCCCGCGGCTTCTTATTTTGACGCCGATCCCCCCACAGTCGACAAGGACAAACACCATGACCCAGGAAACCGCCATTTTCGCCGGAGGCTGCTTCTGGTGCACCGAGGCGGTCTTCCAAGGCCTTGCCGGCGTCGACAAGGTCGAAAGCGGCTATATCGGCGGCCATGTCGAAAACCCGACCTATAAACAGGTCTGCACCGGCGATACCGGCCATGCCGAGGCGATCCGCATCACCTTCGATCCCGGCGTGATTTCCTACGACGACCTGCTCGACGTCCATTTCGCGACGCACGACCCGACGACGCTCAACCGCCAGGGCAACGACATCGGCACCCAATATCGCAGCGCGCTCTTCCCGCTCGATGCCGCCCAGGCCGACGCCGCGCGCGCCGGAATCGATCGCGCCCAGGCCGACCAGTCCGCCCCGGTCGTCACCACGATCGAACCACCCGCGGCCTGGTATCCGGCCGAGGACTATCACCAGAATTATTGGGACGGCGAGGGCCAGCGCAATCCCTATTGCATGGCGGTGATTCCGCCGAAACTCGCCAAGCTGCGCAAGGGATTCGCCGAACGGCTGCGCGGTCAGGATCAATAGACGGCTCAGCTGGCGAGCAATATCGTTACCCAAATGGGACGCGGCACGTAGCGGTGTTGCGAAATGGCGGCGTGACGTCACTTCTCGTTGACTTGTCCGTCGTTTAGGTTAGCGGACGCCGCCAAGTTGGGCTAGGCTGCCCAGGCGCGGTGGGGGTCGCAAACCGGGTGCTGGCATCATTGTTCCTGATCGTCGCCTTGTCGACGACACCGCAAATGTCGGTGCAGGCGGCGAGCCAGACGATCGTCGAGGACGGCGCCGACGGCATGACACGTGCCGTCAACCGCATGGTCGGTGGCTTCATATCCTATGCCCGATGGCCCCACGGCTCCGCCGCCACCACCCGCACGCTCTGCCTCGTCGGCACGCCGCAACTGACGGGCAGCATCGCCCCCAGCCTGCCCGGGGGCGGCGGCACTGTCGTCGTCCGGCGCATGAGCGCGGCCGCCGTGACGGGCGGCGACGATTGCGACATTCTGTTCTTCGGCCGAATGCCGGTCGCCGACCGCCAGCGTCTGATCGGCTGGGTGCGCGGCCGTCCGGTGCTGACGATCAGCGACGACGATCCGGCCTGCCTGTATGGCGCGATGTTCTGCCTGACCCGCAAGGCAGGCGGGCTCAGCTTCGCGGTCAATCTCGACGCGATCGGCCGCGGCCCGCTCCGCATCGACCCGCGCGTGCTCAAGATCGGCCAGGGCGAAGGGGATCTGCCATGAGCCCCCGCTCGCCTGCGCGAACCACCCTGCAAAAACTGCTGTCGCGCTTCCATTTCGGCGTCACCCTGTTCGCGGTGGCGCTATCGGGGATCACGATCCTGCTTGCGGGCATCACCGCGATGCGCGGTTATGCCGACCGCAATATCGAACTCGCGGCGCAGCTCGGCGCCTATGGAGTCGAACCGGCGCTGGTGTTCAACGATGCCGCCGCGGCGCGCGAGGGGCTGGCCCCCTTGATGCGGATTCCCGGCATCGCGAAGCTGCGCGTGCTCGACGACCGCGGCCTACCGCTGACCGAATGGGAATCGCCCGCCGCCGACCCCGCACCGCTGCTCACCCGCGCCTTTTTCGCCAAACCCGTTTCGGTGACGATCCGCCGCAACGGCTCGGCGATCGGGACGATCCAGGTCTGGGGCGACAGCTCGACGCTGATCGACTATGTGCGGATCGGCCTGCTCGCGGGGCTCGCCTGCCTCATCGTCACCGCGCTCGGGACGGTCGTCATGGCGCGGCGGTTCGAATATGAACTGGTGAAGCCGCTGGGCGAGATCGCGACGGTCGCGCACGATGTCCGGCTGCACCGCCGGTTCGACAAGCGCGTCCAGCCGCTGCGGATCGCCGAGCTCGACCGGCTCGGCGGCGACATCAACGCGCTGCTCGACGAGCTGCACGGCTGGCAGGGCAGCATGGAGAGCGAAAGGGCGATGCTCGCCCACCGCGCCTCGCACGACGGCCTGACCGCATTGCCCAACCGCGCGGCCTTCGACGAACAGCTGGCGCTGCGGATCGCGGCGGCGCAGCAGGACGGCCGCCGCCTCGCCCTGCTCTTCATCGACGCCGACAATTTCAAGGCCGCCAACGACCGTTTCGGCCATGCGGCGGGCGACGCCGTGCTCGTCGCGCTGTCGCAGCGGATTCGCCAGACCCTGCGCGAAGGCGATTTCGCGGCGCGCATCGGCGGCGATGAATTTGTCGTGCTGATTGATCCGCTCGACCTGACCATCGAGCCGCAGGTCCTCGCCAGGCGGATTCGCACCAGCGTCTCGCAGCCGGTCACATTGCCCGGCGGCGAATCCTATCATCCCACGGCAAGTGTCGGCGTCGCCGTCTTTCCCGACGATGCCGGTGACGCCGCCGCGCTGCTCACCGCTGCCGATGCCGCCATGTACGCCGACAAATTATCCAACCGCACCCGAAGCTGAAGCCGAAAGCGTGATCCGATGACCCCTGCATTGTCCCGCTCCATCAAGACTCTCTTCACCCTCGCCGCCGCGGCGTTGCTCGCCGCCTGCCAAAGCCTGCCGCCGCCGAAAGGGTTCAGCCCGGAGCAGATCGCGATGCTCCAGTCGCAGGGTTTTGTGGAAACCGGCGACGGCTGGCAATTGACGCTCCCGGAGCGCCTGCTGTTCGCGAGCGACGACGCCAATCTGAAACCCGAACAGATCGAGACGATTTCCGAAGTCGCGCGCCGGCTGTCCGGCGTCGGCATCGTCTCGGCGCGCGTCGAGGGCCACACCGATTCGACGGGCAGCAGCGCCTATAACCTCAAGCTGTCGCAGGCACGGGCGGAATCGGTGGCGGCGCCGATGCGCACCAACGGCATGATCCTTGCCGGCGACCAGGTCGTCGGGCGCGGCGAGGCGTTGCCGCTGTCGAGCAATGCGACACCCGAAGGACGGCAGGACAACCGCCGCGTTGTCGTGATCGTCACACCGCAATAGCGCGCCTTTCCTTGCCCCGCGTTCGCCGCTAAGCCCGCGCCCATGAAACCGATCCGCAAAGCCGTCTTCCCCGTCGCCGGCCTCGGCACCCGCTTCCTCCCCGCGACCAAGGCGATCCCCAAGGAGATGCTGCCGGTCGTCGACCGCCCGCTGATCCAATATGCGGTCGACGAGGCGCGCGAGGCGGGGATCGAGCAGATGATCTTCGTCACCGGGCGCGGCAAGAGCGCGATCGAGGATCATTTCGACATCGCCTTCGAACTCGAAAAGACGATGTCCGAACGCGGCAAGGACCTGTCGGTCCTCGAACCGACCCGCCTCGGCCCGGGCAACTGCGCCTATGTCCGGCAACAGGAACCGCTCGGCCTCGGCCATGCGATCTGGTGCGCGCGCGACATCGTCGGCGACGAACCCTTCGCCATCTTCCTTCCCGACGAATTCATGCACGGCACGCCCGGCTGCATGAAGCAGATGGTCGATGCCTATCACAAGGTCGGCGGCAATCTGATTTCGGTGCTCGAAGTGCCGCACGAGCAGGTGTCGAGCTATGGCGTCATCACTCCCGGCGCACGCGACGGCGCGCTCACCGAAGTGCTCGGCCTCGTCGAAAAGCCGAAGGTCGAGGAAGCCCCGTCGAACCTGATCGTTTCGGGCCGCTACATTCTCCAGCCCGAGGTGATGCGCGTGCTGCAGCGGCAGGAAAAGGGCGCCGGCGGCGAAATCCAGCTGACCGACGCCATGGCCGAAATGATCGGCAGCCAGGCGTTCCACGCCGTCACCTTCGACGGCGCGCGCTACGACTGCGGGTCGAAGGCGGGCTATATTCAGGCCAATCTCGCCGTCGCGCTCGAACGGCCCGACATGGCGGACGAAGTGCGCGCCTTTGCCGTCGACCTGCTCAAATAGGATCGGCGGAGACTGCCCGTCTCCGCCGCCCCGAAATCAATTGCCCTCGATATTGGGCTTGGGGAAGGTGTCGGCCCCGATCGTGCGATAGAGCCAGCCGCCCACCGCGCCGCCGATCAGCGGCGCCACCCAGAACAGCCACAATTGCTGCAAGGCCAACCCGCCGACGACCAGCGCCAGCCCGGTGCTGCGCGCCGGATTGACCGAGGTGTTGGTCACCGGGATCGAAATCAGGTGGATCAGCGTCAGCCCCAGCCCGATCGCCAGCGGCGCGAAACCCGCCGGCGCGCGCCCGTCGGTCGACCCCATGATGATCCACAGGAAGACGGCGGTGAGCAGGATCTCGATAATCAGCGCCGAGGTGAGATCATAGCCGCCCGGCGAACCGCCGTTCGCGCCATAGCCGTTCTGCGCCAGCCCCTTGGTCGCGAGGTCGAAGGCGGTGCTGCCCTCCGCGACATGCCACAGCAGGAACGCCGCGACGATCGCGCCCAGCACCTGCGCCACCACATAGAGCGGAATGTCGCGCGCCGCGAAGCGCCCGCCCGCCCACAGGCCGACGGTCACCGCCGGATTGAGGTGGCATCCCGAAATATGGCCGATCGCATAGGCCATGGTGACGACGGTCAGCCCGAACGCCAGCGACACGCCGAGCAGCCCGATCCCGACATCGGGAAAGGCCGCCGCCAGCACCGCGCTGCCGCAGCCGCCGAACACGAGCCAGAAGGTGCCGATGAATTCGGCCAGTCCTTTTTGCATATTACTCATATGACCCTCTCCTGCACACCGACGGCCATGAGCGCCGCAGGCGCGGAGAAGAGCCTAGCAGCGCCGCGCGCCGCCGCAAGCCTTTGGTTTGGTGCGGATCAGGCCGCCGCCACCGCCTCGACGAAATGCCGCGCGCGCAGGTGCAGCGACTGCGCCGCCCGCGTCAGGCCCGCCGACAATTGCCCGAGTGATTGCGCGCCGTCGCCGACCGCGGTCGCGCCGCGGCCGATATGCTGGACGCGCGTGTCGATCTCGCGCCCCGCCGCGACCGCCTGCTCGACATAGCTCGCGATCATCAGCGTCGTCGCGCTCTGCCCGTCGACCGCCCTGTCGACGGCATCGGAAAAGCCGTTGTTCGCGACGATGGCCTTTTCGACCTCGTCGAACCCTTCGGTCACCTGGCCGACGATGTCGCGAATACCGTCGATATGTTTGGCGATGTCGCCCGCCGCGGCGCGCGTCTGTTTGGCGAGCGCCTTGACCTCGGTCGCGACCACCGCAAAGCCCCGGCCCGCGTCGCCCGCATGCGCCGCCTCGATCCCGGCGTTGAGCGCGAGCATGTTGGTGCGGCTCGCCATGTCGATGATCAGCGCCAGCATCTGCTCGATCGACTGGCTCGCGGCCTTGAGCGCCGCGGCGCGCTCGCTCGCCGCCCTGACCTTGCGGTGCGCCTCCCCGCGCACGCTACGCGCATGGGTGCCGTCATCGACGATCCGCCGCATCGCCGCCGCCAGCGCATGGCCGCGCTCGCCGAGTTCGCCGAGCCCGGTCAGCGTCTGCGCGGTCGCCCCCGCGACCGATACCGCGTCGCGGCCGGTCTGCTGCGCGCGCTCGGCGAGATCGCGGGCGACGCCCTCGACCTGCCGCGCGGTGTCGGACAGCGCGGCGGTCAGCGCGGCGATATCCTCATGAAAGCGGTCCCCCGCCTCGTCGATCCGCGCGGCGCGGGCGCTGCCCTCCTGCGCCAGCTCGACCTCGCGCAGCATCGCGAGCTTCGCGAGCTGGCCGCTGTCGAGCGTCTCGACGAAGCGGCCCTCGCGGATCAGCACCAGCCCCTCCGCCCCCGCCGAGCGCGAGACGATGGCGAGCAGAGTCGCGGTCGATTCGGCGATATCGGCGGTCAGGCAGGGTTCGGTCATGCCCGCGATCGAGCCGCCGATCGTCGGATTCTGCATCAGCGAAAACCAGTAAGGACAGAAGAGCAGTTCGCGCACCTTCTGCTCGCGCACGATCCCCACCGGCCGCAGCGGTCCGTATCGAGCACCGCCAGAATGCGCAGCTGCGGATTGTGACGGAACAGGTCGATCACCTCCGACAGATGGGCATCGGTGCGGACGGCGGCGGAATGGCCGGGGGTCGGAGCAAGGGCAAGATCGACGGGGCTCATAGGTCTCTTTGGCTTGGCGTGGCGGGCACCGCCGACCTAAGGCACGATGGTAAACACCGCTTTAACCATTTGTTTCAATGATATGACATCCACGCCCGGCCGCCGCTCCGCCCGCCGCAATATCCTGTTCAGCCGCGCCGCATTATGCGATGGAAACCCCCTGCTTCTCCGAAAGGCTTTGCCATGCGCGCGATGGTCCTGCTCCTGCTCTCCGCCCCGCTGCTCGCCGGCTGCGTCAGCGCGGTCAAGACCGTGGTCACCGCGCCGGTGAAGGCGGTCGGGCAGGTCGCCGACTGGTCGACCACCAGCCAGGAAGAGGCCGACCGCAACCGCGGCCGCGAGATGCGCAAGCGCGAGGAACGGCTCGGCAAGCTGACGCGCGAACGCGACAAGGCCGCCGAGAAATGCCGCGACGGCAAGGAAGAACAATGCCAGCGCGCCGAAGTGCTCGAGCATGAAATCGAGGCGGAGATGGCGGCGCCTTACTGACGTTTCCCGAAATCGGCGGAAAACGCGCTCAGCGCATATAACGCTCCAGACCTTCTATCCCCAGGAGACGCGGCGCCCTCATGATATCTTCTGCTTGGGACGCCCGCTCGGCGGGGTCGCACCCCCGATCGAATATCAGGCTGTCTTCCCGTCCTTCCTCGCGCCATTTGATCCTAAAACCACCGGAGTCCGTCCAGAAGGTCTTGCAAACCTCCTGGTCGAGACGGAAAAATCCATCGGGGCGATAGGGCTGAAGCTGCGCCCGGAAAGCCGCGACCCGCTCGGGCGGGACTTGAAATCGGCGCTTTGTGGTACGCCAATCCCGGTACCGACCTGCCCAATAACCTTCTTCGGTCCAGACACGCCCGTCCGACGCGACCACCAGTTTCAGGCTGTCGCATCGCCCGCAAAAAGGAGGGCTTTCGGTTTCCCATTCAATCACCGCCAGTCCGATCGGATCAACCGGCGGTGACAATGACGCACACCCATAGAGCACGCCCGCCGAAGCACATATCAGGGCCCTTGCCGCAACGGTCAAAATCGTCATCGAACAATATTCCCCCCGCCCCCGTCACCGCACCCGCCGCCCGGTCCACACCACGCGCCCGACGAGCTGCACCGCGCCCATCGAAAGATCGGGGTAGCTGGGATAGTGCGGATTGTCGCTGATCACCGAAATCCGGCCCGGCCCCGGCGCGCGCGCGACGCGCTTGACCATCAGCCCGTCGTCCATGCGCAGCACATAGATGCCGTCGCGCAGCCGCGCCGCCGCGTCGCCGCCGTCGACCAATATATCGTCGCCGTCGTTCAGCGTCGGTGCCATCGAATCGCCCTCGACGCGGATGATGCTGAGCGCGCGCGCGTCGGCGCCCAGTTCGCGCAGCCATTTGGGGTCGAAGGCGACCGCGCCCTCGACCGGTTCGCCGTCGATGCTCGCCCCCGCGCCCGCCGAGGCGCCGATCGCGAGCTTGGGCACCAGCACCATGTCGGGTCCGCGCATCCGCGCCGGCGCCGCGACGCGCTGTACCGGTCCGCCCAGCATCGCCTCGGGCACCCCCAGATAGGCGGCGATGCGAGCGCGATCCTCTTCGGCGAGCCGCCGCGGCGAACCGCGCTTGATATATTGCTGGATATAGGCGGGGTTGCGTCCGATCTTTTCCGACAGGCGGACATAGTCGACCCCCCGTTCGGTCAGCAGCCGGTCGAGCGCGGCGCGTGGATCGTCGACAAAATCGGCCATGGCGGGTTCCCTTTCCTATTTCGTCCTTAGCAATAGGATTTATCCTAGACAAGTAGGAAAAAGCGCTTCAAATAGGAAATATCCTATCGTACGAGTCGTCCGGCGGTTGGAGCGATCAGGGAGGATTTATGGCGCAAAATCTGTTGCAGCGGATCGAGGGGTTTCTGGCCGAATCGGCGATCCCGCCGAGCGTCTTCGGGCGCGAAGCGGTGCGCGACCCGCGCCTGGTCAAGGATCTGCGCCAAGGCCGCATCGTCGGGCTTCGCGTGACCTGTCGCGTGGAACATTTCATGAACAAATGGCGCGCGGACCATCGCGCCGGACGCGTCGCGCCGCGCGGCGACCGGCGCCTCTACGTCGTCCGCCATCCGGGGGGAGAGGCATGATGCGCTGGTCCCCCGTCCGCCCGGTCCGCCCCGGCTGCCCGCACCGCCGCCTCGCCCGCCTGCTCGCGCGCGAGCTGCCGCACGGGCTGCTGCTCGGCGCCTCCACATTGCGCCCGTGGGCAAGCGCCAATTTCGTCGGGGCGCGGCATCTGTTTCCGTGCAGCATCGGCGAGGAGGATGCGGCGGTGCTGCGCCCTCTGCTGCAGGCGCGGCTCGAGACGATCGAATGGCGCCTGCCGGGCCATATCGTCGCCGACCTGGCGGTCGAGATCGCCGATGACGGCGCCGGGCTGCGGATCGAAATGCTGACGGTGGAGGATTAGGGACTCCCCTCCCACAAGCGGGAGGGGAATTCCATCACCCCACCGCGCGGCGCGTCATGCGTTGCAGCGTGCCGAGCGCGGCTTCGAGCGCGAAGTCGGGCTGTTCGACATCCTCGCCGGCGGCGGGTGCCGACGCGGCGGCTTTCCGCCGCTGCGCGAGTCCCGCCTCGAACCGCGCGACCATCGCGCCCAGGCTGTTGTCGACGGGCTCGGGCATCGCGGGCTTTGCGATTTCGGCGGGTTGCAGCCACGGCGCTTCGTCATCGTCGGCGGCATAATCCACCGGCGCGAGGTCGGCGAGGATCAGTTCATCTTCTTCGGCTTCGGCGACATCGGTCGCCACAAGGTCGAGGGTTTCGGTCTCGTCCGCCGCCGCGGCGCGACCAGCGGACCCAGCCCGCCTTCGGGCAGGTCGCGGCCCGCGCGGATCGGCGGCCGCGGTGCATCGTCGGGGTGCCTGTCGGCGCGGCGGCGCGGCAGCGCCGCCTCGGCTTCAGCCTCCGCCCGTTTTTTCGCGCGCGCCGAAACGCGGCGGTTCAGCCCGTCCTTGCCGCGCACCGCCGGCTTGGCGAGCAGCAGCGCGATCAGTCCGGCGAGCAGCGCGGCGATCACCGCCATGCCCAGCGCAAGCGCCAGACGCCCGGCGTTCCCGATGGGCGGCAGGAAGAAATCGGACAGCCGGTCGAGATAAAGCTGCCAGCTGATCGCCGCGACCCAGGCGAGCGGCATCACCGCGGCGAACAGAAAGGTCAGCGCCGCTGCGCCGATCGCCGCCGCGCGCAGCCGGGCGCACGCCCCGCCACAGCGCGGCGAGCGTTTCGCCTATCCAACTCTGCCGGTCTTCGTCCATATCGTCCCAAATGCCTGCCCGCGTCATGCGGCGAGCGCGGAATCGCGTCGCAACAGCCGCTGGTAA
Organism: Sphingopyxis sp. PET50; assembly: GCF_025244705.1. GTDB lineage: Bacteria > Pseudomonadota > Alphaproteobacteria > Sphingomonadales > Sphingomonadaceae > Sphingopyxis. The sequence goes on along the minus strand of NZ_CP104207.1, from coordinate 125,189 downwards.
ACGGGTTCGTAACGTAAAATGTTTGACGACCAGTTACGATGCTTTTCGACGAAAAGTCGTGCGACCTGCCGCTGCTCGTCCCAATTTTCGCGCGAGGCCAGCAGCCCGTCCAGCGCCGAGGCGATCGCCGCCGGATCGTCGGGCGCGAACAGGGTGCCCGTCACGCCATGCTCGATCAGTTCGCGATGTCCGCCGACGTCCGATGCCGCGACCAGCTTGCCCTGCGCCATCGCCTCCAGCGGTTTCAGCGGGGTGACCAGATCGGTCAGCCGCATCTTCTTGCGCGGATAGGCGAGGATATCGGTCAGCGAATAATAGCGCTCGACCTGGCTGTGCGGCACGCGGCCGACGAAATGGATGCGGTCCGCGACCGGCGAAGCCGCCGCCTGTACCTTCAGCGCCGCCTCCATCGGCCCGCCGCCAACGAGCAGCAATTGCGCCCCCGGCTGCGCCGCGACCAGCGCGGGCATCGCCGCGATCAGGTCGTCGATGCCCTCATAGTCGTAAAAGCTGCCGATGAAGCCGATCACCGCATCACCCGCGCCCAGCCCGAGCTCGTCGGCAAGCGCGGCATCGCGCGGCGGCGGATCGCCGAACAGGTCGAGGTCGACGCCGTTCGGCGACACGATGATCTTGCCGGCATCGACCCCGCGCGCGATCAGGTCGCCGCGCAACCCTTCGCAGATCACCGCGACGGCATCGGCCGATTTTACGGCGTGGGTTTCCAATTGCCGGGTCAGAAAATATTTGGCGCTTCCCTCGCGCCCCGTGCCGTTGCCGACCGCCGCATCCTCCCAAAAGGCGCGGATCTCGTAGAGCACCGGAATGCCCAGCCGCTTGCCGACGCGCAGCGCCGCCATGCCGTCGAGCACCGGCGAATGCGCATGGAGCAGGTCGGGCCGCCATTCCTTCACCAGCGCCTCGATCCGCGCCGCGAGCGCGCCGATCTCGCGCCACTCGCGGATCGGCGAGCGCGCCGGGGCAATCTCCGGCGTGCGATAGAAGGTCAGCCCGTCGACCGTCTCGCCGTCGGGTCCGGGTTCGGGATGGCGTACCCCGGTCACCCCCGCAACCTGCCAGCCTTTCGCGACCTGCGCCTTCATCAGCGCGCGGGTGCGGAAGGTATAGCCGCTGTGCGCGGGCAGGCTGTGGTCGAGAACGTGGAGGATGCGGGTCATGACCCGCGCTCAATGCCAGACAAGGCTTAACGCGCCGTCAACCCCGATCGCGTAGGCGTGCGCCATGGTCGACAATTTCTCCATCGGTCTGACGCATGTGCTGCTGGCGATCGCGCTGTGGCGCCTGCTGTATCGCGACGATCTCGACCATGAGGTCAGCCCGCGGATGCTGTGGCAGCGCCGCCGCGACGAGGCCGCCAGGCAGCAGGAACAGGGCGATGCGTGACATTGCCTTTGTCGCCTTTCTCTTCGCCTTCATCGGGCTCGGCTTTCGCAAGCCGTTCCTGTTCGTCCTGTGCTTCTGCTACATCGACATCGTCGCGCCGCAACGGCTGAGCTATTTCCTCATCAACTCGATCCCGATCTCGCTGATCGTCTTCGGCCTCGCGATCGTCGGCTGGCTTGCGGTCGACGACAAGCGCGACACCAGGTGGTCGGCGCGGCAATTCATCCTCGCCGCGCTCCTCCTCTATTGCTGGATGACGACCAGCCAGGCCGATTTCCCGGTCGAGGCGCAGGAAAAATGGAGCTGGGTGTGGAAGGCGCTCGTCTGGGCGATCTTCCTGCCGCTGACCCTGCGCACCAAGCTCCGGATCGAGGCGCTGATCCTCACCATGCTGCTGTCGGCGGCGGCGATCGCGATCGCGGGCGGCATCAAGACCGCGGCGGGCGGCGGCGGCTACGGCACGCTCCAGCTGCTGCTCAACGAAAATTACGGCCTGTACGAAGGGTCGATCATGTCCGCCGTGGGCATCTCGATCATCCCGCTGATCCTCTGGTACCGCAGGCATGGCACGATCTTTCCGCCCGACTGGCGCGTCTCGCTCTTCTGCTTCGCCCTGATCTTCGCCTGCGCGCTGCTCCCGGTGGGCACGCAGGCGCGCACCGGACTCGTCTGCCTCGTCATCCTCGCGGTCCTGTCGCTGCGCGCGGTCAGGCACCGCTTCCTCTATGCGGCGGGCGCCGGCCTGCTCGCGCTCGCCGCCATCCCCTTCCTGCCGCAAAGCTTCACCGAGCGCATGGAAACAATCCAGAATCACAAGGCGGACCAGTCGGCCTCGACGCGCGTCGCGGTGTGGGCCTGGACGTGGGAATATGCGAAGGACCATCCCTTCGGCGGCGGGTTCGAGGCCTATATCCAGAACCACGTTCGCGTCGAAAAGGCGGCGAGCGCCTATGACCCCGACAAGCCGCAGGAAGCCGAACCCACGGTCTATGAGGAAAAGGGCCGCGCCTATCATTCGAGCTATTTCGAAATGCTCGGCGAACAGGGTTATCCGGGCCTCGCGCTGTGGCTGCTGCTCCACCTGACCGGCCTCATCCAGATGGAGCGGCTGCGGCGGCGTTACCTCAAGACGCGGCGCGCCGAGGAGCAATGGATCGCCCCGCTCGCGACCGCGCTCCAGCACGGCCATATCACCTATATGGTCGGCTCGCTGTTCGTCGGCATCGCCTTCCAGCCCTTCATCTACATGATGCTGGCGCTGCAGATGGGCCTCTCCACCTATGTCCGCCGCCGCGAGCGCGAGGTCGGCTGGCGCCCGCTCACCGCGCGCCCGGCGCAGGTCCCGACCCGGCATCCGGCGGTTCAGGCAAACTAGGATTCCGATTCCCCGAGCGAAGCCGAGGGGCTTCTTCGAGCGCAGCGAGAAACCACGCCGTCGCTACCTCGACTTCGCTCGGCCGGGCCCCTCGGCTTCGCTCGGGGAATCGGCTGGGTGCAGGCAGTAGGGGGTTGGAACCATCCTGCCCAACAAAACGCTATCCCCTCATGGCCGCCCAGACCTCCGCCGCGCGTCTCATCCACATCGACGACAGCCTGCCGGGCATCAGCCGCGAGCGGCTCGCCGACGGCTGGCGCTACCGCGATGCCAAGGGCCGGATCATCCGCGACGCCGCCGAAATCAGGCGGCTGAATGCCATCGCCCTACCGCCGGCCTATGAGGACGCCTGGTTCTGCCCCGCCCCCAACGGCCATATCCTCGCGACCGGCTATGACGCGCGCGGGCGCAAGCAATATCGCTACCATCCCGATTTCCGCCTCGCGCAGGAGGCGGACAAATATGACCGCTGCGCCGAATTCGGCCATGCCCTGCCTTTGCTCCGCGCGCGGCTCCAGGAGGATCTCGGCCGCCGCACCCTCTGCCAGGAACGCGTCGTCGCCGCCGTCGTCCGCCTGCTCGACCTCGCCGCGCTGCGCGTCGGCAACGAGCAATATGCCGCCGCGAACAACAGCTTCGGCGCGACCACGCTGCGCCGCCGCCACGCGAAGCTGACCGGCAAGTCGCTCCGCCTGAAATATCGCGCCAAGGGCGGAATGAAGCGCGAGGTGGTGGTCAGCGACCGCAGCCTGACCACGCTCGTCCGCCGCCTTCAGGACCTGCCCGGCCAGCATCTGTTCCGATATGAGGAGGACGGCGACTATTGCGCGGTGGGGTCGGACGAGGTGAATGCCTATATCCGCGATGCGATGGGCGACGCCTTCAGCGCCAAGCATTTCCGCACCTGGTCGGCCAGCGTCGAGGCTTTCGCCTTTCTCTACGGCGCGCCCGAGCCCCCGACGCTCAAACAGCTGTTGACCCATGTCGCCTAGCCATCTCGGCAACACTCCCGCGATCGCGCGCAAGGCCTATGTCCACCCCGCGATGATCGCCGCGGCGCAGGAACGCGGCGACTTTACCGCCGCCGTCGGCCCGCTGCCGCGCGCGACCAAATATCTTTCGCGTGTCGAACGCGGCTTTTTGACCTATCTGGAGCGCGCGCCCGATGCGGCCGCCTTGCTCCGTTCCGCCTGACCGATCAAAAGGACCGACGTGACCTTCTCTCTTTTCACCGCCGCCAGCAGCGCCGCGACCAAGGCCGCCCCCGCGACGAGAACCGCGCCTGCCAACAACCCCATGGACGACCTCCGCTACTGGTGGGACGCCAGCATCGCGTGGATCAACAGTCACTGGCTGCAGATCGGTATCGCCATCGGCGCCGGCCTGATCATCTATTTCCTGCTGTCGATGCTGCGCGGCTTCGCGCTCAAGCATGCGCAGTCGGCCGAGGGCGATTTCACCATCACCCACATCGCGGGGCGGGTGATCCACAAGACCAAATCCTTCGTCCTCGCGATCGTCGCGATCCGGCTCGTCGCGGGCTATGCCAATCCGCCCGCGCTGATCCTGCAGATCATCCAGTTCGTCTTCACCATTTCGGTCGTCATGCAGGTCGCGATCTGGGCGCGCGAGATCGTGCTCGGCCTGATCCAGCGCCGCGCCGCCGAGGGCCATAACGAGACGCTGGCGAACGCGATGGGCATCATCCGCCTGCTGATCAGCGTCGCGCTGTTCGCGATCGCGGGCATCGTCATCCTCGACAATATGGGGGTCAATGTCACCGGCCTGATCGCCGGCCTCGGCATCGGCGGCATCGCGATCGGCCTCGCGGCGCAGGGCATCTTCTCCGACCTCTTCGCCTCGCTGTCGATCATCTTCGACCGCCCGTTCCGCGTCGGCGAGACGATCAAGTACGACACGAGCACCGCGACGGTCGAGCGCATCGGGCTGAAAAGCACCCGGTTGCGTTCGGTCAACGGCGAACTGCTGGTGATTTCCAACACCAACCTCCTGTCCAAGGAGATCAGCAATTACGCGCATCTGTTCCGCCGCCGGATCAGCTTTGCGATCGGCGTCATCTATCAGACGACGCCCGAACGGCTTCGCGCCCTGCCCGCGCTGCTCGAGGAGCAGGTCAAACTGGCGGGGCATGATTTCATCCGGTCGAGCTTTACCGGCTTCGGCCCGTCGAGCCTCGACTTCGAACTGGTGTTCGACGTGCATCAGGAAGACCTCGGCCTTGTCGCGGCCGCGCGGACCGATGTCGGTATCCGCCTGTTCGAGGCACTGACCGCCGCGGGCTATGAATTCGCCTATCCGACGCAGACGACCTTCACCGCCGCGCCAGACGGCACGATGATCATGCCCTGGCCCGAGTCTCCGAAGGGCAAGACGGCGGCGTCCGGGGGCGCCAGGCCCGGCTGACGCTACGGCGCCGTAGCGCAAAGCCCTTGGCTCTTGTGCAACCCCGCCGCCCGGGCCTAGAACGCGCCCCGAACAACCGTTGAGGGGATGAGAAATGGGCGCGATTCCGCCGCAGGACATGAAGGAACTGGTCGGCAAGCAGCTCGGCACATCCGAATGGCTGCTCGTCGATCAGGACATGATCGACAAATTCGCCGACGCCACCGGCGACCATCAGTTCATCCATGTCGACGAGGAAAAGGCGAAGCTGACGCCGTTCGGCGGCACCATCGCGCATGGTTTCCTGACGCTGTCGCTTTTCCCGGTGCTGATGGCGACCTCGGACTGCCCGCGCCCCGCAGGCGTCAAGATGGGCGTCAACTACGGCGGCAACAAGGTCCGCTTCCTCGCCCCCGTCCGCTCGGGCAAGCGCGTGCGTGGCCATTTCAAGCTGCTCGAACTCGACGAAAAACGCCCCGGCCAGTGGCAGCAGACGCTCGAATTCACCGTCGAGATCGAGGGCGAGGACAAGCCCGCGCTGATGGCCGAATGGATCAGCCAGTTTTTCGTGTGAGGTGATTAAGCCCCTCCCCTTCAGGGGAGGGGTTGGGGTGGGGGCCTGAAACCTTGTGCAAGGTTTCTGGCCCCCACCCGCTGCGACTAGGGAACAAGTTCCCAAGTCTCGCTGCCCTCCCCTGAAGGGGATGGAATTGAGTTTGTTCTAGGAGAAACAGAATGCGTGACGCCGTCATCGTTTCCACCGCCCGCACCCCGCTGACCAAGGCGGCGCGCGGCTCGTTCAACAACACGACCTCGCCGACGCTCGGCGCCTTTTCGGTCAAGGCCGCGGTCGAGCGCGCCGGCCTCGAAGGCGGCGAGATCGACGACGTCCTCTTCGGCGCCGCGATGCAACAGGGCTCGCAGTCGCCCAACGTCGCGCGCCTCATCGCGCTGCGCGCCGGCTTGCCCGTCACCGTGCCGGGCATGTCGATCGACCGCCAATGCTCGTCGGGCCTGATGACGATCGCGACCGCCGCGAAGCAGATCATCGTCGATCGCCAGGACATCGTCGTCGCGGGCGGCGTCGAAAGCATCTCGAAGGTCAGCGGCAGCGGCAAGGTGTTCATCGAACCCGATGCCGAGCTGATCGCGATGCACAAGGACACCTATATGCCGATGATCGGCACCGCCGAGGTCGTCGCGAAGCGCTATAATATCAGCCGCGAGGCGCAGGATGAATATTCGCTCCAGTCGCAGCAGCGCACCGCCGCCGCGCAGGCCGCGGGCAGATATGACGACGAGATCGTGCCCTGCAAGGCGACGATGGCGGTCGTGAACAAGGAAACCAAGGAAGTTTCCTATCAGGAGGTCGTCGCCGACAAGGACGAATGCAACCGCCCCGACACCACGCTCGAAGGGCTCGCCAGCCTGAAGCCGGTGATGGGCGAAGGCCACACGATCACCGCGGGCAACGCCAGCCAGCTTTCGGACGGTTCGTCGGCCGCGGTGCTGATGGAGGCCAAGGTCGCCGAAAAGCGCGGCCTGACTCCGCTCGGCCGCTATGTCGGCATGGCGGTCGCGGGCACCGAGCCCGACGAAATGGGCATCGGCCCGGTCTTCGCGATCCCCAAGCTGCTCGAACGCTTCGAGCTCAAGATGGACGACATCGGCCTGTGGGAACTCAACGAGGCGTTCGCGGTGCAGGTCCTCTATTGCCGCGACACGCTCGGCATTCCGAACGAGCTGCTCAACGTCAACGGCGGCTCGATCTCGATCGGCCACCCCTTCGGCATGACCGGCGCGCGCTGCACCGGCCACGCACTGATCGAAGGTAAGCGCCGCGGCGCCAAATATGTCGTCGTCACCATGTGCATCGGCGGCGGCCAGGGCGCGGCGGGGCTGTTCGAGGTTTTCTGATAATGGATCGGGCTGGCCTCGCCACCGGCCCGGTTTCTTTGCGAACAAGAGGGAGAAGAACATGAGCGCCATCGGCATTATCGCAACGATCCGGGTACAACCCGGCAAGGAAGAAGAATTCGAGGGCGTCTTCGCCGAACTCGCGCCCGCGGTCCGCGCCAACGAACCCGGCAACAGCTATTACAAGCTGTTCCGCACCAACGAGACCGGCGTCTACAAGGTGCTCGAATGCTATGACGACGAAGCGGCGGTCGAGGCGCACCGCGCGTCGGACCATTTCCGCTCGCTCGGCGCGAAGCTCGGCCCCTGCCTCGCCGGGGCGCCCGAGATCGAAAAGCTGGGCGCCGTCTGAGCCGATGAACGGCGCGGTCCTCGCCCTTCCGCTGGCGCTCGCGGGGGCCGCCGCCGCGGCGACCCCCGCGCCGCAGGCGGGCCGATGGACGCATGTGACGCGGCTGGTCAGCGCCGACATCCCCGGCGTGCCCGAAACGCTGATCCGTGCCGCCGATAAACAGACGCCGCGCACCACCTGCCTTACCGCGCGCCAGGCGGCGAGCACGCCGCAGATATTGCTGCACGCCCCCGGCGCGAAGTGCAGCGTGCGGACCTACACGCTTTCCGCCGGAAAGATCCGCGGCAATTCGACCTGCACGGTCAAGGAGCTGCCGACCCCGATCCGCACGATCACGACCGGCACCTACAGCGCCACCGGCTATGCCACGCGCAGCGTGACCAAGGGGGTCCGCAACGGCCAGCCGCTGACCGTCGTCACCGCGACGAGCGGCAAGTGGCTCGGCACCGCGTGCAAATAGCCCGCCGCCGGAGGCTTGCCACCGGACGCGATTGACCCCAATCTCCGCCGCATCGAAACAGGGGATATGCGATGACCGATGCCGTAACCGCCGCCCGATCCGTTTACGAGGCCTTCGCCGCCGCCGACATGGCCGCGCTCGCCGCCCTGCTCGGCGCGACCGAGTGGCACGAGGCCGAGGGCATGCCCTATGGCGGCGTATGGAACGGCATCGGCGAGATTGCGCAAAATGTCTTCGGCCCGATCGGTGCCGACATCCCCGACTTCACCGCCATCCCCGACGAGCTGCTGCCGCTGGGCGACGATCGCGCCATCGCCTTCGGCCTCTATCGCGGCCGCGACGGCGCGGTCGCGACGCCCTTCTGCCATGTGTGGACGGTGGTCGAGCGGCACGATCGTGAAATTCGTGCAATATGCCGACAGCCACCTCTACCGCCAGCAGACGGGGCTGCTTTAAATCCCTTCTCCCCTTGCGGGAGAAGGATATGAAGGCTTGTGAGCGAAGCGAACTAGCCGCAGTTGGATGAGGGGTCGCGAGCCCATGGCTCGCGCGGTCGCTTCGCGACCGCACCCCTCACCCAGCTTCGACTAGGCAGCAAGCTGCCAAGTCTGCGCATCCCTCTCCCGCAAGGGGAGAGGGTTTCAACCAACCTCCGCAATTTCCCCCGCCCGGTCGCCCATCAGATAGCGCGGCCCCGCGCCGCGCTGCGCCGCCTTGTCCTCGCGGTTGTACAGCGCGCATCGCTTCAGGCTCAGGCACCCGCAGCCGATGCACTGCCCCAGCAGTTCCTGCGTCCGCTCCAGCGCCGCGATCTGCGCCGCGATGCGTGCCTGCAATCCGCCGCTGATCCGCGCCCAGTCGGCGGCGTTGGGCGTGCGCCCGGCGGGCAGCCGCGCCAGTTCGCCGGCGATCTCCTCGAGGCTCAGCCCCAATTGCTGCGCGATCAGGATGAAGGACACGCGGCGGATGTCGGCACGCAGGAAGCGCCGCTGCCCGCCGCGCGTGCGCAGCGCCGCGACCAGCCCCTTCGCCTCGTAGAATCGGATCGCCGACACCGCGACCCCGGTGCGTCTCGCCAGGTCGCCGATCGCGATCAGGTCGGTCCGGTGCATCATATCCTCCCGTCATTGCGAGGAGCCGAAGGCGACGCTGCAATCCGGAGTATATGCAAACCGCTCTGGATTGCGTCGCTCCGCCCGCAATGACGAACCGGAGAATCGGGCGCGTCAATATCGCTTGATCTAAACCTCACTTGAGCTTTCATAACCCGCTGCGTCAACCGAATCACGAAAGCCCAATCATGACGCGCCCCTTCATCGAACATGTGAACCTCACCGTCAGCGACCCCGACCGCAGCGCCGGCATCCTCTCGGCGATCTTCGGCTGGCACGAACGCTGGCGCGGCCCGGCGCGCGACGGCGGCCGCACGATCCACCTCGGCACCGACAGCGCCTATGTCGCGCTCTACACCGGCCCCGACGGCGAACATGCCAAGGCGCGCTATGCCAAGGGCGAGCCGCTCAACCATGTCGGCGTCCAGGTCGACGATCTCGACACCATCGAAATGCGCGTGAAAGCGGTCGGCCTCATCCCCTTCAGCCACGGCGATTACGAACCCGGCCGCCGCTTCTATTTCCTCGACCCCGACGGCATCGAATATGAAGTCGTCAGCTATGCCGAGCCGCGCCCGCGCTGAATCGCCGCAACGTCCGCGCCGCTGCCGCGTATAGCCTTCATCGAGGGGGAAAGAGGAGTTTCCCCATGAGCGAGGATATCAAGAAGAGCTTCTGGAAGGCGCTGGATGCCAGTCCCTTCGTGATGGTCGGCCTGACCGGCGAGCGCGACCATCATGTGCCGATGAACGCACAGCTCGACAAGGACGCCCACAGCGCTTTCTGGTTCTTCACCGCGACCGACAACCGCCTCGCGGCGGGCGGCCCGGCGATGGCGCAATTCGCATCGAAGGGCCACGACCTGTTCGCCTGCATCGCGGGCACGCTGCGCGTCGAGACCGACCGCGCGGTGCTCGACAAGCTCTGGAACAACAGCATCGCGGCCTGGTACGAAGGCGGCAAGAGCGACCCGAAGCTCGTCCTGCTCCGCTTCGACCTCGACAATGCCGAAATCTGGACCGCCGACCCCGGCATCAAGGGGATGTTCAAGATGGCGACCGGCATGACGATGAAGGAAGGCGACCTCGGCCAGCATGCCGAGGTGGCATTGTAATCATTCTCCCTCCCCTTCAGGGGAGGGCAGCGAGACTTGGCAGCTTGCTGCCTAGTCGCAGCGGGTGGGGGCCAGAAACCTTGCACAAGGTTTCTGGCCCCCACCCCAACCCCCTCCCCTGAAGGGGAGGGGCTTATTCGCTCCATCAGGCTAGGCCCCGATATCCGCCCATCCTCATACCGGAACCCGCCTTCGCGGTCCTTCGCCAGCAGCGCCGGCCCGTCGAGATCGACCCATTGCGCCCGCTGCGCCAGCACGAAGGCCGGGGCGACCGCCAGGCTCGTCGACAACATGCACCCGACCATGATCGACAGCCCCGCCGCATCCGCCGCGTCGGCCAGCCGCAGCGCCTCGGTCAGCCCGCCCGCCTTGTCGAGCTTGATGTTCACCCCGTCGTAAAAGGGCCCCACGCGCACCACATCGGCCGCGATGTGACAGCTTTCGTCGGCGACGAAGGGGATCGGCGCATAGATGGGATCGAGCAGCGCATCGGCGCCCGCGGGCACCGGCTGTTCGATCATCTCGACCCCCAGCTCGGCGAGCGCCTCGGCCTCGGCGAGCAGGTCGAGCTGGCCCCAGCTTTCATTGGCATCGACGATCAATCTCGCCCCCTGCGCTCCGTCGCGTACCGCGGTGACCCGCGCCCGGTCGCCCTCGCCGGTCAGCTTGAGCTTGAGCAGCCGATAGCCCGCATCCCAGGCCGCCGCCGCCTGCGCCGCCATCGTATCGGGCGGGCCGAGCGAAATGGTGAAGGCGGTGAGGCGCGGCGTCGGCGGCGCCTCGCATCCCGCCAGATACCATAAGGGCAGGTCGCACTGCTGCGCCTCGAGGTCCCACAGCGCACAGTCGAGCGCATTGCGCGCCGCCCCCGGTGCGAGCAACAGCTGCACCGCGGCCCGCGCCTCGGCGGGGTTCAGCTCGGCGATATGCGGGGCGGCATGCAGCAACTGGTCGCGGCACGCCTCGGCACTTTCTCCCTGATAATAGAGCGGCGTCCCCTCGCCCCGCCCGATCGCGCCACCCGCCTCCACCTCGGCGACGACGACATCGACATGGCTCGTGGCGCCGCGGCTGATGACGAACGCGCCCGCGACCGGCCAGCGTTCGACACGCGCGCTTTTCAGTTGGATAGCCATGGGCGAAGGCTAGAGTGAATCGCGATGACCGGCAAATCCCTTTCCGAACGCATCGGCGATCTCGGCCACCGCCTCGCGGTCGAGGCGCATGCCGCCTGGCTCGCCGCACGCGACCCGCGCGTGCCATGGGCGGCGCGTATCCTCGCGATCGTCGTCGCGGCCTATGCGCTGTCGCCGATCGACCTGATCCCCGATTTCATCCCGGTCCTCGGCTGGCTCGACGACCTGATCCTCGTACCGCTCGGGCTATGGCTCGTCCGCCGGATGATCCCCGACGCACTCTGGACCGAACTCCACGCCACCGCCGAAGCCGCCGCCGACCGCCCCTCGAGCCGCGCTCGGCATGGTCTTCATCCTGCTGCTCTGGGCGGGATTGCTTTATGTCGTTTACTGGAGCGTTCGCGTCTCGCCCTGGCATTGACCGCCATACCTCCCCTCCCGCAAGCGGGAGGGGCAGCGAGACTTGCGGACTTGTCCGCTAGTCGCAGCGGGGTGGGCATGGCGACGTCGCAAAGCTCACGGCGTTCGCGCCCACCCCCGACCCCTCCCGCCTGCGGGAGGGGAGATTTGCGCGCAACCCGCTTTGCCGGTCACCCCCCGTTGCTGCGAATCCACCCCTCGACGACCGGCGCGATATCCTCGCGCCATTTGCGGCCGTTGAAGATGCCGTAATGGCCGACGGTCTTCGCCATCAGATATTTCTTCTTCTCCGTCGGCAAATTCTTGGTCAGCGTCAGCGCCGCCTTGGTCTGGCCGATCCCCGAAATATCGTCGCGCTCACCCTCGATCGCCAGGATCGCGATATCCTCGATCTTCGTCAGGTCGACCTTCTGCCCGCGATGCAGCATCTCGCCCTTCGGCAGCGCGTGGCGCTGGAACACGAGATCGACGGTCTGGAGGTAGAATTCGGCGGTCATGTCGCACACCGCGCGATATTCGTCATAGAATTCCTTGGTCTTGTCGGCGCTCTCGCCGTCGCCCTCGACCAGATGCTTGAACATCGTCCAGTGGCTCATCATGTGATTGCCGAGGTTCATCGACATGAAGCCCGCGAGCTGCAGGAAACCGGGATAGACGCGGCGCCCGGCGCCGGGATACCAGGCCGGCACGGTGACGATGACATTTTCCTGGAACCAGGCGTGCGGGCGCGTCATCGCATGTTCGTTCACCGCGGTCGGCGCCTTGCGCGTATCGATCGGCCCGCCCATCATCGTCAGCGTGGCGGGGCGGCACTTGTGCCTGTTCGCCGCCATGATCGCGGCGGCGGCGAGGCTTGGCACCGACGGCTGGCACACCGCCAGCATATGCGCGCCCGGCCCGATATGTTCGAGCCACGCGATCAGATAGTCGATATAATCGTCGAGGTCGAACTTGCCCGCCTCCAGCGGCACGTTGCGCGCGTCGCGCCAGTCGGTGATCCACACGTCGTGGCCCGGCAGCATGCGCTCGACCGTCCCGCGCAGCAGCGTCGCATAATGGCCCGACATCGGCGCGACGATCAGCAGCTTGGGCGCGCCCTCGCTGCCCTTGTGGCGGAAATGCTTGAGTTGCCCGAACGGCTTGCGCGCCTCGACCTTTTCGCTCACCCGCACCGTCTCGCCGTCGACGATCGTCTCGTACAGGTCGAACGACGGCTTGCCGCGCGGCGCCGCGGCGTGCGCGAACACCTCGAGCGCCGAGGCGAAGGCAGGACTGCCGCCGAAATAGCCGAGCGGATTCGCCGGATGCTGGATCGCCTGCGCCCCCGCGGTCGCCAGCGCGCTCGCCCCCGCGAGCCAGCTCTTGTGCATGTCAAAGGCGTGATACAGCATGTGCGAAATGTCCTTGCGTTGCCCGCGGCGCTCTGTCGGCGCCTGCTCGTTGCTTCGCAGTCTAGGCGTTCGGCCTCATTGTGCAATGCATCATTTTGTCCCGCTTCATGGCGTATGAAGCCTAACCGCCATTTTGCGCCGTTGAGCGGACCCGCCGCCGCTGCTAGGGCGGGGCATGGCGACAAGATCAGACCAGACAGCCACCCCCGCTTCCGTCCCCGAATCGTCCGGCGCGCCGGACAGGCGCCCGCGCAAGCTCGGCAGCCTCCGCATGATCTGGCGCTACGCCAGCCGCTATCCGCTGCAATTGCTGATCGCCGCGGTCGCGCTCGGCGTCGCGGCGCTCGCGACGCTCGCCATCCCCTGGCAGTTCAAGGAAATGATCGACAGCGGCTTCGTCGCCGGCGGCGGCGACGTCGCCCCGCATTTCCGCCTCTTCTATCTGATCGTGATCGCCCTCGCGCTCGCCACGGCGCTGCGCTTCTATTTCGTCAGCTGGCTCGGCGAACGCACCGTCGCCGACATCCGCCAGGCGGTACAGCGCAATCTGCTCCGCCTCGCTCCCGGCTTCTTCGAGGAAAACCGCCCCTCCGAAATCGCCTCGCGCATGACGTCGGACACGACGGTGATCGAGCAGGTGGTCGGCACCACGGTCTCGGTCGCGCTGCGCAACATGGTGATGGGCATCGGCGGCATCGTCTATCTCTTCTCGCTCTCGCCGGGTCTCACCGGCGGCATCCTGCTCGGCATCCCCGTCATCATCCTGCCGATCGTGCTGCTCGGCCGCCGCCTGCAGAATGTGTCGCGCACCAGCCAGGACCGCGTCGCCGACATCGGCGCGACAACCGCCGAGCAATTGGGCGCGATGAAGATCGTCCAGGCCTTCGGTCAGGAAAGCCGCGAAGCCGAGCGCTTCACCATGGCGGTCGAGAATAATTTCGCCACCGCCAAGCGCCGCATTCGCCTCCGCGCGATCATGACCGCGATCGTCATCGGCCTGCTCTTCGGCGCGATCACGACCTTGCTCTGGTACGGCGCCGCGGGGGTCGCGGCGGGGACGATCACCGGCGGCACCATCGCCGCCTTCGTGCTCACCGGCGGGCTCGTCGCGGGCGCTTTCGGCGCGCTCACCGAGGTCTATGGCGACCTGCTGCGCGCCGTCGGCGCCGCCGAACGGCTCTCCGAACTGCTGAACGCCGAACCGAGCATCGCCGCGCCCGCCAACGCCCGCCGCTTCCCCGATCCGCCGCAGGGACGGCTGGAGTTCCGGGGTGTCGAATTCCGTTATCCGACGCGCCCCGACGCGCCCGCGCTCCACGATTTCAGCCTGGCGATCGAGCCGCGCGAGACCGTCGCGATCGTCGGCCCCTCGGGCAGCCGGCAAGTCGACCCTGTTCCAGCTCGCCGAGCGATTCTACGATCCGCAGGGCGGCAGTATATTGCTCGACGGCATCCCGCTCACCGACGCCGACCCCGCCGACATCCGCGCCCGCATCGCGATGGTGCCGCAGGAAACGGTGATCTTCGCCGCCTCGGCGCGCGACAATCTGCGCTACGGCAATTGGGCCGCGACCGACGAGGAGCTGTGGGACGCCGCGCGCGCCGCCAATGCCGAGGATTTTCTCGCCAGGCTGCCGGACGGCCTCGACACCTTCATGGGAGAGGGCGGCGCCCGCCTCTCGGGCGGCCAGCGCCAGCGTGTCGCCATCGCCCGCGCTTTGCTCCGCCGCGCGCCGCTGCTGCTGCTCGACGAAGCGACCTCGGCGCTCGACGCCGAATCGGAAAAGCTGGTGCAGGACGCGCTCGACGCGCTGATGCACGACCGCACCACGATCGTCATCGCGCACCGCCTCGCGACCGTGCGCGCCGCCGACCGCATCATCGTGATGGACGAGGGCCGCATCGTCGAGGAAGGCCGGCACGACGCGCTCGTCGCCGCCGACGGCCTCTACGCCCGCCTCGCGCGCCTCCAGTTCCAGGACAATCTCGCCGCCGCCTGACGGCGTTTCCCTCACCCCTTCGAAGGAAGAGACGATGCTCTACGACATGACCGTGCCCGCCTATCGCAACGGCCTCCGCGCCCTCTCGGCGTAGCTCGGCAAGGCGCTCGCCTGGGGCGCCGGGAACGGTGTCGGCGAATTGCAGTTCATCGCCGCGCGCCTCGCCCCCGACATGTTTCCATTGTCGGCGCAGGTCCGCTTCTCCTGCCTCCAGGCGATCCAGGCGGCCGGCCCGCCTCGGCGCGGCGGGCGCTCCGGCATTCGCCGACGACGCCACCGATTTCGCCGGTCTCCAGGACCAGATCGCGACGACGCTCGCCTGGCTTGACGGCGTCGATGCGGCGACGATCGACGCCGATCCGGCCCGCGCGGTCGCCTTCGAGCTGCCGAACGGCATGGCGTTCGACATGACCGCCGCCACCTATGTGCGCGACTGGGCGCAGCCGCAATTCTACTTCCACCTCGTCGCCGCCTATGCGGTGCTCCGCCACATGGGCGTCCCGCTCGGCAAGGCCGACTATGTCGATTACATGATGGCCTGGCTGCGCCCGGGCACTGCCCCGGCGGGCTGACCGCTGCGGGTCGGGAACGCCGGTCTCCGCGAGGAAGCGGACGATCCAAATCCTCCCCGGAACGGGGAGGGGGACCGCCGGAGGCGGTGGAGGGGGCTGCCCGCCTGAAGCGGCGTCGCTTCGGGACGCGAATCCCCTCCGTCAGCGCTGCGCCAAAGGCGCAGTTTATCCTGAGCGCCTGCAAGGCAGTCGAAGGGCGCCGCCACCTCCCCGCCGGGCGGGGAGGATTTGGGAATGACCGCGATCCACCCGAAAGCCGCTGCTCAGATCAGCCCGCCATATTGGTGGATATTCGGGAAGGCGAGGCGCGTCCCGCCATTGCGGCGGATCGCCCCGATCGCCTGGTCGACACGCAGATAGCGCGCCCGCGCTTCGGGTTCGAACATCAGCACCGGCTGGTCGGGCCGTTCCGCCGCCAGCTTCACCCGTTGCCCGAGTTCGGCCAGATCGATCGCCTCGCCGTTCCAGCGAATGATGTCGCTGGTGTCGATGGTCACGAGATTTTCATCGAGAATTTTTCCCGGAACCTCGGGCCCTGTCGGCAAGGTGATATCGACGCTGTGCGTCGGCGGCGGGATGGTGATGATGAACATCACGAGCATCACCAGCATCACGTCGATCAGCGGCGTCGTGTTGATGTCGGGATCGCCAGCAGGATCGGCCCGGAAAATGCTGCGGTGAAATTGGCTGCGACGTCTGTACATCGTCTCTCTCCCTCTCGGGCGCGGAGCGAAGCGGCTACGTAGCCATCGCCCTTTCGCGCCACAGACCGGGCCGCTCGCGCCGCCCGCAGGCAGTCACCGATCTTTTGTTATGGTATAACATTATCATCACCGCGCAAACAAAAAGCGCACCATCCCCTGCAGGCCGGTCCGCGACGCCGATTGCCCATAAGGAAAGGGCGGCGCCTTGCGGCACCGCCCCTCCTTGTTTCTGGCCCGAACCGGGCGGGAAATCTTAGTTGCCCGAACCCGGACCGTATTTGATTTCCACGCGGCGGTTCTGGTCGTTGCGCACGCCATCGGCAGTGGCAACGGCCGGACGGCTTTCGCCGAAGCCTTCGGCGGTGATCGAACCATCCGAGATACCGCGAGCGGTCAGATAGGCACGAACCGCGTCGTTGCGGCGATTCGACAGGCCGACGTTGTACGTGGCCGAACCCGAACGGTCGGCGTGACCGGCGAGCCAGACCTGCGTGCCGGTGCAGCCGCGGTTGTAGGCGCTGATGGCGTTGTCCAGCGTCGACGCCGCTTCGGGCGTGATGTTCGACTGATCCCAGTCGAAATAGACGATGTACGGGCCAGGCTCACACACCGGCGGCGGCGGCGGCGTCACGATCGGCGGCGGCGGGACCACGACCGGCGGCGGCGGAACCACGACCGGCGGCGGCGGCGGCTCGGCGCCACCGAAGTTGTAGGTCAGCGTGCCGAGGATCGAGTGCGAACGGAAGCGCGTCGAAACGTCGCGGCCACGCTGATCGACCAGGTCGAGGTTGTCGGCGTTGAAGAAGCGATACTTCAGGCCGACGTCCCAGTTGCGGGTCAGCGGCGCGCGAACGCCGGCGATCGCCTGCCACGCGAAACCCGTGTCCGAATCGTCGAGGAACGGACCGGCGAAGACGGGCTCGACCGAAACGCGGGCCACACCGGCACCACCGCCGACAAAGCCCTGCAGGCCGTCGTCGTCGCCGAAGTCGAGCATCGCATTGACCATGAAGCTCAGCGCGTTCGAATCGCCGTTCAGGTCGAAGTTGCCGGTGACCAGGCTGCCCGAGCCATTGACCGAGCCCGGAATCCCGGGCGTGTTGAAGCGGCTTGGCCTTGATATCGGCTTCGCGATAGCCGACTTCGACTTCCGCGCGGAAACCGCCGAAGTCATAGCCGACGACGCCTTCGAAGTCGTAGCCGGTCTTGTGATCGAGCGTACCCGAATTGTTGAAGGTGTCGATGTCGAGATCCATGTCCTCGACGATCATGACACCACCCCCAACTCCAACATACCAGGAGTCGTCGCGCGCCAGAGCCGGCTGTCGCAAGGGCGGTGGAGGCCAACGCCACGGCGGCGGCAAGCTTCCTCATAATAGATTCCCCTTTCAATTGAGATTCACGTCTCGCAGACGTCCTACCTCCGCCTTTGGTTCCGCGCAAGCGAACAAATCGCCAATCTGTTGCCAAAATGCCGCACTTGTCGCGGGATATTGGGTAAATTCAGCCTTAAATCAGAAGACCATGGCCGACGAGCGCCAGAATCAGGGCCCCGATCGCGGCGCGCGCTTCGGAATCGACCGTCGCGCCGCCCGCCGGACTCGCGATCGTGCCGGGCTCGACCCATGCCGCGCCGTCGAATCGCATCCAGGCGCCGTCGCTCAGCCGGAACGTGCGCATGCCCGCCCGCGGGGTCACGAAACGCCAGCCGCCGCGCGGTCCACAGAGCCAGCGCGCCACCCTCGCCGTCCCACGCCCCGGAAGCGCCCGCGCCGACGATCCAGCCCTGTCCGGGGTCCGGCGTCGCCGCATGGGGTCGCCTGCGGCCCGGCCTCGACCACCGGCTGCACCAGCAGGTCGAGCAGGGTCAGCGCCTCGTTGTGCGTCACCTCCTTCTGCGCCTGCGCCATCGCCAGCAACGGGAGCGCCAGACGCGCGGTACTCGGCAGGTCGGTCATCGGCCAATCCTTTCAATCGAGGGCAAGAATCAGCGGCAGCGACAGCGCGAAATCGCCGACCTGCCGAATCTCCAGGCTGGTGCCGGGCGCCATCGCGCCGGCCTCGGCCGGGCTCAGATGGAGCGACGGCAGGGCGCAATCCCACGGACCCAGCCCCGTGGCCGCGGGCACCGCGGTCACGCGCCAGGCCTCGCGGCTCTCGCCGAGCGGCAGGTCGACACCGTCGCGCCAGCCGGGATCGACCCGGCTGCGGCGTATCCAGTCGACCAGCAACCCGCCGGCACCGTCGCCGCGCAGCCGTCCGTGCACCGGCGCCAGCGGACGCAGCGCCGCCGCGCCGCCCGGAACCGCGACATCGTCGAGATCGCTCCCGCCGCGCGCCGTCCATTGCAGAATCGCCGCGCCGCTCTCGGCCCAGCCCGCGAGCGCATCGGGCAACAGGAAAAGCGCGGCATCGTCGAGCAGGACGAAGGGCGTCCCCGCCGGATGCGGCGCCAGCCGCTCGGTCCCCGCGCGCCCGCGCAGCAGGCGCGACAGGCGCCATTCGCCGGGCGCCAGCGCCTCGGCCACGCCGAACTGGATCAACTCGTCGCCGACCATCGCCCGATTCGCGCCGCCGAGCAGCAGGCCATCGTCGACCGAAACCAGCGTCATCGCCGGATTCGCCAGCGAAACCAGGATCCTGGATTCCCCGTCGAACAGCGCGGGGTCGCCGGCTTCCAGCGTCGCCGTCAACGCGCCGAGCGCCGCGGCGGGGCGAATCGTCCCCACCGCTATCGGCTCGCTTCCCGGCGTCGGCACCAGCCAGGTCTCGGCGCCGCGCCACCCGTCATTGTCGCCTGCGGCGGCGAGCAAAACACGCGGCGCGATCGCCGCCCCGGCCCCCAGATTCGGAATATCGAACAGCCGCACCAGCCCCACGCTGTCGGGCCAGTCGGGTGCCGGCACCGACACGCCGGGATCGGCCGCATCATCCATCACCGCGACCGGCTGGTACCGCGACAGCTCGATCCGCACCTCGCCATCCTTCACCGTCCGCGACGCGACGCGCCAGGCGCTGGTATCGCCCAGCGTCACCACCCCGCCGACCGGCAGCGCGAGCGCCGCCAGGTCGCCGCGCCACACCCGCGTTTCGCGACCGTCGCCCGCCGCCGCGGCCAGCCGCCGCGCCAGCGCCCGCGCGCCGCCCGCGGACAGCACCGCCGGCAGGTCGATCCGCTCCTCGCGCCGCCCGCCGCCCGCGACAACCGCCGTCTGCTGCCCCAGCTGATAGTCGCGCCCGGGCTCGTAATGCCGCAGCCGGACCGTCCCCGGCAGCGCCGCCAGCGGCAACCGCCGCGTCTCGGCGCCGTCGGCCGCGGCCTCGATCCGCCGCGTCTCGGCAAAAGCGCCCAGCGCCACCGGATCGCCGGCAAGGCCCGTCGGCGCCAGCCGCCAGCCGTCCGCCGCGCCGATCAGCCGCACGCCATCGGCGTCGAACAGCGGCGCCAGCGCGTCGCGCACCCGGTCGCCCGACGCGGCATAGCCCGAAAACAAAGTCCGCCCCGCGCACCGCCCAGCCTCGCCGAGCAGCGTGTCGCCGACCAGCCCCGCGTCGATCGCCCCCGCATCGGCCTCGACCTCGAAGGTCAGCGCCGGAATGCGGTTGCCGAAACTCGCCAGTTCCAGTTCCTCGAACACCGCATAGCTCAGCCCGCGAAATGCGCTCGCCGACCCCATACCCACCGCCGCGGCGATCAGCGGGTCGACCGCCTGATCCTCGCTCCCGTCGTACCAGCGAAAGGTGCAGCGCTCCTGGAACGTCCCGCTCGTTCCCCGCAGCAAATTGCCGTCGGCCCAGATCCGGCGGATCGCGCGGACCGGCCGCGAAGACAGGGCGATCGCCAGCGACACCGCATAGCTGTATTCGGTGGCCGAGGGCCGCCCCTTGCCGCCGCCATGCTTCTCGCGCCGCTCGATCAGGTCGGTCGCCCAGATCACGCTGCCCGCGACGCGCATCGTCCCGAACAGTTGCGGAATCTGCTGGCCATAGGTCGACGCCTGCACCTTCAGATCGGCCAGCCGCGGCCCCTCGCGCCCCTTGGGCTTGAAGATTTCGGCGTCGATCTGCTGCCCTGCAAAGGCCCCGATCGCCGCCCCCACCGGCCCGCCGACGATCCCGCTCAGCCACCGTCAGCACCAAGGTTGCCATGAAACACTCCATAGAAAAGGACAGCGCGGCGCGCGGCGAAGGGGCACGATGGCGGGTTTTTGGGCGGGGGCGGACGTTTGTCCTCCCCTCCCGCAGGCGGGAGGGGTCGGGGGTGGGCAGCGACGTTGCGATGGCCCACCCCGCTGCGACTAACGAACAAGTTCGTAAGTCTCGCTACCCCTCCCGCTTGCGGGAGGGGAAACCAGTTCATTCCTCAAACGTCCCCTCCCCACCCCGAAACCGCCATCGTTCGACCACACCACTTTCCCGGCCCAGCGGCGTCTCCACCACCCGCCGCAATCCCGCATGCGCCTGCACCAGGCTCGCCGCCCCGATCAGCCCCAGATGAAATTGCCCCGCCGCCAGCGCGATCAGCGCGACATCGCCGACAGCCTCGTCCGCCACCGGCGCAAACCCCGCCGCAACCAGCCCCGCCTCGACGCGCTCGCGCGCCCAGCCCCGCAACGGATAATCCCCCGGCCGCACCAGCCGCACCCCCGCCGCCGCATAGGCGGCCCAAACCAGCCCGACGCAATCGAGCCCCGTCGCCGGATCGCACCCCTGCAACCGGAACCGCACCCCGACCAGGCCCCGCGCCGCAACAAAGGCCCGAGCGCCGATCCTCTCAAACCCCTCCCGCAAGCGGGAAGGGCAGCGAGACTTGCGAACTTGTTCGCTAGTCGCAGCGGGGTGGGCATCGGGCCCGCCGATCTCATCCACCCGGATATCGCGTCAGCAAATCATTGCCCGGCAAATGCGCCTCCCCCCGAAAATTCTCGGCATTGCCGAACCGCCCCCCGCACGTCGCCAGCTGCCGGTCGCACCCCTCGGTCAGCCGCACCCGCGCCGGCAGGTCGGGCAGCGCCCCCGGCACCTCGGCCAGAGTCAGCACCGTCCCCTCGTCGGCGATCACCGGCGACGCCAGCCCGCACGCCGCGCCTTCGATCCACAGCAATTCGCCATAGGCCATCGTCCCCGCCGCGACCGGGGCATCGAGCGTCACCGCCCGCCCGGCCACCGAAACCACCCGCCGAAAATGCGTCAGCGGCGCCAGGTCGACGCGGCACGCCCGGTCGCCCAGCGCCGCGCGGCACGACGGCGAGGTCGCGGGGCACGCCGGCCCGTCGAGCCAGCGCATCACCCCCTGCAGCTCCGCCGCGAAGGCCGATCCCCGCCGCTCGACCGCCCCCAGCTCGCCGCGCGCGACGACCACCGGCGCCGCATCGGGCGCGCTCCAGTCGGTCACCATCAGCACCAATTGCGCGCCGTCCCAGCGTCCCGCGTCGAGGTCCGCCGCCGCGATCGCCGCGCTCGACACCGCGCCCTCCAGGTCCATCGTCTCGACCTCCAGGCTGTCGCTCGTCTCCAGCGCCGACGGCTTCATCCCCGGCGCCGCGCGATACAGCGTGCCATCGACGAACAGGTCGCGGTCGTGCGAGGTCAGCCCCACGACCACCCCGTCGCGCCGCGCCAGCCGCCAGCACCACGCCAGCGTCACCAGCTCCTCGCGCAGCCAGCCGGGCGCCATCGTCATCACCACGGCGCCCGCACCTCGACCAGCGGCACGCTCGCCATCTCGCCCGCCAGAAAGGTCGCGCGGCTCACCTCCAGCCGGTCCTCGGCAAAGCGCACCGGCACGTCGAAGCGGAACCCCGCGCGCACCGCGCTTCCCTCGGCGGGCGCCACATCGAGCAGCACCTCGCCCTCGCCGGTCACCGCGAATGCCGCCGTCTCGACCCCATCGACCGATACGCGCACGCTGTCCGCAACCGGCAGGCGGATCGCCCGTAGCTGCACCGCGTCCCCCGCGCCGTACCGCTTGACCAGCGCGAACTGCCGCTCGGCTCCCGTCGCCGATCCCCAGCAGCTGATCCTCGGGTCCTGGCAGTCCGCCATCGGCCGCCGACCCATTGTCGAACGGATCGCGAAAGCGGAACGCCCGCGCCGCCCCGCGCCGCGCGCGAAAGAAATCGGTCAGCGCGCGCACATCGGCCTCGGAGCGCACCCCCGGCCCGGCGTCGTAACGCATCCGCGCCTCGGCCCATTCGCTCGCGCGCTGCTCGTGCCCCGACGGCGCGCTCACGATCTGCGTCGAAAATTCGGTGATGCCGAGCGCCTCGCGCCCGATCGCCAGCGGGAAATCCACCGCATCGAAAGCCTGCACCTCATCCTCCCCGTCGAACCAGACAAAGCCGTCGCGCGCGACCTGCGGCAGCGCCCAGACGAACGTGCGCGCCACCCCCGCGCGCACGCTCGCCCCGGCCGCCCCGGCGATCGCCGCCCATTGGCCGCGATCCTCCGTCCGCAGCACGAAACCCGCGAAATAATGCTGCTCATCAACCGGATAGCCCAGCCGCGCCGTCATCGCCGCGCGCGCCAGGCCCTGTCTCGGCCCCGCGCCCGCCGGTCACCCAGTCATAATCCTCGAGCTGCAGCACATCGAAGCCCGGCGCCGCCCAGCCGACCGGCACATTCGCCCGCCGCAGCTCGGGCGCCGCCGGGTCGAGCACCGTCGGCAGAAAGACGAGCAGATGGCTGGTGAAATCCGCTGCACCCGCCTCGTCGCGCGCCGCCGCGGCCAGCGCCGCGGTCGAACCCGCCAGCAGCGCCCCCAGCGCATCGAGCATCGCGCACTGCCCCGCGTCGAGCCCCCCGCGCACGTCAGGAATCGCGACGCTCGCCGCGCCCAGCGCCGCCGTCGTTGCCGCGTCATAGGCGCAGATCCGCCCGCCCGGCGCCACCCACCACCAGGGCTCGCCCGCCTGGAACTTCACCGGC
Organism: Sphingopyxis sp. PET50; assembly: GCF_025244705.1. Taxonomy (GTDB): domain Bacteria; phylum Pseudomonadota; class Alphaproteobacteria; order Sphingomonadales; family Sphingomonadaceae; genus Sphingopyxis. The sequence continues at coordinate 101,902 of NZ_CP104207.1, read as the reverse complement.
AGCCCCGCCGCCCCCGCCACCGCGACGAACGCCCGCGCCACCAGTTGCAGATAGCCCATCGCCACCGCATTCGCCGAGCGACAGCAGCGTCGACGGCGGTACCCACCCGGTCAGCGCCTAGCGCGCCCTCGGCATCGCGCTGTTTCCAGTCATCCGGACAATATTCGTCGAAAACTTCGTACGACAGCGACCAGATCACTCCCAGCCCGGCCGCCGCGCATTCGTGCGCGAAACCCGCGTGCCACGCCGCGCAGGGCGCGTTGATCGCCCCGCCTAGCCAGGCTGGCATAAAAGCCGCCGCCCTCCGCCGCGAGCCGCATATAGTGGCTCATCCCGACATAATGGACGATATCGCCGCGATAGCCGAGCGCGACGATCTGCCGCACCACCCGCGCCGGGGTCAGGTGATAGCAATCGTCATAGCCGTTCGCGATGCCCAGCCCATGCTCGGGCAGCATCGCATCGCCGACCGCCAGCACCGACCCCGATCCCGTGACGGCGATCTCGCTCATCTCGGCCCATCCCCCGGCCGGTCCCGCCAGCACGCCCTCGCCGCCGTCATAGGCCGTAGCGGCACCAGCGACACGAACATCCGGTCGATATCGCCCGCCCACACCGGATCACCCTCGCCGGGGAGCAGATAGCCGCCGTCGAGCGCATCGAAATCGAGCGTGACGACGGCATCCTCCCCCGTCCCCACGGCATAATTCCACAGCCGGACATACCAGGCGCGCGGCTCCCCTTCGGCATCGCGCCCCTCGATCGTCAGTGTCGGCCCGTGCAGCGCATCGAGCGGCTTCACCCCGCCCGAGCGCCAGCGGAAGCTGAGCTGCGTATGTCGAAAATCGCGCTTCGTCTCATAGGCCAGCAACGGATGATCCCAGCGATCCTCCGCCTCCCAGATCAGCCCCGCCAGATCCTGCTTGCGGTAGAAGACCGTCTCGACGCGCAGCGCCCGCGGCCCCGTCGTCGCCACCGCCGCCATCATCGGCCGCGCGAAATTCACCGTCCAGAAACGCGGGTCGAACCTTTTGATCCAGCCCCTGCGATGATGCGGCTCCGCCGCCACCAAGGCCCAGCCCATCACAAAAACCCTCCCCTCCCGCTTGCGGGAAGGGCAGCGAGAGTTGCGAGCTTGCTCGCTACTCGCAGCGGGGAGGGCCGTCGCACCGCCACTGGCCCTCCCCCAGCCCCGCCCCTATGCGGGAGGGGAGCCACGGCGTCGCGCCGGGAATTTTGAACCTTGACCATGGCATCATTCCCTATGCTTGGCCCGCCTCGACCGCGCGCCGCACCGCGCGCGCCAGTTGCCGCCCGGTCTGCGCCAGCCGCGCCGGCTCGCTCGATGCCTCGCCGCGCACATTCACCGTGATCGCGATGTTGCGCACGCTTCCGCCCGCCGCCTCGATCCGTCCGCTCGCCGCCGGCACGAACAGTTCGGGCCCGCGCTCGCCGACGCGATAGGCGCGCCCCGCGCTCACCGGTCCGCCCGTCGCGCGGCCGGGCGCCCCGCCGATCGCCCCCGCGATCGCCTGCCCCAGCGCCAGCAGCCCGCCGCCGCTTCCTCCGCCCGCGCCGCCACCCAAAATCGCGCCGATCCCGTTCTCGATCGCCGCGCGCGCGATGTCGGCCATCACCGCCAGCGCCAGCCGCTTCAGATCCTCGAACCCCAGCTTGCCGGTCAGGATCGCGCGCGTCAGCGCATGTTCGATCCGCCGTCCCGCCGCCTCGGCGCCCACGGCAAGCGGCCCTTCCAGTTCGGCGCGCAGCGCCGCCACGTCGCGCCGGAACGCGCCGGTGTCGGCGCGCACCGACACCAGCATCTCGTCGATCTCATCGGCCATCGGGAAACACCTCCATCATCGCCGCCAGTGCGCCGCGGTCCACCGGCGCCGTGCCCGCATCGTCGGCCCAGGCCGCGAGCACCGCCGCCACATCGGTCGGCGTCGACGCCCAGAACATGTCGGGCGCCCAGCCCGCCAGCCTGGCCATCAGCCCGGCAAGCCGCAGCGCGACATCCCCGATCATCGCGCTCGCCTCGACGGCGCGAAAATCTCACGCGAAGACGCGAAGGCGCGAAGAAGATGGAAAAGGGGCGGCAAAGCCGCCTTTGAAAACACCCTATGCCGCGGGCGTACACGTCCGCCACGCAAGAGACCGTGCCTCTTCGCGTCTTCGCGTCTTCGCGTGAACCTCATGTCACCGCCCCTGCAATATCTGCCCCAGCAGCACGCGCAGCGCCGGCGTCACCGCCGCCAGCCCCTGCGCGACCACCGCCTCGCCCACCGCCTCGCGGGTCAGCGCCTCGGGGCGGTCGCGCACGCAATGCCAGAACAGCGACGCCAGTTCGCCCAACCCCAGCCGCCCGTCGGCGGCGCGCTCGACCAGCGCGAACAGCGGCCCCAGCTCGCCCTCCGCGGCGACCAATGCTGCAAAGCTCGGGCGCAGCAAAAACACCGCGTCGCCGACCCGCAGCTCCGCTTCGCCGCGCAATATATTCGCGGCCCCGCTCACAGGCTCACCACCGGTCCGCTCGACTCCAGGTTCAGCATATATTGACGCTCGCCATTATAATCGCCGGCATAGTCGAGCCGCGTCACCAGGAATCGCCCCTGCATCCGTTCGCCGCTTTCGAATGCCAGTTCATAGTCGTCGATCGCGCCCGACAGCGCATGGCCGCGCAGCCGTACCTCGGAATCCGACCCGGTGAAGATGCCCGCCGCGCTCACCGACACCGACCGCACCCCCGCGCCCGACAGCAGCTCGCGCCAGCCGCCCGAATCCTTGGTCGTGACGTTGACCGCCTCGCCGTTCACCGACAGCTGCGTGGTGCGCAAACCCGCCACCGTCGCATAGGTCGGCGGCGCCTCGCCATCGCCGATCTTGAGCAAAAAGGCGCTCCCATTTTCGATTGCCATGGTTTAATCTCCTTGCCTCACAAGAACATCCGCAAACGGGGAGTCGCGGGATGCTGATCACAACGTTATTGCTGGCCGCCATGGCGCCCGCCTCGACCGCCCAGGTCGACACGACGCGCGCCGCCTTCACCAAATGCCTGCGGCAGACGATGAAGAAGTCGCTGCAGGACAAGATGGGCGAAGCCGAATTCGAAATGAGCCTCAAATCGGTCTGCAACGAACAGCGCGAGGCCTTCCGCACCGCGGTGATCGCCTTCGACCGCGCGGGCGGCGACAAGGACGCCGAAGACAATGCCGAGATGCAGATCGAGGACTATCACGCGAACTTCACCGACAAGTTCAAGGATTACAGCGCATCCAACACCCTGCCCGGCGACGACTGACACCGCAGCATTGTTGCAGCATTAGGTGCAGCATAGAATGACACCCCCCGTTTCAGGGCGATGATGTCTTTTGCAAGCCCGGGACGGGAATGGCCGGTTTCGGGCGTTAGCGGACGCAGGCTTATCGGCGGCACCGAAGGCGCAGTGCGCCGACGTGGGTGAGATTGATTTCGCACAAAGGCACAAAGGCACGAAGATGTCGTGCTTGCCGCGAAGCGGCTTTACCTCTTGGGCCTCGTCAAAACATCGACGTCGATGAGAAGGCGGCCCTTTCGGCCGCGAACGGCCCTCTTCGTGCCTTTGTGCCTTTGTGCGAAACAAAATATCCGCCCCATCAGCCTCGAACAACGCTTGCTGAGCGCGTCGCCAAATGTCCGCCTCCCACCCCGATCCCGACAGCCCGCCTGGGTTTGCAAAGCACAGGATCGTCCCTTTCAGGGCGGAGAGACGAGCCCCGCCAGACACCGGCACCGTACCACCAGCTCGTGCCGCCACCCGCCGTCCTTCACAAAGGCGAACCGCGTCCGCACAACGCGTGCGCCGACGATCCGCCATCCTTCGCTGTCGCCGCGCAGCCCCGGTGCCAGAGCCTCGATCCGCGCCGCCGCGGCATCGCCCGCCGCCTCGCCGACGCCCGCCAGCGCGAGCGTCAGGCGCACCTCGCGGCCCGCGACGTCCTTGGTTCCCCAGTCGGCGCCCTCGGCCGCGCCGACCGTGACATAGGGCGCGCTCGCCCGTGCCGGCACGCCGTCGAATACGCCATGCACCAGCTCCGCCAGCGCGCGATCGTCCGCCAGCACCGCCAGCGCCCGCGCACGCACCGCTTGCTCGGCACTCATCGCCCGATCCCCACACGCCGCCATGGCTGCCACAGCGCCGCGATGATCGCCGGCACCGCCGCCGCATCACCGTCGCGCGCGGCGTGCAGATGCTGGATCATCCGCGCAAGCCCCTGGCGGATCGCCTCGGGTACGCCATTCGCCTCCGCCGCCAGTCCGGCGCGATAGGCAATGCGTATCCGCGTCGCATCGCCCGGCGCCTCGATCCGCAGCCGCGCCGCGCCATCGCGATCGACCTCGGCGCGCCAGGCATCCGCGCCCAGCAAAACCTCGTCCTCGCCCGCCAACGCCGTCACCGCCTCGATTTCGGCGACCGGCCTCTTGGTCAGCTGGACCCATCCGGCGCGCAGCGGCATTTCTTCGGTCACCGTCCGCGCGATCAGCATCTGCCCGGTAAAGGCCTCGCACAGTTCGACGGCGCTGCGGATCAGCCCCGCGACCACCGCATCGTCCTGCCCCGCGCCCAGCCGCAGCCACGCCTTCGCCTCGGCGACCGCCACCGGCGCCGCGCCCTTGTCGATCCCGACGATCATCAGCGTTCCTCCACCCGCACGGTCAGCGACCGTTCGTCGATCTGTCCGTCGCTCAGGGTCACCCGGTTGGTGACGCGATAGACGCCGCCCGCCGCGCCGCCCTCCAGCGTCGCGGCGCAGCGCAGCAGGTCGTGGCTCGCCGCCACCACCGCGATGCCGCCGGCCGCCTCGGGCTCGACCGCCCAATCGCTCGCCACGATCGTCTGATCGTCCAGATAGGCATCGCCCCAATCGAACATATAATCGACCCGCGCCCCCGGATCCTTGATCACCAGCATGAAATGTCTCCCGCTCACCTGAATCCCCTCACCGCGACCGATCGGCGATCTCCCCTCCCGCAAGCGGGAGGGGCAGCGAGACTTACGAGCTTGCTCGTTAGTCGCAGCGGGGTGGGCAAGGGCGACAGCGCAGGAGCGAGCCTGCGGCTCGCGCCCACCCCAACCCCTCCCGCCTGCGGGAGGGGAGAAGATGCACCCAAGCCTGTTGGATCATCACCGCCGCACCGGCACCACCCGCCGCTCGCCCGCCCGCGACCCGACGCCCATCCGCCGCCCGTCGCCGCGCGCGGCATTCACCCGCGGCTCCTGATATTCGCTCGCCAGGTCGCGCAGACCCGCATCGCCGATCGCGCCCGCGCCGATCGCCCGCGCGTCGATCATGCCGCGGCCCCGCTCGCCAGCCCGGCGATCAGGAACAGCGCCAACTGGTCGCTGCGCACCCCGAACCGGTCATGCGCGACGCCCTCGGCATCCTCCCACCGGTCGAAGCACAGAAAGCCATAGGGCGTCCGCCCCGGCAGGCCGCCGGCATCGATCGGATCGACCAGCCCTTCGTCGGCCATGATCGCCCACACCGCCTGCGCCCGCACCCCGAAATGCCGCCGCGCCTGGTCCGCGCCTTTGGCCGCGATCGCATCGTGCCACTGGAAAAAGCCCAGCTCGCCCGATATCCGCCGCGCCGCGCGCCGTTCCGCCGCGCTTGCTAGCCCGTGCCACAGCTTCTCGCGGGCATCCGACGTCTGGATCGCCCCCGTCGCCGCATAGAGTGCCGACCAGCGGAAACTGCTCAGCCCCAGCGTCTGCAGATTGTCGGCGCCGGGGCGAAACCGCCCCGTGCTGTCGAGCACCGCCGACCGGTCGAGCAGCGCCGCGGTCGAGACGCTGAATTTCAGGTCGGTCTGTCCGCCATGCGTCGCGGGCATCGTCGCCGCGATCTGGGCGCGCACCCCGGCCCCCGCGACCGATCCATCGCCGGTGCGAAAATTGAGCGCCGCAAAGGCCGCGTTGGCGGTCCAGTTTCCGACGCCATTCTGCGTGTCGGCGATCTCGATCGTCACCGGCGCGCTGCCGTCGATCGCCGAACTCGCCCTGACCACCAGCCGCTGCCCCGGAGCCTCCTCGCCGACGCCCAGATTGCCCGCGCAGACGAAAGCCCCGCCGCTCCTCTGGTGCACCAACGCCGCCGCCGGGACATTCACCCAGCCGCCGCCCCGGCGCACCGTGACGCTGTCGGTCGCCTCGACCGCGGTCGCCGGCGAATGGCCGGTCGAAATCGGCTGCTTGCCCGCGATCGCGGTGTCGTGCGCGGTGATCGCCTCGCCCTGCGCTGCAACCGTCGTTCCCATTGCCGTCAAAGCGGCGCCATGGGCGGCAACCCCGGCGCTCGCCGCCGCCAGCGCGCTATCGGCCGCGGTCAGCCACCCGGCGCCCACGGTCAGCGCGACCGTCTTGATTCCCGCCAAAAAGGCCACCGCCGCGCCGCCGTTCGACGAGGCCGCGACGACCTCGCGCACCAGCCGGCCCTCGCCGTCGAGCGATCCGGTCCCGGCCTCCCACTCGTTCGCGTGCCGTACCCCGGCAATGCTGTAATGAAAGCTCGCACCCTCGGGCACGACGTCGGCAAAGCGCCGATGCCCCGCCACCGCGCCGCCCAGCGCCAGCGGCCCCGCCCCGGCCGTGCTGCTCGTCTCGCGCACCAGGTCGGCGAAAAACAGGCTCGGCATCACCGCGCCTCCTCATATCCAGTGGAAAAAATAAGCGCCCGGCCCGATCCCGAAAGGGAAAGGCACCGGGCCGGGCGCCGCATCGCGCGCCAGCCGCGATCAGCTGGCGGCGAATTTCATCAGCTTGATCGCCTCCGAATCGATGATCGCGCCGCCCACCCGCTTGGTTGCATAGAAATGCACGAAGGGCTTGTTGCTGAACGGATCGCGCAGGATGCGCGTCTCGCCGCGGTCGGCGATCAGGTAACCGGCGCGGAAATTGCCGAAGGCGATCGACAGGCTGTTCGCCGCCACCGCCGGCATGTCCTCGGCCTCGACCACCGGATAACCGAGCAGGGTCGCCGCCTGTCCCTCGACCATCCCCGGCTGCCACAGAAAGGCGCCGTCGGTGGTCTTGAACTTGCGGATGCGCGCCAGCGTGTCCGAATTCATCACCCAGCACGCCCCCTGCCGGTACGGCGCGCGCAGCGAATGGACCAACTCCACCAATTTGTCCTGCGGGTTCGACGCCGCGAACGCCCCCGCCGCGCCCGACGCCAGATATTGCAGCGTCCCGAACGCGCGCACCCCGTCGGCCTCGTTCGTCGTCGCATAGTCGAGGAAACCCTTGGGCCGGTTCGTGCCATTGCCGCCGACGAAGGCCGCCCCCTCGGCCACCGCGAATTCGCGCGCGATCTCGTCGGCCAGCCAGGTCTCGACATCGAACATCGCATCGTCGAGCATCGCCTGGCTCGCCGCCGGATTGGCGTAAAGCTCGCCCGACGGCGGCGCGATCTCGGCGAAGCTGCGCGTCGCCGTCTCGGGCCGCGCCGCGGTCTCGCCGACCCAGCCAGCCCCCGTCGCGCCGGTCGCGACCAGCTTGCGATAGCCGCTCGTCCCGGTCTGGACGACCGTCGCGATGGCCCTGATCGGCGACAGCGACTTCAAGGTTGCGGCGATCGACCCGTCGATCTCGCGCGGCACCGCATAACCACCCTCGCCGCCCGAAGCGCCCGACAGGCTCTTCATCTCCACCCCCGCATCGATCCCGCGCCGCAGATAGCGCTCGACAAAGGCGTCGCGCGCCGGATCGGCCGCCTTCGCCCCGTCGAGCGGCAGCCGCGCCGCCGCCACCGCCTGTGCATCGACCTGTGCCTTCAGCGCCGCGACCGACGCCTTCAGCTCATCGACCGCCTCCGCCGCCAGCACCGCATCGAACGCCCCGTCGAGCGCATCGGCCTTCACTTCCATCTCCAACTCCATGCCCGTCACTCCTTCTGAAATTTCTTCCCTCCCCCTTGACGGGGGAGGGTTGCAAAGACTTGCGAACTGGTTCGCTAGTCGAAGCTGGGTGAGGGTGAAGCGACCTCTCGCCGCTCACCAATGTCGATCCGAACAATCCGCGCCAGCGCCTGCATCGGCGCCGCCACCAGACTCACCTCTGCAAGGTCGAGCCCCAGCAATTCGCGCGGATTGCTCCCGCGCGCCGCGGTCACCCGGTACCCGAACGACAATCCCGTCAGCGCCCCGCGCGCGACCAGCGCCGCGGCGGTCGGATGCATCACCCGCGCCACCACGCGCAGCCCGCGCGCATCCTCGGCCAAGGCCTCGATCGTCCCGATCACCGCGCCGAGCCCGGTGCTGCCACAGCAAGGGCACCGCGCGCCCCGCCGCCAGGCTCGCCGCGAACGCCCCCCGCCGCACCACATCGCCCCCGCGATCGACCCGGTCGAACACCGAGGCGTAGCCCGCGAAACGCAGTCCCCCCTCCCGCTTGCGGGAGGGGGTCAGGGGGAGGGCCTGTTCCGCCGCAAAACTCACCGCAGCAGCCCCGGCAGTCCCATCTTCACCGCCAGCCCGACGACCAGCAGCGCCAGCATCCCGCGCACCGCCCAATCGACCGCCGCCTTCCACGCGCTCGTCTTGGCATCGCGCCACGCGCCGAGCAGTTGCCGCAAATCCCCGATATCCTCGCGCGCCGCCGCGTCGGCGAGCCCCAGCCGCGCCAGCGCCCGCCGCGCCCCCAGCTCGCTCGCCTCCTCGATCAGCGCGCGCAGGATCGCCGCATCGGCGGGCGCACCGGCCGCTCCGGCCGCACCCGTCCCCGCCAGCGCGATCAGCCGCGCCAGCGCCTCTTCCTCATCCATCATGATTTCCTCGAAAAATCACACCAAGGCACAAAGGCACAAGGAGGTCTCAAACCCCGTTTGTCCTGAGCTTGTCGAAGGACCGTTCTTCCTTTCGGCGGCGCGGGCAAAGGACGGCCCTTCGACAAGCTCAGGGCAAACGGAACAGGCGAAAATCTTCGTGCCTTTGTGCCTTCGTGCGAGAAAAATCGTTGCCGCACCGCCAGCAGGTCTACCCCACCCCCAGCAACGCCTTCTTCTCCTCGGCGCTCAGCCAGTCCGCCCCCGACACCTCGCGCCACAGCGCCATCCGTTCCTCGACCAGCGCCAGCACCTTGTTCAGATCGACGCGCAAGGCCGCATCGGGAAACCAGCCGCGCAGCCCCTGCGCGATGCCGCCCAATATCTTCCCCGCCAGCGGCAGCACGGTCAGCCGCCACAGCGCGCGGTTCGCCTCCCGGTAATTGGCATAGGTCGCATCCCCCGGCAGCCCGAGCAGCATCGGCGGCACGCCGAAGGCCATCGCGATCTCGCGCGCCGCGCTATGCTTCAGCTCCAGGAAATCCATGTCCGCCGGTGACAGCGACAGCGCCTGCCACTTCAGCCCGCCCTCCAGCAGCAGCGGCCGCCCCGCATTCGCCCCGCCCGCGAACCCCTCGGCCAGTTCCTCGCGCAGCCGCTCGACCTGCTCGGCCGACAGCGGCATCCCCTTGTCGCCCGGATCATGCACCAGCGCCCCGGAGGGCCGCGCCGCATTGTCCAGCAGCGCCGCATTCCATTTGGTTGCGGCATTATGCGCCGCGATCGCCGCCGCCGCCGCGCCCAGGCAGCCCGCGCCATAATGATCGTCCAATGGATGCGGCGCCTTCAGATGGACGACCGCGGTCCGCCCCGCACCATCCTCCGCCGCCAGCACCGCCGCGCTCCCCCCGGCCTTGTAGCGATAGGCGACCGGCCATCCCCGGCTGTCGGCCTCGACCGTCACCCGCTCGGGCCGCAGCGCGAACAGCTCGGCGGGCGCCCCCGCCCCGTCCGCCAGTATCTGCACATAGCCATTGCCGTGGAGCAGCAATTGCGCCGCCAGCGTCTCGATCAGCCCCTGCCCGCCCGACGTGCCCGACACCAGCGCGACCAGCGCCGGATCGCTCGCCTCCAGCGGCGCTCCGCCCGCGGCTTCCGCCACCAGCCGCACCGCCCTCTGCACGATCGGGTTCGCCAGATACCCCTCGCGCACCTGCGCCTCGAACGACAAGGGCGCGGGCGCCGACCACGTCCCGTAAACCCGCGACAAAGCGGGCCGCGCAGAACCCTGCGCGGCCTTGCGGCCAAACCAGTTCATAAGATTCTCCCACAAGATCCTCCCCGGAACGGGGAGGGGGACCGCCCGCGAAGCGGGTGGTGGAGGGGGCTATCGGCCTTGCGCCGCCGCCATCGCCCCTCCCCCGTTCGCATCGAGCGAAGTCGAGATGTCCATCGGCCGCGAGGGCCTTCGAGGTGTCTCGACTTCGCTCGACACGAACCGGTTTACAGCGACGCGACTAGACCCGCCGCACCCCCGGCCCGGTCACCCCGGCCCCACGCAACAATTCCGCCAAAGCCCAAACGCACGCATCCGCCCGGTCGGGCGACCGCCCCGGTCCCGCATAGCCGCCGCCGACCTGCAACCCGCAAAGCTGGTCTTCCAGCTCGCCGAACGCCCCCGCATGCACCACCTGCCCGCGCTCGTATGCCAGCGCCACCGGCTCCGCGCGCCGCGCCTTGCCGATGCTGGCATGCACCGCCTTCACCGGCAGCGCGATTTCCGCCGCGCGCAGCGTTTCCAGCACCATCTCGCCGCCCATATTGCTTTCGGCCACCACCCGGTCGGCGCCCCAGCGCGCCGCCGCCGCCGCGACCGCCTGCGCCCACGCCGATGGCGAAGCCTTCTCCACGCTCGCATCCTCCAGCACCGCCAGCCGGCGATCGCGCAACAGCGCCGCGACGACGATCCCGCACGCATCGCCTTCGCTCGTCGCCGGTGGATCGACGCCGATCACCACCCGCGCCGCCTTGCCCACCGCATCCGCATCGACCCGGGACGCCTCGATCAGCGCCCGCGTCCACAGCGCGCCCTCGACATCCTCCAGCAACTCGCCGTCCAGTTCCTGCTCGGCCCAGCCGCGTCCCGCCATAGCTTTCCAGCATCGCGACCACGAAATTGTCGGGCAGGTGCGGATTGTCCTTCGTCCGCCCGAATGTCTCGGTCAGCCCCGGCGCCGCCTTGACCCGCCACATAACCGCATTGGTTCGCGGCGTCGTCGTCACCAGCACGCGCGGCCGCTCGCCGAGCCGCATCCCCAGCATCAGATTGTCCCACGCGGCGATCCCGCGCCGCCATTTCGCCAGCTCGTCGCACCACGCCGCCTGATGTTCGGGCCCGCGCAGTTCCTCGCCGGCCTCGGCCGAATAGAGCGTCGCCACCGCCCCGCTGTCGAACAGCAGTTCGCGCCGCCCGGCAATCCAGCGCGGCTTTTCATGCGCGCGCGCCACCGCGATCAGCCCGCTCGGCCCCTCGATCATCACCCGCACCCCGTCGGCCTGCGTCGCCGCGACCAGCGCGATCCGCGCCAGCGGCATGTCGCGGGCGATCTCGCTCACCCATTCGGCGCCCGCGCGCGTCTTGCCGAAACCGCGCCCCGCCTGGATCAGCCAGATGCGCCAGTCCCCCGGCGGCTCGCGCTGCCCGTCATTCTCGAAACCGTACCAGCGGCGGACCAGCTCGCGTCTCTGCGCCCTGGTCAGCCCGCGCAGCACGAAGTGCCGCTCCTCCTCGCTCATCGCGGCGAATTCCTCGGCGATGCCCCGCGTCGCGGCGCGCAGGGCCTCCGCGTGCCCGGCCGGCACCGTCACGCACCGCCCTCCGCCGCGCCGTCCGCCCGCGGTTGCGCAACCAGCTCGCCGCCATCGACGCACGCTTCGCGCCGCGCCCGCTGGCACTTGACCATCGCGATGCGCTTCAACAGCACGGCGTCGGTCTCTTCCTGCGTCGCCACATGCCGCGCCTGCGACCGATAGGTCCGCGCGCGCCCCTGCTCGACGCTGCGGCGATGCTGTTCGAGCAGCTTGATCGCCTGCTCGACGCTCATCGGCGCGACCAGCGCGGCCCCCTCCTCCACGGCCTCGACCGCCAGCACCCCCGTGACCTCCAGCGCCCGCTGCAGCAACGCCGTCTCCAGCCGCTCGTAACCCAGCGTCAACGCCTCCTGCCACGCCCGCGCGAACAGCGGATCGCGCTGGCGCAGCACATAGGCGCTGCGCTGTCCCATGCCGGCGGCGTCATGCGCCCGCGTCACGTTGCAGCTCGCCGCCAGCTCGGCCAGAAAGGCCGCGCGCCGCGCCTTGGTCCAGCTATTCCGCTTCGCCTTGCGCTTCTGCAGCGGGCCGTGCTGGCACCCCGAAATCTCCTCCTCGCCATCGCCCATATCGGTCTCGCCCCAAACGCCAGCGGGCCGGAAGCCCCCTCTCCTCGAAGGGGCCCCGGCCCGACTCGCAATTGTCCATGATGCGAATGATGTGGAGTTAATGTAGTTTGCAAACCCACAAGCATCCGTGATCGGCGGTCGCCCCTGCGATGGACGCGATTCGCCATGATGTAGAAAGCTCTACATCAAGCGTGACGCTGTGTCAAGGAAAATAACCTATTTGGTTATCAACTTCTCAGGAAGGCCATCTGCGAAGGATATAGGACATGCGGCATATAGAAGACGAATTGCGCCGCATCGGCGCGCGCCTAGCCGCTTTCCCCGATCCGTTCGAACACGCCGGGCTATACGCGGCCCAACAAGCGCTGAGTTGGGCCGCGAAGCCTGAAGCGTTCAAAGCCCCCTTACGATCTCGTCACGGGCAGTGGGGCAGGTACAGGAGGTTGTTGTATGGATAAGAGTCGCGCACCGTCTTCAGATAGCGACGCTTTGAAACCGGATGCGTCGCCACCTCAATGAGCGCTACCTTGCCATCGACCATGGTGTAGAAAATATCGTTACCACCGTCGATCATGCGGATTATAGTGTCGATCCCGTACCACCATACATGAGGGTGTGAGCCGCCCAAGCCCTGTAGCCTGCGATCTGTGTCAAGGTTATCGGGGGTGTGGCACTCTGCTCTATAGGTCGTCATGCGATTTGGCTCCTTGGCCGTTCATCGCAATCGCCTTGACCCATCGCCTTATGAGAGTAGGGTAATCCCGCACTAGAGCTAGTCCGCTGGCGATTGCTAGATCGTAGCAGATGATCAGGCCGGGGCTGTGGAGGCCCCGGCCTTTTCTTTGTCAATTGTACTCTATCTGTTCCGGCGCTGGCAGAGTCGAGTCCGGATTGCCAAAAGCTAGAAAAAAGTTAACGAGGTGTTGCGCGAAAACATCGCTGAGACATGTACATGTCTTTATGTGGCGCTGGAATCCTTGCTTTTTGGTTCCACAGGCTTGTGCTTCACTATCGTTGCGTCCTTCTTGTCAAAGTGGTCGGGATCATCGTCACATTCTAGTTCCGGCGCTGCTGCCTCGAACTTTTTGCTTTGACTCAAAGTGGTCAAAGGTGCTGCTTTCTCCGTCATGGCGAACAATCCTCCTGAATACGGCTACATTGCATATATCGACGAAGCTGGTGACCCCGGCACGCGGCGCGTTCGTCCCATCGATCCAAACGGCGCCAGCGAATGGTTGGTCCTCAGCGCAGTCGTAATTCGGGCGTCGCGAGAGCCGACCGTCAAGACCTGGTTGTCGAATATTGTGAACCATCTGGATATTCGCCAACGCTCGGATCTGCATTATCGAACATTGTCGCCAACACGAAAGTTGGTGGCTGGGCAGATGATTGCACAACTCCCCCTTCGCGGCTTTGCGATTTGCTCGAACAAAAAAAACATGCGCGACTACAAGAATGCACGCGCCTCAAAAATCCCGTCGCAACAATGGTTCTACAACTGGTGCATCCGTTTGCTCTTGGAGCGCGTGACAGCATTCTGCGCTGGGCGCACCATGGCCGACCACGGAAAGCAACTACCGGTGAAGATCGAGTTCTCCGAGCGCGGCGGCGTCCGATACAGCCAGACTGCGGCCTATCAATATTACCTCAAGCTGCAGCAAGAGGGTAACAACATCTACCTCAAGAAGCGCGAACCGGTGACCAAGATGTTAGACTGGCACCTAATGGAAGCGCATCCCCACGCCGAGCGCGCTGGGCTGCAATTGTCCGATTTCGTCGCCAGTTCGTTCTACCAAGCGATTGACTGCCTAGGCCCCGGCGAGTGGGACACTGCGGCTAACCAAAGCGCTAAAGCCGATCATGGCAAAAGAGGGTGGCTTTCCCCATGATTTCGGCGTCGCGCTATTCCCAACGCCCGCGTGGCGCGCCGAACTCACTCCCGACCAGCGAACAATATTTGCGGAGTATGGATACGATTTTGCAAGGTGGTAGGCCCCCGGCACCCGGACCTTGTGTGCGTTTAGGTTACCATCCTAAGGGCAACCGTCACTCAAGGGGCGGAAAGTTCTTTCCTCAATCCACGGGGCTTATCCGGCGTTGCCTACCACCGCCAGAATCGCCGAAAAACGCCTAAAAGTCAAGATTCGTCCAACGAATCCATAAACTTAAAGCTAAGCCGTTGAGGTTGAGTCGTTTTCTCGACCTTACGCGGTCGCTTCGTCGTCAATCCGCCGGTAGGTAAGGCGCTTCCCGACGATGCCGCGCGCCGCCTCGCGAGCACGGCCCCTGTCATCAATGCCGTTCGCCTGACGAGTGTTATAGCGGAACTCGAACTCAGCCAGATAGCGATGCAGATGCTGCTCGCCGCAATGCTGATAGACGCCCTTCATGCCGCGCTTGAAGATCGAGAAGGCGCCTTCGACGGTGTTGGTATGGATGGTGCGGGCGCTGTAATCGACGTGCTGGCGGGCGCCGTGGAGCGTCGTGCCATGCTCGGCGAACTCGCGGCCGATTGGTAAATTCTGTCTCTGTGTCCGGCCTCAGTACCGCTCGGACACATACATCTCCGGCGGCACGGGGTGCCGCACATAATCGGCGTGGCGGACGCGGTCGGGCAGCACGACCGGCGATTTCTCCACTTCCCGATAGGGGATCTGTTCCAGCAGATGCGCGATGCAGTTCAGCCGCGCCTTCTTCTTGTCGACCGCCTCGACGATCCACCACGGCGCCTCGGCGATATGCGTGCGCTCCAGCATATCCTCCTTGGCGAGCGTATAATCCTCCCAGCGCCGCCGCGATTCGACGTCCATCGGCGACAGCTTCCACTGTTTCAGCGGGTCGTGGATGCGCATCTGGAACCGGAACTGCTGCTCCTCGTCGGTGATCGAGAACCAATATTTGACCAGGATGATCCCCGACCGCACCAGCATCCGCTCGAACTCGGGCACCGATCGGAAAAACTCCTCGCATTCCTCCTCGGTGCAAAAGCCCATGACGCGCTCGACCCCGGCGCGGTTGTACCAGCTGCGGTCGAACAGCGCGATCTCGCCCGCCGCGGGCAAGTGCGGGACGTAACGCTGGAAATACCATTGCGTCCGCTCGCGCTCGCTGGGGGCGGGCAGCGCGACGACGCGGCACACGCGCGGGTTCAGCCGCTGGGTGATGCGCTTGATCGCCCCGCCCTTGCCCGCCGAATCGCGTCCCTCGAACAGCACCGCGACCTTCAGCCCCTGTGTCTGGACCCAATCCTGCAGCACGACCAGTTCGTGCTGCAGCCGGAACAGCTCGCGAAAATAGACACGGCGGTCCAGCGCCTCGCGGTCGGGGTGGTCGGACAGGTCGGCGAGCAGCGCGTCGAGCTGGCTCTCGTCCATCTCCATCTCCAGCTCCTCGTCGAAGCTGTCGGCGATTTCATCCTTGATACGGTCGAGGTCGGAAAGGCTGTCGTCCATCGTCGCGCTCCTGCGGTCCCCCGCGATGCTATGAACGCATGATTGCCGCGATGTGACACGGCGGGGCCAAGCCCACGCCGGCTCCCTTCATCGCACGCTGGCGGCGGCCGCCGACCGCGGCTAGGCTCCGCCCCAACAGCAACCGGGAACCTCATGTCATGTCTCTCCGCCTCGCCGCCGCCCTGATCGCCGCCCTCCTCGCCGCCCCCGCCGCCGCGCAGGACATCTCCGCCGCGAACCTCACCGAGACCGTGCGCACCCTCGCCTCCGGCCAGTTCCAGGGCCGCGCCCCCGGCACCGTGGGGGAGGAACGCACCATCGGCTATCTGATCGGCCGGCTGCAGGCGCTCGGGCTCGAACCCGGCGGCGTCGATGGCGGCTGGACCCAGCCGGTTCCGCTGCTCCACACCCGCCTCGGTTCGCCCGCGAAGCTGCAGTTCGAGCGCGCCGGCCATCATAATGTCCAGCCGCTGATCCAGGGCACCGACATCTATGTCTCGACGCTCCAGCCGGCCGATGTCGCCGCGGTCGCCGCGGCGCCGCTCGTCTTCGTCGGCTATGGCGTCCACGCCCCCGAACGCGGCTGGGACGATTTCAAGGGCGTCGACCTTCGGGGCAAGGTCGCGGTCTTCCTGATCAACGACCCCGATTTCGCGGCGCAGCCGGGCGAGCCTGTCGCGGGCCGGTTCGGCGGCAAGACCATGACCTATTACGGCCGCTGGACCTACAAGTTCGAGGAGGCCGCGCGCCGCGGCGCCATCGCCGCGCTGATCGTCCACGACGAGGGCGGCGTCGGCTACGGCTGGAACGTCGTGAAGGCACCGGCGGGCGAAAATTACGGCCTCGTCGTCCCGCCCGAAAAGCGCAGCTCGCTGCAGCTTCAGGGCTGGATCGCGCACGATGTCGCCGACCGGATGTTCGCCGACCTCGGCCTCGACCTCGACCAGCTCCGCGCCACCGCGCGCCGCGCCGACTTCCGCCCGGTGGCGCTGCGCGGCGTGACGCTGGAGGCCGAAATCCCGGTCGCCCACGAAGTCGTGCAGAGCCAGAACGTCCTCGCGCGTATCCCCGGCGCCACGCGTCCCGACGAGGTGGTGATGTACGGCGCGCACTGGGACGCCTATGGCGAGGGCAAGCCCGACGCGCAGGGCCGCATCTACCGCGCCGGCGCCAACGACGACGCGCTCGGCGTCGCGGGCCTGTTCGAGATCGCCCGCGCCTTCAAGACGGCGCCCGCCCCCGACCGCAGCCTCGTCTTCGCCTTCTGGACCGCCGAGGAACGCGGCCTGCTCGGTTCCGAGGCCTATGCGCAGAACCCCGTCTATCGGCACGAAAAGACCGTCGCCAATCTCGGCCTCGACATCCTGCAGACCGCGGGCAGGGCGCGCGACGTCATCCTCGTCGGCAAGGGCCAGGGCAGTCTCGAGGACGACCTCGCCCGCCTCGCCGCGGCGCAGGGCCGCACCGTCAGCGTCGAAAGCCTCCCCGAACGCGGCCTCTTCTACCGCGCCGACCATTTCTCGATGGCCAAGCGCGGCGTCCCCGTCCTCCTCATGATGGGCATCGCCGGCGCTTCCGACCTCGTCGACGGCGGCACCGCGGCGGGCCAGAAATGGGTCGATGACTATACCGGCAATTGCTACCATCAGGCCTGCGACGCCTGGGACGAAAGCTGGAATCTCGACGGCGCGGTGCAGGACATCGAGCTGTTCCGCGCGATCGGCGACGAGCTCGCCCGCTCGGCCAGATGGCCCGGCTGGAAGGACGGCAGCGAGTTCAAGGCGATCCGCGACGCCAGCGCCGCCGCACGCCAATAGCCGCCGCCAGGACGTCACCTCTCGTCGCGCAAACCACTCCGCTGGCCGCGCCCCCGCCGCGCGCCTGCAACAATGGCCCGCGGCCCGCGTAGCCGAAGGTGCAAGCGCCGGGGGAATCCCCGCCCCTGCGCCTTTTCCAAGGAGCGATCCCCATGCGTTTCACCCCCCTCATCGTCACCGGGGCGACCGCCCTGCTGCTGTCGGCCTGCTCGAACAGCGAGGAAGTCGCCTATGCGCCCCCGCCGCCGCCGGGCGCGGTTGCGGGCAGCGTCGCCGCCGACCGCGACGGCGACGGCATCATCGACGGCTATTATACCTCGGACGGCGTCTATCATCCGAACCAGCTCGGCCTATGCCCCGCCGCCACCCCCGCCGCCGACCCGCGTGGGCGAAAAGGGCTGATCGCCCGTTGAACCCCACGATTTCGCGGGGGATGCAGCACCGCTGCATTCCCCTGTTTCTCGCTCTCGCCGCCGTCGCCGCCCCGGCAACGGCCCTCGCCGCGCCCGCAAACGCCAGCGCGACGGCGGGCTTCGACATCGCCCTGCGCGACCAGGCGGGCGGCGACCTCGAACGCTTCTACGCCGAACGCGGCTACAAGCCGCTCTGGGTCCGCGGCGGCAAGCTCGGGCCGCAAGCCGCGACCCTGCTCTCCTGGCTGGATTCGGCCGCTCTCGACGGCCTCAAACCCAAAAGCTACCGCCCCGACAAAATCCGCACCCTCGTCCGCGACGCGCAGGGCGGCGATGCACAGGCGCTCGCCCGCGCCGAACTCGCGCTGTCCGAAGCCTTCGCCGCCTTCGTCCGCGACCAGCGCAAACCCGGCAAGGACCGCACCATCTACGCCGACAAGGCGCTGAGGCCCAAGGCCCCCGGCACCCTCACCGTGCTGCGCGCTGCGGCCTTCCCGAAGGATTTCGCCGCCTATGTGTCCGGCATGGACTGGATGAGCGAAGACTATGTCCGCCTCCGCACCCTCGCCTAGCCAGGCGCGCAAACAGGGCGCCTCGCGCGATCAGCTCGAACGCCTGGCTCTCAACCTCGACCGCGCGCGTCTGCTGCCCGGTCCCTGGGTGCATCATGTCGTCGTCGATGCCTCCTCGGGCCAACTCAGCTATTACAGCGCCGGCAAGCGCGTCGGCACGATGCGCGTCGTCGTCGGCGCCGCCGCCACCCCGACCCCGCTGCTCGCGGGCAAGCTGCAATGGGCGATCCTCAATCCCTATTGGAACGTCCCCGACTATCTCGCGCAGAACAGCATCGCGCCCAAGGTTCTCGTCGGCCGCAGCCTCGCCTCGCTGCGCATGGAGGCGCTGTCGGACTGGGGCCCCGCCGCGCGCAAGCTCGACCCGTCCGAAATCGACTGGCACGCCGTCGCCGCGGGCGACCGCGTGCTGCGCCTGCGCGAACTGCCCGGCGGCGCCAATTCGATGGGCCGCGTCAAATATCTCTTCCCGAACAAGCTCGGCATCTATCTCCACGACACGCCCGACCGCGACCTGCTCAAGAAGGACGACCGCCACTTTTCGAACGGCTGCATCCGCCTCGAAAACGCCGCCGAACTCGGCCAGTGGCTGCTGCAACGCCCGGTCAAAGCCAAATCGAACGCCCCCGAACAGGCCGTCGCGCTTCCGCACGAAGTCCCGGTCTACCTGACCTACATCACCGCCGTGGCGACCAAGAAGGGCGTCGCCTTCCGCGAGGATGTATACGGGCGGGATGGGTAGAAGATCCTCCCCCAACGGGGGAGGGGGACCACCCGAAGGGTGGTGGAGGGGCACAGGCGGTTTGCCTTGCCGGTGAGGTCGTGCCTTGCGGCCGGGTTGCCGGAAAACGGAGTTCTTTGAGTCTGGCGCCGCGTAAACCGCCTGTGCCCCTCCACCAGCTTCGCTGGTCCCCCTCCCCGTTCCGGGGAGGATCGGCATCGTCCGCTCCCCACCCCAATCCCGACAGGCCGCTTGGGTTTGCAAAGGATATGATCGCCCGCCTGCAGGAGGCGAGAGGAAAGACATGCTACCGCCCGTCGACCCCCAACTCCATCTCCAGCACCGTCAGCCCCCGCGCCAGCGCCTCGCGCGTCACCGCGCCGCCCAGCGACACGCGCAGCGCCGCCCCGCCGCCCGCCCCCGCCGCAAAGGCATCGGCGGGGATCGCGGTGATCCCGGCCCCGCGCAAGGCCTCCGCGATCCGCCCCTGATCGGCCCCGGCGGGGAGCGGCACCCACAGATGATAGCCGCAGCGATGCGCCGCATAGGAACCCGGGGGCAGGGTCGACGCCGCGATGCCCTGCCGCGCCACCGCCTCGGCGCGCGTCTCGGCGGTCAGCCGGTCGTAACTCCCGTCCTCCAGCCAGCGCGTCACCAGCGCCGCGTCGAGCGGCGGCGCCATCACACAGCTCTTGTGGACCTCCGCCGCCAGCGCCAGCGCATCGCGCACCGACGGCGCCCGCACATGCGCGACGCGCAGCGCGGGCGACAATATCTTGGAACAGCTCGCGACATAGGTGCCGAGTTCGGGCGCGAAACAGGTCAGCGGCGCGATCGTCCGGTCGGGCAGCTGGCCATAGGCATCGTCCTCGATGATCCGCACCCCGTGCCGCCGCGCGACCTCGGCCAGCGCGCGCCGCTCGCCTTCATCCAGCGTGTACGCCGTCGGATTGTCGTTGGTCGGCACCACATAAAGCGCCGCCACCTTCGTGGTCCGGCACAGCGCCTCCAGCGCATCGGCGTCCAGCGCCGCCAGCGGCGCCAGCGTCAGCCCCGTCTTGCGCGCGAGTTGCAGGAACACCGAATAGACGTGCACGCCGCACGCCACGACATCGCCGGGCTTCAGCGTCGCCGCGACGATCGCGTGCAGCGCGTTCTGCGCGCCCGCGGTCACGATCACCTCGTCCGCCGAACAATCGAGCCCCAGCCGCGCGAAGATCGCCGCGCCTGCGGCGCGGTCGGCGGCGCGCCCGCCCGCGGGCACATAATGCAGCCGCCCGCCCGCGCCCGGCGCGCGCAGCAGGGCGCTGGCGGTGCGCTCCCACGCCGCGAGCAGCGACCCGCCCGCGACCTCGGGCGGCATGTTCATGCCGGTGTCGAGCGGCGGCGGCCCCGCCGCGATCGCGTCCTGCGGCAGGATGAAGCTCCCCGCCCGCCCGCGCGCGCCGATCAGCCCGCGCTGCCGCGCCTGTTCATATCCCTTGGTGACCGTGGTCAGATCGACGCCCAGCCGCGCCGCCAGGTCGCGCTGCGGCGGCAGGCGGTCGCCCGCGCGCAGCCGCCCCGTCTCGACCGCCGCCGCGATGCCGTCGGCGATCGCCAGATATTTGGCGCCCGGCGCCGCGCTCAGGTCGGGAACCCATGGTTCAGCCATCGTGCTCCCCGGTCTCCTCCCCCTTTGCCCGGGCATTCAGCCCGGCCCACAGCGCGCCGGTCCCCGCTTCCTGCGCCTTGTTCACATATTGCGACGCGACGAGCCAGCCCTTGATTGGGTGCAGCACCAGCAGGCAGGGGATGACCATCAGCGGCACCGAGGTGACCAGATGCACCCACCAGGGCGGATTGAGCGCGACCTCGAACCACACCACGAGGAACAGCAGCGGAAAGGCCACGAAGCACAGCGAGAAAAACGCCGGCCCGTCGTCGGGCGTAGCGAAATCATAATCGAGCCCGCACGCCTCGCAGCGGTCGGTGACCTTCAGCCAGCGCCGGAACATCCTGCCCTCGCCGCAGCGCGGACACAGGCCATGCAGCCCCGTCCGATAGATCCACCGCCATTTGTCGCGGCCTTCCAGCTCGCTTGTCATCGCCATCATCCTGCATGTTACCGTGCATATATCCATACACAATACCATACATAATAGCGAGTGCGCCATGAGTCCAGAGGCGCCGCGAACAATGCCGCGCCTGTCACGCCGCTTTCACGAACCCTGCCTAACCGCCCCTTGCGACAGGCGATGATGTCTTTTGCAAACCCAGGACGGGAATGGGGGGTATCGGGCGGAAGCGGACGTTGGAATAGATCAGGCCCTCCCCTTCAGGGGAGGGCAGCGAGACTTACGAACTTGTTCGTTAGTCGCAGCGGGTGGGGTCCATCGGCCTTGCGCAAGGCCGATGGACCCCACCCCAACCCCCTCCCCTGAAGGGGAGGGGCTTTATGTCCGCCTCCCACCCCGATCCCGACCGGCCGCTTGGGTTTGCAAAAGACATCATCGCCTTCCGAAAAAAGGAAAAACCATGACCTTCAAACCAACCGCCTTGCTGCTCTCCACCAGCCTCTCCGTCCTCGCCGCTCGGCGCCGCTCAGGCGCAGGAAAGCGACGAAGGCGACACCATCGTCGTCACCGCGCAGCTGCGCGAACAGAATCCGATCGAGGTTCCGATGACGCTCAGCGTCGTCGGCGGCGGCGATCTCGAACGCCTCGGCATCCAGGATTTCGAGGAATTGTCGCGCTTCGTGCCCGGCTTCGAGGTCCAGAACCAGTCGCCGAACAACCCCGGCTTCGTGATTCGCGGCATCACCTCCGACAGCGGCGCCGCGACCAACGAACCGCGCGTCTCGCTCTATCAGGACGGCGTGTCGATCTCGAAATCGCGCGGCTCCTATGTCGAATTGTTCGACATCGACCGCGTCGAGGTCGCCAAGGGTCCGCAATCGACCCTCTATGGCCGCGGCGCGCTGATCGGGGCGGTCAACATCATCCAGAACAAGGCGCGCGTCGGCCGCAACGAGGGCGCCTTCGGCATCTCCTACGGCAATTTCGACGGCTGGACCGCCGATGCGATGGGCAATGCCGCGATCGGCGACAATGCCGCGATCCGCCTCGCGGGGCGGGTGCGGATGCGCGACGGCACCGTCGAGAACCTGCTCGGCGGAGAGGATTACAATTCGGTCGACACGCGCGCCGTGCGCGGCGCGTTCCGCGCCGAAACCGGCGGCCTGACCTTCGACCTCATCGGCAATTACCAGGAGGATCATCCGAACGGCACCGCGTTCAAGTCGATCGCCTACAACCCCACCGATCCCGTGACCGGCGCCGTGATCGGCGACCGCGGGCGCAACAGCGGCGCGGCGCTCGCCCCGGGGGCGGGCTTCGAGGACAATCGTCCGCTGGGCCTCGACCGCACGGTCTGGGGTGTCACCGGCATCGCCGGGCTCGATCTCGGCGGCGATTTTTCGCTGCACGCGACGACCGCCTACCGCCGCTTCAAGGCGCTCGAAATCTTCGACGCCGACGGCCTCTCGCTGCCGGTGCTGACCGCGGCGGAGGATGCGCGCGGACGCCAGTTCAGCCAGGACCTGCGCCTCGCCTATGAAGGCGACCGGATCAGCGCCTTCGTCGGCGCCAGCTATTTTTACGAAAACGGTAGCCAGCGCACCCCCGCGCAGTTCGACGAACGCGTCGCGCTGGCCCGCCTCGCGGGCGTGCTGAACGGCGGCGGCGCGATTCCCGGCCGCCCCGCGACCGATCCCGCGCCGCTCGCGCTGTTCGCCAACCCCGCCTTCACCAGCCAGCTGCTCCAGGGCGTCGCCGGTGCCTATGGCGTCCTGCTGCCGGCATGGCGCAGGCGCAGGCGATCGCCGCCAATCTGAAGCCCGGCCACCTCGAAACCTCGACCAACGAATCGCGCACCCGCGCGATCGACCTCTATGGCGACGCGACCTTCCACGTCACCGACCGCTTCGAGATCGGCGGCGGGCTGCGCTACAGCCACGACAGCAAGCGCAGCCGCTACACCGCCGCCGTGCTCAACGGCCGCTCGATCCTCGGCGGTTTCATCGGCGCGCTGTCGCAGCCGGCGGCGGTCCGCACCGCGCTGCTCCAGGCGCTCGCGGTGCCCGGCGCCGCGACGATCCCGCCCTCGGCAGTCTATCCGGTGCCGCTGTTCGGCCTCGGCGCGCAGCCGACCGACGGCAACGGCTCCATCGAGGAAGCGACGCTCAAGAGCGACGGTTTCTCGTGGCGCGTCACCGCGCGCTATGCGCCGACCGGCGACAGCAGCCTCTATGCGACCTATGCGCGCGGCCGCCGCCCCGAAATCCTCGCGCCGCAGGGCCCCGGCGCGCCTTTCGGTCCGGTGCGCTTCAACATCCTGCCCGACGAGACGGTCGACAGCTATGAAGTGGGCTTCAAGACCGCGCTCGCCGACCGCACCCTGTTCGTCGACGGCGCCGCCTTCCTCTACGATTACAGCGATTTCCAGACCACGGTGCAACAGGGGACGCAATTCGTCGTCACCAATGCCGGCAAGGCGCGCGGCTATGGTTTCGAGGGCCAGGTCCGCTGGGTGCCGAGCGACGCGGTGACGCTGTTCGGCTCCTATGCCTATAACCACAGCCGCTTCCGCACCGGCGCGCGCGACGGCAATCATTTCCGCCTCAGCCCCGATCACAGCGCCGCGATCGGCGCGATCGCCGGCGTGCCGCTCGGCGACGGCCGGATCACCTTCACCCCCAGCGCGACATATCAGTCGAAGATCTTCTTCGACGACGACAACGACCGCCCCGACCTGCAACAGCCGCTGCAGCGGCGCTCGTCGCCGACGATATCCAGGACGAGTTCCAGAAGCCCTATGTGCTGGTCAACGCGCGCCTCGGCTACGAAGCGGAGGGCGGCGGCTGGCGGATCGAGGCATTCGCCGACAATCTGCTGAACCGCAAATATATCATGGACGCGGGCAACACCGGCGACAGCCTCGGCCTGCCGACCTTCATCGCGGGGACCCCGCGCACTTACGGGGTTGCGGCCAGCTTCCGCTTCTGATCCGCAGCGGATGGCGCCCCGGTTCCGGCGGGGCGCCATCCATATTGTGCGGCGCGACAAAAACGGTCAAACTCGCGCGATGACGACCGACAAGATTTTCATCAGCGCCAACGACCTCCTCGCCGATTCGCTCCGCCTCGGTATGCAGGTGGTCGAAAGCGGGTTCCGGCCGACCCATCTCGTCGGCATCTGGCGCGGCGGCGCGCCGGTCGGCATCGCGGTGCAGGAACTGCTCGACTATCACGGCCAGCACTGCGACCACATCGCGATCCGCACCTCCTCCTACAAAGGCATCGACCGGCAGGACCCGGAGGTGAAGGTGTTCGCGCTCGGCTATCTCATCGACACGCTCAACCCCGGCGACCGGCTGCTGATAATAGACGATGTCTTCGACTCAGGCCGCAGCATCCGAGCCTTCCTCTCCGAATTGCAGGCGCGCTGCCGCTGCAATATGCCGCGCGACATCCGCATCGCCACCGTCTGGTACAAGCCGCGCCGCAACGTCACCGACCTGAAGCCCGACTATTTCGTCCACGAAACCGACCAATGGCTGATCTTCCCGCACGAGATCGACG
The DNA here is from genome assembly GCF_025244705.1 of Sphingopyxis sp. PET50. GTDB lineage: Bacteria > Pseudomonadota > Alphaproteobacteria > Sphingomonadales > Sphingomonadaceae > Sphingopyxis. The sequence continues at coordinate 77,066 of NZ_CP104207.1, read as the reverse complement.
GGCTGACCGCCGAGGAAATCCGCCGCCACAAGCCCGAGGCGGCGATCATCCTGCGCGAGGAGGAGGTTCCGCATGGCTGAGGGTTTCGCATCATCGGCCGAACGCGCCGCCTTCATCGCTCGGCCTGCCCAAGGCCGAGCTGCACCTCCATATCGAAGGTTCGCTCGAACCCGAGCTGATGTTCGACCTCGCGCAGCGCAACCGGGTCGCCATCCCCTTCGCCAGCGTCGAGGAGGTCCGCGCCGCCTACGCCTTCTCGAACCTCCAGGATTTCCTCGACATCTATTATCAGGGCATGGGGGTGCTCATCGGCGAGCAGGACTTCTACGACCTCACCGCCGCCTATCTCGCCCGCGCCCACGCTGACAACGTCCGCCACGTCGAAATCTTCTTCGACCCGCAGGGACACACCGAACGCGGCGTCGCCTTCGAAACCGTCGTCACCGGCATCACCCGCGCGCTCGACGACGCGAAGACACAGCATGGCATCTCCGCGAAGCTGATCCTCTGTTTCCTCCGTCACCTCAGCGAGGCGGAGGCCGAAGCGACGCTCGATCAGGCACTGCCCTGGCTGCATCGCATCGACGGCGTCGGCCTCGACAGCAGCGAGGTCGGCCATCCCCCCTCGAAATTCGCCCGCGTCTTCGCCCGCGCCCGCGACCTCGGCCTCCGGATCGTCGCCCACGCCGGTGAGGAAGGTCCGCCCGCCTATGTCCACGAGGCGCTCGACCTGCTCCGGGTCGATCGCATCGACCATGGCAACCGCAGCCTCGAAGATCCCGCACTCGTCGCCCGCCTCGCCGCCGAAGGCATGACGCTCACCGTCTGCCCGCTCTCGAACCTCAAGCTCTGCGTCGTCGACGACATTGCCGCCCACCCGCTCAAGACGATGCTCGACGCCGGCCTCGCCGCGACGGTGAACAGCGACGACCCCAGCTATTTCGGTGGCTATGTGAACGCCAATTACCTCGCGGTGGCCGACGCCCTGGACCTGTCGAAAGCCGACCTCGTGACCCTCGCCCGCAACAGCTTCACCGGCTCCTTCCTCGACGAAACGGAAAAGGCGAAACATCTCGCGGCGATCGAGGCTTACGCCTGACCAGACTCACCCCGCGATCAGCACCCCGTGATAGGCGGGCTCCTCGAACGCCATGCCCGCGCCCATCGCGACGCAGATCAGCGCGTTATCGGCCACGCGAACGTCCAGCCCGGTCGCCGCGGCGATCGCTTCGTCGATCCGCCCGAGCAGCGCGCCGCCGCCGGTCAGCGTGATACCCTCGTCGATGATGTCGGCCGACAGTTCGGGCGGCGTCTGTTCCAGCGCGGCGCGCACCGCGCTGACGATCTGGCCGACCGGTTCCGCCAGCGCCTCGGCGATCTCGGCTTCCGACACGCGAGATCTCGGCCGGGCGGCCATTGACCAGGTCGCGTCCCTTTACGCTGATCACCATGCCCTCGCCCTCGGGAGCCACCGCGCAGCCGATTGCCAGCTTCACGCGCTCGGCGGTCATCTCGCCGATCATCAGATTATGCTTGCGGCGGATGTAGGAGGAAATCATCTCGTCCATCTTGTCGCCGCCGACACGCACCGACGTGCTGTACGCGATGCCGCTCAGCGACAGGATCGCGACTTCGGTCGTGCCGCCGCCGATGTCGACCACCATCGCGCCTCTCGGTTCGGCGACCTGCAGCCCCGCGCCGATCGCCGCCGCCAGCGCCTCCTCGACCAGTTGCACCGACACCGCGCCGGCGTTGGTCGCGGCGTCGCGGATCGCGCGGCGCTCAACCATCGTCGATCCCGACGGCACGCAGATCACGACATTGCTGCGTCGCCGCAGTCGGCTCGCGCCGCCCAGCACCTTGTCGATGAAATGCTTGATCATCTGCTCGGCGACGTCGATGTCGGCGATCACCCCATCGCGAAGCGGACGGATCGCCTCGATATTCCCCGGCGTCTTGCCCATCATCAGCTTGGCGTCGTTGCCGACCACCTTGACCCGCCGCACCCCGCCCTGCGTCTCGAGCGCGACGACCGAGGGTTCATTTAGCACGATGCCCTGGCCGCGGGCATAGACGACGGTGTTCACGGTGCCGAGGTCGATCGCCATGTCGTGCGCGGCGGACCCGAAATTGTGGAAGAATTTCATAAAGGAAAAGACGACCTTGTCTGTTTGATGCGGGGGAACGGGCGCGGCCGGGCCCTGCCCCTCTGCGTCCGTTCCGACCGGCTTGTGGCGCGCGCGGGGGTCCGTCAACCGGCGCCATAGCCGGAGCGTTGGTTAATCAGGATCGAACGAAAACGCGGCGCCAGGCCGTGCAGAGACTGCGCTAGTGCGAGGCACCCATCGACACCTGCTTGGGCAAGGGAGCGCACCACACCGCGATCGCGGCGATCACGAACACCACGCCGGCCGCCAGGAACAGGTGTAGCACGCCGATCGTCGCCGCCTGCACGTCGACCAGCCGCTCGACCGCCGCGCGCGCCTGTTCGAGCGTCAGCCCGGCGCGCTGCATCAGGTCCATCGTCTCGGCGGTCCCGTTCATGTGGCCCACCAGTTCGGATCGCGCGATGCGGTTCTGGCTGTCCCACGCCGAGGTCGCGATCGCGGTGCCCATCGCGCCCGACAGTGTGCGCAGGAAACTCATCAGCCCCGCCGCCGACGTCTGCTTCTCCGCCGGCACCGAACTCAGCGCCAGCGCGGTCAGCCCGACGAAGAAAAAGGGCATCCCCATCCCCTGCAACAGATGCGGCAGGGCGAGCGTCCAATAATCGACATCGGCATTCCAGCTCGCGCGCAGCACCGAGATGAAGGCCATCCAGAGGATACCCGCGCTGATCGAGATGCGGATGTCGATCTTGCCGATCAGCCCCGCCGCGACCGGCGACAGCAGCACCGCGAACACCCCGATCCACGCCACGACATATCCGGTGTCGGTCGCGGTATAGCCGGCGACCTGCTGCAGCCACAAAGGCGTCAGCACGACCTGCGCGAAAAAGGCGCCGAACCCCAGCGAGATCGCAACCGTCGCGAAACTGAACCCCCGGAACCGGAACACGCGCAGGTCGACGACCGGATTTTCGTCGGTCAGCTCCCAGATGACGAAGGCGGCGAAGGCGATCGCCGCAACGATCGCGAGCGTCACGATCCAGGTCGATTCGAACCAGTCATGCTCGCGCCCGGTATCGAGCATCAGCTGGAAGGCGCCGACCGACAGCACGAGCAGGATCAGCCCGATGGTGTCGATGCGCGCCTTCGCGCGCCTGGTCTCGAACGGCCGCAGCAGGCTCGCGACCCCGAAGGCGCAGATCGCGACCACCGGCAGGTTGATGAAGAAGATCCAAGGCCACGTCCAATTATCGCTGATCAGCCCGCCCAGGATCGGCCCCAAGATCGGCGCCGTCGTCGTCGTCATCGCCCAGATCGCAAGGCCGATCCCCGCCTTCTCCCTGGGGAAGATGCGCAGCAGCAGGATCTGCGACAGCGGCATCAGCGGCCCGCCCGACAGCCCCTGCAAAATGCGGAAGATGATGAGGCCATCGAGCGTGCGCGAAATGCCGCACAGGAAGGAGAAGATACCGAAGCCGACGATCGAGAAGAGGAACCAGCGCACCGTGCCGAAGCGCATCGCCAGCCAGCCAGTCAGCGGCACGCTGATCGCGTCGGCGACCGCATAGCTGGTGATCACCCACGTCCCCTGCGTCGGCGACACCGCGAGTCCGCCCGCGATATGCGGCACCGACACATTGGCGATCGTGGTGTCGAGCACGACGACGAAATTGGCGAGCGCCAGCGCGAACGCCGCGGCGAACAGCCGCACCCCGGTCAGCGGCGCGGGCTCGTCGGGCAGGGCCGCCGGGGCCGAAGCGGCAGCGCTAGCCACGGTTCACCTCCCGACCTCGTCATTGCGAGGAACCGGAGGCGACGCGGCAATCCAGAGGTGCGGTAACCGCCCTGGATTGCTTCGCTGCGCTCGCAATGACGATGCCATGATGGGCATCGGCCGGGCCCTAATTCCGGCCGCGCGTGTCGATCGTCGCTTCCATCGACAGACCGACGCGCAAGGGATGCGCCTGCAATTCCTTGGGGTCGAGCGCGATGCGCACCGGCAGGCGCTGCACGACCTTCACCCAGTTGCCCGTCGCATTCTGCGCGGGGATCAGCGAAAAGGCCGCGCCGGTGCCGCCCGCGATACCGACGACCTTGCCGTGGAACACCACATCGTCGCCATAATAGTCCGACACCAGTTCGACCGGCTGACCCAGCTTGATGTCCCTGAACTGGCTTTCCTTGTAATTGGCGTCGACATAGGCGGTCGAAATCGGCACGATCGTCATGATCGGCGCCCCCGCCGCGATCCGCTGCCCGACCTGCACCTGCTTGTTCGTCACGATCCCGTCGACCGGCGCGCGGATCACCGTGCGCGCGAGGTCGAGCTCGGCCTTCTCCAGCCGCGCCTGCGCCGCCGCGACATCGGGCGCGGTGTCGATCGTCGTCCCGCGCACCAGCGCCTCGGCGGCGCCGAGGTCGCCCGCCGCCGAACCCTGCGTCGCCTGTGCCGAAGCGATCGCCGCCGAGGCGAGATCACGCGCCGCCGTTGCCGAAACGAGCGCCGCCCGCGCCGCCGTGATTTCCTCCGCCGATACCGCGCCGGTGCCCGAAAGGCTCTCGCGCCGCGCAAGTTCGGCGTGCGCCTTCTCGACCGCGGCATTGGCGTCGCGCAGCCGCGCGCGCGACTGGTTGACGTCGGCGCCGCGCGCGACGACGCGCGCCCGCGCGGCATCGGCATTGGCGCCCGCCTGGCCATAGCGTTGCCGCGCCAGCCGCAGCGCCGCCTCGGCATTGGCCACCGCGAGCTTCGCATCGCTGTCGTCGAGGATGACGAGGATGTCGCCCTTCTTCACCGCCTGCGTGCCCGCGACGCGCACCTCCCGCACCGGCCCCGCGACGAGCGCGGTGACGACGGCGGAATCGGCACCGACATAGGCATTGTCGGTGTGGACCCGCCCCGCCTGCGTCAGATAATACCAGGCCGCCCACAACAGCGCCGCGACCACCACGGCGATCAGCAGGATACGCAGGAACTTGGCACGCTTGGCGCCGTTGGTCCCGGCCTGCTCGGGAGGGGTTTCGGCGGGGATCGCAGCCGTATCGTCGGCCATCATATGTCTCCTGTGGAAGTCTTGTTCCGATAGCCGCCGCCGAGCGCGCGGATCAGCGATATGTCGAGCGCCAGCTGCCGCGCCTCGAGGTCGGCGACGGACCGTGCCAGCGCGACCGCGCTGTCCTCTGCGGTCAGCGCGACGATCTGGTTCGACAGCCCGGCGCGGTAGCGCAGGCCCGCCAGCCTCGCCGCCTCCTCCGCCGCCGCCAGCGCCGCGCGCCGCTCGGTCAACTGCCGCGCATTGGCCTCGCGGCTGCGTACGACATCGGCGACGTCGCGCAGCGCCGCGATCAAGGTCTTGTCATAATTGGCGACTGCGACATCATAGTCGGCCCGCGCACCGCGATAGCGTCCCTGCAACCGCCCGCTGTCGAAGATCGGCAGGGTGAGGGCGACCCCGCCATTGCCATATTCGGACCCCTTGTCGAACAGGTTCGACAGGCCGAGCGACTGCAAGCCGACCAGCGCCGACAGGCTGATATTCGGATAGAAATCGGCGCGCGCGACGTCGATGCGCTTCGCCGCCGCCTCGCCGCGCAGCCTTGCCGCAACGATATCGGGCCGCCGCCCGACGAGCGCGATCCCGGCATCGGCCGGCAACCCCGATGCCCGAACGACCAAAGTCGGGCGCGTGAGCGCCAGCCCGCGATCGGGTCCCGCGCCGACCAGCGCCGCGATGCGGTTGCGGGTCAGCGATATCGCCTCCTCCAGCGCGACGACATCGCCGCGCGCCGCCGCCACGCGGCTTTCGGCCTGCCGCTGCGCCGCCTGATTCTCGATCCCTGCTTTCGCCCGCGCCGCCGACAACTCGGCGCTCGCGCCGCGTACCCGCACCGCGTCCTTCGCGACGTCGAGCGCAGCGAACTGCCCCGCCAGATCGGAATAGGCCGCCGCGATTCCGGTCGCCAGCATCAGCCGCGCCTGCGCCGCATCGACCCGTGCCGCCTCGGCCTCCGACGTCGCCGCCGCCAGCGCCGCGCGGTTCCTGCCCCACAGGTCGAGGTCGAAGGCAAAGGTGGCGGCGACGCGCCCGGTATCCTGGATGCCGTCGGGCACGAACTGCGGCGGGATGCCCATATTCTTGCTCTGCTGGACGCCGCCCGCGCTGCCCTCGACGCCGATCCGCGGCCCGAGCGCCGCCCCCGCCTGCTGCGCCAGCGCATCGGCGGCGCGCACCCGCGCCGCAGCGATCGCGACGTCGGGCGATCCCGCCAGCCCTTCGTCGATCAGCGCGGTCAATTGCGCATCGCCCATCGCCCGCCACCAGCCTTCGGCCGGCCAATCCCCCGCCGCATCGGCAAAGGAGGCGCGCGACTCGAGCGACCCGGCGGCGACCGGCACCGGCTTCGGCCCGACGTCGGGCGTGCTCACGCAACCCGCAAGCAGGCCGAAAAGCGCGGTTGTAAGAATTAAACTGCGGGGCATGGCATCCAACGATACTAGCTGGTATCATGCGCCATTGAACCGCGCACGATGAGTTGTCAATTGAAATGATACCAGCCAGTACAGCCACTATCGACGATGCCGCCGCCGCGCGCCGCAAGGCGTTCGTCGACGCCGGGCGCGCGCTCTTTTTCGCCAACGGCTATGCCGGCACCACCATGTCGTCGATCGCGTCGAAGGTCGGCGGATCGAAGACCACGCTGTGGACCTATTTCCCGTCGAAGGAGGAATTGTTCGCCGCCGTGGTCGACGACATCGTCGGCGAATATGGCACCGCGCTGCACGTCGATCTGCCCCTCGACGAGCCAGTCATCGACGTGCTCACCCGCTTCGGCAATGTGCTGATGACGGCGCTGGTGACGACGCCGCTGCTCTCGCTGTTCCGTCTCGTCGTCGGCGAGGCCGAGCGGTTTCCGCATCTCGCCGAAACCTTCTACGACCGCGGCCCGCGCCGCGGCAAGGCGCGCGCCGCGCTGTGGGTCGCCGCCAAGATGGCGCGCGGCGAATTGCGGCAGGGCGACCCGATGCAGGCGGTCCGGCATTTCGCTGGCCTCTGCCAGTCGGGCGTCTATCAGCAAGCCGTGCTCGGCCTTCCCGAAGGCCGCGAAACGCACCGCCTCGCCGCCGAGGTCGATGCCGCCGTCGACACCTTCTACCGCGCCTGGGGACCGGAAAAGCGCGCCTGACGGATTATCGCCCGTGCAACCGCGCAAGCGCGATCCCCGCCAGATTCTGCGACCGACCGACATGCCGCACCCGCGGCGGCGCACCGTCGCCGACCAGATCGCGATATGCCGCCAGATGCCGCACGGCATCGCCGCGCGCAGCCACGGTTCCGTTCGCCTGCGCCACTACCGCTGCCGCGTCACCGAGCAGCACGAAGTCAGCCAGCCCGCGCGATCTCGCCAGCCGCAACGCCGCGATCAGCGCCAGCCATTCGGCATCCTGGCTGCTGCCGCGCCCGATATCGCGTTCGACATAGGCTACCCCGCCGCAGACGACGGCGATCTCGATCGCTCCCGGATTGGGCCGCGCGCCGCCGTCGAAATAGATTTTGGTCCGCCGCCGCATCATGTCGCGACCATAGCCTATCCGCTCCCCGGCGAAAGCCGGGGTCCAGCGAAGCCCGCGCCCCGGCTTTCGCCGGGGAGCGGATCGGGTCAGAACTTCCCGCGCACCGAAAAAGCGAAGATCGGCCCGATCAGCCGGTCGCGCTTCTCCACAAAGGCGACCGGGCTCTCGCCGCGCACCCCGGTGTAAACGGTCCGGTCGCGCTTCGATCGCGCATTGACCGCATTGGCAAGTTGCGCGCGCACGGTCAGCCCGAATACATCCTTATGCTCGACGAAGACATTGGCGAACACCGGGCCTTCCCACACCTTGTCAGTCTGGTTGCGGCGGTAATTGGGCTGGTAATGCCCATAGTTGGCGGCCGCTCCCAGCGCCCAGTCGCTGGCCGGGATATCGTACCGCACGCTGCCCTCGATCACCGTGTCGGTGAAGCCGCTCCACTGGCGCTTTTCGCCGGTAAAGGGATCGCGCAGCGAGCTCTTCTGCAACAGCACCCGCGTCTCGACCTTCATGCCCTTGATCCCCGCGGGATCGAGGTTGATCGTCGCGGTCCAGTCGATCGCCCCCGCCTTGGCCTTGGCGATATTGCCGACCGCCTCGCCGTCGGGACCGATGGGCACGACATCGACGCGGTCCTCGACGTCGCGATAAACCAGGATGATCTTGGTCGATCCCCAGGCGCCGAACTTCTTGTTGATCTCCGCCTCGTAGCTCCAGTCCTGCTGGGGGCGCAGGTCGTTGTTGCTCTCGTTCTGGTTGCCGTCGTTGAGGAAGGCGCGCGCGAGAAAATCATAGAAGGACAATTGCAGCACCCGCCGCCTGATCTTCAGCGACGCGTCGAAATCGGGCGTCGGCGTCCAGGCGAGCGACAGCGAGCCCTTGGGCCGGAAGAAGGTGCGCGTCAGGCCGTTCATCCCGGTCTGGGTGATCGTCGAATGTTCGGCGCCCGCGACGATCTGGAATGTCAATGTGTCGGTCAGCTTGCGCCCGAAGCTCAGCAGCCCCTCATAACGATCCTCGCTGACTCCGCCGGTGCCGCCCTCGAAGGGCACGTCGACGAAGACCCCATTGGGATCGAGCACCGCCAGCGACGCGACATTGTCGAGCGTGTTGAAGGCCGCCTCGCCCGACAATTGCCAGTCGCCGCCGAACATCTTCCACTGATATTCGCCGCGCGCGATCGTCTCGCCCAGGTCGCCGACCTGCGCAAAGCGGTCGCCCGTCGCGATGCCGCCTTCGGGCGTGGTGACGATCTCCTGCCGGTAGGGCTCGTGGCTGAAGCGCCGCAGGCCGATCAGCTTCAGCTTCCCCGGCCCGGCGCGGAACTGGTAATCGCCGCTGATCTCGTAATTCCAGCTGTCGGCATTTTCATAGACGGTGCGCAGCCGGTCGGACTGTCCCGGCGACATGCGCAGGCCATCCTCATAATAGCGGTCGTATTTGCGCTGATAATGGCCGCCCAGATTGGCGACCGTGTCGCCCGCCGGGTCCCAGCTGATCCGCCCCGACAGCTTGGGCGTGTCATAATGGGTGTTCCAGATATCGCGGCGGCGTTCGATGACGTTGCCCGCGCCGTCATGGATCAGGGTCGGCCCGCCCGCGCCGCTGCGCGCCGATTCGTCGTTGTTGAGCGCCGCCTCATATTCGAGGTCGCCCGACCGCCCGCGCACCGACACGTCGCCGCGCGTGAACAGGGGGTCGGTATAGTGCGCGCGAAATTCGGGCTTCCACGAAAATTGCCCCGAAAAGCTGTCGGCGCGATAGACGATATTGGCGACCTGCCCCGACAGGCCGGGGATATCGAGCGTCGCGCCGTCGACGATCTCGATCCGTTCGACATTGCCCGCCGGGATGCGCGACAATTGGGTGTACATGTCGTCGGCCTTGTTCGACGGCCGTTCGCCGTTGAACAGCACATTGCCCGTCGCCTGCCCCAGTCCGCGCAGATTCTCGTTGTCGCGGATCGAGAAGCCGGGAACCTGGTTCAGCATGTCATAGGCGTTCTTCGGCGCGTAGCGGGCGAAATCTGCGGGGGTATAGACCTGCCGCGCGGTGCCGCTCGCCGTGCCCGCCGGCACCCCGGCCGCAGCGGGCGGCGGGGTTTCTCTTGTGGATGCCTCCTGCGCCGCGGCCGGTGCCGCGGCCAGCATCGCGGCGATCGTCGAAAGGCTCGCCAAATGCTTCACCGGCCCGCCTCCGCGCCGTTCATCGCTTTCGCATAGGCCCCGGTCACGCCCATCGCCTTCATGCCGATCACATCCTGTACCGACAATTTTTCATAACCCGCCGCCGCCAGCGCGCGGACATAGTCGCCGGTGACCCCCAGCGCCTTCATCGCCGTCACATCCTCGACCGACAGCTTCGCATAGCCAGCGGCATTGAGATCGCGGACATAGTCGCCCGTCACCCCGAGCGCGCGAAAGGCGACCGCGTCGTCGATGCGGCTCAGCGCCAGCGGCGTGCCCCGGAATCCGCGCACATAGCCGGGCGTCACCTCGAGCGCACCGGCGGCGATCAGACCGTCGCTGTCCCTGGGCCTGACCCCCTCGGCGGTCAGGCCGTCGGCGAGCGCGATCGTCGCATCGACGATGAGCATCGCGAACAGATCATCGCGTTTCTTGGGCGCCAGCCCGCGCGTCGCCAGCTCGCGCTCGAACCCGGCATCGGGCGCAAAGCCGCACGTCCCCTTGCCTTCGAAGGCGTGCGCCAGATTGCCCGAGCAATCGAGCGTCCCCGCCTCGTGCCGCACCGAAAAGCGCACCTGCCCCGTGCTGCCGAGCGCGGCGCGCGCCTCGTCGAACTCGGGCCGCTTCGCCGCCAACTGGTCGTCGAGCGACAGGTCGCTGCTCGACTTGGCGTGCTCGAGCCGCAGCTTGGGCGCGCCCCCCTTGCCGGCATCGGCCTCGACGGTCCAGCGGACCTCGCCCGTCTCCTGCGCCGTGGCGGTCGCGGACTGGCCGGGCCCGGCGCAGGCCAGCACCGGCAACAGCATCAGGCTCGACCCGAAGATCATGGCTTTCATGGCAACACTCCTCCCTTGCGTGCGCCGGACGAGCGCCATCGCTCGCCGCCGCAACGGCAATTCAAAACAAGCTTTCGATCAGTGACCCCCCGGTTCGGACGAACGTCCGGGCGTCAGTCCTCCGGGGGCTCCGGCGGTTCGGGCGGCGCGGCCACTTCGATCCGCGCGATCCGGCCGTCGGCCGACCGCGCCTCGATCACATTGCCCCCGGGGCCGAAGCTGACCGTGGCGGATTTCTCGCCCTTCGGTCCTTTCGATCCCCTGGGTGCGGCAGGCCGCCGCGGCATCGCGCGCAGCGCGATCGCCTCGTCGGCGCTGCGCATCTTCACCCCGGCCTTCTGCATGTCGGTGACGAAGTCGCAGTCGATCCCCATCGCCTTCAGCGCGATCAGATCGTCCATCTGCACGCCGGGGAAATGCGATTTCATGTCGCGGGCAAAGGCCGCGTTGACCCCCATCTGCCGCGCCCCGACCAGCTCGCCCATTTCGGCGTTGGGAATGATCGCGCGCATCGACCGCACATAGCCGGCGTCGATCCCCGATGCCCTTGCGGCGATCAGGTCGTCGGCGTTGATCGGCGCGCCCTCGGCGCGCATCTCGGCGGCATATTCGGGGGTCACCCCGACCGCGCGCAGGCTCACCAGCTCGTCGGCGGTCAGCTTGCGCGCCGTTGCAGCCGTCGCCGCGGCTTCGGCCTCGGCGGCATCCTTCGCCGCCACCGCCGCGTGCGACGATGCTACAGCGGTCTGTTGCCCGGCGACCGCAAGCGCCTTGGCCTCCTGGGCTGCATGCTGCTCCCCGGGCGCGGTTGCCGAGAAAGCCGCAAGCGGCACGGTCAGCCCGGCGAGCAGCAGGAAACTTCCCAGCATCCAGCCGCCGCTCGCGCGGCCCGCGCTTCAGATCGCCGTCGAGCACGCGGGTGATCCGCCGCTTGAGGCTGCTCTTGGCGGGCGCCACGCCATGCGCCGCCAGCAGCGCCGCCTTGTTGTCGTGCCGCGCCGCACCGACCAGCAGCGTCGCATAGTCGGGGCCGTCGATATCGGCCATCAGCACCGCATCGTCGGCCGCTTCCTCGCGAAGCTGGTGGCTCTCGCGCGCCAGCATCCACACGAACGGATTGAACCAGAAGACCGCACAGGCGACGCGCGCACCGAGCAGTTTCGCCCAGTCGAGCCGCGCGACGTGCGCCAGTTCGTGCGCGATGATCGCCTCGGCCTCGCCGGTCGCCGCGACCGCCTTCGGGCTCAGCACGATCGTCGGGCGCAGCACGCCCCAACTGATCGGCGAGCGCAGTTCCTCGCTCACCAGCAGCGCGGTGCCATGCTTGAATCCCATCCGCCGCTGCGCCTCGGCCAGCGCCGACAGCCACGACGGCTGCACCAGCACCTCGGCGCGTCCGCGCATCGCGAACAGCCGCACCACCGCGAGCAGCATCACGCCGACCAGCAGCAGCAGCGGGATCGCGTAGACATAGGGCACGGCATCGCCCAGCGACGCCAGCACGACCGGCGGCGAACTGCCCGCGTCCGCCGCGACAGGGACTGAGGTCGCGGCGGGGACGGCCAGATCGGCCGCCGGTCCCCCTGTTGTCGCCAGATCGCTCGCCGCGAGCACGGCGGGCGCCGCGGCGGCGAACCATCCGGCCGGCAGCGGCGCCCATTGCGGCAGCAGCAGGATCGCGGCGGGCAAGGCGAGCAGCGCGAACAGCCCGCTGTGCGCGATCATCGACCGCTCGCCCGAAGACCGCGCGCGCGCAAGGCGCAGCAACAGCAAGGTGGCACCCGCAATCGCGGCGGACTTCCACGCCAGACCCAGCAGCGTCGCGGCGCTGATCGTCATCTCCGGCATCATTTCGCCCTCCCTTCGCGCGCCTGCGCGATCAGTTTTTCCAGCTCGTCCAGCTCGTCGCCGCTCATCTCGTCCTGCATGCCGAGCAAGGCGGCGGCGGCGCTCGTCGCCGATCCGTTGAAAAAGACGCGCACCACCTGCCCCAGCGCCGACTTGCTCGCCGCCTTTTCGGGCACGCTCGGTGCATAGAGGAACCCGCGTTCGGAATGCTGGCGCGCGACGAAGCCCTTGCCCTCGAGCCGCTTCAGCATCGCGCGGATCGCCGAGCCCGACAGCTCGTCGGCCAGCGCCTCGCCGATCTCGGTGACCGTGGACGCGCCACGCTCATAGAGAATATCGACGATTTCGCGTTCCCGCGGGGGCAGACTGGACAGCATTCGAATCACCTCGTGCGCTACATTTGTAGCGTGCTACATTTGTAGCGCCGAGCTTGGCAAGGGGTTTTATTACGATAATACACGCCGCCGCTCCGGCACCCGGTTGACCCTCCGCCGCATAAGGTTCAGACCCGCGTCATCCAATCGAAAAGGGGGCCGTAACACCATGCGCAAACTCGCGATTCTCGGGGCCAGTCTCCTCGCCCTCACCACCCAGATAGCCGCCGCACAGGACGCCGAGCCCGCCGCCACCGAAACCTCCGCCGGGCAGGCACCGATGTCGGCCTCCGCGACCGGCAGCGCGCGCACCGCGCCGCAGCGCCGCTTCACCGGCGAGGATCTGTTCGACCTCGCCATCGCCTCCGATCCGCAGATCAGCCCCGATGGCCGCCGCATCGCCTATGTCCGGCGCCAGAACGACATCATGTCCGACCGCGCGGTCAGCTCGATCTGGCTGATCGACACCACGACCGGCGAGGAAACCCCGCTCGCGGGCCGCACCGGCGCCGCCTTCGCCCCGCGCTGGTCGCCCGACGGCAAGCGCCTCGCCTTCGCCTCGACCGAGGGCGGCAGCGCGCAGCTCTGGGTGCGCTGGATGGACGGCGGCGAGGCGGTCCGCCTCACCGGCCTGCCGACCTCGCCCTCCTCGCTCGCCTGGTCGCCCGACGGCAAGTCGATCGCCTATACGATGCTCGTCAAGGACGATGGCCCCGCGTTCGGTTCGCCGCCGAAAAACAAGCCCGAGGGCGCCCAATGGGCGGAGCCGCTCGAAGTCCGCGACCTGCTGACCTACCGCGCCGACGGCGAAGGCTATCTCGAGCCGGGCTTCGAGAAGATCTTCGTCGTGCCCGCGACCGGCGGCTCGCCGCGCCAGCTCACCTTCGGCCCCTATCATGACGGCGGGCCGCTCAGCTGGTCGCGCGACGGCCGCACGATCTATTTCTCGGCGAACCGCAAGCCCGGCTGGGAGAAGGACCCGGTCGAAAGCGAAATCCATGCGCTCGACGTCGCGAGCGGCGGCGTCACCACGCTTACAAGCCGCAACGGCCCCGACGCGAACCCGCTCGTCTCGCCCGACGGCGGCAAGATCGCCTACGTCGGTTTCGACGACAAATTGCGCGCCTATGAAAACACCCAGCTCTATATCATGAACCGCGACGGGTCGGGCCAGCGCAGCCTGACCGCGAACTGGGATTACAGCGTCGACGCGGTGCAATGGGCCGCCGACGGCAAGTCGCTCTATGCGCAATATGATGACCATGGCGAAACGAAGGTCGCGCGCATCGGCCTCGACGGCTCGGTGCGCACCGCGGCGACCGGCCTCTCGGGCGGCGGTCTCGACCGGCCCTATACCGGCGGCAGCTTCACCGTCTCGGACGGCGGCGCGATCGCCTTTACCGGCGGCACCGCGACGCGCCCCGCCGAGGTGCAGTTGAACCGCGGCGGCACCGCGCGCATCCTCACCGACCTCAACCGCTCGCTTCGCGAAGTGAAATCGCTCGGCGAGGTCCGCAAGATCACCGCCGCCTCTAGCCACGACGGCAAGACGATCGAGGGCTGGCTGACCCTGCCGCCGGGCTATCGCGAGGGGCAGCGCGTGCCCCTGATCCTCGAAATCCACGGCGGTCCCTTCGCGGCCTATGGCGGCCATTTCGCGACCGACAACCAGCTGTACGCCGCCGCGGGCTATGCCGTGCTCTCGGCGAATCCGCGCGGCTCGACCAGCTACGGCGCCGCCTTCGCGAACGAGATCGACAAGGCCTATCCCGGCAACGACTATTTCGACCTCATCTCCATCGTCGACCGCGCGATCGAGCTCGGCATCGCCGACCCCGACGCCCTGTTCGTCACCGGCGGCTCGGGCGGCGGCGTGCTGACGAGCTGGATCGTCGGCAAGACCAATCGCTTCAAGGCCGCGGTCACCCAGAAACCCGTCATCAACTGGACGACGCAGGCGTTGACCGCCGACGGTCCCGGCTTCTTCGGCCCCTATTGGCTCGGCGCCGAACCTTGGGAAAAGCCCGAGCTTTTCTGGTCGCTTTCGCCGCTGTCGCTCGTCGGCAATGTCGAGACGCCGACGATGGTCGTCGTCGGCGCCGAGGACTATCGCACCCCGGTCAGCGAGTCCGAGCAATATTATACTGCGCTGCGGCTGCGCGGCGTGCCCACCGCGCTGGTCAAGGTCCCCGGCGCCAGCCACGGCGGCATCGCCGCGCGCCCGTCGCAATCGGCCGCGAAGGCCACCGCGATCCTCGCCTGGTTCGAGAAATACAGGAAAGGCTGGACGCGGCCGCCGGACGCCCCGGCGCAATAGGCCCGCACCGCGTGCGGCGCGGCCCGACGCCCCTTCCCTTCGCCGCACCGCGATCTATTGAGGGCATGGTTCCGCAAGAAAGTCCCGCCCATGCCGATCATGGCCGCCCGCCATTATAACCGAGGCAAGCTCGTCCGCGAACTCGGCCCCGACGATATCATTCCGGAGGATTGCGCCGACGACGATTTCTTCTGGCTCGGCCTGTTCGAACCGACCCCCGAAGAACTCGCCGGCATCGCGAAACGCTTCGGCCTCCACCCGCTCGCGGTCGAGGACGCGCTCAAGGCGAAACAGCTTCCCAAGGTCGAGGTTTATGGCGACCAGCTTTTCGTCATCGCCGCGACCGGCAACCGCGAAGGCGACACGATCCAGTCGGGCGAGACCGCGATCTTCGTCGGCCGCCATTTCCTCGTCAGCGTCCGCCACGGCTCGGCGCGCGCGCATACCGAGGTCCGGTCGCGGCTCGAAACCCTGCCCGCGAAACTGGCGCATGGCCCCGACTATGTCCTCTATGCGATCCTCGATTTCATCGTCGACGGCTATTTCCCGGTGATCGACGGAATCGAGGACCAGCTGCTGTCGCTCGAGGAAAGCGTGATGGACACGCCGCTCGACGCCGAGGAAATCCGCCACCTCTACGCCCAGCGGCACGAGGTCATCCGCTTCCAGCGGATCGTCGGCTTGATGAAGGACGTCGCCTGGCGCCTCGTGCACGCCGACGACCTGCCGTGGATCGACGACGCCGTCCGCCCCTATTTCCGCGACATCTGGGACCATGTCCAGCGCGCCGAATTCCGCCTCACCGGCCTCCGCGAAATCACCGCGTCGGTCATCGAAACCAATTCGATGCTCGAACAGCAGCGCCAGGGCGTCATCACCCGCCAGCTCGCCGCCTGGGCCGCTATCCTCGCCGTGCCCACCGCGATCGCGGGCATTTACGGGATGAACTTCGACTTCATGCCCGAACTGGGCTGGAAACTCGGCTATCCCTATGCGCTCGGCCTGATCTTCGGCGGCTCGGCGCTGGTCTTCTGGCGCTTCAAGCATATCGGCTGGCTTTGACCGGGCGGCAAGGGCGGTTTGGGGTGGGGAGCGGACATTTGAGGAATGAACCGGTTTCCCCTCCCGCAAGCGGGAGGGGCAGCGAGACTTGGGCGCTTGCGCCCTAGTCGCAGCGGGGTGGGCATCTGCGACGTCGCTGCCCACCCCCAACCCCTCCCGCCTGCGGGAGGGGAGATAAATCGGAAACCGCTCCCCAACGCCCTCACCCAGCGTCCAACGGCACCCACTTCCCCTTCGTCCGGCTGGTCGAATGGAACCGCCCGCACCGGTCGCACCGATAGGCGCGCAGCACCAGCCCGCTCGCCCGTCCCGCCTCCATCGCCTCCGCCGCCGAAGCGTAGCGCGCCTTGCGCGCGCAGATGCTCGCCCGCGTGCGCATGGTTCAGGGCCGCTGCGCCGCCCAGTCGATCGGCCCGGTCGCGAAGCGCTGGCGCAGATTGCCCAGCGCCAGCGCATTGCCGCCCTCGAAAAAGCCGACCAGCGCGCGTCCGCCGTCGCTGCCCGGATAGCCGCGCGAGGTCAGCCGCACCCGCGTCTGCTCACCCGCCGCTTCGATCTCGAAGACGCTGCCGACCTGCCGGTATTCGTCCCAGTGCGGAAAGCCCGCCGGCGCCTTGACCGTCCGGAACGCCAGCCGCTTGCCCGCGACCCGTTCGCCGAACCGCTGCTGGATCGTGTCGGGACCACCGGGCTCGGAGGCCGGATCATAGCTGCTCTCGATCAGGTCGGCATCGCCGTCGACGATCCGCGCGACCGGCACCGCCCACGTCATCCAGCCCTCGGCGGTCGAGATCGCGGCCCACACCTCGGCCGGCGTCGCATCGACCAGCACTTCGTGGACCATCGTCGTCGTGGCATCGGCCTCGACCGTCTTGCCGACCGTCACGTCGCCGACTTGCGCGGCGCCTGGCACCGCCAGCAGCAGCGCCGCGGCCATCCCGAACGCCAGCCCGCGCATCAGGCGAGCACCTTCGCCATCATCCGCTCTTCCTTCGCGACCCAGGGCGCCATGCTCGGCCGCGCGAGAATCGCCGCGCTCCACGCCGCGATCTTCGGATGTACCGCCGGATCGACGCAGGCGCCGCAATGTCTGAAATTCATCAGCGGCGAGACGACCGCGAGGTCGGCGAGCGTGATCCGGTCGCCGACGAGGAAGCCCGATGCGGGAATCGCGCTTTCGAGATAGGCGAGCAGCTTCGGCAATTCCTCGCTCTCGGCCAGCGCCGCGGCGGCGAGGTCGCCCTCGCGCCCGAGGAATTTCGGCGCGACGATGCGGTTGAAGAACATCTTGCCGCTGCACGCCGCGAACACCGTGTCGGCGAACTCCTCCCACCAGATCGTCCGTCCGCGTTCCTGCGGGTCGGCGGGGATCAGTTCAGGCGCGGGATGCTTCGCCTCCAGATACTGGATGATCGCGCTGCTGTCGGCGAGCAGAAAGCCGTCGTCGTCCATCGCCGGCATCTTGCCGAGCGGCGAGGCGGCCTGGAATCCCGGATCGGGATCGCCGATGCCGACGCCCTTCAGCTCGAATTCGAGCCCCTTCTCACCCAGATAGCCGAGCAATTTGCGCACGAAAGGCGACACCAGCGAACCGTAGATAATCATGTGACCGCTCCCTTTTCCTGCCCCCGTCTTACGCCACGGGCTTCAAACTGCAACCATCGCGCGCCGACGCGCCCGCCCCGCCATATTGCGCTTGCCAGCCGTCGTCGTGCATGGGAATGTGACGGCCGGACCAGGCGTCAAGCACAGCATTAAGCCGCAGGAAAACAGACAATATGGGCTCGGTGTGGGCAGATCGGCTGATGGCGCTCTCGATGCGCGTGATCGGCTTCGTGATCGTCGCCGCCGCGCTCGCCGGCGCGACCGCCAGCTTCTTTTACAACCAGTCGCAGGAAGCCGATCAGGCCGCCCGCGTCGCGCTGCAGATGAACACCCGCCTCCGCGACCATGTCGCGGTGCTCGAAGGCGTCCGCGCCATGTACCAGTCGGACACGGCGGCGAGCGGGCCCGGCATCCGCGCCTATCTCGCCGCGCTGCGGCCGCAGGAACAGGCGCCGGGCATGGAAGGCGTCGGCATCGCCGCCGCCATGCGCCGCGACGATCCCTCGACCGCCGAGGCGCAGCTGCGCGCCAACTACGGCCGCGACATCCGGGTCTGGCCCAGGGCGAGCAGCCAGAAGGTCGGCTTCCCCGTCGTCCTCGTCGAACCCTATACGCCCCGCCGCGACGCCGCGCTCGGTTTCGATATGTACAGCGAAACGACGCGGCGCGAGGCGATGCGCCGCGCCTGGCAGACCGGGCAGCCCGCCGCGAGCGGCATCGTCCAGCTCGCACAGGAACGCGCCGCGCGGGTGAAGCAGCCCGGTTTCCTGATCTACATCCCCGTCTATGCCCGCCGCCCGGTCGAATCGCCGGCGCTGCCGCCCGGCGGCCCGCCATCCGCAACCGACGCCCCGGTCATCGCCACGCTGCCCGGCCAGCGGCCGGTCGAAGCCTTCATCTACGCGCCCTTCCGCACCGAGGACATGATGCGGGCGATCCTCGGCGAGCAGCTGAAATCGATCGACGGGGTCGAGGTGAGCGCGGGCAAGGGGCCGTCCGCGCCCGTCGTCTTCCGCCACGGCACGCTCGGCTGGGACGCGCATGAACAGGTCCTGCGCGTCGCCGACCGCCAATGGACGATCCGCATCAGCTACGGCCGCTTCCTCGACCGGCTCGGCCGCCCGCTCGGCATCTTCCTCTTCGGTCTCGCGCTCGCGCTGCTCGCGATGCAACTCCATCGCCTCCAGCGCCGCCGCCTCGACGCGGCACAGACGCTGGCCGAGGAAAGGGCCCGCCACGCCGAGGACCGCGAACTGATGATCGGCGAGATGGCGCACCGGATGAAGAACGCCTTCGCCCGGATCGGCGCGCTCGCGCGCATCACGGCCCGCGAATCGAGCGACCTTGCCGATTTCGAGACCCGGTTCGACGGCCGTCTCCGTGCCCTGTCCGACGCGAAGCAGATGCTCGTCACCGGTGCGGTCGATACCGTCGATCTGGGCCAGATCGTCCGCCGCGAACTCGAACTCGCCGGGCGCGTGGCCGACAGCGCCTCCGGCCCCGAAGTCCGCCTCGACGACGAGGCGTCGCAGGCGCTCTCGCTCGCGGTGCATGAAATCGTCACCAACAGCATCAAATATGGCGCGCTCGCCTAGCAAGGGCGAGCTGGCCGTCGGCTGGCGCCGCGAGGGCGACGATATCGAGCTGTCATGGGTCGAAAGCGGCCTCGCCGAAACCCCGAAAATCGAAAGCGAGAGTTTCGGCACCCAGTTCATCCGCACCCTCATCGAGCGCCAGCTCAAGGGCAGCTGGAACCGCAGCGCCGGCGACCGCAGCCTGACGATCCTCATCCGCTGGCCTGATCGCCATGCCGGCAACTGATCCGCGCTGGCATATCTGGATCGACCGCGGCGGCACCTTCACCGATGTCGTCGCGCGGTCCCCCCAGGGCGCGGTCGTCACCGCCAAATATCTCAGCGAAGACCCCGCCCGCCCCGGCGACGCGGCGATCAATGCGATCCGCGACCTCACCGGCGCGGGCGGCGGCACGCTGCCGCCGCTCGCGATCCGCATGGGCAGCACCGTCGCGACCAACGCGCTGCTCGAACGCAAGGGGCAGCCGACCCTGCTCGCGATCACGCGGGGTTTCGGCGATGCGCTCACCATCGGCTATCAGGACCGGCCCGAGCTTTTCGCGCGCAGGCTCGACCGCACGCCGCCGCCCCACGCCGCCGTCGCCGAGATCGCCGAACGCACCGGCCCCGACGGCGCGATCCTGACCCCCCTCGACGAGGACCAGGCACGCGCCGCGCTGCAAGCCGCGCGCGACCGGGGGCTGACGAGCATCGCGATCGTGCTGATGCACGGCTATCGCTATCCCGCGCACGAGGCGCGCCTCGCCGAAATCGCCGCCGAAATCGGGTTCGCCCAAATCTCGACCAGCCACGACGTCAGCGCGCTCATCAAGCTGATCGGCCGCGGCGACACCACCCTCGCCGACGCCTATCTTTCGCCGGTCCTCCATCATTATGTGCGGCAATTCACGGCCCAGCTCGGGGACGGCACCGACCCGCAATTCATGAAAAGCTCGGGCGGTCTGGCCTCGGCCGCCGCCTTCCACGGCCGCGACGCGATCCTCTCGGGGCCCGCGCGGCGGCATCGTCGGCATGGTCGGCAGCGCCGCGCCGCTCGGCAAGACGCACCTCATCGGCTTCGACATGGGCGGCACCTCGACCGACGTCAGCCATTATGCCGGGCGGCTCGAACGCGACAACGAGACCATCGTCGCGGGCACGCGCATCCGCGCTCCGATGCTCCGTATCCACACGGTGGCGGCCGGGGGCGGCTCGATCTGCCGCTGGGACGGCGCGCGCCTGCTCGTCGGCCCGGAAAGCGCCGACGCCAACCCCGGCCCCGCCGCCTATGGCCGCGGCGGCCCGCTCACCGTCACCGACTGCAACGTCCTGCTCGGCAAGATCCAGCCCGATCATTTCCCCAAACTCTTCGGACCCGCAGGCGACCAGCCGCTCGACCGCGATATCGTCGCGCAAAAATTCGCCGCCATGGCGGCCGAAGTCGGCAATATCACCCCCGAAGCGCTCGCCGAAGGCCTGCTCGCCATCGCGGTCCAGCAGATGGCGAACGCGATCAAGCGCATCACCATCGCGCGCGGTCACGACGTCACCCAGGGCTACAGCCTCGCCGGCTTCGGCGGTGCGGCGGGCCAGCATGTCTGCCTCGTCGCCGACGCGCTCGGCATCGACGAAATCCTCCTCCACCCGCTCGCGGGGGTGCTCTCCGCCTATGGCATGGGCCTCGCCCGCCCCTCGGCGATCCGCGAGCGCACGCTGGCGCTGAGGCTCGACGCGGATTGCACCGCGACGCTCGCCACCGCCGAGGCCGAGCTTTCCGACCAAGCCCGCACCGATCTCGCGGATGGCGCTGAAACTTCACGCGAAACGCTGCTCTTCGTCCGCCTCGCCGACAGCGACAATGCGATCGAACTCCCGCTCGCGCCGCCAGCCGAGGTCGCCGCCGCCTTCGCGACCGCCTTCCGCCAGCGCTTCGGCTACGCCCCGCACGCCAATCTGGTGATCGACCGCATCCGCGTCGAATTGACCGAGGCAGGCGATACGCCGGCGACCTTGCCCCCTCCCGCCCCCACCGTCGAAATCGGACCCGAAACCATTACCGCCTGGCTCGCGGGCGCACAGCACGACGTCCCGCTCCACCAGCGCAGCGCCTTAGCCCCCGGCCGCAACATTGCCGGTCCCGCAATCATCATCGATGCGTTGTCGACGACGGTGGTCGAACCGGGGTGGAGCGCGATGGTCGAGCACGAAGGGACGCTTAGGCTCGACAAGACCTCGAAGATCCTCCCCATCGACTCGCGATGGGGAGGTGGCAGTCCCGCAGGGGCTGACGGAGGGGCCGAGCGCGCAGCGCTCGCCGACGCTCGCGACCCCTCCACCACCGCTTCGCGGCGGTCCCTCTCCCCATCGCAAGTCGATGGGGAGGATCATGACGCCCCCGACCCCATCCGCCTCGAAATCTTCAACAGCCTGTTCATGGCGATCGCCGAGGAAATGGGCGGCGCGCTTCAGCACAGCGCCTCGTCGATCAACATCCGCGAGCGGCTCGACTTTTCCTGCGCCATCTTCGACGGCGCCTAGCCGCCTCGTCGCCAACGCCCCGCACATGCCCGTCCATCTCGGCTCGATGGGCGAGAGCGTCCGCACCATCTTGCGCCAGCGGTCCAAAGACGGTCGCGGCATTAAACGCGGCGACGCCTATGCCCTCAACGCGCCCTACGACGGCGGCACCCACCTCCCCGACATCACCGTCATCATGCCGGTGTTCGTGGAAGGTGACGCCCCGAACTTCTTCGTCGCCGCGCGCGGCCACCACGCCGACCTCGGCGGCATCGCCCCCGGCTCGATGCCCCCCGACAGCCGCAGCATCGAGGAAGAGGGCATCCTCTTCGACAATATGCTGATCGTCGACGACGGCCATTTCCTCGATGACGCGGTGCACGCCCACCTGACCGCTGCGGCGACTGGCCCGCGCGCAATCCCGCGCTCAACATCGCCGACCTGAAAGCGCAGGTCGCCGCCTGCCAGCGCGGCGCCGGCGCGCTCGCCGAGCTTTCCGCCGCGCACGGTGCCGCCACCGTCACCGCCTATATGGCGCACGGCCAGCGACAGGCCGAAGCCGCCGTGCGCCAGCTCATCGCGCGCCTCGATGACGGGGCCTTCCGCTATGCGATGGACAATGGCGCCGAGGTCGCGGTGGCGGTGAAGGTCGACCGCGAAGCCCTCCACGTCACCATCGACTTCACCGGCTCCTCGCCGACGCTGCCCGACAATTTCAACGCTCCGATGCCGGTCGTCCGCGCCGCCGTCCTCTATGTGCTGCGCACGATGCTCGACGATCCGATCCCGATGAACGAGGGCTGCCTCGCCCCCGTCACGCTGGTCGTGCCGGAGGATTCGATGTTGTCCCCGACCTGGCCCGCCGCGGTCGTCGCGGGCAATGTCGAGACCAGCCAGGTCATCACCGACGCGCTGTTCGCGGCCTT
Organism: Sphingopyxis sp. PET50; assembly: GCF_025244705.1. GTDB lineage: Bacteria > Pseudomonadota > Alphaproteobacteria > Sphingomonadales > Sphingomonadaceae > Sphingopyxis. The sequence goes on along the minus strand of NZ_CP104207.1, from coordinate 54,144 downwards.
CGGCGCGATGGCCCCCGCGCAGGGGACGATGAACAATTTCACCTTCGGGGGCGACCGCCACCAATATTATGAAACCATCGCCGGCGGCTCGGGCGCCGGTCCCGGTTTCGACGGCACCAGCGTGATCCAGACGCACATGACCAACAGCCGCATGACCGACCCCGAGGTGATGGAGACGCGCTTCCCCGTCATCGTCGAGGAATTTTCGATCCGCAAGGGCTCGGGCGGCGCGGGCCGCTGGCGGGGCGGCGACGGCGCCACTCGCCGTATCCGTTTCCGCGAAGCCATGTCCGCGAACATCCTCGCGAACCGCCGCAAGATACCGCCCGCCGGTCTTGCGGGCGGCGGAGACGGCGCCCCCGGCCGCAACTGGATCGAACGCGCCGATGGTGGCATCGAATTGCTCGGGGCGACCGGCAGCGCGGATTTGGCGGCGGGCGATGCTTTCGTTATCGAAACGCCGGGCGGCGGAGGATATGGCAAAGCGGGGAGCGAGCGCGAATGAAAATGGTTCACGCGGAGATGCGGAGACGCGGAGAAGGAAAAAAGAGGGAGGATTCGCGCAGCGGCGCGGAGTTCGCAGAGGAAGAAATTATAACTATTCCGTGTTCCCCCGCGAAGGCGGGGGCCCATCTCCGGTGGGCGCAAGGTGGAACCGGCGGGAGAAGGGTCCCCGCCTTCGCGGGGACACGGCATTTCCTTCCTCTGCGAACTCTGCGCCGCTGCGCAAATCGAATCCTTCGCGTCTTCGCGTCTTCGCGTGAACCCCTTTTCCCCCCGGCATTTCCGGAATGTGCCCGATGCTCGTCCTGATCGGCATCGCCATCATCATCGCGGGCTTCCTGCTCCGCTTCAATCCGCTGCTCGTCATCATGGCCTCCGCCCTCGCGACCGGACTGGCGGCCGGGCTCGACGTCGCTGCGATCGTCGCCGCCTTCGGCAAGGCGTTCAACGACACGCGCTACGTCAGCATCGTGTGGATCGTCCTCCCCGTCATCGGCCTGCTCGAAGCCTATGGCCTGCAGCAATATGCGCGCTCGCTGATCGGCCGCGTCCGCAGCGGCGCACTCGCCGGGCTGCTCACCGGCTATCTGCTGATCCGCCAGGGCTTCGCGGCGCTCGGCCTTACCTCGGTCGCGGGCCATCCGCAGACCGTCCGCCCGCTCATCGCCCCGATGGCGGAGGCCGCCGCCGAAGTGCAGAATCCCGCGCTCACCGACGAACAGCGCGAGGAGGTGAAGGCCTATGCCGCCGCGACCGACAATGTCGGGCTCTTCTTCGGCGAGGACATCTTCCTCGCCATCGGCTCGATCCTGCTGATGAAGGGCGTGCTCGAAGGCTATGGCTATCAGATCGAGCCGCTGCATTTCTCGCTCTGGGCGATCCCGACCGCGATCGCCGCCTTCCTGATCCATGCGGTGCGCCTCCGCCGCCTCGACCGGAGGATGCGCGCCTACCGGGGCGTCGGCGCATGATCACGCTCGGCTTCGTCTATGCCCTCGCGGGCCTCTGCTTCGCCTTCATCGCGATGCTCTCGCTCGACGATCGCGGCAACCCCAAACGCTTCGGCAACGCCGCCTTCTGGGGCCTGCTCGCGGTCTCGATGATCCTCGGCGACTATCTCGGCGACTTCGGCAACGGGCTGCTCGTCCTCGCGCTCGTCGCCATCGCCGGCACCGGGCAGATCGGGCGCGCGCCGGGCGGCGACATTCCCGCCGCCGTCCAGACCGAACGCGCCGCGCGGTACGGCCGTTTCCTGCTCCTCGTCGCGCTGATCATTCCCGCCGTCGCGCTCGCGGGCACCTTCCTGTTCAAATGGGTCCCCGGCCTCGCCGATCCCAAACAGGCGACGCTGATCTCGCTCGCGCTCGGCGTGCTGATCGCGCTCGCCGTCGGCATGGCGCGGCTCAAGCCCGACCCCCTGCTCCCGCTGGAACAGGGCCGCCGCCTGCTCGATTCGGTCGGCTGGGCGGCGATCCTGCCGCAGATGCTCGCCAGCCTCGGCGCGGTCTTCGCGGTCGCCAAGGTGGGCGAAGTCGTCGGCGATCTCATCGGCACCGCCATCCCGCAGGGCAGCCTCGCTGGCGCGGTGCTCGCCTACGGGCTCGGCATGGCGCTCTTCACCATGGTGATGGGCAACGCCTTCGCCGCCTTCCCGGTGATGCTCGCCGCGGTGGGCATGCCTTTGCTCATCAAGCAGCATGGCGGCGACCCCGCGGTGATCGCGGCGATCGGCATGCTCGCGGGCTTCTGCGGCACGCTGATGACCCCGATGGCGGCGAATTTCAACCTCGTCCCCGCGGCCTTGCTCGAGCTCAAGAACCCCTATGGCGTGATCAAGGCGCAGATCGGAACCGCCATCCCGCTGCTTCTGGTCAACATCGCCTTCATCTACATCTTCGCTTTCTAGCGCCCACCCCAAATCCCGTTCGTGTCGAGCGAAGTCGAGACACCCATCGGAATGGCGCTCAGTCCGATGGGCATCTCGACTTCGCTCGATGCGAACGGATAAGGAGGATCATGCACCTCACCCCCGCTCACGCCGCGCGCTTCGCCGCCGCCACGCTCGCGCATCTCGGCCGCGAATATCCCTACAAGATGGACCATGTCCTCGCTGCAGCCCCGAGGATGCCCGGCCCCCGCGCGATTTCCACCCGATCTTCCACGGCAGCTTCGACTGGCACAGCTGCGTCCACGGCTGGTGGCAGGTCCTGCGCCTCGCGCGCCGCTTCCCCGGCCTGCCCATCTCAGCCGACATAAAGGCGCGCGCCGACGCGATGCTCGTCCCCGGCAAGGTCGCGGGCGAACTCGCCTATCTGTCGCGGCTCACCGCGACCAGTTTCGAGCGCCCCTATGGCTGGGCCTGGCTCCTCGCGCTCCACGCCGAGGCCGAACGCCACGACGCCCCCTGGGCGACCGCGCTCGAACCGCTGGCCGCCGCCTTCGCAGCGCGCTTCCACGCCTTCCTGCCCAGGCTCACCTATCCGCTGCGCGTCGGCACCCATTTCAACATCGCCTTCGCTTTGCTCCTCGCCCGCCACTGGGCCGCAAGCCGCGATCCCGCGCTCCTGACATTGATCGACACCCGCGCCCGCGGCTGGTTCGGCGAAGACCGCAACTGCCAGGCATGGGAACCCGGCGGCGACGAATTTCTCTCCTCCGCGCTCAGCGAGGCGCATCTGATGGCCGCCGTCCTCGGCGACGATTTCACCCCTTGGTTCGACGCCTTCCTCCCCCGCGCCGCGCAAGCGCATCCCGCCACCCTCTTCACGCCCGCGACCGTCTCCGACCGCAGCGACGGCAAGATCGCGCATCTCGACGGCCTCAACCTCAGCCGCGCCTGGTGCTGGCGCGCCATCGCATCGGCGCTGGGTCCGCAACACCCCGTCAGCCCGGTCGCCGAAGCCGCCGCCCAGCGCCATCTCGACGCCGCGCTGCCGCACGTCACCGGCGACTATATGGGCGAACATTGGCTCGCCAGCTTCGCTTTGCTCGCGCTCGACGGGCTTTAGGCTTTCCCCGTCCCCAGCCACGCGCGCATGTCGCGCATGTCGGCGACCTCGGCATCCATCGCATCGTCGCCGCGCCGGAACAGCCAGCGCCAGCCATGATCGGCCATCCGCACCGGATAGGCTCGGCCACACGCGCCAGCTGTCCGCCGGCACTCCGGCATAATGCGCGACGATATGCCGCGGCGGAAAGGCCCGTGCCCAGGCGAAGGCCGCCTTGCCGCGCTTGCCCCCCGCCTCGGCGATCTGCGTCGCGAAGCCGCGTTCGGCGCGCGCATCCATGTCCTGCAGCATCAGCGCCTCGGCCGCCGCGACCAGCCGCTCGGGCAGAGGCTCCGCATCGGGTTCGCCCGGCACCCGCACCCCCATATATTTCGCCGTCAGCGCGAACAGCAGCCGCGCGCCCCCGACGCGCCCCTCCGCCGCCGCATCGGCCCAGAAGCGCGACCAGTCGATCGCCGCCGCCCCCACCGCCGCCGCCAGATCGGCCAGCACCTGCGGCCCATTGTCGAACGGCTGGCGTCCATAGGCGGCGTGAACAACCAGATGCAGCACCGTGTCGGTCGGGTCGAGATAGGCGATGTCGGCCGCCCCGACCTTCGCGCGCACCCGCCGCGCGAGCAGCGCCTCGGTCGCCGCCGCCACGCCTGCGCGATCCTCGCCATCGACCGGGTTCGACAGGCGCCAGTGCAACTCGAACGCCACCTTGTGCGGTCCCCAGTGCAGCGGCGGCAGATGCTTGTGATGGGCCAGCGCATAGTCGATCGGCGTATGCGACACCGGCCCCGGCGCCGCCCCCGCCGCGCTCATCGCAGCGTGCAGCCGCACCGCATCCTTTTCGCTCAAAAGCAGGTCGATGTCGCGCATCGGACGCAGCGCCGGCTGCGGATAGGCCTGCCACGCCAGCCACGCCCCCTTCAGCGCCGCATAGGGCAGGCCCTCGCGGTCGGCCATCGCCCCGACCGCGGCCAGTGCCTGCTGCACCGCCAGCGCGCGCTCGGCCGACACGCGCCAGCCGCGCGCCCAGCGCGCCTTCAGCGCATCGGGCACCGGCCAGTCAGCGCCGCGCTCCGCCATCTGCCGGTGGAGCAGCGGCGCCAGCCGGTGCTGCTTCGCCATCGCCCCGATCGTCTCCCATTCGGATTCGGACAAGGCCGCCAGCACCGCGCGGTCGGCGCCGCGCTCGCTCGCCAGCATGTCGAGCAGCAGCCGCGCCAGCGACGCGCGCTGCGTCATGCGGCCGCCTCGGCGTGCGGCACGATCCGCCCCGCCTCGATCCGTACCAGTTGGTCGGCAAGGTCGAGCATCGCTTGCCGATGCCCGATGATGACCAGCGTCACCGCGCCGTGCAGCCCCGCAATCGCGCGCCGGATTGCCGCCTCGTTCGCGGGGTCGAGCGCGCTCGTCGGTTCGTCGAGCACCAGCAGCTGCGGCGACAGCAGCAGCGCGCGCGCCAGCGCGATCCTTTGCCGCTCGCCCCCCGACAATTGCTGCCCGCGGTCGCCGACCAAAGTATCGAGCCCCTGCGGCAGCGCAAAGACGAACTCCGCCGACGCCTTTTCGAGCGCCGCCCGCAAATCGGCCTCGTCGGCCTCCGGAACCGCCCAGAGCAGATTGTCGCGGATGCTCACCCCCAGCAGAAAGGGCTGCTGCTGCACATAGGCAACCGAGCGCCGCCACAATTGCCGCGTCGCCCCCGCGATGACCACATCATCAACGCGCATCTCGCCCGCTTCGGGCGACAGCAACCCCATCAGCACATCGGCAAGGCTGCTCTTGCCTGCCCCCGACGGCCCGACGATCGCGGTCGTCGCCCGCGCCGGCAGGGTCAGGTCGATACCGTGCAGCGCGGCCCCTTCGCGCCCCGCATAGGTGAAGCCCACCCCGCGCAGCTTCACGGCACGGCTCAGGCGCAGCGGCGGCACATCCGCTGGCGGCGCTTCCTCCGCCACCGCCGCGGTCTCGCGCCGCAGCGCCTCGCTCTCGGCCATCGCCGGGGCCGCGTGCAGCCAGCTGTGCCAGCTCTGCTGGATCACCCCCAGCATCGGCACCAGCCGCGCGAACACCAGCAGGATCGGCAGCATCGCGGCCAGCGGCAATTCCACCACCGCCAATCCGACATAGACGATAGCCGCCAGCAACACCCCGCCGCCGAGCTGCAACGCCGTCCGCCCGTGGCTCGCGCTGGCCGCATATTCGACCTGCCGCCGCCGCAGCGCGCGCAGCACGTCGGCGAAGCGCCGCCGCTGCGCCGCTTCGCCGCCCAGCATCTTGGTGATCCGCACGCCGTCGAATCCTTCGGCGATCTCCGCCTGCAACGCCTTGTTCGCGCCGCCCAGCCGGCGCCCCAATTGCACCGCATGGCGCCGATGACCGGCAAAGCCGAACAGGACGAGCGCCCCGCCCAGCGCCGCGACCAGCGCGACCTGCCACGACAGCAGGAAGGCGGCGGCCAGATAGATGACCACCGTCGCCAGCGTCGCGGCCAGCGTCAGCAATTGCTGGAACGCCCCGCCGATCCGCCCGATATCGGTGATCAGCAGGCTGGCATGGTCCGACGCGCGCCGCGCCGCGAGCCAGCGCCACTCGGCCGAAATCAGCCCGCCGAACAGCGCCTCGCGCATCCGGTCGACCATCGCATGCTGCAATTCGAGCGCCTGCATCGTCTGCACATGCTTGATCAGCGCGCGCAGCACGAGCAGCGCCAGGAACAATCCGATCACCTGCCCCAGCGTCACCCCGCTCGGCGAGGCCCGCCAGCATGTCGCCCAGCCGCCCGGGCAGCGCCGCATCGCCCCCGTCGATCAGCGCCAGCATCGGCACCAGCATCATGATGCCGACCCCTTCGGTCAGCGCGGCGAGGATCATCAGCGCGAGCACGGCAACCAGCCGCCGCCGGTCGGCCATCGCCAGCATCGCCTTCAGCAGCGGCAACGGCTCGACCGGGAGCGCGGCGTCAGACAAAGGCCGCGACCTCGACCAGCGCCGGATCGACCGGATAACCGGTGACCCTCTGCCCCGCCGCTTCCAGCCAGGCGTGCGCGGGGGGCGCATCGGGGTCGATCGCCGCCGCCGTCCGATGGTCGCGCCATACCCCCAGATGCAGCGTCGCCGCGACCCCGCGCCGCCTCAGCATCGCGCGCGCCGCCATCGCCTGCGGCAGGCACACCGCCTCCACCGGCAGGCGCCCGGCGGCGAAGCGCACCGCCCAGCTCACCATCGTCGCCCTATCGTCGGGGCGCTCGCGCGGCACCGGGGCCACCAGCGCCGACGGCGACACCGGCCTACCCAGCCAGCGCGCCACGCGGCGAAAGGGCAGCATCGCCACCGCGATCCGCGCCCCGAGCAGCAGCACGCTCGCCTCCGCCACCAGCAGACCGCGCCGGCCGCCGAGCCGCCACGCGCTGACCAGCTTGCGCCGTGCGAGGGCGATCCGCCCGGTCATGCGTCCAGATCGACGAAGAGAAAACCGGCCGCATTGAGCCGGATCAGCAATTGCTCCAGCTCGCGCCGCGCCTCGGCGTCCAGCCCCTCAGCCAGCGCATCGAACCTCGTATCGCGCTCGCTCGACAGGCGGGTCAGGGCCGCGCCGGCCGCGACGCTGCACGGAAAGAAGCGGTCGCCGGTATCCACGCCATGGTCGCCGCTCACCGCGTCGCGCACCGGCGCCAGCCCGCGCGTGCTGGCGACGCGCAGCTCGGCTACCGTCCGTCAGCCGCGCCATCGTGCCCGCGGCGAAATGCGGCAGGGTGAAGACCGGCCGCGCCGCGCGGCCCCGCGCGCTGCTCGGCCAGGAACGCTTCGGCGGGTTGCGCGGCGTGCAGCGCCTGCATCGCCGCGCCCAGCGCCTGCCAATAATCCGCCGTCGCCGCCGCGCCGCCCGCCACCGGCCAGTCGGCGCGGAACAGCGGATCGCTCACCGCCTTGCCGACCAGCCAGCGCAGATAATCCTGCCCCGTCGGCGGCGACAGCGCGATCGTGAGGTGCAGGCTCGGTTCGGCGACCGGCGTCGCGACATGCCACCAGCCGCGCGGGATATAGAGGACGGCCCCTTCTTCCAGCACTTCGTCATAGACGGGGATATCGTCCGCGGCGGGCGGCGGCACCGTCTCGCCGCGCGCCGGCCGGTCGCGCGTCGGCCGCTGCACGCGCCAATGCTTGCGCCCCGCGACCTGCAGGATGATGACGTCATGATGGTCCCAGTGCAGATCGAACCCATGGTCGGCGCGCCATCCCGCATAAAGGTTAACGTTGCACCTGACCCCCAGTTCATCGCCCAGGCCGTCGGCGAGCGCACCGATCCGCGGCACCATCTCGTCAACGAAGCTCAGCACCAGGGTCGCGCCCTGCGCCAGTTGCGCGGTCACGGCTCCCGCGTCGATGCGGCGGTTCGGCCCCGATGCGTCGATGAATGTGTCGGCCAGCACCTGCTTGCCGGTCTTCACCAGTTGCATGCGCGGCGGTTCGAGCCGCTGCGTCGCCAGGATATGGTTGATCTCGTCCCAGCCGATCAGCGCCGCGAAGCGCCCCGCGTCGCCCGGCCAGGCCCGAAAACTCCGGTTCCAATGCTGCGCCAGAAATTCCCCGACCGACAGCGGCGCAACCAGCGCGGCGAGCGACGGCACTTCCGCCGCACCCGTCAACCGCCCTCGATCCCCATCCGCCACGCGCATCTCCCCAGACGGCCAGTCCCCATCCCTCCCTTAGCCAGCGCCGCCCGGCGGTTCAATGCGCGTGGGGTGAGGCGAGGGTTGCCATCGAATCCCCCCTCCCTTTCAGGGAGGGGTTAGGGGTGGGTAGCGAGCGCAGCGAGCAAGAAGGAAGAGCGCCGCCTTCGGCGGCCACCCACCCCCAGCCCCTCCCTGAAAGGGAGGGGAGAGAAGGCACCTCCCACTTCCCCCTTGCCGCCCGCCCCCCCGCGCGTCATGAGGGGCGCGCAACGGGGGAAGCACAGGCAATCCATGGCCGTCATCGTCACCAAACCCGCCAATGTCCGCGACCTCGGCCCGGTCGATGCCTCGGCGCTGCGCGACCGCGTGCTCGCGATTTCGGAACGCGTCTGGGGGCGGGAGGACGCGATCAAGGAAAACGACTTCGAGGTCTTCCACCACACGCGCCACATCGTCTTCCGCTTCACCCCCGGCAACCGCGATCCCGAGGATCATTATGAAAATCCCGCCTGGCACGCCTGGCGCGGGCTGCTGCAGCCGGTGATGGACGCCGCGATCGCGCCCTATGGCTTCGCCGATCCCGCTTTCCCGAAAGCGATGCTCGCGCGGCTGCAGGCGGGCCAGCGGATCGACCTCCACCGCGACGGCGCGGGCTCGAACCTGCGCACGCACAAGATCCACGTCCCGCTCGTCACCAACCCCGGCGCCTTCTTCCTCAGCGGCCCCAACCGCCATCATCTGGCCTATGGCCATGCGTGGGAGGTCAACAACATCGCCTCGCACGGCGGGGTGAACGAGGGCGGGGCCGACCGCATCCATTTCATCTTCGAAGTGTTCGACCGCGCCGCGAGCAAGAGCGACGCCGCCTCCGCCGCATGAGCGCCTACCATGTCTACCGCCATTACGGCTTCACCTTGCGCTCGGACCTCGCGCTGCCGCACCTCCTGCCCGGCGATCCCGCCGCGCCCGCCGACGCCGACATCCGCCTCGCCCCGATCGCCGGCGACCGCCTCGCCGAAGCGATGCATTTCCGCAACTGGCGTGCCGAACCCGGCGAGCTTCTGTTCCACGCCTTCGGCATCTGCCGCCTGCTGGTCGCGAACGGCACCACGATCACCGTCGAGCGCGAGCCCGGCGCGACCGACGCCGCGCTCGTCTCGATCATCCTCGGCACCGGCATTTCGGCGCTGCTGATGCAGCGCCGCATCCTGCCGATGCACGCCTGTTCGATCGCCGGCGACGGCGGCGCGATCCTCGTCATCGGGCGTTCGGGCGCGGGCAAGTCGACGCTGCTCGGCGGGCTGGTCGCGGCGGGCTGCACCATGCTCGCCGACGATGTGACCGGGGTCACCGTCGATGCCGGCGGCGCCACAGCCATCCCGGCCTTTCCGGCGATGCGCCTGTGGACCGACAGCCTGGCGCTGCTCGGCCGCGACGCGGACGACGGCCGGATCCAGGTGCGCGAGGATATCGAGAAATATTATGTTCCCGTGCCGCGCTTTCACGCGGATCCGATGCCGGTGCGCGCGGTCGTGCTGCTTCAGGTGCATAATGGCGCCACGATCACCCGGCGCGAGGTCGCGATGGCGAACCGCGTCGAGGCGCTCGCACGCTATGTCCACCGCAAGAATTTCCTGCGCGGCCTCGGCCTGCAACGCTGGGGCTTCGACTCTGTCGTCGCGCTCGCCCGTTCGGTCGACATGATCGCGATCGGCCGCCCCGCGATGGGCGCCACCCCCGGCGCGATGGCCGATGCGGTGATCGGCCATTTCGGCCTCGCCCCCGCGCTCCAGCCCTCGGGCTAGGCCGATGGCGCGCTCGATCGTCTGGCTCGCCTCCTATCCCAAATCGGGCAACACCTGGCTGCGCGCGATGCTCACCCATCTGCTGGCCCCGCCGGGCGCGGCGTTCAGCGTCAATGCGCTGACCGGCGGGATCGAGGGCGGCGACCGCCATGCGCTCGACGACGCTTGCGGCATTTCCTCGGCCGAAATGACCCGCGCCGAACTCCTCCCCTATCGCGCCCTCCTCCACCGCCAGATCGCCGAAGAGGTGGCCGCCCCCTTCTTCATCAAGACGCACGATCTTTATGCCCACGCCGCCGACGGCACCGCGCTCTTCCCCGCCGACGCCAGCCGCGCCGCCGTCTATCTCGTCCGCAACCCGCTCGACGTCGCCCTGTCCTTCGCGCATCACAGCGGCCATGACCCCGGCTGGGCCATCGCCCGCATGGCCGACGACGACGCCACGCTCAACGTCTGGCCCGACCGGATCAGCGATTTCCTCCCCGTCCATCTCGGCTCGTGGAGCGCCCATGTCGCAAGCTGGACCCGGCAACAGGACATCCCGCTGTGCCTGCTGCGCTACGAGGATATGCTCGCCGACCCCGCCGCCGCGCTCGCCCGCGTCGCGGCGATCGCCGGGATCGACGCCACGCCGCAGGCCATCGCCGCCGCCGCCGCCGCGAGCAGCCTCGCCGCGCTGCGCGCCCGCGAGGCTGAGGAGGGCTTCCGCGAAAAGCCACCCGGCATGCCGAATTTCTTTCGCAGCGGGCGCGCCGGCGAATGGACCTCGGCGCTGGGCGACGAGCAGATCGCACGCATCGTCGCCACTCATGAAGAGATGATGGCGGCACTCGATTATCTGCCGCCTTCCGGCGCTTGACGCCGCGCGCCGGGCGTCGCTATCGCATGGGCGGGGTCATATTGGGGGGTACGACATGGCGGCGGCTATAACGGGCAGCACGACGATCGGGCGCAATCCGTCGATATTGTTCAACGACTTCGACGACGGGCTGATGATGATGGACATCGACAGCGGCAATTATTTCGACATCGACTCCGTCGGCGGCCGCATCTGGACCCTGATCGAAACGCCGACGACGGTCGATCGCATCTGCGAATCGCTGCTCGCCGAATATGAGGTCGAACCCGACGTCTGCCGCACCGAAACCATTGGATTCATCGAAGAACTTGCCGACAAAGGACTGGTAACGCTGCAAGAGTCCTAAACCCTTGGTAGACGGGCCGTTTACCTTGACTGGTCGTTGATTTTGCCTCATCATCGGCTGGTATGCTGCGGGACCGGCGACGAACGGCTGGATCGCGGCGGTGGGGAATCAGTATCACTGAGGGGGGTTATATGACCAAGACCGTTGAAAAACACGCGCCGCGCAAGGACTGGAAAAAGCCGGAACTGCGCTCGGTGGTGCCGGCGGCCCGCACCCGCGGCGGCGGCGGCGATGCCAGCCCCGATCCCGACGACATCTTCTACGACGCATCCTGATTCGCGTCCCTTTCGGTTAAAGGTGAACTTTGCGCTTTGGCCCTGCTTCGCGGGGCCAAAATGCTTGGGCAGAGCCGCGGCGCGCCGGGGCCGTCCCCGCGCGCTTGACGCTGCCCGGCGACCGCGCCACGACCTTCGCGGCCAACCTTGGTCCTGACGGAATCGAACCACCGCCGTGCATCGCTTTTGTGGCATCATCCACCGGTCCGCCGCCGCAACCGACGCCGACAGGTCCGCGATTTGCGCGGCGCTCGGTACTGCCGCCGCCACCGGACGCCATGGCACGGCCGCCTTCGGAGCGATCGCCACCGCGAGACGCGCACCCGCCGCCGATGCGGTGCACGAGCAGGACGGGCTGATCCTCGTCGCCGACGCCCGCATCGACGGCCAGGCTGAGCTCCGCGCCGCGCTCGGCGGCCTCGCTCCGCCCGAAGACGCCCCCGCCGCCGCGCTGATCGCCGCCGCCTGGCGCCGCTGGGGCCCCGATTGCCCGCTTCATCTCTATGGCGATTATGCCTTTGCGCTCCACGACACGGCGAGCGGCGACAGCTTCGCGGCGCGCGACCATGTCGGCGCGCGGCCCTTTTTCTATGCGCTGGACGACGACCGCCTCGCCTTCGCCAGCGACCCCGCGGCGCTGCTCGCGCTGCCTGGCATTCCCGACGATCTCGACGAGGATTTCGTCGCGACGATCCTCGTCCACCGCAAGTTCGAACCGCACGACCGCAGCTTCCTGCGCGCCGTCCGTCGGCTCGAGGCCGGCCATCGCCTGCACCTCGCGCACCGCGGCGCCACGGTCGACCGCTGGTGGAACCCGGAGGCGATCGCGGTCGATGAGGCGGCCGGGGATGCTGAAACCATCGCCCGCTACCGCGCGCTCGTCGGGCAGGCGGTGACCGACCGCCTCGCGGGGGCCGAACGCTTCGCCGTCCATCTCAGCGGCGGGCTCGACTCGTCGCTGATCGCCGCGACGGCGGTGCCGATCCTGCGCGCGCGCGGCCTCGCCGACCCGCCGGGCTACAGCTGGCACCGCGTCGATCCCGCCGCCACCCCCGACAGCGAACCGGGCTGGAGCGAGGCGATCCGCGCCCGCCTCGGCCTCCAGCTCTTCGCGCCCGAACTTTCGGTCGACGAGATGGCGGGCCTGTTCGCGCAGGACTGGACGCGCGGCCCCGATATCCGCAACCTGCTCCACGAGGCGGCGATCCAGCGCGACGCCGCCGGGCGCGGGGTCGAGGTCATCCTGTCGGGCTGGGGCGGCGACGAGGGCGCCTCCTACAACGGCCGCGGCTATCATCCCTGGCTTTTCGCCACCGGCCGCTGGGCCACGCTTTATCGCGACAGCGGACAGCCAGGCGTGCGCGGCGGGCTGCGCACCATCTATCACGCCGCGCGCCGCACCGCGCGCACCTTCAAGCCGCAACTGCCGCTGCGCTGGCGCCGCCTCGCCGACCACAGCCTTATCGAGCCGCGCTTCTTCCGCCGCGCCCGCCTGCTCCCGGTGCCGATCACCCGCGAGTTCGGCGTCCGCCGCACCCAGCACGCGCTGCTGCGCAACAGCTCGACCACCGCGCGGATCGAGGACTGGGCGCTCAGCGGCGCCGCGCGCGGGATCGACTATCGTTTCCCGCTGCTCGACCGCCGCCTGCTCGAATTCATCTACACGCTGCCGCCGCGCATGTTCCGCCGCGGCGCGATGCGGCGCTGGCTGATCAAGCAGGCGAGCGAGGGACTGCTCCCCGACGTCGTCCGCCTCAACAACAGCAAGACCGAACCGATCCGGGTCGCCTGGATCGAGCGGACGCTCGCCGAAACCATGGTGCTGATCGGCGACCGCCTCGCCGCCAGCGACACCCCGCCCGCCCGCGCGCGCTATATCGACATGCCGCTGCTGCGCCGGCTGCGTCGAACAGGCGCGCCGCACCCGCTCGGGCCGCGACCCCGCGCTCCGCCTTGCGCTCCAGTTCCTCGACACGCCATGATCCTGTCGTTCAGCCGCCGCTTCGCCTTCGTCGCGATCCCCAAGACCGCCGGCCATGCGCTGCGCACCGCGCTGCGCCCGCTGCTAGCCGCGAACGACTGGGAACAATGCACGCTTTTCGACAAGCGCTATTTCCCGGTCGCGCCGCTCGCCGCGATCGGCCACGGCCATCTGACCTATCGCGACGTCCAGCCCTATCTGCTTCCCGGTCAGTGGGACGGGCTGACCAGCTTCGCGGTCGTCCGGTCGCCCTTCGACCGTTTTCTCTCCTTCGCGCGCTTCGCCTGGCGCGGTCGCGACGCGATGACCCGCGACCCTCTCGGCACGATGAAGGCCGCACTCACCGACCCCGCGCGCAGCAATCACATCCTGCTCCGCCCCCAGCATGAATTCGTCTGCGACGAAGCGGGCCACATCCGCACCACCCTCCTCCTTCGCCATGAAAATCTCGCCGCCGACATGACCCGCCTGTCGGATGCGCTCGGCGCGCCGCTCGCCCCGCTCCAGGCCGTCAACGTCTCGCCCGAAACGGCGGGCGCCGTTCTCGACGCCGAACTCGCCGATATGATCCGCGCGCGCTACGCCCGCGACTTCGCGCTGTTCGACTACGATCCGGCGGCGGCGCCGTGACCGCCGCGACTCTCGTCACCGTCTCCTCGCCCGGCTTCCGCATCGGGACCGAGGTGATGCTGGCGAGCTTCCTCGCGCACAACCGCTGGTTCGCCGGCGACATCCTCATCCTCCACAGCCGCCTGACCGAAGCCGATGAGGCGGCCCTCATCTCCGCCTTCCCGTGCACGAGCTGCCGCACCGCCAGCCCGCGCCTCGTTGCCGCGATCGACGCGCTCGTCGCCGCGCACCCGCATCTCGCGTCGCGCTGCGACCGTTTCCTCAGCCTCGAAACGCTGCTTCTCGACGCGCCGGGCCCGATCCTCTTCGCCGACAGCGACCTGCTGTTCCGCGGCGACCTGTCGCCGCTGCTCGCGATCGACGCCCCGCTCGTCGCCGCCCCCGACGCCGCGATGCTGCGCGGCAACGCCCGCGACACGGACACGCTCGCCGAGGTCGCCGCCGGCGCCGAGGCCCGAGCCAGCTTCAACGCCGGCCTCCTCCTCCATCGGCCCGATCCCGCCGTCGCCGAAGCACTCTGGCCGCTGCTCGATCCCGCGGGCTGGGCCCGCATCGCCTCGCAGCACACCGACCAGGCGGTGTGGAACCTGCTGCTGCGCGACCGCGTCCACCTCGTCGGCATTACCTATAATCTGATGATCGGCCACCGCGCCGCCAGCTTCGCGCGCGAGCCCGTCGCGCTCGAAGAGGCCCATGTCCTCCACTTCAATGGCGCCGCCAAGCCCTGGCGCCCCGATCGCCACGCCGACGCCATCGCCCGCGATCCCGCCTATGCGGATGCCCTCAGCCTCTGGGCAGAGGCGCGCGCCGGCTGGCTGAGGACGCGCGCATGATCGTCGGCGGCGAAGGCGCGATCGCGCGCCACCTCTTCCTGCTCGCGCCGAACAACAGCGGCTCGACCTTCCTCGCCGCCGCGCTCGCCCGCTGCGCCTTGGCCTGGTCGCTGCCGCGCGAGGGACAGCATGTCGCGGGCTTTCACGGTCCCAGCTCGCGCGGCACCGGCACGCGCCTGCTCTGGGCCGCCGATCCGGCCTCGATCGCCGCCTTCCGCGACCCGGCGGCCTATGACTGGAGCCGCACCCGCCGCGCCTGGCATTTCCACGCCCGCGCCGTCTCTGACGACGCCGACACGCTCGTCGTCGCCTCGCCGCCCTTCCTGCTGATCGCCGACCAGCTCGCCGCCGCCTTCCCCGACGCCGCCTTCCTGATCATGGTCCGCAACCCCTATGCCGTCGCCGAAGGCATCATCCGGCGCGGCGCCGAAGCCGGCCCCGCCGCGCCCGGCACCAGCCTCGCCACCGCCGCCGCGCGCCACATCGTCGCCGCGCTCGCCGCGCAGCGCGCCAACGGCGCCGCGCTCGGAAACCGCGCCGCCTGTTTCACCTACGAGGAGATGTGCGCCGCCCCGGCCGAAACCGCCGCGCGCATCGCGGCGCTCGTCCCGTCGCTCGCCGACCTCGACATCAACCGCTCGCTCCCCGTCAAGGGCCGCTATCACGAACGCCTGCGCGACATGAACGCCGACCAGATCGCGCGCCTCACCCCCGGCCAGACCGCCGACCTTACCGCCGTCTTCGCCGCGCATCGCGACGACCTCGCCGCCTTCGGCTACGAACCCCGCACCGCATGACCGACGCCGCCCGGCCCTTATGGATATTCCTCCACGTCCCCAAATGCGGCGGCACGACGCTGAAGGTGCATCTCGAACGCCATTTCGCGATGGACGAACAGCTCGTCGAATTTTCGCACTGGGGCCGCAGCTACCGGCGCACCCATGGCCGCCCCGAATTCGCCGATCGCCCGGCGGAGGAACGCGCCCGCGCCGAAATCCTCTCGGGGCACCAGACCTGGTACAATATCCACAAACTCGTCCCCGGCGCACGCGAGCCCCGCTATTTCACCGTGCTGCGCGACCCCGCCGAACGCTGCGTCTCGCTCTACAATTTCCGCTGGAGCCGCGGCCACGCGCCCGACGATTTCGACCAATGGTATGAAGGCCATTATCTGGCCGAACAGCGCGACTATATGGTCCGCTTCTTTGCCGAGGCGCTCTTCGGCACCGTCCTCCCCGCCGACCCCGGACAACGGCTCGCCATGGCGCGGCAGATGCTGACGCGCTGCTGGTTCGTCACGACGACCGATCGCTGGAACGAAGGGCTCGACTATCTCTGCGGCGCGATGGGCATCCCCGCCGACTGGCAGCATCACCGCGCCGCCGGCGCCTCCGCCCCGCTCCCCCCTCGCACCCCTCGCCGCGCGAGGTGGTGCAGCGCCGCCTCACCCTCGACGAGTCCCTGCGCGCCCGCATCCACGCCGATTCGCCCGGCGACGTCGCGCTCGTCGACTGGGTCCGCACGCGCCGCTGGCCGCTCGCCGATTGACAAGCGCGCCCCTCGCGGCGACAGACGCGGCAGAGGGGAAGAGGCCGGAATGAGCGGAAAAATGCTGCGCCCGACATCGTTCGACGTCGCCGAGCGGGCGGGCGTGTCGCAATCGACCGTGTCGCGCGCGCTGCGCGACAGCCCCGGCGTCAACGCCGAGACCCGCGCCCGCGTCTCCGCCGCGGCGCACGCGCTCGGCTATGTCGTCGACCGCCACGCCTCGTCGCTCCGTCTCAAGAGCAGCGAGACGATCGCGCTCGTCACCATCTGCCGTCCCGGCGAGGACCGCAGCGCGATCAACCCTTTCTATTTCGCCCTCCTCGGCAGCATCGCCGAGGCGACGTCGCGGCGCCGGTTCAACCTGCTCGTCAGCTTCCAGGAAAGCCCGGACAATTTCCGCGCCGACTTCGTCGCCTCGGGTCTCGCCGACGCGATGATCGTCATCGGCACCACCAGCAACGAGGCGGCGTGGGACTATTTCGCCGGGGCGCAGGCGTCGGGCCTCGACTTCGTCTGCTGGGGCAGCCCCGGCGACCCCTTCCACTGGATGCGCAGCGACAATGACGCCGACGGCCGCCTCGCCGCTCGGCCATTTCGTCGCGACCGGCCGGCGCCGCCCGGCCTTCGTCGGCCCCGCCGATTCGGCGCAGCGCCAGTTCGACGAGCGGCGCGAGGGCTTCGCCGCCGCGCTCGGCGCGCGGGACGTCACCCCTGTCGTCTGGGCGGCGGCCGCCGCCGCCGACCGCCATGCGCAGGGTGTCGCCGCCGCGCGCGCGCTGCTCGGCGCGCATCCCGACATCGACGCGATCTTCGCCGCGTCCGACATGCTGGCGCTGGGCGTGCTCCAGGGGCTGAAGGAGGCGGGGCGCCGCGTTCCGCACGACGTCGCGCTGATCGGCTTCGACGGCATCCGCGCCGGCGACGCTCGCCGACCCCGCGCTCACCACGCTCGAGCCCGATCTCGACGCGGCGGGCGAGGCGCTCGTCGCAATGGCGCTCGAGGACGATGATTTCACGCGCAGCGGCACGCGCATCCCCGTCCGCCTGGTGACGCGTGGCACCGCCTGAGCCGCAGCCCGATACCGCCGCAGGATCGCGGCTACCACGCGCGTCTCTCCCTGGGGCTGGGTCCCGCCTTCGCGGGGGAACATATATTTGCTCCAATGGGATATATGCCGACTTGATCCGGGCCCCGCTTTTCACCGTCACTTAATTGGATCGGCAATTGTTGCACCTGCCGCCGTAATTCCCGCGACGGTTAAGAAGCGCCAAACAGCGCCTGGGCGGCCTTCTTTTCGGGGGAATCATAGGCGCCATACAGGACCGGCTGCAAAAGCCGCCGCGCGAGATCGGGTTTGCCTTGACGCACCAGCTCCTCGCCCAGCAGCAGCCGCGGCCATGGCGCGGCCGGCACCATCGCCGCGACCTTGGCTACTAAAACCATCGCGGTTTCGGGGGTCGGCTCTCCCGCTCTCGTGAAGCTCTGGAAGTAGGCGATCGCCGCGACCGGATCGTACGGATCGAGTTCCAATGCGCGTTCCAGCGCCCCCCGCGCCGCCGCCAGCGTCGCCCGGCGCCCCTCCGCCGGGCCCGCCAGCGCTTGCCCGGTCAACGCGACCCCCTTCCACGCCATCGCCCTCGCGCTTCCCGGCAACCCCGCCAGGACGCGCTCTGCATCGGCCAGACATTCGCCTGATCGTGCCCGCGCGGCGACTCGGCTTCGGCCGCAACCAGCACCGCATCGGCTTCGGACGCGCCGCGCAATTGATCTATCCACGGGGGCCGCGATGCCGTTTCGCCCGCTTCGGGAACCGCATCCGGCACCGGATCGCCCAGTCGGACCCGTGCCTCCTGCACCGCGAGCTGTGTCTTCGACAGCGCCGTCACTGACGGCGCCTGCGGCGGCGCTTCGGGCGTCCGGGTGCGCGCGAAAGCCTTTTTCCGGCTCAAGCATAGGATTTGATCTCGCGCGTCAGCTCGGCCGAGATCGCCGAAAGCCTCCGCCGCCTCGGCGGGCGTGGCGCCGCGACCGATCGCTGCCATATAGCGGGCGAATTGCGTCTGCCGTTCGGCCTTGGGATTGGAAAAGACGAAATAATGGGTGATCAGCCACGCATGATAGGGCGTCCACGCCATGCGCTGGGACGGTGCGTCGAGATAGCTGCCGGTCAGCACCTCGCGCGCGCTCACTTCGCCATAGGAGCGGAAGATATGCCGATAGTTCGCTGGCGGCCGGGCATATTCGATCGTGCCGTCCTTCCGGATGTCGACGGTCGAAAACAACGCCCCGACTCCATCGAGGTACCAGCGCGGATAGGCGGCGGGGACGTTCGATAGGAGGAAACTCTGCGCAAATGCGGAATAGAGGACGGTCTCCCACGGCCGCGCGACTGGCGGCAGAGAGGGCTCGGTCTGCCCGACGCAATCCGCCCCCGCCTCGGCCAGATCCTCGCAAAAACGATCGCGCGCCATCTTGGTGTCCAGATCGATGATCTGATCGTCGCGAACAAGCGCGAGCATCGGCCCGTCAATGCGCGGATCGAAAAATCGCTGGTCCGAAAAATCCTTGATGAAAGGGCCTTCCGCGGATCGCCGATTGCGGAGTCCCAACCGGACGAGATCGTCGCGCGATCCGAACAGCATGACCTGAAGCTTCGGCGTGCCCCTGCCCTGCCCTGTCGTTCTGTAAAGCCGGGACATCAGCGCATGCAGTCCCTCGAGGCGAGTAGCGATGTCGGCGAGTTCGCGCTCGCCGCCATCGCTGAAGACGACGACATGGTCGGTTTCCGCTCGCTTCCAGCCGCTCAGATCTTCGGCTGAAGCGGCGGTGACGACGATATCGGTGTCGCCGCTTGCCCGGACTGACTCCTTCGGTTCGGCTGCGACAGCGGCCACCGCGACCGGGGCGATCGCCAGCACCCCCAGCAGAGCCGAATACCACACGCGCCCGATCATCATGCCCGCACTCGCATATTTTGCCAGTCATTCCAATGGATGGAGCGAGCCGCAACCTATGCCATTTCGCCAACACCTTCCAGTGGCTGCGCGCTGGCGACGCCTCCTCGAACTCTGCTGCGCATTACGGTGGCAGGTGCAGCAATCCCCAAATCGCAAGTCTCAACCGACGACTTCGACCCTTACCCCGATAGCCTCGTTCGCAACCATGCTCCGGTCGAAGGTCACAAACGCCTCGGCCCCCTTCGCCGCGACCAAATGCAGGTGATCGGCGAAATCGCCCCCCTTGGCAAAAGCCGCGACCGCGCTTCGCACCGCCAACTCGTCATCCAGCACGATTCCCGGCACATCGAACAGACCAAGCAACGACGCCGCAAGATGCGCCCGCTCCATCGCGTAGCGCGATTGCAGCAACCAGCCGAGTTCGAGCAGCACTGTCAGCGGCACGAACACGCCCGCCTCGATGATGTCGCGCGCGATGGGTGATTGCACCGGATCGTCATCCAGCATGAAACGCGCGAGAATATTCGTATCGACCGCCTTCAATTCGGCGGGTCCCAGCTCTTGTCCTCGCGAAACATGCGGTCGATCGCGGCGTGCGCGTCTTCGTCGCTGATCCGCGGCCCCTTGTAATTCACCGTCTTGCGCAGCTTCGCCATCGCCTCGTCGAAGCTCAACGCCGGCTTCGCCTTGGGCTTGGCGCGCAGCATCACGCCGGCGGGACCGTCGACGACCTCCAGCACCGTGCCGACGTCCCAGTTCAGCCGGTCGCGGACATCCTTGGGGATGACGACCTGTCCCTTGGCGGACACTCTGGTTTCCTTGGTCATACCGGTAAGATAGCATTTGCAAGAGCAACGAACAAGCGGCCCAGCTATCCTCGTCACCCCCTTGCAATTCCCTACCCCCGGCGTAAGGCGTCCCCAACAAAAACCGCGCGCGCGACTCCCGTTTGCCCCGCTCTCCTTGCTCGGGCTTCGGGCGTCACTTCCCCGCCGCGCCCAACAGGGGACTGCAAGCCTATGACCACCACCGGCCACGACACGCTGGGTACCCGCGCGACGCTCGACGTCGGCGATAAAAAATACGCGTACTATTCGCTCGACAAGGCCGCGGCGAAGCTCGGCGACGTGTCGCGGCTGCCCTTCTCGATGAAGGTGCTGCTCGAGAACCTGCTGCGCTTCGAGGATGGCGGCTTCACCGTGTCGACCGATGACGTGCAGGCGCTGGTCGACTGGCAGAAGGATCCCCATTCGAACCGCGAGATCCAGTATCGCCCGGCGCGCGTGCTGCTGCAGGATTTCACCGGCGTGCCCTGCGTCGTCGACCTCGCCGCGATGCGCGACGCGATCGCGAAGCTCGGCGGCGACACGTCGAAGATCAACCCGCTCGTCCCCGTCCACCTCGTCATCGACCACAGCGTGATGGTCGACGAATTCGGCCACCCCAAGGCGTTCGAACAGAATGTCGAGATCGAATATTACCGCAACGGCGAGCGCTACGACTTCCTCAAATGGGGGTCGAAGAGCCTGTCGAACTTCAAGGCGGTGCCCCCGGGCACCGGCATCTGCCACCAGGTCAACCTCGAACATATCGCGCAGGCGGTGTGGTCGAGCGAGGATGCCGACGGCACCCCCGTCGCCTATCCCGACACCTGCGTCGGCACCGATAGCCACACGACGATGATCAACGGCCTCGGCGTGCTCGGCTGGGGCGTCGGAGGGATTGAAGCGGAAGCGGCCATGCTCGGCCAGCCCGTGTCGATGCTCATCCCCGAAGTCGTCGGCTTCAAATTCACCGGCAAGCTGAAGGAAGGCGTCACCGCGACCGACCTCGTGCTCACCGCGACGCAGATGCTGCGCGCCAAGGGCGTCGTCGGGCGCTTTGTCGAATATTTCGGCCCCGGCCTCGCGACGCTCAGCCTCGCCGACCGCGCGACGCTCGCCAACATGGCGCCCGAATATGGCGCGACCTGCGGCTTCTTCGGCATCGACGACAAGACGCTCGATTACATGCGCCTCACGGGCCGCAGCGAGGAAAATATCGCGCTGGTCGAGGCCTATGCCAAGGCCCAGGGGCTGTGGATCGTCGAGGGCGCCGCGGACCCGATCTTCACCGATACGCTCGAACTCGACCTCGGCACCGTCGTCCCGTCGCTCGCGGGGCCGAAGCGCCCGCAGGACCGCGTCTCGCTCCCCGACGTCGACGACGTGTTCAACGCCGACATGGTCAACACCTACAAAAAGGCCCAGACGCGGGTGCCGGTCGAGGGCGAGGATTTCGACATCGGCGACGGCGACGTCACCATCGCCGCGATCACCAGCTGCACCAACACCTCGAACCCCGGCGTGCTCGTCGCCGCGGGGCTCGTCGCGAAGAAGGCCGACGCCTTCGGGCTGAAGCCCAAGCCGTGGGTCAAGACCAGCCTCGCGCCGGGGTCGCAGGTGGTCACCGACTATCTCGAAAAGGCCGGGCTGCAGACGCATCTCGACAATATCGGCTTCAACCTCGTCGGTTACGGCTGCACGACCTGCATCGGCAATTCGGGCCCGCTCGCCGAACCGATCAGCAAGGCGATCAACGAGAACGGCCTCGTCGCCGCCGCCGTCATCTCGGGCAACCGCAACTTCGAGGGCCGCGTGTCGCCCGACGTGCGCGCCAACTTCCTCGCCTCGCCGCCGCTCGTCGTCGCCTATGCGCTGAAGGGCACGGTGATCGAGGATTTCACCACCACCCCGATCGGCCAGGACCAGGACGGCAAGGACATATTCCTCGCCGACATCTGGCCGACCAACGAGGAAGTGGCATCGGTCGTCGCGGGCGCGGTGAGCCGCGACATGTTCGAGGCGCGCTACGCCCATGTCTACACCGGCGACCGGCACTGGCAGGCGATCGAGGTCGAGGGCAGCGAAACCTATCAGTGGCGCGCGGGGTCGACCTATGTCGCGAACCCGCCCTATTTCGAGGGCATGACGATGACGCCTGCTCCCGTGGCGGATATCATCGGCGCGAAGCCGCTCGCGATCCTGGGCGACAGCATCACCACCGACCACATCAGCCCCGCCGGCAGCATCAAGGCGGACAGCCCGGCCGGAAAATGGCTTATGGAACATCAGGTTAGCAAGGCCGACTTCAACAGCTACGGCTCGCGCCGCGGCCACCACGACGTGATGATGCGCGGCACCTTCGCCAACATCCGCATCAAGAACGAAATGATTCCCGGCATCGAGGGCGGCATGTCGCGCTACGGCGAAGAGGTCATGCCGATCTATGACGCCGCGATGCGCCACAAGGCCGACGGCACCCCGCTCGTCGTCATCGCGGGCAAGGAATATGGCACCGGCTCGTCGCGCGACTGGGCGGCGAAGGGCACCAATTTGCTCGGGGTACGTACCGTGATCGTCGAAAGCTTCGAACGCATCCACCGCTCCAACCTCGTCGGCATGGGCGTGCTGCCGCTGCAGTTCCTCGAAGGCCAGAGCCGCGAAACGCTGGGCCTGACCGGCGACGACAGCTTCACCATCACCGGCGTCGCGAGCATCCAGCCCCGCCAGACAGTGACGGTGAACGTCACCCGTCCCGACGGCTCGACCTTCAGCTTCGACACGCTCTGCCGCATCGACACCGCGAACGAGGTCGAATATTATCTGAACGGCGGCATCCTGCACTATGTGCTGCGCAAGCTCGCGGCCTAAGGGTTAGGCGGGGACGATGGGCGCCTTGATCCCCTTCGTCCTCGGCCTGCTGCTCGGGGTCGCGCTGACCCTGTTCCTGCTCCGCAGGGGTCAGGGCGACCGGCGCGACCTCACCGCTCCGCCGCGCACGGTGCAGCGCCCGATGGTGCGTGTGGGCGACGAGCGGATCGGTGACGAGGCGATCCTCGACCTGATCCGCCAGAATCGCAAGATCGAGGCAATCAAGCTGATGCGCGAAAAGACCGGGCTCGGGCTGGCCGAAGCGAAGGACGCGGTCGAAGCGCTCGAACGGGACATGCGCTGAATCGCCGTCCCGCACCATGGGCCGGCAAACGGCCGCGAAGGGACGGGATATGAGCATTTTCAACATCGGCATCGAGGCGATCGGCTGGACCGCCGCGGCGCTCATCCTTGCGGCCTATATCCTGCTCTCGCTCGGCAAGCTCGAGGCGCGCGGATATGTCTATCAATGGATGAACGTGATCGGCGCCGGCGGCTTCGTCGTCAATTCGGGCTATAATGGTGCGCTACCCTCGGCGGTGCTCAACATCATTTGGGCCGCGATGGGACTGTTCACCTTGTGGAGCGTGTGGCGCGCACGGCAAGCGGCGCGCGCGATCCCCTGAATTCCGTCTGTCAATTGGGCGCCGCCGCATCCCACGCCGCGACCTTCGCGCGCGTGTCGGCCAGCAGCTTGTCGAGCGCCGCGCGGTCATGCACGCGCCCGCGCATCACCACCGTGTCGATCGCGCGCGTCGCGGCGATATCCTCCAGCGGGTTCTGCGTCAGCAGCACCAGGTCGGCCGCCATGCCCGCCTTGATCGCGCCATAACGGTCGAGCCAGCCGAACCACGCCGGCCCCGCGCGCGTCGCCGAAGCGAGCGCCTGCGCCGGGGTCAGCCCCTTTTCGACAAACAGCGCGATCTCGTCGTGCAGGCCGAAACCCGGATAGTTGAAGCTGTTGAGGAAACCCGCGTCGGTCCCCGCGATGATCGGCACCCCCGCCTCGGCCAGCATCGGCAGGATCGCCCCGATATCCTCGATCTGCTTGTGCCGCGCCGCGATTCCCGCGGCATCGGCCTTCGCGGCGCGCTCGACGCGCCATTCATAAGTCTTGCGCAGCTTCGGCCCAACATAAGCGAGCCCCGCATCCTTGCCATGATCGTCGCGGTCGAGCCACGCGATGATCCGGCTGCCGTTGAGCGTCGGGGTGACATAGACGCCCTGGGCCGCGAAGCGACGATAGGCCGCCATCGCCGTATCGCGGTCGAAGCCCGCGTCGAGCCGCACGGTTGGCCTCCGCACGGTCGATCCGTCCCGCGGCGAAATCGGCCGCGACCGCCGCCTCATCCTTCACCCCGGCGTTATAGGCATAGTCGAGATGCTCGATCGAGCTCAGCCCCGCATCGACCGCCTGCCCCGTCGTCAGCGCCATCGGAATATGCCCCGAGGTGCGGATGCCCATCATCTTTGCCCGTTTCAGCGCATAGAGGAACAATTCGGGTTTCAACGTGCTGTCGGTGATCTTGACGAAATCGACGTGATCGCGATTCTTCAACCGGTCGAGCGCCGCGTCGGCATCGGCCTCGCTGCCGACCTCGATCGTCCCCTTCCACAGCGGCGCGATCCCCTCGATCTTGGCGCCTGAAGTGAGCAGGCGCGGGCCGAACACCTCGCCTGCGGCGATTGCGCTCCGCCAGGCCAGCACCTGATCGGCGAGGTCGCCCGAACAATCGCGAATCGTCGTGATGCCATTCGCCACATAAAGCGGGAAAAGCGCTTCATTTTCCGCGATCAGGTCGGGGCCGCCGCCGAAATGGACATGCATGTCCCACAGGCCGGGGATCAGATATTTGCCCCTGCCCTCGACCTGCCGCTTCGCGCGCCAGCCCTTGGCGATCGCCGCGTCGGGACCGGCCGCGACGATATCGTCGCCGCGCAGCACGACGGCCTGACCGGCAACCGCCGTCGCCGCTTCGACGTCGATCAGCGTAACGTGGCGGATGATGACATCGCCCTGATTCTGCGCCGCCAGCGCGGGACTCGCGAACGCAAGCAGGGTCGAAGCGAGAATGGCAAGCAGGCGCATCACCGGGTTTCCTTTCCGAACGGAAGGCCGTTTAGCGCCATGGCATCGATCGCAACAAGGCGGATATGGTGGGCGCTGACGGGCTCGAACCGCCGACCCTCTCGGTGTAAACGAGATGCTCTACCAACTGAGCTAAGCGCCCCCATTCGGAGAATGGGCGCCCGTGCCACAGCTTCGTGGCCGTAGCAAGGCTCGGCTGCTATTCCTCCAGTGCCTCGAAATAGCGCGCCAGCGCGTCGAACGCCGCCTCGGCAAGGCCGATGAAGATGCGGCGGCCGTCGTGCGGGTCGGCTTCGCGCAGGAACAGTCCGGCATCGGTCATCGTCTTGATCCAGCGCAGCGCGGTCGTCGCGGGGACCGCGGCGGCGATGCACAGGCTCGACACCGACACCGGCTGGCGTTCCAGCCGCGCGGCATAGAGGTCGAGCAGCATGTCCCATGCCGGATCGGCGAAGAGGTCGGCGGGGAAATATTGTTCGCGCATCCGGCGCTGGCGCAGCATCCGGCGCACCGCCTTGGCGCGCTGGCGATGCACCGTGCGTTCCTCGGGTTCGAAGCTGCGCGGACCGGCGGCATAGTCGCGGACGGGCGACCGGAGCTGCGCCCCGGCGTCGCCGTGATCCGCGTCGCGCGGCGCGAAGCCCCCCGGCGCGCCCGGCAATCCGCGCTGTCCCGCGAGATCGCCGAGCAGCCGGGCGATGCGCGCCACCTCGTCCTGCAGCTGGTCGATCCGCTCCATCGCCTCGTCGCGCGCGATGTCGTGGACGGCGGGGGAGGCCGCGCGCGAGGCCGCCGCGAGCGCGACCAGCCGGTCGGCGGCGTCGGCATCGACCAGCCATTCGGTGCGGATCGACGCCGGGACCGTCGCCGCGACGCGATCGAGTCCGCCCAGCGCGGTTTCGCACACCAGCGCGCATTCCATCGCCAGCACGGCGTCGCAGATTTCGGCGAGCGTTTCGCTCTCGATCGTTTCGGCATCGATCAGCCAGACGATGTCGGGCAGCGCCATGCTGCGCAGATGCGCCGCCATGCGCGCCGGCGGGATATGATCGATCACGCGCGCCCGGCCCGAGCGCGCCAGTTCGGCGCCGATCGCGCGCGGGCCCACGAACAGCACCGACGCCGGAACGCCGTCCGCGGCGGCCATGGGCAAGGCGGCCGGTTCGAAACCGGTCGGCGGCGCCATGGCCCGCAAGCCCGATTCGATCATCTGGTCCATCCTGTCCGCCCCTTTCCTCACCGTCGCTCCGCCTTGGCGTCCTTATGTCGTCAAAATGGCGATATTCACCTTTTGTTCGTTCCAAAGTGCCGCCAATCCGGACGCTGACGAACAAGAGGCAACGTTTGATCGGGGCCGGGCTGGTGGAATTGCCTCCATTTTGGACATGGTTTGTTCTCCACGTCAATCCCCTATTCGCGCTTGCCAGACCGGTCGAGGGTCAGCACTGTTCGCCCGACGATGCCGCGTTCGCCTCTTTCCACCCGCCCGCGCTGGCGTCGCCGTTTGCGGTCGCTGGGCGCCCTGTTGCTGCTCGCGGCGATGGCGCTGGCCGTCTGGTATGCGCGGCCCGTGCCGGCCGAGGCCGTGGCGCTCGTCCATGTCATCGACGGCGACAGCCTGTCCGTGAAACGCGACGGCCTTCCGCTCACCATTCGCCTGACGGGCCTCGACGCGGTCGAATATCGGCAGGACTGCGCGCGCGCCGACGGCGGCCGCTGGCCCTGCGGTCACGAGGCGCGGGCCGCGCTCGCCAGGATCGCCGGGCGTGGGCCGCTGTTCTGCGCGCTGACGGCGAAGGACAAATATGACCGCACGCTTGCCGCCTGCCGCACGCGGCCCGAACCCGATGGCGCCGACCTGTCGGGCGAAATGGTCCGCCTGGGCTGGGCGGTGGCGACCGACGATGCCTATCTGCCCGGCGAGGGCGAAGCGCAGCTGGCCCGGCGCGGCATCTGGCAGGGCGATTTCGATCGGCCCGCGGACTGGCGCGCCGCACACGAACGCGCCGCGACAGCCGTCGGCGCCATCACTGCCGATCGCTGACGACGCACGGCTTTCCGCGCTGCGCTTTTGCGGCTAGGGCGGGCGGATGAACGGCCTTTTTCCCGTAATGATCGGCGGCGCGCTCGGCGCCGGCGCGCGGCACCTTGTCGGCGGCGCCATGCTCGCGCGCCTGGGGCCCGGTTTTCCCTGGTGGACGCTGTCGATCAACATCGCCGGCAGCCTGTTGATGGGGCTGCTGATCGGCTGGCTGGCGCGCAGCGGCGGCAGCGAGACGGCGCGCCTGTTCCTGGGCGTCGGGGTACTCGGTGGTTTCACGACCTTTTCGGCGTTCAGCATGGAGTTCTGGGCCTTGTTCGAGCGCGGTCAGAACGGGCAGGCCCTCGCCTATGTCCTCGCCTCGGTGCTCGGCGCGATCGCCGCCTGCGAGATCGGCCTGCTCTTGATGCGGCCGGTGCCGGCATGAGCGAGAAGGCGAAGATGGACGTGGCCAGGATGGATGGGGCGACCATCGCCGAGGAGGATGACGGCATCCGCCTCGACCGCTGGTTCAAACGCCACCGGCCGGGCACGCCGCACGCGCTGCTCGCGCGCTGGGCGCGCTCGGGCCAGCTCACGCTCGACGGCAGGAAGGCCGATGTGTCCGATCGCATCGAGACCGGGCAGAAGCTGGTCATGCCGACCCCGCCGGTCGAGGCCGAAGCGCGTCCGGCGCGCAAGGGGCGCCCGCTGACCGACGCCGACGTCGAACTGGCGGCGGGCATGGTGATCCACCGCGATGCCAGCGCGATCGTGCTCAACAAACTGCCCGGCCTCGCGACGCAGGGCGGCACCAAGACCGAGCAGCATGTCGACGGCCTGCTCGACGCGCTGAAATATGACGGTCCGGTGCGACCAAAACTCGTCCACCGGCTCGACAAGGATACGTCGGGCGCGCTGCTGATCGCCCGCACGCCGCGCGCCGCCGCCTATTTCGCCAAGAGCTTTTCGAACCGCAGCGCCAAGAAGACCTATTGGGCGATCATCGTCGGCGTCCCCGACATCGCGCAGGGCGAGATCGATCTGCCGCTCGCCAAGCAGCCGGGATCGGGCGGCGAGAAGATGCATGTCGACGACAAGGGCCTGCCGTCGAGGACGCGCTACCGGATCATCGAGCGCGCGGGCAATAGCGCGGCGTGGGTCGAGCTGCAGCCGCTGACCGGGCGCACCCACCAGCTGCGCGTCCATATGGCGGCGATCGGCCATCCGATCGTCGGCGACGGCAAATATGGCGGCAAGGGCGCCTTTCTGACCGGGACGATCAGCCGCAAGATGCATCTGCACAGCCGCCGCCTGCGCATCGATCACCCCGACGGCGGCGCGATCGACATCAGCGCGGAGGTGCCCGAGCATTTCGCCGCGAGCCTCGACGCGCTGGGCTTCGATGCCGTGCTGGGCGAGGTCGGGATCGACGATGTCGCCAAGGGCCCGTCGCCGAAAACGGCCGAGAAGGCCGCGGCGAAGGCGCACAGCAAGGCGATCCGCAAGGCGCGGCGCGGCGAACGGCGCGGGCGTACCGCGACGAGCAAGCCCACCGACCATGTCGGCAAGACAAAGCCCAAACCCAGGGGCGGCAAGCCAGCCGCGAAGCGCGGCGCGCCCTCTTCCGGCGCCCGCAAGCCCTCCCCCCGCAAGCCGCGCTGATGCATCCCGATCCCGCCTTTCGGCCCAAGGATACGGACCTCGCCGCGCTGCTGGTGCGCGAGATCGGTTTCGCCGCGATCTTCGCGAGCACTCCCGACGGCCCACGCGTCGCCCATGCGCCCGTGGTGCTGAACGAGGATGCGACAAGGCTGCAATTCCACCTGTCGCGCGGCAACGGGCTGACCCGTCATCTCGACGGCGGGGTCGCGCTCGCGGTGGTGCAGGGCCCCGATGCCTATGTCAGCCCCGGCTGGTACAGCGCGCCCGACCAGGTCGGGACGTGGAATTATGTCGCGGTCGAAATGGAAGGCGCCGTCAGCCGGCTGGATGATGCCGCGCTGGTCGCGCAGCTCGACACGCTGTCGGCGCTGCACGAGGCGCGGATCGGGGCGGACCCGCCCTGGACGCGCGACAAGATGAACCCGGCGCTGTTCGGCCGGATGACCGGCGCGATCCTCGGTTTCGAAATGCGTATCACGGCATGGCGCCCGACGCTGAAACTGTCGCAGAACAAGCCCGCCGGCGAACGCGCGCGGGTGATCGCGGGGCTGAAGGCGCAGGGCCATGGCGCGCTCGCCCATTTGATGGACCAGCTTGGAGAGCGATGATGACCCCGGCCGACGAAGCGCTGGCGAAGAAGCGCTATTTCGCGATCAACCTGATGCGCATCATGGGGGCGCTGTTCATCATGGCGGGTTTCCTGCTCGTCGCGGGCCGCTGGGAAATCGCGGGAATGCCGACCGACCGCTATATCGGCATCGCGGTGGTGCTGATCGGCGCGTTCGATTTCGCGGTCTTCCCGATGCTGCTCGCCCGCCGCTGGCGCTCTCCCAAAGAATGATGAAGCGTTTCTGGAAAGAGGTCGGCGTCGTCCCCGCCGACGGCGGCTGGAACATCGCGCTCGACGGCCGTCCGGTGCGCACGCCGCAGCGCGCGCCGCTCGCGGTCGCCAGCCCGGCGCTGGCCGAAGCGATCGCCGCCGAATGGCAGGCGGTGGGTGAGACGATCGACCCCGCCGCGATGCCGATGACCGGCCTCGCCAACGCCGCGATCGATATCGCCGCGCCCGACCTCGCCGCCTTCGCCGAGCCCGTCGCAGCCTATGCGGCGAGCGAGCTTTTCTGTTACCGCGAAGACCGCGACGCCGCGCTGCTCGCCGAACAGGCGGCGATATGGAACCCGCTGCTCGCCTGGGCCGAGGCGCGCTACGGCGTCGAATTCGTGATCGCGCGGGGGATCGTCCCGATCGACCAGCCCGAAGCGACGGTCGCGGCGCTCCGCGCTGCGGTGCTGGCGCACGATGCCTGGCGGGTTACGGCGCTGACCCCACTGGTGACGATCGGCGGATCGCTGGTCGCGGGACTGGCGCTGGTCGAAGCGGCGTTCGACGCCGGCGATCTCTGGCAGGCGGTGAGTCTCGACGAACTCTATCAGGAACGGCGCTGGGGCCCCGACGCGCTGGCGACGGCGGCGCGCGAAAAGAAGCGGGCCGATTGGGACAATGCGGCGCGGTTTTTGAGTCTTCTATGACGCTCTGAAGCTCGTCATTGCGAGCGAAGCGAAGCAATCCAGGGCGGCTGACGCTAATCTGGATTGCCGCGTCGCTTCGTTCCTCGCAATGACGTGGACGCTCAATCCGCGAAATTCGGCGCCCGCTTTTCCATATGCGCCATCACCGCCTCAACCTGGTTGGGCGTGCGGATGACCCTGACCTGCTCGTCGCTCTCGGCCTGCAGGATTTCGGCGTCGCTCGCGTCGGCGAGCATGTTGCAGAGGCGCTTGGCGCCGCGAATCGCGTGCGGATTCCTGTTCGCAATCACCTCGGCCAGTTCCATCGCCTTCGCCAGCGGATCGTCCGACACATGCGTCGCGAAGCCGAGCAGCTTCGCCTCCGACCCGTTGAATTCGCGGTTGGTGTAGATCATCTCGCGCAGCACGTCGTCGGCGACCTGGGTGCGCCACAGCGCCATGCCCGCGACATCGGGCACGAGGCCCCAGCGCATTTCCATGATCGCGATGCGCGTGTCGGGATGGACGATGCGGATGTCGGCGGCGGCCATGATCTGGCTGCCCGCACCGAAGGCGACGCCGTGCACCGCCGCGATCACCGGCACCGGCAGTTCGCGCCAGCCCCAGGCCGCATATTGGGCGTTGTTGCTGATCCCGTGGGTGCGGTCCGACAGGCTGCCGCCCGCGCTGCTGAGGCCCGGCTCGCGGTCGCCGCCGAGGCTCGAGAGGTCGAGCCCCGCGCAGAAAGCGCGGCCCTCGCCCGACAGCACGACGACGCGCAGTCCCGCCCTGGCCTTCAATTCGTCGATCGCTTCCGCCAGCGCCGCCCACATCGCCGCGTCGAGCGCGTTCATCTTGTCGGCACGGATCAGCCGCACATCGGCGATGCCGCCTTCCAGCATGGTGATCGAAATGCGGTCCTTCATCCGTTTTTCCTTGCAAGCGCCGCTTCGACGAGCGGCAGTTGGTCGTTGCCGAAATACATATCGTCGCCGTCGACGAAGATCGTCGGCGAGCCATAGCCGCCGCGCGCGATCACCTCTTCGGTATTGGTCCGCAGCCGCGCCTTGACCGGGTCGCTGCCCGCCGCCGCCGCGAGCGCGGCGCCGTCCAGCCCCTCGGCATCGGCAACCGCCGCCAGCACGGCGGGGTCGTCGAGATTTTCCTGGCGGTCGAAATAGCTGGCGAAGGCCGCGCGCGCGAACCGCACGAGCGCCGCCTGGTCCTCCTCGAGCGCGCAGCAGAAGCGCATCGCCGCGATGCTCTTCGCCGGATGCCACTCGGACGGGAAATTCATCGGCACGCCCGCGAGCCGCGCCCAGTCCTTCAGCACCTTCCAGCTGTGCTGCAGCCGCGCGGTTGTCCGCCTGTTCGCGCGCCGCATAGACGGCGGGGTTCACCGCATTGAACACGCCGCCGACGAGGATCGGGCGATAGCGCGCCGCGGCGCCGGTTCTCGCCAACACCGCGGGCAGATTGTGAAAGGCGAGACAGGTCCAGGGCGAGGACAGGTCAAAGAAGAATTCGACGCGTTCCGTCACCCCGGACCTCCCTTCATGGGTCAGCCGACCGTCAGTTCGACGTCGGGCACGCCCGGGCAGACGACGCGAATCGACTTGTAGGCGGGCTGCGCGTTCGCGATGTCGACGCTGAGCGCGACGTCGGTCACCACTTCGGCTCCCGGTTCAGGCGCGTTGGCGCGCAGCAACACGATCTGGGTCGGCGGATTCATCTTGTCGAGCGGACCGGCCTGGAGCGCGGTCGCATAGCCCGCCTGCGGCGCCTTGGCGGTACCGCTGATCTTCAGCGTCTTGGTCGCGGCGTCGATCGTCGCGGCCAGCTTGACGTCGGTCAGCTTGTTGCAGGCGTTGGGCTTTGCGGGGTCGATCGGGATCGCCGCCGCAACCGGCGCGGCCGGGGTCGTGGCCGTATCGGCCGTTGCGGTGTCGGCGGGCGGCTGCGCGTCCTTCTTGCCGCATCCCGCCAGTCCCACGGCGAGCGCAATCACCGCCGCCGTCATCATCGCCTTGTTCATAAGTCAACCTCCAACATCGCGGCGGCGGCCTGCCGGTCCGCCGCCGACTCGCGCGGTCAATTCGTCCGCGCCCAATATTGGTCCCGCAGCAACCGCTTGTATAGCTTGCCGGTGTCGTGGCGGGGCAGCGCCTCCATGAAATCGATGCGACGCGGGATTTTGACGCCCGACAGTTTTTCGCGGGCATAAGCAATGAGTTCGTCGCGCAGCGCGTCGCCGGCATCGGCCATGTTCGCGGGCTGGATCACCGCGATCACCTCTTCGCCGAAGTCGTCGTGCGGGCCGCCGACCACCGCGACGTCGGCGACCGCGGGATGGGTGACGAGATGGTTCTCGATCTCCTGCGGATAGACGTTCACCCCGCCGGTGATGATCATGAAGCTCTTGCGGTCGGTCAGGTAGAGGAAGCCTTCTGCGTCGAGCTTGCCGACGTCGCCGAGGGTCGACCAGCCCTTCGAATTGCGGCTCGATGCGGTTTTCTCGCTGTCGCCGTGATATTCGAAGACATTCTCGCTTTCGAAGAAGACGCAGCCTTCCTCGTCGGGGCCAAGCTCGGTCTCATTGTCCTCGCCCATGATGTGGACCGCGCCGAGGATCGGGCGGCCGACGCTGCCCTTGTGGGTCAGCCAGTCGGCGCTGGAGATGAAGGTCATGCCGTTGCCCTCCGACCCCGCATAATATTCGAACAGCACCGGCCCCCACCAGTCGATCATCGCCTGCTTGACCGGGACCGGGCACGGCGCGGCGGCGTGGATCGCAACCTTCATCGACGAAACGTCGTAGCGGGCGCGGGTCTCGTCGGACAGCTTGAGCATGCGCACGAAATGGGTCGGCACCCACTGGCTCGAATTGACGCGATATTTTTCGATGTGCGACAACGCCGCCTCGGGATCGAATTTCTTCATCAGCACCACCGTGCCGCCGAGGCGATGCACGGTCATCGACCAGCGCAGCGGCGCGGCATGATAGAGCGGCGCGGGCGACAGATAGACGCTGTCCGGCCCGATGCCGAACACCGCCGCGGCGAGCGTCACCAGGCTGTTCGACGCGTCGATCGCCGGTTCCTCGGGCAAGGGCACGCGCACGCCCTTGGGACGGCCGGTGGTGCCCGACGAATAGAGCATGTCGGTCCCGGCGCGCTCGTCGGCAACCGGGGTCGCGGGCATGGCGGCGATCGAATCTTCCCAGCTTTCATAGCCGGGGATCGCGCCGCCCAGCGAGAAACGCTCGATCGCGGTCGTCAACTGCTGCGCCGCCCCCGCAAGGCTGGCCGAAACGACGAGCAATTTCGCGCCCGAATTTTCGAGGATATAGTCGGTCTCGTCCTGCGTCAGCCGCGACGAGATGCATACGTAACGCAGCCCGGCGCGCTGCGCGCCCCAGGTCAGGCCATAATAATGCGGTGTGTTGTCGAGCATGAAGGCGACGACATCGTCATGCCCCAGGCCATGGGCGCGAAAGAGCTGTGCGGCGCGATTCGATGCGGCGTCGAGTTCGGCGTAGCTGATCGCCTCCCCCGTTTCGGCGACGATGATCGCGGGCTTGTCGGGATGGGTGCGCGCATGGACGGACGGATGCATCGGGAGCCTCTCCAGCAGGGGTCGTTGGTTTCTTTATGTCCGAGGTCAGTAGCAAGCTGAAACTTTTGGTCAAGCGCGGGCGGCGAGAGGGCAGGATCTGCAAAATGGCGCGCGCATATCGGCAAAAAAATGCGCCGCCGGTCAGGGATTGGCGGCGTCCGGGCGCGAGCGCAGCGCATAGCCCCGGCCCTTGATCGTCCGGAGCATCGGCCAGCCGAAGCCGCGGTCGACCTTGGCGCGCAGCCGCGACATATGCACCTCGACACGGTTGGTGCCCGGATCGAAATCGATCCGCCACACCGCCTTCAGCAGCGCGGTGCGCGACACCGGCTGGTCGGGAATGCGTGCCAGATTGGCGAGCAGGTCGAATTCGCGCAACGGCAGGCGGATCAGCCGTCCCGCGCGCTCGACGCGCCGATCGATCAGGTCGATGCGCAATTCGCCGTCCCCAAGCTGCCCCGCCGCCATCCGGCTGCGCCGCAGAAGCGCGGCAACGCGCGCGACGACCTCCGCGGGATCGGCGGCCCAACCCACCGCATCGTCGGCCCCCGCGATGAGTGCAAGCAAAC
This sequence comes from Sphingopyxis sp. PET50, assembly GCF_025244705.1. Lineage (GTDB taxonomy): Bacteria > Pseudomonadota > Alphaproteobacteria > Sphingomonadales > Sphingomonadaceae > Sphingopyxis. Next base: position 19,571 of record NZ_CP104207.1, on the reverse strand, counting down.
GGTCGGCGCGGCTGTCGCGGTCGGTCAGCGCGAGCAGCGGGCGCCGTTCGGCGATCCCGCGCGCCAGCGTGACCATCGTGGCGGGATCGAGGCCATCGTCGAACGGGTCGATCGCGAACAGGTCGAAACCGGTTTCGCGCCACAAGCGCGCTCCGGCCGCAAGCGGCGGCAGCGGCAGCGTGCGGAAACCGGCGGCGGCAAGCGCATCCGACAATCGCGCCGCGCGTGCGGCGGATGGATGCCGGATGGCGACAAGCGGCGGGGGGCGGGCCGCGGCGCGACCGTCGCTTTGCTCCATCGCCCCTCCTCTCGTCCCGGCTCCTTTGCGATCGGTCCCCTCTGTCCGTTGCACCCTACGGCGGCTGTGCTAACGAATCGCTCCATGACCAATAACGACCTGCTCGCCGACGACTTCGCCACCCTGCCCGACCTGATCCGCGCGCACGCCGCCGAACGTCCCGATGCGATAGCGGCGGCCGATCCGATTCGGCGCCTGAGTTGGTCCGAACTGGACGCATTGACCGACCGCATCGCCGCGCGGCTGCAGCAGGACGGCTTTGCCAAGGGCGACCGCACCGCGATCGCGGGGCTGAACAGCGTCGAGCAGATGGCGGTCATCCTCGGCACGCTGCGCGCGGGCGGGGTCGCGGGCCTCGTCACCAACAGCGCGACGGGCGAGCAGATGGCGGCGATGATCGCCGACACCGGCGCGCGCCACCTGTTCCTCGACAGCGCCGCTTCGGCCAGCCTCGATGGCCAGACTGTCACCGCCAGCGACCGCATCGCCATGGACGGCAGCGGCGTCGGCGCCGCACTCGACGCCTGGATCGCGCCAGGGGGCACGCAGCCCGAACCGGTGGCGATCGATCCGCTCGACGGCTTCAACATCATCTATTCGTCGGGGACCACGGGCACGCCCAAGGGCATCGTCCACAGCCATGCGATGCGCTGGCAGCATATCCAGCGCGGCGTTCCCGCCTATGGCCCGCACGCGGTCACGATCCTTTCGACCCCGCTCTATTCGAACACGACGATGGCGAGCTTCCTGCCGACCGTCGGGTCGGGCGGGCAGGTGGTACTGATGAAGAAATTCGACGCGCACGGTTTCCTCGAACTGGCCGAACGCGAGCGCGCGACGAACACGATGCTGGTGCCGGTGCAATATCGCCGCATCATGGCGCTCGAGGATTTCGACCGCTTCGACCTGTCGAGCTTCGTCATGAAATATTGCACCTCGGCGCCCTTTGCGGCGGCGCTGAAGGCCGACGTGCTGAAACGCTGGCCGGGCGGGCTGGTCGAGATTTACGGCATGACCGAGGGCGGCGCGGCCTTCCTGCTGGAGGCGCACAAATATCCGGACAAGCTGCATACGGTCGGCCAGCCCGCGCCGGGCCATGTCGCCAAGGTGATCGACGAGGAGGGCAACGAGCTGCCGCAGGGATCGGTCGGCGAAGTCGTCGGGCGTTCACCGGCGATGATGACCGGATACAACAACCGCCCCGACGCGACCAAGGCGATGCACTGGTACGACAGCGAGGGAAATCTCTTCTATCGCCACGGCGATATCGGCCGGATCGACGAGGACGGCTTTCTGACCCTGATGGACCGCGCCAAGGACATGATCATCTCGGGCGGGTTCAACATCTTCCCGAGCGACCTCGAAGGCATCTTGCTGGCGGACGAGCGCGTCGTCGAGGCGGCGGTGGTCGGCATGCCGAGCGAGGAATGGGGCGAGACTCCGGTCGCCTTCGTCGTCCTGAAGGATGGCGCCGATGCGACAAGCGTCCGCGCCGATTGCAATGCCAAGGTCGGCAAGACGCAGCGGCTGAGCGCGATCCGGCAAGTGGACGAACTGCCGCGCAGCCCGATAGGCAAGGTGCTCAAGCGTGAGCTGCGGGATCGCTACGCGGTCAGCCCCGCCGTCTGAATTGCCGCAAGCGCGCTTTGCAACCGTGCCTCGCCTTCGCCCTTGACCCACGCCCAGCGCAGCTTCCGCCGTTCGAGTTCGCCGATCGCGGCATCCATGAACCGCCGCCGCGCCGCATCGCCGCCGAACAGCCGCGTGCCGTCGTCGCGCCACGGCAGATCCAAGGCCGGCACCAGATAGAGATCGGCCACGCCGGTCCAGGCGTCGATTTCGGGCAGACGCCGCCCGAGCAGCATCACTGCCCACGCCTGCGTCATCAGCGGATCGGTGTCGGAGATCAGCCAGGCGGGGCCCGTCGCCAGCGCCGTGCGCGTCGCCGCGTCATGCCCTTCGAAAATGGCGAGCAGGTCGGCGGCGTCGAGGTCGGTCCCGTTCGCCTCGCAATAGGCACGGCCATATTCGGGTACGACCACGCCGCCCAGCGCCTGCGCCAGGCGCGGCGCCAGCGCCGACTTGCCCGTGCTTTCGGCCCCGTGGAGGCAGATGCGGCGCGTCATGCCGACGCGCCTTCCGCAGCGGCGCGGCGCCACTGGACCAGCCCGTCGATCGACAGGCCGAGCAACACGACATAGACGACGCTGGTCGCATAAAGCCCGCGCCACGCGAACAGCGGCACCGCGATCAGATCGACGAGAATCCACAGCCACCAGCTTTCGACGCGCCGCCGCGCGAGCAGCCATTGCGCGGTGATGCTGAGCATCGCGATTCCGCCGTCGACCCAGGGCGCGGCGGCGTCGGTGTAGCGGTGCATCAGGAAACTCCAGACGACCCAGGCGACGACCGTCGTCAGACCCCATGCCAGACGCGCGCGGTCGGTCATCCAGCCGACCGGCACCCCGCTGTCGTCCCTCGCGCGCATCCACGCCGCCCAGCCGTACAGGTTGAGCACGAAGAAGAAGCCCTGGAGCAGCATGTCGCTGTAGAGCTTCGCCCCGAAGAAGACGATCGCATAGACGCTGACCGCGGCGAGCGCGAAGGGGTAGTTCCACACGCTGCGCAGCGCGACGAGCGCGACATTGATCAGGACCAGCGCGGCGGCCAGCCATTCGAGCTGGCTCATTCGGTCGCCCCCGCACGCGCCCGCGTCCACAGCCCCTTGCGGCTGATCCGCCGCTGCGGCGGGCGGCGCAGCACCGACCAGCCGGCGCGCGCGACCCAGCCCAGCTTGGCGAAAAGCGACGTGCCGGCGCGGTGGTCCCAGGCATGGTCGCCGCGCGCGCGGACCTCGCGCGCGATGTCGCCATAGATGCCGGCAGCGGCGAGCACCGCCCAGCGGCTGCGCGGCGGCAGCTTGCGCGCGCCCCAGCGCGCCGACGCTTCATATTCCTCCGCCATTTCGGACAGCCACTTCGCCATGATCGCGAGGCGCGGGCGAAAGGCCGGGTGCATATGCTGGCCCGGCGGGATGTCGAGTTCGACCAGCCATTCGACCGGCAGGTAGCAGCGATCGGCGGCGGCATCCTCCGCCACGTCGCGCGCGATATTGGCGAGTTGGAAGGCGATGCCGAGGTCCGACGCGCGGTCGAGCGTGGTTTCGTCGCCGGGGTCGATCCCCATCACCAGCGCCATCGCGACCCCCACCGCACCCGCGACATGATAGCTGTAACGCAGCAGGTCCTGCTCGCTGCGCGGGCGCCAATCGGCGGCGTCGAGTTCGAAGCCCGCGATGATGTCGTCGATGACCGCGCGCGGAATCGCGATCTCGGTGAGCAGGTAGCCGAGGCCGTCGAAGGCGAGGTCGCCGGTCGGCTGCCCGGCATAAGCCTTGTCGGTCAGGTCGCGGATGCACGCGACGGCGGCCCTGGCGTCATGACCGGGCGTCATCGTCCCGCCATGATCCTGCCCGTCGGTCAGGTCGTCGGCGGCGCGGCACCAGGCATAGAGCAGCCACACACGCTCGCGCGTGATGCGGTCGAACAGGCGGCTTGCGAGCGCGAAGCTTTTCGAACCCTGCGCGATGCTGTCGTGCGCGAAGCCGTGGAGATCATGCGCGTCATAGGTCATGTCCCCCTCCCACTTGCGGGAGGGGTTGAGGGAGGGCGTGTCTCGCAATGGCGACCGACCAACAGGCCCTCCCCGACCCCTCCCGCAAGCGGGAAGGGAGAAAATCGCCCCCCGGCCGGTCCATCACAAATCGTCGGCCTTCATCGCGAAGATCGGCGCGTGCGGTTCATAGGCCGCCATCTTGTCGAGCAGGGGTTCGAGCCCCGCATCGACGATCATGATACCGGCATGGGCGGGCCGGATGAAGCCGACCTCGATCATGTGGCGATTGAAGGCGATCAGGTCGTTGTAGAAACCCGCGGCGTTGAGCAGCCCGACGGGTTTCGCATGATAGCCGAGCTGCGCCCAGCTGATCGCTTCCCACAATTCGTCCATCGTGCCGACCCCGCCGGGGATGGTGAGAAAACCGTCCGACAGGTCGGTGAACATCTTCTTGCGCTCGTGCATGCCGCCGACGACGTGCAGTTCGGTGCAGCCGCGATGCGCGACCTCGGTCCCGACGAGCGCGTCGGGGATCACCCCGATCACCTCGCCGCCCGCTGCCAGCGCCGCATCGGCGACCGCGCCCATCAGCCCGAGCCAGCCGCCGCCATAGACGACTCCGATGCCCTTTTCGGCGAGGGTGCGCCCGACATGCTGCGCGGTTTCGATATAGATGGGGTCGGCGGGGGTGGCGGAGCCACAATAGACGGCGAGGCGTTTCATCGCTTGGGTGCTTTCACAAATTCCGTTCGGCCTGAGCTTGTCGAAGGCCTGTTCTTGCTCTTGCGCCTTTGAAGGAAGAACGGCCCTTCGACAAGCTCAGGGCGAACGGATTTGGGATTCGAGCATCAAGGCTGCCGTCGCCTTGGCACTGCCGACGACGCCCGGAATTCCTGCGCCCGGATGCGTCCCCGCGCCGACGAAGTAAAGATTCGAAATCACATCGTCGCGGTTGTGGGCGCGGAACCAGGCGCTTTGCCACAGCACGGGTTCGAGGCTGAACGCGCTGCCGAGATGCGCCGACAGGTCGCGGCCGAAATCGGCGGGCGTGTAGTGGAAGCGGGTGACCAGATTGGCGCGCAGGCCCGGGAGGACTCGCGCCTCCACCTCGTCCAGGATCGCGTCGGCGAATTGCCGCCCGAAATCGCCGTCCCAATCGGCCTGCACCTTGCCCAGATGCGCGACGGGGGCGAGCGCGTAGAAGGTAGCATGGCCCGGCGGCGCCATGCCGGGGTCGGTCGCGCTGGGGTGGTGGAGGTAGAGCGAGAAATCCTGCGGCACGACGCCGTTGCTGTAGATGTCGTCGAGCAGTCCCTTGTAGCGCGGGCCAAAGAGGATGCTGTGATGCGCGATATCGGGATAATCGCCCTTCACCCCGAAATGGACGACGAACAGCGACGGCGACCAGCGTTTGCGCGCGAGCGACTTCGCGACCTTCGGCCCGCGCCTGTGATCGAGCAGGTCGCGGTAGCTGTGCATCAGGTCGCCGTTGCACGCGACCATGTCGGCCGTGCCGCGCCAGCCGCTTGCGGTGGCAACGCCCGTCGCGCGGTCGCCCTGCGTCTCGATCGCCGTCACCGGATCGCCGAGGCGCAGCGTCCCGCCCAACCGCTCGAACAGCCGCACCAAGCCGCCCACCAGCGCATTGGTGCCGCCGCGCGCGAACCAGACGCCGCCATCCTTCTCGATCGTGTGGATCAGCGCATAGATGCTGCTCGTCGTCATCGGATTGCCGCCGACGAGCAAGGTGTGGAACGACAGTGCCTGCCGCAGCCGCTCATCCGCCACATAGGAGGCGACGATCGAATAGACGCTGCGCCACGCCCGATATTTCATCAGCGCGGGCGCCGCGCGGATCATCGAGGCGAAGTCGAGGAAGGCGACCGAACCGAGCTTCACATAGCCCTGTTCATAGACCCCCTTCGAATAGGTCAGGAATTTCCGGTAGCCCCCGACGTCGGCGGGGTTGAGCTTCGCGATCTCCGCCGCGAGCGCCGCCTCGTCGTTCGAATAGTCGAAGGTCGAGCCGTCGGGCCAGTCGAGGCGGTAGAAGGGCATGACGGGGACGAGATCGACGTCGGCCGCCATATGCTGCCCGCTGAGCCCCCACAATTCGTGCAGGCACGGCGGATCGGTGATCACCGTCGGCCCGGCGTCGAAGGTAAAACCGTCCTGAACCCAGTGGTACGCCCGCCCGCCAGGCTTATCGCGCGCCTCGACGACCGTCGTTTCCACGCCCGCCGACTGCAGCCGGATCGCGAGCGCGAGGCCGCCGAAACCGGCGCCGACGACGATGGCCTTGCGCGTCATTTCCAGTCGAACTTCCGCACCGCGCTCAGCGCGCGCCCGACCGGCACCGGGGGCTTGCCCGCCAGCAGCCGCAATTTGTCGCCGCGCGTCGATTGCCCGGCATAGAAGCGCGAAATCAGCCGCGGCGACAGGCGATAGAAACGCTCGAAGACGCGCACGCGCTGCGCGGGTTCGGCGGCACGGAACAGCATCGCGTCGAGCAGGCGATAGAAACGCTGGCGCCGCCAGCCGCGCGCCGCGCGCTCGCGCAGCTTCGCGGGCAGGTCGGCGCCGTCGACCAGCGCCGGCAGCGCGGCGGCGGTGCGCACCGCATCGGGCAGCGAATAGCCGGTGGTCGCATGGAACGCCCCGGCGCGGGTACCGATGCGCGCAACCTTGTCGCCTTCGGGCCAGAAGCGGTCGAACTCGCCCGCGATGACGACCGGCAGCACGCCCGTCTCCTCGCGCGTGTGCGCCGTCACCTCCCACTCCCGCCAGGCCGCATAGGCGCCGATACGCTCGCGGATCAGATCGGCGTCGAGGTCGGGGCTGTCGCTGTAATAGGTGTCCTCGACGAACACCGTCTCCTCGTCGAGGGGCAGCAGATAGACGAAGCGATAGCCGTCGAGCTGCGCGACCCGCGCGTCCATCACCACCGGATGCGCGAGGCCATGGCCACCCTTCACGGTCAGCGCCTGCCCGACGAATTTCTGCCAGCCGCAGGCCAGCGCCGACAGATTACCCGCGCCGCGCGCGTCGATGACGTGGCGCGCGTTTAGCCGCCCGCCACGCCCGAAAAGCAGATGGTCGGACGCGACATGCTTGGTGCGATCGGCGATGACGCGATCGGCGGGCAGCGCCGCCGCGACCGCCTCGGCCAGCGCTTCGCCGGTGATGCTCTTGTAGCCCATGCGCAGCGTGCGGCGATGGTGCGGGAAATGCACGTCATAGCCGTGCCAATGATGGCGGACGAGCGGCGCGACGAGCCAGCGATGCCTTTCGGCGATATCGCTATCGAAAAACGACCAGATATGGTTGCCGCCGACCGCGTCGGGTTCGATCAGCCGCACGTCGAGGTCGGGCCGCTTCGCCGCGAGCGCCAGCGCGGCGAGCCCGCCCGCCAGCCCGCCGCCGACGATGGCGATGTCGCAGGAGTTGGGCGCGCTGGTCATACCCCGCCCTAGCCGCGCTCGGCACAGGGCGCAAAGCGATTGCGCCGCGGCGTGCAAAGGCTATCCCGAAACCATGGCCGAACCGACCATCCGCCCCGCCGCCGTCACCGATGCCGAAGGCGTCGCGGCGATCTATGCCCACCATGTCCTGCACGGCACCGCGAGCTACGATATCGAACCGCGCAGCGTAACGGCGACCGAACGGCTGATCGCCGATCATCTCGCCAAAGGCTGGCCCTTCCTGACCGCGCGCGATGCCGATGACGGCCTGCTCGGCTATGCCTATGCCAGCCAGTACCGCCCGCGCGCCGCCTATGCCTGGGCGTGCGAGGACAGCATCTATGTCGCGCCGCAAGCGCAGCGCCGCGGCGTCGGACGCGCGCTGCTGGGCGCCCTCCTGATCGCGGCGGAGGCGAGCGGTTTCCGCACCATGGTCGCGGTGATCGGCGGCGGCGAACCCGCCTCGGTCGCACTCCATGCCGCCTGCGGTTTCGCCCATGCCGGACGCCTCGCCGGCATGGGATGGAAGCACGGCCGCTGGCTCGACACTGTCTATATGCAGCGCGCGCTCGGTCCCGGTACCGCCGCACCGCCCGCTTGACTCGCCGCGCGAAACACCCGACTCCCGGCCCATGAGCAAACAGGCCCAGGTCATCGCTGTCTACAGCCTGAAGGGCGGGGTCGGAAAGACCAGCCTGGCGGTCAACCTCGCCGCCGAGGCGGCGTTGCAGGCGGGCGGCAGGACGCTGCTCTGGGACCTCGACGGGCAGGCGGCATCGAGCTTCATCCTCGGCCATGACGGCCCCGGCAAGCGCACCGCCGACCGGGTGTTCGACCGCGATATCGCGCCCGCAAAGCTGGTCGTCGCGACCGCGATTCCGGGACTCGACCTGCTGCCCGCCGACACCTCGCTGCGCGGTCTCGACGCGCTGTTCCTCGATGCGGGCAAGAAGAAAAGGCTCGTGCGGCTGATCGAGGAGATCGGCGCCGGTTACGACCGCGTCATTCTCGATTGTCCGCCGGGACTGACCGAGACGAGCGAGCAGATGATGCGCGCCACCGACCTGATCGTCGTGCCGGTCATCCCTTCGCCGCTGTCGCGCCGCGCGCTCGACGAGGTGGTCGCGCATCTGCGTCCCGCCAAGAAGACAAGCACTCCCTTGCTGCCCGTTTACGCGATGGTCGACGCGCGCCGCGCGCTGCACCGCGACGCGCTCGCCGCCGAGGCGGCATGGCCGGTGCTGCCGATGGCGAGCGCGGTCGAACAGATGGCGGTGCGCCGCAAGCCCCTCGCCGCTTTTGCCCGGCGCAGCAAGGCGGGTCAGGCCTATGCGATGCTGTGGGAGCGGGTCGCCGCGCTGCTCGGCGCCGCCAAAAACAGGTGAGCGCCGCGGGCGCGATCCTGCTCTCCGCGCTCGCGATGACCTTGATCGTCGGCGTGCGTTATCTGATCAGCAGCGGCGGCTTCGCGCTCGCGACGCGCATCCGGCACCCCGGCCTCTATCGCGGCCTCGAACGCCAGATGCGGCGCGAGATCGGCTGGAGCCTGGCCAGCGCCGCCATTTACGGCATCCCCGCGGGCATCGTCGCCTGGGGGTGGCGCGAGCATGGCTGGACGCGCATCTACACCGACGTCGGCGATTATCCGCTCTGGTATCTGCCGGTCAGCCTGTTCGCCTATCTGCTGGTCCACGACACATGGTTTTACTGGACGCACCGCTGGATGCACCGCCCCGCCTTGTTCCGCATTGCCCACGCCGTCCATCACGACAGCTGCAGCCGCCGACCGCCTGGGCCGCAATGAGCTTTCACCCCGTCGAGGCGGTGACCGGCGCGGTCGTCATTCCCGCGCTCGTCTTCCTGATCCCGATCCATGTCGCGGTGCTCGGGCTCGTGCTGGCGATCATGACGATCATGGGCGTCGGCAATCATATGGGCTGGGAAATGTTCCCGCGCGCGCTTGTTCATGGACCCGCGGGACGCTGGCTGATAACCGCGACGCACCATCAGCAGCATCACGCCGCCTACCGGGGGAATTATGGGCTTTATTTCCGCTTCTGGGACAAGGCGTGCGGCACCGATCTTGGCCTTGGCCGCTTCGATCCTCCTGCTGACCGCCGCGAGCACTCCGCCGCCTAGCATCGACGTCGGCATAACCGGTCTGCGCAACGCGAAAGGGCAAGTGCTGGTCTGCCTGACCACCAATCCCAAGGCCTTTCCCGATTGCAGCAAGGACGCGGGCTCGGTGCGCATGGCGGTGAAGGCGACCGACGCCGCCCATTTCCAGGTCGCGGCACCCGCCACGGGCACCTATGCCATCGCGGTCGTCCATGACGAGAATGCCAACAACAAGATGGACATGGCGCTGTTCCTGCCCAGGGAAGGCTTCGGCTTTTCGCGCAATCCGGCCATCGGCATGGGCGCGCCGAGCTTCAAATCGGCAAGCTTCGCGGTGAACGGCGACACCGCCCAGTCGATCCGGATGAAATATATGCTGTAGGCCGGCGCGTCAGCTGCCACCGGCCATGGCGAAGCATTGCTCCATGCGGATTTCGGCATTGGCTTCGCTCAGGTCCTGAAACAGGTCCGCGTCGAAGGCGGCAAGCGCCGCCGCCTTTGCCCCCGCAGGGTTATCGCCCCCCGCCGCGAACTGGCGGTCGAGGTTCGCGAGCATGTCGGCAAAGGCCTTGCCCTCACGCGAAGCGGGCGGAAGGCCGCGCGCGAAATGCGACACGATCGCATAGCAGTCGCCGATACCGACCCGTTCGTCGGCGGCGTCGATCCGCACCGGCGCGAGCCCGGCCACCGTGCCCGCCGCCGCATCGATCGAGTCATAGAGCGGACGGCACCGGCCGATCGCGGCGTCGAGCGCCGCCTTGGCCTCCCCCTCCTTCGGCGTTTCGGCGAGCGCGAGTTCGGCGAACAGCTCGAAATCATATTTGTAGAGCGCCCGCACGCGCGCCGCGTCATATCCCGTTTCCTCGCCGATCGCGGCGGCCAATTGCCCCCCGAGCGTTTCGGCGTCGGCGCGGGTCAGCCCATGGCTTTCCTTCGACACGCCGCGCTCGACCTCCGCCATCACCAGGCCCGCGAGCATCGTGCAGCGCACTTCGGCGATGCGCGTGTCGCGCAGGTCGCGAAAGGTCGGAAACCAGTCGTCGCCGGATTCCGCCCGCGCATCGGCCGCCGGGGGCGCCGCCGCGGCGTCGGTGTCGGCGTCCGCCGCCGGTTCGGCGGCGTCGTCCCCGTCGAGCTGCGCCGCCGCGTCGGTCAGGCCGCCCCCCTCGGGAATGCTAAGCGCCAGCGTGCGGCAATGTTCATAGCGTTCCAGATTTTCGGCGCCGCTTTCATAGCGCGATCGCGCCTCGTCCAGCGCACCGGCGTCCATCGCCCCGACATCGGCGAGCCGCAGCAGGAATTTGCGCGCGACCAGCCGGTGCATCATCGCCTCGTCGGGATCGGCCGACACCGCCTCGGCCTCGCCCGCGACGACGCAGAAGCGCATTTCCGCCGGATCGTCGACCAGCGACCCGTAAAATCCCGACATCAAGGCCAGCGCCCACCACATAATAGCTCCCCTCCGGCGCGACCCAGGGCGATGCTGCGAAAATGCGCGGTGCTTGGCAAGCGTCATTGTCGCGACATCGCGCCCTCGCTAAAGCAGCGCGCGTGACCGCATTCGTCCCCCGCATCGCCGCTTTCGCCGACCGCTGGCCCAAGCTGATCGCCCTGTCGCTCGGTGCCGTCTCGGCGACGGGCTTTGCGCCGCTGCATTGGTGGCCGCTGACGCTGGCCGCGCTCGCGGGCTGGATGGCATTGGTCGCCCGCAGCCCGAAAGGCCGGCGCGCGCTCGGCATCGGCTGGGCCTTCGGGGTCGGGCATTTCACCATCGGGCTGAACTGGATCGCGACCGCCTTCACCTATCAGGCGGCGATGCCGGCGTGGCTGGGGTGGATCGCCGTGGTGCTGCTGTCGCTTTACCTCGCGGTCTATCCCGCGCTGGCGGCGTGGGGGGCGTGGATGGTGCGCCGCTCCGGAAAGAGCGCGAGCGCGCACGGCGCCACCTCGCTGTCCTTCATCCTTGCCTTTGCCGCGCTCTGGACGCTGACCGAATGGCTGCGCAGCTGGGTGTTTACGGGCTTTGCCTGGAACCCGCTCGGCGCTTTTCTCGTGCCCATCCATCTGGCCGGACCCGCCGCGCTGGTCGGTACCTATGGTCTCTCCGCGCTCGCGCTGCTGTGGATTGGATGGGGGTTGCTGCTGGTACCGAAATGGGGGGCCATGTTCCGCGACGGGGTTCGCGACGGCACATTCCTTTCCACCCTGATGCTCGGACCAGTGCTCCTGTTCGGCTTCCCGGTCCTGTTCATGAGCCTCGAATATTGGGGAGCCGCAGACTATTTGCCCACCCGACCCGAACCCATTCCCATCACCGTCGTCCAGCCCAACGTCGGGCAGGAGGACAAATGGGCGGGGAGCAAGGCCGACGCCAATTTCGCCAAGCTCGCGCGGCTCACCGCGCCCGAAAGCGACACGCCGCGCCTGATCCTGTGGCCCGAGGCGGCGGTGCCCGACTATCTCGAGACCGGTTATCCGCCGGTCTATTACGACCGCTCGCCGGCCGAGGCGCGCGGGCGGCTCGTGACGCTGATGAACCCCGACGACGTCATGCTGCTCGGCGCGCTCAAGCTCGAAATCGACAAGACCGGCGAGGTCGTCGGCGCGCGCAACGCGGTGATGACCGTTCATGCCGACGGCACGCTCGGCCCGCGCTACGACAAGGCGCACCTCGTCCCCTATGGCGAATATCTGCCGATGCGTCCGCTGCTGTCGGCGATCGGCCTGTCGCGGCTCGCGCCCGGCGACATCGATTTCTGGCCCGGACCGGGACCGCACACGCTCGACCTCGGGCGCTTCGGCAAGGCGGGGCTGCAGGTCTGTTACGAGATCATCTTTTCGGGACAGGTCGTCGACCGCGACCACCGCCCCGATTTCATCTTCAATCCCTCCAACGATGCCTGGTTCGGAAGCTGGGGTCCGCCGCAGCATCTGGCGCAGGCGCGGCTGCGCGCGATCGAGGAGGGGCTGCCCGTCATCCGCTCGACCCCGACCGGGATCAGCGCGGTGATCGACGCCGACGGCCGCATCCTCGATTCGATTCCGATGCACCGGCCGGGGCGGATCGACACCCTTGTGCCGCCCGCGCACGCACCGACCCCGTTCGCGCGCTACGGCAACGCCCTGCCCGTCGCATTCGCGCTGCTGCTGCTCGCGGCGGCCATTGCCTTTCGGCGGCGCGGGCGTTAACAGCGGCCCCACACATAAAGCTTCCTTTATATTCGATCCAAGAAGGCTCCCATGCGCAACAGCTTCCTCTTCACGTCCGAAAGCGTTTCCGAAGGCCATCCCGACAAGGTGTCGGACCAGATCAGCGATTCGATCGTCGACCTGTTCCTGTCGAAGGACCCCGAGGCGCGCGTCGCGTGCGAGACGCTGACCACGACCCAGCTTGTCGTGCTGGCGGGCGAAATCCGCTGCAAGGGCGTGTTCGAAAACGGCGAATGGGCGCCCGGCGCGCTCGAAGAGATCGAGACGACCGTGCGCAACACGGTCAGGGAAATCGGCTATGAGCAGGACGGCTTCCACTGGGAAAGCTTCCGCTTCGAAAACAACCTGCACGGCCAGTCGGCGCATATCGCGCAGGGCGTCGATGAAAGCGGCGACAAGGACGAAGGCGCCGGCGACCAGGGCATCATGTTCGGCTATGCCTCGGACGAGACCCCCGACCTGATGCCTGCGACGCTCGACTACAGCCACAAGATCCTCGAGCGCATGGCCGCCGACCGCAAGGCCGGCACCGCGCCCTTCCTCGAACCCGACGCCAAGAGCCAGGTGACGCTGCGCTACGCCAACGAACGTCCGGTCGAGGCGACCGCGATCGTCGTGTCGACCCAGCATGCGCCAGGCTATTATTTTCATAATGGCGAGGGCGACGAAGCCAAATATGCGGAACTGCGCGACTATGTGAAGCGCGTCGTCGCCGACGTGCTGCCCGCCGAGCTGCTCACCGCCAACACCGTCTATCACATCAACCCGACCGGCCGTTTCGAGATCGGCGGGCCCGACGGCGACGCGGGGCTGACCGGCCGCAAGATCATCGTCGACACCTATGGCGGCGCCAGCCCGCACGGCGGCGGCGCGTTCAGCGGCAAGGATCCGACCAAGGTCGACCGCTCGGCGGCGTACATCACGCGCTACCTTGCGAAGAACATCGTCGCCGCGGGCCTCGCGCGCCGCTGCACGATCCAGCTCAGCTATGCGATCGGCGTCGCCGAGCCGCTGTCGATCTATGTCGATCTGCACGGCACCGGCACGGTCGACGAAGGCAAGATCGAGGCGGTGATCCCGCAGCTCGTGAAGCTGACGCCGAAGGGCATCCGCACTCACCTTGGCCTCAACAAGCCGATCTACAAGCAGACCGCCGCCTATGGTCATTTCGGCCGCACCGCCACCGGCGACGCCTTCCCCTGGGAGCGCACCGACCTCGTCGACAGCCTGAAGGCCGCCGTCGCCGGATAAGCCCCGCCCTCCGCTTGCCATCCTCCTTTCGATCTGACAGCTATCCGGCGGGATCGAAGAGGATCGGGATGGCAAGCATCTGGCGCCTAGGGTTTTTTGCCGCGATCGCGCTGATCGCTGGTGCGGCGGCGGCGCAGGAACCGCTCGCCGTTCCCGTGCGGCCAGCCGTGGACCCATGTCAACAGCGGCATCACCATTCCCGCCGCGCTCGACGAGCTGCCGCGGGTCCGCGCGACCAGTTTCGCCGCCCCCGAGCTCGACATCAGCCAGAATTTCGCATCGGAGGACGGGCGCGAATCGCTGACGATCCAGATCTTCCGCAACACCAACGGGTCGGTGCCGGTCTGGTTCGCGCAGGCCGAGCGCGCGATCCTGCTGCGCGCCGATCTCAAAAACCCGGTCCTCGCGGTGCCCGTGACCGCCTTCACCCCGCCCGGCCAGAGCGCCGCGAGCGGCCTCAAGGCGGTGTTCGCGCCCGAGGAGGTCGAGGGCATCCGCAGCACCGGCGTGGCGCTGTTCGTGGTCGGCGACTGGTATGTGAAACTGCGCGCCAATTCGGCCAGCCTGATCCCCAGCGACATGAGCGGCTGGATGGAGGGCGTCATCGCCGAACTGACCCTGCCCGCGGGCAGTGCCCCTGCCGCCGCGCCGATCGCGGATTGCGCGGCCAGGCTCGATTTCCCGGATACGTCGGCCGATTCGACGCTGCCCGCCGCGATGCTGACCGCCGGGGTCAAGGATGCCGCGGCGCGGATCGAATCGCCGCGCTGGTGCCTCGACCGCGTCGTGCGCGGCAATCAGGCCGTCTATCGCCCCGACGGCGCCAGCGACCGTTACCTGTTCGCGGCGGGCGACAGCGGCAAGGCGTTCGCGGTGCAGCCGCACGGCGCCGCCGCAACGCGCTATCATTCGATCAACTTCCTGACCGCCGACCGCACCTTCACCCTGCCCGCGCAGGCGGCGCTGCCGCCGCCGCAACGCCTGCTCGACCTCGCCGCCGCCAAACGCTCGGTCGCGGCGAGCAAAACCTGGCCCACCCCCTGACCGATGGAGACACTGATGCTAAGATCCTGGACCAAGCGCCTCCTCGTCGCCGCGGCCGTGGCGCTGACCCCGGCGGCACCCGCAGCGGCGCAGCGGGACCTGACGATCGCGCCCGGCACGGCGTGGACGCATGCGCACAGCGGCATCACCGTCCCCCCGACGCTGGGCGGCAATGCCCTGGTGAGGGCCAAGGCCTATGCGGAGGACGAACTCGACGTCGGCCTGTCGTTCGAGCCCGAGGGCGCCGAGGATTTCATCTCCTTCTATATCTTTCGCAACACCAATGGCGCGGCACCGGTCTGGTTCGCGCAGGCGCAGTGGGCGATCGAGAATCGCGACATCTATGGCGCCGCGAAGCTGGCGGCGGCGCCGCGCGCCTTTGCGGCACCCGGACAGACGACACAGAGCGGACTCCGCGCGGTCTATGAACCCCAGACGGAAAGCCACTATCGTAGCACCGGCCTTGCGCTGGTGCCGGTCGGCGGCTGGTATGTGAAGCTCCGCATCTCGTCGCTCCGCCGCACGCCCGCCGAGCTCGACGCGCTGATGGACAGCGTGATCGGCGAAATCCGGTGGCCGCAGCATGCCGCCCCTGCCGGCGCCGCACGACCTGTCATTCCCTGCACCGCTCCTCTCACCTTCGACAAGAAATCCAGGGATGTGACGAGCGGCGGGATGGAGGAAATACTGGCGGCGGCCATGGTCTCGGCGGCCGCAGGCGATGATTCGGTCAAGAAAGACCCGGTATCGACGACGCCGGTTCAATGGTGCCGCGACCGTCAGATGAACAACAATATCGCGACCTATCGGGCAGACGAGGCGGCCGACGCCTATCTGCTGACCTTCGGCGACAATGGCAACGGCGTGACGGTCGGCCTGTCCAGCGTCAATACCATCATGGCCGAACTCGAAGGCAAGAAAGGCAAGCCGCGCTACAGCGTGACGCTCCATACGGCGGCGGAGGACGCGAATTTCGTCTCGCAGGATCGCCTCCCGTCGCCCGAGCGCGCCGCCGAGATCGTCAATGCGAACCGCCGGACCAGCACCGTCGCCACCTGGGGAAAAGAACGCGCGGTCCAGATCAACAGCAACGCCATCAAATAGCTTCCGCCCGGCGGCGGCGCACGCTAACGGGCGCGCCATGACTGCTAACAAGCCCGGCGATCCGACGACGATCAACCGCCTCTATGGCCGCTCGAAGGGCAAGCCCCTGCGCGCCTAGCCAACAGGCACTGGTCGATACGCTGCTCCCCCAGATCGCGGTGCCGCCGGAAGGCGCCGTCACCGCGGCGCGCCTGTTCGGCGACGCCGAGGGAGCCGGGCGCCCGCTGCATTTCGAGATCGGGTTCGGCGGCGGCGAGCATATGGCGGGGCGCGCCGACATGCTGCCCGATCATGGCTTCATCGGCGCCGAGCCCTTCATCAACGGAGTGGCGCAGGCGCTCGTCCATGTCGCGGGCGACCACGGCAAGAACCTGCCGCTCGGCAATGTCCGCATCCATCACGGCGACGCGCTGGAGGTGCTGCGGCGCATTCCCGACGGGGCGCTCAGCTTCGCCTATCTGCTCCACCCCGACCCCTGGCCCAAGGCGCGGCACGCGAAGCGGCGGATGATGAACGACGGCCCGCTCGACCTGATCGCGGCGAAACTGAAACCCGGCGGCGAGTTCCGCTTCGGCACCGACCATCCCGTCTATCTGGAACATGCGCTGATGGTGATGCGCCGCCATCGCCACCAGTATGAATGGCTGGCGAAAGAGGCGAAGGATTTCCTGACCCGCCCCGCGGGCTGGCCCGAAACCCGCTACGAAACCAAGGCGCGCGCGCAGGGGCACGAGGTCTGGTATTTTCGTTTTCGGCGTCGATAAGGCTGCGGCAGCATATGATTTTCGCTGCTTTGTCAGAGCGCTATCTCCGCTTTTCCACGCCGCCGTGCGAAGCGGTTTCCTAATGGCGCTTATGTTGCGATTACACATGTTACGATCGGGGGCGACGAATGGCGGACCCAACCATGCGCACCTCAGTCGGCGACGGCCTGCCAACGCTGGAGGAGGGCCGTGAAATGGATCACCATCGGCTCCGAAAGCCTATGCGACGTAAATTGGTTTCACCTGAAAAAATATCGTCGAAAGCCATTGTCATGCGGTGATTAGCATGATAGCGGGCCGCTCTCTTCGCAGCACAAGGCTCCCGGAGCCGCTAATGAAGACCGCCGCAAACCGGCAGTGGACGCATAGCTCAGTTGGTAGAGCAGCTGACTCTTAATCAGCGGGTCCTAGGTTCGAGCCCTAGTGCGTCCACCATTTTATTCAATTAAATCAAAGACTTACCGTCTTGTGACGCCAAAATCAGCCTGGTCCCCGACGGGATTGTAGGTGATTTTGTGACATGGGCTTCCGCGGACCTCGGCGCCTCTCCGGTGATCCCGGTTTGTGACGCAAAAATCAGCTTGTCGGCATAAGGCTGAAGATGCTTGACCGAGAGATGCGCGTAACGGCGCACCATCGATTCCGATTTCCAGCCCCCCAGCTCCTGAAGCACCCAGGTGGGCACGTCATTCTGCCGGAGCCAACTCGCCCAGGTGTGCCGCAAATCGTGCCAGCGGAAATCGGTGATCCCCGCTCGCTTCAACGCCTTGCGCCACGCCCGCGTATTCGCCGAACGGAGCGGATTGCCCCGGAAGGTGAACACGCTCGTCTCGTGCTTGCCCTGCTGCCGTTCGAGAACGGCCATCGCGATATCGTTGAGCGGCACGCCAAGCGCCTCGCCATTCTTCGTATCGCCATGCTCCACCATCGCCATGCGCCGGTGCAAATGAACGCGATCCCAGGTGAGATCGAGGACATTGCCCTGCCGGACGCCGGTGGCCAGTGCAAACAGCACCGCTTCACGCTGATGCCGGGGCAGCTCCTTGAGCAGGCATTCCGCCTGCTCGTGGGTGATCCAGCGAACCCGGATCTTCCCGCCCCTGTTGTAGGTCTTGAACGCCGGAACGGCGTCGATCCATTCCCATTCGCGCATCGCCCGCCGGAAAATGGCGCGAATGAGCGCTGTCCGTCGTCAGAACATTTGGCACAACTCGCGGCGTAAATTAGCGGAGTGCGGGCCTCGTCCTGGGGTTGATATTAAGCGGCGATCTTGCGGTGCAGCAAGCGCCGATGTTCGATGGTCTTCCGTTTGATCCTTTCGCGCTGTTTGACGATGGCATCGGCCCTGCCGAAGTAGGCGTCGGCGGGCGTCACGTTGTTCAGGCTCTCGTGGTAACGTCGGTGGTTATAATGCTCGACGAACGCTTCGATCTGAGCCTCAAGGTCACCGGGCAGGAAGTAATTTTCGAGCAGGATGCGATTCTTGAGGGTCTGATGCCAGCGCTCGATCTTGCCCTGAGTCTGGGGATGCATCGGAGCGCCGCGCACATGGCTCATCTTCCGGGCCTCGATATATTCCGCCAGTTCACCCGCGATGTAGCTCGGGCCATTATCCGACAGCAGCCGAGGCTTGTGCAGCACCGTTGCGCTGTCGCAACCCGAGGCCTCGAGCGCGAGGTCCAGCGTGTCGGTGACATCCTCGGCCCGCATGTTGGTGCACAGCTTCCAGGCGATGATGTAGCGTGAGAAGTCGTCGAGCACGGTCGACAGGTACATCCAGCCCCACCCGATGATCTTGAAGTAGGTGAAGTCGGTCTGCCACATTTCGTTCACCCGCGTGGTCTTGGTGTGGAACTGATCGGCGGCCTTGATCACGATATAGGCCGGGCTGGTGATCAGATCATGGGCCTTCAACAGACGGTAAACCGTGGCTTCCGACACGAAGTAGCGCTTCTCGTCGGTGAAGCGCACCGCCAGTTCGCGCGGTGACAGTTCGCTGTAATCCAGCGCCATCTCGACGATCTGCTGCTGGATATCGTCGCCGATGCGGTTCCACACCCGGCTCGGCGCCGATGGTCGATCTTCCAGCGCCTCCGGCCCGCCTTCGACGAAGCGATCATACCAGCGGTAGAAGGTCCGGCGAGGGATGCCCAGCTGGTCCAGCGTGCGCTTGGCGGGCAGGTGCGACTGCTCGACGATCCGGATGATCTCGAGCTTCTCGGATGCCGGATACCTCATTCGTCGTCGCCCCCATCCGCGATCATGCTTTTTTTGAGCAGGCGGTTTTCCAAGGTCAGGTCGGCAACGCATTCCTTCAGGGCTCGGGCCTCGCGGCGTAGGTCATGCACTTCGCCGGTGGTCGCAGCGCGGGCGGTGTCTCCGGCGAGGCGCCGCTTGCCGGCCTCCATGAACTCCTTCGACCAGGTGTAATACAGGCTCTGGGCGATCCCTTCCTTGCGGCACAGCTCGGCAATGCTGTCCTCGCCGCGCAAGCCTTCCAGCACGATCCGGATCTTGTCTTCGGCCGAGAAGTGCCGACGCGTCGCACGCCGGATGTCCTTCACCACCCGCTCCGCGGGAGCCTTGGGCGGCGATTTTTTTAAGGAGGATTTGGGCTTCATCTTCGTTCCTTCGTCACTACGACGAAGCCCAAATCCTCCTTAAATCACAACCTCAAATCTGTGCCATTGGCGCTGACGGCGGACA